>CBDEGP010000001.1:0-1149250 GCA_965237875.1 Dehalococcoidia bacterium
GCCACAGGTCTTTGTCGGCGGCGATGTGGTCCGCCACGCCCTGAGCTTCCTTGAAAGAAAGACCCTCCCTCTGGTAGAGGACCACCAGCTCGGCCAGCTCTTCCGCGGGGTGGTCCTGAAGCTCCTGGGCTTCCTTCTCTATCTCCGACCTTTGCAAGTCTTGCTCGGCCCGTGAACCCAGGAAGGCGCCGGTGGCCATCGAAACCATTCCCGCCAATGCTCCGGCCAAGCCGCCAATCAGCACCGCCGCATTCCCGATGTCACCCACCGAAAGAGCCGTGACCAGGAGCATGGTGCTGAGGAGCCCGTCCTGGCCTCCGAACACCACTTCCCTGATGCGTCCCTTCGAGGCCACGTCCCACCGCCGGGTCTCCACCTCGGTCCGGGCTGCGGCATAGGCGGGCGACAGCACGGATTCCGTCACCGGCGCCGCCGTGCGCCGGGTGTCCGTCCGGGGCGCCAGGGCGACAGCCTCCGTAGGTCCGGCAACGGCAAGCTTGGCCTCCAACACCTCGACGGCCTTGTTGAACACTTCCAAGTGGTGTTGTTCCCGGTCCATGGCCATCATAAAGGTGTCGGCAGCGTCGGTGCGCCCCTCGTCCAGCGCATCCCGTATGTAGTTGGGATACATGGTGCTTATCTCTTTCGCCTCACCCTCCACGACGCCCTTCAGGTTCTCCAGCGAGCTTTTCAACTCGCCTGCAACGCTCATGTGGTTGATACCGTGGATGGTCTCGGCGCCCGCCACTTCCTGGAACACCTGGGCCACTTCGGGATGGCCCTCCCGCAGGGCCTGGTGGGCAAAGGCGCTGTACTTCAGGTGGGCCATCGCCTCGGCGACTATGGCGTTCCACAGGTTGCGTTCGGTCTTCGTAAGCGTAGGTCTTGGGTCTGCCATGAACTTCCTCTTGCAGTCCGCCTGTAGGCGGTGATAAATCCAGAATACACAATGTTCGCACGGATTTCCAATGGACCGGGACAGGCGACAGGGCCTTCCGATTCTCGGAAGGCCTGCCCCTGATGTTTTCTTGCAGCGCCCCCGCCATGTTGACATAGGCCGTAAGGCATTGCTACTGTCAACTCCCAAGGGCAATCATAATCATAAAAACGATCAATGAGGCTGACAGTGGCGAGAACGTCGCCGTTTGGAGCAGCGGGAACCATCTCAAGTTGGGGCAAGGGCCCGTGTGTAAGGGATGACATGAAAACAGTCCCGTCAAACCAAGCCGGAGCAGAGGCGCCGGGTCGATGACAGAGCGGCTGGTCTCCGGGCAGTCGCAGGGTGAGGACGACGCCCTCGACTCCTCCCTCAGGCCGAGACAGCTGAGGGACTTCGTAGGGCAGGAGTCGGTCAAGGGCAACCTGAACATCGCCATGCAAGCCGCCCGCATGAGGGGCGACCCGCTGGACCACATCATCATCTACGGGCCTCCGGGCCTGGGAAAGACCACGCTGGCCCACATTATCGCCCTGGAGATGGGCGTCGCCGTCAAAGTCACGTCAGGCCCTGCCATAGAGCGGGCCGGAGACATGGCGGCGCTGCTGACCAGCCTGAACACCGGCGACGTTCTTTTCATCGACGAGGTTCACCGCCTCCCACGGGTCGTTGAAGAGGTGCTTTACCCAGCCATGGAGGACTTCTTCCTCTCCTGGGTGGTGGGCAAGGGGCTTGGCGCCCGCAACATCAACCTGCGCATCAACTCCTTCACTCTAATAGGCGCTACCACCCGCTACGGCATGGTCAGCCCGCCCCTCAGAGACCGCTTCGGCTCAGTCTTCCGGCTGGACTTCTACGACCTGCCCGCCATGGAGTCCATAGTGGACCGTTCAGCCCGCATCTTAGGGGTGGACATTGACGAAGAAGGGGTCTCGATCATAGCCGGAAGGGCCCGCCGCACGCCCCGTGTGGCAAACCGACTGCTCAAGCGTACGCGGGACTATGCACAGGTAATGGCCGATGGTAGAATAACCGGGGAAATCGCCGGCGAAGGGCTTGCCAAGCTGGAGGTCGATTCTCTGGGACTCGACCAGATCGACCAGAGGCTGCTGGAGAGCATCGTAGACAAGTTCTCGGGCGGGCCGGTGGGGCTGGACACACTGGCAGCTTCCATCGGCGAGGACGCCGATACGATCATGGACATCTACGAGCCGTACCTTCTCCAGTTGGGATTCCTGGACCGCACTCCCAGAGGCAGGGTGGCCACCAGGCAGGCATACTCGCACCTGGGACGGGACTTCCCCGAGAGGGCCCCGTCGCCTCAGGTCAGACTCCTGTAGAGGACGCTTGAACATGCTTTATGAGTTGCGTACGTACGAAGCCAACCCGGGGAAGGGCGCTGCCCTGCAGGACCACCTCCAAGAGGCGGCCCGGCTCTTCAGGAAGCACGAACTGAGAGCTCTCGTTTTCTGGGCGGACGTAATCGGCCGGGGACCGCAGGTCACCTACATGTGGAAGTACGAAGACGTGGCCGAAAGGCAGCAGAAGCTCGGCGCCTTCGTTTCCGACCCGGAGTGGAAGGACCTGACGGCCAGGGAAGCGGCGGAGCACGGAGAGATCACGGCCCGGATACACAACAAGCTGCTCCAGCCCACGCCGTATTCGCCCGAGCCGGTCTTCGACGTGAACAAGCTCCATGAGCTCCGCGTCTACCATGCAGTGCCGGGGAAACTGGGAGACCTGAACCGCCGCTTCCAGGAAAACTCCGACCGGATTCTGCGCAGACACGGGATGAACGTCCTGGGATATTGGACTGAAGCATTCGGCACGTCCAATCAGCTGGTATGGGTCATCGAGTTCGACAGCCTGGCCCACCGCGAGGAGTGTTGGAACTCCTTCAGGACCGATGAGGAGTGGCCCGGCGTCGCCGCCGAGTCCACCAAGAACGGAGAGTTGGTGGCTTACCCGGAGAGCCGGATTCTCGCTCCTCTTCCCTTCTAGCGGACGGCCCCTTCGATGTCCATAACATGAAACAGACGGCGCCTTCACCTCTGGCGGGAGAAGGGGCGTTTGGGCCGGATTCAACATTCAGTCTAAGTAGGTGGGACCAATGCTATACGAGCTTCGTGAGTACTACACGACACCCGGGAACCAGGCCAAAGAGGTGGACCGGCTGAAGCTTGCCCGGCGTCTATTCGAGAAGCACGGCCTGAATAGCGACGGTTTCTGGACCGACGAGATAGGCCGCGGCAGCAAGATAACCTACTTCTGGATATACGAGACCCTGGAGGAAAGAAATAAGGGCCTGGCAGGCTTTCGCGGCGACCCCGAATGGCAACAGAGGACGGCGCATGACGCCGCCGAGCACGGTGAGCTCATGCAACGGGTCCACAACGTGATCCTGGAGCCCACCGGCTATTCTCCTACGCCGGACTTCAGCTCCAACGCCATACACGAGTTGCGCGTCTACTACGCCGTACCCGGCAAGCTGCCCGCCCTCAACAAGAGGTTCGCAGACCACTCGGACAGGCTGCTCCGCAAGCACGGCATGAACGTGGTGGGCTACTGGACGGAGCTGGTGGGCGATTCCAACCAGCTGGTCTGGATAGTGGGGTACGACAGCCTCGCCCACCGCGAGGAATGTTGGAACTCCTTCAGGACTGACGACGAGTGGCCCGGCGTGTTGGCCGAGTCCATCAAAGACGGGGAGATCGTGGCGTCCTGGGAGACGCGAATGCTCAAGCCTACGGGGATCGGCAGGTAGACGGCGCCCAGCAAAACCGGCGTGTCCCCCCGCGGCCCACACCATTTGGGAGGCAGCTATGATTTACGAGCTTCGAATATACGAACCCGCTCCGGGCAAGATGGCCGCCCTGCACCAGCGTTTCGCGGACCACACCATCGGCCTGTTCAAGAAGCACGGCGTGGGCATATTCGGCTTCTGGACGGAAGAGGTCAACATGTCGGCCATGGCCAACAACGCCAACATGCGGCTCATCTACGTCACGACCTTCGAGAACATGGCCGAGCGGGAGCGCATCTGGAGCTCCTTTCAGAGGGACCCGGAATGGCTCGAGGCGCGGGCCAACTCGGAAGTTGACGGCCCCCTCACCTCCAGGGTCCACAACACCCTCATGCGGACCACCGACTACTTCCCGTCGCCCCAGTGGAGCTCCAAGTCCAACGTATTCGAGCTGCGTTACTACAACGCCGTGCCCGGAAAGCTGCCCAATCTTCATGCCCGTTTCGCCAACCACGCCATCGGCCTGCTCCAGAAGCACGGAATGGAGACGGTGGGGTTCTGGACCGACGACGTCGGCACAAACAACCGCATCGTTTGGATGCTGGGCTTCGAAAGCATCGAGAAGCGAGAGAAAGACTGGGTGGGCATGGTCACCGACCCCGAATGGCACAAGGCCCGAGACGAGTCCGAGAAGGACGGTCCCATACTGGTGGACTTCCAGGCCCATCTGATGAAGCCCACCGATTACACGCCCAGGCCGTCATAGGCCGTATTCACTCCGTCACCCGTTGCATGTAGAATTGTATGCCTGACCACACATCCTACTCTGCGAGAGATATGGCCCAAGCTAGATTTGGAGCTACGACGCCCTTGGCGCCCACGGCAGACCGTCCGGGTTCCCAGTGGATGGCCGATCTGATGGGGTCGGATGACCCTGCGGGCGGCGCCTCCGGTCCGGTGAAGGAGGCGCTGGACTCCGCCGTACAGGGAGACAGCCTGTCAGATGAACAGTGTTACGCGTTTATCGACTCCGGCGCCGCAGACCTGGCCCCTCTTTGCCGCGCCGCATCCACTGTCCGAGACCGGGGCCGCGGGCGTGACGTCACCTTCTCCCCCAAGGTGTTCATTCCCCTGACCCATCTGTGCCGTGACTTTTGCGGCTATTGCACCTTCCGCCAGTCTCCGGCCCAAGCCTCCAGACTATATATGACACCTTCCGAGGTCTTGGACGTGGCGCGGCAAGGGGCTGAGATGGGATGCACGGAAGCCCTGTTCACCCTGGGAGAACGTCCTGAGCAGCGGTACCCCGAGGCTGGCGAATGGCTCAAGGCCCACGGCTTCAAGACCACCCTGGACTACCTGGGCCACGTAAGCAGTCTCGTGCTGGAGGAAACCTCTCTGCTGCCCCACGCCAACCCGGGGACCATGAGCCGCCGGGAAATGGCGTGCTTGAGGGACGTAAACGCGTCAATGGGAATCATGGTGGAAAACTTGAGCCCGCGACTTTCCGAGCCGGGAGGCCCCCATGAACACGCTCCCAGCAAGAGGCCGAACGTGCGCATCAAGACGTTGGAGATCGCCGGAGAGCAGAAGGTGGCCTTCACCACGGGCATCCTCATCGGCATAGGAGAGACCCGGCGGGAACGGGTGGAGTCCCTCCTGGCCCTGCGTCAGCTTCACCAGCGCTACGGCCACATCCAGGAAGTCATCATCCAGAACTTCCGGGCCAAACCGCAGACCCCAATGGCCGACCAACTCGACGCGTCCACCGAGGACTTGCTGTGGACGACGGCGGCGGCCCGCCTCATTCTCGGCGCCGAAGTGAACCTGCAGGTCCCTCCCAACCTGAGCTACAGCGACTATCCCATATATCTGATGGCGGGAATCAACGACTGGGGAGGCGTCTCTCCCCTTACCATCGACTTCGTGAACCCCGAAGCCCCGTGGCCCCAGATAGCGGACCTCAGACGGAACACTGAGGCCCTGGGTTTCAACCTGAGACCGCGCCTGCCCGTCTACCCCGAGTACGTCACGGGCGGCGGTGAATTCATCCCTACTCCCCTCCGTGAACGGGTCTTCGCTCTTTCCGATGAAGAGGGGTATGTGAAAGGGGGCATAGACCGCTATGTCACCAGCTAGCAACGGCAACGGGAACGCCCTGGAGCACATGATGAAGGGCATCGACACCGGAGTGGCTCGAATCCTGGGCTCGGCCCTGGATGGGCATGACGTCTCGGTGGACGACGCGGTCTTTCTATTCGACGCCTCCGGCCTGGAGCTCAACGCCCTGATCCTGGCGGCGGACGAGCTGCGCAGACGGCGGGTGGGTGACATTGTCACCTACGTGGTGAACAGAAACATCAATTTCACCAACGTATGCATCAAACGATGCGGTTTCTGCGCCTTCAGCCGTGACCATCGTCAAGAAGAGGGATACTTCCTGCCCGTCAACGAGATTATACGCAGAGCGAAAGAGGCGTGGGACCTGGGGGCCACAGAGGTGTGCGTTCAGGCAGGACTGCCTCCCCAGATGGAGGGGGACCTCTACATCAAGCTGTGCGAGGCCATAAAGTCCGAGCTCCCCGAGATCCACGTTCACGGCTTCTCTCCTGAGGAGGTGCTCTACGGGTCGGTGCGCTCGAAATGCTCCATAAAGGACTACCTCATAGGACTCAAGGACGCGGGAGTGGGCAGTCTCCCCGGGACCTCGGCGGAGATCCTGGACCAAGAGGTCCGGGACCGCATATCGCCCGGCCGCATCACCGTAGACCAGTGGGTGGAGGTCATCACCACAGCCCATGAACTGGGCATCCCCACCACGTCCACCGTCATGTACGGCCACGTGGAGACCAAAGAGCACGTCGCCCGACACATAGCCAAGATACGGGACATTCAGAAAGCCACCGGCGGATTCACCGAGTTCGTCCCCCTCAGCTTCGTCTACACTGAAGCTCCCATGTACAGCAAGAACTTGGTGGACAGCGTGCGTACAGGCCCCTCCGGGAACGACGTGCTCAAGGTCCACGCCATATCCAGGCTCATGCTGGACAACTGGATCCCCAATCTGCAGGTGTCCTGGGTCAAGGAGAGCCTCCGCTTCTCCCAGGTGATGCTCAACGCCGGGGTGAACGACCTGGGCGGCACTCTCATCAACGAGAGCATCTCCACGTCGGCGGGCTCACAGTACGGCCAGCTGGTGAAGCCAAGCCAGTTCAGGGAATTGATCCGCAACGCCGGCAAGGCGCCCGCCGAGCGGACCACGGTCTACGACCTCATAAAGATCTTCGACAGCGAGGACGAGCCGCTGGACCCCCTCGACCTGGTGGAGGACCCTGAGCGGTTCGGCTCCTACTTCAAACTGATAAACATGGACAGCTTCCGTTTCCAACACCCACGCCACGCCCGGGGCGCGTCGGAACCGGGAGAGTAAGTCTGAGCGTCTTGGCTCCTCAAGACGCCGACTCCCTGGACGGCCTGGACCCCCTCGGCGCCGGGACATGACCCGCTCAGTCCTCGCCCTCGCAGGCGGAGTCGGCGGAGCAAAGCTGGCGCTGGGGTTGTCCCACGCGCTCCCGCCGGACAGGCTCACCATTGTAGTCAACACCGGAGATGACGAGACCTTCCACGGCCTCCACGTATCCCCTGACTTGGACACCGTGATGTATGCTCTCGCCGGCCTGACCAACAACCTGACGGGATGGGGCGTCGCCGGAGACACGTTCCAAGCCCTGGACATGCTGGGCCGTTACGGCAACCCCACCTGGTTCAACCTGGGGGACAAGGACCTGGCAACCCACATCAAACGCACCCAACTATTGAACGAGGGATACGCTCTATCGGACGTCACAAGAGAGATGTGCGCTGTCCTGGGCGTCCGCCACCCCATTACACCCATGAGCAACGACCCGCTCAGGACGGTTGTGGACACCGACGAGGGAGAACTGCCCTTCCAGGTGTATTTCGTCCAGCGCAGGTGTGAGCCCAAGGCCCGCCGGATACGGTTCGACGACAGGGGGGGAGCCCATCCCAGCCCAGGGTTTCAGACCGCCCTCGAATCGGCGAATGTCCTGGTCTTCACCCCCTCGAACCCCTTCCTCAGCGTGGCGCCCATCCTGGCGGTAAACGGCGTCCGGGAGGCCGTCAGCAGCTTCAACGGCCCCCGCATTGCAGTCAGCCCCATCGTGGGCGGTGAAGCCCTCCGGGGTCCGGCGGCGAAGCTGCTGGAGGAGTTGGGCCACGACGTCTCATGCGTGGGAGTGGCCCGGCAATACACCGGCGTCTGCGACGTTTTCGTCATAGACGAGGTGGACGAGGCCCATGCCCCGGCTATAGAGCGGCTGGGACTGAGGGCCGAGACGGCGCCGACGGTCATGGAGACGGAATGGGACAAGACACGGCTGGCCATGCGCATCCTCGACATCGCCGAATCCGTAAGTCCGGCGGACCGGCGTCAGGGCTAGGAACGGCATTATGAGCGCCGGGACCGTCGCAGCCATAATACCCATGAAACCCCTGGACCAGGCCAAGACGCGCCTGGAAAGCCGTCTCTCCGGCCCGGAGCGAAAGGCCCTAACCCTGGACCTGCTGGTCCACGTTCTCAGGGCCGTCAACCAGGCCAGGATAAGGTCCGTCCGCGGACCCGGCATAGAAGAGACGTGGGTTATCGGAGGAGACCGGGAGGTGCAAGAAGCTGCGGAGTCGGCAGACGCCGCATGGATGGATGACCGAGGCCAGGGCCTGAACGGCGCCCTGACGCTGGGATTTCGCAGGGCGGCGGACTCGGGAAGAGCGGGACTGTTTCTGCCCGCAGACCTGCCCTTGATCACCGCCGAGGACGTGCATGGGATGCTGGAGGCGTCAGGGAACCTCAAGAACCTGGCTCTGGCCCCCGCAGGCAACGACGGCGGGACCAATGGGATTCTTCTGCCCCCCGAACTGGCGGACGCGTTCGCCTTCAAAATGGGTCTCAACAGCTTCAAGCATCATCTTGAGCAGGCGGGTTTCCTGGGCATCCCGGTTGCGATATACTACAGCCTTGGAGTGGCCTTCGATCTGGACACGCCCGCCGATCTGGAGGCCTGCGAGACCATAAAGCCCGGGTTATTGCCCGGCCTGTTAGACCGGAGCCACGCAAAGACAAACTGAGAGGTGGGCGCCGACATGGCCAAAATAGAAATAACCTGCCGCCTGTGTGGAAACATGCTGTCCGCTACAGCCGACGCCGCGGACGCCAACTTGAGGACTGCGGCCATTAGAATTTTCGAGCAGCAGACCATCAACCACACCGAACACGGGCTTATCGCCGATTGGGCAGTATCCTGGAAGTAGTCGTCCCACCGGCCTATACGCCGAGTGGGAGGATGCGCCATTTCGTCCAGTCCTGAACCGGGCCGTCTTGAACCAAGGCTCGGCCTGCTGCTTCCAACCCGCGGTCTGGTCATGGCCGCCAATGGCCGCCCCTCCGATGCGGGTCTGGCGTTGTCCCTGGCCAAGACCGCCGATCAGAGCGGCTTTGACTCCGTCTGGGTGGGAGACAGCCTTACAGCCAAGCCCCGCCTGGACCCCATAACGACCCTGGGAGCAGTGGCGGCGGCAACCCAGCGAGTCCGTCTGGGCACGGCAACGCTCCTGGCGGCGCTGCGGCATCCGGTCCTGTTGGCGCAGGCGGCGGCGACCCTGGACGTGATTTCCCAGGGAAGGCTCGTGCTGGGCGTGGCCGTCGGAGGGGCCTTCAACGACGCCCAGAAACGAGAGTGGGAAGCCGCCGGAGTTGACCCAAAGCGCCGCGCCTCACGCCTCGAAGAGATGGTGGCCATCTTGAAAGGGCTCGGCGCCGGCGACACCCTGGACCATGACGGGCGCCATTTTCAGCTCAGGTCCGTCAGCATGGAGCCTCTGCCCGTTCAAAGAGGCGGAGTCCCAATTCTCATAGCCGCCCATTACAGAGCGCAGCGCGAGGCCCAGTACAAGCGTGTGGCCAGGCTGGCCGACGGCTTCATCTCAATTTCCGACACTCCCGATGAGTACGCTCTGCTCTGCGGCAAGGTGCGTTCATACACCGACGAGATGGGGCGCGACTACCACCGGATGGAGCCCGTCTTCTACATGACCGTCAATATCAACGACGACGCGGACCAAGCGGCCCGGGAGGCGGAAGAGTACCTGACCATGTACTACGGCGGCAACATATGGGGAGACCGGTGGGGCCCCTTCGGACCCGCCGAACAGGTCGCGGAGCGGATGGCCCAGTACGTGGACGCGGGGGCGGGCACGTTGGTGATGCGTTTCGCCTCCTTCCACCCTGAAGAGCAGCTGGACCGCTTCCTGGCCCAAGTCGCGCCTCAATTCACGTAGCTCAACCCGCCGCTTGCCCGTTCTCCGACGCCCGCTCCTCCGGTGGTATACTGTTGGGCGCCGCTTGCACACGTGCAGCGCATCGAAACCAAGGGAGAAGTCGGGATGTACGCCATTGATCTATCGGGGAAGAAGGGCCTGGTGCTCGGCGTCGCCAATAACCGGAGCATCGCCTGGGCCATAACGGACCTTCTGGGCCAAGCCGGAGCGCGGTTGGCCCTGACCTACCAGAACGAGCGACTGAAGGACAGGGTGGAGAAGCTGGCGGCCGTGCTGGAAGACCCGCTTCTCCTTGAGTGCGACGTAAGCGAAGACTCCAACATAGAGTCTACGGTCCAACAGGTGGAGGCCGCTTTCGGCGGGCTGGACTTCCTGGTCCACAGCATTGCCTTCGCCAACAGAGAGGACCTGGGAGGGGACTTTTCCGCCACGGGTCGGGAAGGGTTCCGACTGGCCCTGGACATCTCCGCCTACTCTCTGATACCCCTGGTCCGCTATGCGGGGCCGCTCATGGAGCGGTCCGGCGGCGGAAGCGTCGTCACGTTGACCTTCCAGGCCTCAGAGCGGGTGTTCCCCGGTTACAACATCATGGGCACAGCCAAAGCCGCCCTGGAGAACGAGGTGAGGCAACTGGCTGCGGAGTACGGGGACCGGAACATCCGGGTGAACGCCATCTCGGCCGGGCCTCTGGACACCCTGGCGGCCAGGGGAATTCACGGATTTCTCGACATGAAGAGGATGCACCAGGAAAAGGCCCCGCTCAAGCGCAACATAACCAGGGAAGAAGTGGCGGCGGCGGCCCTGTTTCTATGCAGCGACCTGGCCTCTGGGATAACCGGCTCCATAATCCCCGTAGACGCCGGGTACCACATCATGGCCGTGTAAGTCTACATCCGGTCTGGGGCCTGCATGCCCATGAGCGCCAGGGTCCGGGAGAGGACGGTTTGGGCCGCCTCGACCAGCTTCAGCCGAGCCAGCGTCATTTCCCGTTGGGCGGGGTCGCTGGACAGCACGCGGCAGTTGTCGTAGAACCAGTGGAACGCCGTGGCCAGCTCGGTGGCGTAGTAGGTCAGGTGATGGGGTTCCAGGTTGCGGGCCATAGTTTCCACCAGCTCCGGCAGGTGGGCCATCTTCCGCACCAGCGCCAGCTCGCTCTCGTGGGTCAGCAGCGACACGTCTCCCCCGCTCCAATCAATGCCTTGTTCCACAGCATTGCGCAGGATGCCGGCTATCCGTGCGTAGCCGTACTGGACGTAGTACACGGGGTTGTCCACGGACTCCTTCTTGGCCAGTTCCAAGTCGAACTCCATCTGCGTGGAAGGAGTCCGCGCCAGGAAGAAGTACCGGCAGGCGTCGGCCCCCACCTCTTCCACCAGTTCCCGCAGGGTGACAAACTCCCCGGTGCGCTTGGAGGCCCGAACAGTCTCGCTGCCCCGCTTCAGCGTCACCATCTGGGAAATCATCACCGTTAGGCGGTCGGGTTCCACCCCAAGGGCCGACACGGCGACTTTAACCCTTGGAACATGGCCCTGGTGGTCCGCTCCCCAGATATTGATGCACTGGTCGAATCCCCTTGCTTGAAATTTGTTGTGGTGGTAGGCAATGTCTGAGGCAAAGTAGGTGGGCGCCCCGGTGGACCTCACCAGCACGTTGTCCTTGTCCTCGCCCAGGGCCGTGGAGTTGAACCACTGGGCCCCTTCCCGTTCGACCACGTGCCCGCCATCCTTGAGGAGTCCCATCACCGCATCGTATTCGCCTGTGTCGAACAGAGTCCCTTCGGAGAACCAGTTGTCGAATCTGACGCCGATCTGTTCGAGGTCCTCCCTGATGAGCTCGACCATCTTCTCCCGGCCTATGGCTCCAAGCTCGCGCAGCGCCTCTTCCCTCTCCAGGGAGAGGAACTTGTCCCCGTGCTCGTCTATGATCTCCCGGGCCAGGTCACGCACGTACTCTCCCCGGTAGCCGTTGGCCGGGAACTCCGAGTCCTTGCCGAGGGCTTCTTCGTACCTGGACAGGACGGATGCGTAGAAAGTTTCCATCTGGCTTCCCGCGTCGTTGACGTAATACTCCCGGGTCACGTCGTAGCCCGCCGCTTCCATCACGGCGGCGAGGCTTGAACCTATGACGGCGCCTCGGGTGTGGCCGACGTGGACGGGACCCGTGGGATTGACGCTGACGAATTCCACCAGCGCCTTCGACCCTGTGCCGACTGCCCGCTTGCCGTAGTCCTTCCCGGCCTGAAGGATGGACTCAACCTGGGAAACCAGCCACGCGTCGTTCAGGCGGAAGTTGACGAAACCCGGAGGCGCGGCCCACACCTCCTTGACCTCCTGGCCTGGGTCTATCCGTGAGGCCAGGTCTTCGGCGATTTTCAGCGGGTTTACGCGGTGGGACTTAGCCAGCCGCAGAGGCAGGCTGGTGGCGAAATCTCCATGCTCCGGGTTGGCCGGGCGCTCAACGGCGATGTCCGGCAGCGTCTCCAGGTTGAGGACGCCCGCGTCCCGCGCTTCCACCAAGGCGGACCGGACTTTCTCGACGATGAGGTCTCGTGGGACTGGCGCAGCAGTCATGTCTCTGTGCAACCCGGCGGCGTTTCCGCCCTACCCCTCGGACATCTGGAACCAGAGGCCCAGGGACGACTCGGTCTCGATGTTGGCGGCAAGGTAGCCCCGCGGGCTGGTGGTCACCCCGCCCTCGCCCCTCATCTTGTTGCCCTTGGCAGCCAGGCCCGCAGCCACTTCCCGGATGTTGTCCACGGCCCAGGACACGTGGTAGACGCCCGGGCCGTTCTTCTCCAGGAACTGGGCAAGCCCGCTGTTGGGGTCTCCGGGCTCGGTTATCTCAATCAGGGTGGGACCGACCTTGTACAGGGCGTCTTTGCCCATGTTTCCCAGGTCTTCCAGCTTTTCGGGTTTGAGGCCAAAGTTCTCTTCTATGTAGGCCACCATATCGTCCCGACTATGGACGGCGTAGTGGACGTGATGAACATTCTTGAACATTCCCGGCCTCCTTACTAACTAGGGCGCCGCGTGCATCTCCAGCGATAAGAGGCATAATTCTACTTCACGGCTATAGGGGCGTCAAACGGTCGTACGGGAAGTAACTGTTCAGAATAGGCGGGATGCCCCCGTCCTAACCTTCCCCACAAAGGGAAGGGACTTTGGCTTTCCCCCTCTGGCGGACTCGGGCGACTATCCATCTCTTATGGAGACTGAACAGTTCCCACGGGAAACTCCTTCCTGATCTTGTACGTTGGAACCCATTTGCAGGGGGCGATGTCACTTAGCTCGCGTCTGTACCGACGGCGGCCATGAACTTGGCGGCGGCGGTGGCGAGGGAGGCGTGGTCGGGGGCTTCGAGGTCTGGGTCTTCGTCCAGCAGCCTGGCAGCCTCGCCGCGGGCCGACTGGAGGAGGTCCCTGTCTGAAGGACGCGCCACCCGGAGGTCGGGCAACCCGCTCTGACGGGTCCCAAAGGCGTCGCCGGGGCCTCTTATCTCCAGGTCAACCTCGGCCAGCCTGAACCCGTCGTGTATCCGCTCGACGGCGGAGAGACGCTGATTTGCGTCCGCAGTGGAGAAGTCCGCCAGCAGAAGGCAGTAGCTCTTGTGCTGGCCTCTGCCAACACGTCCCCGGAACTGGTGCAGCTGGGCCACCCCGAACCTGTGGGCCGCCTCCACCAGCATCACGGTGGCGTTGGGAACGTCTATCCCCACCTCCACCACGGCTGTGGACACCAGAATGTCCGTTCCCCCATCCCGGAATCGGGACATGACCTGCTCCTTTTGCCGCGAGCTCATCCTGCCGTGGAGCAGGTCCACCCTCAAGTCCGGGAAGACCTCGGAGGCCAACCGCTCATACTCCGCCGTCGCCGCCCGGGCCTCCACGGCTTCCGATTCCTCTATCAAGGGGCAGACCACAAAGGCCTGCCGCCCGCTCTTGACCTCTTTACGTACGAAGCCGTAAGCGCCGTCTCTCCGTTCCTCCGGGACGCGGCGGGTCATCACCTCTTGACGGCCGGGGGGAAGCTGGTCCAGAGTGGAAACGTCCAGGTCGCCATACAGGGTCAAAGCAAGAGTGCGGGGTATGGGAGTGGCCGACAGCGCAATCAGGTGGGGGCTTATCTCACCCTTTTGCCTCAGCGCCGCCCGCTGCATGACCCCGAACCTGTGCTGTTCGTCCACCACAGCCAGGGCCAGCTTGGGAAGGTCCACTCCCTGCTGGATAATGGCGTGGGTGCCCACAAGGATGTCCAGACTGCCCTCCGCCGCCTTCTTCCTGAGCGTCCGTTTGGTCGAAGCCTTGACGCTTCCAGTCATCAGCCCGACCGTTATCGGCCTGGGGAATCCGTCCAACTCGACGCTAATAAGGTTGTCGCCCTCCTCCGACAGGGCGAGGCCGCCCAGCAGCTTGGCCACGGTGGCAAAATGCTGCTCCGCCAACACCTCAGTGGGGGCCATGATGGAGCCCTGGAAGCCGCTGACCGCCGCGGCCAGCAGGGCCGCCAGCGCCACCACCGTCTTGCCGCTGCCTACGTCTCCCTGGAGGAGCCTGTTCATGGGCGGAGCGCCGTTCCGCATGTCCTCCATCACTTCGGCCACACACCGTTCCTGGGCTGCGGTCAGCGGGAACGGCAGAGAGCCGAAGAAGGAGTCAAGCATCCCCGGCAGCGGAGCGACGGATACGCCGGCGGCTTGCTCCTGCCAGGACTTCCGGCGCGTGAGCATCACCAGCTGCATCATGAAGAGCTCGTCGAAGGCGAGCCGCTTTCTGGCCGATTCGAAGCCGGCCATGTCCGGGGGGTAATGGGCTTCACGCAGGGCCTTATGGAGCGGCAGCAGCCTGACCCGTTTCCTGACGTCGTCGGGCAAGGAGTCCTCAATCAGGTGGGACCACTCCTCCAACGCCTGCCACACTATGCTCCGGATGCGCCGTGGAGTCAGCCCTTCCGTCGAGGGATAGACGGGCACGAGCCTTCCCGTGTGGATGGAGCTGTCGCCCCGGTCGAGTATCTCGAACTCCGGCGAGTTGAACTGGGGTTGGCCCTTGAACACCTCCACCTTGCCGCTGACGGCGACTCTGGAGTTGGGCTTCAACGTGCGGGCCAGGAAGGGCTGACCGAACCATACGGCGCGGACGTTGCCCGTTTCGTCGGAAAGCACGGCTTCCGTGGCTTTCAGCGTCCGGCTCATCTTGGTCTCCCTGGCCTCCCAGACCGTGGCGATTACGGTCTGCTCTTCACCGGGGACTACCTCGCTGATTTTGGCCGTCTTGGCGAAGTCGTTATGCCTCCGGGGCATAAGGAACAGAAGGTCCTTGATGGTGGAGACGCCGATGCGCTTCAGCTTGGCCGAAAGCTTCACGTCCACGCCCCGCAAGCGGCTTGCGGGGGAGTCCAGCCCCAGGCCGACGGCCGCCTTGGGTGGAGGCGGAGCGGCCGGCTCCGTCTTCGCCTTTTTCATGGCGGGTTGGGGCTTCTTCGGAGCCTTGGGCTCCGCCGTCCCTCCGTTTAACCTGCCCAGCCAGCCCTCCACCCAAACCTTGCGCTCTGTTTTTGGCAGGCTGGCGTAGGACTCATCAACCGGCTTCTCTCCCCAAACAGCGGACAGGTCGTCGGCCCAGCGTTGGAGGAAACGGTCCAGCCCGCCGACCACTGCGTCGTCGCCATAGCCCAGGCTCTCCTCCAGCATGAGGATTTTCCGGAAGGCTTCAGTGTCCAGACCCGCCATGTCAGGGGGCGTCGGAAGCGGAGATCAACCCGACACCCACCACCCCCGGTCCCAAGTACACACCCACCACAGGCCCAAACCTGGCCATGACCACGTCGCCGCCGGGCGCGAGGTCTTGCAACTGGCCCCGCACCGTCTCTGCGTCCTCAGGGGCCGTGGAGTGAACGACGCAAACGCCTTCCGCCGGCGCTAAGCCTCTGAGGGTTTCCACCAGCTTTTGCAACCCCTGGGCGCGCGTACGGGCGCGTGAAGCGGGATGGGCCTCGCCATTCTTGATCATCAGGATGGGCTTGACCTTGAGGAGCGACCCCAGGAAAGCGCTCGCCGCTCCTATCCGGCCGCCCTTGTGCAAATATTCCAGGGTGTCCAGCAGGAAATAGCAGTGGGTACGAGCCTTTGCCTCTTCCACGTATTCGCGCACCTCGTCCAACGAGGCCCCTTCACCGGCCTTACGGGCCGCCGCAAGCGCCAGAAGCCCGAGCCCGGCAGACGCCATCGCAGAGTCGACTATGGCTATCCTGTCGGTATCCATCTCCATCCTGGCCTGGCGGGCAGAGCTAAGCGTGCCTGAGAACTTTTCCGACAGGTGGATGGACAGAATGTCGTGGCCCGTGTCCAGCAACGGCTGCCAGGCCTGCCGGAAGTCTCCGGGCGGAGGGTTGGCCGTAGTGGGCAGTTTGGGACTGCTCAAGAGCCGGGAGTAGAACTCATCCGGCCCCATGTCGATCCCGTCTTTGTATTCCTGGTCGTCGAATATCAAGATGGCGGGCACCACGGTGACGCCCCGTTTCTCCGCCAGGTCGGCCGGAAGGTCGCAAGTGCTGTCCGTTACGATTTTCACCGCCATGCTATGCTCCCAATCGTCACTCAAGCGATCCGATGTAGGGATAATGAGGTTGCCCGCCCCACACCAACTCCAACTCCAGGCCGGGATAGGCGTCGCTTATTCTTTGGGCGGCGTCGGACGCCTCCGCCTCTTCCACACCTCCGCCCCAGTAGAGGGTCAGCAGCGAACCTGCGACGCCGGCATGACATTTGCCGACCAGGTCGATCAGCGCCGAGAGGAGGTCATCACCGGCAACCACCAGGTCTCCGTCCAGCAGCCCTATGCACTGGCCCTCCGCCACGTCAATCCCGTCGAGAGCCGCATCTCGCACCGCCGTGGTCACCTCAATGGTCCTCACCGATTTTACGCCCTCGTCCATAGCCTCTACGTTGGCGTCGGGTTCGGCCTCCGGGTTGTAGCAGAGCATCGCCGCCACGCCCTGGGGCACGGACCTGCTCTCGACCACCCGGAGCCGGACTCCGTGGTAGGTCTCCGGAGACTCTTCAGCCAGGGCCGCCGCCTGCCTGGCGACGGGGATGATGTTATTATTGTTGGGCAGCAAAATGACATCTTTGGGTCCAGCTTCGCAGGCAGCTTCCAGCAGCTCCCTTGCGCTGGGGTTCATGGTCTGGCCGCCGGCTACGACTTTGGCGCAGCCCAGGTCCCTCAGCACGTCCGAAAGCCCCTCTCCCAGGGCCACAGCCACAACTGCCGTGCCATCGACAATATCAGAGGCTCCGGCCCTGTGCATGGCCAAGAAATCCATGTGTTGAGCGTCCATGTTGTCCATGGACAGCTGGGACACCGAGCCGAGAGTCTCGGCATAGGCGACTATCTTGTCCGGCTCCTCGGTGTGGACGTGGACTTTCACCGTCGCTTCATCCCCCACGACAACCGTGGACATGGCCATCGCAGCCAACCGGTCCCTTATGGCGTCTACGTCCAGGGAATCCCCCTGAAGCAGGAACTGGGTGCAGAAGCCATAGGTCTCCTCTTCCGTGGCCTCCAGGAACTTCTCCTCCACCGAGGCTACAGCGCCGGAAACGGGCGCCGCCAGCGTCAGCTCCACGTCCTCAACGTCCCGCCCCGAAAGTGCGTGCCAGGCGCCTTCCATGAGCGTGACCACGCCGTGGCCTCCGGCGTCCACCACTCCCGCGCGGCGCAGCACGGGAAGCTGCTCGGGCGTCCGGTACAGGGACTCTATGGCGGCATTCAGGGCCACGCCCCAGAGGTCCACCGGGGCGCTGGAGGCGCACTGGGACTCCGCCGCCGTGGACATGTCGCGGATGACGCTGAGCATGGTGCCGTCCACCGGCTTGCTGACGGACTTGTAGGCGGCCTCCGAGGCGGCTTTGAAGGCACGGGCCAGGTCGACGCCGTCGAACCGTTCCTTGTCCCGCAGGCCCAGCGCCAGTCCGCTGAAGAACTGGGACAGTATGACTCCAGAGTTGCCTCTGGCGCCCAGGAGCGCTCCGTCGGCCATGGCCTTGGCCACCGAGTCGGCCGCGGCGTCTTCCGTCCGGTCCGACTCCTGGTTCACGGACCGCATGGTCAGGAGCATGTTGGTGCCCGTGTCGCCGTCAGGCACGGGGAAGACGTTCAATGCGTTTATGGCGTCGCGCTGCCGCTCCAGGCAGCGGGCGGCCCCTTGAAAGGCTTGTTTGAGGTCGAGTCCTGAGAGGGTGGGGCGGTCTGCAGCAGGGTTCACCACAATCCCGTTTTCCTTGCCGTCGGCTTTCGGGCTATGGTATCCTATACGGCGTTGGTTTTCAATTTGCCGCCCTCACCCGGCGAGGGAAATGGGGTTTCCTTCTCCCGTCAAGGGAGAGGGAGTAGGTCAGCCCCACACTAAGGAAACATACATGAAGTGCGAACTTTGCGGGAAAGCCGGAATGTCCGGCAACAACGTCAGCCACTCCAAGCGCCGGACGAAAACCCGGTTTCTAGCCAACGTTCACAAGCAGACTCTGACCATTGACGGCGCCAACAAGCGGGTCAAGATTTGCACCCGCTGCCTGCGCACCCTTCATAAGCCAGCCAGGGCTTAGGGGTCCGGCTCCACGCCCCGTATGCTGGCGCGCAGCCTGTCCATCGCGTCCTGGACCGATTCCCTGTCGTTGAAGATAGCCGATCCCGCCACCAGTATGGTCGCCCCCGCGCGCACGCAGTCCGCCGCCGTATCTGCGTTGATTCCCCCGTCCATTTGTATCTCCGGAGTGTAGCCCCGCTCGGCCAGCATCCGCCTGAGCCGGGCCGTCTTCGCCAGGGTCTCTGGAATCAGTTTTTGCCCTCCGAAGCCGGGGTTCACCGAGCCTATCAGGGCTATGTCCACGTAGACCAGCGTCTCCTCCAGAGCAGCCAAGGGAGTAGCCGGGTTGATCGCCACGCCCACCTGAGCGCCCTGGTCTTTTATCTGGTGTACCAACCGGTGCAGGTGATAGGTGGACTCGCTGTGGACGATAATCTGGTCTGACCCCGCCTTGACGAAATCGGAGATGAACTCCTCCGGTTTCTCTATTTGGAGATGGACGTTCAGCGGCAGGTGGGTTGCGGCCCTGATGCCCTCCACCACGATGGGGCCCATCGTGATGTTGGGGACGAAGTGGCCGTCCATAACGTCTACGTGGATATAGTCGGCGCCGGCGGCCGTCACCTCAGCCACCTGCTCTCCCAGACGGGCGAAATCTGCCGTGAGGATGGACGGGGCCAACTTTACTGTACTGGCGGACGCGGTCAACTCTCTCCTCCTGGATTTTCGTTGCGATAGGGGTCCCGGCCCAGAGCGCGCCGGGCGCGTTTCAACGCCTCTCGGACCTGGGCGGGAGCCGTCCCGCCGTAGACGTTTCGGGCCGCCGCCGAGCTCTCAGCCGTGATGCTCTTCACGTCCTCTCCGAAGTCCAGCGAGAACATGTGAAGCTCGTCCATCGTCAGCTCATCAAGCCCTTTCTTCCGGGACGCGGCGTAGTCGCAGAGGCGCGACGCCACCCCGTGGGCTTCTCTGAAGGGCGTTCCCCGCTCGGTCACGAGGTAGTCAGCCAGGTCGGTGGCAAGCATGTAGCCGCCCGAAGAAGCCCGGGCCATGTTCTCGGCGTCGACTTCTAAAGTAGACACCATGCCGGTGAACACGTCCAGGGTGGCCAGCAAAGTGTCCACGGTGTCAAACAGCCCCTCCTTGTCCTCCTGGAGGTCCCTGTTGTAGGTCATGGGCAAGCCCTTCATGGCGGTCAGAACACCCACCAGGTGTCCATACACCCGCCCCGTCTTGCCCCGGGCCAGCTCCGCAAAGTCGGGGTTCCGCTTCTGGGGCATTATGCTGCTGCCCGTAACGTACTGAGGGGACAGACGCACAAATCCGAACTCCTGCGAAGTCCATAGGACCAGTTCCTCGGCCAGCCTGGAAAGGTGCATCATACAGATGGACGCCGCCGACTGGAATTCCACGACGAAGTCCCGGTCCGAAACTGCGTCCATGGAGTTCTCACTGATGGCCGAGAAGCCCAACTCTCGTGCCAGGAACTCCCTGTCCGTGGGGTAGGGGACTCCGGCCAGCGCCCCGCTGCCCAAGGGTAGAACGTCGGTCCTTCTGCGGCAGTCGGCAAAGCGCGACCGGTCCCGCTCCAGCATCTGGAAGTAGGCAAGGAGGTGGTGGGCCAACGCCACGGGCTGCGCCCTCTGGAGGTGGGTGTAACCAGGCATCAGGGTGTCCTTGTGGGACTCCGCCAACTCCAACAGGGCCCCCTGTAGACGCGCCAGGCCGGTCAACGTGTCACCTATGGCGTCCTTTACGAACATACGCAGGTCCAGGGCTATCTGGTCGTTGCGGGAACGTCCGGTGTGCATCCTGCCCGCCGTCTCCGGCCCGATGAGCTGCCCCAGGCGGGACTCCACGTTCATGTGGATGTCCTCGAGTTCTTCATCCCACGGGAAGGCGCCGCTTTCGATTTCGGCCCGGACAGTCTCCAGCCCGGAGACTATTTTCCGGCATTCGTCGTCCTGGACAATCCCCTGCTTGGCCAACATATGAACGTGAACGATGGAGCCGGCTATATCCTGGCGGTAGAGGCGGCGGTCGTAGTGTATGGATGCGGTGTAGTTGCGGACTCTATCGTCCATGAATCTCCCGCCGACGCCGGAGCCTGCCTGCAGATTGTTCAGGTCCGATTATACTCCCTCGGACCCCGTAGTCTCCCTGCGCACTTGGGCTTGGTTGCGCACAGGCAAGCCGTAGACGGCTATGAACCCCTCGGCCGACTTGTGGTCGAAGACGTCGCCCCGGTCGTAGGTGGCCAACCCGTAGTTGTAAAGCGAGTTGGGCGATTTGCGGCCCACAACCGTACACGTCCCCTTGTGCAGGCGCACCCGCACGGTCCCCTCCACCATTCGCTGGGTAGACTCGACGTATGCGTCCATGTCCTCGCGGTGCTGGGTGAACCAGAGGCCGTTGTACACGACGTCTGCGTACTCCTGGGCGATGCGGGCCTTCAGGCGAAGCTGTTCCTTGCCCAGGGTGATGGCTTCCAACGCCTTGTGGGCCGTGTGGAGCGCGACGGCCGCGGGAGCCTCGTACACCTCCCTGGACTTGATGCCGACCAGCCTGTTCTCCACGTGGTCGATGCGGCCGACCCCATGTTCTCCCGCCGTCCGGTTAAGGAGCCAGACCAGGTCAACGCCCTTCATCTCCTCACCGTCCACCGACGAGGGCAGGCCGCCCCTGAAGCCTACCTCCACGTAGACAGGCTCCTCGGGGGCCTCGGCGACGGGCCTCGTCCACTCGTAAGCCGCTTCCGGGGGCGCCGTCCACGGGTCTTCCAGGTCTCCAGCTTCAATGCTCCGGCCCCAAAGGTTTTCGTCGGTGGAGTATGGACTCTTTCCGCCAGGCACGGGAATGCCCCTTTGGGCGGCGTACTCGATCTCCTCCTCCCGGCTCATTCCCCAATCGCGGATGGGGGCGATAACTTTCAGGTCCGGCGCCAGGGCGGCTACGCCTACGTCAAGCCGGACCTGGTCGTTGCCCTTGCCAGTGCACCCGTGGGCCACAGCCGAGGCGCCCACCTGACGGGCCGCGTCCACCAGATGCCGCGCTATAAGGGGCCTTCCCAGGGCCGTGGCGAGAGGATACTGCTCCTCGTAGATTGCTCCCGCGCGGAGGGCAGGGCAGATATAGTCCCGGTAGAACTCATCCTTGGCGTCGGCGACCAGCGCCTCGACCGCCCCAATCTGCAGGGCCTTCTTCCTGGCGGGTTCCAGGTCCACCATTCCCAGGTCCACGGTGAAGGTGACAATGTCCGCCCCGTACTGCTCCTTGAGCCACCGGACGGCCACCGAGGTGTCGAGACCTCCGCTGTAGGCCAGGACTATCTTGTCGGGCTTGTCGGGGGTTTCGGATTTTTCGGCCATCAGCGCCGCCTCGGTTAAAGTTTGCCCAGGGCCGTCTCGAACCTGGACAGCGCTCCGTCTATCTCGTCGGCTGTCACGGTGAGGGGCGGCATGAACCTGATGGCGTTGGGGCGCACCGGGTTCAGGAGCAGACCTTCCTTGTTGCACTGGCCCACGACCTGGGCCGAGATTTCATCGCCGAACTCGGCTGCAATAAGCAGCCCCTTGCCCCGCACGTCTTTGATCATCCCCGTCCTGGAGCCTACGGCCTCCAGCCCTTCCATCAACCGCTGTCCCATGGCCCGGGCGTTGGCCGACAGATCGTGGTCAATTATGACTTTGGTTGAGGCGTAGGCGGCGGCGCACGTGAGGGCGTTCCCGCCGTAGGTGGAGCCGTGGTCGCCGGGCTCAAGGGCCATGCACGCGTCTTTGGACATGAAGGCGCCTATGGGCACTCCGCCGCCCAGACCCTTTCCGAGGGCCATTGCGTCGGGCTCGACGCCGAACTGCTGGTATCCGAACAGGCTCCCAAGGCGCCCGAACCCGGTCTGGACCTCGTCGAGGAGCAAAAGAAGTCCCTGGCTGTCGCACCAGTCCCGGACGCGTTTGAGGTAGTCGTCGGCGGGAACGTTGACGCCTCCCTCGCCCTGCACCGGCTCAAGGAGCACCGCGGCCGTGCGCTCGTTGGTGGCTTCCATTATGGCCTCAACGTTGTCGTAGTCCACGTGGACAAACCCGGGAGTGACGGGCTGGAAAGGCTCCTGGTACTGCGGATTGCCCGTGGCCGAAAGGGCCGTCAGCGTGCGGCCGTGGAAGGAGTGGTTGGCCGTGATCACCTCGTAGGCGCCGTCACGGTTCTTCTTTCCATACTTACGGGCCAGCTTTATGGCTCCCTCAACCGCCTCGGCCCCACTGTTTCCGAAGAACACCTTGTCCAGGGCGCTGTTTTCCACCAACAGCTGGGCAAGCCGCAGCTGCGGCAGTGTATAGAACTGGTTGGACGTTTGGAGCAGAGTCGGAGCCTGTTCCATGATGGCGGAGGTGATGGCAGGGTGGCTATGCCCCAGGTTGTCCACGGCCCATCCGGCGCAGAAGTCCAGGTATTCGTTTCCCTCCACGTCCCAGACCCAACAGCCGTCGCCCTTCTCGATCACCACCGGCTGACGCCGCACGGTGAACATGTAGTATTTCTTTTCAAGCTCCATCCAGTCGTTGGACGAGCGAGGTTCGCCGTCGCTCATGGGGCGCCTCCTTCTATTTTTCTGTAGGGCACGGTCACTGCTCGGAACTATCGGCCTGCATCCGCTCAATGGTCTGCCTCAAGCGTTCGAGGCTTTCCAGGAGGCCCTCCACGGACCCCTCCAGGTTTTCGATTTCGCCGAACACGGCGTCGACCGTTTCCTGTGACAGGGCCGGCCTCCCGGCGTCGACACCGTCCACAGGACTTGTAGGAGGAGGAAGCTGCGGCGTCAAGGTGTCTGCGCAAGCCTGCGCCCCGTTGACCAGTATACACAGGCTCTCCTCGAAGGTGTCTGACATGATGACCTGACGGTTGTCGGCGACTATCACCTTCTTGAGCTCGGGAAGAGCCAGGGCCTCGGCGCGGATATAGAGGGGTTCCACGTAGAGGATGGACTGGCTCTCGGTCCCGTCTTCGCTTGCGACCTCCATTGGAATGGCCAGCAGGTTGCCCCGTATACAGCGCTTCCCCTCGGGGCAAAGCAGGCTGAGTTCTCTCCCTATGTCCTCGTCGCTGGTTATGCGGCCCTCGATTTGCTCCGGGCCGTCCACCTGGCCTCCGGGGAACAGGAAGGTAATCAGATTGCCATAGTTCTCGCCGTCGCTGCGAGCGGCCATCCAACCGACCATGTTCTTCCGCTCGCCTCCCGCCGGAGTGAAGGGCAGCAAAAGCACGTACTCGGCTTTTTCCTCCCCTGGCAGCTTCATTATGATGTAGTAAGGTTCGATGTCCTGGGTGTTGATGGGAGTGTCAAAGACCTCCTGGGCCCTGGCCCACAGGTCCTCCCTCAGGAAGAATTCCTGCGGTTTTTTCATGTGGTATCTCAGGTTCACGTCCGACTGTGCTTGGAACAGGTCGAACCCGTACCTGATGTGGTCCCTAAGCGAAGGGTCCAGTTGGTCGATGGCATCAAAGTCTTTTAAGAGCGTCGGGAACGCCTTTTGGTACATTTGGATGAGGGGATCGTCGGGCTCTCTAACGAGGAAGTGGACGGCGCCGTCATAGGCGTCCACCACGACTTTTACGCTGTTCCGTATGTAGTTGTAGTCCTCGAACCGTTGGGAGTAGGCGTACCGGTCTGTCGTGGTGTAGGCGTCGATGATCCACCACAGCTTGCCGCCGCTGCCAACGACCACGTACGGGTCGCTGTCCAGCTTCAGGAAAGGGGCCATCACCGAGGCCCGCTCGACTATATCCCTGTGGAACATGACCCTGCTGTCGGAGTTGATCTCGCCGCTGATGAGCAGGTTGAAGTCCAGGAACCTCCATGCGAAGGAAGCTCGTCGGAAAAGGGACCCAAGCGTCACGCCGCCGTCGCCCTCATAGTTTTTCAAGAAGGGTTCTCCCGCGCTTCCGGGGTAATCGAACTCCTGGGTCTCCGAGCCTACAACCACGTAGCTTCCGGTGTTCTCTCCGAAGTAGATTTCAGGTCGATTCACCGTCAGGTCCCCCATAGGGGGCAGCCCTTCAACGAAGAATTCGGGCCTGCCTTCGGCGGTGAAGGTGTTGACCGGGCTTACTGCAACCCCGTACCCATGGGTGTATGCAAGAGTGCGGTTGACCCAGTTCTGGGCGTCCTCCTCCAAGCGTTCGGGGAACAGCTCCCTGCCCGCCAACATCACCTGCCGCACCTCGCCCCCGGGCAGTTGGTAGCGGTCCACGTCGACGCCGACAAAGTTGTAGTACTGGCGGAAGGTCTGTATCTGGTTGTAAGTGTCCAGGAGAGGCCTGTGGTCCCAGAGCCTGATGTTCTGCATCGTCTCTTGGTTTTCGGCTACGGTCCGGCTATCGACAGTAGGCTCATAGTCGAAGCGCGTCTCTTCAATCAAATTGAGGTTATACGCCTCCCTGGTGGCCACGATGGCCCTGTCAATGTACTGCTCTTCACGCACGAATTCGTTGGGCGAAACCCGGAGCCGTTGGAAGGCCGATGGATAGATGACCCCGGCCACGATGGCTATGACAGCCCATAAGGTAAAGGCGGCCACCATCATTCGCCCGCCGCGGTAGAATATGGAGGCCACAAAACCCGCCGCCGAGACCAGTGAGATTGCCGTCAGCAGCCAGAGCACGGGGACCCGAGCGTTTACGTCGGTGTAGCCTGCGCCAGGGGCGGCGCCGCGCCCGGAAAACACCAACTCGTAGATGTCCAGATAGTGGGCGGCGGAAATGGTCACCATCAGAACGGCGCCCAGCACAGCCAAGTGAGTCCTCAGCTTGGGCGTTAAGCTAAAACTGACGCCCCTGATGCCGAAGTTGACCAGATAGAGGGCCACGGAGGAGACGATGGCGGCTATCACCAGCCCCATCACCCAACCCTGTATGAAATGAAACAGCGGCATCAATGCCACGTGGAAGGACATGTCTTTGTTGAACTGGGGGTCGTCCACGCCGAAGGGGACTCTGTTCATGAATACCAGGACCGTCTCCCACCTGCCCTGGGCTACGGACCCAAAGACGATGGCGGTGATGAAAAGGGTGAGGACCGCTCCTATCATGATCCCGATGCGGCCAAACCGGAGGGCCTCCGGCGGCACGGGAAGGGTGGACTCTCCCCTGGAGAAGCGGTTGGCCAGATAGAGGTTGATGAAGATTACCGCGGCGGTTATTAACGCTCCGCCGAAGAAGAGCCATACGCGTGTTCCGAGGATGGTCTTATACACGCCCAGGATGCCGACTTTGTCGAACCACAGCCAGTCGGTGTAGATTGTCTTGGCCACCGACAGCGCAATGATGATGAGCGCTATAGTCCCAATAATCCCGACAATCTTGCCGATGGTCTTGAAGTTGGTCGTACTGGGCAGTCCCGCGTACCTGCTGTAGTCGGGTGTGGGCGCCCCTCCGTTGGTCGTCAAATCATGCTCCTAACTGTCCCGTCTCGAACTAGTCCGCCTCGGCTCGCCCGGAAGAGCCGCTCTTAACGATCTGAGTGCCGGTCACTCGGCCCTCGATGCAGTCGATGAGGGCCCCGGGGCGGCGGCCGTCTACAATGTTGGCGACCGGGACCCCGTCCAATGCGTTCAGGCAAGCCTGCAGCTTCGGTATCATTCCGCCCTTCACCACTCCTGAGGAAAGAAGCATTCGGCCGTTCCTGGTGTTGAGCCTGTTGATAAGTCTACCTGAGCCGTCCAGTATGCCGTCCACGTCGGTCAGGAAAATCAGCCTCTCTCCGCCCATCGCCCGGGCCAACTCGCCTGCCGCAGCGTCGCCGTTGATGTTGAGCAGGGAGCCTGCCATAGCGGAGTCGTCGAGCCTGTGCATCCCTATTGGCGCTATCATGGGCATATAACCGGCTTTCAGAGCGGTCCACACCGCGTCAGGATTCACCTCGGTGATCTCGCCTACGTATCCCAGCTCTTCATTGGCGGCGCGGGCTTGAAGAAGGCCTCCATCGACGCCGCTGATGCCAACCGCCTTGACCCCTCTCCCGATAAGCGAAGCCACCAGCTGTTTGTTGACGAGGCCCGTCAGGACTGCCGTTGCAATCTCCAGGCTGGCGGCGTCGGTGACTCTCAGCCCTCCTACGAACCTGGGCACGGTCCCTTGTTTCTCCATCCACTGGGATATTATGCTGCCGCCCCCGTGGACCACCACTAATGGTATCCCATCCTGCCGCAGTGCGGCCAGGTCTTCCAACGTGGTGTCGCGGGCGCCCAGAGTCGAGCCTCCGATCTTCACCACTATCGGACTCAGCGGCATCGAAGGGCTAGCGTCCAAAGAAAACTGGGGCCTCCGTCGGGAAATGCGGACCGACAAGCGGGCGGTTCGGGCAGCTTATCGCCATGACTGCTTATGTCGTATAGGCGCTGTTGAAGGTTACGTAGTCCTCGCTGAGGTCGCAGCCCCAGGCCGTGGCCGCGCCGTCGCCCAGCCCCAGCCTGATCCTAAAGGACACCTGACCGCCCTGCATCAACACTATGACCGAGTCTTTATGGAAGGGAATCGGCCTTCCATCCTCCATGATGCACACGTCGTTCACGTACAGCGCTATCTTCTCCTCCACCACCTGGGCGCCGCTCCTGCCCAGGGCGGCTATGATCCTGCCCCAGTTGGGGTCCGCCCCGTGGACAGCCGACTTGACCAACGTGGAAGACACCACAGTCCTGGCAGCCCGGCGCGCCTCCTCGTCGGAAGAAGCGCCGTCCACGGTAACCTCGATGAGACGGGTGGCGCCCTCCCCATCCAACGCCAGCTCTTTTGTCAGATGGATGCATAGAGCTTCCAGGGCCTTCTGAAAGCTGTCGGCGTCGGGAGACCCTTCTCGTATGGTCGGGGCCTCCGCCGCTCCGTTGGCGAAGATGAGGGTTGTGTCGTTGGTGCTGGAGTCTCCGTCGATGGACAGGTTGTTGAAGGAAGCGTCGGCGGCCAGCTTCAGGGACTTCTCGAGGAAGGATGTCTCCACGTCGGCGTCGGTGGTCAGGTATGCCAGCATGGTGGCCATGTCGGGGTGAATCATGCCGGCGCCCTTGGCGATGCCTCCGACGTGGACCTCCTTGCTGCCCTGGCGGAAGGACACCGCCGCCGCCTTGGGATGGGAGTCGGTGGTGGTGATGGCGCTCGCCAGAGCGCGGCCCCCGTCGCGGGTAAGGCTGATGTTCCCCAGGTTCGCTCTGATCAAGGCCATTGGAAGCTCCACCCCGATGAGGCCGGTGCTTCCGATGACCACCTCCTCGGGCTCCACACCCAGACAGGCAGCCGCCAGAGCGGTGGCCTCCAGTGCGTCGGTGTAGCCCTGGCTTCCGACACATGCATTTGCGATGCCGCTGTTCACAACCAACCCGCGGACTCCCTGCCTCGACACCCGTTCTCTGGTCAGGGTCACGGAGGGGGACACGATGGCGCTGGTGGTGTAGACTCCCGCGGCGGCCACCGGCCTATCGGACAGAAGCAGGCCCAGGTCCAGCTTGTCTTCCGCGTAGGTCTTTATCCCCGCGTAGGTGGCGCCGGCCAGAAACCCCTGGGGCGTGGTGATTGTGCCTCCGTCAATGAAGGTCACCGAGGCGGGCATCTTCTCCGTTCCTCCCTGCGGACTTTAGGGGCCTGTGAACTTTAATGGCCGGGGCGGGGCCGCTCCCGCCTCCTGTGGCTGGCATCCAGGAGTATACCATAAGACACTGCCCCGTTCCTGTGCTATCATACTCATGACATGGCCCAGGGAACTCGGCAAGCCGTCAAAGTAGACGTCTACTTCTTTGCCCTTTACAGGGAGCGGGCAGGCCGGAGCGCAATGCCCCTGGATCTCCCCGAAAACTCCACCGTCGAAGACCTGGTGGCCCGTGTGAGGGGCATCTTTCCTCAGCTTGCTCCGCCTGGAGTCAACATCGTGGCGGCGGTGAACGCGGAGTACGCCGAGGGGAACACAGTACTGCGCCCGGGCGATGAAGTGGCCCTTATTCCCCCCGTCAGCGGAGGGCAGCCCATGATAACCGTGACTCGCGAGCCTCTGGAGCCTGAAAAAATCACCGCTCTGGTCCGAAAAGACTCCAACGGAGCGGTGGTCACCTTCCTGGGGGTCACCAGAGACCACGCCGAAGGCAGAAAGGTCCTTGGACTGGAGTACGAGGCCTACGAGGAGATGGCGGTCAAGGAGCTGGAGAAGGTCCGAAGCGAGGTCCTGGCCAGGTACGACATCGAGGACGTGGCCATCTCCCACCGCATAGGCAAGGTGGACATCGGCCAGATCAGCCTTGTGGTGGCGACGGCCTCACCCCACCGCAAGGAGGCGTTCCACGCCTGCCATGAGGCCGTGGACCTGCTCAAGGAGCGCGTTCCCATCTGGAAGAAGGAACACTTCGAGGACGGAGACGCCCGCTGGGTGGCCTGCGAGTCCCACGACCACGCCCCGTCCCCTCAACTCCTCCAAGCCGAGTAGCCCGTTACTCACTGCTCCCCAGCTATATACATCAAAACATCGCAACGCTGCCCCTGGAAGAACACACTCTTCGCTGTATGTAAGGAAGCGCGGAGCATGCGAAACCGAGAATGACGGCGCTCCACACGTAGCCTTCCTAGGATCTTACGAGATTCTCTTCGGCGCTCCCCCGACGCACTGTATAGGTATTCCCATGGACCACGACAGCTACCGGAGGTAGAAACGATGGCGGGGATCAGTCGTGTCGCAGTCGTCCTGGATGCGATGGGTGTCATGTACCAGCCTGGTGACGATGTGCAGGACCTGCTCGTGCCGTTCGCGCGCAGCAAGGGGTGCCGAAAGAGCGAGGCCAATATATCCCAACTGTACAAGGCCGCATCGATGGGAACTATGACTTCAGCAGAGTTGTGGGACCGACTGGGCGTCGCCGGAAGTGGGGAGGCGCTTGACCGTGAGTTCATCGCGCAGTACACCCTGACGACTGGAATCAACGAATTCCTCGAATGGTGTGCCGATATTGAGGTTGGCGTACAGTGCATAAGCAACGACCTTTCGGAATGGGCGTCGCTCAGGGCTGACCACTTTCAGATTGCAACCAAGATAAGCCGGTGGACAATTAGCGCCGCAGTCGGCTGCAGGAAGCCGGACATTGATATTTTCCAAGCGTTCATGGTTTACGCAACCTCCAACCTGCATCTTTTCGTGGATGATCGACTCGAGAACGTGATGGGTGCGGTTGATGCGGGCATGCGAGGCGTGTGGTTCACCCAGGGATGCACGAACACACCCGCGACGGTCGTGACGGCGAGGGATTTCGAATCAGTCGCCGCAATCGTAAGCGGCGTGCTTAGCGACTTTGCTTAGCATTCCAATTTCAAAACTCCATAAGTGAACTTGGGTTCCATTTCAGGCAACGGCTTTTGCCAATTCCTTACATCGTTCGACTCTCCGGGAGCGGTCCGAAACATGTCACCTCCGATGGCCGGACGATTAAGGAAGACCTCAACACCGACGACAGGCTAGTTGCTAAGAACGTCTACATCATCTATCCCTGCGACGGGACAGGCGCTTACTTGGTCGAGGTCCAGCGTGGGATCGCCGCCAACGTGGGTGCGCGCCAGCCAAGGCGCTGACGGCGGAACGGAACATCCGTTACGATGGATGTATAGAGCGCAAAAGCGAGGTCTACCATCGGTGGGAACATTCAATTGGCCGCTGCGAATTTCCAGCGTGGGCGGCCAGCAGTTCAGGGAGATAGAAGCGACGGTGGATACCGGCGCCGCCTACACCGCGTTGCCAACTCGCCTGCTGCGTGAGCTGGGAGTTGAACCTATGGGCAAGCGCAGGTTTCTGCTGGCCGACGGGCGACGGATCGAGATGGATTACGGGGAGGCCCGGGCAACCGTCGACGGCGAGAGTGTGACGACTCTAGTCGTCTTTGGAGCAGACGATGCCCCAGCCCTGCTGGGGGCCTATACCCTGGAAGGTCTGGCCTTGGCTGTGGATCCAGTGGAGCAGCGACTGGTCCCAACCCACCTCATCATGTACTAGGACCGGCGCCGCTTCCTGAGTCATGGCTTACGACGACGACGCAAGGTGCATCCCAACAGCCCCTTGAAAAGCTCCTCGTATACGTGCATAATTATTGATGTCAGTCCCTTGGCGGTTTGAGCGGTGCGGACCCACCCGTTCCCATCCCGAACACGGAAGTGAAACGCTCCAGCGCTGACGATACTGCTCCGGCGACGGAGTGGGAAAATAGGCCACTGCCGGGGGGCTTTTTCTTTAAGCGCCGGACAGCCCCCAGGCGCGGAATTCCTGACCTTGAACCCTTCCATTTGGGGTTCCGTTGTGGTACATTGTTACCGTTTTTGAAGATTGTTAAATTATTCACATAATCACTATCCCTGAACACCCTAGAAAAGGAGCCTTGGAACCTTTACACCAAACACGCAAGCAACCTATAATGAGAGCATTGAAGTCGCGATAAAGAGTTCCCGCAGCGCCTGCTCAATGCTCCCATGACGTGTTCCCAGGGTCTTGCGCTCTTAGGAAGGTTCGCAGGCAGGCTTCAGGGGCGACCTTGCCGGAAGGCTGATTCGGCCTAATGAGGGGGTGCCTAAAATGGGCAGCAGATTCGAAAAGTTTTCGGAGCGTGCACGCCGAGTCCTCTCCCTGGCCCAGGAAGAGGCTCAACGGTTCAACCACAACTACATCGGCACCGAGCACATATTGCTGGGTTTGGTGCGTGAAACGGAAGGCGTAGCAGCTCGAGTCCTTTCCAACGTGGGGGTAGACCTGAGCAAGGTCCGCTCCGCGGTGGAGTTCATCATCGGCAGAGGGGAGCGGCCAGCCCAGGGGGAGATAGGGCTGACCCCCAGAGCCAAGAAGGTGGTGGAGTTGGCGGTGGACGAAGCCCGCCGCATGAACCACACCTACATCGGCACCGAACACCTGCTCATCGGTCTTCTGCGGGAGGGCGAGGGAGTGGCCGCGGGAGTGCTGGAAAGCCTCAGCGTCACCCTGGATAAGGTGCGCTCGGAGACCCACCGGATTCTGAGCCAGAGCTCGCCCCAGTCGTCCGGGCACGGGACCAAGAACTCCACACGGACTCCGACGTTGGACCAGTTGGGCATCGACCTGACCATCGCCGCCAAGAACGGCAGGCTGGACCCGGTGGTCGGCCGCAACCAGGAGATCCAGCGGGTAATCCAGATTCTCAGCCGCAGGACTAAGAACAACCCTGTGCTTATGGGCGAGCCCGGAGTGGGCAAGACCGCAATAGTGGAAGCCTTGGCGCAACGCATCTCAACAGGCGACATTCCCGAGACCCTCAAGGACAAGCGTCTGGTCACTCTGGACATGGGCGCCCTGGTTGCGGGCACCAAATACCGGGGCGAGTTTGAAGAGCGCCTCAAGAAGGTCGTCGAGGAGATCAAGAACTCGGGCAACTGCGTTCTGTTCATCGACGAGATGCACACCATCGTCGGCGCAGGAGCCGCCGAGGGAGCGGTGGACGCCGCGAACATCTTGAAACCGTCGCTGGCCCGAGGAGAACTCCAATGCATCGGCGCAACGACGATGGACGACTATCGGAAGCACGTGGAGAGGGACCCTGCCCTCGAACGCCGCTTCCAGCCTATCGTAGTGTCCGAGCCCACGGTGGATGAGACCGTCAGCATTCTCCAAGGCGTGAAGGAGCGGTACGAGGAACATCACCGACTGCATATATCCGACGAAGCGGTTTCGGCCGCCGCCAGTCTAGCCTCGCGTTTCATCGCTGACCGGTTCTTGCCCGACAAGGCCATAGACCTGATGGACGAGGCGTCTTCCAAGGTGCGTCTGAGAAACGCCTCGGCTCCCCTTTCCATGCAGCAGTCCCAGAAGATCCTGGAGAACGTGCGTAAAGAGAAGGACGACGCCATAGCCGCACAGCAGTACGAACATGCGGCTGAGCTTAGAGAGCGTGAGCTCCGGCTGCTCGAAAGCCTGGATAGCGACGAGAAGGTGTGGCACGACGAGCAGGACAAAAGCAAACCCGTGGTCAGCGCCGAGGACATTGCCGAAGTGGTGAGCATGTGGACCGGCATACCCGTCACCCGCCTGGCGATGGAAGAGACCGAAAGGCTGCTCCACATGGAGCAGGAGGTCCACAAGAGGATCATCGGCCAGGAAGAGGCCATAGTCAGCGTTTCCAAGGCGGTGCGCAGGGCCCGCGCAGGGCTCAAGGACCCGCGGCATCCCATCGGCGTGTTCCTGTTCCTGGGTCCCACGGGAGTGGGAAAGACCGAGTTGGTCCGTGCGCTGTCAGAGTTCATGTTCGGCAGCGAAGATTCCATGATCCGGTTGGACATGTCCGAGTTCCAGGAGCGGCACACCGTAGCCAGGCTGATCGGCGCCCCTCCGGGGTACATAGGCTATGACGAGGGCGGCCAGCTCACGGAGGCCGTGCGGAGAAAGTCCTACAGCGCCATTCTTCTGGACGAGATCGAGAAGGCCCACCCTGAGGTGTTCAACGTTCTCCTGCAAATCTTCGACGACGGGCACCTGAGCGACGCCAAAGGCCGCAAGGTGGACTTCCGGAACTCCATCATAGTCATGACCAGCAACCTCGGCTCCGACCTGATCAAGAGGGAGACCTCGCTGGGCTTCTCCATCAAGTCGGACCAGGCGCAGACCGACAAGCAGACGTATGAACGCATGAAGGACAAGGTGCTGGACGAGGTGAAGCGCTTCTTCCGGCCGGAGTTCCTGAACCGAATTGACGCCACCGTCGTCTTCCACGCCTTGTCCCAGGAGCACACCGTCTCCATAGTGGACCTGATGATGGAGCAGGTAAGGTCCGAGTTGAAGGAGAAGGAGATCGGCCTCGAGACCACCGACGCCGCCAAAGAGTGGCTGGCAGAGCATGGTTACGACCCCAATTTCGGCGCGCGACCGCTGCGGCGGCTGATCCAGGACACGGTGGAGGACAAGCTGTCCGAGGAGCTGCTGTCGGGGAAGATAGGCGCCGGAGACGTGGCGGTTGTGGACATCCAGGACGGCGAGACGGTTATCAAGGTAAAGGGAAAGGAAGAGGAAGTGATAAAAGTGGAGGAGACGGACGAAGTGCCGGCTCTGCCCTCCGCCTGACCCTATCCGGCTTTAGAACTAGACACGGCTGCGGGGCGTCAATGACGCCCCGCACTTCGTTTTGCAGCCTTCGGATACCGGAGGGAGGCGCATTACAGTATGGCACAGAGTGGATTCGTTGGGGTGGACGGCTGCCCTGCCGGTTGGAGATGCTTCGACGAGCTCAGCATGACCGGAGGGAGGACGGGCCTCACAACGTCAAGCCAAAGACTTGGCGACGTTGTGCGGTTGTGGATGCTTCGACGGGCTTTCAAGTAACAGCTTTCAGATGGGGCTAGGCGACCGCCGGTCGCCCCTACGGCAGACCAAGGGCCTCGCCCCGTCATTCCGGAGGAGGCCGGAATCCAGAGGCGCCCTCCCTCGTTACTCGCCGTTGCTCGGCCCCGTCCCCGGGGCGTAAGTTTGCTCAACATGACCGGGTTGGGTGTGACAATTGTCCGTTGACGTTCAGGGCGGCGGTGGAGTTAACTAAGGCGCCGGGGAAGCGGACGCTTGCTCCGGCCCGCCCCAACTCACGGAGCAAAGAAGATGAGCGGAGAGCGAAACCGGACCACTTTCTTCTGCCGGGACTGCGGTCACGAAACCCTGAAATGGATGGGGTTCTGTCCCGCGTGCGGGAGCAAAGACCCATTATCAGAGGCTCCACGGTCGGACGCTTCACGCACGCGTTCAACCTCAGCCCTTCGGCGATGGACTTCCCATCAGTCCTCTGAGTTGGAAGAGCTTTCCGGCATTGAACCTAACCGGTCCCCTAGAATTTCCCTTGGTCTCGGAGAGCTGGACAGGGTCCTTGGCGGCGGACTGGTCCCGGGTTCGGCGGCGCTCATGGCGGGAGAACCCGGAGTGGGCAAGTCCACTCTACTGCTCCAGACTGCAAGTTTAGCCGCTTCACGAGGACTCAGAGTCGTCTACGTGAGCGGTGAAGAGTCGCCGCAGCAAATCAAGGTGCGTTCAGACCGGCTTGGGATTCAAGGGACAGGCGTCTTTCTGCTGTCCGAGACGGACGTGGACCTGGTCATCGAGCATCTTGATCGTTCACAGGCTTCACTTGTCATAGTCGATTCCATCCAAACCCTTTACGCCGGAGACGTCCAGTCGGGACCCGGAAGCGTGGCGCAGGTCAGGGATTGCGCGCTCCGGCTGATACGATGGTGCAAAGACATGGACGTCCCGCTGATCATGTCGGGCCACGTAACCAAGGACGGCGCCCTGGCGGGACCCCGTGCGCTGGAGCACATGGTGGATGCGTCGCTTCACATGGAGGGAGAGAACGCCACCTCCTACCGTATACTCAGAGGCACGAAAAACCGTTTTGGCTCCACTGACGAGGTGGGAATCTTCAAGATGGTCGGAGCCGGGCTTGTGGAGGTTGAGGACCCCTCCAGAGTATTGCTTGCCCACCGGCAGAACGGATCGGTGGGATCGGCCATCGTGCCGGTAATAGAAGGCAGTCGGCCGCTGCTTGTGGAGATGCAAGCTCTTACTTCACCGTCCGTTTTACCGGCGCCCCGCAGAGTAGCCAACGGGACCGACCATCACCGGTTGCTCATGCTGGCGGCGGTCTTGAGCCGCCGGGTTGGATTGAGCTTGGCCGGCCAGGACATCATCGTGAACGTAGCGGGCGGACTGCGAATACGGGAGCCTGGGGCGGACCTGGCCACCGCGCTGGCGATAGCATCCAGCTGTCTCAACTCACCCCTCCCCGAAGACATGGTGGCTATTGGTGAAGTGGGGCTTACCGGGGAGCTCAGACCGGCGCCGCAATTAGAACGCCGCTTGGGGGAAGCGGCCCGGCTCGGCTTCCGAAAGGCTGTCGTCCCCCCCGGTTTCGCCGGCGATGGGAGCGCCCGGACGCCCGACGGAATGGAGTTGGCAACCACTCCGACCCTATCAGCCGCCGTTCGTCAAAGTCTTGGGGCGCCGGCTGCTGCCTGATGCCTTCGCCCGACAAAGACACTGGGACTCTTACTTGAGTTATCCACATTCCTGGCAACTCCGAAAAAAGACAGCGGGTGGAGAAATATGGTAGTATCTGTATTCTCCTTTGGTCCTAGACTTCAACCACCGTGAGGCACGCAGGCCAACGCTGACCCGCGGTATAGACTTCGTCACTCATCGGGAGTCACCGACTTGAAGCTTTCACGGTATGGTTAGTTTGTGATGGCTACAACGACAAGGCAAAGATCGACATCCGAGAACCAGCACCCGGGATTTTATTCGACATCCCAAGTCGCTCGGCTGGCCCGAGTTCCTCGTAGAACTCTTCATGCCTGGAAAATCAAAGGCATTCTGAAACCGTCGATCCAGATAATCGCCGACGGTGAAGTCATAGACGAAGGCTATTCGTATGCTGACCTGACTATCCTTCGGTTAAGCCGAGCCATTCGAGACAAAAAGCTCAACCTGCGGTCAGTCTGCGTGGCGCTTCGGCACCTAATAGATCGTTTCGGACATCCCGACGGGGGTTGGTCCAATGTCAATGTGTACATAGCCAACAACCATGTGTACGCAGAAAAGTTGGACGAATGGGACGTTACAGCAGCCGACAGGGGCGGTCAAAAAGTCGAAACCCTGCTTTTCGATGATATATTTAACATCTTACGCGATCTGGATGAAGACGGAGACATTCTTCTTCCGAAGGGGTTCTCCCAGTGCATCGCCATTAAACCGAATGTGATGGGTGGCGAGCCGGTTATCAAGAACACGAGAATTCCCACTGTGACCATCGCTACGAAACACCGAAAAGGGACATCAATAGACCGCCTCGTGGATCTTTATCGGCCAGTCCCCAGGGAATGCATCGAGCGCGCAATTGAGTACGAGGAATATCTTAATTCCCCGCTTGCCCAGGCTGGAGCGGTTACTGCTGGACGGTGATGTTGACCCTGAACTGTCCAGTTACCTTCGGGCTGTTGGTTTCGATGTCATAGTCGCGCCTCGCGACGACCCATCAATAATCGAGGACGACGTTGCAGTATTGCGATATGCAAGGCGGCGGAGGCGTATCGTAGTTTGTCATGACCGCCATCGCGACCTAGCAAGTTATATGCACCTATTCCCCGAGATATATCATAACGGCGGGCGCATTCTCACCATCGGAGGCGATAGCAGTCAGACTTTGATTGAGGCATTGGGGAAGGTTCTCGTTCACTATGTGGAGTGGTCCAATTGGTTCTACTCGAACCCCCAAGGCGGCAGAGTTATAGTACACAAGGAACGTTGCATTCCTACGTCAGCCGACAAGTTCATGGAGAGGCATCTCCGCCGAGTATACGCTGGGGATCAAGTCCCATCATTGCCGCCAAGACGGAAAGGTCCCCAGGGCGCTAGGCCGATTGTTACACGACCTGGGCAATTACGTCTCATGGAGTAGGGCATCCCACTGGGTCAATTCGTCAGGTTGACGGGAGTTTCCGCCTAGCGTAGAATTCCCACGGCGGCCTAACCCTCACCCGGAGGAGTCCATGTTCGATCGAGAAATGCTGGACAGGTACTTTACCGAGCTTCGCGAAAAATACGCCACTGAACCCGACTGGGAGCAGTTGGTCCGGGACTCCCACTTGGGGATAGCCCGGTCTGACGCCTCCGTCGACCTCGGAGACGTAGACGGCAGGATCAAGGACCTAATCGACAAGCACAAATAGCCTCGGCGTAGACTGCAAAACGGAGTCTTAGGCGCCGACTACATATCTACGCCTAGGCCGGATGTACAATCGCTTGACACGAGCGCGGAATCGGCGTATAAAACTATTGCAAGTGCGCCCAATTTCCCAGTTATTAAGGTAAGGGAGGTTTTCCATGCTGAAGATCGGCCACAGTGTCAAAGTCCCCTCGACGCTGCGGGGGCCCATCCCCGATACCGTCGAGGACCAGATTATAGGAGTCCCCGAGGAGCTGGAGACCGTCCCTGGGATCCCCCAGGACAAGAAGACGGTGGACTGGTACAGCGTCCACTATCCCCTGGAGAGTCACCAAGTCGAGAATTTCGTATATCGGGCTTGGTCTCGAGCCGTCAGCGACATCAAAGAGACCCGCGACGAACACGAGCGGCTGAACAAGCCCCTCATCCGCCAGGCCAACGCCTCAGGGAACTTGGAGCCCGAAGGCGACGCCGACTGGTCCAAGGACTACACGGCTGATATCAAGGAGAAGGCCATGGACATGGGCTTCTCCATGGTCGGCATCACCGGATACGACAAACGGTACGCTTACAAGAGCAAGAAGAATTGGATCAAGCCGTTCCCCAACGCCATATGCCTGGCGCTGGAGCAGCCCTACGAAGAGACCCAGACCATCCCCAGCGAACCCGCCGAGGCCGCTGTGTTCGCCACCTACCGGAGGGAGACCGGCATAGCGTTGGCCTTCGCCGAGCACATCCGATCTCTCGGGTTCCACGCGCAAATCCACGCACCCACCGACGCCAGCACCGCCGTGATACCCATGTTCGTTGCGGCCGGAATGGGCCAGCAGGGCGCCATGGGTTACCTGCTGTCTCCGTACTTCGGCTCCCGCCACCGCCTGATGATGATCACCACCGACATGCCGCTTGAATACGACAGCCCTGTGGACTATGGGATTCACGCTTTCTGTTCCGTCTGCCAGGTCTGCGTAAACCGCTGCCCAGGCCGCGCTCTCATGCGGGAAAAGGTCTGGTGGAGAGGCGTCGAGAAGTTCAAGCTCATCGCCAAGCGGTGCCGCCCGGTGATGGCCCGGTACGCCGCGTGCGGGATTTGCATGAAGGTATGCCCCGTGCAACGCTACGGCCTGCACAACGTATTGGACCACTACGCTTCCACGGGCGAGGTTCTGGGCAAGGGCACCCACCTGCTGGAAGGCTTCGAGATGCACGACTCCGGCTACTTCGGCCCCGGCGAGCTCCCCAGGTTCGACGCCGACTTCTTCCACGTGCCCGAAGGCACCGCCAGCGAGTACCTGCTCAAGGACCTCACCGAGAAGATGACGACTGGCGACGTCTCCGACGGCTCAGAGGGTGACAATGCCTTCGCCGAGTTCCGCTCGCGGCTGGAAGACGCAGTCAAAGGTCCCATCAACGCCATGGACCTAGACTGGGACGAAGAGGACATGGACGAGTTCTAGCCCAGGGTCCTCGAAAAGCGCCCAAGATAGAGGGGCGGCGGCCATTGGGGCCGCCGCCCCTTCTCATTGGGATTCCTGTCCTGCAGTCCACCATCCCCCTACTTTTCCAGGCCCATGCCACCTCTCCGTTGACTCCGTTAAAAGCCGCTCCATAAACTGACATTAACGGGACGGACCCGGATCCGGGTCCGTCCCCCTTTTTTGTGGAGGGACGAATATGGAACTGAATTGCCGACGCTGCGGAGAAGTCCGCCTCATCAGACTGGCTAAACGGCTGGACAAAGACAACGACGTCTACAGGTGCCGGGGATGCGGTTTCATCTTCAGCCCCTCAGCAGGCGGCCCAACCCCTGCTCCGGCGCTGGCCGCCTAGGACCCACGGCTGAGGAACCGCCAGTTGAACAAGAAACCTTACAAACGCACCAAGCGGCACCGGGAAGACCCCGTCTACTTCGCACGGAAAGTCCTGGGCGTTGAGCCCTGGTCGAAGCAGGTGGAGGCGCTCTCCGCCATCGCTGAGAACGAACGGGTGGCGGTGAAGTCGGGCAACGGACTGGGCAAAGGATTCTCGGCGGCGGTGGCAATGCTCTGGTTCATGAGCTGCCACGATCACGCCGTGGCGCTGAGCACCGCGCCCACCTTCAGACAGGTCCGCCATATCCTCTGGAAAGAGGTCCACCGCCGCTATCGCAACGCCAAGTACGACCTTGGCGGAAAGCTGCTGGACACCCGCCTGGAGGTCCCGGAACGGGACAGCTTTGCCATGGGCCTTTCCGCCGACAGCCCAGATGAGTTCCAGGGGTTTCACAGCGCCAACATGCTCATCGTGGTGGACGAGGCGGAGGGTGTTGCCGAACCCATCTACGAAGCCATCGAGGCGTTGATGACCTCCGAGAATTGTCGTCTGCTGCTTATCGGCAACCCCACCACCGTCAGCGGCTCATTCCGCCGAGCCTTTCACGAGGACAGGGAGCTCTACCACACCATAACCATATCGGCCTACGACAGCCCCAACGTGGCGGCGGGCGCAAAGACGGTCCCCGGCCTGGTGACCATGCGGTGGGTGGAGCAGCGGCGGAAGATATGGGGTGAGGACAACCCCATATTCCAGGCCCGAGTGTTGGGAGAGTTCCCGGAGCAATCCGAGGACACGTTGATCCCTCTCTCCGCCATCGAAGGCGCAGCGAAGGTCTCGGGCGGGGCCGGCGACCAGGAGGAGACCTCCCAGCCTACGGTGGTGGCTGTGGACGTGGCGCGCTTCGGCAGCGACAGAAGCGTCATTCTCGTGCGTCGCGGGAGTCAGGTCCGGCCGGTGCGGACGTTCCGGGGTCTGGACACCATGAAGCTGACGGGTCTTGTGGTGGACGCCATCAAAGAGGCCGACCCGGAGGACGTGGTGGTGGACGAGGTGGGCATCGGGGCCGGAGTGGTGGACCGTCTGAAGGAACTGGGATACCGGGTGGACGGCATAAACGTGGGACGCGCAGCCCATGACCCGAGCCGCTTCGCCAACCTCAGAGCGGAAGGGTACTGGAACCTGCGCCAGCTGATCACCGGCGGCGAGGTTTCCCTTCCGTCCGATAAGGAGCTGATGGGGGAACTGGCGACCCTCAAGTACAGCTTCAACAGCGCCGGGCTACTGTTGGTGGAAAGCAAGGACGAAATGCGCAAGAGGGGAATCCGCTCGCCGGACAAAGCGGACGCGTTGATGTTGGCCTTCCTGCCTTACCGACGCAGGGTGAAGCTGTGGGGCTGAGGCGCTCGCCGGAGGACCGGCCAGCCAACACCGGGGCCTTTTCCCACTCCGGCAAGTCCGGGACCATAGGAGAAATCAAAGGGAGGAAAGTATGACAACCGCTATCAAGTCCGCCAACCCGTTGCAGTATGCCCTTGAAGCGCTGGGGTGGAGGCGGGGCAAGGCCGACGATGGGCTTCATCCAGCGGCAGCGACAAAGGCCAACCGCGCATCCCGTATGGACGTAGACCGTTACAGCGAGACCTCGGGCGTAGGCCACGAGTGGGCCAAAACGGTGTACGGCAGCTACTACGCCACATCCGTCCCCGTATACTCGGCGATTCGGGTCCGCAGCGAAGCCCTGGCCCGACCGGGTGTAACGGCGCTGGCCAGAGACGGCGCCTCGGGGTGGCTCCCCGTAAGTCCGGACCATCCGGTGCAGCAGCTGATCGACCGCGTCAATCCCTGGCACACCCGCGGCGACCTATGGCGCGCCACTGAGACCTACCTGAGCCTGTGGGGGTCGGCCTTCTGGGCCGTGGAACTGGACGACGAGGGCCGCTGGGAAATCTGGCCCCTGCGCCCTGACCGGATGCGTGTGCTGCCCGACAGACACCAGTACGTCAAGGGATATGTCTACATGGGTCTGACGGGACCGGTCCCATATACGCGAGACGAAGTGGTGTGGTTCCGCTACTTCAACCCCATGGACGAGTATGCGGGACTGTCCCCGATGGCGCCCCTCCGTCTCTCCGCCGACATGGGGGCCGACGCGCTGCGTTTCAACCGCAACTTCTTCAGGAACTCGGCACAACCCGACGTTATCTTCACCACCGAGGAGGGCATGACCGACGACGAAGTTGAAGACTTCTACCAGCGTTGGGAGCGGCGTTTCAGAGGCCCCGGAAACGCCCACAGGCCGGCTATAGCCAGCTTTATCAAAGACATCAAGACCCTGGGCTTCACCCACAGGGAGATGGAGTTCGTCCAGGGCCTGCGTTGGAGCCTGGAGGACGTGAGCCGCACCTTCGGAGTGCCCATGCCCCTTCTGTCCGACTACCAGAACGCCACTTTTACAAACATCAACACGGCTGAGCGCATCTTCTGGCGCAACACCATGATCCCGGAGATGAAGTTCCTGGAGGAGCAGATCAGCCAGAAGCTGCTTCCCATGCTGGGCCATCCGGGAATCAGGGTAGAGTTCGACCTGACATCCGTCGAGGCCCTTAAGGAGGACGAGAACGACCGGGTGTCCCGCGAAGCGCTGCTGCTGGACCGGGGAGTCCTCACGGTGAACGAGGTGAGGCGGAGCAGAAACCTGCCCGACGTGCCCTGGGGGGACGGGCCCAGGGCCGGTGAGCTACGATGAGAATATGCAGGAGGTGTCGCCCGTGGGTGAGAATTTCTCCTCCATGAGAAACGTTCTGTCCAGTTGAGACGATGTATTATTAGATTTGGGCTCGTTTGAACACCAAGGAAGTCAACGGGACGCGTGTGGGCAGACAATCCATTTACGGTCGCAGCACGACGGGGGTCATTGCCATCGGGGAACTTTTTCTTGAGTTGCTGCGTCTTATCAATGGTCGGCTCACTGACACTCAGGTGGAGAGCGGCACAGCAGGACAGTCATTCGATGAGGCTTGCGAGCAATGAATCAAGTTGAGACGGAGCCCAGAGTTTCTATACTTAGCATCATTGGAGGACTGTTGGTTCTCCTGATGGCGGCAGCAGCAGGATGCGATGACTCTTCGGTTCCGACCGTTCAGTCTACGCCCTCACCGGGCATTGCATCCCTCATGCCGACCGACACTCCCATCCCGGCGCCAGCCGATACACCGGCGCAGACCGATAACCCTACGCGACCCCCAACGGTCGAGCGCAGCTATCCTCCTCCTCTATGGCAACCCGACCATCTCGTTGCTCGGACCGAGGAGGCGGCGATAGCAATACACCATATCGTGATGTCTCGTGACAGAGTCACGTTTATTTACAGTGTCGAACTTGCCCAAGTTGATTCAGACCAGACAGTAATGGTTTTGCCAAACGCGACATTACAGGCCGGCGGGCCGGATTATGCACAGGCGCCCACCCTGGCCAAGGTCTTATACAGCGGCGCGGATGTTTCTTTGGGTGCGGTGTCGTTCGGGTCGTTTGGGCTATTCGACACTGGCAGCTTATTCTTTACACTTGTCGTATCCGAGTTGACCGTGGACCGATTGTCGGATGGGACTAAGAGGACCATTGACGGGCCTTGGATAATCCCGGTGATTAAACGAAATTCGGTTACCATACGAACTTCCGGGTTCCCTCGCACTAGTTGGGATGGCCGTGCCCATTCGGATCGAAGAGATGTCGAGCTTCGTCGTGACCCAGGTCGATACTACACAGATACACCGATCGGCCGGGTGGCGACAAGAGGGTTTTTCTTCCTGGACCGGCCTGTGTATTTCATGGTCAAGCCTGATGGCGCCGTCATTGAGATATCCGAGGAACGGTACGAGAATTTTGACGAATTCCTCAGCAATCTAGAGCGGCTGCCTAGCCCTACATCGTCTTCGACCAAGGGGGCTGCCGCTCCGCTCACCACGCCAACGGCGACACCGCCGCCGATGCCCACGGTGGCGCGAGATGTCCTTGAGAGGCCACCACAAGGACCGGGCGCGGAAATCGGAAAGGCTTACCCATACACTTTATACATCCACTGCGGCGTCCGCGACGCTCACTTCGATGGGCGGGTCTGGATGGCCGATCCAATGCTGGGCAACTACAATCCACCACCGGGATGGACTTCCGATGATAGTCGAGGCACGATGGAATTGGTTAGAGATGACCTGGCCGTATTCAAATCCGTAAGCGGCCGAACGATCGAGTTCATACCCTGGCCGTCGGATGTGGAATGGGGTCCATGCTATTAGTAAGTGGGGACATTGCACGGACCGCTGCGGGCGCCCTGATGGAACAATGAGGAGTGTGAGGCCCCTGGGGCATCTGAAGAGAGGGCAGCAACGGTCAGCGCTTCCCGTCTCCGGGCGACGATGGTCCTTCTACTGGTCGAGAAGCTTGCCCCGCAGGTTTTCAAATTCGGTGACCGCACCGTCCCGCTCACTGCCTGTCCAAACCCCGGTGAACACGCCAATCTCGCCGGGATGGGGCACGTCGCTGATGTCTATGTCCCCACCGACCTGCTGACCGTTGATGTACAACTGGGCCGTATCCCCGACAGCCCTCACCTTGATGTGGTTCGTTTCACCCGCACCCGTCATAATGTTCGAAGCATAGTTGAAGACCAAATGGGTGTAATATGGCGCCTCAGAAGTCACCTTGGATACGGTCCACCTCTGTTTGCTGTCAATCACAAACTTGATGTGGGGTAGATCTTCATCCTCACGTCTGTCTGGGTCATAGCGGACCGTTAATCCATAGGACCACAGCTGTGTGTCGCCCGAGTATGGGTTGGTAAAAGTCGTCTCGAGTTCTATATCAGCCCGCCCATAAATATAGTTCAAATTGAATACGCGTTGCACTATATTGTTATCGTTGGGTTGGTGGCGAAGGCCTCCTGAGATCTCCTCGAAAACAAACTCGCCGCCGGGCGTAGTCAACGACTCCATGTGTTTCTGTATCGTCGAAACTGCCGCTCCCACACTCAACCCTTCCCGGTCTGTGTATGTTCCGTAGACAATTCCCATTATCAGACCATCGGTGGTAAGTATAGGGCCCCCGCTATTACCTAGGTTAATGGCGGCGTCGGTCTGCACGGCAAACATGTCTTTACTCCGATCATATCTGAACGCCGAGACGATTCCTTTGGTCACAGTCGCCGTTTCATAAGAATATGGGCCCGGGTAGCCCATCACTAATGCATCGTCCCCGACGACCACACCATCAGGACTAGCGAAGTCTGTGGCCGTGAACTCGCCGCAGCATATAGTGACTACTGCTAAATCTCGGACGGGGTCAGCGCGCAGCACGGTAGCTTTATACCATTCCCCGTCATCGGTCCGTACCCGGAGTCCCTCCTCCACGTCGACGACGACGTGGGAATTCGTCATGACGTAGGCTGTCTCACCTTCAGTCTTGAATATGACTCCACTTCCGTGACCCACGTTCCAGATGTACACAACCGCCGGGCGCACATCCTCGATAATCTCGCCGAGGGACCGGGTGGGCGGCTCAGCCGGCAGGATGTCCTCTATGTCGGGGACGGCCGCGCCGCTGAAGTAGTACTGGATGATGACCAGGACCTGTTCTCTGGTTATGACACCCTCGAAGTAGTCTGCGACGGCTGTTATGGCCTCGTCCCTGTCAATCACACCGTTGCCGTTTAAGTCGTAGAAGGGGCTGACATCCGGGTCGGAGGCCTGGGCCGTAGTCACGGCCAGACCGGCCAGGGCCAGCATGGCCATGGCGAACACAGACGCCAGGGGCATCGCCAGTACGCGAGTCATGGTCATCTTGGGGCTACTAACTTGTCCACGAAACCGGCTCAGGAAATCCCAGTCGAAATTTTTGGTGTTGTCTCTACTTGATGCCTTGACCGGTCCGAGGGAGGATGAGAAGGGCGCATCGCTGGGTGAAACGACGGATTGGATTATACCGAGTTTGGCTCCGTCTGCAAACCTGAAGGGAGCTGGGCCTAAGGCGAGAATGACATCAGCCGGTTGACCGCTTAGGACACGGCGCCCTAACCTGAATTTGAAGCGTTAAATAAGGCCGGAACGCCAGCCCGGCCGCTTCAGCGCCGGAGGGACAGACCCTGAATTGGGCCTGTCCCTCTTTTTTTGCCCTGACCCCGGAAGAGGGGAAACCAAATCGGAACGGAGGCGCCCTGCATGAACGACATCGAACAATGGGAGCGGGAGCGGCTGTTGGAGTCGCTGGACTCATACCGCCGCGGGCTCAGCGACGCGCCCTATCTGCGGAAGTGGACCTCAGTCACTGCCGCCCGGGACCACTCTAACGCTCCGGCCCTTCCCCAATCGCCGGCCCCGGACGCCGAAGACCAGATGTCTTTCGTCGTTTCCAATGACGACGTGGACCGTCACGGCGACATCATCTCGCTGCCGGGGTGGCGTCTCCAGTCCTATCTCAGAAACCCGGTGTTCCTGTGGGCCCACGACTACACCAGGCCGGCCATAGGCCGCACGCGGGAGCTGTGGACCGAGGGCAACAACCTCATGGCGCGGATGCAGTTCGCGCCCACCGACTTTGCCCGGGAGGTGGCAGACCTCTACCGGGGAGGCTACCAGCGGGGCGTTTCGGTGGGTTTCAGGCCCATCCGGTACGAGCTGCGGCGAGACGCGGACACAGGCAAGCCGTTGGGTGTGCGGTTCCTGGAGCAGGAGCTGTTGGAGATCAGCGCCGCTCCCGTTCCCGCCAACCAGGGCGCCCTCAGGAAGGTCCTGAGCCGCTCCCCAAGGATGGAAGCCTACTATTCCCGCATGGGACTGGACGAGATGGACCGGGTCCCTTGGGACGACGCTTTACGTCAGGTGGTTGAGACATTGCGGGATGCGGCGCGCCCGACCCCGCCTTGACCCTCCACTTAGCAACGGGGAGAGATGAAAGCATCTCGGCGCCGGCAGGTGGAAGACCCGGACAGGGCCCAAAGAAGGACATTCAGAAACGGACGGCCAAACTCATCAAGAATCGAGGAGGAGACAATGACCATCAGCGCTCAAGACCTGGACCTTATCAAGAAGGAGGTTGCCGGAGTGCGGGAGTTCTACAACGCCCGCATTGACAGCGAGCTTCCCCCGCTCAAGGAGGAGGTGAGCCGGGTATCGGCCCAGATTGCCCGCATCCGGGAGATTTGGAAGAACGGAGAGAAGCAGGCGCTCCTGGGCAAGTACGGAGGGCAGGACCGGCCCAGGGTCCCATACGGGAAGTACCAGGGCCTGGACCTGCTCGACCTTGCCTACATGCGGAGCTTGCTCAACGCCCAGATACGCCAGCCGCTGGGCCTGAACCCACGGATGCTGGAGGAGTGGCAGTCGAACCTCAAAGCCGCCATGGACTCCACCACTGCAGGCTCCGGCGATGAGCTGGTCCCCACCCAGGAGGCCTCAACCCTCTGGATGGACGTAAACCTGGAGACCATGGTCGCTCCCCTGTTCTCCAGAGTGGACATGCCCTCGGACCCCTTCGAGATTCCGCTTCAAATGGGGGACGTGAGCTGGTACCCGGGCACCGAGAACCTGGCGGTCACCGCGACGGCCCTGAACACCTCCAAGCAGACTCTGACGTCCTACGAACTGGTGGGCCAGGTGCCCTGGTCTCTCACGCTGGACGAGGACGCGGTAATCGCCATGGCCCAAGAGGTCCGCAGCGGCCTGGTCCGCAACGCCGCCGAGGTAATCGACGACGTTGTGCTCAACGGCGACTCGTCCGCCGCCAACAACATAAACGCCGATGGAGCGAACATCACCAAGTCCGATTCCGGCAAGGGCCACTGGCTGTTGGGGTTCGACGGGCTGCTTCACCTGCCCCTGGTGGACAACACGGGTCAGGCCAACAACCACGGCGCCGTTGTGTCGGACGACATGTTCAACGAGGTCCGGGGCAAGCTGGGCAAGTATGGGGTCCGGCCGTCGGAACTGGCTTACCTCATGGACGTGAACACCTACATCCGCGCCCTGAGCGTCGCCAACTTCCGCACCCTCGACAAGCTGGGGCCCAACGCCACGGTGCTGAGGGGACAGCTGGGAGCGGTCGAAGGGATCCCCGTGATCGTGTCCGAACAGATGAAGCTGGCGGACACCGATGGAAAGGTGACTGACGCCGGAAACGGCGCAAACACCGGACGCCTGCTCATCGTGAACCGGTCCCAGTGGAGGGTCGGCTTCCGGCGGGAGCTGGCCATCGAAACGGACCGGGACATCCAGAAGCGGCAGAACATTATGGTGGTGAGCCTCAGGATCGCCTTTGCCGAGAGGACCGGAAGCAGGTCAACCGCGACCCATGCGGCTTTGCAATACAACATCACGGGCGTGGCGTAAAGCGCCGCGCCCGCCCTAGACTCTTCACGACACCCGGACTCTTTTCCCACGAAGGAGAGGCGCATGGCGAACCCATCGAAAGACAGCCCAGTGGCCGAGCAAGTAAAGGACCTTCTCACCTCGGACATCACACCGGCGGCCCTCAAGTGCGCCAGGGCAGCGCTCCGAGGCGCCGACGCCGCCGGTGGAATACTCGCCTGGCGGAACCCCGAGTCCAAACCCATCATTGTAGTCCGCCTAGTCATCGACCGGACCGCCAATGCCAGGGCGGCCTGCACCGCTGACTTCGGCTCCGCTTCCCGCCCCACCCGCGTCTCCAACAACCTGATCGACGGCCTGGACGTAAACGCCGCTGAAGCCGTGGAAGACAACGTCGAGGACAAGGGCGCCAACGGCAAGTCCAGGCAGCGTCTGGACGCCAAGGGCGGGAGGACGGACTACATAACCGGCAGCAGGGCCACCGGCGCCGCCGCCGGACTTGCCGGCCACGCCTATATCTTCTACGTGGAGGTATAACATGGTCCGCCGCCGCAACCTGCTCCGCATCGGGAACATTCCAACAGCTCCTCCCCGCGTGAGGGGAGGAGCCAGGCGGGGGCTCCTATGACCAACGCTTACGCTGACCTGGCAACGCTGAAGTCGGCGGGAGTCCTGAACATATCGGGCGCCGCCTACGACTCAAGGCTCCTAGACCTTCTGGAGGCCGTGTCCAGGCTCATCGATCACTATTGCAACCGCCGTTTCTACGTCGTGGAGGAGTCCCGTTTCTTCGATGGCGACGGAGGGAAGGAACTGGGAGTCCCTGACCTGATAAGCGTGACCTCGTTCAAGACGGACGACGATCGGGACCGGAATTTCGAGACCTCCTGGGCGGCGACCGATTATCTGCTCTATCCCCCAAACGCTCAACCCGACAGGCCCTGGGGCCGCCCCTACACAAGGGCGCTGGTGGACCCGGACGCGGGGAGCAAGAGTCTGTTTCCCGCCGGCCTCCGAACCGTGGAGGTGACGGGCAAGTGGGGATATAGAGAGGCAACGGAAGACACCGGCGCCGCAATAAACGAAGGAAGGGCCTTGTCGGCGGCCGACACTGCCTTGCCCGTCACCGACGCCACTAAATTTTCAGCAGGCCAAACCCTCTTGCTAGACAGCGAGCAGCTCTACGTCACAGCCGCATCAGCCAACGAGCTGACTGTAGACCGGGGGATAAACGGGACAACGCCGGCGCTTCACCCTGACGGCTCGCGCATTTTCAAGCATCTGTACCCCAACGAGGTCACCGAGGCCTGTCTCATACAGACTTCACGCCTGTGGAAACGCCGGGACGCCGGCTTAGCGGCATCCGTACCGCGTCAGACAGGGCTGGGCGTCGTCTCCAGAGCCCTGGACCTGGATGCGGCGCTGCTCCTGGCGGCCTATCGCAAGAACGCTGTGGGAGGTCAGGCATGGTAGCTCCGGCGTCAGGGGAGCTTAAAGCAATCATCGACGAGATGGCGGCCCAGCTGGGCAGGGTGGACGGCCTGCGAGTGTATAAATACCCGCCGGACAGCATTCAGCAATTTCCGGCGGCGGTCATACGGGACCTTCAGTCCTCCAACCACTCGGCGGCGGCGGAGTATCGAGCCACAAACCCTCAATCCGTGTACAACCTCGAAGTCCTGATACTGGTGGACTTGTCCGACGAGCGGGAGGCCTACGAAGAGCTGGAAAAGTATTTGTCAGCCAACAGCCCATCTTCTGTGAAGGTCCTGATGCGCAGGGTTATCCTGGAGGGGCTGCCCGCGGCTGAGTGCGTCAAGGCCGAACCCAGACGCAGGCACAAAATCGGCGGAGCGGAACTGTGGGGATGCTCATTCTGGGTGCAGTCCCTGGTCTACTGAGCGGCGGGCCCGCCGGCTAAGACATAAACCCACGCCGCCAAGTCTGCTATAGTACGCCGGACACTCACAACCTGCTGCGGAGGAGTCCACAGCGGGCGGTCAACGAAAAGGCAAGGTGCGGCTTGGTTTTTGCCTTAGCGGTCTTGCGCCCGATCCTTGGACTGGTCCTGGGCGTCATCGTGTTCTTCGGCTTCCTGTCCTTTGTCGTCGTCAGCGGCTTCAGGGGCAACTTCCTGTCCACCGAGTTCTACGCCGAGAACATCTCCGAAAATTCAGTCTACGACCGGATCTACGACGAGGTCCTGCTGGACCCGGATTTCGAGAAACAGACAGACTATCTGGTGGCCGGAGTCGAAGTCCCTCATGAGGACGTCGTGGAGGTCACCCGCAGCATCCTTCCCCCGACGTATCTGCAGGACCAGGTGGAGAACGCCCTCTCCGGCGCCCTCGACTACCTGAAACGGGACTCGGAAGACCCACTCGTATTCATAGAACTGGGACCTCCCATCGACAACATCAAGCCCACCGTCCTCGCCTACATCGACCGGCGCATCGATGAGATTCCGACCAAGGAGGTTGACGACGCCGAAGAGATGGCTGACATGCTGGCCATCCTATGGAAGGACCTTGAAGAAGGCCTGCCTCCTCAAGCCATTCCTGCGCTGCGCGACCCGTCGTCCCTGAATGACAGCATCGCTGACCTGATTTTCGACAGGGCCATTGAGGAATTGGAGGCTGACCCTGAGTTCCCCCAGTCAGCCGTCAACGGTCTGCTGGAACAGGGGGAGGCCATCAAGGTCTCGCTTGTCGCTGTCGACATGAAGGGTGTGCTCAAAACGGCGGCGTCTTCAATAGCCAGCCCGGTCATCAACAGGGCCCTGTCGGAGACCGTCGACGAGATTCCGACCAAGGAGGTTGAGGGCGCCGTCGAGATGGCGGAGGAGCTGGCCTTTCTTTGGAAGGAGCTGGAAGAGGGTCGGATTCCTGAGACCATCCCGGTGTTGCGGGACCCCACGTCCCTGAGCGACAGCGTCGCTGACCTGATCTTCGACCTAGCCATCCAGGAATTGGAGGCCGAACCTGGGTTTCCCGGGTCAGCCGTCAACGCTCTGCGAGAACAGGAGGCCGCCATCAAGGTCCCGCTTGGCGAGGGCGATATAAAGGCGGCGCTCAAAACGACTGCGGGCACGATTGCGAGCCCACTCATCGACGAAACAATCGCGGAGTTCGTGGCTGAGGAGCTGGACGAAGACCGCCGGCTGGACCTGGTGGAGGTCGCCGCCGAAAGCGGCAACAAGACTCGGCAGGAGTTTCTGGACAGCTTGGAACCGGCCAGGGACTACATAGAGACGACCAGCCTGGGGTTGACGCTGACTATAGTAGCCGTTGTGGTGGGATCTCTGCTGCTGGGCGCCTTGCAGTATCCGCACATGGGGTCTCTTTTCCGCCTGCCCGGCATAGTCCTGTTTGTCAGCGGCGCCGTATGCCTTATCGTCGCCATAGTGGTCAAGCCCGCTGTTGAGGGGCTGCTCGACACGCTGCTGAACAGGGTGGCCGACGAGGAGCCGGGTATTCCCACCAGCATAATAGACATCATCTCCGACGTGTTCGGCTCCATGTCTTCAGACATCGTCTGGGGAGTCGTCCCCTCATGCGCAACGGCGATGGGAGTGGGCCTGGCGTTGATAGTGGTCTCGGTCTTGATACGGAAGCTGCCCATCCCCATCTTCAGCCGCTAGCGGCTGTGGGGCACAAGGCCGGATGCCCCGGACCGGCGACTAGGGCCTGTTCACACTAGGATGTACGTGATTACTCCGCAATGTCATTCCGAACGCAGCGCAGCGGAGTGAGGAATCTCAAATCCTTATCCGCAAACCCAGGTCGTCAGAAATGCAACGCGCCAGGGGAAGCGCCTGTCAGTCGAATTCCGCCTTGACTCCAGACAACGTCCTTAGATTCCTCACTGCGTTCGGAATGACATCTTAGGAGGTTTCGGCGCATGGCTTTAATGTTAACACGGCCTAGCTGGGTTAAGCAGGGGAATGGGGGGTTCACCACCAGATCTTACCGGTGGTCTCCTCGTCCATGTCGCCGTAGTCCGTTGTCCAGAGCTGGGAGCTCAGGTACTTCCAGCCGCCGTCGGCCAGCAGGCACACTATGTTCCCCTGCTCCAACCTTTGAGCGGCCTTCATTGCGCCGAAAACCACGGCTCCTGAGGATATTCCAGCGAATATGCCCTCGCGGTTGAGGAGCTCCTTCGCCATGCGGAAGGAATCGGCGCTGGACACCATGATCCTGGAATCCAGCATGGATATGTCCAGGATCGGCGGTATGAAACCCTCGTCCAGGTCCCGCAGGGCCTGAATGTAGTCTCCGGGCTCCGGCGCCACGGCGACAATCTTGACGTCAGGGTTGTGTTCTCGGAGGCGCCGGCCGGTCCCCATCAGGGTGCCTCCGGTCCCCAGACCGGCCACGAACATGTCCACTTCCGGAAGGTCGCGGACGATCTCCGAGCCGGTCGTCTCGTAGTGCGCGCCTGGGTTTGCCTCGTTGCCGTACTGGTACAGCATTACGTACTCGTCGCCCTGCTTCTCTATTATCTTCTTGGCCACCTCAATGGAGCCGTTGGTCCCTCGCGCTCCGTCGGAGTATATGATTTCAGCGCCGAAGGCCCAGAGAAGCTGGGAGCGTTCATGGCTCACGTTCTCCGGCATCACCACGGTGACACTATATCCTTTGAGGCCGGCCACGAAGGCCAGGGAGATGCCGGTGTTGCCGCTGGTGGGCTCCAGAATCCTCTTCTCAGGCGTCAGGAGGCCCTGACGCTCGGCCCTGTCAATCATGTATTTGGCGATGCGGTCCTTCAGGCTGCCGGTGGGGTTCTGTCCCTCCAGCTTGGCGTAGACTCGAACCCCCGGTTTGAGCCCCATGTTGTTGAGCTCCACCAGGGGTGTGTTGCCGATGAGGTCGAGGACCGTATTCGCGTTGACTACTTTGTGGGTTGCAGCCATTGGCAACTAGTCTGGGAGGCCGGAGTCGGCCGCCCCGTTTATTTCTGGGTGGGGAGCCACGCCGCAGAACACCTCGTAGTCGATGAGCTCCGTCACCGTAGGGCTGTCGCCGCACAGCGGGCAGTTTACGTTCCGTTTGATCTTGACCTCCCTGAAGTCCATGCTCAGAGCGTCGATTAGGAGAAGCCTGGAAGATAGACTCTCGCCGATCCCCATAATCATCTTGAGCGCTTCCACGGCCTGAATGCTCCCCACCAGGCCCGTCAGAGCGCCAAGAACGCCGGCCTCCGCACAGTTGGGCACCATGCCCGGGGGAGGAGGAGAAGGGAACAGGCAGCGGTAGCAGCCCTGGCCGGGCTGGTACACCGTGGCCTGGCCGTCGAATATGAGTATGCTGCCGTCAACAAGGGGTTTTCCGGCGAGGTAACAGGCGTCGTTGATGAGATACCGGGCGGGGAAGTTGTCAGCGCCGCTGACCACAAGGTCGTACTGGGAGATGATTTCCATGGCGTTCTCGGAGGTGAGCCAGGCGTCATGGATCACTACGTTCGTGTCGGGATTGTAGGCGTTGATGGTTTCCATGGCCGAGAGGGTCTTTGGGCGGCCTACGTCGTTGTTCTGGTGGAGAATCTGACGCTGGAGGTTTGACACGTCCACCGTGTCGAAGTCCACGATGCCCAACGTGCCTACGCCCGCCAGGGCCAGATAGACTGCCACTGGAGAGCCGAGACCTCCGGCTCCTACGATCAACACTCTGGAGGCCAGCAACTTTCGCTGTCCGGCGCTGCCCACCGGGGCCATTATGATGTGCCTGCTGTACCGCTGTATCTGATCAGGCGTCAGTGGAACAGGCTGCTGAGTCATGCGCCCCCTCTCTTTCCGGCTATGGCAAGTAAGCTGCGCCCTTCCATCCCATACTCTGCCGAGAGTCCGGGCGCAGACGGTCTTGACTAATAATAGCGCCGCTTCTGGCGGCTTTCAAATGATTTTTGTGATAGGTACGGGTCTGCGCTAACATAGGATCAGTGAATGTGTTTGGACGGTCACTACAAATACCACGATTGACGAGGTGACTACATGACTTGGCTTTCTATGTTTCACAAGTTTCCAAGGGCCTTGATGTTCTCGTTAGCGTTCGGTATGGCGGTGTTCCTTTTCCTTGCCGCAAGCCATATTAATGAACGGCAAGCCTATGCAGCAAATTGCGGAGCGAACATCATCTATTTCACAGGGCACACTCCATCCAATTAGTATGTTAGCGGTGTCAAGGTGTCGGGGAAAATCCGGCATCGTGGTCTTATCGTGCCCGGTCTCAGTTTTTGGAGTTGCATAAAAGGTGAAGTCCTCAGCGAAGCGGCATCCACGATAGACCGAGTGTCTTGGGAGGGGTGGAAATACGAGGGCGGCACTGAATTTGATAATTGGGGTAGCTCGTGCAACAGCTGTCGATATGGGGAATCTATTGGTAGCCATCGGAGTTTGTTCCTAAACGGATTGGGCATAACGATAAAGATGGACGGCAAACACTATTTCAAGAATGGCGCATCAACGCTGTGGCTGACCTCCAGTCGCACCGCAACATACTAGCATTGCGGCTCAAATCTTTATGCACGTAACGATATAAATACAGCTAGGAGCTCTATTATTATGTCCACCACTTCGAGACTGAGAGTCCTCGGCCTCTCCGCGATTGCGGCAGCAGCGATCGGCGTATTGCTAGTATATGTGATGTCTTCAGGGACTAGTGCGGCGCAGGAACTGTTAGAGGACGCCCAAGCCACAACTACCACCGTAGGAACCTACAATTTCACGATGAGCCTTTGGCATACGGCGCACGTTGAGGGAGACCCACCTCGGTACGAGACTTTCACGGAGGCGGTTGTGGTGTTTGACCAAGGTATGCACATTGTGATCGAGGCGAACGATGACTCACACAGCGAGTCGTTGCTACTGGATGGTAAACACTACACACGTGACAGTGCCAACGGCGCCTGGGAGCAATACCCACATAGCTTTGACAGCTCCCAGATGGAACCGCTGGATTCTAGCAAGCATTTCCAGATAGTCAATGACCTCATTGGTTTGAGCATCGTCGGGGAAGAAACCCTTCGGGGCATACCAGTTTCGAAAGTGACAGGAAGCTACGACATGCAGGCGCGAGCATTAGGTATCTGGGGCAATGTCGAGCAACTCGACGCCGGCTCACGGGATCCTCACGAGCAAATGTCGACTGGAAGCGAAGAATTTGTGGGCTGGGTAGGTGTCGAGGATGGCTTGGTTCACGCCTATGAGGTTCGTGGATCGTATCCGGGTGTCGGGGAGCTATTGCCGCTTCAATTTTGGTATCGCGTAGACTTCTCGGAATTCAACGCGCCTTTGGAACTGCCATCCCCGGAATAATGCCGGTAACGAGAGATGTAGTATGATGCATGCATTAGAACTCTGAAGGCCACCAGTTGGTCATATGCCCACGGGATATTGAGTTCCTTTGGACGGTCCTGCATCCGCACGACAGTGAGTCTTGCTTCGCCCTATTAGCGACTGCTTGTACATGGTCAGGGGTTGCCAGTGGACATCCCTTACGCGGGCCGTTCCCTTACAGGCGCGGCGGTGATATTATAGTGGGAACCAGGCGCCCGCCCTGCAAAGGAGTCTCCCGTGCCAGACAGGATTTCCCTCAAGCTTGAACCCAGGTCCTCCCTTGGGAAAAAGAACAGGGCCTTGAGAAGGTCCGGGTTGACGCCCGTGCACCTGTACGGCCCTGGGATCGAGCCTAAATCTCTTCAAATCACCAGCATCGACCTCGTGAAGGCGCTGGCCCAAGCCGGCGGCAATACTCCCGTATCAATAACCGTCGACGGCGAGGCCGACGAGCATCTGGCCTTCGCCCGAGAGGTCCAATGGGACCCGGTGAGAGGCGGTCTTCTCCACGTAGACTTTCTCAGAACCGAAGCCACGGAACTGGTCTCAGCCGAGGCGCCCATAGTCCTGCAAGGAGATTCGGCCGGGGCGCGGACGGCCTTCGGCTCGGTGGTCCAATTGCTCCGACACGTCAGGGTGGAGGCACTGCCCTTGGACATGCCCAGGGACATCCCCGTGGACGTGGGACTCCTGGATGAGCCCGACTCGGTCCTTCGCGCCGGGGACCTGACCATGCCCGTGGGGGTTACGCTTCTCACTGACCGCGAAGAGTTGGTGGCCCGCATCGAAACGGCAAGGGCCGAAGTCGACGCGCCCGGGGGGCGTCAAGAGCAGGCGCCTCCATCCGGAGACACCGGCGCCGAGGAAGAAGGCCGCTAGGTGTACCTGGTTTACGTGGGCCAGTCCGGGGTCCCGGGAGAGCCCGCAAGTCCTCACCGCCCTCTGCACGTGGCAACGGGACTCCTGGTCCACGAGGAAGCGCTGCAAAGCGTCAAAGCCGAGTTCGACGTGGTCTGCCACGGCTTCTTTGGCGATATGCTGGGGTCCCCAGGAGCTCCCGACAGCCTGTCCGTCTTGGACCTGGTCCTTGGGGAAGGGCCCTTCACGTCCTGGTCCCAGGAGCGTCGTGACAACCTGGTTGAAAGCTTGCTCAACATCATGACGCGAAGGCAGACTCCTGTGATCGCCGCTTACGTGAACTCGGAGAATTTCACCGCCGGCGCCGTCTGGACCGAGCCCTGGCACGCCTCCTTTTCCCGCGTCGTCTACAGCCTGGACCTCCTCATGGATGAGATCAACGTAGAGCAGGCGCCTCCCACCGTCAACCTCCATGAGGCCGCTCCCATCGAGATTAAAGAGCGCGCCGTCATAGTCGCCGATGCCTCGATGGCCGTCCGGTCCCGAACCGTAGACGAACTGGTCCACACGTCCATTGACCTGCCGACCGGCTCGATTGCGGACAACGTCTTGTTCTCTGGCGCCCAGGCCGCCCACTCCCACCTGTTGGCCGACATGTGCGCCTACTTCGTGGGGGTCGGAGTCCAGGAACCCGCTGGCCAGGGGAACAGGCTGACGGCTCTGCAGGAAGCCCACGTCATTCAGGTCATATACCCGGTGGAATATTTCTAACCGGAGCAGGGCAAACCCGGCTTACCGGGTTTACCAGACCTAGGTTGGCAGCAGAGCCCCGAGAAACTCGGGATAACCGGCCAGAAACTCCTTCCCTGATTGGGCCCGCCTTCCCTCCAGCTGAAGGACCTCCAACGCCAGCATCCCAGACCCCGTGATCACACCCAGGGGCGTGTCCGCGTCCAGCGCCGTCACAGAGCCGGGCGGCTCATGGGCTGTGGAGTCCACAGGGCGAGCGGATATGATCTTGAGGGTCTTTCCGCGCCAGTGGGTGTACAGGCCGGGCCAGGGAGTGAACGCCCGCAACTTCCGGTCCAACTCGACGGCCGTCGAGTTCCAGTCTGCTTTTCCGTCCTCCCGTTTTAGCAACCTGGTTGTCGTCGCCCCGGCTTCCGCCTGGGGGAGGGCGTCAATCCGGTTCTCCATCCAGTCCGGCAGCCGCTCCCTCAGCACCCGGGACCCCAACTCGAAAAGCCGAAAGGTAAGGGCCTCGGCGGTCTCCCGCGGTCCTATGGACACCGCCTCCGCCGAGATTATGGGTCCCGTGTCCATCCCTTGGTCCAACAGCATCAGCGAGGCGCCCGTCTCTGTCCGACCGTCCATAATCGCCGCGGCGACCGGCGACGGCCCACGATACAGCGGCAGCAACGACGGGTGTATGTTGAGGCAGCCATGAGCGGGTATGGACAAGACCTCAGCAGGCAGGAACTTCCCGTAGGCCGCAACCACTATGATCTCCGGCGCCAAGACCGCCAACTCCTCAGCCGCGCCCGGACTCCGCAGAGATTCCGGCTGGTAAACGTCGAGTCCCAGCTCCAGGGCCCGCACCTTGACCTGGCTGGGCGCTGGGGCCTTTGTCCTGCCCTTTGGGCGGTCCGGCTGAGTATAAACTCCCAGGACCTGACAACCCGTTTCCAGCAGGACATCCAAGGCCGGGATGGCAAAGGCAGGAGTTCCCATAAAGACAACTCGGACACCCAACATAACATTCTGTAAAGCAGTATGGGAGGTCATTGTCGAATTTCAGAACGCCAGCTTAGCGCCAATACACCATGTTCGATTATACCCAACGGAAGCGTATTACGAAAACCGCAACAGCAGCTTATTTGTACTAAACGAACTTTATAACTTATCTCAGAATTATACTATGTTCGACGCCAATTTTGGCCCCGAGATACTTTTCCGCGATTACTGCCTTGACAAGCCTTTCTTTGCGGCGCTTATCCTTTTCACATGCCCCGGACCCGACTCTTTTTATGACCGACATCAAAGCTGTAAACGGGTGGAAAGCAGCGCTTGGAGAGCTCCAAGTGCGTGTGGACCGGCACGTCTTCGACACGTGGCTGAGGGATACCCGAGGCCTCTCCATAGAGCGGGGAGTCCTGCTGGTGGGAGTGGCGACCCCCTTCTCGATTGAGTGGCTGGAACGCCGAATGTACCCCACCATCCGGGAGACCGTCCAGCGGGTCGTGGACGGAGCCTTGGACGTCGAGTTCCGGTCCATCCCGGTCCTGGACAGCTCAGGGGCGCCTCTGGACACTACACCCGCCGGCGCCGCCAACAGCCGCAGACCGACCCCCTCGTTGTGGTCGGGCCTGCACCCCCATTACACCTTTCCCCGCTTCGTGGTCGGACCGTCCAACCGGCTTCCCTACTCGGCGGCCAAGGCGGTGGCGGAAACACCCGAGAACGCTTTTCAACCGCTGTTCATCCACTCTCCCGCCGGACTGGGCAAGACCCACCTGCTGCAGGCCATCGGCCACAGCTCGATGGAACGGGGAGACCGAATACTCTACGTAACGGCTGAACAGTTCACCAGCGAGTTCATCGCGGCCATACGGACACGGTCCACCGAGGACTTTCGCGCCAAGTATAGGAGCGTCGACGTCCTTCTGGTCGATGACGTTCAGTTTCTCGCAGGCAAGGAACAGACCCAGGAGGCGTTCTTCCACACGTTCAACGACCTTTACAACTCCTCCGGCCAGGTCGTCCTGGCCTCCGACCGTCCGCCCCGGGCTCTCTCCGACCTCGAAGACCGGCTCCGTTCCAGGTTCGAGTGGGGCCTCATGGCCGACATCTCCGCTCCCGACATGGAGACTCGCGCAGCCATCCTTCGCACCAAGGCCGGGCACATGTCCGTCTCCTTGGATGACGCCGTCATCCACTATGCAGCCAACTATCCCTATCGCAACGTTAGAGAGCTGGAAGGATGCTTGAACCGCATCATCGCGATGGCCAGGCTATACGACTCCGCCGTCACCATGGACCTGGCGGCTCAAGCCATCGCAGACCTGCTTCCCGACCTCGCCCGTCCGGACCCGGAAACCGTCCTCGAACATGTCGGTCTCCGGTTCTCCGTTGCACGTCAGGACCTGATCGGGACCAGCCGGAAAAAGGCCCTTATAAAAGCCAGATGGATAGCCATGTACCTCATGCACGAAGAGCTCTCCATGAACGACACCGACATTGGACGGATAATGGGCGGACGAGCCAACACAGCGGTAACCAAGGCGCTGTACAAAGTGAATTGTTCGCTGGATACAGACCCTGTAGTAAAGGACCATGTCGTCGCAATAAAAGAATCCCTCCTGCACGCTCCATAGAAACTTCCATCTCAACAAACCCCTCTCCCCGCTTGCATACTCCTGCCATCCCGCTTCCGTTCTATTGCTCTATTGCCTCTTACATCATCGAACCATGTACAATAGGACATCAATATCTTCACTTAGTTCCATCTCCTTCATGCTTAGTTCCATTGTCCTGTGGGTTAGTTCCAATATCTTCATGCCTAACAAGCATAGTTAGTTCCACTGGCGGCAGAACCACTATTATTACTAAAGGCTCACAACACCAAAATGATAGATATAGCTAAGATAACCGTTATAGGCGGCGCGGGCGGTAATGGGTGCGTCAGTTTCCGCAGGGAGAAGTTCGTCCCCAGGGGTGGACCGGACGGTGGGGACGGCGGGCATGGGGGGAGCGTTTATGTGGTGGGTGACGCGTCGATAAATACGCTGCTTCACTTGAGGTACAACTCCAGGTGGAAGGGGTCGCGGGGAGTCCACGGCAGAGGTCAGAACCGGAGAGGAGCGAATGGGGAGGACGTGAGGATAAAGGCTCCCCTGGGGACCGTGATTTGGAAGCTGGGAGAGGGAGAGAGAGTCGCGATTGCAGAGGTGTGGGAAAGCGGGGAGGAACTTTTGGTGGCGCGCGGCGGGCACGGGGGGTCTGGGAACGCACGGTTCGCTACGGCTACACAGCAGGAGCCTCTTCTGGCTGAAAAGGGGATGGACGGAGAGCGGGGGGAGCTTTTGCTGGAGCTTAAGCTGTTGGCCGACGTCGGAATAGTTGGGAAACCCAACGCGGGTAAGTCAACGTTGATGTCCGTCTGCTCACGCGCGACTCCGAAGGTTGCCGCGTATCCCTTTACGACAACCGAACCGGTGTTGGGAGTGATTGACCTTGGCCGAGATTCTGAGCCGTTCGTGATGATGGAGGTCCCAGGGCTGATACAAGGAGCGCACGAAGGGTCAGGCCTGGGCCATGACTTTCTGAGACACGCAGAGAGGGCCAAGCTGCTGCTTCATCTGGTGGATGGGAGCGGGGACGACCCTGCGGGGGACATGAGACAGATAAACCGGGAGTTGAAGGCTTTTGACCAAGACCTCGGAGCCAAACCTCAGATCATCGTAGTCAACAAAGTTGACATCCCCGACGTGCGGGAGTTGGGCGACGTTCTTCAGGAGACGTTGAGCGCATCGAACAAAGGCGGGCCTGCAATGGGCCCCGTCCACTTGATCTCCGCAGCCACCGGTGAGGGCGTCAACGACCTGATGCTGAAAGTGGTGGAAACACTCAATGCGCTTCCCCAGGGCGCCCCACGGATAAGCCCGATGGTTCCGAAGACGGCGGCGGAGCCCCCTGCGTTCACCGTCACCCGGCGGGGAGGGACCTACCATGTTGCAGCCCCAAAGGTGGAGCGGATGCTTCCCCTGGCCGATCTCCGCGATTGGAGGGTGATGATCCAGGTGTGGAAGCAGCTGAGGGACCTGGGTGTTGCGGATGCTCTGGAAGAAATGGGGGTCCGGCCGGGAGACACCGTGCAGATAGGCAGGGTTGAGCTGGAATGGCATTAGGATGGGCGGCAGGGTCGTCGGCTGGGGAATAGATGAGGCTCGGCCTGATGGGCGGCACGTTTGACCCGGTCCACGTGGGTCACCTTCTGGCGGCCGAAGAGGCTCGCATAAGGCTCGAACTGGATGAGGTGTTGTTCATACCGGCTGGAAAGCCCTGGATGAAGGAAGGCGGCGGAGTTTCCCCTGCCCATCACCGTATGAATATGGCGGCCCTGGCCACCGCCTCCAATCCTTGCTTCTCGGTGTCCTCCATCGAGGTGGACAGGGACGGTCCGACCTACACGGTGGACACGTTGGAAGAACTGCACCGTGTAAACCCCTCTTGGGAGCTGTTTCTGATTGTGGGCGCCGACTCATCGGCGCAGATGGACCGATGGAAGGAGCCTGAGCGCATCATGGAGCTCTGCATGGTTGTGGCGGTCCCAAGGCCGGGATATGACGCTCCGGTTACAGGCGCCGGACCGGAGGAGTCCGGAAGGATCATATACTTGGATGGTCCGCTGGTGGATGTAAGCTCTACGGAAGTGAGGGAAAGGGTGTCCAGGGGAGTCTCGGTGCGGCATTGCGTTCCGGACCCTGTCGATGAGTATATTCAACGTCACGGTCTGTACAAGACGTAATGCACACCGCAGAATTTGGGCTTGAGGGACGCAATGACGGCTGATGCGGAACGCCTGCTGGAGTTGGCCGTGTCCAGGGGGGCGTTGACATACGGGGAGTTCACCCTGTCATCAGGCAAAGTCAGCCCATATTACTTCGACGGGCGGCTGTTGACCCTGGACCCGGAGGGGTCTTTTCTGGTTGGACGCGCCTTCCTGCCTGTTGTCAGAGAGGCCGGGGCCGAGGCCGTGGGCGGGCCCACGTTGGGCGCCGACCCCATGGCGGCGGCAATAGCGTTGACCAGCCACCTGGAGGGAACCCCCATCCCGGCTTTCATCGTCAGGAAAGAGGCCAAGGGCCACGGCGCCGCCCGGGTCATCGAAGGCCCGTTGGCCGGGGGAAGCAAGGTTGCGGTGGTGGACGACACGTGCACGTCGGGCGGGTCCCTTCTCAATGCAATAGAGGCTGCCGAGGCAGCCGGCTGCACTGTGGTCATAGTGGCCACCATATTGGACCGGCGAGAGGGCGGGAGCGACGAGATACGCCGCAGGGGGTATGACTACTGGACCCTGCTGGAGGCTGGCCCGGACGGTGTGGTGAAGGCGGCTGTTTAGCCCCTGCTTAAACGTCCAGTTCCTTCACGGAGCGGGCGTGGGTCTGTATGAACGCCTTCCTGGGGGCCACCTCGTCTCCCATGAGGGTGGTGAACACGTTGCTCACCTGGGCTACGTCCTCGATGGTCACCTGCAACAGGCTTCGAGTCTCAGGGTTCATGGTGGTCTCCCACAGCTGGTCCGGGTTCATCTCACCCAAGCCCTTGTAGCGTTGCAGTTGAATGTTCTTCTTGCCGTTGAGCCTCTCCAGGACACTGTCTTTCCCGGGCTCGGTGTAGGCGTAGGATATATCCTTTCCGGACTGGACGCGGTAGAGGGGCGGCTGGGCGATGTACAGGAAGCCGCCCATGATGAGCTCCTCCATGCGCCTGAAGAACAGGGTCAGCATCAGGGTGCGGATGTGGGAGCCGTCCACGTCGGCGTCGGTCATTATGATGACCTTGTGGTAGCGGAGCTTGGTGGAGTTGAAGTCTTCGCCTTCTCCGGCGCCCAGGGCGGCGATCACCGAGCGGATTTCCTCATGGCCTAGGATCTTTTCCGGCTGGTGCAGGACTCGCTCCACGTTCAGAATCTTGCCCTTGATGGGGAGAATGGCCTGGAAACGGCGGTCCCGTCCCATTTTGGCTGAACCTCCGGCCGACTCGCCCTCCACGATGTAGACCTCGGACAGCTCCGGGTTGCGTTCCTGGCAATCAGCCAGTTTTCCCGGGAGGGAGGACCCGTCCAGTGCGTTCTTGCGGATGACCAGTTCCCGGGCCTTCTTGGCCGCGTCCCGCGCTTTTTGAGCGGTGACGCAGTTGTCCAAAATGCGCCGGGCGTCGATGGGGTGCTCCTCCAGGTACTGGGAAAGAGTCTCTCCAATGGAGGTCTCGACAATTCCTTTGACCTCGGCGTTGCCCAGCTTGGTCTTGGTCTGCCCTTCGAATTGGGGGTCGGTGAGCTTGACGCTTATAACCGCCGTCAAGCCTTCACGAACGTCTTCTCCCGCCAGGTTGGGCTGGTCGTCTCTGAGCAGCTTCTGCTTGCGCCCGTAGTCGTTGATGACCCTTGTCAGTGCGGTGCGGAAGCCGGTCAGGTGAGTCCCGCCCTCTGCGGTGTTGATGCAGTTGGCGAATGAGAGCACCGACTCGTTATAGCCGTCGTTGTATTGAATGGCGGCCTCAACGATGGTGTCGTCAACCGTTTTCAGCATGTAGAAGGGGTCGTCCTGGAGGGTCTTGCGGTTGCGGTTCATGCTTCGGGCGAGGCTGGCGAGGCCGCCGTCGAAGTAGTAGGTGCGTTCGTTGTCGCCGCCTCGGCTGTGCCAGTCGCTGGTCAGATGGACTTCCAGGCTTTTATTGAGGTAGGCGATCTGGCGGAAGTGCCCGGTGATGATGTTGAAGTCGTAGTCGATCTCCGGGAACACCTTGGGGTCGGGGGTGAAGATTATGGTCGTGCCCGTGGCGCCTGCCTCGTCTTCAGCCATAGGCGTTTTTTGCAGGTCCCCTTGGGGGTCTCCCTCCCGGTATTCCTGGTAGTAGAGCCACCCGTCGCGGCGCACTTCCACTCTGAGGTGGGACGAGAGTCCGTTGACCACCGAGGCGCCCACGCCGTGGAGGCCCCCGGACACCTTGTAGGCGCCGCCGCCGAACTTTCCTCCGGCGTGGAGGGTGGTCATGACCGTCTCTATGGCGGTCTTGCCCGTGGTGGGGTGTATGTCCGCCGGAATTCCGCGGCCGTTGTCTGACGCCCATACGGAGCCGTCTTCCCGTATCCGCACGTCAACCCGGGTGCAGTATCCGGCCATGGCCTCGTCTACGCTGTTGTCGACTATCTCATAGATCAGATGGTGCAGGCCCCGCTGGTCGGTGCTTCCGATGTACATTCCGGGTCGTCGCCGGACAGCTTCCAGGCCCTCCAGGACCTGAATGTCTTTCGCGGTATACTCTAAAGTCATCTACACTCCCCGATCCTAGCCCACCCACCCACTTGCGGAGTCTACGAAACAGATACGAAATAGGCCTATGTAATTATACCATCCAGCCCCGGCGATTTCCTGTGATTTCGGCGTCGATTAGGCCCTGATTCTTTATGTAAGTTGAGTATTTGGGCTGTAGACCGGATAATACGTGCTCCGGTTTATCATCCTATGGATTAAGAGGCGGCGGAGGGCCACGAGGCCGGCATTGGAAAAGCGCGACTGGTTTGTCCGAGCGACGGGAGGCCGTATGTTTTACGGCTGGTTCGTGCTCGGGATATCCTCCCTCATAATCTTTTCGGCTAATGGAATCTTCTTCCGCGGCTTCAACGTCTTCTTCGTGCCCGTGCAGGAATCTCTGCGTCTCCGGCAAGAGCAGACGGCTTTGGTATTTTCCCTTGCCAGGGCCCAGGGAGAGGTCCTGGGGCCGGTTGCCGCCTGGCTGATAGACAAGTTCGGCGCCAAAGCAGTCATAATTTTGGGACTTGTGATCGCCGGAGTGGGGTATCTGGCCTTCTCCAGGGTCGACAACTACCTGGGTTTCGCCCTCATCTACCTGGGCGTTATAGCCGCCCCCAACGCCATTTCAGTCCAGCACGGCTTGTTCAACATGATCAACATGTGGTTCATAAGGCACCGTGGTCTGGCTCTCGCGATATTCGCAACCATCGCTGCCGTAGGGGCCGCTGCGCTGGTCCCGCTGGTCAATGTCATGATCATCAAGTTCAGCTGGGAGCAGGTATCGTTGATCATAGGGCTGGGCTACGTGGTCCTCATGGCCCCGCTGGGGCTGTGGCTGCACAGCGCCCCGGAAAACGTCGGCCTCCGCCCCGACGGGGACAGGCCCAGGGCGCACGTTGCGGTGCCCGGCGCGGGGCCCCGCAGTCCGAGCAGGGGCAGCGTGGACTTCACTGTCAACGAGGCCGTCAGGACCTCGGCGTTTTGGATGATAGTCCTCGGCCAGATATTTCGCCGTGCCGGAGCCCTGGGCATTTTAATCAACCTCCAACCCATCATGTTTTCCAAGGGGGTGGGAGAGAGCGCCTTTGGGTTCCTGCTCGTAATTCTGTTTGTCGTTAACATAGTATCCCGCATACCAGTTGGCTGGGTTTCCGACAAGGTCCCAAGGAGCCTGGTCGTGTCGGGATGTCTGGCCCTGGAGGGCCTGGCGACGTTGTTTCTGCTAACCGGAGAGTGGAACGGGTCTGCGTGGGGCATATACCTGTACCTGATACTGGCAGGAATAGGCGACGCCTCCGGTTTCCTGCTTTGGGCCACTGTGGGAGACATCTACGGGCGCACCAGGTTTGCGGCGTTGAGGGGAATGATTACCTCCTCCTCTTCCTGGATGATGATACTGGCCCCCTGGTTCGTGGGCTGGTGGGGAGAGCGTCACGACACCTACGACTTTCCGTTGACGCTGGCTGTCATATTCATGGGAGCGGCAGCGGTGTGTTTGCTGTTTGTGCGGCGGCCTGTAAAACGAGACTCGTCAGCCGTGCCCGTTTGACCGTCGTTGCCCCTGACTGGGCGCCGCGGCGCCGGTGTATAATGGGCGGGCGCATACAGAAAGGGGGTCCAAAGTGGCCACACGCTCTTTCCTCGGCAACGTCAACGCTCCCGAGTTCCCGTCAGGCAAGGACTGGCTCAACACAGGCAGACCCATCAGCATGAAAGACCTGCGGGGGAAAATCGTGATCCTGGATTTCTGGACGTCCTGTTGAGTCAACTGCATGCACGTATTTCCGCAGTTGCGGAAATTGGAGCAGAAATACGCGGCTGAGCTAGTCGTGGTGGGAGTGCACTCGGCCAAGTTCACCTCCGAGCGGGACACTAACAATCTGAGGAAGGCGGTGCTCAGGTTCGAGTTGCAGCACCCGGTTGTGAATGACGGGGACTTCAGCATCTGGCGGGAGTACGGCTGCCGCGCGTGGCCCACGCTGATGTTCGTGGACCCCCAGGGCAAGGTCATCGGAAAGCATGAGGGAGAGATCAGCTTCGAGCAGTTCGACGTGGTGCTTGGGCGGATGATCCAGGAGTTTGACGATAAGGGGATGCTGGACCGGACCGCTCGCTTGGACTTCCAGCTGGAAGCTCAAGAGTCCCCCGGCCTCTCTTTCCCGGGCAAGATTCTGGCAGACGAGGCCTCTGGACGCCTGTTTGTGGCGGACTCCAACAACAACCGGATCGTGGCTTCTGACATGGAAGGGAATGTGGCCCACATCATCGGAAGCGGCCAACAGGGCTTGGCCGACGGGGACTTTGGCTCTGCGCAGTTCGATCACCCTCAGGGGATGGCGCTGGCGGAAGACGGGAACACCCTCTACGTCGCCGACACCGAGAACCATTCCATACGGAAGGTTGACCTGGAGACCGGGAGCGTCGAGACGGTCGCAGGCACTGGTGAGCAGGCGCAGGGGCGTTCTGGAGGCGGACCTGCGCTGCAGACGGCCCTCAGTTCACCCTGGGACGTGGCTGTCCACAACGGAGTAGTGCACATCGCTATGGCGGGCGGCCACCAGCTCTGGGCGCTCCACTTGGAGTCGGGGCAGGTCGGCGTCTACGCAGGCAATGGTCGTGAGGCTCCCATCGACGGTCCTCTGTTGTCGGCCTCGCTAGACCAGCCTACGGGCATCACCTCGGACGGCCAGCGGCTCTACTTCGCCGACAGCGAGGCCAGCGCCGTCAGGTATGCCGACCTGGACCCGTCAGGACGGGTGGGAACCATCGTGGGCGAGGACCTGTTCGTGTGGGGCGACGTCGACGGAATTGGCGAGCAGGTCCGCCTTCAGCACGTCCAGGGCGTCGACTGGCACGACGGAGTCCTGTACATAGCCGACACCTACAACAACAAGATCAAGAAGGTCTATCCGGCCACGAGGAGCGTGCTCACGTTCCTTGGAAGCGGCGAACATGGTCACGCGGACGGTCCCGCGTCCGAGGCACGCTTCCACGAGCCTTCGGGCGTCAGTGCCGGGGGAGGGAAACTCTACGTGGCCGACACCAACAACCACGCCATACGCGTAGCGAGCCTGGAAACGGGCCATGTCGAGACGCTGGAGCTGCGGGGGCTGTAGGTGGCTAAAGAGAAAAACATCCAACTCGTCTCTCCGTCGTCACAAGAGGCTTTGGAGGAGTTGATCCGGGATCCCTACTTGGAACGCCTGGAAGATCTTCTCGCAGAGTTCAACCTGTTCGATGTGCTCGGCATCGCGAGGCGGGAACCCCTGCACTCCGCGTTCCTCGCGTGGCTCCTAAATCCTCGCGGCTCCCACGGCCTGCGGGACTACTTCCTGCGCCGCTTCCTTTCCGAGGCAGTGGCTGAGGGACAAATCGCTGACGTCACGCCGCTCGATGTGGACGGCTGGAAACTCACCGACATTGAGGTCGTAACCGAACGCCATAAGATAGACATCCTCTTAATCGACGAGGCCGATGGATTTGTCTGCTTGATAGAGAACAAGATTGGCGCGGGTGAACACTCTGACCAACTTGGTCGTTATCTCAGGACGGTCGAAAGTCAATACGAAGGGCTCACCCCGCTTCCAATATTCCTAACGCCGGACGCGACGGAGCCTGACGAGGAAGAGGATGCCGAACGCTGGGCGCCCTTCGACTACGGCAAGGTTGCTGCCCTAATCGATCGGACTCTAGATACGAGGGGATCGACCATCAGTGCTAGCGTTCACAGTTTCCTTGATCAATACAAAGGTGCCTTAGGGAGGCATGTGTTGGACACCGCCGATAACATCGGCGAGTTAGCTCTGCAGATATACAACAACCATCGTGATGCCATTGATCTCATCATCAACGCGAAACCCGCCCTGGAGGCCGCAGGCTGGGATGTCATCGATTTACAAGTGGAGCAGTATGCCTCTCTTTTTCAGGCTGACTATCACAGCAAGTGGTACCATCGGTTTTACTCCCCGTGGCTGGATGAAATACCTGAACTCAAGGAAGGAAGAGGCTGGACGGAATCGGGCCGTATCCTTTTGTTCGAAGTCAAGTACCGCGAGAGGAGGCTCGTTCTGAATGTAGGGCCCGGCCCAGACGTGACGCGCAAGCGGTTGTACGACCTCGTTCAAAGGGATGGGGTGCCCGGCGTTGCCATGCGTCGCGCACGGAAGCTAAGTAAGACGTACCATATTGTATACAGCAAGCCCCTTCTCGGAAAGGGAGGCTCGCCTCAGCCCGATTACGAGAAAGCCCAGCCACAGATCGAGCAGGTCATCGCAAATTTCATTGAGAACGACTACTGGCCGCTGGTGAACGCCATACGCGTGGAGTTCGGGCTGCCCGCAGCTTCTCCTCCGTGACTCGCTCCTCTTTCGGGAAAAGATAGACTTACAGCCCGAAGCTCTTCGCCGCCGCCGCGAATCCTTCCAGCGAGCCTTCCAACACCCGGTCTTCCAGGCAATAGGACACCCGGAAGTGGCCCGGCTGGCCGAAACCCCGTCCAGGGACCACCAGCACGTTGTAGCGTTGCAGCTCATCCACGAAGGCTAAGTCGTCCTCTCCGGGAGCCTTGGGGAACAGGTAGAAAGCCCCCTGCGGCATGAAGCAGTCGTACCCCAGACCCGTCAAAGCTCCGTGGATGAAGTCCCGCTTCCGCTGATAGTCTGACACGTCCACGGTGACTCCTTGCAGCGCCTTCACCACGTGCTGCATGAGGGCGGGTGCGTTGACAATGCCCAGGATGCGGTTGCAGAAGGTCAGGCCGTCGGCCAGCTCCGCTTTCGCCTCGTAGGCCGGGTTGACGGCTATGTACCCGATGCGCTCGCCGGGGAGGGCCAGGTCCTTGGCGTGGGAGTGGACCACGATGGAGGCCTCGTAGTGGGGATAGACGTGGGGATATGAGAGACCGTCGTAGATTATGCGCCGGTAGGGCTCGTCGCTGATAAGGAATATCTCCGAGCCGAACTGCGCGCTCTTCGTCCGCAGAAGGTCTCCCAAGTCCGAAAGCGCGTCGGACCCGTATACCGCCCCCGACGGGTTGTTGGGTGAGTTGATTAGCACAGCCCTGGTTTTAGGCGTGATGAGGGCCTCAAGCGCCGCCAGGTCCGGCTGAAACGCCATGTCGGTGGGCGCCGTGACGGGCACACCGCCGTGATTGTCGGTGTAATATACGTACTCCACGAAATAGGGGGCGAAGATGATAACCTCGTCCCCGGGATTTAGGATGGTCTTGAGCGCTACGTTGAGTCCGGCGGCGGCCCCTGCCGTCATGACGATTTGGGCGCCGGTGATGTCCACCCCAGCCTCCTCCCGGATCCCGGCTGCCACGGCCTCCCGGGTGTCGGCGTAACCCGCGTTGGGCATGTAGCGGTGCATTCCTGGCGCCTCGCTGGCCGCCAGGCGCTGGAGCTCCGATCTGAACTCGGGGGGCGGCTCCACCACGGGGTTGCCCAACGAGAGGTCGAAGACCTTGTCGTCGCCATACTGTTGCTTCAGAGTGATGCCCGCCTCGAACATCTTCCTGATCCATCCGCCCTCTTCAACAAACCGCGCCACCTTCTCCGAAAGGGCCATCGCTCAAGCCTCCTCAAGGGACCTGTTCAGGAGACTATAAAACGGCGGCGGCAGGGTGTCCAGCAGAGGGGCGTCGTGTGCGTTGACAGGCGTAAGGCTGTATGGTTATATTGGAAATCCGGGGGCTGCTGGCGTCATGTCGGCAGCCCCCGTTCCGGCAGCCCCGGTTTTCTGGCAGCGTAGCTCAGGGGCAGAGCGGGCGCTTCATAAGCGCTAGGTCGGTGGTTCGAACCCACCCGTTGCCACCAACAGCCCCATCTTTTAACTCTGGCACCTGCGCGAAGTTCCTCCAGCCACTGTCTATAGTATCCGTGGTGCTGCCGACTACAAGACCGTCTAAAAAGCAACGTGGGGTACATTTGTCCGAGATATTTGCAACTTTTTGCTATATAAGTTACATTTGGTCTTAGTTGGGACTGTTTTTCTACTCGACTGGCGTCAAAGGCGGTTGAGTGGCCTGTGAAGAGCACAGGCCAAAAAACAACACAGGTTACATTTGCCGCCTCCACTTGTAACTTTTGGGCTAATAAGTTACATTTGCATATACGCTTGGAAAGAGACAATCCCTCGTATGTCGAACCAACTTCTTAAAGCAAGTCCAATCGGGCGAATCGTTGCGATTGGAAATGACGCCGAGGCTTACGTTCCTGGCCCTCTTCCCCGGGGCCTTGACCTCAACGGTCCTTTGGTAAAGAGGTTAGACGAGGCGTCGCGTTCGGTCTCGATGCTGGCCGGAGTGGGCGAAACAATCCCCAATCCGAACTTGCTGATACGTCCCTTCATGCGCCGCGAGGCCGTATTGTCTTCCAGCATCGAGGGGACTCAGGCATCCATATCGGACTTGTTCATCTATGAAGCGTCGGGAATCCGCAGAAGAGACGTCGTGGAAGTCTCCAACTATACCCGGGCGCTGGACTTGGGTCTGGACTTGTTGGACACACTGCCGATTTCGCTCAGGTTGGTAAACCGTGTGCATGAGCGTCTCTTAGCGGGTGTCCGAGGAGACGAAAAAAGGCCGGGGGAATTAAGGAACGCCCAGGTCTGGATTGGTCAGCAGGGAGTAGGGATCAGGGACGCTAGATTTGTTCCCCCGCCGCCTCACATGTTGTCAGAGCTTCTGTTGGACTGGGAGAGGTTCGTCAATGAAGAGTCGGAGCTGCCACCGTTGGTCCAGTGTGCTTTGATGCATTATCAGTTCGAAGCCATACACCCGTATTTAGACGGGAACGGTCGTGTGGGGCGATTGCTGATAATCCTGTTTTTGTGCGCAAAAAGTGTGCTGTCAGCGTCCTTGCTGTACCTCAGCGCCTATTTCGAGAAGGACAAGAATCAATATTATGATCAATTGCTCGGCCTTAGCCAAACCGGAGAATGGAATGTGTGGCTTGACTATTTTCTCAAAGGGGTCGCCGAGCAATCGCAGGACGCTCTTGACCGGGTCCGGCGGATGCGCCAATTGCAAGACCGCTATAGGCTCGATTTCCATGGCAGGCGTGCATCGGCGAATACTTTGCGGCTAGGGGACCAGTTGTTTGCCTCACCGTATGTCACTGGACCGTGGGCTGCTAAAGTCCTCAATGTGTCTCAGACCGGAGCTAGAAGAATCATCGACTCTCTAGTATCTTACGGTGTGCTTGAGGAAATCGAAGGCACGTGGCCAAGGGTTTACGTGGCTAGAGAGATACTGGAAGCCATTGAGTAGGAATCGAATCGCGAGATAAGGAGACAGCAACATGCCGTCCTCCGATTTCACCGAAGTCGCCAAGGCGCCCGACGTTGCGCCGGGCGCCAAAAAGGGTGTCGTGGTCGACGACGTTCCCGTTTATCTGAACCCCCCGCCGAGCTTGGCTCGGCCAAGTCCCGTTCTCGGTACGGTTAAAGAAGGCTGACGCCCCGTCCGGCGCCATAGAAACAGGTGAGAGAGTTGAAGATACTGGTCACAAATGACGATGGATTCAGGGCCCCGGGGCTTTGGTCGGCGGTGGATGCGTTGAAGCTCCACGGGGACGTGTGCGTGGCGGCTCCCGACCGGGACCAGAGCGGGGTCGGCGCTTCCATTACGCTGCGGCGGCCCCTCCGGGTCTTTCAGGTAGACCCTCTGGTGGAAAAGGGCCCCTACGAAATGGAGGCGTACTCCATCGAGGGCACCCCTGCAGACGCCGCTGTCCTGGCCCTTGAGCGGCTGGCGGGGCCTGTGGACCTGGTGGTGTCGGGGATAAACCAGGGGTCCAACCTGGGTGAGGACGTGCTTATCTCGGGCACAGTGGGGGCGGCCCTTCAGGGGTACGTTCGTGGATGCCCGTCCATCGCCATATCGGTCGGGGCGCTGAGAGACACTCGCTACGACGTTGCGGCGGCCTTCCTGAGTGTTGTGGCTGAGAATTTGAAGAATGGAGCGAGCCTGCCTCTGACCTTGGTCAATGTCAACCTGCCCAATGAGCCTGTCGAAGGCCTGAAGGGGGTCAGGGTTACACGACTGGGTCGGCGCAGCTATGGCGAGTCGGTGAAGGAGGACGACGACATCAGGAGCATGACCTTCCGGATCAACCGGGACGTGCCCCTGTACAAAGAGCGGGAGCAAGAGGAGGGCACGGACCTGTGGGCTGTCCTCAACAACATGATTTCGGTGACCCCCATCAACACGGGGCTCACCGACACGGCCAATATGTCCTTATTGGAGAAGGCTCTGGAGGGGTGTGAGGACAGGCTGCTCGGCGGCTGAACCGCAGCGGGTCAGGCGTCGCTTTGCTTGACACCCCTCTGGGGGTTGCTATAGCATTCTAGTTCGGAAACCTAGGCTGGTGACACCCGAACTCAGGCGTGGGGATATAGCTCAACTGGGAGAGCGCGGCGTTCGCAATGCCGAGGTTGGGGGTTCGAGTCCCCCTATCTCCACCATATACTGCATTTGATGTGAATCCCTATGGAAGTGACATTGGAAGGGGTTTGTGTTGAGGCATCCGATCGGAGTTAAGGCCCCGGCTATCATCGGGGGGCTGTTGATTCTCTTGATGATGGCCGCAGGCTCTTGTGTCGGCTCTGAGCCTAAAGCCGCCGAGGGTACAATTGTTCCGCCCCCAAGCCCTACTGATAGGGTTGTTCCCGTGCCAACTAACACTACGGCGCCACCCCCAGCCAGGACCCCCGTGCGAACCAATATTGCTTCGCCGCCGCCGAACACCCCCACGCGAATGTCCATTCCTACTGCAACGGCTTCGTCCTCTCTCCGCGACTTCAAGAACGGCCGCTGGCTGGAACAAGAAGACCCGGAGTTGGCTTCCTCGATCAACGAATTGGGCTGGATACAAGACGGCATTGACGATACGGAGTCCGAAGCGATTCAAGACTTGCTCTATCTCGCGGTAGAAAGCCGTGAAGTCGCATCATCGGTCGTCTCTCTGGACTGGGTGCAGGACGGTATAGAAGACTTAGAGGCCAGTGCGATTGAGTGGATGAGCAATGTAGACGATGGCGTGGTTGCTTCGTCCGTCGTTGCCCTGGGGTGGATGCAGGACGGCGTTGACGATGTGGAGGTCAAGACGATTGAACAGCTGTCCTACATCGCGAATAAGGATAGCGAAGTCGGTTTGTCGGTCGTCTCTCTGGGCTGGGTGCAGGACGGCATTGACGACTTAGAGGCCGAGGCGATTGATTGGATGAGCAATGTAGACGATGGCGTGGTTGCTTCGTCCGTCGTTGCCCTGGGGTGGATGCAGGACGGCGTTGACGATGTGGAGGTCAAGACGATTGAACAGCTGTCCTACATCGGGAATAAGGATACCGAAGTCGGTTTGTCGGTCGTTTCTCTGGGCTGGGTGCAGGACGGCATTGACGACTTAGAGGCCGACGCGATTGAGAACGTGTATTACATCGCGTACGAGGACGCAGAGGTCGCGTCATTGGTCGTCTCTCTGGGCTGGGCGCAAGATGATATCAACGGCACCGAATACGCCCTGCTGGAAGACATCGCTTCGATAGCCGACAAGGACACGGAGGCCGCATTGCGGATTGTGGGTATGTCATTCATCGAAACCATTGAACCGCCCGATGTGTCGGCCATGACGTCACTACGGCAGCTTGCGGCTTTCGAGCCGGAGACGTTCAAGAGCGTTATGTCCCACCCGTCGCTGCGAGATGGAATCTCGAACGACCTAGCCCCTGTAGTCGCCGTGCTGAAAGGCGTCGCAAAAACAAATCCTGCTCTCATCAGCGTCTTGCTCGACCCGAATAGGGTACTCTTGGAACAACACACGACCACGTTGCCGTTGTCGGGTGACGTCGTCCTTTTCATCATCCGCACGGCTCCGGGCGCAGCCCGCTCGATGGCGCTGCTGGAGCGCTCTGTGCGCAGCGTCGAAGAATACATGGGCACGGCGCTTCCGACCAACTACGTCGGCTTGCTCTACGAAAACGCAGTCTCCGGCTCCTTCGCGGGGACAAATTTTGGCACCCACATCGCCATTCTTCCTAAATACGACATTGACGACGGCAGTCATGAAGCGGAATTCGCCGGCTCCAATATTGCTCACGAGGTGGCTCACTACTACTGGAGCGGAAACGCTGACTGGGTCGACGAGGGCGCCGCTGACCTCATGGCTTCCATCAGTGAAGAGGCCCGCACTGGACATCCGGTAGGCGTTACCAACCGTCCCTGTGCCCATGCCGGAAATATCGCCGAGTTGGAGAGTCTCGGCATCGCTCAAGGTGGGATTGAATTCGACTGCAACTATTCGCTGGGGGAACGTATCTTCGTGGATCTGCATCGCACGCTGGGCGATGCCCGGTTCCAGCACGGGTTCCGCGAGCTCTATATCGTATCGGAGGTGGAGGACGGCGCCGACGACTATTCTGGCACGTCGGTGGGCATCGGGCATGTCAGGGAAGGGTTTCGCTCAGACGACGGAGCCGCGAACACGGTTATCGCCCGCTGGTACGACGGTACCGAACCGTACGACCTCTCTCGTCTCGACACCGGCCCGGTCGATCCCAGACTGCCTGGCATCAATGGTCGTATCGACGAGGCTTACGTTATTACGACCGAGGACGGCCCAGCAGTGTCTGGATTTTCCGCGCAAGACGTTACCGACTGGGTATATCTCACTCTCGAGTCCTCCTACAGCGTGTCGGGAGGTACGCATGAGGTTCCCCTGGAGATTGTGGAGTACTACGAGGACGGGTTCGAATTTGACCGCAGGAGCGCCAAGCTGACCGCAGAGGCCCAATACATCGGCGGGACGGATTGGTTTTCAGTAGGCTCGCCGCCGTCTCGGAAGTGGGCTCTAGGCCGCTATATGGTGTATGTGTACGCGGAGGAGCGAAAGGTGGCGGAGGTGGAGTACGAGGTCACCCCCTGATCAGCGCCGGCATCAACCGATTCGGGCACGGATAATAGGCCCCTTATCGCTCACGAGTTGGCCTATAACTACTGCTATTTCTTCGAATCGAAAGACCCTGCCGCGTCCTGGGAGTCCACTGGCATCCACCCTGTCCTGCCTGCTACAATTAGACCATCAGCTTGAAAGTTCGGATATGGGCCCGCTTGGCCCAGCACATGCCCCTGTAGCTCAGCCTGGATAGAGCGGCGGCGTCCTAAGTCGCGCGTCGGGGGTTCGAGTCCCTCCAGGGGTACCATTTAGGAGCGTAGCTCAGTTGGTAGAGCGCCGGTCTCCAAAACCGGATGTCGGGGGTTCGAGTCCTCCCGCTCCTGCCAGGAATAATGACAAGAGACCCCCGTTTACCGGGGCCTCTTGCTTTACGGGTGTTTACTTCTATAGATAAACCGGGCCGAGTGCCTGCACGCCGCTTTATAGGCTCGCCGTCAGTGTTCGCAGGGAGGGGCCAAGCTCCCGCGTCTGCCATGCGCGCACTTCAGGGCCGGCCACATCCGCTTCCAGCGATTGGGGCAGCCTGGCCAACCGCTCCAGGCTTGCGGACGGCCAGACCAGAGAGGGGTCTATGCCCCAGACCGCGGCTTTGGCTGCCCGCCAGTCCTTCAGTTTCTTGAGGCGCATGTTGGCCCTGTCCCGCTCCGCCGGCCCGCCCGGGGCGGCGTCATTCCGCCGACCCACTGGAGGACTCAGCGGACCGGCGCTCAGCCCGTCGCGAATAGCCGAACGGAGGCGTCCCATCGCGGGGCCGCGCCCGAATCGTCCCAGTCCGGACATGGCCGTGAGGTCCCTTTCCGGACTGGCCGCCAAATGCACCAGGGCCGTGTTCGAGATGATCTTGAAGGGGGGGAGGCCGCTGTTCAAGGCTTCCTGTTCTCGGAACCGGTGCAATGAGCGGAGGACCCCCAACCCCCGGGCATCCAGCGCCGAGCGTCCCTTGGTTGATAGAAAGGCCCATTCAGGGTCGGGCGGCCGGTTGCGGACCCGGGTCAGGCGCTCGCACTCCTCCTGGACCCACTCCAACCTGGAGAGCTGGGTCAGTTTCCCCGCGAGCTTCTCCCTGAGGTCCACCAAATGCCTGACGTCGGCTGCTGCATACTCCATCGACTCGTCGCTCAAAGGGCGCCTGGTCCAGTCCGACCTCTGCATGCTCTTGGTCTTGGTCAGTTCTATCCCCAGATGCTCTTTGAGGACTGCCGCCAACCCCAACTTGGCGGAACCCAAGAACGCCGAGGCTATGCTTGTGTCAAACAGGGACGCTGCATGGAATCCCCAGTCCCGGTCGAGGCTGCGAAGGTCGTAGTCCGCCGAGTGCATGACCTTTTCCACTCGACGGTTTGCCAGCAGACTTCCCAGAGGGGTCATGTCGGCAATGGCCAGAGGATCGATCAAATGCACCGACCCGGGGACGGCAAGCTGGACCAGGCAAATATGCTCGGGATACCTGTGGAACCCGTTGGACTCTATGTCGATCGCCGCCCAGGAGTGGGCGGACGCGCGCTCCGCCGCCTCAGCCAAGCCGGCGGCTGTAGACACTATTTCGATTGAGGGTGGATTCCGTTCCATCGGCTCTCGTGGGACACCGGCCCGCACTCTCTCAGTCGTGGACTGGCGGGTGGGGGAGCGGGCGGCTTTGACGCATCATACCCGACAGGATATACTCCCGATGCTGTATAAGGTTCACGAAACTGAAGGAGGCCGCACGTGAAATTCGGCATAGCCCATCTTAATGCCAACTGGCATGACTGGGAAAGGCATCTGGCCGCTGATTATAAGAACGACCCTGAGACTCCCGACCACCAGCTGACCACCGAAACCTTTGAGTTGACCGACTTCGCGGAGGAGTTGGGTTACGATTCGGTCTGGTCGCCGGAGCACCACTTTGACCCCTACTGTATGGCCCCGGACTGCCTGCAGCTGCTCTCCTATTATGCGGGAAGAAACCCCAAGCTGGACGTGGCCAGCATGGTGGTGGTGCTGCCCTGGCACGACCCCGTGCGGGTGGCCGAGCAGATAGCGCTGGTCGACATCATGATCGGCGACGACCGGGAGTTCATCATAGGGTTCGGACGGGGTCTTGCGCGGTACGAGTTCGAGCGGTTCCGAGTGCCGATGGACACGTCCCGAGAGAGGTTCCGAGAGGCCTTCGAGATAATCAAGCTGGGGCTTACCGAAAACTCCTTCTCCTACGACGGCAAGTTCTTCCAGATTCCTGAGACGGTGATACGCCCCGCCCCCAAATCCAAGAACCTGATGGACAAGGTGTACATATCGTCGGTCACGCCTCCCAGCATCGAGACGGCCGCCAACCTGGGGGCCGGGTTGATGATCATCCCCCAGAAACCTTGGGACGACCACATCGCCGATCTGAAGTACTATAACCGGACCCGGGGAGAGGCGGGCATGAAGCCCAGAAACCCGGTGGTGGGCGTGTTCATGTACTGCGCCGAGACCGAGGACGAGGCTGAAGACGGGTACCAGAGATGGATGCCCGGGTTCAACTACTCGGCCACCAAACACTATGAGTTTGACAACCCGGAACACTTTACGGCCACTGCGGGATATGAACAGTACGCGGCGGGGGCGCCGGTGCCTAATGAGGGCGAGCCTCCAACCGCCCATGAACAGGCCGCGGCGGACCGGGCCGCTTTCCACTCGCTGGAAGAGACCGAACGTCTTCGAGCTGAGGCCGGCACCTGCATCGGCACACCCGAGCAGTGCATCGCCAAGATCAAGCACGCCATCTCGACCACCTCGCCAATGCACATGTTCGGGTTCGCCCGCTACGGCGGCATGCCCATGGACAAGGCCAGGAGGAGCATGGAGATCTTTGCCAAGGAAGTGCTCCCCGAGGTGAAGAAGATGGCCATACCCGACCCCATCGTGTAGGGGCGCCGTTGCTCTTGCTGTCAGACGGATTATCAGCCGGCGCCAAGAATAGGCGTCGGCTGATAGATTAGAGGCTCTTGCGACCCACAGCCGGTCCACTGTCATCACCATGAAAGTAACCGGCGCCTGCCCCTACTCCCCTGGCGGGACCTTTGCATAACCCACTCTCTCTTTGGGAGAGGGCTGGGGTGAGGGCGTTCCCCAGCTTTGGGCAAGGCCCTGGATTCCGGCCGGCGCCGGAAAGACGAGCTGGAGGTGTTGCTGTCTATTTTCATGGTAATGGACAGCTTGGGGAGGGTTCGGAAAGAAGCTGAATTTCGCGGCGGCCAGGGCAGAATGGGCGGGCCATGAACCCTTCGACAGGCTCAGGGCGAACGGATCGGCCGGCTTTAACAATTCCTTGACACCCCGCTGGTATGTTTGCCGGTGTGGTCCTTGGTGGGGCGCGCCCAAAACATGGGGTCCATGACCGGGGACATTCACTGAATGCGGGAAGGAGACGAGTATGAAGAAGAAATGGCTGCTGGCGATAGTGGCCGTCGGGATTTTGGCGGCGGGTTTGGGCGTCGGGGCGGTGTTCGCCGGCGGCGGGTTCAACGGCGGGGACGGAGACGGGGACTCCCCCAAGAGCACGTTCATATCCAAGGTGGCGACCATTCTCGAAATCGACGAGGCCACGGTGAGCGACGCCTTCGAGCAGGCCAAGCGGGAGATGGAGGACGAGAGGGTGCAGGCTTGGCTTGACGCCCAGGTCGAGAAAGGTCTCATCACTGAGGAGCAGGCCCAGGAGTATCGTGAATGGTTCGAGGCCCAGCCCGACGACACAGCCGGTCTGTTCCAGGGCGGCGGTCGCGGCTGGGGACATGGCAAGGGGTTCGGCAAGTTCCGGCATCACCACTCTGGAGTAGACAAGGACTCATCTGACGAATCGTAAGCCGGAAGTTTACGGCAAGACCCACGTGATGGGACGGGCCCGCACAGCCCGTCCCATTTCTCTTTGGGGCCTTGGCGCCCGTGGCCGTCGCTCGATGCAGAAACGGGTTTCAGGGTATATTATGGTGCGGCAAAGATAGACAGGGACTCGTTCTAAATATGGCCCAAGGCGACGCTTGAACAGCTTGAGGAGGAAGAGGCTATGGAAGTCATAGACGCCCACCAGCACATCGGAGACCTGAGCAACATCCTGAGCGACGGAGGCTCCGGCGGGTCTTCGCTGGGGCTGCAAGAAGAGCAGCAGCGGCGGGTCTTGCCGCCCAGGGGATCGACTGGGCTGTTATACAGCCCGCCCACGGTTACCTCAAGCCCGACGGCGTCAAGGACACCATGCGGGTCAACGACAGCGTGGCGGAGTACCGCAACATGGACCCGGTGCACTTCGCCGTGGCCGCCGGAACCGTGGAGCCCACCCACGGCGAAAGGAGCCTGGAGGAGATTGACCGGATCAAGCAGGACTTGAAGCTGGACGCCGTAAGCTGGCACCATCGCTTTCAGGGATGCTTCATCGACAACATTTGGATGCGGCCCATTCTCAGGCGCATGTCCGACCTGGAACTGGCCCCCATATTCCACACCAACTCCGAGTCGGGGCTGGAAGCGCCCTGGAGGCTCCAGAAGCTGGCCCAAGAGTTCCCCGGCATGAACTTCCTTGCCCTGGACGCCTTCTTCACCCACGGCGGCACCCAATACCTGGAGTACATGGCTGAGCTGACCCCCAACGTGGTGTGGGACGTGGGAGGCCCTACCCGTATCTCCATTGAGAGCTGGGTGAAGAACCACGGGTCGAGGAACATAGCCTTCGCAGTGGGCCCCTCATACGCGGACCGGGGAATTCCCAAGAGGCCCCAAATTCTGGATGAGATACTGGAGGCCCCCATCACCGACGAGGACAAGGAGAACATACTTCACCGGAACATCCGCCGAGTGTTCGGTCTGGACGGCGGGAACTAGCGGGAGTCTCCAGAAAATCCGATGAGAATCAGAGGAATAATTAACGTCCCATGAGCTTCTACGTGTACATTCTCAAGTGTTCTGACGGCTCGTTCGACACGGGACACACAGATAATCTTGAGGCCAGAATAGCGGCTCATGGATCGGGAGCCGTCCCAGGCTATACGGCTCGTAGGAGACCGGTTGAATTGGTCTTCTCGGAGTCTTTTCCCACCAGAGTGGATGCTCTCGAGAGGGAACGGCAGATCAAACGTTGGTCCCGCCTAAAGAAAGATGCATTGATTCGACGTGATTGGGCAAGGTTACAAGCGCTGGCCCATGGTGGTTCGACAAGCTCACCACGAACGGAGAAATGAACTCCACCACGAGCGGAGAAGTGATCCCTGAACTTCATCCCGTTCGCCCTGAGCTTGTCGAAGGGTTCATGGACCGCCCAGTCCGCCTTGGGCGCCGCCAAGTCCTCCCTGCCTGCCGAATCCGCCTCCAGTAGGCAAGCCAATGCCCTCGGGGAGGACGATGACGCTGCTGGCTTGCATCGAGCCGTCGTCGCTGGGCTCGACTGAAACCATCACTTGAAGACCGGACGTGAGGTCGTCCAGCGTTCCTTGGGTTTCGGCGAAGACGGTGACAGCGGTGTCGTCCCCCACCGAGGCCTGAAGAGGCCCTACAGACGTGTTGACAACCAGGACTCCGCCCTCCAGGGACTCTATGACGCCTGTCAGCCCGCCGCCCGTTGCCGCCCCGCGAAACAGTCCGCCGCCTGTGGCGGGACGGGCGGCGGCTCCTGTGGATTGGCCTCGTTCAGCGAACCTCTGGCGCAATTCCGCCTGTTGCTGGGGGTTTGCCCCGCCGGCGAATCGGCCTCCTATGGGGAAAGTCGCCCCTTCAGGGAGGACGGTGACGCTGCTGGCTTTCATCGAACCGTCCTCGTTGGGCTCCACCGCAAGCGTCACGTGAAGGCCGGCCGTGAGGTCGTTCAGCGTCCCCTCCTCTTCAGAGATGACGGTGACAGCGGTGTCGTCCCCCACCGCGGCCTGAAGGGGCCCTATAGGGGTGTCCAAGGTCAGGACGCCCTCCTCCACGGACTCGACGACTCCTGGCAGCGGCCCATCGAGTCCGGCGCCGCCGAGCAGACCCGCGCCGCCGGCGGGGCCAGCGGCGCCTGTAATGGGTTGACCCTGCAAAGCGAACTGCTGGCGCAATCTCCCAAGTTCTGCCTCCAGTTCTTGAGGGTCCATGTCGCCGATTTGCGTCCCTTGCCCCAGCAGTTGGAGGCGCGCCAAGTCAGGCGCTCCGCCTCCTAGACTGGCGCCCGGCGGAGGGAGCGCGGCGGGGGACATTGTGAGGTTGTTGTTGTCGTCGTCTCCCGGAGGCAGGACCACGATTAGAATGCCGCCCAAGCCTCCGCCAAGGAGCAGCGCCGCTATGACCAGCAGGAAGAACGCCTTATTGGTCACGTCTTTCCTCTCCTGTAAGCCTTACTCGTATCTCAGAGCCTCTATGGGATGAAGCCTTGCGGCCCGCATGGCAGGGTAGATGCCGAAGAAGAGGCCTATGGCGGCGGACACTATCAAAGCCAGGACTGGGATGTCTCCGCTGGTGACGGTCTCGAAAGCCTGGTTCCCCAACGTAACGCCGTCCAGCACGTTGGACAGGACCAGCCCCAGAAGGACCCCCACCCCGCCTCCGCCTATGCTGAGTATGGTGGCCTCCGACATGAACTGGAACAGGATGTCCCGACGTTTTGCGCCAACGGCCTTTCGTATGCCTATCTCCCTCGTGCGCTCGGTCACCGAGACCAGCATGATGTTCATGATTCCGATGCCGCCCACCAGCAGGGATATTCCGGCGATTGCGCCCAGGAATACGACGAAAGTCTCCGTGGTCTCTTCCAGGGTTTCGATGATTTCCTGCTGGCTGACGATGTTGAAGTCGCTCTCCCCCGTAATTCTGTGGCGCAGCCGGATGACGGTCTCGATCTGCCTCGTCGCCTCGTCCATTGATTCGGCGTCCGTGACCTGCGCGGTTATGGTCTGGACGGCGACGCCGCCCTGGGGCGTACGCTGGGAGCTGAGCCGGTAGTAAGCCGTGGTGATAGGGACCAACACCTGGTAGTCCTGGCTCCCCAGGGACGTTCCTCCCTGGCCTTCCAGGACGCCTATGACCCTGAACTGCCGGCCGTTGATGCGTATGGCTTGGCCCACGGGGTCTCTGAGACCGAACAGGTCCTGCGCCGTTTGGGAACCCAGGACCGCCACCGTTGACCGGTTGTCTAAATGCGGCTGTGAGATGAACTGGCCCGAGGCGACCGGGGACAGCCGCACCGATTCATAGCTGGGGGTTACTCCAACGATCTGGCTGCCGGTGTTCAGCCTGCCGTACACGATCTGGCCGAACGTGTTGACCTCAGGGGAAACCGCGGCCACCGCCGGAGCGAAAACGGGGTCCAAGAGAGCGTCGGCGTCCTCGAGAGTAAGGGCTGAAACGCCGTCTATGGTGAAGGGGGGACTGACAAAGAGGAGGTTCGACCCCAAAGACTCGATTCTGGACGTGATTTGTTCCTGTGCGCCTCGCCCGATGGCCATCAACGTGATGAAGGCGGCCACGCCTATTACGATGCCCAGCAGGGTCAACCCCGCCCTGAGCTTGTTGGCGCCCAGGGAAATTAGGGCCGTGGCGATTATGGTGAGGGGAGTCACGGCGCCGCTTCCCCGGGGCTGCGGGAGACAGCGGTCCTCTCGTCGCTCACCACGAGGCCGTCCAGCATGGAGATGACCCTGTCAGTCTGGGACGCGATTTCGGGCTCGTGGGTGACGATTATCACCGTCTGGCCCTCGCTGCGGTTCAGCGTGTGTAGGATGTCGATGATCTCCCGGCTGGACTCGCTGTCCAAGTTGCCGGTGGGCTCGTCGGCCAGAATTATCGGGGGGTTTTTGACCAGGGCCCTGGCGATGCCCACCCGTTGCTGCTGGCCTCCTGAGAGTTGAGTCGGCTTATGATTCGCCCGGTCCCCCAGCCCCACCCGCGTCAGGGCTTCCAGAGAACGCCGCCTGCGGTTGGGTTCGGCGCCGTAGAGCAGGGGCAGCTCCACGTTGGCCAATGCCGAGGCGCGGGGCAGCAGATTGTAGGTCTGGAACACGAAGCCTATCTTCTTGTTGCGGATGGCGGCCAGCCGGTCGTCCCCCAGGAGGCCCACCTCCTCGTCCTCGATGAAGCAGCGGCCGGAGGTGGGGACATCCAGGCATCCGATCAGGTTCATCAAGGTAGACTTCCCCGACCCCGACGGCCCCATGACGGCCACCATCTCCCCTGCCTGGATGGCCAGGGACACGCCCCTTAGAGCGGCAACCTCCACGGCGCCCATGGAGTAGACCTTGGTGACCTCCTCGAGACGGATCACGGGCGTCCTCCTCCGCCAACCGACCTGCGGAGTCCGCCGAAACTGGCGAAACCTCCTCCTGGACCGCCTCCAAAGAAGCCGAAGCCGGACGTTCCTCCGCCTTCCATGACGACAAGCTCGCCCTCGTCCAGCCCCTCCTCCACCACGACCCAGAAGTCGTCGCTGGCGCCTGTGGCGACGGGTTTCTCAACCAGGGCGTCGTTCTCGAAGACGAGTGTCGTGGGTTGATCGAAGCTCCCCCTAAGCGCTTGCAGCGGGATGAGCAGCACGTTGGGTTCCGAGCTCAGGACCAGTTGGGCGACTGCGGTGAGCCCTTCACGGACAGTGATTCCCTGGGGCGCCTCCACCCGTATGCGCACCTGATAGGTCACAATGCCCTGTTGGTTGTCGGCCGTGGGAGCTATGTAGGAGACCGTCCCCGGCAGGAACTGGCCCGGCAGGGCGTCCATCATGACGTTGGCCGTGGCGCCAATCCGGACGGACAGCACGTCGATCTCGTCCACTGCGCCGTCCGCCTCGACCACGGTGGGGTCTACGACGGTCATTATCGCCGTGTTGGAGTTTACGTTCCCGCCCGGTTCAACGTTGATCTCCGTCACCACGCCGCTGATGGGGGACGTGAGGACCGTTCCTTGGAGACGCTGTTGGGCCGCTTCCAAGTCCAACTCGGCGGCAGCCAATTCGGTTTCTCTCAGGGCTACGAGCAGAGGGTCCGGGCCGTCGGTCTTCATAGTTGCGAGGGACTCCTCCGCATCGTACAGTTTGGCGAGGGACAGTTCGACATCCTCCAGACCGGCCAGGACTTCCGCCGTCAACGACTCGCTCATGGCGTCGATGGGAAGCATGGCCGGGTTGATGCCTTCGCCCGTGCTCAGGTCGGCGCCCCTGTCCTCAAGGGCCAGGGCGAGAGCCTCCCGTTCTGAGAGCTCGGCCAGTTCGGACTCCGCTTGGCGAAGGCTCGTCTCGGCCAGCGCCAACTCCTTCCGCTTGCTCTCCAGGGCCAGGGAGTCGGGGGTCACTAGAAGGTCCCCAAGCTTATCCGTGGCTTGCCTCAGAGCCTCTTCGGCCTTGGCTACAGAGTTTTCGGAGTTGGATACGGGCTTGTCGGCCTGAGTTTTCACCGTGTCCAGGTCCGATCGGGATGATTCGAGCTTTTCCCAGCTGTCCGACAACTCGGCTTGGATGCATAAAACCGTGTCGTCGGCGGGAGCCGTGGCGCACGTTGGCTGAATGTCGTAGGGAGACAGGTTGGTCCACGCGTAGATGACGCCTTCGTTCCAGGGAGTGTCCGGGTCGTCGGGGGGCGGACCCTGGGACAAGAACCCTCTTCTGATGTCTGTGAACCTTGCCGACGGGTCGAAAAGGGTCTCCAGGGACACTCTCCACTGGGCCAGCAAAGCGTCGGGGTCCATCTCGGCGTCCACCAGAGCAGGGTCAACGCCCAGCCACTTAATGAATAACTGCGCATAGTCCTCCCGGAAAGGCTCGATGGCGTCCTCAGCGGCGGCGATTTTTCCGTTCCATTCGTCCATCGCCAACGAATGGTCACGGCGGGCGTCGTCCAGGGTGAACTGGGCCGACTGGACCTGGAATAGCAGCGCGTCGATGTCATCCTGTTCGGGTCCGTCCGTCAGCGAGTCGAGGGCTTCCTGGACGGAGTCAATCTCCAGCTTGGCTTTGGCCACGGCTGATTCGGCCTGGGCGAACTGATGCGCAGTGGGAGGACTGAGAAGCTCCAGCAGCTTGTCCCGGCTGTTCAGGACGGCCACCCTGGCGTTGGCCGTCTTGAGATCGGCCTCGGCGATTTCCAGGGGGCTGGGGGGAATGAAGACGTTGTCAAGGGCCTCCCTTGCCGTTTCCAAGTCTATGCGTGCCTGGGCCATCGCCCTCTCCAAAGAGGCCACACTGGTCCGGTCCAAGGCGGCCAGGCGCTGTCCGGCGGCCACCGCCTGCCCTTCTTCCACTTCCAGGTCTCCCAGCGTTCCTTGGATGTCGAACCGGACGGACGCGGTGTTGGGGAACACCAGGCTTCCGTTGATGGAGATGGACGTGATCAGGTCGTCGCGCACTACGGGGACAAGCCTCTGGTCTTCGGCCAAGCGTGCTTCGTCCGGGCCTGCGACGAACATGTATATTCCATACGTCCCCCCTGCGGCCCCTGCGAAAACGACCAGCAAAACCAGCCATTGCCAGGGCTTCAAGAGCTTCAGCGGTCCGAATAGTCCAGTCATGAATCGGTCTCCCTGCGAGGGGGCAGGTTGCTCATTCGATTATATGGCAAACATGTCAAGATTATATTAAAGTTTTGGCGTCAGACTTGGCCTGATATAATCGGCGGGTCAAAAAACGGGCGGAGACGAAGCATGAAAGTCGGACTCTTTCTCACCAACCAGCAGTTCCTGGACAAAGACATGGTGGAGGCCCTGGACGAACAGGTCCGCATGGTGCGCTGCGCCCGGGACAACGGTTGGGACTCGCTGTTCTCAGGACAGCACTACTTGAACGAGGGGAACAACCAGCAGCTTCAGCTTGTGCCGTTCCTGGCGCGGCTGCAGGCCGAGGCCGGGGACATGACCCTGGGGCTGGGCATCCTGCTGCTCAATCTCCACAATCCCGTCTACGTGGCGGAAACCGTGGCCTCTTTGGACGTGATATGCAGGGGAAACTTCGTGTTCGGCGTTGGGCTGGGCTACCGCGACACGGAGTTCGACGCGTTCGGAGTGCCCAGGGGCAAGCGGGTGGCGCGGTTCGAGGAGTGCCTGGATCTGGTGAAGCGGCTATGGACGGAGGACCTGGTGACCCACGAGAGCGAGGTCACCCGGCTGGACGGGGTCCGCATGAACATCCGCCCGGTGCAGAAGCCCCATCCGCCTATATGGTTCGCGGCCAACAACGACAGGGCCGTCAGACGGGCCGCGCGGCTGGGCGACAACTGGTTCATCAACCCCCACTCCACAACCGCAACCATCAAGCGGCAGATGGTCCTGTATCGGGATGAGTTGGACCGCCTGGGCAAGCCCTTTCCCAGGGAACTTCCCTGCATCAAGGAGGTCTTCTGCAGCGCCAACCGCCGGAGCGCCCTGGAAATGGCCGGCCCCTATCTGGCCGGCAAGTACCGGGACTACGCCGCGTGGGGCCAGGACCAGGCCATGCCGGAGGACGAGACTTTCGCTCAAGCCTTCGACGACTTGCTGGAAGACCGCTTCATCATAGGCTCACCCGAGGAATGCTACGAGCAACTCCGGCCCTACTGGGAGGAGATCGGCGTCAACCACCTGGTCGTTCGCACCCACTGGGCGGGAATGCCGGCCGAAACGGCCCTCCACAGCATGGACATGATCTCCCGCGAGCTCCTGCCCGCGCTCCGGGAGGTGTGAGGCCGGGTCGCCTGGCAGAAGGGCTTCCAGGAAATCGTCTGTTGAGGACTTTTACGTTGAGTGTTATAATGTTACTTATAGAGTAACGAAAATGGAGTGCAATGGGTGGACATCGCCTTCCGGACCCGGAGGCTCGAACGAATCTTCAATTCGGAAAAAGAAATCCAAAGAACTTACGGCGACCGCATGGCCCGGACAATCAAACTGCGCCTTGCCGTGGTCGAAGCCGCCGATACGTTGGCAGAAACAGCGGACCGTCCGGCGTTGCGGCTGCACCAACTTATCGGCGAACGCACGGGACAGTTTGCGGTTGACCTTGTCCACCCCCGCCGTCTGGTTTTCAAGCCCAATCATGACCCTGTTCGCCTGAAAGATGATGGAGGAATCGACACAACCCAAGTGACTTCAATCACGATCGTGGAAGTGGTTGACTATCACTGAGGGAGGCCAAGGAAATGGCTACAGAAGTGAATCAATACCGCCCGGACTACGCCGTTCCGCCTGGATGGGTCTTGGAAGAAGAACTTAAAGCCAAGGGCATGTCGCAGGCTGAGTTAGCCCGGCGGTGTGGGCGCTCGGCCAAGCTCATCAGCGACATAATCGGCGGGAAAGCCCCCATCGAACCGGAAACGGCAATTCAGTTCGACCGAGTGCTGGGAGGCGGTCCTGATATTTGGCTTCGCATGGAGTCCACTTACCGCCTCCGGCTGGCCCAGCAGTTGGAGGCTGAAAAAGCGGCGGAATCCGCAGCGTGGGCGAAGACGTTTCCGACTAAAGAATTGGCAGCCAGGAATTTAATTGTCAAACCTTCGTCGGCTGCGGACGCCGTGACTAAATTGTTGTCCTTCTTTGGCGTTGCGTTGGTCGATGCCTGGCGGGTCAAGTATGGCTCAGCCCACGTTGCCTATCGACACTCGCCCAGCTTTGAAAGCGATGACGCGGCGCTGTCAACCTGGATTCGGCTCGGAGAGATTGAGGCGGAAGGCGCCAGGTGCCCTGATTACAACGAGGCGGCATTCAAGCGCGCTCTGAGGGGAATTCGCTCACTGACCCAAATGGGGACAATCCAGGCCTTAACGGACGCGCAAAATCTCTGCAATCAGTCTGGGGTAGTCTTGTCAGTCGTAAAGCCTCTGCCGAAAACGGCGCTCAGCGGAGCGGCTTGGTGGGTGTCGCCCCGTAAGGCTGTGATTCAGCTGAGCGCCCGCCACATGACGGACGACCACTTATGGTTCAGCTTGTTTCACGAGGCGGCGCACCTCCTATTGCACAGCAAAAAGGATGTTTTCATCGACGTGGCCAATGACAAAGGGACCAAAAACCGCATCACGGAGGCCGACGCTGAAGCGGACGCTTGGGCGGCTGATTTCCTCGTGCCGCGAACCGATTGGGAGCAGTTCGTCGCGTCGGCGCCCTTTACAGAGTCCGCCGTGCGGCTATTCGCAGAGCGGCAAGGGATAGCCCCCGGCGTGGCAGTCGGCCGTCTTCAGCATGAAGGCCATCTGGCATGGAACCAACTTAATGGACTGAAAGTACGGCTTCAGTGGGAAAAGGACGCAGGTTGACGTGTCTGAATTTTGACAATGGTCCGCCGAACCCAGGGGCCGCCAGCCCCCGATGGAGGGCCTGGAAACGGCGTAAGGGGGCGGCTCGCGTCATAAGTCTGACGGCCTTGAGACCGTCGATTTCTAGACTCCGGCCTCCGCCGGAGACACGGGTATCGAGCCTCGCCGTCGTGTTCAAACCATGCCAACAAATCACCGCTGTCGCGAGTCTGGAAGCCGAATTTGCTGATCAGCAGGTCGAAGTCCCGGGCCCGGATGGTCATGCTTCGTAGACTAGTTCGGACAATTGGCACGTCCTCCCGCTTACCCGGTCCAGCGGTGGCCGGAGGGTGTTCCGAGGCAATATGAGAAAGGGAAACGGAGGGCTGTCGGAATGATTGCTGTCCCATATTAGACCTTGCCTTGCATAAGACCGGAACTAGCCGATATATTATAGGATCCCTATAATATGGAGGGTAATAGGGCTCATATTAAAACGTCTCAGACATATAGAGACAACTACAGAAAAATGCACACTCCCAAAGTAGACTCCACAGTCGCACCCGGCAGAGCCGGGCGCTACATGACCCAGCTGACGGGCTACCGGGCATTCATCCCAGCCCCGCTTCCACCGGAACCGATGGTGCGCCTGACAGGCGAGCTTCAGACCGTGTTATCCGAGGCGGACCGCGCTTTGGGACGGCTTGACGGTTCCATTCAGACGCTGCCCAACCTTGACCTTTTTGTGTTCATGTACGTGCGAAAAGAGGCCGTGCTATCGAGCCAGATAGAAGGCACCTAGAGTTCTCTTAACGACGTGCTGGCGGCGGAAGCACAATTTCTAGATCCTGGCCGTCCCAGCGATGTGCGTGAGGTGATCAATTATGTGAATGCCTTGAACTATGGGCTGGAGCTTTTGCAGGAACTGCCGCTTTCCGTCAGGCTGATCAGGGAAATCCATGAGCGGCTGCTGACGGGTGTGCGCCGCGCACAGTTTCAACCTGGAGAGTTGCGGGATTCGCAGAACTGGATCGGGCCGGCGGGTTGTACGCTTAGAGAGGCGGTGTTCGTGCCTCCGCCTCCCCTCGAGCTTCCCAGGATTCTGGGAGAGTTGGAGTCCTTTCTCTACGCCTAGGACGACATTCCGGAGATCATTCGTCTTGGGCTGGTCCACGCCCAGTTCGAGACCATCCACCCCTTTCTAGACGGGAACGGCCGCATAGGACGGCTGCTCATCACCTTTCTTCTGACCCAACGCGGAATCCTGCAAAAGCCCGTCCTATCTCTCTCTTACTTCTTCAGGAAACACCGGGCCGAGTACTATGATCGTCTCCAGTCTGTGCGCGATACGGGCGACTGGGAGGGCTGGTTGGCCTTCTTCCTCCAAGGTGTGGTTGAAGCCAGCGAAGAAGCCACGAGAACCGTCCGGCGCGTCCTTGCCCTACGGGAAGAGCACCGAGCAATCGTGACCGATAATCTCGGCCACGCCGCCGGCAAGGGCCACCGTGTGCTTGAACGACTCTATCGACAGCCCATGCTGTCAGTAAAAGGTGTTCAGGAAATAATAGGGGTCAGCTATGCCGCCGCCAATAACCTGGTATCACGCCTTGTTGAGATAGGCATACTGGAAGAGGTCTCCGGCCGTAAGCGCAACCGCATCTTCTTGTACCGGCCCTACGTCCGCATCTTTGACGAGGACTCGAACGAATCCACCAGCAGCAGTGAGTAGTCGAGTAGCCATGGCCCCCATCTCCGAGCCCTCGGGTGTCCCGTGGAATGTCGAAGTCCCCAAGCATTGGGAGGCGCTGCCAGGGTGAGCTTGGCGCCTGTCAAAACAGGTCCCCAACAAGGGATTCCAAAAGACGGTCCTATTTTGGCTGAGCTAGGCCGAAATAAGGTCAGGTGAGAAGAAGAACTTATCAGGCTGACCCTCCGCTCTCCGAGCATGCGGCCATCACCCGGCGCCTGGACTTTTCTGACGGTCTCTCCGACGTTATATCAGCGACAAGGAGAAGCTCATTGGCCCGCTGAAGTAGGAGAAGCAGGAGCCTTCCTTCATGAGCCCCGGCCGGAGCTAAGGCTGTAGGCGGTGGATGCCGGAGTTCTGGGACAGGACGTAGAGGACGCCGTTCCGGTCTTGGCCGAAGGAGGCAATCCGCAGGTCGGTGTCGGCCAACAAGAGGCTGTCGGTTATTTCCTGGCCGTCGTAGCGTATAGCCCATATCTTGCCGGAGCAGTAATCGCCGAAAACGTAGGCCCCATGCAGTGAGGGAATCCTCTCCCCACGATAGACGTAGCCGCCGATGACCGAGCAGCCTTCTTCTCCTGTGGGGTATTCCCACAGAGGGAGGACCGTACCCGCGTTGTCGCACGAGGTGCGGGGTGAAAAACACCGGGTCCCCTCCAGCTTGTTCCAGCCGTAGTCGCCGCCCCTTTCGACGAGGTCCACCTCTTCAAGGCTGTTCTGCCCCACGTCGCCGGTCCACAGCTGCCCCGTTGTCCGGTCGAAAGTGAACCGCCAGGGGTTCCTGAACCCATAGGCCCATATCTCCGGGCGGGCGTCGGGGTCATCCAGAAGGGGGTTGTCGGCTGGGATGGCATAGGGTGTTTCAGAGCTGGACTGCGACACGTCGATGCGCAGGATGGACCCCAACAATGTTCCCGTGTTGCGCCCGTGACCCATCGGGTCTCCCCCCGACCCTCCGTCCCCCAGACCGATGTATAGGAACCCGTCGAGGCCGAAAGCCAGCTGGCCTCCGTTGTGGTTGCGGAAGGGCTGCTCGATTTCCATGATCACTAGCTCGCTGTCCGGGTCAGCGGTCTGACTATCCGCGCTTAGCTGGAACCGGGAGACAACCGACCGGCGGGGCCCTGAGGCCGAGTAATAGACGTAGAAGTAGCCGTTCTCGTCGAACCGGGGGTCGAAAGCCAGGCCCAGCAGCCCCTCTTCCGATCCCGAGTCGTTCACTCGGTCTCGGATGTCCAAGAACACCGGTGCTGCGGTCGTGTCTTGGTTGTCGGTGAAAGCAAGCGTCAGGCCCGACTGTTCGGTGACAAATAAGCGGTCGTCTCCGGCGGCCGGTTGGGTCAGGTTGGTGAGGCCCCGAAAGTCCAGGTTCCTGAAGGCCCGTTTAACCTTCAAGGGCCGCAACGGCAGGGGGGTAGGTGTGGGGGGCGGAGTAGAAACGGCGGCGAGGGGAGTCGGCGTCGGAGTCGCCTCGGTGGGCGGAACCAAGGAGGATTGCGGCGTGTCCGTGGGAGTTGCGGGGACGGTCGTGGTGGAGACGGGTGTTGGGGAGGAAACCGCCGCAGTTGGGACCGGAGTGGAAGCTCTTTCCCCGCAGCCAACGGCAAGAGAAGCGATGGCCAAGAACGCCAACGCCGCCGACAAACTCCGTCGCAAGAGGTCAGTCCACATTTTGCCGGTTGGGGATATCCGGAAGGTGGGGTAGTGATCTGAGTGCCGGTATAGTCAGCAGTCTCAACTCGGACTCGGCTAAATAATCTCTGGAGAGGCCAATCCCAGTGGTGTCTCATGTACAAGACTCGCCAGCCACAGGTGAAATCGGTATTTAATGCAGAGATTCATGTGGATGGGAGGCCAAGTCCTTGTTGACGACCCATGCGACTGAAGCAAGCAATACAAGGACAATCCGAGTCGGTTGTCAGATGAGCTAGGCCATGAATCACACCGCCTTCTCGATCGAATTTAGGTGTAATGGCATCGAAATCTCCAGTCAGCTTGGCGTGGTATCTGCCGTATATTGCGTTAGCGCAGAAATCTGCGTACTGAAGCAACCTTGTGTCTCTAGCAGGTGCAAACAGGGGCACGTCGGTGACATTATGTAGTGTGTGCCAACGCGTTCCTAGTTTCTGAAGCCTCCTACCCAAGATGCTGATGGTCTTTTCGTAGCTGGACTCAGCCAGCACCACCATCCCACGTTGTTCATCCTTCCCTTCAGCCATTGCCAAACGGTTGACACGGCGCAAGAATAGGTCGAACCTGCTTAGCAAATCCTCGTACGCGCGCTCGTAAGGATTCTCCTTACGGATCGATGCATATTTCAGTTCCACCGCACATCCGAATAGGACACCTTTGCGGTCACGTATGATGTCGTATATTCGCCGTTTCAGCCGGAGGCGCTGGTCCCTCGTCAATCTGTCCCATGGCTCTTCGACTCTCGCGCCTTCACGAACATGGAGACGGGCAGCGTGGAAGAAGATAGGTTCAGCGACTTCGGGGAAATACTCGGTTTGGAGCGCCTCTAGGTCCTGACTAAACCAGTGGATTTCACGCTCAAAAACAGCGAGGCCAGCTAGCACAAAGCAACTGGCCTCACCATGAGTCCCTGATTCGTCCAGATAAAGGATGTACACTACTTGATAGAAAAAGCAGTCAGCCGGATCAGAAACCCGTCGGGCCCAGCTAGCGGCCCTGCCGACCATCTTCATGATATGTCCACCGGCACCAGACTGTCAACCCTACGTATCACTCCACTTCGACTCGTCTTGTTGACTATTAAAGTGGTTATATGCGAGTTTTCCAACCCTGCAGCCGGGCCTACATGACCCCGTCCAGCCCCAGCTCCTGGGACAGCGTTGCCAGGTCGTGGTACTGGCTGGCGGGCATTGTGACGCTGTCCCGCTCCCTTCCCTGGCGTTGCAGCTTCTGGGACCTCTGGCCAGGGTAGAGTATATCCTCCGCACCCTCTCTCCTGGGGGACGACGTGATGTGGTCGATGAACTCGTCCACTTGGTCCTTGAAGCGGTCGATGGGCATGATGTTGGAAGGGTCCATCGCCAGGAACATGGTCCCGGGCTTGCTTTCCTTGTCAGAGTCCAAGGCCAAGTCCCAGGGAGGGCTGGTGTCCGTCATCAGATAGCTCAACAGCCCTACAAAGAAGACCAGTGCGTAGCCCTTATGCCCGCTGCGGGCGCCTCCGAGAGGAAGAATGCTCCCCTGGGGAACGAACAGGGGACCTTGGTAGTCGGGTTTCAGGAAGTCCTTGGTGTCTGTGGTTGGCTCTCCCAGCGCGTCCAGTATCATGTCCGACGCCACAGGTTTGCCCTGACGAGCGGCGTCAGCCACCGGGCTGGCCGAGGTCTGGGTGATGGACATGTCCACTATCACCGGGTCATGCCTGCCAGCCGGAATGGCGAAACCCACGGGTGCGTTTCCCAGGAGGGGGCTGGAGCCGCCAGTGGGCGCAACCACGGGGAACCTGGCCTGAATGAACACCATAGCCGCCATGTCCCTGGCAGCGGCCCGTTTCATGAAGGGGGCCAGCGTGCCCCCGGAGCATCGTGCGCTTACCCAGCCCACTCCGAATTCCTTGGCCTTGTCGCAGGCCAGGTCGATAGCGTATCGGCAGACCAGGGCGTCCTGAGCCTTGGGACCGCCGTCGACGAGGGCCATTGCTCCCTTGTCCACCACATGCTCGATGTTGGGGTTCATGTCCACTGCGCCATTTCGGGAAGCCGTGACGTGTCTGCGAATTGCGCCCAGCCCTCGGACGTAGTCGCCCTGGAGCGCCTTGGCCACTGCGATGCTGAGGAGAAAGGCGGCGTCCTCCTCGGACGCTCCGGCCTCTCTGAGGGCCGCCATGCCCACCTTTTCGACGGCTGAAAGAGGCACGGTCACCTGCTCCTCCGAGGACTCCCACCACTGGCCGTAGGTCTTTTCGGACTGCCTGGCGTCGGTCATAACGACTCTCCTTGCATCAGTGAATCAGGGGCGTTGTCCACCCGCTCCAATTATAGACCACAAAATCGGGTACCGTTGACGACGGGTGCGGGCATCCGCCATCTGGAACGATGAGGAACACACCCGCGCTGTTGCTTGCCGCACTCTGCCGGATTGCGCGTGGGATGCTTAGATTAGTATGATTTCATGTATCAGTGATTTATATGGGGTCCATCATGCGAATATCGGAACGAGGTCAGATTACCATCCCCAGGCGCCTGAGAGAGCGATATGGGATGAACTACGACGTTGAGTCGACATCACCGCAACGGAGCGGGCTGCTCATTCGGAAGAAAACGACTGCGGAACATCCGGTGGACCGCGTGTACGGGATCCTCGGCAGCGGGGCCCTTGGCGATGGTGTCAGCGTCGACGATTACATTGAAGAGATACGGGGAAGATGATCACCGCCGTCGCCACCAACGTCTTGGGAACGGGGAGAGACACGTGACTAGGGATGATGTCCTGGATTTACTGCGAACCCACAAGCAGGCGCTTGCGGAACGGTTCGGTGTGACCGGACTGGCCCTGTTCGGCTCTTTTGCACGGGACCAGGCTACGGACAGTAGCGACGTCGACATCCTGGTCCAGTTCGATGGACCGGCTACGTCGAGGACGTACTTCGGAGTGCAGTTCTACATCGAAGACCTGCTGGGCCGTCAGGTTGACCTTGTCACCGACAAGGCGTTGCGCTCGTAGTTCCGGCCATACGTGGAGCGGGACCTGACCAATGTCTGACCCTGAGCACGAAACCAGGGATTGGCGTTTGTATGTGCAGGACATGATTGAATTCAGCCAAAAGGTCTGTTGTATACGGCTGGACTCACTGAGGATGCCTTCATCGCCGACAGCCGCACCTACGACGCAACCCTGCACAACCTCCAACTGATCGACAAAGCAGCAACATGTGTTCCTGCCAGAGTACGGGACGCGCATCCGGAGATTCCGTGGAGCAGCATTATCGGAACTCGGAACCGAATAATCCAGGGTTATCTGAACATAGACGACGACGTTGTGTGGGACATCATTCAAGCCGATGTCCCAGATCTGTTGCCCAAACTGCGGCGGCTGTTGGATTCCACGACTACAGAGTGACCATGCGGCCTTCCGTCTCTCTAGGCGGCGAGGTTGGGTCCGTGTATGCCGTTTGACGACGGGCGCGGGGCGCTAATATACTCCGTTGCATACTCCCGGCTGCCAGGCGTGGACATCGGCCGGGTCGTTTCGCTCTAGCCCGTTTCACCCACCCGTTTCACAGGAGGAGTTTCATGAAGTTCGGGATTTCTGTCTTCTGCCAAAACTACGAGGACTGGCCCAGGTATCTTTCCGGGGACTTCCGCAGCCCGTCCAAGAATCCAGACCACGAAATGGTTATGGAGGACCTCCGGTTGGCGGACATGGTCGAAGACCTGGGATATGACTCTATATGGGCCACGGAACACCATTTCACTCCCTACGAGCTGATGCCCGACGCCATCCAGTTCCTGAACTACTTCGCGGGAAGGACCCAGCGGGTGGGCATGGCCACGATGGTCATAGTCTTGCCCTGGCATGACCCGGTGCGTGTGGCGGAGAACCTCTCCTTTCTTGACGTGATGCTCAAGGGCCGGCCCATCACCGTGGGGTTCGGCAGGGGGGCCGCCAGAGTCGAGTTCGAGACCTTCAACATACCCATGGAGGAGTCGCGGGGCCGTTTCATCGAGGCCCACGACATAATAAGGCTGGCCTTGTCCCAGGAGCTCTTCTCCTATGAAGGGGAGTTCTTCCAGATCCCGGAGACCACCATACGGCCCCAGCCCCTGTCCAAAGACCTTCCGTCGCGCATGTACTGCGCCGCCAACAGCACGGCCAGCGTGGAGATGGCGGCGGAAGCCGGGTTGGGCATGATGATCATCCCCCAGAAGTCTTGGGAAGCCTACGCCGACGACATCAAGATGTTCAACGCCAGGAGGGCCGAGGTTGGAATGGGACCCCGCAACCCGGTGACGGGGTGCTTCATGTACTGCGGGGCCAACGCGGAGGAGGTCAGGATAGCCCAGGAGCAGTACTACCCCAATATGATCTACACCTCCACCCGCCATTACGAGCACGACGAGCCTGAACACTTCAGAAACACCAGGGGTTATGAACACTACGTGGACACCGCCGAAAAGCTGAGGGACGGCAGGAGTCTCAGGTCCGACCAGGACGACACCCAGGTCATCGGGACTCCTGAGCAGTGTCTGGATAAGCTCAGGCGGATACAGACCATGACCCGTCCGTCGGAGATGTTCGGAATGGTGAAATTCGGAGGCATGACGCCGGAAGTCGCCAGGAAGAGCATCGAGCTTTTTGCCAGGGAAGTCCTGCCCGAGCTGCATAAGGATCCTATCCTGGCCCCCGCAGTATGACAGGCAGGCGGTTCGCCGGTTTATTCGCCTTGAGTTAAGTCGGAGGAGGCGCTATGGCGGGCAAGGCTCTGGCCGCGGTAATCACAGGCCCGAGGACCATTGAGGTCCGGGAAGTGGACATTCCTGACGTGGGAGAAGACGACGCCCTGGTGCGCATTGAGGCGTCGGGAGTCTGCGGCACCGACTATGAAGGGTATCACGGAGACTACTTCCTTCCCTATCCTGTAATCCAGGGCCACGAGCCTCTGGGCGTAATAGAGGTCATCGGCCCCGAGGCAAAGCGTCGTTGGGGCGTGGACGTGGGGGACCGGGTGGCCGTGCGGTCCAGGTACAGGTGCGGGCGGTGCCAGGCGTGTTGGGACGGCAAGGACGACCCCTGCCCAAACGGAGGAGGCTTCGGCTCGACGTCGTTGGAGAAGCCTCCGGGCTTGTGGGGAGGCCACGCCGAGTTTATGTACCTGGCGCCGGGCGCGGTGGTCCACCCCATCGACAGCTCCCTCCCGGCGGAAGTGGCCGTCATGTTCAACCCCCTGGGCGCCGGCTTTGCCTGGGCCGTGGAAGCGACGGGCCTGGAAGCAGGCCAGTCCATAGCCATCCTGGGCGGCGGCCAGAGGGGAATCTGCTCTGTCATTGCGGCAAAGGAAGCCGGAGCTTCCTTCGTGGCTGTAACGGGTCTGGGACGCGACGAACACAAGCTGGCCCTGGCCCGGGAGTTCGGAGCCGACATGACAATCAACGTGGAGGCAGAGGACGCGGTGGGCCGGATCATGGAGGCCACCGGTGGTGAAGGCGTGGACACGGCGCTGGACCTGACGCCCTATGCCGTTGATCCCGTGACCCACGGCGTAGGCATGTTGAAAAGCGGAGGGACAATGGGCGTGGCGGGTCTAAAGGGAGGGCGTCTGATGAAGGACCTCTCCTCCGACGACCTGGTCAATAAAGAGGTCACCCTGAAAGGCATCCGAGGGGTGCCCTTCGACTCCTTCCTGCGAGCGGTGGAGACCATCGAGTCTCGCCGGTATCCCTTGGAGAAGCTCCACACCCACACCTTTCCCGTGGAGGAGACGGAAGAGGCCATCAAGACCCTTGCCGGCGAGACCAGCCGCCCAGCCATACACGTGGCCGTCATCCCCCGGGCCCGATGATGCCCGGACTTCCACACCGGCCGGAACACTGGGCTATGACGCTTTGCAGGGTACGGGTTCCGCAGTGACATGTAAACCGTGAGTCGTGCAGAGGAGCGGATATGACAGACCTTCCCAAGTTTTCAGAGCTGCCCTCATTCGAGAAGACCGGAGAACGCCATAGCTGGGGCGTTTGGGGCAAGGACGACCAGCTGGGCATGGCGAACCTGCTTACCCCGGAGCGGGTGGTCAAGGCAGCGTCCCTGGTGCGAAAGGGCAAGGTGTTCAACCTGGAACCCTCCAGGTCCATCCCCCACCCCCAACGCTCCAAGGATGAACCGTACCAGCACCACATCAACGTACGGCGCACGGGCCGGAGCGACTATGTGGACGGCTGGGAGCTCCACGGGGGCATGGGCCACATGGACGGGCTTCGCCACATGCGCTACCGGGAGTTCGGCTACTACCAGGGCCTGCAGGACGAGGAGTTGGACGAGAAGGTCATGCTGGGCATCAACCTCTGGGCCGACCACGGGCTGGTGGGCAGGGGAGTCTTCCTCGACATCCCCCGGCACTTCGAGAAGCGGGGCGAGTCGGTGGACCCCAACGCCCGCTTTCCCATTGGGCCGGAGTTGATGGAGGCCGTCGCCGCCGACCAAGGAGTGGAGTTCCAGCCCGGCGACATAATGCTGCTGCGCACCGGCTGGATGCGCTGGTACCTGGGGCTGAATCCCACGGAGCGGGAGGTCACCCACGGCTCCGTGCATCCGGGGGAGGACGGGCTTCATTGCCCTGGGCTGGACGCCAGCCGGGAGACTGCCGCCTGGCTGTGGGACCGCCGGTTCTCGCTGCTGTTCTCCGACAACATCGCCCTGGAGGCCATGCCGGTGGAGGGAAGCGAATTCCAGCACCGGCGGATCATCCCCCTGATGGGCATGGGCATCGCCGAGCTGCTGACTTTCGAGGAATTGTCTACCGACTGCGCCGAGGACGGCGTCTACGAGTGCATGGTCACGGCCAAGCCGGTGAACATCCCCGGAGCCTGCGGCTCACCGGCCAACGCTTATGCTATAAAGTAGGTACATTCTGCGAGTGAACGACTAAACCAGTCAGACCGGAGGAAATGATGAAGACACGTGCGGCTATACACATAAACCTGGGCGAGTATCCCATAGTTGACGAGGTGGAGGTCCCCGACCCCAAGCCTGATCAGGCGCTTGTAAAGCTGTTCTCCAGCGGAATCTGCCACTCCCAGCTTCACAATATATTCAACACGGAGTTCACCCGTCCCACGACTCTAGGCCATGAGGGGACCGGTGTTGTCGCCGCCGTGGGCCGAGACGTGAGCCACGTCAAAGAGGGGGACCACGTCATCGTGACATGGGTGCCCCGCAACCCGGTCCTGGGCAGCCCTCCCAGGGTTCCCACGGGAGTCACCTACCGGGAGCAGGTGATGCCGCCCAACGTGTTCACGTGGGGCGAGCACACCCTGGTGAACGGCCAGCTGCTGGTGCCCATATCCAAAGACGAACCCACCGACGTGAGCTGCATCGTGGGATGTGCGGTGCTCACCGGCGCCGGGGCGGTCATGAATACGGCCCAGGTGCGCCCGGGTGACTCGGTGGCGATTTTCGGAGTCGGTGGCGTAGGGCTGTCGGCGGTGGCCGCCGCGGCCATGTTGGAGGCCTATCCCATCATTGCCGTAGACCTCCAGGACGACAAGCTGGAGTTCGCCAAGGAGTTCGGCGCCACCCACACGGTGAACGCCTCAACAACGGACCCGGTGCAGGCGGTGCTGGACCTCACAGGCGGAGGCGCAGAGTACGCTTTCGACACCATAGGAGTGCGGACCACCGCCGAGCAGATTCTTCCCTCGGTGCGCATCGGCGGCAACGGGGCGGAAAACCACGGCGGCATGGCCGTGATGGTGGGCTATCCCCCCGATGAGATCACCATAAACCCCAAGCTGCTGATGATGGGGCAACGGCGCTTCCGGGGCAGCCTGGGCGCCACTTACCCTGAAAAGGACTTCGCCACCTTCCTGAGATGGAACAGGGAGGGGAAGCTGCCGCTGGAGAAGTTGGTCACTCGCCGCTATGCCCTCGACGATATAGCCGAGGCTTGCGACGATCTGCACCACGGGCGTATTTTCGGCCGGGCCATCCTGGAGTTTTAGGGACCCGGCTCCCCCCAGCCGTCCCCTTGCAGGGGCGCGTTGCGATGGCCTGGTGCGGCTTAACTTAAGGCTCGTTGGTCAGGAGAAGTCCGCTGCCCCTGAGCATGGGTGAGCCTGCGGTCACGTATGCGGTGCGGCAGCCGGTGACCTGCCGCTCTCCGGCCCTGCCGGTGACCTGATACACCCCTTCGGCCAGATGGCCGATGGAATGGAGCCGCCCCTCACTGAGGGCCCCTCCGTGGGTGTTGACCGGAAGCTGGCCGGTGCGCTCGATGCGCCCGTCCTGGATGAATTGGTGCGCCTCACCCCGGCCGCAAAACCCCGCCGACTCCAGCCAATAGTAGACCGAGGGGCTGAACCCGTCGTAGAGCAGTGCCACGTCCACGTCCGCCGGTCCCATTCCGGAGCGTTCCCAGACCCTGTCGGCGATGGAGCCGCCGGTCTCCATGTAGTCCAGCAGGGGGTAGACCATCAGGTTGGGCATGTTGGAGGTGTTCTGGCCGTACCCCGCCACGTAGGCCGGCGGGTTGGGCAGGTCCCGGGCTCGCTCCACAGTGGTGAGGACCAAGGCGGCTGCGCCTTCCACCGGAATGTCGCAGTCGAAGAGGCAGAGGGGGTCGGCGATCATCCGGGCGTTCATGTAGTCCTCGCGGGTCATGGGGGTCTCGAAGAAGTAGGCCTTTTCGTTCAGGTTGGCGTTTGCGCGCTGGGCCACAGCCAAGGTTGCCATCTCCTCTCGGTTGGCCCCATAGAGGTGCATGTAGCGGCGGTAGGCCAGCGAGTGGGGTTGGTAGGATGAGGCGAACCCGTAGGGCGTCTGAAACTGGGCGTCGCCCCGGGCGTAGGAGTCGGACACGGCCCCATACGCGCCCCTTGGACGGTGCAACGCCCGCCAGACCAGGGCATAGTTGCATGCCCCCGCGGCCAGTGCGTTGACGGCCTCGATGACGGCGCTGAGGACCATCCCCTGGTCGATCTGGGCATACCAGCGGACCCCGTGACCATTTTCCGGCCCTATTTTCAGGTGGCGCATGATGTAGTTTACGCTCACCATGTCACGGCCGTCGGTGGAGCCTGCCCCTCGGAAGGGAGGCTCCGGGTAGCTGGCAATGCCGTCGATGTCGGACAAGTCCAGTCCGGCGTCCTTGACTGCGTTCGCGCAGGCCTCCAGGCAGAGGGCCCCGAGAGTCCCCACGAGGGTGCGGCTAAGCTTGGAGAAGCCCACTCCCACAATGGCTGTCTTGCCTTTGGACTCCCAGGCCATCTAGCTCTCCATCGCTTTGAACTGGGGCAGTGTGACGCCGTCCCGCTCTTCATACATGACCTGGACCCGCTGCCCTATCCGCACTTCGTTGGCCTCGTCGCCAGGAAGGTAGGTGATCATGAAGAGCATAGGCTGCTCGTCCAACTCGACTATGACGTTGACGTAGGGCACGTCGTCCTCGAAGCCCTTCACGTTCTTCTGGCGCATGACGGTGTAGCTATAAACGGAGCCTCCGCCGCTGACGGGCTCGAAAGCCAGGTCCTCCAATCCGCAGGAGTCGCATAAAGGTCTGGGCGGGTGGTTGTAATAGCCGCAGGACCGGCAGCGCTGGATCTCAAGCCTGTGCTCACTGGCCGCATCCCAGAAGGGCTGGGTCAGGTCGTCAGGCATCGGCAGCGGCTTGGACGGCATATTCGTCACGGTCCGGTTTCTCCGGTTTCAAGTGTGATTCGGGTATTGCAGCGAACGTCTTGGACCATTACACGAGTATAGCGTCATTTGTGTGCTTTGGCATTGCAGCGCGAGGGACTGTTCAGTCTGCGGACCACGAGCCGTGTCGTAAGGATTGAGAAGGTCATTGCAGACCGGTGCGAAACCGGTTTTTCTGAACCTGCCTGATGTTTGCTTGGAGCAGCCAATGTCTGGTGTATAATAGGTGTATGACACGCACGAACGTTGACATTGATGACCAAGCCTGCGCCGAGGTGATGCGCCGTTACAGGCTCTCGACCAAGCGGGAAGCGGTCAACTTGGCGCTGCGTTCGCTGGCGGCTGAGCCCCTGTCCATTGACGAGGCCCGTGAACTGCGCGGATCGGGCTGGGTCGGCGACCTCGACACGTTGCGGTCCAGCAGTGCAACGTGATTTTGATCGACACCTCCGCGTGGATCGAGTTTCTAAGGGACACGGGGTCTGCGGCCTGCAATCGTGTAGAGGAGACGCTGGCCCAGGAATTCGCAGTTTGCGACGTGGTCCGTATGGAGGTCTTAGCGGGCGCCAGAGACGAGTTCCATCTCCGGGGCCTCCGGAGGTTGCTTGCTCGGGCCGTATATATTCCTACGCTCCCGTCGGACTACGATGACGCCGCGGCGCTTTACCGGCGTTGCCGCCTTGAGGGGGAGACAGTCCGCAAGCTGATTGACTGCCTCATCGCGTCCGTAGCCATTCGTGCCGGGGTTGCCATCCTTCATTGTGACGCCGACTTTGACGCCCTCGCACGTCACTCGTCGCTTCAGACAGCATAGAATCCCTGAGCCATGCCGCCCGCCACAGCCCGGAATTCGGCGATGGAGCCATGATTTCCATATGTTGGGAATGACCCGGCGGCTGTCCCATCGAACTTAGGGCGGGTGTGTAATTAAGTCCGCTGTAGGGTTGGGATGGCGGTGCGAAGGACTGTGCAGGCTGCCGGGGCGCGGGCCGTGCGGTAGGAGTGAGGAGACATGCACCACAGAGAAGTCTCGGCTGAACATGCGGCATTCGAACAACGAGTACTCAAACGGTTTAAGGAAGCGCTTGCTGAAGCGCCTGATGAGTACCGTTGCCCGGACACGGGGTTCTATAGCGGCCGGAGCGATTGGGAAAAGGTTATAGCCTCCATAGAAAACGAGGGCATTCCCACAGTCGAGGAAATGCGGGAGATGATGAAGGGCTGGGGGTTGGACCCCAGCCGCATTGGCCTTTAGGACATGCCCCAATCTTTCACCGGTTGCCGGCGGCGCGCCGGTATCTAAACTCTGCGTCTGCTAGCGTCAGGTCCGACATTATCGACCTCGTTGGACGGCTCATGAGACATCCCACGCTTGATTCCTTAGATGACCCATACGTGTGGCGGATATGGAGCCGTGAGCTTGATCTGTTGGAGCACCAAGACAGCCGTTACTGGATTGTCTTCTATTGGGAACCCCCTACTTTGGTCGCGGTGAATATTGGAGATTCCTCAGAAGCGCCGTGCCTTTGGCGTTAGGCGCCGGAGAGGGTCGCGGTGGCTGTCCCATCGAACTTAGGTCGGGTGTATAATTAAGTCCGCCCAAGAATCGGGGTTTGGCGGTGGTCGATGAGCGTCGAAAAGCGGCTCCCCATGGAAGGCATAAGGGTCTTGGACTTCGGCATGGCCGCCGTTGGCCCCCTCTCAGCCACCTATCTGGGTGTGCTTGGCGCCGACGTAATCAAGGTAGAACAGCCCACGGGAGACGTAGTGCGGCGCGGCAGCGGAGCCACGATGAAGGGCATGGGATGCACCTTCATCGGCAACAACTACACCAAGCGCGGCATGATGCTGGACCTGAAGGACGAGACGGACCTGGGCATCGCCTTCAAGCTGGTGGCCTCCGCCGACGTGGCCCTGGACAACTTCCGAGAGCGGGACATCATGGTGCGGCTGGGCTTGGGGTACGACGTGATGTCCAAGCTCAACCCACGCATCATCTACCTGCAGGCGTCCGCCTACGGTCCGGTCGGGCCTCTGAAGGGAATGCTCAGCAACGAATGGGCGACCCAGGCGGCCGCGGCCTACACGAGCCTGAACGGTAAGCAGGGAGGCCCTCCCGAGTTCTTGAGGGGGTCCGCCCATCTGGACTGGAACGGCGCAATGCTCAACTGCCTGGGCATCCTGGCCGCACTGCACGTTAGGAACAAGACGGGCCGAGGCGTTTTCATGGAGACCAGCCAGCTCCAGTCCACCGTGACCGGAGGCTTCACCCGGCTGGCGGAATACTTCGCCTCCGGGGAATCCCCCAAGCCTATGGGCTCGGCGAGGCCCAATATCGTGCCGGACCAGGCCTTTCCCACGGCGCTTGGCTACGTCAGCGTCAGCGTGGTCCACAATGGCATCTGGGCCCGCCTGTGCCAGGCCCTGGACATGCCGGAGTTGGCGGACGATCCCCGTTTCAACTCCAACCAGGACCGGGTGGAGAACCGGAGCGAGCTCATACCCATCATCGAGGAACGCTTCATGAAAAGGGCTGCGTGGCAGTGGGTCGAGACCCTGCGCCGGCACAGGGTTCCGTGCGGCGAGTACAAATACGATAAGCCCAGGAGCCACCTAGCCATGGAGCATCCCCAGGTGGCGGCCAATCACATGATGGACACCATACAGTCGGCCTGGGGTCCCGTGAACTACTCCACGGGCCACTGGAGATTCAGCCGGGCCCGCACCAAGGTGGACAGACCGGCGCCTGTGTTCAATCAAGACAGGGAAGAGATTATCCGCGAGTTGGAAGAGGGAGCTGCGTCCAACGGCGGGTCCCCAAGGAGAGGCGGCCGTTGAACTCCCTTGCCTCTCCGGCGGTTAAGGTCAGGACTTAGCGATATGCCATTGGCGCTGGAGGGGATAAGAATAGTAGACGTTTCCCAGGGCGTCTCCGGGCCTGTGGGGTCCATGATGCTTGGCGACCTGGGAGCGGAGATAATCAAGGTGGAGCCGATTGAGGGCGACTGGCTCCGCCGGATCGGTCCCTTCGAGAACGGCGAGGGCGCAATATTCATCCGGTTGAACAGGAACAGGCGCGGCATCTGCCTGGACCTCAAGTCCCAGTCCGGCAGGGATGTCCTGGTCAGGCTGGTCCAAGGCGCCGACGTTTTCATCGAAGGCTACCGACCCGGCGCCATGGAAAGCTTGAAACTAGGCTATGACGACCTGTCGGCAGTGAACCCCGGCCTCATATATTGCTCCGTCTCGGGAATGGGCAGCCAGGGTCCCTTGGCCGAACTTCCCGCCACCGAGCTTGACGTGCAGGCGATCATCGGGAAGCACCGGCATCTGGGCCGCGCCGACGAACCGCCTCTGAGGGTGGGGTTCGATGTAGTGTCGGAGAACGCCGGATGGGCCGCTGCTCAGGCGGTTGTCATAGGCGTAATGGAGCGGGAAGCGACGGGGCTGGGACAACACGTGGAGACCTCTTTGTTGGATGCGGCGGTCAACCTGATGCAGTGGGCCACGGCTGCGGAGTCCGCCCCCGACGAGTGGAAGGGAAAGCAGCTGGCGGGCTACACCGAACCCCCCGACCACGGTTTCCGGTGCAAGGACGCCAACTTCCTGCTGGACATGGGCCGTGTCGAGGAAGAGTGGAAGGAGTTCTGTCTCGCCGTGGGCGCCGACGGCGTGGCCTATAATCCCCTCTACGACAGCTTCGCCAAGCGGCTTAACTGGATGCCCGCCATCAGAGAAGAGATGTCGGCTGCTCTCGCGGATTGGACCTTCGATGACCTGGAGAAGCTGGCACGGGGCATGGGGGCCACCATAGTCAAGATGAACACCTTCGGCACGTTGATGGACCACCCCCAGGTGGAAGCGCTGGAGATGGCGCGGGAACTGGTGCATCCGGTGGCGGGAAAATACCGGACGCTGGACATCCCCTGGGACTTCTCAGAGCCCATCGCTCGGCTGTCGCCTGTGCCGGCGCCTGCTTTGGGTCAGGACACCCGGGAGCTGCTGGCGGAGGCGGGATACACGGAAGAGGAGATTTCCGCCATGTACGCAGAGAGGGCGGTGGCCTAATCCCTTCTCCCCTGGCGGGAGAAGGTTAGGATGAGGGGGCATGAGCGACGCATCTAAGGCGCGCCGCCTTAGAAAAGAATCGACCGATGCCGAAAGGGCTATGTGGAGGCTTTTGCGAAACCGTCTGTTTGCGGGCCGAAAATTCCGCAGGTAAGTCCCCGTAGGCCCATACGTCGTGGACTTCGTGTGTTTCGAAGAGAGGCTGATTGTCGAGTTGGACGGCGGACACCATCAGAGGCGAGAGGACTACGACGGTGAGCGCACGAGATGGCTGACAGGTCAGGGATTCAGGGTAATCAGGTTCTGGAACAATCAGGTCTTGAACGGGCCAGTTTCGGTACAGGAGGCGCTCTTAGCCGAGTTGGAAACGGCTTAAGCCACCCTCACCCCAACCCTCTCCCGTCGAGGGAGAGGGGGGATGATGATTGGAGGAAGACTGATGAATTTTGGATGCGTTATCCCGAACAGGGGAAATCCTCTGTTCACCCCGGAGGAGATGAAGACCCTCGTCGTCAAGGCGGAGGAGATGGGCTTCGAGCACGCATGGTTCAGCGACCACGTAATTCTGCCCAACACCGTAGCTCCCCGCTACCCCTATTCCGCCACCGGCGTGCCCCGGTTCACCGTCGAGCAGCCCTACAGCGACCCTCTGACGGTCATGGCCTTCATGGCTGGGGCCACCTCCCGCATCAAGTTTGGGACCGGCGTATTGGTGATTCCATACAGGCCGGCCGTGCTCGCGGCAAAGATAATCTCCACCATCGACTACTTTTCGGGCGGCCGGGTGATACTGGGCATCGGCGTAGGCTGGATGGAGGAGGAGTTTGTCGCCCTTGGGCTGGACACCTTCCGCGAGCGGGGCAAGGTCACCGACGAGTTCATCAACGTCTTTAGAGAGTTGTGGAGCAAGGAAGACCCCGAGTACGACGGAGATTACGTCAAGTTCTCGGACCTGAAGTTCTATCCGAAACCTGCGCAGGAGCCCGGAGTTCCTATCTGGGTGGGAGGCAACACGCCTCCGGCCATAAGGCGGGCCGCACGCCTGGGCGACGGCTGGATTCCCATAGGCGCCAGGCCGCCCGACCTGTTCCCTCCCGATGAGTTGGCCAAGAAGATTGGCGAGCTCAGGGACCTGACGGAGAAGGCGGGACGGCCCAGGGACGACGTGGAGTTGGCCTTCTCCTGCGAGGTTGACTTCGAGCGCAGGGGCAATGGAGAACGGTGGACTCTTTCGGGGACCATGCAGGAGATCGCCGACGACCTGAAGCGGTACCACGAGATAGGTGTGCGCCACTACCGCATGGGCTTCCCAGGCGACACCCTTCAGGCCAAGGTGGACAGCATGGAGCGGTTCGTCAACGAGGTCAGGCCCAAGCTGGCGGCGTAGCAGCCAGTCCCTTCTCCCGTCGAGGGGGCAGGGAGTCTTAAGAAACATGATGACCGCAGCGGAATCAATACTGGAAGGGCTTAATCCGGCCCAACGGGAGGCGGTCGAGACAATCGAAGGGCCTCTGCTGATTGCGGCCGGCCCCGGCAGCGGCAAGACCCGTGTCATCACTCACAGGGTTGCCTATCTTGTGCGGGTGTGCGGCGTCACTCCCTACCGCATCCTGGCCGTCACGTTCACCAACAAGGCGGCCCGCGAGATGAAGGAGAGGCTTGAGCGCCTAGTGGGTCCCCGGGCGGAACAGCTCACTGTGGGCACCTTCCACGCTTTCTGTGCGTCGGTCCTCAGGCGCGACGGCAAACACGTCGGCGTTGAGCCCAACTTCACCATCTATGACGACGAGGACCAAATAAGCCTGGTCAAGCAAGCCTTGGAGCAGGTCGAACTCGACCCCAAACGCTTCCCTCCAAGGGCAGTCCTCGGCTCAATCTCCAGGTCCAAGAGCCAGATAGTAGACTCCCACGCTTTGGAACAAAATCAGCTGAGCTACTTCGAGGCCCAGGCGGCCAAGGTCTACCGCCGGTACGACGAGATGCTCAGCCGCAACAACGCGGTGGACTTCGACGATCTGCTGATGAAGGTCGTGGTCCTGTTTCGGGACCACCCCGACGTGCTGAAGAAGTACCAGCGCCGCTTCCAGCATGTGCTCATCGACGAATTCCAGGACACCAACGTCGCCCAGTATTCCCTGGCGCGGCTGCTGTCCCAGGAGAGCCGCAACATCTGCGTGGTGGGAGACGCCGACCAGTCCATCTACTCCTGGCGCCACGCCGACATACGGAACATTCTCAGCTTCCAGCAGGACTACCCCGAGGCCCGCACGGTCAATCTGGATGAGAACTACCGGTCGACGGGAGCCATCCTCGAGGCTGCCGCCAACCTGATATCGGCCAACAAGATGCGCCTTGCCAAGAACCTCCACACCTCCAAAGACCAAGGCGCCCTCCTGGTCGTCCATGAGGTGTACGACCAGGAAGAGGAGGCCCAGTTCACTCTCCAGGAGATAGACCGCCTGGCCAAGCAGGAGGGGTACTCCTACGGCGACTGCGCCGTCATGTACCGGGTCAACTCCCAGTCGCGGGCGTTGGAAGAGGCTTGCATAAGGTACGGGATGAAGTACCGGCTTGTGGGAGGGGTCCGGTTCTACCAGCGGCGAGAGGTCAAGGACGTGATGGCCTACCTGCGTTTGCTGGCCAATCCCGAGGACGGCGTAAGCCTGACCAGGATCATAAACACGCCCACCAGGGGGATAGGCCAGCGCACCCTGCAGGAGCTGACCCGCATGGCCCGGACCCGTGAGATTTCCCTCATGGAAGCCTTGAAGACCGTCTCTTCCAGCCAGGAGGGCCAGGGCGGCCAGGACCGCCCGGACGAGGAAGCCGTCCCCGCCTCGCTCCGCTCGGCCAGGGCGGCGCGCCCCCTGGCCGATTTCCGCAGGTTGATGGACGGACTCGCCGAGGAAAGCCGCAAGGCGGACGTGGTGGAGCTGGTCGACTCGGTTGTGGAGCGGACCGGCTACAAGCGATTCCTCTACGAGAAGACCGAGGTCGCCGACGAACGGTGGGAGAACATCCTCGAGCTTCGCAACACGGCACAGGAGTTCCGGGCGATGGAGCCGCCTGACGGGCTGGTGAGCATGTTGGAGCGGCTGGCCCTGGTGGCCAACGTGGACGACTACGTGGAGGCGTCGGAGTCGCTGACTCTGATTACCTTGCACCAGGCCAAGGGGCTGGAGTTTCCCGTGGTCTTCATCCTGGGGATGGAGGAGGGTGTGCTGCCCCACTTCCGTTCAATGGACAGTGAAGCGGAAATAGAGGAGGAGCGCAGGCTTTGCTACGTGGGCATGACCCGCTCCAAGGAGCGCCTCTACCTGCTCAAGGCTTTCCGTAGGAACATGATGGGCGGATTTTCCAATACGCTGCCCTCCAGGTTCCTGGAGGAGATTCCCAGGCGGCTGACGTCTCCGCCCGCCTCAGCGCCTAAGAAGGTCAGGACGGCCCTGGCAAGGGATGTATGGGTCCCCCACTCCGCAGCGCCCGAACCCTCTCAAGCTCAGCCGCTGTTCAGAACGGGCGACAAGGTGCGCCACCCCACCTTCGGGGAGGGAATGGTGGTCAGCTGCGTTCCCTCCGGCCCCGACTTCGAGGTGACCGTGGCGTTTACAGAAGGCGCCGGCGTCAAACGGCTGCTTCTCAGCTTCGCCCATTTGGAACCCGCATAACACAGCCGCCGCCCGGCCTTCCTTGACCTTTCAACCGCGGCAGACCCTCAAGCGGCCTTTACCCACTGAGGAAGTCGAGGAAGTTGCCCAGGCCGGAGGTGTCGCCCCGAAATATCTCGGTAAAGCCGCACCGCGAACAGGAAATGGCCGTGAATTTCTTGTTCTGGATGTCAAAGAACCTGGAGTACTTGCCAGTGGTGCGGATTTCCTCGGTGGTGAACTCCGGGTGTGCGCATTTGGCGCACCTGAAGGACTGACCGGTTTGTGCCATGTGAAGCCGCTCCTTGGGAACTGTCTTAGACCCTGGTCTGACCGGGGCCTCCCCCGGCCCGGAGTGGATTATAACCCCGGATAGATGCGTTTGAATGGGAAGGCGTAGACCGTTTCGTGGTCGTTGGAGAAGCGCCCCTCTTCCTTCCACCCGGCGTTGAGCTGCAACAGTTCCCGGAATGCCTTGGCCGGGTCTGGCTGGTCCGTCTCATAGAGGTTCAGGAACCTGGCGCCCTTCCCTGTAACCTCTTCCCTGCACTCGTACCTGTAGGCAATGTGGTAGAGGCCCGACTCCAGGATGTCCCTGACGTGGATGTCCGTGTAGAAACGGTTGAAGTCGTCGGCGCGGGAGGCGTCGGGAACGTCAACCATGACCACGAACCCGCCGGTGGACTTCCGGCTGGCTGCCCGCAGCTCTCCGCCCAGCCTCTGGTAGATGCCCACGTGGACCACGTCCAGCAGTGGACTCATGCGTTCCGGGTCCCTTCTCCTGTGAGGGGACTCGTTTTGGGCTTTCCAGGCGGCCATTGCGTCGTCCCAGACGGTCTCATAGAGGGCGATGTAACCGGGTTGCCCGTCTTTACGGTCGGCGTTCTCCAGCCGCATGGGGTTGCCGAATACGCTCGTGGCCGTCACGTCCGGAAGATGCATGTGGTTGTACCAGCGGTTGAATTCATCTTCGCGTCCTGCCTCGCCGCAGTTGCTGAACACCAGCAGCATCCCGTTGGGGTATCGTCCGTCCATTGGTTCCTCCTAATCCGGGACCGGAGTCCCCTGTTGGTGGCTTGGTCCTTTAACCCTAAGATGACGCGGCGGCCTTGTGGCGGTCGATGGCGTCCTGGGCGCGTGGGCTGATGGCCTGCTGCACCGCTACGTTGACGACGTAGGGACGGTCGGTCACGCTCAAGGCGCGCTCCAGCGCGGGCGCCAGCTGCTCGGGCGTCTCAACGAACTCCCCGTGACAGCCCAGGCCCTGGGCCATCATGTCGTATCTGCTCTGGAGCAGGTCCGTCACCACGGCGCGGCCATAGAAGCCCAGCTGGCGCTGCTTGTCCGTGCCCCAGGCGGAGTCGTTGCCGATAATCACGGTGATTGGAATCCTGTGTCTCACCGCCGTATCCAGTTCCATGGCCTGGAAGCCGAACCCTCCGTCTCCGCACAGGTTGATGACCCTGGCCTCGGGGTAAGCGATCTTTGCGGCGATGGAAGTGGGCAGGGAGGATCCCAACATGCCCAGGGTGGACAGGTACAGGTAGCGTCCGGGCGTGTTGGCTTTGTAGTGGCACCGCCCGAAGTGGCAGAAGTCGCCTCCGTCGAAGATGAGAAAATCGTCCGGGCGGAGGTAGGACGACAGGGTCTTGTGTAGATACATGGCGTGCATGGGCGCTTCCGGCTTGGCCAGGGTGTCCAGCCATTCGGCGTGGGCGGCCTGCACGGCCCGCAGCCTGTCCAGCCAGGGCAGGGGAGTCCAGGCATGCTTGGCGGCTTCTTCAACCAGCTGCTTTACCACTGCCCCCACGTCCGCCGTTATGCCCACGTCGGCGCCCCGGTTGCGGCCCACTTCCGCCGGGTCCGGGTCAACCTGAATCACCTTGGCGTCAGCGGATATGAAGGGAGGCAGCCCGAATCCCACCGCCGAGTCCATCTTTCTGCCCAAAAAGACGACGGCGTCGGCCTCGGCCAGCAAGTTGGCGACCCTGTTGAGCCCCCGCACGAACAGCCCGAAGCAGCTGGGATGGTCATCGGAAACTATGCCGGTGGCGTGGTCCTCGGTGAGCAGCGGTAGGCCGGTGACGTCCAGAAGCTGCGCCAGAGCGTCGCCGGCGTTGGAGTCGGCGGCGGGCCCTCCGGCCACGATCATGGGACGCTGGGCCTGTTGCAATATGCGAACTATTTCCCGGATAGCGTCGGGACTCGCCGACGCCTGCTCCTCGGCCCGGTACTGTTCAGAGGAGAAGAAGGCGACCTCGCTCTCGTCCACCGTCTGTTCCTGCACGTCGATGGGGATGGTGAGGTGGACCGGGCCTCGCCTGCCGGTCATGGCCGTCCTGAAGGCCCTGGCCAGATAGTCCGGGATGCGCCGTGCGTCGGGCACCAGCCAAGAACCCTTGGTCACCGGAGCCGCCATGGCCGTCTGCTCGATTTCCTGCATGGCCCCCCGCCCCAGCTGCGCCGCCGCGGCGCTTCCGCTGATGTTCACCACGGGGCTGCCTCCGTGCATGGCGTTGGCTAGGCCGGGGATCGAGTTGGCCATGCCGGGGGTGGTGAAGAGAGTGACGCCGGGCTGGCCGGTGATGCGGCCCCAGGCGTCGGCCATGTGGACGGCGGCCTGCTCGTGGCGCACGTCGACGAACCGGAAGTCCATGTCGAACATGGTGTCCATGACGGGCAGGGTGTGGTCTCCGGCCAGGGTGAACACGTTTTGCACCCCCTCAAGCTTCAACGCCCTCCCAATGAGTTGGCTTCCGGTCACCTTGCCGCTGCTTGCCATAACCGTCTCCTTCCCTGTCCGGCCCTTGACTGGCCGAGTGTAAACGGCTCCCTGCTGAGGCCCATTATGTTCCAGACGCCCGCACGGTGGCAACAGGGAGGCTTGCGGCGGCGCCGAGGCCTTCGGGTCTTTCCGTTCGCCTTGACCAAGTTGAAGGGTGGTTCGACGGGCTTTCAAGTAACTGCTCCCAGATGGGCCTAGGCGACCGGCCTGTCGCCCCTACGACAGACCAAGGCCCCGGCCACTACACTGTCATTCCGAACGCCGCGGAGCGGCGTGAGGAATCTAAAGCGCTTGTTCACAAAGCCCGCCAGACTAGAAACGCGACACCCAAGGCACGCGGACCTGTCGCTGGAACGCGCCGCTACTGTGGAGAACCTTCTTAGATTCCTCGCTGCGCTTCGGAATGACAGAATGGCGGGCAAGCGGGGGGCAGCTTTCAAGTAACTGCTCCCAGTTACTCGCTGTTGCTCGGCTCCGTCTCCGGCGCGTAACGTTGCTCACCACGAACGGACCGGCCAAGACCATTGACTGCTGACGGGCCCTCGCGTGGGGGCCTTAGCTTTGGTTGCCGCTCCTGTGCGGCGGGTATATAATGCCCCGTGTATCTTGCGCCTCAACCCGCGCCCTCCTTGAGGCGGCTTCCAGGGCGCCCAAGAGGAGACAATCATGGCCCTCCCGGAACGAATGAAGTTCGGCATATTCCTTGCCCCGTTCCACCCGACCGACGAGAACCCCACGCTCGCGCTGCACAGGGACATGGAACTGCTGGAGTGGCTTGATTATCTTGGGTTCGACGAGGCCTGGGTGGGAGAGCACCACAGCGCCGGGTGGGAGACCATTTCCTCTCCCGAAGTGTTCATAGCAGCGGCGGCCGAGCGGACCCGTCACATCAAGCTGGGCACAGGCGTGATTAGCCTCCCGTACCACCATCCCTTCATGGTGGCCAACCGGATGATTCAATTAGACCACATGACCCGGGGGCGAGTGATGTTGGGCGTAGGGCCCGGAGCCCTGGTCACCGACGCCTATATGCTGGGCATCGACTCCGCGGTCCAGCGGGAGCGGATGGATGAGTCCCTGGGAATGGTCCTCAGGCTGATGACCGAAACGGACCCCATCACCTACGACGGAGGCTGGTTCCAGCTCAACGAAGCGCTTCTGCAGCTCAGGCCCTACACCAAACCCCACATGCCAGTCGCCGTGGCGTCGGTCTTGTCTCCCTCGGGAGTGGCTCTTGCCGGAAAGCACGGAGCGGCGGTGCTCTCCCTCATCGTTTCCAGGGACAGGCCCGGTTTCACGGACCTGGGCGCTCTCTGGTCCATAGCCGAGGAATCGGCGGCGGAGCACAATCAGACCGTCAACAGAGATGACTGGCGCATAGTCATTCCCACCCACATCGCGGAGTCTCGGGAAGAGGCGATAGAGGACGTTAGGAAGGGCGGAGGACGCATCCAACGCAAGTATTTCGAGGAGACCCTTGGCCGCCTCCCCGACGACCCGGAGCCAATGGACCAGATAGTGGACACCATGGTTGCCACCGGGTCGTGGGTTGTAGGAACGCCCGACGACTGCGTAGCGGCCATCAAGCGTTTGGAACAGGAGAGCGGAGGATACGGAGCCTACCTGGTCCAGTCTTTCGACTGGGCCCCGCGTGAGAAGCTCCTCAAGAGCTACGAGTTGATGGCCCGGTACGTCATGCCCAAATTCCAGAACTCTCTGGTGGGCATCGAGACATCGAACGAGTGGGCCAGGGAACGGTCGCCCGTCTTGACGGAAATGAGAACGCGGGCCATAGACAGGGCTAGAGAGACCTACTCCCAACGCAGGGCGACCTAACGCCAACTCCGTTCGCCGTGAGCGTGTCGAAGGGAAGTCCCATCGGAAACAGGAAATCGGCAAACGGAAAACAGAAGAGGGCGCTTAAATGCATTTCGGCATTGTAATCGAGGGGGACTACAGGGAAGGTTTCACGCAGGACCAAGCCTTCCAGGAAGCATACGACCTGGTGGACACCGCCGAAAGGTTGGGACTGGACGGCGTCTGGCTGGCGGAGAGGCACTTTGCCGCTCCCGCCAGTTCCCTGGACCCCATGGGGGCAGCCATACCATCCATCGTGTCCACTCCCATGATAATGGCCACAGCCATCGCCGCCCGGACCCAGCGGGTCAGGGTTGGCATCGCCGTCAGCGTCCTGCCGCTGAACCACCCCGTGCGCATGGCTGAAGAGGCGGCCACGCTGGACAACATCAGCCAGGGACGTTTGGACTTCGGAGTGGGGCGAAGCGGGTTCATGCGCGCCTACGAGGGCTACGGCATACCCTATGAGGAGAGCAGGCCGCGCTTCCGGGAATGCCTGGAGGTTATAACCAGGGCCTGGACAAACCACCGCTTCTCATATGACGGCGACTTCTACCAATTCGACAACGTGTGCGTCATGCCAAAGCCCGTCCAGACGCCCCACCCTCCCATCCGCATCGCGGCCACGACCCGGGAGACCTTCCCGACCGTGGGAAGGCTGGGTTACCCTATATTCGTGGGGCTCCGCGGGATGGACCTGCCGGAACTCAAGGGGCATCTCAAAGTCTACCGGGAGGAGTGGAGCAAGGCCGGCCACACGGGAAACGGCGACGTGATTCTGCGCATGCCGGTTTACGTGGCCGACACCGACCAACTCGCCCGGGACGACGCCGAGACAAGCACCATGAGGGCATACGAAAGGCTGGCCGCCACCTGGTCCAACGTCACTGTCACGACTCCGGGAGTGACCGGACTGGAGGAGCGGGCCGAGCAGGCAAGGCGTATCGCCGGCGCAACCTATGACGACATACTTAGAGACCGTCTGGCCTACGGCGCCCCGGAGACTGTCGTCGCAAGAATCAACGAGGTGCGGGAGGACCTGGGCATATCCGGCATCATCGCTGAGCTCAACGTGGGCGGACGCATTCCCAAAGAGCTGGTCTTCAACTCCCTCGAGCGTCTTGGCAAGCAGGTGATTCCGTCATTCAGGTAGGAATCGCAGGCCAGCAGCGCCGCTTCACCCCAACTCACACCAGGCAAACCGGACCGCACACCCATTGAAAACATACCTCGCTCAAGCCGCCAACTACAAATGGTGGGCCTTCGTCGCCATCGCATCGGGCACCTTCGTTTCCGTAGTGGACCACGGCACCGTCCTTGTCGCTCTGCCCACCATCACCGACCACTTCGGCTCGGACTTGCCCACCGCCCAATGGGTCGTGGTCGGCTACGCCTTGACCATAAGCGCCCTGCTTCTCCCCATGGGGCGTCTGTCGGACATCATCGGGCGGAAACGCATCTACGTGTACGGTTTCGTCATCTACATCATCGGCGCCGCCCTTTCGGGATTTGCCGGCGAAATGCTCCCCCTCATCCTGTTCAAGATCATCCAGGGAGCCGGTTCGGCGATGGTGCAGGGCACCGGCATGGCAATGATCACCTCCATATTTCCGGCCAACGAGCGAGGCAAGGCCCTGGGCGCGCATATGAGCGTGGTGGGCGTGGGCGCCGTGGCCGGTCCCGTTCTGGGGGGACTGATGGTGGAGACTCTCGGGTGGCGCTGGGTCTTCTTCATCAATGTTCCGGCGGGGATCATGGTCATCGCGGCAGTCCTCATGATTCTGGACAACTCCAGGCTGGGCCAGGAAGGAGGACGGGTCAAATTCGACTGGATGGGCGCGGCGCTGTCGGCCGGGATGCTTGTGGCCTTTCTCCTGTTCCTCACCATAGGCCCCACTTCAGGTTGGGGTTCACCCGGAGTCCTGGCGGGAATGGCGGCCTTCGTGGTTCTGTTGGGGTCATTCATCTGGTGGGAGCTCCGCGCCCAAAGTCCCATGCTGGACCTGCGTTTATTCAAGCGCAGGGTCTTTGCGTTGGGCGTGCTGACCGGGTGGATTTCCTTCCTGAGCAACTCCCCGGTCAGGTTCCTCATCCCCTTCTTCCTCCAGCCGGTCCTGGGGTTCAGCCCCGCCCAGATGGGGCTGCTGCTTTCCCCTGGGGCCCTGGCCATGATCATCATGGGGCCTCTCAGCGGGCGGCTGTCGGACCGTTACGGATGGAGGAAGTTCAACGTGGGGGGAAACCTGGTGTCGGCCTCGGGGTTGATACTTTTGTCAACGGTCACGGTGGATACGTCCGTAGCCGTGGTTGTGGTCGCTTTCGTCGTCTCGAGCTTGGGCATGGGCATCTTCAACTCTCCCAACAGCAGCTCCATATTCAGCGCCGTAGAGCGGGAGAAGTTCGGTGTTGTGGGCGCTTTGACCCAGCTTATGCGGAATTCCGCCAACGTGACCAGCATAGCCATAGCCACAGCCATCGTAACCGCCACCATGGCGTCCATGGGCTTCCCGCCCAGCCTGGAAGCCTGCTCCGACGCCGCTGGAGGGGACCAGGGAGTATGCACGGCATTCACCAGCGGAATGCGCAGGGCGTCCCTGGCCTTCGGCATTCTCCTGTTGGCTGGGGCTGTGCTATCATACCTCAAGGGAGAGAGGGCCAAGCCGGTAGAGGAACCGTCCAGGGTAACAGCCCAGGCGGAACCGGCCCAACCCGATTAGCATGGCGCCGATAGACTACATACCGCGCACCAGGGAGATGTACTCCGACCAGCCGCCCTACCGGTGGGTCGTCAACGAGGACGCGCCTTGGACGCCGTTGTCCAAGCCCGTGGACCAGTGCAAGGTGGCCCTGATAACGTCCGGCGGAGTCCACCTGGCTGCTCAGAAGCCTTTCCACATGAAGGACGACACTTCGCTGAGGGAGATTCCCAGGGACACGCCAGCTTCCAGCCTGCGCATCAGCCACTTCGGCTATCTCACCGACGGCGCCAAGGCCGACCCCAACTGCGTCTTCCCCCTGGACCGCATGAGGGAACTGGAGGCTGAAAACGTCATCGGAGAACTGTCGGACCCAGCGTACAGCTTCATGGGCGGCGTCTACTCGATCCGGCGGGTGCGCCAAGAGCTGTGCCCCGACGTTGTGGAGCGTCTGACGAAAAGCAGGGTGGACCTGCTGTTCCTTGCGCCTGCCTGACCGGTGTGCCATCAGTCCGTTGGGCTGATAGCCAGGGCGGTGGAAGAGGCGGGGATTCCCACGGTGTCCATGACCTCTGCCCTGGACATAACCAGGGCGGTTAATCCTCCTAGGTCGGTTTTCGTCAACTTCCCCTTGGGACACCAGACGGGCAAGCCCAACGACCCTGAGCTTCAGCGGGCCATTCTTCTGGATGCCCTAAGCGCAGCCCAGTCAATCTCCGTTCCCGGTGAGGTGGTCGTCCTCCCCTACGTGTGGGACGAGCAGGACGACAGCTGGGAGCAGCACGACTACCGTAAGGGCTACCTGCCCAGCTATGACCGGAAGGCGGTATAGGCCAAGGCCGGCCTGAGTCCCAGTGGGGGCCTCAAAGCTGTCATTCCCGTAAAAGCAGAGGCGACCGGCCGGTCGCCCCTACGGCTGAACAATGGCAGGCAGAGCCTAAGCTACGGGATAAGCGCCAGCTTGCCGGTGGATAGCCGTCCTTCCAGTTGGCGGTGAGCTTCCACGGCGTCGGATAGGGGGAACGTGGCCCCGATGCGGACCTTAATATCCCCGGTCCTAATCCAGTCGAACAGTTCCCCGGCCCGCCAGTTCAGTTCGTCCCGGTCGTGGGTGTAATCGAAGAGGGCCGGCCTGCTGAGCGACTTGGACCCGGCCAGGGCAGTCATGGGAGACACGGGGTCCACGGCGCCGCTGGACTGGCCGTAAAGGGCCACGTGGCCCCGCCGGGCGGCCGTCCTGAGACTCTTCTCGAAGGTGGTCTTGCCGACGGCGTCGTAGACGACCTGCACCCCTTCGCCGCCGGTGGCCTTCATTATCTCCTCTTCAAAGTCCTGGTCCACGTAGTTTATGACCTCATCCGCCCCGGCCGCTCCGGCTATGGAAGCCTTGTCCGAGGTGGACACGGTGGCGAAGACGTAGGCCCCGGCCCTTTTCGCGAGCTGTATCAGCATGAGGCCGGTGCCGCCGGCGCCGGAGTGGACCAGCACAGAGTCGCCCTGCTTTACGGACCCCGTGCTGTAGACCAGGTAGTGGGCGGTGAGACCCTGGATCATAGCCCCGGCGGCCGTGACGGCCTCCACTCCCGGAGGGACTTTCACCAGTTCCGCCGCCGGGACCGCCACCTTTTCGGCGTAGGAACTGGGCGCCCAGGCGTAGGCCACCAGGTCTCCTACCGAGAGGTCCGTGACGCCTTCTCCCACTTCCTCCACGATTCCCGCGCCCTCTCGCCCGGGAATCCAGGGAAGGCTCGAGGGCGGGTTGCTGCCCCTGCGTGTGCCCACGTCGGTAAAGTTGACTCCGACGGCGCTCAGTTTCACCAGGGCCTGACCGGGCCCGGGCTGCGGGTCCGGCGCCTCTTCGAGCTTCATGACCTCCGGGCCGCCGGTCTCGTGGATGCGAATGGCTTTCATAGGGCCTCCTGGCTTCCCGCCGGTATTTTTGGGGTTAGTATACCCCAATATCGGCGCACCCGTTATCCGATGGAAACCGTTCACAAAGGCCTTGTCGAAGCGCCCCCTCACGGGAAACCGTTCGTGCTAAGCTTGTCGAAGCATACGCTTACGGGAACCCGTTCGTGCTGAGCTTGTCGAAGCATACCCTCACGAGGTCTTTATTTAGTTTAGGGGGGAATCTGAGGAGCGGGCAGTCCTTTGGAGCGCAGCCCTCTATGCTATAGAATGGGTATTCTATTAACACGGATGTATAGGACCTGACTTGCCCGGACAGCTGTTCACACACTACTTCCTCACCGACGGCATAAAGGCGACCCCGGAGTGGGCGGCTTCGGTCTTGCGGGGATATGAGAGTTGGAGCCAAAAATGGCGGGACTTCTGGCGGAAACCTTGAGGAGCTAGACCACGATGGTCGGAGAACGTAATACACCGTTAGACGAACGGAATTCCATCACCCTCAAGTTCAGCGAGCCAGTGGTTGATTCTGATAACCCCTGGACAGACGACCTCCTTGCTCGACAGAGCATTGCCACACAGCTCACGAACCTTGTTGCAACCCAAGAATCGCCGTTGGCTATCAGCCTTGATGGACAGTGGGGAACTTGAAAGACGTTCCTGCTCAGGCGTTGGCAGAAACAGCTCGAAAACACAAGATTTAAGGCCATCTACTTCAATGCGTGGGAAGATGATTTTTGTGATGACCCCCTCTTAGCGATAATTGGCCAGTTGTCTGGCTACTTCCAAGACGGGGCTCTGAAGACGTTAGCCCGCCACGCGGCTCAAATCGCAATGCCGTTGATAACGGCGAGTCTCGTTGGTGCTGTGAAAGCTACAACTGGTGTAACACTTAGCCCTGATTTTTGGAAGAAACAGGAAACGGATTTCTTGGACGCTTATCTTGAGCAGAGAGCTACTAAGGACAAACTGAAGGGCCAACTGGCCAAGTTGTCCGAAAGAGTCGTGGAAGAGACCAGTCACCCTATGGTATTCATTATTGACGAGCTTGACAGGTGCCGCCCTACCTTCGCAATTGAACTTCTGGAAAGGGTCAAGCACATATTCGATGTTCCGCACATGGTATTCGTCTTTGGTCTCAACCGGGATGAGCTTTCCAAATCATTGTTGTCAGTGTATGGAGAGATTAATACTGATGTGTACCTAAGACGCTTTTTTGATTTTGAGTTCACGCTCCCGGAGTCTGATTCTCAACGGTTTGCCGAGCATTTGATAGACAAGTTCCAGCTAGGGCAAGTTTTTCTGAGCCTCAGTAGAGAAGCTGGCGTCCCGGGGGTCTGGGACGAATACGATTACTATAGAAGGGTCTTCCCCAAGTTGTGGAGCGCCTTGGGCCTCTCGCTCAGAGACATTGACTACGCCGTACGGTTGCTTGCCCTTCTGGCGCGGACTGTCCCCGTAGGCGCCCTCACCCATCCCTACTTCCTTGGAATCCTTATATCGATGAAGTTCAAAAAGGCTGAGTTTTATCAGTCGCTGGTGACAGGAGACTTTAGAACAAGCGAGATTATGGATTATATCGACGGGGAACTAAGGAAAGGTTTGATGGATGATGACTTCACTGGTTACTTAGACCGGAGTGAAGGTTTGCTCTACTGCGCAGATAACACCAATCTCAAATTCCAACCAAGTGGCGAGGCTGCCCTGGTTGAACTCAGTTCGGTGTTGAACGGCAACCCAGGAATACCCTTGTTGGTGATCTCTCAGCGTGCACAGAATGCTGACCAACCGCAGCTTAACGAAATAATTCAGGCAATCCGTTACGGCAGGCAGTTGCACATAGATGGCAAGGTGCTTGGCAACTTAGCAGCTCTCATCGATACGTATCAAACACAATTGAGGCGTTAGGGGCGCGTTACGCTGGCAAGCTATTTCCCAAGATGGATAGGCTGCTGCGTGCCCCACTCTGGCAACTCGGGAGCTAAACCGCATGTTAGCTTGCCCGCGACCATGTGCTGCAGCACCTCACCTACACCGCCAATGACACCGTCCCCTTTGTGCGAGACCACCTCCGACGTAAGGGCTAAGCTGCTGACTCCACACAACTTTTGCCGCCGCTTTGTTGCGGCTAATTATGCTTGTTACAATGGGGTCACACCGGATTGGTTATCTTGGGCCAAATAGGAGGTTACAGTGTCGGTAACTGATGAACTGTTGGAGAACAACGCTCGCTATGCTGAGAGCTTTGACAAAGGCGATTTACCTTTGCCGCCCGGACGGGGACTGGCAGTGGTGGCATGCATGGACGCCCGGCTCGACACTCACAAGCTGTTGGGCCTGGCAGAAGGGGACGCACACGTAATTCGCAATGCTGGCGGTGTGGTGAGCGACGACGTAATCCGCTCGCTGGTGATTTCCCAGCGCCTTCTGGGCACCCGCGAGATTGTGCTGGTCCACCACACGGACTGCGGTATGCTGACCTTCCGGGATGATGACGTAAAGGATTCGATCGAGACGGACACCGGTCTTCGGCCTTCGTTCGCGCTGGAAGCGTTCGGGAACCTGGAACAGGACGTGCGGCAATCCATCGCCCGCATTCAAGCTAATGCGTTCATTCCCGTGAAGGACCAGGTCCGGGGCTTTGTTTACGACTGCGCCACCGGCAGGCTCAACGAGGTCTCCCCTGCCTGAACCATACAACGGGGTGTTGTACAGTAATCCCCGCCCGGTTGTCGAAGTGTAGGTTGGCAGCAACCAGGGCCCGATCCTCAGTCAGTGCAAACTCTCCCAACTACCGCACCCGCGACCTGATTCTGGCTTACATGAGCGCCCTCGACGCCGGGGACACCAACACGACAGTGGCGGTGTAGGCCGGGCCCTTCCGCCACGTATTGTCAGTGTGTGGTATAGTATGGCCGTTCTAGGACAACGCTTGTCAGGAGTGTGAGACGTGGCCCAGGTTATTGACATCAAGGCAGGGGAAAACAAGACGGTGAGCCTCAGCCCGGCCCCCATCTTGCCCAAAATGTCCTTCCCGGTCTCGAATCAGACAGGGTTGGACCTGAAGGTGATCATCGACGGAAAGAACATCCGAATCGAGAAGGCCGAGGGTTAAACTCCCGGCCGTTCACCGCCGCCCTCTGAGAGCGGCTTCGGAATTCCCCCGAACCTCAGGCGCAACAGACCCTTGATGTCCTCCCAGGCCGTCGAGATTATCTTGACGCGGCTGTCGGGGTCGTCTTCCCAATGGACGGGGATTTCCCTGATCCTGAAGCCTCTGGCGGCGGCTATTATCAGCAGCTCGGAGTCGAAGAACCAGCCGTTGTCCTTCACCAGGGGCGCCAGGGCCTTCACCGTGCTTCTGCTGACCGCCTTGAACCCGCACTGGGCGTCCCGGAAGGGAGTCCAGAACATGGCTCGTATCAGCGTGCTATAGGAACGGGAAATAAACTCCCGCTTGAACGAGCGTTTCACCCTGGAGCCCTTCATCAGCCGGCTGCCTATGGCTATGTGGGCGCCCTCCTCGACGGCGTGGATAAGCTGAGGCACGTGCGCCAGGTCCGTTGACAGGTCCACGTCCATGTAGGCGACGATGTCGGCGGAACTCTCCATCCACACCTGCTTCAGGGCCCGCCCGCGGCCCTTCTGCGGCATGTGGACGACGTTTACTCCCGTGTAGCGGCTGGACAGCATTTCTCCGACGGACAGGGTGCCGTCGGTGGAGCCGTTGTCGGCGATGACGATGCGCCAGGGATGCTCCGACAGGTTCTCACTGAGAAACTTGGTGAGAATGTCGACGCTCCGAGGGAGGTCCTTCTCCTCGTTGTACACAGGGATGACTATGTCTACGGTCGGACCCATGATCGGCTCTCTCTTATCCTGGAATTAGTGGCGGAAGTGCCTTACGCCCGTGAACATCATGGCGATTCCGGCTTTGTCCGCCTCCGCAATGACCTCCTCATCCCGGATGGAGCCGCCGGGCTGCACGATGGCCGTCACGCCGCCCTTGGCCGCCAGCTCGATGTTGTCCGGGAAGGGGAAGAAGGCATCGGAAGCCAGGATGCAGTCTTCGGCCCGCTCTCCAGCCGCCCTCAACGCTAGGTGGACGCTTGTCACCCGGTTGGGCTGGCCCGCCCCCATGCCCAGAAGCTGGTTGTCCTTGGCGACCACTATGGCATTGGACTTGACGTGCTTGGCGGCTTTCCAAGCGAACGAAAGGTCATGGACCTCGCGCTGGGTGGGCGCTCTTTTGGTGACGGTCTTCCATTGGGCCGGGTCATCGTCTGAGGCGTCCTGGCTCTGGACCAGCAGGCCCCCTGACAGGGGCCGGAGGTCGTATGGGATTCCGCCTTCCTCCGGCGCCGCCTCGAGGACCCTCAGGTTCCGGCGCTTCTTCAGTGTCTCCAACGCCTCGGGTTCGTAGCCCGGGGCGACAATCACCTCGTAGAAGACGCCGCCGGCGGCCTGGGCCGTCTCGACGGTCACAGGGCGGTTGAAACCCAGAATGCCTCCGAAGGCCGACACGGTGTCGCCAGCGTAGGCTCGGTTGTACGCCTCGGACTGATTCGGATGAGACGCCAGCCCGCAGGGGTTGGTGTGCTTGATGACCACCGCCGAGGTCTCCTCAAAGTCGGTGACGGAACGCCAGGCAGCCTCGGCGTCCATCAGGTTGTTGAAGGAAAGCTCCCGCCCGTGCAGCTGGCGAGCATTGGCGATGCCGCCTGCGGAGCCCGCCGCCGGAATGTAGAGGGCGCCCTGCTGGTGCGGGTTTTCTCCGTACCGGAGGCCCGTCAACCTGCTGAAACTCAGTTCCAACTTGCGGGGCAGGCCGCCGTCGCCTTCACTGCCGTCGGGAGCCGGGGAGGACAGCAGGTAACCGGCGATGGCCGAGTCGTAGACCGAAACGTGGTGGAAGGCTTTGTAGGCCAGACGGCGCCTGTTGTCGTGGCTGAGGTCGCCGTCCACGAATTTCCCGATGGCCCACTCGTAGTCATCGGGGTCGACCAGGACTACGACGCTGGGGAAGTTCTTTGCCGCCGCCCGGAGCATCGTCGGTCCGCCGATGTCGATGTTCTCCAGGGCGTCGTCGAGAGTGACGTCCGGCCTGCTGACAGCCTCGCTGAAGGGGTAGAGGTTCCCAATCACCAAGTCGATGGTCTCTATGTTCCGGCGGGCCAACTCATCCATGTGTTCCGGCACGTCCCTGCGGGCCAGCAGGCCCCCGTGGACAATCGGGTGAAGGGTCTTGACCCTTCCGTCCAGGATTTCGGGGAAGCCGGTCAGGTCCGATACCTGCTGCACCGGCGTTCCGGCGTCGCTGATGGCTTTGTGGGTGCCGCCGGTGCTGACCAGACCCACGCCCGCGTCGTGAAGCCGCCGGGCCGCCTCTACGACCCCCGTCTTATCGTATACGCTGATTAAGGCTTTCAAAATTGGCCCCTATGAAATCACCGCTCTATGTTCGCCTACCTGAGCTTGTACTTCGCCCACCACTCGGCTGTCGGGAATCTCCTCCTGGATTTCTCCGACCCGGTTCGGGGCGCAAGCCAGTACCATGCCCAGGCCCATGTTGAAGACCCGGAGCATCTCCTCAGGGTCTACGCCGCCCTCCCGCTGGATGATGGAAAATATGGGCTGGGTGTCCCAGGCGCTCCTGTCCAGCTTCGCGGTGAGGCCCGGTGGGAGCATCCTGGGGACGTTGGCCTCAAGTCCGCCTCCGGTAATGTGGGCAGCTCCCTTGATATGGTCCAGGACCCCAGCCATCAGCGGGTAGTAGGCCCTGTGGGGAATAAGAAGCTCTTCGCCCAGGGTGTGCTCCAGCTCGTCGTACCTTCGGTAGAGCGCCATCGGGTCTTCCTCAGTCCTGAACACTTTGTGGACCAGCGAGAAGCCGTTGGTGTGGACTCCGGTGGAGGGTATGCCCACCAGAGCGTCACCCGGCTGAATCCCGGAGCCGTCAACGACCTTCTCCCGCTCGACGACGCCCACGGCGAACCCCGCCAGGTCGAAGTTGTCGTCTATGTATACACCGGGGGTCTGGGCCGTCTCTCCTCCCGCCAGAACGCATCCGGCCTCTTTGCAGGCCCAGGTGATGCCCCTGAGCAGAGACTCGGTACGCTGGGCGTCAACGGTCCCCATAGAGATGTAGTCGAGGAAAATCAAGGGTTTGGCGCCGGAGGTGACGATGTCGCCCAGGTTCATGTTGACCAGGTCCATGCCCAGGGACTCGAAGTGCCCCAGGATAGAGCCGATCCTCAGCTTGGTGCCCACGCCGTCAGTGGAGGTGACCAACACAGGGTCCGAGAAGCCCGTAAGGTGGAACAGCCCCGAGAAGCCGCCGATGCCGTTGAGCACCTGCGGGCCGTGGGTGATGCGCGCAAATGCGCCGATTCTGTCCTTGAGTCCATCGAGGGCTTGCCGGTCTACGCCGGCGGAAAGATAGGTCTGGCCTCCCGACACGTCGCTCCCCCCTTCTGCACAGAAAAGTATACAGGAACGCTAAGGAGCGTCAACCCTAAACGGGGCCGGAGCCGGGGAGCATGGGGCCAAGGGGTTGGAGGTCAGTCGAGGTGTTCCAGGGCCAGCTTGGACTCCTTCGCCTTCTTCCTGAGGTCTTCTACAAACATGAGGGCTTCGGATGCAGCTTCAGTGGAAATATGCGGCTTGAGATCATTGATTCTACGACTCTGGGCAACTTGGTCTGAGTCAGGGAGTTCCTTAGCCACGTACAGAGCGGTGGCGGACCGCTCCAAACTTCTTGTGTCGCACTGACTCAAGCTATCAGCGATGTAATCTATCGGGGGTCCATATTTTTGGAACGCGGGGCTAAATTTTCCGATCAATCTCTCCGCCAATCGTCCGGGACAAAACGACGGTCCATAATGTCCACGTATCTCTATATCCAGTATCATGTTCGCCCTCATTTGCCCTATATCATCGTGGAGGTCAAAGGAATAAGGGCCGTGTTTATACAACACGTAATCGTACGAGAAGGGCAGTCCCATCATAGATTTCAGGAAGAACAGCGACTTTTGAATGTGAGTCTCCCCTGCCCATCCACCGCTCTGCCGCATCTGTTTTACCAGATAGGCAACCAATGCGTGCTGCTCAAGGGCGGTTAGGTTAGACATAAGTCGTCCTCACTCTCCGTTGTGGCCCAAGACTTTGTCTCGGTTTTGGCCCAGCCATACCCGCACCTCGTCCCGTATCGTCGGCGCAGCGAATATGAAGTCGATGGCTGGTGGTGGGATGTGCTTTAGGATACCAGAAATGACCGACGATGAAACGATTCGTTTGTCAACCTCTAAAACTGGAAAATCAACAACAGAACCGCTTGGGCTATATTGGTCCAGCTTGATGTTGTCCGGGCCGAATTGCTCGGTCAAGGCCTGCCAGATGGCTTTACCTGGCTCAGGGTTGACTTCCAGGTCTGCGGGATTTCGGGAATAGACGGTTTTAAAATGCCGCCGCTTCACAATCCTTATTGCGGCGTCGTGAGAACTTCCGGCGCCGTCGTTTCCGGCCTCCTTTGCCAGCGCAGCCAAGACCTCGATGTCGGTGATTTCAAGAAACGCATCCACAGAAGTTGGGAAATTAGCCTCCGGCAACCATCCTCGCAAAAAGTCTTTCAGATGAATGTCGTACGCGCGGCGGACCGGATGGAGATAGAGCTGGATGAACATCGAATAGCGAGCCAGCAAGAGAGCTTCCGCCGAATGGAGACCGCCCGATTCAATCCCTAAAGTCGGCTCTTCGGAATCAGTGCTTTTGGGAAGGATTCGCAATGTATCCACCAGCCGGTGATGGTCGAACCTTCCGTATTGCACTCCCGCGTGGAGCGAGTCACGAAGCAGGTAGTCCATCCGGTCTACTCCGAAAGCATCCCCCACGATTATCTCCGAAAGGATAGCCTCCCAGTCAGTGAACTTCTCACTAGGCAATTTCTTGGGCCCAACGGCGAGTTTTACAATGTCTTCCGGCCTCAATGGAGGGGTGACTCGGTTCCAAATATCCTGCATTTCAGCGCTGCGTATCAGCTTTGCTGTCAATGTCTCATGCGTCCAACCTTCCGGGAGCAACTCATCCTCTGCCGCGTGAGAAAAGGGAAGATGACCGATGTCGTGGCAAAGAGCCGCCATTCTGAGGACTCTGCGCCAGTATCTCCTCTTGTCTTCATCAAGTATTTCAGGGATTAGTTTCCGGACCGTCTCATACACCAGATCATGGCGAGTTATAACATCGAACACCCGGGAAGCGAGTTCCATGACGCCAAGAGCGTGCTCGAATCGCTTGTGTGTGGCTCCTGGATACACCATGTACTCCATCGCCAGTTGGTGGACGTTTCTCAGTCGTTGCACAGGGCGAGAATCCAGTACATCTCTCTCGTCGGTGTCGAGCCGGATGAACACATGTATTGGGTCCCTGATTTCGTGGTATAGCTTGGTTGTCATATTTTAGGCCGCTCGATAAATGCCGAAAAATTGGGCGGCAGGGCACCATTCCGAAAGGCGGCGCCGGAGGGGTGAGGGACCGTGGGCCAGGGGGTTGAAGGTCAGCCGAGGTGTTCCAGGGCCAGCTTGTCCATCTCCAGCTGTATGGGGATGGGGTAGTTGCCTGTGAAGCAGGCGTCGCAGAAGCCGCCCTTGGAGCCTCCGACCGCCTTGAGCAGCCCCTGTACACTCAGATAGCCGAGGGAGTCGGCCTGGACGAATTCGCGTATGCCTTCCATGTCTTTGTTGGCGGCTATCAACTCAGCCTTGGTGGCCATGTCCACGCCAAGATGGCAGGGGTGGCGGATGGGCGGGGCGCACACGCGCATGTGCACCTCTCGTGCGCCGGCCTTCCGCAGCAAGCCTACAACGTGGGGAGTGGTGGTGCCCCGAACGATGCTGTCATCCACCAACACAATCCTCTGCCCTTTGATGACCCCGGAAAGCGGATTGAACTTGACCCGCACTCCCAGGTCTCGCAAGCGCTGGTCGGGTTCTATGAAGGTCCTCCCCACGTAGCGGTTCTTGATGAGGCCCTCGCTGTAGGGTATCCCCGACTCCTGGGAGAATCCCACGGCGGCCGCCGTGGCCGAATCGGGAACGCCGATTACCAAGTCTGCGTCCACAGGGTGCTCACGGGCCAACTGGGCGCCCATGGTCCTGCGGGTGCTGTATACGAGCTGATCATCCAGCACACTGTCGGGACGGGCGAAATAGATGAGTTCAAAGACACACAGCGCTCTACGTCCGCCGGTGCCGGGCCATTTGTAGAACCGGACACCGTCTTCATCCACGATGGCGGCCTCTCCCGGCTCCAACTCTCTCTCATATACGGCGCCCAGGTGGTCCAGGGCGCAAGACTCGGACGCCAGGACCCAACCGTTTTCTAGGCTGCCGATGCACATTGGGCGGACTCCCAGGGGGTCGCGGAAGCCCATCAAGGCGCCTCTAGTGAGGGCTACGGCCGAATAGGCCCCCCGGAGGTTGCGCATGCAATGGCCGATGCGTTCCTCCCAGGATGCACCGGGAGCATTGGCCAGCAGGTTGGCCATCACCTCCGAGTCTGTGGAGGACCGGAAAGTGCAACCCCATTCCTCTCTCAACTCTGTCTGGAGTTCCAGGGCGTTTACCACGTTGCCGTTGTGGCCGAAAGCCAATTCTCCATGAGTCCCCTCGACAACGAAGGGTTGGGCGTTGGCGGACCGGCTCGAGCCGGTGGTGGAGTAACGGGTGTGGCCGATTGCCATCTGACCGTGGAGGTTCTTTAGCTCCTCTTCACGGAAGATCTGGGTGACAAGCCCCATATCGGTGTAGGACCGAATGCCCAGACCGTCGAAGGAGGCGATGCCCGCGCTTTCCTGGCCTCGATGCTGAAGGGCGAAGAGGCCGAAAAAAGCAAGGCGGCTGGCATCCCCGCCAGGTGCGTAAACCCCGACCACCCCGCACTCTTCCCGAGGGCGGTCAAACGGGGGCTTCGCCTGATGGGACCCAGCCCTGCCATTCACCTTGCGATTGTACAACAACTCCGAAAGCTCATGTCAAGGCGGACGTAGAGCTGATGGACAAGGCTTCTGTTTGTGCGCGGCAGTCCGGGGTTACACAGGAAGTTCGGGTTTCATTCCTGGCCGGAGGTCCACCTCGAAGGCGGCCAGGAACTGGCCCACCAGCATGTAGTGGCCTATGAGGCCGGTCAGGTCCACGGTAAGCAGGACGCCCCAGCGGTCCACCACCGCGTTGTAGGTCTCGTCGGTTATCTTGTGGTCCCGGAGAAGTTCCTGGGTGTACCGGACCAGAATCTCCTCATCGCCGCTCAGGCCCTGGGGAACGGAGCCCGCCGCCAAAGCCTGTATCGTGTCTTCGGACACGCCTGCCTTCCTGGCCAGTTCCGCGTGGGCGCTGAACTCATACTGGGACTTTATCTCTGCGGCGGTGGCGCAGATGACCACTTCTTTAAGTGCGTTGGGCATGCCCATCATGAACCGAACATAGTGGCCGGTGGCGGCGGCCCTGGCCGCCAGTTCAGGGCTATGGAGCAACACTCCAAAGGGGCCCCTAACACCGCCGCGGCTGGCTTCGATCTCGTCGTAGTATTTCTGGTGGTCCGGGCTGAGGTCTCCCCGGTCCAAATTGGGCAGCCGTGCCATATCTAACCTCCACGTACCAGCATTCTGTCGTGCTTATCCTGGTCAAGGGCCTGTTCCGACTCCCCTGTACGATGATGGACGGCCGGCCCTATTTCTACCGCCCATTCCAACTTCAGTGAGGCGGGATCATGTTCTCCACGCAAGTCCAGCTGTCGCCTTCAGGAAGGCGTCCATGACCGGCGGGCTTGCAGCAATCACGCTGGGGCCTTCATAGGTGGTTGGGTTTCCGTAACGGTCTTTGAGGACTCCTCCCGCCTCGGAGACCAGCAGCTGGCCTGCCGCCAGGTCCCATTGGGAGAGGCGGCGGTGGAAGTAGAGGTCCAGCCGTCCGCTGGCTGCGTAGGCCAGCGCCAACGTGCTGCATCCCATTAGGCGTACACTCTGCACCTGGGACCATATGCTGGTTACGACTTCTAGGGCGGTGAGCGCGTCCCGGTCGGTGGAACCCATGTCGAATCCCACCAGGCAGCCGTCCAGTCCGGTCTTGGCTGAGACGGAAATCGGCTCCCCGTTGAGGTGGCCCCCCGACCCCTTCTCCGCCGTGAATATCTCTCCCCTGATGGGGTCGTACACCACGCCGGCCACCGGACCCGAACGGTCTGCCAGGCCGATGGATACGGCGACGTGGGGGATGCCCATCACGTAGTTCCTGGTGCCGTCCAGGGGGTCTATGATCCATCTGTATTCGGCGTCCGGGTTCACGGGTTCCGATTCCTCGGATATGATCCCAAAGTCCGGATACTCTTTCCCCAGGAAGTCCATTGCAGCCCGCTCGGCCGCCAGGTCCACGTCGGTCACCGGGTCTGAGGGACTCTTGAACCGGACCTCTTTCTGTGAGTAGAAACGGTCTTTAACGATGTCTCCGGCTCGAAGCGCCGCGTCCAGCGCCGCTGTAAGGGCCCCGGCGCCTGTGGACGAAACCGGAAGCTGGCTCATTGGTTGGACCTCCGTGGGCTGGACCTCCGAGGCTGGAAGAAGCCAGGGAAGTCTAGCATAGAACCGCCGCCGGTGAAAACGATTTGCCCATCTTGCCGGTTCTCCGCCCGATCCAACGCCCCCCGAACTTGCTTAGAAACAGGTAAAAATGGGCTGATAAAAAGGGAAGCATACGGTTTGTGAAAGAGCACAAGAATTTGACAACCGTTCCGATATTCTGCTACTGTCGGCGAAAATATTGACTATTTACCAAGAAAGAACGGTTCCAGGAGGGCTATATGGCAAAGGCTATGGAACGTCACAAGTGGAGTCTACTAAGTCTACTGGTTATGGTGGTCCTTGCAACCATCGTTGCCTGCGGCGGTGAAGCAACCCCGGTCCCCACCGCAACATCCGTCCCCGCGGCGACTCCGACAACGGCCCCACCTCCAACAGCCGCTGCGGAAGCGACCCCGACAACGGCCCCAACAGCCACTGCGGCAGCCACCCCGACGGCCTCATCGTCAGACTCTGTGCAGCAGGTGAGGGCTGACGTGGCGTCCGGCTCCATTGGTTATGGAATATCGGGCTTCAAGATCGAAGATTACGGAGAGCCTAAGTACGGCGGCATGAACCAGGTCCTGTTCTGCTGCGACATACGCACCTGGGACCCGGCTGTACCCTGCTGCACACATTTTGCGGCCCAACTTAGTCCAATGTTCACCACTCTGCTCCAGTTCAACCCGTGGACCTTTGATAGGTTTGACATATCAGGCGACGCCGCGGCAAGTTGGGAGCGGTCCAATGCGGACGGCACCGTTTGGACTTTCAGATTGAAACCCGATGCGGTCTTCTGGGATGGAAGCCCGGTTACCGCCCAAGACTGGGTCTACAGCTTTGATCGTTTAGTGGGCAGGGGAGCGAAGGAAGGGGGCGACAGGGAGGTCAAGCAGTTCTTCGGTCCCAACTTTGACAAGGCGGTCGCCATAGATGAAAACACGTTGGAGATACATCTGCTGCACCCGTGGGCCGACTTCATTTCCTTCATGGCCGACGACCATTTCACAGTTATGAAACAGTCCCACTATGAAGAGCTTGACCAGAAGGCCAACGCCGGTGATGAGACGGTTTTCGACGTGGAAAACGGCTGGAAGAATATGATGCTCTCCGGGCCTTTCAAGCCCGTTAACGTAGAGAGCAATCGGCGATGGACTCTTGAGGCGAACCCGGTCTATTGGAAGAAGGACCCGGAAGGGCGAGACCTCCCCTACTTGGATGGCGCAGAGTTCTTCACGATACGCGGTAAAGACGCCACCCAGGCGGCATGGGAAGCCGAGCAACTATGGCAAAACAATGCACAGAACAACGGCAACATGGACCCAGGACAGCTGTGGGACCTGGTGGAGCGTGAAGGCGGAAAGTTTATAGCATACCCCGTGCCCTGCTGCCCCGGAGGCCTTGCATTCAACACCGACAAGCCGCCCTTCGATGACGTCCGAGTACGCAGGGCGATTTCTCTGGCGCTGGACAGGGACAAGTTCAACGACCTGGTTTGGGACGGCAGAGGGATATTGGGCACGCCTTGCGGGGCCCCTGGCCATCCTCTGTGCTGGGACGAGGAGAAGCTGAGGTCGTTGCCGGGGATCAGGAAAGTCCCCAACAACCGGGACGGAGAGAAACACCCTGACGATATCGCTGAAGCCAAGAGGCTTCTAGAGGCTGCAGGTTATGGAGACGGCTTCAAGACAACCTATATATACAGCGGATCGGTCAGCGGTCGGGATGAGTTCACTCCTCTCAACGACGACCTGAAGGCGGTGGGCATCTCGCTAACCGCCACTGTCCTGGATACGGCGGCGCGAATCGAGGCTTTGCAAAATGGGCAGTTCGACATGATCACCTCGGGCACTGGCGCCGGTGTGGTCACACCGGACACCTACCTCAACAGATATTACCCGTTGGATTCCGAGAACAATGTGTTCGATTGGACATACGAAGGCCCTGAAGACCTGCTTGGACTAGTAGCCCAGCAGTCTCAGGAAATAGACCTGGCCCAGAGGCGAGCCGTACTGGACGATATACAGGACATCCTTATCAACAAGGACAGTTACTGGCTGGTCTTGATACTGAAGACCTGGAGCAGGGTGTTCAACACCGAGAAGGTGGCGGGTCAGATGCCCACCCAGAGCGGCCAGATCGAGAGCAGGCTGGAGCAAATCTGGCTGGTGGACGCCACGGGAACCAGCCGTTAGATTCCACTCAAGACACGGACTTGGAAAGGGGAGAGGGCTGGCTGTGGTCCTCTCCCCTTTCGTTGGCCGGTCTATATGACCCGGTTCCCCTTCCGGGGTTAGAACCTCGAAATCGGCTTGTGGAGCGCCAAGGCAAAGGGATCAGCTAAGGTCTGTTCACACTAAAGCCATGCAACCGAAGCCGCCCAAGATGTCATTCCGAACGCAGTGAGAAATCTAACGGCGTTGTTGGGAGTCGAGGCGTCATTCAAGGGCCAAGGCCTTGCATTACCGGCGCCGTGCTCCTCGACAGCCTGGTATGAGGACAAGGACTTGAGATTCCTCACTGCGCTTCGCTCCGTTTCGGAATGACAGTCGAGGGGGCGAAAAGGCGTACATTCTAGTGTGAACAGGCCCTAGTCGGTGGGCTATCCCGGATAGTCGTTGGCTGGATGTCAGTTCCTGGTCCCTCTCATTCTGGGGTCCCACAGGTCCCGCAGTGCGTCACCCATCATGTTAAAGGCGAATACTGCCAGACCGATGGCTATAGAAGGCAGGTAGACCAATTGAGGCTGCTTTCTAAGGAACTCGTAAGTGCTGCCGCCCATTATTCCACCCCACGAAGGTATATGAGGGGGCGGTCCCAACCCCAGGAAGCTTAATGAGCTCTCGATGATAATCGCAGCGCCCAGAGTGACCGAGACCAAGACCATGCTGAGGGACAGACATTGGGGAAGGACATGACGAATCGCAATTCGCCAGTATCCGGCTCCTACGGCTTTGGCGGCAGTAACGTAGTCCATAGGAACTATCGACAGAGCTTGTGATCGTATGGCCCGGGTTGTCGGGGCTATGACCGTGATTGCAATCGCCAGAATTACATTCTCCAGAGAAGCGCCTAACGTAGCCCTGATGGCCAGGGCCAGAATCAGGGAAGGGAAGGCCATCATGGCGTCTATGAACCTCTGTATCACCAGGTCTACTTTTCCTCCGCTTGTGGCGCTGACAATCCCTAGAGCGCTCCCTATGGAAACCCCGGCAATGGTGGCTACGACGGATACGTACAGAGAGATGCGCGCTCCGAAAATAAGGCGGCTCAGCAGGTCGCGCCCCTGTTGGTCACCCCCTAATAAGTAACCTGTCTCACCGTAGTCGGAATAGTCTGCGAAAATGGCCTTTCTGTCTGGTTTTTGGGGATCGACGGGCGCCAGCAGCGGCGCGAAGATTGCTATGAATGCCAGTCCTAAGAATATGAGGACCCCAAGGGTTCCCAGAGGTTGGAGTGTGACAAACCTTCTGACCGCATGGCCAGCGGTGATATACCGCGGTCGATGTCCTGACCTGGGGTCAGACCGTTTAATAATCGAGTCTTGGTTCACCGCTCGGGTCTTACTCTCCTAGTTTTCCTGGGCATGATTTGCTATCCATACCGGATCCTGGGGTCCAGCACGCCGTATAAGAGGTCCACGATGAGGTTGATGATCAAGATTGCGCCGATCATAGTCATGACCACACCCTGCACGACCGTGAAGTCCCGGTTGCCAATGGCGTCCAGGAAAGTCTCGCCCATCCCTGGGAGCCGGAAGATTCTCTCGATGATCACTGTGCCGCCCAACAGAACGGCGAACTGGAAACCGGACAGGGTCAGCACCGGCAGCAAGGCGTTTCTTAAGGCGTGCCGGTTGATTACCACTACTTCTCTTAAACCTTTGGCCCTGGCAGTCCGGACGTAGTCCTCTCTCAAAACGTCCAGCATCCCCGAGCGAGTAATCCTTGCCATGTATCCGATGCGTGTAAATGACAGCGCCACGATTGGGAACACCATCTGTTGTATGTTTGTCCAAGGCTCTTCCCAGACTTGGTTGTATCCAGGAGGCGGCAGCCAGTTGAAAACGGTGACCAGGACAAAGAGGATCATGATGGCGAAGACAAATAGAGGAACGGTTATGCCGGTGATGGCTATAAACCGCCCAATGTAGTCGATCCAGGTGTTCTGGTAGACTGCCGAGACAATGCCCAGGGGTATGGCTAACGCCAAGCTGACTACGATCGCGCCAATGGCCAGTTCGACGCTTATGGGCAGTCCACGTGCGATTTTGCTGTTGACTTTGGAGTCGTCAAACATGGACCTGCCTAAGTCACCCATAAGCAGCCCTCCGCTCCAGTCGAAATACTGGACGGCGAGGGGCCGGTCCGTTCCTAATTTCTTCCGGGACGCCATCAACTCCTCATGCGTGTAGTCCGCCGTTCCGGTTGGCCCAATAAGCCTGGCCACCGCCGGGTCTCCCGGAACGACTCGGAGAAGGAGGAAGGAGATGATGGAGACCAGGATGATTGTAGGTATGAAGAGAAGCAGACGGCGTGTGATATAAACGTACAATGGCGCCTCGATAGTCGGCTCTTAAGGAGCTTACCTTTTCCTTAATGTTGTCTGAATCGATAATCTAAATGTGGCGTTACTAAACCTGGAGTCGGGGCTGTGATGCACCTGATTTTACTGCTGCTGTGTATAGGATGTACACCACGGGGGTCATTCCCGTGGAGACCTTCAGACACGGCGGCTGCCGGAGATGGATTGGCGGACCGTTGACAGGTTCGGGGCCCCGCCATGCGGAGTCGTCTGAGCTAGGAGGCTGACGGCGACGGCGCAGCGCCTCGTTTACGGGACTGCCAACGTTTGAACGCCGCCGCTCCGCCGACGGCTCCGGCTACTATCGCCGCCTGCCCCACGGCCAGTCCCGCCACCAGCATGGCGGCGTCGAACCAGAAACCGGCGGGGAACATCATCACAAGAAAGTCCCGGCGGGGGTCCAGCTTCCAGAAATCGTTCGAAAAGCTGAGCTGGTGGAACTGGGTGAAGAGGAAATCGAAGCTCACCAGGGACGTGATTCCGACCAGCAGCGTCAGCCCCACAGTGACGCCCGATCCGAAGAGCGCCAGCCGGGCCAGAGTCTGCCAAAACACCCGCCGGCGGAGATGAAATCCTGCTGCGATGAAGCCGAGAATGAAAACCGCCGAGCCGCCGCCCACCCAGTAGACCCCTCGGATCAGCTTCTTCACGTCGGCCATGTGGACCATCTCCCGCCGGTTGAAGAGGGAGCGCTCTTCCCCGAATACGCGGGTTGTCACGGCCAACGGTTCTGCGGAGGAGTTGAAGTAGCTGCGTATCTCCCGGGCCGCGGCCATAAGGTCATCTTTCTCGATGCCTGTGACCGAGGGCACGTTGTATTTGTCAAAACCGTACTCGTAGAGGCCCAGGTCGTTGACGGCCCACGTCACGCTGACGGCGATAAAGAGCAGTGGAACGGCCGCTACAAACAGGACGGCCGAAGTTCTTTTGACGCCTGAAATAAGCTGTTCGGACATGGGTATACGGTATCACTGGCCTGCGTTGCCTTCAACCGCAGCGCCTATCTATAATCGCGCAGAGCAATCCGTCTGATTGGAGATCGACATGGAAAACCCTTCCGCCTCATTCTACGGCTTGGTGGACATAGTCGCCAAACTCAGGTCTCCAGACGGCTGTCCCTGGGACAGGGAGCAGACCCACGAGTCGCTGAAGCGCAATCTGCTGGAGGAGAGCTACGAGGCGTTGGAGGCAATAGACAGCGGCCACCCCGACAAGATCGCCGAGGAGATGGGGGACATTCTGGTGCAGACGCTGTTCCACGCGCAGATGGCCAGCGAAGCAGGCGCCTTTACTATCGACGACGTGGTGGCCGGAATAAGCGACAAGCTGGTGCGCCGCCATCCCCACGTCTTCGGGAACGTCCAAGCGACCGACGCCCGGCAAGTCGAACGCAACTGGGACATGCTGAAGGAGCTGGAGAAGAAGGGAGCGCGGAAGTCGCCTGTGGAGGGGATACCCAAGGATATGCCCGCTCTGGCCTATGCCCAGCTAATGCAGGACCGAGTGGGCCGCGCGGGTTTCGAGTGGGAGGACGTCTCCGGCGCCCTGGACAAGCTGGCTGAGGAGATTGGAGAGCTCAAGAACACGAGGAATGATGAAGAACGGGCCGAGGAGTACGGCGACGTGCTGTTTATGGTGGTTAGTCTGGGCCGGTGGCTCGGCCTTCAGGCCGAGGACTGTCTACGCAGGTCCAACCTCAAGTTCCAGATGCGGTACATGGCCATGGAGGAGATGTCCATAGAGCGAGGCCTGGACTTCCCGGCGCTGCCCCTAAGCGAAAAGGAAACCCTCTGGCAAGAGTCCAAGGGCCGGGTAGGGTAGGGTTGACCTAACTAGGCCGCCTGTAATCCAGCAGACACTCGAACGTCGTGCCCATGTTGATGTAATTGCTGGGCCATCCGAAAATGAGACGGTGGATTTGGGACCTCCATATCAGTCGCAGTAGGCATATAGTCTTCTTCGCTCATTCGGGTTTACCTCTATCTACACTTATCGAACGTCGACAGGGCCGTAGCCGGGGGCTATGTAGTAGAGGCCGCCGGTCATAAGTTGCGCAAGCTCGTTCAGGGGCTCAAGGGAGACGGCGGGGCCTGCGAATCGGCTTGTAAACCTGTCCATCATGCCGCGTTTGGGCCGGACCCACACAGGTCTGGGCTTGGCCTTGCCCAGTTCCGCCGCAGTCTCCAGAGCGTCGTCGAAGTCGCCCAGACGGTCGATAAGGCCCTTTTCCAGGGCGGTCTTTGCCGTGAAAATCTCTCCCGTGGCCAACTCCCTGACCTGCTCGGCGGGCATGTTGCGTCCCTCGCTCACGGATTCCACGAAGTTGTCGTAGACTTCAGAGATGAGGTCCTGGAACTTGGACTCCTCCTCAGAGGTGGGAGATCTCCAGAACCCCGTCATGTCCTTGAGTCTTCCGGCGGTGAAGACGTTAACGCTGACGCCCATCTTCCGGAGCAAGTCCTGGATGACGGGGCGCATGTATATGACTCCGATGGAGCCAACCAGGGCCGACGGCAGGGCCACTATGACGTTGGCGGCGCTGGCCAGGTAGTAGGCGCCGGACGCGCCCGTGCCCCGGACGTAGGCCACCACCGGCTTGTCCTTGGCGGTGCGTCTCAGGCTGCGGTAGAGGAGTTCCGACGCCGGGGCGGCCCCTCCGGGAGAGTCGATGTCGACGACCACGGCCTTGAACCGCCGGTCCCTGCGGACCCGGTCGATTAGCTGCGCCTGCGCTTGGACCTTGGCGCCTCCGCCGATGAGCCCAAAGATTTCAATTACGCCTATGCTTGAACGCGCCAGAAATTTTGCCGGCATGGTGGAGCTCCTGAACAGCCGAACGTCCTACAGCCTCCAGATATTGCCCGTCTGGTGGACTAGGTCCACCGTGTATATGGCGTCGTAGGGCCAACCGACGCGTTTCATCCAGTCCTCGAAATGGGACTGCCGGACAGCCTCGCACTCGGTGAACACCTTCCCCCGGTCCAGGTCGCAGTAGACCTTGAGGATGGTGGCGCCTCCGCCGGGTCTCCATCCCCTGGAGACGGCAAAGACCTGCCGAAACTCCTGCTCGGTCAGACCCGGGACGCTTTGAATAGCAATAAACCGAGTCACGCTGATTCCTCTTTTTCCTGTGGGTCCCTAGGGGCGTCGCCGTCCTCTTCCGGTTCCTCCGGCGTATCTTCCGCCTGGTTGGGGACCTCCGGAGGGATGAAGGGGTAGGGCAGTGGCGGGCCTGACCTCAGGGGAAGGGCTACACAGGCGGCGCTGGGCATGCTCTCGGAGCCTCCGTACACCAGGATGCCGCATTCCAGGTCCACCAGCCCAATGTCTTCGAAACGCCGCGTTTGGGTCACTCTGCCCCACAGCACGATAACCTCGCCTGGGGTGATGAGCGCCCGGTGTTGGAGGTCCAGCTTCCAAAGCCATCCTCCGGGCAGAGCCCAGTCCTTGAGAAGCCGGCACATGGAGTTGACCTTCCAGGAGTCGGGGACCACCACTCCGGGCAGCCCGTGGCGGTTCACGGCAGCGTCCAGGTCGAAATAGGCAGTGTCCCAGTCCTCCAGCACGGAAGCCCAGCGCACCAGTTGGGCCGGAGTCAGGCGGTGGATGTACCGGGGAAGCTCCTGGCCGACGTCCACGTCTTCAAAGTAGACCTGCGCCTTGTCCCGCAGCGACTCCTCGGACGGTCTATCGTCGAGAGCCAGCGCCACGGGCACAGGGAGCTGTATGAGCTCATCCAAACTGTAGGCGACCGGCAAACTGTGGACGACCGGAAGGGGGTCCTGGCCTTCGTCTAGCGCCGGACCAGTTGCGTCGTGATCTTGCATAGCAGTCTGTCATCCTGGTTGCGGTAGGCGGATTCAACGGTTACCAGCAGGGTTGGAGTTGCGTTGTCGTATGAACTTACGGTCCCCTCGGCGATTGATGCGTACCTGTGGCGGACAATAACCTGGTCGCCCATGCAGGGGTAGCTGTACGCCTCTATTCCCATGCCGGTCCTGGACACCCTGCGGAGGTGAGTGGGCAGGGCAGGGAGGCGGTCAAAGGCCGGAGAGACCGTGTTTCTGGAGGACTCCGCGGTAGGAAGCCCGTCCTGGGCCAGCTTATCGCTGTCCCCCGGCGGCCTCCGTCTCTCGAGGCAGCTGGCCATCAGCAGAGGCGTAGAGAGGCCTTTTTGAGGAGTGGCGTCGGCGAATTCCAAGTCCCAGTATCTTGGGTCAGGGTCCATGAGGGCCTGGCTGAAACGCCTCAGCAGGTCGGCGTCAACGGTCCCCCAACACCGAATGTCAGGGCTGGACACTCCGATTATCGCCGAAAGTTCCGGGCTTAGCATTATCTCCGTTCAGCATTCGAGGCGCTGGTCTTCCGATTCTAGCTTACCCTGCTGTCCGGCTAAGTCAAGGGCTGATAGACGCATCGGGCGAGGCTGCCTCTTGAGTCTGCTTGCGGTATGGGTATAATAGGCATAGTCGGGGTGTAGCGCAGCGGCTAGCGCGCCACGTTCGGGACGTGGAGGCCGGTGGTTCGAATCCACTCACCCCGACCAGTTTTTGCCCGGGCGTGAAATGACGGGATGAACGCCGCCGGATTTACCTTTCTCCGAATCGTCCAATGCTTTCTAACCTGAAGTACGACTTCCACGCCTTCCGTGGGGACCTCTTTGGCGGCGTCACCGCGGCAGTTGTGGGGCTGCCGGTGGCGTTGGGATTCGGTGTGGCGTCGGGTCTTGGGCCGCTTGCCGGCTTATACGGGGCGATTGCAGCAGGTTTCTTCGCAGCTGTGTTCGGGGGAACACGGTCCCAGATAACCGGTCCCACGGGCCCGATGTCAGTGGCTATCGCGGTCATCGTCACCAGCCATGCGGACGACCTCGCCGAGGCGTTCACGATAGTCATTATGGCGGGCCTGATACAGATTCTCCTGGGCGTAATGAGAATCGGCCGGTTCGTGGCGTTCACGCCGTATTCGGTGATATCCGGGTTCATGTCGGGCATCGGCATAATCATCATACTGATGCAGACCCTGCCTTTCCTGGGCGCTCCGGTTGCTACGGGCGGACCTCTGGCGGCGGTCCGCGCGTGGCCTGACGTGTTCAGTGACGTCAACTTCAGCGCGTTGATCATCGCCGCCGTCACCCTGGTTGTGGGTGTGGCTTGGCCGAGCCAGTTCAGAAAATACCTCCCGCCGGCGTTGGCGGCTCTGATCGCCGGAACGCTGATAGGCGTCTTGTGGTTGACTGACACGCCGATCATTGGCGACGTGCCGACGGGCCTGCCTACGCTTGAGATGCCGGACCTTTCCGGGAATGTGTTGGTCGTCGCCGTGCAGCCTGCGTTGGCCATTGCGCTCCTCGGCGCCATCGACAGCCTGCTCACCTCCCTGATAGCCGATTCGATGACCCGCACCCGCCATAACGCAAACAGGGAATTGGTGGGACAGGGAATCGGCACCGTGGTGACAGGGTTTATCCAGGGTCTGCCCGGCGCCGGGGCCACCATGGGCACGGTGGTGAACATACGCGCCGGCGGACGGACTCCGGTCTCGGGGGTGGTGAGGGCGGGAATTCTGCTGGCGTTGGTCCTGGGCCTTGGGAGATACGTCGAGTCGATTCCCCACGCGGTCCTTGCAGGAATCCTGATGAAAGTCGGCTGGGACATCATCGATTGGCGGTTTATCATGCGCATACACCGCGTCCAGCCGGAACATCTATTGGTAATGGTGATAACTCTGGGACTCACGGTGTTCCTGGACCTGGTTACCGCCGTGGCGATAGGCCTTATCGCCGCGGGGATGGCCAGCGCAAGGCAGTTCGAGCGTCTGGAGCTGGACGCCGTCGTATCCGTGCCGCTGCTGGACCAGAGTTTTCTTGGAAGCGGGGGAAGCGGGGGAAGCGGAGAAGACGCGGATGAGATGGACGCTTTCTCCGCCCGTGTCGGCTTGGTGGCGCTCAGGGGGAGTTTTACCGTCGCGTCCTCCAACAAGCTGATCAACACCATCAGCGCGGACGTCCGTGACCATGAGGTGGTGATACTCGACTTCACCGACACGGTGTACATGGACGACAGCGCCGCCTTGGTGGTGGAGCAGCTGATAGACACGGCCAAGGAGGAGGACACCGAGTGCATCGTGGTGGGTCTTGCGGGACCGCCGGCCAGGACCCTTCAGGCCCTCAATGTTTTGCAACATGTTCCTGCGGACCGTATTATCGGAACACGGGACGAAGCAAGGGAGACCGCCAGGCGGATACTTGACGGATAGCATTTCAACGGAGGTATAAAGCATGGAGTTCAACATAGCCGTGTTGCCTGGGGACGGCATAGGCCCGGAGGTAATAGCAGAGGGGGTCAAGACGCTGGACGCCATCGGCAAGAGGTTCGGCCACAGCTTTCGATACACTTACGATGACGTGGGCGGCATCGCCATCGACAAGCACGGGACGGCCCTCAAGCCTGAAACCGTCGAAATGGTCCAGAGTTCCGACGCTCTCCTGTTCGGCGCAGTCGGAGGACCCAAGTGGGACGACCCGACGGCCTCGGTCAGGCCCGAGGACGGACTGCTGGCCATCAGGAAAGGGTTGGGCGTCTTCGCTAACATTCGTCCGGTGAAGGTCTTCCCTGATCTGGTGGACTCCAGTGTGCTCAAGCCGTCCGTCCTTGAGGGCGTGGATATCATCCTGATTCGCGAGCTCACGGGCGGAGTTTACTACGGCCTGCCCAGAGGCCGCCGGGAGACCCGCAAGGGCTGGACGGCTGTGGACACCATGCGCTACACGCAGGCCGAGATAGAGCGTGTGTTGAGGGTAGGATTCGAGTTGGCCCAGCGGAGGAGCAAGAAGCTGGCGTCGGTGGACAAGGCCAACGTGCTGGAAACATCCCGGCTTTGGAGGCGTCTGGCTATAGAAATGTCCGAGGAGTACCCGGACGTAGAGCTTGAGCACGTCCTGGTGGACACCTGCGCGATGCAGCTCATCCAGCGGCCGTCCAGGTTTGACGTTATAGTCACCGAGAACACGTTCGGGGACATACTCACCGACGAGGCAGCCGTGCTGGCTGCCTCCATGGGGCTTCTCGCCTCCGCCAGCCTGGCGGGGGTTCCCGTGGAGGGACGCCGCACCATGGGCATGTATGAGCCGATCCACGGCACCGCACCCGACATCGCCGGAAAAGGCATGGCCAACCCCATAGCCACAGTCCTGAGCGTGGCCCTGATGATGCGTTACTCCCTGGGACTGACCGAAGAAGCGGCGGTGGTTGAACGGGCCGTAGAGCAGGTCCTTGCGTCAGGGCTTCGAACGCCTGACATCGCCGCCGCAGGCGCCGAGGGGACGCCGGTGGGCACGTCGGAGATGGGCGAGGCGCTGGCGGCGGCCGTCTAGCCCCGCCGATTGAACGGGATAGCGAAATCCTGGCAGCCGCACCGGTATGGGTTGATTAAGTGCGAAGCCCGTAACAGACAACCATACACAGAGAGTTGCCCAATCATCCGAGGCGCTGTGCAGTATGGATTTTACTATACACTGAAATAGTGTACACTATAACCGTGCTACACTCTGATGGAGCGGCAGAATGAAAAACATAACCCTTAGCGCCGACGAGAACTTGATAGAAGCTGCCCGACGCCGCGCCACTGCGGAGCGTACAACTTTAAACGCTAAATTTCGTCTGTGGCTAGCGGACTACGTTGGGCGTGAACAGCAGGCGGACAAAGCCATGCGGGTCATGCGGGAGTTGCAAGGCAAGTTGTCCACTGGCGGGCGTAAGTTCACGCGGGATGAGATGAATGAGCGTTGAAGACTTTATAGACACCAACGTCTTCGTCTATATGTTCGATGAAACCGACGGCCGCAAACGCCAACTGGCAGAGAAACTCGTCCGCCACAGCTTGGAGAACGAGAGCGCTTGCATCAGCTATCAGGTCGTCCAGGAGGCAATGAACATAGTCATCCGAAAGCTTGGAGCCACGCCTGAGACGGCCCGCCTCCTGCTGGAAGACGTTCTCACCCCACTGTGGCGTATAAACCCAACGGTCTCGCTCTACCAGAGCGGTCTCAGTGTGCAAGCCCGATACGGGTTTAGCTTCTACGACTCCCTAATTGTTGCCTCAGCGCTGGAAGCAGGCTGCATCCGCCTCTACACAGAAGACTTACGCCATGGCCAACAGATAGAACGGCTGACTATACTGAACCCTTTCCTAGCGCCCATACCTCAAACGTCTGAGGAGACCTCCGAGTAGGAAGGAGAGGGCGCCCGTCAGCTAGACAACCTCGATGGGTTCCTCGGACACCTCGCAGTCGACGATGCGGAACGCCCTCAAGTGGGGCTTGTCCTTGTCCATGAGGGACACGATTATGTAGTGGGCCTCAGGCCATGCCGCCAGGCGGACGTCGGTGGTGGAAGGATAGGCTTCCGAGTGGGTGTGGGAGTGGTAGACGGCCCGGCTCTCCCAGTTGTTGTCCTCCATCTCCCGCCACACGTTGATTAGCTCTTTGGAGTCCCAACTGAAGCGGTAAGGGCTGTTCTCCACGTTGGTCATGCGGAAAAGCTTGGCGAACTTTCCATCGGAGCCAGCCAAGACGCCGCAGCACTCGATGGTGTCGTCTTCCAGAGCATGTTGGATAATCTCGTCGCGAAAACGCCTGTCCAGCCGGAGCAAAGCAACCCCCTGGTTCTAAGTTTCGAGCGCCTGCGGTTGGAGCCGGGTCCCATGAAGCATAACACAGAAGAGGAAGCGGCAATCCAATCATTCCCCTTAGGGGTATAATTATTGCAGCAATGTTCTCCATCAAGCGACTAATGATTGGATTGGGGGCGGGCCTCGCCCTTCTTGCATGGGCCGGCTCTGCGCTGGCCGCGGGCGGGACCGTGCACGTGCATTCCAACGAATTCGAGGTGCGGTTTCCCACGCAGGTCGTGTTGCACCTGGACGTGGAAGCCGAGGCGGACATCGCGGAAATACGCCTCTATCATAGGGCAGCTCCCTCGGGCCACTGGCGCTATACCTACGTGGACGTTGACCCATCCGCCAGGGTTGTGGCCGAGACCAGGCTGGACACCCGCGGCGCCTCCTACCTCCCGCCGGGAGTAGACCTGGAGTATTACTACGCCATCACAGACTCGGAGGGAAACGAGACCGTCACCGCCAGGAAGTCTGTAGTCTACCTGGACTCCAGCGTAGACTGGGAGACCAGCATGGCAGGCCCTCTGGAGATATACTGGCACGACCTGAACGGTCCGCAGGTCGACCGGGTGGCGCGGGACGTGGAAGAGTCGCTGCGGCGGGTCTCCGACCTGCTGGGCGTCGAGCCTGACGGTCCCATGAGGGGAGTCATTTACAACTCCCGCTCCGAGGCTGCCAGGGCTTTCCCCTTCCAGAGCCAGGCCACCAACGACGGCGTTTTCGGAGGGTTCGCCTTCCCCAGCATGGGGGTGTTCATAGGCTTGGGGATGAGCCCGCGACTGCTTGTCCACGAATCCGCCCATCTGCTTCTGGACCAGGCGGTGTCACAGCCCGGAGTCAGGATTTCGGCCTGGTTTAACGAAGGGTTCGCCAGCTACATGGAGCCTGGAGCCTCAGATTCGAGGCGGGTGAAGTCCGATCCCTACCGTATTCCCCTGCGGCACATGAAAGCCCTGCCCGGACGCGTTGCAGACATCGGCTACTTCTATCGCAAGTCCGAAAGCGTAGTCGGCTACATGGTGGAGACCTATGGGGAAGAGCGGTTCCGTGACTTTCTGGCGCAGCTGGACCTCCTCAAGACAGAGGAACCGGCCCTGAGGGCGGTTTACGGGTTTGGCGTCGATGGACTGGAGACGCGGTGGGCCGCAAGCTTCGGGGGGAACCCGGTACAGCCCGCGACCGAGGACGTGAACGACGGAGAGGCCCGTCCGGTTTCACCCCAGGAACAGGAGGACTCAAACCGGGGCTCCTCCTTCAACCTGGGCGCCGTAAGCACGATAGTCATAGCCTTGTTGGTGTTGGCCCTGGCGGGTGTGCTGGCTTCCCGTTTCATCATACGGAAAATCAGCGGAGGGCGGGATGACGGAGACGAGTTGGACCGGCTCTCCGACGACGAATGGCGGGAGAGGCCGTAAGACAAAGGTCCGTCAGTCAAAACTTCTCAAACAACAGACCTCCTTCTCTTGGATGCCGGAACGTCCAGGCGCCAGAATAGACGCTCGACCGTTTTTCCGGTTGAGGAGATCAGCTTACACTTGCCGGGAGGTAGAAATGTCCTTTGGCCAATTCCTTCTAGAGGAGGGGATTGAGGTGGAGGTGGAGGGCGAACTAGAAGAAGTAATAACGATCGTAGACAGGGAAGTGCCCACCTATTCTTGTGAGAAATACAGGTATATCATCGACTTCGTCAAGGCAAGTATGGGCTTCGAACAGGCTCCCTGTTGGAAGTTCCTCGTCAAGGCCTACGACAGTGAAGAAGCCCGCCTCATCGAAGCTCCAATATGCGTAGTGGAAGTGGACGGATCGGGATCTGACGGCTGCGTAATCAAGATTCCGTCCCGCCATGAATGGAGCGACGAAACCGGAGTGGAGTTCGACCAAGAAGGCGAATATTTCACCAACTTTATATTCCAGTTCTTAAACACGCTGCAAAACGCCAAGCTGATTAATCTGCCCGGCCAACTGCCCGTAGCTTAACGGGCCGCTGTTGCAACAGGTCCCTCAACACCCCGCTTGACAGCTCCCGCGGGTTGCCTTGTGGGAGACGTGCGCGCCGGAGTATCATATCCGCCAGCGAGGTGTGAGGTATGGCGGACAAGCCCCGGAAAGTTCTGGTCATAGGCTCGGGTCCCATAGTAATCGGCCAGGCCGCCGAGTTCGACTACGCAGGCACCCAGGCGTGCAAGTCCCTCAAAGAAGAGGGTGTCACCACCGTCCTAGTCAACTCCAATCCGGCCACGATTATGACCGACCAGGGCATCGCTGACCGCGTGTACATCGAGCCCCTGACCGTGGACGTGATGGACCGCGTCCTGGACAGGGAGCGGCCCGACGGCATCCTTCCGACTTTGGGGGGCCAGACCGGCCTCAACCTGGCCGTGGACATAGCCGACGCCGGACTTCTGGAGAAGTACGGCGTGCGGCTGCTCGGCACCCCTCTTGAGACCATCAAGAAGGCCGAGGACCGGGAGCTTTTCCGGTCCATGCTCATAGAGATAGACGAGCTCCAGCCCCCCAGCCTGACCGTATCATCGGTGGATGAGGCACGGAAGGCGGCGGAGAGGATGGGGCTGCCCCTGGTGGTGCGCCCCGCCTATACGCTGGGGGGCACCGGCGGCGGGATGGTCCGCACCCTGGAAGAGTTGGAGACCGTCGTGGCGGGAGGACTGGCCGCCAGCCCCATCAACCAGGCGCTGCTGGAGCGTTCCCTGGAAGGTTGGAAGGAGATCGAGTACGAGGTGATGCGGGACGGCGGCGACAACTGCATCACCATATGCAATATGGAGAATATGGACGCCATGGGGGTCCATACCGGAGACAGCATCGTGGTGGCCCCCAGCCAGACCCTGACCGACAAAGAGTACCAGATGCTCAGGTCGGCCAGCCTGAAGATCATCCGGGCTCTTGGCATCGAGGGAGGCTGCAATGTCCAGTTTGCTCTGCCGCCCCATCCGATCATCGGCAAAAAGTTGGCGTACGACTGGGAACCCAACGCCCCCTACTACGTCATAGAGGTGAACCCCAGGGTCAGCCGCAGCTCGGCGCTTGCCTCCAAGGCCACGGGCTATCCCATCGCCCGAGTCGCCGCCAAGATTGCGGTGGGTAAGCGCCTCGACGACATATCCAACGCCGTGACTGAGAAGACCTCCGCCGCCTTTGAGCCGGCCCTGGACTACTGCGTTGTGAAAATACCCCGCTGGCCCTTCGACAAGTTTCCAGCGGGAGACCGGTCCATCACTACGCAGATGAAGGCCACCGGCGAGGTGATGGCGATAGACCGCAGCTTTCCGGCGGCGCTGCAGAAGGCGGTCCGCTCCCTGGAAATAGGCGGACGTTCGCTGCTGTGGGAGGCGCCTGAGTGGAGGCAGGGCAGTCCTCCGGGCGACGCTCTATACAAGCCCAACGACCAACGGCTATGGGCCCTGATGTACGCCATCCGTTCGGGTGTTTCCGTGGATGAGTTGGCCCAAACAGCGCTGATAGAGCCGTGGTTCATCAGCGCCCTCGAGCGGATAGTGGCTGTCGAACGGAGGCTGTTGGGAGAGGACCTGACCCCGGAGCTTCTCCTGCATGCCAAACGTCTCGGGTTTTCCGACGAGCAGATCGGCGCGCTGTCGGACACCCTGCCGGAACGGGTGAGGGAAACGCGCCGCTCCTGGGGAATACGGCCCGTGTACAAGATGGTTGACACTTGCGCAGCCGAGTTTGAGGCGGTCACGCCCTATTACTACAGCTGCTACGACCAGGAAAACGAGGCGCCTCCGATGGAGGGACCCAAGGCCCTGGTCATCGGCAGCGGCCCGATACGCATCGGACAGGGGATCGAGTTCGACTATTGCAGCGTCCATGCCGCCTGGGCCCTTCACGACGAGGGCGTAGGAAGCATAATGGTCAACTCCAACCCGGAGACTGTGTCCACCGACTTCGACACCAGCCAGCGCCTCTATTTCGAGCCGCTTGACGAAGAGAGCGTCCGGGACGTCATCGACAACGAGACGGGTGAAGGACAACCGCCCGAATCGGTGGTCCAATTCGGAGGACAGACTGCCATCAACCTTTCCCAGGTCCTGGACAGGGTGGGACTGCCTCTGCTGGGTTCAGCCGCAGAAGCCATAGACATAGCGTCGGACCGGCACAAGTTCGACGACTTCCTGGGTAGGTTGGGAATTCCCCAGCCGCCCGGAGCCGCCGTGACTTCGGTGGATGAGGCCATCAGCGTGGCGGGGGACATCGGCTTCCCCATCGTGGTGAGGCCCAGCTACGTTCTTGGCGGCAGGGCTATGGAGATCGTCCAAACGCCAGAGGAGCTTCGCCGCTACCTCGCCGCCGCAACTGAGGTGGTGCAAGGGAGGCCGGTGCTCATTGACAGCTATCTGGAGGGCAAAGAGTGCGAGGTTGACGCCATCTGTGACGGAGAGCGGACGCTGATTCCGGGAATAATGGAGCACATAGAGCGTGCCGGAGTCCACAGCGGAGACTCCATGGCCATATACCCGGGATTGAACCTGTCCACGGATGAAGTGGACACCATTGTGGACTACACCACCAGGATAGGCCTCGCCATGGGGATCAAAGGGTTGATGAACGTCCAGTTCGTGATAGTGGGAGCTCCGGCTTACAGGAGCCCCAGGTCCTCGCCCGGAGACACGGAGGGGACCTCGGTCTACGTTCTGGAGGTCAATCCCAGGGCCAGCCGCACCGTTCCCTTCATATCCAAGGTCACGGGCGTGCCCGTTGTCAGCATTGCCACAAGGGTGATGCTGGGACGGAAGCTGAAGGATATGGGATATGAGGGAGGACTCTGGAAGCGGCAAGACGTGGTGGGCATCAAGGCGCCGGTTTTCTCCATGTCCAAGCTCATAGGCGTGGACTCGCATCTGGGCCCGGAGATGAAGTCCACCGGCGAAGTGATGGGCATCGACCATGAGTTCCGCCCTGCCCTGGCCAAGGCGCTGGCCGCTTCCGACCTCACGTTGAAGCAGGGCGGAGCCGTTCTGATGAGCATTGCGGACAAGGACAAGGCGGAGTCCGCAGTTCTGGTCGAAGAGCTTTGCGAGGCGGGCTTCACACTTTACGCCACCGAAGGGACGGCGGCCATGGTCCAGAATATGGGGGCGCCGGTAATCGTGATCACTAAAAAGCTGTCCGAAGGGCACCCCAACGTGGTGGACGTGATAAACCAGGGCCTCGTGGACGGCGTCGTGAACACCGTGTCCGAGGCGGCGTCGGCCATCCGGGACGGGTTCTACATTCGCCGGGCCGCAGTGGAGAAGCGGATTCCCTGCTACACTTCCCTGGATACGGCCCGGGCGGCGGTGGAAAGTCTGCTGATGGGTTCGGGCTCATACATGGTCAAGACAACGTCCGAATACCTGGCCGGGGCGTAGATGCTTCTGCGGCCTGGATAGGACGTGGAGCTAGTCGCTCTGCTCGGGATGCTCTTCCCCACCCAGCGCCGGGACGGCCGGCTCCGGACTCCCGCCCTGGTCCTCTTGGACGTCCGGCAGGTTGGAGTTGGCTTGGAGCCCGATTGCGAACTCGTCGGGGTGTCGCGACTCGACGACCTGTGATGCGGGCCCGTCCTCGGGTTCAGGCTTCAACGCCGGGATGCGGATGTCTTTAGGCTGGCTCTGGGCTTGTCCTCTGCGGCGGTTCCGGGAAGCCCTGGACGTGAGCTTCTTCATCTCCTGCTCCACCAGCTGGAAGTCCTTCTTGGGCAGCAGATGCAGGTTGGTCTGAGCAAAAGCGACGTACCATGTCTCCGGAGTCCACTTGCGGACGTAGTCCAGCCGGGGAGCGAGTTGGTTGGCGTCTATATACTCGTCCCTGTTCAGCACGACCTCCGGCTCGATGTCCACTTTGTAGGCCCATTTGCTCATTCCGTCGTTTTTCCACGGCGGAGACGGGTCTTCGGAATACCGGGACGTGGCCCGCGCCGTTGCGCCGAAGAAGCGGTTATGGCCCACGTAGTACAGGATGCAGTCGCCGGGCTCGATGCGTTGCGCTTTTCGATGGTGGTTGGCCTTGAGGCCTTGGACCTTGAAACCCCGACTCCGCATCATCTCGAAGTTTTCAGGGCTTGTCACTATCATCCAGTAATTTCTTGGCATGGTTCTCTCTGTTGGTGATCTGTCTGCTCATTCTAGCATAGGCCGGAGGCGACTCCTATAAGGCCCTCAAACGACCCTTATGAGGTTATAGGTGTATTTGAACAGCTTGAAGGCCTCCTTCACGAAGGTCAAAGGCCCCACGGGTTTGTCGGGTGTGACGTGGGAAAAGAAGGAGAACTCGGTCCGGTGAAGTTCAACCCTTCCCTCTACGGCGTCCCCAAGGCGTCGGGACTCCTCGGAGGGCACGGCGTCGTCTTCCCTGTCGTGGGCGATCAGCAGCTTGGCTCGAAGACCGTCAATGGCGGCGCTGGGCGAGATGCGGTCCAGGTCCCGGAGCAGACCGGAAGGAAGCAGCGCAATCAGGGCCTGGGCTTCTTCTATGCTCAGGCGTTCGGCGTCGTCGGAAGCCGTGGCCGATCGCAGGAGTTTGTACGCCGCCTGCGCTCCCGGGGAGAGGGGTTCCGGCAGAGACGCTTCCGGGTCTCGCCGGACGAACATCCGGTCGAAGGCCTCCCGTTCTTCAGGGTCGGGAAGCCCTTCTATGATCTGGTTCACGAACACCCTCTCCGCAGCGGGTCTGGGGTCCCAGGGTTCCACAGCGCCGTTGTAGAAACTCTGTTTGGCGGCGATCTGAGCTAGAAGCTCTCTTACGTCGTAGTAGCCGCCGAAGGAGCTGACGAAGTCCACCTTGTCGCTGATGCGTTGGTCCGAGGCTGCGATCACTGCCAACGAGGCGCCCACGCAGAACCCTCCCAGACCCACCCTTTCAGGGTCCACGTACTCCTGTTCCGCTAAGAACTGGAAGGCCCTTACCAAGTTGTCGGGCTCTTGCGGGTCTACTCTGTCCTGCATCATGCTGGGCGACCAGGGAATCATCACCGCGAACCCGGCCCTGGCCAGCCCCTCGCCCAGATTGACCACCCGGGCATCGTCCCTTGGAGCGGGGTTCACTCCCAGAAAGATCACCACTCCTGGCCTCGCGCTGTCTCCCGGTGTGCGGTAGACGTCCGCCACGCCGTTCCCGGAAGCAATGGGATAGACGACCTCCTGCCGTATGGGGTCGGGTGTAAACCATTCCTGGGGTTTGACGGGAACGGGCAGCGTTTGAATCACGAACAGAGCGGAGACCATGATGTCCTGGCCTTGGGGGGCTATTGCCAGATAGTTGGCGAATAGCAGCAGGAGCGCTCCGATGGACAGCGCTGTTCTTTTGGCGTAAAGCTTGATTAGCTGCCACATAGACGCGTCTCCGCAAGCGCCGGTGAGACAATTCTAACACTCCGCCCCGAGAGGCGTTGCAGGGTCTTTCGATAGTTAGATGCCTTGTTTACCCCGTTCACCCCGTTCGCGGTGAGCCTGTCGAACCGCCCTTCACACGCTCAGGCCGAACGGAAAGAAAGGAGGGACCTGAGATAATCGAAAGGCCCTGGGGGCGTGGCGTTCAAGCGGCATTGAGCAATTGGAGTCTCTGATGTATAAAGTATGGAGTTGACCCCGGCGACGGCAGGATGACGGTCGGCGCCGATTTTCCGGGGCGGCGGTACGGAGGAGCGATGTACGATTTTCACACCCACACCTTCCTCAGCGACGGCGTGTTGTCGCCTGTTGAGCTTATACGGCGGGCGGTCGTGCGCGGCTACAAGGGCATGGCCGTTACGGACCACGTGGGCCCCGGCAATCTGGAGTACGTGCTGAATACACTGATCACCGACTGTAAGATGGGGTCGTCCCGGTGGGACATTCAGGTCTTGCCCGGCGTTGAAATTACCCACGTGCCCAGAGACGACATAGATATGGTGGCCCGAGCCGCCAAGGAAATGGGCGCCAGGATAGTGGTGGTCCACGGAGAGACCCCCGTCGAGCCGGTGGAACCCGGGACCAACAGGGCCGCGATAAGCTCCGACGCCGTGGACGTTCTGGCCCACCCCGGATTGATCGAACTGGACGACGCACGTCTGGCGGCCGAGAGGGGCGTTTATCTGGAGGTGTCAGCCCGCAGGGGTCACAGCTTGGCCAACGGCCACGTGGTGAAGGTCGCACAGGAAGCGGGTGCGTTGACCGTGCTGGACTCGGACGCCCACAGCCCGGAGGACCTGCTTACTGATGAGCTCCGGGAGAAGGTGGCTTTGGGCGCAGGCCTTTCGCCGGAACAGGCGCAAACACTATTGGAGCGCAACCCGATCAGCTTGCTCAAGAAACTGGGAGCGAGCGTTGTGCCGGGGTAGCCTCAGAATGGCTAGGAAGCTTTGCCGATGCGGAACACCTTAGTGCCGCAGGCAGGGCAAGAACCTTGTGTGGCGGGCCTGCCGTTCTTCAACGTAACCTGCTGTGGATTGCTGATTTCTCTTTTTCCCCTGCACTTGAAGCAATAAGCTTCCATCTCACCCCTCCACGAGAACACGCTTAGCTTTTAATCCAAAAATATACTTGGCGAATGGCGTTTGTCAATACTGAGGGGGCGCCGATTGCCGTTTTGCTTGTCATCCAACCTGTGCAGGTGCGAAGATGGAGGGCGAATCTAGTTGGAAAACTTTGTACGGCCTCCACTGGTTATTGGGCTTGTCGTAGACGACGACGGCGAGGAACCGTCCATCGGAGTCGTATGCCCGGAACTTTTCCATGTATCCCGCCGTAACCGCTATTTGAGGCGATGCATTTATCGGCTGGCCGTTTTTCAGGAACCTCTCGGCTGACTTGCCGACTTCGACGCTTTTCATGTCCAAAAGAGCGAAATCGATGGGCAGCAGGTGTTTGGACACACCCTCTGAGGACCCCTCGGAAGACTCAAGGTCCGCCATTCTTACGCTGTCATCGGAGGTGAAGGGCCCCGCTTTCAGCCTTATGAGCCTGCCAAGGTACGCGAAACAACCCAGGCGTTCCCCCAGGTCGTGGGCAATCGACCGCATATAGGCCCCGCGGCCGCTCTCAACCCTGACGGTCACTATGGGAGGAGCAAAATCCAGGACGTCGGTGCGGGAAATCTCCACCTTTCTGGGTTCACGCTCCACTTCCACACCGGCCCTGGCCAACTGATAGAGGCGTTTCCCGTCCACTTTCAGCGCGCTGTACATGGGCGGCGCCTGGTCTATCAGGCCGTGAAAGTCCTCCAGAGCCCGGTGTATGGTTTCCAGGGTGACGCCCGAATAGTCGCCCTCCTTGGTTATTTCTCCCTCGGCGTCGTAGGTCGCGGTGGCGGCTCCCAGCCTGATCTCCATCAGGTATTCCCGGGGGCCGTCCACGAGGAATTCCATAAGCCGGGTCGCCTGGCCTAAACAGATGGGAAGGACCCCTTCGGCCAGGGGATCAAGGGTGCCTCCATGTCCCACCCGTTTCTTCTGCCCGGTGAGCCTCTTGACCATGCGGACCGCGTCCATGGACGTGGGGCCGCTGTCTTTGTACAGGTTCAGGAAGCCGTTGATCTTGTTCTTTTCCATCCGTCTAAAAGGTTGAAGCCCTAACCGGTTGGGTTAGCCTGATCAATCAGCTGAGAAATATGACTGGCCTCATCCAAGGACTCGTCCAGCACCAGTTCCAACGTGGGTATGTGCCTCAGCCGGAGGCGGCCCCTGAGTTCTCGACGAATGAACCCCAAGCCCGACCGGATGCCGTTGAGCACGGTCTCCTTCCGGTCCTGCTGCGCAAAGACGGATACGTGGACCCGGGCGTGGCTCAGGTCCACGGAGGTGTCCACGTAAGTGACGCTGACGACGCCGCCGAGGCGGGGGTCGTTCAACTCCTTGGAAATCAGGTCGCTGATCTCCTGGCGCAACAATCCATTGATGCGGTCGATGCGTCTGGTCATAGGAGGCTTTCCTCTCGGGGGATGGAGGTCAAGAAGAAGCTGGCGAAGGCCGCTTAGGCCCGGCCCTTTTCCATGCGGTATGTCTCGATGGTGTCGCCCTCCTCAAATTGGGTGAAGCTGGCGACTCCTATTCCACACTCGAAACCTGCATTCATCTCGTTGACTTCATCTTTGAAATGGCGGAGGCTGGCGACAGTCCCTTCAAATACCTTCTGTCCCTTCCTCAGGACGCGCACCATGGCGTTCCGGTTAATTCTTCCGTCGGTGACCATGCATCCTGCGATGTTCTGGCCCCGTCTGCCGATGGAGAAGACGGCCCGCACCTCGGCATGGCCCACGACTACTTCCCGTTGGGTGGCTTCCAGAATGCCTTGAAGCGCTTTTTCGATGTCCTCGACCAGGTGGTAGATGATGCCGTAATGGCGTATTTCCACCCCTTCCCGCTCGGCCAGGCGGTCAACGCCCTGCTGGGTGGTGGTGGAGAACCCGAGCACGATGGCGTCGGAGGCCGCAGCCAGAAGAATGTCACTGTCGGTGACAGAGCCGCTGCTGGCATGGAGTATTCGGACGCGGGCCTTTTCGTCGTTCAGCCTCTCAAGAGAGCCGACAACCGCCTCTACACTGCCCTGGACGTCAGCCTTGATGACCAGATTCAGGTCCTTGGTCTCGCCCAAATCGATGCGTGTCTGGAGCTCCTCCAATGTCAGAGCCCGCGCCGCCGACCTGCCGGCCTCTTTTTCTTGCTGGCGGGACTCAGCCCGGCGCCGCGCAGAGCGTTCATCCGGGGCGGTCAAGAAGGGGTCTCCGGCTTCAGGCAATGAGCCAAAGCCCATCAACTCCACGGGAAAAGCAGGCGGCGCCTCCGCCACGCGTTGCCCCAAATCGTTGGACATGGCCCGCACACGGCCATAGGAGGAACCGGCGACTATGTAGTCGCCCACCCGGAGAGTGCCGCTCTGGACCAGCAGGGTGGCCAGTGGGCCGCGGTTCCGGTCCAGCTTGGCTTCTACGACCACGCCTGAAGCCTTCCGTTCCGGGTCGGCTTTCAGGTCAGCGATTTCAGCGACCAGCAGGAGGTTTTCCAGCAGGTCGTCGATGCCGTCTCCCTGAATGGCGGACATGGGCACGGATATGACGTCTCCGCCCCAGTCTTCGAATACGAGCCCTCGCTCTCCCAACTGGCGTTTGACGCGATCGGGGTCGGAGTCGGGGCGGTCCATCTTGTTTATGGCGACGATTATCGGCACGTGGGCGGCTTTGGCGTGGTCCAGGGCTTCTATAGTTTGGGGCATGACTCCGTCATCGGCGGCCACCACCAGAATGGCGATGTCGGTGACGCTGGCGCCCCGGGCCCTGATGGCAGTGAACGCTTCGTGGCCCGGAGTGTCCAGGAAGGTGATTCTCCGGTCGTTGTAGTCGACCTGATATGCGCCGATATGCTGGGTGATCTGGCCCACTTCTCCCTGGGCCACTCGGCTCTGGCGTATCGTGTCCAAAAGGGTGGTCTTGCCGTGGTCGACGTGCCCTAGGATGGTGACGACAGGAGGGCGGCCGACCAGCTTGTCAGGGTCAACGACGTCAACGCTTACCGTTTCGGGGGCGGCGCTTTCGCCGGTCTCCTGTTCGGGTCTGGTGCGGACTCCAAGGGCGGACGCCACCAGCGCCCCAATCTCGTAGTCGATGATCTGGTTCATGGAGGCCATAATGCCGTTGCGCATCAGCTGCTTGATGGTGTCTATGGAGCTTATCCCCGTAAGCTCCGAAAGGCGTTTTACAGACAGGGTTGGGGGGAGCTCCACGACTCTGGGAGCGGTCTTACGCTGCCTGGGCCTCCGCTCGGTCGTCTGAGCGCCGGGGTCGTCCGTCGCCACTGTTCGTTGCAGGCTCTCAGTGCTCATATCTCCTCTCCAACCTTCCCAACCTTCCCAGCCGCCAGCATGTGAAGCTGTGTGAGCAAGCCCTTTCTATCAAGCTGGACCACGTCCCGCCGGAATGAGCGGGTCAACCGGGCTTTCGTCAGGCCTTTGGCCCAGCACGCCGGTTTACGGCAGAAGTAGGTGCCTCTTCCCGGCTCTTTCCCGGTCGGGTCCGGCGCCACTTCCCCGCCGGCGCCGATCACTATTCGGAGCAACTCCCTCTTGGGGAGCTTGGAGCTGCAGGAAGAGCATGACCGCAGGGGGACATGCTTCTTGTGAGTCAAGGTGCCTCTATTGAGTTAGCCCTCCAGCTGCTGTCTGGCAGACCTGCCCCGGCCTCCGCTGCGGCCTCCGCCGCCGCCGCGCCCCCGTTTGCCCTTGCGGCCTGCTCTGCCTGAGCCGCGAGTGTCTCCTATTATGTCCTCGGCGAAACGTATCTGGCCTGTGCCGGCCACTGCAGGAAGGACTGGGACCGGGACCTTCCAGACGTCTTCGTCGCCGGAAGTCTCCTCCTCTTCCTCATCGTCGTCGGCTTGCTCGTCGTCTTCCTCAACGGCTAAGAGGGCCAACTCCTCCTCCGCGCTTAGCCTGGCGGCTTCTTGGACGGCGGCGGGAGCAGTGGCCTCCTCGGCTTGCTCGATGGCTTCCCCAACAGTCTCGAGGACCGGGGCTTCGGCTTCGGTGACGGCCTCTTCCATAGCCAGCGCCTGGGCCGCTTCTTCAACAATCTGTTCCGCTTCCGCGACGACGGCTTCCAGTTCCTCCGCCACAACGCCAATGGGTTCAGCTTCCGTCGCCGGGGCTTTCTCCACAGGGGCTCCGGCTTGTTTTTCCAGAGTGGCCGCCCTGGCGGCCTCTTCGACATCGGACTGGCGCCGGGCTTTTATCTCTTCCCATTCGCTCATGCTCTTGATGTCCAGGCGGAAGTTCACCAGCTTTGCGGCGAGGCGTGCGTTCTGGCCTTCCTTGCCGATGGCCAGGGACAGTTGGCGTTCGGGCACAACGACAATGGCTGACTCATCCGGTCCGTTGGCGTCGACGTGGACCACCTCCGACGGGCTGAGGGCGTTGGCGATGAACACCCGCGGGTCCTTGTCCCAGCGGACCAGGTCGATCTTCTCGCCCTGGAGCTCGTTTACGATGCTCTGGATTCTGTTGCCGCGCATCCCGATGCAGGACCCTACGGGGTCTATTCCTTCCTGGCGGGACATCACCGCCACCTTGCTGCGGGAGCCGGCCTCCCTGGAAATGGCCTTGATCTCGACGATGCCGTTGTACACCTCGGGCACCTCGATCTCGAAGAGCCGTTTCAGCAGGTTCCTGCGGTTTCTGGAAACCAGTATTTCGGGGCCCTTGGCGCTGCGGCGCACTTCCAGAACGAAGAGCTTGAGCCGTTGGCCCTTTCTGTAGCGTTCGGTGGGAATCTGCTCCTCCGGGAGTAGGACCGCCTGGGCCCTGCCGAGGTCGATGATTATGACTCTGCCGGACTCGATCTGGTCGACGACCCCGGAGATCACGTCCCCTTCCCGGTCCTGGAACTCCGCATAGACCAGCTCACGCTCCACTTCCCGCAGTCTCTGAAGCACGACCTGTTTGGCTGTTTGCGCAGCTATGCGGCTGACCTGGTGGGGGAGCGCCTCGACTGCCAACTCATCCCCGACGGCTACGTCCGTTTTGACTTTCTGAGCTTCTTTGAGCAGGACCTCCCGCTTATCGTCCTCAATTTCGTCCACCACCGTCTTGGTGGCGTATACGTTCACCTCGCCGCTGTTCGGGTTCAGCTTGACGGATATATTCTGACCCATGACGAGGCTGTCCTTCTTGAAGGCCGACGCTAAGGCTACTTCTATAGCCTGCAGCACCTGCTCTTTGGGCAGATGTCTCTCCGCCGCCAGCTGTGTCAACGCTATCAAAAAGTCGCTTTTCAAGTTATACCCCCTAGAGGGTTGCCCTCTATGGACTCGCTCATTTAACAACAAGCCCCGATGGGTTCGGGGCCTGCGCACAAGGGGTCCAGAGGATTGTTGACTCTAGTATACCACCGGCCTGGGGCGGCTTGCAACCGTGGCCCTTTGGCCTTTGTCCGGCTATGCACAGGCCCCGAGGGAAGCGCCCGCCGCTCCCCTACGCTGGGCGTCTTGGCCGCCGGTGATTGCCGGACCGGATGTCCAGGCCCACCAGGCAGAGGTACAGAGCGCCGCCGGAGACGGCGGTCAGCAGATGGGGGTTGAGGCCGTTCGCAGCGGCTAGGCCGATTCCAAGGGCCCCTGCTCCGACTTCCACGGCAACGTAGACAAGGTGCAGCTGTCCGCCCAGGGTTATGCGGTCTCCGAGAAAGGTCCAGTCGATTTTCCTGACCCTGTTGCAGTGGAAGAAGTAACCCGCGGCGACTATTGGGCCAGCCAGTGCGCAGACGAGCATCCACGGCTCGAAACGGAGTTGTCCCAGGACCGCCAGCGCCACGCCCACGTTTATCGCCGTGACGGCAACCGTGTTTCCATACCTGCCTGAGTAATATCCGAATGGACCCAGCAGGCGCGGGCTGCCGAGTTCCCGCCGCCGTTCCACGAACCAGGCCCGGCGGCTCTCCCAGCGGTGGACCGCCAGGTTGGCGCCCATGAAGGCCGCGTTAATGAGGACTGCGGCTGCTGCCGCGGCGCTCTCGTCGTTCACACGACGTTTCCGGGAGCGTCCGACGCTAGGCCCAGCCTCTCGAGGGCCATCTCCCGAAGGCGGAACTTCTGGACCTTCCCGCTGGAGGTCATGGGGTAGTCGTCGAAGGCCAGGGTGTACCGGGGCGCCTTGAAGCTGGCCAGCCTGCCACGGCAGAACTCCGCCAGGTCTTCGTTGTCTATAGCCTGTCCGCTTTTGGGGACCACGCAAGCGCAGACCACTTCACCCAGCCGACCGTCGGGCGCTCCGACCACCTGGACTTTCAGCGCCGACGGATGGTACATCAAGAACTGCTCCACCTCCGCCGGGTCCACGTTTTCACCGCCCACCTTGAGTTGGTCCTTGTAGCGTCCGAGGAAGCGTATGACTCCGTCGTCCCTCATGATTACACAGTCTCCGGTGTGCATCCATCCGTCGGAGTCCACCGCCTGTGCCGTCTCGTCCGGTTTTTTGTAGTAGCCCTGCATAACGCCGTAACCCCGCACGCACAGCTCTCCCACGTCGGCGTTGGGCGCCTGGGCGCCGGAATCGGGGTCGATGACTTTCATCTCATATCCGGGCAGAGGATGGCCGGAGGCGGTGCAGCGGTCCTCCGTGGAGGAGTCCAGGAAGGATATGGCCGCCCCGACGCCCACCTCGGTCATTCCCCAGCCGGTCACGCTGGGGAAGAGGAGCGACTGGGCCCGCCGGGCCACGGGTTCGCTGGAGGCCATGCCCGCGCACAGTATCCCAGTCCTGAGAGAGCTCCTGTCTACGGTCTCACATGCCGGGTGGTCCATCATGTCCCGGAAATGAGTGTCGAACCCGTGCATCACGGTCGCCTTCTCCTGTTCGATCAGCTTCAGGCACTCGCCGGGATCGAAGGTGGTTGTCAGGGCCATTCGGCAGCCCGTGACCAGGGACATCAAAGGGCCTTCGTAGAGGCCGAAGCAGTGGAACAACGGCAGGTACATGAGAGTTACGTCGCCCGGCGTGATTCCCATGCGGTTCGCCGTGTCCACCACGGTGCGCTGGACGTTGTGGTTGTGCATCACGCCCTTGGGGAACCCGGTGGTTCCCGACGTGTACATCATCAGCGCCGTGTCGTCGGGGTCCGCCGACCCGTGTCTTGCCTCCAGCTCATGCCGGGAGACCTCATCTGCGCCTGCCATCACGTCAGCCCAACTTTGGGTCCCCCTGTAACGAGTGTCTCCCAAGACTATGACCCTGCGCAGCTCGGGGAACTTCTCAGGCCGGAGGTCGGAAGGGTCACCCGTTTCCATCTCCGGGCATAGCTCACGGACCATGGACAGGAAGTCCATCGGGCCTGAGCGGTCCACGGTGATTAGGGTGGACGTGTCGGACTGGCGCAGCACGTATCCCAGGTCTGCTGTGCGGAAACGGGTGTTGATGGGGACCAATACCGCGCCTATTTTCGCAACAGCGAGCATGACGTGAATCCACTCAGGCCGGTTGGGCATCCACAAGGAGATTTTTTCGCCGTGTCCCACGCCGGCCGCCATCAGGGCCCTGGCGCACCGGTCCACGTCTTGGCGGAGCTCCCGGAACGTCCAGCGCCGCCCCTCGTGGTAGAGGGCTTCCCGCGGCCCGAATCGACGATCGGCCTCGTCTAGCAGAGCGCCGAGGGTCTGTTTCTGAAACCAGTCAGCCATAGCGCTTCCAACAATACACCCGTCCCAATACCCCCAGCCCCGCCTTTCCGGCGAAGGCCGGAATCCAGGGGCGCAGCGGAGCCACAGACCTTCATCTTAGGTTTCTCCGGCCCTGCGGGCGTCGGCCCGCCAGTCGTCGGGTGTGGGGTCCCGGTCAATTATCACGTCCACCACTGCGGGAAGCCCTGATGCCGTTGCGTCCCTGAGCGCCTGGGGAAGGTCACGGGAGTCCCTGACCTGGACTCCGAAAGCTCCGAACCCGCGAGCCACCGCCGCGTTGTCCGTGTCCACGAACTCCGAGGCGATGGTCTTCCCCGGCGGCTGATGGTCCAGCACCATGCCCAGGGCTCCGTCATTGAACACCACGCATAGAATCGGCAGGTCGTACTGCATGGCGGTGGACAGCGCGTTTACCGTCATCATGTAACCGCCGTCTCCGGTGACGCATGCCACCGGACGGTCAGGGTACGCCAGCTTCAGCGCGACGGCCGCGGGCAGCCCCCAACCCATCCCCGCGGTCCCTCCGGGGCAGAAGAAAGTGTTGGCCTGCCGGGACTGGTAGAGGTGGGCCATCCAGGTGCGGTTGTTGCCCGCGTCGAGAGAGAAGACGGTGGACGGGTCCAGAGTCTCTTGCAGCAACGCCACAAGCCGCTGGGGTGTGACTGGAGAGCTGTCCCGGTGCATCTCCGGGTCGTCGTAGAAGGCCATCTGCCGTTTGACCTCATCAAGGCCCGCCGCCCAAGCCTGCCGCTTGGACTTGGCGGCCTCGGCGGCTTCCTTGGACGCATCCAGCAGTTGGTCCATGATGGCTCCGGCGTCGCCCACTAGGCCCAGCTCGATAGGGAAGGTCCATCCGGCGTTCCGCTCGTCTATGTCAATCTGGATGATGCGCTGGCGCAGTGGGTTGAATACGTCCGGGCGTTCCCTCACCGTGTCCTGGGGCGTCAGCTTGGCGCCGATGACCAGCACGGTGTCGGCCTCTCCCACCAGCCGGTTGGCCGCGTCCTGGCCGTATACGCCCACCATTCCCAGGGACAGTGGGTGGGTTTCGGCGAGGGCAGATTTGCCCTTGTAGCTGGTGACCACGGGCGCCTGCCATAGCTCTGCCAGTTCCTGAAGCTGTCCGTGTGCCTTGGCGACGTGGACTCCGTTGCCCGCGACGATCACGGGCCGGGCCGACTCCGACAGGATGCGGACGGCTTTCTCTACGTCGGCGGGGGCGCTCTGGGGTTTGGCGGTGTTGAGGTATCCGGCGGCGTTGTGTATGAAGGGCGGAGACTCCACGTCCACCTCTCCCCCGATGGACGCCGAGCGCATAACGACTGCGGCAGGACCGGGCCGCCCGCTCATGGCGTGTTTGATGGCAAGCTGGGCGCTCAGCACCGCCTCTTTGGGGCTGGCCGCCACGGCGGTGTACTTGGTCATGGCCTTAAATATAGCCGGAAGGTCGATGCTTCCATATTCGCCCGCTCCCGACTGGTTGGCGGCGTGCATCCCGACTCCACCGTCGGAGGTGTCGGTGAGTATGAGCATAGGCGAGCTGCTGAGCATGGACTCCATGATGCCAAAGGAAGCGTTGGAGCCGATGAACAGGCCCTGTCCCATGACGACGGCGGGCTTCCCCGACGCCCGCGCGTATGCGTCGGCCATTATCGCAGCCGCCTGCTCGTGGCGCACCAGGATGGTCTTGATTCGGTCCTCCCGGCCGTGGAGCAGGCCGAATATCTGGCCCGTGCCTCCCCCCGGAATGCCGAACACGTACTCCACCCCGGCTTCCTCGAGGGTCTGGACTATCAACTCGGCGGCAGTTGGCATGGCGCCTCCTTAGCGGCTCTCGGTGATTAGAAGTGTACATTCCCGCCAGGTTTCTGGGAAGGGTGACGCTTATTACGAACAAGGGACGTTCTTCCACGGGCTTGGGGTGATTAGCTACAATGAGGCAAACCGTCCTAGCTTGGAGGCGTCCGATGAGCCTGGAGCCTATGTGGAACGCGTTGACCTTCGAGGTCCTGGAAGCGAAAGGGCGCGACGTCTGGAACACTCTGTCGGATAAACTTCGGCTTCGCATGAGGCGGGCCCTGAGCTGGCTTGAGCGTGCGGAAAAGGAGAAGGATGACGACGACGCTGCCTTCATCTTCTACTGGATAGCTTTCAACGCAGCCTATGCGACAGACCGGAGGCAGGCGCCCGACATGGTGGAACGGATCAACTTCTCCGAATATTTCGACACGATACTGCGTCTCGACGTCGAAGGCACAATCTACGACGCAATCTGGCAGAGGTTCTCCGGCCCCATCAGGGTTCTCCTCGACAACAAGTTCGTCTTCCAGCCGTTCTGGGACCATCACAACGGATTGGGGCACGACAACTGGGAGTTCCTGTTCGAGGAACGCAAAAGGGAGGTGCGCAACGCGCTGGTCACGCATGACACCCGCTTCATCTTGAGCGCCGTGTTCGACCGGCTCTATGTCCTGCGCAACCAGCTGATTCATGGCGGCGCGACCTGGAACGGGTCTTTGAACCGCGATCAGGTCCGGGACGGGGCCAGGATAATGGCCTTCCTCGTTCCTCTGTTCATCGACCTGATGATGGCCAACCCGCGAGTCGACTGGGGTTCCCCATACTACCCCGTCGTGGACTGACAAGCCCCGCCCACGGCCCTTCCCCTCCGATGGGGAGAAAAACCGGCCTTTGGCTGTCAGTGAAGAGAGGATAAGTAGGAGGGTCGTTCCACCTGTCCTGGACTCGCGTCCAGTGACAAGTTTTCTGTAATGAGATAGTTTACAAACCCGAATATTTGAGCTATAACAACTCTCATGAACCGCATAGGGGACCCGCAGGTGAGTACAGAAAAGCGAACTTTACACAAACTTCTACAATGGACTGACGATGAGTGCCACACCTTCTTACTTAGAACGGATGCGGTGGTCTTCTGGCCCTCATTGCCCGAACTGCGCTGTAAGCAAGCCTTACAGCGTCACTAGGAAGTCCCACACAAAGAATCACGTCCAGACTCTTTCTTTACGAGTGCCATCGCTGCAAGCATCAGTTTACGTCCACAGTCGGCACCATCTTTGAGGACTCTAAAATCCCTCTCCAAAAGTGGTTGGGGGGATATTCCACATGGGTTCATCTAGGAAGGGTTTCAATCCCACCAACTACGCCGGAGCCTAGATATCACCTATCAGTCTGCGTGGTTCATGTGCCACCGTATTCGGTAAGCCGCTAAGGACATAGGCTTTCCGAAGTTGACGGGCACTATTGAAGCTAATGAAACCTACATGGGCGGTCACACAAGGTGACGGCATCCTACTTACCATGAGAGAGTTCGAGTTTAGATTCAACCGGAGGAAGATTTCGGACGCCGCAAGGTTCGCCGCTTTGATGCCTCAGGCTCAGAGGAGGCGTCTGTGGTACTGTCGGGCCCCTCAGCCTCAGGACCCCCACGCCTAGGAGGATTAGCGAGGATCTCTATCGCTTCCTAGAAGGACAACGGATGAAGCGATGTGCTAGTATCGTGGTACATTTCGGGCACATGGTCCTATCCAAGGTGAGTGCTGAGGGGGCACTCACCTTCCGCTAGAAGCGACGACTCCATAGGATCCTAGCACGATGGAGGTTATTTTGTCATGTCCCAAGTGACTAACGGACATGAGGCTGTCAACGGCTGGCGGACAGAGTCAATGTACAGCTTTGCTGAGGCCGCTCACCTCGCCAACGTCTCTGCCACCACGGTTAAAAACTGGCTAGTCGGATACGCGGTTAGGGGCCGGGAAGTTCGGCCTTTGTTCCCAACTGGCAATGGCGCTATGGTTTCTTTTCTCCAGATGATAGAGATCATGGTCGCTGGACGGTTTCGTAAGAGCGCATCGGGGAAAAGTTTGTCATTCAAAAAGGTGCGAGAGGCCTATGTGAATGCACAGGAGGTATGGGGCATAGAGTACCCGTTTGCTCATATGAAACTGGAAGCACTAGGTGGCCACATTGTTCATTTTCTGAAAGAGGGGAGTTCGGTAGCCAGCTATCAAACCCTGGATGCCCCAGAACAATGGACGTTGCCGGGGTTACTGCGGAGTGAAACGGTTGACCAAATTGAGTATGACGATGAACTAGCGGCTCGGTGGTTTCCAATTGGTAAGACAGTGCCCATCGTCGTTGACCCTAGGCTAAGCACGGGCCTGCCAGTAATTAAGGGGCGCGGAGTGACAGTGCAAGCAATCCGCAAGCGATTTAAGGCTGGACTGCGCATTGATTTCATTGCGAAAGACTTTGAAATGGACCCTTACCTCGTTGAGACGGCCTTACAATACTGTGAGAAGGTCGCTGCTTGATTCTGCTGTGTGACGAAGACGTAGGAACTGGAGTGCCAAAGGCCCTCGCCGCAGTCGGATACGACGCTCGTTCTATGATAGGTATGTCATGGGGAGGACGCGCCGATGAGTTCTGGTTAACAAAAGCAGGTCAACAAGAATGGCTTGTACTTAGTTGTAACAAACGGATGCTGAAGGTGAAGGCAGAGAGGGACACTATTGTCCGTGAACGTGTTGGGATAGTCTTTCTAACCACTGGCGAAGAACACCCGCCGTCAGTTCTTTTACGACTATTGAAGAAATGGTCAGACCTAGAGTTACTCTGAAACACCACCACTAGGCCATTCGCTCGCTTCCTCTCTGCAAACAATCACCTTTCGGACAAGTTTCGGGACTACCACTTGTAACTAAAGGTGTGACAAGTATATAGCTGGCCCTTTTCTTGACGGTAGGCAGGGGCGGCACTACAATTGTGGCGCCCTTTCATTTGGCGAATTGCAGCCCTCTAACTTGACACCACCTAAAGGAGCCCATCATGCGCGGCGTTGCTATAGTCTCTCCCCTTCGGACACCCGTAGGAAACTTTGGCGGCGGCCTCAAGGGCGTCTCTCCCACCGACCTGGGCTCTCTGGTCATCAAGGAGCTTCTTGACCGGACGGGACTCGATCCTGCCAGGGTGGACGACGTAATCCTCGGCAACGGCTACCCCAGCGGCGAGCACCCTGCCATAGGGCGCCTGGTCTCCCTGAAGGCCGGCCTGCCCATAGAGGTGCCCGGATACCAGCTTGACCGACGCTGCTCGTCTGGCCTCCAGGCCATTATCAACGCGGCTATGGAGGTCCAGACAGAGAACGCCGACGTGGTCATAGCCGGCGGGACGGAAAGCATGAGCGGCGCCGAGTACTACACCAACGAGTCCCGTTGGGGGGCCAGGTTCGGCTCGGTCAAGTTCCACGACCGGCTGGAGCGGGCCAGGGAGACGGTGTCCCCTGAGGAACGCTTCGGCTACATTTCGGGGATGATCGAGACCGCCGAGAACTTGGCTAAGGAGTATGAGATATCCCGCCAGGAACAGGATGAATACGCGCTGCGCAGCCATCAGAGGGCCGTGGACGCCATCGAGTCTGGCAAGTTCGAGAAGGAGTTGGTGGCGGTCCCCATTCCCCAACGCCGGGGCGACCCGGTGATGTTCGACAAGGACGAAGGCCCCAGGGCTGACACGAGCATGGAGGCCCTTTCCAGGCTCCGCCCCGTCATGGGCCCAGAGGGCACCGTGACCGCAGGGAACGCCTCCACTCAAAACGATGCGGCGTCGGTGTGCCTGGTGGTCGCCGAGGACAAGCTGGAGGAGTTGGGACTTACGGCCATGGGCTATCTTAAGGGTTGGGCCGTCACCGGCTGCCATCCGGCCACGATGGGGATTGGACCTGTCCCGGCCACCGCCAAGGTGATGGGTAAGATAGGCATGTCCCTGGAGGACATAGACCTGATCGAGTTGAACGAGGCCTTCGCCTCCCAGGTGCTGTCGGTGCTGCGCGAATGGAAACTGCCCAATGATGACAACCTGAACGTTAACGGCTCAGGGATTTCGCTGGGCCATCCGATAGCCGCCACCGGATGCAGAATCCTCACCACTCTGCTCCACGAGATGGAGCGGAGGGACGCCGAGTTCGGGTTGGAGACTATGTGTGTCGGCGGGGGGCAGGGCATGGCCGCCGTGTTCCAACGCCGCTAGCCAACGGCCTCAGCTTACAATAAAACCGGCGGACCCCGATATCGGGGTCCGCCGATCGCTTGGTCCTTTGTCAGGCAGGGATCAGAGGTTGAACTGAGCGTCCACGTAGTTCTTCTCTTTGATGTAGACTTGGAGGCGCGACCTCATCTGATCGACGATGACCAGATGGCCTTCTGCGTCGGCCAAGACGGCGGTCGGGAAGTTGAACCGTTGCTCCGGCTCCAGACTCTTCACTCTCTTGCGCGCCTTGATCGTGTCCGGGTTGGCGGCCACGACCTCCGCTCCCCACTTGGACAGCTGGTGCGCGTCGCCGACGAAGGTGGTGATGTGGGTCCCGTCGGGCGCGTACACCTGCACTTTGCTTTCACCCCAGTCCACCACGTAAACGTCCCCCTCGCTGTCCACTGCCACGTCGCTGGGGCGCCGCAAGGCGCCCTCCCCGATGTCGGAGTCCCCGAAGGTCATGAGGCAATGCCCGTCCTGGTCGAACTTCTGGACGCGGCCGTTGTACCAGTCGGCCACGTATACGTCTCCGTTGTCGTCGACGGTCACGCCCCAGGGAGCATTGAGCTCGCCCTCTCCCGTGCCGCACTTGCCCCATGCTTTCAGGAACTTGCCGTCCTTGGTGAAAGCCTGGACCCGGCTGTTGCCGCTGTCGACCACCCAGAGGTTCCCGTTCTTGTCGAAGTCAATGCCTGAGGGGCTGTCCAGCTGCCCTTCCTCGGAGCCGCACGAACCCCACTTGGTCAGGAAGTTCCCGTTCTTGTCGAAAACCGAGATGCGGTTCAGGTCCTCGTCTGACACGTAGATTCGGTCGTCGTCGTCAATGGCGATGCAGGTGGCGCCGACGAACTGACCGTCCATCTCGCCATAGCTGCCGAACTCCTCTATAAACTCTTCATGGCCTGCATCCTCTCCGAAGGCCAGCTTGCTTATACGGGTGCCTTGGTTGTATTCAGACCCACGGTTTATGACGTAGGCGAAGCCTTCGGAGTCCAAGGCGATGTCCATTGCGTATCTGAATCCAGGGCCGCCGCCGGCGTTGCGCCCTATGCAATGGCTGTAGGTGTATGTCCGGCCGAGAACCGTGCGTGTAAGCATCAGCGCACCCAATCCTTCCGATCAGATGTTTCTATCAACCCCCCGGATGTTAGCCGAACTGGTATTCCCTGGTTGAAGAGATGAGGGCCAACATGTCTCCCACTCTTCTGGCCGAAGCCTGCCGGCTGCCGTCATCGTTCCAAAGCACGTCTCCGTCCCTGCTGGCGTAGGCGACAAGCTCTCCCTTTGTGCCGTCACCCATATCCACGGGGCCGATGAGGTCAAGACAGCTGTCAACCAACTTGTCAGGCGATATGGCGCCCATCGCCTCTATGCGGCTGACGATGTCCTGGACTCCCGGTTTGGAGATGTCGGAGACCCTGTCGGCGACGAAGTTGATGCGGCGGACCAGGGAGCCGCTGTCGATCCATTCGGGGCCGGTGTGCCACCCTTCTACGCTGGGCGGGTCCAACAGGGCCTGGCCCATGTTCCGGGGCTCGACGCCGATTGCGGTGAGGCCCGGGCGAGGCCTGCCCTTGTAGTCGCCCACCAAGTTGAGGGTTCCGGCGACCACCTCCGTGGGGCTCTTGACCTTCTTGTAGAGCGACTCCTTGAAGAAGTCGGAGTTAAGCAGGACCCTCATGGTCTCCTTCATGTCGTATCCGGTGGTGATGAAGGCGTCCCCGATAATGTTGATGGCCACCGGGTCCCTGGGGGGCACGTCCAGCCATGCGGGGACCTGCACGTCGTCCGCCACGAAGAAGTTGTAGAGGTGCCGTGCGATGAAACGGGCTGTGGCGGGTTGGCGTACGATGATGTTTATGATGTCGTCGCCGTCAAAGTTTCCGCGATGACCCAGGAACTCCTTTTCTCCGTCGTCGTGGTCGTCCTCGCGGTACTCGAATGACCAGGGGAACCGCCCGTAGGGGAACCGGGGAAGCTTGGCGGCTATGGTCCAGCCCGTGAAGGCACGGGAGCATTCGAATACGTCCTTTTCGGTGTAGTTCCCCTGCCCCATCGAGAATAGCTCAAGAAGCTCCCGACCCCAGTTCTCGTTGGGCCGGTCCTTGCGGTTTTCGTTGTTGTCCAGCCAGAAAATCATGGCCGGGTTCTTGGCCAGCGCCACCAGAAGGTCGCGGTAGTTGCCCAGGGCAAGGGCACGGAACATGTTGATCTGGTCCAGCATCTGGTCGCAGTTGTCGATCTTGGAGTTGCCCGTGGCAAAGACGTGGTGCCAGAACAGGGTCATCTTCTCTTGGAGGGGCCTCTTTGTGTTCAGGATCTGCCACATGTAGTTGCCCTGTCCGGGGTCGGTGACGCCGCCAGGCAGGATTCCAACGGGGAAGTGGCGGAAGAGCAGGTCCTCGTCATTCACGGGGAACCCGTATTTGTCGGGGTCCACCAACTCATCCACGGTGGCCTCGTAGCCCGTCTCCAGACGCGCCTCCAACTCGGCTCTGGGAGCTCCGAAGCCGGTGCGCCTCATAAGATGGGCCATAAGCTCGATTTCTTCTTGGTTGTAAGACATCTTGCCCCTTCCTTTCCTATGACGCCGGTTTGATTGAATATTAAGAGAGATTTGTTGTCGAATATTAGCGCTTTATTAGGAGTGGGTCAAGCGCAACAGGCTGGCTTCGACGCTGGCAGAGCTCCTTGAAGAACGCTGCCCGGAACTGTTGGTCTCTCTCTAATCGTCTCATATTCAATGCACTATTTCTGGGCCTTGACTGCCCCCTCTCCCCAAAATATAGTAGCCGCCTACGCGGTGGAGTCTGTAGGCGCCTGTCCGTCTCGAATCTAGGCTGCAGGGAGAGTGGAGCCAATGACTAAATTGCTTGCTGTCATGACTCTGGCAGCCCTGGCGCTTGTCATTGCTTGCGGCGGCGGCGAGCGATTGACTGTCAGAGAGTACGCGGAAGCTTGCGGAGACTTGATCACTGACACTGAGAGTGTCCCCAGCGCCTTAGACGCCCTCGAGAATGCGGTGTCTGGCATGAAAAAGCTGAATCCACCGGAGGAGTTGCAGCGTCTCCATGACTTGCAGGTTGATGCAGCCGAGTTCGGGCTGAAGTCTATCAAAGAGGTTGGACTTGAGGGCCTGATGGAGGATATGGCGGAGCTGAACGAGGAGGCGGAGGAACTGTCGGAAACCGAAGCGGAGAAGCGGTTGTCGAAACTTATGGAACGTATGGAGGGGATGCAGGAGGGATTCGAGAAATTTGAGGCAGAGTCGGAGAAATTTGAGGCAGAAGTGGAAGAAGCGACCTCAGACCTCTCTCCGACAACCCGCGGCATTTTGAGCGACGAGGGCTGCCAATAAACCGGAGAGGGGCTTGGATTGGCCCTCGATGCGCGGACCAGGAACTTGCGGCGGCTCCCGGTGAAATGAGACCGCATCGTCGAGGACCATCCCGGTCTCCGTCCGGACTGCCTCAACGCACCGCTCTCGTATCGTTTCCAATCGCTCCGACTCGCGCAATGCCGCCCGCAGGCAACACTGATTGCGAGGCGCCGACACCCCTCTGCAGTGTCTATTGAAGTCAATTCACCGCTATTGACAACCTCAGGAACGAATTGTAGTATCGGCCTAATCCCACGCCTTACAGGGCGGTCTTCAACGCCTGTTCTTGTGCGAAAACCCCCGTGAGCCTTTCCTAAACCGAGCCGCCCTTGGGCTAATAGCGGCATAGCCTCGCAGTCGATAGGCGTCATGGGAGCCAGTCTGAGACCCGTGGGGGCGCCGCGTGACACAAAACAACCTGCAAAGGGCCTCCGACTTAGGGGCCGCCATCGTAGCCAACGTGGAGAAGGTCATCATTGGCAAGACGGATGTGGTGAAGCTCGGAGTGGCGGCTCTCTTTTCCAAAGGCCACGTCCTGGTGGAGGGCGTTCCCGGAGTAGGCAAGACCATGCTTGCCAGGGCCCTGGCCAAGTCCGTGGGCCTTACCTTCCGCCGCATTCAATGCACCGCAGACCTCCTTCCCAGCGACGTCACCGGAGTCTACATATTCGATCAGCGCGAGCGGGAGTTTTTGTTTCGCCCCGGTCCGGTGTTGTCCAACATAGTCCTGGTGGATGAGATCAACAGGGCTTCTCCCAAGACTCAGTCGGCATTGTTGGAGTGCATGGAGGAGCATCAGATCACCATCGACGGCATTACCCACGCCATGCCGGCGCCCTTTCTGATACTGGCTACCCGCAATCCCACCGAGCACGGGGGCACCTTCCCCTTGCCCGAGACGGAGTTGGACAGGTTTCTGATACGCCTCAGACTCGACTATCCGAGCCCGGAGGAAGAGGTGTCCATACTGGACAACCAGATTCCCATCCATCCCATCGACAACGTTGAGCCTGTGGCCGCCGCCGACGAGATCAGCATGGCCCAGGAGGCGGCCCGCAACGTCTATGCCGACAAGGCGATCAAGGAATACGTCGTCGGCATCGTCAACTCGACCAGGGTCCACCAAGCCATATATCTCGGCGCCTCCCCTCGGGCTTCGCTGGGGATGTTGAGCCTGTCCCAGTCCCTGGCGCTTCTGGAAGGACGGGACTATGTGTTGCCTGACGACGTGAAAACCGTGGCCGCATCCGTCCTGGGGCACCGTATAGTCCTGTCGGCCGACGGGCGTTCGGACGTAACAGAGGACGACGCCATACGGAGTATCTTGGAGTCCGTTCCCGTGGCGGGAGCGGCTCCGGTCCAGGGGTTCCCCTTTGCTCCAGTCCGCAGACCAAGCAGCTAGCGCCGGACGCTTTCATTCGCTGGGTCCGTTGATAAAGCCGTTCCTCCGGCTTTGCATTGGCCTTGGGGTGATGCTTGTGTTGGCCATGCTGACCGGGTTCCAGCCCCTCTACTGGATCGTCTACGTGGTTGTAGGTGGAGTGGTCGTCGCCTACTGTGTCACGTGGCTCCAGAGCCGCGGCCTTGACGTGACGGTGGATGAAGTGTCCGCCCATCCCCAGGTCGGCGGCAGGATTGTCCTTACCGTAGAGGTCAAGGAGAAGGTCGGCCTTCCCAGGCTGGCGCTCCGGTCAGGGCTCACAGGTGAGGCGCTGGACGCGGACGAGGTCAACTTCAACCTCCGCCCCGGTGGGTCCATTCGATGGACAGTCTCCGGTTTCTGCCGGAAACGAGGCGTAAACTCCGTGGGGGCTCTGGCAATGCGGACCAGAGACCCGACGGGTCTTTTCAGCATGGAGAGCCGCATCGGAGAGCCGAGGAACTTTCTGGTGTACCCCGCAACCGTGGACTTGACCCAGGCCCTTGTGCAAGGGCAGATCAGCGGAGGGGAGATTGGCGAGGCCGGTCAACGACTGGGCCACAGTCCGGCCGCTTCGCTGGTACGGGAATATGCTCCGGGCGACAGCCTCACCCACATACACTGGCCGTCCACGGCCCGCCGAGACCAGCTGATGACTAAAGAGTTCGACGGCGCAGGCGTCAACGAGGTATGGATTTTTCTCGACATGGACCAAGACGTACAGGCCGGAGACAGCGTTGACGGGACTGAAGAGTACATGGTCACCGTGGCGGCGTCCCTGATCAAGGGGCTGATGGACCGCGGTCATGCCGTAGGCTCGGCGGCTCAAGGAGAAGAATGGCATCGCTTCTCTCCGGCCAAGGACCCGAACCACCTGTGGGCCATGATGGGAAGCCTGGCCACCATCGAGGCCAAGGGCCGAACGCCCTTCATCGACGTGGTCTCCTCGCTTAGCGGGGACCTGCTGCCCGGCTCGGTGGTCATAGCCGTCACACCTGAGCCGACGGTGACCTTGAGCTACCTGATGCAGTTCCTGACTCGCAGAAGAATCCTTGCCATGCCCATGTTCCTGGACAAGGCCAGCTTTGACCCGGCAATGCCCTCCGCAGGCCGGTCCGGCCAGTGGGCGGAGCAGAGCGAGTGGGCGTTCGTTCTGAAACGGGACGACGATATGGCGTCGGTGTTGGGTGACCTGATGAACCGCATTTCCCTTTACTAGAAATTTACTGGACATTCAGGCAGGGCGTTTTCCATGCAAAGGAGTTCTCAACCACCGCCATCCAGACAGGGCAGAGTCCCCTCTCTTGAAGAGGTCGTCTTTGTCCTGATCATGGGACTGCCGCTGACGGCGACTGCCGCCGCCATCGCCGCCGCCGACTGGATTGACGGGCTTCCGCCGCTCATTCCTCTGGCTCTGGCGCCGCTGCCATTCTGGGCTTTGCTGGCCAGATCGAAGTTTTCCTGGAAGCTGGGGCATCCCCTGGGCGTCCTGATAACGGCGCTCGGCGCAATCGTCATAGGCGCCTTTACCATATCGGAAGCGGGCAGCCTGTCGGACTTGTTTACGGAGATTGCCGGATGGTTTGGGGCAATAGGCAGCTCCGCCGGCGACAGGGGCGAGGTCACCACCGGGGTGGTCCTCATCGGGGTCATTCTCTTGAGCGGGCACTTGACGACGTGGGCGGCGTTCAGGGCCAAAGCCCCTGTTGTCCACATCCTTCCCGGGTTGGCGGCTTTGCTGGTGGTCCTGACTTTTCTGCCGTCGGACTTCTACTGGTACTTTTTCATGTACGCGCTGGCCGCCGCTCCCGGCATAGCTCTAAAACATCTCCGGTCGCAGAAAGGCCTGACCGCCCTTCAGACGGCCGGCGCCATTGCGGCGGCGGCTGCGGTCATGGGCGTGGCTCTGGTTCCCGTCTGGCGAATGCCGTCGCCCGACGGTGTTGTCATTCCTGTCGCCGAGCAGTTTGAGGGCCCCCTTTACGAGTTCCAGTCGGGGTGGTCGAGTCTCTTCCACGGCGTGCCTGACAGGAAGAAGTACCCGTTCTACTCGCCTCCGTTGGAGTTGGACCAGGTTGGACCCTTTTCACCAGGACTGGACCTGCCCTACGCCAAGGCCGAAGACCTGGGGGACCAGGAGATATTCCTGGTAGAGTCGCAGCAACCCTACCGCTGGCGCATGCGCGCTTATGACACATACACCAGCGAAGGCTGGACCAGCTCCAGTGAGCGCCTCCAAGTCCAGGACAGCGACGTTTCGCTTGAAGAGAACACAGAGGAATTGCTGGACACAAAGCAGGTGGACATCACTGTCCGCATCTTCTCAAAGACCAATACTCTGGTGACTGCCGGCGAGCCCAGCAGGTCCAACATTCCCGCCGACGTGGAAATGACCGGCCAAGACGCTTTCAGGCTTTTCATAAGAAGCCCTCAGACGACCTACCTGCCGGCTGACGTGACAACCTACCGGGACGACCTAGTGCGTTGGATAGACTCCAGAATCGACGGAACGTCCCGGATGCTGAGAGCCGCCGATGCGAAAACCCTTCCTGACGATGAGTCATTGTCCAACCCTGGCCTTGTCTACGTGGATATTGACGACGATTTTCCGTCGGGGGACTTCATCGGCGTGCAAAGGCAGGAGCCGGACCCCCATCAACCAATGGCGCTGCTCAGCAGCAGGGGGGTGCTGAACCCGCCGGTCCGCTACTCAACCAGAGGGGTGGTCTCGACAGCCTCTTCCAACGCCCTTCGCAACGCGGATGTGGACTATCCCCAGTGGGTGTCAGACAGATACCTTCAGCTGCCCGATACGCTGCCGGTCCGGGTGAAACGGCTGGCGTTGAGCCTGACCGTCGCGGCTGACAACCCCTACGACAAGGCCCGGGCGATACAGGCCTATCTGCAAAGGATTCCCTACACTCTGGATGTAACGCTTCCGCCGGAGGGACAGGACTTTGTGGACTTCTTTCTGTTCGAGCTGGGGCGCGGGTTCTGCCAGAACTATGCCTCGGCTATGATTGCCATGCTCCGCTCCTTGGACGTTCCCGCCAGATTGGTGGTGGGGTTCGGACCGGGCGATTACGACGAGGGCCGTGGAGGCTGGGTGGTCCGCGCCAAGCACTACCATGCCTGGCCGGAGGTCTTCTTCCCCGAATATGGATGGGTCGAGTTTGAGCCTACCCCGGCGGACGTTCAGGACTCGCTGGTCAGCCTGGGGTACGTTCCCGGGTCCGGGGCGCGGTTCGCCGGGTCCGGCGGCGACGAGATATGCGAGGAGATTATATCGGGGTTCTGTGACGAAGACGGCTTGGCGGGCGGCGAAGACCCATTTGAAGAGTTCGAGAACCTGATTGGTTTCGACGGCCAACTGTCCGATGAGGACCAGGGGCGAACCGGAGGCGGAATCTCAACAGTCATGGCTCTTATCGGGGCTGTCGCGGCCCTAGCCGTGGCGCTCCCTGTTGGCGGGATTGTCTATGCCAGGTGGAGCCTGTCCCGGCTGCCTTACGTCACGTCCGTCTATGCCTCGATGAGGATACTGGCCGGCATGGGGGGACTGGGGCCGAGACCCCAGGAAACCCCTTGGGAGTACAACAGACGTCTGGGCGAGGCCATGCCCGAGCGGTCCGATGACCTGTCGTACATCACCGACAGATACGTCACAGACGTCTATGGAGACCCCAAAAGTTTCCGACGCATGCAGGTGCAGGACATGTGGCCGGTGAGACGGTCATGGAAGTCGGTGCGCAACGGCTTGCTCAAACATATGATTCTGAGATTGGTCCCCAAGCGGTTCCGCGGCGGCGCCGATTACTCATGAACATGCCCAAGGCATTTCGAGAGGAGAGCTATGTCAGAACCTCTTTCTTCCCACGACGGCCGGGCCCACTCCGGCAATCCCCACGACGGCAAGGACCCCGGCGGCGCGTCATCTCCCCAAGGTCCGACTCAGGAGAGGAGCTACCGCAGCACAGTCCTCGAGTGTGACGCTGAAATCCTGGAAGGAATGCTGAAACGAGCCGACTTCAGCATCGCCGGCAAAGACTTCACCATCTACTGTGACGAGCCTGAGACAGTGGGCGGAGACAACTCGGCCCCGCCTCCAATGGCCTACCTGGCGGCGGCCATACTCTTTTGAGAGATGACCCAGATTGGGAGGTACTCCCATCTAATGAAAGTCGTCATCGACAAAGTCCGCGCCCACGTTTCCCTGCACCTGGAACTCAGCGGATCGGTCCTGGAGGGGTCTATCCAAGCGGGCGTTCCCAAGGTGGAGACCCACTTCGAAATCGAGTCTACGGATGAGCCAGAGAAGGTGGCGGCGGTCTTGCGCAACGCCAGGGCCGGCTGCTACATGAGGGCGGCCTTGACCGCCCCGGTGGTCTTCGAGGACGCGACCAAGTTAAATGGAGCAGACCTCCGGTTGCACTAGCCTGGGCGAACGGGGAACATGGAGTAGGGAACAAGGAACCAATGGTTGGATCGAGGAGGGACCGTATGGCCGATTTCAAGCTGAACCACCTGCACTTGAAGACCCCGGACCCCAAAGCCACGGCCGATTGGTACGTGGACAACCTCGGCGCAACGGTTGTCCAGGAAATCGGCGAGATAGGCTACAAGCTGGACCTTCATGGAATCCCTCTGAACGTCACGACGTTGGTGGAGGGTCAGCCCATCGAGCAGTTCTACGGCCTGGAGCACGTGGCCATAGACACCAACGACCTGCCCGGCACGGTGGCGCAGCTGGAAGCTTCAGGGGCCAAGGTACTGGCCCGCTTCCAGGTGGGAAGCGGCCGCAACGTATGCTTCTTCGAGGGCCCTGACGGAGTCAGGCTGGAGGTCCTGGAGAGCCAGGGATAGGGCACCCGGGGACGGTTAGCCCGCTATAGGCTCCCCATACTCCTCGCGGAGCACCCGTTTCAACACCTTGCCCAGGGGGTTGCGGGGCAGCTCGTCGACGAACACCACAGACTCCGGGCGCTTGAAGCTGGCCAGGTGTTCGTGGCAGTGTTCGATAAGCTCGGCCGGCGACGCTGTCCGGTCACGCTTGAGGACGATTACCGCCCGGACTCGCTCCCCCCAGTCCAGGTCGGGGACGCCTATTATGGCAGCGTCGTCCACGGAGGAGTGGGAACGCAGGACGCCTTCCACCTCCTCTGGGGAAACCATCTCACCGCCCCGTTTTATGAAGTCCTTGGCCCTGCCGGACAGGAAAATGTAGCCGTCGTCGTCCTGGTAGCCCAGGTCGCCGGTGTAGACCCACCCGCCGCGGATGGCGTTTTCGGTGGCGTCTTCCTGGTTCCAGTAGCCCTTCATCATCCGCGAGCCGGCGGCGACTATCTCGCCGACTTCACCGGTGTCCACGTCCTCCCCGTCCTCGTTGACTATGCGCACCTCCACGTCGTCCAGGGGCTTTCCGATGGAGGTCAGCCGCTTCAGCTTCTTCTCCATTTCCTCGGGAGTCCCGTCCAGGACGTGGTCGTCCGGCGGGAGCATAGTGATGGTGGATGCGGTCTCCGTCTGGCCGAAAGCGTTGATGAAACGGGCGTTGGGGAACTCTGTGATGGCGCGCGTGATGACCTCCAGGGGCATGGGCGCCGCCCCGTACGTAATGACGCTCAGGCTGGAAAGGTCGTATTCGGGGAACCGGGGGTGGTCCATGAGCCGCTTGATCATCGTGGGTACCAGCATGGCCCGGTTGGCCCGCTCCTTTTGGACGAGTTCCATCCACTCGACGGGTTCGAATTGGCGCATGACCGCCAGGGACCTGCCGCCGTAGACTGCCGCCATCATCGCCTGGATGCCGGCGATGTGGTAGAGGGGCACCGAAAGGAGGTTTTTCTCCTCTTCCTCGTCGGGGTCCGGGGGAGTGACGTTGGCAAGCAGGTAGGAAGTGAAGCTTTGCTGGGTCAGCATCACCGCTTTGGGGTGGCCCGTCGTGCCTGCCGTGAACATCAGGATGGTGGTGTCCTCGTCGTCCGACTCGGGAAAGTGAAGCTGGTCCGGGGGCGCCGACGCCAGCAGGTCCTCGTAAGAAAGCCAGCGGCCCTCGGTGTCTCCGCCGACGGGAGCTTGGCCGTCGAAAGCTATCAGGGTGGAGGGCAGAACTCCCGGGTTAATGGAGTCGACCAGGTCCAGGTATCGGCCCCCCACGAGAAACGCCGCGGGATCGCTGTCGCTCAGCATATAAGCGACCTCCTCGGCCCTGGCCCTGAAGTGGAAGGGCACGTAAATGGCGTCCAGGGACGCGGCGGCGAAATAAGCCTCGATCACCTGGTTGGTGTTCACCTGCATGGACGCCACCCGGTCGCCGGGTCTCACACCCAGGTCAGACAGGGCGTTGGCCAACCTGGCGACCCGCTCTTGCAGGTCTTCGTAAGTGTAACGTTGTCCCTCGAAGACGACGGCCGTGCGGTCCGGCACGATTGCGTTGGCGATAGCGAGAAACTCCGTGGTGTTCATTCAACATCCTCCAGGCATTGGCGGGCCGCCGCAATATTGCCGGCGGCGACTCAGTATTCTATCAGAGGGAGCCAGTCTCTCCCAACGTCTTGAGCGCCAGCCGGGTTTCCAGTTCCAACGCTCTTTGCAGGGGCAGGTCCATCCCGCGGCGGACTCCGTGCTTGATTGCCGCTGCGATGGAAAGCTCCAAGGACTCCAGCCCATGCGCCGTCCGTTGGACCATGTCTTCAAGCTCACCGGCCGGCGCCACGCGGGTGATGAGTCCGAAGCTTTGAGCTTCATGGGCGGTGATCCTCCTGCGTGTAAGAAGCAGGTCCAGGGCGACTCCGGGCCCAACGGCTCTGGGCAGGGTCGCGACGCCTCCGGCGGCGGGAATCAGGCCCAGAGAGGCTTCGGGAAGCCCGAAGACAGCGTCTTCCGCCGCTATGCGAATGTCGCATAGAAGGGCCATTTCCACTCCTGAGCCCAGGCAATAGCCGTGTATGGCGGCCACCATCGGTTTGGGCACACTGAGAAATAGGCCCCATACGTCCCTCCGCCACCGCACTTGACGGGCGATGGCCTGAGAAGGGGCGGTCCCGAACTCCGACAGGTCGGCGCCGGCGCAGAAGGCCGGACCTTCTCCCGATAGGACAACCGCCCGCACGTCCGGGTCGTCCTTGACGGCTGAGAGGGCTTGATAGAGGTCGTCACGCATTGTGGTGTTGTACGCGTTGAGCCGATGGGGCCTGTTCAAGGAGATGCGTCCGACGCCCCCGATCTTGCTGTAGAGAAGTGTCTCGAAAGAAATCATGGCATCAAACTAGCGCCTGGTCCGCGTTGCTGCCGTTCCCGACTTCGGTCAGGAATCATTCACCCCGGAACTCGGGGTCTCGTTTTTCGAAGAAGGACCTCAGCCCCTCAGCGCGGTCCCGAGTGCTCTGAAGGATGACGCTAAGGTCGGCCTCCAGTCCGAGGCCTTGAGTTAAGGCCATGTCCATTCCCGATAAGACCGCCTCCTTGATGTACCTGGATGCAATGGGAGCCGCCGAGGCGATAAGACCGGCCAGAGCCAGCGAGTCTTCCAGGGCGCGGTCAGGGCGGCTGACCCGGTTGACCAGCCCCGCAGCAGCAGCTTCCGGGGCGTCTACCAGCCGAGAAGTCAGCAGCATGTCCAAGGCCAACGTCGGGCCCGCGAGCCGGGTCAGGCGTTGGGTGCCTCCGTCCCAGGGCATCCTTCCTGCCGATGCGTCTGTGAAGCCCATGCGGGCGCCCGCGTCGGCGACTCTCAGGTCGCAGGCCAGGGCCAACTCCAAGCCGTGGTCGGTGGCGTCGCCGTTCAGGGCCGCTATTACCGGGACCTCCAGCCCCGCTATGGATGAAGCCGCCTGATGGAGCTCCAACCACTGATCGAGAGTCATCCCGTTTCTCCGAGCGCCGGAGGCGGTGAGCTTCTCTCTGCCGCATGAAAAGTTGGCTCCCAGCCCGGTGAGCGCCACCGCTCTGAGCCCGTCCGCTTCCTCAGTGAGGAGCCGGCAGACCTCTCGGATGTCGTAGGCCATGTCGAGGTTGACCCGGTTGCGTGACCGCGGCCTGTTGAGGGTCACTGTTGCGACCGTCCGGTGCAGTGTTAACCGGAGTGTTTTCAGCCGGATAGTTCTTGGACTGGAGTCTGTCGTTGCGATGCGAGCCTCGTGGGCGTGGAGACGGGTTACTATTGACAAGGATATGGTTCTCGGCTAGGATTAGCAACTGGATTGGCACTCAGCAGAGCCGAGTGCCAAATTTATTGCCGACATTTGCATTAAGGAGGAAGCTGTGGTTGATTTTGCTCCCCTTGGAGACAGGGTAGTGGTAAAGCCGCTGGAGCAAGAAGAGAAGACGAGTTCAGGCATATATCTGCCTGACACTGCTAAGGAAAGGCCTCAGACCGGGGAAGTGGTGGCAGCCGGTCCCGGTCGCTCCACCGATGACGGGAAGGGCCGAATTCCCATGGAGCTTTCGATTGGAGACAAGGTGGTCTACTCCAAGTACGCCGGCACCGAGTACAAGGATGGGGAGGAAGATTACCTGATCCTGAGAGAGAGCGACATACTGGCTAAGATCAACTAGAGGGCGCACCGCTTAAGAAAGACTGAGACCACAACAAAGAGAGAAGAGAAAGGAAGGAGCCATGCCTGGCAAACAGCTTACCTACGCAGAGGATGCACGCAAGAGCCTTAAGACTGGGATAGACGTATTGGCGAACACGGTGAAAATCACCCTGGGGCCCAAGGGACGGAATGTGATACTGGACAAGAAATTCGGCCCGCCCCAGGTGTGCAGCGACGGTGTGACCATAGCCAAGGAGATCGAGCTGGCCGAGCCCTTCGAAAACATGGGCGCCCAGCTTCTGAAGGAGACGGCAAGCAAGACAAACGACGCGGCGGGGGACGGGACCACCACGTCAGTAGTGCTGGCCCAAGCTCTGATAAGCGATGGATTCCGGAACGTGGCGGCGGGAGCCGACCCCATGGCGCTGAAGCGCGGCATAGACAACGCCGTGGGCGCAGTGGTGGGGGAGTTGAAGAGCATGGCCACCTCTGTGGAGAGCCGGGACCAGATAGCCCAGGTGGCGGCGCTTTCGGCTCACGAAGACGCCATAGGCCAGACCATAGCCGACGCCATGGAGAAGGTGGGTAAGGACGGAGTCATCACGGTGGAAGAGTCCAAGAGCATGGTGGACGAGACGGAGTACGTGGAGGGCATGCAGTTCGATCGTGGATACATCTCCCCCTACTTCATCACCAACCCCGACCGGATGGAGTCGGCTCTTGAGGAGCCCTACATCATCATCACCGACAAGAAGGTTTCTGCGGTCTCGGACATTGTGCCGGTGCTGGAGAAGCTTTTGCAGATAGGGAAAAAAGAGGTTGTCCTGATTGCCGAAGATGTAGAGGGAGAAGCGCTGGCCACGCTGGTGGTCAACAAGCTGCGCGGCACCCTCAACTGCGTGGCTGTGAAGGCGCCGGGCTTCGGCGACAGGCGGAAGCACATGCTTGAGGACATAGCCATCCTGACCGGCGGCACCGTGATCAGCGAAGAAGCGGGCCGTAAGCTGGACGCCACCACGGTGGAGGACATGGGTCAGGCCCGCCGCATCTCCTCCAACAAGGATGAGACCACCATTGTGGAAGGCAAAGGCCCCGAAGGCGGAATCAAGGGAAGGATCGACCAGATCAAGGTGCAGATTGAAGAGACCACCTCCGAGTACGACAGGGAGAAGCTCCAGGAACGGATGGCCAAGCTGTCGGGCGGCGTTGCGGTCATCAAGGTGGGAGCGGCAACCGAGGTGGAGCTCAAAGAGCGGAAGGCCCGAGTGGAGGACGCGCTCTCAGCCACCAGAGCCGCAGTGGAAGAAGGCATTGTCGCCGGAGGCGGAGTGGCGTTGGTCCGTGCCCAGAGGGTGCTGGAGGGCCTGAACCTGCCGGGGGACGAAGCCATTGGCGCCGACATAGTCGGAAGGGCCATGGAGGTGCCTCTGAGGCTCATCGTTCAGAACGCCGGGAGCGAGGGCGCCGTGGTGCTGAACACTGTGAGACAGCATGCCGACGACTACGGCTATGACGCCGACATTGGAGAGTATGCCCAGATGCTCCAGCAGGGCATTGTGGACCCTGTTAAGGTGACCCGGTCTGCGCTCCAGAACGCAGCATCCGTGGCCTCCATGGTGTTGACCACAGAGTCCATGATCACAGATATCCCTGACGACCCGAAGGCCGGCCCTGCCATGCCTCCGATGGAGTACTAGACCGGCCCGGCAAACCCTGAGAACCCCAAAGAGGCCCCGGAGCAAAACTCCGGGGCCTCTTCTTGTCGCCGTCGGGAATGGATCGGGATAAGGCGGCCCCTTGACCTTCCGGCGGACGCCGTTGGTAGAATGTGTTCCAGCAAGAAGCGGTGGGCGGAGCGGCGAATGTGGTCCCCCTCAAATTAAGGCTGCGTAACTTTCTCTGTTACGGTGAAGACTTGCCCCCCCTCGACCTGGAAGGGGTCCATCTGGCGTGCCTCTGCGGTCAAAACGGCCACGGCAAGTCAGCCCTGCTGGATGCGATGACCTGGGCCCTGTGGGGTAAGGCGCGGGCCAAGTCACAGGACGAGTTGGTCCGGTTCGGGCAGACGGAGATGATGGCGGAGTTGGACTTCATGGCCAGGGAGAACACCTACAGGGCCAGCCGGAGGCACGTCAACCCCGGAAGGGCAGGGAGGAGCGGCGCCACGGAGCTCCAGCTTCTGGTCCAGTCCGACGGCTCCTTCCAACCCATCACCGGCAACGCCGTTCGCGAGACCCAGGCAAAGATCGATCAGATCGTGGGCATGGACTACGATACGTTCATCAACAGCGCCTTCCTGCTCCAGGGCAGGGCGGACGAGTTCACCAACAAGCCGCCCGGCCAACGAAAGGAGGTCCTGGCGAAGATAATCGGCCTGGAGCGGTACGACCGTCTTGAGGAGATGGCCAGGGGTCGGTTCCAGGAAAAACGGGGCGAGTCAGAGGCTATGCAGCGGGACTTGGACCGCATGCGCCACGATGTTTCCCGGTCCGGAGCTCATGAACTGGACTTGGAGACGGTGGAACGGGAGCTTTCTCAGATTGGAGAAGGTCTGGAGTCCAAGCGCGAGGTCCGCGACGCCCTGAGGGTGCAGGTCCAAAACCTGGCCGCCCAAAAAGCTGAGATGGAAACCCTGACGGCCCGGGCCCCTGCCCTCAAGGACGAAATAGCCGGCCTCAAGTCCGACATCGAAGGCTTAGACGCCCGCATCGCCGGCTATGTTGCGGTCACCGGGCAGGCGGCGGAGATCGAGCAAGGCCACGCCGACCTCACCGAGGCGCTGTCCAAACGCATCAAGATGGATCTGCGCCGGGATGAACATGACAAACTCGCCGAAGAGCGGCAGTCGCTGACCGCCATAATCGAAGCTTCCAAGGTCCGGCTGGAGACGCAGATTGCCCAACTGGAAGGTAGAGTGAGGGATGACCTGCAACCGAGAGCGGCGCTGGGCGACGGCTTGACTCAACAACTGGAACGGACCAAGACCGAGTTGGACGAGTTGCGCGGCGACGAGGCGGCCCTCGTCAGGCAGCGAGACGTCCTTTCCAAGCTGACGACCGAAATCGGCCGGCTGGAGGCCGCCGAGAAACAGCTGAAGTCCGAAGGGACCGAGTTGCGGAAGAAGCTCGACATGGTCCAGGACAGTTCCGGCGACGCCGTTTGCCCGCTTTGCGGGACGCGGCTGGGAGAGGACGCTTGCGGAAATCTGGTCGAGAGCTATACCAGAGAAAGAGAAGCAAAGCTGAAGCTCTACAAGAACAACGAAGAGGGCCTTAGAGAAACCAAAGACCGCAAGGCCAACGTGGAAGTCGAGTCCGTCAAGCTGGACGCTTCCCTCAGAGGACGCCGCAGTCAGGCCGAGCAGAACCTGACTCTATACCAGACCCGGCTGGAGGAAAGCGGCAAGGCGGCGGCGGAGCTTGAAAAGACCTCCGCCGAAATAGCCCTGCTGCGGCATGACCTGGAGAACGGCCGACACTCCGTGGAAGAGAACCTGCGGGCAACCGAGTTGGACCTGGCTATAGAGGCTTTGGGTTACCGGCCCCAGGACCGGCAAGAGTTAGAACTGCGCATACAGGAGTTGACGGTCTACGACCGGAGAAAAGCCCTCCTGGACGAGGCCCTTTTGCGCCTCCCGGAGGATACGGGGTCATTGGCCCGCTCCCAGCGAATGATCGAGAACCGGGAAGGCGAGTTGAACCGGGCCGGAGAGAGGCTTCAGGAGCTTCAAGAGCAGATGGGAGACGTGGGCGCCCTTGAGGTACGGCTAAAGTCCGCGGAGGCGGAGGTCGGGGAACTGGAGAGCCGGCATCAAGGTCTCCTGCGCCGGCAGGGTGAGGTCCTGGGCGCCCTCGAGGCCCTCAAGGCAATGGAGCGGACCATGGATGCGAAAGCCCGCGAGCTGGTGCGGGTCAGAGAAGAGCAGGAAGCTTATGACGAGCTTCGCAGGGCCTTCGGCAAGGCGGGAGTCCAGGCATTGATCATCGAAACCATGCTCCCCCACGTCGAGGAGGAGGCCAACGTCCTGATAGGCCGCATGACCGACAACCGGATGCACCTCAAGCTGGAAACCCAGAGGCTGCCCAGAAGCCGCGGCGGCGACCCCATCGAGACGCTGGAAATAGTCATCAGCGACGAGCTTGGGCCGAGGAGCTACGAGATGTTCAGCGGCGGGGAGGCTTTCAGGATCAACCTGGCTTTGAGGATTGCCCTGTCGAAAGTCCTGGCGAGCCGCAAAGGCGCCCCGCTGCCCACACTCTTCATCGACGAGGGTTTCGGCACTCAGGATGCGGCGGGGAGAGAACGCATCGTGGACGTGATAAACGCCATCCAGGAAGACTTCCAACAGATCATCGTCATAACCCACATGGATGAGCTGAAGGACCTCTTTCCCATTCGCATCGAGGTGGAGAAGGGCGAATCGGGTTCGACCTACTCCCTCGCCTATGCGTAACGACTAAAGCTCGATTTCCTTCAGGTCGGGGGCGAGGATTAGCTGCGGCTCTGTAAGCTCCTGCACCTCCTCGGCGGTCCACCCCGGGGCCGTTTCTTTCAGCTCCAGACCTGACTCGGTTACTTCGATTACAGCCAGGTCGGTCACTATGAGGCTGACACAGCCCAGGCCCGTGGGCGGGTAGGAACTCTTGCGGACAATCTTGGCCGCGCCGTTTCGGTCGGTGTGTTCCATGGCGACGATGACCTTCTTTGCGCCCACGGCCAGGTCCATGGCCCCGCCGATGTTGCCTATGCCCCGCTCAGGCAGCATCCAGTTTGCCAGGTCGCCGGTCTCCGAGACCTGCAATGCGCCCAACACGGTGACGTCGATGTGTCCTCCGCGAATCATGGCGAAGGCCTCGGCGGAGCTGAAGAAGGACATGCCGGGCATGGGTTTCAAGAACTGCCCGCCGGCGTTGATAAGGTCGATGTCCTCTTCTCCCTCGTCGGCAAGGGGTCCGCAGTTGAGGACGCCGCTCTCGCTGTGGTAGTAGACGACCTGGCCTTCGGGGATGTAGTTGGAGACCAGGGTGGGTATGCCGATGCCCAGGTTGACGAAGGCGCCGTCAGGCAGCTCCTTGGCCACCCGCATGGCTATGACCTCCCGGTCCAGCCGCTCTTTATCCATCACGACGCTCCTGATGCCAGGGGCGGATTGTACGAGTTGAGACCCAGGTTGATAATGGACATGGCGAACGAGAGAAGTCAACCCATCAATAGGTGAGACACGGGCTGATGGACGGGTCTGGAAAAGGTTCCCTAGAATTTAACTTAGGGGTTGAACAGCGATGATATGGTTGATTTCCAAGCGCAGCCAAGGCAGGGCGGTCTCTCTGGACTGGGCCATTTGGAGGGCGGTGCGGGGGCGGCTGATGGGCCTGGCGCGGGGAGTCGACCCCAGGTGGGGCGTCAGAACGGTTGTTGTATCCAAAGCCACAGGTCAAGTCGTTAGGGCCGAAGGGGAGCGAAAGAAGGGAAGATCTTCAACTCGCGCCTCTGAAGGGTCCGGAAGAGCAAGGCTATACCTTTGAGTTCAGGGTGGCCTTTTGGCTGGTTGCGGCCTTCACCGTAGCGGCGTTCGTATTGTGGTTGGGGCTTCCCGCCGACCACCGGGCCCTGCCTGTGCTTGAACGCACGTGGCCCCCTCTGCTGACCGGGTTCGCCGGAATGGTGTTCGGGAAGCTGGCCTAGCTCTCCGTTTTCTCGTAGGGCGAGAAGTCCGGGGGTCTCTGAACAATGCGGTGTATGAAGATGCCCGGCGTAACTATCGCGTCGGGATCAAGTTGGCTCGGCTCCACTATCTCGTCCACTTCCACCACGGTTACTCTAGCCGCCGGGGCCATCACCGAGTTGAAGTTGCGGGATGTCCCTTTGTAGACCAGGTTTCCCCGGGTGTCCGCCTTATGGGCCCGGATGAGTGCGAAGTCGGCCCAAAGTCCCTGCTCCAACAGATAGGTCTGCCTATCCGTGCGCCTGACTTCCTTGCCGTCGGCGATCTGGGTTCCGGCCCCGGTTGGGGTGTAAAAGGCCCCTATGCCGTAGCCTCCTGCCCTGATTCGCTCCGCCAGAGTCCCCTGGGGCGACAGCTCCAACTCAGCCTCTCCCTTCTGATAGGCCAGCTCGAAAGACGAGGGCCGTCTGGGTGAGGGCGACACCGGGAAGGACGCAATGGCCTTGCGTATCTGGCCGTTGTCCACCAGCAGGCTGTGATCAATGGGCCGGTATCCGGGCGGCGTTCCAAAGGAGGCCACCCGGGCTATGCCGGCCGTGTTGGATATCATCGTAAGCTCTTTGGCCCCCTGGTCCCTCAATGCAACGATGAGGCCCTGGGCCATTCCGCCGGGTCCGGCGAAACCGTCCAGCATGACAACGGCTCCGTTGTGGACGTCGGCCACGGCCGCATCAGCCGAGGGGAACACCTTCTCGGGGGCCTGTCCTGAGAGCGGTCCGAAGGACATCTCCCTCAGGCCACCGGATAGAGTCAGACGTGCGTCCGTGATGGCTTGTACGTCGTCGGCAGTCCAGCCGGGCGCCGTCTCATCCAGCCTGAGGCCGTTGTCCGTTACGGCAATCACGGCTGCGTCGGTGACGATGAGGTCCACAACGCCCGGGCCTGATGAGGGCAGTGTGCACTGGGACCGTATCCGGGCCTCTCCCATGAGGGTGGTGTGCTCCATGAGCACGATGGTCTTGCGGGCGCCCAAGGCCATCTCGTTGGGCGGCGCGGGCCATCCGTCTTCGGTGAGGCGATCGGCAACGGCGCCCGCTTCCGACACTTGGGAGGCCTCTATAACGGCAACGTCGATCCGGCCGCTGCGGGCCGCTCCGAACACCTCGACAGGTGTGGCCGCCATTCCGCCCAGCCCCAGTCCGGCGGCAGCGGCCGCCAAGGGATCGGATGTCCTTCCCTGGGACCGGGCCTGTCCAGCGGGCCCGATTAGCCCGCTCTCGGATAGGAAGACTACGCCCAGGTCCGAGGGAACGTAGCCGGGAATGGACTGGGGAAGGGACGGGCCCAGTCCCACCACGCCGCCCGGGGGCAGTTCGGCGGCCACTCGCCAGTATGTAAGCTCTCGGCTGATGCGGTCCGGCATCCGTCAGCCCTCCCCGGCCGGCACGATTCGGTCGACGAATATGCCTGGGGTGACTATAAGCTCTCCGTCCAACTCACCCTGCTGAACTACGCCGTCCACCTCGGCGATGACGACGCGGGCGGACATGGCCATTATGGGATTCCAGTTGCGCTGGTCCCTGAGGTACACCAGATTGCCGAGGGTGTCGGAGACGTGGGCGCGCAGCAATGCGAAGTCCGCCTTCAAAGGGGCGTGCAACGTGTATTCGGCGCCGTGGAGGCTCCTGGTCTCCGAGTTCCCCTCTTCTTGCCCGTCGGGCAAATAGGTCCCGCCAAGGCCGGCGCCGCCCGCCCTGATGCGTTCCGCAAGAACTCCCGGAGGCACAATGTCCAGTTCCAGCTTGCCTGATTTCCACATCTCCAGGACGGGTCCCAGGGTGTCGGGATAGAGGGGAGTGGAAGTTACGGCCCGGGCCACCTGGCCTCCGACGACTAGACGCGGCACGTCATAGAGGGCCGGGTTCCGACCGTACCACGGGCCGGAAATGCAAGTCAGGCCGGACACCCCCTTGGCTGCCAAGGCCCGAATCAGACGCTGGGGAGCGCCCGGCTCGCCATACCCGGCCACCAGTATGGATGCGCCGTCGTGGACGTCAGCCACCGCCTCTTCCGGCGAGCCGTAGACTTTGGTTGGCGGCGCCATTGCCACCTCCAGCGATAGAATGCTACGGGCGCATTCTATCAGGGTGTGGGAGTAGGGAAAACCATTGCAACTCGCAGAACCGAATCCATCAGAGCAACCGGCGTGGGAATCGGTATATGCAACTCCGGAGTTGGGATTTTCAAGACCACAGGCGCTGCCCTTGATGGAACGATCAGTTCACCGGACTCACTAGACATCTCGGAACATGCGGCGACCCGCTGCGTCACTGGTGCATCATCCCGTGATAAGGGTGTTCGGCATCCAGAAAGTCTCCCTCAGCGAAACGGCCCGCACGAAAAGCGCGAATCGGGTGGCCTTTGCTCTCGCCGTGCAACACCAACTCTGCCACCATCCTTCCCACCACCGGCGACAGTTTGAACCCGTGTCCGCTGAACCCGACCGCCCAGTACAATCCCTCAACGACGCCGGACGCGTCCAGGACCGGGTTACCGTCTGGGGTCATGTCGTAAAGCGAACCGTATCCGCCCATGGGCGTCGCCGCGCCGAAATCGGGAAATCGCAGCTTCGCCCGGTCCCAGAATCGCTTGATCGTGTCGTGGTCGGCGTTCAGGCCAAAAGCGTCAGGATTCACGACTTCCTTCATATCTTCCAACGCCTCGCCGCCTACCAGCGTGTTGAACCCTTCGTTTACCCGAAAGTATGCTCCGGTCGTGTAGTCAATGATGTTGGTTGTCAGCGACTCCAGCGACGGCGGACGCCTCAAATGCACCATCTGCACCCTGATGGGGGTAATCGGAAGAGTCTCACCAATCGGAGCGGCCAACTGGTTCGCCCAGGGTCCTGTCGCCGCCACCACAGCATCGGCCTCAATCAGCCCGTGGTCCGTTTCCACACCAGCGACCCGCCCGCCTACGGTGTTGATTCCTGTAGCCGCGCACCCGGTTAGAATGTCCGCGCCGCAGTTCCTCGCCTGCTGCGCGTATGCGTAAGTTGTGGCCATCGGGTCTGCGTACCCCGAATTTGGCTCGTACACTCCAAAAGCGATGCCGTCCGTGCATACTTGCGGGACGGTTTCAGAAACCTCAGACGGGCTGAGACCGTAAATTTCCACTCCGAGATCCCGGTTCATCTCCACGTTGGCCCGTGCAGCCGCTTCGTCGCGTGTCCCGAACAGTAGCAGCCTTCCGGTCTCTTTGAATCGAGCGTCTCCTCCCACCACGTCTTCGAAATTGTGGAAAATTTCGCTGGCCTCCATTGCCATCTTGACCAGCGTCGGGTGCAGATAATGTTCGCGCACCATCGCGCCCGACCTCCCGCTGGCGCCGCAGGCCAAGCCTCCCTTCTCCACCAACAGGACCTTGCCGGCTCCCATTCGGGAGAGGTGCATGGCAATGCTCGTGCCGTTGACGCCGCCTCCAATGACGACCACATCTGCTGATCTGTAAGTCATACTTCAATTCCTGAGGGAGCCGCTCAGTCGGATTGTATGGGGTGTCAACTGGGAGTGTAAAGCGGCGTTCTGCAACAGATAGTCGCACACGTTGTTTCCAGATAAACCGCTCAAGAACGTCGGAACTCCCCGTTGTTGTTGCATCACACCCACGAGCTATACGACCGCCGGTTGATGCTTCGCTTTGGCTCATCGTCGGTGATATTGGCTGCTTGACCGTCCTACTCCTGCGTCCGTACAATCGGATCGGACGAGCCAGGCGACGCAGGTCCAACCGGCCAGGAGGCGTTTATTGTTTGAAAACCTTACGGAAAGGCTGACTGGAATATTCAGCCGCCTCACGGCCAGGGGCAGGCTCACTGAGAAGGACGTGGACGAAGCCCTCCGGCAGGTGCGCCTGGCCTTGCTGGAAGCCGACGTCAACTTCAAGGTCGCCAGGGACTTGGTGAACCGCGTCCGGGAACGCGCCCTCGGCGCCGAGGCGCTGGAGAGCCTGAATCCCGGCCAGCAGGTCGTCAAGATAGTCAACGAGGAACTGACCGCGGTCCTCACCGGAGGCGACGCCAAGCTGAACCCCTCAGGCAGGCCTCCTACCGTGCTCATGCTGGTGGGGCTGCAGGGATCGGGTAAGACCACGACCGCGGCCAAGCTGGCCGCCAGGCTCAAGTGGGACGGGGGACGTCCCATGCTCATTGCCGCCGACCTGCGTCGTCCGGCGGCCATCGAGCAGCTGGCGGCCCTGGGCAGGCAGACAGACATCCCCGTATACATGGAGGACGCCTCTTCCACACCGGTGAAGGTGGTCAAGGCAGGCATCGAGCAGGCCGAACGCACCGGAGCTACGTGGGCCATTATCGACACCGGAGGACGCCTGCACGTCGACGACGAGCTCATGCGGGAACTGGAGGATATGCGCAAGGCCGTCTCCCCCACGGAGACCTTGCTGGTGGTGGACGCCATGACAGGGCAGGACGCCGTGAATTCGGCCCAGGAGTTCCATCAGAGAGTGGGCCTTACGGGCCTGGTCCTGACCAAGCTGGACGGCGACGCCCGGGGCGGCGCCGCCATATCCATCACGCAAGTGACGGGCGTTCCCATCAAATACGTCGGCGTGGGCGAACGGTCCGACGCCCTGGAGCCCTTCCATCCTGACCGTATGGCCTCCCGCATCCTGGGCATGGGAGACGTGCTTTCCCTCATCGAGAAGGCTCAGCAGGGCGTGGACGAGGTCAAGGCCAAGGAGTTGGAGCGGAAGGTGCGCACGGCCTCCTTCAACCTGGAGGACTTTCTGGAGCAGTTCCAAAGTGTAAAGCGCATGGGCGTGTCTCAACTGCTGGACATGGTGCCGGGGTTCTCAGCCGTGAAGAACCGGATGCCGGCCGGGGAGTTTGACGAGCGCAGCCTCGTGAAGTTCGAGGCCATCATCCAGTCCATGACGCCCCAGGAGCGGCGCAACCCTGGGTTGCTCAACGGCCGCCGCCGCCGCCGCATTGCAATGGGCAGCGGCGTGACTCCGCAGGACGTGAACCAGCTGATGAACCAGTTCCGGCAGGCCCAGAAGCTCATGAAGCAACTCTCGACCGCCCGGGGCCCCGCCGCCCTTATGAGGATGTTCAGGTAGGAGCGTTCCGGCTCTCCAGCTCAAGGGTGAGGGCCTCAATGGCGGCGTAGGCGTAGGGAACGTATTCGTGGGCAGGCAGGTCCAGGGGCTTGAAGTTGTCCACCTGGTCCACGGGCATGTCCGGCGTAGGTCCGGCGATTAGCTGCAGGTTCAGGTCGTAGAACTCCCCGTCCTCGCAGACCACCACACACCCCTTGTCCGGCGCCCGGAAGCCCTTGGGCTCCACCTCCACGGCCTGGATGGTCTGCATGCCTTCGAAGGCCGGAAAGGGGTCGAGACGGGCGGCCAAGTCCTTCAGGATGTCGTGAAGCTGCCCGGACGCCCTCTCCAATGCGGTGTCGGCAACGGCTTTCAGCGCCCAGGGTTCGAGTTGTTGCGTCATTGTGCTTTCAGCTTGGGATGGAGCACGGTCCGCCGTCTATTCTCCAACGACAAACGTTAAAATTAGAACTATCACTATTGCGATAAGAATCGCCGTCGCACACCCTAAGGCTATCCCGCAACCCTGCCCGAACCCTTTTGAAACGCTCTCCCGCATTGGGCCGACCAAGTATAGCTAGGCGGAAGCGACGGCTCTGGCCTTCTCTTCCTCCCGTATGACGGGGAAGACGTGTTTGCCGAACATCTCGATGGATCCCATCATCCGCTCGTGGGAGATTGTCTCCGTCTGCATGATCATCATGATCTGGTCCACGCCGATTTCCTGGTACTTGCGGACCCCCTCGATGCAGGTTTCCGGGTTGCCTCCGATAATCACTCCCCGCTCCACGAGGGTGTCGGGGTCCAGGCGCTGCATGGCGTGGCGGGCGGCGTTGGGGCCCGAATCCAGGTTCAGGCCGGCCTCTTCGGCCTTGTGCTGCGTGTCTTCATCCGAATACGTGATCCATCGGGTGAAGTCATTCTGCAGGTGCTGTGGGACTTCTCCCCACGCGGCCAGAAGCTGCTCGTATGCGTCGATTCGCCCTCGGATGTAGGGCTTGTCGGGTCCGAAGAAGGTCTTCATGGAATCGGCGCAAAGGTCCCGGGCCTCGCGGTCGTTATTGCTGCAGTAGGCGAAGACATTGCTGGACCACTGGTTGTTGACGAAGGCGCCTACGGGGTTGCAATTGGCGACGGTTTCTCGATACTCCTGGACGTATTGCTGGAGTATGCCGGGTGCGTAGGGGTTATTGGCAAGAACGCCCAAGCCCTTCTCCGCTGCCAGGACGTAGGACTCAGGCTGCTGGCAGGCCAGCCACATGGGAGGGTGGGGTTTCTGATAGGGCTTGGGCAGGACGTTCCGTGAAGGAACGCTCCAGTTGAGGCCTTCCCATGAGAACTCGCCCGGCTCCCATATCTTGGGAATCATCCGGATGGACTCGTCCCACAGATCGCGGGTCGCCCTGGGGTCCACTCCCATGCCGGTCTGCTCGTATGGGTTGGAGCGGCCGGTGCCGAATTCCACCCTGCCCTCGGTGAGGTGGTCCACCATAGCCACCCGCTCAGCCACGCGGACCGGATGGTGGTACGGGAGGATGGAAACACCGAAGCCGATGCGGGCCCGCTTGGTGCGCTGGCTGAGCGCACCAAAGAAGACCTCCGGACAGGGAGACTCGCAGAAGCCCGTCAGGAAGTGGTGTTCGGTGAACCACAGGCCGTCGAACCCCATCTCGTCGGCGAAGGCGCACTCCTCCAAGGTGTTCTTGTAAAGAGTGTGGGTGTCGTAACCGCCCTCGTCGTCCTTTGGCCCTTGGATTTCAAACAGTAGTGCAAACTTCAACTCGCGCCGCCTCTCAGGTAGTTAATCGGCTTGAGTCGAGGGCCGATGGCGCCGCCGACAGTTAACCAATTCTATGAGGTCAGGATGCCGTCGCCCCTTCAAGACCGCCGTGGGCAAATTGTACGCCATCCCAGCGTCCGGCGCAAAACCTTTTCGTTAGCTAAGAAGCCTGAGCTAAGAAACCTGCGCCGACCGGTCAGTTGGCCTCTCCACTGGCGACCTGCGCCGTCTCTCTAGGTTGCACTCGTTTTGCAATGTCCTTTCCCGATGTCGTCTCCGCCACGCGCAACTCGAACGCATTCTGGAGGTTCAACCACAGTTGCGGCGTCGTGCCGAAGTAGCGAGACAAGCGTAGAGCCGTGTCAGCCGTTATCCCCCGTTGGCCTTTTAATATCGCCGTGACCCTGTTGGTCGGTACAGCCAGCGCTTTTGCCAAGGAGTTGGCTGACATGCCAAGCTCCTCAAGCTCTTCTCCCAAAATCTCTCCCGGATGCACTGGCCGCATGCCGCTGCTCACGCTCATCTCAAACTCCTCAGCGGTGGCAGTCCACCATCTCCACGCCGTACGGCCCGTCGTCTTGCCAACGAAAGCAGATACGCCACTGGCGACGATAGGGACAGGACCGAGGCGGGGCGGTGGTGGGGCGTCATCCCCCGCTGCCCTTGTCGAACTGCACCAGGATGCCGTCGGGGTCGTAGACGAATATGCTGCCCACGCCGCCCTGGACGTCGGCGAAGGCGTCCAGGGGCGCAGCCAGTTCATAGCCCTTGGACTGGAGGTCCTCGGCCAGCGCCTTGGTGTCAGGCACCGAAAAGGAGATGTGGCTGATGCCCACCTGGTCCAGCTTGATGGGCGCTCCGTCCGGGGCTTCTCCGGGATGGTCGGTGATGACCAGGAAGGGGACCGAGCCTGCTTCGCCGTACCTCAGATGGACGGTGCGGCGGCTCTGTCTGGCGTGCTTATATGTGAAGGGGAGCCCGCCCTGGGTGGTGTCCTGCACCTGGTCCAAGGTTACGCTCATGCCCAGTGCGTCCCTGTAGAACGCCAGGGACTTGTCAAGGTCTCTAACGCACATTGCGATGTGGGATACGGCTGTTGCATCCATTACGGCGCCTCCTGCTGCCCTGTTCGATGTAGCGCTATCCTAGGCTCGCCTCAGGCCGTTGTCAAAGCCGAACGGCGGCCTCAATGGCAGTGGGATGGGGCGGGAACGAACAGGCCCAAGTTGACAGTAAAGGGGGCTGAGATTATTCTCTCCCTGTGTCTGGAGACGGGGCTTACGGGGTCATGCCGGACTGAACGAAGGAGGCTCTATGGGCAGGTTGGACGGCAAAGTGGCGGTCGTCAGCGGAGGCGCCCGAGGCCAGGGGGCCGCCGAGGTGAGGCTGTTCGCCCAGGAGGGCGCCAAAGTTGTCTTTGGGGACATCCTGGATGAAGAGGGGATGCAGGTGGAGGCCCGGGTGCGGGAGTTGGGCGGGGACGTGGCCTACTTGCACCTGGACGTGCGCAGCGAGCAGGACTGGGCCAAGGCACTGGAGACCACCGAGGACAAGTACGGCAAACTCAACGTCCTGGTCAACAACGCCGGCCTATCCTTTGGACCGATCGCTATAGAGGACACCACAGTCGAGGACTGGGACTACGTGATGGACGTGAACCTGAAGGGAGTGTTCCTGGGAACCAGGACGGCCATCCCGGCGATGCGCCGGGCAGGAGGCGGCTCCATCATCAACATCTCCTCCACTGCCGGCCTGGTGGGCATCGGGCGCATCATCGCCTATCCGGCAGCCAAGGGAGGCGTGCGGCTCTTCACCAAGGCCACCGCCATCCAACACGCCAAGGACGGCATCCGGTGCAATTCCGTGCATCCCGGCTCCGTAGATACTCCATTTTTCGGCGACGCCCAGGGAGGCCCTGAGAGGATGGAACGCAGCAGGTCCACCGTGCCCCTGGGACGCATGGCCGAAGCGAAAGAGATTGCCAACGGGGTGTTGTTCCTGGCCTCCGATGAGTCGTCTTACATGACCGGCTCGGAACTGGTCATCGACGGCGGGTTCACCGCCCAGTAAGCCCGCCGCAATAGCCCCGAACAGCGCGATAGGAGGATAAAGACATGGGCAGGTTGGACGGCAAGGTGGCGATTGTCAGTGGCGGCGCCCGGGGCCAGGGGGCCGCAGAGGTCAGGCTCTTCGCCCAGGAGGGCGCCAAGGTGGTCTTTGGCGACGTCCTGGACGACGAGGGAATGCAGGTTGAGGCCCAGGTGAGGGAGTTGGGCGGCGACGTGACCTACGTCCACCTGGACGTTCGCAGCGCCGATGACTGGACCGAGGCCCTGAAGGCCGCCGAGGACAGGTACGGCAAGGTCAACGTTCTGGTCAACAACGCCGGCATCACTCTGGGGACCGTGGGCATCGAGGACACCAGCGAGGAGGACTGGGACCTGATTATGGCCGTCAACGTGAAGGGAGTGTTCCTGGGGACCAGGACGGCCATTCCGTCCATGCGCGGAGCAGGCGGCGGTTCTATAATCAACATCTCCTCCACGGCCGGCATCGTCGGCATAGGGCGCACCGCTGCTTATACGGCCAGCAAGGGAGCCGTGCGCCTTTTCACCAAGGCGACGGCCATCCAACACTCCAAAGACGGCATACGGTGCAACTCCGTGCATCCCGGGCCGGTGAACACTCCGTTTCTGGAAGAGACCACCTCCAATCCCGAGGCCCTTGCCCGCAGGTTGAGCCGGGTCCCGCTGGGACGCTTAGCAGAGCCGGAAGACATCGCCTACGGGGTGGTGTTCCTGGCCTCCGACGAGTCTTCCTACATGACGGGATCGGAGTTGGTCATAGACGGCGGAACGACTGCCGAGTAAGGTCGCCCTAATAACCCCTAATAGGAGGAACGAGAAATGGGCAGAGTTGACGGAAAAGTGGCAATGGTGACGGGCAGCGGCAACGGCCAGGGAAGGGCCGAGGCAAAGCTGCTCGCCAAAGAAGGAGCAAAGGTGGCGGTGGCCGACATCCGGGCCGATGACGCCAAAGCTGCGGCCGATGAGATCAACAGCGACGGCGGCGAGGCCATTGCTGTCGCCCTGGACGTAACGAGCCCCGAAAGCTGGGCCGCGGCGCTGGATGAAGTTGAGGCCAAGCTGGGCAAGCTGAACATACTGGTCAACAACGCCGGCATATCCAGCTCCTCCCAGTCCGGCCCCATGGAGATAGACGGGTGGGACAACATTCTGAACGTCAACGCCAAGGGCACGTTCCTGGGATGCCGCGAGGCCATACCCAGGATGATTGAAAACGGCGGCGGCTCCATCGTCAACATCTCATCCATATCCGGGCTGGTGGGCAGCATCCGCGCCGGAAACAGCCACCCCGCTTACAACGCGTCCAAGGGGGGAGTGCGCCTGCTGACGAAAGCCCTCGCCGCAAGGTACGCCACCCAAGGAATACGATGCAACTCCATCCACCCGGGCACCTTGCCGCCCATGACCTCGGCCCAGAACCGGAACCGAGACGCGGCCACGGGCGTATTCGACCACATTCCCATGAAGCGCATGGGGACCGTGGAAGAGGTCGCGTATCCGGTGCTGTTCCTGGCCTGCGACGAGTCCTCTTATGTAACAGGGGCTGAGCTCGTCGTCGACGGCGGCACCACCTGCGTGTAAACGATATTCCCCCTCACCCCGGCCCTCTCCCTGGGGAGAGGAGGCAGGTTAGGATGGGGGGAAGGAGCGGAGAACATGGGACGACTGGACGGGAAGGTGGCCCTCATCTCCGGAGGCGCCAACGGAATGGGCAAGTCGGAATGCGCCATCTTTGCCCAGGAAGGCGCCAAGGTGGTGGTTGGAGACATCCGTGACGAAGACGGGCAAGCCGTAGAGGCGGAGATAGAGCAGGCCGGCGGAGACGCCGCTTTTGTTCACCTGGACGTCACCAGCGAGGAAAGCTGGCAGGCGGCTATAGACGCGGCAGTGGCCCGCTACGGCAAGCTGAACGTTCTGGTGAACAACGCAGGCATCAGCGGCTCGTCCCAGGGAGACCCCATGAGCTCCCAGGGTTGGGACAACATCATGAACGTCAACGCCAAGGGCGTCTTCCTGGGGACCAAGTACGCCATCCCCAAGATGATCGAGGCCGGAGGCGGCTCCATAGTGAACATCTCGTCAGTGGCGGCGCTGGTGGCGGGCGGCGGCGGTCCCATGCAGCACGTGGCGTACAACTCATCCAAGGCGGCTGTGCGGCTGCTCACCAAGGCCATCGCAGCCCGCCACGGGAAGGACGGCATACGGTGCAACTCGGTCCATCCGGGCACTATGCCGCCCATGACCACCGCCAATCCCGACACCAGAGAGTTCAACGTCAACAGGCTGGAAACCTTCCCCATACCCCGGGCCGGCCGCGTCGAAGAGGTTGCCTACGCAGTCCTGTTTCTGGCCTCGGACGAAGCCTCTTACATCACCGGGGTCGAACTGCCGGTGGACGGCGGAAGCACCGCCATCTAAGCGGAGCTCCGTACACCCCTGACGGAAAGGAGAACACATGCCTGACAACGTTGGTTTCATAGGCTTGGGCAACATCGGAGGACCCATAGCGAGCAGTGTGCTCAGGGCCGAGATTCCCATGGTGGCCTACGACAAGGACCCCGAAGTCCTGGACCGGTACGTCCAAAAGGGCGCCCAACCCGCATCGTCGGCGAAAGACGCGGCCTCCAGAACGCCGGTTGTCCTGCTCTCGCTGCCCAACTCTCCCATCGTAGAGGACGTATGCCTGGGCGTGGACGGCATAGCGGAGGGCGCCGCTCCCGGGACCATAGTGGTGGACCTGTCCAGCGGCGATCCTCCACACACCAAACGCATCGGGGCGGCATTGGCGGAAAAGGGCATTGAATTCATGGACTCAGGGGTCAGCGGAGGGCCGGAGGGGGCTGAAGCCGGGACTCTGACCCTGTTCATGGGCGGAGACCAGGCGGTCTACGACAAGGTCAGATATGCCCTGGACGCCATCGCAACCGCTCACTACCTGATGGGGCCGTTGGGCACAGGCCACGAGGCCAAAGCCCTCAACAACCTGATGGGCGCAGCCAACATGGCCATCGCCTACGAGGTGTGCCAAGTTGCCGAGAAAGCAGGCATGGACGTGCCCAAGCTGGTGGAGGCCATCAGCATCAGCAGCGGTAAGAACCGCGCCGTAGAGGAACGCATCCCCAACTTCTGGGCCAGCGGCGCCTTCGATGGGGACCTGCGCTACGAGATGATCTCCCGGTACGTGGTCAAGGACGTGGGAACGGCGTGTTCCGTCGGCAAGACCTACGGGATACCCATGTTCATTGCCAACCTGGTGCATCAGATCGTGATGAAAGTCTCAGACGAGACGGGAGGCGGCAGGCGGCCGCTCGTCTAATAAAGGGACCGTCCGTTCTCCATCGTCTAGGGGGAGGGCGGGATACAGGGTCTTCCGATTATCACAAGCCCGGTCCCAACCGTTCGTGCTGAGCTTGTCGAAGCATCGCAGTTCGGGCAGCGTGGCCCTTCGACAGGCTCAGGGCGAACGGAAAGAAGGAAGGACGATCGGAGGCAATCGAAAGACCCTGGCGCGCCGTGGGTTCGGGTTAGACAGGGGCTAGGAGGAAAACAGTGGGTAGACTTGACGGGAAAGTTGCTCTGATAACGGGCGCCGGCAACGGCATGGGGCGGGCCGAGGCAAACCTCTTCTCCAGAGAGGGCGCCAAGGTCGCCGTGGGCGAGATACGCGAGGAGGACGGGAAAAGGGTCGAAGCGGAGATCAAGGACTCCGGCGGCGAGGCCCTCTTCATCCCCATGGACGTGACCAAAGAGGAGGACTGGCGGCAGGCAGTAGACCGGATAATGGACGCCTTCGGCAGCCTGACCGTCCTGGTCAACAACGCCGGGCTGAGCGGTTCATGGCACCCCGACAGCATGAGCGTGGAAGGCTGGGACAGGCTTATGGAGGTGAACGCCAAGGGAGCGTTCCTTGGCTGCAAGTACGCCATCCCCAAGATGATTGAAGCGGGAGGAGGCTCCATCATAAACATCTCCTCCACGGCCGGTCTCACGGCGTCGTCAGGCGGGACCGGGCACCCCGGATACAACGCCTCCAAAGGGGGCATCCGCCTCCTAACCAAGGCCATAGCGGCACGGCATGGCAAGGACGGCATTCGCTGCAACTCGGTGCATCCGGGTCTGCTTCCCGCCATGATCAGCGTCAACCCTGAAATACGGGCGCAGCAGGACGCCGAGGGCGTCAAGACTGTGCCCCTGCGCAGGCTGGGTCAGGTGGAAGAGGTGGCCTATCCGGTGTTGTTCCTGGCCTCCGACGAGTCCTCATACATCACCGGCGCAGAGATGGTGGTGGACGGAGGACGCACGGCGATTTAATAAGGGCACACACCGTCTCTCCGGCGAAAGCCGGAGTCCAGGGAACCTCATAGGAGTAGCGGCGCCTTCTGGATTCCGGCCTCCGCCGGAACGACGGGTTGAGGGCTGCTCCGAACATATTGTAGGGAATCACCAGAAGCGTAAGGAGCGTTAAATGGGACGAGTGGACGGCAAAGCGGCCCTTATTTCGGGCGCCGGCAACGGGCAGGGGAAGGCCGAGGCAAAGCTCCTCGCCCAGGAGGGCGCCAAAGTAGCCATCGGAGACATCCGGGATGACGACGGCAAGGCGGTCGCCGAAGAGATTAACCGGTCCGGCGGGGAAGCCGTGTTCGTACACCTGAATGTAACGGATGAAGACAGCTGGATTCAGGTGATAGATGCGGTCGTGGGCGCGTTCGGCAAGCTGAACGTGCTGGTCAACAACGCCGGCCTCAGCGGTTCGTCTCAACCTGATCTGATGGGCACAGAGGGATGGCACAGGATCATGGCCGTCAACGCCACCGGGCCGTTCCTGGGGATAAAGCACGCCATACCCAGGATGCTGGAATCCGGCGGCGGCTCCATCGTCAACATCTCGTCCACGTCCGGACTGGTGGGGAGTTCTTCGCCCAGGCATCCCGCCTACAACACTTCTAAAGGCGGGGTCAGGCTGTTGACCAAGGGGATAGCCGCAGCCTATGCCACACAGGGGATACGGTGCAACTCGGTGCATCCAGGGATCATGCCGCCCATGACGACGGCGACTGACACCAACAGGGACCCGTCAACGGGAGTGTTCGACATCGTGCCGATGCGCCGCGCCGGAAGGGTGGAAGAGATCGCTTATGCAGTCCTCTTCCTGGCCTCCGACGAGGCCTCGTACATCACCGGCGCCGAGCTGGTGGTGGACGGTGGGATGACCTGCGTCTAGCCGCCTATTATTTATGTGGTAGGATTGCGTAGCTTTCCGCTCCGCAGCGAGGGCCGATTGACGCGGGGGCGACGGGAAACGGCGCCGCCCCAGGGAGAACAGAAGGATAACGGAAAACAGGAGGAACGAAATGGGCAGAGTGGATGGAAAAGTAGCCTTGGTGACCGGCAGCGGAAACGGAATGGGTAAAGCGGAAGCCAAGATGTTCGGGAGAGAGGGAGCCAAGGTTGTGGTCGCGGACATCAGGACCGCTGACGCCGAGATGGTGGCCGCGGAAATCAACGAGACCGGCGGCGAGGCCATTGCGGTCAACCTGGACGTCACCAGCGCCGAGAGTTGGAAGGCTGCGCTGGACGAGACGGAGGCCAAGCTGGGCCCGCTGAGCATTCTGGTCAACAACGCGGGCATTTCCAGCTCTTCCCAGGCCGACCCCATGGGAATCGATGGGTACGACCGTATCCTGGATGTGAACGCCAAGGGAACTTTCCTGGGGTGCCGCGAGGCCATACCGAGGATGATAGAAAACGGCGGCGGCTCCATAGTCAACATCTCCTCCATCTCAGGCATCATCGGCGTGGGTCTATTAGGCCACCCGGCCTACAACGTCTCCAAGGGCGGCGTCCGTCTCCTGACCAAAGCCCTGGCCGCCAGACACGCCACCGAGGGCATACGGTGCAACTCGGTCCACCCGGGCACCATGCCTCCCATGACCTCCGCGCAAGACCAGCGCAGGGACGACGCGGCCCCTGCCATGCAGGGCATTCCCATGGGGCGCATGGGCGAGGTGGAGGAGGTGGCATACGCCGTTCTGTTCCTGGGCTCGGATGAAGCGTCCTACATCACCGGCGCGGAGCTGGTGGTGGACGGGGGAGCAACCTGCATCTAGGCGTAAATTGAGTGTGAGTCCCTTCTCCCCTGGCGGGAGAAGGTTAGAGCCTGCCCTGAGCCTGTCGAGGGGATGAGGGGGGCGTACAAGGTTTCACAAAGGTCCAACAGGTTTCACAAAGGTCCAACAATGGAGGAAGAAGAATGGGCAGAGTAGACGGAAAAGTGGTCATGGTGACCGGCAGCGGCAACGGGCAGGGCAAAGCTGAGGCCAAGCTGTTCGCCCAGGAGGGCGCCAAGGTTGCCGTGGCCGACATCAGGGCTGACGACGCCAAAGCTGTGGCCGAGGAGATAAACGGTGACGGGGGAGAAGCCATATCCATTAACCTGGACGTGACCAGCCCCGACAGTTGGAAGAGCGCCTTGGACGAGGTGGAGGCCAAGCTGGGCAAGCTGAACATCCTCGTGAACAATGCAGCCATATCCAGCTCCTCCCAGGAAGACACGATGGGCATAGAGGGGTGGGACCGCATCGTCGGCGTCAACGCCAAGGGCACTTTCCTGGGATGCCGGGAGGCCATACCGAGGATGATAGACAACGGCGGCGGCGCCATCGTGAACATATCCTCCACGTCCGGGTTGGTGGGGCGGGGAGTCAACGGCCATCCCGCCTACAACGCCTCCAAGGGAGGGGTCCGGCTTCTCACCAAGGCCATTGCCGCCAGGTACGCCACCCAGGGCATTCGCTGCAACTCGATACACCCCGGCACCATGCCTCCCATGACCACCGCCAAAGACCAGAGCCGGGAGCCCACGTCGTCCAGCCTCCAGGGAATTCCAATGGCGCGCATGGGCCGGGTGGAAGAGGTGGCCTACGCCGTGCTGTTCATGGGCTCGGACGAGGCCTCCTACGTCACCGGCGCCGAACTGGCCGTGGACGGCGGCATGACCTGCGTGTAAGGCGTCTTCCTCAGGGATGGGCCTATGAACGAAGCGACAGCACGGCTAAAGATTAACGGGCTGCTGGAAAAGGCGAGTTGGCGCTTCTTCCCGGAAGGGAAAAATCCCGCCAACGTTCGGCTTGAGCCTCATGTCGCCGTCAAAACGTCCGACCTCGACGGGCTAGGCAACGATTTCGAGAAGACCTCCAAGGGCTACATCGACTTCCTACTGCTGGACTCGAAGGGGTTCCCGTTCATCGTGTTGGAGGCCAAGTCCGAAGAGAAGCAACCGCTGGTTGGAAAGGAGCAGGCCCGGAAGTACGCCCGTTCGCAGAACTGCCGGTTCGTCATTCTATCCAATGGAAACCTGCATTATTTCTGGGACCTGGAGCGGGGCAATCCATATATCATCACCTCATTCCCCACGCCGGAATCGGTGGCCGGTTACAGCAAGGTCAAGCCCAACCCCCAGCGTTTGATCGACGAACAGGTCGTGGACGATTACATCGTTCTCACCCAGAATCCCAACTATGCTTCTGCGGCAGCGTGGAGGAACGAGTCTGAGCGGCCCGGCTTCATCCGAGCCAACAACCTGCGTTTCCTGCGGACTTACCAACTCGGGGCCATCCATGCATTGCAGCAATGGGTGAGGAACGGCAACGACCGCTTTCTGTTCGAGATGGCCACGGGCACCGGCAAGACCCTAACCGCCGCCGCCGTCATCAAACTGTTCCTACGCTCCGGCAATGCATCCCGCGTACTGTTCCTAGTGGACCGTCTTGAGCTTGAGGAGCAAGCCAGGAAGGTCTTCGCCGCCATACTCTCGGCGGATTACACGACCGCAATCTACAAAGAAAAACGGGACGATTGGCGGTCAGCGGAAATCGTCGTCAGCACCGTCCAGTCCCTGTTGTTTAACAACAAGTACCAGTCCCTCTTCTCGCCGACCGACTTTGACCTCGTAATCTCCGATGAAGCCCACCGCTCCATCAGTGGCAATGCCCGCGCCGTATTCGACTTCTTCGTCGGCTACAAGCTGGGTCTTACAGCAACTCCCCGGGACTACCTGCGGGGCACGGACAAGCCCGGTTCCATAGTGCACGACCCCCGTGAGGCTGAGCGGAGGCTGCTTCTGGACACCTACCGCACCTTCGGATGCGAGAGAGGGCAGCCTACGTTCCGATACTCGCTGCTTGACGGCGTAAAGGACGGCTACCTAATCAATCCCACCGTGGTGGACGCCCGCACCGAAGTAACCACACAGTTGCTGGCAGACCAGGGTTTCGTCGTTTCCTTCACCGACGACACCGGGGATGAGTATGAAGAGGCTTTCAAGCAGCGGGAGTTTGAGAAGCGGTTCTTCTCCGATGCGACAAACCAGGTCTTTTGTAAGACTTTCTTGGAGAACGCGTTGCGGGACCCGGTCAGCGGTGAAATCGGAAAGTCCATCGTCTTTGCCGTAAGCCAAAACCACGCAGCGCGGCTGACGCAGACGTTCAACGAAATGGCGGATGTCATATTCCCTGGCAAGTACCAGTCCGACTTCGCCATACAAGTTACATCCCAGGTCCCGGATGCTCAGCAGTACACTATCAACTTTGCCAACAACAACCTCATGGGATCGGGCAACCTCCTGTCTTCCTACCGCACCAGCAGGGCGCGGGTCTGCGTTACTGTGGGAATGATGACGACCGGATACGACTGCACAGACATCCTGAACCTCGGCCTTTTCCGGCCAATCTTCTCACCGACGGACTTCGTTCAGATCAAGGGTAGAGGCACCCGCAGGCACAGCTTCCTCGACCAGCTATTCGATCCTAGCATCGCCGAGAGCGTGGCGCATCCTGAGAAGACAGCCTTCAAACTCTTTGATTTCTTCGCCAACTGCGAATACTTCGAGACCGAGTTCAACTACGACCAAGCTATCATCCTGTCTCGAGTCCAACCCGGTGACGGCGTGGATGGAGGGGACGGCCAATCCCCTAAGCTGGTGTACGGGTACGAACACCTTGGCAAAGACATCCTCACGACCATTAAAGAAGAGACCATCGGCTATGGGGGAATGAAAATCGACCGGATGTTGTTCGACCGGTTCGCGGACACAATTCGCGCGAATGACACCGTCAAGAGAGCCATAGAGTCCGGGAACTGGGACCTTGTCATTGACTATGTAAATCGGGAAGTCTTCGACAAACCGCAGGACTACTACACGTTGGACAAGCTGCGGAAGGCCGCTTCCGTGGACCGCCGCCTGACTCTTCGCGAAATCCTCGAAAAGGTCTTCGACCTCATACCGGGTTTCAAGTCCAAGGACGAGTTGCTGGAGGAGGAGTTCGCCAAATTCGTCTCCGACCACAAGCCGGAGGACTCCGATGCCATCCCAGCCATTAAGACCTTCTTCAAGGCCTATATAACCAATGGCCACACCCGCGATATTATCGACACTAAACAGTTTACGGGCCTGGCGACCAATGCCGTGTTCTCAATGAAAGACTATCTATCGGTCCCCGAGGAATACCGGAGCCTTGTTCCCGAGTACGTCAAGGATTACATCTCTTTGAACCAGTTCATCGCGTAGAGGAAACCATGCTGGACGCTGACACCAAACGGCGCATAGACACAGCCCGCGACATCCTCGTCGGAAAGGTGCCGGACCCCAAGAGCCAGGTCGAGCAGATCACCATCGCCCTCATCTACAAGTTCATGGACGACCTGGACGCCGAGAGCGAAGAACTGGGCGGGGACCGTAAGTTTTTCGCCGGGGACTTCGCCAGATACCGGTGGCCAAAACTAATGCATCCGGGCCTTGGCGGGTACGAAACGCTGAACCTGTACGCCGAGGCCATCACCAGGATGCCGGAGAACCCGGGGATCCCGCCGCTGTTCCGGGATATCTTCAACAATGCTTACCTGCCCTACCGAGACCCGGAGACTCTGCGAGCGTTTCTCAAGGTCATAGACGGGTTCACCTACGACCACTCGGAGCGGTTGGGCGACGCCTTCGAATACCTGCTTTCGGTCTTGGGCGCCCAGGGAGACGCCGGTCAGTTTCGCACGCCACGACACATTATCGACTTCATTGTGGCAGTGGTAGACCCTAAGAAGGACGAAAGCGTGCTGGACCCGGCCTGCGGCACCGCCGGGTTCCTCATATCGGCCTACAAACACATATTGGCGGCCAACACCGACGGCGGCGGCCAGAGCACGCTGACTCCCGACGAACGGGGCCGGCTGGCCAACAACTTCAAGGGGTACGACATCTCCCCGGACATGGTGCGCCTCTCACTGGTGAACATGTACCTGCACCGCTTCTCCGTTCCTAAAGTCTACGAATACGACACCCTCACCAGCGAGGAACGTTGGAACGAGTACGCCGACGTCATATTGGCAAACCCGCCCTTCATGTCTCCGAAAGGCGGCATCAGACCCCACAACCGCTTTTCCGTGCAGTCCAAGCGCAGCGAGGTCCTGTTTGTAGACTACATGGCTGAGCACCTGACACCCTCCGGCCGCGCTGGCATCATCGTGCCCGAGGGAATCATCTTCCAGAGCCAGAACGCCCACAAGCGCCTCCGTAAGATGCTGGTGGAGGACTATCTGGTTGCCGTAGTTTCCCTGCCTGCGGGCGTTTTCAACCCCTACTCCGGCGTCAAGACCTCCATCCTCATATTAGACAAGGCACTGGCTAAAAAGACGGACCGCATCGCATTCTTCAAGGTGGAAAACGACGGTTTCGACCTAGGAGCCCAACGGAGGCCGATAGACAAGAACGATCTGCCGGCCGCGGCTCGTGCTCTCCGCGAGTACCTCAAAGGCACGTCGTCCAGGCAGGACATGATGATTCGGGAAGACCAAGCGGATTACAGCGCAGAATCCGTCGAATCGAGTTCAGGGTCATTAACGCGCATGGTCGAACATGGCGTCGCCATAATCGCCTCAAAGAGCACGGTCGCCGGGGATGGAGAGTACAACCTAAGCGTGGAGCGGTATCGGGAGCGCGACACCCGCATTACTCGGTATCCTGCTGTAGGTCTAGGAAAAGTAGCGGAAGTTATCGCCGGACAATCTCCGCCTGGAGAGTCCTACAACGATGCTGGAATCGGCACACCCTTTTATCAGGGCAAAACTGAGTTTGGCGAAATGTACATCGGCGAACCAACAAAATGGACTGTCGCGCCACAGCGGATTGCCGATCCGGGCGACATCCTTATGTCGGTTCGCGCTCCGGTTGGGCCTGTCAACCTTGCAACACAACAAATCTGTATAGGGCGCGGTCTCGCTGCTATTCGACCGGCAAGGGACCAGTTGCTTACAAGCTATGCCTTCTACCTTCTGAACAGCTTGGAACCGGAGATAAACGGCAGTGTAGGGGCAGCATTCGCATCAATAAACAAGGGCGATATCGAGAAAATCAGAATCCCCCTCCCGCCACCGGAGGTGCAGCGGGAAATCATGGCGGAGATTGAGGGCTACCAGAAGGTCATTGACGGGGCGCGGGCCGTGGTGGAGAACTACCGGCCGCAGATCGTGGTCGATCCAGAGTGGCCAGTGGTGGCGATTGGGGATGTCTGTCAGATTACACGTGGCAGATTTTCGCACCGTCCTAGAAATGAATCACGATTTTACGGTGGAAAGTATCCATTCATACAAACAGGGGATGTAGCTCGTGCCAATGGTGGAACAATTCCATACACGCAGACCTTGAATGATGAAGGGCTTGCGATAAGCAGGCTATTTCAACCGCCGGTAGTGGTGGTTACAATAGCCGCGAACATTGGTTCCACTGCAGTCCTTGACTTTCCTTCGTGTTTTCCAGATAGCATCATCGGTCTGATTCCAAACCAAGAAACAGATGCATGGTTTTTAGAACTCATGATGCGAACTAAGAAGGATTTCCTTAATACGATTGCTCCACAATCTGCTCAGAAGAATATCAATGTCCAGATTCTTAAGCCTGTCGCAATTCCGCTCCCACCGCTTGCCACACAACAGGCCATCGTTGCCGATATAGAAGCCGAACAGGCCCTTGTCGCCGCCAATCGCGAGCTGATCGAACGCATGGAAGGGAAGATTCAGGCGGCCATCGAGCGGGTGTGGGGGAGGGACGAGTCTGTAGTGTCGGGTGCGTAAGTGATGGATGAAGCCCTTAATTTGTCTGAAGAACAGGAGGAGAGATGGCGCGAATACCCTTGATGACCCGGGAACGGCTCAGTCCAGAGGACCAGAAATATTGGGACGACATTGCATCCAGCCGGGGGCGCGGCTCCGTCGGAAAGCCCCATGCCCTGATTCTCAACGCTCCCAAGCTGTCGGGGCTGGTGGGGCCCCTGGGCGCCCACGTGCGGTTCGAGGGGGGCATCCCCAACGAGCTGCGTGAAGTCGCGATACTCACCGTCGCCAAGGAAATCAAGTCCCAGTACGAGTTCACCCAGCACGTCCACATGAGCCAGGCGGCCGGAGTCTCCCTGGACACCGTGAACGTCATACGCGACGGGAACCACCCCGACGGACTTCAGGGCGACGAGGCCATGGTGTCCCGCTTTGTCGTGGAGCTTATGCGCGACCGGAAGGTGTCCGACGCCACGTTCCAGGCGGTCAGGGACAAGTTCGGCGACCAGGACACCCTGGAGCTCACCGGGCTCATCGGGTACTACATGGCCCTGGGCAACTTCCTGCAGGTCTTCGAGCTTGAGCTGGACGAGGGCTTGAAGGCCGAGCTTCCCGACGGCCTCCCCGCGGGGTGAGTCTAAACGAGTCCCACGAGAGAACAACCCTTTCGGTGGAAGAGCGGGCGTCACCCAGTGCTTTATGGTTCTCGTTTACCCTTGTGGTTCACCGATGAATGCCTAACGGCTTTGTGTATCACGAAACAGGCTTTGGCGACACACAAAGCTCGTTGCGATGAATATATGAACCTCAAAACACATCCCGCCCTTCCGCGATGTTAAGCAAGCTTGCAAAAGCCAGGATCGCGGGACGACGACCACTGGGTTGTCTGAGCACTCTGAGCAAGTCATTATCCCTCAGAACACGCAGGATACGATTTGCTGTCGGCTTGCCGATCTCAACCTTGCCGACAAAGTCCGACGCCCGGAATATCGGATTGCTGAATATCCAATCAAGCGCCCGGCCACTGTATTGGGAGCGGGTTTTCTCCACAGTCCATTCCCTGAGCTCATAGTAAAGGTCCAGAATGCTCTGGGCCTTGCCTGAAGCTGGGGAACGCCCTCGCCCCAGCCCTCTCACAAAGGGAGAGGGGGTTGCGCAAAGGTCTCAAGGGGGAAGAGGTTTTGCGACAGGGCCCTTTCATTCCCGGAAGCCGCTGTGGGAGTCTGTTCGTGGTGGGCTTGTCGAACCATGAGCGGACGGCCCTTCGACAAGCTCAGGGGGAACGGAAAAGGCGCTGGCATGGAGAAAATGAAAAGGCCCTGGGTTTTGCGAAGGGTCCCGCCAGGGGATAGGGGGCATTGTGCGGTTTCTCGACAAGGGCCGCGCCTATGACTATAATCAGCTAAATCTAGACCCTTGCTGTCAGTCGGGCTCAGGGAGGCGAGAATGTTTGTCGGATATTTCACGGAACGCCCATACCAGGACCCGGCGTCGGGCTATTTCGGCGCCACGGGAAGGCCCATTGCAGACCTGGCCGTAAGCAACGATTCCTATGATGCGGTGATAGGGGCCAACCTCTACAACCGGTACCTGGACGAGAAGATATACGCTGAGGAGATGGGCTTTGACGGGCTGATGCTCAATGAGCACCACAGCACTCCCTTCTGCATGGGGGGCGCCATGAACGTGGAAGCCTCCATTCTGGCCAGGGTGACCAGCCGCGCCAAGATATGCCTTCTGGGCAACGTGCTGCCCATTTGGGACGACCCGCTGTGGCTGGTCGAGCAGCTTGCCATGATAGACATGATCTCCAAGGGCCGTCTGGTGTCCGGCTGGGTGCGGGGCACAGGGCGGGAGAGCGTGGCCCACAACATGTCTCCACCCGACAACTGGGAACGGTTCCAGGAGGCCCACGAGTTCATCGTTAAGGCATGGTCCGAGCCTGGCCCCTTCAGGTGGGAAGGCAAGCACTACCAGTACCGATACGTCAATCCCTGGGTCCGGCCCTATCAGCAGCCCCATCCGCCCATCTGGCTTCCGGGAGTGGTCAGCAGGGACTCCCTGCTGTGGGCGGCCGAGAAGCGCATCCCCTACATAATGCTCTCCACCCAGCTGGAGGCCACTGGAAAAGCGTTCCAGGAATACCACGACCGGGCCGCAGAGCTTGGCTACCAGTCGGGGTCCCAGAACATCGGCTACCTGTGGAAGGTCCACGTGGATGAGACCGATGAGCTTGCGGAGGCCGCCGGGAGGAAATACGTACAGGGTCCCAGCAACCCGTTCCTGGCCGGCAACGAGGGCTCCCAGAACCCCGCCATCGCCCAACTGCCGGGACTGACGTCGAAGAAGCGTGTGCTGCCCACCCAGAACGTCGCCACGGCGGCGCGGGGCGGCGTCTACTCCACGTCCTACGAGTCCCAGGTCGAGGGCTACCAGATTGTCACGGGAACGCCGGACACGGTGATTCCCAAGATACGCCACGTCCTGGAGTACCTGCGCCCCGGCAGCGTCTTCTTCTGGGACGGCGACGGAGCTATGGACCACGACGATGCAATGCGCAGCCTCCGGCTTATGGGCCAGGAAGTGCTTCCCGCCGTGCGCGAGATGGCCGAGGAGCTGGAGCTTGCCGGTCCGTTCGAGGTGGACCCGGCCACGGGCAAGCGCTTCGACGACCCTCAGTAGTCCAGCGAGACCTTTGCAATAACCTCCGTCATTCCGGCGGAGGCCGGAATCCAGGGCCTCGCCCGAAGCTGGGGAACGCCCTCACCCCAGCCCTCTCCCAAGGGGAGAGAGGGTTACGTAAAGGTTTCGTCGAGGGAGAGAGGGCCTCGGAACAGGAGCCTTCATTGACTGCAAACGGTGCTGAACAATCGAATGGAGGTCCCCTGCAGGGGATACGGGCGCTGGACTGGACGATGTGGCAGCTTGGGCCTGTGGCCGCCGAGATGATGGGCGACATGGGCGCCGACGTGATAAAGATAGAGCCTCTGGACGGCGACGCGGGGCGCAACCTGCTGCAGGCGACCACAATCCAGGCCAACTTGTCCGCGGGCCGGAACGCCTACTTCGAGTCCAACAACCGCAACAAGAGGGGATTTGCCGTCAACATGAAGGTCCAGGAGGGACGAGACCTGGTCTACAAGCTGGTCGAGTCCGCCGACGTATTCGTTCAGAACTACCGGGAAGGCGTCGCAGAACGGCTGAGCATGGACTACGAGACCCTGCGGAAGATCAACCCTGCGATCATATACGCGTCCGCCTCCGGGTACGGGTCCAAGGGGGATGAGTCCCGCCGTCCCTCCTTTGACGGCACGGGCCAGGCCCGCAGCGGCCTGATGATGTCGGGGACTCCGTTGGGCAGCGAACCGGTGCGGGTCGGCGGAGGAATCTCGGACCAGGTCGCAGGCATCATGCTCTGCCTGGGGGTCCTGGCGGCGCTGGTGTCCCGCTCCAAGAGCGGCAAAGGGCAAATGGTGGAAACGTCCCACCTGTCGGCGAACATGTGGCTCCAGGGAAGCAGTCTGAACATGAGCCTGATCTCCGGCATGTCCTCAGCGCCCTTCGACCGGAAGTTCCCCGTAAATCCCCTCACCAACACCTACCGGTGCCAAGACGGGCGTTGGATACAGCTTATGCACATGCAGCCCGACCGGTATTGGCAGGGGTTCGCTGAAGTCCTGGGCATCACGGAGCTGCTGGATGATCCGAAATTCGTGAGCATGGCAAGCCGCAGGGAGCACGGAGCCGAGTTGGCCCGGGTCCTGGACGAACGTTTCGCCTCCAAGCCCTACGACGAGTGGGACCGCGCCTTCAAGGCAAAGGGTGATTTCATCTACGACAAGGTACAGAATCTGTCGGACCTGGCAGACGACCCCCAGGTTATCGCCAACGATTTCATCGTCTCCTTTGACCACCCGGTGTTGGGGTCCACCAGGATGTGCAGCCATCCCAACACCTACAGCGAAACCCCTGCGGGCATCTGGAGAGAGGCCCCTGAGCTTGGCCAGCACACGGAGCAGATCATGGTGGACGAGCTGGGCTACACGTGGGACGACGTGGAGAAGTTCAGGGAGGCGGGCGCAATCCTGTAGGGGATGAGTCACCCTCACACGTCAAGGGACGTTTGCATAACCCCCCTCTCCCTTTAGGAGAGGGATGGGGTGAGGGCGTGTCCCCAGCTTCGGGAAAGGCCCTGGATTCCGGCCTCCGCCGGAATGACGGAGGTTATGCAAAGGTCTCCTCAATGGAGAGGGGGCAGTCCAAAATCGGAAGGGAGAAAGCATGGCTGAAGTAACGGGAGCCTACCTGGGCGCCAGGGCGCTCCAACAAGAGGGCGTGGACACCTTCTTCTACATCCTGTCGGCGCCGTTGGTCGCCGACTGCCTTGACCTAGGCATTCGGGGCATTTCCGTGCGCAACGAAACGGCCGCCGGCATGATGGCCCACGGATACAGCCGGGTCACCGGCAGACCCGGAGTGGTCCTCTCTTCCCATGGCCCTGGGACAGCCAACGTGGTCCCTGCGGCGGCCAACGCCATGGCCGACGCCTGCCCGGTGGTGCACTTCGGCGCATCCGCCAACCTGAGAGACCGGCACGTCGAGGTCTTCCAGGAGATGGACCAGGTGGCCATCATGCGGCCTGTCACCAAATGGGCCCATCAGGCCACCCACACCGAGAAGATTCCCCAGCTGGTCAGCACGGCTTTCCGCCATGCTCTTGCGCCTCCCCACGGGGCCGTATACGTGGACTTGCCCAACGACATAGTGAACGCCACAGTGGAAGACGTAGACTGGGAGCATTCCTCCCATCAACCCTCCCATTACCGCACCGAGGCCAGGCCCTTTGGAGACCCGGCGCTGGTAAAGAAGGCCGTAGACCTTCTGTCTAAAGCCGAGAAACCTCTCCTGGTTACGGGAAGCGGGGTTTTCTGGTCCCAGGCGGCCTCCGAGATGCAGCAGTTCGTCGACGCCACGGGCATTCCCTTCTTCACCACTCCCCAGGGGAGGGGGGTCATTCCCGAGGACCACAGGCGGTTCTATGGAGGGGCTCGCTCTATGGCCTTCAGGGAGGCCGACACCGTGTTGGTGGTCGGCTCCAGGGCCAACGTGATACTCTCCAACCTGCTTCCGCCCCGGTGGAACCCCAACGCCAAGTTCATCGTCGTAAACCTGGACCCGACGGAAATCGGCCATAACGCTCCCGCTCAACTGAGCATCCTGGGCGATGCAAAGGCCGTGTTCAAGCAGCTCACCGACGAGGCCCAAGGCCGGTTCAATCCCGACGAGGACACTCCCTGGACCAGCGCTTTGGCTCAACGGGACGCCGTGCGTATGGAGCAAACGGCGGCGGTCATGGACTCCGACGACGTGCCCATACACCCCCTCAGGCTTTGCCGCGAGGTGCGGGACTTCATCGACCGGGACGCCATCGTCTGCGTGGACGGCCACGAGACCCTGACCTTCGCCCGCCACACCATCCCCACCTACGTTCCCGGACACCGCATCAACGCAGGCACTCACGGCACCATGGGTGTGGGCTTGCCTTACGGCGTTGCGGCCAAGGCGGCCAAGCCCGACAAGCAGGTGGTGGTCCTCTGCGGCGACGGCTCCTTTGGCTGGAACGGCATGGAAGTGGACACCATGGTGCGCAACAACCTGCCCGTGCTGGTGGTCATCTGCAACAACGGCAGCATGACCGGCGCCGACGAGCTGTTCAATCCCCAGAAGCATCTTGGGTTCGAATGCCGGTATGACAAGATCATGGAAGCGGTGGGCGGCTACGGCGAGATGGTGGACCGGCCCGACGAGATCAGGCCGGCGCTGGAAAGGGCGGCCGCTTCAGGCAAGCCCGCGGTGGTCAACGTGGTGGTGGACCAGTATGCAAAAGGCCAGACTCGCATAGGCCTGGACGAATCCCACCATTAGGAGGGCACAATGTCCACCGGCCTGCGCATAGCGATCATCGGACAACAACCGTTTGGAGAGAGCGTTCTAAACGCTCTGGCGGAGCGGGGAGAGACTTTGGCGGGCGTTTTCTGTCCGCCGGACAGTGAAGGGCGGCCGCCCGACCCGTTGAAGCAGGCGGCGGAGAACCACGGGATCCCCGTCTTCCAGTTCCGAAGAATGAGAAACCAGGAGGCCATAGACGCCTTCGCCGGTCTGAACGTCGATCTGTGCGTCATGGCCTTCGTGACCGACATCGTTCCCGATGAGATTCTCTTCAACCCCGCCAAGGGCACGGTCCAGTACCACCCGTCCCTTCTCCCGAAACACCGGGGCCCCAGCTCCATCAACTGGCCCATCATTCAGGGCGAGACCCGGACGGGGCTGACGATATTCTGGCCGGACAAGGGGTTGGACACGGGCCCGGTGTTGCTTCAGAAAGAGGTGGACATCGGCTCCGACGACACCGTCGGCTCGCTCTACTTCGACAAGCTCTTTCCCCTGGGTGTGGAAGCAATGGTCGAGTCTGTGGATATGGTAGCCGGAGGAAACGCTCCCAGGCTGGTGCAGGACGAGTCCCAGGCCACCTACGAAGGCTGGTGCCGCAAGGAGGACGTGTCCATAGACTGGAGCCGTCCCTTGGACGAAATATACAACCTGGTGCGGGGCGGCGATCCCCAGCCCGGCGCCGTAACAAGCTGCCAGGGCAAGGAGCTTCAGTTGTTCCGTGCGCAGAAACGGGAAGGCGCTGCTGCAGGGGCGCCTGGCGAGGTGGTGGAATTGACCGGGAACGGATTTGCCGTTGCCGCCCCCGGAGGCGCGTTGTTCGTTGGCCGGGTCCAGCCCGAAGCAGGCCGCAAGGTCATGTCCCCGGAATGGATGGAATCGGCGGGCTTGAAGGTGGGAGACAAGCTGGGGGAATAGGTCGCCGGACTCAGCCTATTTGAGACCTTTGCATAACATCCGTCATTCCGGCGGAGGCCGGAATCCAGGGCCTTGCCCGAAGCTGGGGAACGCCCTCACCCCAAAGGTCTCTATTCGCAGTATGGGAGCACCTGCTCGCCAAAGAGCTTGAGGGCTCCCATGATCTTTTCGTGGGGCGGACCGCCTGAGTGGGCATGACGGAGGCGCATGATGAAGCTGTCGGCGCCCGTGGCCTCCTTCCACCGCATGAAGTCCTGGATGCACTCTTCCGGCTCGCCAATGACGATACGGTCCTTGGCCACGTTCGCCAGGTTGAAGTCATCCTCAGACCGGAACTTGACGAAGTTGGGGTTCCGGGCCTTCCAGTAGTATTTGTAGGCTTCCATCACTTCAGGCCCATAGACGGCCTCCGCCTCTTCTCGCGTTGGAGCGACCCAGGCGTCACGCATGAGAACAAAGTCGGGCTTCCGTCCCGCGGCGAGAGCCGCTTCCTTGTAGGCGTCCAGCTGCTCACAGGTGAGCTCCATGTCGGCGCTGGAGCTTGCGACGTATGTGTCCGCCAGCCGTCCCGCACGCACCACGGCGGCTTTGCTGCTTGCGCCAATCCACAGCGGGGGCGCCGGCTGCGTGTAGGGCTTGGGCAGGACCTGGACATCGTCCAGGTGGAAATGCTTGCCGTGGTGAGAAAACGGCTCTCCCGTCCAGCACTTTCTGATTATTTCCACGCTTTCCTCGAACCGCCCCACCCTCTCGTTCATGGGGATGCCGAATGCCTTAAAGTCGGCTTCCTGGTAACCCAGGCCCACGCCCAACGCTATCCGGCCCTTGGACACGATGTCCAGAGTCACCACGTCTTCCGCCAGCCTTACGGGGTGGTGAAGAGGCAACAGAATGACCGACGTGCCGACCTTCAGGCGCGTGGTCGAGGCCGCGACGGCGGCGGCGACTATCAGGGGCGAGGGGAGGAAGCCGTCCCGGTCCTGGTGATGCTCTCCGAAGAAGCATGACTCGAATCCCATCTCCTCGGCAAGCTGCGCCTCGGCTATGACCTCATCGACGCACCGGTCAAGGTTCTCACCGCGGGGCGGGTTGGCTATAGAGCTGTAGATGCCGAATTTCATGGCGTCTCCGTCTTGGCTGTTGGAACAAGCTTACCACGAATATGGCCTCAACTTCCCCTTCGCCGGAGAGACGGAGGGAAAGCGAGAGAGGGGGCATTGGCTCCGCGTTCTCCCGTCAGTCTGCGGCGGCGGAGGCGGTCTGCTCGTCCCGTTCCACCCGAAGGTCAGGCAGCCAATTCAGCCATGACGGCAGGTACCAGTTCCACCGGCCAAGCAGCTTCATCCCCGCCGGCGCCAGCACCATGCGTACGATGGAGGCGTCCAACAGCACTGCGATTCCCAGGCCGAAACCCATCTGCTGGAGTCCGACCACGTCTCCGGCTGCGAACCCCCAGAAAACGGCGACCATTATCAGGGCGGCGGCCGTTATCAAACGGCCCGTGGACCTTATTCCGAAGGCCACCGAACCCTCGTTGTCTTGGGTCTCGTCGTATCTTTCCCGGATGCGGCTTAGCAGGAAGACGTGGTAGTCCATTGACAGCCCGAAGAGGACGGCGAACAGGAAGATGGGTATCCAGGCTTCTATGGTGTTGGACTGGTGGAAGCCGAAAACTTCATTAAATACACCCTTTTGGAAGATGAGCACCAGCAGCCCGTAGGTCGCTCCCACCGAGATCATGTTGAGAATGATCGCTTTTACGGCGATGACGATGGACCTGAACACCACCGTAAGCAGCACAAAGCTGATGCCCAGCACGAAGGGGAAGACGACTTTGGCGGCGTTGTCGGCCAGGTTGTAGAAGTCCACGTTCAACGCCGTCTGACCGGTGATGAACACCCTGTCGGCGTTGTCCCCGAAAGCCGTTGGAACGTAGTCCCTACGCATCCGCTCCACGGCGTCCAGGGACAGGTCGCTGGCTGGGTCTCCTTCCAGGATAACGGCCAGGACGGCCAGGTCGCCTTCAGAGTTTACCTCCGTCCGCCCCTGCCGGATGACGGCCGGGTCCTGTTCCAGGAGGTGCGTAAAGGCGGCTATTCCGGCCTGTATCTCAGGTGAGTCTATATCGCCGTCTATCACGATTTCAGTTGGCGTAGGTTCACCGGACGTGAATTCGGATTCTAGGACCAGGAACCCCTGTTTCGACTGCATGGCGTCGGGCAGGCTGGTGATGCCCGAGGTTCCGGTGTTGATGTCGAAGAAGGAAACGGCGGCTGCAATCAGCAAGCCCCCGGCCAAGACTAGGCTCAGCAGCGGCTGGGCCATGACGCCTCTGGAGACCTTGTCCCAGAAGCCGCCCTCGCGGGTCTCGTCGAACCGGGTCTGTTGCTTGCCGATCCAGGGTATGGCCAGGCGGTCCACGTTGTCTCCCAGGGCGCTCAGAATGGCCGGAAGCAGGGTCATGGTGGCCACGACGGCCGCAACCACGACAAAGATCATGCCCATTCCAATGGCAACGAATACGTTGGAGGGCACCAGCAGCATACCGGCCAGCGCCACTACAACCGTAAATCCGCTGAAGACTACGGCGCGTGTCGCGGTTGCGCTCGCTCTCCCGATGGCGTCAACTTTTTCAAGGCCCTTGCGCCGCTCTTCACGGTATCTGGACAAGACGAACAACGAATAGTCTATGCCGACGGCCAGTCCGATCATGGTGACCATGTTCTGTATCAAGAAGGCCAGGTCGAAGAACTGCCCCATGATGGCCGACGCCCCAAGGGCCACGACAATGGACACGGCGGCCAATACCACGGGCAGAAGCGCGGCCACCAGAGTTCCCAACGCCGCCAGCAATATCAATACGGCTATGGGGGCGCCGAATATCTCCCCTCGCTTGAGTCCCTCGCCGGCGAGCTTTCGAAAGTCTGCGCTGGCCGACGCCTGACCCGCAACGAACACGTTGAAGCCTTCGTCGGCGTTCGCCTCTCTAACGACCTCCAGCATCGAGCCGATGTTGTCGCTGGCGTCGTCGAAGTTGCCGGCCATGGCCAGGGGCATTATGGTGACGGTCCTGTCCTCGTTTACCAGAAAACCCAGCGCCGCAGGGTTCTGATAGTAGTTCCGAAACGTTCCTGCTTCGATTATAGGCAGGGAGTCGTCGTTTTTGGCTTTCACCACGGCCAGACCGCCGTACAGGTCCTCTGTGAACCGCCGGAACTCAGGACTATCCACCGTGAGGCCCTGGGTGGACTGTATGACGACGACCTCGTTGGACCCGCGGGGGCCTCGCAGCCGCTCTTCCAGAAGCTTCTCCCCCTTCTTGGAGTCCGGGGCGCCGGTGAAGTCGAATTCCGTGGTGGTGCCGTCGGCCAGCAGCGTCGCAGTCAGGTAGAAGCCGACGACTACTACGGCCACCCATATCAGGACCGTGGCCGCACGGTGGGTTGCGCACCACCTTGCCAGGGGCTCCGGGGAGAACTTGATTTTGCGTTGTTCGGACGCCATAGATTTCCTCAAGCCATTATGTAGGCGGATTGTTAAGACGTTGCGTCGGGGGCTTTAGCTTGCGTCCTGGACGCTGGCACAGCAGACGGCGAGAAAGCGTAAGCTCACGCAACGGGACAGGACGCTGGAAGGGGAAAGGCTGAGAAGGGTTATTCAAGCTCAATTAGCGGCTGGTCCACCGAGACCTGCTCCATGGGTTGGACGTGGATCGTCTTGATGACGCCGGATACGCCCGCGCTAATGCTCTGCTCCATCTTCATTGCTTCCACAACGCAGACCTCTTGGTCGGCGGATACGGAGTCTCCGGGGCGGACCGTAATGGACAGGACCTTCCCGGGCATGGGAGATCGAATGGTCTTGTCCGAGCCGGAGCTTGGTGAAGGCGCCCCGGCAGCCTGTGCGGGCGCCGGTTGTGCCGGCAAGGGGGCAGACGAAGCAGGCGGGGCAATGGTGGGGGCGGTCCGTCCTTCAAGCTCCACGAGATAGGGTTTTCCATCGACGAGCGCCACAATGGGAGACGAGGACAGGTCTTCCACCTGGACGTTGAACCATCGCTCTCCCACTTTTACTCTAATCGTTCGCGGCGGCAATATATGGCTCCCTGGATGCCTCTAGGCGGGGACTCCCGGCCTTTCTAATCGTTCCAGATGTTCCAAAAACCGTTTGGAGCGTATGTCGTCGTCAAGCCAGTACTTCAAAGCGGCGGCCAAGTGTTCCCTCAACTCCCGGTCCAACGTGGCCTCCAGGTTGAGCTTCAAGGCCGCATCGAGGGACGAGGCGTCCATGAACCGCAGCGCCTTGAGCGCCCGTAGCGACAGCTCCGTTATCCGTACGTCCGGCGGATGGCATTCCCTGCACAACACGCCTCCCGCTTCCGGGCTGTAGCGGTGTTGGCCTGGGACCAGCTCCTTACGGCATTTGACGCAAAGGTGTATCTCCGGCATGAACCCGGAAGACTTTAGCAGATGCAGCTCGAAATAGCGAAGGGGCATCTGGCCGGACGGGTGCGAGTCCAACGCCCGAAGACCTTCCAGGAAATGGGCGTATATTTGTTGATTGGGCTCTCCCTCCACGCCATACCCGTCGACCAATTCGGCCATGTAGATTCCCTTGGCCAGTCCGTCCAGGTCCGATTTGAGGTCGGGGAAAACGTCCAGGGTTTGGGCCTGGGTTACGGTGTCGAGGAGGCCTCCCTTGCCGACGGCCAGCGCCAGGTCGACGCGGCATAGAGGTTCCATGTGGCCCACCATTTTGCCGCCGGGTTTCCTGGCTCCCCGCACCATAGCTCGGAGCTTGCCGTGCTCACGGGAGTAGATGGTTGCGATGAGGCCGCCCTCGCCCACTGGGGTGGACTTGAGGACGATTCCCTCGCACCGGTAGGTCCTGGGCCGGGCCAACGCTTATATTTCCCTTCTGCCTTGGAAGGCGCGGCTAAGGGTAAGTTCGTCGGCGTACTCCAGGTCGCCTCCTACGGGCAGCCCCCGGGCCAGGTGGGTCACCTTGGCCGTGTCGGGCGCTATATGACGGCGTATGTACATCGCCGTCGCCTCCCCCTCCAGGGTGGGGTTTGTGGCTATGATGATTTCGTGGACCGTTCCGTCCTCGATTCTGGCCGAAAGCTCCTTCAGGCGCAACTCTTCAGGTCCCACGCCGCTCATGGGGGAGATGACTCCGTGGAGGACGTGGTATAGGCCCTTGAACAGGCCCGTGCGCTCCAAGGTTAGAACGTCCATGGGTTCCTCGACGACGCATATCTGGGACCGGTCGCGTCTAGGGTCGCTGCACGTGGAACAGGGTTCCACGTCGGTGAGGTTCTGGCATTGGGAGCAGAATGTGATCCTCTCCTTGACTCCCACGATTGCTTGGGCCAAGGCGCGGGCCTCGTCTTCAGGCAGGCGGATGATGAAGTAGGCCAACCTTTGGGCGCTCTTGGGCCCGATGCCCGGGAGCTTGTTGAGCTCCGTCACAAGCTTCGCCAGGGAAGGTGCGGCGGAGGGCAGGTAGTCGGAGCTCATAGTCCGGTTTGCGCGGCGCCTATGCGGCGACGGACGCCCGAGGCGAGATTCGATGAGATGTGGGGAACGAAATTTGCAGCCATAAGCGCCCTATTCCAGCCCGGGAATGTTCAGTCCTCCCGTCAAGTCGCTTAGCTTGGCGGAAGCCATCTCCTGGGACCTGCCTATGGCGTCGTTCACCGCGGCGACGATGAGGTCCTGGAGCATTTCAAGGTCTTCCAGCGCCTCCGGCTCTATGCTTACCGAGTCGAGGGTCTGCTTGCCGGTCATGGTGACCCTTACGACCCCGCCTCCGGCGCTGCCCTCTACGGTGACCGACTCCAACTCTTCCTGCATCTTCTGGAGCATTTCCATGGGCTGGGGCGTTCCGCCTTGGCCTTTGCTTCGAGTTTTGGCCTGCTGCCGCTGGGCTAGACGCCGCATCTGTCTGTTGGTCATTGCTCGTTTTCCTCCACTATGCGAGCGCCCATGCTAAGGGCCGCCCTGATGAGTGGGCTTCGATTCGACGGCAGAACCCTTCCGCCGCCGTTGTCGCCGTGCAGGGTTAGCTTTAGCTGGTAGGCCGTTCCCATGGACCTCATCAGGGCTTCGTTCACCGTTCGCATGCCCATGGGATCGTCCAACTCCTCCTGCATCCGCTCCAGGTGGGACTTGTGGGAAAAGGTGAGCACCAGGGAGTCCCCGTCCATCTGCTGCTCTCGGCAGTCCCTAAGCAGGGCGCCGATGTTGTAACGTTTGCCCTTGGAGCGGCTCAAGGTCTTGACGAAGTCCATCCATTGCTCCTGGAAGCCGGCCGGAGGGGCGCCGCCGTCCGGGGCGCCGGAGTTGTTTGGGCTGCTTGGTTCCTCGCGAATCGCCTGGGCTGCGGGTTGACGCACCGGCGCAGACGCCGGAGTCTTTTCAGCGGGAGGGCCTGCCTCTGGTCTTCCGACAGCCGCCGGGACTCCGGAAGGCCGCTCCACGCGCCTCGGGGACGGCTGAGGGGCTTCGGGCCTTGGCCGCTGAGGCGTTGAGGGCGCTGGCGCCTCGTCCCTGGCGGCCCCTCTTGCAGGCGGAACGTCAAGGCAAGCCTCAACCGCCGCCAGTTCCAGGGGAAGAGTGGGGGAGGCGTCGTACTTCATGTTGACTTCGCCCATGAGCTTCAGGGTCCTGACCAGCTTCTCCACCGGGGGCTTCTTGGCAAGCACGTCCAGCTCTCGCAGCGTTGCCTGCTCCATGCTCACCGACTCGCGGGCGCCGTGGCGCAGCATCAGAGCGGCCCTGAGCAGTTCCACGGTCTGCCGGTGCAGGTGGCGCAGGTCAACTCCCTCCCAGGCGGCCCTGCTGATGGTCCCCAGCGCCCCCGATGCGTCGGAGTTCAGCAGATGCCGGGTCAGCTCCAGCGCCAACTCTCCGTGACCCAATCCAAGGAGCTCAGCCACCTGGTCGGCGGCTATCTCGTTGCCGTAGGACACCACAAGCTGCTCCAGCAGGTTTTCCGCGTCCCGCAGGCTTCCCCCCGACACGCGAGCCAGGGCGGCGAGGGTCTCCATGCTGGAGGCGACACCCTCGTCGGCGCAAATCTCACTCAGTCGCTGGACCACGGCCTCGGAGTTGAGCCGCCGGAAGTCGAACCGTTGGCACCTGGAAATGATGGTGGCGGGTATCTTGTGGGGTTCGGTGGTGCAGAGCACGAAAATGGCGTGGGGAGGAGGCTCTTCCAGCGTTTTTAGAAAGGCGTTCGAGGCATGTTCCGTCAGCATGTGGGCTTCATCTATGATGTAGACCTTGTATCCACCCTCCGCAGGCGCCAGACCCACCTTGTCTCGGATGTTCCGTATCTCGTCGATTCCCCGGTTGCTCGCCGCGTCCAGCTCGATAAGGTCCATGTAGCGGGACTCGTTCACCGCCTGGCACCTGGAGCAGCTGTTGCACGGGTCGGAATCAACGGGAGAGAGGCAGTTTACAGCCTTGGCAAGCACGCGCGCCGTGCTGGTCTTCCCGGTCCCCCTGGGCCCGGAGAAGAGGTATGAGTGGGCCACGCGGCCCTGATGCACCGCCTGTTTGAGAGTGGAAGACACGTGCTCCTGGCCCACCAACTCGCTGAACCGCTGGGGCCGCCACTTGCGATAGTAGACTTGGAATGCGCCGTCCGGCATCATGGACCCAGTCCTGACAGGACCTCCTCTTGCTTGGTCCACATCATAGCTTCTTCGTCAGGTCCGTCGTGGTCGTAGCCGGCAAGATGTAGAATGCCGTGAACGACCAGCAGGGCCAACTCCTGCCGGCTGTTCCCGTTTTTAGCCTGACGCACCGCCTGGGGGTACGAGATGATCACCTCTCCGATGGGCTTGGGTTCGTCCTCTGGATAGACAAAGGCGGCCTCCTCGCCGCTCATCGAGCCGGCGGGAGGTCCTTCACCCTGCCAGTGGCCCTGGTGGGTCGTGGAAAAGGAGAGCACGTCGGTGGTCCTGTCCGCGCCTCTATAATCGCGGTTGAGGCGCCGGATAGTGTCGTCGTCGGTGATTACAAGGCTCAGCTGGCACGCTTCCTCAAGCCGCAGCTTTCTGACGGCCCCGGAGGCCACTCCTCGGAGCCAGCTTCTGGGCACGCTCTCTTTGAACGGCCCCTGAATATTGATGTCGATTCGGTTCCTGCGGCTGGAGGGCATTGGCAAGACTCTACGACCTAAGATTCGTTCGTAATGCGGCTTAATCGGATGATAGCATAGGCCGCATGGTTCCATCAAAGAACCGGCGAGGCCTGCTGAAAGGCGCCCTGTGCTATAATTCAAGTGTTCGAAAGGCAATCTATCAGTGCGCATCATACTGTATACAGGCAAGGGTGGAGTAGGCAAGACAAGCGTGGCTGCCGCCACCGCTTTACGGGCCGCCGACTTGGGCTACAAGACGGTGGTAATGAGCACCGACCCGGCCCATAGCCTTTCGGACTCCTTCGACATCCGGCTGGGCAGCAATGCGGTGGGTGTGGCCCCAAATCTCTGGGGTCAGGAAGTGGACGTTCTCCAGGAGCTGAACAACCACTGGAAGGCGGTCCAGGAGTGGCTGAGCGCCCTCATGAGGTGGCAGGGAGCAGAGGACGTCATAGCGGACGAGTTGGCCGTTTTTCCAGGGATGGACGAGTTGGCCGCCCTCCTCTACATTAATCAGTACCAGAAACGACAGGAGTATGACGTAATGGTGGTGGACTGCGCCCCCACCGGCGAGACGCTCCGCCTCCTTAGCTTTCCCGATATGGCCCGTTGGTACATGAACAAGCTGTTTCCTCTGGAGAGGCGGGTCATGGCGGCCGTGCGGCCCTTGGCTAAGGGGATCATGGGGCTTCCCCTGCCGGGCGTGGAGGTGTTCAACACCGTCCAGTCCCTCTACGACCAGCTGGAAGAGATGCGGCAGCTGATGGTGGATGGGACTCAATCTTCTGTCCGTCTTGTTGTAAACCCGGAGAAGATGGTGGTGAAGGAGGCACAGCGCACGTTCACCTACCTGAATCTATACGGCTACCACACGGACTTGGTGGTATGCAACAGGGTCATACCGGACGGGACAGACAGCAGATTCCTGATGAACTGGAGAGAGTCCCAGGAAAAATATCTGACCATGATCCATGAGTCCTTCGATCCGGTGCCGGTGCTAAAAGCCCCGTTGATGGAGTATGAAGTAGTCGGTCTCGACGCGCTGCGGGCTTTGGGCTCTCACATCTATGGTGAAGATGACCCGTCCCAGGTCTACTACCGGGGGTTCACTCAACAGATCACCAACAGCGGCGGGAAACGTGTTTTGAATCTCAAGCTGCCCTTCACCTCGAAAGAGGACCTGGACGTGATTGAGAACAACGACGAGGTGACTATACAGGTGGGGCAATACCGGAGAAACATCTTCCTGCCCAGAGCGCTTGTCGGGCTCGGTGTTGACGAAGCCCGCATGGATGGCGACAATCTGGAGATAGTCTTTAGATCAGGAAGTTCCTAGGCCCGTGGGGCGGAGCAAAGGTGCAACAGGGGGTTCCTAATGGCAAACAGGCCGTTTGAGGTTAACTACTCGCCGGATGAAGGGATCACCCTGAAGTTCAGGCCGGACGCCATAGGCTTCGTGCCCGAGCCTGCCCGCAAGCATATCAAAGCAGCCAACAAGGAGCTGCTCCTGGCGTTGAGGAGCTTCGTCGACAAGGCTATTGAAGTCATGGAGCCCGAGGAAGAGACCGGCAGGGGCCCTAAGCGCGTCCGGGTAAAGGATGCGTCCGAGGACGCCGCCCAAGAGTAGAGGTCGGAGGCGATATGGAGTACGAGATCTACTGCCCGTACCACCTGAAGAACGAAACGCTGGAGTTGCCAGGTGACCGTTACTACAAAGGGGAGATGTCCTGTTCTCCGGTGGCGGATGGCGAAGCCCCCCGTCCTCTAAGCGTGACCGTGTATAGCGGCTACCTTGTCTACGCGGACCCGTTGGAGCATCCGGAATGGGAGCCGCCCCACCCTCTCTGGTAAGCGCCGGACGCTCGCCTGTTTGCCGGGGGTCCTTCGATTAGCCTGTTGCGGCGCCCGGTCGGAGCCTGCGTTATAGATTCTGGAGCAACGTCCGCCAAGCCTGCTTATGGGCGGGTTGGGTCACCCGATCGTTCAATTCCTCGCCCACCAGGGTTAGGAATTGCGTTCGGCTCGGTTCTCCCTCTCGGTGACGCTGTTTTTCCGTGCCTTTCCTAACCTGCTTGCATATCGGCTCGTAGTTCACCCAGAGCGACTCCCGACGGGGCTGGCGCACCGAATGACAATTCTTTTCAGGAGCGTCCACGCGATGCCAGTCGGCATATAGTGAATCGTACAAATCGCTCCCGTACCCCGATATGGCAGCTCGTCCCTTGATGCCGTGGAGCAATCGCGCCAACTCTGTGTGGTCAAAATCGGACATCTCTCCGTAGTAGGCGTGTTTATCGCCGCGGGCATCGTGCACATAGGGGGGATCAAGGTAGAAGAGTGTGTCCGGGGTGTCATACCGTTGAATGACCTCCAGCGCCGGAGCGTTGTCGATTTGAACTCGCAGCAACCTGTCAATGATTGGAGACAGTCCTTCGATGGAACCGAGCCAGCGGGATACTGCCCCGGCCATGCCGGAGCGGGACGTTGATATGCAATGGGCCCACCTGCCTGGCGAGGATGTCTGCGCTAAGCCGGTGCGGGTTTGCCGCGCCCTGACATAGAACCGGCGCGCCCGCTCTATAGGTCCCAAGCCGGTCTCTCGTGTACAGGCCAACGCCAACTCTTCGCGTGAAAAAGGAGTCAGTTCGATTTCTTTCAGCAACTGCTCTCCCATGTCGGGATGCCTCAACGTGGCGAAAAAATTGACCAGTTCGGAGTCCAGATCGTTGTAAGTCTCCACCGGCGCCGGCTCTCGGTTGATCAGAACGGCCGCAGAGCCGCCGAATACGTCGCAAAAGTGCCGGGCATCGTTGGGGAGATTGGGAAGCAGAAAATCCAGGTGGCTGAATTTTCCGCCGTACCAACCGAATGCGATCATCCGCCGAGACCGTCGGTTCGACTGCTGGACATTGCGGGTAATTTGGCTAGGCCGGTGGTCCACCATCTCGTCACTCGAAAGCAGCTAATCGCTGGCAATCTACATAATTGCCGCCTGCCCAGTCAATGTCAAGTTGTCAATGAGTGGTTCGACTAGCTCACCACGAACGGCGCAAACAAGGCGTCTGTCAACCCGTCTGACCCGAAATCATCCGGCTGGAGGTTCGGGCTGTTCCAGGAACTCCACGAACTCCTGATAGCTGCCGAACCCCGACATGGTCCGGATGAAGTCCCCCAAAGACTCTGTTCGGTTGCGCAGGGCCGTCACCTGGTCTCCTACGGGGCTGACCGACGCCGGCCCCGTGGCGTATGTGCCGTGGAAGGCGAAGTAGGCCTGGTTCAGCTTGCGGATGAAGTAACCGTTGTCCATGAACTCCAGCCGCCGCTCCTCCATGTAGTCCTCCGCTTTCTCGACGCTGCCGTTTTCCAGCAACTCGTCAACCCGGAGCCGGGTTGTCCTCATTTCCCTGTTGAAGTCGAACCGGTCGGGATCGGGCGGCGTCGGAGGATGGAGCGGTTCCGGGGGCACGGGCGCAGGCTCTGGAGTAGTTTCTCCGGTGAGGGACTCATATAGCATCCGCCCCAACTCCCGCCCCGCCACGGTGGCCGCCGTTTCGTTGAGGGTGTTCAATTCGGGGCTCCAAGCCCAGGGGGCCCAGCCCAGGGGACGGAAGAACCAGTAGTTGTGGAGCCACTCGTGGGCGGCCAGCTCCGCCGCTGAGCGCAGGGAGGAGTTTCGGACGAAGGCTGGAAAGGAGCCGACCCCGCCCAAGCCCGTAACCAGAGCGGACAGGTCTTGCTCCAAGAATATCTTCGACTCCAGCCGGTTCATCTCCTCAGGAGCCATGTCAGTCTTGAGCAGGATGGAGTGGATGCGGCTTATCTCGTCCCTCGGGGAGACCACCAGCAGCGTCGGGGGAGTGGACAGGGAAACGTCCACGGGAGGGACCAACCCGCCGAACCATGAGGCCAAGCCAAAGTCCTTGAGGATGGAGGCAAGCTCTGACTCCAAAAACTCTTCGGACCCCGCCTTCAGCTTTCCTCTCGCCTCTCTGAGGTCGGCGAGTTCGCCGGAGACGGCCGTCAGCCGTGCATCCACGTTCTCCGGGGAAGCAGAGTCCGGTCTGTCTAGCGCCTGGCCTTCCTGGAGGCGCGCCAACTCTTCTTCCAGAGCCCGAATATCCGCTGCAAGGTTGAAATACTCCAGAAGCTCGTCACGCTTTTGGCCGTGGTTTTTGTTAGAGGTCCAAGGGAGAAGGTTCCGCGCTTTATGGACCCATTTGTCCGGTGCGTTGGCAATCTCCCAAGCTACGATATCGAACCGGTAGGGGGAAGCGGCAAGCTCAACGGGAGAAAATCGAGGCTCTCCGCTGGCCGTCGAGGCGAGCAGCAAGGCCAGGACTGTCGTGATGAGGATTCCTCTTACGCGAGCCATCGAATAAGGTTATGACGGCAGGGATGAGATGCAGGGACCCGGACTGCCGCACAAGCATAGCACAGGCGGGGCTTTGGCTTTGAGGGTCCGGACATTGCTCAGATTGCGCTCCGTGGGCGGTTTTGGCTAAAATAGAGCATCTTAATCAAGTCCTTCCGTTGCTTATCGGACCTTACAATCCTGGCGGCGTGACCCCTGTGGTCACCATAGAGAGGAACGTCGATGGTTGAAGCCGTAAATATCCGCAACGTAGCTCTGGTGGGCCACGCAGGCTCGGGTAAGACATCCCTCGCCGAAGCCGTCCTCTACAACGCCAAGGTGACCACCCGGATTGGGAAGGTCGAAGACGGCAACACGGTTTCTGACTATGAACCGGAGGAAAACCGGCGGGTCGGCAGCGTACAGACCGGCCTGATTCCATGCAACTGGAAGGACCATAAGCTGAACATCCTCGACACTCCCGGGTACGACGATTTCCAGGGAGAAGTTGTATCTGCTCTCAGGGTGGTGGAGAGCGCCGTCATCTTGGTGGCCGCCAACGCCGGGGTTGAAGTGGGTACGGAACGGGCGTGGAACCGCTGCGAAGCGTCCGGAATCCCCCGGATGTTCCTCGTCAACAAGATGGACAGGGAGAACGCCGATTTTCAGCGCACCGTGGACCACGTTCAGGCCGTCTTCGGACGCAAGTGCGTTCCCTTCCAGATCCCGGTTGGCGCTGAGCAGAGCTTCTCGTCCGTGATCAATCTTCTAAAGCCGCCGGAGGACTCACCCGGAGAGATGTCCGGGCAGATCGAGGACGCCAGGGAACGGCTGATAGAGGCCGTGGCGGAGTCCGATGACGATCTGGTCACCCGCTACCTCGAAGGGGAGGACATCAGCGAGGAAGAGTTGGTGCGGGGCGCCAAGAAGGCGATACTGGAAGGCGTCCTGGCGCCTATTCTCGCCGCCTCCTCCACCCATGACATCGCCGTCGACCAGTTAATGGACGGCCTGGTTGAATATCTGCCGTCTCCCGCCGAAGGCGCCGCCCCCCACGCCGTTTCCAAGTCGGGAGATGCCGTGGAGCTCGAACCGGACGCTTCAGCGCCCCTGGAGTCGCTGGTGTTCAAGACCACCGCCGACCCCTTTGTCGGCAAGCTTTCCGTCTTCCGCGTATACCAGGGGACCCTCAAGAGCAACTCGGAGGTCTGGAATCAGGACAGGGGGCAGTCGGAGCGAATCGGGCAAGTGTTCCTCCTGAGAGGCAAAACGCAGGAACAAGTCCAGGAGATAAGCGCGGGAGACATCGGAGCCATATCCAAGCTGACCTCAACGGTCACCGGAGACTCCCTGTGTCAGAAGGAGAACGCCGTCACCTTCGACCCCATAGAGTTCCCGGTTGGCTATCACACGATGGCGGTGGCGCCCAAGACCAAGGTCGACGTTGAAAAGATGTCCCAGTCATTGAGCCGTATCGTGGAGGAAGACCCCAGTCTGCATATCACCAGGGAGCCCAGCACCGGAGAGACCCTGATTTCAGGACTTGGCGACGTCCACTTGGACACGGCCGTAGACCGGATACTGCGCAAGTTTGGCGCTGAATTGGAAACTCAAATTCCCAAGGTCCCTTATCGGGAGACCATCACTTCAGTCGCCAAGGCCGAATACAAACATAAAAAGCAGTCCGGAGGACATGGACAGTACGGCCACGTGCTGATTCGCCTGGAACCCATCGAGCGGGGAGAGGGCTTCCAGTTCGCCCAGGAAGTGGTGGGAGGATCTATACCTCGCGAGTACATACCTTCGGTGGAGAAGGGAGTCACCAGGACCTTGCAAGAAGGGGTGGTGGCTGGATTCCCGGTGGTGGACGTGAAGGCCGTGCTCTACGACGGGAGCTTCCACGATGTGGACTCATCGGGCATCAGCTTTGAAATCGCCGGGTCTTTCGCAGTGCGTAAAGGAGTCATGGACGCCAATCCTCAACTGCTGGAGCCCGTAATGCTTCTCAGGGTTACTGCGCCCGATGCGGTGACCGGAGATGTAATCGGCGACTTGAACGGGAAGAGGGGGAGGATTCTGGGGATGACGCCCGGCGACGGGCACACCGTGGTGGAGGCCGAGGTCCCCCAGGCGGAGCTTCTCCGGTACGCCACTGACCTCAGGTCCATTACCCAGGGTCGCGGCACATACACAGTAGAGTTCGACCGCTACGAAGTCGTGCCTCAGAACATCACCCAGAGAGTGATAGAAGAGGCGAAGGCGGCCAAGGCATAGCTGGCCGCCGCCCCGGTCATGCGAATGTCTCCACTGGGAATGCCCCACTGAGGCGGACCTATCATGGCGGAACGCGCGCCCTGCAGGCGTTGACAGAGGCAAATTCGCCGATAGTATATTGCTCATGCTTGGCGCCATGTCCTCCGGACGCCTAACATCTCATCTGAACGTCCCCCAGGACAACCCGACGCTGTCCATCCCAACCCGTAAGGAGCAGTGGAATGCCTTCCAAGGTCAAAGCAAGGTCCATAGGGCAACTCCGTGAAAGCGGATATAAGTCCACACCCGTCCGCGAGGAGCTTCGCAAGAACCTGATAAAGAACCTCAAGCGCGGCCGCGAGCTGTTTGTGGGGATCGTGGGGTTCGAGGATACGGTCATTCCGCAGCTTGAGAACGCCATCATAGCCGGCCAGGACATCGTCCTGCTTGGAGAACGGGGCCAAGCCAAATCCCGGCTCATCCGGCGTCTGGTGGAACTACTGGACGATGAGATTCCCGTTATAGCAGGCTGCGAGATAAACGATGATCCCTACGCTCCCATATGCCGCGCCTGCCAGGATAAAGTGGCGGCCGGCGGCGACGACGTTGAGATAAGCTGGGCGCCCAGGGACACCCGCTACTCGGAAAAGCTCGCCACTCCCGACATATCCATCGCCGACCTCATAGGCGAGATAGACCCCATCAAGGTGGCTGAAGGCCGCTACCTTTCCGACGAACTGGCGATTCACTACGGTCTTATCCCCCGGACCAACAGGGGCATTTTCTCCATCAACGAGCTGCCGGACCTTGCGGAGAGGATCCAGGTGGGCCTCTTCAACCTGATGGAAGAACGGGACGTGCAGATCAAGGGGTACCGCATACGCTTGCCCCTGGACGTCTTCGTCGTGGCTACGGCCAACCCCGAAGACTACACCAACCGAGGCAGGATTATCACTCCGCTGAAGGACAGGTACGGCGCTCAGATACGCACCCATTACCCCAAGAACATAGACGACGAAATCGCCATCATGGAGCAGGAACGTTCCAGGTTCCCCAACGAAAAAGACATAGCCGTCCCGGCGTATATGAGGGAGATAGTGGCGGAGATCACCTTCTTGGCGCGGAGAAGCCCGGACATCAACCAGCGCTCCGGGGTGAGCGTGCGCGTCTCCATCGCCAACTATGAGACGATGATTTCCAACTCTGTGCGAAGGTCCATTGTTCTTGGTGAGAAGAAAGCCAGCCCCAGGATAAGCGACCTGCCCTTCATGATTTCCTCCTTCGCCGGCAAGGTGGAGATGGAGACCTTCGAGGAGGGCAGGGAGGGCAAGACGATAGACGAACTCATCAAGAAAGCGTCTCTAAACGTCTTCAGCCGCTATCTAAACATGCAGGACCTGGACGAAGTGGTCCAACAGTTTGACGACGGCCTGGAGGTGGAAACCGGCAGTGAGAAACCCTCTGGCCAATACGTCGACCTGGTCAAAAGCGTTCCGGGACTAGCCGCCGTCGTGAAGGACCTGGGCGCCGGAAGGTCTCCCGAGCTTACGGCCTCGGCCGTGGAGTTTGTCCTGGAAGGGCTGCACCTCAACCGGCGAATCAACAGGGACCGGTTCGAAGACGGTTACAGATACAGGAGCTAAGCCGGATGCCCCGCTACAGGCACTCCCGCTGGGACGGCTCGCAGCAGGTTTTCACCATTGACCGCGAGGCCATCATGGAGGAGCTGGCCGACCATATCTTCCCCTATTTCTAAGTTCCGTCCTAGGGTACGGTGGGGATAGCGCTTCCTAGTGGGAGCAGTCTGTATTCAACCACAGTGTTCTCTGCTATAAGAGTTCTTGCTCCCTGGTCGTCAATCTCGTAAAGAGAATACTTGTTAAGTAGTGGAGCCTCTTCTACCAGTTCGGTCCTCGAAACCAGTGACTGCTGGGGCCCTTCGTCTGAGCCTCCCTGAGACGTGCGTGACCGTTCATATATCAGGCTCTCCCTTTGGTGAAGGCTCCCCCTCCCCTTGAATTCAACATCTGGACCCTGGAGCGTCAGCAGGCCATTCCAAGTTGCGTCCACCAAACTCTCCAAACTACCCCAGTGGTCCAAGCTTTTCATATCGGTCGTGATACCAGTTCCAACATCAGTGTAAACCAAGGCTCCGTCGCTAACGAGCGTGTACCCCAGCAGCTCACCTTCAAGGCTTCGCATTGTTGCCACGACCGTTTCAACTGATCCATCTTCCCCTGCTCTCAACCATTCCTCCTGTACGACCCTATCGGGATAGTCGCTGGGCCCTGACCTGCCCTTTCGGAAGTCGTCATATTTGTAGTAGAGAGGCCGTCCTTCACGTATGCCGTCCAACAATGATTGTTTGTCCGCCTGTGTGGAGGCTATGAGCTGAGCCGCAGTGACTGGGCTGTTCCCAACCAGTTGCGAGATTCCTATCCAAGCAACGGCGCCAAGAGCGAGAATTAGAACTCCGGCTGCTGCCATTCGGGCCGCATTCATGATAAAGCCCCCTTTCGGCGTGTCAGCTGGTTATCGGCCTCATGCAACATTCCAGTATCGGTCGAACCCTTTCTGCGCTTGGGATCTACCAATTGGGCCATCGATTCGGATGCGGTAGATCCATCGCTCCCTTGTGCCAATTGGCGCCACTGGCATCATGATTGCTCCAATGTGTAATGTATCCCTCTGGATAACAATAACTCTCTAGAGACGCACTACCATTGAGTCCAACGATCCAAGCATCGTCGCGAGTTTCCTGTTCAAACCAGTCAATCTCATGGAGGAGCTGGCCGACCATATCTTCCCCTATTTCTAAGTTCCGCCCTAGGGTACGGTGGGGATAGCGTTTCCTAGTGGGAGCAGTCTGTATTCAACCACAGTGTGCTCTTCTACAAGAGTTCTTGCTCCTTGGTCGTCAATCTCGTAAAAAGAAAACTTGTTAAGCAGTGGAGCCTCTTCTACCAGTTCGATCCTCGAAACCATTGACTGCTGGGCGCCTTCGTCTGGGCCTCCCTGAGACGTGCGTAACGATTCATATATCAGGCTCTCCCTTTGGTGAAGGCTCCCCCTCCCCTTGAATTCAACATCTGGACCCTGGATCGTCAGCAGGGCATTCCAAATTGTGTTCACCGAGCTCTCCAAAGTACCCCAGTGGTCCACACTCATCTCGAACGCTATGCCAGTTCCGACATCAGTGTAAACCAAGGCTCCGTCGCTAAGGAGCGTGTACCCCAGCAGCTCACCTTCAAGGCTTCGCATTGTTGCCACGACGGTTTCAATCAATCCATCTTGGCCCGCTCTCTGCCATTCCTCTATTATGACCCTATCGGGATAATAAACGCCGGGCCCTATCCTGCCCTTTATGAAGTCGTCATATTTGTAGTAGAGAGGCCGTCCTTCACGTATGCCGTCCAACAATGATTGTTTGTCCGCCTGTGTGGAGGCTATGAGCTGAGCCGCAGTGACTGGGCTGTTCCCAACCAGTTGCGAGATTCCTATCCAAGCAACGGCGCCAAGAGCGAGAATTAGAACTCCGGCTGCTGCCTTTCGGGCCGCATTCATGATAAAGCCCCCTTTCGGCGTGTCAGCTGGTTATCGGCCTCATGCAACATTCCAGTATCGGTCGAACCCTTTCTGCGCCCGAGATCTACTAATCGGTCCATCGATTTGGATGCGGTCTATCGATCGCTCCCCTGTGGTGATTGGCGCCACTGGCATCATGATTGCTCCAATGTGTAATGTATCCCAATGGATAACATTGACTGGTTAGAGACGCACTACCATTGAGGCCAACGATCCAAGCATCGTCGCGAGTTTCCTGTTCAAACCAGTCAATCTCATGGAGGAGCTGGCCGACCATATCTTCCCCTATTTCTAAGTTCCGTCCTAGGGTACGGTGGGGATAGCGCTTCCTAGTGGGAGCAGTCTGTATTCAACCACAGTGTGCTCTGCTACAAGAGTTCTTGCTCCCTGGTCGTCAATCTCGTAAAGAGAATACTTGTTAAGTAGTGGAGCCTCTTCTACCAGTTCCATCCTCCATAACATTGACTGATGGGCGCCTTCGTCTGGGCCTCCCTGAGACGTGTATGACTCTTCATATATCAGGCTCTCCCTTTGGTGAAGGCTCCCCCTCCCCTTGAATTCAACATCTGGACCCTGGATCGTCAGCAGGGCATTCCAAATTGTGTTCACCGAGCTCTCCAAAGTACCCCAGTGGTCCACACTCATCTCGAACGCTATGCCAGTTCCGACATCAGTGTAAACCAAGGCTCCGTCGCTAAGGAGCGTGTACCCCAGCAGCTCACCTTCAAGGCTTCGCATTGTTGCCACGACGGTTTCAATCAATCCATCTTGGCCCGCTCTCTGCCATTCCTCTATTATGACCCTATCGGGATAATACACGCCGGGCCCTATCCTGCCCTTTATGAAGTCGTCATATTTGTAGTAGAGAGGCCGTCCTTCACGTATGCCGTCCAACAATGATTGTTTGTCCGCCTGTGTGGAGGCTATGAGCTGAGCCGCAGTGACTGGGCTGTTCCCAACCAGTTGCGAGATTCCTGTCCAAGCAACGGCGCCAAGAGCGAGAATCAGAGCTCCGGCTGCTGCCTTTCGGGCCGCATTCACGATAAAGCCCCCTTTCGGCGTGTCAGCTGGTTATCGGCCTCATGCAACATTCCAGTATCGGTCGAACCTTTTCTGCGCCCGAAATCTACCAATTGGGCCATCGATTCGGATGCGGTCTATCGATCGCTCCCCTGTGGTGATCGACGGCGCCACTGGCATCATGATAGCTCCAATTAGTAATTAATGCCTCTGGAAGACAAAGAGTGGTTAGAGACGCACTACCATTGACTCCGACGATCCAATCGTCGTTGTGAGTGTCCTGTTCATACCACTCAAACTCCGGCGTAAAGTTACGGCAGACTTCTACTCCAGAGCTACGCACCCATATTTCATCAACAATCTCTGGGGTATCGGTTAAAGCGGATCCCCACCAATTCGAGCTGTTATACCCAACGCTATTTGAACAGTCTTGGGTTATGCTACCATGATTAGAACCATGTCAAACATCGTGGAGAATGCTTGATCCAGTTGTGGCGTTGTATCCTTTTCCCCCTGACCTGCCCCCGATCTTTCAGGTGGACCCCATCAAATGGACAGGTTTAGAGCCAAGTTAAGTGGGAGTCCTGATCTGTTTGCGTAGCCTACGATGGTCTCCGGCGACGACCTCCTTTCCTCAGTTTCTATCCCCCAGCCGTCCCATGATATAACTCAGTTGGCGTCTTGTACCCAAGGGCCTGGTGGGGTCGCTGGGAATTGTAGAAGCTCAAGATTCTTCACTGCGCTGCGCTCCGTTGAGAATGACAGGTATGGGGGCGCCCTCGCCATCAACTCACCAAGTCTGAACAGTTGCTTTTCTCCCAAAGACTCCCATTGCGTAAAGTGAAGGGTGTTATAATTAAAGCAGCTTAATATTCTTCGGAAGGAACACAGGGGATGAATACGTTTAAGACCTTTTTCCTGATGCTGGTTATGACCGGCATCCTATTGGTGGCGGGCCTGTTCTGGGGCGGCGTCACAGGCATTATCGTCATGCTGGTCATAGCCCTGGGCATCAACTTCTTCTCCTACTGGTTCAGCGACAAGATGGCGCTCAGGATGGCCCACGCTCACGAAGTCACTCGAGAAACGGACCCGGACCTGCATGCCATTGTCGATCAGCAGGCGCACCTGGCCAACATACCGAAACCCAGGGTGTACGTGATAGAGAGCGATTCACCCAACGCATTCGCCACCGGGCGGAACCCGAAGAACGCTGCAATAGCGGTCACGACGGGGATCCGGCGGATATTGACCAAGGACGAGCTGAGCGGCGTCATCGCCCACGAGTTGGCCCACGTGGGGAATCGGGACACGTTGATCATGAGCATGGTGGCCACCATCGCTATGGCTATAAGCCTGATCGCGATGGTCGCCCAATTCGCCATGATTTTCGGAGGCTTTGGCCGAGGCGGGGGCCGGGGCGGCCACCCGATGGTGGGGATCATCGGGCTGCTGGTCGTGGCAATAGTGCTGCCCTTGGCGGCCACTGTTGTGCGTCTGGCTATATCCAGGGCGCGGGAGTATCAGGCGGACAACACAGGCGCCAAGACCTCCGGGCAGCCGATTGCCCTGGCCTCCGCATTGGAGAAGCTGGAGTTGGGTTCACAGGTGCGTCCCATGAAGGTGTCCGAGGGCGCGGCGCATCTCTTCATAGTCAACCCCCTGGGAGATGCGCGGCGTCATGGCCACGGCCAGGTCAACGCTCTGGGAGGCGGCGGTTTCTCCCGCCTCTTCTCCACGCACCCTCCCATTCAGGAGAGGGTCAAGCGGCTGCGGGAGATGAAGACGGGCTGGTAGACAAGTGATTCCCGGTACTATATTGGTGACCGGCGGAGCCGGGTTTATCGGGTCCCATCTTGTGGACAGGTTGGTTTCCGAGGGCCGCAAGGTCGTGGTGGTCGATAATCTGAGCTCCGGCAAGCTGCGCAACCAGAACAAGGGCGCAGTCTTCTACCACGCCAGCGTTGCCGATCCGGCCCTGACCGAGGTTTTCGAGCGGGAGAAACCCTATATCGTCTGCCACCATGCTGCGCAGGTCGGACTGGTGAACTCGATGAAGGACCCGGTGGGTGACGCTGAGGTCAACGTTCTCGGCTCCGTCCGGCTGCTGGACCTGTCCCGGCAATACGGCGTGGAGAAGTTCATTTTCGCTTCACCGGCCAACAACCTGTATGGGGACATTCAGTATGTCCCCTGTGATGAAGCCCACCCGATAAACCCTGACACTCCGTTCGGGTTGTCGAAGAGGGTGGCTGAAGAGTACGTGGTCCTCTATAACCAGATGTATAGGCTCAATTACGCGATCCTTCGGTATGGAAATGTGTTCGGGCCGCGCCAGAGCCCTTCCGGCGGGGCTGGGGTGGTGGCTATTTTCGTCAAGGCCATGATGGAAGGGAAGCAACCCCGGATATACGGCGACGGGGAGCAGGAAAGGGACTTTCTCTACGTCGATGACGCAGTGGAAGCGAATTTGTTGGCCATAGAAGGCGGACGGGGCGTATACAACGTGGGCGTTGGGGAAGGCACTTCCATCAACCGCATCTTCGAGCTGCTCAAAGACATCTTGAGATACAAGTGGCGGCCCATGTATGGCCCCGCTAGACCAGGGGATGTCCACAAGATAAGCCTTGACAGTACGCGAATTACCGAGGAGCTGGGATGGAGGCCCAAGGTGGGGTTGGCTGAAGGTCTGGCTCGGACGGTGGACTACTTCAGAAGCTTGGAAGAAGTCCTGCCCACGTACGGAGTGCGGGACTGACGTGGGGAACGTCGACTACGACGTGGTCATCGTTGGCGGCGGAGCAGCCGGGCTAAGCGCCGCGCTTTATGCGGGGAGAGCCAGCTTGAAGACGCTTATGCTGGAAAAGCTGGGCTGCGGCGGCCAGATTCTGCTTACCGGCGCCATAGAGAACTATCCCGGGTTTCCGGACGGGGTCCTGGGTCCCGAGCTCTCTCAACAAATGTGCGATCAGGCCAGCCGGTACGGGGCCGAGATTCGCTATGAAGAGGTCGAGTCTCTGGAAAAGCTGGACCGGCCTGTTAAAACGGTCAACACCTCCGATGGGGCTTACACAGCCACGACCGTCATCGTAACGGCGGGCGGCTCCCACAAGAAGCTGGGGATTCCTGGAGAAGAGGAATTCTCCGGCAGGGGCGTATCCTACTGCGCGGTGTGCGACGCCAACTTTTTCCGTGGCGAGAACGTCGTGGTGGTTGGCGGCGGCGATGCCGCCTTGGATGAGGGCAACTACCTCTCGGCCGTGGTCAACAAGGTTACCGTGATACACCGGAGGGACCGGCTTCGAGCCAGCCCCATCCTGCAAGAGAGGTCCCTTGGAAATCCCAAGATGGACTTCCTGTGGAGCCACGTGGTTGAGGAGATTAAGGGCAGCGAGGTTGTGGAGGCGGCGCTGGTGAAGGACCTGAAAACGGGAGAAGTCTATGATTATCCCACCGCCGGAGCTTTCATATACATAGGGTTCCGCCCGAACATCGATTTTCTCCAGGGGAAGTTGGAGTTGGACGAGTCCGGGTGCGTAGTCACCGACATTGCCATGACCACGTCGGCACCCGGGGTTTTTGCTGCCGGGGACATCCGTTCGGGGTCCTTTAGGCAGCTTGGCTCTGCCGTAGGCGACGGAATAACCGCCGCTCTGTCAGCCTACCATTACATCCAGGACGCCGGAGGCTAAGGCAGCCGGACGCGGGCAATCGAGTCGGAAAATAGAGAGGGCTGGTCATGCTGCGGCCAGCCCTCTTCCATTGACCCTATGCGAAGACGCTTACAGGTTGAACTGGGCGTCTATCCATTCCTTGTGTTTCTGGTAGACCTGGATGCGCGGCGCTATGGTCTCCAACACGTAGATGAAGCCGTCGTCGTCCACGTTCACGGCCACCGGACCGCGGAAATAGACCTCCTTGGATACATCGGCCCGCTTCCGCGCCTTCTGATAGTCCGGGTTGGCGTTGACGCGCCCCGAGGCGGTGTTGGACAACTTTTCGGCGTCGCCCACGAAGGCTGAGATGTACTCGCCTTCAGACTCGTACATGTTCAGCCGGTGGTTCTTCCAGTCCACGACGTATACGTCTCCGTGGCCGTCTACGGCGACGGAAGACGGGCGCTGCAACTGCCCCGGGCCGGAGCCTGAGCCGTATCCGATTGACGCCAGGAAGTCGCCTTCGGGAGAGAACTTCTGGACCCGGTCGTTCTTCCAGTCGGCCACATAGGAGTTGCCGTTGTTGTCGACGCATATGCCCCAGGGCATGTCCAACTCGCCGGGGCCGGAGCCATGGGAGCCGAACTTGGACAAGAATTGGCCGTCCTTGGTGAACTTCTGCACCCGGTGATTGTGGCTGTCCACCACCAGCAGATTTCCGTCTTTGTCGAAGGCCAGACCCGAGGGGCCGTTTAGCTCACCGTCGCCCGTCGAGCCGCCGTGTATTTTCTTCAGATAAAGCCCGGCGCCGAATCCGGACAGGCCCGCCACCTCGCCGCTGCCCTGGTCGTCGTTGCCCCAGCTGGTCTGAAGCTCGCCGTCCTTGTTGAATATGAAGATCCGGTCCGCGTAGTCGTCGGCAACGTAGATGTTTTCGTCTGCGTCCAGCTCTATGGACGCCGGGAACTTGCTCTGTCCGTCGGCGAAAAGAGGTCCGCGGTTTTCCCATATCGGCTTTTCGTCCAGCGTGGCCTTTATGAGTCCGTGAGTGGCGAAGAACTCAAACCCACGCTGGGCAACGTATATCTCCCTATTGGGACCGATGACAAAGTCGGAAGCCCACTGCCAGTTGCCCCCCATGCAGCGGTCGTAGTCATACACGCGGCCGGCTATTTGTTTGGTAAGCATTTCGTCTCTCTCACACTCCTTAAAGTCTTGTTGCCGTTGATGCGGGGCGGCGTGGAGGCCTACAGGTTGAACTGGGCGTCCACGAAGTCCCTGTGCTTTTGGTATACCTGGATGCGTGGCGCGATGGTCTCCAGCACGTAGATGAAGCCGTTGGAGTCCAGGTTTACCGCCACCGGCCCTCGGAAGAAGGCCTCCTTGGACAGGTCCGCGCGTTTCCTGGCCTTGATGTAGTCTGGGTTGACGTCCACTCTGGACTTAGACGTCTTGGACAGTTCGGCGGCGTCTCCGGAGAAGGAGATCACGAACTCTCCCTCAGCGTCGTATATGTTGATGCGGTCGTTCTTCCAGTCCACGACGTGAACATCGCCGTCGGCGTCCACAGCCACGTTGGCCGGACGGGAAAGTTGGCCCGGGTCTGTTCCCGGTCCGTAGCCGAGGCTGGCTATGTGCTTGCCTTCAGGTGAGAACTTCTGCACCCGGTCGTTCTTCCAGTCGGCCACGTAGATGTTCTGTGCCTGGTCGAGGCAGATGCCCCAGGGATGGTTAAGTTCACCCGGTCCGCTGCCGTAAGACCCGAACTTTGAGAGGAACTTGCCGTCCTTGGTGAACTTCTGGACCCTATGGTTGTAGGAGTCCACAACCAGTAGGTTGTCCTCAGCGTCAAAGGCGAGTCCCGACGGTCCGTTCAACTCGCCGTCTCCTTTGGAACCGCCATTCAGCTTCTTGAGGTACAGGCCCGTGCCGAATCCGGAAAGTCCGGCAACTTCCCCCTCGCCTTCATCGCTGTTGCCCCAGGAGGTCAAGAACTCTCCATCCTTGTCGAAGATGAATATGCGGTCCACGTAGTCGTCGGCGACGTAGATGTTCTCGTCCTTGTCCAGTTCAATGGCGCTTGGGAAACGGCATTTTCCGTCTCCGAACAGTGGCCCCCGGTTCTCCCACAGAGGCTCTTCATCAAGAGTGGTCTTCAACAACCCGTGGTTCCCGAAGAATTCGAACCCTCTCTGGACGATATAGACGCTTCCACCGGAGCCGAGAGCGAAATCACAGGCCCAGAGAAAGTTTCCGCCTATGCAATGGTTGTAGTCGTACACGCGGCCGGAGACGTATTGTGTCAGCATTTCGCAGCCCTTTCTGGGTATTGCATCCGTGAAACCGTGGAGCCACGGGACAGGGCGGCTTTGGGGCGCCATCCCGGCTTGCTCATCCAGGGCGGCCGGAAGTCCGCGCAAGGCCCTAAACGGCGGATCAAGAGCGGTTCCCTCCGGCTGCACAAAGCCGACGGGGGAACCGGGGGACTTGCGCCTCCCCGGTTCCCCCGAAGTTTCGAATCATCTTGCTGCCTGCGCTCCGCCTGTAGGCGGATGATTCTTAGGACTTCTTTATGAAGGCAGGAGCCTCGAAGTTTCCGCCGACGATGGGGGCGGCCTCGATGTTCATCCAGTCCTCAAGAATGGTGGAGTACACGCCGCGGAAGTCCACGTTGGGCACCAGGTCGCCGAACTGGAGGTCCTCAGGCTTGCGAGACGGGTACTCGCTGTGGTATCCGGCTGCGACCGGGTCTCCTATTGCGACGGCCAGTCCGCCGGCGCCGTGGTCGGTGCCGGAGCCGTTGTCCTTTACGCGCCTGCCGAACTCGGAGAACATGAACACCAGTACGTTGTCGGCGGCGTCGTGCTCTTGGAGGTCAGCGTAGAAGTCACGCACTGCATGGGAGACATCCGTCCACAGCTGGGCGTGGGCGCCGAGCTGGGTGGCGTGGGTGTCGAAGCTGCCGTGCTGGGTGTAGAAGATGCGGGTGCCGAAGTCGGCTAGGTGGACCTGGGCGATGTCTCGCATCTTGCGGCCTATGGAACTGCCGTGGTACTCGACGTTGGACTCGTATACGTCCGGGGCTGTCCGGAGAATGTCAGCGCCTTTGAGCGCGTCCAGACCGGTCATGCTCAGGTAGTCCATCGTGTAGCCGGTGCCGATGGCCGGGGCGTACATGCGCGCGAACCGCTCCAAGGCTATCTGGCGCTGCTGGTCTTCCAGGCCGGTGAGAATTCCGTAGGTGGCGAGGTCGGATACCGAAGCTACGGAAACACCGGGCTTGGCCAGGGCGCGGGGCAGACCGTTCCCGAAGTTGACGGAGCTGAGCACGTTTTCTTTGTCAGGGTCGATCTGCTGGGTGGCGTGTCCCAGCCAGCCTTCGGTGGCTACCTTGTCCGGCTCACAGGTGTGCCAGATGTCCATGGCGCGGAAGTGGGAGCGCGGGGAGTTGGGGAAGCCGACGCCGTGAATGAAGGCGACCTTGCCCATGTCCCAAAGCTCTTTCATGGGCGCCATGCTGGGATGGAGGGAATACTCGTCGTCCAGCGGGAGCATGTCCTCTTCTTTTATCCCAACCATCTTCCGGTTGTCGAAATAGAGGGGGTCGTTGTGGGGGATCAGGGTGTTGAAGTAGTCATTCCCGCCAGTAAGCTGCAGGATGACCAGGATCGGGTCTTTCTTGTTGGTCACAGTAGTCCTCCTTATCTTGTTTGGTTGTCTTCTCCGGGTTTCCTAGCCGAATTGGTACTCTCTAGAGGAGGCTATAAGGGCCAACATATCCCCGATTCGTTGGGGAGCTCCTGCAGCCTCTTCCTCTGTATCCCAGCGCAGGTCGCCACCCTGCTCTGCGAGGGATATGAGCTCATTCCGAGTGTCGCCCTCGACCTGGACGGGGCCTAGAAGGTCCAGACACGCGTCCACCAGTCCTGCGGGCGACAGGACGCCCTGCTCCTTGATCCTGTTGACGATGGACGTCACTCCGGGCATCTGGATGTTGGACAAGCGGTCGGCTGAGAAGTTGATTCGCCGCACCAATGAGCCGCTGTCTATCCACTCTGCTCCGGTGTGCCATCCCTCGACGCTGGGTGGGTCCAGGATTTCCTGGCCCATGTATCCGGGCTCGTTGCCGAGGGGCAGGATTCCCGGCCTTGGGAAGGCCCAGTCACCCACCATTCGGGTTACCCCCGCCACGACTTCCGCCGGGCTCTTGACCTTTTGGAACGTCGCCTCTTTGAAGAAGTCGGCGTTGAGGAGCGCCCGCATAGTCTCGCTCATATTGAACCCTGAGTTCACGAAGGCGTCCCCGATTATGTTCATGGCCACCGAGTCCCTGGGTGGGACGTCCAGCCATGCGGGGACCTGGACTTCATCCGCTACGAAGAAGTTGTACAGGTGCCTGCCGATGAAGCGGGCCGTGGCCGGCTGACGGACGATGATGTCAATGATGTCTTCGCCGTTGAACCTGCCCCTGTGGCCCAGGAACTCCTTCTCTCCATCGTCGTGGTCTTCCGGGTCATACAGGAAGCTCCACAGGAATCGCCCGTTGGGGGACCTGGGAAGCTTTGCAGCTATGGTCCAGCCTGTGAAAGCCCGGGAACACTCGAAGACGTCCTTCTCAGTGTAGTTCCCTTGGCCCATGGAGAAGAGCTCCAGAAGCTCACGCCCCCAGTTCTCGTTGGGCTGGTCCTTGTGATTGTAGTTGTTGTCAAGCCAGAAGATCATGGCCGGGTCTTTGGACAGATCTATCAGTAGGTCTCGATAGTTCCCAAGCCCGCGCTCCCTGAGCATCTGGAACTGGCGCACCAACTCCGTCGGGTTGTCAATCTTGGAGTTGCCCGTTGCGAAGATGTGGTGCCAGAAGAGCGCCATCTTCTCTTCCAACTGGCGCTCGCTGTTCACCAGGTGATACATGACGTGGGAGCGGCCTTCCGGCGGAGGAGCTATACCGTGAAGCGACGGATAGTACCGGTACAGCGTGTCGGTGTCAACTTTGGGTATACCGTAGGCGTCGGGGTCCACCAATTCATCTACGACCTGCTCGTAACCCTTCTCAACAAGCTGTTCAAGCTGGTCCCTCGTGGCCCCGAAACCGGCACGTCTCATAAGATGCGCCATCAACGCAATATCTTCATTTGACATCCGGCCCAACCTCCTTTCCTCTGGCTCGTGAGTTAAACAGACTTCGCCCCATGGCGAAACCCATTGGTTCCGCAAATTCTATTACAGGGGATTACCCTTGTCAACAAAGGACGCATTGCGCGTGGGCAGGTTGATCCTGCCTGCCAGTCTGCCTGAAAAAGCCGTTCCTTTATGAAATATCATCTTTGATTCATTATAGAAGACGTTTTCATTGTAAGTTCTTCAACCGCCCATTGTCAATCTATAGGCGGCTTTGATGAAAAACCCTCCAGCTGATGCAAAAGTCCCAATCCTGATGCAAAAGTCAGCCTAGCGTGAGGGGAGTTCGGCATCGTCTTTCCAGACCAACTTCCACCCATCCGGTATAATGTCGGCAGGGTGGTCAAACTCGGCTACAAAGACATCGCCTTTGTGGTCTCGGATGGAATACCAATGGTGGTCGGCATCATGCTCGGATGAACAATTGACTATGATGCGCACACCGTACTCGTTGGTCTCGTCGATGAAAACCCTGGCAATATGATTATTTTCTCCAAGGGCGACCTCAGACAACGGTCCCTGGTAATTGCTTTTCGGTAAGTCATTTTCATAATATCGCATCATTTATTCTCCCCTCTCCCTACGGCATAAGTCCCTTGTACCGCCGATACCCTGTATGGTATTGTACCATTATGAATGAAGTACAACAAAGAATAAAGGCGTTAGAGGCTAAGGGGTGGACACAGGCGGCCATCGCCGACGAGTTGGGATTGACGGTCAACGCCATCGTGAAGTGGAAGGCGGGCGACCGGATTCCCAACAACATGAAGTCCATATTGGCGCACCTGGACAGAGTGCTCCAGAAACGCCGAGTCCCCAAGCAACGTCGGTATCAGAAGGGGTCTCGGACGCGTAGTGCGAACACTGCGGCATGAACGTTGAGAAGGGACGGTTCTTGCGGGACCCGGCTCTAAGGAACGCTCTGTACGACAGCACCGACGGGCAGTGTATGCTCTGTGGCAGCGAGTTGGAGACGGGTTGGCACGCGGACCATATCACTCCTTGGGCCGACGTACAGAGAACCAACATATTCGAGATGCAACCCCTATGTCCATCTTGCCATACGACTAAGGGAGCAAAGGCGATGATGAACAACTTTTGGGACTCCATAGACCCCCGACAACTCCGGTCCGGCCAGCGCAACGCTATCGACGCGATATTCATGGGTGTGCGGAACAGCCAGAAGAACATCGCGATTGTCCTGCCGCCCGGCTACGGCAAGTCCGATGTGATTCGGGTGTCGGCTGCCATGCTGATGCTCCAGAACCTAGTGTGCAGGGCACTGATACTGGAACCTGCTGAGAACCTTCGGGGCCAAATCGTGGACCAACTGAAGATGAACGAGTCGGTGAAACGCTATCGGTTGCCGCCTGTCCTGGGCAAGGGCATCCGAACATACGAAGCCAAGACACCGCCCGTGAAGCCCTGGCCTCCTGGCCGGAACAGCGACGCACCATTTGTTTCTATGACGGTCCAGCTGGCCAATCGCCATCGAGCGTTTCTTGAGCAGTGGGTTGCCTACGAGAAGAGAAGGGCCAATGCGCCTGTTTTGGTGTTCGTGGATGAAGCCCATACCGGCAGTGACCAGAACGAATGGGGAGAGACCACTCGCGCCCTGCGGGATGCCGGTGCGGTCGTGGTGCTGCTGACCGGCACTCCTTATCGGTCGGATCGCAGACTCATTGAGGGCTTCTCCTGGAAGGAAGAGACGGTAAAACCCGTCAGGCTGGGCAGAGCGCGACAGGGCAGCTCCGGCGAGCGACTCGTGGACATCTATGAGGGCGAAACCACTATATTGAGATTGGTGCCCGATTACGAGCACACCCTACGTGCAGCTTGGGATGAAGATAGCCCACCGTCCCTATGCAAGCTCACACGTCTACTCTATGACTTCGATTTAGAATCCCATGACCGGCTTACCGGCGACGCCCTGCCGGACACCGCGCTATCACAAGTATCGCCGTGGCAGTTGGGCGGGAAGTTCGCCCGATTACTGCGGGAGGACGTTGTCATTGAGCACCTGTGCGGTGTGTTCGTGGAGCAATTGCGTTCGAAGCAACTCGAAGCCCCGGACGCGGCAGGGATCATCTTTGTCGGCAACAACGACAACTCCATTCTGGACCCTCTAGAACGGGAACATGCGTTGAAGGTCAAAGAAGTGCTGCGCCGTCTTGCATCTGATTTTGAAGTCTTGGTGGCCACGTCCGACGACTCCAGCGAGGGCATTGCTGCTCTGAAACGGTTTCAAGGGAGCGAGGAAGGGGGTCGGGTTGTCAAAGGCCAGGGGAATGTGGTGGTGGTCAAACAGATGGGTGGGGTTGGCTATGACGTGCCGCGTCTGAAGGTCTGCCTTGACCTCTCGGTCGTTCGACAACCCGGTCCTTTCGTCCAACGCGTGATGCGGATAGCCCGGACATGGCGGTACGGGGAAGGGGATAACGATGTACAGATGACGGCCGTCTACATCACGCCACAAGACCAGAAGGGGCAAGCCCTGTGGCAGCAATTTATCGACGATGAACACGGCGAGACCAGTCTCACCAACGTGGAGTACATCAAGACATTGCAGGCTGGCGAGCAACCTCGCCTAGGGGAGGAGTACGAGCTTATCGGCGTCCGTCCCGCCGACTACTACTCGGACACACAAAGGCAGGAATCGCCTGCGGAGTCTCTGCCGACGGTGATGAGGGTCATCCGCGCTGTCCCTCCGTTACAGGATTTGATGACGCACCCCGACATCGAGAAGGCGATACCTGGGCTTCGGGAAGCCTTGGGCATCCCGGCAGTCGAGCATCTGAGCGCCGAGGTCCGTCCAGAGGAAACTGTCGTGGTCGACGGCAACCAAGAACAGAAGGACGTGCAGGATCAGATAAACAAGGCGGCGCGGCGGGTCACGGCGCAAAGATTGGGACGACGGTACACGCCTGGAGACAAGGAGTTTGGGCCGATGGCCCGGACGGTCATGTACAAGCACAAACGGGTGCTGGGGATAGACAACAAAAAGCCGGAGGAATACACAGCGCAGGAGGCGGAACGCCTGTTGGCGGCTCTGTTGGAGGAGGAGCGAGAGAATGGTTAGGGAGTACACTGACCAGGACTTGGCGAGCATGGAAGGTCCGCGCGACCTTAAGGAGCGGGGCAGCATCCAGTGGTCGTGGCAGACAGTCAGCGCCCTTCAGCATATGTGGCAGAGTCTCCACCTAAACTATGAACACTACATGACGATACTAGGAGAAGCGCGGGAGCATCGCATCTGGGAGTCGATACCGCCCGATGACCCCTATGGCTCTGAAGCAAATATGCTCAAGCAGGTGGAAGTCGGGAACGACAAGGACGCACAGAAGCGCATGAAAGTACAGACCCTCGCGGCCACCGCAAGGAAGATACAACAGCACGGAGGGGACCGTCGCAGCGAGGATTTTCAAGGTTATCATGATAACCTTGAAAATCCAAAACGGGGTGCCGGTAGCGAATACATACTGAGCCTTGTGGCCCGCGACAACCCTGAATTCTTTGCCCGGGTAGTGTCCGGCGAGTTGTCGTTTACGTCGGCGGCGGCTATGGCGCGGGCCGCCGGGGTGGGCCTCCCGTCTCGCAAGCCCTCGGTCAGCCTCTCGGACAACGTGGAAAGGGTAGCCGACAGGCTGAGAAGCCACTACAGCCCTGAGCAACTGGAGCGAATTCGGGCGAGGCTTGACCACGAGCAAGCAGAATAGCCGGAAACTGGCATCCCCCCCGCTTGTAATCAGATACGCTGTATGTTAATATAGCTATAGATTAGCAAGAGGGAGTAATGCCATGACCGTTCAGCCACTCAGCACAGCCCTCGGCCCCCACGACTCAGACGACGGCGAGCAAGGCCGCCAGAACCGGGGCCTTGCGATAGCCATCCTGTCCCAAGAGCACATCCGCCCGGACAGGTTCGGCTACAAGGTGCCCTCCCAATCGGGCAACGGCGTCTACCTGGTCAACCTGGAGCACGGACCCTATTGCACCTGCCCTGACTTCGAGAAGCGCAACTTGGCTTGCAAGCACGTCTACGCCGTGGAAGCTCTCTTGAATCGCAGTGAGCGGCTGAAACAGGAACCGCCCCAGGCCGTGAGGATCACCCAGCCGTGGGCCGCGTACAACGAGTCCCAGATAAACGAGGGGGACCTATTCGCGACGTTGCTTCGGTCTCTCTGTGACACCGTTCCACAACCCCCTCAGACGAACGGACGGCCCCGACTGCTGCTCTCTGACATGCTCTACGGCATGGGTCTCAAGGTCTACTCGACTCTGAGCACCCGCAGGGCCATGTCCGGGATTCGGGACGCCGTGGCCAATGGCCGAATGCACAAGGAACCGTCCTTCAGCACCCCGATACGCTACTTCGAGCGGGAAGATGTGACGCCGGTGCTGCGCCAGCTGATTCAAGCCAGCTCCCTGCCCCTTCGGGACGTGGAAGTGGATTTCGCCATTGATTCCAGCGGGTTCGCGTCCACGGCCTACAACCGTTGGTTCGACCACAAGTACGGCGCGTCCAAGAAGGCGGTCAAGTGGGTGAAGTTGCACATCATGTGCGGGGTCCAGAGCAACATCATCACGGCGGCCGATGCAACGGCCTCGATGTCGGCGGACTCGCCGTACCTTCCCGACTTTCTCGCGGCCACCGCCGAGCACTTCCGCATCCGTGACGTTTCGGCGGACATGGCCTACTCCAGCAGGCGCAATCTTCACGCCGTTGCGGACGTGGGCGGCACCCCCTACATCCCGTTCAAGTCGGGCGCGGTTGCGAAGCCCAAGGGCGGCAAGGCCGACCCACTGTGGACCCAGATGTATCACCACTTCACCCTGCGGCAGGCGGACTTCAACCGGCGCTACCACCTGCGGAGCAATGTCGAGACCTGCTTCCACATGATCAAGGCGAAATTCGGCGAGAAGGTGAGGGCCAAGTCAGACACCGCTATGGTCAACGAGGTTCTCATGCGGGTCCTGTGCCACAATGTCTGTGTCCTGATTCGGGCCATGTACGCCCTGGGAATCACGCCCGTATTCGACGACGGGACTTTTGCATCAGAATCGGCCCTTGATGCAAAAGTCCTCGACGCCTAGGGGTTTTTCATCAAAGCCATCTATAGGCCGGTCCTATGCAGGGTCTTCTAGTTGTTGCCCTCAACGCTGCCGCACCTGTCATTCCCAGCGGAGCGAGGAATCTTGTGTGAAGAAAGAGTTATCCAACCCATCCCCCAACAGCGACCTCACACAACCAACCTGCCGAACGGAGTCATTCCGGCCCCCGAGCCGGAATCCAGAAAACGGGATTGCAAACCAGTAATTGTCTTAGGCTTATCCGACGTACTCGCGGAGCGCTTTCTTGTGTCTCTCCAACGCTGGTATACCCGGATGGTCCGGGTCCCTCTGGGTGAGATTAGCCGCGAAGCTCAACAAGCTTCGCACAGCGTAGGCCAATCCTCCAGCAACGTTTTCATCAGGGTTCGCACAACCGGCGGCAGCCGGTTGTTGCTGAAGTCCCGTACGTTATTCGGCCGGCGCTGGTGTTCTCCTTGCAACGCGTCCGGTATCCGCGCCAGGTCGGGGAGCCATACGTACTGAGTGAGCAGAACCTTTCCTACGCTCTATCTCATCCAGGCTCCAGAAATCGGAGTAGCTGAGGGCGCGGGGGCAATGGCCATAGGACTCTTCTATCTCGACCACGATGCCTTGCTGGACACCCCTGTCGCCATCGGGGTTCTGCATAGTGTGTTCAACGCTGTGGCGGTCCAACTCCTCTCTGCTGACCATCATCACACGCCCGTTGACACGCACCACGTCGTTCAGGCCTGGGATGAAGAAGACAATGCCAACATGAGGGTTTTCATCCATGTTCTGATACGATTGAAAGAGTTTGTTGCCTGCCACGTCGGGCACGAGCAGGTGGCGGTCATCAAGGACCCTGACAAAACCTGGCTTGCCTCCCTTGGGCGAGGCGTCACAGTTTCCACTGCGATCACTGGTTGCCATAACAAAAAATGGAGACTCGCCGATAAACTCTTTGATAGGCTCCGTCAATGAGTCCTTCACCTTCGTCATTGCCCTCTCGGAGGGAAATCCAAAAGAGCTGGTGAACCTGTTATCGTAATTAGCCTCACAGCTTTCCATGCAGGCCTCCACATCGAATATAGATATACAGGGAACCGCGGGACCAAGTGACCGGCTTTGGTGGACATGTTCTACCCCAGCTACCGGACCATTACAACTACAGCCAATCCAATGTTCAGGGTCTTTTAATTCTCAATGAGGAACCAGCCAAGGAGGGCCAAGACTTCATTAACATTCCAACGGTAGTGGCGTAGGGTTGGGGCGATATTGGTGGCTCCAGCTTGACGCAGCAAGCCCGGCGCCGCATTGCGTAACGCCGCCATCGCGTCCTGGGCTGGACCGGTTCGTGCCTGAGATGCATCCTCCTCCATGCTCACATCCCGCACATAATGCAACCGGTTCTCAATTCCCCAATGACTCCGCCACACAGCCGACAACTTCTTAGCATCAGCTTTTGTTGGACTCAAGTTGGTGATGGCATAAGAGGTCTCCTGCCTGGTTGTTCCCTTACGGGTTACCCTCCTTTCCACACGGCACACCTGCCGTACATAAAGCCACTCCAGATACTCATTGAGGGCTATCGAGGTCCTCAGTTTCCGTATCTCCCGCTTTGCACCAGCTTCCTCACAACTAAAAGACCCTGCGGCCCGCGGGGGCGTTAAATGGCGTGGGCGCTGAGCCGGTCGCTGGACAGGTGGTCCACCCCTTCTGTCAAGGCCTCCACGAAGTTCTTGACCGATCTGCTGAGAAACTTGCCTCTCAGGGTTATGAGTCCCATCTGGCTGGGAGGCATGACTCCCGTTAGAGAGCGTATTCCAAGCCTTTCGTGGTCTTCTTCCTGAATGGCAAAGTCGTGGGTTACGGAGACGCCCATTCCGATCTCCACGTATCTCTTGGCCATCTCCATGATGTCCATCTCCAGCGTGACGTTGTACTGGACGCCCTGGCGTCTGAAGGCGTCCTCCAACGCCCGGCGGCTGCGGGAAGTCGCTCCCAGGGTTATCAACGGCCATTTCCCTATGTCCGACAAGCGCAAGTCCGGGATCTCCAGCAACTCATGTCCAAGGGGGGTGACCACCACGAAATCCGATGAGAAAAGGCGTCTGAATTCCACGGGCAGGTTCTTGGACTCAGGCATGTCTCCGATGGCTATGTCCAACTCTCCCGAAAGCACCATCTCCATGAGGTCGGCGTAGGAGCGGGCCACCAGGCGTATTTGGACGTTTGGGTACCTCTGCCTGAAGTCCTTGATGATGGGCGGAAGGTGGTGGAGGACCATGTCGGGGTAGGCGCCCATGATGAAGGACCCCTTGTGTTCCGGGTAGTCCATCTGGGTCCGCAGGTTCTCGATTCCCTCGGCGATTCCCTCCACTATGGGTTTCGTCAGCTCGTAGAACCGGAACCCCTCGGAGGTCATCTGAATGGGCCGCTTTATCCGGTCGAAGAGCACCACACCGTATTCGCGTTCGATCTTCTGGAGATGTGTCGTAACCGTCGGTTGGCCTATCTCCAGGTACTCAGCCGCCTTCGACACGCTGTGGAGCCGCGCAACGTGATAAAAGCTTACTAGCTCGCGTACCTCCATCGGACCCCGATCTTACAGTCTTTCTTTCGTCTATCGTCCTGTTGGATGGACACAGCCCCGGTGGAGCTCCGTCCGCTGCACACTGCCCTTTACACTACCAATGATAGCGAATAGAATATATCAAAAAAGATTGCTTTACAATATGCTGTGCAGAAACTCCCAATGGGGCCCTCGCTGATGGAGTCTGACAAATGACGGCGGTCTTGAGTCTTCGCGTGCTGGGCATCCCAGCCCCCTTTCTTGCCTCTGCGATTGTGGTCGTCCTTCTCACTATATTCTTTGGCGCATGGGCGGTTTCCGCAGATTCATCCGTAAGCCGGGGCTATAATCTCGCTCCCTCAGCGAACGGAACTTCTATCGGACCGCCTTCCCAGACATCGTACGGACCGGCGGGAGAAGAGGCGTCAACCGCAGACTCCTGGTGGGGCGGCGCTCTCCTCAAGGCTTGCCCCTTTCACTAGGCCGTTAGACGTGTCCCGGCTCCGTCAGAGTGACTCTTGTCCATTTTTGGACTCAAAGATTCGATATTATGTATCAGCCGAAATCCCTTGACGCTGCCGCAAGCGTCCAACGACAATTAGCGTGCGAATTGCCGCAGCTTATATAACGATAGGTTTTCATTCAAACCGAGCCAAGAATTCGCCACGCTATGACGCCCACGCTATGACGTACGTAATAACCGAACCCTGCATTGACGTAAAGGATGCGGCATGCGTAAACGTGTGCCCCGTTGATTGCATTCATACCGACGAATCCCAGCCGATGTTCTACATCGACCCCGAAGAGTGCATCGACTGCGCGGCCTGTGAGCCCGTATGCCCCGTGTCAGCCATCTTCCACGAATACACTGTCCCAGCCAACTGGCACACCTACATAGGAAAGAACGCCGGGTATTTCACCTAACCGCCCCTGTTCGGCCCGCTGGCGCTGCCTGCCTTGACTCCCCTATCCGGCTAATCTACACTTCATCCGTCGCCGCAGGTCCAATCAAGTAGCGGTTTTCCCTGAACCCGGCTGCAGAGGGCGTAAATGGAGCTGAAAGACTACATCCGGGACGTCCCGGATTTCCCCACCCAGGGAATACTGTTTCGGGACATCACCCCGCTCCTGCTAAGCCCTCCGGCCATGAAGCACGTCGTGGACCGTCTGTCTGAGAGATACGGCGGGGCGGGCATCGACGCTATAGTGGCGATAGAGGCCAGGGGGTTCTTGTTTGGCGCCCCTTTGGCGTACAGGCTCGGCAAGCCCCTGGTTCTTGCCAGGAAAGAGGGTAAGCTGCCGGTCGATTCCTTCCGCGCTGAATACTCCCTGGAATATGGCGCGGCCGTCGTCGAGATGCACAAAGACGCCATTAAAGAGGGCGACAGGGTCCTTATCGTCGACGATCTGTTGGCTACGGGAGGAACACTGGCGGCAGCCGCCCAGCTGGTGGAGGCGGCGGGAGGCAAGGTGGACGGCATCGCCACAGTCATCGAGTTGACGGCCCTTGAAGGCCGGCAACGCATCGACGGCTACGACTTCCACGCACTTGTCAAATACTAGGGCGCCGGAATATGGGGTGTGCAGAGGGGCGAAGCCCATTTGCCGGGAGTCCGGGGCGCCCCTCAGATACAAACACTCCTCCCGTTCCCCGGCAGGAAGAGTTGAGGGCAACGATCGGAAAGATTTTTCCGCAGCCTGGCAGGCCGCCCTTTTGGAAATAGCGGGCAAAGAGAATGTGATGGAGGCAGGCATGGAAAGCGTAAGAATCGGGGAAGTTGAAGTCATCGCTTTGAACGACATGACTCCGCCCTTGCGGGACCCGGAAGACTTTTTCCCGGACATACCTCTAAGCGATTGGGGGCCTCACAAGGACGACAACCTGGTCGAGGGAAAGATACAACTCTACTATGCATGCTTTGCCCTGCGCACGCAGGGCAAGATTATTATGGTGGATACAGGGATCGGCCCAGGCCCCCATCATCACCGGGGAGGATATCGGGGAGACTTGCTGCACCAGATGCAACTTAAAGGCCTGGACCCGGAGGACGTGGAGCTGGTGGTCCATACCCACCTGCACCACGACCACATAGGATGGAACGTCAGCGGCGACGGAGGATCGGGTTCCAGGGCTACTTTCCCCAACGCCCGGTATCTGGTCCCGCGGAACGACTGGAACTATTTCACACAACCTGCAATATTGGAGGAGAACCCGGCGGTGAGGGACTGTGTCCTGCCCCTTGAGGGTCTGGGAGTGATGGAGTTGGTGGACAGCAGCATTGCCATCAACTCCCAGTTGAGCACCACGCCCACCCCCGGGCACACTCCCGGCCACGTCAACGTCCTCATCGAGTCCGAGGGACAGAAGGGCGCCATAGTCGGAGACATGATCCACCTCAAGGTGGAGGTGGACAATCCCAACTGGTGTCCGGGCGCCGACGTTGACAAGCCCACCAGCCGTGAAAGCCGCAAGTCGATGCTGACCCGATTCGCTGCGGAAGGCTACATTGTGGCCGCCTGCCACTTCTGGCCGGAGGACCATTTCGGGCGCGTCGTCATCGAGGGCGACCGCTTCCGCTGGCAGTCCTTGTAGAGGACCTTCCCTACAACCGCGGGCGGCGTTTGTGCCAGTCGGTAGCGTGCTCGTATGCGTAAGCCGCCCTCAGCGCCGTCCCCTCTTCGAATGGGCGGCCGGCCAGCTGCAGTCCGATGGGCAGCCCGCCTTCGGAGAAGCCGCAGGGGACTGTCACAGCCGGGCAGCCGTTCAGGTTGAATGGCCGCGTGTATTGGGTCAGCGCCGGCGTCGAACCTATGGTCACGTCTCCGATGCGCACCTCTGCAGCCCCTATCTCGTGGGCCGTTATGGGCAGGGTTGGGCCTGCCAGGATGTCCAAGTCCTGAAAGACGCGGCGGGTCTCCTCGACGAACAGTGTGCGGGCCCGCTGCGCTTCCACGTAGTCGGCGGCGGACACGAAGAATCCCGCCTCCAGACGCAGCCTGACGGCGGGCGGCAGCTCGGGTCCGTGGGCGGCGAGGACCTTACGGTGATAAGCCGCCGACTCGGCCATGAGTATGGTGGTGGAGATGGACATGGAGTGGCGGTGGATAGGCCAGGAGACCTCCCTTACGTCCGCTCCCAGGTCTTCCAGCGTTTTCACCGCAGATCGGACAGCCGACTCCACCTGACGGTCTAGCGGTTCCTCGAAGAACTCCTTGACTACGCCGACCCGCAGACCCCTTATGCCCTCTGTCAGACCGGCCGTATAGTCCGGGGCGGCGGGCGATGTAAGGCGTGCGGGGTTATGCCCAGTCAAGGCGTTCATGGCGAGGGCGCAGTCCTCCACGGTGCGGGCCATGGGTCCGGGGTGGTCAAGGGACCATGAGAGGGGCGTGACACCGTGGAGGGACAACCTTCCGTATGTGGGCTTAAGCCCGACCAGGCCGCACAACGAACTGGGTATGCGGACCGACCCTCCGGTGTCCGTGCCCATAGCCAAGGCGCATTGGCCCGATGCAGTCGCCGAGCCCGAGCCGCCGCTCGAGCCGCCGGCGATGCGTGACGTGTCCCACGGGTTGTGCATGTCGCCGTAGTCGGGGTTCTCACCCTGGGGACCGTAAGCCAGGGGATGGAGATTCAGTTTGCCCAGGAGGACGGCGCCCGCCGCCTGGAACCTTGCCGCCACGTCGGAGTCGTAGTCGGGCGTGAATCCATCGTATATCCGCACTCCGGAGGTGTTTTTTACACCCTTCACGTAGAAGAGGTCCTTCAGGCCGATGGGGATGCCGTGCAGGGGGCCTCTGTACTGTCCGGCCTCCATTTCGTCGTCGGCCCGTCGTGCAGCTTCCAATGCCGTTTCAGGCATGAAGGTGATGAAGGAGTTCAGGACCGGTTCCAGGGTCTCGCAACGGTCCAGGTGGGCGCGCGTGACTTCAACGCAGGAGACCTCCCTGTCCTTAATCAGACGGGAGAGTTCTGAGGCGCTGAGGAGGCATAGGTCGGCGGATTTCAATTCTCACCCTGCTTGCTTTCTAAAGCCGTGCGCTTCGACTCCATTGAGTCAAGCAGACGCTCCAGCTCCGAGGCCAAATCACAGTCCCAGACAATATGGACATCCCAGCCCGACTGCCGCAGTTCTTCCTCCCTTGCATTATCCCTTGCCGCGTTGCGTTCGATTTTGTTGCGCCAGTATTCGGAGTTCCGAACGGGCCACCGGAAACGGCTGCATTTGTGCCCGTGCCAAAGGCAGCCGTGGACGAAGACCACGGAGCGGTATTTTCTCAGGACTATGTCGGGCCGTCCTGCCATCGCTCGGACATCCACGCGAAACCGGAACCCCCGTTTGTGCAACGCGCTGCGGACGGCCATCTCCGGACCCGTGTCTTTAGAGCGTACTAAAGACATGATACGGCTGCGTTCTTCAGGAGAAAACCGCTCCGGCATTTACATTAGCCGTCCAAGCCAAGCTATTCCGACGAGGCGCCTATATTATAGGGCTAGTCGTGGACTCGAATCCATGCGTCGGGACCGTCAAGCGGCCTGCCATCCTGGACTGAACACTCTGTAAGCGGGGTATTAAGGGATACTATCGGCTTGGACACGAGGAAAGAGACACAGCGCCGTCGTCCGCCAAGCCCAATGCCGGAAGGGTAGACAGCAGCACCGGTAAGGAGGATGGGCTGAATATAGGGAAGGGGCGTGAAGCGTGGTATTTGGGTCTATTCGTCATCCAATTTCTCTTCTGGATCGGAGGGTGTCCCTAGCAGCCCGTCCGAGAAACACGGTTGGCGAGTGTTTGGGGGTATGATGGGCCCAGTCCAGTAGCGGGGAGTCGTTGATGAGCAAAACCTACCTTCCCTACGAACCCGACCAGCAGTTGCTGTTGCCAGCGGCGTTGCAGGAGTGGCTGCCTGACGACCATCTGGCCTACTTCATATCCGACGTGGTGGACCAGTTGGACATGTCGGAGGTCACCGCTCGCTACGAGCGGGAACGGCGTGGCGGGCCGCCGTATCATCCACGGATGATGGTCAAGGTGTTGCTCTACGGCTACTGCGTGGGGGTGGCGTCCTCACGCCGCATCGCCCAGCGTCTCCACGAGGACATCGCCTTCAGGGTGTTGGCGGCGAACAACACACCGGACTTCCGGACCATCTCCGACTTTCGCAAGGATCATGTGGATGCGCTGTCGGGCCTGTTCGAACAGGTACTGGCGTTGTGCCAGCAGGCGGGTCTGGTGAAGCTGGGGCACGTGGCGCTGGACGGCACGAAGGTCAAGGCCAACGCATCGAAGCATAAGGCGATGAGTTACCAACGGATGAAGGAGAAGGCAGCGCAGTTGGCGGCGGAGGTCGCGGAGTTGTTGCGACAGGCCCAGGCAGCGGATGATGAGGAAGACCGGCGGTACGGCAAAGACAAGCGTGGAGATGAGTTGCCGCAGGAGTTGGCCTTTCGAGAGGGTCGGTTGGAGAAGATACGGGAAGCCATGGCGGCGCTGGAAGCCGAGGCGCAGGCGGCTGGCGAACAGGCCGAGGCCGAAGGTGGTAATCACCCGGGGGCGCCCGACGACAAGGCCCAGCGTAACTTCACCGATACCGAGTCGCGCATCATGCCCGCACCTGGAGGAAAGGACTTCCTGCAAGCGTACAACTGTCAGGCGGTGGTGGACAGCGCTCACCAGGTGATCGTGGCGGCGCGGGCGACCAACCAGACTTCGGATAAGCAACAGGCTGCGGCGATGATGGAGGAGACCATCGATAACGTCGGTGCAGTCCCCAGGGAAGTATCCGCCGATGCTGGCTATTACTCGGCAAAGGCAGTCGACGAGTTCTATGCTCTGGGCGTGGACCCGTTCGTCGCGCCGGAGCAGACCCGCCACGGGCGGGTTGTGCCACCCGCGCCCCGAGGTCGCATACCCAGCCATCTGTCTCCCAGGGACCGGATGCGACGTAAGTTACAGACCAAGCGGGGTCGGCAGCGCTGCGCTTTGCGGATGCAAACTGTGGAGCCGGTATTCGGCCAGATCAAGCAGGGTCGGGGATTCCGGCAGTTCCTGCTGCGGGGACTGGAGAAGGTGAACGGCGAATGGTCGCTGATCTGCACCGGCCACAACCTGCTCAAACTGTTCCGCTTTGGGGTCAATCTGCACAGGAAAGCACGGGGCGATGGGCCAGCCCAACGCATCAGGAACTTTGCCGAGGTAGTGAGCACGGCGCTATTCGCAAAGCTATCTGGGGGCCGGCCGGGGCAACCGGCAAAATTAGTTGTCGCGATCCATTGTCGCTGACCTGCAAGCACCGTTAGATAATCCTCGGACGGGCTGCTAGCATCAGGAACACTGGCATCTAGGGATGGTCATTCCGGTTGGACAACAACTATCCCCGTTGATTATAGTAAGTACAGTACTTACCGTGGCGGTTGTAGAGCCGGTTGATATGTTGGCCGAACAGTTCAAGAGGCGCCGGTTTGAAGAGGGGCGCAGAGAGGGCCTTGAAGAGGGCCGCAGAGAAGTTCAAACAGTTATATTGGAATTGTTCGAAGAATCCCAGGGCCCTATCACTCTGGAAGATTTGCGTCGTGCATTGGAAAACCTTGACGCTCGTGAAGAGCGGCGGAAAAGAACCTAAGCCATCCACCCAAACCGTCCCAACGAGGAGCCTACATTATAGGGCTAGTCGTGGACTCTAATCCATTATTGAGTTGGCGGTTACATTAGAGGGTCGCCGAACCGGAGCGTTTAGGGAAATCCACGCGATCGGATCGCCGCTGCCCTTAGCAAGATTCGGCCCGGCTTTGCGGCGGCGGCGGGAACGGATGCTTCCGTAAAATCACGCCGCCGCACATCGGCTTACCCACGGACATGGTGCGCAGGCTGTGACATCAAAACCGGTGAGCCTCATGCCAAGTTCCGGGCGCTCACGACCCACGACGCGCTGCAGTGAGGCAGCGTTACACGCCTTCGACGACCACCAGACTGGTGTTGGAGGACTTGTTGAGAATCTCTTTGAGTTCGGCGTATTCAGGGGAGCTTTGCCACTCCCTCACCTGCTCGACATTGTCAAATTCCATCACTACTAGGCGCCTCGGCGCCCAATCGCCCTGTATAACCTCGAGGGAGCCGTAGCGCACCAAGTATTTGCCTCCGAGAGCCTAACGACCGCTGGCGCACGGTCCCGGTATTCAGCGAAGAGCGTCTCATCCGTTACTTGAACATCGGCTATTACATATGCTGCCATTGCCCCTCTTTCCTTCCTCATGACTGTGGCCCGTCTCTCATATTATGGCACGTCGCGCCACATTGGAACGATATATGAATCATCCTTGCGTTTAGGGGTAGGACGACCGAGAACGGTTGGCTGCTCCGCTGTTGCCATTCATCCGAACGGCGAGGCTAACGCGTGCCTTCGACTTGCACCGTGACTATGTCCAGACCGTGATATTTCCGGTGGCGCACGGACGAGGCGTAATGCCGCAACAGGCGGAAAGACATCTCGTGTTCCTCCGGAACCTGGACCTGACTGCTCAGGTCTGCCAGCCGGTCTTGAAGGTTCGCATCATCGAAAACCGACAGGAACTCCATCTCCAGGGTCCCGCTGTTGTGCCGTGCGGCGATAATCAACCGCCGCGCGGTATCGTCCGCGTAGTCACTGTCTTGCCGTAACAGACTCGACAGCGTCTCTTCGCCCGCGGCGCGCAGCCGGTCCGTGGAAGCCTCGTTCCAGCCCAGCTTACCGGCAATCTCGCTGAGGAACGCGTCAATCGCGGGTAGAACGGCGACGTCCAGCTCGACCTCCAGACGTCTACGCCGGGCACCCGTGAGTTCAATGAACGCGGTCATCAGTATCGCGGTGAAGGCTCCAACCGCCATGCCGTTGCCAAGCAGGGCGCCCCATATCCCCACCTCCAGGTCCGGTAAGATCGCCCCGTACTGAGTTCCCACGCCAATCCAGAAGGCGAGTCCGACCACTATGCCCTTCCGATAATCAATGCCGTCTTGGACGATGGTCCTGATGCCATCCACGAAGAACAGACTAATGATAACCATCAAGTAGGCGCCCACCACGGAATTGGGAATTATGAGCACGAGGGCCGTTGCCTTGGGCAATAACGCCAGAGCCACCAGGATGGCCCCGATAACGAATCCAATGTTGCGCGCGGCCACCCCTGTGATGCTGATGAGCGATGTGCTAGCCCCCGTATAGACCATGTTCGGCGTCGTCCCGGCAATTCCAGCCAGCAGATTGCCCACTCCGTTGACGTTGAGGGCGCCTTGGACTTTGCGAAAATCGGTTGCCTGGGGCCGGCGCCGTGAGACCTGTTGAATGACCATGCTGCCGCTGATGGCATCGACAGAAATTACCAGGGCCACCACAACGAACACTGGCAGCAGCGCCCAGAATTGCCCACTGGGTGTTAAGTCAAGTCCAGGCCACCCGCTCTCCGGAAGGCCAATCCAGGGCGCATCGACCAGTCTCTGTACGTCGTACAGTCCGAAGAATGCAGCCAATGCGCAGCCCACCCCGATTCCGATAACGGGCGACCATAGCCGCCAAGAGCCTGAAGTGCGCAGCGCCAGCGCCCCAGTGACCGCCAAGGTCACCAAAGCGACATACAAAGCGGCGCTTGGCGGCGTATCGTCGGGAACATCCTTTATCAGTCTGAAAGCTACCTGCATGACTGTGGCTGCTGTCAGCATGACAACCGTGCCTGAGACGACCGGCGTAATAATCCGGCGGAGCATTGGGAGCCATGCGGACACCGTGAACTGAAACAACGAGGAAACGACTATGAGGCTCGCCATCATGGAAGGCCCACCCTCCACCAGCGCCGTGATGCAGACTGCTATGAAGGTGGGTGATGTGCCCATAATGAGCACATGCCCGGTCCCGAACCGCCCCAACTGCATGGCCTGCAGAGCAGTGGTAACCCCGCAGATTGCCAGCGCCGCGAAGACCGCCCACGACAAGTAGCTCTCGGATTGGTCGGCGGCCCGGATAACGATGGCCGTGTTCACCACGACCGGGGCCAGGGCGATCATGACGCCTTGAAACCCTATTCCAATCGACAACAAGAGGGGACAGCGGTCCTCCGGCTCGTACTGGACGGCTTCACTTGAGCGTTCTGTTGCCACAGTCACCCATGCCTCAACTTGAACCTTAGCGTGAAGGTCCTTGGTCTTGTGCAGCTTGGCGGGCCTAAGTGTATTCTACTGCGAACTTTTCAACTGCCGGTTACGTTTTAGCAGCAATAGCCGGGGGACTGCGTCCAAATAGCGCGGTGTTGAGTCTTAGTACATGCGCTTCGGATCGGTGCGTTCGGTTTCGGGACTTACCAACTTCATGGAGGCGAACATTGATATACGGATCCAACACAGCGCAGCATCTTATGGCGTGCCTGTCACGGGCAACACTGTCGCCTAAGGCGTCCCGCAGTGGCGACTGGCTCCCATCTGACTCCCGTCCACGAACGCTGGATTCTCGCTCTGCAGCCAGTCTCACGCTAGACCGATGGTCCGCCTTCAAGAACGGCTTTCAGAAGAGATGGACCTTTTGAGGCCTGGTCATTCCCGCCAAGATCAACATATTTCGGTTTGATGAATTTCAGACTTTGTTGGACTGCTGTTTCATCTAGTCCCGAGACATCGAACTTGGCGATCTTGCTTGGTATTGGTGAATTGCTAACTCCTGCCACCGCGTGCATAGCGACATAAAAGCGAAGGTTGTTACGGTCCTCAGCAGCGACATTCAGACTCGGTGACTTCAAGTGGAATTCAACTCTTCGCATTGCCTCAGCACACACGTAGTACAACTCGATCGGATATGATGGGTTAAACACCCGCCCGTAGTCCTCATCGCTCTTGAGGAGCGACGAAGGACGTGCGCGAGCCTGGTCAGGCTGTCGAAGAACTATCGCCATGACAGCCTGCGCCAAGTAGGGGATTCCCACTATCTTGTCCCGTGGTTTCCCTTCGTTCTTGTAGTAGTTCTTTCGCCGGTCATAAAACAGGCCTCTTTGTTGCAGATACTCCTCAATATCCCTATGGATCCTGTCTGTGGCTCTTAGGGACGAGGGCGGGACTACGGTCTGACTATTTGTTGCTTTGATGATACGATCACGGCTCTCGTCTTCCCTGGGGACCATGACCCGGACCAGGATTGTCCTCCAGTCATCTGCTGCCTCGGGCTTTTTGCAGTAGTTGTATACCTCCGTTGAGGTTTGTAGGCCATTGACGATTTGTGGGTCCTTGATGGTTAGAATTTTCCCACCCAGAGACGCTTGTGTTGCTAGAATCGAGACCCCGTTGTTCAACCACCAGAAATCCTCAGCCGCTTCGTTTTGAAGTGATGCCTGTATTTCATCGTTGACTTGGGTACGACCTTGATAATCGCGCACGTTCGCTTCAAACAGCTGCCTCTGTAGTGCCCCAGTTTCGTCGGTGATGAATTTGAAGAAATCACGCAGTCTGACCAGACAAACAAACCCGACTTGGTCTTCGGACGATATTGGGTTCTCGGCGAGTGGGAGACTATATGTTGTGTGAGGGTGCCGGCCAGCAAGATGGAGCAACTCGGAGGCACCCAAGAATTGAAAATCGACCTTGGAGTTTGGGATGCGTGGCGCGATAGCATCTACAAGCATGTCAACCTTGCGCTTGATGTTGTCGCTTGGGTCCGCTCCTTTGGACGCATAAAAGAAGGTCACCTTCAGTGTCGGGAACCAGGGGGCAAGTTTATTATAAAGGTCGTGAAAGCGCTGAATTGCCTCGACGAGACGTTCGTTATAACCCCCTTTTAGCGAACTTTCCCTTGACAGGTTGAAAAGATCGGTGCTGACTGTAATAAAGCGTTCGACTGGGGTTTCTTGGAACCCCGCGTGCGTCTTCGACTGGAGAATTATCAGGTCTATGCTAATGTCCTTTCTAAGGTAACCATAATCGGTAACCATAATCGGAGTCCTCTTGAACCAAGTCGCCATTCACCAGCAGATAGATCCCGTCTATTCCGCCATCGCCCCCGTTGCCCACTAGACCGGACTCTATCTCGTCATACGAGAGATCGAAGTCCTTAAGAACCTGCTGTGCCGTGAAGAACTCGAAAAAAGAGTCGGGTTTCGCATCTGGATCGACTTCACTCTGACGCTGCTGTAGAACCCCATCTAATATGATTCGACTGTTTGTTGTCATTGCGTCCCTCAACTCTATTTGAGTATTCGAATCCACTCGTCCGAGTATCCCACGGCGGTCAGAATCGCATTTGGATCGACAAGAGGCACGTTCGGAGCGACACTGAACCGTCTTGATGAACCCGGAACATCTCGAATGATGGTAAATTGGCTTCCGTGCGGTTGCCATGTGAATCTATGGGCGCCGGACACCTTGTCCCGCCCCTCCAAATTGTTGTGCTTATTGAACGTCCACTCGTAGTCGCCCGGTGCGAACCTTTGGGCTTCTTCCTCGAACAGCACGAATTCCCTGGCGGCTATGTTTCGGACCAGCGCCGCAATTCGCAAGTCCTCGAACTCTTCCATAGCTTCATCGACCCGCGCATTCCAGATGGACAGCACGGCCCGTCCCGTAGCAGACGGGTTAACGTGGGGGTCTGAGATGCCCAGCGAGTAATCGGGGGAATTACGGCCAGAAATTAGGCGAATGCTGCGTTGAATAAATGGTTCGTTCGCTTTAACGGTCTTTACAGACCAAGCGCAATCGCCCCAAATCACATCGGCGATGCCTAGGGGCCTGGAGCGGTGCACTCCTCCTATGGCCTTGGCGAAGATTGTCCCGAAGTCGTCTCCGGTGATGTCTCCCAACCCAATAGCGAGCCGATGTACAACCTGCTTGCCTATCTCGACCATGGCCGCATCGGGAATTTCTCCCAATGGGTAAGGCCCACTTCTACGGTTGGCTCTGCCTCTCAGTCGTGGCGTGTTCATTGACCCTTACCACCTGTTCGATTACAGCTTGCACCAGGGGTGCGGGTACGGCGTTGCCCGCCTGCTTGCGTGTTTGAGAATCGTTGCAGACTATCTCGAATGTGTCGGGGAATCCTTGCAGACGCAGCATTTCCCGCGGAGTCAGGCGACGGGTCCCGTCCACCAGCAGGTAGTTGTAAGATGCGCCAGCCCTTAGAGCGCATGACCACAGGTGGCTGGATATGTTGCCGGCCTTGTTCTCATGCCAGATGGCAGGGGAGGTTTGCGCCGTGTGGGCTTTCTGGCGCTTATTGCGGATTGTCTCGGACACGAAGTGCTTTGGGTCCGGGTTGGCTTCCAGAATCGCCGACAAGGGCTTTATCGGGACGCTTTTCTCCGGCCACGGGAACTCGTCGAAAGGGGTTTGCGTTGCAACTATTATGGTCCGTTCCCGCTTCTGGGGAAGTCCGAAATCGAGTGCGTTGAGGACTCGGTAATCGGCTGAATAGCCGAGCTCTCGGAGGTCCCACAGGATGCGCTCTATCACGGCCCCTTTTTGAATGGTTGAGAGTTGCTTGACGTTCTCCAGGACTATGCCTTGGGGACGCCGGGCTTCGATGAACCGGAGCAACTCGAAGAAAAGCGTCCCCCGGGGGTCGGCGAACCCCTGCTGGCGCCCGATGATGGAAAAGGGTTGGCACGGGAACCCGGCGAACAACAGGTCGTAATGGGGGACGGAATCGGTTTGCAGTCCGACTATGTCTCCCACAGGACGTAGACCGAAGTTGTGTTCGTAAGCTCTACGCGCCGCCTCGTCGATGTCACAGGCGAACACGACCTCGAGGCCCAGGTTTCCGGCGGCGACGTGGAAGCCGCCTATCCCGCAGAAGAAGTCGGCGCAGGTTATCTTGGGTCCGCTTGAGGTTTCCGTGACGGGAGGCGGTGGGTCTGGGGCGAATGCAACGCCAAATCTGTCTTGCAAAGTCGTCATGAGGTTAACGTTTTGTACATCAATTGCATCCTCCCGTCAACGGCGCGCGCAACCCTAATCTATCCGATTTCGGGGTCAGGGCAAGCCACTGATGTCATTCGTGGTCCGGGTCGGGTTCAGGGTTGGGGAGGGAGAAAACGCCGGCCGGCACTGTGCCTGACAGGTCCAGCTGATGGAAGCTGCGGGTTGCCCGCAGTTGTGTCTTGGCATAGGCGAACAGCTCTTCCATGTGGGCCGTGTCCGCCGTGTCCAACCCGGCTGCATCGGCCTGGTGTATGAAGGCTTCCCAGGTAAGCTCCGGCTGCTCCATAGCTATCGAGGGAAGGCGTCCTTGAGTCCGCCGTCTACGGGTAACATGGCACCGGTGGTCTTGGAGGACCTGTCGCCGGCCAGGAAGAGCACGGCTTCCGCCACGTCTTCAGAGTAGATGAACTCCTTGAGAAGATTGCGTTCGCGGTAGTAGTCCTGCAGGTCTTCAGGGCCTATGTTGTAGGACTGGGAACGCTGCTGTTTGACCTCCTCCGACCAGAGGTTGGAGCCCTGAAATATGGCGTCGGGGTTTACGATGTTGCTTCTTATGCCGTAGTCCCCGTTTTCCACAGCCAGCACTCGCGCCAGCTGCACCTCGGCGGCTTTTGAGGCGCTGTAGGCCCCGAAGTCCTTGCCCGGTGAGGGCACGTTCTTTGTGCCTATGAAGACCAGGCTGCCGCCGATAGCCTGCTCCTTCATCAACGTGACGGCTTCTCTGGCAGCAAGGAAGTGGCCCGTTGTGTTGACGTCGAAAGCCCTCTGCCAGTCGGCCAGCGAGAGCGCGTCCACAGCTCCCACGGTCGCTATGCCTGCGTTGGACACCAGGATGTCCAGTCCGCCGTATGTAAGCCGGGCCAACTTGAAAGCCTCGGCCATTTCCGCCTCTGACGTCACGTCAAGCCGGCATCCGATTGCTCTGCCTGCGCCATTGGCTGCGTTCAGCTCCTCGGCCACGGCCTGGGCTCCCTCGCCGTCCAGGTCGGTGACCACCACGTGGGCGCCCTCTGCGGCCAGCCGCTGGGCTATTGCCTTGCCTATGCCGTGGGCTCCCCCGGTCACCAGGGCCACTCGGCGGGCCAGCTCCTTTTCCGGCGGGGCGAGGGTCAGCTTGTACAGCTCCATGGGCCAGTATTCTGCTTCGAAGGCGTCTTGGGAGGTCAACGACGTGTAATCGCCGACGGATTGGCCGGAACCCATCACCGATATGGTGTGGTGGTAAATGTCACCCGTGACGAGAGCGGCGCGGCTGTCCCGGCCGATGCTCCACATGCCGACGCCGGGGACCAGAGCGACCCGGGGGTAGGGGTCCAGCATGGGATGGCCGCCGTCGGTGTGCTCCTCGTACCAGCGGGAGTATTCCTGTGCGTATTCCTCCACGCCTGCGCCAATGGCCCGCCGGATGGCAGACGCGTCCTCCGGGTCCGGCGCGTCCACCCACAGGGGGCGCTGCTTGGTCTGTATCAGGTGGTCGGGAGTGGCCGGGCCGATGCCGGACAGGTCCTTGGCCTGCTGGGATCCCACGAATTCGAGAACGTCGGGTTGGTCGTCGAACCTCAGGACCGCTCTATTGTTCCTGCTGACCACGCCCCTGAGAGTCGGAGCGACCGCGGCCGCGACTTCCCGCCGTCTTTCAGCGTCCAGGGGTTTCTGCTTCAGAACGCCGAACACTTGCTTGCCGGCGGCTTTGCTTCGGGTGTAGTCCTCGGCCTGAGTCACCAGGTCTATGTGAATGTCGTAGGCTTCTTTGGCTGTGCTTCCCCAGGTGAAAAGGCCGTGGTTGACCAGCACGACGCCTTTAATCGAAGGTGCGCCTCTTACGGCCTGCCCAACTCTCTTGGAGAGCGTGAATCCGGGCCGGATGTATTCCACGACGGCCAAGGAGTCTCCGTACACCTCCTCCAACGCCGCCGAAGCGTTGGAGTTGTTGGTCAGCGCCACTACTGCGTCCGCGTGGGAGTGGGCGACGCTGGTGTAGGGCAGGAAAGCATGGAGCAGCGTTTCGATGGATGGCCTGGGAGCGGCCGGGTCCATCATGCACTTGGCCAGGTAGGCCACCATCTCCTCGTCGGACATCTCATCCCGGTCGAATAGGGGCAGGACCTCGTCCAGTCGGAGGGCGGGGAAGTGCCTGCGTTCGATGGATTTCATGTCGGAGCCAGAACCCTTGATGAGCATGGCTGGCGCGTCTCGGCCTAGGTGGTCCTTTTCGGTCACCTTTATAGAGGTGTTGCCTCCGCCCCAGACCACGAGGGACGTGTCGGCGCCGATGAGCCGGCTCTGGTAGACAAGCTGGTCCAGGGAGTCCATATCCGCGGTTTCGGCTTCATTCCAAAGGTTGCGCATGGCATCCATCCTGGTCCTATCAGTGGCGAAGGGCAAATTTAGAGAATGGCCCCTTCGCCCTTGAGGGACGTAATGTCTTCCCATGAGTGCCCCATCTCCAGCAGCTTCTCTTCGGTGTGTTGTCCCGGTTCCGGGGCCAGTCCCCGCACCTGGGCTGGGGTGGGACTCAGCGGTGAAACGCTGCTGGAATTAGACATCATTTTGGGCGGCTTCCGCAAGTCTTTGGGCCGCCCACACGGACAGCAAGCTTCTGAGACGACGGGCGCGCCCCGCCTCTATTTAACCGATCAAGAAGAGAAACATTGGTCGGGGCGGGCAGGTTCGAACTGCCGACCTCCTGGTCCCAAACCAGGCGCGCTGCCGCTGCGCCACGCCCCGCCTTAGACATTCATCGTCGGAAGGTCCAGCGCCCTTAATCTTACTATACCTTGCAAGGCGCAGGTGAGCGGCCTGCGCTGTCGCCTGATAACCCTTGAGAATGGTGTACGCTGTTTACGACGTGCAGTGAGCATACATAAACTCGGCCCGTCCAACATTCCGACCCTATCCGAATATGCACTCTTGACATTATTAACGACTCTCGTTAGTATTAAGAGCGTTGAATCGATTCAGGGACAGTGACGCCGAGCAGCTCTTCAGCGGACAAACGGTCCGCCGCCTGCTCCCTGACATCCAACGTCGGTCTCGGATGAGGTTGCAGCGGGTGGTTGCGGCAACAGCGTTAGCCGACCTTAGAGCGCCTCCCTCTCATCGGCTCGAATCCCTGAGCGGCAGTCGGACAGGCCAACACAGCATCCGCATCAATGACCAGTGGCGGGTGTGCTTTATCTGGACAGACCAGGGGGCGATGGAGATTGAAGTCGCCGATTATCACTGAGGAGTAAAGCAATGACCACAGCTGCGCCAATCCACCCAGGAGAACATCTGGCGGAGTTTCTGGAAGAGCTCGGCATCAGCCAGTACCGTCTAGCGAAGGCTATAGGGGCGGCCCCCATACGCATCAACGACATCGTCCACTGCCGCAGGTCCATTACGGCGGACACGGCGCTGAAAATCGGACAGGCTCTGGGAACGACCCCGGAGTTCTGGCTGAACCTCCAGCGGATGTACGACTTGGATGTCGCCCGGACCTCGACCGACATCAGCGGCGTCAAAGTCCTCGTCGAGTCACCCGCATGAACCGTTTCGAACCGGCGACTGGGCAGGGGACACGCCGGTATGTAGCCCCGTACCCGCGAGCCGGTAGGCATCTTCTCCTCGGAAAAGTACGCTATATCCGGCTCCCGAACGGTGTCTGGGTCGCGTTCCAGCCAGACTCTAGAGTCGGAGGCTGTCAGGGAGCCAAGCTTCAAGGGCTTTATGAAGTTGCCCAACAGAATGCCCAGATTCATCACAATCCTGCCGTGTTCATATCCTGTCGGCATCGTTTCGCAGAGCGCCCCCCGGATCAATTCACCCCGAACGCCCTCGCTGTACAATCTGAGCAGGTCTTGGGCGGTCAGGCGTTGGGCATCAATCTTTGTGTCAGCCATGTTGGACCCCTCTAACAGAAACCATACGTGGAATTATGTTACAACTTCTCAAACTTCTGCCAGGTTCTTGTGGGCGGGGCTGACGGCGTTCTACGCCGGGCCTTTCTCAATTAAGCTCTGGTACCCCCGGTGAGACTCGAACTCACGCACCTGGCTCCGGAGGCCAGCGCTCTATCCTCTGAGCTACGGGGGCGGCACGTTTTAGAATAACATGGGGCTAACGCTCCAACAAGGCAGGCGGGGCTTACTCTTCAGGCAGCGCGCGGCTCGGAGGAGGCTCTTTCACTCGCAACAGTATACCTGCCCCGAATGCCAGCGCCACCGCAATGGGGCTCAGCACAGCGCCCATCTTGGCAGGCTCTAAGAACACCTCACCCTCAAACGCCTTGGCCGCGACGAAAAGGGCGACCGTTAGACCTAGGCCGGCGATGACGCCGGCCACGAACAGGTGTTTGAGCGCCATTCCCGTCGGAAGCGGGAACCCCATCTTCGAGCCCACCCAGGAGAAGAGGGTTATGCCCCCGGTTTTCCCAACTATCAGCGACAGCAAGACCACAAAGGTGACCGGGCTGACGCTGGTGAAAGCCACGCCTGCATTGAATAGACCGAAAAAGAACAGTCCGTAGTCCACAATGCCCTTGAGCCTGTGCTCGAACTGCGCCAGCGGGCTGTTCCTCCCGAGGCCCGAAATTGCAGCCTCGACGGCTTGCCAAGCGCCGGGGCTCTCCTCCTGCGCCGCTGGGCGGGTCTGACTTTCGCTCAGGCGCTGGCTAGGGGGCAATTGCCGGTCAGAGGGCGACGGGTGGCCGGAAGGCAGGAAGGGGACTATGACTATCAGGGCCAACGCCGGCTCGATTCCGGATTTAGTCATGCCTATCCAACTCATCACGCCGCCTATGAGTACATAGGGCAGCCAGCGGCCGACACCGAGCCGTCTCAATCCGTACGAAACCGCCATGCCGCCCAAAGTCAACAGCAGCCATACCGGCTCCACGGGATGCTGGGGATCGGTATAGAAGACTCCGATTATCAACAGACCTATGGCATCGTCGGCGACCGCCAGCAGCAGCAGAAAGTTCACCGCGGGGTGCAGGGGTCCGAAGACCATACGCGCCACCAACCAGGCCAGGGCAATGTCCGTGGCGGTGGGGATTGCCCAGCCCCTCGCCACGTCGCTGAAGTCGTCGCCGCCTCCGTAGAACGCGAAAGTCAGGACGAAGTAGACGCCCACCGGTCCCAGTATTCCCCCAAGGGTGCCCAGCAGTGGGTTGACGGCCTTGCCCGGAGGATTGAGCGCCCCGCCCGGAAGTATGGAGGTGGTTATCTCTTTGGCTGCCAGGCCAAAGAAGAAGACCATGAATATTTCGTTGACCAGGTAATGAAGGGTGACTTCCCGTCCGAACAGTGAGGCGCCGGCGCCGAAAATGTTGAAGTGCACCATGTCTTCATAGGCATGGGAGTCTATGTTGGCGAAAACCAAGCTGGCAAGAACACCCGATATGAGGGGGAAGGAGTATTCTTCTAGGACCCGGGTGACATTAACGGCTAGGCGTGTGAATCCCCACTCGGGAGGAGTGGGCTGTTGGACACTCAAGTCTGCTCCATGGACAACGAGGGGTGAGCGGCCCCGATTATATCATCGACTCCACACTGCCGCCACACGCATCAGGCGGCACGGGCTACGAAATCCTCACTGTTCCCAGTTTAATGCGTGCGAAACCTGCTAACCTTGACCGCCCGAATCGGGGACAATTAACATGGATTCGCACATGGGTTTTCTTACGGAGCTCCGATATTCGATGGGAGGAGGCGTCCTATATGAGTGAATGGGCTGGAGTAGTCCTGGCCGGGGGGCGCGGCGAACGGATGAAGTCCAAACTGCCCAAACCCCTCCACAAGGTCTGCGGCAGAGAGCTCGTCCGTTATCCGGTGCAGGCCTTAAGGGAAGCCGGAATCCGCCGGATCGTCGTGGTCTTGTCACCCGTGTCTGAGGGACCTCTAAAGGAATTTTTGGGACCGGATGTTGAATACGCCATACAGGAAGAACCTCTGGGAACGGGTCATGCCCTGCTGCAGGCAAGCAGCCTCTTGGAAACCTCCGGGGACGCCGTCGTCGCCCTCAATGCAGACAGCCCGTTGATTTCCGCCGGGACGATAGAGCGTCTCTGTCGGACTCACGAGTCCCAAGGGCATACGGCGACTCTGCTTTCGGCCCCCGCCTGCGGATTTGACGACTTGGGAGCGCTGGTCAAAGACGAGAACGGCCAAGTGGTGCGCATCGTCGAAGCCGGTGACCCGGACTTTCCGGACCGTCAATCAAAAGAGGTCAACACAGGTGTCTATTCCTTCAACGGCCCGTGGCTATGGAGCAGACTGAGGCGCATCCCAAGGGCGGCATCGGGAGAGTATTACGTCACTTCTCTTGTGGAGATGGCCGCCGCGGAAGGCGCCCCGGTGGGTTCGGCGCCTGTCGAGCAGCCTGAAGAGGCGATGGGCGTCAACACGCGCGTGCACCTCGCTCAGGCTGAAGCCATCCTGCGGGAGAGAATTCGGCGCCATTGGATGCTGAACGGAGTCACCATCATGGACCCTGCCTCCACCTTTATCGACGCCGACGTAAAACTAGGGCGGGACACCACGATATACCCCAACTCCATGACACTGGGGAGGTCTGAGATAGGCGAAGACTGTGTCATTGGCCCCAACTCGGTGATCACCGATTCAAAGATAGGAGACGGCTGCCAGATAATCGCCTCCCATTTGGAGGAAGCGATTGTCGAGAATGGTGTGGATATGGGCCCCTTCTGCCACTTGAGACCGGGAGCGCATCTGGAGGAGGGTGTCCATCTCGGGAACTACGTGGAGGTGAAGAACAGCCGGTTGGGCGCGGGGTCAGTGATGGGCCACTTCGGGTACATAGGAGACGCTACAATAGGCTCCAACGTAAACATCGGCGCCGGCGCCGTCACCTGCAACTATGACGGTGTGGACAAACATCCCACCATAATCGGAGACGGAGCCTTTATCGGTTGTGATACTATGCTGGTAGCTCCTGTCGCCGTCGGCGCCAATTCGGCCACCGGAGCAGGGGCGGTTGTCACTAAAGACGTGCCTGAGGCTCGACTGGCCGTGGGAGTCCCTGCTAGAATAGTGGAGCGCGATCAACACGAGTAGGAGCATGTCGTTAGGCCCTCTTAGCCCACCAAGGGCGTGTGAGAGGACAGAAAGAATTGGATACAGACGGTTTAGCATCCGGTTTATCCCTGGCGGGTTTCCTATTTATCTTCTTCTACCTGGCCCTTGCCGAGTCGGCGTCAGCGTCTATATTCCATAGAAGCCGGTCCATCCGCGCTGCGCTCCCGTCTCTTCTACGGCTCGGCGCCGCAATTTCGGCCGCTCTGTCTACGGTGTCTCTTCTGGCCAGCCAGGACGCCGCGAATGTCGCCGCAATTAGCGGGGCGTCCATAGGGCTTCTGGCGTTCCTTTTATTACTGGAAGTTGTTGGCCATGCCATTGGGGCCAGGCGTCCCCGCATCGCTATGACCTTGGCGACGCCCATACTAGCCATCACAGGCAGCCGGCCAAGGAACGCAGGCGATTCGGCCAACGGGGGCGTGTTGAACGGCGTCGGAGGCAGGGCCAACTGGCCTGTTGCGAGCATGGACAATGTCCTCAGCCCGGAGCAATGGGCTGACCTGGACTCTCACGAGCGTTTCATGATCCGCTCGATTATGCGTTTGGATGAGGCCACGGTCCGCGAAGTGATGGTGCCAAGGGTGGACGTCGTAGCCGTAGAAAAGACGACTTCCGTGCGCGACGTGGGGCGCCGGATGCAAGAGTCAGGCCACACGAGGCTGCCTGTATACAACGGCAACATCGACAATGTGGAGGGTGTGGTCTACGCCAGGGACCTGCTGCCCTTTTTGGGACAGGGAAGTGATTATCCGGCCCTCGAAAAAATGATCAGGCCCGCTTTCTTCATCCCGGAGTTCAAGCGTTTGGATGAGCTCCTCCGAGAGCTCCAGGCCAAACGGGTGCAGATGGCCCTCGTGGTGGACGAGTACGGCGGCATTGAGGGGCTGGTCACCCTCGAGGACTTGCTGGAGGAGATCGTCGGTGAGATCGAAGACGAGTTCTCCCGCAGTCACGAACCCCGGGTGGTGCCATTGGCCAATGGAGACATCATCGTTGACGCCATGGTGAGCCTTGATCAGCTTTCGGAGTTGTTGTCCACCGAAATTCAAAGTGAAGATGTGGATACGGTGGGCGGACTCGTGTACAGCGGTCTCGGCAAAATCCCCCATTTGGGAGACACCGTATCCTATAACGGGCTCACCATTGAGGTCGTTTCTCTTCTGGGGCGGCGCATTAGGCGGCTGCGCCTCCGGAAGGGCGCTTCCAACCCGACTTAAGACCGACAGCGCCCCGAATGCAAGGGCCGTCCACCGGACGCCCGGCGTGGAGTGCATGGGGAAACGGTTGTTGTGAGTCCCAAGGTTTGCAGGCGCCTCTAAGCAAAGGAAGGGGGCCTCTTAATCAAGAGGCCCCCTTAACGATTCCTGTTTCGGGCTGAGGTTATTTCACGACTTCCGCTTCTATTACGATCAGCGGCGCGCTCGCCACCCAGTCGCCGCCGATGACCAGAGCTCTGACCGTATAAACGCCGATTTCCAGCGCATCCGGAAGGGAGGTCGAGACTTGGAAGACACCCGCATCGTTGGCGGTTCCGCCGCCGATTATCGGGTTGATGCCGTTCGTCATCCTAAATATCTGGACCAAGACGGCCTCACCCGGCTCGAATCCTGCGCCTATGGCGTCCAGGGTTCCGCCTTGTTGGACTTTGTAACTGTCCAACTGGAGTTCCACCTTGCGGAGGTCTTGTTCCTGGTTGCTGTTGGCAGCCCAGGTGACTCCTGTCACAACGGTGAGAACCGCGACGATAAGAGCAACGATAGCCAGCTTATTCGCGCTTATTAGCCTCATCGGGCCTCCTTCTACATGCCAAGCGTGCCGATTACGGCTAAACAGCCGTTGCTCGGATACAAATCCACCATACGTAATCCGGCATAATAATATTAGTCAGGTTGATATATGTCAAGGGGCCGCAAAGCCATGTATCGGACTTTTTCCGGCATTTTGCGCGACCTCTTTGATTCCTGCGGGACTGCTGGAAAGCTCCCCGTTGAAAACAGGCTCCGAAACATTTATTCTCAAGTGAATCCATCATGCAGGTCGATGTGTAGAACATTGGGGAACTCTGGGAGGCATGCCAAGATGAGGAACGAATTCACGGCTGTCATTGAAAAAGCGGACGGTTGGTACATAGCCTACTGTCCTGAAATCCCCGGCGCCAACGGTCAAGGGATTACTGTGGATGCGGCTCGTGACAATCTCGCCGAGGCGATTGCGTTGATCCTCGAAGACCGCCGGGAAGACGGGCTCCGAGGCGTCCCGCCCGATGCGGTATGTGAGACGGTGACTGTCGGTTGAAGCGGAACTCGCTGCTTCGCCACCTCCGTCAGCATGGCTGTTGGCTGAAGCGTGAAGGTCGCGCCCATTCGCTACAAGCCAATAGCTGGAACATCTCTGGCGACATGTACAGACCTGAGCTATGCGTCCACTGTCCAACGTGACGGCGGCGGGCATTTGGGATATCCTGGAACAAGGGAACGGCAGGTCCATCAAAACAGGCGACTAGAAATCCTTGATTTAGCTATGCGGAGAGGTGGCCGAGTGGCTGAAGGCGCCGCTCTCGAAAAGCGGTATACCCCCTGGGTATCGTGGGTTCGAATCCCACCCTCTCCGCCATTCCCGACAACGGACCTTCCTCTCAGCCCTCCGAGTCCTCCGTCAGGAGCGAGTATACGTTCCGCGCGGTAAGCTCTCCCAACAGTTCCCCTGAACAGTTCCCTTGTGCGCTCATCCAGAACGGGCATAGCAGTGAGTTCGCCAAGACACCGTTCGTCGAGCGTCTCGGTTTCAAAGTGGAACTAGACGCCAACTGAAACGAGGATTTTCATAACAATGACATTGCAGGCGGCTTCGGTGCATAGCTTTAGTGTGAATAGTCCCCTAGCAGCCGGACCATCTATGGGGGAGCTGCAACATCCTGGGTGCGTCAAGCTCATGGCATACGGCCTCGAAGGGCCCCGGCGCCACACCCTTCCACTCCAGGTCTCCCAGCGTATGCGGCAGCTGGACGTCGGTCCTGAGAGTGGCCAGGTCGCGGTACAGATGGGCGTCGTCCATCCGCTCGTAAAGAGACTGGGCCATTGTCCTTGCGCCTCGGGGAGTCGCCGCCCACCGGTCGGACTCCGTCGGAATGTCCTCCAAATGTGGATAGACCCCCAGGACTTGGGCCGTGGACTTTGCGCCCCACCGGGGAATTCCGGGTATGCCGTCCGCCGAGTCTCCAACCAGCGCCAAGTAGTCGGGAATGGACCCGGGGGCGACGCCGAACTTCTCATAGACCCCGCTCTCGTCCAGGTAAACGTCTCGCCGCCTATCCAGGCACACCACTCTGTTTTCTACGACTGTCTGCGCCAAGTCCTTGTCGGGAGAACATATCACCACCTGTTCCAATCGGGTGTCGCGCCCCCATGTCGCAGCCGCCGTGGCCAGAGCGTCGTCCGCTTCATACTCGACCATAGGCCACACCGTCACTCCCAGGGATGAGACCGCTTCTTCAGCCAGGCTGAACTGCGACAGCAGGTCTTGAGGTGTCCCCGAGCCGTCCTTGTACCCGGAGAAGAGCCGGTTCCTGAAGGACTCGATCACGTGATCGAAGGCGGCCGCAATATGGGTTACCTCCGGTTGGCGCAGCAACGATAGCATAGTCCGGACCAGACCCCGCACGGCGGCCACGGGCCTGCCGTCCTTACCGGACATGGCCGGCATGGCGAAATGCGCCCTGAACAGCTCATACGTGCCGTCCACCAGATAGAGACGGGCCATTGCTTGCCATTCCTACAGAGGGATTTCAGCTTATAGGCGGGCGGCGCCGCTCGGTCTTTGTTCCGAATCGGAGCAGGGGATGAGGCCGCAGGCTTTGGCCACCAGTTCGTATGATCTGGCCCTCTCCTCAAAACCGTAGCATACGGTCACGACCCCCAGGTCTGTAGTCCCATAGTCTTCAGCCACCGCCTCCAGCCTGGACCTGACGTACTCGGGGTCACCGTCCACACACCGCTTTCGCTGTTCAGCCGTCTGGGCCATTTCCAGGGGGCTGAAGTTGTATTTCAGGGCGTCCTCGACCGAGGGTATCCCGGAGGCCATGCCTTTCAGGGAGAGTATCCTTGCCACGTTGCGGCTGGAGGCCAGCCTTTCAGCCTCTTCCGCAGTCTCGGCGCACATGACGTGGACCGAGACGTTCACCTTCGGCTCCAGGAGGAACTGGGAAGGCTGGAATCTATCTTTATAAGCGTTGACTATGCCCGGACCGTCTTCGATCCTGATCCCAAAGAAGTGGGCATAGGCGAAGGGCAGACCCAAATCAGCGGCCATGAAGGCGCTCTCATAACGGGACCCCAACAGCCAGACGTCGGGATGCGTGCATTCTCCGGGACCCGCGTGAACGTCGGAGAATACGTGGCCCTCCTCCAGCTCGCCGGTCAGATACCCCAGCACGTCCAACACCTGCCTTGGGAAATGGGCTATGTCCCTGGGCCGTCCGGGATAGGCCAGAGCGGCGGCCGTCAGTTGATCGCTTCCCGGGGCCCTTCCGATGCCCAGGTCAATCCTCCCGGGGAACAGGGATTCCAGGAGTCGGAAGTTCTCGGCGACCTTCAGGGCGGAGTAGTGGGAGAGCATGACTCCTCCGCTGCCCACCCTGATTCTGCTGGTGCGGGCTGCTATCTGCCCAATGAGCAGTTCGGGGCTGGCGCCGGCGAAGTTGCGAATGTTGTGGTGCTCGGCCACCCAGTAGCGCTCATAGCCCCACTCCTCCACCAGCGCGGCGAGCTCTATGCTCTCCCGGAGGGCGTCCCCGCCGGTCCCTCCGGCCCTAACCGGGGACTGGTCGACTACGGAGAGGGTCAGCTTGCTTCCCATCAGCCCTCATTGTCCAGCGAGCGGGCCAGTAAGTGGACCATTCCCTGTTGCTCTGGGGTCTCTATTGCGTCAGGGCAATATGTCTCTTTCACTCGTTTGACGGCCTCATCGCCGCTCAGCTGTTCGATCTTCACCAACAGGGCCGCCAGGAATGTGCCCGTCCGCCCATGACCGCCGATGCACCCAACCTCGACGGTCTCGCCTCGCTCCAGCGCTCTATGAGCTTCGTCTACGAGACTCTTTAGCCGGTCCTGCTCCAGTGTCCCCATGTCGTCCCACCAGACGTAGCGGATGGCGCGCCCAAGGACGTCTTTCATCGTCTGGACTCGGGTGTTCTCCTCGGAAAAGGGCGCCGCCTTGACGTCCCGAACGCGGCTCCAGGCGTCGGGGGCCAGGTGGAACGCCAAGTCCTTGGGAGTGTATATTCCCTGTGCATTGAACCTGACGTCGCGGCTTGACGAGGCGTAAACCGTGTAGGGTCCTATTCGGAAAGGCGTGTGAATATGAGAAGTGTGGTGAGCCGTCAATTTCGCTCCTTAGGATAGACGCCGGAAGCCGGCGGCCAGACCGGTTGGTTGTAGTAGGCCAGCCTCCCCTTTACACTGTCGGCAGATACGGGCCGGACCGGGCCGGACCGGGAATGAGCGTGAAGCCCCGCAAGGCTTCGGAGCGCTCATTGGGGGTGATTGTATTTTGGGCTCTATCGTGCGTCAAGCCGGAGCGCCGGCTTCGAATATTGGCATAAGCCGAGGCGGGCATTGGCCGGACTGAGAGACCGGCTTGGCTCGGTTTACTACGGATGGTGGGTGCTTACGGCGTCCACCGTCCTGGGCATTGTTTCCGGGGGCATTTTCGCCCACGCCAACGCCGTGTACTTCCGGCCCATCAGGCAGGACCTCGGGCTCAACTACTCCCAGACGTCCCTGATATTCACCCTTTCCAGAGCAGAGGGAAGCATCGCAGGCCCTCTTGTGGGAAGGATGGTGGACAAATTCGGAGCCCGGTCCATGATCATCGGCGGCGGAATAGTAGCGTCGTTCGGGTTCATGATGCTCAAGTGGGTTGACACCTATTGGGTGTTTCTGGCGATCTATCTTGTGGTGGTCTCCACCGGAAAGAGCGCGGGCCTGGGCCAGACTCTGCTAAGCGCCACCAACCGCTGGTTTGTACGCCGCCGGTCCCTGGCCATCACCATAACCGTCATAGGCTTCTCCGCCGGAGGAGCGTTGGTCCTGCCGCTGATCACCAAGGGCGTCTCCACAATAGGATGGCGGGACGTGATGTTCTACGCCGGTATGGCCATGATGGTCCTGGTGGTCCCTCTGGGTCTCGTGGTCCGCACCTCGCCGGAGAGCATGGGACTGGAACCGGAAGGCGTCGAAAGGATGCGCCGAGAGCAGTCCAGCGGGGGGAAAGACGCTGACCGGCGGGAAGTGGACCCTGACTTTACAGTCCGGGAGGCCCTTGCCACCCGGTCCTTCTGGATGCTGTTCCTGGGGTCGGTCTTCAGAATCACAGTATGGGGAGCCATATCCGTCCATGCCGTGGAGATCATGGTGGCCGAGGGAATGTCGCCGGCCGCGGGCGGGTTCCTCTTTGCGTTGATGTTCTTCATATCCATACCGACCCGGTTGATTGTGGGGACCTTTGGGATGTGGCTCCCCATGCAACCCGTGCTGGGCGGTGCACAGGCGGCGTCCGCATTGGCCATGGTCTCGCTGCTGGTCTTCGACGGATGGCTTGCCGTGCTGATGTTCGTGTCATTCATGGCCTTGGAGCAGGGCGGGAGCGTGTTGAACTGGGTGGCGCTGGGGGATTTCTTCGGCAGACGCAGTTTCGCCACCCTGTTCGGAATAATGAGCGCCGTATTCAATCTGGGCATGATAGCGTCGACCCAGTTCGCGGGATGGGTGGCGGACCGCAACGACGGCAACTACGACTGGGCCCTTATTGCCTTTGTTCCCCTGTACGCCGCGTCGGCCCTGATGTACTTTTCCATGCGCAGACCACAGGTCCCCGACCGGCGACAGTCGGGGCCGGCGGGCTAACGGCGGCCCGATGTGCTGGGCGGCCTTCGACAAGCTCAGGCCGAACGGAAAGAACGATGGCCCGGAGACTATCGAAAGACCATAGACATGGGGCGCATTGTCATTGTTGAAGCCAGGAGACGGTGATATAATCCCGATTCGGGCTCGACCGGGGCGCCCGACGACACGACCTGTACTGATTGGGAGAGGTGCTGGAGTGGCCGAACAGGCGCGACTGGAAATCGCGTAGGGGCGGAAACGTCTCTCGTGGGTTCGAATCCCACCCTCTCCGCCATCCCATCGCGGGCGAATCTCAGGAGCCAGGCAGAAATGCAGGGAATACAGTGACACCTGGGTTTGACATTATCCATTCCCTAAGACCTATACTAGAATCCGAATGGCTGACGAAGCATTTAACGACGCGGACCTGAAATACTGGGTTGCCTTCAGCCGAGTTCCTGGACTGGGCTCGGTGCGCATTGGACGTCTGGAGTCCCATTTCGGCGCTATGGAGAACGCCTGGAACGCATCCAGAGGTGGACTAAGGTCTGCCGGCCTGGACTCCAAGACCATTGAAGCCGTCACTGCCGGAAGAGTCGAAATCGACCCTGCGGCTGAGATGGAGCGGATGGCTGAAGCGGGAGTCGACGCCGTCACCTGGAACGACCCGCGATACCCTCCGCGGCTCAAAGAGACCGGCGACCCTCCCCCGGTGTTGTTCATCAGGGGCGAGATTCTTCCCGGAGACGAGAAGGCCGTGGCGGTCGTGGGGACTCGCAGGGCGACGACTTACGGCAGGGACGTCGCCCAAAGTCTCACATCGGAGCTGGCCCGGCAGGGAGTGACCATCATCAGCGGGTTGGCGCGGGGAATCGACGCCGTAGCCCACAGGGCCGCCCTGGACGCCGGCGGCAGGACCTTGGCCATATTCGGCTGCGGTCTTGACACGGTGTACCCGCCGGAGAACAAGAGGCTGGCGGCGGACATATCCGAGTCGGGAGCCCTGGTCAGTGAGCACCCTCTGGGGGAAAGCCCCAAGGCGGGTCATTTCCCCCAACGCAACCGGATCATCAGCGGCATGAGCCTGGGCATACTGGTGGTGGAGGCGCCCATTCGCAGCGGCGCCTTGTGGACCGTGCGCCACGCTTTGGAGCAGAACAGGGATGTCTTCTGCGTCCCGGGAAGCATATTCTCCCCGTCCAGCAAGGCCACCAACGCTCTGATACAAGAGGGAGCCAAGCTGGTGAGCGGCTGCGAGGACATCCTGGAAGAGCTCAACCTGAGTGTGGTCTCCCACCAGATGGAAATGAGGCAGGTCCTCCAGCCCGAGGACGGCGCTGAAGCGACCCTGCTTGGTCACGTGGGATACGAACCGCTGCACATAGATGACATAAGGAGAAACGCGCAACTGTCCATCGCAGAGGTCAGCGGCTCCCTGGCGATGATGGAGTTGAAAGGGCTGGTCAGGCAAGTGGGTTCAATGCACTACGTTCGCGTCAGGGAGGCGGTTGTACAACATGCCTCCTAGAACGAAATCCCCTAAAACACGGAAATCCAACGGCGTCTCCTCAAATGGCGGGAAGGGCAATGGAGGCGGCAAGTCGGCCAACCTCGTGGTGGTCGAGTCTCCGGCCAAGGCCCGCACCATCGAGAGGATTCTCGGCGACAGCTACGTGGTCAAAGCTTCCCAGGGCCATGTCCGAGACCTTCCGAAAGGCAAGCTGGGAGTGGACGTGAGCCAGGGATTCGCTCCCTCATATTCGATACTGCGAGATAAGCAGTCCACCGTAAAAGAGCTGAAGACGCTGGGGGCCAAGGCCTCCCGGATATACTTGGCAACCGACCCGGACAGGGAAGGCGAGGCCATATCGTGGCACCTGGTTGAAGCCGCCGACTGGCCCATCGACAGCGACAGGCTCCAGCGGGTGGTCTTTCACGAGATAACCCACGAGGCCGTAAAAGAGGCGTTCGAGCATCCCCGACCCATAGACATGGAGCTGGTCAACGCGCAACAGGCCCGGAGGATACTCGACAGGTTGGTGGGCTACCAGATAAGCCCTCTCCTCTGGAAGAAGGTCCAGCGCGGCCTGTCGGCGGGGCGTGTGCAGTCGGTCGCCCTGCGTCTAGTAGTGGACAGGGAGCGGGAGGTCGAGGCCTTTGTCCCTAAAGAGTACTGGACCATCGACGCCCATCTCCAGAAAAGCGAAAAGTCAAAAGCTGAACGGATTCAGTCATTCCGCGCCGCCATCCACTCTGTGAAGGGCCGCAGGGGAAAGCTGGACATCCCGAACGAGGTCTCATCCAAAGCAATAGAAGAAGACCTGGGCGGAGCCGCTTACTCGGTGGCGCAGGTGAAGAAACGGGAGGTCAAACAGTCGCCCGCGCCTCCGTTCATCACTTCTACGCTCCAGCAGGAAGCCTGGCGTAAGCTGCGCTTCTCCGCCAAGAGAACGATGGCGGTTGCGCAGCAGCTGTACGAAGGTCTTCCCATACGCTCCGAGGGCTCCACCGGCCTCATCACCTACATGCGCACCGACTCCACAAACGTGTCGTCCACGGCGGTCCAGGAAGCAAGGCAATACGTCAGAGAGAAGTACGGCAAGGAGTACGTTCCCGCACAGCCCCGAGCTTTCAGGCGCAAGGCCAAGGGCGCCCAGGAAGCCCACGAGGCCATCAGACCGACTTCCATAGCCCGCAACCCGGAAAGCATAAAGGGCGACCTCTCTTCCGACCAACGCAGGCTGTACGACCTGATATGGAAGAGGATGCTGGCAAGCCAGATGGCCGACGCCCGGTCCGATTCCACCTCCGTGGACATTGAAGCCCAATGCAAGAAAGCGGACAAGACGTACATGTTCAGGGCCGCAGGATCGGTCCTCACCTTCCCGGGTTTCAGGACCTTGTACCTGGAAAGCTCGGATGACGCTGAAGAGGAAGACGGCAAGGGGCCTCTGCCTCTACTGGAAAAGGACCACCTTCTGGACTGTTTGGGAATCGAACCCAAGCAGCATTTCACCCAGCCTCCGCCCAGGTACACGGAAGCCAGCCTAATCAAGTCCTTGGAGGAGCGGGGGATAGGACGGCCCAGCACCTACGCGCCCATCATCTCCACGATCACAGACCGGCATTACGTACTGAAGGACTCCGGACGCCTCAAGCCCACAGTACTGGGTTGTACGGTGTCTGACCTGCTAACCCAGTTCTTCCCTGACATTATGGACGCCGGATTCACCGCCCGGATGGAAGAGGAGCTTGACGAGGTTGCCAGGGGCGAGCGCCGTTGGGCCCCTATGCTCCAGGACTTCTACGGGCCGTTCGAGAAGTCCCTCAAGGCGGCAGACCAGGCCATGCCGAGGGTCCGGGTGGAAGAAGCCACCGACGAGGTCTGCGACCTCTGCGGCAACCCCATGGTCATCAAGATGGGCCGGTTCGGCAAGTTCATGGCCTGCACCGGTTTCCCCGATTGCCGGAACACGAAACCCGTCCCCGCCGAACCTGTCGCCGGCCAAGAGCAGGGTTCCGGGCAGAGGCAGGAGCCTGCTGAGGTGGAACCTACGGATGAGACATGCGAGAAGTGCGGAAAAGCTATGGTGATTCGCAGCGGCCGGTTCGGCAGGTTCATGTCCTGCACGGACTACCCGAAATGCCGCACCTCTAGACCTCTCAAGATCGGTGTGCCCTGCCCCAAATGCGGCAGTGACCTGGTGCAGCGGCGTTCAAGAGGCCGCGGACGGACTTTCTACGGATGCTCCGCGTATCCGGCGTGCGACTTCGTCGTCAACCAGCAGCCGCTCACCGAGCCGTGCCCCGAATGTCAGGGGCTCATGGTGGCTTCAGGCAAAAACGGCGTAAAGTGCACCGTCTGCTCCTGGAAGGGCGACGCTCCAGAGGGTACTCTGGTAGGCGCGGGGACTTAGCCCTCGGTCCGGGAATCAATAAAGACCCGGCCTCCAAAGTCCAGGGCCCTCCGCATCAGGTCCGATGCTTGACGCCGTTCCATCCCAAGACCACGTTGAAATCAACCCCAGCCCAGCCGGTCCAGTGTCTTCCGGTCTCCTTGCGGAACCAACATCCCCCGTTCGCCCTGAGCCTGCCGAAGAGTCGTCCGTTCATGGTTCGACAGGCTCACCACGAACGGACTACGGCGACGACCGCAGAGAATCAAAAGACCCTGTCACCGGCCGCCCTGACGTTTCAACCCTGGTGCAGAGCTTTCAGGAGCACCTGAGGGGGCAAAAGGGCCGCTCGGACAACACCATCCGCATCTATTCCACGGACCTCCGGCCATTCGTGAAGTTCGTGGAAACCGCAGGTCTGGACCTTAGGGACTTCTCGCGGCGGCCGCTCAGGAGCTACCTCGCCTGGCTGTCCACTTCCGCCAGGGGAGACTCGAAAGGCTACGCCAGAATCAGCGTAGCCCGGAAGATGGTGGCGCTAAGAGCATTCTACCGCTACCTCACCCAGCAGGGAGTGGTCGAGAACAACCCGATCCCGAAAGGTCGCAGCTTCAACATAAAGGTGGAAAAGAAGCTGCCGATCTTTTTGGGGAGGGCCGAAATGGAACGCCTCCTGGAGGCTGTCGATGTTTCTTCCCCGGCCGGTGTCCGGGACAGGGCGATACTGGAGATGCTTTACTCCACAGGCATGAGGCTGTCTGAAATATCCGGCCTCGACCGGTATGACGTGGACCTGGAACAAGGCACGATTAAAGTGACCGGCAAAGGCTCCAGGCAACGCATCGTGCTGATGGGCGGTCCAGCCGTTGAGTGGGTGTCCCGCTACTTGTCCACAGCTTGGCGCCAACTTCTGGGGGAAGCGGAGCAGGGCAAGGGGGACCCGACGGCTTTGCTGCTCAACCGGTACGGGGGGCGGCTTTCAGGACGAAGCATCCAGAAACTGGTCGCTAAATATGCCGTGCTGGCAGCCACCCGGCCTGGTGTTCATCCCCACACTCTCAGGCATTCCTTCGCGACTCACTTGATGGAAGGCGGGGCCGACTTGAGGATCGTCCAGGAGTTGTTGGGACACTCCAGCCCCGCAACCACCCAGGTCTACACCCACGTCACTCAGCTGGAAGCCCGGGCCGAGTATTTGACCACCCATCCGATGGCCCGCCGGGGAAAAGACAACGATAGGGGAGAATCCGATGGCCAAAATCGCCGTGATTAACGGGCCTAATCTAAATGCCTTGGGCCGCAGGGACGCGGACGTCTACGGCACGGTGACCCTGGCGGAAATCCAGGCCAAAATGGAGGAACGAGCGCAAGGCCTGGGCGTGGACGTGGAGTTCTTCCAGTCCAACAGCGAGGGCGCCATAATCGACCATATCCAGAAGACAGCCGCAGACGGTATAATAATTAACCCGGGAGCCCTGACCCACTACGGCTACTCCCTCAGGGACGCCCTGGCCGACACGGGCCTGCCAATCGTGGAGGTCCACCTCAGCAACATCCACGCCAGGGAAGAGTGGAGGAGAAAGTCGGTGGTTTCGGAAGTGGCCGCAGGCCAGATTTGCGGTTTCGGCTGGAGGGGATACATAGCGGCCTTGGAGATTCTCTCGGCGATTTTGAACGAAAGCGGCGGCCCGTGAGGGCCTCAACCGGAGGTGAGCCGACATGAGACGCCTAGATGCTCTGAGAGAAAAGCTGGACGAAACAGGACTGGACGCCGTCATAATTTCGGTCCCGGAGAACCGCCGGTATCTCTCGGGATTCACCGGTTCAGCGGGCTATCTGGTCATCTCCCGGAAAGACGCCGTCCTGGCCACCGACTTCCGCTACACCGAGCAGGCCGGCAACCAGTCGCCGGATTTCCAGGTTGTCCGCATCGGCGGCGACTGGACCTGGCTGTTGGATGCTCTGAAGGAGCAAGGCTTCAAGAAGGTGGGGTTCGAAGGCCACCAAGTGCCCGTGGCAACCTACCAGCAAATGACAAAGTCCCTGGAGGAGATGCCCTCATCGGAGCGGCCGAACCTGATGTCCACCCAGGGCATCGTAGAAGGCATCCGGTCCGTGAAAGAGGCCGAGGAGGTTTCCCTGCTCCAAAAGGCCATAGACGTAGCCGACGGGGCCATGCAGGCCGTGGCGGCCAACATTCAACCCGGACAGACGGAGCGGGAAATAGCCTGGAACCTGGAGAAAGCCATGTGGGACCTAGGCGCCGACTCCCCCAGCTTCGACACCATCGTCGCGTCGGGGCCCAACGGAGCGATGCCGCACCACAGGCCGACCGACCGGGCGATTCAGAACGGCGACCCCATTGTGATAGACATGGGAGCCAAAGTCGAAGGGTATTGCAGCGACTTGTCCCGCACGGTGTGCGTGGGCGGGGCCGACGAGACGTTCCGCAAGATATATGACATCGTGCTGGGCGCCCAGCTGACCGCCATAGCCACGGTCAAGGCCGGAATGACCGGGGGAGACGCCGACGATCTGTCTCGCAACGTAATCGCCGAGGCGGGGTACGCCGACAACTTTGGACACAGCCTGGGCCATGGCGTGGGCCTCGTGATCCACGAATACCCGCGGGTCAGCCCCAAGGCCGAGAACGTCCTTGAACCGGGGATGGTTTTCACCGTCGAGCCCGGAATATACCTCTCCGGGTGGGGAGGAGTCAGAATAGAGGACATCGTTGTCCTGGAGGAAAAGGGCGCCAAGGTTCTCAGCAAGGCCCCCAAGTAAGGCGTCAGACTGCGCACGCAAGGGTGTGACGGAGGACACAGGAGAAGGACATGAGCATCAATTTCGGAGACTTGCGGAAGGGGTTGGCCATCGAGGTGGACGGACAGCCCTATGAGGTCATGGACTACGAGCGCCACAAGATGCAGCAACGGGCCCCCGTCACCAAGATCAAGATGCGGAACATGAGAGACCGAAAGGTGATCGAGCGCACCTTCCAAGCCTACACCACCGAATTTTCTGTGGCCGACGTGGAGGAGCGACCGGCCCAGTTCCTCTACACCGACGGGCAGTTCTTCAACTTCATGGACATGGAGACCTACGACCAGTACCAGCTTAACGCGGACCAATTGGGCGACGCCGTGCGGTATCTCAAGGAGGGGACGGTCATCGCCCTGTTATACTTCAAAGGCTCCCTGCTCAACCTGAAACTGCCGACCTTCGTCGAGTTGCAGGTTGCCGAGTCGCCTCCGGGCCTCAAGGGAGACACCGCCCAGGGCGGGACCAAACAGGCCACTCTTGAAACCGGCCTGTCCATCCAAGTGCCGCTGTTCATCCAACCCGGTCAGAAAATCAAGGTGGACACCAGGACCGGCGATTACATTGAGCGGGCCTAACGAAACGGGAGCGGGCCTGACGAAACGGCCAATGGCGCTTTGCACGGTAAGCGAGGCGGTCCTGTGGGTGAAGGAGTCGCTGGAGCGGGACCCGCGCCTAGCCGACCTGTGGGTCACGGGCGAGGTCTCCAACTTCAGGAAAGCCGCTTCCGGCCACAACTACTTCACCCTCAAGGACGGTCAAGGCCAGCTTCAAAGCGTGGTCTTCCGTACTGGTCGGGGCGGAAACTTGCTGGCCGAGGGCCTGCAAGTAAGCATTCACGGACGCATATCCTTCTACGAGCTCAGGGGCGTCGTGCAGCTGGTGGGCGACCTCGTGATGCCCGCCGGGGCCGGAGCTTTGGCCCTGGCGCTGGAAGAGCTCAGGCTCAAGCTGGAACAGCAGGGGCTTTTCGACCAGTCCAGGAAACGGCCCTTGCCCGCCTATCCCAAGGTGGTGGGACTGGTTACTTCGCCCGCGGGAGCGGTCCTTCATGACATCTGCAACGTCATGGGACGGAGGTGGCCGCTGGCGGAGGCGCTTCTTGCTCCTACAGCGGTGCAAGGAGAGTCGGCGGCGCCAGGGATCGTCGCTGCTCTGGAGTCCCTCAACCGGGAAGGCCGCTCGGACCTTATCATCCTGGCTAGAGGCGGCGGTTCCCTGGAGGAGCTGTGGCCGTTCAACGAGGAGACCGTCGCCCGCGCCATATACGCCAGCCGCATCCCCGTCATCAGTGCCATAGGGCACGAAACGGACTTTACCATCGCCGACGACGTGGCTGACCTGAGGGCGCCGACTCCTTCCGCCGCCGCTGAGTTGGCCGTCCCTGACGTAAGAAACATCGTGAGCAGCCTGGAGGACCGGGCCTACGGCATGACAAGAGCGGTCCTCGGCGCCGTTGGCTACAGACGGCGAAACGTCGCGTCGCTGGTCCACCGCGTACATGCCAGGGAACCCGACACCCGGACACTCAGGGAATCGCTGGTCAGGCTGGAAAGCCGTGTAAATGGCAGCATCCGCAGCGTGACGTCCCTGAGTCGGATGGGAGTGGATGGGCTGGAGAAACGGCTCCGCTCCCTCGACCCCCGGTCCGTGCTCAACAGGGGATATGCCATCGTTCAAAGGGACTCCGACGGCAGGGTGGTCTCCAAAACCGCCGATGCGAGCGCCGGAGACGGCCTGCACGTAACCGTTTCCGACGGCCGGTTCCCGGCGACCGTTGGGAAGCAAGCCTTCAAACCCAGGGCCAAAAAACGGCATGCGAGAGCCGGAGCGCCCCTTCTCTGATCGGTCCGACATGGGCAACGCCGCTTCTGACGACACCCAACCGCAGTTCTCCTTCGAGGAGATTTACCTGCGTCTGGAAAAGACGGTCGAGGCTTTGGAATCGGGCAACCTGACCCTGGACGAGGCCACCAACCTGTACGAGGAAGGCATGCGCCTTGCCCAGATGTGCAGCGACATGCTGAGCAAAGCCGAGTTGAAGGTGACGCAACTCAAAGAAGGCTATTCCGGTTTGAGGGAGGTTGACGAACCCCCGGAGTGGCTTGCCGGCCAAGCTTTTCCTCCGTTGGAGGACGAGGATGCTTAAGGTGGACCTCCACATGCACACCTACAACTCGCCGGACTCGGGAGCCCCTGTAAGCTCGATAGTGAGCAGGTGCCTCGAAACCGGGCTGAACTGCATCGCGGTCACGGACCACAACACGATAAAGGGTGCGCTGGAAGTGCGGGACTCGGCGCCGTTTCAGGTGATAGTGGGGGAAGAGGTCAAGAGCGCCTCAGGGGACATCATCGGTCTCTTCTTGGATGAGACCATTCCCAAAGGGCTGTCCGCCAGGGATACGGTGGACGCCATCAAAAGCCAGGGCGGCCTGGTCCTAATCCCCCATCCCTTCGACAGGTTCCGGCCCTCGGCCATTACCAAAGACGCGCTCCTGGACATTTTGCCCAGGGTGGACGCCATAGAGGCTTTCAACGCCCACAATTTGCTGGTGCGCGACAACCGCCGGGCCGCTGAGTTCGCGGCTGAGAAGCAGGTTACGCCGGCCGCGTGCAGCGACTCCCACACCCCGTTGGAACTGGGCAGGACGTACATGGAGATGGAAGAGTTCGACGGGACTCCCCAGGGGTTCCTGGACGCGCTTTCCAGGGCGAACCTTGTGAAGAAGCGGTGCAATCAGGCGCTAAGGTTGACGACTCTCGCAGTCAAAGCCCGGCGGGCCCTGGGGTTCAGGTAAGAAGCGGCGAACTTCCCGTTGCCGAGGTGTCGTGGCACGCGGCACACTACGGGGAGAGGAGCGGGTCGTGAAGAAGAAGATGGTCAAAGCTGGCGAGCTTGATGCTCCGTACCAAGTCATCTTTGGAGATGTGTCGAAGATTATCGATGCCGCCAGGGACTCGGCCACTCGTTCAGTGAATGCCGCCATGACCGCCGCGTATTGGTTGATCGGGCATCGCATCGTTGAGTTTGAGCAATTAGGAGAAGAACGGGCTGAGTACGGAGCTGCGCTGATTGAAAGACTGGCGGCCGATTTGACGCAGCGGTTTGGACGCGGATTCTCTCGTCAGAACATACAGCACATGCGCCTGTTCTACCTCTCATATTCATCCGATCAAATTCGCCAGGCGCTGTCTGGCAAAATGGCTCGATCCCCTCAACAACCGATTCGCCAGACGGCGTCTGGCAAATCCGGCGCCACTTCCATCGAAGTGCGCCTGGGAGAGCTTCTCTCGGCCTTTCCGCTGCCCTGGTCCGCCTACGTGCGGTTGCTATCGGTCAAGAACACACATGCTCGCGAATTCTATGAAGCCGAGGCGTTGCGAGGAGGGTGGTCGGTTCGCCAGCTCGACCGGCAGGTCAATTCCCAGTTCTACGAGCGCACCGCTCTATCGAAGAACAAGGCTGCCATGCTGACGAGGGGTGGAGAGGCCCATCCCGGAGACCGCGTACTCCCCGAGGAGGAGATCAAAGACCCGTTCGTCCTCGAGTTTCTCGACCTCAAGGATGAGTACTCCGAAAGCGATCTTGAAGAGGCGCTTATCCGCCACCTGGAGACATTCCTCCTGGAATTGGGAGATGACTTCTGCTTCATGGGCAGGCAGAAACGCCTGCGTGTCGGCAACCAATGGTACAGGGTGGATTTGCTGTTCTTTCATCGGCGCCTGCGATGTCTGGTGGTTATCGATTTGAAGATCGGCAGCTTCACTCACGCCGACGCCGGGCAGATGCACTTCTACTTAAACTATGCACGGGAGCATTGGGTCCGCGAGGGTGAGAACCCGCCCGTTGGACTGATTCTCTGCTCCGAAAAAGATGAAGCGCTCGCGCGGTATGCGCTTGAGGGGCTGCCAAACAACGTGATGGCTGCAGAGTACCGAATTACCTTGCCCGACGAGGAGCTCCTGGCAGCGGAACTTGAGCGAACGAGGCAGGTGATAGAATTGCGCGGCTCGATAATGTCAGAGGCTCCGACAATTAGCGGCACGCTGACAGTAGAGAGTCCGAAAGAATGAGCGAGGGGACTTAAGAAGCGGCGGGGCGGGGAGGAGTCAGGCCGACTGCTTCATTTGAAGAGGGAGGGGCGCCCGGCGTCCGGCGGCGTCACGCAGCGTGGGCATCTCCAGTCCGTTAATGGCCCCTTCGTCCACCTCACAAACTTCGACTCCCGTCATTGACGGGAGCTCGTACATTACGTCCAGCAGAGTCTCTTCGATGATGGCTCTGAGTCCCCTGGCGCCTGTCTTCCGCGACATGGCAGACGCGGCGGCTGCTTTGAGGGCCTTGGGCGTAAATACCAGATCGACGTTGTCCATGCTGAACAGCTGCTGGTATTGCTTGACGAGAGCGTTCTTGGGCTCGGTGAGGACCTTTATCAAAGCCGCCTCGTCCAACTGGTCCAGGTAGGCGGACGCAGGTAGCCTGCCGACCAACTCCGGAATCAGCCCATACTCCAGCAAGTCTTCCGAGGCCAGCGCAGACAGCGGATTGGCCCCGTTTGAGCTTGCGTCTTCGGCGTTATGGGCGGACTTGCCGTTGGACTTGAATCCCATGACGCCGTTGGCCGCCCGCGCCTGGCGCTGCTCTACGATCTTTGCCAGTCCGTCGAACGCCCCGCCGCAGATGAATAGAATATTGTGGGTGCTTATCTGGACGAATTCCTGGTAGGGATGTTTTCGTCCTCCCTGGGGCGGCACGTTGGCTACGCAGCCTTCGATGATCTTCAACAACTCCTGCTGAACACCTTCGCCGGAAACGTCCCTTGTGATGGACCTGTTCGGCCCTTCCTTCCGGGCCAGCTTGTCTATCTCGTCAATGTAGATTATCCCTTGCTGGGCCCTGGGAATGTCCCAGTCGGAGGACTGTATCAATCTAAGGAGGATGTTTTCCACGTCCTCGCCCACGTAGCCGGATTCGGTCAAGGAGGTGGCGTCGGCGATGGCGAAGGGCACGTCCAGTATGCGGGCCAAAGTCTGGGCGAGAAGGCTCTTGCCGGAGCCGGTGGGACCCATGAGGAGGATGTTGGTTTTCTGAAGCTCGACGTCCGATGAAGAGTCTTCCCAGACCCGTTTGTAGTGATTATAGACGGCTACGCTCAGGACCTTCTTAGCACGCCCCTGCCCCACAACGTAGGCGTCCAGGGATTCGTTCAGCTCGCGGGGAATGGGAAGCTTGCGCTTTTCGGGCTCCTGTTTACCGGCGGGCTCCAGGTCTTCGTCGATGACCTGTTTGCAGGCCCGTATGCACTCGTAGCAGATGTACGCCCGTCCAAGGCCAGCCACCAGGCGGTTGGCCTCGGACTCGCCCTTCCTACAGAAGGAGCAGTTGTAGCTCCTAGGGCCGCCCCTGTTGCCGGCCATAGATTCTCCGAACTACTTGTTTTCGCCTTGGTCGCCCTGGTCGGAAACCGCGCCATTGGCCTCTGAGGCGCTGCCAAGCACTTCATCCACGATGCCGTATTCCAGGGCCTGGTCGGCGGGCAGATAGTAGTCTCTGTCCGTATCCCTGGCCACTTTTTCGTACGTCTGGCCCGTATGCCTGGACAGGATCACCCTGATCTTGTCCTGCATGCGGATAATCTCACGGGCGGCAATCTCGATGTCTGCCGCCTGACCCTGCGCGCCGCCCATGGGTTGGTGCATGTGGACGGTGGCGTTTGGGAGCGCAAAGCGTTTCCCGGGTTGACCTCCGCTCAGAAGCACAGTGGCCATGCTGGCCGCCATCCCGACGCATATTGTGGACACATTGGGTTTAATAAGCTGCATAGTGTCGTATATAGCGAACCCGGAGCTGATGACTCCCCCTGGGCTGTTGATGTAGAGGTTGATGTCCCGGTCCGGGTCTTCTCTTTCCAAGAACAACAGCTGCGCCACAATCAGGTTCGCGACATGGTCTTGGATGGACGTCCCAAGGAACACGATCCGCTCTTTCAAGAGCAGCGAATAAATGTCAAAGGCCCTCTCACCTCGAGGGCCCGACTCTATGACCATCGGCACTATGTCCGACGGCGGGGAAAATATCGGGGCGCCCATGTTAGGGCTGCTGTTTTGCCGGCTACTTGTCACTGGCGAAATCTCCTTCCCGGTCTTCAGCTTCAGCCGGGTCCGCGCCTTCGGCGGCCTGGCTTGGCTCTTCATCTGCGGTTTCTTCACTGGCGGGTTGTGCGGGTTCCGGCTCTTCGGCGCTCTGCACAATCTCACTCAGGCGCTCAAGCGTTTTGCGAGACAATATGGCGCTGGCGACAGAGGCGCGTGCGCTCTCGGTGGACAGGGCTTGCCGGAGATTCTCGGACGACTCGGATTGACCTCCGGAGATGGAGTCAACCTCTGTGTCGATGTCTGCGTCGTCAACGGCCAAGCCCTCTTCTTTAGCCAATTGCCTCAGGACCAGGAACCTGGTCACTCGTTCTTCCGCAGAGGGCCTCAACTCTTCCCGCAGCTCTTCCTCAGTCTTGGACGCCGAACGCAGGTAATCATCCATGTCGATGCGCCGGTTGCGTAGCGCCTCCGCCCTGTTTTCCAGCAAATGGTCGATCTCCCTGTTCGTGGGGATGCTGGACATCTCGATCTTCGCGCCGTCGATGACTTTTTGCAGCGTCATCTCCTGGAAAGACCGCTCGGCGACGCTCTCGGCCCGCGCAGTCAGGTTGTCCAACACGTTTTGTCTTAGAGCTTCAACGCTCTCGTGACCTTCTCCGACACCCTTGGCGAACTCATCATCGATCTCGGGCAGGGCCTTCTCTTTGATTTCGTGGATAGTGACTTTGAAGCGGCACTCCTTGCCCTGGATGGCATCGTCGGGGTAGTCCTCCGGGATGGGAAGGGAGAACTCCTTCACCTGTCCCTTGGCGACGCCTTCCAGGTGGACGGAGAAACCGGTAAAGGGCATGGGGTTGTCCAGCTGTGGGATGAACTCCACTTCCCGGTCGTCGGCCACCTGCTGCCCCTCTATGAAGCCGTCCACGTCGAGGGTGATCAGGTCCCCAAAACGGATCGGCCTATCCACGGGTTCCCAGGGGGCGGAGTCGTAGCGCATCCGCTCCAGGACTTCGGACACCTGCTCGTCAGTGACTTCCACCGGTTCGGGCTTCATTCTGAGGGAACGGAAGTCGCCGAGGTCGACGATGGGTTCGAGGCACACCGTGGCTTTGAAGGAGGGGGGATTGACCTCGACCACCTCAATGTCCGGCTCGCCGAAAACGTCCAACTCCTCGGTTTCTATGGCCTTTTCGATGGTCTGTTGGACGATGTAGTCGAGGCTGTCGCGGATCATCGCCTCTTTGCCCAGGTAGTTCTCAACAAGAGTGCGTGGAGCTTTGCCCTTCCGGAAGCCCGGAATCTGGACGCGGTTCACCATGCGCCGATAGGACCTGTCCAAATATGGTTCCACGTCATCCGAGTCAAGCTCGATGCTGAGAACAACTTCTCTGGACGCGGCCTCTTCTTTGGTGACCTTCAAGCCTTCTTCCTTCAAATTGCGGGCGAATTGCAGGGAATTTGGGCGTCCTTGCGATTATATCACCTAGGGAACATTGTGAAAAGTTTCATATAGGCGTCTTCGCCGCACAAGTCTCCCATTTGCAGTTCCCATTTGTGGCACAATAGACTGGGAATCACCGCCAAACTCCGTAGAGGAACGCCAAGCTGAGATAAGGAGGACCCCGATGGCAGACAGGGAAATGACCGGTCAGGAGATGGAAGCTTTTCTCAGTGAGCCTCAGCTTGCTCACGTCGCCACCGTCAGGGGTAACGGCGCCCCTCACATGGCGCCCATCTGGTACGAATATGCTGACGGCAAGGTCTGGATGATCACCGATGACGCCTCGGTGAAGGTGCGCAACATCCGGCGTGACCCGAGGGTCATGGTGTCGATGGCTTCGAATGACGAACCCTACCGCTACGTGCTGGTGGAGGGGGTCGCTGAGATTGCCTATGACGGAGTCGCGGAGCGCATCCGGTCGATATGCGTGCGGTATTGGGGCGAGGAGCGGGGCGGCAAGTTCGCCGATGAAATCGGCGGAGGCGGGGGCACGGCCATGCTGATCATCAGCCCAACCCGGACCATCACCTGGCTGCATGGGCATTCCGACTAGGCGCTTGTCAGGCCGCCGGGGGGAGGACCTTCTGTATCCAGGGCGTCAGGTCGTCCAGAACATCCTGGCTGATCTCATGGGCCATGGAGTACTCGTTGTAGACGGGTGAGTAGCCGTTGGCCTCCAGGAAACTCTTGGCCTCGTGAGCGCGTTCAAGGGTGACCAGGGGATCATTGAGCCCGTGGGCGATGAAGATGGGCTGGTCTCTCTTCTCGGGCAGCCTGTCCTTGATCACGTCCCAGTTGGACATTGCCCCGCTCAGTGCGCCAAGCCCTGCGAAAACATCAGGCCTTGGCAGGCCCATGCGGTAGGTCATTCCTCCGCCTTGTGAGAATCCCATGAGCAATGCCCTGCCAGGCTTGACGTTGTAGTCCTGGATTACTTCGTCGAAGAAAATCTCAAGCTTGCCCGCAGATTGGACCGACTCCTCTTCGGTGTTGGCGGCTCTCGGAGTGGACCACCCGAAACCCGTTGAACCCGGGCCCAACTGAAAGGGGATGGGTCCATTGGGGCAAGCATAGACGTACCCGTCTCTGCTTATGACCGGAGCCAACCCGGCCAGGTCTCTCATGTTGGCCCCAAAGCCATGCAGCATGATGATCATGGGATAGTCTTTGTCGGGGCTATAGCCGTCGGGTTCGATGGTGAGATAGAGGAGGCTTTCCCCTTCGAACTGCTTGATTTCCATGTAGACATCGTCCTTTCAGAGGTTCCTTAGATTCCCCCTCAGACGGGGCTACACGGCCAGTCCGCCGTCGATGCCCAGCGTCTGGCCTGTAATGTACCCCGCGCCTTCGGAGGCCAGGAAGCACACAGCTTCCGCTACAGCTTCCGGTGTCCCGAACCGGTTCATGGGAATGCGTGAGAGGATGGCCTTTCGGACCTCTTCCGGCAGCCGGTCCACCATGTCCGTGGTTATGTACCCGGGGGCCAGGGCGTTGACGGTGATGTTCCTGGAGGCCACCTCCCGGGCCACGGCCTTGGTGAACCCTATCATCCCGGCTTTGGAAGCGGCGTAGTTGGCCTGGCCGGCGTTGCCCGAAACTCCCACCACCGACGAGATGTTCACAATGCGCCCGTAACGCTTGCGCACCATGTGGGGCAGGACCGCGTGTGTGCATAGGAAAGCGCTGCGGAGGTTTACGTTGATGACCTGGTCCCAATCTTCCGCGGTCATTCTTAGGAGCAGCTTGTCCCTGGTTATTCCTGCATTGTTCACCAGGACGTCCACGCTGCCCCATTGGTCCATAGTCTTTGCGACCAATGCTTCAACCTCGCCCTGGACGGAAACGTCGGCCCCAATGGCCAGGGCCTCGCCTCCGGCTTCCTCGATGGTTGAAACAACGCGCGCCGCTCTTTCCGCTCCGGTGTGGTAGTTCACCGCCACCTTGGCTCCCTGCCTCGCGAGGGTGAGGGCAATAACCTCTCCGATGCCCCGGGAAGCGCCTGTCACCAGGGCTACCCGTTGCTCAAGATTCATTCAACCTCACAACCTCAGCTTCATGGGAAATCGTGCTGCTGGCCGGGCGTTCGTCACGCCTGGCTCTCGGCTTCCGGACCTCCCAGCGCCGCCAACTGACCCCTGAAGCTGCTAACCAAGTCCAGTTCGACAATCCTGCGGGCGGTGTCGATGGCGCCGGAGACCCCGTCGGCCTTTGACGAGCCATGCCCCACCACTACCGCCCCGTCCACTCCGAACAGCGGGCCCCCCATCTTCCTGGGCAAGTTGTTGGCCTCCCACACGCTATATGCCAGGCTGTCCAACTGGTCAGCGGGGAGTTTGTCCTGAAGGACCTTTTTCAGGTAGTGGGATATGGTCGCTCCCAGCCCCTCGGTGAATTTGAGAAGGATGTTGCCGACGAAACCGTCGCATACGATGACGTCGGCCTTGCCGGTGAAGAAGTCCATGCCCTCCACGTTGCCCACGAAATTCAGGGCGCTGCCTTTGAAAAGCTGGTAGGCCTCCTGGACTTGGCGGTTTCCCTTGGCCTCCTCCGAACCCACACTGAGCAGCCCGACTCGAGGGTTCTCGATGCCCAGGAAGCTGGAAGCAAACACACTGCCCATTGCCGCGAAGCTCAAGAGCAGGGGCGTTCTGCAGTCCACGCTGCTTCCCATGTCGATGAGCACCGTTCGCGGCGCCAGGCCCAGGAAGGGGCCTCCTATACATGGCCGCTCCAGACCGGGCAGCATACCCAACACCAGGGCGCTGGACGCCATGGTGGCCCCGGTTGACCCCATGGACACCACTGCGTCCGCCATGCCTTTCTTGACCATCTTGGTGGCCACTGCCACCGAGGCCTGGGGTTTGCTGCGCAACGCCTGTAGAGGGTGTTCGTCGTCGCCGATGCGGCCTACGGCCGGGACGATGGTGATGCGGGAGTCTTGTGCGTCGGTCAGGCCGCAGGAGGCCAGCTCTCTTTCAATGGCGGTTTGGTCACCCACCAACGCTATACGGACTTGTTGAGTTCCGGCGGCCTCGACGGCTCCTTTTACCACCTCCGCCGGAGCATGGTCTCCCCCCATTGCGTCTACGGCCACCCGGATGGCGCTGCCGGCGGAGCCGGACGTGCCGTCGCTCATCGTCCCATTCCTTCCACATTCTTGGACAAAGCTATAGTCATTCGGTTGCCGGAAGTCTTCCAGGCCCAGCCATGTTGGCGTTTAAGCAGCCGGTCTTCCATATCCGGTGGCAGCATTTTAGGGCAAAACAAGGCGTTTGTCCTTAGTGTTCCTGGCTTCTAACCGAAAGGCCGGCTGTTCCCGATATGATTTCCTCGTTGCGTTGGTTGTTCAGTCCTATCGTGCACTCGACACCGCTTTCCGATCCCTCACCGTGGACCTTGGCCACTCTACCCCAGGACTTCAGGGTGTCTCCAGGATAGGCGGCCCCTTTGAACCTTACTCTAAGCCGTCCCGACCTTAGCCAGTCCTCACCGAAGGCGCCGGTCAGCATCTCCGACAGAAGGGCAAGAGTCAACATGCCGTGGGAAATGATCCCTCCGAACTGGGTGGCGGCCGCGAACTCCTGGTCCAGATGAAGGGGGTTGTGATCGCCGGAGGCCTCCGCATAGCTGGCGATCCGCTGGAGGGTGACGGTCCGCTGGACCTCGGGCAGGGTCTGGTCGGGGACCCACTTAACCAATCCCAGCCTCACGGACGGGGACCAGGACCGTGGTCTTACCCCGGATGAGCTCGCGCTTCTCATGGCCTGTCACAGTGAAGTCGACGGTGATGAAGCGCCATTCTCCGCGCTGAATAGGACGGGACAATCTTCCCACGCATGCAACCGTTTCACCCAGAGCCGCCGGTTTGAGGCAGCGTATCTCCTGGGAGGCGTGTATGGTGCCGCCGGGAAGGGACAGGAGGTCCAACATTCGCCCCAAAGCCTGAGCGGCCAGAGCTAAAGGCGGAGCCGTGTTGAGGTCCCCGTAAATAGGCAACTCATCTCCGACGGCCTCCAGATAAGCTTGCCGGGAGTCGGCGTCCAGTGTCCACTCACCCAGGCTGAATTCGTCCCCCGGCTGGGGCGGCTGGGGCAATCGTTCCTGACCCATAGCTGGGAATTATAGCACAGCGGCCCCAGCTACCGTCCCTCCCGGATGAAGTCGGCTATGCGCTCGGCAATCATCATAGTGGTGACGTTGGTGTTGGCGCGGATGCAATCGGGCATGATGGACGCGTCCACCACCCGCAGCCCCTCCATCCCGTGGACCCTGCCATATTGGTCCACCACGGACGTGGGATCGGAGGCCGGACCCATCTTGCAGGTGCATGAGATATGGTGGGAGGTGGACACTTCCCTGAGCATCCACTCGTCCAAGGCGTCGTCGGAGGCAAGCTGCTCATCGGTGGGTACCATTCTCTCCACCACCAGTTTCTGGAACTCTTCGTGCGTTCCCAGCCGGGCGCACAACCGCACCATCTCCCTCATCCTCTCCCGGTCCCACGGGTCGCTGAGCAGTCTGTAGTCCAGGAAGGGTTGGACCGACGGATCGGCGGAGCTCAGACGAAGCTCGCCTGCCGAGGCCGCCAGTTGGAGCCCTGCTATCATCCTGATGCCGACGGAGGTCAACCTGTCTCCGCCTCTCTCGGGACGGTCCGGGGCGAAGGAGTTCATGGAGACCTTCATGTCGTTCCTGAGACTTGATCCGGCGGCTGTGTATCGCAGCCCCACCTGATTGCGGGGAGCGAATGGGTCCATCGGGACCTCGGGCCTGGCCCTCCACGTGACGTAGACGTGGGGATGGTCTCTCAGGTTTTGCCCGACGCCGGGCAGATCATGGATGACGGAGATGCCGTGGCTCCTGATATGGTCAGCCGGACCCACCCCCGAAAGCATGAGGATGTGAGGCGACCCCACAGGCCCTGCGCTGAGGATGATATTGTCGGCTTCGGCTGTGAACTTTTCTCCGCCGCTTTCCACTTCAACCCCCACCGCTCTGGCGCCGTCGAAAACCAGGCGGTGCACCAGGCAGTTTGGTCGGATGGTGAGGTTCAGTCTGTGCCGCGCCATGTCCAGGTAACCCAGAGCAGTGCTCATGCGAATGCCGTTGGGGTTGTTGAACGGGTAGGGTCCCACGCCCCACGAGTCCGGATGGTTCATGTCGGGCATGTCCGGGAAGCCCGCGTCGGCGCAGGCGCGGTGGAAGGCTGTCTGAGGCGCCAGCCAGTCCTCTCTCTTGAAACGGCGGCAGATTATCGGCCCGTCAGTCCCATGAAAGTCGTCTCTGAAGTCGGTGTCAGTCTCCAGCTTTCGGAAGTACGGCAGCACGTTCGGGAACGCCCACTCGTCGTTGCCCCATGCCGCCCACGTGTCGTAGTCCTCGGGGACTCCCCTCAGGAAGACCTGCCCGTTGATCGCGCTGGACCCGCCGGTAACCTTTCCCCTGGGCACAAGCATGTCGGGATTCAGTTCCGAAGCCCGGCCTTTGAGCTGCCAGTTGTGGTCACTGGTTGTAATGTCGATTCCCGTGGCGTAACCGAATTTCACCTCTTCAGGAAGATGCTCGAAATCGGGATAGTCGGGCCCGGCTTCAAGAAGAAGGACAGAGCGGTCCTTGTCCTCGGTGAGCCTGGCCGCGAGGATGGACCCCGCCGAACCGGCGCCTATGACAATCCAGTCGTATTTCATTTTCACGCCTCCATCGTGGTGTTATGGGCATCCGCTATGGTCCTCGAGCCGGAGACTCGCCGCTAACCTCCGTTAACACTCCGTTAATGGCCAGTTAAGAAAACCTTAAACAACCAAGTCTAGTCTGGCAACTGTCGTGGGCTTGGCCGAGGGCTGCGCCGGTCCATAGCCTCGCACCCCGGCTATCCGCCCCAAGAAGAGTCTTCGAGGACGATGAACGAGACCGCAGCCGACAGAATAGTCGGAGTGACGCCCGCAGCCCAAGCGGCTGCCCGCATGCGCAGGCGAAAGGCCATCGAGGGAAAGGTGATGCAATTCCTTTTCTTCAGCTGCGCGTTGGTTTCGGTCCTCACCACCATTGGCATTCTTATCGGTCTGGCAGTCCAGTCAGTCCCCGTCTTCCAGGACGTCAATCCGATAGACTTCCTCTTCGGCACAACCTGGCAGCCCATAATCAAAGACATCGACGGAAACAACCACTTTGGCGTGTTGCCTCTGGTCTCAGGGACCTTTCTTGTAGCGGCCATTGCTGCGTTGGTGGCCATACCCGCGGGCGTAGGAGTGGCCATATTCCTATCCGAGTACGCCCCTGACAAAGTCCGGAGGACCATTAAACCCGCCCTGGAAGTCCTGGCGGGAATCCCCACGGTGGTCTACGGCTATTTTGCACTGACCTTCATCACTCCCCTGCTCCAGCACATCATACCGGACTTGCGCATTTTTAACGCTCTCAGCGCCGGCCTGATCATGGGGCTGATGATCCTTCCCATGGTCTCCTCTCTGACGGAAGACGCCATGTTGGCCGTGCCCCGGTCCTTGAGAGAGGCGGCCTATGCCTTGGGGGCGACCAGGCTTGAAGTTGCAACGCGGGTGGTGGTCCCGGCGGCCCTGTCGGGCATCGTGACAGCCTTCATAGTCGGCATTTCGCGGGCCGTAGGTGAAACCATGCTGGTGACCATAGCCGCCGGTGCGGCGCCCAACCTGACTCTGAACCCGACCGAGAGCATCCAGACCATGACAGCCTACATAGCACAGATAGGTCTCGGCGAGGCCGCCCACGGGAGCATCGAGTTCAACGCCATCTTCGCCGTTGGGCTGCTCCTATTCGTACTCACACTGGGTCTGAATATCGTGGGGAGCGTGATTGTAGCCCGCTGGAGGGAAAAATACTAGTGGAGAGTCGTTCCGTCCACTCCCAGAATATGGCATTCCGGAAGACCCTGGGAGCAGTCGCCTACGTCGTATTCCTAGCTGCCGTAGTGGTTGGCGTCGGCGGGCTTGCGGTATTGCTGATACAGGTCTTTGTCGAAGGGGTGCCCTGGCTTAGCTGGGACTTTCTATCCAACTACCCCTCCAGATTTCCCGAACAGGCCGGCATCCGAGCGGCCATCTTGGGCACCCTCTGGCTAATGGCTTTCGTGGCCGTCTTCACAATACCGGTTGGAGTGGGCGCCGCCATATATCTTGAAGAGTACGCCCCAAGGAACCGGCTGACCCGGCTCATAGAAATCAACATCGGGAACCTGGCGGGAGTTCCGTCGGTGGTGTATGGCCTTCTGGGTCTGGCCCTCTTTGTGCAGTGGCTGAGTATGGGACGGAGCATATTGTCGGCCGCTCTGACTCTCGCTCTCCTGGTGCTCCCCATTGTCATCCTTGCGTCCCGGGAAGCCATCCGTTCCGTTCCTTCCAGCCACCGCCAGGCGGCCTTCGCCCTGGGGGCAACCAAATGGGACGTGGTGAGGTCGGTGGTGCTTCCCTCGGCCGTGCCGGGCATCCTCACAGGGACTATTCTTGCCATGTCCCGCGCGATAGGCGAAGCGGCCCCTGTCATCTTCATCAGCGCCTTGGTGTTCCTGACTTTCGACCCCACGTCGCCGCTGGACCGTTTCACTGTTCTGCCCATCCAGATATTCGCCTGGGTGAACCAGCCGCAGGAGGAGTATCGCGGGCTGGCGGCGGCGGGAATCATCGTCCTGCTGGCCATACTCCTGGGAATGAACGCCATAGCCATTTACCTTCGCAACAAATACCAAAGGCGGGCAGAGGACTAGGCTGCCCAGAGGTCCGTTGCGTGCAAAAAGCGTCAACTCCAGGCGGCGGGACCGCTAGATGCTAATCCGAAACCGGGTGGACCTTTTTCGACGGTGCGCGGCAGAGTTCACCGGGACCTTTGGTCTGGTGTTTGCGGGGACCGGCGCCATCATGGTGGACCAAATCTCCGGAGGCGCCGTCACCAACCTTGGCATAGGTCTTACATTCGGGTTGATCGTGGCCGCCATGATCTATTCGCTGGGCCACGTTTCGGGAGCCCACATCAATCCTGCGGTTACGCTGGGGTTCGCCCTTGCCCGCCGGTTCCCATGGCGGGAAGCGCCCCTTTATGCAGGGTCCCAGTTGGGGGGTGCGGCGGCGGCGAGCCTGGTCTTGTGGGGTCTCCTGGGCAACGCCGCGGACATGGGGGCCACCACACCGTCCGGGGGCGCTTGGCAGTCGTTCGGGACGGAGATAGTCCTTACCTTCTTCCTGATGCTGGTCATCATCTCGGTGGCCACCGACCCACGGTCCCGGCCTCACGCAGCGCCTCTAGCCATCGGCAGCGTCGTGGCGCTGGAAGCGACCTTCGCAGGACCCATTTCCGGCGCATCCATGAACCCCGCCAGGTCTTTCGGCCCGGCTTTGGTCGGATGGGTATGGCGCCACCACTGGATTTACTGGCTGGCTCCGGCGGTTGGGGCCGGGTTGGCTGTGCTGCTGTACAAGTTCCTCGGGAACACCGAAAAACCCACGAGCGAGGAACTTTAGGGGAATCACCTGAGTATCGCCTCAGGCGTTCTATCGCCTTCAATCGCAGACTCGATGCCATAGGCTTGCCGAAAGTCAGTCCCTGCCCCAAAATATTAGGTGGCGAACCTAGGTCGGCCCCGTCGTGTTGACACCATCTGTCTTGGGCGCTAGCGTTACTCCTAATAAAGGGCAATTCGGAAATGAGAAAAGGGGGAAATCGTGGAGTTTGGACTTTTCCACCACTGGGACCCTTTGTACCACACTGACGGCAAGCTGGCGGAAGAGGATGCCTACTCGGCCAACTTCAAGGAAGTTGACGAACTTGAGCAGATGGGATGGGACTACATCTGGCTGGCGGGGGCCCACTTCGCCGCCCATGCCTGCATGGACCCCCAGGTCTTCGTCCTGGCCGCCGCAATAGCCAACCGCACGAAAAACATCAAGATAGGCTCTTCCATCCACCGCCCGGAACTGAAGGTCGAGGGGGAGACCCTGGACCCCAAAACAGCCCTGGCCAGCGCCAGGTACTCCTTCGACAACCTTCAGCACGAGGACCCCATACAGGTCGCCGAGTCCGTGTCTATGGTCGACCAGCTCAGCATGGGACGGTTCATCTACGGGGCCGGCGCCCGCACACGGGGCGACGACAGGCGCAGGGAGCATTTCTTCGAGTTCCTGGACCTGCTTAAGCAGCTATGGACCGAGGACCACTTCTCCGGCTTCGAGGGCAAGTACTATAACTATCCCTCGTTTTATGAAACGAGCCTCAGCATACCAAAGCCCTACCAGAAGCCCTATCCTCCTATGCTGCTCCCAGTTGACAGCCAGGCCAGCTTCATTCCCATGGGGCAACAGGGCTACCGCATCGCCATTGGCGGCGGGGGCTCTCACAACCCTCGGGGGTCATCGGTGTTGCGGGAGGACGTGGAGAACTACCGGCAGGCCTGGAGGGACGCGGGTCACCCCGGTGAGCCAACTACAGTGATACGGATACCCACACTGGTGGCCGAGACAAAAGCGGAGGCGCAGAGGGGGGCTGATGCGCTGATGGAGGAGGCACGTAAGTACGCCGCCCGGCTTGACTTGTCCTTCGGCACCTCAGGGACGCAAAGCGTCGCCGAGACCGAGCAGACAAACCTGTTTGGCACTCCCGACGAGGTGGTGGAGCGAATTCAGATTCTGCATGACGACTTCGCCGCCGACGAAATCATGTTCGAGGTCAACTGGGTCTCCGCCGTCCCCAGGGACGTGGTGCTGAACACCATGCGTGTCATCACCGACAAGGTCATCCCTAGGTTCAAGTAAAGCGGGGCGCCGCTCCCCGGATCAGGGTGTTCGCCAAGCCTCGGGCAAGGCCCCTAAGACGAAGGCGTGGGGGCGTTGGCTCCGACGACGGGGTCCCGCACTCCCGACGGCGGAAGCGGTCGGGAGCCGGGCTCACGCTCGAATGGGCCGGGCAGGTCCAACTCACGGGCCATTTCGTGCATCGCGGGAAGGACTTCCTCGCCGATAAGGCGCAGGCTCGTCATCCTGTCTTCGTGGGTCGACGGCCCGTGGGTGTACCAGAGGGAGAAGATTCCGGGCCGCAAAGTCTCTACGAACCTGCGAATCATGGGGATTACGGTCTTTGGGGTGCCGACCATTAGCTGCTGGTTGGCTTGCTCGGTGTCGTAGGTGGCATAGAGGCGCTTTCTCGTCTCCTCGATTTTCTCGGCGGAGTCCGACGACGTGATGATTCGGGTCGACTCGCCTGTTTCCGGGTCGGTGAACACCCTGGCCAGCCGCTTGATGGTGGCTTTGGAGTTGTACCCTGGGGGATACAGCCACTCCGGGCGGGCAAAGTTGGAGAAGCCGCCGCCGTACATGAACCCCTTGCCCATCTCCTGGGCCTTCTCCTCTGTATCAGCCACCACCACCCTCTGCAAATAGCCGAAGTTCTCGGGCCCTGACTGGTAACCCTCCTCCGCTGCCGTATCCGCATAGAGGTTCAACATCTCGATTGTCGGCTCTAGGAAAGTGGCCAGGGCCACGTAGGGATAGCGATTCTTGGCGCAGAAGACCACCGACTCGGGGCTGACGGCTCCGGGAATCCAAATCGGAGGGTGGGGCTTCTGCATGGGCAACGCCCACGGGTTCACGAACCTGTAGTGGAAGTGCTTGCCCTCGTACCGGAAGGGACCTGGGGTGGTCCATGCCTTCAAGATGAAGTCGTGGGCCTCGTTGAACAGCTCCCGGTTGAAAGCGGGGTTGGCGTTGAAGTGCAGAGACTCGCTGCCTGTGCCGCGGATGAAGCCTGACACCAGCCGCCCCCGGGATATCATGTCGATTTCGGCCAGTTCCTCGGCGGTTCTAAGGGGGTCTGCAATGGGCAGCGGGTTCCCAAGGAGCACGATTTTGATGCGCTCAGTGATGCGGGCCAGGATTGCGGCTTCCAGGTCCATGACCGAGCCGATGGTGAAGGGGTTGCCGTGGTGCTCGTTGAGCATGATTCCGTCGAACCCCACCTCTTCCGCGTAGACAGCTTCGTCGAGGTAGGTGTGGTACAGGTCACTGCCCCTGACCGGGTCGAAATGGGTGTTGGGTATGCCAAAGTAGCTGGCCCGTTTGATTATTTCTTCTTCCGGCACATGGTAATAGGGGCGTTCCGTGAAGAACATTATGTGCATGACGCCGCTCCTTCCGCCTTGGACCTATGGGTTTATAAGAGCTACGACCCCAGGAACTTTTCGACCGAGTCTACGAACTCCCGGGGCTTTTCGATTTCGGGCCGGTGGCCGCACTCCTCCAACGAAATCAGCCGGGACCCGGCGATGGACCGGTTATAGACCTGTCCCGCGCTGATGGGGACTATCTTGTCCTGGGCTCCCCAGACCAGGAGCGTAGGCAGGTCTCGCACTCCTTCGAGCAGGGGACCCAGGCTAGGATTGTGCATGTACGGTTTCCACGCAAGCCGGGAGACCTCCGTGCGGGCGTCTTCCCAAGCCTCGTACTGCTCGGGAGAGGCCGCCCCGCCATAGAGGGACGAAAACTCTTCCGTGTTCTCGGCGTCGTGGACGCTCTCGCGCAGGTACACCTGGGTGGGGACTATGAACAGGTCCCTGATTTCGCCTTCGGGTGGCCTGATTCCCGTGGCGCCCACCAGAGCCATGCGCCGGAACTGTTGAGGGCGGGCGGCCGCCATTTCGGCGGCGATCCAGCCGCCTATGGAGAAGCCGATGACGTCGACCGGGCCAAGCTCCATGTCCGTCAGTACGTGGGAGTAGAACCCGGCCAGGTCCCTGACGTTGCTTATCCACTCGACCCTCGGAGATATGCCGAATCCGGGGTGGAGAGGCACGTGCAGCCGATGGTTGCCGGCCAGCGCCCTATGCCAGTTCAACCAGCCGGGATGGCCCAGTTCCCCATGCAGGACAAGCAACGGCCTGCCCGCGCCGGCCTGTATGAACGTCAGGTCGGTTCCCGCCACGTGGAGGGAGGTTTCTTCCCATTCAACAGATTCACCCGGCATTTGTCTCACGTCCTCCCGGTTGTCCGTCTAAGCAAGCGCCACGCCTGCGGGGGCCTCCCCACCCTGCGCCGCCCTGCGTCTATCTATGTATGGCTGCCCTATTCTTACGCCAACCGGCGAATGTGTCAACGCCGCCTTCCTAAGGAAGGCGCCCCCATTCCAATGCCGATTCCCCCAGGTTCGGGAATCCGTGGAAGCGATTCACGATGTTTTGATGGTATAGTATTCTCCCTGAGCAACGTTATGCCCCGTGGACAGGGCCGAGCGTCGGCGAGTAACTGCTCCCAGTTACTTGAAAGCCTGTCGAAGCATCGCCACATCGGCAACGGACCCCGTAGGGGCGACCGGCCGGTCGCCCCTACCCATCCACGAGCAGTTACTTGAGAGTCAATCGAGGATAGGCGGCAGTGAACGAGTGTAGGACATGCAGCGCTATGTTGTGATACGGCTTGTCCAAGCCGTATTCGTCCTAATCGCCATCTCCATGATCGTCTTTGCCCTGGCCCGGGCCTCGGGCGACCCCACCGCCCTTATGCTTCCGCTGGACGCTTCTCCCGCTGAGCGTGAACGGCTGCGCCATTTCTGGGGCCTCGACCAACCCTATCCTATTCAATATTTCAAGTTCGTCAGCAACGCCGTCCAGGGAGACTTCGGGGATTCATTCAAGTGGCCTGGGAGAACTGCGATGGACTTGGTCGGAGAGAGGTTCGTAGCCTCTCTTCAATTGTCTGCGACAGCCCTGGTCCTGGCGGCGCTCATGGCGGTGGCGCTGGGAGTGATTACCGCCACCGCGAAAGACACTCCTTTGGACTTTCTGGGAAAGATATTTGCTCTTCTGGGGCAGTCCTCTCCGTCTTTCTGGATAGGCATCATGCTCATCTGGGTTTTTTCGGTGGAACTGGGATGGCTGCCCACGTCGGGCAGGGGCACCGTCAAACACATGGTGCTTCCGGTCATCACCATCGGGTGGTTCCAGGTGGCGGCGATAATGAGGTTGACTCGCTCTTCCATGCTGGACACCCTGGACAGCGAGTACGTGAAGCTGGCGCGGCTGAAGGGCCTGCAAGAATGGAAAGTGATCTGGAAGCACTGCTTGCGCAATGCGGCCATTACCCCCATCACCTATTTTGGGCTGATAGCCGGGTATCTTCTCACGGGGTCAGTGATAGTAGAGACGGTTTTCGCATGGCCCGGCCTGGGGCTGCTGGTGGTGACTTCTGTGGCAGGGCGGGACTTCCACGTGGTGCAGGCGGTCTCGATGGTGTTTGCGGCGGGCTTCGTGCTGATCAACCTGGCGGTTGACATTCTGTACGGCTACATGGACCCGCGGATACGGTATGGATAACGCAGCGGCTAGCCGTCCCTGGTACACTCCGGCCCGGATGGTCGACGCCTTCAGGGCCGCCAACCGATTCCCGGTCCTGCCTGTAGCCATCGTGTTGATCGTCCTTGTTATACCTGCGGTGTTCGCCCAGTTTCTGGCGGTCCACGACCCCATCGAGTCGGACCTGTCCAACAGTCTGGAGCCGCCCGGGTGGATGGGTTCTAAAGTCAGCTCCAAGACCGTCGTCCAGCGGGTGAGCGACGGCAGGACCGAAATTTCCATCAACAACGCACGACGGTTGGTGAAAGGAACGGCCAGAGGTCAGGCGTTGGAACTTAGCGGCGAATTGAAGGTGGGCGACGAGGTGCAGATAGTCCAGAGGGCCTCCGGCAGCTGGACACGGCCCCTTGGAACGGACAAGCAGGGCCGGGACCTCTTGAGCCGCATGATCTACGGCGCACGAGTGTCTCTAATCGTCTCCCTGACCGTCATTGCCATTGCGGGGTCGTTGGGCACGGCCCTGGGCATCACCGCCGGATACTTTGGAGGGTGGGTCGACTACCTTATATCCCGTATCATCGACGTTGCTTTGGCGGTGCCTGCCATCCTGGTCGCCCTGGTATTGGTGGTTGTGGTGGGGCCCGGCATGAAGGTCTTGATAGGCATCATATCCGGTTTGCTGTGGTCTCAGTACGCCCGTCTGGTGAGAGGCGAGACCCTCAGTATAATGACTCAGGACTACATATCACGGGCCAGGGTGGCCGGAAGCCCCCATGTCAGGATTATGCTGCGGCACGTACTGCCCAACGTGATCAACAACCTCATCGTCCTGGCCACTCTTCAGGTTGGGTTCGTAATTATCATCGAATCGTCCCTTAGCTTCATCGGGGCGGGCATACCAAGGCCGACGCCGTCCTGGGGTTCCATCACAGCCGACGGCCGGGCCCTAATCATCGAGACAGCCTGGTGGGTGTCCCTGTTCCCCGGTTTGGCCATTGTGCTGACGGTGTTGTCGGTAAACCTGCTGGGCGACTGGCTCCGGGACAAGCTGGACCCCAAGCTAAGGCAGATTTAAGGGACCGGCGGCCCGCGCGACCTTCGACGGCTTATCTGGGTCCGTAATCAACGAATCTTCGAACGGAAAATCTCGTTGATGGAATTCCAACTACATGGTATCCTGTGCTGCATTCGACATTCGGAGGTGGGCGCCCATGAAACTGGCCACCCTGACATTTCTGCTTATAGGCATGTGCCTCGCGCTGATAGCGGCGGGGGCTTGTGGAGGCGGCGAGGACCCCACCAACACACCCCAGTCTACTTCCACCCCAACAGCTATGGCAGAACAGCCCAGCCCAACAGCTATGGCAGAACAGCCCACCGAGGGGCCTACGCCGGAGCCGGCTGCGACCTCAGCCCCAGACGCGCCGACGGCAGTTCCGCCCACCGCAGTTCCGACGGCGACGCCGGAACCCGCGATGATGATGGAACCTGTGGTGAACCGGCTGGTGGTGGCCGTGTCCATCGAACGGGAAGGAAACGACCCCACGTTGATCGGCTCCACCGTCAATCACGCTCAGCTCATGCCGGCGATGGAGACCCTGACCTGGGCCGATACAGAGGGTGGATACCAGCCAATGCTGGCGGAGAGTTGGACCCAGAGCGCCGACTCCAAGACCTTCAACTGGAAACTGCGGGAGGGGGTCCCCTTCCACCAGGGATACGGTGAGTTCTCCGCAAAGGACCTGGTCCACACCCTTGAACGCGTCGCCCGGGAAGAAAGTCAGGAAGCCCGCGGCGCGCAGGTCCGAGACTTGATCCTGCCGGACCTGGAAGTGGTGAGCGAGTACGAGGTCATTTACAACGTAAAAGAGCCCTTCCTAGACCTGGTACAGAGATCCTCGACTTGGGCCACGTGGCTAATGCAGAGCAAGACTCTGTTCGATTCCGAGGGAGAAGACGGCGTCCAGTCCAATCTCATAGGGACGGGTCCCTACCAGTTGGTCGAACGGTCGCCAGGGAAGGGGATAGTGTTCGAAAGGGTCCCCTATGAACACTGGCGCATCACACCGGACTTCCCCGAGTTGGAGCTGCGTTTCATAGAAGAACCGGCCACGAGACTGGCTGCAATCCTGGCGGGTGAGGTCCACATCGGGAAGCTGCCGCTGGACTTGGAGCGGACTGCGATAGACAACGGAATGGACGTTTTGCCTTCGACTTTGCCCGCCTTCTATGTCTTCCAATTCCTGGGAGGTCAGTTCTACCACCCGGACGTGGTGCAGCCACCCATTGGAGTCCGCAAGGGCGAGCATCCGGACCTGCCCTACTCCGACGTATATCACGGCGTTGAGGAGTTGCCTTGGGCGGACATCAGGGTGCGGCAAGCCCTGAACCAGGCCATTGACAGAGACGCCATCAACAATAGCCTGCTGTTTGGCCTTGGGGAGCCCAACTACCTCCACTGGTTCCACAAGACACTTAGCGGGTACAACCCCGAGTGGGAGACCACCTACGAGGAGAAGTACGGGTACGATCCCGAGAAAGCCAAAGCGCTGATACAAGAGGTCGAGGCCGAGTTGGGACGCCCCCTTGACTGGTCGGGGACCCGCCACGTGGTCACTCCGGGATACGGCTACCCGGGATTGGCGGACATAGCGGAGGCAATCAACAGCGACTGGCGCAAGGTCGGAGTCGAAATCAAGATAGACACCCGGGAGTTCGCTGACTTTATCCAGGACATACTTCGCGGGTCCCTTGGCGGATCAACGTGGGCCGGCAACGGAGGCTACGACGAGTCCCCCAACAGGATCGGCTACCATTTCTACAGCGGGCGAACTCTGGCGGGCGTGTGCTGCCACTACTTTGAGCACGAGGTTATGGACGACAATTACGAAGCGTTCGTGGAGTCCACCGACCCCGCTGAACAGGACCGGCTCCTCAGGGAGGCGGGAGACGTGCTGTACAACGAATACGGCAGCATACCCCTGTTCTGGATACCTGCCACCTGGGCTGTAAACCCCAACGTGGTGGCCGAGTACGTCACTAGGGGCTTCCTGAAGGAACAGGACTTCGAATACGTGAAGGCCGTGACGAAATAGGCTCCGACGCCTGGTCCCTACCCTTACGGTGAATTGAATGGGCGAATGGGATTAAGGGACCAAGCGCCGGACTGAGGCGCAAGACCGACGCCGGGCGGAAGACTAAGACTTATGCCAGCAGCAGCCAGGCTGACTCTCATAGCGTTGCTGCTGGCGGCGTTGACGGCCGGGTCGGTCTTGGTTGGAGCGGCCTCTCCTCAAGGAAGCCGGAGCGGCAGCCAGGTGGACTCCTCCGGGACCTATAGGTTCGAGGTTTTCGTGGGTCCGGTGGTGAGCATGGACGGTTTCGTCCACTTGGCCACCATGGACCAGGGCCACCAGGTGAACCAGCACATCGAGGTCTACATCTGGGACCGGGAATCGGGCGAGGCCGTGACCGACCTGATTCCCCGCGTCACCGTCGAGGACTGGACCACGGGGTCGTCCCGTACTCTGGACACGGGAGCTTTGGCGCCCGGTCGGGCCAATCTCCATGCCTGCCGGCTAGACAGCCACCGGGCGATACAACCCCACACCGGCGGCGAGCATCCTCACCTGGGCGACAACCTGTACCTTCTGGGCCAAAGTTTCTCGGTGACCGTCGAAGCCGGAGGCGAGACCGCGGAATTCGATTTCGAACCCCCGTTGTTCGGACCGGTGTTCCCCGTTGAAGCGGCGGATGCTGCGTCGCTGCCGTCCTGGTGGGTGGAAGCGGCCATTCCGGGAGGCGTCTTCACCGTCCTTCTTCTTCTGTGGGTCCTGCTCCCCCCTTCCCGTCCCGGAGATGAGGACGGCGCCAGCAAGCTCCGCAGCATCCTGGCGAGGCCGTTCCGTCACTTCGGCGGAGGCCGGAGTCCAGGCTGACCGTTGGGAGACACGCCGCCTTCGGGATTCGTGACCGAGCGGGAATGATGGGGAAGCGTAAACGGGCCAGGGGGCGGGGAGACAATAAAATGGAGCGGAAGACGGGATTCGAACCCGCGACCCTCTCCTTGGCAAGGAGATGCTCTACCACTGAGCCACTTCCGCTCGGGACCAGAGGGTGCAACGTGCATGGTGCCGAGGGTCGGAATCGAACCGACGACACGTGGATTTTCAGTCCACTGCTCTACCTCTGAGCTACCTCGGCGGACTCAAGGGGCGGGACTCGACGGCCTACGCCTCTCGGGTCCACCCGGCAGATACATTATAGACGCAGGGCGCCCGGCTTTTCAACCGACCGGCCGGAGAAGGCTATCCCGCCGCCCGGTCGATGGACTCCATGTCCGCATGTTCCCTTAGAAGCTCCAGGAACCTTTGGGCTTTGCCGATATGGTGGACTCCTGATCTGCCTGACAATTCCTCGAACGCCTGGGCCGTGGTTAGCGTGTCGGATTCCAGCACAAGCAAGGGGACGTCCTGCTGGTCCGCCTGGAGACGGATGTACTGGTTCAGGTCATGCCCTCCCGTCAGGACCAGGCAGGCGGTGGAGGTGTTCAGCGCCGCCATCTGAATGTCGGGCCGGTCTCCCCTTACGATGACCGCCTTATTCTCATACCGGCCGAAATAGGTCTCTCCCCAGTCCATGATGTTGCCTCCGATGAGGACCCGTTCCACCAGATCGTCCCTGTCCGGGTCTCCCACCGCGAATTCTCCCGCCAGGTGGGATGCAATCTCCCCCACTGTCGGAGACAGGAGCGTGCGGTCCTCCGGAAGTATGCCGAGGGTCTTGATTCCTCGGGATTCCAGCTCCGGCGCCACCTGGGACCGGACGTAGCTGCGCTTGTACATGGTGACTGAGTTGATGACCACTCCCAACAGGGAACTTCCAAGCGCGGAGGCTGATTGGGCAATGTCCTCGGCGGTTAGGCCCCGGCGGTATGCCGCCACCAGGATGGCGCCCCCGCCCAAGTCCCCAATCAGAGACGACGCCAACGCCCCGTCTTTGTCGGGCGTCGAGAGGGTTGGACCTTCCACCAAGAGACAGTCCGATGAACCGGCTAGGTCCCGGACCTTTTCAGCAGCCTTCTCGACGGCCGCTTCATCGCCGCCGTCGCCGTATATCGGCAGACTGCCCTCGCCTCCGAGTATCCGCTCAGACACGAAGAACGTGTCCTTGTCATCCTCTCGGTCTGAAGAGAAAGCTTTGAGATAGGCCACTTTCTTGCCCGACGACGACCATGACAAGGCAAGAGCGCTGGCTAGGGCCGTTTTGCCCGCTCCGGGCGTGTCCGACGTCAAATAGATAACCGCCATAGCCTAACCTCAGCCTAATTCTAGCATAGCAATGCGGGTGCGTTCATCGTGAAACGGGACAGCCGACTCGGCTGCCCCGTTTTCCCAACTCAAAGACAGTCAAGGCCTACTTCAGATGGGTGTTGAACCAGTCCAGGGTCCTGTTCCAGCCGTCGGTTGCCGCTTCCTGATTGTAGCTAGCCCTGTCATCGCACATGAACCCGTGATTTGCACCCGGATACACCTTGAAGTTAACGGTCTTGCCATGCTTTTCCAGCTCGCCCTGTATCTTCTCAACGTCATCGGGTGTTGGGTTCCCGTCGTCCGCTCCGAAGTTGCCCATCACGGGGCATTGGATGCTGCGTGTGCGGTCGAAGGGGGTCGGGGGCGTCCCCCAGGGGGCCATAATGTTGCCCCCATAGAAAACGGACGCAGCGCCGATGCCCGGACACGCCGCCGCCGCCAGATAGGTCACGCGCCCGCCCATGCAGAAGCCGGTGATTCCTATCCTGTTGCCGTCGACTCTGGGATGGTCCTTCAGCCAGTCAATGGTAGTGTTGACGTCATTGATGATATGTTCGTCGCGCAAGTTGCCCATGATGCCCATGACTTGGTCCATGTCGCCGTATCCCAGCACCGGATTGGTGCCGCGAATCTCCTCGGTGTTCCCCTCCCGGTGGAACAGGGCCGGCGCCACCGCAAAGTAGCCGGCTTCCGCAAAGCGGTCGCATATGCTCTTGATGTTGTCGTTGAGGCCGAAGGCTTCCTGTATCACTATCACCGCGGGGGCCCTGGCCGCCGCTCCCTCAGGCTGGGCAACGTAAGTGTTCATGTCTTCCAGTATTTCTTCACCGGAGTCTATTCTCAGGGTTTCCCAGAAAGACGCCAACGTTCACCTCCCTATAAACAAAGGTCGCTATTCCAACGCCGCGCGGCGCCATGCAAACAGACCGCGAATTACGAATAGATTGTAGCAGAGGCCCATTTGCTTCACAACCTCAAGGGTTCGTTCCCACCGGCCCGCAGCGTGTGAGGCAGTCGGGACCAGGGCGGAGACTCATCCCTGCATGAGCAGGTCCAGAACCTTCCGTTCCGCTTCTTCCAGGGGCGCAAGCTCCGATTCGGCCCCCGACCGAGGGCGCAATTCCACAGCGCCCTGTTTCAGGTTGCGGGGGCTGACAACCAGCCTTACAGGCAGACCGATCAGGTCGCTGTCGTTGAACTTCACTCCGGCGGCCTCGTCGATTCGGTCGTCGTAGAGGGTTTCGACGCCCTGGCGCCACAAGCTGTCGTAGAGCTCGTCTGCAGTCCTGGCCACGTCGGTATCGGAGAGATTCAGCCCCACGAGATGGACCTGGTATGGGGCAATGGGACCCGGGAAGACGATTCCCTTGTCGTCGTGGTTCTGCTCGATGGCCGCCGCAAGCAGCCGCCCCACTCCTATGCCGTAGCAGCCCATGGTGATGAGCCGGCGCCGGCCCTCTCTGTCCAGGTAGCCGGCTCCGAGGGCTTCGGCGAACCCGGTTCCCAGCTTGAAGATGTGCCCCACCTCGATGCCGCGGGTCTCCTCCAGACTGGCGTGGCCCCTTATGCAGCCATGCCCGGCCTTGATGAGGGTGATGTCTCCCATGATGTCCGCTTGGAAGTCTCTGGGATGGTTGGCGTTTCGAATATGAACGCCGGGCTTGTTGCCGCCCACCACGAAGTTGGCGCCCGCCTTTATGGACTCGTCGGCCACCCTCATGATGCCCTCCACCCCCACCGGAGAAGCGGACCCGGCGACTAGGCCTGCGGCTTTGACCTCTTCGTCCGAGGCCAATCTCAGGTCGTTGGCGTCAATCCGGTTTGAGATGAGAAGGTTCTTCAGTTTGACCTCGTTGACATCCAGGTCGCCCCGAATAGTGACGAAGACCATCTCTCCGGCTGCCATATAGAAGACGGCCTTCAGGGTCTTTGCTTCCGGTATGCCCAGGAACTCCGCCAGAGCGGCGATGGTCTTGATTCCGGGAGTGGCGACCTCCTCCATGTCCGCTTCCGGTTCGTCGGGTTGGAGCGCTGCGATTCCCTGGGCCTTTTCGGCGTTGGCCGCGTAGTCGCAGTCCGGGCAGGTAATGACCGTGTCCTCGCCGGCGGCCGTCGGCAGGATGAACTCGTGGGAGTCTTTGCCCCCTATCGCTCCGGAATCGGCTTCCACCATCAGGGCGGGCAGGCCGCAGCGCTTGTAGATGTTCCGGTATGCCTGGGCCATGGCCTGATAGCTGCGGTCCAGACTTTCATCGTCGGCGTCAAAGGAGTAGGCGTCCTTCATGTCGAACTCCCGCACCCTGATGAGCCCCGCCCGGGGTCTCGGTTCGTCCCGCAGCTTGGTCTGTATCTGGTAGACGATGGCGGGCAAGTCCCTATAGCTTTGTATGTTGGCCCTGGCGATGCCGGTCACCACCTCCTCGTGCGTAGGCGCGGCCACCATAGGCCTGCCCCGCCTGTCAGAGAAGCGGAACAGGTTGTCGCCGAAGGCGGCGGCGCGGCCCGACTGCTCCCACAGGTCCAGAGGCTGGAGCACCGGCATCCGTATCTCCTGGCCGCCGGCCGCGTCCATTTCCTCGCGGATGATGGCCTCGATCTTTCTGATGGACCTCCAGGCCAGGGGCAGGTAGCTGTAAACCCCGGCCGCCACCTGGGAAATCATCCCGGCCTTGAGCATCAGGCGGTGGGAGGCGGTCTCGGCCTCGGGAGGTTCGGCGCGGAGGGTCTTGGATATGAGCTGCGTAAATCTCATGTTGTTGCCGTCCCTGATGAATCGCCAATGAATAACGAGCTAATAGTTATGATCCAGAGCAGTACGCCGAGTATCGTTAAAGCGATTGCGCCTGCTCCCACTTCGGAGGTCACAATAGAAACACCACGGTTCCGGTCGGCGTATGCCAGCCAATATCGGTTCAAGTTGGCCTGGACCGAATACATGACGAACCACGGTACAACGACCGACACCAATGAGAATACAAACGAGGTGACGGCTTCAGCCTGAGAAACCTGTTCGTTGACGGCTGGTTGAACGATGACGATGGATATGACGCCTGCCGCCAAGGCTATCGCCATCAGTATAACAGCCGTCCCAGCAGCGATGGTGGGTCTCAGGCCCACTCCGTCCATCAAATGCTCATATACACGGACGTGGTGATGAAAGCGGAACAGGTTATAGATTGGGACCAGTTGCGTGAGGGCGTGCCATACGGGGAAATTCAGTTCGTCGCCGGTATGGTCTCTGAAATGCTTCCACGTAATGTAGAACCAGTAGAAACCGTATAGACTGGCGGAAAGGACGCTCAGCAGCAAGATGCGGCTTGGCGGTATGTAGTAGTCCAGCGTATGCGGGGCAGCGGCTGCCCGCTGTTGGGGATGCCCGTAAGCCGGTTGACCCGCCGGTTGACTTAGTTGGGTCCCGCACGAGCCGCAGAAGTTCTGGGACTCAGCGACGCCTGCGCCGCAGCCGTGGCAGTAACGCGCCGCTTGCGGGGAAGGACGGAAGGCCGGTTGACTCAGATGAGCGCCGCAAGAGTTGCAGTGAGTCTGTGATCCAAGAAAGCTGGCGCCGCAATTGTGGCAGTAGTGATCGGAAGCGCTCATCTCTATGCGTTTTCCAAGGGAACGCCAGCCGGGGAGCATCCGGGCGCTCCACGCCTCGTCGGCGCCCCTATCCGGCGGCGGCCGCCTCGTTGATCTCTTCCATCAGGGCGGAAAGCATGTCGTCCGCCGCCACCACCCTGGACTTCCGGCCCTTCCGGAATATGATGGCCCGGCCGTTGCCTGCGGCAATGCCCACGTCGGCGTCCTTGGCCTCACCGGGGCCGTTGACCTCGCAGCCCATTACGGCCACCTTGATGTGGGAGTCCACCTTCTTGAGCATCTCGTCCACGGTGTTCGCCAGCTTGATTACGTCCACGTCGGCCCTCCCGCAAGAGGGGCAGGCCACCAGCGTTGGGCCCTTCTGACGCATGTTCAGCGACTTGAGTATCTCATACCCGGCCTGGACCTCTTCGGTGGGGTCTCCACTCAGGGAAACGCGCAGCGTGTCTCCAATGCCTTTGTAGAGAAGAAGCCCCAGCCCTATGGCGCTGCGAATGGAGCCCGACTTTACCGTTCCCGCCTCCGTGATTCCCAGGTGAAGCGGGTAGGGCACCATGTCCGCCAGCCGCCTGTAGGCGTCTACGGTGGTGGGCACGTCGAAGGCCTTCATTGATATCTTGATGAGGTCGAAGTCCAGGTCTTCCAGGAGTCCGATCTCCCACAGGGCCGTCGCCACCATGTGGTCCACGATGCTGTAGCCGCCCTCTTCCACCGCCTCGCCGGTCTTGGGAAGGGTGTTGACCATGTCCATGTGGCGGGAAAACCCCCGTGTCTTGCCTATCCCTCCCACGGGAGGCAGGCTGCCAAAGTTGACGCCGATGCGGATGGGCGTCTCTCTCTCCTTGGCGGCCAGGACAACCTCACGGACCCTGTCTTCGTCGCGGATGTTGCCCGGGTTCAGCCGGAGCATGTCCACTCCGCCCTTGAGGGACTCCAGCGCCAGCTGATAGTGGAAGTGAATGTCGGCCACCAGAGGAATCTTTATCTGCTTCTTAATGTCGGGTATGGCCTTGGCGGCCTCCATGTCGGGGACGGCGCATCGGATGATGTCGCAGCCCGCGTCCTCCAGCTCCCTTATCTGGCGGACGGTGGCTTGAACGTCCCGCGTGTCCGTCTTGGTCATGGACTGGACCGTGACGTCCGCGTCGCCGCCTATCTTGACGTTCCCGGCGAAAATGGGCTTGGTCACTCTGCGACTGCTCATATCTCCTCTATCCCCCGGAGATTCCCTGACCCAGATCCACAGTCTAGTATACGCCGCGTGTCACCCCAACACGCCCCGCCAGTTGTCGTTCCGAAATGCCCCGCCAGTTGTCGTTCCGAAATGCAGTGAGGAATCTAAGGAGGCGCTGGGAGTCACGGCGGCATTCCAGTGACAGGGCCTTTGATGGCGGGCGTCGCATTCTTCAACTGCCTAGGTTTGTGGACATGGATTTTTGATTCCTCTCTGCGCTCCGCTCCATTCGGAATGACAACTGAGGGACGCTTGACCACCTACCGTTCGGAATGGCAACCGAGGGTGCATTTGACCTCCGGCCGCACATAGTAGTCGGCGAAGTTGAGCCTGATTCCTTGACTTGCTTCCGGCAAGACTTGTCCCGCAAGAGTTTCCGACGCATCAAGACCTCTGTCTATGATATACCGTTGTCCGGCGCTGTTCAAAGCACGGCCCGCCGCATTCCGGTCTATTGCCCTCGCTATTGGAGGATGCTGGCGCCGTCGATGAGCCGTTGCAGGTCGTTGTAGCTGACGGCGACTACGAATCCAATGAGGAGCGCCAGGCCCGCGATCTGCACAAGCCCCTGCTTCTCCGGCGGAATCTTCTTGCCCTTTCGGGCCCATTCGATTATCACAAAGAGGATATGCCCTCCGTCGAGAGGAGGTATGGGCAGTATGTTGGAAATGGCCAGGGCCAGACTCAGCCCTGCCGCCAGAGGAATCAAGTAGAATAGACCAAGCTCCCGGGCCACTTCACCTGTGCCCTGGGCGATGCCCACAGGTCCGGCAAAGGGCAACGGCCCGTCGTCGGCCACCCAGTCCACTATGGCGTCCTTCACGGCTCCCGGGAATTGAGCTGTGCGTTGGAACCCCAAAGCGACGGCGTCCAGGGGGTCTCTGGTAAGTCCCAGCCTCTGGCTTCCGATGACCGATATCCCGCTGATGCCCGTGGGTCCCTGACCTTCCGGAGAGTTTTCTCTAGGGGTCAGGCGGAAGGCCATTTTCTCCCCGTCCCGCGAGACGGTCCATTCTATCCGGCGGCCCTTATTCTCGTCGATTCGGTCGGCGAACTCTCGGAAATCATGGAGATATTCCCCGTTCATCTCTACGATGGTGTCGCCGTTGATGAGACCGGCGGCCTCGGCCGGAGAGCCGGGCTCGACCTGCCCGACCCGGAACTCGGAAGCGGCGAACATGAAGAAAACGGAGAGCAGGACTATACCGAGAATTACGTTCATCACCACGCCCGCCACGAGTACGATGAACCGGACGCCGGGCGGTTTGGAAGAAAAGCTCCGGGGATCGTCGGAAGTCCCGCTCTGCTCCCCTTCCAGCTTTACGAAGCCTCCCAGAGGGATCAGGTTGACGGTGTATACGGTCTCACCCTTGCGAATTCCCAGGAGCCGCGGCGGAAACCCGAATCCGAACTCGTTCACCCTTATCCCGAAAGCCTTGGCGCTGGCAAAGTGTCCGAACTCATGGACCAGCACTACCACGACGAGGACGCCCAGAAACTGGAGGAGAGTGGTGATGATGTCCATGGGTCAGACGGCTGCGTTACCGGGCTGAGGCAAGGGCTGTAGAGACCTCCAGGGCCCTTGCCTTGGCCCACTCGTCGGCTGCGATGATGTCTTCCAGGTTTCCGCCGCCGAAAGGCACGTGGTCATCCAACACGGCGGCGATGGTCCGGTATATGTCCATGAACCCAATCCGCCCGCTCAGAAACATGTCTACGGCAACCTCGTCCGCTCCGCTGAGAACTGCAGGGTGCGTCCTTCCCTTCTTTCCGGCTTCCACCGCCAGGTTGAAACATGGATATTGGCCTTCATCCAGAGGTTGAAAGGCGAGAGAATGGGGGATGGCGGTGTTCAAGCGCGGGATTTGAGGATTTTCCAAGCGTGTGGGATGGAACATGGAATACTGAATCGGGAGGCGCATGTCGGGCGGCCCCATCTGGGCCTTCATAGACCCGTCGGCCATCTCCACCATCGAATGGATGATGCTTTGGGGATGGACGACCACTTCGATTTTATCCCAGGGCACGTCAAAGAGCCAACGGGCCTCGATGACCTCGAAGGCCTTGTTCATAAGAGTGGCTGAATCTATGGTGATCTTGTCTCCCATCCGCCAGGTTGGATGGTTCAGGGCCTGGTCGGGCGTAACCTTTTCCAGGTCTTCGGGCCTGGACTCCCGGAAGGGGCCTCCCGACGCGGTGATGACTAGCCGACGGATGGGGTCTGCTTCTCCCTGGAGGCATTGCCAGATGGCCGAGGGCTCGCTGTCCACGGGAAGCACGGTGGCCCCGTGGGTCTCGGCCAGGGACATTACCATCTCCCCGGCCATGATGATAACTTCTTTGTTGGCAAGGGCGACAGCCTTTCCCTGCTCCAGCGCGCGAATTGTGGGGACCAGTCCGGCGCTGCCGATGGTCGCCGCCATGATCAAGTCGGCCTCGGGGAGGCAGACCATCTCTTCCATGGACATTACGGCGGCGCTGTCAGGGAGCAGGGAACGCTCTTCCTCGAGAGCGCACCAAGTGAATCGGGGTTTGAACTCTTCTATCTGGGACTTGAGCAAGTCCAGGTTGCGTCCGGCAGCGAGTCCTATGACCTCGAACTCATCCGGAAAAGCCCTGACCACGTCCAGGGTCTGCCGTCCTATGGACCCTGTGGAACCCAGCACGACCAGTCCCCTCATTCCATCACCCCCGATAGCCTTTGTTCCAAGTTTACCCTCCTGGGGTGGGTCCCAGAACGAACGCAACAAGATAATACACCACGGGTATAGCCAAAACAATCGAGTCCAGCCTGTCCAGAATCCCGCCGTGGCCGGGCAGCAGGCCGCCGGCGTCTTTAACTCCGCCGATGCGTTTCACTTTCGATTCAACCAGGTCGCCGACCTGAGCGGCTATGCCTGCTGCCGCGGCGACTGCCAACGTCTGCCACATGGAAGCTCCCAGTTCCAGAAGTACGTGGAGGATGAGTCCGGCAGCGAGGGCCCAGACGAAGCCTCCGGCGGCTCCCTCCCAGGTCTTCCCCGGACTGATGGAGGGCGCCATGGCGTGTCTGCCCAGGAGCTTTCCCGTTGCGAACGCCCCCGTGTCTGCGGCGAACACCGCCGCAACGGCCAGGTAAGTCCAGTCGCGAGCGTATATGGCGCCTGAGTCCAGTCCCCTGAGCATGGGAGCGTGGGCCATCAGGAACCCGATATATGCAGCGCCCAGAATGGCCAGCCACGCCAGCGGCTCGCGTCTCTTGGCCAGAAGCCAGGGAGAAAAGAGCAGAAGACCCGCTCCCAAGGCCATGTAGACCCAATGGCGGCTCCAGTCATCGACCCGGCTGTCGGCAAAATGCCCCAGCGCGACCATGAGCAGGGCCCATGCCAGGCCGCATATCATCAAGGGCAAGGGGTGAAACCCTTGCGTCCAGCGTATTCCGTTCGCCCTGAGCTTGTCGAAGGGTGGTTCGACAGGCTCACCACGAACGGAAACATCGAGGTTTTCGACTGTTGAAAGGTCCTGCCTCTGCGCTCCGAGCATTCGGTAAAGCTCTATGACGCCAAGAAACGCCGCTATTCCCACCAGAATGGTGAGCCAGGGAAGGCCGCCCCAGATGGCGGCCCACAGCACGGGCAGGCCCACCATTGCGGTGATAATCCTTCGGGTCACGGGTCAACTCCCCCGCTGAGCGTATGTAGAGGGCTGGCCGTAAGCTGCTTTGTCCAGCCCTATGCCTCAGCGTCGGGGCCGGGGTCAGGCTTGGCGTAGTGGTCGTCAGAGTCTAAAGCTCCAAACCGGCGGCGCCGCCGGTTGAACGCTTCGATGGCCTCTTTGATGTCGGCGGTCCCTAGGTCCGGCCATAGGGTCCGGGTGGAGTAGTACTCGCTGTACGCCGCCTGCCAGAGCAGGAAATTGCTGAGACGCAGTTCTCCCGCCGTGCGGATGATCAGGTCCGGGTCGGGCAGGCCGGATGTGTAGAGGTACGATCCGAAGGACTCTTCGTTCACCCCGTCAATCGACACCCCGTCGGAGATCATGCCCCTCACAGCCTCCAGTATCTCCGCCCGGCCGCCGTAGTCGAAAGCCACCGCTAAGGTCATCCGGCAGTTGTCCCTGGTCAAGCGGCAGGCCCTCTCAACTGACTCCCGCAGATCTTTCCCGAGACGGTCAGACCTGCCAACATGCAGGACTCTGACGCCCCGTTCGTGCAGCGCCTGGGTCTGCCTTTCCAGGGCGTCGCGGAGAATGGTCATAAGGCCGTCAACTTCGTTCTTGGGGCGCGTCCAGTTCTCGGTGGAGAAGGCGTAGATGGTTACGAAATCGACCCCGTGGCCGGAGAGGGTTTCCAGGACGGGAATGATGTTGTCGACTCCGGCCCGATGGCCTGCCAGGCGTGGTAGGCCCTTCTGGGTGGCCCAGCGGCCATTGCCGTCCATGATAATGGCTACATGCCTTGGGCCGTGCAACTCCCTGTCCTGGTCTGACGGCTGGGATCGTCCTTGGACGACCATTCCCTTGGCTTAGACCTGCATTATTTCGGACTCTTTGCCGGCGGAGACCTGGTCCATCTTGCCGACGAAGGAGTCAGTGACTTTTTGGAGCTGGTCCTGGGCCCGCCGGTTCTCGTCCTGGGAGATCTGCTTGTTCTTCTCCATGGTCCTCAGCTGGTCGATGGCGTCGCGGCGGACGTTGCGGACAGCGATCTTCCCGTCCTCGACCTTCCGTTTGAGCACCTTGACGAAGTCCCTTCTACGCTCCTGTGTCAGGGGAGGTATGGGCAGGCGAATCACGGTCCCGTCGTTGCTTGGGTTAAATCCCATCTCCGATTTTTGGAGGCTCTTCTCTATGTCTTTGATGGACTGCTTGTCCCAGGGCTGGATCACGATCAGACGCGCTTCGGGAGCTGAAACCGTGGCGATCTGGTTCAGGGGAGTGGGAATGTTGTAATACTCCACCGTGACGTTTTCCAGGAGCGCCGGCGTGGCCCGCCCCGTTCGAACGGTGTTCAGGTCTCTGCCCAGAACCTCCAGGGTCTTCTCCATGCGGATTTCTCCGTCAAGCAGCACGTCATCTATTGTTTTTTCTTCGTTCTCAGCCATAGCTAGACCCTCCCGGATATGGTGGTCCCAATAGTCTCACCGGACAGCGCCTTGCTGATGCAGTTTGGGTCGAACAGGTCAAAGACTATGATGGGCAGATTGTTGTCCATACAAAGCGACAGCGCCGTTGAGTCCATCACGTCCAATCGCCGGTTCAGCGCGTCCAAGTAACTTAGAGACCTGAAGGGGCGGGCTTCAGGGTTCTTATTGGGGTCCGAGTCGTACACCGCGTCCACGTTGTTCTTGGCCATCAGGAGCACGTTGGCGTCGACCTCAATGGCTCTTAGAGCGGCGGCGGTGTCAGTGGTCATGTATGGGTTTCCGGTCCCGGCGGCGAAGATGACCACACGGCCCTTTTCCAGGTGACGGATGGCCCGACGGCGTATATATGCCTCGGCCACGGCCTGTATCTGGATGGCGGTCTGAGTGCGTACGATCAGGCCCACGTGCTCCAGGGCGTCCTGCAAGGCCAGGGCGTTGATTACTGTGGCAAGCATCCCGGCATAGTCTGCGGTGGCCCTGTCCATGCCATGAGCTTCGGCTTCCTTACCGCGCCAGATGTTTCCTCCGCCCACCACGACGCCCATGTCGACGCCCATGTCAGACGCTGTTTTGATCTGTTGGGCTACGTAGGAAACTGCGGCGGGGTCGATGCCGAAGCTGGACTCGCCTCTCAAGGCCTCCCCGCTCAGCTTCAAGAGAGCCCTCTTGTAAGCCGGCCTTGTCATTGCGGGCCTCTATTCACCCAATGCGAACCTGGAGAATCTCCTGACCCTGATGTTCTCACCGACCTTGGCGATGGTCTCCTGCACCACGTCGCGCACCGTCCTGGAGGGGTCCTTGATGAAGGGTTGCTCCAGAAGACTGACCTCCTCGGGGGGGCGGTCATCGTCGTCGGCTATGTCGCCCGTGCCGACGTAGGCAGTGGACGGCATGGCCGCCACCTGCATGGCCAGGTCGTGGGCCAGCGTCTTCAACTCGTTGGTACGGGCTACGAAGTCGGTCTCGCAGTTGACTTCGACCAGGGCTCCGAGGCGGGCGCCCGCATGTATGTAGGACTCAACGAGGCCTTCTCCAGTCTCACGGTCGGCCTTCTTTGCGGCGTTGGCCAGCCCCTGCTCCTTGAGAATCACCTCCGCTTTTGAAATGTCCCCGTCGGCTCCCTCCAGGGCCCTTTTGCAGTCCATCACTCCTGCGCCGGTCTTTTCCCTGAGGTCTTTGATCCTGTCTACTGTTGCCCCAGACGCCATACTCTACTCAACCCTTTCGTACTCGGTCCTTACTCCTGATTATCCGGTTCAATCCCCGATACGACCAGCTTGGGCGCCTCTTCGACGGGGGTCGCTTCAGTCGCGGTTTGGTCTTCGGCGTTCGCTTCCGCAGCACCGTCCAACTGGGCGGCGGGAGGCGCCTGGACCGCATCGGACTCCTGTCCTTCAGGGACCGAGGCGCCGGCAACCGGAGCTTCTTCGTCTCCCGCCTCGAACACCGTGGTCAACACGGCTTCGGAGTCGGCCATGCCGTCGTCAGGCTCTCTACCGTATGAGGAGTATGCCCTCATGCCCCTTTGATCAGGGACCCGGTCCGCGGCGCCGTACTCTTCCGTGTCCTCCGCATCTTCCAACTCTCCACGTGCGGCAAGGCCCTCAAGGATGGCGTCGGCGATTCGCCCCGACATCAGCCGGATGGACCGGATGGCGTCATCGTTGCCCGGGATGGGTATGTCCACCAGGTCGGGGTCTGTGTTGCTGTCCACCACTGCGCATATCTTGACGCCCATACGGCGGGCTTCCGCCACGCAGATGTCCTCTTTCTCAATGTCTACGACGAAGAGCGCCGCCGGAATCTTCCGCATGTCCCGGATGCCGAGGAAGTATTTCGCAAGACGAGCAAGCTCCTCTTCCAGTTTAAGCCCTTCCTTTTTGGTAAGCGACTGGAAGAACCCCTTTTCACGGCGGTCGTCCAGCTGGATCATATGGTCGACCCGCCCTCGGATAGTCTGGAAATTGGTCAATGTTCCGCCTAGCCAGCGTTGGTTTACATACGGCATCCCGCAGCGTGCAGCCTCGGAAGAGATGGCTTCCTGCGCCTGCTTCTTGGTGCCGACAAAAAGAACGTCTCCTCCCTGGGCGACTATCTGGGACACCTTTTTGCAGGCTTCACCGAGAAGCACGAGAGTCTGCTGGAGGTCGATGATGTGGATGCCGTTGCGGTGGGTGAAGATGTACCTCTTCATGTGGGGGTTCCACCGCCGGGTCTGGTGCCCGAAGTGGACGCCGGCTTCCAGTAGAGATTTCATTGTTACGGGCTCGCGCGGGGGCGGTGGGGGGGGCGGCGCAGCTGCGGTCGCTTGCTCGGTCTCTTGTACCATACAACCTGCCTTTCTAACTCAGTCCCGTCGGATGGGGATTCGACTTGCGGCGCCTTTTCGCGGGCAAACCAAACCCCTTCCGCCCGTGCGGAACTCTCGGCTGAGTATAGCACAGGCCCAATGCGCAGGCAACGGGCGTGAACACGCCGCAACCTGCCGTTAATCATCGGAAGCCTGGCCTGGTTGTTGGCACAAGCCGGTCTGCGTTTCTGAGAAGAATAGAGCCGTCAGTCGAAGGCCGGGAAGACCTCTTTTGCCGCCATCTCCATGACTCTAGTGATATGACCGGAGTCCAGGGTGTTTATGGAAATGCATATCTCATTCACACCCAGGTCCTGGAACTCCTTGACGCTCAGGACTATGTCTTCGGGAGTGTCCCCAAGGCTGTAGCCTGAGGGGTTTCCCATGGTGCTTGGGTCTCGCACCACGCCCGCCGACAGCCTGACGGAGATGTCAAGCTCGTCGTAGCTCCGGCCCTGGGCTGCGGCCTGGCCTCTCAGGTAGTCCAGGCTGGAGGCCATCTCCTGAGGAGTCATGTTTGCCGCATGCCATCCGTCGCCCACCCGGGCGGCCCTTCGGAGGGCCGCATTGCTGGTCCCTCCTATGAGCAGGGGAACGTAGGGCTTCTGCACGGGCTTGGGCGAGAACTTCATGCCTGAGAAGTTGTAATGCTTGCCCTGGAAACTGGGTTCCTCCTGGGTCCACAGTGCCTTCATAACCTCGATGGACTCGTCGGAGATTTCGCCCCGCTTTGCCATGGACGCTCCCATTGCCTCCAACTCCTCCGGTATCACGCCCACCCCCACGCCAAGCTTCAGCCTGCCGCCGGACATCTGGTCGATGGTGGCGGCGACCTTGGCGAGCCGGATGGCGTTGTGGTAAGGCAGCACCAGGACGGACGTGGCCAGCTCTATGGAGTCGGTGACGGCGGCAACGTACCCCAGCGTAGACATGGGGTCGTAGTAGGGACGGTTGTCCAGCCGCTCGCGCACGTAGCTGACGTTGAAGACATGGTCCGCCACCCACAGGGACTTGTACCCCAATTCTTCCGCATGGACGGCCATCCTGATGAGAGCCTTGGGGTCTTCCACTCCCCAATGGTTGGGCAATCCGAATCCGAACTTCATACCTGCCCCCTTCTGGGTCCGATAACTCTTTTGGATGCGGTGGATACGGGCGGTCCGCCGGACGCCGGACTTGGCGCCCCCATTGTAGCCCTGGACTTGCTCTGCTTCAACGTTCATGTCCGGCAACGTCCAAGGCCGGTGGGCCAAGGGGACTGTAGGCGGCACCGTCTTTGAACTAACGGTGGGCCTGCAGATTTACATCCATTAGCTGACCCATGTGGCGCCGCTCCGACTCGCTCAGCCCTGGCGCATAATATCTGCACCTCGTTGGTGATGGTCTTGGTTCGACACTTACTATCATAGCCTCCTTTGCACCTGGGTCCAGCGAGGTCTTCGTTTCTATTTGGGTGGTGGATTTGGCGTTGAGTTGATGCTGATTGGAACTGGATGGGAGTGGTACGATGATTCGGACCTTGCCGTTGTTTACGCAGGGACTAGGAGCGGAGGCGAGGATGTTGAGATATCGCTTTTCGGGCCTGGCGCTGGCGCTATGCGTCCTGCTGACCGCTACATTCGTGGTGGGGTGCAGCGGCGGACAGCCCACCGAGCAGCCCACGCCCACCGAGCAGCCCACGCCCACCGAGCAGCCCACGCCCACCGAGCAGCCCGCGCCCACCGAGCAGCCCGCGCCCACCGAGCGGCCCGCGCCCACCGGCGGCGACGGGCAGCCGACCGTGACTTTCGCGGCTATCAGCAGCGGGCCGTACCACACCTGCGGGTTGCGGGAAGACGGCGCGGCGGTGTGCTGGGGCCGTAACGATGCTGGTGAGGCAAGCCCGCCGGAGTATGGGACCTTCGCGGCCGTCAGCAGCGGTGGTGAGCACACCTGCGGGTTGCGGGAAGACGGCGCGGCGGTGTGCTGGGGCAGTAACTGGTCTGGTCAGACAAGCCCACCGGAGGGTGAGACCTTCGCGGCCATCAGCAGCGGGTCGTACCACACCTGCGGGTTGCGGGAAGACGGCGCGGCGGTGTGCTGGGGCCGGAACAGCGTTGGTCAGGCAAGCTCGCCGGAGGGCGAGACCTTCGCGTCCCTCAGCACGGTGGTAGGCACACCTGCGGGTTGCGGGAAGACGGCTCGGCGGTGTGCTGGGGCCGGAACAGCGATGGTCAGGCAAGCCCGCCGGAGGGTGAGACCTTCGCGTCCGTCAGCAGTGGTAGTGAGCACACCTGCGGGTTGCGGGAAGACGGTGCGGCGGTGTGCTGGGGCGACAACTGGGCTGGTCAGGCAAGCCCGCCGGAGGGTGAGACCTTCATGGCCGTCAGCAGCGGGGATGAGCACACCTGCGGGTTGCGGGAAGACGGCTCGGCGGTGTGCTGGGGTGACAACTGGGCTGGTCAGGCAAGCCCGCCCGAGGGTGAGACCTTCGCGGCCATAAGCAGCAGTGGTAGGCACACCTGCGGGTTGCGGGAAGGCGGCGCGGCGGTGTGCTGGGGCTGGAACGGCGATGGTCAGGCAAGCCCGCCGAACGATGGGACCTTCGCGTCCGTCAGCAGCGGGTTCGAGCACACCTGCGCGTTGCGGGAAGACGGCGCGGCGGTGTGCTGGGGCCGGCACAGCCATGGTCAGGCAAGCCCGCCCGAGGGTGAGACCTTCGCGTCCGTCAGCAGCGGGTTCGAGCACACCTGCGGGTTGCGGCAAGACGGCGCGGCGGTGTGCTGGGGCGACAACTGGGCTGGTCGGGCAAGCCCGCCGGAGGGTGAGACCTTCGCGGCCGTCAGCAGCGGGGCGTACCACACCTGCGGGTTGCGGGAAGATGGCGCGGCGGTACCTGCGGGTTGCGGGAAGATGGCGCGGCGGTGTGCTGGGGTTCCAATGAGGACATTTTCGGCGAGGTTGTCGGTCGGGCAAGCCCGCCGGAGGGTGGGACCTTCGCGGCCGTCAGCAGCGGGGATGAGCACACCTGCGGGTTGCGAGAAGACGGCTCGGCGGTGTGCTGGGGCGGTGACGGGTTTGATCAGGCAAGCCCGCCGGAGGGTGAAACCTTCACGGCCATCAGCAGCGGGTCACACCACACCTGCGGGTTGAGGGACGACGGCGCGGCGGTATGCTGGGGCCGGGACAGCGATGGTCAGGCAAACCCGCCCGCGGGTGAGACCTTAGCGGCCATCAGCAGCGGGGTGTTCCACACCTGCGGGTTGCGGGAAGACGGAGCGGCGGTGTGCTGGGGCTATGACGATGAAGGTCAGGCAAGCCCGCCGGAGGGTGAAACCTTCGCGGCCGTCAGCAGCGGATATGACCACACCTGCGGGTTGCGGGAAGACGGCGGAATTGTGTGTTGGGGCGATCTTTCGATAGTGATTCATCCGTGATTCCAGAGCCGCTCTCGGATAGTTCTGACATAAGTAGGCGACTGACCTGCCCCAGCCTTCTCCGGTCGAAGGGATAGGGGACTGGTGCCGGTTCACCCCAACGCAGCGCATCGAATACAAGCGCAAACAGGATGAGCCTGTCGAGCTTCTCAAAGCGGCGAAGAATCTAAAGGGCGCGCTTGTTTAGGGCGATGAAAATGGAGGCATACTTCCCCACCGGAAAGACGGAACTGGTGGCCTATCCCCCTCATCCCTACCTTCTCCCGCCGGGGGCGAAGGGGCAGTTTCCGGCTATTTTCATGGTAATGAGATTTAGCGAGAACTGAAAGACACTGCGAGAAAATCGGCGGTGCATCCAAACCCGGTGCGGCTGTGCTAGAATTGGCAATCCTTTACGCGAGGGTGTCCGATGGGGGTGGGCGTACTGGACCGGGAGAGCATAATGGCGCTGGTCCAAGGACCGGAGCCTCTGATAGAAGGCATCGTTGACCTGGAGTCCCAGCTGCAGCCCAATGGGTTCGACCTCACCCTGAAACAGGTCTCAAGCTTCATCTCTCCCGGAATCATGCCCAACGGCGCGGAACGGTCAAGCCTGTCGGAGACAACGCCGCTGGAGTACGACCGCGACGGCTGCGCCACGCTGCCGCCCGGCCCTTACCTGGTTTCTCTAAACGAGGTCGTGCATCTACCCCAGAACTTGATGGCTTTCGCCAGACCGAGGTCCAGCCTGCTGCGCAGCGGAGTGGCTATCCACACAGCCGTGTGGGACGCCGGCTATAAGGGCCGTTCCCAGGCGCTTCTCACCGTATACAATCCTCACGGGTGGAAGGTCTCCCGAAACGCCAGGATTATGCAAATCGTGTTCATCCACCTGGCCAAGAGCGTGGACAGCGAGTTGATATACCAGGGGCGGTTTCAGCTGGAGAACCTGTTGGAGTCGGAGGTCCTATAGGAAGGAGCGCTGGAAATGGCGCATTATATGGTCCAGGCGTCCTATTCCCAGGAAGCTTTGCAACGCCTGACATCGAGTCCCGGCCCGGGCGGGACTGCGATGAAAGAGGCGGCGGAGAAGTTCGGGGGCAAGGTCGAGGCAACTTATTTCACCTTTGGCGATTACGACATCGTCGTGATATTGCAGCTTCCCGACCACATCACCATCGCCCAGGCCGTGATGGGGGTCAGGTCCCGGGGCGGAGTGACCAAGCTCAAGACCACCGTTCTGATTCCCCCGGAAGACGCCGTAAAAGCCATGAAATTGGCCGCCACGGTCGGCGGCGGCTCGTAAGGAGAGGCCGGATAAGCCTCTTATCGGGATAGGAGAAACATCATGCCCAAGTATTTGGTGGAAGGTTCCTATGCGGACCAGGGCACTGCTGACTTGATTGCCAATCCAGAGGACTGTGTCGCCGCTGTAAGGTTCGCCGCGGAGGCTTTGGGAGGCTCTGTTGAGCTGTTGTACTTTGCCTTTGGAGACGTGGACGTGGTCGCCATATTCGACATGCCCGACGACGTTTCCATGGCTGCCCTGTCGATGGCCGCGTCCTCCGGCGGAGCGTTGAAGAGCCTCAAGACCACCGTACTTATGACTAACGAGGACGGCATGGAGGCCATGCGGCAGGCGGGCGAGTCGGACTGACCACCGCTCTCCCGATGGTCGACGGGGTCTTAGTCCTCCGGTTCAGACCGCCTCTTCAGCAGCCACCTGAAGAGCAGCGCCACCCCAGCGGCTAGAAGAGCCAACAGGACCCATTGTTTCCGCGTAGGACCAGTCTTCAACATCCGGCCCTCGATGTCCAGAGTTGTCGGTGACCCAGGTTCCCCCAGCCTATCCTGAATGGCGGCGTATGAACTCCAGCGCTGCCTTGGCGCAGCGGTCGGGCTGGTCGTTGGCGATGTAATGTGGAGCGTCCTCAAACACTATCTGCTCACAGTCGGGAATCGTGTCGCGCATCATATTTTGTTCTTCGATGGATGTGTTGGCGCTCTTTTCCGGCGACAGGAGCAGAGTGGGTGCCTTTATGTCCGCCAGCATGGGGGTGATGTCGAAGCTCCGCTGGCTGACCATCTTCTGAAGGGCTGCGATGGTGTGGGGCTGCATCAGACCCGTCTGTTGGGCCAGCTTCTGGGCAGTCATCACCCGGGCGGGTGATGCGTCGGGGGACATGCCCCGTATCCAGCCCAGCAGAGCCCAAGTCTCCGAACCCAGAGCATGGACAGAGGATGCGCCGTCGGGATAGCCCTCTCTGGCCCAGCCCTTCTGGGTTGGAGGCTTTATCCAACATGGTGCGGAGGTGAGCACCAGGCTCTTGACCCGCTCTGGGCGGGTTGCTGCGTATGCGGCCCCCAGGACTCCTCCCAGAGATACGCCCACATAGTGGACCTTGTCGATGTACATGCCGTCCAGGAATGCATCGAAGTCCGACAGTACGCCCTCAAGAGTGAATTCATGGTCCTTGGGGGGTGCCGACGAGAGGCCATTGCCCCAGCGGTCCATGCGGATGAGCCGGTAGTCCCGGGACAGGGTGGGGACCCAGCGGTGGAACTGCTGCGAGCTCCCGAAGATGAAGTGCTGCATGAACACAGTCTCCGGGACGGCTCCAGGGTCAGCGTGGTCGTCTACCACGTAGTGGATGTCGTGGCCATTGACCTGAACGTAGGGCATAGTGGAACTCCTTGGGGATGAGGTTCACGGGGAGATGGGTCCGAAGTTCCGGCGCCATTGACCCGTCGAGCCCGTGGACGGGGCGCTGGGAACTTTGATGCGAGATAGTTGCTGCCTAGGGGAAAAGCTGCTCGCCGGTCTCGGCGTCCACCACGGTGATGGCGCTGACGGGGCAGTTTTCAGCGGCTTCCAGGACCAACTCTTCCGTGTCTCCTTCGGGGTTTTCCACCTGAGACTGGCGCTCTTCCGTCAGGCTGAAGGTCTTTGTGGCGATGCCGACGCACATGTTGTTGCCCACGCACACGTTGTGGTCCACGTTGATGGTCAGCTTGCGGGCCATTCTTTTCCCCCTCGAAAATGATGTACAAGATGGGCGGACGCCGCTCGCCGTTTTACCGGACGGCGCCCTGGGATTCTATCCCTCTGGACTCCGGCAGGTCAACGCTTGGCCGCCATAACGACAGGGTCTTTTAATTCTTGGCAAATGGGATTCTGAGCCGGAGGCGAAGAATCCAAAATCCATTTCAGAATCACTATGACCGTGCGAAGGCCATATAAGGGCGATGAAAATAGCGGTGCAGCAAGGCGGCAGTCATGGACTCTCCCTCATCCCTTCGACAGGCTCAGGACGGGCCCAACCTTCTCTCGCCAGGGGAGAAGGGGCAGTTTCCGTCTATTTTCATGGTAATGACAGGTGGGTCGGTGCGCCCGGAATTGGCCCTGGGCGGGCCGCCTACGGCTTGAAGTGGGGGATGATCTCGGTTGCGGCTATTTCCATCTGGCGCGGGCGGTCGGCATGTCTTGAAGCCCAGCTGAACAGGAAATGCCTTGCTCCGGCGTCCACGTACTCCTGTATCCGCTCTATGCATTGGTCCACCGTTCCCAGCACGCAGTAGGAGCCGACGATGTCCAAGAAGTCGCCGGAATAGGTGTATCCCGACGTCAAAGTCCTGGCCGCCTCAGCGGCCGCTTCCTCTTTGCTGTCGCCTATGCATATGAACTGGAAGTTCGTCCACTGGAAGTTCGTCAGGTCCCTGCCCAATTCTTCTGCGAAGGCGTTGATCTTGTCCACGCTGTCGCGGTAGCGGTTGGGACTGTAGAGGTAGGGGAACCAGCCCTCGGCGTACTTTACGGCCCGACGCATGGCGGCGTCGCGTCGTCCGGCCACCCAGATGGGCGGATGGGGCTGTTGGGCCGGACCGGGCACGATGGTGACGTCGTTCAGCCGGTAGTAACGTCCCTCATAGCTGACGTGTTCTTCGGTCCAAAGCCGTCGGAGGGACTCCAGGCATTCGTCGGCGCGCCGGCCTCGTTGGCTGGCCTTTATCCCCACCGCTTCGAACTCCACCGGATACTCGCCTCCCACTCCCACGCCCAGGATTAGCCTGCCTCCCGAGGCTATGTCCAGAGTGTTGGTGAATTTGGCCAGCATCGTCGGGTGGTAGAAGGGTATCAGGAGCACGGACGGCACGATTTTTATGCTGGAAGTGGCGCCGGCGGCTACGGCCAGAAGGGGCAGATTGGCGCTGGAGGGGCCGGGCGGGTTTCCACGCATGAAGTGCTCGCCGGCGCCCACGTACTCGTAGCCCAAGGACTCCAGCAGGGTGGCCTCTGCGACGGCGGACTCTATGCCCAGGCCCAAAGTTGCGCCAAAGTGTATGTCAGGGTCGGTCATTGGTGTCTCCTGGCCGGTGGAGCCGTCAGATATGGAGCAAGCCGGGTCAGTGAACCGGTTGAGTCATTGTTGCGCTTGGGTGGAATGGGGTCAAGGGGATTAGCCGGTCTCCGGGCCGGATTTGGGGCCCGACTTGGGGAGGATGATGCAAAACGAGGCGCCATGCCCAACCCGGCTCTCCAGGGATATGCGGCCGCCGTGGGCCTCCACGAGACGGTGGGCGATGGTGAGTCCCAAGCCGGTGCCGCCGGTGGCCCTGGACCGGGACTTGTCCACTCTATAAAACCTCTCGAAGACGTGGGGAATCTGGTCTTCAGGTATGCCTGGGCCCGTATCCGAAACCCGCAGCTCCAAGTCGTCTCCCGAAACCGACACGCTGACGGTCACCACGCCCCCCGCCGGCGTGTAGTTCACGGCGTTGGTCAGGAGATTGCGGAGCGCCTGCCCCAGCCGCCCGGGGTCTCCCCGCAGGGGCGCTGAATCGGGCAGGTCCAACACAATGGCAACGCCCGCCTCCTCGGCCTTGGGCCCATAAGCGGTGACCGCCCTCCGGGTCAGGTCCGCCAGGTCACAGGGTTGGAAGTCCAGGTCGAGCTGTCCCGACTCGGCCAAGGCCAGCTCCTGAAGGTCCTCGATGAGCCTGGTCAGCACTGCGACCTCTTCGTGCATAGTGCCTATGGTCGTTGCGTCAGGTTTCACGAGTCCGTCTTTGATGGCTTCCATGTAGCCCCTGAGATTGGACAGAGGAGTGCGCAGTTCGTGGGCCACGTCGGCCACCATGTTCCGGCGGACCGTCTCGGCGTCGGCCAACTCCTGGGCCATAGAGTTGAAGGCGCCGGCCAACTCTCCCACCTCATCCTTTGACTTTACGTCCACCCTTTGGGAGAAGTCCCCTCGGGCCAGATCACGAGCCGCCTTGGATAGAGACTCCACCGGGGCCAGGATGCGCCGGGACAGAAAGAAGGTGAGGATGACGGCGGCGCCTGCCGCCAGGACCCCGCTCCAAATCAGAAAGCGGTTGATGGAGGGGAGGCTGCTCTCCTGGAGATCGACTGCTGGATCGCCGGGCAACGTTACAGGGTTTATGAGCATGGTCCCCACCTGGCCCGAGGGACCCCTGACCACGAGGCTGCGCTCGCTTTCCACCGGAGCGTCCATGAGACGTCCGAGGGTTGAGCCGGTCAAGGCGGAATCGGCTACTATGATCCCGCGAACATCCACCACGATGACTCTCTGGGAGTAGAGCTGCCCCACCTGCTGGAGCATCCGGCTTACGCCGCTCCAGCCTCTGCTCTGGGAATACTCCTGCGCCAGCATGACCTGGAGCTGTTCCGACCGTTGCTCTTCGGCCCTGGTCTCATGGGCTTTTATCTCGGCGCTGGCGGCGCGGCTGACCACCAACGCAGCCATGCCGAGGCTGACTCCGCTGACCAGGAAAAAGCTGATGAGAAGGCGCCACCGAATGCTGTGCAGCAAGCGTCAGCCCTCGAACTTGTATCCCATGCCGTAGACGGTCTTGATGTAACGGGGTTTGTTGAACTGGGGTTCGATCTTACGTCGAATGTTCAAAATGTGCACGTCCACCGTTCGTTCCATGCCCTCGTAGTCGTAGCCTAGGGCCCGGTCCACCAGATTGCTTCGTGTAAAAAGCCTGCTGGGTTCCCGGGCCATTAGCGCCAGGATTCTGAACTCGGTTGGCGTGAGGTGGACTTCATCCTCCCCGGCCCTGACCGCATGGCGCTGAAAGTCTATGGTCAGGCCGTCAAAGTTAAGCTGAGGGGGACCTGTGAACAGTGCGTCGTCGGTCGTCCTGCGCAGGACCGCCTTGACCCTTGCGGCCAGTTCCCTGGGGCTGAAGGGCTTGGTGACGTAGTCGTCGGCCCCCAGGTCCAGCCCTTCCAACTTGTCCTGCTCCGTGGACATGGCAGTCAGCATGATGATGGGGACGTCCATCTCCTTGCGGAGGGTGCGGCACACGTCCAGGCCGTTGATTTCGGGCAGCATGAGGTCCAGCACGACCAGGTCCGGGTTTTCTTCTCGGGCGAGGTGGAGCCCCGCAGCCCCGTCGTGGGCCAGGGAAACCCGGTGGCCGTCCCGCTCCAGGTACATGCGCACCAGGTCCGCAGTCTTGCGGTCGTCCTCTACGACCAGGATATGGCGCGTATTGCCGGACATGGTCATCTCCTCGCAGGGCCGTCAGGGAATGCCTATGCCTTCTCATACATTGTATCTCACCGACCTTGAAGGAAATGTTAAGAAGAGTGTCGTCTCCGGCTCGTCGAAAGAGCGCTTGGGATTGACACCCCCGCAAAGCCGCTCCTATACTCGACTCCGCATCTCTATCTGAGAAAGCCGGCCATCTTTAAGAGAAACTTCCCGCATGGAACATCCTTCGCGCCCTGAGCCCCGTTTCAGTTGGTTCATTCCCATCGACGGCGACGGCAGCCGCCTGGGAACTCTCAAAGCCGAACGTCCCCCGACTTTCGACTACTTGAAGAAGGTCGTCCTCACGGCTGAAGACGAGGGGTTTTATTCCCAGCTAATCCCGACCCGGTTCGCCAACGGCCTTTTCCACGAGTCGGCTCCCCTGGCGGAGACTTGGACCACGGCCACTGCGCTGGCCGCCGTGACCAGCCGGATACGCTTTCTCGTGGCTGTCCGACCGGGCTTCGTATCCGTGGGCCTCTTCGCCCAGATGGCCGCGGCTCTCCACCAGATATCCGGCGGACGCCTGGACATAAACGTCGTCCCCGGCGGCATTCAGAACGACTTTGAACGTCTGGGGGAGGGATCGGACCACGACTCCAAGTACGCCAGGGCCGAAGAGTTTATTGCCGCCTGCCGACTGCTGTGGTCCCAGCCCGGCCCTGTGAGCTTCCAGGGTCGCTTCTACAAGCTGGATGGCGCTTACTGCGAACCCAGGCCTGAGGGAGAGCAGCCTAAGTTCTACCTGGGGGGAGTATCCGGGCCGGCCCTGGAACTGGCCGGGCGTCAAGCCGACGTCCACCTGAGTTGGATAGAGCCCGTCGAGGCCACAGCCAAGCGTGTGGCAGACAGCCGGGCCCGATTCCTGGAGGAAGCGCGCACGCCGGCCTTTGGACTCCGCACCCACCTGGTTGTCCGGGACACGGAGTCCGAAGCCTGGGAGGCTGCCGACGACCTCATCGCCCATGCCGACGCGGAGGTCAAAGCCCAGCGCCAGGCGGTTTTCTCTAATACACCCATGGTCGGCCAGCGGGCCCAGGCCCAACCGGCCCCCAACCACCGCGTTGACAGGCATCTGTGGAACGGACTGTCTGAGGTCCGCGTCAACTGCGGCACGGCCATCGTAGGCGATCCTGAACAAGCGGCCGCCGAGCTGGTCAAGTACTGGGAGTTAGGCATAGACGAGTTCATCCTGTCGGGCTTTCCTCACGTAGAGGAGTGCCGCCGGGCGGCCTCTGACGTAATCCCGTTGGTCAAGCGGAGCGCCTCAAAGGCTCTGGCGGCTTAACCTACAGCCATGCAAGACTCAGCGCTGTCCGACGTGAAGGTCCTGGACTTCTCCCATCACATAGCCGGACCATATTGCACCAAGCTCCTTGCCGACTACGGAGCGGATGTCATAAAGGTGGAACGCCCGGGGAGCGGCGACCGGAGCCGCAGCCTGGGCCCGTTCCCTGACGACCTGCCCCACCCGGAAAAGAGCGGCCTCTTCCTGCACCTGAACACCAACAAACGCAGCGTGACCTTGGACCTCAAGACCGACGCCGGAGTCAACATCGCGCGAAAGCTGACGGAAGAGGCAGACATTGTGGTGGAAAGCTTCAAACCCGGCGCTATGGAGCGTTTCGGGTTGGGCTACGACACGCTAAGGGCCGTCAAGCCGGACCTGGTGTTCACCTCAGTGTCAAACTTCGGCCAGACAGGCCCATACCGGGACTGGAAGGCTTCGGAGGCAATACTGTACGGCATGGGCGGGGACATGTACTCCACCGGCGTAGCCGAACGAGAACCCATCAAGTTGGGCGGGTCCGTGGGCATGTACCAGGCGGGAGCGGTCTCCGCTTACGCGACTATGGCGGCCCTGTTCGGCGCCCGGCTGCAAGGCAGAGGAGAGCACGTAGACATCTCCATCTTCGAAACGCAGTTGGGCTCCATCGACCGGCGCACCAGCAACCTGGTGGGCCACGTCTACACGGGGGAAGTCGCCCATAGATACTCCATCGGAGCGTCAGGCCCCACCTCCCAGGCCTATCCGTGCGCTGACGGCTATCTGGAGGCCACTGTGGCCAGGGGTTACGTGCAGCGAGTCATTGCGATGCTCCGGCCCCTGGGATACTTCCAGGAGTCCAAGTGGGACACGGCGGAGACATACGCCAATCCGGAGCTTCAACCTGAGGCGGAGGCCCAGTTCCTGGACTGGTGTTTGCAGCGCACCAAGATGGAGGCCTGGCAGGCCACCCAGGAGCACAAGGTGCTTTCAGCGCCGCTGAACTTCATCGGCGACGCCTCCCAAGACCCGACTCTCAACGAGCGGGGCGCCTTCCAGGACATCGCCCACCCCCAGGCAGGGACCCTGAAATACGCCTCCAGGCCCTTCATACTTCCCGAGTCCCCCTGGTCGGTGCGCATGCCTCCTCCCCTTCTGGGCCAGCACACCGCCGAGGTCCTGGGCGGCTTGGGTTACACAGCCGACGACATTGTGACTCTGCGCCGGCAGGGGGTTGTGTAGCGCCTATGCTTCCCCTGGAAGGCATCCGGGTCCTGGATATGACGGTGGTCTGGGCGGGCCCCTATTGCACGGCCCTGCTGGCCGACCTGGGAGCGGAGGTCATACGGGTGGAGACCACCAAGACCTTCGTCCCTTTGACCCGCGGCATCATGGCCCACCCCACCCGGAGCCACATCCAGCGCCTGATGCTGTTTCAGGGAGGGCTGCCCGACCGGGAGCCGGGCGAGCGGCCCTGGAACCGCTACCCCATCTTCAACGCCCATGCCCGCAACAAGCTGAGCATGACCGTGAACCTGAAGACCCCGGAAGGGTTGGAGGTCTTCAAGCGGCTGGTCAGCAAGTCCGACGTGCTGGTTGAGAACAACGTCACCGAGACCATGGGCAAGCTGGGCATCTCCTACGAAATGCTCAAAGAGCAGAAGAACGACTTCATCATGCTTCGCATGCCCGCCTACGGAAGCACGGGCCCATACAGCAACTACCGGGCGTTCGGCGTCCACATCGAGGGCGTCATCGGGCACAGCATGATGAGGGGGTACGCCGACATGGACCCCTCCTCCAATACGGCCGTGTACTTGGCCGACGCCGCCGGAGGAGCCCAGGGCGCTTTCGCCGTGCTGGCCGCGCTGAACTACAGGCGCCGCACCGGCAAAGGGCAGCTGGTCGAGCTGTCCCTAACCGAAAGCGCCCTGCCCTACTTCGGCGAGATGTTCATGGACTTCCTCATGAACAACCGCAACCCGGGGCGCATGGGCAACCGCCATCCCTACGCGGTGCAGGGCTGCTATCCCTGCAAGGGCGAGGACCGGTGGCTGAACGTCACCATCTTCAACGACAGGGAGTGGGATGCCTTTTGCAAAACCCTGGGAGACCCGTTGTGGGCAAAGGGCGATAAGTTCTCAGGAGTCACAGAGCGCCGCCGGAACCAGGACGACCTGGACCCGCATATCGCCGAGTGGACCCTGGGAATGGACAACATGGAAGCCGCACTGCTGCTCCAAGAGGCGGGAGTCCCTGCGGGACCGGTCATGGACCAGAGGGACGCTGTCAACGACCCCCACGCCAACGAGAGAGGGTTCTTCCAGGAGGTGCATCAGGAAGATTGCGGCCTCCACAAATATCCGGGGGCGCCCTTCCGCTTTTCCAACACCGACACGTCCATCAGGCGCGGGCCGGTGCGTCTAGGCGAGGACAACGAGTACGTCTACAAGACGGTGATGGGGTTCTCGGAGGAAGAGTACGCGGACTTTGTGGGTCAGGGACACATTGGGACGGACTACGAACCGGGAATCTAGGCCGGCGAGGCGTCCGTTGTCTCTCGGCGGTCTTTGAACATGTCCAGGCTCATGGCCTGACCGGGGTTGGGCCTGCCCTCTGTTTCGCCCAGTCTGATTATCTCGGCGTGAACGGAGTTCTCGGTAATTTCCAGCAGGCCAACCGTACCCAGTCTCAGTTCCTTTTGTCTGGGGAAGCTGGGACTCCCGCTGTTCATGCGCATTGCCTGGCCGCGGAGTTCAAGCCGCTCGTAGTGGGTGTGGCCGCTGATCATGATGTCAACGGGTGTACGAAACACCTTTTGGAGAAGTTCCACAGGCCGTTCTTCGGGAGTGAGGTCATGGACCATCCCAATGCGCCAGCCCTCTACGTCCAGAATCTGAATTTCGCTGTGGCGGTGGTCGGGAATGGGGTCGTTGTTGCCCGTGGAACAAAGCGTGGGAGCGAACTGCTCGCACCAGTCCAGGACGCTGTTCCCTGTGAGGTCTCCGCTGTGGAGAATCAGGTCCACGCTGGAGAGGAACTCCGCCGGGGCCGGCCCCAGGGCATCAAGAGTGCGGGCCAGCGCGGGCAGGTGAGTATCCGTGAGAACCCCGATTCGCATCCGACCAGCCTACAAGGGACGAATGGTCAAGTCAATGAGTTGAAAATGTGGGTAGTGTCTCAGTTTGAAATCTTGGATTTGTAGGGGCCTCGGAGCGGGGCGGGAGATCGATCACCAATCAACCCGACGATCCACCGAATATCATGGGATACTCCTTGGGCTCCAATGGAGGGATCTAGACAATGGGACTCCGGGTCGAAGACCGTCTCTTGCCTCATGTACAGCCGTCGGGAGGTACGTGGACAGAGCCGCTTGGAGTCCTTGGTCAACATCCTGCGCTAGGCCCCCCTGGCGCAGGATGTTGAAGACGCGTCGTAAGCCCCGCGCTGGGAGAGGCCCATGGCGTCGGGCTCACGGTCCTTAGACGACAGCCGCACCCGCTCCTCGTAGGAGACAGGCCCGACCCCCCCACGACACGCCACTCCCGAGCTCTAACTCGTCGAATACCACCCCGGTCTATCCAGCGAACCGCGTCACAAACTACTCGGTGCACATGGGCCGCCATGTAGCCGCTCTCATGGCCGAGGATTCTCGGGAGTAGGAGTGGTGCGTAAGGCAGGTGCGTGATAATATATCCCCAGCTATCGGAAGGCCTCCATGCACCAACATCAGCAATACCCAATTTCAGACCTGTATGGGTGGATCAAGAGCAAGGAGCTGATTCTGGCGCCCCAGTTCCAGCGGGGCGATATCTGGACATCGTCAGCGCAGAGTTATTTCATCGATACCCTCTTAAGGGATCTTCCTATCCCGTCAATTTACATTCGCCTTGTTACAGATCGGGAGACCAAGACCAGTTACAGGGAAGTCGTCGACGGCCAGCAGCGGCTAGCTACAATCTTGAAGTTCATCGACGGTAAACTCGTCCTCGACAAGCGGTCCAAGGAGTTCGCCGGCAAGACCTACGACACTCTCGACGACGAGGACCAGGGACGCCTCCTCGCATATCAGATAGGTGTTGAACAACTCGTCGGGGCTGGTGACGATACCGTCCTTGATATCTTCCATCGCATCAACGCGTATGGTATCTCACTGAATAACCAGGAGTTACGCCACGGCAAATTCCAGGGCGGTCGATATGAAGGCGCGTTCCGATTGGCAGTCATCAAGACCGCTGAGCGCTGGGAGACTCTATGGTCGAAGCACCATGTAGTTAGTGTGCGTAACCGCGTTCGACTCTTGCACCATGAACTTGTCGCACAGCTCCTAGGCGTCATTCTCGATGGAGTGACTGATGGGGGCCAGCCTAAGATTGACAAACTGTACGAACGCTATGACTCAGCGATTCCCGACGACGCAGAAGAGCGCTTCGACCAAGTCTGCAATTACATAGTTGATCACTTCTCGGACGTTCTGGGAACGAAGCTGGGGGCCGGGCCGCACTTCATGATGATCTTCGCCGCGGTCGCCCATGCGCTGTTCGGAATACCTGTAGGAGACATGGGAGGACAATATCCTGGCCTGCCAGCTAGGGACTCACGTGTGCTCAGCGACCCTTCCGCAGCGATAACGAATCTCTTAGGTCTTGCAGATGTCTTTGAGATGTCTGGGGGTCAGGTGCCGGCGCGTCTCGCAAGTTTTAAAGTGGCCATTGCAGGCACAACGCAAAGAATCAAGAGTCGCAGTGTGCGGTTCCTTACTCTGTACCGAGCATTGCTACCGGATCCCGTGTAACCATGGCACCCAGCCGCTTAGATGTGGTGGCGTCTACCTTCCAATCGGCCTCCGAAGTGCTCCACGACAAGTTTCTAGCGATGACATCGGACGCAGCCTGCACCGGATGCCAACACGCAGGGTTCGGCGAGGCCATCCTCACTGCGTGGCTGCAGACTAAGTGGATCGACTTCACTCGCGACCTCGTTATTGCATCCGCATTGGGTACGCGCCGAACAGGAGGGAATTCAGTGCAGGCAGTCGCTGGCGTAAAGTCTCGGGCCGATGCCGAGAAAATCGTGAAGGCGGCGACGACTTGTGCCGTCAAGAAGCATGGAGCCAGTTCACCCGTTTGGCATGCGCCATGGTTCGTTATTGAGGTCAGCAATTTCATAGGGCTAAGGAATCTGCCGAAGCTCCAGGCTGCCCTTGGCCCCACCGTTACACCCGAACAGATCACCGATTTCCGCAATTACTTAGTCCATCCGGGCAAAAAGACACGCTATAAATATGCGGCACTCCAGGCGAAACTCGGAATGCTTCGCATGGAACCCGAACACCTACTCCACCAACAGCAGAAACCCGGCTTGCCAGTTTTCACCTCGTGGGTCAGGGAACTCCAGAGAGTCGCATATGACTCAACGCGATAGGCCACGATCGATTCCTCGCATCCATGCGTACGCGGCCAGTTTTGGTGAAGATTTGTCGTCCGAGCTTGTTCAGGAGTCAACGGAGGAGGGAAGCGTTGTCTTAGATCCGTTTGTCGGAGCGGGAACTACCGCATTGGAATCAGTTTTATTGAATCGGAATGCGATCGGCATCGACGTAGACCCGATAGCGTGCAGAATCAGCCGAGTACTCACATCACGCTTTGATGCCCCGTATTTGGTCGCTGCCACCGAGTGTCTTCAAGAGAGGTTGCGGAGCTTTGAACTGTTGCTAGCCTCAGAGCCTGAGGTGTATCACGATCTCGGTCCTGGCAGCATATTCGAGGTGGGTTCTTGGGTCTTCCACGTCCCCGGCGAGCCAGCCATCGCCTACTGGTTCGACCCCAGCCACATGGCAACTCTCTCCATTATCCGCGACGTGGTTGCCTGCGAGCGAGACCCTCTCGTCCGCCAGGCCTTTGAGGTTGCGATTTCATCTTCCATCATCAGAAAGTGGCCAAACACGCTCAGCTATGCTATGGATATTGACCACTCGCGGCCACATAGGCCTCATAGCCCGAGAGCACAAACAATCGAAGCTCAATTCGCCCTCTTTTATCGAGTTCTAGGTCGGGTAAAAGACGCTATCTTAGGTATCCAGGAGAATCTCGCATTCGTCGAATCCTCGGCGACGATTCTTGAAGGTGACTCGGTCCATCTATTATCCATGCTCGACTCGGACTCCATAAGTTTCGTTCTCACGTCCCCGCCGTATCTCAATGCAATTGATTATCCCCGCGCTCACAAGTTCTCTCAGTGGTGGCTATCTCCGCAGACAGCACCTCTAGGGCGATCTGAATACTTGGGACTACGCCAGTCTGCTGCTAACGATACCGATGGAGACTGTTTGTCCGTGGTTCCTGGGCTTTCCGAGCCCCTTGCCCCTTTCAGAGACATGCCAATCTACAGAAACATCTCACGCTACGTACTGGATCTCGCCGCGGTCATAGATCAACTCCATCGAGTTGTTAAGGCAAGAGCAAAGGTGGTTTTTGTTGTTGCTGACAACGTTATTGCTGGAACAGTCTTGCCGGTCTCCGCGATCATCGAGAATCTTTTGAAGCGCAGCGGCTTCTCTTCTGTAGCAGCAACTGGTCGCACCATAAAGAACACGAGAAGACGCTATCCATTTGGGGTCAACGGTTTCGCTGGCACTATGAAAGACGAGTATCTGGTCACCGGAGTCAAATCTATCAAGTAGCCCATGCATGTGAACCCACTCCCACTTCTGGCTTTACCGGCTGCTTCGCGAAGAACATCGCGACCGTCATCACGGGGAAGATCATGAACGGCAGGGTTTATGAGCCGGTCCAATCGAAGAGGAGGCCGCCGAGGAACGCTGATTTCAAACTGAGGCACTACCAAAGTGTGAGTGTTGCCGACGTAGCCAGATATGGTACCAGTCGGCATAAATTGACGCCTGAAGGCTCCTATGCTAACTTGTGTCCGCACCATCTCGCCTACCGAAAGGAGACGCTATGCCTCAACGTAGAGAGGCCGCCGTCGTAGGCATCAACGAGTACCCGCTCCGAGTCGCCCCCGGCGTCAGCTCGCTCCAGATCAAGGCCCACTCCGCGGCCAAGGCCCTGGAGGACGCGGGGCTTTCCTGGGGGGACGTGGACGCTGTATACGACACCGGCGGGGACCAGTCCATCGGCGGCCTAGGCATTTCCGAATACTTCGGCATGAAGCCCAGGGTCATCGACACCACCTACGTCGGCGGGAGTTCCTTCGAGTTCCTGGCCAACCATGCAGCCCTGAGCATTGCCGCGGGCAAGGCCAACGTGGCGCTCATCACCTACGGCGCCACCGCCCACTCCAACCGCCGGGCCATCGGCACCGCCGGGGCCACCGGCGTGGGGGAGGCCACCCCCTTCAACAACATGGAAGACCCCTGGGGGCTGACGCTCATCGCCAACTATGCAATGGTCAAGTCCCGCCATATGCACCAGTACGGGACCACAGAAGAACAGTTTGCCAACATATCCGTAGTCACGCGCCGCCACGCCATGCGCAACCCGGAGGCCGTAAAGGCAATGACCGACCTGGCCTTCGTGGGCATTGACGAGATCACGACTCAGGACGTGATAGACTCTCGACTCATCGCCTACCCTCTGCACCTGCTGGAATGCTGCATGGTGTCCGACGGCGGCGGCGCGGTGGTCATCGCTTCCAAGGACGTCGTTGCCAACACCCGCAAGAAGCCTGCTTGGATCATCGGGAGCGGCGAGGCCACCAAGTACCGGGAGAACGGCGGAGACATCACCGTGAGCGCCGGCGGCCAGTCGGGCCCCATAGCTTTCGCCGACGCCGGAGTCTCTCCTTCCGAGATCGACAGCCTCATGGCTTACGACTCCTTCAGCATCACCGTGATGTGCATGATCGAGGACCTGGGCTTCTGCAACAAGGGCGAAGGCGGCGCATTCGTCAGCGACGGACGCCTCAACTTCGACGACCCCCGGAAACCCGCCCTGAACACCGACGGCGGCGGTTTGTCCTCCAACCACCCGGGCCAGAGGGGAATCTTCCTGCTCATAGAGGCGGTAAGGCAGCTCCGGGGCGAGTCAACGTCCCAGATACAAGACCCCAAGATGGCCTGCGCGGTGGGCAACGGCGGTCAACTGGGCTCCCGTCATGCCACGGGAGTGACCATCTTAGCCGCCGACTAACCATAGACTAGAGCCAAGGAGAGATTCGAAATGCCTCCACTTAGACCACAACCGCGTTTCCCAGAGCCGGACACGGAGCCCTTCTGGGAAGCCACGAAGCGGCACGAGCTCGCTTACCAGGACTGCAACCAGTGCAGCGAGGTAGTATTCTATCCCCGGGCGCACTGCACTAAGTGCGGCTCGACGGACCTTAAATGGAACGTTTCCAAGGGTGAAGGCCAAGTCTATACCTTCTCCGTCATAATGCAGAGCCGTCACCCGGCCTTCAAGGACCTGGGGGCCTATGCGATAGCATACGTGGACCTGGACGAGGGGTTCCGCATCATGTCGAACATCGTAGGCGTGGAAGACCCGACCAAGGACATCGAGTGCGGCATGAAGGTCAGGGTGAAGTGGGAAGACCAGGGTGAGGGCGAGGTCTCCCTGCCCCTGTTTGAGCCCGCCTAGGACGGAGGGGCAGTGAGCAGCTACCGGTTCGTCCAGTACGAGACGCGGGACCGCATCGCCTTCATCACGATAAACAGGCCCGACAGGCTGAACGCTCTTGGCAACGCCGTCTCAGCCGAGCTCGCGGACGCGTTTCTCGAATACCGGGAGGACGACGATTCGTGGGCGGCAGTCATCACGGGCGCCGGAGACAGGGCGTTCAGCGCCGGGCACGACCTGAAGGACTCGGCCGAGATGGACAAAGCCAATCCCGGCGTGGTCCACAAGACCAATGCTCCCCTCCTCTACGAGACCATGCTGGAGACCTTCAAGCCCATCATAGCCGCCGTCCACGGCCACTGCCTGGGCAGCGGCGCGGAGGTGGCCCTGTGCTGCGACATCCGCATCGCCGCCGACAACACCCGATACGCCTTCCCCGAGGCCAGCAGAGGGCTGGGCGCACGCCTGAGCTCTGTCATGCTGTCTCGACACCTTCCCCACGCCATCGCCAACGAGATGCTCTTCACCGCCGAGCCTTATGACCTGCATGAACTGAAGCGTTACGGGCTCATTAACCAGATCGTGCCCAAAGAGCGGCTGATGGACGCCGCTGTCGAGATGGCCCAACGCATTATGAAGTGCGCCCCCCTTTCGGTCAGGAGAATCAAGGAGAACTCCTATAAGGGGGCGGGCCTCACCATACGCGACGCCATGCACCTGAACGCAGGCCCCGACGTTTACAACAGCGAGGACCGAGTGGAGGGCGCCAGGGCCTTTGTAGAAAAGCGGCCTCCCATCTGGAAGGGCCGCTGATGCCGGAACAAGCCCTCCAGGACCTGGTCGTAGTCGACCTGACCCAGGGATTCGGCGGCCCCTATGCCACGGCATTCTTCGCAGGACTGGGAGCCGAGGTCATCAAGGTGGAGCCTCCGGGTCATGGCGACTGCACGCGCTCTCTGGGGCCGTTTCCCAACGACGAGCCTCACCCCGAAAAGAGCGGGGCTTTTCTGTATCTGAACATGGGCAAGAAGGGCGTCACCCTGGACCTCAACACGTCCACCGGCCAGAAAATCCTCCGAGAGCTGGTCAAGCAGGCCGACTTTCTCATAGAGACCTTCGCACCCGGCACAATGGAGGGATGGGGGCTTGGCTACGAGGAGCTCGCGGAGTTGAACCCCGGCCTGGTCATGACCTCCCTTACTCCCTACGGCCAGACGGGGCCGCAGAGGGACTGGATAGACACTGATCTGATAGGGTTGGCCACCGCCGCCAACATTCACCACCTGGGGGACGCAGATAGAGAGCCGGTTAAGACCGGAGGCTGGATGAGCCGGTACCATACCGGATGTCAGACCTTCGTGGCGTCTATGGTTGCCTTGGCCTACAGAGACGTCTCTGGAGAAGGACAGCACGTGGACGTGTCGGTCCAGGAATGCCTCGCTTCGCTGACGGAAGTGGGCTTTTCCAACTACCTCTACGACGGGACCCTTCCCGCCAGGGCCGGCCGCTCCGGCCACGGCTGGTACATCGGCGATTTCGGGCCGTTTCCGACCAAGGACGGCTCCATCAACGTGGCCCTGCCCATCGCCAACCTGAGCTCATGGGACAGGCTTCTGGGCCTCATGCAGGACCCAGATCTGGACGACCCCCGCTTTGCGACTCCCGAAGGCAGAGTGGCCCACGAGCAGGACATCAGACCTCTCTTCAGCCGTTGGACTTCGGCGCGTACCAAGGCCGAGGCCTACGACGAGGCGCAGCAGAGCCGCCTCCCCTTCGGCTTCAACGCCACGGCCGCCGATCTGGCGGCCTCGGCCCATCTGAAGGAGCGGGGCTACTGGGTGGAGGCCGACCATCCCGAGGCCGGACCCCTCACCTACCCAGGGGCGCCTTTCATCATGAGCGAGACTCCGTGGCAGTCCGGCAGGGCGCCGCTGATGGGCGAGCACAATGCAGAGGTCTACTGCGGCCGTTTGGGGTACTCGAAAGAGGACCTGGTCATGCTAAGGAACGCAGGGGTCATCTAGGGCGCCAATGCCGAAAAAACCGTTAGAAGGCATACGGGTCATCGACTGCTCCCAGATATGGGCCGGCCCCTTCGCAACCAAGGCAATGGGCGACATGGGCGCCCAGGTCATAAAGGTCGAGTCAGCCCGCCGCGTGGACAACACCCGCCGCTACGGATCCCTCCCCGGCGGAGAACCTGGAGAACGCCCCTACAACCGGCGCGGCGCTTTCAACTCGCGCAACCGCTCCAAGATGGGAGTGACGCTGGACCTGACCACAGACCGGGGCAAGAATGTCTTCAAGCGTCTGGTCGCCGTAGGAGACATAGTCATCGAAAACTTCTCGGCCAGGGTCATGCCGGGCCTGGGACTGGGCTACCATAGTCTCAGGGAGGTCAAGCACGACATCATCATGGTCTCCCTGCCTGCTTTCGGGGCCACAGGCCCTCACAGAGAGTACCTGGGCCAAGGCTCGAATCTCTCCCCTCTGTCGGGCCTTGTGGCAATTTCCGGGTACGAGGACCGGGGTCCCCAGTACATAGGAGCCTACACCGACCCCGTCGGCGGCTTGAGCGGCCTTGGCGCGGTTCTGGCGGCCCTCCACCACCGGAGGCGCACCGGCATGGGCCAGTACATCGACTTGGCCCAGCAGGAAGCGGCCATCAGGTTCTTTGGCGAAACGGTTATGGACTACGCCATGAACGGGAGGGTCCACTCTCAGAAGGGCAATAAACACGTCTTCCGTGCGCCCCACAACTGCTACCCTTGCCGCGGCGACGACAAGTGGGTGGCCATAGCCGTGGGGAACGACTCCCAGTGGAAGGCTCTCTGCCGAGAGGCGGGCCATGAGGAATGGGCCGCAGACCCGCGTTTCGCCGACTCGCTGAGCCGGTGGAAGAACCAGGCAGAGCTGGACCCGCTAATATCAGCTTGGACCAAGGACTTGGACCACGTCGATCTGGCCAAGCGGCTGCAGGAGGCCGGAGTCCCGGCGGGCCAGGTGTCGTCGGTGGCGGAGCTGGGCGCTGACCCACAACTCAAAGCGCGCGGGTTCCTGGTCGACGTGACCCATCCCGAGGCCGGGACTTTCCCGATGCTGGGCAGGTTCTGGGAACTCAGCAAGACGCCCGGCGGCGTCTCAAGCCCTGCGCCGCTGTTGGGGCAGCACAACGACTACGTTTTCGGGGAGCTTCTGGGACTCTCGCCTGACGAGCTTGCGTCGATGGAGGCCGAGGGCGTCACGTCCAACGTGCCGCGGGAGTAGGCGGCGGGGCTAGCTTCTGGAAGTCTCAGCGGCGCGGGAGACGGCGCCGAGCACAGCCTCGTAGTCGTTGGGCAGCTCGATGGGCTTGAAAGCCAACTTGGGGTCCACCCCGGCCAGACGGCCGTCGTGGTAGCCTGTCTTGAAGTCCACGAACTTGAGCCCGGTGGCCGTGGACACGACGATGGTCCGCTCCTTGGGCCCGATCTCGCCGCGCTTCGCCATCTTTATCAGGGCAGCCAGGGCCACTCCGGTGTGCGGACAGGTGAAGAGTCCCGTTGTGTCCGCCAGCGCCGATGCGTGGGACAGCTCATCCTCGGTGGCCTGCTCCACCACGCCGTCGAAGAGTTTCAATATGCGTATTGCCTTGGACACGTTCACCGGGTTGCCGATTTGGATCGCGTTGGCCGCCGTGGGCTGGGCCACGACAGGGGTGAACTCCTCGAACCCCTTCATGTAGCTAAGGTACAGGGGGTTGGCGTTGGCCGCTTGTGCGCATACGATGCGGGGCAGCCTGTCTATCAGGCCCAGGTCCCGCAACATAAGGAACCCCATGCCTATGGCAGCCGTGTTCCCCAGGTTGCCGCCGGGGATGATGACCCAGTCGGGGACCTCCCAATCGAACTGCTGCACCATCTCCACCGAGATGGTTTTCTGTCCTTCAATGCGCAGCGAGTTCATGGAGTTGGCCAGATAGAACCTCCGGTCCTCACTGAGCTTCTGGACAATCGCCATGCAGCCGTCGAAGTCGGTGTCCAGGGCCAGGGTGATCGCTCCGTTGGCGATTGGTTGTATAAGCTGGGCGGGCGAGACCTTGTCCCTGGGAAGGATGACCGCCGCCGGAATTCCGGCGGCGGCGCAATAGGCCGACACCGACGATGAGGTGTCTCCGGTGGAGGCGCAGATGACCGCCTCCACGTCGGCCCCCTGGCTGATGAGCTCCTTCACCGCCGAAACCAGGACCGTCACCCCCAGGTCCTTGAAAGAACCTGAATGGGAGCTGCCGCACTGCTTGATCCACAGGTCCTCCAGGCCCAGTTTGCGGCCGAATCGTTCGGCCCAGAAGAGGTTGGTGCCCCCCTCGTATATGGAGACGACATTGTCGTCGGCGAGGCCTGGGTAGACCCACTCCTTCTTGCCCCACACACCGCTTCCATAGGGGAACTTGGTCCTCATGTAACGCTCGTCGAAGAGGGTCTTCCACTCTTGCGGGCTGCGCAGCCGGAGCTTGTCGAGGTCGTGGGCAACTTCCAGCAGCCCCCGACAGTGGGGGCAGCGGTAGATGATTTCCGTCAGTTCGTAACGTCCGGGGCATCCCAGGCTGCATTGAAACCAGGAGTCGAATTCCATGTATGACCGTCCCGGGCGGTTAGGCGGCCTTGGCGGGGGCTTGGCCGTTGCGCAAGAGCCAGTACTCGAAGCTGTCCGAAAGGGCCATCCAACTCGCCTCTATGATGTTCTCCGAGGCTCCCACCGTGCTCCAGTGACGCTGGCCGTCAGTGGAATCGATTAACACTCTCACCACACCTTCGGTCCCCTGTTCCTGCTCTACAACCCGCACTTTGTAGTCAATCAGCCGCACGTCCTCCAGGTTGGGATAGAACCGGAGCAGCGCCTTTCTCAAGGCGTGGTCGAGGGCGTTGACCGGGCCGACTCCATCAGCGGCGGTGTGCATCACCTCGTCTCCCACCTGGACCTTCAGCATAACCTGGGCCTTTATTTCGCCGTGGCTGTTGGCTTTGCCGCGGCCTTCGATCATGGTCATGAAATCGACCAGTTGGAAGGGAGGTGTAAAGTCGGGAGATATTTTCCTGACCAGCAATTCAAAGGAGGCCTCCGCTCCCTCATACTGGAAGCCCTTGCTCTCCAGAAGCTTGACCTCCTGGAGGAGGCGTCGGGCAGTTTGCTGGTCAACGTCGATGCCCATGTCCAACTCTTTGACCTTATACAGGATGTTGCTTCGACCGGCCAGTTCCGAGACCAGGACTCTCTTGGCGTTGCCCACCATATGTGGGTCAATGTGTTGATAGCTATGGTCCACTTTGGCCACGGCCTGAGCGTGGAGGCCGCCCTTGTGCGCAAAGGCGCTGGCGCCCACGTAGGGGTGAGCCGACTGGTGGGGCATGTTGGCAACCTCTGCCACGTACTTGCTCACTTCAGTCAGGGACTCCAACTGCTCGTCCGAGATGCAGTCGACGCCAAGCTTTGCCTTCAGGTTCGCAATAATGGACAGCAGGTTGGCATTGCCGCACCTCTCGCCGTACCCGTTCACAGTGCCCTGGACCTGCGTGACCCCCGCCTCCACCGCGGCCAGGGCCCCCGCAACGGCCGTATCCGAGTCGTTGTGGGTGTGTATGCCCAAGACCGCCGGGGTCGCCTCCCTGACCCTGCCGACTATTCGGACGATTTCACTGGGCAGCGTGCCGCCGTTGGTGTCGCACAGCACCACCGACTCGGCCCCGGCTTCTACGGCGGAGTTGACCACCGCCATTGCGTAGGGTTCGTTGGCCTTGTAGCCGTCGAAGAAGTGCTCGGCGTCGAAGAAGACTCGCTTGCCGTTCTGCGCCAGATAGGATATGGAGTCCCGCACCATCGCCAGGTTTTCCTCCAGGGAGGTGTTGAGTATCTCGTGGACGTGCAGGTCCCACGACTTCCCAACCAGGGTCACCACCGGCGTGCCGGCGTCCAGCAGCGCCTGAAGGTTCTCGTCCTGCTGCGCCGTTATGTTCGCCTTCCGCGTGGCCCCAAAGGCCGTGAGGACGGCGTTGTTCAGATTCAGGTTGCGGGCCTGCTCGAAGAACTCGGCGTCCTTGGGGTTGGAGCCTGGCCAACCCCCTTCGATATAGTGGATTCCCAGTTGGTCAAGCTTGAGCGCTATGCCCAGCTTGTCGTCAACGGACAGGGAGATGCCCTCATACTGGGCGCCGTCCCTTAAAGTGGTGTCGTACAGCTCGATGGTGGGCGGCATTTCGACCTCTGGTTAGTTGGCAGGGCCGTTTCCGGCCTGGTTCAGCCCTATTCTAGCGCTCCCATGCCTGTACGCCAAGAGAACGCATCCGCCGTAAATCCACTGGCGAGCAGAATCCGGCCTGCCCGTTGAGTGTTGGACGATGATTTCAGGCTCCGCTTGACATTGACCAACTCAACTTACGCTCTATAATCTTAGATAGGAGGCAGATTGTGACTACATTGACAGAGGAGATTGCCGCTTCCGACAGGATGAAGAACGGCCTTGAAGCCGAACACTTCGGCCAATGGGTGGTCTTTCACAACAAGGAGTTGGTCGGAACTTACCATGAGTTTGAGGCGGCGGCGATGGATGCAACCGAGCGCTTCGGTCGCGGCCCGTATTTGATTAGGCGGGTCGGCGCCCCTCCTGTAAGGCTGCCCGCTTCCGTACAATATCGGAGAGTCGATGGCAACGGCTAATTGCGGCTTCGGTGATCCCCATGCCTTGATGCTGCTCGGACCAACTCTTTATGTCATGGTCGGCTTCGACGACGACGACCGGGTTGATACGGGCGCCCGACCCAATCTGCCAACAGATCAAGTCCCGGCGTTGGTGGATACCGGAGGGTATGACAGCTGCATTGATTCGGCGCTCGCTATGAACCTGGGCCTCCCGATTGTGGACCGCCAGACAGTCGCCGGCATCAGTGGGGCGGATGAGGTCAACGTACACTTGGCCCAGATATACATCCCGGACCTGAATGTCACCGTTATCGGGCCCTTTGTCGGCGTTCACCTAACTGCCGGCGGTCAGCGGCGCTACGCGTTAATCGGCAGGACCTTCCTGCGTCATTGCAAAATGACATACCACGGACAATTGGGAGCTGTTACGATCGGCGTCGAATAGTCGGCTTCAGACTCTCGCTTGTCCGTTATCCTACTTGCAGTTCTCCAAGCAATCGGGACTGTTGCTCAGCCAACCTGGAGTTGGCACGTATTCAAGAAATCGACGAATAGCGCTACTATACTCGTAAGGCGATGTAAGGGGCATTCTGCGTGGAGAGAGGTGCGCCGTGCGACTCTTATCTTTGAAGCGGACTGTGTTGCTTGGGCTGCTGGCAATTATTGCGGCGGCGGCCATATCTTGCGGTGGGGACGATGAGGACGACCCCTTTGTAATAGGCGTGATGGAATCGGTCACAGGTCCGGGCCAGACCTACGGCGCCGTAGCCGTTCAGGCCAAGCAACTGGCCGTGGAAGAGATTAATGCGGCTGGAGGCATCAACGGACGTATGTTGGAACTCATCGTCGAGGACTCCAAATGCGCCGCCCAGGACTCCATCACCGCTTACAGGAAGCTGACGGACGTGGACGGAGTCAAGATCATCTTGGGCACCTCCTGCAGCGGCGCCATGCTGGGAGCCGCTCCCCTGGCCGAGGAGGACGGAGTGATCATGTTCTCCGGCTTGGCGACTAACCCGGACATCGCAGACGCCGGCGACTACATCTTCCGAACCGCGCTGAATGACCTCCAGTTGGGCATCGACACCGGCAACGTCATCTGGGCCGACGGCGCCCGCAAGCTGGCCACCATCACCGAGGCGACCGACTACGCCGAGGGCGTCAGGCGGACGTCCGTTGAGCAGTTCCAAAAACGCGGCGGCGAGTTGGCGGCGGAGGAACGCTACGCTTCCGACATCACCGACTTCAGGACCCAACTTACCAAGCTGCTGAACGCGGACCCGGACGCGCTCCACATCGCCTCCCAGTCCGAATTCTCCGGCGGCACGATTATCAAGCAGGCTAGAGAGTTGGGCTACGAGGGGCCGATATATTCCGAGATTGTCCCAGTCGGAGCGACCGCCCTCGAAATAGCCGGCGACGCCGCCACCGGCGTCAAGGCCATCCTAGCCGACCTCGACCCGTCGAACACCACGGCCCAGGAAGTTCTTGCCAACTTCAGGGAACGCTACGACTACGTCACCCTGGCCTGGTACCTCGGTTCGGCCTACGATGACGTATACATCGCCGCTGAGTGTCTAAAGAAGACTAACGACGATCAGGATGCAGACGGTTTCAGGGACTGCATGTACGACATCACCTGGAGCGGGGCCATCGGGGACAATTACAGCTTCGACGAAAAGGGCGAGGTTGTCGGTCTGTCCAACGTTGTCGTTGAGGTCCTGCCACTGGCTGAGAGGACTGACGAGAACCAGGGTTACAACGTATTGGGCAGCGCCCCAACCCAGTAAAGTCTCCGCATAGCCGCTGGGCCGGCCGCCGCCGTCCCAATATATGGACTTGAAGCAAAGCATGGACGCCCTGGTGCTCAGGATGGACACCCACTACATGGACTTGAAGAAGGACCTAGGTAGACTCACAACGTGGACGGACGGGCGTCCATCCAGCTCCAACTTCTAGGAGGTCGGGAATTCCGACGATGGTGGCTCTATGCACGGAGTGACAGACTGAGGCGATGGGAACGAACACTCCGATGCAGATGATATGCGACCGGGAACAATGCCGTTATGAAGGACCGCCAGGAGAAAACTACGCATCCCAAAACAAACGGGATAGGGAAGCGGCGGCCCTTGGCTGCGCTACAGGTTGCACGGTATGGTATTTTCTGCCGGTAGCTATAATGGCTTTCCTCGTGACATTTGTCCCAATAATCGTGCTTGGAGCGCCTGGCTGGTTAGCGGCGATATTGGCGATATTGGCGGCCACCGGTTCGGTATACGGTTTTTGGCGGTTAATGCGTAAGCTCTTCCTCGCCCCTGCACGGGTTCCGTGTCCCGCTTGTCGCAGAGGCACCCTGATTGACATAGAGACAGAACGGGGACGCGCATTACAAGCGAGACGCCAGAGATCATAGTGTGAATGGAGGTTGGGCATGGCAACGAAGAAGCAGAAGAAGCGGCCAGGACGCCCGGCTAGGCCGATGCCGGAGCGGATACCGGACACGCCGGAGAACGTGGCAAAGGCGCTTATGACCACGCCACCGCTCAAGAAGTGGGACTACCTGGAGCGGGAGCAGGAGTCCAGGTCCTAAGCCGCCCAGCGTTTACCTTGGTATATAATTCCCCAACATATATACCAGGGACGCCCGGTTGAAGTTCCCTTTGGGGGTTCGCTTGATCGTACGTCGCGCAGGCTCGGGCAGGCTCCTGGCAACCGCACTGGCAACGGCGGCGGCGGGCTATGTCGTGTGGAAGATCAGCCAGTCCCCCGAGCAGGCCACGCAGTTCGCCTTCAACGGGCTATCCGTCGGGGCGGTGTACGCTCTGCTTGCGATGGGGTTTACCCTGGTGTACAGCACGGTCTGGTTCTTCGACCTGTACTACGGCGCCGCCGCCGCGATAGGCGCGTACGGAGTCTTCTACCTGAGGTCTCAGGAAACTCTGGGCGGGCGGTACGAGGTCAACGACGTTTACGTCAACATCTTATTCGCCGCAGTGTCCGCCGGAGTAGCCGCGTGGGCCCTCCATACAGGCCTGCACTCCCGATTTCGGATGCGTTTCAAGTCAGCCGTGCCCCTGGTCATCGGAGCGTTGGCGGCGGGAGTAGGGGTCTACACGGGCTTCGTCCTCGCCTATCCCGGCAAATTGAACGTGCTGCTCGGCCCCGCCATCGGGGCGGTGACGGCGGCAGCGGCAGTCTGGGCGCTGCACCAAGGCTTCCGGCGCATATCCGGCGGCGGCGTCTGGGGGTTCCTGACCATTGCCGGGATTGCGGCGGCTGTGCTGGGAGCATATTGCGGCTTCCTGGTGGCCAACGCTCCCGGGTCGAAGCTCTACCTGAGTTGGGGAGTGTCCTGCTTGCTGGCGGGAGTCGTGGGCCTCGCCCTCTACCGGGGCATGTACACGTACATGCGCGAGCGGTCCAGGTCTCCCCTCACCATGCTGGTGGCGTCCCTGGGCATTCTGCTGGCTATGACCGCAGTCGTGACCATTGTATTCCAGACCGCCCCGCGCCCCCTGCCGGAGGCGTTCGGAAGCGACCCGTGGACCGTCGGGGGAGCCAACATCAAGGGGTTCAACGTCTTCACTATAGGGGTGGCCCTCGCTGGTTTTGCGGGACTGCTGCTGCTTCTCAAGAAGACGGCGTTCGGAAAGGCGGTGCGGGCCATCGGCGACGATGAAGAGGTGTCGAAGGTGGTGGGGATAAACACCACTGTTATAATCGCCGCGGTGTTCTTCATAGGCGCCGTCTATGCGGCCATGGCCGGGATTCTGACCGGCCACGACACGGCCATACAGCCGAAGATGGGCCTGCTGCTCCTGTTGAAGGGCTGGATAGCCTCCGTGGTCGGAGGCATCGGGAACCTCTACGGCGCCATCGTCGGCGGATTCGCGCTGGGAATGATCGAGCAGTTCGGCATCTGGGACCTGGCGGGCGAATGGAAGAACGTCATATCCTTCATCGTGCTGATACTGTTCCTGTCATTCTGGCCCAAGGGCCTCTTGCCCAGGAGGTAGCGGCATGAAGATGGAATCGGGAGCATTGGAGTGTTGACGAGACTTGGGCGCGATCCCCGGGAGCTTCTGGGGTCCGTCAAGGGCAACATAGAGCTCTGGGCAAATCTGCTGGTCATCACGTGGGCGGTCGGGTTCATGTTGTGGCAAGGGGTCGGATTTGCCATAGCGTTGGGGACCGTATTCGGCATCTGGGCTATCCTGGCGGTAAGCCTGAACCTGGTGGTGGGGTTCACGGGGCTGCTGTCGGTGGGGCACGTCGGCTTCTTCGGCATCGGAGCCTACACGACGGCGATTCTCACCTCGGACGCGTCATACGAACAACTGCGCACGGGGGCCATCCCCACATTCGATTGGCCGTTCTTTGCTGCGCTGCCGGTGAGCGCAGCCCTGGCGGGCCTCGTGGCCATTGCGGTGGGCGCCGTATTCAACCGGTTCAGGGACGATATATTCGTCCTCGTTTCCTTTGGCTTCGCCATCATCACATTCAACGTCTTCCTGAATTGGCGGGACCTTACCAGAGGCGCTTTCGGCATTCACGATATACCCCGTCCTGCGATAGGCGGGTGGACGTTCGACGGCGAATTGGAGTTCCTGGGGCTTGTGCTGGTGTTCCTGGCGGTTATCGTGCTGGTATCCTGGTTCATAGTGACATCATCGTTCGGGCGGGCGCTTACCGCCATCCGAGAGGATGAGCAGGCCATCGAGGTCTTCGGCTACCGGGCAACCCACTACAAGCTGGCCGTATGGACCATCTCGGCCATGATGGCCGGCCTGGCCGGCGGCCTGTTTGCCGGCTGGACGAGCTTCGTCGACCCGAACTCGTTCGTTCTGCTGGAATCGATGCTGCTGGTTTCCATAGTGATCCTCGGCGGACTGGCCACGATATGGGGCTCGCTCCTGGGTGCAATGGCCTTCGTGCTGCTGGAAGAGGGGATGCGCTTCCTGCCGGGCCTGCCCACCGAGTACATCGGCCAGGCTCGGCTGGTCATTCTGGGCATCCTGCTTGCGCTGCTGATGCTGTTCAGGCCCCAGGGCTTGGTCGGGAAGTACAAGCTATGAGCGCCGGTCCTGCCCAGTCAGGCGAGCCGTTCGTCCTGGAGACGATCGACATCTCGAAACACTTCGGCGCCGTAAGAGCGGTGGACGAGCTCACCGTTTCCATCCCGAAGAAGGGAATGACCAGCGTAGTCGGGCCGAACGGGTCGGGGAAGTCCACCCTGATAAATCTGCTGACCGGCACGCTGCCCTTGGACGGCGGAATGGTGATCATCGACGGTGCGGGCCTCAAGGAGGTGAAGGCCCACGAGAACCCCGCCCACGGCGTCACCCGCACGTTTCAGGAGGTGCGTCTCTTCGACCAGATGAGCGTGTGGGACAACGTAATGGTGGTCCTGACCAAGCGCAGGCTCTTTCCGGCTTTGCTGGAACGGACGAAACCCGCCCACCGGAAGAAGGCCCAGGGAGTCCTGGAGGACGTCGGCTTGTGGGAAAAGCGGAACGACCTTGCCATGAACCTGTCCTACGGACAGCGGAAGCTGCTGGGCATCGGACGGGCCATGGCGATGGGCGTAAGAACTATGATGTTCGACGAACCGTTCGCGGGCCTCTTTCCCCAGATGCTGGAAAAGATGAAGGGACTTATGAACCAGATGCGGGAAGACGGGAACACCATCATACTCATCTCCCACAACATGGACATAGTGCGAGAGCTGCCGGACCACCTGATCGTGCTGGACAGCGGCAAGCTCCTCGCCCAGGGAGAGGTGAACGAGGTCTTGAGCCGGCCGGAGGTGATAGAGGCCTACCTGGGCGTCTAGCCTCAATCCTGGGCCGGGCGCTCTAAACTATCGCAACGGGACGAATGAATGGACACACCGGAAGAAACGGCCCAACAACAGAACGCTGACTCGATGCCCGGCGTTCCTGGCGGAGACGCCCAACCCGCCGGTGGAGGGATGCTGCTTGAGTTGGCGGGCATATCCGTGCACTACGGGGTTGTGACGGCCCTGGATGACGTGTCTCTGGGTGTCCGGAAGGGTGAGGTGGTGGCGGTTATGGGTCCCAACGGGGCCGGGAAGTCGACCGTCCTCAAAGCCGTCATGGGGTTGGCCCCCGTAGTCGCCGGGAAGGTCTACTGGCGCAATGAGTTGCTGGCGTCCGCCACCCACGAGATAGTGAAAGAGGGCATCTCCTTTGTCCCCCAGGGCAGACGCGTCTTCACCCACCTCACCATCCAAGAGAACTTGGAAATGGGTTGTTTGCACCTGAACGACAAGGCGGAAAAAGAGCGCCGGATGGACTCGGTCATGGAGTTGTTCCCGGTCCTGCATGAGAAGCGGCGCGACTTGGCCAGCGCGATGTCGGGGGGTCAGCAGCAGATGCTGGCCCTGGGCCGTGGACTCATGGCCGGCCCCGAGGCGCTGCTGTTGGATGAACCCACGCTGGGTCTGGCGCCCATAGTGGTCAAAGAGGTGTTTGAGAAGGTCTCCGAGATAAGCGAGAGACTGAATACGACCATCATGGTGGTCGAGCACAACATCAAAGGCGTTCTGAACATCGTGGACCGGGCCTATGTACTGGACAAGGGCCGCGTCGCATACCACGGAGACCCCCAGTCCATCCGGGAGACCGACATCCTGACCCAGGTCTTCCTGGGCCGGACCAACCCAGGCCCCTAATCCAAAATGCCTTTCCCCCTCGCCCTTGGCGGGAGAGGGTTGGGGTGAGGGTGAATAATCGAAAGCTTCTTGAGGTCCCGAGGCCAAATTGACGAACAGCCTGGGGTATCGGCTACAATATGGGAGGCTCATTAGACGGCGAGGGCCTTGCTTGGCGTCTGGGCGGCCACCGCCAAGACCCGTTGCAAACAACCGCCAACGCAGGCTCTCCGACCTGTCATTGCAGCCGCAACAGTCCAAAGAGATAAAGAGGGGACGACATGGTAGATTCTTTACAGCAAACGCCCACAACACCTACGCAATTGGATGAGGATATCGAGCAGTTCGACGCCATCGTCATCGGCGCCGGAGTGACCGGGCTGTACCAGTTGTACTGTCTCCGGCAAATGGGGCTCTCGGTGCGGATCTTCGAGGACGCCAGCGGAGTTGGCGGCACCTGGTATTGGAACCGCTATCCCGGGGCCCGCTTCGACTCCGAGAGCTACACGTATGGGTACTCCTTCTCGGAGGAACTGCTCCAGGAATGGGACTGGAAGGAGCTTTATTCCGGCCAGCCTGAGAACGAACGCTACCTCAACTACGTAGCGGACAAGTTTGACCTTCGCAAGGACATCCAATTCAATGCCCGCATCAAGTCTGCCGTCTACGACGAGGAAGCCAACCTCTGGCAGATAGAAACGGAAGACGGACGCCGGGCGAGAGGGCAGTTTCTGATCACGTCGGTTGGCCTTCTGTCGGCGTATTACGTCCCCGACTTCGAAGGGCTCGACAGCTTCAAGGGCGACTGGTGTCACACCGGCAGATGGCCCAAGGAAGGCATGGACCTGGCGGGCAAGCGCGTTGGAGTCGTCGGCACAGGGGCCACTGCCGTCCAACTCATCGCGGAGATTGCCAAGGAAGTCGGCCATCTGACCGTCTTCCAGCGGACGGCAAATTACTGTGCACCGCTCCGGAATCGCCCAATAGACGATGAAATGCAGTTGGAGATCAGGGCACACTACCCGGAGATTTTCGAGAAGTGCCTGGAAACTCCAGGCTCGTTCATGCACGAATTCGACCCCAAGTCGGCCCTGGAAGTCTCGGACGAAGAACGGCAGGAGCAGTACGAAAGGCTGTGGGCGGAGCCAGGTTTCAAGAAGTGGCTGTCCAATTATTACGATGTCATGGTCCCCGGTGAGGCCAACGAGGACTACGCCGAATTCGTCCGCAGCAAGATTCGCGAGCGCGTCCATGACCCCGTGGTGGCGGAAATGCTGGTGCCCAAGGACCACATGTTCGGCTCCAAGCGCGTCCCATGTGAGAGCGGATACTACGAGGTCTTCAACCAGGACAACGTGCTGCTGGTGGACGTGAAGGAGGCCCCCATCCAGCGCATTACCCCTAAGGGACTCGAGACCACCGACGCTGAATACGAGCTGGACGTCATCATCTTTGCCACGGGATATGACGCCGTCACCGGCGCGCTGAACAGGATACACATCTGCGGCGAGGACGGGCGTACGCTGAAGGACAAGTTCGCCAACGGTCCGCGCACCTTCATGGGCGTCCAGAGCGCCGGGTTCCCGAATCTCTTCACCATCAACGCAGCCTCCGTCGGCAACTTCGTCAGGGCCGCCGAGCCGCTGGTGGAGTGGGTCACCGACTGCATCCGCTACGTCCGCGACAACGGCTACACGCGCATTTCGGCCACGCTCGAGGCGGAAGATGAATGGGTCAAGCACGTCAACGAGGCGGGCGCCAAGCATATCCGGACCCAGGCGAACTCCTGGTTCGTGGGGGCGAACATCCCCGGAAAGCCCCGCGCGCTCCTCTCCTCTCCCGACACCGCCCCGGTCATGCGCGCCAAGCGCAACGCGGCGGCTGCCAACGGCTATGAGGGGTTCATCCTGCAATAGTAGCTGGGAGTTGCCCGAAACGGGAGCTGGATAGAATACCCATCAGCCGACGGCTGCGTTATCCAGGCGAGGAAAAGTAAAGGGCGATGACGGCTATCGCCTCATCCCTACCGATCAGTCCTGCGAAGTAGTCTGCAATAGCCGCAATGGCCTCGTCTCGGTCGATGGTCCCGTTGTCGTTGACGTCATACTGGGCGAGCAAGTCCTCGTAGGTCACGGTAACCGTATAGGAATTGGTCGCTGCCCCGTCCTGGGATGTCACCTCGACCTTGATGGTGACTTCTCCGTTGACTATATCGACCTGATGCCCCTGTCTGTTGTCGTCCACATCGGTTATCGGGTCACCGGTTTGATCCAGGAGCCGGACTGCGTCATCACGACGGGTGGTGGCGGTGACAGTAATTCTCGATATGCCCGACGTCACGGTGTAGACATTGTGGTAGGGATCAAACGGCGGGGTCAGCGGTCTCGGTCCCACGCTCAACCCGTTGAGCAGCACATCGCAATACGGCAGGGCAAGGAGGTGGAGGTCGTTGGATCTCACGCCTCGTAAAGCTTGGGGTAGGCAACCGGTCAACTGGTTCCCTTCTAGCAACAGTTCCTTAAGATAGACGAGGTATCCTAGCTCTTCCGGAATCGCCCCGGTCAATTGGTTGTGAACAAGAGACAGCACTCTCATATCGGCCATGCCGCCCAACTCCACCGGAATCTCACCGGTCAACATGTTGCCTCCTAGCGACAGACGTTCCAATTTCGCCAGACCGCCCAACTCCACTGGAATCTCACCGATCAACTGATTGTTCCATAAGTCCAGACGTTCCAAATTGGCAAGACCGCCCAACTCCGCCGGGATCTCACCCGTCAATTGGTTGTGAACAAGAGACAGCACTCTCAAATCGGCCAGGCCGCCCAACTCCGCCGGGATGTCACCCGTCAACTGGTTGCCCCCTAGCGACAGCCATCCTAGATTGGTCAAGCCACCCAACTCCGCCGGGACCTCCCCCGTCAGTCGATTGTTCTCTAGAATCAGCGATGCCAGATCGGCAAGGTTCCCCATCTCTTCCGGTATCTCTCCAGTTAATTGATTATGAGAGATCCACAGCAGCACTAAATTGGCGAGGCCATCCAACTCCGCCGGGATCTCACCCGTCAACTGGTTGTAGCTTAAATACAGCCCTCCTAGATTGGTTAGGCCACCTAACTCCGCCGGGATCTTCCCGGTCAACATGTTGTTCCCTAGCGACAGACGTTCCAAATTGGTTAGGCCGCCCAACTCCGCCGGGATCTTCCCGGTCAACATGTTGCTCCCTAGCGACAGACGTTCCAAATTGGTTAGGCCGCCCAACTCCGCGGGGATCTCACCCGTCAGCCGGTTGGTCCATAGACTCAGCACCCTCAAGTTAGTGAGACTGCCCAACTCCGCAGGTATCTCCCCGGTCAATTGGTTGTTCCATAAGTCCAGACGTTCCAAGTCGGCTAGACCGTCCAACTCCGCAGGTATCTCCCCGGTCAATTGGTTGTTCCATAAGTCCAGATGTTCCAAATTGGCTAGATCGCCCAACTCCACCGGAATCTCCCCCGTAAACTGGTTGGAACTTAAGTACAGCTCTCTTAGATTCGCTAGACCTCCCAACTCCGCCGGAATCTCACCGGTCAACTGGTTGCCCACTAGCGACAGACCTTCCAATTTCACTAAGCCGCCCAACTCCGCAGGTATCTCACCGGTCAACTGGTTATTCGATAGCCCCAGATGTTCCAAATTGGCTAGACCACCCAACTCCGCAGGTATCTCACCGGTCAGTCGGTTGGCTTCTAGAATTAGCGATTCCAGATCGGCAAGGTTGCCTAATTCTTCCGGTATCTCTCCAGTTAATTGATTACGAGAGATCCATAGCTTATACAGACTGGCAAGGTCGCCCAACTCTGCAGGGATCTCACCAGTCAGTCGGTTATGATCTAGGATCAGCGATTCCAGATTGGTAAGGTTTCCAAGTTCCGCAGGTATCTCCCCGGTCAACTGGTTGAGCCTGAAATTCAGCTCCCGCAGGTTGGAAAGGCCACCCAACTCCGCCGGTATCACGCCATCCAATTCCTGTTGAGAAAGATTCAATTCAGTAACCCGCAGTGGCGAGCCGTCCAACCTAACCCCCCACCATTGTCCAATGTGAACACTCTCCGCCCAATTAAGCGTCGCCTGACCCGCCAAAGTATCCCGGGCCGCCAACAGGGCCTCGCAGTCGGACACCAGCCCCGGGTTGTCGGCAGGGTCGGGCACGGCGCTGCCGGAGGAGCAGCCGGTCGAAGACGTATCGGACGCGAGGACCTCTGGGATATGGACGATTCCTATTGCCACAGCCGCTCCCCAGAAGGCCATCGCAGCAATAACCATCGTAGGAATCCCAACCCTTTCGAGTTTCATCTATAGAATGCCCTTACTATTCTTGTTTTTGTAACCTGTGAATAATAACAGCGGTAAACTCGTTATGTACACAAACGCTCAGGGTTTACAGAAAAGCTCCGGGGACGGCGTCGAAGTGAGGCCACGCCGGAAGGGACGTAGCTAGACGGTGACTTCGTAGGCCCAGATGCGGTGGACCACGTCGGGCTCGCCCTTGGGCAGCGGGTAGTAGGGTTCGGAAAGCTCGGCCAGCTTCCACTTGCCGGCCTCCTCCATGCCCGCCTGGTGTTCTTTGAAACCGCCTTCTTCGTACAGGTCCACTCGCAGGCTGAATACTATGATTCCGCCCGGCTTGGTGATGCGGGCCAATTCGTCGAAGGCGTGGGCCGGGGCGTGGCCTGTGGTGAACACTCCCACGCTGATTACCGCGTCGAAGGAAGCGGTTTCGAAACCCAACTCTTCCCCGAGGGTCATCTGGTGGAACTCTTTGTAGAGGACCTTTCCTCGGGCCTCCTCCAGCATTCCCATAGAAAGGTCCATGGCGTAGAGGTCCTGGTAACCCGACCGCGCCAAACACTCGCCCACCAGGCCGGTGCCGGCTCCCGCGTCCAGGACCTTCGCTCCGGTGGGGACGTGCTTGACGAAAATGTCGACTGCGGTCTGCGGGGCGTTCCAGGCGAATTCATCGGACAAGTCTTTGTCGTATTCGGCGGCCCATTGGTCGTAGCGTTCCTCCAACTCCTGGTTGGAGGTGGAGGAATACACCCACTGGACCCTGTTGTGGCTGTCTGGCATGTTACTTCCGGCAGATGAAGAGGCCCCAGCCCAGTTCGTTCCTGTCCACGGCGGCCGCAGTCTCGATATAGGCGGTGGTCAACCACTGGTAGTGTTCGGCGTCATCCAACGTGTCGTCTTTCGGCGTGCGCTCGGACAAGCACAGGTAGCTCTGCTTCAGGTGGGGGGAAAGGTCCAAGGCCTCCAACACGTCGAAACCCTGGTCCTTCAGGGCCTGCTGGTAAGACTCGAAACTGAACTCGGTGTCGAACAGCAGCCGGTCGTAGACGTAGGTCTGGGATTCGGGCGTAAGCTCCCGCTTTGGCCTGAGGAGGTCGTCGAACACCATAACCCCGCCCTCTGCCAAGACCCGGTGGGCCTCGCTCAGGACCATGCGTTTGTCGGGCACATGGTAGATTACAGCCTGGCTCCACACGTGGGTGAATGAGCCGTCAGAGAAGGGGAGTTCGGTGGCCGAGGCTTTCTCAAAGTCCACCCGGTCTCCGAGTTCAGGTTTTAGTCCAGCCCGTTTGTCCAATGCGTTGGCCACGCGGACCCCGCTGAGGTCAACGCCCGTGACCCGGCCTCCGCTCTCTCCGGCAAGCCAGATGGCGGTCGTGCCGTTGCCGCAGCCCAAGTCCAGGACTGTTGAGTCCTGGTCGATGCGGCCCTTATCGACCATTGTCAAGTTCAGCCGCTCACACGCCTTGAGGAAGTCCTTGTCGACGCTTCCGTCGAAGAGGCCCCAGTGGACGCTTCCGTCCTCGTCCCAGACTGACCGGTATATGGCATCTTCTGAGTCGTAGTAGGACTCGGTCTCCTGTTCAGAAAACCTGCTGACCATGTTTGGCTCCCTCCAGGTATTCCACGAACCGGTTGTCCTGGTCCACCAGGATCATCTGCGGGTCCGGCCGGTCGTCGGTGACTTCGAAAGACATAATGATTACGCAGTTGCCTGTGGCGCTGAGACGGGCGGCCGCTCCCTGCACGGCAATGACTCCCGAGCCCCGCTCGCCCGCGATGGCGTAGGTCTCGAAACGGTTGCCGTTGGTGACGTCGCAGACCAACACCTTCTCGAAGTCCCACAGGTCTACCCTGTCCATCAGGTCCTCGTCGATGAGAATGCTCCCAACGTAGTCCGGATTGGCGTCGGTAACCCATGCCCTATGAATCTTAGACCTCAGTACTTCTCGCATGATCAACCTCCTGAATTTCTTGCACTTTGCAAGGCGTCGCCCATAGTTGTAGGGCGTAATTTTCGTAAAGTGTTTCGGGGTCTCCCCACAAGACAAGCTCTGGAAACGCTTGCCAAGGCAATGCCCCGGGATGGCGCTGTTTGGACCGAGCGCACGTCGCTTGGCGCTGGGCCGCCCACAAGCCAAAACGTCAAACAACTATTGGCGCTTAGCGAAAGAAGCCAACGAGCTAGGCGGCAAGGCTTAGGCCAGGGGACTTAGGGCGAGGGGTAGAGAACCCCGGTGGATTGTATGGGGAAGTTAAGGCTCGCAGGGGAGACTATGCCGCTGGCGGCTGCGGTAACGCGCCGCCCTTCGGTGAAGATGCCCCACTGGGGGGCTGCTAAAACGTATCTGCATGGCGCACGTCCACATGACTAGGCGCGTTGGCCGCGCAAGATCCCCCACCACACAACCACTTCCCACTCAACTCCACCAGAGTTTAGCAGCGTCCACACGAACGGTCAAGGTTCCGAAACATGCGCCGGCACGGGCATCATACGCCTGATAAGCAACGGAACTAATGAAGATGGTCGGATTTAGTCGCTACTATCCGCTTAAGACGGCTGATATGTAACAAAAAGAACTCGTCCGCACTATCCCATCGAAAATGTGAAACTCATCCAGGCTGGAACCGCCGGACCTGGGTTCCAACGGTTTGAATAGAGTCAATCGGGGACCGCCCGTATCACGTGGGCTGTCGGATTCATGGCCGCCTAAACAACATCACCAGGATGACGCACTCTTACACCACTTGACGGGCCGCGAATATTGGCGCGTCCGGCTTTGGGCGCCCGTCGGTTCCCAGCCTTACAGCATCAGGTGGGCGGAGCATGACCTCCCAGTGACTGGCGGGAACGTGTCCGTCTCGGCAACATCGAACTGTTCATAGGGGAAGCGCTCGACCAACCTCCCGCAAACGCTGGCGCCGTTGTTGGGCGTCCGGCATTGTTTTAGAGACCAGCCCCCAGAAGTCCTTGGAGTGGTTCTGATGGGTCAGGTGGGCCAGCTCATGGACCACTACGTACTCAATGAGAGAAGGCTCCAGCATGATGAGGCGCCAGTTGAAGCGCAGCGTGCCGTCGTGGGCGCAGCTTCCCCAGCGTTGGCGTTGGTCACGGACGAGTACTCGCGACTTCTCTCCCTGGCCGAGGACGGGCCACCAGCGGTCGACGCTGGACGTCAGCCGCTCGGCGGCGCGAGCACGATACCAACCGACGACGGCGCGGCGAATCGACTCGGACCGTTCGCCGTTGTCGAGGCTCTGCGGGGCGGAAACCCGAAACCGCCGGTGAGCGAACTGGACCTCCGGCGAGGGTATGTCCGCAGACTCGACGATCATGGGCACGTTGCAGCCTAAGTACGGCAGGGTCTCGCCGCTGACGAATCGCTTAGGAGCCGCTTCCAACAGAGCCGCCGACGCGTGTCTCAGAATCCATGGCGCCCGCTTCCGCACGATGGCCCGCAGTTCGCCCTCCGGCGTCGCGGAGGGCGCCGCTACGTGCACCCCGCCGCCGTCCACCCTGATCTGTACCGTCTTCTTGCGCCGTTGGCTGCGGCGCACCACGTACTCGATGGTCGTGTCCCCGACACGTATGCGGTCCCGCGCCTTCACCGCCCGCTCCTCCGGGCCATGTCTTTCAACCGCTCTTCCGTGTGGACGCCCGTGGGCCTGAACTCGCGGTTCATGTCCCGGCGCATCTCCCGCCCGCCATTCCAATTTGGTACAGCAGTCCCAGGCCGCGATAGCCCATCATTGTTTCAGCCACGTTCCCCAGGCGCACCAACTGCAGTCCGTCGGGGACCCGGTCCGGGTCATGGCCGCTATGCGCTTGGTCCACGGTCACTCCGTTGCGTCCAGCCGGTTAAGTTGGCCGGGCCAGTCGAGAATACGCCGGTCTGCCGTCACCAGCTGATGCCCACCCAGCGCGGTGGCGACTATCAGGCGGTCGGCGGGGTCGCCGTGCATGTTGGGAAGAAGGCCGGCGCGGGCGGCGACTTCGCCGTCGACAGGAATCTCGACCAAGCCCTGTTCCAACAGGTCTCTGCGCCAGGCGTCCAGGTCGAGCCTCAAATCGATCCTACCCTTCTGGATTCTCATGCCGACTTCCCAGAAGGATATGGCCGAAACGGCGACACTGCCTGCTGACCAGCCATCGTCGATGACTCGGTAGGTCTCCAGTCCAAGCCTGCGTTCATCAAACAGCAGCCATACGATGACGTGTGTGTCGAGGAGCATCAAAACAGGTCGTCTCCGTCGTCGCCGGGCTTTGCAAACCACTCCTCCGGCATGGGAGAGACGATGTCACCCAGAATTCGAATATTGTCCCGGTGACGCCCAAATGGAGCTTTCGGCTTTTCGCGGTACGGCGTCAGCCGCGAGACGGGACGCCCGTTTTTTGTGATGATAATCTCCTCGCCGCTTTCCGCAACCTCGTCCATGAGCTTGAGGCACTTCGCCTTGAACTCCGACGCTTTGATGGTCCGCGGCTCTGCCCCTTTACTTCTGTCTGTTCCCATGGCATCGCTCCCTATGCGGTTAGGTGACCATATTATAGCATGGTCATGACCATAGTCACCTTGGCCCGGCCCTACCCTGCATACCCCAACTCCGCTGGAATCCTTCGACAGGCTTTCAAGTAACTGCTCTCAGTTACTCGCCGTTGCTCGGCCCCGGGGACAGGGCATAACTCTGCTCAGGACGAGCGGGGGGGCAGGACGAATGGAGGGGCGTGAGTGGGCTTTACACCGGTTTTCCCTGAGCGGACCGGAGTGGAGTCGAAGGGTCCTCTCACCTATATATAGAAACAAGGCCCGGACCGCCTAAGCGGTCCGGGCCTTTCCTGAGACACTTCAAACCCTTCGAGGGTGTCCCTACGCGGCGCTAGTTAACGTTGGCGCACACTGTGTAGACCGTAAGCGACCAGTCTCCGTCGTTGCTGTCGACCTCAATGGCCCTTGCCGTCCAACCTGCCGGAACCTCTCCCGCCAGACCCGTGGGGCGGGACTCTACTATGGCTACTTTGCCGCCTGTTGAACCGAGCACTGACGCTCCACCGGAGATGGCAGCCGCGTTCCTGTCTTCGCCAACCGTGTCGCATGTCACGGCCATCGTCTTATTGTTGCTGTCCGACTCGGTTGTCACTGTCACGATCTTGAGGTTGGATATTCCTGGTTCTCCCTGTATTCCCTGAGGACCGTGGGGGCCCTGCTCTCCTCTGTCCCCTGGGGCGCCGCGCTGTCCGCCCGGCCCTTGCGGCCCTTGCGGCCCTTGCGGTCCCTGTGGGCCTGTGTCGCCCTGTGGCCCCTGTGAGCCTGTGCCGCCCTGTGGCCCCTGTGGGCCTGCCTCTCCTGGAGGTCCTTGGGGCCCCTCAATGCCCTGCGGCCCTTGTGGGCCTGCGTCGCCCTTCGGCCCTTGTGGGCCTGCCTCTCCTTGAGCTCCTAGGGGTCCCTCGATGCCCTGTGGCCCCTGTGGGCCTGTGTCGCCCTGTGGCCCCTGGGCTCCCGCGGGTCCCTGAGGACCTACTGGCCCCTGCTGTCCTAGTGGCCCTGGCGGGCCGCCTGGAGTTCCGGGGTCTCCTTTGGGTCCCTGTGATCCCTGAGGTCCCGTCTGTCCACGGTCTCCCTTATCGCCCTTGTCTCCCGTGTCGCCTTGCGGCCCTTCGGGTCCCTGAGGTCCGCCTGGGTCACCCTGTGGTCCTTGTGGTCCTTGAAGTCCCTGCGGGCCTTGGCTGCCCGCGCTGCCCGGGTTGCCCCTCGGGCCCGGCAACCCGGCAGTCCCTTGCCTGCCTTGAGGTCCTGCAGGACCTAGAGCTCCCTGCGACCCCCCAGGCCCCCTTGCCCCTGTGTCACCCTGAGGGCCGGTCAGACCCTGTGGACCTGTGGCGCCCTGTGGTCCTTCCGGTCCCGCTGATCCCTGTGGACCTGCCGGTCCCTGCAACCCTGGGTCTCCCGCACAAGCGGAGGCCGCGAGCGCCAAGATGACCACAAGGGCCGCGGCTCCCAGCAATCTCCAAACGGCTCCCGTTGACCTAGGATTGGTTCTTGCAAATGTAGAAAAGACTCTCATACTCACATCTCCTTCCACGTCCCACGACAAAATACTATGTCTGACTTACAGCGTCAAGTAAGAAACAGGGGGAAAATAAGAAAATGAGAGAAAATGGAAGAAAACGAGACTTTTCAGGGCGTTGTTGGAAATGCGGTTCGGTGTCCGGTTCATCTGTTCGCCACTCTCCGGGACCATGCGGTCATTCCGGCCTGGCCTTGGAATCAGAACGGAGCTAGGCTCGAGGGCTGCACACGGAGCAGCGACAAGCCTTACCCTACTGATGCAGCCAATTGCATCAACCGGCAAAATAGAGCCTGATGACCTCTATCACCTTGTCCTGAGCGACGTTACGCCCCGGGGACGGGCCGAGCAACAGCGAGTAACTGAAAGCAGAACAGAGTGGAGTCGAAGTGTCCCAGCTCTCGATACAGTGCACACAGGCCGGAAGTGGTGGGCCTAGGCGTACTGTACTGCGAATGTTTGAGTTGGCGGTGGCGTCGTGAGCGTGGCGGCACGGTTGGGGCCGGGGATGGTCGGACTGACAACCTGGAATTTCGACTCAGGACGGGGGGTTGGCTTGGCGCAATCGCCGAGGTTTCAACGATGGAGTTCGTGATGGGACGTCCGCCCTGGGGCGTCCTTAATCTCGGGTGCGGGCGCCGTCCCGGCGGTGCCGCTTTCGGTCTAGCGCCGAGAGTTCCATCTTACGAAGGCGCAAGCTCTGTGGAGTAATCTCCACTAGTTCGTCGTCAGAGATGAACGCCAGGGCTTCCTCCAGACTGAACCTTATGGTGGAGTTTAGGCGTCTGGCGACATCGGCCGTTGAAGAGCGCATGTTGGTCAGCTTCTTCTCCTTGCAGACGTTGATTTCGATGTCGCCGTCGCGGTGGTGGGAGCCGATGATCATGCCTTCGTACACTCTTGTGCCCGGGTCGATGAAAGTGTCGCCCCTGCCCTGGGCGTTCAGCAACCCATAGGTGACGGCCACACCGCTCTCCGACGCCACGAGCACGCCGCCGCCTTCGGATTTTATTTCGCCCTCCATCGGCTCGTAGGAGGTGAAGACACTGCTTTTCACTCCGTCACCCCGCGTGGTGCGGAGAAAGAAAGCATTGAATCCGATCAGCCCACGGGTGGGTATCTTGTACTCCATGTGGACGTAGCCGTTCTCGGTGTACCGCATGTCTCGGAGCTGGGCCATGTGGGCCGCCAGGTATTCGGTCAGTACTCCAACATACTCTTCACGGGCGCTGACATTCAAAATCTCGTAGGGCTCGTATATCTCACCGTTAATCACCTTGGTGACGGGCGCCGGACGGGACACCTGAAATTCGAACTGTTCACGGCGCATAGTCTCGGCTAGGATGGACAGGTGCAGCTCTCCCCGGCCGGCAACCATGAACACGTCGGCGCTGGGGGTGTCCTCTACCCTCAAACTGACGTTGGTCCGCAACTCTCTCATCAGCCGTTCGTGGAGATTTCGGGAAGTGGAGTGGACACCCTCCCGGCCCGTGAAAGGGGAGGTGTTGACCCCGAAGCTCATCCGCACGGTCGGTTCATTGATGTCGATGGACGGTAGAGCCTCCGGGTGTTCAGGAGAGGCGATGGTGTCGCCTATGGACACCCCCTCGGGACCGGTCACGGCCACAATGTCCCCGGCGTGGGCTTCGGAGACTTCCACACGCTCCATCCCACGAAAAACAAAAATGTGCTCCAGGTTGTGGGCAGTGGGCTCGGCGTTGAGGCACAACAGGGTCACGTCGTCTCGTTGCCTGAGTGTGCCATTGGTGATCCGGCCCACGGCCACCTGTCCCAGATAGTTGTCGTAGTCCAGCGCCGCAACCAGCATTTGGAGCGGGGCTGCGGGGTCTCCTTTTGGCGGCGGCACTGAGTCCAGGATCGCCTCAAAGAGGGGTTGCATATCCGGCCACGGCGTACCCAGTTCAGTTGTGGCGTAACCCTGTCGGGCAGATGCATACAGCACGGGGAAATCCAGCTGCTTCGCATCCGTAGCCAATTCCAAGAACAGGTCTTGAACCATATCGACCACCTCTGCCACCCGGGCCTCGGGGCGGTCTATCTTGTTGATGACCACCATGGGGATCACATTCTGTTGCAGGGCTTGGCGCAGCACGTAGGCAGTCTGGGGCATGGGCCCGTCTACGGCGTCCACCAACAGCAAACAGCCATCGGCCATGTTCATGACACGTTCCACCTCGCCGCTGAAGTCGGCGTGGCCCGGCGTGTCGATGATGTTGATCCTGACTCCCCCGTAGGAGACGGAGGCGTTCTTGGCCAGAATCGTGATGCCGCGCTCTCGCTCCAGAGGATTGGTGTCCATGATCAACGCGCCCACCTGTTGGTGGGCCCGGAAGACCTGGCCCTGCATCAACAGGGCGTCGACCAGAGTGGTCTTGCCGTGGTCGACGTGGGCTATGATGGCCAGGTTTCGTATGGCGTTGTTCTGACAGTCGCTCAAATCTTTTCACCCCATCTGCCATGATAACACTAGGGCGGCATTATTGTCGTATTTTATACATTCGGGTAACGGCGCGTCAGGGCCCATTCTACCGCCTGATTCGTAGTGAGACCGGCCAACGCCATCGGAAGAGCATATCTTTTTCGTACGCGACTTCCCACAACCGAGAGTTCAGGGAGGACGCCAAAGCCGTTATGGAAGAGGCACGGTTGGCCCTTTGGCTCACAGAATCACTCTGGATGCTGTGCCGGCGTGCACAATATTCGCCAGGCACACGGGAATTTCCTGGCCCGGCGGCGCCAGAGCTGGGCGATAGAAGCGGCCCACGTGACCGAAGAGCTGCTCCGGCTTACGCAGGATATGCGGAGGGCCGCTCCCAGTTGCGAGTGTTGGCCAGGCCCGTCCTGCACAGACGCGGCTACCCGCCCGGCAAGCAGGTGAAAGCGGCGCTCACCGCCCTAGAGCAGGCGGAGGGCTTGTCAGCGGGGTGGACGGCAGCTAGAGTTTTAGAACCCGTCCAACTATCATGGGCGAGTCAGTAACGTGCAATGCCTTACGCATTAGGAGCGTTAATATGGTTCCATGGCGAAGAGGACTAGCAGTCCTGGGTGGAATTACTGCGGTTATGGTCCTGGCGAATGAACTCTACTATCCCTACAATAAAGAAGTAAGCCTGTTCATCTGGGACTATATCGCCGATCCGGTGGCGCTGGCAGTCATAGGTCTCACCATCCTGGTCAACGTTAGCGATTCACTGAGAATTCGCAGCTTGGCTGGTAATCACCTGGCTCAAATGCCCCGGGACGTGGTCACCACTCTGGTAGCCATTGTGTGGGTCCGCTTCCTTATGCAATACGCCGACAAGATAGCCCCCAACCACGAAGCCACCGCGGGGTTGTGGGGCCACCTGACAGCTCTGGCCATCGTCATTCTGGCTTTCGAAGCTATTTCCATGTGGAGGTCCGTCAGGTAAGAATAGCTAAGGCGGCTCCAATCGAACCTGAATCTGGGTGACTGTGATTCCGGAGAAAGTCATCGTCTGCCTCAACAATAATCGACTGAAAGAAGAACGAGCACAAAGTACCGCGTCATAGCAATGGGAGTCGGAACGGCAGAGATGACAAAGACCATCTATCTGACGAATCCTTACGGGTTTTCTGCCCGGCAGAAGGCAATGCTCCTTCAGCCGATGGTAGCGATGCTGGAAGAGCTTGGGTTAGAAGTTTTGGAGCCGTTAGCCCGGAACAATTAAGTGGACTTTCGGAAGGCTGGCTGGGCATATCGGATTGGCCAAAGGGATTTCCGGGATGTGGTGGAATCGGATGCCGTCTTCGCCGTAGTCAACGGCGTTTCCCCCGATGAAATCGTTGCGAAACAGGCATGGTTGGCCTGTCGGATGACAGGGCCACTCTCGGCCTTATGGTCAAGCTGTCGGGTATCCCAAACGGCTGTATGTCTTGGAGACGGGGCGACTGCGCTATCACACCGGGACGCTAGAGAGCTGCCGCGGTTGCCGTGGGGCGCTGTCTTGACGTTGTCCCACCCTGCGGGCGGCATTCCACGGCTGATGAGTGAAACGGTCTCCCACGCTCCGGTTAATCTCACGCCACTTCTGCTCTTCATCCGGCGTGATGAACGTCACGGCCTCACCGGAGCGGCCCATGCGGCCTGTCCGCCCGACCCTGTGGGTGAAGAGCAGATCAGAGTCCGGCAGGTCATAGTTGATGACTTGGCCAATGTCCTCGATGTCCAACCCACGGGCGGCGACGTTGGTTGCCACCAAGATAGGCGCGGCGCCGGACCGAAAGTCCGCCATCACCCGCTCGCGCGCATTTTGACTGAGATTCCCCTGGAGCGCCCCTGCCGGGTAGCCCAACTCTCCCAGTTGTGCTGCCAGCTTTTTCACGCCGCGCTTGGTCTTACCAAAGACGATGACCGCCGTGTCGTCCCGCTGGTCCAGCAGGGTTCGGAGCGCGCCGATCTTGTCGTCCTTCTGGATGGTATAGACCAGATGCTTCACGGTAGGCAGCGCTTGTAGGTCTGCGTCCACCTGCACCATTGCTGGGTTCCTCATGTGCTTCGTGGCTGTCTTCTCCACCCAGTCGGGAATTGTCGCTGAGAAGAGCGCCGTCTGCCGGCTGGAAGGCGTCTGGCTGAGGATCGCCTCAACGTCGTGGGCAAATCCCCTATCCAGCATTTCGTCCGCCTCATCCAACACCAAGAACCGTACTGATTGCAGGTCAAGAGTACCCTGCCGGAGGTGGTCCAGCGTACGGCCAGGAGTGCCGATGATGATCTGGGCGCCGGCCTTCAATGCTTTGTATTCCGGCTGCAACGACCGGCCGCCGTAGAGCAAGGTGCAGCGCAGCCGTTGTGGTGACGCCATGGCCTCCGTTACTCCGGCCACCTGGATGGCCAGTTCGCGAGTGGGAACCAGCACGAGCGCCTGGACCTGCCGGACCGACGGGTCGCACTGTTCTGCCAGGGGTACGGCGAACGCCAGGGTCTTCCCTGACCCCGTACGCGCCTGCCCTATTACGTCCCGGCCTGCCAGGAGAAGGGGAATCGACTTCTCTTGAATGGGCGTGGGATCTGATATGTTCATACGGGAGAGCGCTGCTCTGGTGGCGGCGCTCAAGGCCATTTCTGGAAACCCTGGAGCAGGGCCGGGACCGCCGTCGGCGGGGGACTGATTTATGGTGAATGGCTCTCTTGCGGGTGCGCTTGCCGGAGAGGAAAGGGCGTCACGCCGGACTCTGTAGCACGGGGAGCAGTACACCGGGCGGTCTGGGCTTGGCCGGAAGGGGACGGTCGTGGAGGCGCCGCACTCGGCGCAGACGGCCTGGCGCCGGCGTGTAGGGCCAGCCAAACTTGGGCGAGTCGATAGGGATTCTAAAGGCATGTGGAAACGAACTCCTTATCCCAAAGGGATGATGCGGGTAATCTAACGCAGGGCACAAAGACGAAAGACGGGGCAGATGGCGGTCCGTTGCCGTGTATGAAGCCTTGGTGCGGTATCAAGCGCGTTCACCCACTGTAACACATAACGCCAACGGATAACAGACAACCAAGAACTTGTAACTGTTCAGACTGGGGCGGATAGGGGTTTGGAGAGGATGGAGTGCAGGGCTTGGTAGGGGTTGCGTGCTTGCAGGCGCCATGTGCCGAATAGAGAGGCCAGGATGCTCTTGGTCTCACTGCCCTGCTCTGAACGGGTTCCGCCGCTAATCTTCCGGCTCACCACCGGCGGACGCAGGCTGCGTTCCGCGGCGTTGTTGTCCGCGCTCACCCGGGGGTCAGCGACGAATGTAAACAGCTCGGGCAAGAAGCGTTCCACTCGTTGGCACAACACCCTCATTGGCGCGTCGGCGTCCAAGTAAGGCTTGCAGATGGACCATAGTTGCTGCTGATAGTGGCGCTGGCGCTTTACTCGCTGGGACTGCTGCACCGTTTCCGGCAGTCCCGGGTCAGGGCCGGGGTAGGCTTGGGCATGGTCATACACTTCCCGAACCTGTAGGGACCATGCGGCTAGGTCCGGGTCTTGAGGGTGTTGCTCCTTCAGATGGTGGATGTCCCGCAACAGGTGGGTCCAACACCGCTGATGCAGACCCTGGTGCACGTTGTAGGCGCCGTAGAAGTCGCTGACCAACACCCCGTCGAACTCATCTCCCAACACCTCCTGCACCACTGTCTGGCTGCGGCCTGGCCGGTATAGGAAGCAACGCACCGTGGGAGCGCTGAAGCTCCAGAGATAGCCGTTGCGGCCGTCTTGGCGCCAGCCCGTCTCGTCCCCGTACACCACCGGACTGGCTCGTATCTCTTCTTGCAACCGGGCGTAATCCTCTCGGCCGCGCTCGGCCGCCCCACGGGTCAACGCCACCAGTCCTCCCATGCTGAGAGGCAGGCCATAGCGCCACTTCAGGTAGCGTTGAATCACGCCAAAGGGCAGTCTGCACTCCTCCCGGAGCACGCTTACTTCACTCTGCACCGATATCCCCATCCGTTGTCGGCCCACAACGAAGACGCTCCAGTCCGGTTCTGGGGTCCACCTTTTCCGGCAGTTCCAGCAGGTGCGTTCCAACACCACGTGCTCGGTCACCCGTGCACGCACCCGGGGTATGGAAATCACCTGCCGGCGACCCCGCACCCGGCCGCCCTGGAGGGAAATCCCGCAGTCGGGGCAACTGGCCGTAGCGTGCTCCACTCTATGGGTGGGTTCATCCCGCCGCCGAGCAAAGCCGTGGGTGCGTTTCCGGCGTTCCTTCTTGGGATGGGCCGGCCGGTTGCCCTTGACCCACGAGGGCGGGTTCCTCTCCTCTAGCCTACTTGTCGGAGCCTTCTGTTGGCCTTCCAACTCGGCGATTCGGGCTTCCAAAGCCCTATTATGGCTGAGCAGTTGACCAACGAGTTCAATCAATTCCTCACGGGAGACCGCGGCTAAATCCAAAGGCAGATCCATGCCGACAGTCTACCTGTGTCGCCCCTATTTCCACTCGTGGCCTCGACGCAGATTCAGGCCAGTCTGAACAGTTACAAGAACTTCTCCAGGACTTCTCTCCCCTTTTTTGGGAAGATGAGCCAGCATTGGACGGCGATGGCGCCCGCCATGAGCAGGGCGCCCATACCCGCAGGAACGGCGTCCGATTCGCCTCAGCGAACCGGCTCTGTTGATAGCACATGTAGGTCAAGAGTGGTGGGCCTAAGTTGACGGTAGGCAGAACCATCTTTGAGATGTGGATGGGACTGTAAACACCGAAAGCTTCCGACCGGTTTCTTTGCGCAGACGGTGATTTCCAGAATCGCCTTTTGAGAATCCTCTGAACGAGTCCGCGGTGATGTGGATAGCATGGCAGGTAGTCCCGGTTTCGGTCAAGGGTGAGATTACATGGAGCAGCCGACGTTTTCCGACTTGGAATATCAGGGCAAGAGGCGCAAGACCCACCGGGGCGGACACGGAAACGGAGGAGACGGAGTTGGACCGGCGGGTGTAAGAACTTTATGGGGCTGAAAGAGGGAGCGAGGTCGGTGGTGGGAGATGATGCACAGATAGTCGGTGTGCTAGATTGGTTAGCGTGCAACCGCAAGCGGCGTGCACGGAGCATTCGCCGAACCCAGACACTACGGAGAGGTTGAATATGGACATTCATCGGGATGTCTCGGACATTGTCAACGATTTGGTGCTGCGCGATGTCGTCCAAATCCATGGGATGGACATTCCTTACCCGGCCGAGTTGTGGGTGGGCGGGAAGTGTGAGCATAAACACGGCACTGCGATGTTCAACATCGGCGACAGAGGATTCTTGACTGCGGAATACTTCGGCTACGATAGCGCCTGGAACCCACTGGAGTCGCTCAGGATGGTATTCAATCAGCTTGACGCGAAGCTGATTATGAAAGATACGCGGGTCGAAATACCGATTTGGTCGCTCAGCCGTAGTCCGAAAACCCGCACATGGCACAGCGTACCAATGCCCGAGATAGTAGCGTACAAATGTGAAATACAGGGGCGGTTAGGCGATCCGAATAGCGAAATGATATCAGTGTCCATGACCGTTGACGGTCTGCCAGACATCCATTTAGGCCAAATGACGACCACTATCCCTGAAGAGAGCACAGCCGTAGAGAATTTGAAACTCCGAGGGTTCAAAAGACAAACCGGACTGTTGAAACTCGAGACCGACGAGTGGCATGTTGAATTGACGGCATCTCATATGCACGATAGCAAAGACAGCCGCCCGCTACACCACATCAATCTATCGCGTAAAGACGGTTCACCGTTCAATTTGCCTAGCAATATAGACAATAGCGTCCTTAACGCTCTGAGGCGATTTCTCTCTTTTCAATGTGGAAGATGGGTTGATATACCAACAATTGTATGCAACCCTGTGTTTAGCACGACTGAAAAGCCCTTGGTTTTGCGCGAAGGCGAAACAAGCGAAGATGTGCTCAGAGCAATACGCAAATTTAGAGCGTCTCAAGATGAGACGATGGACGCACTTAATGAACTTGGTAGCTCACTTCAGAACTCTCAAGGCTTTGAGGACGTCTCTGGCGCAGACATATCAGGGCTTGCCACAAACGGCGACCAGGCAACCATTAGCTTCAGTAAAGGAGACCCCACTAGAAAGTTGGCGTGGGTAGGTCGAATTACCTCGCGCAACGTAGAGCGTAGCAACACTTGGACCGCGACAGAAATGCAAATGTGGCCCAGGCTATTTAACGAGTTTTGGAATCGGTACACTGAGCCTGACAGCCACGAGCATCTCACGAACACCCTGTACCACTACCTAGAGGCGCAGCGAGTCTTTGACGACGGTTCCATTGGTCAAGCCTTAGTCGCGGCACAGTCAACCTTGCAAGCACTGACTCGTTGGTGGAACGGCTTGGACATATCACACCGATTCGGACCCCCAGGTCCAACATTCGAACAGCTGCTGATCAAGGCGGTGCAAAAGGCAAAGTTAGGTCAAGATAGTGGCGTAGTCATAGACGAAAAGGCGTTGAGGGCTACAATCAAATTAGCCGCGGACTACCGTAACGACATTGACCACGGCAGAGGCAGAAACATTGAAGGGAGCGAGCAAAGCGTCGTTGACTGCCGAATGCACCATCACAATCTTGCCCGATTGCTCATACTGGCCAAACTCGGCAACTGCGACCGGGACGCCAGAGGCTGCATGGCTGGACCTAGGTTCTCAAAGCATCCAGAATGACCATCCTCCACTCTCACACGCAGACTCCAACCTGCTGACCCCCGGCGGCGGACGAGGGCCTAAGTTGACGACAGAACCATCATTGAATTGTGGATGGTCCTTTGAGCCTTCCTGAACCCGCCACCCCATACCCATGGTAGGTCGGCATGGGTTGGGGCAACCCTGCCAATGCTGGTAGAACGTCTAGCGTGTAAGAAGTGACGGCTCCTCCAACGCATCAAGGATAGCTCCGGCGCAATACACTCGATTGCGTCGGACCTCTCCGACCTGAGCGACGACATCCTCGGCCTTTAGCCGATCAATGGCTCGCTGTGCTGACGTAAACGCCACTCCCAGCCTGTCAGCTACGCCGCTCACGGTCCAGAATGGATTCTCCGCGAAGAGGTCGAGTGCCCTCTCCGGAAGCCGGGATTGACTACTGGTCAACCTCTGCTTCCAGTCAGAGAGCAGATCATCGATACGTTGGATGCGTTCCACGGCGTCAGCCGCCTGAAGAACGACGCCCTTCAGAAAGTAGGTCAGCCATTCCTCCCATTCTCCCCGCTCTGTTACGCCGAGGAGTCGCGCATAGTATTCTTCTCGGGTGGCTTCGAAGTAGGCGCTAATATAGAGCAGCGGAGATGGGATGACTTCCCGCCTGACCAGGAACAGCGTGATAAGCAAGCGACCAACCCGTCCATTTCCGTCGAGAAACGGGTGAATGGACTCGAACTGGGAATGGACTAAAGCGGCGTGAACCAGTGGCGGCAGGGCGTCGTCATACAAGAACCTTTCCCAGGCATCCAGGCATGACGGCAGTTCCGAGGGTGGCGGCGGTACATAGGTAGCGTCATTCAATGTACACCCAGGGGGACCGATCCAATTCTGACTTCGCCGGAATTCTCCTGGTGTAGCCATGTCACCTCGACCCCCCCGCATGAGGCATTCGTGTATCTCGCGCACCAAGCGCAGCGATATTGGCAATGCTTCTTGGCGTTCCAGGCCGTACTCCAAGGCAGTCACATAATTGCCCACCTCTCGCAGGTCGGTGGGGCTTCGCCCGACGGCCGCACCGGCCTCGGCGGCCAGCAATTCGCCGAGGGTCGCCTGGGTCCCCTCGATGCGGCTGGACAACACTGCCTCCTTGCGTACGAAGGGCCGGATGAGAAGGTGAGGATTGGGCAAACGACGTCCTTCTCCTGCGAGCCTCCCGATAGCCCGGTCAGCGGACGAAAGGGTTGCGGCGAGCCCCTCGTCCCAGGCCAGTAGCGGAGGGAGCGGGGCCGGCACAAAGGCTCTGTAGCCGCCCGGACAGTTTATCAGACGGCCATGGGGCTGGCGTTCTCGGTCAGATGTAGATGTCATGTTCCCCCTTATTAGCGGAGATGAGAATAGCACCGACTATTATTATCGCTGTAGCATCCTTTCGCAAACAAGCCCGCGTCTGCCCATTCTGCCAGTGATTCCAAACAACGCAAGAAGCCGCACAGAGACGACCTGAGTAGCCGTCAGAGGATTCGAAGATTCGAGGCGATTTAGCTTCAACGAGTCAGTTGGTATGGTATGATATTTGGGCGACAGGCACTGGGTGCTACCTGCACTGAGTAGGGAGGCATGGGTTCGCTCCATGCCCCCGAGTGAACTTAGTGTTGGTAGCGGTGTCTGTCGCAAGAACCCTGCCCGTCACGAGGGGGCCTCTTCATGCAATGGTTTCCGCATGGTCAATACTGCCCCTGGGTGATGCTTGGGGAAGTTCGCCAATAGAAGGGACCGGCAATGCGCAGATTCAGATATCTTCCCTTCATCGTGGTAGCCATACTGACACTGTTAGCCACAATGGGTTGCGATCCTGAAGAGCCAGAATTGGTGGCCACAGCGGTTCCTACAGATAATCCAACATCCACGACTGATCTATCGGCACCTACCCCCACTACCACAGCAACGCATACTCCAACACCATCGCTGGTGCCTACAGTCTCACCGAAGATATCCCAAGGGTTGGGGGTCAGTCGGCATGAGCTAGAAGCGTTGTTCAGCCAGCCGGAATGGGGGTTCAGCTTCAGGCATGTCGCAGGTGGAGGACAACACGAGCCCCGCAGCGTGGGCGAGATCGAGGGAGTAGAAACCTTCGCCCTGCTTCTGATCGGTCCGCCCGAGAACCTTTTCGAGGTCAGGACGGTTTTCACTTTGGACTTTGACCAACCTGACGCATCGCTGGGCATAACCCTGTACCTGGTCGAGCTATTAGCCAGCGTTCTTCCAACGTGGAGCAACAGTGATGAGTGGCTTGCAGATGCCATGGATGCCCTTGTTGGAGGGGCGGAGGAGGTGGAAACCACCCACGGGGTCGCTGTTGTGAGAGTGAATCTTGGGGGAAGCATTGATGTGCCCATACTGGACATGACGATCCAAAGCCGGCGAGCAACCATGACTGCCACTCCCGCAGGTACTGTCGCCGTACCCGTGGCACCATCAGAATTCGCCCTTGACGAATCTCCTACAACGACGCCTATGCCAACGGTCATCCAAACGCCCCAACCCACTCCCACGCGGGCCTCGACGCCTACGCCAACGCGCGAACCCACACCTACACCCGAACCCACGCCCGTGGTAATCGGGACTACGGTGGTAGCGGGAGGAAGCTCATACACCCTGAACGAGGTAAAGGACCCTGCTCCCCCAGGGATATTCGGTGTGACTGAAGGCAAGCGACTGATAGCTTTGGACATCACACAGGTGGGAACCAGCGACGACGGTGATGATTTCAATGCCCTTTACTTTGCGGTCCAAGATTCCGATGGGTACGTGTATGGCCCGGAACTTGCAGGCGCCGATGTAGAACCACAGTTTGGCTCGGGCGAGCTTGCAACAGGGCAGATTGTACGGGGATGGGTAGTCTTCGAATTGCCGGAGACATCGAGGTTGGTGTCAGTGATGGTCGAGGCTGAGGTCTTTGGTTCCCGGATTACCATCACGGAATTCACACAAGATCAAGCCGGGGACCTGGCAAGTCAAACTCTTCCCCCTGTGCCCTTACCTCCGTCGTCGCCAGTAGTCATTGGGACGACAGTTGAAGCTGGCGGGAGTTCGTACACCCTGAACGAGGTAAAGGACCCTGCTCCCCCAGGGATATTCGGTGTGACTGAAGGCAAGCGACTGATAGCTTTGGACATCACACAGGTGGGAACCAGCGACGACGGTGATGATTTCAATGCCCTTTACTTTGCGGTCCAAGATTCCGATGGGTACGTGTATGGCCCGGAACTTGCAGGCGCCGATGTAGAACCACAGTTTGGCTCGGGCGAGCTTGCAACAGGGCAGATTGTACGGGGATGGGTAGTCTTCGAATTGCCGGAGACATCGAGGTTGGTGTCAGTGATGGTCGAGGCTGAGGTCTTTGGTTCCCGAACGACCATCGCCAACCTGATACAATCCCAAACCTCTAATGGTGTCATAACTCCCACGCCAATTGCTGAAGCAGAGGTCGTATCTACGATGCAGATGAAAGTTACAGATTCGAGCGGCAACCACATCTCGACCATGGAACAGTGGAGGCCCCTTGTAAGACCACAGCATTGGAAGAAGGGGCATAGTGCTTATTCTCTCGCCGATTTCATTTTGAACCGGCAGGGAGCCGCTTATATGGCGTCAAGCATATCGTCCGTTTTGTCACAGCCAATAAGACTGGAACAGGGTACGCCGGAATATGCAGCCAAGTTTGACCGATACTCAGGACCAGCCCGTCTGGATATTGGAATCTCAGGTCAGGCCGGAGCCAAGCAGAATCTATTTGTGGGCGTGGAAGCCAAGGTGAATGAACCGTTTGGGTCGGAAACTGTGTGCGAAAGGTATAATCAAGCCATTGAGTACCTGAGTAGTAATCCACGATCAAAGGCAGTCGCCAGAGTAAAGGAATTGCTCTCGCTTTACTTGGGAGATACCGACGAACCGTGTGAGTCTCGATTTGCAGAGGTTGGGTATCAGTTGCTGACCGCAGCAGCCGGAACAATTGCACAACATAAGGACGTATCAGTGTTCTACGTTGCAGTCTTCAAGACTGGCGAATTCGATGAAGGGAAAGGTGATGAGAACCGACTTGACTATGAGAACTTCATAAACCTCGCTGCCGGTGAACGGTTAATGCGGGACCATGAGGAATCCTTGTCGCATGAATTGACTCTCAATGGGAGGCGGCTAATCTGCATCTACGAATACTTCAATGTTGAAGCTTGATTCTCCAATCCAACTGCCGAAGGCTAATGCAAGTTTCTCGGGCCACAAAATGCCGAATTGGGTCAGTGACGCGTGGACAAGTCCAACTGTCTCAACCCGGCTTCTTTACGGGCTGAGGCGAGACACTAACTCCCGCAACTCCCGGTTCTCCTCCTCCAACTTCGCCGTACGCTCGACCAGCGCCTCAACTTGGCTATCCGTACTCACATCATCGCCATCACCTACCTCAGCCTCCGCACCGCCTGCGTCCCGGAATTCCTGCAACGCCCTTCGCATCCTGCGAGACACCTGCCGAGAGTCGTAGCAGTTCATCATCGTGCAGTAGTTCACCTCCAGGGCGTCGGCAGCGGCTACCCTGCGCCGTTCCTCCACCAGGGCGTCCAGCGGGTCCAACAAGGGGGGAACCGGCGTCGTTCGACACCCGCTCGTCATCCCTCAATCCCCGGTCTCCCTCACCTCAAAAGTCCAATTTCTGCAATACAACAACCACAATAAACCCGACACCAGCCGTCAACACCGTTTCGTCAAAATGCTCGCTACCAACCTCCGGGTCGTACCTGAGTCAGATGTGAAACCGGCCTGATTGCATTCCGCACTGCACTTCATTTCTCCTTACGGCCCTGCCACTGGCAAACGGACCTCTGGGCGATTACAGTGTGACGTGTTGGCCCCTGGGGAATCTCAGCCTGTCCGACCAAACCCGCGCCGTTCCTGCCGTCAGCGGGCCAGAGACCGGCGCATCGCTGCCGTGTTCAACGATTGAGTCCGCATCGCCCATTCGTCTCGCCTCCTGGTGCAACTTGTACCACTTAGGTACACGGCACGGGATTCTGCCGGTGTACAATATGTACCCCTCCAGCTACGACCGATGTACCACCTCGTCGCAACCAGCCCCTGACATAACGTGTTCGCTTTTCGGGTCCTGTAGGAGCCGATTTCCCCCTGCTGCAGCTTTGCAACCTGCCCTGATGTACAACATGTACACCAACTCGTTTCTCTGTACAGCCCCCTGACATCTAGGAGACCATCCTCATCCTGTAGTCCCTCGGAAGGGATTTCATCGCCGTAGTCCCTCAAGAGCCATTACACCCGTGTAGTCCCTTCCAGGGGATACCGGTCGCTCTCCCAGGGCCGCAGACTGGACGTTGAACGTCCAAGTTTGGCGGGAATATGGGTCAAGCCGATCCTGCGTCCCCTCCAACGCCGACCTGGAGAAGCATGACGCAAGTGACTGACCGAAAGAGACCATCGAAGAGCGTCCCCATGCCGCCGTCGGGGTCGTCGGCGGCGTACACCGCCGAGCAGCGGGAGCGGATGCGACGCGGGCTGCGCATCCTGGCCCGCATGATCGTCCGCGCCCACCTTCGCAGGGAGACAACCACGGAGCCCGCCCCGGTGCCACCGGACCCGCCATCCGAGCGAACGGCTGGGGCTTGAGCTGCTCATGCAAGCCGCGGTTCGAACCTTCACTGTCTTCGAGTCACCCGGTGACCGGAATTGTCGCTCGCCTCTACCACAAAACCGTGTCCTAAACAAGGGCTTGCAGGGCCTTACCTTGGACGAATTTCCCGTTCAGAATGGGACGTTGGGGTATTGCCGACTGGAGAAGTTGATTGATCGTCGCGGAGCCAAGAACCCAAGCGTTGAACGGCGCGACACAGGCCGGGCTGAACCTCAAGAGGGCGGTTCGGGAGTACGTGCGCGCCTACGCGTCGCTGCACGGACGGCGCAAGACGGCCGAGGTCCTCGGCGTCTCCCGCCACACCCTCTGGCGATTCCTCGAACGGGGCCACATGGGGCACGCCGTGCCCTCCGCCGTCCTGAACTCCGTCGGCGAGAGGGTCCTGGCGATTGAGGAAGCCACGTTCGAAATCATCATCGACCTGGAGGGCCTGCGGCCGGACCCCGCATTGCGCTCCCTGCGCCAGGGCCTTGAGGACGCCCTCCTGCTGCTCTGCTCCACGCCCCTGGCCACCGTGGACGAGCTGGCCCGCTTCGGGCGCGTTCCGGCCTCCACGCTCCGCGACCGGCTGAAGAAGCTGACCGAGCGGGGCCTCATGGACTCCGTCCCGCATCATCTGAGCGTCCTGGGGACACGTCCGCAGCGCCGGTACTTCCCAACGGAGAAGGGCGTCACCGCAGCAGGCGCAGCCACCAAGGGCCGAAATCACATGCTGCGGTTCTACCCGGTGTCGAAGCAGTGGTTCCGGTTGCTCGCAGAGCGTCTGGACGCTGTGGCCGTGCTCCATCGCGTCGCCGCCATGGTCGCCGACGCCGATCCGCACAGCGACCCCGTGCGGGTGGACCACTACCGCAGCGGTCCCTACGACATGCTGCTCACCCTGTCCGGGGGCCGCTCCATCGGCCTGATCCGCCAGGGACCGGCGCTGCCCACGTCCAGGCTTCGCTATCGCCTCAGGAGCATCGAGCGACTGGACAGCAGCGAGACGCCCTTCGTCACCCTGGTGCTGACCCACGCGGACCAAGCCACCCGCAGGGCCATCCGCTCCCTGGGCGACCCGTCGGAGCACCGAAGGACGTTCGTTGTGACGGAAGAGGAGTTGCTGGCCGGAGACCACACGGGAGTCGTCTGGCAGCAATGCGGGAGCGGCGTGGGCGAGGCCGTGCGCATCGACGCCGACGCATCGCTGGCGGGCATCCTGGCCTTGGCAGATCGCCTGCTGGACTCGTCCTACTCCTTCCTTCGGGACCGACCCAAACCGAGGCCCAGCACGCTGTACCCCTCCGGCGTGCAGGCCGCCATGCCGGAGCCCAATGAACAACTCACACCGGCCCTCCAGGTGCAGCTGACCCGCGCTGAGAAGGACGCCCTCGACCTGCTGTCCGCCTGGCCCCTGTGCACCAGGGAGCAGCTCGCGGGACTCATGGGAGGCGTCACCCTACGCCGGGTGAACCAAGTGCTGCGCTCCCTTGCACAACACGGACTCGTACGTACGGACGAGCCCCTGCACATGCTCACCGACGAGGGATTGACGTACCTGGCCCGCAGGGACCGGGCCGCGGTCGGCCTCACCCTCGACCGCTGGAGCGCCGAGCCTTTGTACCTGAACGCCGACATCTACGCCGGGACAGCGGTGCGAGCCCTCGCATCCCAGATGCGTCACCACGCCGGCGTCGTCGACTTTGCCGCCGCCATGTCAGCCGAGGTCGCCCGGTCCCCCGACCACGACCTGTTCGACCTGATTCCCACGTCACGCTCCAGCATCGGCTACCGCTACGACTGGACCACCTACGTGATACATCCCGACGCCTCCTTTACCCTTCAGTACGAAGGCCGGTGGCGTCCGTACCTGCTGGAGTTCGAGCGGAGGGCCACGACGCCGAAGCGTGCCCGCTCCCGCCTGAAGTCTTACCGCCGCTACTTCGACAGTGGATGGGCTGAGCGGGACCACGAGGGGCGCCTGTCCCGGGTGCTCTTCGTCTTCGAGTCCACAGACAACGAGAAGGCCTTCCTGGACGTCGCCGACACGGTGAAGGGAGTCCCCATCATCACCTCCAACGCAAAGACCCTTGCGAAGCGTGGCATCCTGGGCGACGCATGGATTCTTCCGCCCCCGCACTCCCTCGACAGGAGGCCGTTGTCCCTGATGCATCAGGTGGCAGAATGACCACCACGCCGTTCCGACCATTTCCTGTAGGGGGTTGTCCCAGCATGGCTGCTGGGACCATTTTCCTCCCACTTGCAACCGCTCATGCACCTTCCGTCCTCCCGATTGCCATTTGGTGCAGAGTTGACACGTCAGGGGAAGTTCCACACAGCTCACATCCCACTCGCCTCACAGCTTCGGCTCGTAGCTACGGCTTCTCCACTCAGCACATCGATGACCAGCCCCATGAGGGGCACAGAAACGTGTTCCACCACCGGCCCCAGTCCGTTCCTACGACTTCCTATAGGGGGACAAACGGACATTCCCCCACTTACGGTGTCAGCCCCCAACAGGTGGAAACGTGACAATTGTTGCAGCGCCCGGACCCGCGACGACTCCACCCTCATTGGGGTTGCGGGCCAGTGTCGTGATAGTGTATAGTAAGACTATACACTATCACAGGAGACAAGAGAAGTGACCACCCCCAGGCGATCCAAGACCATCACCTTCTCCCTGCCCCCGGAGATGGAGGCGCAGGTGCGCCAGGTGATGAAGGAGGACGACCTCTCCGTGAGCGAGCTGCTCAGACAGGGTATACGCCTGTTCATGGAGGAGAGGGAGTGGCGCAGACGGGAGCGGCTGGAACGGCTGCGCTCCCGCATTACTACCGAGCAGGAAGAGACAGGGAGGAGAGAGCGATGAATGACCGACTCGATCTGATACCGGCCGCCCTCTACGCCAGGGTGTCCAGCGACCGCCAGGACGTGGACCTGTCCGTGGCCGCCCAGCTGCGGGCGCTCAGGGACTATGCCGAGAAGAACGGCTACCACGTCGCCCGCGAGTACGTGGACGAGGCAGCGAGCGGACTGATAGCGGATAGGCCGCAGTTCAGGAAGATGCTGGACGAGGCCGCGAAGCCCGAGGCCCCCTTCAAGGAGATATTGGTCTGGAAGTTCTCAAGGTTCACCCGGAAGCGGGAGCACGCCGTCGCCTTCAAGTCCATGCTCCGGCGCAGGGGCATCCGGGTGGTGTCCATCACCGAGCACGCTGACGACTCCCCCACGGGCAAGCTGATGGAAGCCATCATCGAGAGCGTGGACGAGTTCTACAGTGAGAATTTGGCCCAGGAAGTCGTCCGGGGCATGAGAGAGGCGGCTTCCAGGGGCTTCTGGGTCGCCAGCAGGGTGCCCTACGGCTACCGCAAGCTCTTGGTTGCAGGACGGGGCCAAGAAGCGGCCCACGCTGGAACTCGATCCGGCCACTGCGCCCGTGGTGGAGCGCATCTTCGGCATGGCCGAGGCCGGCAGGGGAATCCTGGACATCACCCGGACCCTCAACGACGAGGGCATCGCCAACCCCACCGGCAGGCTCTGGTCCAAGAACGGCGTCCACATCATCCTCAAGAACGAGGTGTATACCGGAACCCTGGTCTGGGGCACGACTGCGAAGGAAAAGGCGGACCCGGTGCGGGTGGAGAAGGCCTTCCCCGCCATCGTCTCCAAGGCCCAGTTCAAGCGGGTGAACCGGAAGCTGCGCTCCCGCGCTCCCAAGCGGAGCCACCCCCGCAGGGTGGGAAGCACGTACCTCCTCAGCGGCCTGGTCAGGTGCAGGGCGTGCAACCGGGCGCTCTCCGGCCAGGACGCCAAGAGCGGCAGGTTCGCCTACTACGTCTGTCAGTCGGTGATGAAGCGGGGCAGTGGGGCCTGCGACGCCCCCAGGCTCAACGCCCGGCGCTTCGAGGAGATGGTGGTGGGGAAGATTCGAGAGAACGTGCTCACCGAGTCCAACATCCGTGAGTTGGTGAAGCTGGTGGACGAGGAGATGGACGGCATCGCCCGTGAGCAGCGGCAGAAGCTGGAGACCATAGAGTCGGAGCTTGTGGACGTGAAGCGCAGGCTGGAACGGCTCTACGATCTGGCGGAGACCACCGACCTGGACATCGAGGACTTCAAGCCCCGTATCCGCGACCACAGAGAGCGGCAGGAGAGGCTGGAGGCGTCTGCGGCGGAGGCGAGGACGATCCTCTCCCAGCGCAGGGAGGTCCTAGACGACGTGGAGACCATCACGGCCTACTCTCAGGACATGAGCGTGTTCCTGAACGAGAGCGAGCTGACGGAACGCAGGGCCTTCATCGAGAGCTTCGTGAAGGAGATCGTCGTCATGCCCGACAACGCCGTGGTCCGCTACACGATTCCGATGCCCGACGACAGCCCCATACCGGGGAGAGACGCCGAGGAGATGGCGCTGAACGGCTCGGTTCTGTCTACCGTCAAGTTTGGTGGGCTTGACTTGACGAAATCAAGAACCGAGGCCGATTCGCTGGTCACACCGTCGCTCGGCATGGGGACGGTGTACGTCAGCGTCGCCTCGTCTCCCACCACCTCGATACCCTCCACGAAGTTGCGGATGAGGGCTTTGCGCTCGGGGAAGGTCCCTTCCTCCAGGAAGTCTCGGAAGTCCGCTACATACTCCTTGATCTCCTCCGTGGTCGGCAGCTCCACCCTGCGCTGCTCCAACTGACCGGCGGCGTCCTCTCGCGCAGCCTCCAGCTGCTCCTCGCGGTGCCTCAGCGAGAAGATTCGGGGCGACAGGACCTCCAGGGTCAGATCGCTCGTCTCAAGGGCCTCGTAGAGCCTCTGGAGCCTGCTCTGCACGTCCCCTAGCTCGGCGTCGATGACATCCACCCTGCCGGACAACTCCCCGGCCATAGCGTCTATCTCCTCGGCCACCAGCGTCACAAGCTCCACGATGGTCTCCTCGGTGAGGATTCGCTCCCTGATCTTCTCGACCACGAAGTCCTCAACCCTGGGGGCGTTCAAGTAGCGGGCGCTGCACATCCCTGCGCCTTCCCGGAACAGGGTGCCGCAGATGTAGTAGGCGAACTGGCCGCTCTTGGCTCCCTGGCCGGAGTAGGGCCTGCCGCACACGCCGCACTTCAACAGCCCGCTCAGCAGGAACCTGCTTCCAACCCTGGCGGGTCTCTGCACCTTCGGCGCGCGGTTCCGCATCGCCTCCTGCACGGCGTCGAACATCTCCCTCGACACCAGCGCCGGCCACGCTCCCTCAACCCTCACCGGGTCCTGGGCCTTCTCTCCCTTGCTGGTCTTGCCCCAGACGGCGGTTCCGGTGTACGCCTCGTTTCTCAGCACGTAGTGGAGCGTTCCCTTGTACCAGCGTTTGCCCCTGTTGGTGATGCCCCTTTCGTTCAGCTCCTTGCATAGCTCCTTGAGGCCGTTGCCCCGCAGGGACTTCTCGAATATCTCACTCACCACCGGGGCTGTGGCCGGGTCTATCTCCAGCGTGGGGCGCTCCTTCGCCCCGTCGTTCACCTTGACTCGCTTGTAGCCGAAGGGAGCGTTGGAGGCGAGGAAGAAGCCCCGTGATGCGGCCTCCCTCATCCCTCGGACGACCTCCTGGGCAAGATTCTCCGAATAATATTCGTCCACGCTCTCGATGATCCCCTCAAGCAGCCTGCCGGTGGCGTTGTCCTCGGCTTGCTCGGTGATGGACACCACGCGGATGCCCTTGCGTCGCAGCTGGGCCTTGAACGCCACGGCGTGCTCGCGCTTCCTGGTGAAGCGGCTGAATTTCCAAACGAGGATGACCTCAAAGGGGGACTTGGGCTTGCCGCCCTCCTCGATCATCACCCTGAACTGGGGCCTGTTGGCGACTCGGCCGCTCTCGGCCTCGTCCACGTACTCGCGGGCCACGGAGTAGCCGTTGGCCTTCGCGTAGTCCTTGAGCGCCCGAAGCTGGGCGGACACGGACAGATCCACGTCCTGCCTGTCGCTGGACACCCTGGCGTAGAGCGCCGCCGGTGTGAGCGGCTGTAGGTGCTTCTTCTTCATGCTGTCCTCCTCTGATGTTCATCGAGTCTTACTTAGTAAGATGACTCATCCAAGGGGCTGTTGTCAAGGAGCAGCATCTAATCTGACGCGCCCCTTGTTGTTGCGGGGAGCTTACCCTATCCATTCGAATGGCATGTCAGTCTGAGTGCACCCCATGCCCCACCGCTCGAATCGCCTCGAATTGCTTCTTGTAGGCGAACACCAACTGCTTCTTCGCTCGGGATAGGTCTGCTGCCCAGCGGCTGCCCGCGCCAAATTCCGCAGTCTCGAACGCCTCAAAATCCCTGCGGTCCCTCTCGGCTCCCCTCTTCCAGGACGCGGACGCTTGCATGGAATAGTGCGGAACGGCGTAGAGAGGTCTGCCGGTCTCTCGTTGCAGGCCATGCCTCTGGAGAAATGCCTCCACTTGCTTGCCGATGGCGATGACCGGAGCGCCGGGTTTTCCCACAATGGCAATCTCTTCCAGCAGCAGGGGGTACCATTCCTCGTACCGGCGGTCACGGTCTAGGGCCGCCACTGTGACTGGCATTGCCCCCTTTGACACATCCGTCAGGTGGCACGACTGTCCGGGTTGGAGGAGGTACCGGTCTATGGAGAGCAGGAAGAGCGACAGCGTGTCGCTTTCTTTGCCGGACATTTTCCTGCCGGAAAGGGAGAAGTTCCGAAATCCCTCTTGTATTTTCTTCCGCGCGGCTTCGATGCTGTTGGCCCATCCAAAGCTGGGCTCCATACCGACGATCACGTAGTCCACCCAGGATTCCGGCTCCACACAGGGCAAATAGACGCCCCAGCCCTGCACGATCCGCTCGATGGCATGGGCCTTGTCCCTATCGACCTGTGCCTCAAATAGCCGCTCCAGGTTGTGGTATGCGGTCTTGTCATATGGCAATCTGCTACTCCTTTCCAGCCTAGACCTATCTCGATAGACCCCGCGCGGGCAGCCTTTGGCTTGTTCTTACCGAACCTCCCCAATCACCACCGGGTTTCCAACCGCCTGCTACCCTCCCAAGTAATAGCGAGCGCGGACGTAGCTCAGCCAATCGCTCCACGTCCCCTCAGTGTCGTGTTCTTGAACCCATCCGACCCACTCCTGATGTGTGAACACGGCAAACCGTGCCCGGCTCTTGAAAAGCTGTCCCCACTGCCTCAATCCTGCTATCCCGCTCTGCCTGAGGGCAGCTTCCGCCTCATCGTTGCGTTCGTCAACCGCTACCGCAGACACCACCAGGTCGTATCGTTTCGACTGTGCGATGCCTTCGGCCAAGGCGTGCTGACGGAACAACTGGAAGCCGTTCCTCATTGCCGGACAGTGAGGAAGACCGGCCAAAGCTGCCTCATTCACAACGGGTGCCAGGTGCTCCCAATATCTGCGACCCCAAACTGTTTGATGGCATTGATTGGCATGATCTTTCGCAACCTCCGCAGGGCGATTGCAACGGTCTGGATCGGGGTTGCCGGCACGTCTGGAACTGCCTTTGTGTCTCCACGCAGAACATTCATAGAAGCTCTTCTCGGTGAGCTTGTTCTCAACCAGTACCAGCCCCTGGCCCCCGTTCACCAACAGGCCGATGTCCGGCGACGTCTGGTTGGCGCCCCTGGTGCCTCCTTCTTCTCCCAGCAAGCATGAAGGTCTTAGTCTACTGTCCCTATCCTCATACTCCAGCTCAATTCTCTCCAGCGAGTCGATCTCCACGGCGACGCGATGTTTGAGAAACGAAGCGAATAACGCCCTACCGTCAGCAGACCCACCGAGGGGAAAGTACAGGTTGGCGCAAAGAACCCACGAGCTCTTGAGGTTGTGCACGCCCTCGTGCTTCTGCACGCCGGTAGCCTCAAGGTATGCCGGTAGCGAGTTGTCCGAACCCGTGCGTATGCCCGGCCAGAGACCTTCTTCCCACGAGCCTTCGGGCAGAATCCACGGATATTGACGACCGCGCCAGCGTCCCCATTCTTTGGATTCTACATTTGCTTCACGCCACTCTATCTGGTGGCGAGTCATCCACTGGTCAAAGTTCTTCATTTCACTCCTTGCTGTAGACGTATTTCGTGGCGGTCAGACTATACCTCTAACGCTGATAGGAATTGGGGGGCGTTCACGATTCTTGCGCCCTGATGCTCATCAAGCGGCAACAGATGCCGTCGGTCGCCGGTGACCAGATAATCGGTGGAAGCCTCAACAGCGCACTCTAGGATGCGGTTGTCGGCGTGGCCGCCCTCGATCACCTCCGGGAGCCGACGGGGTTCAACGACGGTGGCGGCATCCTCCAACGCCCTGAGAGCCTGAGCCGAGCGTTCCTCGGTCCAATCGAACTTGCGTCCGAGCACTCCGGCAACTTCCTCAAGAATGAAGCGAGACAGGCACAACTCGAACCGTCCCCTGAGAGCCAGTTCGAGAACGAGGCGCTCGTTGCCTGGGAAGTTCAGACCTGAGATGATGACGTTGGTGTCTAGGACAACTCTCATGTACGGGAGGAGCTGACCTCTGCCCGGTACTCCTCCACCAGGCCGGCCACGTCCTCCGGGCCGATGCCCTTCTCCCTGGCCCGCTCCTCTCCGTACTGGAGCAGCTGTCTCCACTCGCACTCTTCGATGTAGCGGAGCAACGCCTCGCGTAGAAACTCGCTCCTGGACCGTCCCTGCTGCTTCATCACCTCGTCCACCCGGTCCGCCATCTCCGGCGGCAAGGAGAAGGTGATGGTCTTGGTCGTTCGCGGCATGTTCACCCTCTTGTTATCGAGTCTTACCAAGATAGTGCGGCATGGGCTGAGCTCCTGTCAACCGTCCTATAGACGCTCGCCGACAGACCCCACTCACAGGGCGGGAGAGGGAACGCTGGCGGTGTCGTACCCGTGTGCAGGAGATCGCACGGGAAGGCAAGTTGCAGTACGGGCGATTCCATAGCTCAATCGAGGAGAAGAGGACGGCCTGCTAAATCGGAGCGAGCAATTTGATTCCGGTGTTCGTTCCACCCTTGCAGGACAGCCGGAGCCTTGGCACTTCTGCTAGTTCAAATTCGCGGACGGCTCTGGGATTGATGGCTCCTCACTCCCTTGGGCAAGGGTCCCTCTAACTTGAAGGACAGCCAATGTCGCGTGTTTCAGGAATTTCGCTTGCATGACGTAATTCGGGAAGTTGCTTTTCTCAACGAGATATCTCCACTGTACAGAAGCATTCTTCAGAAGCTTGAATATTTGCCCGGGGGTCTCCCACCCTCCTGGGGGCGACTGCGCTTGCTCACAGTATTTGCTATGTATTTGGGCCTGAAGGGGACCGCACAATTCGTCGAACAATTGATCGATACCATGATGCTTACTTGCTGGCTTACCCTTGTCTTGCTCCCAAAGAAGTTTGAGCGCCAATTCCGCCGCTAAGACCATCAATACGACTCGGGCCTGGTACATGCCCAATTCCTGGCACTCTTCGCTCGTGAACTGTCCCAACGTTACCTTATCGTCTTGTAGCTTCTTCAACAGGAGGCGTGGAGGCATCTTGTCAGGGTTCAGCAATGTGGAGATTCCGTCTGCTGATGTCAACAAGCCCTTGACGAAATCGGGAGTTTCCTTAACCTTTTTTGCCGCCATGTTCTCGACTCCTTGGTATCACTGCAATCACTACCACTGTTTTGGGGAGTAGGGTCAGGCGTACATACGCCGTCGTTGGGAGGACGGTGTTGACCGAAGCGAAAGGATATCCCCTACGAGAAGATAAGTGTAAACGACGCACCGGTCTGCCTCTTCCTTCGTCAGCGTATAGAGGAGAAGCTGTCTAAGTCAATCACTTGTTGATCAACCGGGACCCCCAGCTTGCTCAACGTCTGCGCCAAACCGAATCTCTCAATCCCCTCAACGATTTGACCTATTCTATCGACACAGTGTTCGATGAACTCTGGGGACATGTAGAACATCCACGGCTTGCCGCCAATTGCCGCATGTGAGAACCACTCCGAAGGCCAGCCAGAAGTATCAAGCCTTTGTTCAAAGCTCCGACGCACTTCAACGGGCCATTCAAAACCGTTGTGGAACATTTTGTTCCTGTAGGCGAAGAGTGCCGACAGAGTAGGCTTGAGATCATCTGGCATGTATTCCCACATGCCGACCCTGTCTATCCTGGCCGTAATGTTCTTAGCTAGGTTTCCTTGCGGCAATTCTTCTCCGATTCGTTGAAATACTTGCCTGAAAACTGACTCGATGAACGGAGCGATCATACCCACTGCGGCCATGCTGTGGGCAGCATCTTGGTAGCATGAGTCGTGCAAAAGATCGACCCATTCGTCAACTGCACGTTCGTTCGCAGCGCCTCGTGCTTGTGCAGCGAACTCTCCGACTTCCTCGATCTTATCCGAAAGCTCATGGTCGACTCGTTCCTGGCGAAACAACAAGCTTCGGATGGCACGGAACTGCGCATCATAGTCTAATCCGTGTAGAAGCGGCCAGTCGAGATTCTCGGATTCTGGAGTTGGCTCCATGAACTTACCTCACGATTCAACGCTTCGACAGGAAAGCCTAGCACCAACCCAATCGGCAGTTGTTATTGACCTATGATCTTTGCTGCGCCTAGCTATCTTTACGCCTACTCTCCCCACATATGAGAGGTTCACTCACCAGGACGTCGATAACGGTGCCAAGCCCACTGGCTATGCGAGCCAAGGCCGAGGTCGATCCCGGTTTGCGCCCACACTCAATCTCGGAGATGTACCTTGCGGCGATACCTGTTTTCTCTGCCAGTTCCCTCAGGGTGATGCCTTGGTGATTCCGAAACCGAGAATGGGATTCTTCCCCCGTATAATGTCGAGAGCGACCTCGTGAGGAACACGCACGCCGTCGTCCGCGTCCTAGGCGGCCAGAATGTCCTCAAGTTGACTGTTGCGCTCAATGAGGGCGTCGTACTCGTTCCGGGTCAAGGTGACGGTCTCTTCGCTAGTCATAAGCCGCCTTCCTAACGCCCAATTCCAATTGCGCGGTTGGCTCATCCGAGCCGAGAACCTCTGTTGGACCCGAAGCTCGAATCAGGTGCAGCGAGCTGTGCACCGCCCCTACGTCGGCAGACGCCACGCAACCAGGACGCCGACGACCAGCAGCAGCCCGAACAGCCCCGCGACGACCAAGCCAAGGGTGAAAGCTATTCGCCTCATTCTATCACGGCCGCCACGCTCCTTCCGACAGGACTCCTCCAACCCGACGTTCCGCTCCTGCTCCAGGACAAGCTGGGCTTGAAGGAGCGCCACCTGCTCATCCAACCCCCGAATCCGCTCCTGGGCCACGTCCAGCAGCGTACCCCGGGATCCGGCATTTGCGCCGTTGTCCGGCAGGTCGTCGTCCAGCATCACGTATATCCGGTGTCGCCTTCCGTGCTGCTCCCGTCTGACCTGGATCTCTCCCGAGGCGATCCGACGGTCCAGGGTGGACAGGGACACTGCCAACTCCCGGCAGGCCTCGGCCTTCATCAGTTGTCTCATACTCATCTTCCTTACATTCGGTTGTTGCGGTTCGTCATCACGTCAACATGTGTCAGCCCTGACACGTCAATCACGGCAGGGACCTGGCGGCGGTAGGTCCGGGTCCTGCGTTCCCAGGGTTGCCTTGCGCCGGCCGGGTCATGGCTTCTGCAACAAGTTGCAATCGTTTTGGGCTTTTTGGGCCTGACAGCGTTGGTAAGCTGTGAACTAGGTTTGTGGACACCCCCCCTACAGGAAGTCTCGGAGACGGAGATTTGTCATTTTGCAACCAGGGCCAGTGGCACCAGCGGCCTCCGTCCGGCAGGGTGAGGCGGCGGCAGTTGCCATGCGTCGCCCAATACCCCACGTTCCGCAAGGGTCTGGAGGTTGGACGTGAACAGGATCGGGCGGTTGGACCCGGAGACACCGTGCAGGAAGCCTTCCTCGGCATCAGGGTTCGGGAACACGAACAGCACCAGGGGCGGCAGCCCGCCGTGGTCTCGGTTGGGCCAGCCGCTGTTGAAGTACCGGCGATAGTTCTCCAGGCGGGTGCGCACCCGCCTGGGGGTGGTGGCCCGGCGCTCGAACTCCAAGAGGTAGAAGCGCCACCGACCCCGGTACGCCAGCTGGAAGGATGCGTCGGGGTGCACTACGTAGTTGGTCCAGTCCCAGCGATAGCCGACGGCGGAACGGGACGTGGGCATCAGGTCCACCACCTGGTAGTCGCTGGAGCGGGCGGTCTCGGCGCTGAGGGCGGCGGCGAAACCGGTGATGGCGTCGTGGTGCTCCATCTGGGAGGCTAAGGCCCGGAGAGCGGTGCCGGCGTAGACCGGAACTCTCGTGTTGCGGCGACGCCGTTTTCTGGCGCTCCAGCGGCCCACCACTCGCCCCAGGGCGACCCGGTCCCGGCGGGCCAGGCATCGCAGCCCCTCGTCGGTGAGGACGTGACGCTGCCCGTCTGCCCGCACCAGGGAGTGGCCGGCCAGGGAGTTGAGGACCTGGTTGGTCCGGCGGCGGGTGACGCCGCCCATCAGCCCGGCCAGTTGGTCGGTGGTGCACAGGGGCCATGCGGCAAGCAGGTCCAGGGCGTCCTTCACCGCGCGGGTGAGCCGGACGGCGAGGGAAGACCTGAGCAGCTCCGACGGCTCCGGCATGGCGGCCCGCAGGCGGTCGGGGTAGAGGGTCTCCGGGTCCGGCCTCGGCTTTCTCTCTGCGCCCGGGTTGCGTTGCCTGCCGGATTCGACGGCACTCCCCGCCACCCGGTCGGTCCAGGCTATGATGGCATTCAGGGACGCGCCGGGGGCCACCTTCACCGGGAGGTCGTACTCCGTGCCGTTGCCGCACTGCTGCCAGACCACGCCCCTGTGGTCTCCGGCCAGCAGCTCCTCCTCGGTGGCGACGAAGGTCGCCCGGTGCTGCGTGACGTCGCCCAGGGTGCGGACGGCCCGGCGGTTGGCCTGGTCGGAGTGGGCCAGCACCAGCGTGGCCATGGGGCGTTGGCTGTGCGGCAGGTTCTCCAGGGTTCTCAGTCGGTAGCGCAGGTTGGCTGAGGGCAGCGTCGGACCCTGGCGCAGCAGGCCTACGGAGCGGCCCCCGGACAGGGTGATCAGCATGTCGTAGGGACCCTGCCTGTAGTGGTCCACCCTCACGGGCTTTCCCCGGGAGTCGGCGTCGGCGACCAGAGCGGCGGCGCGGTAGAGCGCGGCCACGGCGTCCAGCCGCTCGGCCAGGAGCCGGAACCACTGCCTGGACACCGGGTACTCCCGCAGGAAGGTCTTCGTTCCCCATTCGACCATTGCCCCGGCGTCTATGCCCTTCTCCGTCGGGAAGTACCGCAGATGGGGGTGAGGTCCCAAAACGGTCAGGCTGTGGGACACGGAGTCCGCTATGCCCATCTTCACCAGCTTCTTCAACCGGTCGCGGAGAGTGGAGGCGGGGATTCTGCCGAAGCGGGACAGCTCGTCAACGGTGACCAGGGGCGTGGCGCACAACAAGAGCAGCGTGTCCTCCAGTGCCTGGGACAGGGGATAGGGTGACCGGACGGGTTTGGGGGCTGGCCTGCTGGCAACCAAGCGTTCGACGGCCGCGATGGCCCATGTTGCCGCTTCCAAGACCTCGACGCTATCGCCCACGACGCCCAGGACGGCGCGGGGCAGGGCGCGGCCCGTGTGGCCCCGTCTCAGGAACCTCCAGAGGGTGTGGCGGGAAACGCCGAAGGTCGCCGTCGCTTGCCCGATGCCCCGCCACACAACGTAGGTCCGCAGGTATTCACGAATGGCGTCATCAAGGTCGGGGTCGAGCAAAGCGCTCTCGCCCCGCGTCAGCGTCCCTGGCTCTGAAATGGTCAATCAACTGCTCCGTTCCGCAATAGTCCAACTTCTCATTGTGAAGGGTAAATTCGTCAAAGGTAATGCCTTGCAAGCCATTGTGTACGAGGTGGTTTTGTGGTAGAGGCGGGGCTATTCGGGGGCCGCAGAGCCAGTGAGCCAGGCGGGGGATCGTCGCCATATGAACTGAAGCCCGGTAATCCAGGCAGGTCAGCCGTTCAGTCCCCGTCTTCGTCCGTCGGCCTGGGCGCAGCCCCTGACCGGGACGCCTGACGACGCAGGTGGGCGCGGGCGATCATCCGGGCGAGGATGCGCAGACCGCGCCGCAGCGTCTCCCGCTGCTCGGCGGAGTACGCCGTCGCCCCTTGGTCTCTCGATGGCTTCCGTCCGTTGGCCCTTCTCATTCTGCTCCCCGCCGTGGCTCCCGACGCCAAACGTGCGGTCGTCGGAGCAGTCGTGTTTCGGCGTCTTCCCTCCAGTGTGAACGGCGAGATGGCCGTTCGGAACCTCCCAGGCGGGGGTGCATGTATGTCCCCTGCTCATGTATGCACCCCCCCTTATGGGGTCTGCAAGGATCGAGGGCTGTCCGCACTGTGCGCGGGGTGTACAGGGAATCGGACTTTCTTGGCAGGGTGTGCAAATTGGTACATTCAGCTTTGAAACGGAGCAAAAAGAGGCCCCTACGGGATGTGAACAGGAAGCACTTTTGGGGAAGTGCTCCTTCCGGCGCGCATATGCAAGGTCCCTAGCTGAGAATAGGCAACTTGGCACGCCGTGAGACAGCGTGGCGGTTGACATCCGCCCTAGCTGCAATGAGCATTGTGCAGGGCGGCAGGAAGGCTGGAATCGGGTGCGAGTTACGGACCGGGACTCCTGACGCCGCGGGTGAGCGTGGACGATAATCCGGGCGGGGATGCGAAGCCCACTACGCACCGTCTCCCGGTGCTCGGTAGAGTAGGACGGCGATCCCCGCTTTGCCGTCGCCCGGCGATCTGTCGATGGGCTCAGCGCCAACTTGTTCACCTCTCTGCGGTCTGCCGCGGCTCATCGGATCGCGGCCTTCGCAAGAGAGTGTGAACAAATGAAACTGGAAATAAGACCCCTCATAACTCTGCGCACGAATGCGGGTTGTTACAGGCCGTTCCCCCGTGGCTCTGCGCAGGGATGCGGGGGGCTATAGACTCTCTGTTTTTCGGGCCCTTTCGTGCAGTATTGGGGGTGTACAGGAGTTTGAGTTTCGTCGGGAAGGCGCAAGTCGGGTCGTGGGCAAGCTGAAACAGGGGTGAATCGCCCCCTACAGGAGGTAATCAGGAAACACTTTGGCGAATCACGGCGTTCCGGACGGCAATGACATCGCCAAACGTGGGGAATGACATCGGCGGGCCGGTTGGAGCGTCGCCCCAATGACATTAGGCCCAGAAAAATGCGATTGAAGCGGGGGTGCGTTACGTGCGTCGAAAGAGGCGGTTAGAGGCATCTCCAGCCCCTGAAGGGCGTTGACGCATTGCTCGTGCAGGCCGTGCAGTGGCCGTCAGCGCGGCACAGGTCCCGGGACCGGGCCTCGGGGGTCCGGGGACAGGGTGCAGTTGGGGCGGTCCCCGGGCCGGACCAGGGGTAGCGTCGGCTATGGCCCTCAGCCGGTCGTAGAGAGACCGGCGCCGCAGGGCTAGGCCCTGGCGGACGATGCCGAAGCTGCGGCCGTCGTGCAGGGTGATGATGGCGTCGAAGCGACCCCTGCGGTGGAACTCAACGAGAGACCGTAGGCCGTCGATGCCGGGGGACATCGAGGCGGCGAGTCGGTAGACGCTGGCCACCGCGTCCATCCTGCGGATGAGCAGCGTCAGCCACTCCCTGGACATGGGGTAGGCCCGCACGAAGTCCGAGGGCGTGTCGTATCCGAGCAACGCCGCAGCCTGTCTGATGCCGTTGGCCGTCAGGTGGTATCGCTGGCTAGAAAGCAGGTGGACGGTGCCGTGGCTGACGCGCCCGGCGATGCCCTCGGCCAGCAGGTCGGACAGTGCTCGGTGGACGGTCGCGTGAGGCTCACCGAGGACGCGCGACAGCTCCGCCGAGTCGATGAACGGCATCCGGCTGAGGGAATCGAGTAGCCGTTGGGCGGAAAGCGCCATGTGTCGAGCGTAGCAAAAGGGGGGGCGCTGTGCCTCCGTCACATGGCAGTGCCGGTGTGTGGGAAGGCAGCGGACGCCGTTCTCCTGGGCCGAGTTCCCCGGCCTCCGCCGGGGCAGGCTATGGCCGAGGAGCCGGTCAAGCCCAAGATCCGCAGCCGGAAGCCAAAGCCCGCAGCCGCGTCCCTGTTCGAGTGGGCGTTCGCCCTTGAGCAGGAGCGGGAGCGGGAGGCGGAGCCGGTCGGCGCGGGACCTTAGACCGCTCAGAAAAGAGGGAGGCCGTCGCTGCGAGTAGTTGCGACGGCCTCCTGCACGTCCATGTGTGCGGCCCGTTTCTTTTGCCCATTTTCCGGTGGGGCATTGATTCCTCTTCTTCGTTCGCCCTGTCCATCTGGGGAGGCGACAGGCATGGAAGCCAGGAAGAAGAGACTCACCCTGCCCTCCTTTCAACGTCGGCTGAAGGTCTGGCGGTCAAGGGCGTCAGCATGCGCCGGAGCGGTCAAACCGCCGTCGACCGGGAGGCCGACGAAGGGAAAGGCTTATACCCCGTTGCTCGGCAGCGCCATGCGCCATAGCTAACACGCGCTGGGAGCGCCTTTCGGGCGACATGGACAATATGCTGTCCGTCCCCGGCTGAGGGCGCGGGGCTTCAGCAGAAGGGCAAGTCGCCAAGGGCAAACGAGGTCAACTGGTCTTCCAGACTGGCTGGCACGCACCCGCTCAACCCGTTGTTGAAGAGGTCGAGCGCTACCAGATTGGAGAGGCTGTCCATCTCCGGCGGTGTCTCCCCTGGGCAAACCACGTGCAATCCCCGCAGAGTCGAGCGAAGTGGAACACCTGGGACTCAGCAGTTGGCCCGTTGTTCGATACGTAGGTGCCGATACCCACCCGTTAGACACGGGAACTGATTGCCATAGATCTCAATCTCGACTTCCCGCTCGAGCAGGTCCCACACCTCGGAAGGTATCTCCCCGCTTAGCTGGTTTTCGTGTAGACCCAGATATATCAGGTTATCGAGGTTACCCAACTCGGAAGGTATCTCCCCGCTTAGCTGGTTTTCGTGTAGAGTAAGATTTTCCAGGGTCCAATAATCACCCAACTCCGGGGGTATCTCTCCGGTCAACTGGTTCCCACTGAGGCCGATGAATTCTATTCTGTGGTAGTCGCCCCAGTTAATGGCCAGATCTGGCGGTATTGTCCCGCTCAGCTGGTTCCCACTGAGGTTTAGCTTGAGCATGTTTGAATTCGCCAAGCCTGAAGGTATCTCCCCGCTCAATTGGTTCCCAGCGAGGTTTAGAATGCTCATGGTCACTGTGAAATTCGCCAAGCCTGTGACATTCGCCAACCCTGAAGGTATCTCCCCGCTCAACTGGTTCCCAGCGAGGTTCAACTCGTACAGGTTGGACCTATTCGCCAGTTCCACCAGTTCCGGCGGAATCTCACCGCTCACCTGGGTACCTGTAATGCTCAGGTATTGTATTTTTGCCAAGTCGCCAAGTTCGGGGGGAATCTCGCCGCTCACCTTGCCCAAATCTAGCCACAGATTTATCAGGTTGGCGAGGTTGGCCAGCTCCGGCGGTATCTCCCCCGTTAATCCGTCACCATGGAGGGACAGGTATTCCAGGTTGGGGAAGTTGCCAAATTCAGGTGGAATCTCCCCCCTTAAACCGTCGCCACCGAGGCTCAGTACTTCCAGGGCTCCGAGGTCAATCAGCTCCAGGGGTATCTCCCCGCTCAACTCCTGTCCAGACCCTGACCCCCCTATCTGCAAATAAGTCACGCGGCCGTTGACGATCTGGACTCCAGACCATTCGCCCAATGGAGCGTCGGTCAGCCAGTTTCCGCTGTCCTCCCAGTTTGGTCCGTCCAAGGCATTGTATAAGGTGACCAAGATTTCCCTGTCCTTTGCAAGCGAGCCCGGTGCAGGCGCACGGACTCTGTCGGTCGCTTCGGGGGCAGGCGCAGCAGTGGTAGCATCTTCTCCAGGCGCTGCATCTCCGCCGCAGGCGGCGAGCAGGGCGACCAGAATCAGCGCAAGGGCGGCGAATCCCGCAAGCAACATCCATGCAGAGCGTCCGGGGACGAGGTTGTTCATCACTTTGTCGCTCCTTTCAATAGTCATAGGCCCGGCTTCGCCAGCGCATCTATCGACCTGTCGAACGCCAAGCGAACATATCCAAAATTCATTAGCCAAGGAACCCGACTTATTCTACACCCTATATCATATGAGACGTATAGATATCACCCCCTTTTTGTATATGGATTCTTGTACAATCTTGCTCCCGGACGGTATATGGGGGCGGTCGATTACGTGGTCAAGCCCTTCTCGCCGAGGGAGCTTGCGGCGAGGATCAGGGCGGCGCTGCGCAGGCGAGCCGGGCCGCATCCGGCCGAGCCGTCCGAACCCTGCTCGCTGGGAGACCTGACCATCGACTACCCCGGACGCCGAGTGGCGGTGGCAGGGCGTCCGGTGCGGCTGACGCCCACCGAGTACGAGTTGCTCTTCGAGCTTTCGGTCCACGCCGGCCGGGTGTTGACCCACGACCAGCTGTTGCAACGGGTCTGGGGTCCGGAAAGGACCGGCGAACCCTGGCTGGTCCGCGAAGTAGTGAAGAGGCTCCGCCGCAAGCTGGGCGACGACGCCGGCAACCCCGCCTACATCCCTACTGAGCCGAGGGTGGGCTACCGGATGGCGAAGGGCGAGACGCTGGGACAAGAGGAGGCATGACCGTGGCCGTCCCGCGCCCTGCTGCTGGCCCAAGCTGCCTTCCCGCATTCCGGCCTGGCGGCCGGCCTCCACAAACCAGAAGCCCCGGCTGACACATCGGGGGCTTCTGCGGAACTCTATCCGCTACGGGAGTAACTGGCTGCCCGTTTCCAGGCGGGTTTCGCCGCCGGGCTGGCCCTATGGTTGCTTACAGTGCCAGATTGAAGGTAATGGTGAAAGTTCTTGATTTTGTCAAGCGTGGTGGGCCCGGCTGGAATCGAACCAACGACCCGCCGGTTATGAGCCGGCTGCTCTGCCTCTGAGCTACGGGCCCTGTACGGTAAAGTCAGATTATCCCAGGCGCTTATTGGTGTCAACACAGTCGGTCGCCGCCCCAGGTTCTTTACATACCGTCAGCCCGCTTGTTAACCTTGCTTGCACCCACAGTGACCCGAGAGGTCTGGTGAATCTCGCCAACGAACAAAGGAGGCTCCTTGGTCCACTATTTGGGGCAGACGGATATGGACAAGATACTCTCCCTTTCGAAACGGAGAGGCTTCATCTTTCAGAGCAGCGAGATTTACGGCGGACTGAATGCGACCTGGGACTACGGCCCTCTGGGTGTTGAACTGAAGAGAAACGTCAAGGACGCCTGGTGGCGCACAGTGGTCCACGAGAGAGACGACATGGTGGGCCTGGACGCCGCCATACTGATGCACCCCCAGGCATGGGTCACCAGCGGCCACGTTGAAAGCTTCTCCGACCCTTTGGTGGAATGCAAGCAGTGCCACTTGAGGTTCAGGTCTGACGATTTGGAAGACGACTCCAAATGCCCGGACTGCGGCGGCGAATTGACGCCCCCCCGCAACTTCAACCTGATGTTCAAGACATTCATGGGCGCCGTTGAAGACACCGCCAGTGAGGTCTATCTCAGGCCGGAGACTGCCCAGGGCATCTTCGTCAACTTTGCCAACGTGCTTGTGGCTTCCAGGCGCAAGCTGCCCTTTGGGATCGCGCAAATCGGCAAGGCGTTCCGCAACGAGATCACTCCCGGCAACACGACTTTCCGCACCCGGGAGTTCGAGCAGATGGAGATCGAATATTTCGTCAAACCGGGCACCGACATGGACTGGCTAAAGTCCTGGGTGGACGAGCGGCTGGCCTGGTACGTCAAGCATGGCCTGCGGCAAGAGAACCTGCGCTTGCGTCAGCACGGCGGCGACGAGCTTGCCCACTACGCCAAGGACTGCTACGACGTGGAATACAGGTTTCCGTGGGGATGGGCGGAACTGGAAGGCATTGCCAACCGGTCGGACTACGACCTCAAGGCCCACGGAGAGTCCAGCGGCGAGGACCTCAAATATTTCGACGACGAGATGAAAGAGCGATACTACCCCTACGTCATCGAGCCGTCGGGCGGCGTGGACCGAGCGACCCTGGCCTTCCTCATCGACTCCTACGATGAAGAGCCCGACCGGTCCTCCTCGAAAGAGGAGACCCGCACCCTGCTGCGGCTGCACCGGAAACTGGCGCCCGTTAAAGCCGCCGTCTTGCCCCTGAGCCGAAACGAGAAGCTGGTACCTACGGCCAGAAACGTCCATGCCCTGCTCCGTCAGCACGTGGCTACACAGTTCGACGACGCCCAGAGCATCGGGCGGCGTTACCGGAGGCAGGACGAAATAGGGACGCCCTTCTGTGTGACCGTGGACTTCGACACGCTGGAAGACTCGCAGGTCACCATCCGAGAGCGTGACACCATGGAGCAGATCAGAGTTCCCATCGCCAACCTCGTGGGCATATTGCAGGACAAGTTGCAGCACGGCTGGTAGGGGAAGGTCAAGCAGGCAGGAGGCCCAAGCTATGGGTAGGGTCTACGACTCGATAGAGGTGAACGACGTTTCCATCCGTGCCTTGTTCGATTCAGCGTCACGACGGAGTTACATCACCCGCCCGGCTGCGACGAGCGCCGGGTTGGAGATAATGGCGCTAAAGTCTCCCTTTCAAGTCGGTCTGGGAGGACAGAGACGCTCTCTAGGGGAATATTGTCATATAGAGGGCAAGCTGGGAGGCTTTGACATAAACTTCGTCACATGCCTGGTTGATTCTTTGGGGGTTGACGAACGGGGAAGCGCCATCGACGCCTTGTTCGGGGCCGCCGATATGCGGCTGTGGAGCATCGGCCTGGACTTGGACAACGAGACCCTGGACATGTCCCATTTCACCAGGGACTTCATCGAGCTATAGGGTTCCTTATCCCATAGGCTATTCTCAGCAGACGTAGAGGGGCTGGCGAGGATTTATGCGCATCGTTCACTTCTCTGACCTGCACATAGGCGTGGAGAACCACGGCCGGATTGACCCTGTCTCGGGGCTTTCCACCCGGCTGCTGGACTTCCTCTCGGCGCTGGATGAACTGGTGGAGTACAGCCTCGCCAACGACGTGGACCTGGTCATCCTGGCCGGAGACGCCTATAAGGGCCGAGACCCCTCCCAGACCCATCAGAGGGAGCTTGCCCGCCGTCTGGCAAAGCTGTCGGCGGCCGGGATTGGCGTCTTCCTTCTAGTAGGAAACCACGACCTCCCCGCAGCCCTGGGCAGAGCCACGGCGGTGGACATTTTCAACACGCTCCAGGTGTCCCACGTACAGGTCGGAGATGACTTGACCACGTACACCATGCCCACCAGGAAGGGGCCGGTGCAGATAATCGGGGTCCCCTGGCCCAAGCGAAGCAGGCTGCTAAGCAGGGAGGAGTCCCGCAACCTGTCCCTGGACCAGCTGAGAGAGCGGCTGGAAGAGCTATGCACGTCTGGGATCGAACGTGAAGTCCAAAAGCTCGACTCGGACATCCCCGCCGTATTGTCGGCCCACGTCACCATCAACGGTTCCACCGTGGGTTCTGAACGCTCCATGATGCTTGGCAATGACCATGCCCTGTTCCCGTCGGCTGTGCACAAGCCGTCGCTGGACTACGTAGCCCTGGGCCATATCCACAAACACCAAATTCTCCGGCATGACCCGATGGTCGTCTATTCCGGCAGCCTCCAACGGGTCGACTTCAGCGAGGAGAAGGACACCAAGGGGTTCTGCGTCATAGACCTCGATCCCTCAGCCCCGCAAGGAAAGCGAGTCACCGACTTCCGCTTCCAACAGGTGGACGCCAGACCCTTTGTAACCGTAGAGGCGCGGGTCAACCCCGGCGACCTGAACCCCACGCAGACTGTCATCAACGCCATCCAAAGACATAAAATCTCAGGCTCCATCCTGCGGGTGCGGATAACGACGCCGTCGGAGTTGGAGGTCCACCTTAACGAATCGGACATCCGCCAGGCGCTCAGCCCGGCCCACTACGTAACGGCGATTTCCCACGAAGTGGACCAGCCCCGGCGCACTCGCATCCCGGTGGGAGCGGCTGAGGGCCTGTCCCCGATGGACGCCTTGAAGATGTACCTGGAGTCCAGGGGGATGGACGACGAACGCCGGACAACGCTGCTGACATACGCAGGGGAGCTGATTACGGCGGAGGAAAACGCTGAATAGGGGCAGCCCGCCCCTCGGTCAACGGGGCCCTGTTTAACGTCCCATTTAGCGCAGGTTCCCCAGGATTTGGTTGGCGCCTTCGACCAAGCTCCTCACGACGTCGCCAGCCGGCATTATCTCGGAGACCAGGCCGACGCCCGCTCCACAGTAGGCTATGCTGCCGTCGAGGTCTCCGTCCAGGATGGCGGCTCGGACTCTGGCAGGGCCCAGCTCGGCGTCCCACTGTTCCGCCGACGAGGAGTCGGCGTTTCCGGCGTCCCCGGTTTTCACCCTCAGCGCCGTGCCGGTGCGCAGCAACCGCGTGGGCCTATGGTACCGTCCGGCGATGACAGTGCCAGTGTCAATGGCGCCCAGCAGCGCTTCCTTGTGTTTGGGGTGGGCAATGCATTCTCTGGTGGCAACGAACCTTGTGCCAAGCTGTACGCCGTGGGCGCCCCAGGCAAGGGCGGCGACGTAGCCCCTGGCGTCCATTATGCCGCCTGAGACAATGACCGGCACGGATACGGCGTCGGCGACCTGGGGCGCCAGGACCGAATTGGGAAGCTCGTCGGGGCCTCGCAGCCCGCCGCCCTCGTAGCCTTCGGCTATCATGATGTCAACGCCCTGGGCTTCGGCGCCCCGAGCGTGGCGCACCGTCGAAACCACGTGGATGACGCTCACCTGGTTGTTTTTCAACATTCCGGTGAAAAGCGCCGGACTTCCGCTGTAGGTGACGGCGATGCGCATTCCTTCTTCAATCGCAGCCTCCATCAGCTCTGCCGTGAGGGGGTTTGCCAGATAGAAACATACGCCGAAAGGGTGGTTGGTCAACGTTTTCAACCTGCGCATGTTCTCCCGCAGGTTGGTTAGAAGATTCCCGTCGACGGCCATTCCAGCCGAGGGGTGAAGAATTCCCAGACCCCCGGCGTTTGACACAGCCGCCACCAACTCGGGGTTGGACACCCAAGGCATTCCCGCTTGGAGAATGGCGTGCTCAATGCCCAAGCTCCTGCTGACGCGCGGGTCCCTCATCTACATCTCCGTTAAGCACAGTCTGGGAATCGCGGGGATTTTATGGGCATTTGGAACTAACTGTCAACCGAAATTATTGACATTCAACCCGTCCCAAGACCGCATCCAGGGTCTTCCGATTGTCAGATGCCTTGTTTGCCCCGTTCGTGGTGAGCCAGTCGAACCACCCTTCTGACAAGCTCAGGGCGAACGGAATACTAAGGAGGAACCTGAGACAATCGAAAGGCCCAAGACCCATCTCGTTGACTGGCCCCCTACGCCAACGTAGAATTCCGGTGTCCGGGCTCCTGCACCCATGAGTTTCACCGAAGTCCTCATTCTGGCCATACGTTGGATTCACGCCATCGCAGCAGTTGCTTGGGTCGGCGGAGGGCTCTTCTATTTAATCGTGCTCCGGCCCAACCTTTCAAAGCCGGACGGTGCAATAGGAGACCGAAGGCGCATCGGGGAACAGTTTCGAGGTCTGGTCAACACCGCCATAGCCGTGCTCCTGGTGACCGGGGTCATTCTGACGCTCAACCGGCTCACATCCAACAGTGTAGGACCCGCTTACGTGGCAGTCCTGGTTGTAAAGATCGTGATGTCCCTCTACATGTTCTACCTCGTCAGATTCCTCAGGTCCAAGAGCTATCCCGAAGACCCGGAACCGGAGACCCGAGGTCTGCGGAGAATCACTTCGGCGTTCAGTGGAGCGACGGCGGTCACGGCGCTGGGCATAGCGGTATTCCTGCTTGCCGACGTCCTGCGCGCGCTGGTGGAGATAAGCCTTGACGCTTGAAGACCCGGGCGGCCTGCCGGTCGCCGTGCTCTACGGTCGCTGTGTTCTAAAGGAGCTGTAAATGAAAAGAGACTTGGTGGACATCCTGGCGTGTCCCCTATGCAAGAGTCCTCTGGACTTGAGGGTCGAAGCTGAGGACGCCGACGAGGTGCTTAGCGGGACTCTCCATTGCCAGGCCTGCGACGAAAGCTACCCTATAGAAGACTCCATACCTAACCTGTTGCCGCCCGGCCTGCGGGGAGCATGACAACTTAATAAAAACTTAAGAATCGCCTCTTACAATCCCTATTATCAGGGAGCGATCGACCGCTCCGATTGCCTGATTGTAGGAGGTCGAACATGCCACATCTGGCCAGGAGTCTCAGCATCGGCATGACGGCCGCCGCCGTCGCAGCGATGTTGGCGGTGGCCTACTTCTGGGTCGGTCCGGGCTCAAGCTCCTTCTTCGGCAGCCCAGTCGCGGCGGCGTTGTTCGATGAGGAAGAGATAACCGCCATATATGAGAGCGTCAGCCCGGCGGTCGTGGAAATCAGCACGGGGCGGAGCGGAGGCTCAGGCTTCCTCATCGACTCACAGGGGTATATCGTCACCAACGACCACGTCGTAGAGGATGAAGACACCGTGACCGTCACCTTCCCCAACGGTTCATCCTCCGAGGCCGACGTCATTGGGCGCCTTCCCGGAAATGACTTGGCGCTCCTGAAGGTGGAAGCCTCAACTGCGGCTGGTATAACTCCGGTCACCCTTGGGGACTCAAGCGCCCTCAAACCGGGCCAATTGGCCATAGCCATCGGCGCCCCATACGGACTTGCGGGCACAGTCACCGTGGGAGTGGTGAGCCAGGTCAACAGGGACATGCCCAGCCACGTCGGGCGCCTGGTCTCCGGAGTGATACAGACCGATGCGGTCGTCAACCCAGGCAACTCCGGAGGACCCCTTCTGGACTCCAACGGGGCGGTCATAGGCGTCACGACGGCTATCCGGACGACCGGGCTTCAGCCCTCGTTCGGAGGAATCGGGTTCGCAGTGCCCATCAACTTCTTGAAGGACAACCTGGACGCCCTGAAAGAGGGCGGGGTGATACGGCCGCCCTGGTTGGGAATACGGGCCGCAGACCTCACTCCCGAACTGGTGGAAGACCTGGACCTGCCCGTGGACAGCGGAGTATACGTGATTGGGGTCGAACCGGACAGCCCGGCCGAGGACGCGGGCATCATGGGTTCGGGCCTTTGGGGAGACCGCCCGAGCCGAGGCGGGGACATCATCACGGCGGTGAACGGAGTTTCGGTGGACAGCGTGACGGGACTGATTGCACGGCTGGACTCCTACAGACCGGGCGACGAGGCGCCTCTCACAGTAGTCCGCGACGGAGCTTCCAGAACGGTTACGGTGACCCTGGGTGAGTGGCCGGAGCAGATGCGCGAGCCTACTACCCGCGGGGGCTTCTCCCCGGACTTCGGGGAGTTGTTCCCCGATTGCTCCGAGCTGGACCTGCCTCCCTCGCTTCAGGAGTGGTTCTGCCGCCGGCTGCCCTCCGACTAAAACCGCCGGGGCGAAGCGGCCCGGCGTCTCAACCCAAGCTCTCGCGGCCACCCCTCCTGGCCGCGGGAGCTTCTCTTTGGATACGTCATTGGTTCCCCCCTCATCCCAACCTTCTCCCGCCAGGGGCGAAGGGGCAAATGTGAACAGGCCCTAGCAGCCCGTCCGAGAAACACGGTTGGCGAGTGTTTGGGGGTATGATGGGCCCAGTCCAGTAGCGGGGAGTCGTTGATGAGCAAAACCTACCTTCCCTACGAACCCGACCAGCAGTTGCTGTTGCCAGCGGCGTTGCAGGAGTGGCTGCCTGACGACCATCTGGCCTACTTCATATCCGACGTGGTGGACCAGTTGGACATGTCGGAGGTCACCGCTCGCTACGAGCGGGAACGGCGTGGCGGGCCGCCGTATCATCCACGGATGATGGTCAAGGTGTTGCTCTACGGCTACTGCGTGGGGGTGGCGTCCTCACGCCGCATCGCCCAGCGTCTCCACGAGGACATCGCCTTCAGGGTGTTGGCGGCGAACAACACACCGGACTTCCGGACCATCTCCGACTTTCGCAAGGATCATGTGGATGCGCTGTCGGGCCTGTTCGTACAGGTACTGGCGTTGTGCCAGCAGGCGGGTCTGGTGAAGCTGGGGCACGTGGCGCTGGACGGCACGAAGGTCAAGGCCAACGCATCGAAGCATAAGGCGATGAGTTACCAACGGATGAAGGAGAAGGCAGCGCAGTTGGCGGCGGAGGTCGCGGAGTTGTTGCGACAGGCCCAGGCAGCGGATGATGAGGAAGACCGGCGGTACGGCAAAGACAAGCGTGGAGATGAGTTGCCGCAGGAGTTGGCCTTTCGAGAGGGTCGGTTGGAGAAGATACGGGAAGCCATGGCGGCGCTGGAAGCCGAGGCGCAGGCGGCTGGCGAACAGGCCGAGGCCGAAGGTGGTAATCACCCGGGGGCGCCCGACGACAAGGCCCAGCGTAACTTCACCGATACCGAGTCGCGCATCATGCCCGCACCTGGAGGAAAGGACTTCCTGCAAGCGTACAACTGTCAGGCGGTGGTGGACAGCGCTCACCAGGTGATCGTGGCGGCGCGGGCGACCAACCAGACTTCGGATAAGCAACAGGCTGCGGCGATGATGGAGGAGACCATCGACAACGTCGGTGCAGTCCCCAGGGAAGTATCCGCCGATGCTGGCTATTACTCGGCAAAGGCAGTCGACGAGTTCTATGCTCTGGGCGTGGACCCGTTCGTCGCGCCGGAGCAGACCCGCCACGGGCGGGTTGTGCCACCCGCGCCCCGAGGTCGCATACCCAGCCATCTGTCTCCCAGGGACCGGATGCGACGTAAGTTACAGACCAAGCGGGGTCGGCAGCGCTGCGCTTTGCGGATGCAAACTGTGGAGCCGGTATTCGGCCAGATCAAGCAGGGTCGGGGATTCCGGCAGTTCCTGCTGCGGGGACTGGAGAAGGTGAACGGCGAATGGTCGCTGATCTGCACCGGCCACAACCTGCTCAAACTGTTCCGCTTTGGGGTCAATCTGCACAGGAAAGCACGGGGCGATGGGCCAGCCCAACGCATCAGGAACTTTGCCGAGGTAGTGAGCACGGCGCTATTCGCAAAGCTATCTGGGGGCCGGCCGGGGCAACCGGCAAAATTAGTTGTCGCGATCCATTGTCGCTGACCTGCAAGCACCGTTAGATAATCCTCGGACGGGCTGCTAGAGGGGCCACTGTTCCATATTGTAGGCCATGTCCCAGAAAAGGCGCTCGTAGCGGAGGCTGGTGACATAGGCGGCCTCCATCTTCCGTACGTCCTCCTCCGTGGAACGGGCGGCCAGCTCGTCGGCGAAGCTGCGGGCCCAGTCCGCCAGGGCCTTGTACTCGGGCGACGAATACATTGCTATCCACTCGGCGTAGAGCGGAGCGTGCTCAGGCGGTCCTTGCCGCGACAGCCGGTCCCCTATCTCCCAGTACCCCCACTGGCAAGGAAGGAGCGACGCGGCCAGCTCCTGGTAGGTCCCTTGATGGGCTACGCTCAGCAGGAAGCTGGTGTAGGAGACGGTGGTGGGCGCCGCTTCGGTGGCCTCCAGGTCCTCGCGGGTTACTCCGAACTTGGCGCAGTAGCTCCGGTGCAGCTCCATCTCCGTGTTCAGGGTCTCGTGGAGAAGCCGGGCGAACCATGATTGCGCTTCCAGGTCATGGGCCCTCGATGAAGCCAGGGCCAAGACGCGGCTGTAGTCTATCAGGTATAGATAGTCCTGACGGACGTAGAACTTGAACTTCTCCACGTCCAGCGTACCGTCCCCGACGCCTGTTACGAAAGGGTGCGACAGAATGGCCTGGCGTATGGCGAAAGTCTTTGTCTCAACCGCATCGGCAAAGGCCACGGAAACCTCCCGTTTTTCTAAAACGTTGCAAGAAGTATACCAACGGCAAAGGGCGGGCGTTTGAAGCCCTGGACGCCAGGCATTAGAATGGGGGCAGGAACCGGACATGCCACTCGATGCAAGTACACTTAAAAAGCTCGGAGCCATAGTGGGCAGGGACCACGTCATCCACCACCCGGAAGACCTGCTTGTCTATGAGTACGACGGCTCCATCGACCGCGCAATGCCCAACGTGGTGGTGTTTCCGGCGTCCACCGACGAGGTGAGCCGGGTGGTTTCCCTGGCGCGGGGTGAGCAGGTCCCCGTGGTGTGCCGCGGTTCAGGCACGGGGTTGAGCGGCGGGGCCATCGCCTCCATGGGAGGCGTCCAGATTGCCATGACCCGCATGACCCGCATCCTGGAGATCAACACCACCGACCGCATCGCCATAGTTGAGCCCGGAATCACTAATCTTGAATTGGACACCCAGGCGCGCAAGCTGGGCTTCCGCTACGCTCCAGACCCCTCCAGCCAACGCGCGTGCAGCATCGGGGGCAACGTCGCCGAGAACGCCGGAGGGCCCCACTGCCTGGCCTACGGCGTGACCACCAACCACGTGGTCGGCATGGAGGTCGTTCTGGACGACGGCTCGACGGTGTGGCTGGGCAGCGAGACAGCCGACGTGCCCGGCTACGACCTTCGAGGCGTATTCGTGGGCTCGGAGGGGACTTTCGGGATCGCAACGAAGATAGCCGTGCGGCTCCTCCCCGTTCCGGAATCTGTGAAAACGCTGCTGGGGGTTTTTCCAGACATCGGCTCCGCCACCGCCACAGTTTCCGCGGTCATAGGCCGGGGCATCGTGCCCGCCGCCATGGAGATAATCGATTCGGTGTGCATCGGGGCCATACTGAAGGTGAACAAGGGAGTCTTTCCCGAGGACGCCGGAGCCGTGCTGCTTGTCGAGTTGGAAGGCCTCGAGGAAAGCGTGGACGATCTGGGCTCCGAAGTGGCGGCGTCCATGTATGACGGCGGGGCGGACGAGGTGCGCATAGCCACCGATGCGTCCGAGCGGGAACGCCTCTGGTCAGCCAGGAAAGGGGCTTTTGGAGCGTTGGGGTCCATTGCCCCCAACTACTACCTCGTGGACGGCGTGGCGCCCCGGACAAGGCTGACTGAAGCCCTGAGGCGGATTGCCGAGATTGCCGAACGGTACGGGCTTGTCGTGGCCAATGTGTTCCACGCCGGGGACGGCAATCTCCACCCGTGCATAGCCTTCGACGAACGGGAACCCGGAGCCGTGGAACGGGTGATCGCCGCGGGTGAAGCCATGCTGCGGGTGTGCGTCGAGATGGGAGGCTCACTGACGGGCGAGCACGGCGTGGGGCTGGAGAAGAAGGCCTATATGCCCATGGTCTTCAGCAACGAGGACATGTCGGCCATGATGAAGGTACGGGACGCCTTCTGCCCGTCGGGGCTATTCAATCCCGGCAAGATATTCCCCGGCGGCCCCGAATATGCCCACGACATGCAGCGGGCCGCCATCTCCACCGCAGGTCCGGGGTCCTACATATAGCGGCCATGCCTTCTCCCAATCATCCTGCTCCATCCTCGGTCGCCCAGGTCCTCGTGCCGGAGGACAGCCTTGCTGGATACGCCGTGGACGGCCTCACGCCCCGGAAAGCGGTCCTTCCCGCAAAGGCGGAAGACGTGTCCGAGGTCCTTTCCTGGGCGTCCGGCGCGGGCATGGCGGTCATCCCGAGAGGCGGCGGGGTGCACGTGGGACTGGCCAACGTCCCCAGCCGCGTAGATCTGGTCATCGGCATGGAAAGGCTGGACAGGCTGAATTTCCACGAGCCGCTGGACATGGTGGCGCAGGTCCAAGCAGGAATGACCCTTGAATCTTTACAGACTCAGCTGGCCAGGCATGGGCAAATGCTTCCGATAGAGTCTCCTATGGCCGGCAAGGCCACCATCGGCGGAATCGTGGCCTCAGACGTGACGGGGCCTTCCAGATTTGCCTACGGGTCTCCCCGGGACTGGCTGATCGGGATAACCGTCGCGCTCGCCGACGGAACACTGACCAAGGCTGGGGGGCGTGTGGTCAAGAACGTCACCGGATACGACATGGGCAAGCTCTACGTAGGCTCGCTGGGAACGTTGGGCGTCATAGTCGACGCCACGTTCAAGCTTGCGCCTCTTCCCACTTCAAGCGTCGCCCTCGCAGCGCCCAGCGCCTCGGTCGAGGAAGCCTTGTCCCTGGCGGCTGGGATGCTCAACCTGGCGGGCCAGCCAACGTCGGTCCATGCCGTCAACAGAATTGCAGCCGACAGGCTTGACATGCCGGACCTGTTCCCTCCGCACCACGGCGGATTCATGCTGGTCGGCTATTCGGGCCGCCGGAGCATGGTCGAGCGGGCTGAGCGGGACGCGTTGGGCGCCCTTTCCGACGGTTCGAGTCTGTTGAGGGGGGACGAAAGCGCCGGGCTCTGGTCCAGGCTGACCAACCTGGGCTGGTCTAACGCCGTTGCGCCGACCTTAATGCTCCGGGCCGCCATCAGGCCGTCGCGGATAAGCAGCCTCCTCAAGACCCTCAGCGAGCTGCCTGAAGGAGGGCTGGCTGTGGATGCGGCGACCGGCATCGCTCGCCTCTACTGGTTCGAAGACAAGGGGGACGACATGAATGAAAGCCTGATCTACAGAGTGCGGGAAGCCGCTCTTGAGTCAGGGGGACATCTGACGGTGGAGAGTTGTCCGTTGAGCATCAAGGGCCGCGTCGACGTTTGGGGCGACCTGGTCACGGGCCAGGGGCTTGATCTGATGCGGCGGATCAAACGGCAATTGGACCCCGGCTCAATCATGAGTCCTGGGCGCATGGCCGGGAGGATATAGATGCTTAACCTTCCCACCGGTCCGGCTTTCGGCGGACCCGATGTTCCCTCCGACGAGGACCTGTACAAGTGCGTCCATTGCGGCCTCTGCCTGAGCGCCTGTCCAACCTATGTCCAGTTGGGGGTTGAGACCGAGTCCCCCAGGGGAAGAATATCCTTGATGAAGGCTGTAAAGGAAGGCCGTCTGGGAATAACGGACCGGGTGGCGTCCCATTGGGAGCTTTGCCTACAGTGCCGCGCGTGTGAAACCGCCTGTCCGTCTGGGGTCCCCTTTGGGCGGCTGATGGAGTACACCCGAGGGCAGGCGAAAGCCACCCGCGCCGGACCTCTCAAGATGCGGTTGGTGCGCTGGGCCTTTCTGCGAGGCGCCCTGGGGAGCCTTGGGCGGCTCCGTTTTGGAGCAAAGCTAATACGCATCTACCAGCGGTGGGGCCTCCAGAAGCTGGTGCGGGCCTCGGGGCTGCTCCGTCTTCTGCCCGGCGGAGTGCGTGACATCGAGGGGTCCCTTCCGCGAATGTCGGACCGCTTCTTCGGGCCCGGCCCCGAAATGCATCGCAGCCTCATCCCACGCCGGAAGACCGTCGCCCTGTTGTCCGGCTGCGTAATGCCTCTCGTACAGAGCGCCACTATGGAAGCCGCCGTCAGGACGCTCATCCGAAACGGCTGTGACACGACAACGCCGGAGGGACAGGGCTGCTGCGGCGCCCTGAGCCTGCACAGCGGCGAACTGGAAGCGGCAAGAGGGATGGCCCGGAAGAACATCGATGTTTTCCTGGCGGCCGGCGTCGAAAACGTCGTAGTGGCGTCGGCGGGCTGCGGGTCTGCCATGAAAGAATACGGTGAGCTTCTCAAGGACGACGCGCAGTATTCGGAGAAAGCCCGCCTCCTAAGCGAGATGACCGTGGACGTGACCGAGCTTCTGGCTGGCCTGCCCCTGGACCCTCCGAAAGGCGAGGTCAGGCGCAGAGTCACCTACCAGGACCCCTGCCATTTGGCCCACGCTCAAGGCATTACGCGGGCGCCCAGGGCCTTGCTGGAGTCCATTCCGGGACTGGAGTTGGTTGAGATGGAAGACCCGACCCGCTGCTGCGGAGCGGCGGGCATCTACTCCATCGTGCAAAAGGAAATGTCCGAGAGGATTCTGGACGCCAAGATGCAGGCGGTGGCCGCAACAGCCGCCGACTGCGTGGCAACCGCCAACCCCGGTTGCATGATCCAAATGGAGACCGGAATCGCCAGAAGGGGGATGAACGTCACCGTCTGCCACGTCGTGGACCTTCTGGACGAGGCCTACAGGAACGAGGAACGGAGCGGTTGAAGCTTGGCGCCGTATTTGTGGCGATGCTGGCCGCAGTCCTTCTCAGCGCTTCCTGCAACGGGGCGTCCACTCCCGAGTCCACTGTTCGGGACTATTACGACGCCTTGTCCGCGGGGAATGCCGCCCGCCTGATCGACCTCTTTGTTCCTGAAGTGGAGATTATCAGGACGCGGTTGCAGCCCATCACCATAGAAAACCTCGTTATCGAGACGGTTTCCGCAACCGAAGACGCCGCCCAGGTCGTTGCGGAATATGACGTGGATTTCCCCAGGGACGCACACATAGGGGCAACGATAACCCTCGTGAAGCGCGGGTCCCGTTGGTTGATTTCGGAGCTGACCCAGGAGAAGGCAGGGGAATAGGACATGTCCATTGGATGTCCGGCCATGCTGGGGCTGACCGCCATCTTCTTTGGAGTCCTCTTTCTTCTGGAGAACCTGGGTGTCCGGGACGGTCTGGTGCGAGATTTCTGGCCGGTGGTCCTGATCATCCTGGGCGTTTTGAGCATAGTGAACGTCAACAGGTTCAGGATCAGGTACGGCGGCAGGCACAGGCGCGGATGGCCCCCTGACGCTGGGCCCTGAACCCATCGCCGGCGGCGCGTTGAATGGGGTCTGCCCGTCCGGCCCTCGGCGGGGAGTGGTGAAGAGGCGACGCAGCTGTTGAAAGACAATGCCTTCGGGATTACGGTAATTCTAATCAATCTTTTTAACATCGTATGACTGTATATGCCATCAGGAGAGAATTTCGATGAATCAAATCACCGCGCGTGTGCCGGATGAACTTGCGGAAGCCTTGGACGCGGCGGCCAAGCAGCTCAAACGCAGCCGCGCCGAAGTAATTCGCCAGGCGTTGGAACGATATCTGGAAGACTTCGATGACCTCTCAGTAGCATTAGACCGGCTGCGCGACCCCTCTGACCCTGTTCTGGACTGGGATAAGGTCAGGCGTGAGCTACTCGGTTCGGATTAAGGGCAGCGCGGCAAGGGAGCTGGCGGATATCCCCAAACCGGCGAGGATTCGCATAGCCCATGCCATCGACAGTCTTAATGAGGAGCCGTCCGCAGGGAGACCGCTCAAGGGAGGGATGCGCGGGCTGCGTCGCCTGCGTGTTGGCGATTACAGGGTTGTGTATGAACTGCTTGACGACGAAATTGTCGTCTTAGTGACCCCCGTCGCTCACCGCCGTGACGCTTACCCCCGGGCGTAGCAAACGGCCCAGCGCCTGCGGGAACCAGGCCTCCCTGCCGAACGTGAGCGGAGACGTAGAAGCAATCTGCCCCCGCGTGTGCGGCCATAGACCGACTCATCCCCATTCGTCCTGGGCAACCTTACGCCCCGGGGATGGGGCCGAGCGTCGGCGAGTAACTGAAAGCAGTTACATGAAAACGCCCCGCGACCCTGTCATTCTGAGCGCAGCGAAGAATCTAAGGAGGTTCTCCACAGGCCAGCGCCGACCCAGCAACGGGTCCTCGCTTCATGAGCGTTGTATTTTTCGTCGGGCGGGCTTTTGATCAACCTCTTTAGATTCATCACGCCGCTGCGCGGCGTTCAGAATGACAGTGTGGGGCGTTCGGAAGGATGAGGGACATGGCCTCGAGCCCGTCGTAGGGGCGACCGGCGGTCGCCTTGGCTGACACCCGAAAGCAGTTACTTAAAAGATTGTCGAGCATCCTTCGCCTGCCGTCTCCGGGCGCCCTAGTTCGCTTCGGCAAACACCTTCTGTGCGGCGGTGACTCCGGCGCCGTTGGCAACCTCGAAGCCCTCCCTGGGGAGGACCCGCTCCAGCGCCGAAAGCAGCGTGAGAACGTTGGCTGCTCGTGAGTTGTCCCCCATGAGCCCAACACGCAGTATCTTTCCAGCGAGAGGCCCCAGTCCGCCGCCTATCTCGATGCCGTACTCTTCCAGCAGGATTCCGCGCACCCGGTTCACGTCCACCCCCTCGGGAGTCAGCACAGTGGTGAGCGGGTCCAGCCTGGCGTCCGGGTCGGCAAGGAGCTTCAGCCCAAGCGCTTCCACGCCTGACCGGAATGCCTGGGCATTGGTCGCGTGACGGACGAACCTGGCCTCCAGGCCCTCCTCCAGGACCATGCGCAAGGCTTCCCTGAGAGCGTAGACCATGGAGATGGGCGCCGTGTGGTGGTAGGCCCGTCTTTCATCCCAGTAAGTCTCCAGGTCCGCCAGGTTCAGGTAGAAACTTTGGACCGGCCGGGAGCGCTCTTTCAACACCTTTTCCGCCCTGGGACCCAGGGTCACCGGCGCCAGTCCCGGAGGTCCCCCAAGGCATTTCTGGGTGCCGCTGTGGGAGACGTCAATGTCCCATTCGTCCAACGCTACGTCCACGCCTCCCAAGCTGGTGACGGTGTCCGCTATAAGCACCGCATCGTATGCGTGGGCCAGCTCTGCCACCGGCTTGAGGGGATTGAGCACGCCCGTGGAGGTCTCTCCGTGGACGATTGCCACAGCCTTGACCCTCTTGTGCTTTTTCATCTCATCCTCAAGCCTCGAAAGGTCTGGCCCGATGGCCGTTCCCCATTCATACTCCACCGGATGGATGTCTGCGCCGCAGCGATTGCCTATGTCCACCATGCGGTTTCCGAAAAAACCGTTAACGGCCACCACTGCCACGTCGCCGGGCTCCAGAATGTTGCAGAAGGCTGCTTCCATCCCGGCAGAGCCCGTAGCCGACACGGGTATTGTCAGCTTGTTGGAGGTCTTGAAAACATCCCTGAGCCCCTGCATGACGTCATCCATGACCTTCAGGAAGGCCCCGTCGAGGTGGCCCAAAAGGGGCATTGCCATGGCCTGCAGAACACGGGGATGGACACTGCTGGGGCCCGGCCCCAGCAGCAGGCGCGGCGGCGGGTAGAAGGGTTCCATTTGTTTATTCACTATCGAACTGCTCCTCGGCGGACTCCCAAGTCAGACGGCGCCCGCACATTATAGCGCCAGGGTGAAGCATTTCTCCCCATTCGGCCTCGAATCATTTGGCCTTTATCGTTTCCATAGCCCGTGGAATGCGGTCTAACAGGTCCCCCGCCAGGGCGCCCGTCTCGCCCACTTCCCGGCGCACCGTTTCCCCGGCGGCGCCGTGGACGTACACCCCGCAGCAGGCCGCATCCTCCATGGGAAGCCCCTGGGCAAGCAGTCCTCCGACCACGCCCGTCAGCACGTCCCCTGTGCCTCCGCTGGCGAGGGCTGGATTGGCGAACGGGGCTATGCGGCAAACGCCTCCGGGCGAAGCCACGGCGGTGAACGCTCCTTTGAGCGCCAATGCGACGCCCCACTTATCGGACCAGTCCCGCGCGACGGCTGTCCGGTCGGCCTGGACTTGGGAGACGGTAAGGCCGGTCAGCGCAGCCATCTCCCCCGGGTGAGGAGTCAGCAGCAACGGGCCCGTCACCCTCTCCCACCAGCCCGGGATTTGGGACAGATTATTCAAGCCGTCGGCGTCAACGACTATCGGAAGCCCCTGTCCTGGCCCTTCCTCTTGTATTGGTCCTTCGAAGAGCAGACGGCGCATGAACTCCACCAACCCCGGAGACCTCCCGAGACCGCACCCCACTATCAGAGAGTCGTACTCGCCCAGACGTTCCCTTAGTATATGAGCGCCGTCAGGGTGAAAGCGGCCGTCTTCGTCTTCCGGAAGGGGCAGGTGGACCACCTCCGCCAGCTTAGAAGCCGCGATGGGGTAGACGCTGCGTGGGGAGGCCAACGTGACCAGTCCGGCGCCGCTCCTGGCGGCGGCTTGGGCCGCCAGATACGCTGCTCCGACATAATTGCGAGAACCCGCAACCACGAGGACATGTCCAAAGACACCCTTGTGGCCTGACGCGGGCCTGGCGGGAAGCCTCTCAGCAACCCAACCGGAAGTCAGCAGTTCCAGGGGAATGTCTTCCGACAGACGACTGGGAATCCCCAGGTCCGCCACTTCCAGCTTCCCCGTGAAGTCGGCGCCCGGAAACCTGTAGTGGCCTGTTTTCGGGAATCCGTAGGATATGGTCACGTCCGCTTTAGGACATGCCGCGTCCACGGTACCAGAGTCGGCGTCCATCCCCGTAGGCACGTCGAGGGCCGCCACCGGCATGGACGGGCGGCTCTCTTTGGCTGAGCGCAGAAGAAGCATGGCCCCTCTAACGAGGCCCTCCAGAGGCCGGGACTTGCCGATGCCCAGCACTGCGTCCAGGACGACGTCGCAGGATTGCAGGTCGTTCCGTAGACTGTCCAGGCTCTCTTGCGTAATGCGGCTGATGGAAACGCCAGCATCCTTGGCCAGGGGCGTCTTGGCGTGGTCCTCTCTTGCCGTGGGCGTGGTCCATGCAGTGACGGATGCGCCCCAACCCGCCAGACGCCGGGCCGCGACCAACCCATCTCCTCCATTGTTGCCCGGCCCGACCAGGACGACGATTTTCCGGCCGGCGGCGCCCCCCAACAGATTGCGGGCGACAAGGGCCGTAGCCAGCCCGGCTTTCTCCATGAGGGAGTCCTTGGAGACGCCCTCGGTCTCACAGGCGTCCTCGATGCGGCGCATCTGTCCGGAGGTTACTATCTTCACGGGCCCGGCTTCACAGACCCGGAGCGACCGGTCTCAACGGGGACTCGATCTCCCCGTCTATGTGCGCTATGACGAAAGCCACGGCATACTCCCTGGAATGGGAAATGGACAGGGACATCTCCTGAAGCCCCAGCTTCTCGGCTCTAGCAAGGGCCCTGCCGTGGAGCTTGATGGAGGGGGCTCCGGCCCGATTCCTGACCACTTCAATGTCCTTCCACCCTACGCCGCGCACACCCGTCCCCAGAGACTTCATGGCGGCCTCCTTGGCGGCGAACCGGGCTGCCAGGTTGGGCGCTCTCCCGCGGCAATATTCTATCTCCGCAGGCGTGTATATGCGGTCAAGGAACCTCTGGCCGTATCTTTCGTGGACTCCCTTGACGCGCCATATCTCTATGATGTCTATGCCTGTGCTGATCATCCCTTGGGGCCTTTGGTACACGGCTCAAGCCGAGTTAGGGTATTATAGTTATGCCTGACACTGAGTGTCCAACGGGCCTTGGACGCTATTTTTGCCGACAGCGTCAGAAGGACGAGGGTCAATGGCCAAGATACTGGACGGAAAAGTGACCTCGGCGGAGATTCGCAGCGAGGTGGCCCAAACGGTGGCCGAGATGGGCCGAAAGCATGGGACAGTCCCCGGACTTGCGGCCATTCTCGTTGGCGACGACCCCGCGTCCGCCGTCTACATCAGGAACAAAGAAAAGGCCTGCGACGAGGTGGGGATATTCACCGAGACCTTCCGCCTCCGGCACAACGCGTCCCAAGCGGAGTTGGTGGACCTGGTGTCCGCCCTGAATCAGAATCCCCTGTTCCACGGCATACTTCTTCAGCTGCCTCTTCCCCCGCACATCGACGAAACCTCCACACTGGCCAACATTAGTCCTGACAAAGACGTGGACTCAATCCATCCCGTCAACCTGGGCAAGTTGGCGTTAGGAGAGTATGATTTCGTGCCCGCCACTCCGGGAGGCGTTCAGCAGTTGCTTCTACGCAACGGATACGACCCTGCAGGGCGGCATGTCGTCATCTGCGGGCGCAGCAACATCGTGGGCAAGCCCCTGGCTCTGGCGCTTATGCAAAAGCGCGAAGGGGCCAACGCCACCGTCACCGTATGCCATACAGCCACACGGGATATGGCCCAGATTACCAACCAGGCCGACATTCTAGTGGCCGCGACCGGAACGCCCAACTCCATCACCCGGGAGATGGTGCGGGAAGGAGCCGTCGTCGTGGACGTGGGAGTGAACAGAATCCGCGACCCCTCCCGAAAGTCCGGCGCCCGGCTGGTTGGGGACGTGGACTTCGAGGGCGTCTATGACAAGGTCGAAGCCATCAGCCCTGTGCCCGGGGGAGTGGGGCCCATGACCATCGCCATGCTGCTGGTGAACACCGTCACAGCCGCCAAGCTGGCTATACACAGAGAGTAATCCAAGGCCGTACGCGGACCTCGGATGCCCGTTTCGAGCGGCTGCTAAAGCTCCTCTGCGGGATGTTCCGGGGTGTTGCGGAGTATATCGTCAAGGGTGCGGTCGAGTTCAGGCGTCAATTCCACCGGCTCGACGTATGGGGTGTGATGGAAGTCGGCCCTGGCCCGTTCCAGAGCTTGCCTGGCCGTAGTGTTGGTGGATGCGATGCGTTCCAGAGTCGCCTGCAACTCGCGGGACTCCGACTCGCCCTTTTCCCTCAAGTCTGACAGGTCGATGTCCATGCCCAGCAGCGCCCTTATCCTGCGCAGGATGTCGTAGAAGGACCTGTGATCCCGGGATATGCCGACAGGCCCGTTGTTGTTGGTGATGAAGGAATACATAGGCGCCATGGCTCCGAACCTTATCAAATTGATCTCCGGATAATGGTAATGGGCCATGGACACCAGTCCCATCCCTATGGTGGGGCCCGCCTTGCGGTCGGTGCCGTAGCTTGAAAAACGCACCGAATACTTCTCTAGCTCTTCTTTCATTTCCGGCCGGCTGAAGGAGCAATTCACGCTTCGTTCCATCTCCGGCGGCGCCGGGCCGTTGTAGCCTTCCACCACGACAACCTTTTCAAGATCCAGCTCTTTGGCTATGCCGAAGAACGCCTCTGAGTACATGTCCAGCCGGAACCATGGTTCCTCGCCCTGGAAGACTATCAGCCCGTTTCCGGCGTCATAGACGGAGTTGTCCCTGGTGATTTCACGGCTGGGAAGCCCTTGATCGAAAGCTGCTGAGGGCCTGAAGGCGTCGTGTGTGCCGGGGACCTGAAAGGGATAGCAGGTCATGGCGATTTCCCGGGTGAAGCCGCCGATCTTCTTTGCGTTATATTTCTGTATCAGGTACTCGGGCAGGCCGCTGGATATCTCGCCGCCGTCGGACCATTGGGGCTTCCACCCGGCGATCATATACGTGGCGTTAGGTTTAGAGTCGAGGGTCAGCAGGTCCGAGGACATAGCGCCACCGCCTCCCGGTTTATCCCTGGGGCTGTCAGCCGGACAACACCCTGTGTGAGTTCTCGCAGCTCAAGCCTTGTCTCTCGGCCATTATAACATCGGGACGATGGAAGGGGTTTGACGATAGCCTGTACCGGACGGGAGGGTTATAATTAGCCTCACACGGGGCTGTAGCTCAGGGGGAGAGCGCCTGCTTTGCACGCAGGAGGTCAGGGGTTCGAATCCCCTCAGCTCCACCACTCCACCTCATTCTCGCCCATTCCCCGCCCGCCTCTTCAGGTCTCAGTGAAGCTCCATTCGTAGCTGCTCCAGGCGTCGGAGCCGCCGGTGTCGTCTCCCCGGGAACTTCTTCCCGGTCTCCCGCAATCCCTTGTTGTCTCGCTTCATGTGTGGTAATTTATGTGGTAAGAGACCAAGGAGGTTGCATGGCGTGAAGCTGTCGGCGATAAGGGTGAAGGCGCTCAGGGACCCCGGCCGCCACTCGGACGACGGCGGCCTGCACCTGTTCATAAGCAAGACGGGCGGCAAGAGCTGGGTGCTGCGGATAACCGTCGACGGCCGACGGCGCGACATCGGCCTGGGCGGGTACCCGGCCGTATCGCTGGCCCAGGCGAGGAAGCGCGCGTCGGCCAACCGTGAGGCGATTGGCGACGGGAGGGACCCGGTGGCCGACAAGCGCAGGACCGCGGCGCCCACTTTCAGCGAGGCCGCCCATGCCGTACACGAAGCCAACAGACCCCGTTGGCGCAACGCAAGCCACGCCAAAGCGTGGATCCAGACCCTCGAACGACACGCCTTCCCCAAGATCGGCGACAAGCGCATCGACGCGATAGGCCGCACCGACGTGTTGGCGGTCCTTACGCCTATATGGTCGACGCGCCCCGAGACCGCCCGGCGTGTGCGGCAAAGGATGCGGACGACATTTAGGTGGGCTATGGCGAATGAATTGATCGAGGCCAATCCGGCGGGGGAAGCCATAGACGGGGCCTTGCCGTCGATGCCCAAGGTCAAAGCGCATCTTCGGGCGCTTCCCTACCAGGAGGCGGAATCGGCTCTCCAGACCGTAGATGCGTCCCAGACGTCACTCGCTTCGAAACTATGTCTGAGGTTTCTGGTATTCACGGCGGCGCGCTCCGGAGAGGCGAGGGGGGCTGCGTGGGACGAAATCGACCTCGACAGGGCAACGTGGACGATTCCCGCCTCACGCATGAAGGCGGGCGTGGAGCATCGGGCGCCCCTGAGCAAGCAGGCCCTCGACGTGTTGAAGCTCGCGCGTCAACTTGACGACGGTTCCGGGCTCTGCTTCCCGTCCCCGCTGCGGCCTGGCCGGGCGCTGAGCGACATGACCCTTACGAAGATTCTCCGTTCCACCGGCCTTGCGGACCGGGCGACGGTGCACGGGTTCAGAACGTCCTTCAAGACCTGGACCATGGAACGGACGGACACCCCCTGGGCGGTGGGGGAGGCGGCCCTGGCGCATTAGCTGGGCGGGAGCGTCGAGCAAGCGTATGCACGGTCCGATCTGTTCGACCGCCGCCGCACGCTCATGCAGAAGTGGGCGGACTGCCTCACAGCCCGGTCGCGCCGTATCAACAAGAAATTCCTACGCGGCGGATGAGCCGCGCTCACTCGTCGCCGCCGGCCGGGACTCTATCCAAACGTTGATCTCGCTCTCCTTCCACCCTGACCGCCGCGTCGCTGACCCTGACGGGCGGAGGGAATCTTCCACTTCGTATCAACCTGTAGATCGAGGCGCGGCTCAATCCGGTGAGTTTCTCAACCTCTTGACGACGCATCAGTCGCGCGCTCATTCTCATGCTCCTGGTTGGATTGAGACCGTATCTGTGTATGGGCCGGCTGCGCCCGACGGTCGGGCGCAGCCGCTCCTCGGCGTCGGGTCCGGGGTTGAAGTCGACCCCGGCCGCCCTCATGTCTGAGGAACGCCCGCCGGCGCTCTTCGGTTTTCCCCGGTTCCCGGCGGCTTTCAAGTCGCTCCTCTGATGGTGTTCGACCTCGAACCCGACGGTTGGCCGCAGGCGCCAGACACTCGTTCCGTTGCCGGTTTGGCCAGTCGAAAAAAAATTAGCGTATTCCGTCCGATTAGTCAAGGATTTTTATAATATTTAGTTATAAATTCTAAGTTGGATAAGATGATTACGTAGTAACTAGTGCTGATAATTACTAATTATCAGTACCCGCAGTACGCCTACGTCGTATGTATATCGAATGTTGATAAGCGGCAGTTATCAGCAATCTTAGTGCGTCCATGTCGAGGGACCGGCGGCCTGGCGACTCGGTCCAAGACGTAGGGGATCAGTCACAAAGATTGTGAGAGAAAAAATAAACACACACACCAGCCCTCGCGATGGAGTCTATTATTAGAGAGTGGGTGGCCGTCATCTGGATACGGGGCGACTTGGCCAGGGCACTGCTTAGGGATTCGGGAGCCGGGGCGACAGCCAGCGATGGGCTCGCATAATCGTCGATCGCTTCCCTGACGCCCTCGTGGATGTCTTTAAACTTAGCCTTCGCTTCGGTCCCAAGCGAAAGTGCGATGCCCTGTGGGACCGGGCGCTCCGCTCCAACAACTTCAACCAGACTGAGTTCTTGGCCCGTTGCCGCAAGCGGTCGAACGCTGAAACCGCATTCTCGACCATCAAGGCAAAGTTCGATTGGGTCCGTCTGTCCAAGAGGCCGACTGTAGAGCGCCAGTGAAAATGGGACACACTAAGGGGTGGAGGAACCCGAGAGGTTCGAGGCGGGGTCAGGTCACCCTAACGGAAGTTCCGATAGGGAGTCAATAGCCAGCAGAGCACCTAGGCAGTGCATGAACCTTCAACATGGATTCATAGGTTAGAACATTGATCTGCCCCATGTTTCGTGCCGCTTGCTATGTTAATGCCGCCAGGGCTGGACCGCGAAGAGGCTTTGTTGAGCGGTATGGTGTTCATGGCACGCTGCATCTTGGTCGGTTCGGCTCTAATTCGACACCTATCCCAACTTAGAGGAGGCACGTCATGGGCGTCGCATGCCCGAAGTGCGGAAACGCGGACTTGAGGCTTGACCCTATCAGTCGGTTCCGTCTAGGAATACCGCATCTCAGCGATCTGCAGCAGGCTGTCGTCGTGCTGTCCTGCGTCCTGACCTTTGGACTGTGGCGGAATTGATGCTGGGGGCGTTGCTGAAGTGGTGTGGACCGGCACTCCGTGCAGCGTTGACTGACTACTTCCAGGAGCGTATTCTTGAATTGTTCCCAAGACCATAAAGTCAAGGCTTTCAGGAGGCAACAGAATATGGCTATAACCAAACGCCTGCTGCCAACGGGTGAATGTTGGTGTGGGTGCGGGGCGGAGGCTGCAATTGGGGCTTTCTTCCTGCCAGGTCATGACAAGGCCGCCGAGTCTGCGGTGATCTCGGTCGAGTACGGAGGCGTCCCCAGGTTCCTGGTGCAACATGGCTACGGACCGGAGGGCAAGAATCCCAAACGTGAAGTGGCCAAGTGGCGTTCCGAGAGTAAACGCAGGAGCTCAGCCCAATGACGACCTCGCGACAGAGACGCAGCAACTCCAAATCAGATGTCGGATCAAGCGGCAACAAAACCGTCCCCGACTACAAGTCGGAGCTGTGGCGGATGGCTGACGCACTGCGGGGCAGCATGGACGCCGCCGAGTACAAGCACGTCGTCCTCGGCCTCATCTTTCTCAAGTACATCTCCGACGCCTTCGAGGAGGCCCACGCGAAACTGGAGGCTGAGCTCGACCAAGGCGCAGACCCTGAAGACCCCGACGAGTACCGCGCCCAGAGCATCTTCTGGGTGCCGCCCGAAGCTCGCTGGCCTAAGATGCAATCCCAGGCGCGCCAACCTGACATAGGGCTTGCCGTGGACAACGCCATGACCGCCATTGAGCGGGACAATCCTGCTCTCAAAGACGTGCTTCCCAAGGACTACGCCCGTCCTGCCTTGGACAAGACCCGCTTAGGGCAAGTGGTGGACCTGGTCAGCAACATCAAGGTGGGCGGAGCCGAGGCCCGCGCCACGGACGTGCTCGGCAATGTCTACGAGTACTTCTTAGAACAGTTCGCGCTGGCTGAGGGTCGGAAGGGGGGCGAGTTCTACACCCCTCGCAGCGTGGTGCAGCTGCTGGTGGAGATGCTTGAGCCCTACCAGGGCCGGGTGTACGACCCCTGCTGCGGTTCCTCTGGCATGTTCGTCCAGTCGGTGGGGTTCATCCGTGCTCACGCCAGCGGCAACGGCAACGGCGGCAGCGCCAAGGGGGACATCTCCATCTACGGCCAGGAGTCCAACTACACGACTTGGCGTATGGCCAAAATGAACTTGGCCATACGAGGCATCGAAGGCCGCATCGAGCACGGAGACAGCTTCCACAACGACCGTCACCCCGACCTTCGAGCCGACTACATCCTCGCCAATCCCCCCTTCAACGTCTCCGACTGGGGCGGTGAACGGCTGCGTGACGACAAACGTTGGGAGTTCGGCGTCCCGCCGGTGGGCAACGCCAACTTCGCGTGGGTGCAGCACTTCCTGCACCACCTGTCTCCTCGAGGCACGGCTGGATTCGTTCTGGCCAACGGCTCCATGTCGTCGAACCAGTCCGGCGAGGGTGAGATTCGCAAGAACTTGATCGAGGCCAGCCTCGTGGACTGTATCGTCGCCCTACCGGGCCAGCTGTTCCGCTCCACCCAGATACCCGCGTGTCTCTGGTTCCTGTCCCGAGGCCGCCGCAATGGGGACCACAGAGACCGGAGCGGAGAGACCCTGTTCATCGACGCCCGCAAGCTGGGCCACATGGTCGACCGTACCCATCGCGACCTCTCCCCTGATGACATCGCGCGCGTCGCGGACGCCTACCAAGCTTGGTGCGGTGAGCGGGACTCTGGCGAGTACACTGACGTTCCCGGGTTCTGCAAGAGCGCCACGCTGGAAGAGATTCGCAGCCACAGCCACGTCCTCACCCCCGGACGTTATGTCGGAGCGGAGCCTCAGGAGGACGACGGCGAACCCTTCGAGGAGAAAATGGCCCGCCTCACCCCTCAGTGGCGCGGACAGCAGGTCGAGGCGCAACGGTTGGACGAGGAGATCGAGGCGAACCTGGCTCGGCTGGGGTTTGGAGCAGGGTTGTCTGGTCATGCCCAAGGTTAGAGAAGCCATACAATTGATATAGAGAAGGACGGGTGGCGATTGATTCGTACCAGGGGAAGCCATCGTCAGTTCAAGCACCCGGTGAAGTCGGGTCGTGTGACCGTTCCTGGCAAGCCGGGAGATGACCTGCCGCCGGGCACTTGGAACAGCATATTGACGCAGTCAGGGCTAAAGGAGCAAACAGAGCCATGAAGTACACCGTCGTCATTGAGAGGACCAACAACAACTACGCAGCCTACGTGCCGAACCTGCCAGGATGCGTGGCTACTTCCAGCACCCGCGAAGAGGTGTTGAAGGAAATCCGAGAAGCCATAGAGTTCCACATTGAAGGCATGCGCGAAGACGGCGAACCCATACCGGAGCCTCAGACTACGGCGGCAGTGGTGGATGCTGCCGTGACGGCAACCGGGTGAGAAGCTTTCAAGAAGTTACCGGAGGGAGACAGTGACTGTCGATGAGCTGATACAGCTACTGGCGAAACACTCGCCCGACCTGCGCGTGGTAGTAAACGGCTATGAGGACGGCTACGATGACCTGTCACCAGAGCAACTCTCCGTAGTCAGGATCGCCCTGAACACGGGGAAACACCGATGGGAAGGGCAGCACGGGGACCCGAACGGTCAGACCGGAGGCGCGCACGAGGTCGTCAAGCCGCTGGTCCTGCGGCGAGTATCGAACTGAGGAGAATGGCGTCAATGATTGAGCAGGACTACGTGGTCGTACAGGAGAGTGCCAAACAAACTTCGATCGGCCAGTGGCACGAGGTGATGCTGGGCGAACTAGGAGAGGTTGATCGTGGCAGGTCCAGACATCGCCCCAGGAATGCGCCAGAGCTTTATGGAGGGCCGTACCCATTCGTACAAACGGGCGACATAAAGGCCTCTCGCGGACGAGTCACAACCCACACCCAGACCTATAACGAAACCGGTTTATCCCAGAGCAGGTTGTGGCCGAAAGGCACAATGGTCATCACCATAGCTGCAAACATCGCAGAAACGGCTATCCTTACTTATCCAGCCTGCTTCCCAGACAGCGTTGTTGGATTCATTGCAGATGAATCCAAATGTGACGTCCGGTTCGTCGAATACACTTTTCGGCTTCTCAAGGACAAGCTCCAGCACGAGAACGTTGGGACAGGCAGTGTACAAGACAACATTAACCTTCAAACACTGGAACGACTGCGTTTCTTGATCCCACCGCCTCCCGATCAGCGCGCCATCGCTCACGTCCTCGGAACGCTGGACGACAAGATCGAGCTGAACCGGCGCATGAACGAGACGCTGGAGGAGATGGCGCGGGCGCTGTTCAAATCATGGTTCGTGGACTTCGACCCCGTCCGCGCCAAGATCGAGGGCCGCTGGCGTCCTGGCCAGTCCCTCCCCGGCCTCCCCGCCGACCTCTACGACCTCTTCCCCGACCGCCTCGTGGACTCCGAACTGGGAGAGATACCCGAGGGTTGGGAGGTGAAGCCGCTGGGGGAAATGGTGAAGTTGAACCCGTCTGAGCCCCTGAAGAGAGGAACTGTTGCCCCATACTTGGCTATGGCGTCCCTTCCAACATCAGGTCCTAATCCAGACGATTGGGTCCTGCGAGAGTTCAGTTCTGGCACACGCTTTCGTAACGGAGATACCCTGCTAGCACGGATCACCCCTAGCTTGGAAAACGGCAAGACAGCCTTCGTCCAATCATTACCGGAACACTCAGTCGGATGGGGTTCGACAGAATTCATCGTGATGCGGGCTGTTCATCCGGCACCTCCTGCGTACGCCTACCTACTGGCCCGCGATTCAGCATTTCGAGAGCACTCCATCCAGAGCATGACCGGGACATCCGGCAGGCAGCGCGTCCAAGTTGACGCATTGGCTCCCTACCGTCTACCCAGCCCACCCGAAGAAACTTGGAATGAGTTCAGCGCATTGGTCAGTCCTGTGTTCGCTCAGATTGAGTTCAACCGCAAGGAATCACTCGCCCTCGCTGCGCAACGGGATGCCCTGCTACCCAAGTTGGTGTCGGGGGAAGTCCAGGTGGGGGAAGTTAACAACCTGGTCGGTTAACGGAGGATGGGATGTACGCAAAGAGAGTTCAAATTGTCAATTACGGGCCAATCGACCGTCTTGACATCACTCTCCCCTTTGAAGGTGACAGTCCAAAGCCTGTTCTCCTAGTGGGCGAGAACGGCTCAGGCAAGAGCATCCTGCTATCTCATATAGTGAACGGACTGGTATCAGCCAAGGGCGTTGCTTACCCAGAAGCACCAGAAGTGGAGACCGGCAAAGTATACAAACTCCGAAGCAGCTCTTACGTAAAGACGGGGAGCGAATACTACTTCGGGAGGGTTGAGTTCGAAGATGGGCTATTTGTAACGGAGATGCGGTCACGAAGCCGAAAGCGAGAGTATCAAGCCATGCCTTCAGGGCTTTCTGAACCTGACATCCAAGACGCCTGGAAAAAGATAAAGCCCGAAGAGAGTGACCATTTTGACTCAAGCTTCTCCCCCAACAACAAAGATAAAGATAAGGTTGGGAACATCTTCTTTCAAAGGTGCGTCTTGTATTTCCCTCCAAACCGCTTTGAAGAACCGGCTTGGCTGAATGAGGATAACTTGAAAGCCCAAGCCCAATACATGAATCTGAAGCATATGCAGGGACAGACGGAGCGCAAGGTGATTAACTATTCACCGCTCCATGAGAACCAGAACTGGCTGTTTGACCTGCTCTACGATCGGGCCGTCTTCGAAATTCAAACCACTCAGTTTAGTCTGCCTGTGAAGGACAGCAACGCCACCATCCCCTTGCCGGTATTTGCTGGGTATTCGGGAATTGCTACCAGCACCTATGAAACAGTGCTTCGAATAGTTCGGAATGTAGTAAGGAGAGAAGACGCCAGATTCGGCGTAGGACCACGAAATGACAGGAGAATATCCATTGAGTCAGGGGGCGGGCAACTAATACCCAACATCTTTCAGTTGTCCAGTGGAGAGACGGCTTTATTGAATCTTTTCTTGTCTATCTTGAGAGACTTTGGTCTCTGTGGAGCTCATTTCTCTAACGCCGCCGATGTGCGCGGCATCGTGGTGGTAGACGAAGTAGATCTGCATCTACATGCTGTTCACCAACACGAAGTCCTCCCTGAGCTAATCAAGATGTTTCCAAACGTGCAGTTCGTGGTTACGACACACTCACCGCTCTTTGTTCTGGGTATGCAAAGGGTCTTTGGAGAAGATGGCTTCGCGCTGTACCGGCTACCCCAGGGACACAGGATCAGTCCCGAAGAGTTTAGTGAATTCGGGGATGCCTATCGAGCTTTCACTGAAACGGTCAGATTTTCGAACGACATGCGTGCCGCCGTTGAAGGGGCACAGAAGCCCATTGTCTATGTCGAAGGTTCGACGGGTCAGAGGTACATCCACAGGGCCGCGCAGTTGCTGAGTCAAGAGGCTATCCTTGAGGGAGTTGAATTAAGGGATGGCGGTGGAGCTGGTGACTTGAAGAATATCTGGAAGTCCTGGCTACCTGATCTCGTACCTCAGAAGGTGATGCTTCTGTTTGACTGTGACGAACAATTGAGCCCCGACGATAGGGGAAGCCTCCTTCGGCGGACCATTCCATTGCAGTCGAACAATCCTATACAGAAGGGCATCGAGAACCTGTTTAGTAAAGAGACGTTGGAACGAGCACGCCAATATAAGTCTGCGTTTATCGATGTTGACCCTGAACGTACAAGAACGGTGCGCGGAGAATCTCAACTTGTTCCTAAAAAGTGGACCGTCAACGAGGATGAGAAAACCAATCTCTGCGATTGGCTCTGTGAGAATGGCACACAGGAAGACTTCCAAGGCTTTCAAGTGATTCTTGAACTGCTGAAGGACGTTCTAGCCCTACAGTCAGACCGACAAGAAGAGGCCACGGTCGGTGAACTTGGAAATTCGAAAGGCCTTCCAGACGGGAGCGGCGCAGCCCCCGTTGAGGAGTTTCCATGATCACTCTTAGTGAAGCCATCGTCGAACAGGCAGCCCTCGACTGGCTGGAGGGCCTCGGCTCGGGGGTGGCCCACGGGCCGGATATAACTCCTGATACACCCAACGCGGAGCGCAGTGACTACGGCTTTCGAATCGGTCCCAGGGTTTATTGTGATATATTCAGAATGCTCCCATGAACCGCCAAGGTGAATTGCGACAAAGGATTCTAAGTGGTCGGGCAGATGCCAACATTCGTTTCGACGAACTCCGATCATTCCTATTACGCTTGGGGTTTGTTGAACGGGTCCAGGGAAGCCATCACATTTTCAGGAAAGAAGGCGTCCGGGAACGGATAAATCTACAGCGTGACGGGAGCCATGCTAAGCCCTACCAGGGTGCGACAGGTCCGGCAAGCAATCCTGAGACACCAGCTTGGAGAGGAAGACTGATGCACAAGTACGAAATCATCATCTATTGGAGCAACGAAGACGGCGCCTTCGTGGCCGAAGCGCCCGAACTCCCTGGATGCGCGGCCCACGGCGACACTCAGGAGGGGGCGTTGCAGCACATCAACGAGGCCATCGACTTGTGGATTGAAACAGCCCGGGAATTCGGAGACCCCGTACCGGAACCCAAGGGCGAACGGCTGATGTTGGCATAGGACACCCTCATGACAACCATCACAGAGGACGACGTCGAACAGGCCGCCCTGGGATGGCTGGATGGGCTTGGCTGGCGGGTGGCCCACGGGCCGGACATCGCGCCGGATACGCCCAGCGCGGAGCGCGCCGACTACGGGCAGGTGGTTTTGGAGCGTCGGCTGCAGGACGCCCTCGCTGACTTGAACCCCAGACTCCCGGCTGAGGCACTGGACGACGCCTTTCGCAAGCTGACCCGTCCCGAAGGCTCGACCCTGGAAGCCCGCAACCGAGCCTTCCACCGTATGCTCATGAACGGCGTGGAGGTCGATTACCGGGATCCAGCAGGAATCGTGAGGGGAGACCTAGTCCGGGTCGTAGACTTCGAACACCCTGCCAACAACAACTGGCTGGCCGTCAATCAGTTCACCGTCACGGAGAACAAGAACACCCGCAGACCGGACGTCGTGCTGTTCGTGAACGGCCTGCCCCTGGGGGTCATCGAGCTGAAGAACCCGGCAGACGAGGACGCTACCATCTGGACAGCCTGGAACCAGCTCCAGACATACAAGGCTGAGCTGCCCGCTCTGTTCTCCATGAACGAGGTGCTCGTGGTTTCCGACGGGACCGAGGCCCGAACCGGGACCATCACCGCCGGGCGGGAGTGGTTCAAGCCTTGGCGCACCGTCACCGGCCAGACGCCAGCCGACCCGCACATGACCGAGTTGCAGGTGATGTTGGAGGGAGTCTTTGATCCGGATCGCTTCCTCGCCCTCGTCCATGACTTCATCGTATTTGAAGACGACGGCAGCGGCGCCATGGTCAAGAAGATGGCGGGCTATCACCAATTCCACGCCGTCAGAGTGGCCGTCGACGAGACGCTGCGGGCGGCTGAGTTGCAACGAGCGGCTGGCAAGATCGCAGAAACGAGCGGACGGTATGAGGCAGGACTGAGGCCGGGAGGAGAACCCGGAGACCGGCGCATCGGGGTGGTCTGGCACACTCAGGGGTCCGGCAAGAGCCTGACGATGGCTTTCTACGCCGGGTCCATCATCCGAGAGCCGGCGATGGATAATCCGACCATCGTTGTGCTCACCGACCGCAACGACCTGGACGACCAGCTTTTCGGCACCTTCTCCCGCTGCCAGGACCTGCTGCGCCAGCCGCCAGCCCAGGCCGAAAGCAGGGCCGACTTGCGAAACAAGCTGTCGGTGAACGCTGGCGGCATTGTGTTCACGACCATCCAGAAGTTCTTCCCGGAAGAGAGGGGCGACACCCACCCAATATTGTCCGACAGGCGCAACATCGTCGTCATAGCCGACGAGGCCCACCGCAGCCAGTACGACTTCATCGACGGGTTCGCCCGCCACATGCGGGACGCGCTGCCCATGGCTTCTTTCGTCGGGTTTACGGGGACACCCATAGAGCTGCAGGACGCCAACACGCGGGCCGTGTTCGGGGACTACATCAGCGTCTATGACATCCAGCGTTCCGTAGAGGACGGGGCCACTGTGCCCATCTACTACGAGAGCCGCCTGGCCAAGCTGGCTCTGGACGAGCACGAAAAGCCCAACATAGACCTTGATTTTGAGGAAGCGACTGAGGGCGAGGAGGTTGAGCGCAGGGAGAAGCTCAAGACCAAGTGGGCGCAACTGGAGGCGGTTGTAGGCGCGGAAAACCGGGTGACACAGGTCGTCGAAGACATCGTAGACCACTTCGAGCAGCGGTTGGAGGCTCTGGAAGGCAAGGCGATGATCGTCTGCATGAGCCGCCGCATCTGCGTCGACCTCTACCGGGAATTGGTGCGGCTGCGTCCCGAGTGGCACGACGATAATGACGCCCAGGGAAGTATCAAGGTGGTGATGACCGGCTCCGCCTCCGATCCCCTGGAGTGGCAGCCGCACATCAGGAACAAGCCGCGGCGGGAAGGGTTGGCCACCCGGTTCCGTGACGCCAACGATCCGCTGAAAGTCGTGCTGGTGCGGGACATGTGGCTGACGGGGTTCGACGCGCCCAGTCTGCACACTATGTACGTAGACAAGCCGATGCGGGGCCACGGGTTGATGCAGGCCATCGCCCGGGTCAACCGGGTGTTCAAGGACAAGCCCGGCGGGCTGGTGGTGGACTACCTGGGGCTGGCCCAGGACCTGAAACAAGCTCTTGCCACATACACCGAAAGCGGCGGCACGGGGCGCACCGCCTTGGACCAGGACGAGGCTGTGGCGGTGATGTTGGAGAAGTACGAGGTCTGTTGCGCACTGTTCCACGGCTTCGACTGGTCCAAGTGGACTACGGGCACCCCGCAGGAGCGGTTGGGACTGCTTCCGGCCGCACAGGAGCACATCCTGGCCCAAGAAGACGGGAAGGAGCGCTGCCTGAACGCGGTGCGAGATCTGTCCCAAGCCTTCGCGTTGGCCGTGCCTCACCAGGATGCGTTGCGCATCCGGGACGACGTGGGATTCTTCCAGACGGTGCGGGCGGCGTTGTCTAAGCAGTCTGCGTCTGAGGCGCGTATGGAGGAGGACCTAGACCTAGCCATGCGCCAGATAATCTCGCGGGCAGTGGCGTCCGAGGGGGTGATGGACATCTTCGCGGCGGCGGGCTTGGACAAGCCGGACATTTCTGTGCTGTCAGACGAGTTCCTGGCTGAGGTGCGCGGGATGCCGCATCGCAACCTGGCTGTCGAGTTGCTTCAGAAGCTGCTCAAGGGCGAGGTGTCCGCGAGACAGCGTAAGAACATAGTGCAGGCACGGTCTTTTTCCGAGATGCTGGAGCAGACCTTGCGGCGTTACCAGAATCGGGCTATAGAGGCGGCGCAGGTCATCGAGGAGTTGATCGAGCTTGCGAAGGACATGCGCCAAGCCAACGCCCGTGGCGAAGAGCTAGGACTTTCCGAGGACGAGTTGGCCTTCTACGATGCACTGGAAACCAACGACAGCGCGGTTCAGGTGCTTGGCGACGAGACGCTCCGCACTATCGCACGGGAGCTGGTCGACACCGTCCGCCGTAATGTCACCATAGACTGGACGCTGCGTGAGAATGTACGCGCCCAGCTGCGCGTCCTCGTACGCCGTATCTTGCGCAAACACGGCTACCCGCCTGACAAGCAGGAGAAGGCGACGCAAACGGTGCTAGAACAGGCGGAAGTGCTCTCGGAAGGCTGGGCGACGACTTGAAACGACAGGAGGGACCTCATACTCAGTCTGGCTTACAACCTGACCTCCCACCGAAAAGTTCGCAATTCGGTACGCTCCAGCCCACCAAACTGGACAAAATCAAGAACTTTCACGTTGAGGTTCAGGCTAAAGGTGTAGGCTGATGTATTGGGGAGTCTAGCTAATCCTCAAAAGAGGGCTGTCTTAGCAAGGCCACCTAACAGAGTTCAACCCCCCAATCGCAGGTGGTTTCTAAGGAAGGGCCCACCGTCGGGCTCACCCGGTATTCACCGTTATTACTGCGGGGTCGTCCTCATCGGTGACGCTGATAGTCACCACTATGCTGTCCGAGGCGCCAAACGGGTCAGTGGCAGTGACCACCACCGTATAGCTGTTCCTCGCCTCGTAGTTCAGGGGAGCCTTGGTCTTCAGCTGGCCATTGTTCCTCCCTATGTCGAAGGATGCGGCGTCCGCGCCACTCAGGGTGTAGATCAGCAGATCACCGTCGTCGTCATGGGCGCTGACCGGCGCCCCGATGTTCCGTCCTGCCATAGTGTTCTCCGGCACCTCCCGGCTCGTCCTATCGGATTGGTCGCCCTCAGTGCTGAAGTCCTGGTCAGGGAACACGGGCGCGGCATTGACGAACCCGCCGTCCGATACCGGAGCAGTGTCAAACGATCCGTGTCGCCCCACCGGGACTTCCAATACTCCCGTTGCCTGCTCTTCAGAGCGGCCTACGTTGTCGGTGTAGACCGCCGTCGCCCGCAGACACCTGGCCACGTCGGCAGCCTTCGGGGCGTAGACCGCCGCCGAGGCCCCGGGTATCCTGGTCCAGCCACCAACGGGATCTATGCCGGGCGTGCCAGGGTCGTCCCGGCACTCGGCCGACGGCGCGCCCTTGGCGTTCACTGTAACCTCGTCGGACAGTTCCCACACCCATCTCTTGATGGTTACACCGCCATCGTCGTCGCTGGCCGTGGCATGTACCGAGACGCCCACCTCCGGCTGCCTTTGGGACAGGACCACCGCTCCTGCGTCTTCCCCGTCCACCACCTCGATGGTCACATCCAGGGCGGTCGACAGCCTGCGGGAGCCCTCGCCGGAGTGGGCCACGATGGTTATCGAGTACGAGCTCTGATGTTCGAAGTCAGGCTCGTGGCCCGTTCTGAAGGTCAGGATGCCGCTGTCGAAGGCAAGGACACCTCGGTCGGCGCCCGACACCGAGTACGAGTAGGTGGTGTCGTCATAGCCGTCAGGTCCGGTGACGCTGCCATCCTGGTCGGTAACGGCGTACGTACTGGCATCAATAGGGGGGACGCTGTGCCCAATCGCGATGACCGGTGGGTTCGCGTTCTCCACTACGCTCAGCAGGGTCGGCGCGTCATCATCGAATGCAGGGGCCTCGTTCAGCTCGATCACCCTGACGATAACGTTCACCGCGACCGAGGCGGTCGAAGGGTCGCTTGCCCTCACCCGCAGGACGTACTCGCCGTTGTTTTCCTCGTCGGCATCCTCATGGCCAGGCAGGGCGGGGGCGCCGGTCAGGGCCGTCGAGTCCTCGTCTTCGGTCTCGCCGGGGTCCGCGCCCAGCTCCTTGCCGACCCTTATCTGGCCGGAGAGGCTGTCGATGGTGAAGCGCGCATCGCCGTCGTCATCCTCCAAGTCGGGGGTGTCCAACAACTCGTAGAACAGGATGTCCTCGTCTGGGTCCAACGCCGATACCGGCTCGTCTATGGGCATGCCCACAGCCGTATTTTCGGCGACCGACCGGGCGATGTCGATGTAGGAAGTGGACTCATCGTCGTCCTGGTCGGCGAAGGAGGGGCCGTTATCGGCCAGGGTCTTCGCCTCCACGGGGTTCGCTCTCACCGCCGAGGCGGTCTTGCCAGCGCCGAACTTGTCGGAGTAGGTGACGGTCGCACGCAGGTACATCCCCACGTCGGCCTGCGCCGGACTCCGCCGCGGCGATGTCGCTCCCTCTATGTCCGTCCAGGTCGTTCCGTCCTCGGACCTCGCCCACTGCCACCTCTCGTCCGCCACCCTGTCATCCTCGTCCGACAGGCTGGCCAAGAGCGGCCTGTCGATCTGCGGCTGCGGCCTGTCTATGCTCGCTGTTCCGACCTCGTCCACGTCCGTAACCCTCACGACCACGTCGCGTGTGCCGCCGGCAGCTTCTACGACTACCCGGTACACGTTCCTCACCGACAGCAGTGCACCATTTGCTCCAGACTGTGGGTCTTCGTAGTTGGGGGGTTCCCTGAAGGCCAGCACGCCGTCATCGACGATGAACAGGTCTTTATCACGCCCACTTAGAGACCACCTGAGTGTATGTTCACCCTCGTCAAATGCCGTGAAGGAGGCTACCGGGACCGTACCATTCTCGGAGTAGTGTACCGAGCTGATTCCGGTTATATACACTGGGTCGTGTACATTGGTGACGTTGATGGTCACCTGTATGCTGTCCACGGCTCCCGAGGGATCGGTGGCGGTCACCACCACGCCGTAGCTGTTCCTGGCCTCGAAGTTCAAGGAAGCCTTCGTCATCAGCTGGCCGTTGTTCCTCGATATACTGAAGAACGCAGCGTCCACACCACCCAGGGTGTAGATCAACAGCTCGCCGTCATCGTCGAAGGCGCTGACCGGGGCTCCGATGCTCCGTTCGGCCTCCGTGTTCTCCGCCACCCTCCGGCTAGTCCTGTCCGACTGGTCTCCCGGTGAGTTCAGGTCTTGGTCCACGAACTTTGGAGCGGCGTTGGCAGGGTTGCTGTTCTGTACGGGAGCTTCCAACACTCCGGATGCCTGCTCTTCAGCGTCATCTAGGTTGTCGGTGTAGATCGCCGTCGCCCGCAGACACCCGCCCACATCAGCCAGCTTCGGGGTGTAGTCCGCCGAAGAGGCTCCACCTATTATGGTCCAGCTCCCAACGACATCTATGCCGGGCGTGTCTGGGCCGTCCCAGCACTCGGCCGACGGGGTGCCTCTATCATCCACCGTGATCTCAGCCGACCGCTCCCACACCCATCTGCTAATACTCACGCCGCCGTCGGGGTCGCTGGCCGTGGCATGTACCGCGATGCCCACCTGCGGCTGCCTTTGGGACAGGGCCACCGCTCCGGCGTCTTCCTCATCCACCACCTCGATGGTCACATCCAGGGTGGTCGACAGCCTGCGGTAACCCACGCCGGAGCGGGCCACGACGGTTATCGAGTACGAGCTCGTATCTTCGACGTCAGGCTCGTGGCCCGCCTTGAAGCTCAGGATGTCGGAGCTATCGAAGGCAAGGACCTCGCGGTCGTCACCCGACACCGAGTACGTAAAGCTGGTGTCATCACCGTCCTGGTCGGTGACGGCGTAGGTATCGGCATCCACCGGACTTTCGTCGTCCCCAAACGTGATGACCGGCGGGTCCACGTTCTCCCTGACTCTCAGCACCGTCGGTACGTCCTCATCGAAGGCAGGGGCCTCGTTCACATCGGTCACCGTAACGATGACGTTCACCGTGGCCGATGCGGTCGACGGGTCGCTCACCATCACCCGCAGGACATACTCGCTGTTGCCGGCGTCGTCAGCATCCTCATCTTCGGGCAGCGCGGGGCTGCCGGGTAGGGACGTCGAGTCCTCGTCTTCCAACTCCCCGGCGTCCGCTCCCAGAACCTTTCCGACCCTTATCTGGCCGGACGCGCTGTCTATGGTGAACCGCGCATCACCGTTGCTATCCTCCAGGTCAGGGGAGTCCAGCAACTCGTAGAACAGGATGTCGTCGTCTGCGTCCGTCGCCGATACCGGCCGGCCTATGGGCCTGCCCACAGCAGTGTTCTCTGGGACGGACCGGTCGACATCGATGTAGGAGGTGTCCTCATCGTTATCCTGGTCGGCGAAGGAGGGAGCGGCATTGGACAGGGTCTTCGCCTCCACAGGGTTGGCGCTCATCGCCGAGGCGGTCTTGCCAGAGCCGAACTTGTCGGAGTAGGTGACCGTTGCACGCAGGTGCATGCCCACATCGGCAGGCGCCGGACTCCGCCTCGGCGACGTCACGCCCTCTATGTCCGTCCAAGTCGTACCGTCCACGGACCTAGCCCACTGCCACCTCCCGGCCGTCACTCCGTCATCCTCGTCCGACAGGCTGGCCGAGAGCGGCCGGTCGACCTGCGGCTGCCGCCTGTCTATGCTCGCCGTTCCGGCCTCGTCCACGTCCGTAACCCTCACGGCCACGTCGTGCGTCCCGCCGCCGGCCTTCACAGTCATCCGGTACACGTTCCTCTCCGACAGCCGCGCGCCATTTGCCGCAGACTGCGGGTCTTCGTAGTTGGGAGGCTCCCTGAAGGCCAGCACGCCGCCATCTATGGTGAACAGGTCGTCATCACGTCCACTTAGAGACCACCTGATGACATCTCCGTCCTGATCATAGGCAACGAAGGCGGCGACCGTGGACGTACCGTTCTCAGCGTACTCGACAGAGGAGTCCGCTGTTTGCGCATATGCCAAATGGCTTGCGCGGCCATCCGGGATAATAGTCCCAAGCATCATGCTGGCGATCACGATAACCAATGCTATGACCCAGGATATCCTATATGGGTAAGTCCTCAGGCTCAGATGACAACCCAAGCGGGATGGTGGTGTCATTATCAGGTACTTCGGAGCCGGTAAACTCCCGACTTAGCTGACATAGGGACATGATGCCGGTCGTAAGCCGGCCTGGGCTTCCGTATGATTGCTCTCCCTCGCTCCGGTATGGGGAGTGTACTAACCGTCGGTGTGGTAGGCGGCGTCAACAGCGTTCGTCACGGGGGCGGACGCCGCCGCTTGCGTACGCACTTTCTCCAGTGCGGACTGTCGCCTTTCGGGCGCCAAGCGGGTGCCTCCCTTGGAAGGGTCGATTTCGCTCTCCATTATACAAGGTCAGTATCAGCCGCTTATCAGATATTGCGCTATTTTCGCCAATTCTCGTCCGTCTGCCATCAGAATGATATTCTTATCCCGGTCTCCCCGGCTTTCCGCCCCTTACAGACACTGCGGGACGGGCGGGAACGTCGGGCGCTCTTCACTCCATTACAGGTGAAGAAATGAAACGATACGTAGGAACAGGAGGGGTCGTGGGCGACAAGGCTGTGGGGAACCTGCCGTCACCAGCCTTGTCTTCGCAGAGGCGCATCGACGATAGTCTAAGGGTGGTACGGCGCCGTCGAGGATGGAGGAACGAGCCTCCATCCCGGTCGGGCTGGAAGCTCGTGAGAAGCTTATCCGGGATAGCTGACCGACTCCTTAGATACGGACCTCCCACCGAAAAGTTCGCAATTCAGTCTTACACGGCCCACCAAACTGGACAAAATCAAGAACCTTCACATTGAGGTTCACGTTGATCTATAGGTGATGCAGGCTGATCGTCAGATTCCATTCGGTTCTGGGTGTTGGCATACTTGGCAGGCAAAGCTAAAACCCACAGGACCGAATGGAATCACTCGGCTTTGTTGCCTTTGCTATAGTTGGGAACGTTCCATGAACGAGCGGTACAGAAACTTGCAAGTTGGCTGACCGGCTTCAGCCGTAGACCAGACCTATTTGGAAGCTTGCCCTCGTCCGGGACATCGCGACAGCCGTACCCAGGTACGAAGCTTCTTAAGTACCTGTCCTCCATCTGCGCTGTAGACCCCAAAGCTACGCGCCTCTGAAGAAAATTCGCGTCCAGCCATCCTGCAACCCGTTCCCCTCCCTTGAGTGTGGGTCTCCCATACCTCGCCTGGTCAAGCATATCATCCTCTGCGCTTGTGCCGCCTTTCGTGCGATAATGGGTTCGCGCTTTTGTCTTTATCACAACTCTTGGGACGGTTTATGTTTATTAGCGTATGCCCCTTTTGACGCTGGGATGTGCGCTGGAAACGTGATGCAATCCGTAATAGAAGGTGGGCAAACCGGGCCGGGGAAATCCGCAATCCAGGCGGCGGGGGAAATTCCCGCGCGGAGCGATTTACGTAATGAGCCATAGGCGGGACAAACCCCGTTGTGTGGGCGCCGCCGGCAGTAGCCGAACCGTGGGTCGCGGTATAACCCGATTTCAATCAGGCAATCATCTGCTTCCGGGCTACTCATTTCAGCGCAATGTGGCAGGTACAGGAGTCGCTAAGCTTCTGGCATCGACCTTCCGATCAAGCGAGATTGATTAATAAACACTCCTGACCCTACAAAAAGCTAAAAAAACCGAAGCTGGGCATTCTGTGTTCGTCTAGATGGCGGTTCCCCGGCCCGCCGCCACATATAACAGAATGCAAGATGTCAGCAATCCAAGGAGCACGCGTCATGGCAAACAAGATCCGCCTGGGATTTGTGGGTGCGAACGTAAACTCGACCTGGGCCTCTCAGTCACACTTCCCCGCGATACATGCCAGTCCGGATGTTGAGTTTACCGCAGTTTGCACCACCCGGCCCGAGAGCGCGGAAGAGGCTCGCCAAGCCTTTGGAGCGAAGCTCGCCTTCCATGATTTCCGAGCAATGGTAGTGTCGCCGGAGATCGACGCGGTGGCCGTGGTTGTGCGGGTGCCATCGCACTATGAGCCAACGAAGGCCGCCATCGAAGCTGGCAAGCACGTCTTCACCGAGTGGCCTTTGGGACGGAATACCGCCGAAGCTGAGGAACTTGCAACTCTGGCCCGGGACAAAGGTGTGCAAACCGCAGTGGGTCTGCAATCGCGAGTTAGTCCCGCATTGCTGTACGTCAAGGAACAAATTGAAGCCGGCTATGTGGGCGAGGTGCTCTCGTGTCATGTGACCACCATGCGCGATAGCACGTTGGAACGTCCTTCCGGCCGCACCTGGCAGCGCGACGCCAGCCTGGGCGCAAACACCCTGACGATCGCCAACGGACACGTCATTGACGCCCTGCGCTTTGTGGCTGGCAACTTCGCCCGGGTGGCGTGCATGGTCAGCACGCAAGCAAAGCAATGGTACGAGACTGATACCCAACGGTTTGTGGAAGTCACATCCCCGGACAATGTGCGAGTCAGCGGACAGTTGGAGAGCGGCGCGGCAGCGTCGGTCCATGTCGGAGCTGTCCCCTGGGCCGGCAGCGGCTTTCGAATGGAGATCTACGGGCGGGAAGGCACGCTGGTCACCACGGGGAGCGTCTCGTCGCAGCGCGGTGAGATGCTACGGGTGCAAGGGGCACGGGGAAGCCATGAGTTGCAGGACCTGGATATACCTGAGCGTTTCGTTTATGTGCCGTCCGACTTCCCACGCGGCGATCCCTTCAACATCGGTCAGATGTATGCCCTGTTCGCTGAGGCGGTCCGAACCGGACAGAACCGCCTGCCGACGTTCGATGTAGCGGTTGACCTGCATCGTTTTATCGATACGATCAAACAGGCGTCGGACACGGGCCGGGAGTTGCCGGTTGCCTGAGGCGACATTTTCTCAAAAACCAGAAACCCGCTAGTATTACAACGACGATTCGTCAAATAGGGTAGTTCGCGGGCGGGAATCGCATCACAGAAGTCAAGGCCGCAAAGCTGTAATGCGAGTTGGATGGTAGCTAACATCGAGTGCTCTGAAGCCCATTGTTATGAATCGTCGTTGTAATACTAGGCTAACGCACGTAGGCCGAGGCGTTTCACCGGGTGGCGGACGCTTGAGGAGACGGGGCGACCCAGGCCAGGGACTCTGCAACAGACCAGCATTGGTATCATTGGCGGGAGCGATGGAACTCTCGCTTAATTCCACCACGATTCTGTCCAACTGACCGAGCCTTCCTCATTCAGTCCGATCGACTGGATCGCCTATACTTTCTTAGGTGGACACCACCCAGGGTCTGTTTCCCATCGCCTGAGGTAGCACGCGAGTAGACTACCTAATTCGCCGTACCTCTGTATGGAGTCAGCAAACTTATCGAAGTGGATGTACTGAAAGTCTCTTTGCCCTGCTGGGTGAGCTATTCTTGGTTGAACAAATATCACTTCAATCTTCGGGTCGGTGGAGGGAAGGACCTTAATATCGCTAATAAGCTTGGTTGAACCCCTTGTCTCCCCATTGAGCATCTTCTCTTCGAGTTCTTTCGGCAACCGCAATAGTCCCATCTCGGATAGAGCACCTATTAGATGGAAGTACTTCCTGCGACTATTGCTGGCCCCTGCGACTTTTTTAAATTCAGACAAGATACAAGTCATTCCTCTTTTTCTGGCTTTGCTCAAATACTTATACTGCTCTTCTCTGTGGGAACCCATGTCTGTCTTGAGTTCTATCAGGAACGCCCGCCCGCCATCTCTCGATAGTGCAAAGAAATCGACCTTGTCAGACTGATTGTTCGGGGTTTTCTTGAGTGGGAACTGCGGAATTACCTGCGGGTGCATCTCATCAACCCCACAACAATCCTCAATGACTTTCGGGAGAAATAAGCCAAAAAGCGCATCCACGCGCGGTTCGAGTGGATAGCCGGCGAAATGTCGCCATCTGTCCAGATGGTTGAACAGGGTCTCCATGGTTGGCTGTTCAGAGTCGGTCAAAATGGCACCTCCACAGATTCAACGTTCCATCTCAACAGTCTAACTTTGTCAAATAGCGTCAATTGCTCTTGACGACCTGTTGCCTCCCAGGAAAAAATTATCGAACTTCCAGCGGTTTCAAGTAATAAGTCGTACCAGAAATGATAGTTGCCGGCAAGCAAGGTTTCGGGAACTGACAGCGGAATTGACTGTCGCCCGCGAAAATCATCCTGCCATTTCAAACGTGACTGACTACTGGCAGCCAGTACCCACAAGCGACCCGGTACTTGCGTTATACCCATAACAAGCCCCGGCCTGGTTCACGCCACATTTTTGGGCAGGACCGGTGAACTGGACTGGAAGCTGATCTGTCAGCCGAAATTCGAAGGCTCCACCACTTCTATTCATCACCCGGTGATGATAGGAAGCCAGCGGGGCCCTAATAGATTTGGCGGTACGGAGTTGTCAGGCTGTCGCGACTACCGGTTCATGGGTCTTCAGGAAGCGCCGGGCGTGGGCTACGACCTCGTCGATGTGCTTCTGCGAGTCTTTCCAGGGATAAATAGTCACCTCGGAGTTCGGGGCGAGGCTGGCAACCTCCATCGCGCACTCGTACGGGTGCGCCGGCACATCGTCGGGCGCTATCAGCAATGGTGTCTGCAGGGCACGCACGAAATCGCGGGAAACGGTGAAAACGAAGTCGGCGCGGTCGGTGTACATACTGGTCAGGAAGTCATGGACCATATCCATTGTGATTTCAGGACGCTTCTCGCAAAGGGGCGGCCCCCACCCCGTTATGTTGTTCTGGTAGAAAATATCCGGCACCTCCGGTCTGAACCCGCTGGGTTGCATCAACGCCGCCGCCACAACGCGCTCCGTGGCCAGCCTGAGCAGGTTGTGGCTCATCGGCCCGCCGATGCAGAACCCCATGACCACGAACTCCTTGATGCCGAGATGATCCATCAGCCCAAGTTGGTCATCAGAGTAGGCGTCCCAGGGGCGGTCGATCTCCAGTGGGCCACTGGATTGGCCCAGATTAGCATTGCGTAAGTCGGCGGCGATACAGCGGAAGTTGTCTTTGTAGGTCTCCATAGGGTTGAAGGGCACCGACGTCCGCAAGGATGCCACGGTGGAATTAAGTCCGCCACCCGGAATGATCAGTAGGGGGAATCCCGAACCGACCTCTTCGTAGTAGATACGGTTGAGGCCTCTTTCGTAGAACGGCATGGCGATTTTCCTCCATCAGCGAGTTGCAAGGCTAACTTGATGTCTAACGAGCAGGCAAGCTGGAATTTGCGTCACAACAACCGGAGGCAGCGTATTGTACGGGATTATGTTTCGTCTGCCTATTATGGCGTTGACTCTAACCCAACATCGCTCAAGCGGTCAACATAACGGTCCGGAGTGCTGGACCTGATAGATGCAGCGGTAGTTCGGTATGGACCGGGCACATCGGGAAACCAAAGACAGGGTGGAGCCGGTTCCCGTGGCGAAAAGAGCGGGAGGCCCGCCGGACCGGGTCGAACGGGACGATGCCCTAGCCCTGGGTGTGTGACTGGCTTGCCAGCGCTTCCTAGCCCACCACAGTGGACTCGAACCTATCGTGAGGGTTCAACGAGGCACACCGCGACATCCATACCCGTTGGCCAACTCCGATGAGTCAGACTAGACGCTCAGGAACATCAGATCGTTCGGTTGCATCAACGGCGCGCTTGCTGAATTGGAACGGTCCACGATGTCGTCGCATAGCTCGACGCGGTGCAGGGCAGGACCATACAATAGCCGCATGAACATGTTTCCTGGATTCTCGTCGGCGGGAATTGTGGTAACCAGTGTGGGAAGCATTGGCGATATGCCGCTATTTTAAAGCCGATTACGAGTCCCCTCAGCTCCACCATTTCCTCCGGTTTTGATGACGAACCTTGTAGTTCCCGGGGAAACCGTAACGCCTCACCGCCCCGCAAACACCCACATCGAAATTACGATGGATGGGGAATAAAAATATGACTGAAGAACCGGAATGTACCATTGATAGCAGCAACCAATGGGTTTCGACCCTCGTCAACGAAGCTCGAAATAATAATCCTTTAGTAGCCTATGGTGTTTTTGTTAGAATGGAACTACTTTTAAAAGGACTGATTAGCGAGCGGGATCTGACTCCAACGAATCTTAAGACGGTCGCCACGCAGCTAATTGGAGACATGGTTCCTACGTCGCCAGAACCGTAGGAAACACAATGAGGATTAAATCCATAGAGTTAGCGTGGTTTCGCGGGGCCGCCGATCCAGTTTCGCTTGAGCCCAACTGTAAGTCTGATGGTCGTCTACGGAGAAAATGGTTCTGGCAAATCGTCCTTCGTAGATGCAGTGGAGTACGTACTCAATAACGGTAGTATAGAGCATCTCAAGACCGAGTACAGTGGTTCTCACCAATTGAATGCTATTCCCAACACGCACAAATCCGAGGCCAGCAAAACCGTGTTGAGGTTCAAGTTTAAAGACGACTCCGAGCTCAAAATCAATTTCAGTCCAAATGGATCATCGAAGAGTTCAGGCGCCCAAGGAATTGCCATGGGCGAGTGGGAGTATAGGCAGACGATACTTAGGCAAAACGAAGTTTCAGAGTTTATACACGACACAAAGGGCAAAAAATACTCGGCGTTATTGCCCCTGTTTGGGTTGCACAAAATGGAGGTTGCAGCTGAGAATCTCCGCAAGCTTGCAAAAAGCGTAGAGACTGAAGCTAGGCTTAACGAGAGAAAAACCAATCTTAAACAAGTAGAGAATCAACGAAAGGATGCATTCGGAACGCAGAGCCATGACGAAATTGTCGAGACAATTGATAATCTTTACGCACAGTATTGCGAGGACGACTTAACCACGAATGATGCGTTGTCACGTTGTAATGAGTTGGAAACTGCTATAGGCGGTCGGACCAAAGGGTACTCGGCCGACAATCAGAAGCACTTTTTACTCATGGGAGTGACTGAGTTAAATCTCAATGGTAGCGTTGATGCCGTACGTGCCTCCAGTGTGGACCTTGCTGGGTGGTTGGACCCCCAAATTGCTGAGAAGCTAGCGGTCTTGCAGTCGGCCGGTGTGTTCGTAGACGGTCTCAAGGACACAGAAATAGTGGAATGTCCGGCGTGTGGGCAGACGATTACGGTCGATGCATTCCGCGAACACGTCAAGGCGGAAAGCGAGCGCCTCCAAGAGATCAACGATATTTTTAATACCTAATAAGGCTAGAATTGGGAACGTCTGCGACACCTTGAATTCGGTCAAGTCAAACTTTGACAGGCCTGAGTTGAAGGCGTGGCGAAACGGACTCGGTGAGGCAGCTATCATCGATGGCTTCGATTACCTAGACGGGATGGATCTCAAAGCGCTTCGTGAGGCTTGCAGCGATGACAACCTAACAGCTATTGAGAGTAAGGTGTTGCCACTAGTGGCTGCTGCCGCGTTAGATTCCAAGGATGCACCGTTAGATGTTCAGAAGCTAACAGCGGATCAGAAGCTGTTGGCGGTCGCAAAATCCGTGATTGCTGCCAAAGACTTGGAAACAGAAATAACACACGGTGATGCTCTAGTCGCACTGATAAACTCATTGGAGCAGGGAATACGTCTCGAAATCCGGCAACGGTCTCAAAGTATCATTGACAATATTTCCGAAGACATAGAGTCCATGTGGGAGACCCTGCATCCTGGCGAGAGAATCGACGGCGTACGCCTTTCCTTGCCACCGGGCGCTGACAAGGCGATCGACGTTGTTCTGAAATTTCACGGATTGGAACAAGAATCTCCTCGCCTCACACTTTCGGAAGGGTATAGAAACAGTCTTGGCCTTTGCATATTTCTGGCTATGGCCAAGCATGTTGTCGACATGGAACGTCCTCTGTTTTTGGACGACGTGGTCGTGGGCTTGGACCGAAACCACCGTGGGATGATTCAAGCACTGCTAGAGAAAGAGTTCAGTGATCGGCAGGTGGTGATCCTTACTCATGACCGGGAATGGTACACAGAACTGCGACATCAGTTAGGAGATAACAATAGATGGATTTTCAGAACGCTTTTGCCATATGAAACTCCGGATATCGGCATTCGATGGTCGCACAAAACTACGACCTTCAATGACGCCCGCGCCTTGATTAAGGAGCGCCCAGATGCAGCCGGGAACGATCCTCGGAAAATCATGGATGTAGAGCTTTCGATGATTGCCGAACACCTTCAGATCCGGTTGCCATATCTGCGCTCAGACAAAAACGACAGGCGTATGGCCCACGACTTTTTGACGCACCTGGTTGCAGACGGAAAGGAGTGCTTCCAGAAGAGGTCTGGAAATGAATACGTTGTCAACACGGAAGCGATTAGTGCGTGTATCAAAGCGGACCAGCTTCTTATGTCTTGGGGCAATCGTGCATCACACACTTTCGACATCGTCGGGCCGGAAGCAATCAAGCTGATAGATGCTTGTGAGATTGCCATTGCGTGTTTCAAGTGCGACTCGTGCGACCCACCCAGTAGTGTTTGGAGACTTGACGACAAACAATCCGAGTTGGTCCAGTGTCAGTGCGGCGAAATACGCTGGCGATATGGAAAGGCGTAAGGGCAGTACGAAACGGCACATCAAGTGCGGAGAATACTCTTCAGGACGTACCCATTCTGGAACCGGAGAGAAAGGCAACGATCCCCGGATCTTTCACAGCCTGCCCCGGCGAAGGCCAGGGTTGTAAAACGCTTCCACACAGTGGACCCGTAGCATCAACGAATCAGACGAGTGACCTCGGCCACAGTCACCGCAACCGTGCCATTCTTGAGATAGCTTCGCTACCGAGTGGACATTTATTGGATGGGGAGGCCTTGGTGAACTCAACAGGTAGTTAAGCGAGGGTCTTGTCCCTAAACTAAGGGCGGTTGTCACCATCGTGGAGCAGTAGGGATGTGGAAAGAAAGAAGCCCTTCCTGGGGCTCAAGAACGGCTGACATTGAACAACTGAACCAACGACTCAAAGGACTTACAGGGGCACCACCAACTCAAACATGGTTCCGTCTACCGTCCACTACCGCCCACCAATAGGCGCCGTGGACCGAAATGTACGCCGACGCGGGATGTCCGCGGTGTCTTGCTTCCGACTCGAACGTCATCCCGCGAGGAACCCTGGGGCGTCGGCCACCGGTGTAGAGCGTGGCGGGCGGCCGTGCCAACGGGCGTCCCGATAGGATATAGAAGCAGCGCCTAAATGGGCAGCGCCTCTTCGGCACGCTCCTCCGGCAGCTCAACCCCGAAGGCGTTCACGTTGAATGCGAGCATGGCGTAACATCCCATCAGGGTAGTGAGTTCAGTGGCGCCGTTGACGCCGAACTGGGCTACTACCGCGTCGAAAGCCTCCTGGCTGACGCGACGGGTCCGGAAGAATTCTCGTCCATAGTTCACTACCGCGATCTCGTCCTCGGCCGGGCCCGGCAGCTCCATCCGATCCCGCAGGGCATCCACGATCTCGTCGCGCAGACCCGCGCGCCGCGCTGCCGGAGCATGTGCGTTCCAGATGAACTGGCAATCGTTTTCTCGGGCCGCCAACAGCATCGCCAGTTCCCGGATGCGGGGCGATAGCGAGGTGTCGGTGCGAAGATAGAGGGCCAGACCGAGGGCGCGTTGGGCGACTTCGGGTGCGTTGAGCATGACGGAACCGGGACCAGTGGTCGGCACTTCACCTCGGTTCGCCACGAACGCGTCGAAAGCCTCCCGTTCACGTTCAGGCACGGATTCTCTGGTTACTATGGGCGTTCTTGCCATGTCAGCCTCCCCGCGTATGCGAATGGTTTACGAGCTCCGCCCAAGCTGGTTGGGAGCTCTGTGGGATTCCCCGCTCCAACTCTGGCCTGATGCAGGCCTCTACGAGTCTATCCGGTAGACACGAGCGGCGTTGTCGTGGAACATCGCTGCTCTTTCCGTGGCCGAATAGCCTCTGGTCATGCGCTTGAAAGCATTGTACATGACGTTGCGGGAGTAGGGCACCTTGTACGGAGGGAAGTTGCTTTCGAACAAGCGGGCTGGAACCGGGGCAAGAACACATCCGCATCCGGCGGGCCTCGGCGGCAGGGAAGCTCTCGTATGGAGAAGCCGACCGGTGAGTGTTCAGATTATCCCCAGGCCGTAGAATGTAGACAAAGGTCCAGAAAACCATCGGGCAGTTATGCAACTGTCTATAGCTGTTGTATACTCCCCTCCGCTTAATCCCTGCCGACTAGGAGAAACATGCACCCACTGGACTACACCGAGGCAGCCAAGACCACTGACGTTGCGCCCGGCGAAAAAAAGGTCGTGGTTGTTGAAGGCGAGCGGTACGTGCTTGTAAACCTGGACGGTGAGTTCGCCGCCATACTGGACGAGTGCGGCCATGCAACCGCCTTGCTGTCCAAGGGGAAGCTGGAGGGGGATGTAATCGTTTGCCCCCGCCACTTTGCCCGCTACGACCTGCGCACCGGCGCTCTGGTGCACGGCCCACTGGCTGACGACGTGCCTGTCTGCGAGGTTCTGGTAGAGGAAGGGACCGTCTACCTGAAACCGCCAGCCGAACTGGGCTTGCCAAAGTCCGACTGGAGGTACAGGTAGACTGCAGAGTACATATCCGTAGCTGTCCCCTCCTAGCCCACAAAATAGGCCGAACTCCCTAAATCCATCGCTCGTCAAGCCTGTATGGAGCTTGACCTATACGGCATCTGGGCCTGTGTTGAAACACACTTTTTCCTTATGCATGAGAATCTACGGGCTATGCCTGGTAAAGACGTGAAAGCGCCTGTGCCGGAGGCCCCCCGGACTAATCCCTTGTGTGGACCAACCAGCGATTTTTGTTGACACGACAACAGCTAAAGGCTCTGGTTTCCTGATTACGGGGACTCGAACGGATCAAATGCGGGGGTGCGTACGCGGTGTTATACTAGGCGACTGTTGCGTTGAAACTCGCTAGGACCACAAGGAGAAGGTTAAGTCTGGGCTCTTCCAAACCGCCTCAGATTCGGGATATTCATGGCGCCCTTCCACCAGATTGGTGAGAACCCCACTCTAGCGCTCGAACGGGACATGGAGCTGATCGAATGGTTGGACAGGCTGGGATTCGATGAGGCGTGGATCGGCGAACACCACAGCGCCGGTTGGGAAACCATCTCCTCTCCTGAGATCTTCATAGGCGCTGCAGCCCAGCGGACCAAGCACATTAAGTTAGGGACCGGAGTCATCAGCCTCCCATACCATCACCCTTTGATGGCCGCCAACCGAATGTTGCAGCTGGACCACATGACCCGAGGGAGAGTGATGATGGGGGTCGGGCCTGGAGCCCTGGTAGGGGATGCGTTCATGATGGGCATCGATCCGCCGACACAGCGGCGCCGAATGGACGAGGCCCTGGGTATCATCCTTCGCCCGTGGACGGAGAAAGAGCCTATAACCTACGAGTCGGAGTGGTTTACTCTAAGAGAAGCGCGGGCCCACCTGCGGCCCTACTCCCAGCCGCATATGCCGGTGGCGGTGGCAGCCTCTCAGTCGCTGGCAGGTATGATCAGCGCTCGGAAATACGGAGTTGGGGTTCTGTCTCTCAATACCGTCAGGCTGCCCGGGGCCGTAGCCCCCGACCTGGCTGAATTCTGGCAAATCGCCGAGGAGACAGCAGCGGAAAACAATAAGACGGTCAATCGCAATGACTGGGGTCTGGCGCTCCACGTACACCTGGCCGGAAGTCGCAAGGAAGCAATTGAACAAGCCCGGGTCGCGGCGGGGCGCTACCAGCGGTTATATTATGAAGATATCCTGGGACTGCCCCAGGCATCCGACGTCTCCGAAGACAAGATAATCGATTACATGGTGGAGACCAATAATTGGTGTGTCGGAACTCCTGATGACCTGGTCGAGCACATTCTAAGACTGGATGAGGAGTCGGGGGGATTCGGCAGGGCGCTTGTTCAGGCTACGGAATGGGTCACCCGGGAACAGGCGCTCCACTCCTACGAGCTGATAGCCCGCTACGTAATGCCCCGATTCCAAGGGTCTCTTACAAGCCTGGAAGACTCAGCCGCTTGGACGATTGAGAAAAGGCCTGAGCTCGTCAGCCTTGCCGCTAAAGGGGTGGGCAAAGTCTCCCCCCATTATCTCTGTCTCCTCTTTGAGCCAGCCGGCGCCGATTCCGAAGATGAACCGGCCGTTGGAGAAGTGGTCTAGCGTTGCCACCTCTTTGGCCAAGCGCAAGGGGTTGTGCTCCGGGACCAGGCAGATGCCGGCGCCAAGCTTAATCGTGGCAGTTACAGCAGAAGCCCGTGCCAGGGCCACAAACTGGTCCACAATTCGGTAATAGTCCTCGGTGAACGTGCCGTCAGCGGTATACGGGACTCGTGTCTTGATTTCAACGGGTGTTGTCACGTGTTCCGGAACCCAGAAGGACTCGAAACCCAGCTCCTCGGCTCGCTTCGCCAGCGCCGCCGGGTCCATAGAGTCCGTCTGGAGCACGAAAACACCGATGTCCATGACCGCCTCTTTGATTGATGTCTCTCTACGCTGCCAGTGTGCCCTAGTCGATTTAGCCGGCCCCCCTCGCTTGTCCTAGTCCTTATCCTTTTCCCAGAGGGCTTCCAGCGCTGCTCCAGGTGACATGGGCAAATGGCGCATACGCACGTTCGTGGCGCGGGCGACGGCGTTGGCAATGGCTGCCATAGGAGGCACGATCGGCGCCTCGCCCACGCCCCGCACACCATAGGGATGGCCTGGGTTGGGCACTTCCACGATCACTGTGGTGATCATCGGAACGTCGAGGCTGGTGGGAATGCGGTAGTCCAGGAACGAAGGATTTTCCATCCGGCCGTCTGTGTCAAAGACATATTGTTCGTTCAAGGCCCAGCCGATGCCCTGGACTACGCCGCCTTGCATTTGGCCCTCGACGTAACTGGGATGGATGGCCTTTCCCGCATCATGCACCACGGTGTAGTCGAGGATGGTGACCTTCCCTGTCTCCGGGTCCACCTCAACGTCGGCGATGTGGGTGCAAAAGGCGCCTCCCGAAGCCCTGGGATCAACGCTTACCTGGCTCGAAATCGGTCCCCCGGTGTCGTTCAATCGGCCAGCCAGTTCCTTGAAGCTCATTTGCAGGTCGGTGTCCGACTTGTGCCGGAACACTCCATCCACAAGGTCTATATCTTCCGCTGGCACGTCCCAGATTACGGCGGCCCGGTCGATCATCAGCCTCTTGATATTCAGGGCACACTCGTAGGCGGCTATGCCGCTGGCATAAGTGGTGCGGCTTCCACCGGTTACCAGCGTGTAACCCACCGACTCGGTGTCGCCCACGCTGGGATGCACGTCTTCGGCGGCTATACCCAACACCTCGGCGGCATGCATGGCTATAGATGCGCGGCTTCCGCCAATGTCGGTGGAGCCTTCCACAAGGCTGATAGCGCCGTCGCTGTTCACTCCTATGGAGCAACTGGACTGCATTCCAACGTTGAACCAATACCCAGAGGCTACCCCGCGGCCTCGCCAAGGCCCCGTCAGAGGCGTATTGTACTGGGCGGAATCTTTGGCTGCTTCCAGAACCTCCACGTTTCCGACCCGGGGAAAGACGGGACCGTCAACACGCCGGGAGCCTTCTTTGGAAGCGTTGACAAGACGAAACTCGATGGGGTCCATCTCCAGCTTCTCGCAGATCTCATCCACCACCTGCTCCCCGGCAAAGGCTGCGTTGGGAGCGCAGGGCGCCCGGTAGGAGGCTGTCCTCGGTTTGTTGACCACCACGTCATACCCCTCCGCCCGCATGTTCTCTATTTTATAAGGGGAGAAAATGACCTGGGCTCCCGAGGTCACCATCGACCCAGGGTAGGCGCCGGCCTCGAAGGCCAGATTGGCGTAGGCCGCGGTTATCTTACCTGCCTTGGTGACCCCCATCTTCACTTTCATATAGGAGGCGGCAGTCGGGCCGGTGCTCTCAAAGACTTCAGCGCGGCTCATGGTTATTTTGACCGGACGGGCCGCCTTGCGGGAAAGTAAAGCAGCCAAGGGCTCCAGGTAGATTCTGATTTTCCCGCCAAATCCTCCGCCGATTTCCATGGGCGCCACCTTGATCCTGGAAACCGGTAAATCCAAGGTCTGCGCCAACGCGTCCCTCGCATAGAAGGCGCCCTGGGTGCTGGTCCAGACATGTAGCTGACCGTCGGGGTTCCACAGGGCTGTGCTGGTATGGGGCTCAATATAGCCCTGGTGCACAGTGGCATTGGTGAATTCCCGCTCCACCACAATGTCGGCCTCCGCGAATCCCTTTTCCAGGTCACCCTGCTCATACCGGAAGTGGCTGGCGACATTGCCATGTTTGTCGGTTTGCTCTCCGAGCTCCGTCAGGGTCAAATCATCGTGCAGCAACGGAGCGTCGTCTTTCATTGCATCCAGAACGTCCATCACGGGAGGCAAAACCTCGTATTGGACGTCGATCAGTTGCAGGGCGGCTTCCGCGACATGAGGGTCGATTGCCGCCACAGCGGCCACCGGATGGCCCTTATAGAGCGCCTTTTCCCGGGCCATGACGTTGTCACTGTTGAACCGGGCGTCACGACTAGGATTCTCCATGTGGGCTATCGGCATGTCTTGGCCGCTAATCACAGCCTTGACGCCTGGGTAAACCAGGGCTTTGCTGACATCGATGGACTTTATACGAGCATGGGCGTGGGGACTCTGCAGCGCCTTGCGGTGGAGGTTCCCCGACGCCTGGAAGTCAGCGCCGAATTTAGCCCGGCCGGTAACCTTGTCGGCGCCGTCGGGCCGGATCGGCCGCGTGCCCACGACTTTGTATTCAGTGTTGGAAAGGACGATGTTCGATGCCAATTTGCTAACCTCTTGATTGGGATATTGGTCTTGGCTGATTCCAGTCCGCCATGCCTGACAGCCGGCCGCTACTCTGCGGTGTAACCGCCGTCGATGACCAGCTCGCTGCCGGTGACGAAGGACGATTCGTCCGACGCCAGGTAGAGGGCGCCATAGGCTATATCTTCCGACAGCCTCAAGCCCACGAGCCGCGGCGCCGATTCGGCCTCGTAAAGCAGGTTCTCCATGCGAGAGTCACTCAGAGCCTGCCCCGGCGAAGGTCGGGGTTGTAGACCAACTGCACGCAGGGTATCCACAGCATCACCGGCAACGCATAGGGCCTCGAGGGCGCCTCGCCGCTGCTTGGCGCTGCCACACTGTAGCTGTTTAACCTGGCCGTGGCCCCGCGGCTCCCCTAAAGGCCTGCACATTGCCCTGTTTGCCGGAGGATGGAGGTGTGTTTTCTTAGCAAACCTGCGGAGCCTGGGAGGGCGATTGACAACAAAAAGGGGCGGCGCTAGAGTGTGACGCATCGTCCCTGCGCGGTCATGTTGGAGCAGACAAGTTGAGCCGGGGAATTCCGGCCTGCTTCTACTGCACCGTCCGGGCCATCATTGTGGACGACAGGACCTGCGGCTTCTCCACCCCTGCGGCTCAGGCGTCACATAAGAAGCATAAGCGCCGTCTGGCGCCGCCCGACGTGTAAGCAGGTTCTCCAGAAGAGTCGACGGGCCAGGAGCTTACAGAGCGCTGGGGCCGTCTTTACAGCCTGTATCGAGCTTGGGCAAGTCGGTCCGCCGGGGAGCGGCGCCGGATCACCCGGAACCCGGTCGAGGAGCGATGATCCAGAGATCTTGGACCTGGCGATAGGGACGAGATGCAGGCTTACCTAGTCAAAAGGGTGCTCCTCTTCATCCCGACCATTTTGTTGGTCACCGCCTTTGTCTTCCTTCTGCTCCGTATCGTCCCTGGTGACCCCGCCGTCATGCTCCTTTCGGGACAAGAGGGGCTCGAGGAATACACTGATGAAGACCTGGCCGCGATGCGGGCCAAGCTGGGCACCGACGCCAGCCTGGCCAAGCAGTATGGGAGATGGATGTGGGGCATGCTCCACCTGGACTTCGGCAATTCCATCTTCTACACTACCCCGGTCTGGGAAGACATCAAGACCAAGTTCCCCATCACCCTGGAGCTCACCGTCATCTCACTGTTGATGTCTTTCGCGGTCGCCATCCCGCTGGGGGTGGTCTCCGCCATAAACCAGGACAAGCCGGCAGACTACGCCAGCAGGATCATCACCCTCATCGGCATTGCCTTACCCAACTTCTGGGTGGGCATCATGGTGATTTTCATTCTGTCTAACTATTTCAACTGGCTTCCCCCATTGGGCTATGTCAATTTCCAGGACGGGCCGTGGGACAACCTCCAGCAGATGTTTTTCCCAGCCCTGCCTCTGGCTCTATCCCAGACGGCCTTCGTGGCCAGGATCACGCGTTCGGCGACCCTGGAGGTGTTTCGGGAGGACTATATCCGCACGGCCCGGGCCAAGGGGCTTGGCGAGATGGTCGTTATCGGCCGCCACGCGCTCAAAAACGCCATGTTGCCCGTCATAACGGTCATGGCCTACGAGTTCGGGCGCCTCATGGGGGGCACCGTAATAATCGAGAACATTTTTAACATACCAGGAATGGGAAGACTGCTCGTCACCGCCATCTCCCGTCGGGACTTCCCCGTGGTCCAGGCCATTGTTGTCGTGATAACGGCGCTGGTGCTGGTGCTCAACGTAATCACGGACCTGGTCTACAGCTGGCTGAATCCCAGGATCCGTTACGCCTAGCCTACGTCAAACCAAGAGAGGGACATGAATCAGGACAGAGGAGCCTCTGCAGCGAGCCTTCCCGAGGCCGAGTTGAATGGCGTGAGGGTCAAGCAGCCCATTTGGCGGCACGTCGCCATGTTCTTCAGGAAAAAACCGTTGGGGGCCTTCGGGGCCACAGTGGCAATTCTACTGGTGGTTGTGGCCATCTTCGCCCCATTGATCAAAACCCAGGAGGAGTTCACCACCGACCACACACGGCTCTATGCCGCTCCCAGCTCGGAGATGCTCTTTGGCGGCGACGAGCTGGGTAGGGACGTATTCAGCAGGATCGTCATGGGCGCCAGAATCTCCCTGAAGGTGGGCCTGATCAGCGCCTTCATTGGATCCAGCATAGGTCTTGTGATAGGCGTCAGCAGCGCCTATTTCGGGGGGGCGTTGGACCTGACCGTCCAACGTTTTATAGACGGCATGATATCCTTTCCCGCCCTCGTGCTGGCCATCGCCATAGTGGCCGCCTTAGGGTCCTCCATCAACAACGTTATTATCGCCTTATCCATCTTATTCATACCCAGTACAGCGCGGCTGATCCGCTCCCAGGCCCTGGCCGTCAAAGAGATGGACTTCGTCCTGGCGGCCCGTTCCGTGGGCGCGGGGCACGTTCGCATCATGTTCCGCCACATAGTCCCCCAAGTGACTGCGGTGCTGATCGTCATCATTACCTACCAGGTGGGAGTGGCGATCATAGCGGAGGCCAGCCTGAGCTTCTTGGGCCTGGGCGCCAGTCCCGACGAGCCGTCTTGGGGAGGGATGCTGAAGGGGGCCACAAAGAACTACGTTGGCGTGGGTCCCTGGCTCCCCTTATTCCCCGGGCTTTCCATAGCCATCGTTGTATTTTCCTGGAACCTGCTGGGCGACTCCCTCAGGGACGTACTGGACCCGCGTCTGCGAGGAAGCAGGTAACGGCCGGGGTCTCCGGCTGCCGGAGTTCGTTGACAACCATGTAGGGTCTCAATACAATCGTCCAACCAGGCAAGGGCTGGGTTGTACTGGGAATATCCAGACAAAAGAGGCAAGACATGGCGAAAATTGGGCTCAAGGTGATGGATTCCGACATGCATATCTTCGAGCCAGCGGACCTGTGGCAGCGGTACATCGACCCGGAGTTCGAGCGGCGCGCTCCCGTGGGACTGAGCCGGCACCGGAGAGATATGGGCATAACCCTGGACGGTGTGAACATCCAGTTCGGAGCGCCGTTGTTGCCGGGCAGGCCCCAGCCTTCCCCTAATCCTCTAGTTCAAGAGAGAGTTGAGCAGGAGAGGAGAAAACAGGACGCCATATACACAGACGGCGAGGAACACGGCTGGGACGCCGCTTCCCAGTTGCGGGCCATGGACACGGAAGGCATTGACGTAGCCGTCCTTTTCCCCAGCCGTGGGCTGACTATACTGGCCGTCGATGGAATGGACCCGGCTTTGGCTCTAGCCATCTCCCGGGCCTATAACAACTGGCTGCACGACTTCTGTCAGGGCGGCCCCGACCGCCTCTTCGGGGCAGCGATGATCCCGCCCTTCGACGTGGAAGATGCGGTGACCGAGACCCGCCGTTGCGTGGAAGAGCTCGGCTTCAGGTGTATATTTATGCGCCCCAACGTCATCAATGGCCGGAACTGGCATGACTCTTACTACGACCCCCTGTGGGCTGAGTGCCAGCGGCTGCGGGCGCCGGTGGGCCTCCATGAAGGAGCAAACCCGCCCTATATAAATCAGGTTGGGAAGAGCTTGGGTTCCAACATGCTGATACATGCATGCAGCCATCCCATGGAAATGATGCTGGCGGCCGTGAGCTTTTGTGGAGGGGGAGTGTTGGCCCGATACCCCGAGTTAAAGGTCGGCTTTCTGGAAGCGAACTCCTCCTGGGCGCCCTGGCTGATGTGGCGGTTGGACGAACACTACGAGGCGCAGGGATACCGGCATCCAGAGCTGAAGAAGCATCCCAGCGAGTACTTCAAGGGACAGTGCTTCGTCAACATGGAGCCCGGCGAATGGCCGGCCAAGCACCTGGAGGACCTGGGTTACGGAGATACGGTCGTATTCTCCACCGACTATCCACATGGGGACGGCAAATACCCCCACGCAGTGGAAAGTTTCCTCACAATGGACTTGTCGCCTGAGGCGAAGCGGAAGTGCCTATGGGATAACTGCGCCCGTCTCTACAACTTCTCCTGAACCGCAGGCATCTTAACGGTTCTCGCCCCAAAGGTCGTCTTCCTGAGGTCCTTGGCCTGCGCTGTAAGACCGGTAAGGCGACATCTCCCGGTCCCTCGGTCCCTCAAGAGCTTGCGAGCGGCAGAAACACCCGGGGAGTGTGTTATGACCACGTTCATGGGGCCTCATGTGTCTATGAAGGTCGAGACCGATGTTCCCGTGCCGGCGAGAGACGGCGCCCGGCTCTACGCGGATGTCTACCGCCCGGACACCAACGACAGGGTTCCCGTGCTGTTGCAGCGCACCCCGTACAACAAAGCGCTGCCGTATGCCCGCAGCGGCGTGCTGGACGCGCTGCGGGCCGTATCCCACGGCTTTGCCGTGGTTATACAGGACGCCCGGGGCCGGTACACCTCCGATGGAGAGTTTTATCCCTTCTTGAACGAGATAGACGACGGCTACGACACCGTGGAGTGGTGCGCCGCCCAACCCTGGAGCAGTGGGAAGGTGGGCATGTACGGCAGCTCATACGTGGGCGCCACCCAGTGGCTCGCCGCCGTCTCCCGCCCGCCATCCCTGGCCGCCATCGCTCCACGCGTCACGGCATCGGACTATTACGAGGGTTGGACGTACCAGGGGGGCGCCTTTGCACTGGGCTTCGCCGTCTCCTGGACCATGTCTCAGTTAGCCCTGGGCAACATAGCGAAGATATCTCGTGACAAGTCCCTGCCCCCGGGCATCGGCGCTTCCCTTGTGGGAGCGGTGGACCGGATGGAGGAGACCCTGCAATACCTCCCAACGGAGGAGTTCCCTCACTTCAAGGGAGAAATAGCCCCTTACTTTTACGACTGGCTGGCCCACCCGAGCGCCGACGATTACTGGAAACGCTGGAAGATCGAAGACCGCCACGATCAGATAGCTGTACCCGCCTTGAATGTAGGGGGTTGGCACGACATATTTCTGAAGGGCACCCTTCGCAACTACGTGGGCATGAGGGAGAAGGGACTGACGGAGACGTCGCGCACGGGCCAGAAACTCGTAGTCGGTCCCTGGAACCACGGAGGGTCCCGGGGGGCGGGGATATCAGGTGAGATGTATTTCGGGGTAATGTCCGCCGACTCTGCCATAGACTTGCCGGGCCTGTTTCTCAGATGGCATGACTTCTGGCTGAAGGGAGTGGACAACGGCATACTGGACGAGCCTCCCGTGCGCGTATTCGTGATGGGAGAGAACGTCTGGCGTTACGAGCAGGAGTGGCCCCTGGCGCGCACCCAATACCTGGATTACTATTTCCACAGCAGCGGGAGGGCCAACACGCTCAATGGAGACGGGAGCCTGTCCAGAGACCGTCCGGGCGCTGAACCGCCCGATGTTTTCCTCTACGACCCCAGGGCGCCGGTCCCCACAAAGGGCGGAGGTCTTTGCTGCAACGCCGCCGTCCTTCCCGGCGGCCCCTTCGACCAGCGTTCAATAGAAGCACGCCAGGACGTGCTGGTGTATACGTCGCCTGAGTTGAGCGAAGACCTGGAGGTGACCGGGCCAGTCACCGTGACCCTGTATGCCGCCACGTCCGCCACTGACACCGACTTCACCGCCAAGCTGGTGGACGTGTGTCCCTGCGGTTGCACCCGCAGCCTCGCCGACGGAATCATACGAGCCCGCTACCGGGAATCTCTGTCCGAGGGAAAGCTGGTCGAGCCGGGCGGTGTGTACGCGTATACCATAGACCTGGTGGCTACCAGCAACGTCTTCAAAGCAGGTCACCGCATCCGCGTGGACGTGTCCAGCAGCAACTTCCCGCGTTTCGACAGGAACCCGAACACGGGACGGGAGCCCTGGCAGGAGACGGAGCTAAGGCCGGCGGCCCAAACAGTTTTTCACACCGACCAACATGCCTCACACGTCACCCTGCCGGTCATCCCACGAGACTAGCGCCCAGTCGGACGCTCACAACCGGAGCCTCTTCTTCAGGCAGAGGGGTGGCCCGTAGGCCGGGGCGGGAATACGCACGGGCGTTCGCCATCCGCGGCGGCGCCGGCAGACCAGAGTCTACGGGTCCGCCTACTGGGCAGTCCTGCCCCCGTCGATGATCAGCTCCGAGCCCGTGACGTAGGAGGACTCGTCGGAGGCCAGATACAGGACCAAGTGGGCGACGTCCAGTGGTGTGCCGATCCTGTCAAGCGGGTAGATGTGCGCTAGGTCCTCCAGGCTCACGCCGGGGGCCGCCTCCCGGAGCATGGGGGTGTCAATCGAGCCGGGATGGACCGAGTTGCACCGGATGTTGTCCTTGGCGTGCTGGACGGCAGTGGCCCTTGAGAAGAGACGGACCGCCCCTTTGCTGGCGGTGTAGGCGCCTTTGTTCGCGGAACCGGTAATCGCCAGCGCCGAGGAGATGTTGACGATGGACCCGCCTCCCGCCTGCCTCATCGCAGGGATAGCGCACTTGGTTCCCAAAAACACTCCCTTGGCGTTGACCGCCATGACCCGGTCCCACTCCTCCTCGGTGGTGTCCTCTATGCTCGCTGTAAAAACGATCCCCGCATTGTTCACCAGGATGTCCAGCTTGCCGTAGGAGCTTACCGCTGCGTCCACAGCGGACTGCCAGTCCCCGTTGTTGGTCACGTCCAAGTGCACGTAGAGGGCCTCGCCCCCCAGCTCATGGACCCTGGCTTCCACTCCCCTGCCCTCTTCGTCCAGTATGTCCCCAAAAACTACGTTGGCCCCCTCCTTGGCGAACAGTTCGGCCTCCGCCGCGCCCTGGCCCCTGGCGCCTCCGCTGATAAGGGCGACCTTCCCATCCAGCCTTCCCATCTCCACCTCCCGATGCGAGACTCCCCCTGGGTCCCGCCGGCGCCTTAGCCGGGATTGGGCGATTCCGGCGTCCCCGACCCCTGAGAGCCCGTAGGTCATTTGCCGGCCAAGAAGTCGTGTGCCAGTCGGGTGAACTCCGCAGGTTTCTCCATTTCCACGACGTGCCCCGCTCCAGCGATCGCTTCCATGCGCGAATGCCGGATAGCCCCGTGCAAGACTTCGCCGCAGCCGGTGGGCACGACCTTGTCGTCCGCCCCTACTACAATCAGGGTCGGCGTGGTGATCAGCTTCGCGCGGTCTCTTGTGGTATACGACCACATGTAGGGCTTCCACGTGAGCCGGACGCTCATGTCCCGGTTCACCTCCACCTGTTCGGCCTCCTCCGGTGTCCAGTCCTTGCCGTAGTACTCCTGGTACTCCGCACAGGCAGCCGGGTCCGCAAAGGCCTGTTCCAATGCTTCTTTGGCGTTCCAGCGGTAGTAGTCCCATATTTCTCCATGTTGGGGTTTCACTCCCACCGGATTGACCAGCACCATCTTTGAAAAGATGTCACGATTGATCGCGGCGATATGTGTCGCAATCCAGGCTCCCATCGAGAAGCCGATGACGCCAACGGGTTTCCTCAGCTTCTGCTCTTCTACAAAGGCGCTCACCCATACCGCGACGTCGTCGATGGTCATGATCCAGTCAGGACGGCCGGACTGGCCAAAGCCGGGCAGCGACGGTGCGAAAACGGTGTAGCGCTTAGCAAGTTCTTCGAGCGCCTTCGTCCAGCCCGGTATCCACAACTCACTGTGGAGGATGAGGAGAGGGTCCCCCTGGCCTCCCCTTCGTAGCTGGGTTCGGACTTCCGCGACTTCCACGAACTCTTCAACATAGTCTTGTGCGCTCGTTGTCACGAGGGTCCTCCTGGCCCGATTCCGGGCATTGTGACTGGAAGCCAACGGGCTCGACCCACTGTCTCTAGCTTGCGTTAGCCTCAACGGGGATGCGCTTGTTTGTCGCCGGGTCAACCTCAAGGGGGCCGTCAAGCCCGAGCTCTTTGCCGATTTCCTTGAGCGCGGGAATGACTTCCTCTCCCAGAAGTTTTAATGACTTTATAGTTTCGTCATGGGTCATCGTGCCCTCGCCGGTGCGAAGAATCAGGACCCCAGGCCGCATGACTTCCAAGATGTGGCGTAATTTCGGCAGCACGGTCTCCGGCGTGCCTGCGACCGAGGCGAGTCGATTAAGTTGGTCCTCCCACGTCAAGTTGCCCCGGCCGGCGGGCGTTCCGGTGCTGAGTCTTATCTGCCGGGCCGCCGCATACCGCCGGGCCTCGGCCGACTGCAGTCCGGGGAGGTGCGGCAGCCACGTGCCGGCGATATCCTGCGGCGTGGTTGCGTCGAATGGGCTTCGGACTCCCTCGGTCAGCTTTCGTCCCACTTCCACCGCTTTCTCATCGGTCTCGTCCACGTGAACGTGAAGCATGTAGCCCAGGTGCTGCGGTCCGGACTCGTACCCGGCTTCTTTAGCCGTATTGTGGTACAGCTCGAACATATCCGTTGACTGCTCCGGACCCTGTCCGGACAACCGTATGTAGGGATAGCGCCGCTCGGCCGCCCACCTTACGGTCTCTGGGCTCGTGGTCCCGGGGATCCAAATTGGCGGATGCGGCTGTTGGTAGGGGAACGACCACGGATTGACGAAGCGGTAGTTATAGTGCTTCCCTTCCCAACGGAACGGCCCCGGGGTCGTCCAGGTTTTCACGATGAACTCGTGCGCCTCTTCGAACCGTTCCCGGTTGTAAGAAGGGTTGGCGTTGTGGGAGTAGCTCTCCGAACCCACCCCCCTTACCCAACCGGAAATCAACCGGCCATAGGAGACCAGGTCGATCATAGCGAGTTGTTCGGCTAACCAAAGGGGGTCATCCCAAAGGGGGAGAATATTGCCGCCCAAGAATATCTTGGCTCTCTTGGTAACCCTGGCCAGAATAGCGGCTTCGACATTGGTTACACCCTGCATGCAGTAGGGGGCGCTGTGGTGTTCGTTCTTCATGAGAATGTCGAACCCAATCTCGTCGGCGTAGATCTTCTCGTCGATCCAACGGTTATAGAGTTGGGCCCCGAGCTGACGGTCGTATTCCCGATTACTGGTAACGAGTACGCCCGTTCCCCACTTCGGGTCCCACTTCTCTGTTACCCAGGGTTCTTCCGTGAAATAGCCGATTTGCATCAGAATCCTCCTGGCCATTTTCCGCCAAAGGACAAGGGCGCCCTTTGGCGTGATTCTCGGCTGCTACGCTAGTCCTGTTCTGATACCCGTACGGGGTCGCGATGCCGCGGCGGAGCGACTGCCCTGGTCCCCATCTGCTGCCAGCCCCGGCATGCAGCCGATTGTAGCAAGCCGTCGGGGTCCAGTCAAAGAGTGATTAAACAGGGTCAGGCGGCGACGTCCTCCGCGACCCTCGTTCCTGCTCTTTGCTGATTCGGGACCTTGTTTTCCCGGTCGAGCCTCCTCATTCCACCCGTTCCAGTATGATCCCAGTATAAGCATGGTAAGGAAGGCATCAACGGCGCCCTCTTATCCTTTGGCAGCCGCTCCCTTCCCGCGGGTTCGATCGGTCCTGGTCTTCGCCGTGAGGTTGTTCGGGGGCGATGAACGCCATTGCCATGTTGTCCGGTGTTATATTATCGTACCGCCAGGAAGGGGGAATAATGGTTGATCAGGCGCTGGCGCCCAAAGACAACCTGGAAGTGTTCTGGTTCTGCCAACAGCCCAATAGCTATATCAGCGAACAGGACCTGGAGAAATATGAGTCAGGGCGTCTAGGCTTCCCCAACACCCACTTCGACCCCCAGAAGGCGGTGGCGCTCTATAACCAGTACCACGAGCAGTATGCTTGGGCCGACGAGGTTGGCTACGACGGCATCATGACCAACGAGCACCACGCCTCCTACTTCAACATGAAACCATCGGTTAACCTGGACGCCGCCGTCATATCCAAGGTGACTAGGCGGGTTCGGATAGCGATCCTGGGCAGCCCCATCGCCGTTAACGACCCCATCAAGATGGCCGAAGAGGTGGCGATGCTGGACTGCTACTCCGGTGGACGGATAATCGCGGGCTTTATAAGGGGCACCCCGGTCGAGAGTCTTCAAGCGGGTATAGACCCCTCGGAGAACCGGGGGCGTTTCGAAGAAGCCCACGATCTGATTCTCAAGTGCTGGACCACGCCGGGTCCATTCAGGTGGGAGGGGCAGTACTTCCACTACCGGATGGTGAACCCCTGGGTGCTGCCCATCCAGAAACCCCACCCAGAAGTCTGGTTCCCGGGGCTTTCCAGCCCGGAGAGCGTGGTTTGGGCCGCCAAACGCCAGCGCCCTTACATGAACCAGGGGGCCCGGCTCGACACCACCGAGTGGCTTAGGAACATCTATATAGACACGGCCAACGAGGTCGGCTTCCAGCCCGGGCCTCAGCACTTCGGCTATACGATCAAGGTTCTGGTGGCCGACACCGACGCCAGGGCCCAAGAGATCGGACGCACCTTCATGTGGACTGGGCCACACCGTCATAAGGGGCCGAGGGAGCACACCGACCCCGCCGGGCTACCAGACCCGGGAGGCGGTGGAGATACAGCGTAAGAGGCCCTCCGGAGGTCTTAGCGGCCTTGGCGGCCAGACCGCCAGCTATGAGGAGCTTCAGGAAATCAATAGTATCGTGGTGGGCAGCCCCGACACAGTCATCCAGAAGCTGACAGAGGTGATAAACCGCCTCAATCCAGGCTACCTCCATGCCTGGGGCGCCGAGGGCGATATGGCCCAGCAGGACGTCATGCGTTCCATAGAGCTAATGGGGAGAGAGGTTATCCCGGCCTTACACGAGATTAAGCTGCAGCCCTACCAACAGGCTCCCGTCGCTTGAGGGCCGGAGCTTAATCAGATTGAAGGCATAAGAATCCTCTCCACCCTGATGTTCAATCCCTTGTCACTGGGCCACGGGTGACCCGAATACGGCGTCTATACCCCAAACCCTCGATATCAAGCCCTTTCACACGAGGAAGGCCCGGGTCTCTTGAGACCCGGGCCTTCCTGCAGTCTAGCGCAGCTGGTCTGCTATGGAGACGCCCGCCGTCAGCACGCAGGGTCGCACCAGAGGTGCTCGTTCTTCTCCTGGAAGCTGTAGGCCGGCGGGACGTTGTAGTTCCGGATCTTGCTGTTGACGACGACAGGGCTCATCAGGAAGTGAGTGTAAGGGAAGGCGTTTTTACCGTTCAGAAGCAACTCCTCGGCCTGGCGGACCAGGCCCCCACGCTTCTCCTGGTCAATCTCCCTGGTCTGGAGGTCACTCAGCACAATGATTTCGTCATTGGTGTAATGCGCCCGCCGCCTCATGCCGGAGGTGGGGAGGGCATAGGCCGAGGTTAGGCACGAGTCGGGGTCGGGGAAGCCGCAGGAGTTGGCCATGATTCCCAGTTCGTAGTCGCCGTCATTAAAGCGGCCTATGTTCACGACGGGGTCCCCAGCGTCAACCCGGGGGTCCCATTTCAAGAACCGCCTGAACTGGTCCGCCAGCAGGGTGGCCATTTCGCAGTACTCCAATATGGAGCGGCAGGTGATGGCGACTTCGAACCCCTCCCCTATCCCGTTCTTCTCGAACAACCGCTTGGCCTCGGCTATGTCGTCGGGGTGCTTCTGACCATCCAACTCTCTGAAACCGGGGAGCTGCAGGACCTCATCCAGAGTCCTGCTGAACCAGTAAAGGTTTGGTGGGATAGGAAAGCCCAAAGGATAAAAGCCATCGCTCAGGGTCTCCACGATGGGCTGGCGGTGGATAACCAGCATGAAGGCCCTTCTGACCTCGTCGTTGTCAAATATGGACTGCTTGGCGTTAATCATAAGCCCCATGCCAGCGAGGGGGCCTGACACATAGAACTCGGCTTCGTCGCCCATCTCCTTGCTCAGCTGCAGCCCATCCTTGAAGCTCAGGTTGTTTTGCACCGTGGCGGCCATTAATATCTGCCCCGTCTTGAAGGAGGCGATGATGGTGCCCTTGTCCTTCATGATGAAGTAGGTCATGCCGTCAAACTTGGGGTAGCCGTCCTTGAAGTAGTCCATGTTCTTCTCGTACTCGGTCCCAACGTCCCTGGTGTGCTTCTTCATCTTGAAAGGTCCCGAGCCGATCATGTTCTCGGGTTCAGCGGCGCTGGGAAAGGTTCCCGCTTCGATTAGGTGTTTCGGGAGGACTATCAATTCACCTTGCGAGAAGTTGGTCAGGAAGGCCGGAGCTGTAAACTGAGTCTTCAGCTCCACCGTGTGGCTGTCTACGGCCCGGGAGCTTTCGTAGTAGGTCCCGAAGAGTCTCAGTTGGCCGCTGGTCCAGGGGCAGACGTCCTTCACGACGGCGATGCTTTCGCAGTCTGTCATCATATCGAAGGAAAACAAGACGTCCTCGGCTGTGAGGGGTGTGCCGTCCTGGAACCTGACGTTTTCGTGCAGTTTGAAGGTGTAGGTCAATCCATCAGGAGCCACCGACCAGTCTTCGGCGAGGTCGCCACGCACGTCCGTGAGCTCCGGCGTCTCCGGGTTGAACTCAATGATCCGGTTGTACACGGGGTCAGCCCAAACAGCCGTCGGCGCGCTGCCCTTCCACAAGAAGTCGCCGAAGGGAGGAGCATACAACAGCATGGGGGCTATGCCGCCGAATATCGGGCCCCCCGTGCCTGGCTCTGCGACGGGTTCCGCCGTGGGCGTCGAGAGCGCCTGCGCCAACTCCTGTGCGACCGCCCTGGACAGGTCTTCCGCGGTGAGCCCGGCGGGCTGCGCCGCCAGGGCCGTCTCTATGGCTTTCGTCACATCTTCCGTGGTAACCCCGGGCTGCGTCGCCAGGGCCGTCTCTATGGCTTTCGCCATATCTTCCGTAGTAACCCCGGGCTGCGTCGCCAGGGCCGTCTCTATGGCTTTCGCCATATCTTCCGCTGAAGCTCCGGCAGCTTGCTCAGCGATGGTTCGCTGCACTATATCTGCGATGTCTATCGGCGTTGGCGTAGGTTGAGGCGTCGCCGCAGCGTCCGAACCGCAGGCAACCGCTACGACTAGAACAAGCAGCAGCGGAATAAGCATCCATGACCGGGACTTGAGAAACCAGCTATGTGACGTCATTGAGCGGCTCCCCTACAAACTTAAAATAGCCTAGCTGGACGTTGTGGGGTTGCTTTTCCGGGTTAGTCCCCCGCTATCCGCTCCTTCAGGGTCCCCGACAGCACTCTGTCCATCGGGTCCTGCGGCACTGTGACCATCGAGCGGTCTTTCAGCTGGATTGCTGGAAATTGCCCATACGGTAGCATTGATTTTGTCGTTAAGTCAATTCACACTACTCGACGTGACGGAGCAGTTCCTCTCGTACGAGCTCGCTCCTAGTGCGCCCCTGCCGCTTCGCCACTTTGTCCACTTGGTCCGCCATCTCAGGGGGTAGGGAGAAGGTGATGGTCTTCGTCGTTCGCGGCGTGTTCGTCTCTCGTTGCCGCGTCTTACTTCAGGGTCGCACCATCGATGGACTACAGTCAATCGGTAACACTTACAGGAACGTTGACGGTCTACCCCAGCGCAACGTAGACTAAGCTTGGTCCGGTGCGACAGCAGCAGGAAACCGCACCCCAGCTTATCTGCCATCCCTGGTTAGAGAGAGGGTCAGCTATATGTCGGACCAGGACATCGCCCAGATGGCCCATCTCATGCGCAGGGCCGGCTTTGGAGCCGCCCGGGACGAGCTGGAGGAGCGGGCGGCCAGAGGGTACGAGCGGACGGTGGAAGAGCTGCTGGACCCGGACGGGTACGGGGCGCCGCGCATCGACCCGGGCATCCTCTTCCGCACCTTCCCGTACATAGAAAGCGGTGTCGCCGACCGGGGCAGCACACGCCACATCTGGTATCTGATTAACAACCCGCGCCCCCTGGAAGAAAAGGTCGCCCTCTTCTGGCACTCGGTATTCGCCACGGGCACCGTCAAGATAGACAACCCGCTCGAGACGGCGCGCCAGTTGGACATGTTCCGCACGTTCGGCCTTGGAAGTTATCGCGACCTGCTGATCGAGCTGGCCAGAGACCCGGCCATGATCTACTGGCTGGACAACTACAACAACCGTAAGAACGCACCCAACGAGAATTGGGGTCGGGAGCTCCTGGAGCTCTTCTCCATGGGCCAAGGCAACTACACCGAACAGGATGTCTTCGAGTGCGCCAGGGCTTTCACAGGTTGGAGCATAGCGCCTAAGCCCCCGGACAACGTCGGCCTTGGCCGCTATACCTGGGACTTCCAGTACGTTCCTGATGACCATGATGACAGCGAGAAGACCTTCTTGGGGCACGTAGGCAGGTTCAACGGCGAAGACGTTATTGACATAATCGTGCGCCAGCCAGCCACGGCCCGCTTCATCGCCAGGCGCCTGTACAACTTCTTCGTGGCTGACGAGGTACAGGTGCCGGCCTGGCTCCACACGCCCCCCAGGGACCCGGTTGCCGTCAATCTCATTGCCGACGCCTTCGTATCCTCGGGCTACGACATACGGTCAACCCTGAGGACGGTGTTCAACTCCGACTTCTTCAAAGACGCCCGGTTCCAGAGGGTGAAGAGCCCCGCGGAGCTGGTGGCAGGCATCTGCCGATTGGTGGGTGACTTCAAGTATCCGAGGCCCGACCTTGAGCAATTGGGAGTCGAATGCGGATTTATGGGGCAGGCCCTTAGTGACCCGCCCAGCGTGGAGGGTTGGCATTATGGCGCCGAATGGATAGACGCAGGGTCGCTGGTTAAGCGCATCAGCTACGCCGCCGAGGTCCTCTCCAGCCTGGAATACCCTGGAGTCCAGGCCTTGGTCAGCAGCGTCATGCTAAAGGGCGCCCTCGATCCCGACGGCTTCGTGGACGCCTGCCTGGACCTGCTGGGTCCGGTGGAGGTCTGTGCCGAAACTCGGAAGGAGCTGCTGGAACAGGCCGAGTTAGGGGGCGACTTGCGATGGGACACTGAGGAACTGTCTCGGGATTCGGCCCGGAGAGTTGCGGACATGCTCGCAGTCATCGTTTCCACGCGAGAATACCAGATGTGCTAGACGGTTAGCTGTTCCAGAGGACCTGGCGCCGGCATATCGGCGGGACAGCGCTTCAAGGGGGGGCCATGCGTACATTGTACGTACGTGACCGCGTCTACAATTACGACCATTGCATCGCAGGTGGACCAAGGACCGGGGGAGGCTTCCTCCATCCGTCAGACTTCGCGCTAGGTTCGGGAGACAGCCTGTATCTCCTCAGCAAGGGCATCGACTATATCCCAGCCATGGGAATAACCAAGTGCGCCTTGGACGGCGAATTCTTCTGGCATGAACGCGGGCCTGATTTTTCCCAACGCGTGGGTCCCCTACCCAGCTCGGTTGCCGTTGACAGTCAGGAGAACGTCTACGTCTCCGACGAGTACACAAACCGGATTGGCGTCTATGGGCCGGACGGGGGCCATCTGGGCGGGTGGGGAGCGCTCGAGGCCCAAGACCGCGTGATGCCGGGCCTGAGCCTGAACATATGGAACATGACCTTTGACCCTTACCTCAAGAAGGTTGGGGCCATCGACACCTCCGGGGACGGTGACCTCAACGGTCCTGTCGGCCTTGCCTTCGATAGAGACGACAGGCTCTACGTTTCGGACAGCCACAACCATCGGGTCCAGATATTCACCAAAGACGGCAGCTTCCTGGGCAAGTGGGGGAGCTACGGCAGCGGTGAGGGGGAGCTGAACTTGCCCTGGGGACTCGCCTTTGACAACGAAGGCAACGTGCTCGTGGCCGACTGGGGCAACTCCAGGGTCCAGAAGTTCTCGCCCGAGGGCAAGTTCCTGAGCGCCATCTGCGCCGCCGGGGAGGAGAAACTGGGTCGCCCCTCCGACGTGGCGGTGGACAAGGACGGCGACGTATACGTCACCGACTGGGAAAACAACCGGCTCAACATCTACGACGGCGACGGCGACTACATGTTCTCCCTGTACGGCGACGCCGACGACATCAGCCCGTGGGTCGAGAACGCCCTGAAGTCAAGACCCGACCTGGCGAAGGCCATGCAGAGGGCGGAGTCGCCCAGGGCCCAGAAGTTCAAGCGGCCGGTCGCGGTAAACGTGGATGACACGGGGCGCATTATCGTGCTCGAATCGGCGGCTTACCGTTTCCAGATATACATCAAGGAGCAGGACTGGGTAGAGCCTCCGTTCAACCTGTAGGAGACTCTCGGTCGCGTCCCCTTACAGGGCCCTCCCCCACGCTCCAAGAACGGTGCCCCTTCTATACCTGCCCCAGTTCGGGGTCCGATTGTGCAACAAGGGAACGCCCCACAGGAGACCTTTGCGTAACCTCCGTCATTCCGGCGGAGGCCGGAATCCAGGGCCTTGCCCAAAGCTGGGGAACGCCCTCACCCCAGCCCTCTCCCAAAGGGAGGGGGGTTGCGCAAAGGTCTCCACAGGGGGTAGTCAAGTGTGTGGGTTGTCCCCTTTGTGGGCCCCCAACCCGATGCAGGGGCTGAAGGCCGATGGTTGTCTTACTCGAAGGCCAGGGTAGCGTAACGCATGAAAATGGTTCCCACCGGCTCGGCAAACGGGGCGTTGCAAACCAGCACTGCTATTACATGCCGGTTGCCGGGGGTCGCTGATGCCTCCACCAAAGCCCGTTGTGGAGTATTGTTGCCGGTAATTACCCATTTCTCCCGGTCGATTTCGCCGTCGATGTAGATTTCCCCGTAGTTGTCGACATTGGTTTCAAACCAGATCCGACCTCCTGCGACGTCCTGCCCTTTGACCTGTTGGGGGACAGTTATGTGGAGCCGGTACCAGGCGAAAGTAAATCCCACAGAACGCCGTTCCTGGAAGTCGGCGTCTTTTTCCCACCAGGAATCGTCGTAGTCCGGCAAACGAGCTTCGACTGCCCTCAGTTCCGCCACCAGTCCTTGGTTGGGTTCCCCGGGAACCAGGCCTGGCGCAATCAGCCACCCGGTGGTCCCCAGTATTGCGAGGTCCTCAGGCTTTTCCAGGTCCAGCGCTATTCTTGGCATTTCTCCTCCATCCTGCAGGCCAAAAATGCAGTAAGCCGCTCGGCGGGTCGCCACTGAGACTCGGATTGTTTGACTAGACGCTCGTTCTGTGGCCTGGCCCTTCGTTAGGGGCGCCGTAGCTTAAACTGTGCTCAGCGCACCGGTGGCGATCACCTGGGCACGGAGGCGACTTTCAGGTTGCATAGTCTCTGCAGCGCCATGATTATACCACCCGGAGTCGCAGGTGGATCGCGGGACGCTTATTCGGCCCTGACAGCTTTCTAAAGAGGCCCCTGTATGGAGAAGGTTGGGCCTGTCCCGAGCCTGTCGGTCGAAGGGATGAGAGGGCGTCTATGACTGCCGCCTTGATGTCCGCTTCCGGCATAGGGTAGGCTGACATTGGGCCACAAGGTATACTATTCGCAATTTCCGAGCGCCGCGGCGTCCAGGCTCTGGCTTGACCCAGGCGCTGGAGCGAGCGTGTTACCGGAGGGGAAAAACGTCATGCTGAGATTCGTTGAAGAAATCATTCTGCTCCTGCTCCGCGACGAGGACGGGAGGTTCGTACACGTGCCGAGCTGGTCGATGGACTACGCCATCGCCGGCGGCGTGCTGATGGACTTGGCGATGGAGAACCGCATCGACACCGACCTGAAGAATCTAATTCTGGTTGACGCCACGCCCGTCGGCGACAGCCTGCTTGACCCTACCCTGGCCGATATAGAAGCGGGAGAGAAGAGCGACGCCCGCTTCTGGGTTGAACGCACGGCGAGACACGCCCCGGAGATCCGAGAGGAGGCGCTCGCCCGGCTGGTCTCCGCCGGCATCCTGGAACGCCACGACGACCGCTTCTTGTGGGTGTTCCGGTCCAGACGCTACCCGGCCATCGACGGCAAGGCCGAACGCGAGGTGAAGCTGCGCATCATGGGGACGCTGTTCAGCGATGAGATACCCGACCCGCGCGACATAATGATCATCTGCTTGGCCGACGCATGCGGCATCTTCAACGAGCTGCTGTCCAAGCGGGAGCTGGAGCAGGCGTCCGCCCGCATCGCTCAGGTGCGCAGGCTGGACCTCATAGGGCAGGCCATGGCCCAGGCCATTGACGACATCGAGACGGCGGTCGTCGCCTCGATGCAGGGACATATCTACTGACCCGCCGCGGACCGCCGTCCTGTTGCCCCAAATGCAGCCCCTCCCTGAACGTCTGAAGGCGGCAATGGGATAAAGAGCACACATCTTCACCCCTCGACAGGACAAGGTTAGGATGGAGGCGGCTTGGCGACTATGGTTTCCACTCATCGGAATCGCAGCGGGGTGTGCCGCCGCGGCGCCCTTCGGGCTGTACGACGTTCAACGACTGGTCCACGCGCCTCCGGTTGATGTGCCCAGGGGCGTATGGCCGAGGTTGGACCCGACGCGGGTGTGGAGTTCTGAGAGGTCTTGCCAATATTCTTGATAGTGACCGTCTTGGTCACCATCAAAGACGAAAGCATTCACAAGGAAGAATGTCCGTGCTCGGTGGTATTCCGTGGTGTACACTCCATTCAAGCAGTTCGGTTCGGCGGCGTAACCCTCGGCGCCGCCGAAGAGGGCCTGTAGTTGGATTATATCTTCCTCAACCCTGTCACCCGCAAAGATGAGTTTAAGCACACCTGGGTGGGGCCTTACGACGGGGTTATAGTCTGCTCGGGTTGGCATGAATAGGGTCCGAGGCAGTGGTAGGCTGTACTGCATTGCCGAAACGGGGCGGTCCAGCCGCTCCTTGTAGGAGATGCCTTTGCCGGCGTTGACCCGCGTCCTTTCACACCGCTGTCCTGCTGCCAGAATGGCGGCGGCGTGCATTGCGGCTCTCGTCTTCTTCCTGGTCAGGCCCGCCGTCGCGTGCGCCCTATGCCGATCTTGTGGAAAGTCATGGAGCATGTACCGGGGTGGAATCAGTTGCCTTTGGAGGCCGCAGTTTTAGGATCTTATCTCCACGCCGCCAAAGAGACACAACCCGGTTAGGGTAAGTTGGCCCACGGGCGACGTGGGGGCGACGCGTTTGAATGCGACACCGCCGAAGACAGCCCTGGTTTGGACATTTACGGCCCAGTCTTCAGGGACTAGGAGCTTGACTCTGCCAAAGCTGGTTATGATGTTGATTGTCGCTCCGTCATCGGCAATGGTCGCGCGACGCAAGTCTATGTCGCTGCTACCGAAGGCAGCGGAAACCCGACCGCCTCGAAACTGCTGGCTGGTGATCTGGTTTTCACTGTCGCTGAAGAAACTGGTCATTCTTATGTTGGCGTCGGCAACCGCGTGCTTTGCCATATCGCAAGCTTTCCTCCTGTGGGTATGGCATCATTATACATCATACATAGAGCAAAGCTCATCCCCGGCTGTGGCTACTCACCTCAAAGGGAAGGTCGTGCTGACCCCCGTACTGCATGGCGCTTCAAAGACCGCACGGAATCCCCCAGCAGACTTCGGCCCACAGACGGGCCTAGCCAATACCTTGGAAGGTGCGGCGGAATGCCCCATAATGAGTGGGCCTTGCAGCGTTGCCTAAATGTTGCCTATATTGAGACCTCCCACCGAAAAGTTCGCAATACAGTACACTTAGGCCCACCAACCAAGGCCTTCCCCATGTCCTTGTATCAGACTGCGGCGGCCTCCGCGTCATTAGGACTTCCCGCTGAGCTGGGCAGACTCTCCAACCTGGAACGGCTTTGCCTGTCGGGGAACCGGCTGACCGGGTGCGTTCCAGAGGGGTTGCGAGACGTGGCGGACAATGACTTTGCTGTGTTGGGTCTACCGTTCTGCCCCGCGCCGCAGAGCGCCCTGGCTGGCCTGAGCGTCGGGCCGAGGGCGCTCAGGGCGGAATTCGACCCGAGTCACACCGAATACACGACGACGACGGGCCTGTCGTCTGTCACGGTGACCGCCGCCATTGACGGAGACGCTGATGTCCGGTTCCTGGACGAAAACGGAAATGAAATGGGCGACGCCGACGCCGCTTTGCAAGGCCATCAGATCGAGCTCGGTCCCGGTGTCACCATCGTCGAGGTCGAAGTAACGTCGCAGGACGGTGCGGCGGCCAACACCTACACCGTCAAGGTGACCTACGAGGACTTGGCCGGTCGATACGACGTAGACGACGACGGGACCATAAACAGAGATGAAGCCGTCACGGCGGTGGTGGACCACTTCGACGGCGCCATCAGCAGAGACGAGGCGCTGGCCGTCATCATCCTCTACTTTGCCGGCTGATTGAGCGGGCTGGGATGGCGGGGCGAGGTTTGCTTACATAACGACGGAGCGAGACCTGCGGGACCTAGTATGGCAGCCGAGTGTCCGAGTTTTCCCGGATGTAGTTGGCCTGCCGGACGCCGAAATCCTCCTGTAACTGCACGGTCAGCCCGCCGTCCACCACCAGTGAATGGCCGGTGATGAACGAGGCCTCGTCGGAACACAGAAATACAACGGCATTGGCGACGTCCTCCGGCTTCCCTAACTTTCTCAACGGATACTGGTCCTCGAAGAAGCGCTCCCCTGACGGATTGTCGTTCCAGTCTGCCCGGATGCGCTCTGTGACGATATGTCCGGGGCAAATGGCGTTGACCCTGATGCCCATAGGTCCGAAGTCGGTGGCCATCTGCCGCGTCACGCCGATTACCGCTGACTTGCCCGCCTCGTAGACGAGCTTTCCTGGGGCTGTCAGCAGGCCATGCACCGACGAGATGTTGACGATGCTGCCGGCGCCTGTCTTCCGCATCTCAGGCACGGCGTACTTGACGGACAGGAATATGGACTTCACCAGCAAGGCCATTCCGGCGTCCCACGCCTCTTCCGTTACTTCCAGCGCTCCGCCCTCACCGCCGCCGTGAGCGGGGCTGTAGGCGTTGTTGACCAGGATGTCCAGCCTGCCCCACAGCTGTGAGGCCCTCTCGATCATAGCCCTGATGTCGTCATGGCTGCCGGAGTCGGCCCTTAAGCTCTCGGCTGTGCCCCCTTTCCCGCGGATGGCCTTTACGTTGACCTCCGCAGTGGCCGCGTCTATATCCGCAATCAGCACATTGGCTCCCTCTTCCGCCAGCCTCCGCGCCGTACTGCCGCCGATGCCCTGTGCGCCGCCTGTGACGATGGCCGCTTGGCCGTCGAGTCTACCCATTGCTCACCTCCATGCACGAGGTCCTTTATTCTACGTGGTTGACTTTGACGAGTTCTTTGAGCCGGTGGAGCGAATCTCACGCATGAGACATTCTTCAACCATCGGCTGGGGCCGTGCCGCTCCGAGGGCGGGCAGCTACTCTGAGCGGCGTTCGAGCCTTGTGGGAGTATCGGCGATGAAGCCGGAGAGATTCAGGGCGGTGTGAATCAGGCCGGTGTGCGAGTAGGCTTGGGGAAAGTTGCCCAGCTGCCGGTTGGCGGCAGGGTCGAACATTTCGGCGAAGAGGCCCAGGTGGTTGGCGCGGTTGGTGATCATGTCGTGGAAGTAATCTAAAGCCCGGTCGGTCTGCCCTGTGTAGATAAGGTTTCCAATCAGCCAGAAACTCAGCAGAGTGAAGGCGCCTTCCCGCTGGCCTTCCAGACCGTCGTCCGTTTCTTCCGGCAAGTAGCGCCAGACGAGGGGGCCGTCGGTCAGTTCGCGTTCGATGGCGTCCACGTTTTGTCGAACGCGTGGGTCGTCGCGCGGGACCAGTCCCAAGAAAGGTATTGCCAGGTTGGAGGCGTCCAGGGCTTCGTTGCCGTATCGCTGCCGGAATGCCTGCTTAGCGGGACTCCATCCCGAGTCCAGAATTTCGGACTTGATGCCGTCGGCGGCCAGAGACCAGCGCCTGTACAATCGTCGACGCCCCCTGGCGGCGGCAATGTAGGCGGCATAGTCGAGAGCGGCCCAACACATCACCTTGGAATACACGAAGTGCTGCTGGTCGCCGCGCACTTCCCACACGCCCCGGTCTTTTCGCCGCCAATTGCCCATAACGGTTTCCGCCAGAGAGTTGACCAGCTCCCAGGCTTCCGCCGGTATCTCTCCGTGAAGCGTCAGCAGGGAATGGATGGAGAGGATGACTTCCCCGAAAACGTCCAGTTGAAGATGCTCGGCCGCAGCGTTTCCGATACGGACGGGACGGGAGTCCTCATACCCGTTCAGATGGTCGAGCGTATGTTCCTGGAGCGATGAATTGGGGCTGATGCCGTAAACGATGCGAGTTTTCCGCCGGCCTAGCTGGCACTGTTCCAAGAGCCAGTGGATGTAGCGGTCGGCCCCGTAGGCGTCTCCCAAACGATAGAGAATATCCACGGTGAAGGCTGTGTCGCGCAGCCAGGAGAAGCGGTAGTCCCAGTTGCGCGAGCCGCCGACAGTCTCCGGCAGGCTGGTCGTGGGCGACGCGACGATGGCTCCGGTGCGCTGGTACATCATAAGGTGAAGCGCCAGGAAGGAGCGTACAACGGAGTCTCGCCACAGTCCTTGATAGTTCATTCTGGCCACCAACGCCCGCCAGTAGCGCTGCGTGTGGTCCAGCTTCTCGGCGGTGCGCCGCCGTTCGAGGCTGGCCGGGCGGCCGTGGCCGTAGGACAGCACGAAGGTGGCTGTTTGTCCTTCGGTGAGGGTGAAATCGCACACGACGCCCCGCTCGTCAAAGGGCAGGGGTATGCTGGCCAGCAGGGTGAGGGTCTGGCGGCCTCCCCGGGCTTGAAGTGCAGCCCCGGCGGAATCGCTGCGCAGCAGGCGAAAGCTGGGGATGGTGCGGGCGTAGTCGTGTCTGGGTTGGAAATCGCAGCGCATCTCGACCTCTCCTGCGAGGCAGGAAACTATGCGGTGGATTTCGTGGGGAGCTTCGGGAGGCGTTTCCGGGTTGTCGTCGTGGTCGTCGGGGGCGGGCATGAAGTCGGTGACGGAGACTGTTCCGGAGCTTGTTCGGAAAGTGGTCTCGAGGACGTTGGTGTCGACTACGTACTCTTGCCGGGTTTCGATGATGGCGGCGGTGGGACTAATGCTGAAGCGTCCCCCGACCTCCGTGTCGAGAATGGCGGCAAAGACGCTGGGGGAGTCGAAGCGCGGAAAGCAACACCAATCAACGGAGCCGTCGGTCCCGACAAGCGCCGCCGAGGACATGTTGCCTATCAGTCCGTAGTTGTACAAGCTTGGTGTGGGTTGCAGCGGTTCTGGTTGATTAAGATGAATCTATCACCGCAACGCGGAATTATGCAACGAATAGTCCACGTCTTTTTAGCCGACGTTGTTTCGTCCTGAACGAAGCGCAGTCGGAGGACAGGCTATTCAACCTCGCCGAATTGCTGCTTGCCGCCCTAAAGGTCCGTGCGGTACAGGTAGCGGGTGTCCCAGACGGCATACAGGGTGGGCGTGAGATTGCCGAAGACGTTTCGGACCGCGCTCAGCCGTTCGGAGAGCGTCGTGTAGATGACAGGGACGTTCTCGGCGGCGACCTCCTGGGCGCGGCGATAGTGACCCACCCGCCTGCTGCGGTCCAGTTCCTGGCTGCCCGTGACGTACAGCTCGTCTATTTCGGCTTCCCATTCCGTCGCCGGCTGCGGCTGGTTGGGGTTCCACAGGTGCAGGTCCTCGCTGCTGTGCCAGAGATTGATGCCGCCGTAAGGGTCCGTTCCGCCGGTGAATCCGATGATCATAGCCTCCCAGTCGTAGGAGTCGGTCAGCTGCGAGACGAGGTCGCCGAACTCAACCAGCTTATAGTCCACCTTGAGGCCGATCTTCTCCATGCCCTGGCTGACTATCGTGCCGACCTTTTCGCGCACGCTGTTGCCCGTGTTGGTCACCAGCGAGAACTCTATGGCGGCGCCCTGGCTGTCTTCTCGTATCCCGTCCCCGTCGGTGTCAGTCCATCCGATGCCGTCCAGGATTTCGTTGGCCTTCTCCAAGTCGTATTCGTATCTGCGCACGTCCGGGTTGTGGAAGTCGCCCGCGGCCGGACTTATGGAGGCCGATTGGGGATAGCCGAGGCCATGCTGCACGTCGCTTATGATCGTGTCCTTGTCGACGCTGTGCGCGACGGCCTGTCGGAACTCCTTGCTGCGGAACCACTCCAGCTTCTCGGGCGCTAGATAGAGTTCACCGGTGTCCGGGTTCTTGCCGGGATTCATGTTGAATCCCAGGAACGTCGTCCCGAAAGCGGGGCCCCGCTTGTATATAGCGAAGTTCCCTTCTTCCTGGAGCGGTTCGAGCTCTGCGAACTCTTCTCCCAGGACCCCGTGGGCGTCCGATTCACCCGCCAGGAACTTGGCAAGCTCGGTCTCCAGGTCGGGAACGATGACGTGGACGACTTGGTCTAGGTACGGCAGGCTGTTTCCCGCTTCGTCCTTGAGCCAGTAGTTCGGGTTGCGCCGCATGACCACGCGGGCCCCGGGTTCGTAGCGTTCGATGGTGAACGGTCCTGTGCCTATCACCTCGGCCGGGTCTGCATCGATGTCCCACGTCGAGGTGAAGGAGCCGTCGTCCACGCGCTTCTCGAGGATATGCCTCGGATATATCGCTGTGCCCATGGAGCGGAGGAACGGGGCGAATGACACGGGGAGGACGCATTCGACGGTGTAGTCGTCCAGCGCCCTGACGGTCATCTTCGCTTCCTTCCACCCGCCGCTCTCCTCGTCGGGGAACCGGAAGTTGAATGTCGAGCGGCTGCTGGCGGGGATGTCGTCGTTGTAGATAATCCGGTTGAAGGTGAAGTCCACGTCGTGGGCGGTGAAGGGCTGCCCGTCGTGCCAGGTTACGTCCCTCCGAATGTGGAATGTCCACGTCAGGCCGTCATCCGAACCCTCCCAGGACTCCCCAAGAGCCGGTTTCACCTCGTCGGTCAGCCACGAGGTCTCGGTCAGGCCCTCGAAGAGATGCCCCAAGACGCCCGACGACGAGGCGTCGTTGGCAATGGCAAGATTCAGGGTAAGCGGCTCGGAAATGGTGGTGAACGTCAGGCTCCCGCCCTGTTTTCCAAGGGTGTACTCGAACTCCTCCGCGTTCTTCCTGAGCTGGTCGACTATCGTGGTCTCGCCGGCGGGTCCGGGCTCGGTCTCGTCGGAGCAGGCGACCATCATGAGCAGGGACGAAACCAGAAGAATGGCAAGGACCCACTGGAGTGTGAATTTATATGCTCTCATATTCATCGGTGAAATAGGTGTGTCCCGGTATAGCGTCATTTGTCGGCCTAGAGAAGTCTACTGGGTCTGGCCTTCCGGAGAATCGGTCTCATCCCCGGCGGCGACCAACATGCCGGTCAAGGGCAGCTCTACGGTCATCTGGGTGAATTCGCCGGGCTCCGACTCCACCCGGATGGAACCGCCGTGCTGGCGCACGATGTCATTGCATAGCGACAGCCCCAGGCCTGTGCCCTTGTCAGTGGGTTTGGTCGTAAAGAACGGATTGAAGATCTTTTCAATGACCTCGGGGGGCATTCCGGACCCGTTGTCCCGGATGCCGACTTCGGCCCGCTCCTCGGTGCGTCGGGTGGTCAACCATAATGTCGGCATGTATCCGCCGGACTCCCCGTTTTCTAAGGCTGCGCGCCGTTTCTCGTCGGTGGCGTAGCAGGCGTTGCTCACCATATTCAGGAATACACGGCCAAGGTCCTGCGGGATCACCTCCAGATCGCCCATCTCCGGGTCCAAGTCCAACTGTATATCGAGTTGGAACTCCGAGTCCATGGCCCGTGTGCTGTGGTAAGCCAGACGCGCGTGTTCTTCCACAAGCTGGTTGATGTCAGCGGGTTGAGGCGCCCCGGGACCCCGGCTCATGGAAAGCATGTCGTGCACGATTCGGTTGGCGCGGTCGCCGTGGGACTGTATGCGCTCCAGGTTGCCGCTCAGGTCTTGAGAGATTTCCTTGATGAGGCTGCGGCGCTCCTGGGTCAACTCATCTTCGCTTTCGTCCAGGGTCTCCTGCAACTCAACCAGCAGCTCCCCGGAAACCTGCGAGAAGTTCTTCACGAAGTTCAGCGGGTTCCGAATTTCATGGGCCACGCCCGCCGTAAGCTCACCCAAAGCCGCTAATTTCTCGCGCATGACGATCTGGTCTTGGGCCGTGCGCAGCTCGGCCAACACGCCCTCAAGCTCGTCGTTCTTGCCCCGCAACTCCTCCGCCAGCTTCTCCACCAGGTTCAGACGTTGGACCTCCAAGGCATGGCGGCGGAACACTTCGAGAGCGGCGGCCATGTCGGCTACCTCGTCCCGTCCTGGAATCTCGACCCGGGTTTCCAGGTCGCCCCCGGCCATGCGCCGCATCCAACCGGACAGCATTTCCAGACGCCGCAGCAACACCCGGCCCACGAACAGCCAGGCGATGAGCAACGCTCCGCCGATGCTGATGCCGCTGATGGCCAACAACAGAGTACGGCCCGTCAGGACCGCTTGTTCGGAAGCCGTGGTGGCCTCTTGTGCGTTCAATTGGGCCTCGGCCACCAGTCCATCCACCTGTTCGACCAGGTCAACTGCGATGCCGCGGTTGTCAGCCAGCAAGTCCGCCTGAAGCTCGGAGAGAGTCAACACTCGAAAGCTTAAGTCGAAGGCGCTCTGATCATACAACCCCAGCTCCAGCAACCGCCCAAAGAGGGGGGCAAGCTCTGCGTGCAGCGGGGAGTCCTTCAGGGATTCCAGATTCCTTTCTATATGGCCCGCGGAGGACTCGAACCGCTCCCGCAGAGGCTCGACCGTGGCAGGATCGGACAGGGTGAACGCGCTGGCCAGCAATTGCGTCGCTATGTTGGCGTGGGCTTGGAGCTCGGCCAGGTAACGGAAGTGGGCTATCTGCTCCTCCGAGAAATGGACGTCGCGCGGCTCAGGTAGAAGAGAATCGACATCGCTGGCCGCCAAAGGCGTTTCCGGTTTTCGGTAGCCGGTCATCGTATAGAAGAACTGATCGTCAATGGCCGGGTTTATAGTCGATTCCAGTTTAGCCCTAAGACCGGGTTGGTCCTTGTCTCCGGAAAGTTCCAGGCTCACGGCGTGGGTGCGCTCGGAAAGCTCGAAACGCTCCAGCGTACTGCCCTCCACCGATTGGATGTTCTGAACCAACAAATCGGCGCCGGAACGGATGCGCTCGAACCGTTCGTCATCCCCGCCTCCTTCCAGACGGGCCAGCTCTTCTTCGAATCCCCTGTGCGCCTCGGCGATGCCGGAAGAGACTTGGGAGAATTCGTCGCGGGTCTCAGACGCGGTCAGGCTTGGCGCCGCCGCCGCCAGGATTCCGCCATAGCGCGCCACCCCGAACGCCGCCGCCATCGATGGCACGCTCTCCTCGTTCACCCGGCCCTGTGCGTCGCCCACGCTGTCGAACGAGAACCATCCGACAAGACTGGCGGCTATGGTGAGGAGGACCCCTCCGCCCAACGCGATGTACAGCTGGGTGGAGATGCGATACCGGAGGTTGAGAAGGCGTTTCAGACGCTCGTTCATGGCCGCAGGGTCCCGGAGAGGGTCGTCAGACTATAGGCGCCGTCTTGTCCGATGACGGTCAGGAACACCGCGTCGGAACCCTGGTTGTCCTCCCCTCCGTATTGCAGTTGAAATCCATCGAGGTCAATGACCTCAGCGCCGAGCAGACCGTCGAGAAAACACTTACGCGTTGTTTCACGTCCGCAGATTTCGAGGCCGGCCACGGCCAGCCGCCCGGCCAGATAGCCTTCCAGCGACACGAAGCCGGGGACTGCATCGGGGGCATAGGCCGAAAGCGCATCCAGGTAGTTGGCAATGATGGGCAGTGAGTCGTCGGTTGGGAAGGGCACCACCTGGGTCACGAAGACGCCTTCTCCCGCAGACCCGAGTTCCTCGGCCAGCGCGTTGCTGCCTACGAAGGAAACGGTCATGAACACCGGGTCCATGCCCAGCCGTTTGGCCCAGGCGATGGAGTGCGCCACCGGCTCGTAGGCCCCGATCAGTATCACCGCTTGCGGCGCTCCTTTGAGAAGATCGAGCACCCCGGTCTTGACCGACGTGGTGTTGCGCGCGTACAACCCAACGGCCGCTGGCTCCATGCCGCGGCGTTCCAGGGCCAGCCGAACGCCCCGGTAGCCCGCCCGTCCGAAGGAATCGTCCTGGTACATCACTGCGATGCGGTCCAGTTTCAGGTCCCCGGTCAACTGGGCGACCATCGCTTCGGTCTCGTCGTAGTAGGAAGCGCGCAGGTTGACGATGTTGTCCCAATTCTCCTCGTCCCGCAGGAAGGCCGCGCCGGTGAACGGAGCAATGTAGGGCACGCCCGCCTCGGCGGCGATGGGGGTGGCCGAGCGGGAGGTCGGGGTCCCCACGGCCCCTATCAACGCGAACACCGATTCCTCTTCTATCAGGCGGGCGGTGTTGGCGATGGCCAGTTCGGGTTCATAGGCGTCGTCCAAGGAAATCAGGTCGAGGCGCCGGCCGTGGACGCCCCCGCGCCGGTTTGCTTCATGAAAGGCCGCCTCTATTCCCAGTCTCATGTCGGACCCCAGTTGCTGGGCCGGACCGCTGAACGCGGCGGACTGCCCGAAGAGGACCCGGTCATCGGAGACGCCCGGTTCCGCCTCGGGCAAGGATGCGGCCGCGGTGGGAGTGGGGAGCTGGGGAGTGGGGGTCTGATCGCCCTGATTGCATCCGGTCAGTCCCCCAACGACGGCGAGGACAATGGCGCCCCCGATCTTTAACAGCAGCGCTGCCGACCGGCGGGGTTTTCGCGTCATTCAGCCCTTCGTTTTGCCAGGGCCACGTGGTTCCTGCCCTGCTCCCGCCGGTAGTGCAACTCGTCCATCATGCTGCGCACGAGGTACAGGCCGAGCCCGCCGATGGGGCGTTCCTCCAGTGGAGACAGGAGATCAGGCTCGTCAGCGTCGTTGAGCGGATCGAAAGGCCGGCCGTCGTCGATGACCTCGATGGTGACAGTTTCCTCTTCTGAGGACAGAGAGACCTCTATCACGCTAACCTCGCCTCCGTAATTCACGATGTTGACCCCTAGCTCGTCGAGGACAAGGTTGACCTTAAACGCCAGGTCTGAAGGCCAGTTCTCTCGCAGCGCCATCTCCTCGACGGCGGCGGCGACTTGTTTCAATTCGTCGAGGCTGGGCCTAATCTTCAGGGAGACCTGGGCGCTCAAGGACCCGCTCCGATGTGACGCAGCGCCAGACAGGTGATGTCGTCGGATTGAGGGGTGGCGCCTGCGAAGGCGTTCACCGCCTCGAAAACTGCGTGAGTGGTTGTCTCGGAATCTCCAGGGGGGGACTCCAGGAAGACCTGGCGCAGGCGCTCAAGTCCGAACTCTTCACCCTGTGCGTTCATCGCCTCCGTGACTCCGTCCGTATAGCAAACAAAGGTGTCGCCGGGAGTGCACGTCACGATATTCTGTCGATAATGGATTCCCGGCATCACTCCAAGGGCGACCCCGCCGGTCGACGGAACGACGGTTGAGCTTCCGTCGGGGTGGACGATTAGGGGCGGGTTGTGTCCGCCGTTGGCATAGCTCAGCTCTCCCGTCGCCGGATTATATACGGCGTACAGGATGGTCACGAACATAAGGGCTTCATTGTCTTGATAGAGAAGGTTGTTTACCTCGTGCAACACCGCGCCGGGTTCGTACTGGCCTATGGCGGCGCCCTTCAGCAGCGTCCGGCTGGACATCATGAAGAGGGCTGCGGGCACCCCCTTGTCCGAGACGTCAGCTATTGCCAGCCCGATCCTGTCGTTGTCCAAGCGCACGACATCGAAGAAATCGCCGCCGACGGTGCGGGCGGGCTCCATGCTGCCATGCAGCTGATAGCCGGGGCCTTCGGGGAATCGAGCGGGAAGAATCGACTGCTGCATTTTGCTGGCGATGTCGAGCTCGTTCTGCAGCGCCACCAGCTTGTCGCGAGAGGCCAGGGCCTCGCGCCACTCCATCAGGTGACTCAGCGTTCGCTCGATGGTGACCTCCAAGTCCTCGAAGTCGACGGGTTTGGTTACGAAGTCGAAGGCGCCGAGGTTCATCGCAGTCCGAATGTTCTTCATGTCTCCGTAGGCGGAAATGATCACACACCGGAGGTTGGGGTCCACCTTGGGAATCTGCTCCAGCAGAGCCAGGCCGTCCATCTTTGGCATGTTAATGTCCGAAAGGACCATGTCGATGCCTTTGTCTTGGTTGAGCTTCTCGAGAGCGTCCACCCCGTCGTGGGCGAATACAAACTGGTAACGGCCGGCCCGTATGGCGCGCCGCATCCGTTGTAGGACCAGGGGTTCTATGTCCGGCTCGTCGTCGACCACTAATATCTTGAACTGCTGTTCCAACGAGGGCGCTCCTCTTTCAGTTGCTGACAACAGCGAGCGCTTCGTCCCGAGAGCCGTGGATTGGAATGATCTGGGAGAAACCGCTAATCTCGAATATCTCCCGGATGGGGTCTGAGGGTGAGCAGACCACGAAGCTCGTGTTTGTTGATCGCAGGGTCTTCGCTACCATGAGAATTACTCGGAGGCCCGCGCTGCTGATGTACGAAAGCCCTCCGAGGTCCAATATCACAGAGGAACCGCTTCCATCGTTCACCGCCGCCATCTCCTCCTGGAACTGGCTTGCGTTGGCGCTGTCGACGCGGCCACTGGCTACGGCGACTAAAGCGCTGTCCTGCCGTTCGATTGTCACTGCCATCGGTCCGCCTCCTAAACGGTCTTAGTGGGTCCCGCGGGCCCTATGCCGGCAGGGGAAACATGATTTAAAACCCGCCGCCAGCGCCATGACATGCCTCTTCAAGAGCACGCCAGCCCATTATATCAGTTAACATATTGTCCGGTCTGCTTTGGGACCCATTTGAACAGTTTGGCGGCCGCAGGCTTTGGGGACGCGTCCACGGACCCCTGGCAAGGGACGAGCGTGCTGCCCGTCGCGCTTAGAGTCGCAACAGAGGCGTATCGGGCGCAGGTCTCAGCAGAGGGTCAAGACGAATTGCCGGCTCTCGGTCTCGCGTGTACGTGCCGTGGCGGGAACCCGGCTGTGCAGCGTTTCGTTATCGGCCAACCGGCAAGAGCCAACCCGCAACCGAGGGCCCTGCTATCCGCCCGCGGGAGCGGCGAAGGCATACACGCCGCCGTCCAGGGAACCCACGTACACCACGCCGCCGGCGACGGTGTAGGACGGGACGCCATCGAAGTAGCCCTTCTGGAAAACCCAGAGTTCTTCCCCTGTCGCCGCGTTCAGAGCCCGCAGGTTGCCGTCGCTGGACTCGGCGTAGAGCACACCGTCCACCACCGTGGGCGACGCGAGGTCCGAACCCATTGGCTCACGACTCCAAACGAGCCCGCCTGTGGCGGCGTCCAGCGTGTAGAACCGGCCGTCTTCCGACGCCGTGTACACCATGCCTTGAGCGGCTACGGGCTTTGTGTTGATAAACTCGCTTGCCTCGTAAGACCAGAGCGGTTCGCCTGTTGCCGCGTCGAGGGCGTAAAGGAAGTTGTCAGGTGAAAAGTAGTAGACGCCGTCTGAGATGACTGCTGGGAAGTCCCTGGCAGGGAACATCTCCGTTCCGTAGCTCCATATCACCGCACCGGTCGCCTCATCGCGAGCGTGGGCGGTGTTGACGGCCGTCAGGTATGCAACTCCTCCGACGACTGTGGGCGGGGACCCCGCTCCGTTGCCGGCTTTGAAGCTCCAGACAGTCTCTCCGGTTCCAGCGTCCAGGGCGTGGAATTCGCCGGATTCGCCCGGCATGTAGACCTTGCCGCCGACAACCGCCAGAGAGAACTCGTCAATGTAAGGGTAAGGATTTTCCGAAACCCACAGGCGCTCCCCGGACATGGCGTCGAGGGCGTGGAGCTTTTGGTCCCCGTCGGCCAGTGCTGTGACGTAGACGACTCCGCCGCTTACGACGGGGGAGTATTGCACCCAATCGCCCGTGTCGAGGCTCCATAGCTCCGCTCCTGTGGAGGCGTCCAGAGCGTACACGTGGTTGTCGTTGGAACCGACGTACACCACACCGCCGTTCACGGTCGGCGACGACCGTATGACGTCGCCCGTCCCAAAGCTCCACAGCTCCGCTCCTGTAGATGCGTCCAGGGCGTACACGTTGTTGTCGTCGGAGCCGGCGTACACCACGCCGTCGGCGACGGTGGGCGAGTTGACGACGAACCCTCCCGTGGGATGGCTCCAGAGCGGAGACACGTCGGTCTGCATGGAATCCGGGGGGCCGCCGCCCATCATCAGCTCGGGAGCACAAGTCAGGAGGCCGATGGTGAACATCTGGATCGCCTGGGCGTCGGCAGGCTTGGCGTCCGGCATAGAGCCGGCGATTATGCCGGCTATGTCGACCTCGGCCAACAGGCCCCGCAGGCACTTTTCCGCCTCCTCGCTCAATTCACCCATCTGTCCTTGGAACGATGAGAGGAACAGTGTGGAGGCTGTTTCCTTGGACAGGCAGCCGAATATCAACGGAGCCCACAGCTCCGCGTCGCCGTCGGACATGGCGAGCTGCGGCAACACTGTTGCGAGCACGGCATCGCCCAACTCGGCGCGGATGCAAGCCTGCTCCGATTCGGTGAATGCGTCGAACAGGTCCTGCCAACGGGTGTCGGCGGTCAATTCGATGTTGAAATCCCCGGCAGGGGGCGCGGCGGTCGGCTCCGGCGTAGAAGTTGCGGGAACGGGCGTAGGCGTAGGCGGAGGGACTGTAGGAATGGGCGTCGCCGTCGGCGCAGGCGTGGAGGTGGGGGGCGTGGTGGCTGTGGGGTCCTCTCCGCCGCAGGCAGCCAGCAGGGCGGCTGCTGTCAAGCACAGCAGCCCTATCAATACTGCGCGGGGCGCGAGTCCTGCAAGTCTACGAATAATGGGGAGAGTGAACGCCAACTGAATGCCTCCTGGTAGTCCTCGTCGGTAAACTTGACGCCGGGCCGGGTTTTCAAGCGGGAGGAGCCTACAGGCCCCTTAATATAATCCTACGGTTAATTATAAGGTGCGGATTTATGCGGCGCCTATCGGTTTGGCGATCGGTTTTGGCCGATCGGCGGCGCCCTTCACAGGGACTTGACCGCGTTCTCGATGGCCGACGTTGCGTCCTCGTAGTCCGTTCCCGGCGAGAAGCGCAACGGCTCTCCCAGGCGGACCTCGACGCTCCCGCGCCGGAATATGGGGAAGCGCGCCGGGGACCCCAGGTCGTGGATGTGCAGGCGCAGGGGCACCACGGGAATCTGCCCCTCCACGGCCACTAGGCCCGCGCCCTTCATGAAGGGCTTGATCGGCCCTCCGACGGTGAGCTCGCCCTCGGGATAAATCAGGACCGACCAGCCGTTGTCCATGATCTTGCCCATGTTCTCCAGGCTGGGGCGGACGGCGCCCTCGGTGGCCAGGGGAAAGGCATTGCCCAGCAGCGGGTTCACAATCCACCACACCGGGTTCCGCCACAGGTTTGCGGCCCCGGCGACGGCCATGCGGCGGCGCCACTTCAGCGGGACGGCCTTGATTATCAGCGGGTTGTCCAGGCCCAGGTTGTGGTTGGAGGCGAAGAGCACGGGGCCCGTCATGCCCTCCAGGCGCTCGCGGCCCTCCACCTTCAGGCCGTAGGGGAGGCTGACCAGCGGGAAGACTACCGTGCGCTGGAGGAACCCCCGCAGCATCCGGCACCACCACTGCATGCCCCAGCCCGGGAAGCTCATCCGCACCGGGTTCCGCGAACCCTCGTCCACAAGGTCCGACAGCTCCCGGACCGTCGTTCCGGCGCTCAGTTGGCTTTCGTCCAGGTAGATTTCCAGCTCCGCTTCTATGGCCGACAGAAGCTCTATGCGGCCCAGGGAGTCGAGCTTCAGGTCGTCGCCGAGGGTCAGGTCGTCGTGCAGCTCCTCCACGGCCCGCTTGCTCACGTCGGCGATGACGTGGAGCAGGCTCCTGGCCTCGCCCGCCGGGCTGCGGCCGGAGGACGCCGCAGCCGGGGCGTCCTGCCGCATCCTGCCGAGAATCGTGTCCATGACGACGTTCTTCTTGACCTTGAGGGTGTGGGTGCGGGGGAAGTCCTCGTCGGGCCACACGGTGAAGCCCCGGATGCGCTGCTGCTCGGCCAGCCGGCCGTTGGTCCACGAAACGACCTCCTGGGCTGCGTCCGCGTCGTCCAGAATCAGGGCGGCGTGGACCTCGATGGACGAACCCCGCTCCAGGCCCACCACCGTGGCGTCCGTGACGTTGGGGTGCTTGGTGAGCGCGGCCTCCACGTCCTCCGGGAAGACGTTCTGGCCGCTGGGGAGGGCTATCATGTCCTTCTTGCGGCCCTGGATGTGCAGGAAACCCTCGGCGTCCAGGAACCCCAGGTCTCCCGTCTTGTACCAGTCGCCCTCGAAGGCGGCGGCTGTGGCCTCCGGCGCATTCCAGTAGCCCGGCGTGACGTTGTCGCCCCGGGCCAGGATTTCGCCGTCGCCGCTTATCTTCACCTCCACGTTGGGCAGCGGGCGTCCGGCGGAGTCGAGGCGCCTTTCCTTCAGCGAGTGGTTGCTTATGACCGGCGACGCTTCGGTGGCGCCGTAGCCCTGGACTATCTTCACGCCCAGCGCCTCCCACTTCCGGCCCAGGTCCTGGTCCAGCGCCGCTCCGCCCGACACGATGAAGTCCAGCTTCCCGCCGAACTGCCGGTGGACACGCCCGAAAAGATGGCGCCTCAGGGGAAAGGGCGTCTTCTCGGCAATCTTGTGGAGCTTGTTCCAGAGGGCTTCCTTGCCCTGCCGCTTCACCTCCCGCTCGATGCCGTTCATCAGGAGCTCCAGGCCCTGGGGGACGAGGAGCATGACGGTTATCCTGCGTTCCCGCATCGTCTGGGCCAGCACCGTCGGGCGGCGGCTGGTGGGATACGTGACGCTGGCTCCGTGGTACAGCGCAGTGAGCAGCCCGCCCATCTGCTCGTACATGTGGCTCAGGGGCAGGATGGACAGCAGGCGGCTGGAGGGCTTGACGCCGATGTACGCGGAGATCCCCTCGACGTTGGCCGTCAGGTTGCGGTGGGTTATCATCACCCCCTTGGGGTCGCCCGTTGTGCCCGACGTGAACATTATCTCCACCAGGTCGTCGGGGCCGACGTCCACCGGCTCCGGCTGGGGCAGGTCGCGGATGGACGCCTCCAGCTCCTCGAAGCTTATCTCGGGGACGCCCAGCTCCACGCCGCCCCTCGGCGTGAACGCGGACGTGAAGGCCAGCGACGGCTCCGTCCGGGACACGACCCGCTCCACGTAGTCCGGCTCGCTGCGCAGGTCCAGGGGCACGGCCACGACTCCCGCCCGCACGCATCCGAAGAAGATGATGACCCAGTGCGGCGAGTTGGGACCCCAGAGGATGACCCGGTCCCCCTTCTTCAGGCCGCGGCTCTGGAGAAGCGCCGCCGCCCGGCCCGACTCCTCCCACAGCCGCGCGTAGGACCAGCGCCGGTACCGGAACGCCGGCTTCAGCAGCAGGGCGTCCCGCGCCCCGTGCCTCTCCACGGCCCGCCGGAGAAACTCGACGACGGTCTCGCCCACCGGCGGACCCGAATTGCGGGATTGGTTCACGGCTGCCTCCCTGGGCGCCCACTACGTTATATATATAGGGCGCCATGATACCACCCCGGGCGCCCATGTAGGGGCAAACCCTTGTGGTTGCCCGTGGCCCCTACGATATATTGGGTAGGGGCGACCGGCCGGTCGCCCCTACGTTATATATAAGGCGCCCATGTTATATAAGGCGCCCATGTTGCCCCTGGCCCTGGCCCCTGGGCGCCCCCTCTCCGTCATTCCGAGCCTAGCGAGGAATCTAACGACGTTCTGAGCAACGGCGGCGCCTCTCGTGTACAGGTCTATGGGTCGTGGGCGCTGGGCTTCTCGGCGGGCGGTGGATGTGAACATGGACTTTAGATTCTTCACTGCGCTCCGCTCCGTTCAGAATGACAGAAGGGGGGTGCGCCCCGGCTGTATGGGTCGTAGGGGCGACCGGCCGGTCGCCCCTACGTTATATATAGGGCGCCCCTACGATATATATAGGGCGCCCCTGCGTTGCATGTAAGGCGCCCATGTAGGGGCACACCCTTGTGGGCGCCCCTGCCCCCGTCATTCCGGCGGGGGCCGGAAACCAGGGTAAACAGCCCCAAGCTGTTACAAACCTGTTACAATGCACGGGCGTGAACGGCCCAGCTAGGGCAAACTAGCCTATTTTCCAGAAACTAGCGGAAATTGGTTGTATTAAACGCATTGACACTAGCGTTTTCTAATGCTACTCTCTTGACGGTAAAAAACTGTGGACGGCTATGTGAGTCGTGTGCAGAGTCGTGCAAACCGAGATTGGCGTGAGTGAGGAATTGCATGTTGAACCGACTGTCTAACAGAGCAATATTGAAGGTGGTTGCCCTCGTCGGCGTTCTGCTGGCGACTCTATTACTGGCCTCCACCTTGTCGGCGCAGGACGCGCCGATAGAGTACCCCGAGACCGGCATCGGCCCCGTGGAGACCTACGCCGCGACCGACGCGGACGGGGATGCCATCGTTTGGGAGTTGAGCGGCGCTGATGCCGGAGACTTCAACATATCCGCGGGCGGCGAACTCAACTTCAAGGCTTCGCCAAACTTCGAGGCGCCAGTGGACTCGGATGAAGACAACGTCTACAACGTGACGGTGGAGGCCGCTGGCGGCACGCACGACGTGGTCGTGACGGTCACCAACGTGGACGAGCAGGGAACGGCGAGCTTGAACAAGCCTCAGCCGCAGGCCAGCAGGAGTCTGATGGCCAGCGTCAATGACCCGGATGGTGACGCTGACGACCAAGACTGGCAGTGGGCAAGGTCTATGGACGGCGCCACTGGCTTCACCGACATCACTGGAGCCACGTCGGCGACACGTTCGCCGGTTGCGGCGGACGTGGGCTACTACCTGCGTGCGTCGGTCACCTACACGGACATGTTCGGCGCGGGCAAGACGGCGTCGGTGGTGTCTGGGAACTTGGTGGAGGCCAGGACTGTGGCCAACGCGCGGCCCTCGTTCGGTGACTTGGACCAGGTGGACGATGTCACTGGGCAAGAGGCGACCATCGGAGTCCAGGTGACGCGGACAATAGATGAGAACGCGGATAAGGGGACGAGCATAGGGGATCCGGTGTCGGCCACTGACGCCGACAACGACGTGCTGCTCTACGCGTTGGAGGACGGCAATCGGGGCAATGACGGCGAGCACGTTAACGACGACGCCGCCACCGACACCGACGGCACCGCCACACCTTCGAGCATGGACGGCGACTCTACGAAGTTCTCTATAGACAGGATGTCGGGTCAATTGAAGGTCAATGGGACGTTGAACTTCGAGGTTGAGGAGTCGGTCGCCGACAGCAACACGTACACGGTCACGGTGATAGCCACGGACCCGTCGGGCGCAGGCGAGCCTGTGGACGTGACGATCACTGTCATGGATGTGAACGAGGCGCCGGTGTTTGACATGGCCTCTAAGGGTCTTACCACCCTGACGGTTACCGAAGTCACGACCGCAGATGGGAGCGTGACTGACCTTGACGGAGACGCTGACACCACAGGCGATCAGGCCACCTACACGGCCACCGACCAAGAAAGTGGCGACACGGTCGCCTACAGTGTAGACGGCACCGACAAGAAGTACTTTACGATAGACCCCTCTAACGGTGAGTTGAGCTTCAGGGAAGACGACGCCGACACTTCGGAAGTTGACGAGGGACACAGGCCGAACTACGAGGCGCAGAGTTCATACTCGATAACCATCGTGGCCACTTCTGGCGCTGGCGACCGTGCAATAAATGTCAAGCTAGACGTGACAGTCAACGTGACGGATGCGGAGGACACTGGTTTGGTGAGTCTGTCGCAGAGGGAGCCGCAGATTGGCACCTCGGTGACTGCCAAGGCGAGTGACCCGGACGGCGGCATCACCGGAACGAGTTGGGTGTGGCACAGGTCTGACGCTGCCGTTGCTGATCCTGTGAAGGTTTGTGCAGACGCCACATTCAACGACAACGACATCATTGAGGATGCGACGTCATCGACCTACACGCCGACATCCGATGACGCGGGCTACTGTCTGCGGGCAACGGCGATGTACAAGGACAACATTGCACCAACTCTGGTAGGCGAGGCGGTGCCTAAGGTAACGGAAGCCAAAGTACAACGGAGTGCGGCCGACAACACTGCTCCGGTGTTCCCGGACCAGGACTCTGACACGGACGGCGACCAGTCCGATGAGACGACCCGCGAGGTGTCTGAGAACACAAAGGCGAAAGTGGGATTTGGTGACCCGATAGAAGCAGAGGACAAAGACGGAGACCTTCTGCTCCACACGCTTAACGGTCCGGACGCTGCGTCCTTCGGCATAGACAGAGATGACGGCCAGTTGATGACGAAGGCGGCGCTGGACTACGAGACGAAGTCGAGTTACGCGGTGACGGTGATGGCCACCGACCCGTCGGGGGCCACTGACATGATAACCGTGACCATCATTGTCAAGGATGAGAACGACGACGCGAAGATAACCGGAGATGCCAGCTTCGACTACGCCGAGGATGGCATGGCTCCCGTGGCCACCTTCTCGGCTACTGACCAGGACGGAGACGCCATCGTTTGGGAGTTGAGCGGCGCTGATGCTGGGGACTTCAACATATCCGCGGACGGCGAGTTCAGCTTCAAGGCTTCGCCGAACTTCGAGGCGCCAGCGGACGCGGATGAAGACAACGCCTACGAAGTGACGGTGCAGGCAACCGGCGGCTCGAAGAAGGTTACCGTTGAGGTGACCAACGAGGACGAGGACGGGAGCGCGAGCCTGAACAAGCCCCAACCACAAGTTGGTAGAGGCTTGACGGCGAGTGTTTCTGACCCAGACGGTACCACTGACAACCCGCAATGGCAGTGGGCAAGGTCTATGGACGGCGCCACTGGCTTCACCGACATCACTGGAGCCACGTCGGCGACACGTTCGCCGGTTGCGGCGGACGTGGGCTACTACCTGCGTGCGTCGGTCACCTACACGGACATGTTCGGCGCGGGCAAGACGGCGTCGGTGGTGTCTGGGAACTTGGTGGAGGCCAGGACTGTGGCCAACGCGCGGCCCTCGTTCGGTGACTTGGACCAGGTGGACGATGTCACTGGGCAAGAGGCGACCATCGGAGTCCAGGTGACGCGGACAATAGATGAGAACGCGGATAAGGGGACGAACATAGGGGATCCGGTGTCGGCCACTGACGCCGACAACGACGTGCTGCTCTACGCGTTGGAGGACGGCAATCGGGGCAATGACGGCGAGCACGTTAACGACGACGCCGCCACCGACACCGACGGCACCGCCACACCTTCGAGCATGGACGGCGACTCTACGAAGTTCTCTATAGACAGGATGTCGGGTCAATTGAAGGTCAATGGGACGTTGAACTTCGAGGTTGAGGAGTCGGTCGCCGACAGCAACACGTACACGGTCACGGTGATAGCCACGGACCCGTCGGGCGCAGGCGAGCCTGTGGACGTGACGATCACTGTCATGGATGTGAACGAGGCGCCGGTGTTTGACATGGCCTCTAAGGGTCTTACCACCCTGACGGTTACCGAAGTCACGACCGCAGATGGGAGCGTGACTGACCTTGACGGAGACGCTGACACCACAGGCGATCAGGCCACCTACACGGCCACCGACCAAGAAAGTGGCGACACGGTCGCCTACAGTGTAGACGGCACCGACAAGAAGTACTTTACGATAGACCCCTCTAACGGTGAGTTGAGCTTCAGGGAAGACGACGCCGACACTTCGGAAGTTGACGAGGGACACAGGCCGAACTACGAGGCGCAGAGTTCATACTCGATAACCATCGTGGCCACTTCTGGCGCTGGCGACCGTGCAATAAATGTCAAGCTAGACGTGACAGTCAACGTGACGGATGCGGAGGACACTGGTTTGGTGAGTCTGTCGCAGAGGGAGCCGCAGATTGGCACCTCGGTGACTGCCAAGGCGAGTGACCCGGACGGCGGCATCACCGGAACGAGTTGGGTGTGGCACAGGTCTGACGCTGCCGTTGCTGATCCTGTGAAGGTTTGTGCAGACGCCACATTCAACGACAACGACATCATTGAGGATGCGACGTCATCGACCTACACGCCGACAGATGATGACGCGGGCTACTGTCTGCGGGCAACGGCGATGTACAAGGACAACATTGCACCAACTCTGGTAGGCGAGGCGGTGCCTAAGGTAACGGAAGCCAAAGTACAACGGAGTGCGGCCGACAACACTGCTCCGGTGTTCCCGGACCAGGACTCTGACACGGACGGCGACCAGTCCGATGAGACGACCCGCGAGGTGCCTGAGAACACAAAGGCGAAAGTGGGATTTGGTGACCCGATAGAAGCAGAGGACAAAGACGGAGACCTTCTGCTCCACACGCTTAACGGTCCGGACGCTGCGTCCTTCACGATAGACGACAAAGGCCAGTTGATGACGAAGGCGGCGCTGGACTACGAGACGAAGTCGAGTTACACGGTGACGGTGATGGCCACGGACCCGTCGGGCGCTACTGACAGCATCATGGTGACCATCAACGTCACCGACGAAGACGACGCCGCGGTAATTTCCGTGGCTGTCGCCAACACCGCCCCTGCGTTTGAAGGGGAGACGGCCGAGAGGAGCGTTGCGGAGGATGCGGCTGCGGGCGACGCCGTGGGTGCCCCGGTTATGGCCACTGACGCCGACGACGACGAGTTGACCTACACATTGGGCGGCGATGACGCGGCTTCGTTCGACATCGACGGCGCCACGGGCCAGATTTCGGTGGGAGCCGACACGGTGTTGGACTACGAGACAACGACCAGCTACACCGTAACGGTTATGGCCATGGACGACAGCGGCGCCTACGACATGGTCACGGTGACCATCGCGGTGACCGACGTGGACGAGGGGTATAACGCCGACATCAACGGAGACGGCTCGATCGACAGGGATGAAGCCCTGGCAGCCGTGGCCGACTACTTCGCCGACGAGATAACCAAGGCAGAGGTGCTGGCTGTCATTGCACAGTACTTTGCAGAATAGTCCGAATGGGGTTAGGGATATAGAAAGCCCCGTATTAGGATGCGCGTAAAAAGGAGGAGGGCTTGTTGGTCAGAAATGCTTTAACGCTGTGGGTGGTTGTGGCGGTAGTGATGGCGGCTCTGGGGGCGGCGTTGCTGCTCCCAGGCGCCACGGGCGCCAGCGAGCACAGCGCCACCAGGTCCTTCTCCACGGATACATCAGCCCCGGGCGGCGAGGTGACGATCACCATCACCGCCGAATACACAGGTTTCGCAGCGTCAGTCGTGGAGACGCTGCCCGACGGGTTCAGCTATGTGGCAGACTCCGTTAGTCCAAGCGGCATTCCCGCGGCGATCAACGGCCAAGTTGTCGCTTTCACCCTGTTCGGGGACAAGAGCTTTACTTACACCGTCACCGCCTCCGATACGGCGGGCGGTTACACCTTCTCAGGCGTTGTGAGGGACTTCGAAAAAGATGAGCGGCCGGTCGGCGGCGCCGTCACGGTAACGGTTGAAGCCGCCGCTCCCGAACCTTCCCCGGAACCCTCGCCCGAACCGTCGCCGGAGCCTCCTGCAGAGGGGGCCAGCGCCAGCAGGGACCTGCCGGATGCGCCGGTGGCCGCGGGCGCTGAGTTTACGGTCTCCATCACCGCCTCCGGTTACGGCGGTGCGGGGCAGGTGGTGGAAACGCTGCCCGACGGGTTCGTCTATGTAAGCTCCAGCCTGTCTGAGAGCGCGGTTAAACAGGACGGCCAGACCGTCACGTTCACCCTGCTGGGGGTCCAAAGCTTTACGTACACCGTCACCGCCTCGGGCGTGGGCGGCTCTCATTCGTTCTCCGGCACGTTGAGCGACGTTGACAAAATCATGTCCGACGTCGGCGGCGACGCCAGCGTAGACGTTGAGGTTGTCGAGGGGGCCAGGGCTCGCAGGTCCTTCTCCGTGACGTCAGTTGCGGGGGGCGGCGAGCTGGTCGTGTCCATCGCAGCCGCCGATTACGGCAGTCTTGGGCAGGTGGTGGAAACGCTGCCCGACGGGTTCAGCTACGTGGACGGCTCGGTCAGCTCAGACGACGTTGGGGTGATGGTCGTGGGCCAGGCCGTCGCTTTCTCGCTGCTGGGCGCCGACGCCAGCTTTACGTACACCGTCACCGTCTCCAGGACGGCCGGCTCTCATTCCTTCTCAGGCACGTTGAGGGACGACAACAGAAACATGTACGCGGTCGGCGGCGCTTCCGCCATAACGGTAGAGGCCACCGCGGGTCCCAGGGCCAAGAGGTCCTTCTCTCCGGCGACAGTGCGCCCAGGCAGTGACCTGCGTGTGACCATCGCCGCCGCCGATTACGGCAGTCTTGGGCAGGTCATGGAGACGCTGCCCGACGGGTTCGTCTATGTAAGCTCCAGCCTGTCTGAGAGCGCGGTTACACAGGACGGCCAGACCGTCACGTTCAGCCTCCTGGGGTCGGACATTACATTTACGTATAACGTCACCGCTCCCAGCGACGAAGCCTCGTACACCTTCAGCGGCATGCTGGCGGACGAGGACAAGAATGACTACGCGGTCACGGGCATATCCAGCATAACGGTCCAGACACGCCGCCCGTCAGTCGCAGCGCCGTCCGCAGCCGTGTCAACGGTGGCGCCCAGGTTCTTCGAGGGCGAAAGCGCCAAGCGGGAAGCGCCGGAGAACAGCGGCGAAGGGACCCCGGTGGGCGACCCGGTGAAGGCCGAGGACGTCGGCGGGCGCACGATCACCTACGCCGTGTCGGGAGACGCTGAGTTCACCGTGAACGCCTCGACCGGCCAGATATTGGTGGGAGCGGACGTGGCGCTCGACTTCGAGTCCCCCAGAAGGTCCTACACCTTTGGCGTAACAGCGACTTCCAGCGCGGGCATGCGGTCTATCAACGTAACAGTGGTCGTGACCAACGTGGACGAACCGGGCAGCGTCACGGTGTCCCCTGCGGGCGCCCCAGCCATTGGCGCAACCCTAACAGCAGCGCTGGCCGACGAGGACGGGACCAGCAACGTAAGCTGGCAGTGGCAGAGGTCCCCCGACGGAGCTTCGTGGTCCAACATCAGCGGCGCCACGTCGGACAGCTACACGACAACGGCCGCCGACGCCGGAAGACGCCTGCGCGCCACGGCGACCTACAGCGACTCGTTTGCGACGGGTATCAGCGTGAGCGGAGCGGGCACGGCCGCCGTACCTGTGCCGCCGACGCCTACACCTCCGCCCACGCCTACACCTCCGCCCACGCCGACGCCTCCGCCGACGGCAACACCGCCGCCGCCCACGGCGACGCCTCCGCCGCCACCGACGGCTACACCGCCGCCGCCTGCAACGGCGACGCCTCAGCCGACGGCAACGGCTACACCGCCGCCGCCTCCAACGGCGACGACGCCTCCGCCCGCGCCTACGGCAACGTCTGTGCCGCCCGCGCCTACGGCAACGACTGCGCCGCCGCCTCCCACGGCGACTCCGACAGTGGCGCCCACGGCAACGTCTGTGCCGCCGCCGCCTCCTACGGCGACGACGCCTCCCACGATGGAGCCTACGCGCGCACCAGCGCCGGAAGAGGGCGAGGGGTTCCCGATATGGGCCATCGTGCTGATAGTCATCGTGGCTCTGGCAGCAGCCGGAGGAGCAGCCTTCTTCATCAGACAAAGGATGCAACAGGAGCAGTAGTCGCGCGGAGCTAGAAGCTTAAACGCAGCTTAGACCGGGGGCCTCCAAGGCCCCCGGTCCCTTTTTAGGCCCCTTGGACGATGGGTAGGGGCGATCAGCCGGTCGCCCCTACGAGCTCCGCCCCTCGTTTTGCGTCAAACCAGGACTGTGTCAAGTTGACAGAGGCGCTGCTGAGTGACGAAAATACATAGATTGTGGCACACCGAATATCGGCGAAATGAAATCAGGTGTTGGATGTCTAACTCATCGTCATACGCAGTGATGGCAAAGGCAGTTTTGCTGGTCGGCGTCATGGTGGCGGTCTTACTGCTGTCGTCCCGCTTATATGACCCTGCCCACGCCAACGTAAACGGCGGGACGATAGTAGTCCCGGAGAACAGCGACGCAACGGTGGTGGCCTACACCGCGGTAGACCCTGAGGGAGACACGGTAGTTTGGACGGTGGTAGGAACCGACGCCGCCGACTTCTCCATAGAGGACGGAGCCCTCACCTTTAATAGCACGCCCGACTACGAAAACCCAGTGGACGGCGAGCCGTACAACACGTATGAAGTAACGGTGGTAGCCACCGACGACGGGGGAGAGGAAACTAGGCGGGAACTAACTGTCGAAGTGAAGAACCTCGACGAGGAGGGAGTTGTAACCCTGCGGCCCCTGCGTCCGAAAGAAGGAACTAACCTGACCGCTGACGTAAGCGACCCTGACCGCCTTCCTGGAAGCAACAGCACCATGTGGCAGTGGGCTAGGTCATCATCAAGGAGCGGGAACTTTATTAATATTACGGAGAAGACCACGTTAGCAACCTACACCCCTGTCGCTGCTGACGTGGGCCTGTACCTGAGGGCTACAGCGTACTATGACGACGGCGAGGGCAAATACAAAAACGCATCTGTAATATCGGACGACACAGTCCTTGCGATGGACTATCTCAACGCAGCCCCTGTGTTCGAAGACGGTGAGGGCGAGCCCATAACGACCGCCATCGAGAGAGAGATCCCCGAAAACACGTCAGCAGGCGATCCCGTGGGAGACCCTATTACTGCCAGAGACAATGATGCCAACGACGACCCGGAGACGTTGACTTACACGTTGGACGGCGCTGATGAAGGCAAGTTCGCCATCGACACCAAGACGGGGCAGATAAAGGTGGGCACTGGCACGACGCTGGACTTTGAGACGCCGGGGTCCGACGCCAGCAGCAATGTGTACACGGTTACGGTTACGGCCACGGACCCATCGACACTTCTCAGCGACCCCGTGGTCACCATGAAAATCACTGTCACCAACGTGGAAGAATCGCCGACGATAGATGCGCCGACGACAGACAATCTAGGAGAAGTGACAGATGGGCATACAGTAAGGAGCTACCCAGAGAACACACCAATCGCGACACCAGTGTCCATGTATACCGCAACCGATGATGAGGATGACAATGACTTTCCTCTAAAGCCTCTAAAGTGGTCCCTCTCGGGGTCCGACAGCAGCAAGTTCGCCATCGGCAACGGCGACAGCAACCGCGGTCATCTCACCTTCAAAGCATCTCCCGATTACGAGGTTCCGGCGTCCGCTGACCGGGACAACGTATATGAAGTAACAGTAACTATCACCGACAGCGCGGGCGACACCGATTCACGTAACGTAACTGTCAGAGTCACCAACGAAGACGAAGACGGAGAAGTGACCTTGTTGTCATTGCAGCCAGAGGTTGGCATCGTTCTGACGACTACTCTGTCTGACCCCGACGAGGGGATAACTGGTGTCACATGGAGTTGGCATTCGGGTACGTTGAATCTGTCTTGCGCACAACACACGTCCGAGGCCCTGTGGGCCCTCATTCCAAACGAAACTGCAGCCGCCTACGAGCCGGTTCCGGACGATGAGAACAAGTGCTTGCGAGCGACGGCAAGCTACACTGACGCAGAAGGCTCAGAAAAGAGTGAGGATGCTATATCAGAGAATACGGTGCAGGCACACGACACCACTATCGAGACCCCTGATTTCCAGGACTCTCAGGGTGACTCGATAACCAGCACAACTAGACAGGTGGCGGAGAATGCGAAGCCAGAGGACCTGGTGGGTCTCCCGGTCGCGGCCAACGACCCCGATAATGATAATTTGACCTACTCGCTGGACTCTGGGTCTGATGCGAAATCATTCGATATAGACAGGGCCACGGGCCAAATTAAAGTGGGCGCCGGAGTCGAGTTAGACTTCGAGGACGATCGTAGCTACACCGTGACGGTCACCGCCGAAGACCCGTCCCTTGCTAAAGACACCATCAGAGTGAATATTACAGTCACCGACGTGGACGAAGTACCGGAGGTTAGCGGCGCCTCCACTGCAGATTACGCTGAGAAAGGCACTGGAGCGGTGGCGACCTACACCGCGAGGGACCCTGAGAAGGCCGGGAAGATTGAATGGACGTTGCTGGGAGACGATGCAACGCTTTTCTCCATCGAACGAGGAACGCTCAAATTTCAGAGTCCGCCTGACTACGAAAATCCGGCAGACACCGGCACTGACAACACCTATGCGGTAACGGTGAAGGCTATAGACGCAGGAGGACTTACGAGAGAGAAGCCGGTAACCATCACCGTCACAAACGTAGACGAGGATGGGACTATTACTCTTTTACCTTCGCAGCCCAAGGAAGAAGTCCAGTTGATCGCTACGCTGACCGACCCTGACGGCACTGTAGTCGATCCTTCATGGCAGTGGGCGAGGGCGTCATCGAAGACCGGGACCTTCACCAGCATAGAGGGCACTGCGTCAACATGTGACACGCGATTGCCAGAATGCTATAAGCCTGATAAAGATGACGTTGGCAAGTACCTGAGAGTGACGGCTAGGTACAACGACGGAGAGGGTAAATACAAGCGCACTGTTGAGATATTGGACAACAAAGTCCTGGCCAAGGACTACGTTAACCGGAAACCTGTGTTCAAGGACGCAGAAGGCGAGGACATCACTGCCATAGAAAGAGAAGTAGCTGAGGACGCAACTGCCGGCGCTCGCGTAGGGGCCCCTGTCAAGGCCACTGACACCGACGCTAGAGGCAATCCCGAGTCATTGGGCTACACACTGGGCGGGGCTGGTGCGGTTTCGTTCGACATAAACGTCAATACAGGGCAGATATCAGTGGGGTCCGGGACGACGCTGGACTTTGATTCGAACCCGAGTCTGAGAACGTACACTGTTACGGTTACTGCCACGGACCCATCCGGCGGAGAGAACCTCCTCCCCCTCACTGTGACGATTACTGTCACGAACGTTGAAGAATCTCCGAAAATAATGTCCGGAGAAAGAACGATAAATTACGAGGAGGACGACGACGTCAACGTTGCTGAGTACACAGCGTCCGACGATGAGGACAAAAATGATATCCCAGAAAAGCTCCTGACGTGGAGCCTGTCGGGTGACGACGCCGAGGACTTCTGTATTAACGAGAACGGCGCCCTCACCTTCAATACCCCTCCGGACTACGAAAACCCGACGGACACCGGCAGGAATAACAGGTATCAAGTGACCGTGATAGCCACCGACAGCGGGGGCAGAACCGCTTCGCGAGACGTAACCGTCAGAGTCACCAACATGGAAGAAGAAGGGACTGTGACACTGTCGACGTTGCAGCCGCAAGACGGAATCGAACTGACGGCTACAGTTGCCGATCCCGACGGCATAGTCAGGAATAGCATCTCGTGGGAATGGTCATGGGCCCTTCAAGCTTCCGGACAGTGTTCCGGAATACGTGACGATGCGTGGACGCTCATCAAACGCGCTAACGCCAAGTCAGCCACGTACACTCCGGTTAAGGATGACGAGGGTGATTGCCTGAGGGCGACTGCAAGTTACACGGATGGGGCACGTAGACCGAACAACCCGGACACTGACGTAAACGAGTCAATTGACATGTACAGTGGAGTGTCGGCCAATCCAGTGCAAGCGGCTGACACTAACAATGAGGCCCCGGAATTTCCTGACCAAGACCTTAACACCGACGGAGTACAGAACAAAACGGCAACGAGAAGTGTAAAGGAGAACACGAAATCGACTGACGACGACCCGAACGTAGGTCGGCCGGTTGTGGCAGCAGAAGACAAGGATGGCGTCGACACCCACATGCCCGAAATATTGACATACTCGCTGGGTGGCGTTGACGCGAATTCCTTTGATATCAACCCGGTAACAGGCCAGATCACGGTGGGCGTCGGGACAAAGCTGAACCACGAGACGAAAGATACCTACACGGTTACTGTTACTGCTACCGACCCCTCGCTCGAAAGCGCCTCAATCACCGTGACCATCACGGTAACCGACGTGGACGAGGAGCCGGAGTTGTCAGAGAAATCTCTGGTCATCGGCGGGAGAAGGGGAGTCGACTACCTGGAGAAAGACAGGACCACGGTAGCGACATACACGGCGTCCGGTCCTCAGGCGTCTGGAGTCCGCTGGTCGCTGTCGGGAGACGACGCCGGTGACTTCTCGCTGTCAGGCGCAACGCTGAACTTTAGAAGTACGCCCAACTACGAGAACCCGGTGGACAGGGACAGGGACAACGCATACCACGTAACCATCAGGGCCAGGGACAGCGCAGGCAACATCGCTTTGCTGGAGGTGACCGTCAGAGTCGCCAACGTGGACGAGGACGGGGCAGTGGCTCTGTCACGGTCCAGCGCTTCGGTCGGAGTCGAGTTGACGGCCACACTGACCGACCCCGACGGCAGGTCCGGCGATACTCCTCCCATCACCGGAACGGCGACGAACTTGACCGATGACGCTGCGTGGCGGTGGGCAAGATCCTCGGATGGATCGACCGGCTGGACCAACATCGCAGGGGCCGTATCGAACGCTTACACACCTGTCGCAGCTGACGCGGGCATGTACTTGCGGGCTACGGCGAGCTACACCGACGGCCAGGGTTTCGGCAAAAGCGCGAGTGACGTGAGCGGCCGGGTCACTTCCGTGGCGTCGGACGGGCGCGTGAGCCTGTCGTCGTCGCGGCCGGAGGTCGGCCTCGACCTGACGGCTACGCTGAGCGACCCTGACGGCGGCGTGTCCGGCGTCACGTGGCAATGGGCCAGGTCCCCGAACGGATCGACGGGCTGGGTCGACATATCGGGCGCCACGTCGGCCACCTACAGGCCCGATGCGGGGGACCTGGGCGAGTACCTGAGGGCAACGGCTGCCTACACTGACGCCGAAGCCTCCGACCAGAACGCCAGTGCGGTAAGCGGCGTGGTCATCGACGTGGTGCAGGATGGGGTGGTAACCCTGTCGTCGTCGCAGCCGGAGGTTGAAGTCCAGCTGACTGCTACGCTCACCGACCCTGACGGCGGCATAACCGGGACTGCGTGGCGGTGGGCCAAGTCCCCGGACGGGTCCACCGGCTGGGCTGACATTGCAGGCGCCACGTCAATGACCTACACGCCTGTAGACGCCGACGTGGGGGCCTACCTGCGGGCGACGGCGAGCTACACCGACGCACAAGCCTCCGGCCAGACCGCCAATGACGTGAGCGGCGCAGTGGTCGCCGTACAAGAAGATGGGGTGGTAACCCTGTCGTCGTCGCAGCCGGAGGTTGGAGTCGAGCTGACGGCTACGCTCACCGACCCTGACGGCGGCGTAACCGGGACTACGTGGCAGTGGGCCAGGTCCTCGGACGGGTCCACCGGCTGGGCTGACATTGCAGGAGCCACGTCAATGACCTACAAGCCTGTTGAGGCCGACGTGGGCATGTACCTGCGGGCGACGGCGGGCTACACAGACGCACAAGGCTCGGGACAGACCGCCATTGGGGTGAGCGGCGCAGCCACCGAAAGGGACTTGGTCAGTCGATATGACGCTAATGGGAACGGGCAGATCGAAAAGGATGAGGCCATCAGGGCTGTGCAAGATTACTTCAGTGACCTCATTACCAAGGCCGAAGTGCTGACTGTCATCCAACTCTATTTCGCCTCATAGGGTCTGTGCAGCCGCTCGCTGAGCAGCCCAAACTGCCCGAACAAAGACGACAGGCGCATCGACGGCGTTTCCATTGCCGCCCGGGCGGGGGAAGTGGTGGGCCCGGATAGACTCGAACTATCGACCTCAGTCTTATCAGGACTGCGCTCTAACCGCCTGAGCTACGGGCCCTTGGGGATATTGATTATAATCCCACTGACACGGGCGGGCAAGGACAGCGTCAAAGCCGTGGTATGGATGGAGGCCGGGGCGCCGGATGGGCAAGACCGACTTCAGATTTCACACGAGGGTTAGAGTCCGCTGGGGGGAGTGCGACCGCCAGGGAATAGTCTATTACGGGGCCTACCTGGACTATTTGGAGGCGGCCCAGGGAGCTTACTTTCGGAACCTGGGCTTCTCCATATACAAGCTGGCGGAGACGGGGCACTTCGACACGGCGACGGTGAAAGTGACCATAGAATACAAGTCTCCCGCGCGGGTGGAAGACATGCTGGACGTCTACTTCCGCATTGCCAGCTTCGGCTCCACCTCTTTGACGGCCAGGATGGAGATATACCGGCAGGGGACGGAAACGCTGCTGACCGCCGCCGAGGCGGTGTACGTCGGGTACGACGCCTCCACGGGAAAGACGAAACCCGTCCCGGACGACTTGCGCGCAGTGGCGCAGGGATACGAGGACACCGGAACGCCGCCGAGTCTGGACGCTTTTCCTGAGTTGGCGAAAGCGTCCGTTGCGCCTGACATTCCGACCCCGGAGTAGCCGTTCTGACCTTTGCCCTTACGGCAGGCCCAAGGTCCATGCTCCCGTCTTTCCGGCGCAGGCCGGAATCCAGAGAGGTCATTCCTTAGGCCAGGTTCCCTGGACTCCGGCCGCCGCCGGAGTGACGTAAATCGGAGGCCCTTCGACAGGCTCAGGGCGAACGGAAAGAAAGAGGGACGTGAGCCGTTTTCGTTCCTCGCAAGGACTCCGGCTCCGGTGTGCTATACTCGTTTCTGAGGCCTCATGTGATGGCTGACTTCAGACTGGCGCTGGCCCAGATAAACCCCACCGTAGGCGACCTGGAAGGGAACACCTCACGGATTCTCTCCGTCATGGAGGAGGCCCGGGCGATGGGGGTTGATCTGGTTGCGTTCCCCGAGCTGGCCGTTACAGGCTACCCCCCGGAAGACCTTCTCCTCAAACCGAGCTTCATCAGAGACAACATAGAGGCCATGAAGCGCGTCGTGGCGGCCTCGGGGGACATGGCGGTCGTGGTGGGCTACGCCGACGTGGACTCGGACATCTACAATGCGGCGGCTGTGGGGTACGGTGGGGAGCTTGTGGGCGTATACCGCAAGATTCACCTGCCCACCTATGGAGTGTTCGACGAGGACCGCTATTTCAAGAAGGGGTCTGCCTGTCCCGTCTACAACATCAACGGGGTCAGCGTTGGAGTAAACATCTGCGAGGACATCTGGAGTCCCATGGGGCCGATGGTGGTCCAACGGGATGCAGGCGCCCAGCTCATCGTCAACATCAACGCCTCACCCTTCTATGCGGGCAAGGGCGCCTTCAGGGAGCGCATGGTAGCCACGCGCGCCCAGGACAACGGAGTCTACGTCGCCTACGTGAACACCGTGGGAGGGCAGGACGAACTGGTCTTTGACGGCGCAAGTCTGGTGTTCAACCCGCAGGGGGAGCTGGTCTGCAGGGGCAGGCAGTTCCAGGAGGACCTGCTGGTTGCGGACTTGGAGATGGACCAGGTTTTCTCATACCGCCTGCGCGGCCCCAGGCATAGGCAGGGACCTCCCTACGTCCTTGAAGAAATCGGAGAACCCCAAGTCTTCCACGTGTCAGACCGTACACAACGCTCCAGGCCGCAGATTCCGGCCTGTAATGGACGGAGACCCCTGGACCCGGCGTCCGAGGTCTACGAGGCCCTGCTTCTAGGCGTCCGGGACTATGTCAGGAAGAGCGGGTTCCAAAAGGTCGTCATCGGCCTTTCGGGAGGGGTCGATTCCTCCCTTACGGCATGTGTGGCCGTGGACGCTCTGGGCAAGGAGAACGTCGTCGGCGTTGCGATGCCCTCCCGCTATTCCAGCGAGGGTAGCCTGTCCGATGCCGCGGAGCTTGCCCGGCGGTTGGGCATCGAGCTGTGGGTTGTTCCCATAGAGCCGGCGCACGGAGCATTTCAGGACATGTTGGAGCCGTACTTCAAGGGCGTCGAGCCCAACATGGCCGAGGAGAACGTCCAGGCCCGCATCCGGGGCAACATAATCATGTCCATTTCCAACAAGTTCGGATGGCTGACCCTCACCACCGGCAACAAGAGCGAGATGGCCATGGGATACGCCACGCTGTACGGCGACATGGCAGGCGGGTTCGCAGTCATCAAGGACGTGCCCAAGACGCTGGTGTACAAGCTGAGCCGGTGGCGGAACGAGAACGGGTCTCCCAGGAACGTCATCCCCGACGAGGCGCTGGAGAAGCCCCCAAGCGCCGAGCTACGACCCGGACAAACCGACCAAGATAGCCTTCCTCCCTACGAAGCGCTGGACCCGGTAGTGGAGGCCTACGTGGAACAGGATCGCAGCTACCGGGAAATGGTGGACATGGGGTTCGACCCAAGCGTGGTCAGGCAGGTCATAGCAGCCGTGGACCGGACGGAGTACAAACGCCGCCAAGCCCCTCCGGGCGTGAAGATCACCCCTAGGGCCTTCGGAAAAGACCGGCGGCTCCCCATCGTGAACCGCTACAGCCCGGTCCAGGACTAGCGACGGCAACCGGCCCCGGATCCCTAGAAGTCGTCGGTTTCGCCTTCCGGAACGGCCCCCTCGTCGTCCCGTTCGGGGCAGTCGGCCGTCGTAATATTGCAGAAGCGGCATTCGTCAGGGCTTGGGACCTTGCGAGCGGGAGTCTCGGCGCCGACCCTTCTTATCAGGCCGCCCAGGTTGGCGATGAACGCTTCATCCACCGACTCAGACGGGACTGGGACCTCATGGTCCGGGTAGATGAGCTTGCCGTCGAATTCGACGCCCACGTGCCTGCCAGGCGCCCTGGCCACGGCGTACATGTACGTCAGCAGCTGGATGTGGTGAGAGGCCCTGGGAGCGCCGGTCTTGACTTCTATTATTGTCCCATCGCGGCCCCGCCGGGCAACCAGGTCCGGCCTCCCGCCCAGGGTTATGGACGTAGACCTGCCCCGGAGTGCGAAGGTGTTCTGGCTCTCGGTGAAGACGGAGTAGCCTTCCTCTTCCAGCTGCTCGCGCACCTCGGCGACCATGGCCGTGTGCTCAATGCGTGAAGGAGTCCAGTCGATGGAGTCCGGGATCTTGTCCCAACTGAAGCTCTCGTGCTGCGCCTTGAACCACGCGGCCCATTCGCACGAGGCGTCCCCCACCAGCAGCTTGGTCAGCCACGTCACCCAGACATAGGGGCCGCTCTCCCTCAACTGCGCCATGCACCGGCTCCTTCTACGATGTTGGTTGCCAATTTCCCTCGCCCGTCAAGGGCGAGGGTTGGGGCCTGCCCTGAGCCTGTCGAAGGGGTGAAGGTGACCTGCTGGTCCTTCAGCGCCGATACAGCCTAGGTCTTGGGAAAGGTGAATCCCGTCGCCTTGGTCTCGATGCGGAACAGTGAATCAATGGTTGTGACGAAGAGCGTCGAGAGACCGTCGCCGCCGAAGGCGCAGTTGGTGGTCTGCCTCGACCCGGTGAGAATCGTGCCTAGACGCTCTCCCGACGGCGTCACTATCCAGACGCCTCCCGGGCCGGTGCAGTAGAGGTTCCCCTCCACGTCAACGGCCATGCCGTCGGCGACGCCGGGCAATTCGCTCTCGAACCGGAAGAAGACTCTTTCGGTATGGCGTTCCAGGGCCCCCGTTTCGTGGAGGTCGAATGCCCTGATGTGGCCGCGCTGGGAGTCGTCGATATACAGGACGCTTTCGTCGGGGGAGAAGGCCAAGCCGTTGGGGTAGATAAAGTCGCCGGCCAGCAGGAAGCTAGAGCCCAGGTCGGGTGAAACCCAGAAGACGGATGAGTGGTGCTGCTGCCGCTGGGCGAGAGGCATTCCCCTGCCTGGATCGGTAAAGTAGATCGATCCGTCGGAGCGCGCGGCCACGTCGTTGGGGCGGTTAAGGGCCAGCCCATTGTGCTGGTTCATGACCACCGTGATGTCCCCCGCGGGTTCCAGGCGTGTGACCCGGCGGGCGCCGCTCTCACAGGACAGCAGCCGCCCGTGAATGTCCCTGGTCATGCCGTTGGTCTCGTTGGTGGGACTGCGGACCTCAACCACGCTGCCTGACCCCCCGTCGGGAGTCCACGTCAGCCTGCGGCTGCCCCGCATGTCGCTGAAGAGCAGGCAGCCCTCCTCGGGGAGCCACAGAGGGCCCTCGGCTACGTCATAGCCCGTGCTCAACAATTCGAGGTTCGCGTCTTGGTCCAGGATGCGGTCAAGGCCCTGTGAAATTCGTTCAACTGCCATTGCGACTCCTATCTATCTTGTCTCCGGCTCCCACTGCCGTCCTCGCTGGAATCCTCCATGCCGCTCGTGTCAACGTGCACTCGTGAGGGCGCCCCTCTCCCAAAAGCTGAGCTAAGTCGCGGCGGTGTCCGGGTGGGACTGGACGAGGTTTGCAAAAGACTCTGAGTCTCCCTGGATGTATCTGATTTCATAAGTCTTCATGGTTGGGCCGCTGATGCGGATGCTGGCGCCCGTCACTCCCGGTCTGTGGGTGACCTCCCCGATGTCCTTGTACTCCACCTGGATGACTTTCTCCGTTCCGTATCTTTTCTCCACGCCAAGCAGCCGCTTGTCGGTCGCTGCGACTATGCCGTCGACAACCGGCGCTCCCGCCTCCCGCCGCTCGAGTCTGAATGTCCCCGCTATCAGACCCTCCAGCGATTCATCCCTGCCGAGAAGATCGTACAGCGCTTCCCGGTTTTCCTGATGGTCGTTCTCACTCCAAGACATAGGTTTAAGTTCGTTCCAGCGTCTGTCCAGGAGCCGCTGTCTCTCGCTCTGGGCCTTGGAGGCGTCGTCCCGGGACGCTGGCGCGTGTTCCAATGAGTGCTGTGCTCTGGCGGTCTCCGGGACGGCTATGGTTTGTGGACTCTCGGTCACACCCTCTACGGGTCCGCGGGCCGGAACGACGCCAAGCAGTTGGTCCTTCCTGGCGTCGAACTCGCTTTGGGTTAGGAAGCCCTTCTCCACGAGCCCCGCCAGCTTTTCAAGCTCATCGGCGACGGACATTGGGGGCATAGCCTGCTGAGTAGAGTGTGCATGGGCAAAGCCGGCCTCCTGGGCCGCTATGAAATGCTGATTATCGGTCAGGGGAGTCCTGCCCATGCGAGCCAGAACGTAGTTTACGAAGGGCTCTTCAACCCCGTTCTCGTAGACTGTTCCTATCTGGTATGTCCTATGTAAGCAGGTGATTTGAACCGTCTCTGATTCGAGTCTGATGTCCCTGATGTCCTTGTAATCTATTTGGGACACGTCCTCGGTCCCCAACATTCCCCTGTCCACGGCAAGCACTCGTTGGTTGGTCCCCACGACCACGCCGTCGATATAAATGCCGTCGTCCCCCAGGGACGACTCTTTGGACTCAAAGACTCCCGCAATCATGCACTCCGGAAGTTCATCATTGTCGAGAAGGTCGTACAGAGCTTCCCGTTTTCTCCAGTGTGTTTTGTCGTCCCACGAATCGGGTTTGATACGGTCCCAGGCAGCGTCGATTCTGTCAACCCTTGGCGCCCTCCCGGCCATTCCCATGCCCGTTGGACTAGTTATGGCCTGCTCTCCCTCGCCAAGGGTCCCTCCTCCGATGCGGCCCAGAACGTAGTTGATGAACGGCTTCTCAACGTCATCCTCGAAGATGTTTCCGATCTTATACGTCCCCAAGGTTGGGCCGCTGATGCGAACACTTTTTGATTCGTATACGATGTCCCTGATGTCCTTATAGTCTATCTGGTGGACCTGCTCCTTCCCCAACATTCCCCTGTCCACGGCGAGCAATCGCTTTTCTGTCGCCACGACTACGCCGTCGATATAGATAGAATCCCCGGACGCTGACCGGTCCGTGGTAAAGACCCCCGCTATCATGCACTCCGGCAGCTCATCGTATTCGAGAAGGTCGTACAGCGCTTCTCGTTTTCTCCGGTGGGTTCCTTTGCCCCAGGACTTGGGCTTGATTCTCTCCCAACTCTCGTCAATCCTCTGTGCCTGCGGATTCATTCCCATACTCGTTGTCCTCCTATTGTTGCCGCAGGGAGGTGGATTCCGGCGGAAGCCGGAAAGACGGGTTGGGAGCGGCGTTGTCCATTTTCATGGCGATGACGGATGAGGCCCCTACCGGGGCATGAAGAATTCGTGGATTGCGGGGTCGCCGTAGCCCTCGATGGCCCCGGGGGCTATCCCCGGGAAGCGGAGGCAGGAATCGACGATGCTCTTGTTGAAGGGGCTGATGTCTTCCCTGTTGAGGAACTCCTGTACGGGCATCCAGAGGGCCTCGTCAAGCTCCTCGGCCTGCATGGTGATCTCGGCGCTCTGGGGAGCCAGGCGGCACACGAAATAGATGTCCGACTTGCCGTAACGGTAGCCGTGCCAGTGGCGAAAGAAGTGGAGGGACTGGAAGGTCGCCCTTATTCCCGTCTCTTCGTACACTTCCCGTTCGGCTGCGTCCGCCAAGTGCTCTCCGGGGTGAAGCGCTCCGCCCGGCAGCTTGTAGGCCGGACCCCGCCCTGCCCTGCGGTACTTCTCCGACACCACCAGCAGCTCGTTGGCGTCGTTGATCACAACTCCGCCGACCCCAACGTAGTGGGTGGCGTAGGGAGGGATGTATGCTCCATCCTCCAGCTGGAGAGTGAGCATGGCGTAGGTTCCCTCCGCGTGATGGAAAGTAAAGCCCGCCTCGACCGCCGCCGGAATCACCGCCGACCTGGCAAGGGGTACCTCCATCCAGACGACTTTGTAGCCTTCCGCTCTCCACGAATCGATGGAGTGGACAAGCCGCTCTCGGAAGCGTAGAGGGTCTTCGGGGAGGCCGTCGGGCGCAACCACTATGCCGCCGAATGGGTTCGGACTGGCTTCAAGAAGGTCCATGTCGGCTGCTCCCCTCGTTACTGGGCAGTGGTCCCGCCGTCGATGACCAACTCGCTTCCCGTCATGTAGGACGACTCGTCGGACGCCAGGAAGAGGACCCCCATGCCAATCTCCTCCGGCTCAGCGGCACGGCCGATCGGCAAACGCTGCAGCCGTTGGCGGAAGTTTTCGGGATCGTTCAGGGTGTCGGCGATCATCTCTGTCTTCACGGGGCCTGGGTGGACCGAGTTGGCCCGTATCTGGTCTTTGGCGTGCTGTACAGCGGTGGCCTTCGTGAAGAGACGGACTGCGCCCTTGGTGGCGGTGTACGCCGCGGTCTCGCCCGGGCTTCCCACGAGGCCCGCCGTGGACGATATGTTGATGATGGAGCCCCCGCCGGCCCGGCGCATGGCGGGGATGGAGTGTTTGGTCCCCAGGAACACGCCTTTGACGTTGACGGCCATGATGCGGTCCCATTGCTCGACGGTGATGTCGGGTATGGCGGCCCTGAAGAGGATTCCGGCGTTGTTGACCAGCACGTTCAGCTTCCCATACTTGGCCTCGGCCTCGGCGACCGCCCTCTGCCAGTCCTCCTCGACGGTCACGTCCAGGTGCACGTAGGTGATTTCTCCGCCGGCTTCGGCGATCTCGGCCTCCGTCTTTTTGCCTTCCTCGTCCAGAATGTCGCCAATGACCACGCTTGCGCCCTCTCTGGCGAATATCTTGGCCTCAGCGGCGCCCTGTCCCCGGGACCCGCCGCTTATCAGGGCAACCTTGCCGTCGAGACGTCCCATGCCGTCCTCCTCAGGTGTGATATGCGTCCCCGCCTATGGCGTAAGCCTGAAAGAGGGCGTCCGAAAACTGTTCGGACGCCCTCAAGTCTCAACCGTATCTCCTCCTAGAGCGGGTCCATCAATTGGTCTTTGTGAATCTCCGGAAGCACTTCTTTGGCAAACAGCTTCATGCTTTCGATGGACTTTTCCAGGGGCATGGCCCCGAACTTGAAGACGCCGTACATCTCCTCGGGGTGAGTCTTGCCCTGGATTTCCCGTATTGCCTCCATACACATCTCCGGGGTCCCCCAAATCTGTGTATGGCTGTGGGTATGCCTGGAGCCGGCTCCGCCGTCCCGAATTCTGTAAGCGGCCTCGGCGTAGTGGTCGTAACCGCCCACCTCTTTGAAATGCTCCGGCTCGTCCAACTCATAGTGGTTGATGGCCGAGACTGCGTGGTCATGCACGGCGGTCCAGAAGACCTCTTCGGCGTCATCCAGGTCATTGGTGCAGTACACGTTGCATCCTACGATGGGGCGGCGGGCCTCCTTGCCCTGCTCCCTGCGCCGGGCGTTGTAGACCTTTATGTCCTCGCTGTACTCGTCCCACTCCTTCTGGGGGACCACGATGAGCCGGAGGTCTGCGTCGGCGGCCATGTTGACGCTCTGGCGGCTCTGGGCCGCGCAGTACATGTTGTCGACCAGGTTCTTGTTCATGGGCTGCGGCCGGATGCTGATCTCGGGTATTTGGTAGAACTCGCCGTCAAATGAAAAACGCTCCTGGGACAGGGCCATCTTCACTATCTTCGCCGACTCCACAAACCGGGCTCTGGACTCGGACATGGGTATTCGCAGTCCCTCGAACTCCCGCCGGGCGGCCCCGCGTCCGAAACCTATGGCGAAGGAGCGCCCTTGGAGCAGGATGTCGAGCAGCGCAATCTGCTCCGCCACCCTCAGAGGCTCGTGCCAGGGCAGCACGATGACCATAGTTCCCACTCCGGCGTTCTTGGCTCTACCGGCGAAGTAAGCCAGGAACTGGGTCACGCTGGGCACCATGGTATAGGGCGTGAAGTGGTGCTCGATGGACCAGATGCGGTCGAACCCCAGGTCGTCGGCCAGCTCGCCCACCTGCACGTCTTCCAGGACCTTGACGTGGTCGGGAATGGCCGGTCCGGGGCCGAATTGACCGGCGTTGAAGCGCTCCCAGTCCGGGTAGTTCTGGCAATACAACGAAGTTCCGAATTTCATGGTGGACCTCCTAAAAGAGCCGCCGGCGTTGGAAGATTCAGGCGCCTTTCAAACTAGAGCTTTCCCCGGCGGGGTTGAGCAATTTTAGTGTCTAGCCCCGCAGCCAGTCAAATCAGGGATGCAGGGGTCGCGGGGACATTGCCCCTTCATCCTCTGGGGGAAGGTTGAGATAGGGGATTTCCCCCTCTCCCGTCAAGGGAGAGGGGCAGGGTGAGGGTGAGCCTGTCGAAGCGGAGAGGCTGGAGCCTACGTCACAATCGGTCGATGCGACCTTAGACCATCACTCCGGCAATGGTCTGCTTTCTCCACCTGCCAGATGTGCTTCCTCATTGAACTCAACAAGAATGCGAGGGTCGGAGCCATCGCGCGCCACGGTATAGAGTACGACGGCGGACTCCCTGCGCCTATGATTGAACACCGCTATCCTGCGGCCGTCGGGAGACCAGGAAGAGTGGTAGCCGGGCCCCGGAAGCGCCCGCGTTGAGGAGCGGTCCAATGCGATGGCCATTGTGCCGAATAGTATCTCTGAGCCGTCCGGCGACCACGAGATGCTGTCCGTTGAGACAACTTGTCGACTAGGGAATGAGACTATCTGCTTTAGCTTGGAGCCGTCGCGGCCAATGGTGTATAGCCCGTCCGCGGTGCGTAATCGGTAGTTACGATCCCCGGGTTCTCGCTTGGCAAACGCTAGGCGTCGTCCGTCAGGAGACCAGGTCGGCCGACTCGTCTCATATTCGAGTCTCATCAGACCTGATCCGTCCACTTTAACAACATACATGACCCTGCCTACGTCCATAACTTCTACTACGAAGGCTAGGTGATTCCCGCTGGGCGACAGTACGGGAGGCAAGTCCGAATCTAAGACTATGGCATCCGCTAAATCAGAATACTCTACTACTGTAGAGCGCGAACCGGAGCCGTCCTCTGGCATCGCATAAATCCCTTTTATCGTATAGGGGTAATCGTTCGACTCGAAGAAAATGATGGTCCCATCAGAAGACCAGACAGGAAAGCGGCTCCACCATTTGTTGTTTGTGAGCTTAAGTTGGTCAGAGCCGTCGGGCTTGGCGGCCGTTATATTCCAGTTGTCTTTATGGTAAACAGAATATGCGATTCGAGAGCCGTCAGGTGAAAAACTCGGGTGTCTGCCTTCCTTAAACCTTTGTAGGCGGGACCCATCGACGTCTACGGTGTATATCACTTCGTCAAGCCAGAACACTATGTATGCGCCGTCTGGAGACCAAACAGGCGCCAGCAGACGAGGTTCGGGCTCAGGGTCGACCTGGTATCCAGATTCGAGGCCGATTGCACTCAGTGCCGGCAAAACCCAATAGCCTATGGCACCAATGGAAAACACTACAAAGAGGGCGAGTATCCCTGCTGCAGTCTTAAAGTTGATGCTCATTAGGACCTGTCAAATCAAGAGTCTCTGAAGGTTCACGGTCCACGACATGGAAGTGTGAGGGTCACACATTGTGCCGATGCAAAACAATCATGGGGTCACCGTCTGATAGAGGGCGTGGATGGCCATAACGTCGAATGGATGCGGTGAGCAGTCAGGTTCGGTCGTGACCTGTGACACCTCGGAGTTGTAGTTCACCACGGCGTCCGGGATGGTTGGATGGGCCACGACGCCTGTCACATGCGTCCACCGCGTTTTGGACTTCATCTCACAGCCTTCAAATCACCGTTTTCGTTTCTCCTCACCAACACTGTTAGCGCCGCCACCGCTGCTCGCCTTCTCACTCCAATGGTAAGCGCCACATCGGCCCCCTTACTCTGAATCGCCGGGCGGCGACGCCTGGCCGTGCTCGTTGCTGCCCCAGCAGGAGATGCCTCCGTCATGCCTCAGCCCGCAGGCGTGCAGGACGCCGACAGTTATTGATGTGAACCTCTCGCCTTCCGGTGGCGCCGATATGGAGATGCTGCTCAGTCGCTCCTGTTGCTCCAACAGCTCTTTACCCCAAGCATCATCAGGGTCAGGTACCCCCCCACTCATCCGCTCTGCCAATCCATCGAAGTCGTAACCCCAGCACACGGCCGAACTGTCCAACCGCAGTCCGCAGGTGTGGTATGCCCCCGTGACTATGGCTGAAAATGCCCCGTCCTCTGGCGGGGATACCGGGTCCGCTATGTATGATCCGTTTGCCACCGAAGACACCTGACCCGCCATATTGTTTCCCCAACAGAAAGGGCCGCCATCCGTACTCAATCCACAGGCATGGGCACCGGCGGTGCTGATGGCAGCGAACCGTTCCCCCTCGGGGGGAGGTACCCCGAAGAAGTTGTAACAGAGGGCACTACCATCCGAGCGCAACCCGCAAACGGAATAGCCTCCCGGGTCTATCTGCACGACCTCTTCCGTCCCGAACGGCGAGAAATCACCCTTGATGTTCCAACAGATCACACTGCCGTCCGCCCGAAACCCACAGGTTATGCCCCCTCCTGCCTTGATCTCCGTGAAGCGCTCGTCCTCCGACGGAAAGGGCGCCTTGTATAGCGGACCTTGCGCTTCGGCCAAGTCTTCACCCGAAGGAGTCGTGTATCCCCAGCAAACTGCGGTGCCGTCAGTCCTCAGCCCACAGGTATGGACGCCGGCCGCCGCTACCGCGGTGAATCGCTCGTCCGCCGGCACACGCAACTGGCCGAATTCGTCGCTGCCCCAACAGACGACGCTCCCGTCGGAACGCAACCCGCAGGTGTGGTCCCCGCCTGCGCTGACCTGAATGAATCGAACCGCATCATCGCCGCCGCACGCCGTGAGCGACGCAATGGCTAGCGTCACGAGGGAGACCATCATCACCTTGGCCAATAAAAGTTGCATTAATTCAAATCTTGATACAGGGCGTAGATCGCCATAATGTCGAAGGGGTGAGGCGAGCAGTCGGGCTCGGAGAAACCAACTTCGACCTCGCTGTCGTAATTCATCGCTGTGTCGCTGCTCTCTCTTGGTTTCCGGAAGAATTATAGTCACTAATTTGTCTATTGCTCAAGGCAAGGAAGTAATCATTTGTGATTTTAGCATGGGTGTTCCATAGTGTGTAAAACGTTAGGGGATGACAGACGGGGTTGACTGAGGGTACCCAACGGTTTTCCCCAGAGCCGGAAGGCCGTCGGGGAACAGTTAGAGAGAAAGAAGTTGGAGCGGGTGATGGGAATCGAACCCACATGACCAGCTTGGAAGGCTGGAGCTCTACCATTGAGCTACACCCGCTCGTCCTGCAGTGGGGGCGCAGAAGCGGCGTGACGCTTGTCCGCTCCCTCACATTTTAGCCCAGGGCAAGGGGGGACGCCAGACGGCCTCTAAATCTTGTCTATGAGAGCCTCTATCTCCAGGAAAAGGGGTGCGAACACCAGGGAAACAATCGCCATGAGCTTCAACAGGATGTTCAGGGACGGGCCGGAGGTGTCCTTGAACGGGTCTCCAACCACGTCGCCTTCCACTGCGGCCTTGTGGGTGTCGGACCCCTTGCCGCCATAGTTGCCCAGCTCGATGTACTTCTTGGCGTTGTCCCAGGCCCCACCGGCGTTGGCCATGGTGATGGCCAGGACGAAACCTGCGCCCACGGCCCCTATGAGCAGGCCGCCCAGGGCCTCCTCGCCGAGCACGAACCCTACGGCGAGTGGAGCGGCCACTGCCATTATGCCGGGTATGATCATCTCCTTGAGGGCGCCCGTGGTGGAGATTTCCACGCACTTTGCATACTCGGGCCGGCCTGTGCCGTCCATGATTCCCGGAATTTCGCGGAACTGCCTTCGCACCTCGTTGACGATGGAGAAGGCCGCTCGCCCCACCGCCCTCATGGTCATGGCCGAGAACAGGAAGGGAAGCATGGCGCCGATAAGCAGTCCGGAGAGCGTCGTATGGGTCAGCAGGTTAATCTTGTCCAGGTCCGCGGCTTGTGCATAGGCGGCAAGCAAGGCCAGTGAAGTCAGCCCGGCGGAACCTATGGCGAAGCCCTTTCCGGTGGCGGCGGTGGTGTTGCCCAGGGCGTCCAGCGCGTCGGTGCGCTGGCGCACCTCAGGCGCCAACTGGGCCTGCTCGGCAATTCCGCCGGCGTTGTCTGCCACCGGCCCATAGGCGTCGGTGGCCAGGGTGATGCCCAGGGTGGAGAGCATCCCCACTCCGGCCAGGGCCACTCCGTAGAAGCCCGCCAGCTCGAAGGCCGCAAGAATGGCGCCCGCGATGATAAGCACGGGCACGACAGTGCTTTGCATTCCTGTGGCTATGCCGCTGATCATGGTGGTTGCGGAACCCGTCTGGGCTGACTCCGCGACTCCCTTGGTCGGGGCGTAGTCGTATGACGTGTAGTACTCGGTTACGAGGCCGATGATGACGCCGGCGCCCAGCCCCGCGACTATGGCCCAGAAAATATCGAAGTCGCTGACCGTCGGGCCTATCAGACCGTCCAGGTCCAGCCACACAACGGCGATGGCGGCAAAGCCTACGACCAATATGGCGGAGGTGAAGATGCCCCTCCTGAGCGCCCACAGCAGGTCTCCAAAGCTGGCCCTCTCTCCGCTGCGCACTACGAAGGTGCCCAGGATGGAAGCGGCTATGCCGAATGCCGCCAGTAGCAGGGGCAGCAGCGCCACGTCGCTTTTCCAGTCCTGCCCGGGTATGGAGGACACGGCAGCGGCGGCAAGAGCTATGGCCGCTATGATGGAGCCAACGTAGGACTCGAACAGGTCCGCGCCCATGCCCGCCACGTCTCCCACGTTGTCCCCAACGTTGTCGGCGATGACGGCGGGGTTTCTGGGGTCATCCTCCGGGATTCCGGCCTCGACCTTGCCCACCAGGTCGGCGCCCACGTCGGCCGCCTTGGTGAAGATGCCCCCGCCCACCCTCGCAAACAGCGCTATGGAGGACGCCCCGAAGGCGAATCCCGTAACCCACCGGATGTCCTGGAATACGACATAGAGCACGGTGACGCCGAGAAGGCCGATGCCAACCACGGTGATGCCCATAACCGCCCCGCTGTTGAATGCAACGCGGAGAGCCGGGTTGAGACCCCTCATGGCGGCGGCGGCGGTTCTCACGTTGGCCCTGACAGCCACGTTCATGCCTATGTACCCCGCAACGGCTGAGCAGGCGGCGCCCGCCAGGTAGGCTATGGCGGTTCGGGGAAGCCACTCGTCGTAGGTGTACTTGTCGATCAGCAGCCACAGCCCCACGGCCACGATGATTACAAAGGGCAGCAGGACCATGTACTCCCGGTTAAGGAAAGCCTGAGACCCCTCTCTGATGGCCACGCCGATGCTTCGCATGCGGTCGTTGCCGTCATCGGCCTTCACTACCCGAAAGGTCAAAAACACCGCAAAAAGCAGGCCGACTGCCCCTAGGATTGCTGCGATCAGGATAGGTCCCATAGGTCTAACTCCAAACGCTCCCGCGGCCCAATTCTTGAGCGCCAACAACCCTAACATGGCGCCCAAGGGGTGTCAAGGAGAATCGACTGCCGGCCGGGTGGGGTATAATGGCCCTGACTGCGGACAGTGAGGACTATGCCTACCCAACTCCGTCATTCCGAACGCAGCGGAGCGGAGTGAGGAATCTAAAATCTGTGTCCACAAGGCCTGAGCGCGAGTCCTACGTGTATATCCTGACCAACAGCGTCAGAACGCTCTACGTCGGTGTGACCAACGATCTTGTTAGAAGGGTGTATGGACATAAACACAAACTTGTGCCTGGCTTCACTGAGAAATACAACGTCACGTGGCTAGCCTATTATGAGGCGGCATCAGATATAAGGGACGCGATTGCTCGGGAGAAGCAAATAAAAGCCTGGCGACGCAGCAAGAAGATGGCGTTAATTGACGCGTTTAATCCTCAATGGAAGGACCTGTCGCTGGGATGGTACGATGCTTCTGAATCACCTTCTTAGATTCCTCGCTGCGCTTCGGAATGACGGATGGGGGGCGTGCTGGGATGGCCGGTTAACGAGGGGTTTTGGAATTGTAAAAGTCGGGTAATTCGTTGACGGATTGGTGGGGCTGTCGGAGCCGGATATGTGGCTGGGTGGATTGGGCGCCGATGAAACCCAAGATAATAGCCGAGGAGTTTGAGGAGTAGATGAAATTCGGCGTCTCCCTCACCGGGTTCGCCCAACAGCCGGCCGGCACGGACATGCACCGCATCGTTGGGGACATCCTGGAGTACGTCAGGGAAGCCAGATCACTTGGGTTCGACTTCCTCTACCAGGGTCAACACTACCTGACTGACCCGTATCTCCAGCTCCAGAACTTGCCGTTTCTGGCCAGGGTAGCGGCTGAAGCCGAAGGCATGGGCATCGTGGCAACCCAGGTGGTCCCGCTCCTCAACCCTGTGGACCTGGCGGAACGCTGCGCCACCATGGACGTTCTCACCGGAGGCAGGTTCGTTCTCAGCGCCGCTCTGGGATACCGCGACCAGGAGTACGCCGCCTTCAACGTGGACCGCAGGACCAGGGTTTCCAGGATGGTGGAGTGCCTGGAGGCGGTGAAAAAGCTGTGGACCGAGGACAAAGTGGACCACCGCGGGCGCCATTTCACTCTTGACGGAGCGCGGGCACCCCTCAAACCCCTGCAAAAGCCCCACCCGCCCATCTGGATTGCAGCCAACAGCGATGCGGCGGTGACGCGGGCGGCGCGCCTGGGCTATCCGTGGTACGTGAACCCCCACGCAACCTACGGAACCGTCAGGGACCAAATCGAGTTGTACCGGCAGGCCGGAGCCGAAGCAGGCGCTGAAGCGGCGCACGCGCCCCTTCCCATGGCCCGGGAACTGTTCGTCCACACAGACCGGAAGGCCGCCTACCGGGAGGCTGCGCCCTATCTGGGAGGCAAGTACGAGACCTACTCCCGGTGGGGGCAAGACGACGCCCTGCCTGAAGACTCCTTTGCCAAGGCCTTCCGGGAGCTGGCACGGGACAGGTTCGTCATAGGCTCACCCGAAGACTGCATCGCCGACCTGAAACGGTGCGAGGCGCTGGGGGTGGACCGGCTGGCCCTCCGCATGGTGTGGCCCGGAATGCCCCTGGACAAGGCTATGGAGACGCTCCGGCTCTTCGCCGCCAGAGTGATGCCTGCCTTCAACGGTTAGTCCAGCCAGAAGCGGACCGGTCCCGGGAGAATTACTGGGCGCTGTCCCCGACCGCCTTGGGCCGAATCACCAGCGCCGGACCTCCGGAATAGCGTACGATGCGGTCGGCCACGCTGCCAAGGAGCCAGCGGCCCACGCCAGAGCGGCCGTGGGATGTCATCACGACCAGGCTGTCGGGTTCTTCGCGCACCAGGCCCACAATCGCGTCGGCCGGACTCCCCTTGAGCAACTTCTCCTCGACTGTGACCCCATTCTGGGCAGCAAACCGCTCTCCGACGTCGCGGAGATAGCTCATGGCGTCGGCGTCGGTCTCGCGCGACCACTCCTCATAGGGTCCCGTGTATACGGAGGTGGACGCATCAATCATCGTATATTGCATATACCTCCGGTATTCGCCCAGCGAGGGAGTGACCCTGGCAAGAATCACCTTGAGGCGCCGCGGTCCGGCCAGGGCTGCGGCATGCTCCAGGGCCTCCTCGGCAAACTCTGACCCGTCCAAGGGCACGATGATGCGGTTCACCTTAGCTTCGGACTCAATCGCCGTCTCTTCCTTGGCCTTTATCAGCAAAAAGGGGCAATCGGTGGCGTGGAGCGCCTTGTCGGCTACGCTGCCCATGACCCACCTGGCCATTCCGGACCTGCCGTGGGTGGTCATAGCTATTATGGTGTCAGGCTCTTGCTCGGCGGCTTCGACGATTTCCTGTGCCGGAGAGCCGTCCCGGACGGAAAGGGAAACCGTCAGCCCGATGTTGTCCAACCGCTTGCGGGTCTCGTTCAGGTAGTCGTTGGCCTCGGTCCTCAAGGCGTCCAGGATGTCCTGGGGATGGAGTTCCTGATTGTTCAGAATCTCCAGGGGCACGCCCCCAGTGATTCGGAGCAGCTCCACCTTGGCTTGAAGGTCTTTGGCCAGAAACCTCACGTAGGGAAGCGCCTGCTCCGCCATCCCAGAGCCATCCAGCGGCGCCAAAATCCGTTTGTACATCTCCGCCTCCCTTCTGTGCTTGTGCGGGTCTCCGCCAACTATCCAAGTCGCCCTGGGACGGGCGCATTGACGAACCTGGTTCACCCGCTTATCGTGAATCCTATATTCAAGCTTATCAAAAAGAGAAGCAGATTGCCCAAACTGGCAGTTCTTGCCTAGGTGACCGGCTCCTCCCGTGTGCTCTTTGGGGCGGGCTATGTCCTGGTGATATAATTCTGTGTGAAACTCAGGCTGGCGCCTTAGGGTGGAGCGCGCCGGACTGCCGTGCATGATTCCATCCTCCAAAAGGAGATTCCAGTAGCTTCTGCGGGTGAAGAACGTGTCGTCAGTCTGGATGGCGAACAACTCGCTGAGATAGCAGATCTCCTCCGGTTTGAGGGCGAACGAGTCCCTATACAGATTCAGGGCGAAACGGTCGGAGTCTTGACGCCGCTCTCGGACCTGCGTGCGCTGGAGGCGTTGGAAGACCTGCTTGACTCTCTGGACGCGCTGGAAGATTGCCGCAAAAACGGCGGAGTCGATTTTGAGCGCCTCAAGGCAGACCTCGGTCTTTGACATACAGGGTTATCCTGTCCAATGCGGCGGAAAGAGACCTCCGCGGCATTCGCGGTCCGGCCAACGCCCGGTGACCACTACCAAAAGACCCGGCTCGATATACAGGGCTTTTCGGTTGTACTCGCTTCTCTGATTCCCCTAATCCCTCACATGCCCTTCCCCCGCATCCCTTCGGCAAGCTCGGGACAAGCTCTAACCTTCTCCCGCAGTGGAGAAGGGACATTGCCCCCTCGCCCTTGACGGAGAGCTTTGCAATACCCCCTCGCCCTCTGGGAGAGGGTTGGGGTGAGGGCGTCTCCCAGCTTCAGGGGAGGCCCTGTATACCGGCTTTCGCCGGTATGACGAAAGTTATGCAAAGGTCTCCTTGACGGGAGAGGGTTGGGGTGAAGGGGAATAACCGAAAGACCCGGCCCGGCATAGATCCGCATTGACGAACGGGGTTTGCCCGCTTATGGTGGGGTCCAAATGCCAGCATATCAAAAAGGGGGGCATGATGGCCAAGCTGGAAGTCCTCACCTACGGTTTCACTCTGGTCACCAATCAGGGATCGATGGGGTACTCCACCAACTCCCTTCTCTCCTATGGAAATCAGACCATTCTGATTGACACGGGACCCCCGTCCAGGAGGGGGTTGCTGGTGGAAAGCCTCAAGGGCCGGGGCATGACCCCCGACGACGTGGACATCGTGATACTGACCCACCTCCACTGGGACCACTGCTTGAACACCGATCTGTTCAAAAACTCCCGAGTGCTGGTCCATCCCGTCGAGTTGGACTACGCCCGCAATCCCAACCCCAACGACCATGCCTGCGCAACCTACGTAGCGGACATGCTGGCCCGCATGAAAACCGAACCCGTCTCCGAGGGAGACGTCATAGTGGAGGGCCTCACCATCATGGACACGCCCGGCCACACCAAAGGCCACATCAGCGTGTTGGCCGACCTGGACGGTGAGAAGACGCTGATAGCCGGAGACGCCCTGCCCGACGGCGCCGCCGTAAAACGCGGCCTTCCATACAATATATTCTGGGACCTGAACGACGCCCGGGACAGTGTGGAGAAGATGGTGGAAAGCTCCACGGTGTTCTACCCGGGCCACGACCTGCCCTTCAAGTTGGACGGGAAGGAGATATCCTATCTGGACGGCCCGACCAACCTGGAAATTATCACTTCCAACGAGGGCGGGCAGGCGCCGACGATTAGCTGCACGGTGCATTCGGTCAAGGAGGTCAACCACAACCCGGTGCAGAAGGGGTGACGTCCTTTCCGTTCTGGACTCCGGCCCCGTATCGAGTACGGGGCCGGCCCTCCGCCAGAGCGATGGGGGCCCGGTTGGTCAGCGGCGCTCTATCGCGTGGGACTTGATGAAATCGTCGTTGAGTCCGTATCCGAGGCCCGGTGCGTCGGGCAGATGCAGAACGCCGTCCCTGATGTCCAGCGGCCTGTCCAACATTCGGTTGTACACCTCCAACCCTGACAAGGAGAACTCCACCCTGTAGAGGTTGGGGACCGTCATGACCGCATGGGCCGCGGCCAGAAGCTGCACGGGACCCATGACGGTGTGGGGGCTGATGGGGACGTAGTAGGTTTCCAGCATGTGGGCGGCCTTGCGCATCTCGCTGATCCCCCCGGCCCAGCACACGTCCTGCATCACGTAGTCCGCCAAGCGGTTCTCCACTATGGGAGCCAAGTCAAAGCGCCCAAAGAGCCGTTCTCCGACTGAAATGGGCACGTTGACGGCGTCCCGCACCTGCTTCAAAGCGGCCAGGCTTTCGGGAGGCACGGGCTCCTCGAGCCAGCCGACGTTATAAGGCTCCAGCCGCCTGCCGATGCGTATCGCCGAGGCTACGTTGTAATGGCCGTGGGCGTCTATGAGGATGTCCACGTGAGGTCCCACAGCCTCTCTCACCGCCGCCGTGATGTCCAGCCCCTGCTGCTCGCCCTGGGGCGAAATGACTCCGTTCACGTACCCGGAAGGCTCCGACGGCCCAATCGCCCCTTCCACCGCCGAATGGTGTGGGCGCATTTCCAGGAAGGGGTCCATCTTCATGGCGGTGTAACCCAGCTCGACGACGCGTTTCGCAGCCAGGGCATAGTCCTCAGGAGACTGGCAGCCTCGGAACCATGTATTGGCGTACAGCGGCAAGCCGGTCCTGAATCGGCCTCCCAAGAGATCGTATACGGGCCTGCCCAATGCCTTCCCCTTGATGTCCCAAAGGGCTATGTCTATGCCGGAAATCAGGCAGGTGGCCATGCCCCGGCTGCCCATGTAGGAGAAACGTCGGTAGAGCTTGTTCCACAGCCGGTCTATGTCGGCGGCGTCCTCACCCACCACGCTGTCCTTCACCCGGTCCAGGGCGTCGGCGAGGATAAGGCTTCCGGCGCCGGGGGTGTTGCTGGCCTCGCCCATTCCCGTTACGCCTTCATCGGTGTCCACCATCACCAACAGCCAGCTTCCGAACCACTCGGAGGTGTCTGGGGTCGGTCGAATGAGCTGGGCCCTGACGTCGGTGATCTTCATGGCTGCTCCTATTCTGTAGGCGGTTTCAATAGGTCCGGGGAGCGAGGTTCCAAGGGGCGACGCAGGCGCCGGAAGGCTTTGTCCTGGAATCAGGCAAAGCAGGCAGGATGATGCGCCCGATGTGCTAGAATATGCCATCCCCGAGCTTTTTGCCACATTGCCACACTAATGGAGGGGTAGGAGACGCCATGATTGATCAGACAGACCTCATCAGAACACTGGACAGCATCCGAGGCGACGCCGTCGTCATCACCTCCATGAGAATCGCCATTCGATGGCCTGAAACCACGGGAGACGACACCCGGGTCATTCCCTTGGACTCGGCGTTCATCCCCAGCGCCATGGGAAAGGTGTCTTCTTTTGGGTTGGGCCTGGCGCTGGCCAAACCTGACACCAAAGTGATTCTGCTGGACGGCGACGGGGGCCTGCTGATGAACCTGGGGACGTTGGTTACGGTGGCCAACAAGGCCCCGGAAAACCTCTACCACTTCGTGGTGGACAACGGAGTGTACGCCACCACCGGAGGACAAAGCACTCCCGGCGCCGGGGTCTCGTCCTTCACCGAGTTGGCCGCAGGCGCGGGCTATGCCCACACTTACGACTTCAGCGACTTGGAGGAGTTCACCAACCAGGTGGAAGAGGTTCTCAACACGCCTGGACCGTCCCTGATTCGCATTGACACTGTCCCCGACATTCGCTCTCCGGACGACCGGGCTTCCGGCAGGCAGAGACCGGCGGCAAACCGGCCGCGCGCGTTCAACGTCATACGGGACAAGATGAAGGAGTTGGGCACGGGTTAGATCGCCGCGGCCCCAATGAGCCGCCGCTAGGAGGGCAAACATGGAACGGATAGGTTTCATCGGCCTGGGCAACATGGGCTCGGGGATGGCCGCCAACATCCAGAGGGCGGGATACCCGATGGTCGTCTACGACATCAGGGAAGAGGCCACAAAGTCCTTCCTGGAACGGGGAGCTTCCCTGGGCAGTTCTCCCGCGGACGTGGCGGCCCGCAGCGACGTTGTCCTGACGTCCGTGCCGGGGCCCAAGGAGATGGAGCAGGCGGCTCTGGGCCCTGAGGGAATCTTGAACGGAATAACGCCCGGCTCCATCTACTTGGACCTGACCACCAACCGGCCCTCGTTGATTCGTGAGACGGAGCCCAAGTTTCGAGCCAAGGGAGCCCACATGCTGGATGCTCCCGTGAGCGGAGGCAAGGACGGCGCCGCCTCCGGAAACCTCGCTGTAATGGTGGGCGGGGACCAGGAAGTGTACGAAAAGGTCAAGCCGCTGCTGGACGCCTTCGGCGACAAGGTCTTCTACGTGGGGACCATAGGATGCGGCTGCGTGGCCAAGCTGGTCCACAACATGATCAGCCGCGGCGTGCGCATGGCCTTCGACGAGGGCATGACGCTGGGAGTCAAGGCAGGCGTGGACGCGGAAGCGCTGTGGGAGGCCGTCCGCCGTGGGGCCCTGGGCCGGGCCAGCTCCATACACCACGATTTCCCTAAGAAGATACTGAAACAGGAAAACCACCCGCCCACCGCCGACCTGTCCATCGCCATCAAGGACATCTCCCTGGCCACCGAGCTTGGCAGGGAGTTCAACGTGCCTCTGCCCATAGCCAACCTGGGAGAGCAGCAGGTCATCGAGGGCATCAACCGCGGCTGGCTGAAGCTGGACTCATCGGTCCTGTTCAGGCTCCAGGAAGAGAAGGCCGGAGTGGAGGTCCGCGCCCCCAACGTGGACCCGGAAAAGGCGGCCAAGTTCATCACCACGCATCCTGAAACACAGTAAGCGCTCGGAAACCCGATAGCGGCCCGATAGGCCGGAGGAGGCGCACCATGCCCGGAATGAGAGAGAACAGAGTCAAGGCCAAACTGGAGGCGGGAAACCTGGCCACGGTGGCGGTGGGCCTGAACGATCCGGACACCATCGAGTTCCTGGGCCAGTTCGGATTCGACGGAATGTGGATAGAGACGGAGCATGCGCCCACCACCTGGGACCAGGTGGCCCATCAGTCGCGGGCCTGCGATCTTTGGGGCATGACCTCAGTGTGCCGGGTGATGAACAACGACACGGCCCTCATCACCCGCACCCTGGACGCAGGCTGCACCGGAATCGCAGTCCCTCACGTGCGGACCAAGGCCGAGGCGGAGAACATGGCCAAGTCCATCAAGTACTCCCCCATGGGATACAGGGGCATGGGCGGAGGCCGCCAGTCCTACGGCGTCACCGACTACCATGCTTCGGCCAACGAACAGACCCTGGCTGTGGCGTTCATCGAGGACATCGAAGCCATTGACAACCTGCCGGAGATACTCACCGTGGAACACATCGACGTGTTCATGGTGGCCCCGGCAGACCTGGGCGCCAGCATGGGGATTATCTGGAGTTTCGGGCGGGAGCCCGCGCCTGCGCCCGTGGCCGAGGCCATCGACCGGGGCATCTCCACCATAGTGAACGCCGGAAAGGTGGCGGGACACGTTGTAGGTACGGACACTGTCGCGGCCATGTACGATAAGGGAGTCCGCTTCATGCTGTCGCCCTGGCAGTCCTGGCTGGGCCGAGGCGCCAGCGAGTACCTTGCCGAAGTGGCCAAACTGGAAAGCTGACCCAGCCTGGACGCCCATGACACCGCCGGGTAGCGGCCGGCCTCGCCTCCAGTTCATACTGGACGTAAGGCGAGCGTACTCAATATCCCAGGGGAGAAAATGGAATGTCCTATGCACGCTGACGAGGGATATCAACCTTTCACGGGAGGGACATCGGGGATGCTCGCTTTGGGTTCGTTGGAACCACCGGATAGGCGGGCGGCCGCCAACGACCACGTCGTCCTAGCTTGCGAAGACAACCTTGCCTTCATGGAGAGACTTCCCGATGGCCAGATGAAGCTAGTCGTCACTTCACCCCCCTACAATCTGGGTAAGCGCTACGAAGCCAAGACTTCACTCGACGACTACCTGGAGACACAGGAGCGCGTAATTAACGAGTGCGTCCGGGTTCTCCATCCTCAGGGGTCGATCTGCTGGCAGGTCGGGAACTATGTCAACAACGGCGAGATCGTACCTCTCGACGCCATCCTCTATCCCGTGTTCCGAAATCAGGGGCTCAAGCTACGCAATCGGATCGTCTGGCGCTTCGGACACGGTCTGCACTCCACGAGGCGCCTGTCCGGGCGGTACGAGACCATCAACTGGTGGACGAAGAACGACGACTACACATGGAACCTGGACTCAATCAGGGTTCCGTCTAAATATCCAGACAAGCGCCACTTTAAAGGTCCCAATATCGGCAAGCTGTCGGGAAACCCCAAAGGAAAGAACCCGAGCGACGTATGGGAATTCCCGAATGTCAAGAACAACCATCCGGAGAAGACGGTCCATCCTTGCCAGTTCCCCGTTGAACTCGTCGAACGCCTCGTCCTTTCCATGACGAATGCTGAAGATGCGGTATTCGATCCCTATATGGGAGTAGGGTCATCCGTCATTGCCGCTCTTAATGCACGACCGTGCCGCTTACGGATGTGACATAGTTCCGGAGTATGTGGATATAGCTTGGCAGCGAGTGTGTCAACTGCACACAGGTGACCTCCGGACTCGCCCAATGGGGAAGCCCATCTACGACCCTGTGAAGCCCAATGGCGGACACTGATGCATATCAAGGCTCGGTACTCACACCTCAACGGTGAGGAATACCTGCTCGTCCACCGCAAGCAGCTGTGGGACGAAGCGCAAGATGTGATATCAGCAGTCGATGCTTTTGCTTGTCGGACCAAGGTCTCGAAGGAACGGACCATGCGAGGGAAGACCCTGTTCTCTCCCACTGACATGAATCAAGCGTTCAAAGACGGGCTTCGGACGCTAGGGTGGAGTGAGCGCCGGAATGCCTTCTGGGTAACCGCCGACGAGAAGATCCTGCGCGGTATCTACGGCTTATCAGAGACCGAACAGAAACAGGCAATCGAAGAAGCCGGACAGACTCCTATAATGTCTTACAATCAGACCGACTTCGTGAAGGATCGCGTTGCGGTGGAGGTCCAGTTCGGCAAGTACGCCTTTGTCGCACACGACTTGTTCGTCAAGCATCTCAGCTTTTTCGTGTCGGATATCATCGACGTGGGCATCGAGGTGCTTCCAATGAAGGAACTGAAAGGGAAATGTCCTCAGGCGTTCCTTACTACGAACGGGATCTGCTGAACGTGCTCCGGCAAGGGCGTGGGGTTCCGGCGGTCCCGCTGGTGCTCGTTGGCGTAGCCCCGTAGGGCGCCGCCATTCTGTCACTCCGGCGGAGTCCATAGGGCGTCGTTGTGGAGACCCGCCTACTTGTGGATTCCTGCCTACGCAGGAAGGACGGAATCAGGTCGGCTGGGCCTAGCGTTCGTACCAGCCTGACGCGAACAATAAGCCGTCGTGTCTTACTGCCCACGTGTGCTTCTGCGTTTCCTCGCCCGTCTCAGGGTTCAAGAGGACGTAGTCAATCCAACGGCCCTCCTCCGTGGCGCCGAGCAGTTCGTCGCCGTAGAACCGTCCGGTCGCATCAATGCGCTGGCTGGGGTCGCGGTTCCTGAAATTCGGATTGTGGTGGGCGATGGTGAAGCCTTCGTCGTTGATGATGAACGCGTACCACTCGCCGTCAACATTCTCGACGTTGTTGTGGTAGTCGATGGACGCCTGCAGCCCGTCCCGCTCGTAGCGCCGTATGGCGTCTTCCACCACGGCCTTGGTGTAGGCGCCCGGCTCGTTCTTGGTCGGGGCCGACGGCGCGGGTGCGTCTTTGACCAGCGCCGCCAATGCTACGGCCAACGCCGCCACAGAAGCTAGCGCTGCCACAGCGGCCAGTCCGACGGCTATTCGCGCAGTCATTCAAGTCCTTCCTGGCAAAGTCAAAGGCTTAACTTCAGTGGTGACCGGATAGGCAGGCGGGACCGGCGGGAAGACCTAGGACAGGTTGTAAAGCCGGGTCACGTTGTCCAGGGTCATCTTCCGTCTGTAGTCGGCCCGTTTGTCTTCGGGGACCTCCAGGAAGGCTTGGTCCAGGACTTCCTGAGAGTGGGGCCATATGGAGTCGTGGTGCGGGTAGTCGTTGCCCCAGATCAGGTTGTCCTCTCCGATGAAGTCGGCGGTGCGCAGACCGACCCGGTCGTCCTCAAAGGTCATGTAGAACTGGCGGCGGAAGTAGTCGCTGGGGCGCATGTCCAGGTCCGGGGACAGCGCGTCAGGAGTGCGGTAGGCGGCGTGGTCCAGGCGGTCCAGGTAGTGGGCGACCCAGCCGGTCTCCCACTCGGTGGGTATGAACTTCAGGGTTGGGAAGCGGTGGCACACGCCGGACGTAATAAGGGTCCCGATGGTTACGGCGCCGGCGGAGAGGGCCAGGGCGTACTTGTGTATGGGGTCCCAGGTATCCGGCAGGTCCATGCCAGGGATTGTTCCGGTGAAGATGTGCATGGTCACCGGCATCCCCGCCTCTTCTGCAGCCCTCCAGAACGGGTCGTAAGAGGGGTCGCTGAATGGCCGGTCTCTGGGCGGGGTGCACGTCACCGACACTCCGACGAACCCCTTGTTGGCCGCCCGCTCCAATTCCTGGACCGCCTCTTCAATGTCGTGAAGGCTGATGCAGGCCAGGCCGACTAGTCGGTCGGGGGCGTGGCTGCAATACTCAGCAAGCCAGTCGTTGTACCGTTGGAAGGTGGCGGATACGATTCTGGGGTCGTCGATGCCGAAGACGGCCATGCACATGGACGGGTACACCACCTCGAGGTCCACGCCGTCTATGTCCTGGTCCTTCAACCTCTCGGCGGGGTCGAACACGCCCTTCCTCAGTCCTGCATAGCCCTGCTTCATCAGTTCGTGGGTCTTGGGGTCGTCCAACCGGTTTCCGGCGATGCCGAACCGCCCCACCAGAGTGGTCCGGGCGCCCACCCTGAGCAGATGGCCCCGCTCCGGGTCTTCGACGATTCGAGGGGCCTTCTCTCCGAACTTCTCGTACAGCCCCTCGAAAACCTCCGGCGGCTCGACTATGTGGGAGTCCCCGGAAATGCATTTCCTGTCAGCCATTGCAACCCTCCGCGTTTATCGACGGCCCTATCCGCCAAGTCTGCGTCTTACAGCCCCTGGATGCTAAAGGACAGGGCCGTGTCCGTCAATCGGGGGGACGCCTTCTCTATTCTGCAACCATCCTTTCTTACTGAGAACCTCAACGGCCAAGCGTATCTGCCGCTCCGAGAACTGCCGCTTCCTCGGGCCCCAGGCATATATTCGGTCAATGAGCTCTTTCTCCGGCGCGGACGGATGCTCGTTGGCGGTCCAGTGGACAGTCGCCAGCAGTTCGAGGCCGAACGACGATTCGAACCCCTCAACAAGCTTGGCCACCCTGTCCAAGCGTTTCTCGGTGTCAGGATGGCCTTCGAGGAATTCAACGGCATCCTCTACGGCGCCCGGAACCAGTTCGAGAGGTTTGCTTGGCGCATCCCCGCCATCCCTGTAACCCGATACGAGATGGCCTTCAACCGACCGGAGGACATGGCGTAGATTCTCGGCATATGGTCCATAGTGTCCTTTTTGGAAATTCAGTTTCAGCGGCTCGCCCGACATCTGCATGAAGTACATAAGCTTGTGCATTTCCAGCAACGTCACGAACGGATCGAGGAGTCCGCCAAGATAGCGGTGCATCAGGCCGACCAGAGCCGCACGCCCCGGCGTCATCTCCGGGACGTTTGTAGAACGGTTGGGCCGTCCGTCGGAGGATGCGCTGCCCGGCTCGAAGATGACAGCTTGAACGCCGTCGATGTCCCGCAGCATTGCGTCTATGCTTGAGCGTACCTTGTCCCAATCCAAGCCGCCCAAGTCGCTTCCCAGGGGAGGGACGGCGATTGACTGAATCTTCCGCTCCCGGATTTCCGAAGCCAGCGACGCCAGACCGGACTCTATGTCTTCCATGCGACTCTTGCCGCGCCAGTGGCGTTTGGTCGGGAAGTTGATGATGTATCGGGGGTTGGTCAACAGTCCCGCCTCGAAGACGAACATCCGCCCGGGTTGGACCTCTTGGCGTTTGCAAGCCTCGGCGTACTCTTTGAAGTTTTCCGGGAATGCCTCCTTGAACTGGAGGGCAATGCCACGTCCCATGACGCCTACGCAGTTGACGCTGTTGACGAGGGCTTCGGCGTTTTCCGCGAATATATCGCCGGTTTTATATTCGATCATCTTGCCCTCCTCAGTAGTACCAATCCCGCTGAATCTCGACGGTTGGGTGATGAGCTGTCCCACCCATCGCATCCAGCGCTTGGCTACGAATTCCGCTGGACCGTACGCCAATGCGCCTGATTAACGTCCATGGGAACGACCCCTCCATCAAGAACTCTGCCTGCTTGCCTTCCTGTCGCTCGCCCGCCCAGTCCCTCGCTTGAATCGCATTCCAATCGAGCTTGTCCAGATGCGCCAATTCGGAATAGTCTTCAAAGTGCCGGGAGCCGGCGTTGGAAGACGTGAAAGCCCAACGCCGTCGATTGGCGGTTGCCCAGTCAATCGCCTGGCATAAGTCTGCCAAAAGATGGATTATTGGTCCCTGTCCGCCTCGATACGCCAACTCGGGGTGGTTTGCCATGTGGATCACGTAAAGCATGACGGAGCGCGGGCAGAAGTAGAAGGGTACGCAATCGCCAACATGCAGACCAAGATGGCCGGAGAGGGTCAACTGTTCCAGCCGCCGCTCCTATATGCTGGCCATGCCTATGGCGGTTCCTGTTTGGCCGCTGCATTGCGCCATCGTTGCGTCGCACCAAAGATAGCCGTTTTCGACGATAGAGCGCAGCGGGTCAACGTGAACGATATGGTATATCTTCGGCTCAGTGGGGACAAGCATGGCCAAGCCTCAGAACGATGACAGTCCGCCCGCGTCGCCATTGTCTATTCTGCCGCGATATTAGTTGAATTCCCCTAAATCGGTCAATGAGAGGCCGGCAGGGGTTGGGCGGGCATCACCCCGCCCAACGGGCGACGCCGTCCCGTATGAGGAGCGCCCCCACCACTAGGAGGACCAGGCTCATGGTCTGCAACAGCCTGTTGATGGAGACCTTGCCCGTCAGCTGGGCGCCGATGTAGGTCCCAGCCATCGCCGCAAGGCCCATGACCAGCAGCAGCCCCAGGTCCACCTCTCCCTTGACGCCGTGGCCTATGAAACCCACCAGGCCCATCATGAACCCTATCACCAGGTTGGACCCCGCAGCTACCAGCGGGTCTATCCTGAGGACTCGGATGATCACGGGGAGACGCACGCTTCCGAGAATCAACCCCACCGCTCCTCCAACCAGCCCTACGACTGCGCCGGTCAGCCCTTCTATGGTCGCCTGACCCGGAGTGATGGGAGCCTTCCCCTCCGTTGAGCTGCGGGACGACTGTGCGGGGGCGCTCCTCAGCTTGATGATGAACTCCACCGCCTGCCAAACGACGAACCCACCCGCGACTGTGATGAGAGCGCCTTCAGGGATGGACGTCGAACTGGCGAACCCCCCGATGAACGCGCCTATGGCGGCCGGGACCCCCATCAGGCCCACGAGACGCCAGTCTATCCGTCCAGCCCTGACGTGCCTGTAGCCTCCAACAAAGGCGCTTAGCGTGGAGACCAGGATATTGACGCCTGCGGCAGTGGCTGGGGGAACGTTCAACAGCAACAGCGCCGGCAGACGCATGGTGCCCAGGGCCAAGCCCACGAATCCGCCCAGTATGCCCACCAGGAAGGAAATGACACCCAGAATGACTACTTGCCAGACGGGAAGGGGGAGGCCCAGATCCATCGAGCGTTTACAGGCCCAGGATGTTCCCCGCCTCGTCCACGTCCAGGCTGCGGGGAGAACCGGGCAGCCCGGGCATGGTGACGATGCTTCCGGCAATGGGGTATATGAACCCGGCGCCCACCGACGCCCTGACGTCGGATATTTCGAATGTGTACCCGGACGGCCTGCCCTTCAGGGAGGAATTGTGGGATATGGAGAGGTGGGTCTTGGCCATGCACACGGGAAGGCTGCCCCATCCAAGCTCTTCGTAGCGGGCCAGCTGTCTGCGGGCCGCCGGCTCCCACCGCACGTCGCTTGCGTTGTAGACCTTTTGGGCAAGGGCAAGCGTTTTCTCTCGCAATGGGGCGTCTTGGGGATACAGGTACGACACCGTCCCGCCCTGCTCCACGGCCCCGACCACTGCCTCAGCCAATGCCACCCCGCCCTCGCCTCCATCGGAGAATACCGTGCTCTCCACGGCGGTGTATGCCCCGGCGTTCAACGCTCCCTGCCGCACCAATTCAACTTCCTGCTGGGTGTCCGATGGGAAGGCGTTCACAGCCACCACCACGGGGATGCCGAAAGACCTGACCACTGCGATATGGTGTTCCAGGTTGGGCATGCCCTTGCTGACCGCGTCCTCGTTGGGCGTGTCCAGGTCTCGAATTCGGACGCCGCCGTGGGACTTGAGGGCGCGGACGGACGCCACCAGGACCGCGGCCCGGGGTTCCAGGCCGTTGTACCGCGCCTTGATGTGCATGAACTTCTCGAAGCCCAGGTCCGACCCGAATCCAGCCTCGGTGAGCACGTAGTCGGAGTATCCCAGTGCAAGGCGGTCAGCCACTACGGAGCTGCAGCCGTGGGCGATGTTTCCGAAAGGACCCGCATGGACCAGCACCGGCTGACCCTCGGTGGTCTGGACAAGGTTGGGTTGGATGGCGTACCTAAGCAGCGACATCATGGAGCCGACAGCGCCCACGTCCTGGGCTGTCACAGGCTCCCGGCTGTCGGTGAAACCCAGCGCCATCCTCCCCAGCCGGGTCCTCAAATCGTCCAGGCCGCCGGACAAGGCCAGAACGGCCATAATCTCCGATGCGGCCACGATGTCGAAGCCCGTTTCCCTGACAGGGGCGTTGTTGGCGCCTCCGATGCCCGTAACGATGTCCCTCAGAGCCCGGTCCTCGACGTCGGTCACCCTGCGCCACGTGGAACCCGCTGGCCCGAATCCGGGAATCTGACCCCGCTGAGTCGCGTTGTCCGTGAGAGCGGCCAGCAAGTTGTGCGCCGATGCCACGGCGTGAGCGTCTCCTGTGAAGTGGATGTTCACCTCATCCTGGGGTTCGACCAGGCATGCGCCCCCGCCTGTTCCCCCGCCCTTGATGCCGAAGATCGGGCCTAGGGACGGCTCCCTAAGAGTGGCCGTGACCCGTTTTCCGAGCTTGCCCATTCCCTGGGCCAGTCCGACGGTTGTGGTAGTCTTTCCCTCGCCCGCCGGAGTCGGAGTCATGCCGGTCACGACCACCATAGATCCCTGGGGCGCGTCGGATTTTATGGCTTCCAGCTGTATCTTGGCCTTGTACTTCCCATAGGGGATGACCATGGCCGGGTCCAGCCCCATCACCTCGGCAATCTCAGCTATGGGCCGCATTTCTCCTCCCTTTGTGTCGGCAGTCGCTCGCCACAGCTAGATTATCACAGAGAACCTGCATAGCCTAGGGAGGGGTTCTCTTTTCACCTAGCAGGCTGTCATAATTTGGTTATAACGTGAGATTATCTGAGCAGGCGATGAAATCATGGATAGGTTCGCTGGACTCGTTGAACCGCAGGCATGGCAAAAAACACGACACGAGGGCTTGCCTCTCGGAATTGTCAGGGTCGATAGCACTACCAAAATTGACGGTATAATGGCGCTATGACCCCTAATATGCGGATGGAGCAGTTTTCTCTAGCATACGTCAGGGCGGTTGCAGCGAATGCCGGTTACCAGGTGACCAGGCCGGAACCGGACGTTGACAGCGTTGACGGTGTCCTGATGGCTAGCTTTCGGCGGCGGCCCCGGATAGAGTTTCAAGCTAAGGCGACAGCACGGAATGTTTCGCGAGAGGGCATCATACACTATCCATTGCCTGTGAAGAACTACGACGACCTGCGTGCTGATACACTGGCGCCGCGCATTTTGATTGTACTGCTGATGCCGGATGAACAGTCCGAATGGCTCGCGCAGACTGATGATGAGCTTTGTCTCCGTTATGGCGCCTATTGGCTTTCCCTTGAAGGCCATCCATCGGTGTCAAACACTTCTAGCGTCACGGTGCCTGTTCCAACGGCCAACATATTCAGCAGCGAGCAACTCATCAATCTGATGGGGAAGGTTGAAAAGGGGGATTCACTATGCTAGGTCAGATACGGGACCGGGCTGCCCTGTCGTCTTTGTCCATCGTTAGCCTCCGTTCCTACCTGAATTCATGCGGATGGAATAACGAAGGGCCTTGGGGAGGCAGGCCAGCCATAATCTACGCCAAAGAACACGAGGGGCAGAGGTGGGAAATTCTCGTTCCCATACGGGATACCATCTCCGATTATGCCGAGAGTATGGCGCAGTCAGTCGGAGTTCTAGCTGCCGTTGAGGAACGTTCCCAACTTGATGTGTTCTATGACCTCTCCGCCTCCGGAGCCGACGTTATTCGGATGAGTTCAGTCAATGGAATGGCCGAGGAGCCATTGTCGTTGCGGCAGAGCGCAAGTCTACTCAACGATGCGTATAATATGCTGGCAGCCAGTGCACGTGCCGTGGAGAAACCGCAGCCAGCCTACCGAGGCAAGATGAGTTCCGATGTAGCGGATTTTCTTGACAAGGTGCGACCCATTCCCAGCCATTTCAAAGGGTATGCTCTAACGTTGCACTCCCCCGTGCCAGTGGGATTCCAGAGACAGGAAGATATGGGAGACGACTTTTATGCGCCTTTCTCCCGCCTTGCTACCAATAAACTCGCTCAAGGTCTGGAATATACCAGGAAGGCAATAGAACGAGTTATTTCTGATGATACCCTGGAACCCTTTAGGCAAGCCGTGGACCATGGCGTCAGCGCCAATCTTTGCGATGCTGTGGCGGAATTGGCAAAGAAAGGTCGGGGAATCAACATAGAATTGATTCGGGCCGATGTGCGGCCCTCTAGCGCGCCAGATTCCCGTTTCCAGTTTTCCTCCACTTCTGCCGACATTCTGGTGGAAGCGGCGAAATCTTTCCGCCGCAACGAGCCCTCCTACGACGAGCAGATAGTCGCACAGGTTGTACGGCTCGAAAGAGAACCGGACGAATTTGATGGAAAGGCAACAATCGTGTCGGTGTGGGATGGGCGCCCTACACGTATGAGGGTGGAATTTGATCAGTCTGTTTACTCTATAGTGATCGGTGCTTTCAAGGATCAGGTCTCTATCAGTCTGGACGGCGACGTACATCCTTCAGGCAATGGTCACGAGGTACGCAATCCACGAAACTTGTTGGTGTTGCCGGACGCATAAGCAACCCCATGACCCCAGCCGCTCCCGGCGATGTGCAGGCCATTCTTGGACGAGTGCAGTAATTTGACCCTGCCCAGAGGCACGGTTAAAATAGTTTTCAATCCCTTTCCCTCGCAAACAACTCCATAGACCGGCCCATCGACATTGGTCCAACAGGAGGACGACGCTATGGCGAGCCAGGAAATTGTGTTGATGGCGCATTTGATGCGGAGAGCCGGGTTCGGGGCCCGTCGCGATGAACTTGAGGAGCGGGCCGCCAAAGGCTACGAACAGACCGTCGAGGAGTTGCTGGACCCGGAGGAGCACGGCATTCCCCCCACAGACACTGATATCCTGTTTCGCACCCAACACTTCCTTGAGGCGGGCAACGACCCACCGGGGGCACAGAGCGTCCACATCTACCATCTGATCAACAACCCTCGGCCCCTGGAAGAGAAGATGGCCTTGCTGTGGCACATGGTGTTTGCCACGGGTAACGCCAAAATAGACAACCCCCTGGAACTGGCGCGCCAGATGGACCTGCTCCGCCGCGTGGGTTTGGGCAGCTTCCATGAGCTGTTGGTGGAACTGGCCAAGAACCCGGCCATGATCTACTGGCTGGACAACAACCATAATCACAAGGACGAACCGAACGAGAACTGGGGCAGAGAGCTTCTCGAACTCTTCTCCATGGGCCAGGGCAACTACACCGAACAGGATGTGTTCGAGTGCGCCAGGGCCTTTACCGGCTGGACCTTGGCCCCGAAACCGCCCAATGCACTGGGACGCCGCACCTGGGACTTCGAATACCTGGCCGACGACCATGACGACGGTGAAAAGATGTTCCTTGGCCATAAAGGGAGGTTCAACGGCGAGGACGTCATAGACATCATTGTGCGCCAACCAGCCACTGCCAGGTTCGTCGCCAGACACCTGTACAACTTCTTCGTGGCGGATGAGGTGCAGGTCCCGGCATGGCTGCACACGCCGCCGAGGGACCCGGTGGCCATCAACATCATCGCCGACGCCTTTATATCATCCAACTACATGCTCAGCGACACCCTGCGGGTGTTGTTCAACTCCGACTTCTTCAAGGAAGCCCGGTTCCAAAAGGTGAAAAGCCCGGCGGAGGTGGTCGCGGGCACCATGAGGCTGGTGGGGGACTTCTCATACCCCAGGCCGGGGCTGGAACCGTTGGGTATGGAATGCGCCTACATGGGCCAATTCCTGTGCGACCCGCCCAGCGTGGAGGGATGGCATTTCGGGGCTGAATGGATAGACAGCGGCTCCCTGGTGAAGCGCATCAACTTCGTGGCTGATGCAGTGTCGAATATAGATTATCCGGGAGTCCAAGCCATGATTGGCCGAATCCAGGCAGAGGGCGACCTGTCTCCAGAGGAATTCGTGGATGCCTGCCTGGACCAGCTCGGGCCGGTGGAAGTGATGGACGACACACGTCAGCAGCTTCTGGTCATGGCTGAGAAGGGGGGAGGGCTGCGATGGGACACGGAAGAGCATCGCAGCGCATCGGCCCTGATGGTTGGAGAAATGTTCGGCCTGATCGCCGCCACCAGAGAGTACCAGCTGGCTTAGAGACGGCCCAGGCGTCCCAAAAGGGGGTGGAATGAAGACCGCATACGTTCAAGGCCGCATTTTCAACTACGGTTATTGCCTTGGCGGCACAGGCTTGGCCGGCGAGGCTTTCTTCTACCCGTCGAGCTTCGCACTGGGCGCCGACAGCGCCCTTTATGTGCTTAACAAGGGTGAGGAGTTTGTTTCCTGCGCCGGCATAACCAAGCTCAACCTGGACTCGGAGTTCATCTGGGAAAGCCGCGGGGACGACTTTGCCAAGGGCCGAGGACCGTTCCCCAGCGCCATCGCCGTCGACAGCGGCGAAAACATTTACGTCGCCGATGAGTTCAAGAACCAGATATACGTCTTTGACAGTGAGGGCAACCCTCTCGGAGACTGGAGACCCGGCCAGACTGAGGACGACAGGGCCAGCAATTTGGTGTATCCGGCGCCGAACACCGCTGGAGACGGCATCACTTTCGACCTGATTCTGAAGAAGGAAGGCGCCAGAGACACCTCCGGCGACGGGGAACTGAACGGCCCCATGGGCTTGGCCTTCGACCGGGACGACAGGATGTACGTGTCGGACAGCTGCAACCACCGGGTCCAGGTGTTCACCAGGGAGGGCGAGTTCCTGGGGAAGTGGGGGAGCCTCGGCTCCGGCGAGGGTAAGTTCAACCTCCCCTGGGGCATCACGGTCGACAAAGAGGGTTGCGTATACGTCGCCGATTGGAAGAACTCCCGAGTGCAGAAGTTTTCGTCGTCGGGCGAGTACATGGCTGTCTTTGGGGGCTCCGAATCAGGCGAGGGACAGTTGCAACGCCCCTCCGGAGTTGCAGTCGACAAGGACGGCGACGTGTACGTGGCGGACTGGGGCGCCCACTGCCTGAAGATATACGGCCCCGACGGCGGTCACATGCTGACCTTGCACGGAGATGCGGACCGGCTGCCGCCTTGGCAGCAATCCAAGGTGAACGCAAACGTCAACACCTTGAGAGCCCGCCAAAGGGCCGACCTGACCCAGGAGAAGCTTTTTCGACGACCAGTGTCGGTCCAGGTGGACGACGACGGCCGGATCATCGTCCTCGAAACAGTCAGCAACCGCCTCCAGGTCTACGTCAAGGAGCAGGGCTGGATTGAACCGCCGTTCAACCAGTAGACGGCGGCGGTATACCGGCCTCGCCGGCCGGGCGCCAGGTCTGCTCTTATTGGTAGTTGGGGCTTGAGATCATGACTACTGCCATGGTGCAAGGCGCGTCGCCGTGGACCCGCCAGGCATGGTTTGTCCCCCGCTGAACAAACACGTCGCCCGGCTGGAGGATGACGGATCCCTCCTCGACGGTGAGCTCCATTTCCCCCGAAATCACTATGCCGTAGTCGATAGTTGGGGTGGTGTGCCATCCGGGGCCGCTGTCCGCTCCCGGATAGTGGGGAGGCCAGGTCACTACACGTATCGCCGAGCCATTCACCGGCGGGTCCCGGTGAAAGCTGTCCTTGTCGACGGGGTCGCGGGATGCGGTCGGGTCGGGATTGGCCGGATCGTCCGCCCAGATGTCGTTGAGGACCACGGGACCTCCTCGGTTTGGCGTCCCCGGCGTGGGCCCGTCATGCACAAAATAGGACTTGCCCTCGGCGTTAGTGCCAGTCACCACTCTTCGTGTCGGCATCTTTGTTCCCCCTTTTTGAGGCTGCGTCGTCTTGGGCAAACGGTAGCGCCCGCTTGAGCCGGTGTCAAAAGCTGCGGCCAAAAGCTGTATCCAAACGTTGTAGAATGAATCGAGGAGTCGCTTGGTCTTGGGATACTGACCGGACGGGGAGGGAATCATGGGACTATGGTCGCGAAAAATGCACGTAGGGATGCATGTCCTGGTCTATCGCTTGACAGGGGGTTGGAGAGGCGGCACAAGAAGGGGAACCGGATATGACATACCCATTCTATTGCTGACCACCGTCGGCCGGAAAACGGGCAGGACACACACCGTTCCCCTGGGGTATATGGAGGACGGTCCCAACTACGTCATTGCGGGGTCGTACGGCGGGTCTGACAAACACCCCCACTGGATTCTCAACCTCAACAATAACGCTGTGGCGACCCTGCAGGTGAAACGGAGACGGTTCCCGGTCTCGGTGGAGCGTGCTTCCCCCGAGGAGAGAAGCCGGTTGTGGACCAAGCTGGTTGACCAGAACCCGGTCTTCGGTGTCTACCAGAGCAGGACCTCGCGCGAGATACCGCTGATGGTGCTGAGGCCCCAGGGCTAGCGGCTGGGGCCTGTGCCGCGAGACGATGAACTTTGGCGCCGGGGCTAGACCACCTGGGATTCGGCTAAAGCGGCGAGTTCCGCCTTACTCAGACCAAGTTCGCCGCAGAGTATCTCCTGGTTGTGCTCGCCCACCAGAGGTGCACGCCGGGATATACGCCACGGGGAGCCGTTGTATATCGATCCGGGGCCTGGGTAGGTGAAAGTCTTCCCCAACTCCGGGTGCTCCACTTCTACGTAGAAGCCCCTATCTCGGAGATGTTCGTCGTCTATTATCTCATCCGAAGACCTGATGTATGCCCAGGGCAGGCCGATCTTTGCGGCTCCGTGCCAGAGGTCGTTCCCGCTCGTGGAGTTGAAGAACTTCTCGATTATCTGGTAGAGGTCTATTTTGTGTTCCTGTATGCCCTGGGGAGTGTCGTATCCTCCGTCCAAGAGGTTCCCTTCCATGTTGAACTCGGCCATCCAATCGCCCAGCCGCTTGATGGCGGCGGGCAGTTCCAGGGGGTCGCTCCATGCAGTGGTGGCGTAGTGGCCCTCCTTGGTGGGGAAGGAGATTCCGCTGCGGTAAACCTTGTCGGTCCGATGAGCTGAAGCGTGGCGTCCGGTGTGCCGCCAGACCACCTGGCCGGTGTATATGTAGTTTGCCACGGCTCCTTCGGTGGTCAGAGCGCATGCCTGGTGCACCGACGCGTCGATGTATTGGCCTTCGCCTCTCCGGTCACGGTCCAAGAGGGCGGTTGCGATGGCGATGTAGGCATAGTGGGATCCGATTTGCCAGGCCTGTCCACCCCCGGGGGCTATGGGGGACTGCTCGGGGTCGTCGTCCGCATCATATCCGCAGGACGCCATGACCCCGCCTGCGGCCAACTGGGTCAGTTCGCAGGTCTTGTAGTCGCGCCAGGGGCCTGTCTGGCCGTAGGGTGTGAGGGAGCACATTATGAGTTTGGGGTTGAGCTTGGAAAGCTCGTCATAGCCCAGGCCCAGAGACTGCATATAACCGGGCGCTTGGGTTTCCAGCAGGACGTCGGCGGAAGCCGCCAGCTTCCGGAAAAGGTCCCTGCCGTCGGCTGTCTCCAGGTTCAACGTGACGCCCCGTTTGGAGGTGTTGTAGTGCCAGAAGTAGAGGCTCCGGTCCCTGTTGGGGACATCGTCCAGGAATGGGCCCAGAGACCGGGCTTCTTCCCCGCCGGGCGGCTCAATCTTGATTACGTCGGCTCCCAAGTCACCCATCAGCTTCCCGCAGAACTGGCCCTTCTCGTCGGCGAGCTCCAGCACGCGAACGCCTTCCAAGGGGCCGATTCCGGGCGTTGCGGGCTTCCACGGCTCCGGGGCGGCTGTGGCCCCGTTGTTGTCATTCGACACTACGGCGGGGTTGGCCAGCGACTCCTCGATGTGGGGGTATCGGGGGAACTCTTCGGGCCAGAAGGTGCCGTCGGCGAACCCCTCCACCACTTCCTGGTGGTCCAGGCCCAACACCCGTTCCATGACCTCCGCGGTGTGCTCTCCGATCATGGGGGACCTGCGGTGTACGCCTATAGTGGACTTGGACATCGAGAAGGGGACGTTCTGGTACTTGTTGCGGCCCAAGACCGGGTGGTCCAGTTCGGGGTACATATTCAGGGACGCCAGTTGAGGGTCATTCTCCACCCGGTCCTCTGAACTCTGCACCGGCATGGCCCGGACCCCCGCCTGCTGGCATTTCTCCATGATGTCGTATTTGTTGAGGCCCAGAGTCCATGCCCGGATTCCCTCGTCGATCTCCTCTTGATGCTTGATTCGGCCCATCAATGTGTCGAACTTATTGTCGACGGCCCATGAGGGGCTGCCAATGACCTTCACCAGGTCTTGCCACTCTTGGTCTGAAAAGCAGGCGATGGCGCACCAGTCGTTGTGGCCTCCACCCAGTGTCGGATAGGCGTTGTGAGGGGCCACGTTGGGGCCCCGGTAGTTGGGGGCCGCTCCGACGCCCGGCCAGACCGCCCGGTTGCCGGGCGGGTAGCCCTCCCGGCGCGCGGACCGTCCATTTATGGAGCGGTCCAGAAAAGCCGGTCCCGTGAGAGTGGCGGCGGCGATCATCTGGGCCAGGTCAACGTGCTGCCCCTGGCCGGTGGCGTTCTTGTGGTGAAGCGCCGTCAGCACGCCTATGGTCCCATAGAGGCCCGCCGTGTCGTCCATGTAGGAGTAGCCGAAACCGGCCGAAGGTTTTCCGGGAAGGCCCGAGAGGAAGCTCAGCCCCGAGAGGGACTGGGTGGCCTGCCCCACTATCATGTAGGCGCTCTGGGGGCCGGTGTGCCCGAACCCCGCCATAGACACGTATACAATGCCGGGGTTTATCTCCTTCATCTCCTCGTAGCCGAGTCCCCATCGCTTGAGCACCGTGGCCGTGAAGTTCTCCACCACCACGTCGGACGCTGCCACCAGCCGCTTGACCAGCTCGAAACCCTTGGGGCTCCGCACGTTGACGGTGACGCTCAGCTTATCGGCGTTGGTGTCGGCAAAGGTGCCGTTCACGTTGGGGTCGGGGACAGGCTCGCCGCCGGCTCCGACGACGACGCCCCGTTGGCCGGGGGCAAAGGTCCACTGAATCTTCATCACCTCCGCCCCAAGAGCGCCAAGCCATCGAGTGCCCCAAGGACCGGACCGTAGCCACGTGAAGTCCAAGACTCTGATTCCCTCTAGAGGTCGCGGGAAAGCCATTTCTTGCCTCCTGTCCAACCGAACGGCGGTCCACGTGGCCGCCTCAGGGGCGAACGGACGTGAAACTCAGGCGGCTCACCCCGGTTTTGGACGCTCGGTTGCTGTTGTGGGGATTGTAGATGCCTCGCAATGTCGCGTCAAATCTGGCAAGCAGTCTGTGCATGGGGGCGATTCGATATATAATGTGCGGAAATTGACCGAGGAGGTTGGTATGGGTTCCCCTTCCGCCCAAAAGGTGCTTTGCGTTCTTTATGACGATCCGGTCGCGGGGTTTCCTCCGAACTACGCCCGTGACGGCATTCCCACCCTCGCCCGGTACCCGGACGGCCAAACGCTGCCTTCGCCTGCCTCCATCGACTTCACACCCGGCGACCTTCTTGGCTCAGTTTCGGGCGGGCTTGGGCTGGAGGGATTCCTGACCGGAAGAGGGCATAAGTTTGTCGTAACATCCGACAAAGACGGGTCCGATTCCGTTTTTGAGAGGGAGTTGGCCGACGCGGACGTAGTCATCTCCCAACCCTTCTGGCCCGGGTATCTCACTGCCGATCGTATAGAAAAGGCGGCCCAGCTCAAGTTGGCCATAACCGCCGGCATAGGGTCGGACCACGTTGACCTCCAGGCAGCCATCAACAGGAACATCACCGTGTGCGAGGTGACTTGGTGCAACAGCATCAGCGTCGCCGAACACGCTGTCATGCAGATGCTGGCTCTGGTCAGGGACTACATTCCCCAGCACGGGTGGGTGGTCAGGGGCGGTTGGAACATCGCCGAAGCCGTTTCCAGGTCCTACGACGTAGAGGGGATGGACGTGGGCGTGGTGGCGGCGGGTAGGATCGGCCTGGCGGTGCTGAAACGAATGAAACCCTTCGACGTAAAGCTCCACTACACCGACAGGCACCGGCTTTCGGCCGACGTCGAACAAGAGTTGGGCCTGACCTTCCACGAGACCGTGGAGTCCCTCGTCGGCGTGTGTGACGTGGTGAGCATCCATTGTCCTCTCCATCCTGAGACGGAGGACATGTTCAACGACGCTCTGATAAGCAAGATGAAGCGCGGGTCCTATATCGTCAACACGGCCCGCGGCAAAATCTGCAACCGAAACGCCATCGTTGAAGCTCTGGAAAGCGGCCAGTTGGCGGGGTATGCGGGAGATGTTTGGTTTCCTCAGCCTGCCCCCAATGATCATCCGTGGAGGACCATGCCCAACCAGGCCATGACTCCGCACACGTCGGGGACTTCCCTTTCCGCCCAAGCGCGCTACGCATCAGGAGTGCGTGAGATTCTGGAATGCTGGTTGGACGGACGCCCAATCAGGGATGAGTACCTGATCGTTCAGGGAGGCGGCCTGGCCGGGACGGGAGCGCATTCTTACAGCGAAGGGGATGCTACAGGCGGTTCGGAAGAGGCGGCGGAGTTCACCGCCGGTTCGTCAGACTAACCATAAGGAGGACCGGATGCCCGACTATACCCGTTACTCAGACCTCATCGTTGATGTTTCTGAGAGGGTGGCTACAGTCACCCTCAACCGGCCCGATAAGCTAAACGCCATCAACTTCCCAGGCCTTCACGAGGAGCTGGAGAACGTGATGCTGGACCTGAACTCGGACCCGGAGGTCCACGCCATCATCCTGACAGGCGCCGGGCGGGCCTTTTCGGCCGGCGGCGACATCGCCGGCATGAAGCAGAGGGCCGCGAACCCTGACCTCCGGTACTTGCCCACGGGCTATGGACGCCGGCTTATCTTGAACATGCTCGAGGTGCAGCAGCCCATCATAGCCGCCGTCAATGGAGACGCGGTGGGCCTTGGCGCCACCCTGGCGCTCTTCTGCGACATCATCATTGCAGCCGACACGGCCCGCATCGGCGACCCTCACGTAAGGGTCGGGCTGGTGGCCGGAGACGGCGGGGCGATCATTTGGCCGGCGTTGATAGGCGTCGCCAAGGCCAAGGAGTTCCTCATGACGGGGAACCTACTGAGCGCTGAAGAGGCGGAACGGATCGGCCTTATAAACAAGGTTGTGCCCGCCGACGAGTTGATGGACTCCGCCAACCAGATGGCCACCCGCCTGGCCAACGGGGCGACGCTGGCCATACGATGGACCAAATTCTCAATCAACAAGCAGCTCCGCATCCAGATGAACCAGGTGCTGGACACGTCCCTGGCGTTGGAAGCGCTTACCTTCTTGAGCAAGGACCACATGGAAGCGGCCGACGCCTTCCTGGAGAAGCGGCGCCCAAACTTCACGGGTCAATAGCCCAGAGCATGCCGCGGGGCTGCAGGGGTCCCATTCCATCGTCCCAGGTTTCCTGGATTCCGGCCTTCGCCGGAAGGAGGCGGCATCAAGTTATTGGCGCCCCGCTATGGGCTGGCATGCGGCACAATCAAAGGGGCGGGCCACTCACAGGCCCGCCCCTTTTCCCTGGGGGCGCTGACCCCCTGGCGCGGTGGAAGTCTTACGGCACTTCGCTGCACACGTAGACGGCATTCGTGAACCCCCCGAATTGGTCCGTGTCGGTGTCGTCGGGGTACTCGTTCACGGCCCAGATGCCGTAGTGGTATTCCGCGCACCCAAGGTCCCCGACATTCTCCGAGTAGCTCACCGTCTGGCCGTGACTTCCCGGCGCGGTGGCCGTGTTGGAATGCGCTGAGGTCCAGGCGCTCGAACCTGCTGGCTTCTTCCATAGCTCGAATCGGTAGTGGCGCTCGTAGCTCGAATAGTCTATTGCGGTTCCCTTGATGGTGGTCCCTGAGACTATGGTCAAGGACGGGTCGTACGGCAGTCCGTAGATTCTGTCCAGACTCTTTTCGTCCGCCTCCCCAGGAACGTCCATGTATGTCCAGCAACCATTCATGATCGTGTCGCAGTCGCTCCACGACGGGTGTTGCAGGCCCAGCGCGTGGCCCATTTCGTGGGCGAGGGCGCCTCTGAAGGGTATTATCCCGTTGGAGTCCCAGCTGGGGTCGAGTTTCGAGAAGGCGTAGCATATCGGCCCATGCCCGTCCAGCCCCCAATGATTATTGGAGTGGGAGCAGGACGACGTGCCGTCGTGAAGTTGTTTGACGTTGCTCCCGTAGCAAGCGTCCTCGTCCTCGCACTCTATGTACTGGTAGTCCGCGCTGGAGTAACTGACTTCGCGGGCGTAGCCGTTGTTGGCTTGGCCGCTCCGCAACAGCGCCCATTTGCTCATGGCGTAGCGCATGGCGTTGCGGATGTTGTAGCCAGAGTCGTTGTGGGTTGGGAAATCAGGGTCGATGCCCCAGGTGAACTTCCCGTTCCAGCTGTCGGCCACTTCGGACCATCCGTTGGCGTCGTAGACCTTGTTTTGGTGGTGATTGTGGGCCACGGCGACCGCCAGATTGAGGCACAGGACCACCGCCAGCGCCCCAAGGACCGCAAAGGGGAACGCCGAGTGTCTGACAACGCTTCTCAGGTTCATATCACTTACCTCCAAGCAGAGTGGACACCCCTTTAGCCACTTCGGTGTCGTCGTCCATCCGGTCGGCCTGCGCCCGTCCGTCGGGATGGTCCGCCAAATTCTCGGCGAACGCGGCCGCTCCTGGAGCGGCGTAGTTTAGAGAAACCTTCGAGGGCAGGTGCTGGGCGACGGCGATCTGGGCGCCGTCCAGGTCGTGAGGGTCGGCGGCCAACAGGTACACCACGGTGTCGGAGTCAATCCAGACTTTCTTGTCGGCGGGGATTCTGTCGATGGCTCTCTTCAACGCCCCCTCGTACATCTGCTCCAACGCAGAGGGTTGGCCCAGGACCACATTGGGGATTGGAGTCGGCTCGTCTGGGTCGTCTGTAGCCCCAACCGGCGGAGTCGCCAACTGCCAGCCCAAGAGAGCCAAGGCCCCAAGCAGCAGTATGGTCGCCATGCCAGTGAGGATCGCCCGTTGTCCTGGATTGCCTAGCATGTCGCCCTCCCTTCCGAGCATGGTCAATGCGCCTCGACCATTCGATTAACCGATAATGATTATCGGCTTATCGAATAGACTAAACCCGTCGGGGCCCGGGTGTCAAGCGATTTTAGTCCAGGACGGAGAAAGGCGCCTAAATTGAGGGGTCTGGTATGATGTGGAAGGGGAAGGAGGGATGCGATGAAACCCGCCGTCATTGCGACATTTACTCTCATTGTCCTGGCGACCCTGGCGGTCGCGTTCCTGTGGGCCTGCGACCCTGAGCCGACGACGACGCTGATGCCGCCCGGCCTGCCGCCGATTGACTACGAAGCGGTCACGCCGGTTGTCCTGGAGACGCCAGCAGTCCCAACAGCGACCCTTGGGGTTCAGACGCCGAACAGCTATACAGGGCATCCGGAGCACACTCCCACGCCTCGGCGCTGGGGAGGGGGTCCGACGTTCACTCCCACGTCTTGGCCGCCTGACCCGACCCGCATTTCCACGCCTCGGCGCCGGGCCAATGGGCCGACATTCACGCCCACGCCCTGGCGTCCACCCCCGCCCACCCACACCCCGCCGCCGCCGGGGGCGCCGCCGACGATAGCGCCGGTTCCCACCATCCTGCCGCTCCGGTTCACACCCACGCCAGGGGGTCAGTACGACGCCAGGACAGGGCAGGAATGGTACGAGGCCGGACTGGACTACGCCGACACCGTGACGGACGTGGCTCTAAGGCCCTTTTGCGGGATTCTGAAGCGGCTGAGACAGAACTTAGACGAGGGCATCCGGGAGGAATATTACCGAGGCGACTTCCAGGGACTTCTCGACCGCCTGAAGGAAGTGTTTGAGTACGAGTCGGAGCACATGGACAAAGGGTCAGCGGCCCGCGCAATGGACGCCACCGGGTTGTTCCACGAATACGTGTTGTTTGCCGGTCCGCCGATGCAAGACTACCCGGACACCTGGACGGACGTGGACTGGTACGGACTCAAGCTAGGACTGCAGGACGGCTACATCCGGTTCTGCGACCGATGGGAGAAGGGGACGCCGACGCCGACGCCCACCCCGACGATCACGCCGACTCCGAGCTACGGTTCCTGATTTTGGGTAGGGAAGTTAGTTTTGCACTTCCCTTCTAAGTCAGGCCCAAAACTCTTGACATGGAATATTGGGGCGACTATTATTGAGGTTCGGAAAACATGCGCACCTTAACAACTGGATAGTGGAAGGACGGTAAGGTTAAAAAAGCAACTAACGTTTACTCTAGAGAGTTTGATCTTGGCTCAGGGTGAACGCTGGCGGCGCGCTTAATGCATGCAAGTCGAGCGAGCCGAACCCGCTTCGGTGGGTGAGGAAAGCGGCGGACGGCTGAGTAACGCGTGAGAAACCTGCCCTCCGGTGGGGTAAAACGCCGAGAAATTGGCGCTAATACCGCATACGGTCGCGCCGCCACGGCGGCGTGAAGAAAGATTTATCGCCGGAGGAGGGTCTCGCGTCCTATCAGGTAGTTGGTGGGGTAACGGCCTACCAAGCCGATGACGGGTAGCTGGTCTGAGAGGATGGCCAGCCAGAGGGGGACTGAGACACGGCCCCCACTCCTACGGGAGGCAGCAGCAGGGAATCTTGGGCAATGGGCGAAAGCCTGACCCAGCGACGCCGCGTGGGGGATGAAGGTCTAAGGGCTGTAAACCCCTTTTCCGAGGGAAGAGATAGGACGGTACCTCGGGAATAAGCCCCGGCTAACTACGTGCCAGCAGCCGCGGTAACACGTAGGGGGCAAGCGTTACCCGGATTTACTGGGCGTAAAGGGCGCGTAGGCGGCTGGTTAAGTCTCCTGTGAAAGCTCCAGGCTTAACTTGGAGAGGTCAGGGGATACTGGTCGGCTTGAGGGCAGTAGAGGAAGGCGGAATTCCCGGTGTAGCGGTGAAATGCGTAGATATCGGGAGGAACACCAGTGGCGAAGGCGGCCTTCTGGGCTGTTCCTGACGCTGAGGCGCGAAAGCGTGGGTAGCAAACCGGATTAGATACCCGGGTAGTCCACGCCCTAAACTATGGATGCTAGGTATTGGGGGTATCGACCCCCCCTGTGCCGCAGCTAACGCGATAAGCATCCCGCCTGGGGAGTACGGCCGCAAGGCTAAAACTCAAAAGAATTGACGGGGGCCCGCACAAGCGGTGGAGCGTGTGGTTTAATTCGATGCTAAGCGAAGAACCTTACCAGGGCTTGACATGTTGGTAGTAGAAGCCCGAAAGGGCAACGACCCGCTTCGGTGGGAGCCTTCACAGGTGCTGCATGGCTGTCGTCAGCTCGTGCCGTGAGGTGTTGGGTTAAGTCCCGCAACGAGCGCAACCCTCGCCGCTAGTTACTCTCTCTAACGGGACAGCCTCCCACAAGGAGGAGGAAGGTGGGGATGACGTCAAGTCAGCATGGCCCTTACGCCCTGGGCTACACACACGCTACAATGGCCGGTACAATGGGTCGCCAAAGCGCGAGCTGGAGCCAATCCCATCAAAGCCGGCCTCAGTTGGGATCGCAGGCTGCAACCCGCCTGCGTGAACGTGGAATCGCTAGTAACCGCAGGTCAGCACACTGCGGTGAATACGTTCCCGGGCCTTGTACACACCGCCCGTCACGTCATGGAAGCCGAGAACACCCGAAGTCGTTGAGCTAACCCGCAAGGGAGGCAGGCGCCGAGGGCGGGCTTGGTGACTGGGACGAAGTCGTAACAAGGTAGCTGTACCGGAAGGTGCGGCTGGATCACCTCCTTTCTAAGGAGATCAGGCAGGCGTCTTTCTCGCATGAGTGGCCGCCCGCCCAACTCCTAGGTCGGTCGGTGGGTGTTCTGCCCCACGGTCGGCCGTCCGATTGAGCGCATAGCTCTCGGCCCGGCCCCAAGGCAGTTCCCTGAGAAAGCCCATCGTTTTCACAACGGCCTAATCCATCCTTCCACTATCCAGTTTAAGGTGCGCAAACAAAAGGGCCGGACGGTTAGAGTCTGGCCCTTCTGTTTGCGGGAATATATGGGGAGCTTCAATGTCTGACTTCGTGCTTTCGCCGACGGGCGCATATATCCGCCTGACTGTCGAGCGATGGGCCCACATTGTGGAAGCACATGACGACTTGGTCGACAACAGGCATGACGTTCTTGAAACAGTGCGGCATCCTGACCTAGTGATAGCGGGGAGAGCAGGGGAACTGCTAGCGATACGAGAAATCGAGCATGCCAAGTGGCTTGTGGTAGTATACAGAGAATTGAACGGCGACGGCTTCATCATTACCGCATACTCGACAAGCCGGATAGTCTCGTTAAGAAGAAGGGGGCAAGTATGGCCCTGAAAGACTTGACCGAGTACCTGAACATGGCTCCGGTAGTGAACCAATTTCCAAGCGCCAATTTGTGGTCGTCCTATGACGAAGAGGCGGATGTTCTCTACATCCGCTTCGACAGGTCGCTCCCAGTCACTAACAGCGAGTTGACCGACGATGACATCATCCTGCGGTACAACGGCGATGACGTGGTGGGAATTACGATACTGCACGCCAGCCAACGCTGAGAATCAGGGATGCCAGGGCACTGAAGACCTGTCCGAAATCCTTCAAGTCCACCCGTCGGAGCGCCCGGATGTAATTCGGAGGACATTTGAGGCGAAGCGATAATGTCATTAGCTCTTGGGCCGGCCCCAAGGCAGTTCCCTGAGAAAGCCCATCGTTTTCACAACGGCCTAATCCATCCTTCCACTATCCAGTTTAAGGTGCGCACCCTATTTGTCTGCACCGGCCTACAACTCCCAACACCCCTACCCACTGCCGCATGACCCGAGGGATTTGCCTACACGCCCGGTCCACATAGAACGGAGCTGCCATGCAGTATTGCCCACGTTGCGGAGAACCGAACGAGGACTCGGCCAGATATTGCACTAAGTGCGGAGTCTCTTTGACGCCAGGCCAACCCGAATACCCGCCCCAGCCGGAACGTCCGGAGTACAGGGACGGTCCCTACATTCCGCCTGAACGCTCTCGCATCGAATACATACCGAACTATCTAGTACAGGCGATTCTCGTAACCATCTTCTGCTGTCTACCTGTCGGCGTCGTTTCCATCGTGTACGCCGCACAGGTGAACGGCAAGGCGGCCGCTGGCGACATCGAGGGCGCCCGACGGGACTCCAAGAGTGCCAAGACATGGGCTTGGGTTTCCTTTGGCTTGGGCTTAGCAGCGATTGGCATCTATCTACTAATATTTATTATTTTCAGCGTCGCTGCGTTCTAACCGAGTTAAGGAAGGATGGGTCGGTTGATAGGACATCGGCGCATTGACGCTGCCTGGTCCTCCGTCTCACCTGGCATGGCCTATGTGGGACTGGCAGCCTTGGCCGTCGTGGGTCTGGCCGTTGTGTATGTCTTCGATCCTGCTAAACCCGGCGTCTACCCTGTCTGTCCCTTTTTCGGGCTGACCGGCTGCCATTGCCCTGGCTGCGGCACTTTGAGGGCCTTGCATCAGGCGCTGCGCGGGGACCTGACGGGCGCCGCCGGCTACAACCTATTCGCCGTCCTGGCGCTGCCCTTCATCGCCTATTCATTCGCCGCCGGCGCCTTGCGGGCCTTTCGCCTGCCGGCGCCTCCCCCGATCTTTGTCCCGCATCAACTGATTTGGGCGTTGCTGGCGACGATAGCAGCATTCTGGGTTTTGCGGAATTTACCTGCCGGTCCCTTTGCGTTCTTGGCCCCGTAAGCCGGCCCTGCCCAGCTCCCACCCGGCGATTGGCAAAAATAGCCATATTCGCCTACAATCTCTAATGCTCCGCGGAGGGCCCAGCGGCCTTTCGCCGCCGGACTTTCAGCATGGGACAACAGGAGGCAGCAATCCGATGGCATCTCAGAACACAAGGACCGAGCGCGACTCCATGGGGAATATGGAGGTGCCCATAGACGCTTACTACGGAGCGTCCACCCGCAGGGCCGAGCTCAACTTCCCAATCTCCGATCTGCGCTTTCCCAGGAGTTTCATACGGGCGCTCTCCCTCATAAAACTGGCCGCGGCCAAGGCCAACGTGGAACTGCAACTCCTGGATGAAAAAACGGGCGACGCCATCGTCGACGCGGCCCAGGAAGTCGCCGACGGCAAGTTTGACAAAGAGTTCGTGGTGGACATCTTCCAGACGGGCTCGGGGACTTCAACCAACACCAACGCCAACGAGGTCATTGCCAACAGGGCGACGGAGATTCTCGGCGGCGAAAGGGGTTCCCGGCTGGTCCACCCCAACGACCACGTGAACATGGGCCAGTCCTCCAACGACGTCATACCCACCGCCATCCATCTATCCGCCCTCATCCAGATTAAGGAACAGCTTCTTCCCGGCCTGACGAACCTGAAGGAGTCCCTGAGCGCCAAGAGCCGGGAGTTCTGGCCCATCATCAAGACGGGCCGCACCCATCTACAGGACGCCACTCCGGTCAGGCTTGGGCAGGAGTTCCAGGGGTACGCCGGCCAGGTTGAATGCGGCTTGGCCCGGATGGCTCACGCCCAGGAAGAGCTGTCCCAAGTGGCCCTGGGCGGCACCGCCGTGGGGACCGGCGTCAACACCCACCCGGAGTTTTCCGCCAGGGCCTGCCGAGTCATCTCGGAAACGACCGGGGTCACAGTGACGGAGACATCCAATCACTTCCAGGCGCAGAGCACGCTGGACGCCGCCGTGGAGGCGAGCGGCGCTCTGAAGACCCTGGCCGTCAGCCTTCACAAGATCGCAAACGACATCCGGTGGCTGGGCTGCGGCCCCAGGGCCGGACTGGGCGAGTTGGACGTGCCCGAGGTGCAGCCGGGAAGCTCCATCATGCCCGGCAAGGTGAACCCCGTCATATCGGAGTCGCTGATCCAGGCGGCGGCCCAAGTCGTGGGCAACGACGCCACCATAGCGTTGGCGGGCCTGGGGGGATACTTCGAGCTGAACACGATGATGCCGGTGTGCGCCTACAACCTGCTCCAGTCCATCGACCTGCTTGCCGCCTCGGCGAACAACTTCTCCGACCAGTGCGTCAAGGGCCTGAAGGCCACAGAGACCGGCCCCGCCATGGTGGAGAGAGGGCTGATGCTGGGCACTGCCCTTGCTCCCGCAATCGGCTACGACAAAGCTGCGGAGATAGCCAAGACCGCGGCGGCCAGCGGCGGCGTAATCAGGGAAACCGCCAAGCAGATGACTTCCCTGACCGACGCAGAGCTTGACGAGCTGCTCAACCCTGAGAAAATGACCGAGCCCGGCCTGGGCGGAGGACCCGCCGGAGGTTAGGGCCGAGGCTAGGGCCAATGCGGTTAGGAGCCGATAAAGTGGTATAATCCGGTCAAAATCGGCGGCGACGTTGCGCTGAATGAGTATAGTCCTACGGTGAGAGGAGGGTTCTCATGAAGATATCCATGTTCCACCTGATGCCCCATCGAGAGCTTCCTGCAGACTTCGAGAAGCGTTACCACTCAGTGTGGGTTGACCCGCCCTGGTGGGAGTTGGCCGACGCGAAGAGGGTGGGCCAGTACTACAACTGGACCCTCGACGAGCTTATACACGCCGCCGAGGCCGGTCTTGACGGAATATGCGTCAACGAGCACCACCAGAACGCATACGGCTTCATGCCCGGCCCCAACCTGATGGGCTCGGTGCTGGCCAGGGCCACCAACGGCCTGGACGTGGGCATAGTCCAGATGGGCGCCACCCTTCCCACCACCATCCCTCCCATCCGCGTGGCCGAAGAATACGCCATGCTGGACTGCATCAGTGGCGGACGGGTGATAGCCGGGATGCCTCTGGGGTCGTCTATGGACGTCAACCTGTGTTACGGCATTCCCCCCATTGAGCAGAGAGACCGCTACTATGAGGCCCATGACCTGATAATGAAGGCGTGGACCACTGACGAGATATTCCCTTGGAACGGCCGCTACTACCAGCTTCCTATGGTGAACCTCTGGCCGCGGCCTATTCAAACGCCCCACCCGCCGGTGTGGGTGCCGGGTTCGGGCAGCCGCAGCACCTGGGACTTCGCGACCAAGAACAACCACTGCTATTGTTACCTGAGCTATTTCGGCAGCGGCATCGGAAAGCGGATCATGGACGGGTTCTGGGAGTTCGTGGACTCCCGCAACCTAGACAATAACCCCTACCGCGCCGGCTTCCTCCAGCTTGTGGCAGTGTCCGAGTCCGACGCCCAGGCGGAAAAGGACTACTACGACCACATCCGTTACTTCTACGACAAGACCCAGTACATAGCCCCCGAGTTCATGATGGCCCCCGGCCACGTGGACTACCGCAGCATGGAGTACACCTTCCGGCGAGGGTTCCGGGAGCAGATAGGCGGGGTGCTCTCGGACATGAAGAACTGGAGCTTCAAGGACTTCGTCGATCACAGGCTGGTGATATCGGGCGGGCCCGAAACGGTTACGGATATGCTGAAGGAGGCCGTGGAAGACCTCCACTGCGGCAACCTGATGGTGCTGCTCCACATCGGCTCAATGCCTCACGAGTTGACCCTGAAGAACATCGACATCTTCGCCAAAGAAGTGCAGCCCCACCTCCAGAACATGTGGGAAGACGACCAGTGGGAAAACCACTGGTGGCCAAGCGGCATCAGGGACAAGCGGAAGTTAATGGGGGCGACATCGTAGCCTTTTATCCCATTCGGGCCAGGAGAGCCGACAATGCCAACCGTTGAAGATCGAACCATCAGTGTCTGGCAGGGCCAGATTAACACCAGGGTGAGGATTTCCGGTTCGGGCCCGCCGGCAGTGTTCCTTCATGGTCCGTATGGGTTGGAATGGAACAGCTTCCTGGACTCTCTGTCCGGCAGCTATACTGTCTACGCTCCGGAGCACCCGGGTACCACCCCCGGCGACCCGGACGCGGTGAAACCGCTGGACAACCTCTGGGACCTGGTCCTCTTATACTACGAACTGTTCGACAACCTTGGCCTCGACGCCCCGGCGGTTATCGGCCACTCCTATGGCGGGATGCTGGCGGCGGAGCTGGCGGCCACCAACCCAGCCAGGGTCAGCAAGCTTGTGCTTATCAATCCCATCGGACTGTGGAGAGACGACTCTCCGGTGAAGAACTGGATGTCCATGTCCTCAGATGATGTCGCGGCGGCGTCATTCTTCGACCCGGAGGGTCCGGGCGCCAAGGCTTTCAAAGAGCTCCCTGAAGACCCGGACGCCAGTGTGGACGCCCAGCTCTACAGGGTCTGGTCTTTAAGTTGCACGGGCAAGTTCATCTGGCCCATTCCTGACAAGGGTTTGAAGAAGCGCATCAACCGCATCACTGCACCCACGCTGGTGATATGGGGCGAACACGACAAGCTGGTTTCCCCGGTCTATGCCGAGGAGTTCGCAAAACGCATCGCGGGCTCCCGTGTGGAGATGGTGGACGAAGCCGCACACGTCCCCCACGTGGAGCAGCAGGAGCGGGTCTCACAGATCGTCGAAAACTTCCTGGGAGCCTGACCGTCCCAAGGCGAAGCTCCGCCGCCGGTTGTACCAAGCCTTGCTTGCCCCGTTCGCGGTGACTTGCCGGCGGGCTTTCAAGCAACTGGTCTCAGACGGGCCTAGGCGACCGCCGGTCGCCCCTACGACAGACCAAGGCCCAGGCCCCGTCATTCCGGCGGAGGCCGGAATCCAGAGGTGCCTTCTCTCCCCCAGTTCGTCCTGAGATACCCAAAAGAACCTGGACTGACATGGCAGGCTGTGCAAAAATCGTCCGAATTGCACTAATATCAAATGTCCGGAGGGGTGGCCGAGCGGTCTATGGCGGCGGTCTTGAAAACCGCTAACCCGTAACCCGGGTTCGTGGGTTCGAATCCCACCCCCTCCGCCAGTGACGGTCTGGCTGACGCTCCGAGGCCGGGCACAACCGCCATGTTTGCAGTCTAACGCACAGTCTAACGAAGGATCCCTCCTCGTAGGCTGTCATCCGATCAATATCCCCGGAGGGACATGCAATTGAAGATATTGGTTACGGGCGGTTGCGGATTCATAGGTTCTCACCTGGTGGACAGGTTGGTGAGAGACGGCCATGAGGTCCACGTGGTGGACAACCTTTCGTCGGGGCACGGCAGGAACCTCAACCCGCAGGCGCACATGCACGATTCGGATATACGCTCCACCAAGCTGTCCCATGCTTTCCGCCAGGCTCGGCCCGAGGCGGTGTTCCACATGGCTGCTCAGATCAGCGTCGCCTACTCGACCCGCGCTCCCGTAAGTGACGCCAGCGCAAACATCATGGGGACGCTGAATCTGATCAAGCAGTGCGACAGATACGGAGTGCGGCACATAGTCTACAGCTCGACGGGAGGCGCCTTATACGGAGAGCCCATCTATCTGCCTTGTGACGAGGACCACCCCGTCAGGCCGCTGTCTCCCTACGGGGCCAGCAAGTTCGCCGGGGAGACGTACCTGCACGCCCTGAGCTCCCTGGGTGAATTCAGCTATACGACCCTCCGCTACGCCAACGTATACGGCCCCCGTCAGGATCCCCACGGCGAGGCGGGAGTTGTGGCCATCTTCTGCGGACGAATGCTGCGAAATGAAGAAGTGGTGATCTTTGGCGACGGCTCTCAGCAGAGGGACTTTGTTTACGTGGACGACGTCGTGGACGCCAACGTCAAGGCCCTGGAGCAGGGAACAGGCGGAGTCTACAACATCGGCGTGGGAGTGGGAACGGACGTCAACGCTGTATTCCAGACCCTGGCCGGGCTGGCGGGATACACGCGGCAGCCCCGTTACGGTCCATACAGGAAGGGCGACGTGTACAAGATACGGTTGGACGCTAGCCTGGCCGAACGGGAACTGGGGTGGAGACCCAAAGTGAGCATCAACGAAGGGCTTCAGCGGACGCTGGACTATTTCAGGTCTACGATAACCCTGTCCTAAGGAGCATAATCTCTCAGGACGGGGCTGAGCGCCGCTGAGGAACTGAAGCCGATTCCCTGGCAACCATCTACAAAATCGGACAGACTTTCGTCACTCCGGCGCAGGCCGGAGTCCAGGTTACCTTGCAGGAAAGAATGCCGCTTCTGGATTCCGGCCTGCGCCGGAAAGACGGAGGTATGAGCCTTGGGCGTTTGGTAGGGGTGAGAGGATAAAGCGCCAACAAGCGTTAGATGTTCGCCGCGGTCTGCCCTGTGAGGACCTGACCCTCCACTATGTCCATGATGGCTTGGGCCAGGGGAATCGGGTCGTGCCGGATGTAGACGCCCGCCGACAAGAGGGGACGCTCTACGATCTCCTTTGCCTCAACCAGGCATGCTTCCGCATCGGTTTCCACCGGGACCTGCCCGGAGGAATAGTACCTGGAGAGCACCCTCTCTGGGAAGGGCGAGTTGTTCACTATCAGGAAGTCCAGCTTCTCGGAGGTCCCCAAATACTCCCTGGACAGCCTTGCGAAGTCAGACGCTTTGAATGAGTCCGACTCGCCCGGTTTGGTCATCAGATTGCTGATGCATATCTTCAGGGCTTTGGAGGACCGTATGGCCTCGGCGATGTCCTGGACCAACAGGTTGGGCAGTATGCTCGTGTATATGTCGCCCGGGCCCAAAACGATGGCGTCGGCGCTTTCCAGGGCGTCCACCGCCGGCCGGTACGCATAGGCGGGGGGGTCCAGGTAGACGTAGTCGATGGGTTGGATGGGCTCGGCCCCGTCGACGGCGCCCCGCTGGTCTATGTTCGCCTCCTCCCTGATCTCTGAGCCGTCCTTCAGGTGGGCCACGAGGGTGGTCTTGGTGAGGGTCACAGGAAGGACCTCGCCTCTGATGCGCAGCATTGCGCCCGCTTCGGATATAGCGGTCGCCGTGTTGCCCGTAACCTCGGTCAGGGCTGTGAGGAGAAGGTTGCCGAAACTGTGGCCGCTCAACCCGCCGCCGCCGTTGAAACGGTAGTCGAACAGACGGACCAGGATGGACGTGGAGCCGTCGTCCGGGGCCAGGGCCACCAGGCACCTGCGGACATCTCCGTGGGGCAGTTGGTTCAACTCATCCCGGAGCCGCCCGGAGCTGCCGCCGCTGTCGGTCATGGCCACAACGGCCGTGACGTCGCAATCCAAGCGTTTGAGTCCGGTAAGGGTGATGTAGTTTCCGCCGCCTCCGCCTACAACTACAATTTTCTTTCGGGACATGTATTCAGCAATGCCGGGCAGGCCAACCGCCAACCCAGGTTTTGCCGGAGTGTAAACACTGCCTGGAACAGTGTCAAGGACGGTCTATACAGGGCGGCGTCTCAGTTCGGTTACATTGATTTGTAATCTCGTGAAAGCTAGACTATCTAATAATAGTCCTTATGGAACAGACTCCGTAATCCCATACTACAAAGGGGGCATGAGAATGGCCGCTTCTCCCTCGGAATGCAACTGCACCAATCTACAGCACAACTCCCGCATCAACGCCTTGGAAATAGCGATGGCTTGGCTATTGACCCGGAATGAACACGACGCCTTTTTCCCAAACGGCGTCGATGTTATATCACGGGATAGAGAGGGGAACCGAGGAGGCTGGAACAGAGAGGATATTGAGTATCACAGGGAGGATTTCGAGCGTATCCAATTCTGGATGCAAGAGTTCACCCATATTAAATCGGACCCAACAGTTCCGCCGTTAGACGTTGAATAAGAATGTCGTAGAGTGCTAAATACCCCGATGGAATTCTCCGTCGGCTTGGGCCTTAGCCTTACGCTCAAACTATTGCAGCACAACGAATAACCATTTGCTTAGTTACGGTGAACATAAGATACTTCTTGTCCAAAATTCGGCCAGTCTCGTACCATGTCGAGATCCATCTATGTCAAGCTGGACTCCTTCAGGGCGGTATCAATATTGATCCGAGCCCTCCCGGCGTGATGCCGGTGGGCTTCCCATCTTAGCTCCAATGGAGTCTCCTATGAAACCTGTTGCCCTAACTCTTGTTATTCTTGGAATCACCCTTGCTCTGGCCTGTGGCTCGCCTCCAGCGACTCCTACGATCGAGGAACAGCCTACTCCTACGTCCATCCTTCACGCTCTTCTTACGCCTACGCCGAAGCCGATAGTCACCCGTATGCCCCAGAACACACTTCCGCCCAATGCGACACTGCTGCCCATCGAGACGCGGAATGACCCGAACTACAGAGGGTCAGGCTACACAACCCCAACTCCAACGGCCGCCTCTGCTCTCACCCCGACTCCAATCGCAGCACCTAACCCTGTGGACATACCTCTATCGCCTGAGTTGACCCAGGGAGTAGAGGCTCTTGTCCATTGCGCCGGACAGACAGTGGACTACTGGCTGGAGCATGGCCCTCCGGCAATGAATGATGAATTGGTGCAGTGCCTCAACGACTTTTTGGAGGCCAACTAATGCGTTACATTATATTCGCCATAACTATACTGATTCTTATGCTGTCCGTAGGGATAGCCCATGCCGACACATGGAGACCTCCTGCGACTTGCGACGATGACCGGCGGGAAATCAAAGGTAACCGCACCAGTCCTTGCAAGTTTCCTACGCCGGAACTGGAGAACATTGAATACCGGGTCCGGATGGAATATCCAAAGTGCTACGGTGAGCTAAGATTCTACGTCAAAGGCATTGCGCCCCTTCCGTCAGAATACATATTCTTGGGGATTTCAATATATGAGTACAAAGAAAGAGGCTATCAAAAAACCCTATACGGCTCGGAGTGGCGCAATCGACCAACACGAAACCAGACAATACATGACGGATTCATAGTCGGCCCAGGAGGGCCATACCCCGGACGCTGGGACGTGCGCAGTCAAATGCCCACTGAATCCGTTTCCAAGGCAGAGGCCGGAACTCCAGTCTTTGCCGGAATATGGATTCAAGATTCGGCTCATGGTAAAAATTGGGCATATTACTCCAATGTCATTCCCTACCCCAGCCTCCCAGGCCCCGGAGAGACAGCTAACTTAATCAATGCTTGCCTCTCCCAGCTAGAACATGAAGCCATCAAGCGCGAGGCCAATCGGAAAGCAACTATCTCCGCTCTCGAATTGATTGCTTTGCATCAGGAGAAGATACAGACGGCGGAAAATGAGCTTCTCAAAACTCAAGCTTTGAAGGCGGAATTAGAATATCGAGAAACAGCCGGAGCCATACTCCAAGAGATAGCCAGGATACGATTAGCCGGAAGGTCAGACCGAGTAAAGCTGCTCAACGAACATCTTGAACGGGTCCGTCAATCATCAGAGGACTTCGATATTGAGACATCCGCTGTTGAAGATATGATTCAGCAATACATCGACTTCAATGAGTCCCTGATTGCCGAAATAGACGGATACCAGACCAAACTGCAAGAACGCCTCAACTCCACCCTAAGAGACATTGCCAATCAACAGGCGGAATTGGACGCTCTAGAGCAAGAAGCGCGCGACATTGCACTTCCGGAAGGCTCTCAGTAATTTCCGAGAAAAAACTCCGGAATATAGTAACGTTGACACGCTATATTCCGGAGTCCTAACGTGACTAAGCGGGCTTAGGCTCGCCAGTTATTTGTAGCGGTGGCGTTGACCCGGCTCGGTCAAATACAAACGCCACCGCACTCTTTTGCAGGCACCCACTCAGTAGCCTAGGCCAAGGCTATAACACGGGCTGGCACTAGTCAACTTTTTCGGCTTCTGAGCTTTTATCTAAGCAGGAATGGCATGGCCGTCAGGGGTGGAGTTGGGTGTAGGGAAGCGGGATTGAGTCGAATCTCAGGGCCGGGAATCTTGCCGACGGCGGCGGGCGCAAGTAAGATTGTCGGGCTTAAGCCCAATACGACGGGAACGTCAGTCTGCCTATGTACGTAACGCGTTAGCAAGGGGAATCGCTTGGAGCCTTGCCGAATCGACAAACCCTGGGGGTTCGAGGACATCAGAGTCCACACCCCCTTCTACGTTGTAAAACTCCTCGACGTGAGTCCGGGGCATGGCACCAGCGTCCAGTACCACGCCCAAAAAGACGAAGCCCTCACCCTGAGTTCGGGCGACATCAGCATTTTGCTTTACCACGGGTCCATCGACGATGAACCGGAACGGATACACTTGCTCCAGGGGGAGTGGGTCAGAATACCTCAAGGAACGGTCCATAGGATCGAATCGACCGGCGGCGGCGTGGCGTTGGAGGTCTCGACACCCGAGCTTGACGACGTGGTAAGGCTCTTCGATCCCTACGGCCGTTGAAGACTCCGTTGAACGGGGCGACATGAACCTGTTGAGAGTGGGAATGCTCCACCTGGCGCCGCTGCTGGGACGCGTTGGACACAACCGTTCCCTGATAGAGGCGGGAGTGGACCTGGCCGCCGAGCAAGGCGTTGACTGGGTCTTGACCCCGGAATTGTGCGTGACGGGCTACTCCTTTATGCCCCACATCGGAACGGACTGGATTCTGGCTCAGCCCGACGAATGGATGACGGGCATCATGGAAACAGCCCGGCGCAAGGGTATGACCATCTTTCTATCCCACCCTGAGCGCGACCCTCAAACGGGGTTGCTGCACAATTCCGTCTTCGTAATCGGTCCGGGTGGAGACATTATGGGCCGCCACCGTAAAATCAAGGTGACGGGCGGCGCCGAGAGCTGGTCGTCTCCGGGGGATTCGCTGGCGGTTGTGGACTGCCCGGAGGCCAAGGTGGGGCTGCTGGTCTGCGCCGACTCCTGGTTCCCGGAGATCGTCAACGGCCTGAAACAGGAAGGAGCTGAGATACTGGTATCCGCCGCCGCATGGGCCGAAGGTGAGCACGGACCGGAGGACTCATGGGAGCGGAGGACGCTTGAGACGGGCTGCCCCTTGTGGGTGTGCAACCGCACAGGTTGGGAAAGGGGTGTCCACCTGGACTTCAGGGTGGCCGACAGCGCCGTGGTGCACCGTGGGCGCCGCCTGTTGGAGGCCCGCTACGACTCCTCCACGCTGCTGTGTTTCGATTGGGACCTGGACAAAAAGGACCTGGCGGGCCACTTCACCCTGCCCATACACTTGCCGTCCGGGGGAGCTTAGACTGTCGCCGTCGCCGGAGGCGTCGAATCCCCTAGGCGGGCTGCCACGGTACGCCCCACCGTTCTGAGTGGGCCACCTGCCTGACAGGACGCCGCCGGGTGGGGCCGTATTCCACCCCGTCTATGGGGAAGCCCAAGGGCAGCAGCGCCGCCGTCTCCACGTCGTCGGGGATTCCCAGAAGGCTCTTCAACTCTTCCTCGAACCTCCTTTGGCGGGTTGTCAGCGCGCTGCCCAACCCCATGCCCCGGGCCGCCAGCAGAATGTTCTGCACCGCCGGATATATGGACGAACCCAGGGTGAACGTGGCCGTGGGCTCGGTTCTCTGGATGCAGCACAGAATCATAGCCGGGACCAGTTCCATGTGGTCCTCCAAAGCGATGGCGGTGGTGTACACCTTCCTCTGCTGTTCCGTCATTTCAGGAGTGATACTAAGAGGCGGATGGGCCCTGTACAGTTCTCCGATGCGGTCCTTGGTCGCCTGATCGCGTATCACGATGAATGACCAGGCCTGGCGGGCGCCCCCTGACGGGGCCTTGACGGCCGCCCTGAGCAGGCGGTGAATCATCTCGTTGGGCACGGGGTCGGGTTTGAACTGGCGAATGGCCCGCTGGGTGCTGATGGCCTCGTACAGGTCTATGCTGGAAGTCATGCGCCGCCTCCTGACTGGAGCTTCTTAGGTGGATTGAGGCGTCCCTCGTATCGACCGGACCGCCGGCTCAAGAACGCGTACCATCCGGGATACGCTCCCCGATACAATGATGAGAAGGTCTTCGTCGAGAGAGTCGAACTCGAAAGTCCGGTGGACTCTTGTCCAGGACTTGTCCCATTCCTCGGCCCTGACCTCCGGCCCCAGGGATGAAACTAGGTCCGCGTACTCGTTGAGCATGGCTTGCAGGCAGCGGGAGTTTTCGTTGGCGGCCCCTTCGAAGTGGAGGCCGGTTTCCACAAGCCCCATGCGTTTCCTGACCCACATCTCATAGTGGACCTTCGGGTCTCCGAAATGGATTTTGACCAGGGAGCCGAGGGGTCCTGCCACACCCGGAATCCCCAATGACGGCGGAAGCTGGGCCCGAACAAGCTCGGCGGCCTCCGCCAGGAACTCTTTCGTCTTCATCGCAGGGGTCTTCATCCCAGCTTTCATTGCGGCTAATTGTACCAGCTTGGCGGCGGCCTGGGCAGAGGAAATCTCCAGGGTCATTCGATAGTCAGATGCCTTGGTTTCCACGTTCGTGGTGAGCAACGTTACGCCCTAGGGCCGGGGCCGAGCAACAGCGAGTAACTGGGGGCAGTTACTTGGAAGCCTGTCGAAGCATCGCGACGCCGACAACGGACCGCGTAAGGGCGACCGGCCGGTCGCCCCTACCCATCCACGAGCAGTTACTTGAAAGCTTGTCGAACCACCCCTCCACAAGCTTGGGGCGAGCGGAAAGTAAGGAGGGACCTGAGCCAATCGAATGGCCCTCGGAAATCTCCACGCCCGGCGTTGCCGGACTGCCGCCTGTGGTAGAATATCCTAAATGTACGGGGCGCTGGGAGAGGGATGTCCGTAACCGACGATATCAAGAGCCGCGTGGACATCTTGGACCTGGTTTCCAACTACGCCGCCCTGCAGCGTTCGGGCCGCAGCTATAAGGCCAACTGCCCCTTCCACAACGAGCGCACGCCGTCTTTCCACGTCTTCCCCGACCGCCAGACCTGGCGCTGCTTCGGCGCCTGCGCTTCCGGCGGCGACGTATTCACCTTCCTGATGCGCATAGAGAATCTGGATTTCGGGGAAGCCTTGCGCCGCCTGGCCCAGCAGGCGGGCGTGAACATACCCGAGAAGGCCCCGAGAAGAGGTCCGGCGGAGGGAGACCCCCTGGTCCTCATCAACGAGGAGGCCGCCCGGTTCTTCCAGGAGCGTCTGGCGGGCCCCGCCGGCGCCGGAGCCAGGGAGTACCTGAAGCGCAGGGGTCTGGTCCAGGAAACGGTCGAGGCCTTCCGGCTGGGCGTCAGCCCCCCCGACGGCGACTCGCTAAAGCGGCTCCTTACGTCGAAGGGCTACAGCGAGGAACAGCTGGCCCTGGCGGGAGTCGTCACCCAGAACCGGGACGGGCGGTACCGTGACATGTTCCGGGGGAGGCTCATCTTCCCAATCCACGACGCCGGAGGCAAGATTGTGGGCTTTGGCGGGCGGGAGATGGACGGCTCCCAGCCCAAGTATTTGAACACGGGCCGCACTCCCATTTTCGACAAGGGCCGGCTCTTCTACGGGCTGCACATGACGGGTGAATCCATCAGGGAGAAGGGCGTCGTAATAGTCGAAGGTTATATGGACGCCATCACGGCCCATCAGCACGGATTCAAGAACGTGGTCGCGTGCATGGGCACTGCCCTCACGCGGGACCAGGCGGCGCTGGTCGGAAGCCTCATACGGCCGTCGCCCCAGGGAGACGGTCCTCCCGTCGTGCTGGCCCTGGACGCGGACGCCGCCGGTCAGGAGGCCACGCTGAGGAGCCTGGAATCCTCCTGGATGGTCTTCCAGAGAAGACTGGCGGGCCGTTCCAGAGGCTCTGACCTGTTCCAGAGGCCGTCCTTGCCGGAAATCAAGGTTGCGCCCATCTCGGGAGGCAAGGACCCGGATGAGATTATCAGAGAGGACCCGGCGGCGTGGGAAGGTCTGGTCGACGGGGCAATGCCGTTGATGGACTATCTGTTCGAGGCCCTGGCGTCCCGTATGGACGTGACGTCGCCCCAGGGTAAGGCTGCGGTGGCAGACCGGCTGTCCCACTTGGTGTGGGCTCTACCAGACCCCTTCCGGCAAGACCACTACTTCCAGAGGCTGGCCCAGCTGCTGGGCGTCAGCGACTCCACCTTGAAGGCCAGCCTGGGACGCCCCAGGCACACCGGCGCTTCCAGAGGCCCGGCGGCGAATTCAGGGCGTCAGACCAACGCGGCCCGGCAGCCCGGCCCGGCGGGGGCCGCTCCATTTGCCGCCGTGGAACGAGACCCTCTGGAAGAACACTGCCTGGCTCTCATGCTGCAAAGCGGGGAGATGCGAGGCGGCCAGGAGAGCCCGGACGGGGGCAATGGGCCGGCTTTCTCCGACGGTGTCATGGACGTGGTAGACGCCCTGAGGCTTGAGTATTTCCGCCGGGTGGAAAACCGCGAGGTATTTACAAATCTGGCCCAATGCACCACACTAGAGGAGTTGCAAGAGACCCTTGACGACGAGCTTCACGGGCATCTGGAATTCCTCCTGGCAAGGCCCCTGCCTCCCACCGACAGAAAAGAGAAAGAATCGGCTTTGCGGGATTGCGCCCGCCGGATGGAGGAGCGGCATCTACGCGGGCTCAAGCTGGAAGAGGAGCTCAAGCTGACGGAAGCGACGCCTGAAGAAGCGGAAGAGAGCCAAGAGTCCATCCTGGAGTTGAACGAGCGGCTCAGGCAAGTCACCGGAGGATTGGGCCGTTTTTAGAGGCCCGGAGAAGGTGAAACGATGGTAAGGCGCAGACGCGGCCTTGGGGACAACCCCGAAGAGTATATCGAGAGCGTCAACGGAGACCGGGAGATCGGTAACAAGGACGAACTCCTCAGTGTCGTTGGAGGCGTGCCGGCCACCCACGGGGCAAAGCCTCTGTCCGACGAGGCTGAACCCCTGGCTGGAACGGCCACCATAACCATGCCTCCCCCTCCCGTCGAAGAGGCTTGGGGGGAGGAAGACGAGGCGACGCCGGGTGAAACTCCGGCAGCCGCCGAGGCCGGCGGAACCCAGGCCGAAAGTGAAAAGGAAGAGCCGGAATGGGACCATGAGGTCGAGGGCGCGGAAGTCCTGGACGACCCGGTCCGCATGTACCTTCGCGAGATTGGCCGTGTGCGCCTTCTCACGTCTAAAGACGAGCGAGTGTTGGCGCGGAAGATGGAAGGGGAGCGTCATTTAGGGAAGCTGGAAAAGGAGCTTGGGCAGGACGGCATGACTCCCGAGGCATGGGAGGTCTGCTGCGCCATCCTCCTGCGAATCGCCCAGGCCTCTCCACTGGTCAGTTCCCTGGCCCGCCAGCTCGGCCTCTCTCCGCATCTAACTCTGTCCCAGCTTACTGACCACCCCAAGCTCAGGGCCGCCATCGACGCCGAGCTCAACCCGGAACTGATGGCCGGCGTGGCCGAGGAACTGGACGTGGAGCAGGCGGAAATCGAGGCCCAAGTCATCCGGCTTTCACTGGGCAGCTGGGTCCTTCCCACCGACGTCATCGACGTCCTGGAGGACTGCAACGTCGACGAGTTGAGGGACATTGCCGAGAACCCGGACACCCAGGACAGGCTCCGGGAGATGGACAGGCTCTTCCGCGCGTACCTCCAACGCATCAAGGACGAGGGCATGCGGTCCCAGGGCCACCTGACGGAGGCCAACCTGCGGCTGGTGGTCAGCGTGGCCAAGAAATACATCGGTCGAGGCATGGCCCTGCTGGACCTCATCCAGGAGGGCAACATCGGGCTGATACGGGCAGTGGAGAAGTTCGACTACCGCAAGGGGTACAAGTTCTCCACCTATGCCACCTGGTGGATAAGACAGGCAATCACCAGGGCCATCGCCGACCAGGCTCGCACGATACGGATTCCGGTCCATATGGTGGAGACGATCAACAAGCTGATGCGCCAGCACCGGCGTCTGCTGCAGGAGTATGGACGCGAACCCACCCCCGAAGAGATTGGCAGGGCCATGGAGGTCATGCCGGAGAAGGTCGAGGAGATACTGAAAATATCCCAGGAGCCGGTTTCCCTGGAGACGCCCATCGGTGAAGAGGAAGACAGCCATCTGGGAGACTTCATCGAAGACCGGAGCGCTCCGGCGCCCTCCGACTTCGCCTCCTTCCAACTGCTCAAGGAGCAGATTCAGGACGTACTCGACACCCTGACCGACCGGGAGAGCAGGGTCCTTCAACTCCGGTTCGGCCTGGAAGACGGGCGAAGCAGGACTTTGGAGGAAGTGGGGAGGGAGTTCGGAGTCACCCGTGAGCGGATACGCCAAATCGAGGCCAAGGCGCTGCGAAAGCTCCGGCATCCCACCCGGTCCCGTAAGCTGCGGGACTTCCTGGAATAGACTCCTTGCGACAAGAGGGCGCTTAAAGGCCGGGCCGCGCGCTCGGCTTGGCCGGGCCCGTTGAACCGGCTGCGCAAACTGGTGAAAGCCTGTACGCTTCTTTCCTTGGGGCAATGCAAAATCCGGTGATATACTTCGTCCTATCTTTTTTTGTTGGCCCGCGGTCCCATGGGACCCAGCGCTGACGGTAGGGAGGAGGGTTTTGTGGAAGACCAGGGTATCCCCAAGTGCCTAAAGTGTGACATTGGCTATCTCGTGCCCCTGTCGGACTACGGCAGCCAGGGCGCAGCTGTCCACTACAAGGCGTGGGTCTGCATCAATCCGGTCTGTGGGTTCAACATCAAGATACGCAACGGCGACATCTACCTCAACGAACCCATAGCGAGCGGCGCAGCGTTGCATTCCCAACGAGCCCGTTAGGCGCCTGGGCAAAGTATATCGTCCTATGGACGAACCACACCTACATCCACGGCAGGATGTAGCCAAATCCAGCACAGTACCCCGATCGATGCCGAATATGTCGGGGGAAGGGAGGAGACTCAACATAAAATGGAAGCAGGCTATGACTACATACTGGTGTTGTCTCGACAGCAGCACCGGTTGATACGCTTGGCAGCGCTATATACCTTCGGCATAGGGGTCATCATGGTGGCGGCGTCTGTTATATACTATAACTATGCCTGATGACCCACGGGGCCCGATGCCCCGCGGAAAGCGGTGTGGACCATAGAGCGGAGCGCTTGCGGCCGCCTCCAAACACCCAAATAAACCAGGGCTAGCATGAGTTCAAGTTATGGCCATTCTGGTGCAGTCAAGGCCGCAGCGTCGGTTAATCCGTCTAGCAGCAATATTCTTAATCGTTTTTGGAGCAATCCTGGTCTTGGGGGCCGTCGCCTATTACGTCTATGACTACAAGGCGACATCCGGCCTGGGGGAGTTGGAGGAGTCATTGCCCCCAGCCTCCCATCAAGGCCAACCCGACACCGCTTCCCAGACAAACAACCGGGAAGGCCCTTTGGAGGGGGACGGGGTTTCTACGGTCTACACGGAATTGACCCCGCCCACCGGCGGCGAGGCCGCCGACCAAGGGGCCGGACCGGCGGACGCTGAGACGGCGACGGACGCACAACCCGTCAAAGTGTCCATGTCCGCTGATGCCATTGACGCCGAAAAACCGCTGCCCGTCGATGGAACAAGACCCAACAATTGGGACAATCCTCTGGAGGTTGAGCCGCTTTCTCAAGCGGAGGCGGCTCTGCTCCAGCGGTTTCGGCCCATTAACGCGTCCGACGGGGCCATGTCCGGAAGTCTGCCCCCGCCGGATCGCCTGATAGTCCATGCCGTCGGAATCGACTCGGCCGTGACCGGCCTGGAGATTCTCGACCTGGGAGACCGCAAGGCCTACGAGACCCCGGACAAAGTGGTGGGGCACATACCCACCACTTCCAGCCCGGGAGAGCTTGGCAGCCAGTGGCTTTTCGGCCACCTGGAGAGCCCCATTGCGGGCGAGGGCAACGTCTTCCACAACCTGCCCAAAATTCCCGGACTGCTGCGTGACGGCGAGGACGTATTTGCTGTGGTCGAATCCGGGGAGAAATCTTACCTCTACAAGCTCACCGAGGCGTTGGTCGTGCACCAGGATGACATGTCTCTGAGCTACCGGCGGCTCCAGTCGCTAAAGCCGGAGCTTGCCCGTCTTACACCCGCGAACGCCAACCTGCACCTGGTCGCCTGCGTTCCCAGCCTCGTCTACGATCACAGAATCGTGGTCAGCGGCGAATTGGTGGGAATCGACCGGATCGGGCCCGACCTTGGGAGTTGGGCCAGTCTCCCCTAGGAAGTCTCCAAGGCGTCGCTCAAGAGAAGGTCCAGGAACTCCTCGTCGGAGAGGCCGACCCATTCCTTCAGCACCATCTCGTTGTGCTCGCCGATCATGGCCTGGTGGCGCAGGATTCCACCCGGGGTCTTGGAAAGCAGGAACTGAAGCCCGTCATAAGGCATCAGGCCCGCTTCGGGATGCTCCTTCCACTGCCAGAAGCCCCTGTGCTCCAGCTGCGGGTCGTTGCGCATGTCGGACTGGCTCTGCACCACGCCGGCGGGGACTCCCCACTGTTGCAGGGTCTCCATGAGGTCCCACGCGTCGCGTCCGGCCGTCCATTGGCCTATGAGCCGGTCCAACTCCTCTTCATTCGCCCTGCGACCCGAGAAGGTCGCAAACCGCTCCTCCCGGCTCCAGTCCGGGTTGCCCATTGCCCCGCACAAGGCGTTCCATTCCTGGTCGGAGGTCACGGCGATGGCGCACCAGTAGCCGCCCGTGCGTTCCATGTCCGGGTCGGCCGGGCGCTCCTTGCAGGGATATACGTTGTGGGGCGCGCAGGAATCGTCCTTGTTTCCCCTTCTGTTGGCCACGCGGTCGTTTATCTGGTAGTCCATAAGGGCAGGCGCGAAGAAATGGGTTGTGCACTCGAACTGGGACAGGTCCAGGTGTTGTCCCTTGCCCGTCCTGCGCCGGTATTCCAGGGCGCCCACGATGGCGGCCAGGGCATTGGGCGGATTGATGAAGTCGGAGTAGGCGCCGTAGGGACTGACGGGAGGCCGGTCGGGCCATCCGGTCACGTGGTAGATGCCCCCCACCGACGCCGCAAGGTTGCCGAATCCCGGCTGGAGAGAGTTGGGTCCGGTCTGGCCTTGCTGGCATGTGCTGAAGAAAACGATGTCCGGCTTGATCTCTTTCACGTTGGGGTAGTCCAGCTCCCAGTTGCGCATGGTCTTGGGGGTGAAGCTCTCTCCGATGATGTCCGGCTGCCACTCAGCGATGATCCGCCGGACTAAGTCCCTGGACTGCGGCAAAGCCATGTTCAGCCCCAGCCCGAACTTGCTGCTGTTGAAGTTGCCCGCAAAGGCGCTGGCGTTGATCCCCTGGAACCCCTCCTTCATGGGTATGGAGCTCCGCAGCCCGTCGGTCCTGGTCGTGGACTCGACGTGGACCACTTTGGCGCCGTGGTCGGCCAGGTATTTCATGGTGATGGGACCGACTCCCCACCATGTGAAGTCCAGGACTTTCAGGTCGTCGAAAGGCATTTCAGCCATTTCCGCCCCCGGTGGATGTATAGGTTCGGACACAGGGCCAGGCTAACAATATAGCCAAAGGCCATCCCATTGTCCACACGGCAGACCGATGGGGGCGCCAGGGTCTTTCGGTTATCTCATGGCCCTCCTTTTTCCGTTCGCCCTGAGCAACGTTATGCCCCGGGACGGGGCCGAGCGTCGGCGACCAACTGGGAGCAGTCCCTTGAAAGCCTGTCAAAGCATCGCGACGCTGGCAACGGACCGCGTAGTAGGGGCGACCGGCCGGTCGCCCCTACGCATCCACGAGCAGTTACTTGAAAGCGTGTCGAAGGGCGGTTCGACAAGCTCACCGCGAACGGGGTAAGCAAGGAATCTGACGATCGAAAGACCCTGCCCGGGGCGCGGCGGTCGTTCAAGCGGGCCGGGGCTATGCTATACTACCGCCCATCGAGGCCGGCCGGACCAAGCGGCCGGCGCACAGTACCGGTGCACAACAGTGGAGGAGGCGACTAGATGGGGAGCATGGACGGGATGGTAGCCGCCGTTACGGGGGCCAGCCGGGGCATCGGAGCCGCCATAGCCAAGGCATACGCTGAGGAGGGAGCCGAGGTCATTGTCGTGGCCAGGACGGAGCAGGAGGGCGGAAGGCTGCCGGGCACCATACACGGCACCGTCGACCAGATAAAGGCGGCGGGAGGCAGCGCCGTCGCAGTCAAGTGCGACGTGACCAAGGACGAGGAGGTCCAAGCGCTGGCTCAGGCCGTCAGGGACCAATTCGGCCGCCTCGACGTGCTGGTCAACAACGCGGGCATCCGGGTCAACATGCCTCTACTGGAGCTTGAGGTTCGCCATTGGGACTTGACCATGAGGGTCAACATGCACGGCCCCTTTCTGGGCTGTAAGCGGCTGGCGCCCATAATGGTGGAGCAGGGCAAGGGCAGCATTATCAACGTAACCTCCAGCGCCGCCCAGAACATCAGGCCGAGGGGAGTCAGCTATTCCGTGTCCAAGGCGGGGCTGGACGTTTTCACCATCGGGCTCGCCAAAGAGCTGGAAGAGCACGACATTGCCGTCAACGCTCTGAGTCCGGGCCCCATCAAGACGGAAGGCGCCGCGTTCACCTCGCCCGCGGACTTCGACTGGACCGGTTGGCATCCGCCGGAGGTCCTGGGTCCGCCGTCCGTCTGGCTCGCCCATCAGACAGCCAAGAGTTTCACAGGACAGGTCGTCCACAAGGACGATTTCGGCAAGACTTGGGGAGAGGCCTAGATCGAGGCGCCCGGACATGCCCGATAAGACCCCGTTAAGACTAAAGTAGAGGCCGATGGAGGCAGCGCAGCAATGCCGTTAGACCCACAGGCCCAGGAACTGCTCACCCAGATGGAAGCCTCCGGATTCCCGCCCCTGCATGAACTGACTCCCGCCGAGGCCCGCGGCCACGTCAACGCGTTGCCGCTTGGTTCGGGGCCGGAGGTGGGCAGGGCAGAAGACTTATTCATAGCCGTGCCCAATCACAGCGTGCCCGTGCGTGTATACACTCCCGGAGGACCAGGCCCGTTCCCGGCGCTGGTGTGGTTTCACGGCGGGGGATGGGTTGTGGGCAACGTCGAGCGCGCCGATGGAGTGGCCCGGCATCTGGCCCACGGATCAGGCAGTGTGGTAGTCTCGGTGGACTATCGCCTGGCGCCTGAGACCAAGTTTCCCGGTCCCCTTGACGACTGTTTCGCCGTCACAAAATGGGTGGCGGTCAATGCTGCGACTTTGAACGTCGATCCCGCCCGAATCGCAGTGGGAGGGGACAGCGCCGGGGGCAACCTGACTGCCGCCGTGACCCTTATGGCGCGTGACAGGGGCGGTCCCGACCTGGCGTTCCAGCTGCTTGTGTACCCCGTGACGGACATGGACTTCGACACCCCATCGTACCTGGAAAACGCCGACGGCTACTTGCTGACCAGGGACACCATGATCTGGTTCTGGGACCACTACGTAAGGGAGCCGGAGGACGGCGGCAATCCGTACGCCTCTCCTCTGCGGGCCGATGACCTGACCGGGCTGCCGCCCGCGTTGGTGATTACGGCCGAGTACGACCCCTTGCGTGACGAGGGGGAGGCATACGCCGAGAAGCTGAAGGCGTACGGCGTTCCCACAGAACTCTCCCGCTATGATGGGATGGTGCACGGCTTCTTTGAGATGTACGGCACCGTAGACAGAGGCGTTGAAGCCTTGGCCCACGCATCGAGGGCCCTCAGGACGGCGCTGGGCGCCTAGCGCCGTCGGCGGGGAGCTTCGACAGTCTTTCACTGCTTTCAGATGGGCCTCGGCGACCGCCGGTCGCCTCTACGGCGGGCCCGAGGCCATGTCCCCATCTTTCCGAACGCCCCCAACAATGACAGGGTTGGGGGGCGCTTTCATGTAACTGCCCACAGTTGCTCGCCGTTGCTCGGTCCCGTCCCGGGGCATTACGTTCCTCAGCGCGAACGGGGACCACATTTCAACAAGAACCGGGTTCGACTGTCGGCCCTTTCGCCCGAACCTTTTGTCAGGGCGTCTGGTGGCGGGGAGGACGCGTGCGAGGGTTCCCCATGTATAGGAACAGCAGGGACGCCGTTAGATAGAACGGTATGAAGGCTATCAACGCAAGGCTGTAGTCTCCATCATGGGTGTCCACTATACGGCCCGCCAATATGGGGGACAGCATCAACCCCACGTTGATCGTTGACGACATGAACCCCATCAGCGTGCCGTAGCTCCTGCGGCCAAAAAGCTGTCCAAGGCCCACGAACGCCAACATTCCTCCTCCCTCTCCGATGGCCAGTAGAACGATAAAGACGAGTATGCCTAGAGTCCCGTCCAGAAGCAGCAGGGCCAGCAGAGCCATGCCTGCAAAAACCCTGCCGGCGAACAACAATAGATGGACGGGTATGCGCATTCCCAGCGCTCCGATGCTTATCCTGATGGGTATGGCCATCGACCACATGGCAGTGATCATGAAGCCGGCGGTTTTCTCGTCCATGCCCTTCCACACCATCATCTGCACCGAGTGCAGCGAAATGGCGCCCTGCACCCCGACCCCCAGCGTGGTTGCGATGAGCAACACCCACCAGACTCTGGTCCGCAGGGCCTCCCTGGCCGAGAAGTCTTGACCATCCCTCTGGGACTGCCCTTCCCCCTGGGCTTCAGAGCCGGTCCCCAATCCCTCCACTGGCCTGGCTCCCTCAAGCCGAAGACCCATCTTCTCGGGCGAATGGCGGACCAACAGCCCCAGGGGGATGATGGCGAAGACTGTGAAGATTCCCGCATAGAGGAGAACGTCACGCCATCCTATGGTGTGGACCCCCAGAGTGACCAAAGGCAGAATCACGATTCCGCCGACCGTGCCGCCGGTGGTTGAGATGGACATGGCCAGGGAGAGCCTGCGGTGGAACCACCGGTTGATGGCGCTCATCAGCGGATGTCCGCCTAGGCCGGCGCTTCTGCCGACGGAAACGACGCCGACGAACACCAGCATGAAAAGCCAGTAGTTGTGGGTCCAATGGAGGATTATGTAGCCAATGCCGGCCATGACTCCGCCGACGATGATCAGCGGCATGGAGCCGAACCGGTCCACCAGCGGCCCCACGATGGGCCCGATGATGCTGCCCTCCGCCCTCTGCATGGCGAAGACGATGGAGGCTTGAGTGCTGTTGAGCCGCAGGTCGTCCCGAATGGGACCGAAGAGGATGGGAGCGCTGTTATGGAACAGTCCCCCGGCCAGGACCCAAATGGCAAAAGTGGAGGCCAGGACCCACCATCCGTAGTAGGCCCCCTTCAGTCTCCGAACAAAAGGAAATGTGGGAGTCAAAGCTTAAGGGCCGTCAACTCTGCGCTGCCCCCGCGACCGGCGGCTCCGCCGTGTTTTTCAATACGTTCGCCCCCAGTGTGTGGAAAAGCCAGGATTTGGAGTATAATATCCGAACAAGCCGTTCCCCGACGGCCTGTGGGAGCCAATAGCTGGACAGGTTGAACAATGGGAAGGCTGTTCCGATCCTTAGCCGATTTTTGGAATATATCATATCAAGGACCTATACTATCACGGGCAGACAACGGATAAGGGGGGCAAAATGGCGGACCAGGATATAGCGTTGATGGCCCACTTGATGCGCCGCGCCGGGTTCGGCGCGAACCGCGATGAGCTGGAGGAACGCGTTGCAAAGGGGTACGAGCAGACGGTGGAAGAGCTGCTTGACCCGGACGCATACGGCGTTCCGAGGATGGACACCGACGTCCTGCTGAGGACCTACCTCTACTTGCAGAGCGGAGTAGGCCCCCCCAGCGGGAGCAACCGTCACGTCTACTACCTTATCAACAACCCTCGGCCGCTGGAGGAGAAGATGTCTCTCCTGTGGCACATGGTCTTCGCCACGGGCAACGCCAAGCTGGACAATCCTCTGGAACTGGCCCGGCAGTTGGACATGTTCCGCGAAAACGGGCTCGGCAACTTCCGGGAGCTTCTTGTCGAGTTGGCCAAGAATCCGGCGATGATCTACTGGCTCGACAACAACTATAACCACAGAGACCTCCCCAACGAGAACTGGGGCAGGGAGCTTTTGGAGCTCTTCTCCATGGGCCAGGGCAACTACACCGAGAAGGACGTTTTCGAGTGCGCCCGGGCCTTCACGGGCTGGACCCTCGCTCCAAAGTCCCCTTCGGGAAGCGGCATGGGACGCTGGATGTGGGACTTCAAGTACGACGACGAGGACCACGACGACGGAGAGAAGGACTTCCTCGGCCACAGGGGGCGGTTCAACGGCGAAGACGTCATCGACATCATCGTGCGCCAACCGGCCACCGCCCGGTTCATAGCGCGCCACCTGTACAACTTCTTCGTGGCCGACGAGACCCAGGTCCCAGCATGGCTGCACACTCCCCCGAGGGACCCGGTGGCCGTCAACATCATCGCAGACGCCTTTACGTCCTCGGGCTTCGTGTTGAAGGACACGCTGCGCGTCATCTTCAACTCGGACTTCTTCAAGGAGTCCCAGTTCCAGCGCGTCAAGAGCCCGGCAGAAGTCATCGCCGGCACCATGAGGTTGGTGGGAGACTTCTCCTACCCCCGGCCCGGTCTGGAAATCCTGGGCATGGAGTGCTCATACATGGGCCAGTTCCTTTGCGACCCGCCTTCAGTGGAGGGGTGGCATTACGGAGACGAATGGATAGACAGCGGCTCGCTGGTGAAGCGCATCAACTTCTGCGCGGACGCCGTGTCCACCATAGACTATCCGGGAGTCCAGGCCATCATCAAGCGCGTCAGGGACAAGGGGAACCTGAACCCGGTAGATTTCGTGGACGCTTGTCTGGACCTGCTGGGTCCGATTGCTGTCAATGACGGCACCCGGGACGAGCTGCTGGCTCTGGCTGAGAAGGACGGAGACTTGAGGTGGGACACGGACGAGGCGGCCGGCGCGGCTCCTCAGCGGATTGGGGACATGCTTGCCCTCATAGCCTCCACCAGAGAGTACCAATTTGCCTAAGGCTCAGGCTGCGAAGATAGAAATAGCCGTCTTGCAGGGGGTGAAATGTCTACCGCGTATGTGAAGGGAAGAGTCTTCAACTTCGAATCCTCCATTGGAGGAACCGGCTTGGCCGGAAACGGCTTCTTCTACCCCTCGGACTTTGCATTGGGTCATGACGGGTTGCTCTATGTCCTGAGCAAGAGCATCGAATTCGCCCCCGCAGCGGGAATCACCTGCTGCACTTTCGAACCGAAGGTGCTCTGGGAAAGCCGGGGCAACGACTTTCTTAAGGATACGGGGCCTCTGCCCAGCGCCATAGCGGTGGACAAGGACAGGACGGTCTACGTGGGCGACGAGTTCAACAACCGGATTTACCTGTATGACTCTGAGGGTTCCTACGCTGGGGTATGGCGGGATGGAGAGCAGTACGCACCAGCCCCCGGCGAGCGCGTATTCGAGGCGCAGAACACCGTGAACAAGGGAACTCCTCTTGGCCTGTACCTGCAGAAGGTGGGCGCCCGCGACACCTTGGGCGACGGAGAGATCAATGGGCCCATGGGTATGGTGTTCGACAGCGAAGAGAACCTCTACGTCTCCGACAGTCACAACCACCGGATCCAGGTGTTTAAGAAGGACGGGACGTTTCTCAGGAAATGGGGAAGCTACGGCGACGGCCCGGGCCAGTTCAATCTGCCCTGGGGCCTGACCATAGACAAAGAAGGGTTCGTATACGTGGCCGACTGGAAGAACTCCAGGGTCCAGAAGTTCACCCCCGACGGTGAGTACCTGACTACAATCGGTGGCCCCGACTCGGGTGAGGGAGAGTTGGACCGGCCTTCCGGCGTGGCCGTGGACAAGGACGGCGACATCTATGTCGTGGACTGGAAGGCGGCGCGGCTGAATATATACGACTCCGAAGGAACGTATCTATGGAAGTTCCTGGGAGACTGTGAACGCCCTTCAGTCTGGTCCCAGGCCAGGATCGACTCGAACCTGGACATCACGAGGGCCAGGAAGAGGGCGGACCTGTCCAGGGAGAAGTTCTTCCGGGTGCCCGTGACGGTGCGCGTGGACGACGAGGGCCGCGTCATGGTCCTGGAGTCCGTGGGTTCCCGCATCCAGATATACGTCAAAGAGCAGGACTGGTCCGACCCCCCGTTCAACCTCTAGGGTCATCGCCAGGAGCTTTTGTAGATTTGTAGGTCACGCTTCACGAGGCTGGCGCCCGTACCATTCGCGCCTCAGATGGGGCCCTTGGGGAATGAGGGCTGGACCTTCGCAGGATGATTCGGGATATATACGACCTAGATCGGTGTTCGTTCCTGCCCTTCTTGCAGATCATGAACTGACCCAACCGGTTGTCTTGGAGTACGGATGTTGTTTGGATTGAATCCCCTAGTGGAAACAAGGGAGTCGCGGATATGACTACTGAGAATCGTCCCGAACGAATCACATTCGATTTCGTTCGTAGTCCCTTCTTCAGAGTCGTCCATTCCAACGGGGCGTGGGGTGGCATCACGCCCCGTCAGGAGCTTTCAGTAACCTTTTTCTCAGAGAAGCAAGCGATCCCACAACATGTTACATATGAAGTTACGCCCTCTGGTCTCGGAACTGAAATCAGTCGTGACGTCGCGAAGAACATACAACGAGAGTGTGAGGTCGAGGTATTGATGAGTATGGCAGAAGCCGTTAGTCTTCACCAATGGCTCGGTAATAAAATAGATGAGTGGCGAAAGATTGGTCCGACGATTCCTCAGAAGAATCCACCGGAGGCATAATTACGATGCTTCCCCTAGCCAAGCAGGATGGCTCTTACGCCAAGGAGTGGACCCAGGTAGATGTCGAGTCTGACACACCGGCTGTCGTCTCATGGTATGGACAGATGACCCAGGAGATGGTTGGTGGCCTACCCTATATGGTTGATGAATTTCTCTTTCTAAGCGATGCTGTCCGTGGTACGGCAGAAACCCAAGCAGAATTCGAAAAACTAGCTGCCGAATGGAAGAAAGAAACTGCCCATTTGTCCTCGGTGAATATGATTGCGGAGCATCGTGCGTACCAGGAGATCATAGGAATGGGTAAGGAAGCTATTCCCATGATCCTCCGGGATTTAAAAGAGGCACAATCTCAGTGGTTCTGGGCGCTCAGGTCTATTGCCAGAGAGTCTCCTGTACGTCCTGTAGACCGTGGGGACGTTGATGCAATGACAGCCGCTTGGCTCGACTGGGGCAAGCGTCGTCATTATATCTAACACTGGGTTCCAGAGAACCAAGCTTGACCGCTCAACTCCGCGAACTATTCCCGGGTCTCAATGAATTCAGCGTGACAAGCCCCCGAGAAGGGCGTTACAACTGTATAGCTTGGGCTGCTGGCACAAACACTCGATGGTGGTGGCCTGATCTTGACAGCTATTGGCCACCGGACGCCCCTATGGAGAGTAGTCTCGTTGCGTTCGTTGCAGCTTTCACCACGATCGGGTACGCTCCTTGCTCCGATGGCGCTCTGGAAGATGGTTTTGAGAAGATTGCAATACCAGTCACCCGCTGGAGTTCAACACTCGGCTCGTCAGCTACGTACCGGTAGGTGGACCAGCAAACTCGACCAACTCGAAGACATTGAACATGCAAGCCCTACCGAGTTGGAGGGCGTCGAATACGGTGCGGTCGCCCAGTACATGCGGCGAACAACCGATACACTCACGGTCTAGTCCTAATGGAGAATTGGGCTTACGAGAACGGGATTGTGTTTCAGGTGTTTCAAACAGGGATGCCATAGCATTGGGAATAGCCATGGTTCCTCGTCTGTCCGTTAAGTTCTGGAGTCGGTCGGGCTCTTCTCTTGGGCATCGGCTGTGGGTCCGCACTTTACCGCTGCGTATGAATAGGTGGTAGGCCGTCAGGGAATCGAACCCTGGACACCCGGATTAAAAGTCCGGCGCTCTGCCAACTGAGCTAACGGCCCACATTTCTGCTGAAGTAAGCAGGATACTGATTCTATCAAGGGGGCCGTATGTCGGCAACCAGCCCACGCTGCGGCGCCCGCGTTTATGAGGCGCGGTTATTGGTCTCGTCAAAGGCCATATTGCTATTGACACCCGTTCTTCCGCCGCCCTATAATTCGCTTGGACTTAAGACGCGGGCCTCTGAGGCGTCTCCGTCCACTTCGTTTCCCCCGATGACTCTCCCAGCATGATGTTTGCCCTTTCCCTGGACTTGGACACGTGCGCGTTATATGAGCGCTAAGTACATTTTCGTCACCGGAGGAGTCGTAAGTTCCGTAGGGAAAGGAATCAGCGTCGCCTCCATCGGCCGGATCCTCAAAAGCCGCGGCATATCCGTATCGGTGATGAAGCTGGACCCCTACCTCAACGTGGACCCCGGGACCATGTCTCCCTATCAGCATGGAGAGGTGTTCGTGACACGCGACGGCGGAGAGACGGACATGGACCTCGGCCATTACGAAAGGTTCATCGACTTGGAGCTTACCAAGTCGTCCAACCTCACGGCAGGCCAAGTGTACGGCGCCATCTTGACTAAGGAGCGCAGGGGGGACTTTTTAGGCGGCACCATCCAGGCCGTCCCCCACGTCACCAACGAGATAAAGTCGAGAATCCTGGCTCTGGCCGAGGAGTCGGCCGCCGACGTAATCGTAGTCGAGGTGGGCGGCACCGTCGGCGACATCGAGGGCCTTCCATTCCTGGAAGCCATACGCCAGATGCGCAATGAGGTGGGCAGGGATAAGGTGTTCTACATCCACGTCACCCTGCTGCTCCACATGTCCGCCACGGGAGAGCTCAAGACCAAGCCGACTCAGCACAGCGTCAAAGAGCTTCGCACCATCGGCATCCAGCCGGACTGTCTTATCTGCCGCAGCGACCATGAAATGACCGACTCCATCAAGGACAAGCTCTCCCTGTTCTGCGACGTGCCGCAGGAAGCGATTATCCCGCTTATGAACGTCCCCACGGTCTACCAGGCGCCCCTCATATTGGAGGACTACGGCTTGGGAGACTTGCTGGTCAACTCGCTTGGCCTACGGAGCAGCGGCAGGGACATGAACGAATGGTCGAAAATGGTTGACCGGATTTGCCAGCCCAAGGAGAGGCTTCCCATTGCGTTGGTCGGCAAGTACGTCGAGCTTCCCGACGCCTATATCTCCGTCAACGAGGCCCTGAAACACGCGGGCCTCTTTCACGACCGGGACGTGGACATCCAGTGGGTGCATTCGGAGGACATAGAGCGGGATGGCCCCGGCGACCTGCTCAAGACCGTCTCGGGCATCGTCGTGCCCGGCGGGTTCGGCCCAAGGGGCGTGGAAGGCATGATAGCAACGGCCAACTACGCCAGGGTCAACAAAATCCCATACCTGGGCCTGTGCCTGGGGCTTCAGATGATGGTTGTGGAGTACGCCAGGAACGTGCTCGGACTTGACGGGGCCCACTCGTCGGAAATGGACTCCTCCACCGAGTTTCCCGTGATTGACATCATGCCCGACCAACGGGACATAACCGAAAAGGGCGGCACGATGCGGCTTGGCGTATATCCATGCCGCCTGACCGAAAACAGCCGGTCTCAGATGGCCTACCATAAGACGGAAGTGGCCGAGCGGCACCGCCACAGGTTCGAAGTCAACAACGGCTTTCGCGAGGACCTGGAGAACAGCGGCCTTCTGGCCGGCGGAATATCCCCCGACGGGCGGCTGGTTGAAATTACCGAGGTCGTGGACCACCCCTTCATGATTGGAGTCCAGTTTCATCCCGAGTTCCTGTCCAGACCCAACCGGCCTCATCCGTTGTTCAGGGACTTCCTGGCCGCCGCAAAAGTGACCTTGAGGGAAGGCGCACAACCTGCGCTTCCACTCTAATGCCGGAGCCGATATGCCTTGGCGGACTGCGCCAACCGGCCCTGCCGACCTAAGCCAATCTGAAGCGTGTGATGAGGTGTGATGATGGAGCTGTTTCTGGACACCGCCAATATAGATGAGATACGCAGCGCCGCCAGGATGGGCGTCATCAAGGGCGTAACCACCAATCCCTCCCTTGCTGCAAAAGAGGGAATCGGCAAGCTCTCGGCTTACAAGGAAGCGGTCCAGGAGATTGCCGGCATTCTGGACGGACCCATTTCCGTGGAGGTGGTCAGCCAGGACGTGGAGGGGATGATAACCGAAGGCAGGGACATTGCAGACTGGATTCCGAACCCCTGGGTCAAGCTGCCTTCCACTCCGGCGGGCATCGAGGCCATGTCGTCGTTGACCAGGGACGGCATCCGCGTGAACCAGACTCTCTGCTTCTCCGTGAACCAGGCCCTGCTGGGCGCACAGGCCGGAGCCACAGTGGTCAGCCCCTTCATCGGCCGCCTGGACGACATAGGCCAGGAGGGGATGGACCTGGTGGAGGACATAGTGGACGTGTTCTCCAACTACGAAATAGAGACCAGGGTGCTGGCGGCCAGCATCAGGAACCCCTTGCATTGCGTAATGGCCGCCAGGGTTGGAGCACACATCTCGACAGTTCCCTATTCGGTGCTGATGCAGATGTTCAAACACCCGTTGACCGACGCCGGTCAGACCCGATTCATACAGGACTGGGAGAAGGTCTCCCGGTAGCCCTTGACGCCCCCAGCGGCGTCCGTCGGACTGCCACGATGACAATCGAATTTCAACAAGCGCGCGGTCCGGCGCCCAACGTCAGGAGGAAATAAATGCCCGCAACAAAAGAGCGACCGACGGTGACCATGGCGGACCTGGACGGCAAGTCCAAGGAGGAGCTCGTCTCCATAGCCGAAGAGGCGGGCCTGGACTCCAACGGCCAGTTGGCCAGCCGTCCCAAAGACGAAGTCCTCAGCAAGGTGCTGCAGTTCATTGCAGACCAGCAGGGGCTTTCCGCGCTGGGCATCCTGGAGACCATGTCCGAGGGATACGGCTTCCTACGCCAGAAAGCCCTCCGGCCTGCTTCAGGGGACGTCTACGTGTCCCAGTCCCAGATCCGCCGGTTCGCCCTGAAAACCGGCGACATGGTTTCCGGCCAGGTGCGCCCCCCCAAGGACGGCGAGCGCTACTTCGGCATGGTCAGGGTTGAAAAGGTCAACGGCCTCAACCCCGACGACGCCAGGTCCCGCCAGAACTTCGAGTACCTGACCCCCATATTCCCCGACGAGCACATCAAGCTGGAGACCGCCTCCGACAACCTCACCACCAGGATGATCGACCTCTTCTCCCCCATCGGACTGGGACAGCGGGGCCTGATCGTGTCGCCGCCCAAGGCCGGAAAGACGACGGTCCTCAAGCACATCGCCAACGGCGTCACCACCAACTGCCCCGAGGCCGAGCTGATGGTGGTGCTGATAGGGGAGCGGCCCGAAGAGGTCACCGACATGCGCCGCTCGGTGAACGGCGAGGTGTTCGCCTCCACTTTCGATGACTCGGTGGAAGACCAGTGCCGTGTGGGAGAGTTGGCCCTGGAGCGGGCCAAGCGGCTGGTGGAAAACGAAGTGGACGTGGTTATCCTGTTGGACAGCATCACCAGGTTCACCAGGGCCTACAACTTGGCGGTCCCCAGCAGCGGACGCACCCTGTCGGGCGGCATAGACCCGGTGGCCCTCTACCCTCCCAAGAGGTTCTTTGGCGCGGCCCGGAACGTGGAGTTCGGGGGCAGCCTGACCATCATAGCCACCTGCCTGGTGGACACGGGCAGCAGGATGGACGAGGTCATATACGAGGAGTTCAAGGGCACGGGCAACATGGAGCTCCACCTGGACCGGAGGCTTTCCGAGCGCCGGTTCTTCCCCGCCATCGACATCCAGCGCAGCGGCACCCGGCGCGAGGACCTGTTCTTCGACGAGACCATGCTCCGACAGGTAGTGCTGCTCCGGCGCATGGTGGCCCTCCTCGCCAACGACACCGTGAACAGCGCCGACGCCACAGAGAAGGTGCTCGAACAGCTGGGCAGGGCCAAGACCAACCAGGAGTTCCTGACCAACCTGTCCAAAAACGCCTAACCCCACCCCCCGTCTTTCCGCCGGAGGCCGGAATCCACCCCTCGGCCCACATCTACTCCGACGCCGTGCCAAGGACCGGGAGTGACGAATCAGCCTGTACTTTAGATAGGCAAGCGTTATAATAACGTAAGAACCGAGACTCGCATCGGGAGTTTGCATGGTGGCGATGGAGGAGAGATAAGCAGGCTGGAGGGGGCCTATGAGCAGGTTGACCGGAGGCTCGACGACCTGAACAGCCGCCTCGGCGAGATGAACAGGCGGCTCTACGAGATAAGCAGGGACATGAACAGTCGTTTCAACGCCGTCATCATTTTCATTGGCGGCTCTTGGGTCACGATGATGGCCGCCATCATCGGTTTCGCCGTCAGCCGCTGACATAGGAACCCCACCCCCGTCTTTCCGGCGAAGGCCGGAATCCATCGTTCCCGCTCTGGCGTTCGGCCTCGGCGCGGCGAAAGGGTAACGACGCAGCAGACGTGAGGCCCCCACGCATCCCATCATGGAAATCCCCCTAATCCCGCCAATCCTGTTCTGACAGTGGATTTCGGCCTCCTGAGCGGCGGCGGGGAAAGGCAAGAAGGCAAATCCGGCTAAAGATCCCCCGTTTTTCTTGACCCGTTTTTCTTGACATGGACTGGCTGACTCGCTATAGTCTCCCTAGGTTTCCACGGAGCGGAGTGAGGCGGACTCTCAAGCGAGCGTAAGTTTGAGTGTTGTTAAAACCAAAACGCTGACTTTTCAGATTGCCCCAGCCTAACGGATGGGGCGATTTTTAGGTCAGAAAACCGCGGTGGAAGTCCTTGACAAGGGATTCTGTATGGTGATTGAATAGTTTGGGTCATTTAGGGAAGGACTCGTTGCCAGTATTACACGCATGGAACCAAGCGAGAATCGCAGCCGGGACCCTCGCCAACTCATCATACGAGGCGAGTCCAAATCTATTTCAGACGGCATTCGCGGTTAGGGGAGTTACAGCATGACGAACAAGAGGGCGCTACTCATTCTTTCGGGAACGGGCATATTGGTCATCATGGCATTGACCCTCATGTGGGGAACTCTCGTGGGCGCGGCTCCGTCGGGCGCATCGACCGGCGTCATCGACGTCGACCCCATCGCAGTGTCCGACGATGAAGGGGTCGGCGGTCCCGCCCAGACGGTGACGATCACCGTAACCGACGCCGACTTGGACAGTGTGTCCTACGTCGGCACAGGCCCCAACGACGAGCCCAACGTCTTTGGCGATGACGATGACGGTATAACAGTCACTGTGGACGCCTCACAACTTGGGGCGACCGGCGTTGTGCAACTTAGGGTCCCTGTTGACCTTAACGATGACGACACCGCCAATGACACGTCACCCATAGGGGACTACGACGGCGACGGCGACGTAGACGTCAATGACGTTGTCATAGTCAACACCGACCTGGACGGCGACGGGAGGAAAGGCGACATCGCCGTAGCCGAGATATTCAACGCCAGTCGCGGTCAGATTAGATTCAGCGTCTTCGAAGAAGGACTGAGCGCTAGCCAAAGTGTCCAGATAAGGTACGTGGTTGCAGTCCAGCAGTTGACCAGAGCGCCTAAGACCTACACTGAAACCTTCGATGTTGACGACTTGGGGCTTGCCGACGGCTTGGAGGAAGACGGGACGGTCGACATAGGCTTAATGGCAGACCGTCTGCCGCTTCAAGACGCCAACAACGACGGAAAGGTGGACCTGAAAGACGTAACGGCCACCGCCGTCGGTGTAAGCGGCGTCACTCTTAAGGTCACCGCCTTGGGGGGTGCGGATACGATAGGCAGCTACGTAAATGGTTCAGCGGCGGGCACGACGATAACTGTCTTGCACGACGACGGCCCGACTATCGAGGCCGACAAGAAGATACGCATAAGCTACGCCGGACTAGAGGACCTCGTGACGGTCAGAGGCGCCGAGGACGTGACTCACTTCCTGCGCTTGAGGGAGACCAGTCCCAGTTCGGGTGTGTTCGCCGGAAAGATCAAGGCGATCAACGGCGAAGACGCCGCCGTAGAAGATGTCACCACGTACAGTCTGATGCCCGGAATGGACCGCCCCGGCGAGATTACCCAGATAGCGGTGATAGAAGGGGACAACATAACCGTCACCTACAAGGACAGGTCCAACGCGGCCAACGTAGGCCAGACCATCATCAAGATCATTGACGTGGACCCGGACTCGCCCACCTTCACCAACACGTCCCCGGCGGACAGGTCCTCGACCAACAACCTGCAGTCCGAGCTCAGCACCGAGGTGTCCGACACCATCGGCGGAGTCAACCCGTCCAAGAAAGGCACAGAGTCCGTTCAGTTCTGGTTGGACGTAGACGATGCGGGCCCCGAACAAGTGGACGCTAAAGACGTGACCGTGGCTGAGACTAGCTCGGGAAGCGGCGTATACAAAGTGTCCTTCCCGATAAACAAGATTCCCGACGTGAAGGCCGCCATCGACGACGACACCGACCTTGAACTGAGCATCCGGTGGGAGGTCAAGGTTAAGGACGTGGCCGGCAACGAGGGCAGCACAGGCGATATAAACGCAGCGGCGGTGGACGGTAAATACGCGGCCCAGGAACTGACCATCATCAAGCAGAGTCCAGGTTTGAAGGATGCCATCACAGGCAACAACTGGGACTCGGACGCGGGTGCGTTGAAGACCGCCAAGACAGCGGCTAACGCCGACGACAGGACCAGCATAGAGGTCCAGTTTACGGTGCCCATAAACGGCTCCAGCGTTGACGCGGACGACTTCACAGTCGACGGCGTCGTTCCCGATGACGCCGAGCACTTCAGCGGGATGGCGAGCAGCGTCTTCCTGACGGTGGACGCATTGGCCCCCGACGCAACCCCGACCGTCGCCATAGTGGGTGAAGTGGAGGACGCCGGTGGGAACACCCTGGACACCGGTTCGAAGAAAGCCAAAGACGGCATAGCTCCGGACCTGACCGTGAGCTTCGCCGGCGGGAACTTCTCCAAGTCCGGCGTGGAAATATCCGTAGTCTCCGACGAAGCCATCGCCGGAAGCCTGCCCTCCCGGACGGTGAACAGGTGCGTCACAAGCGCTGAGAATTGCGCCGGAACGGCGGCACACTCGCAGAGGAGTTCCGTTGTAGAGACCCGTAAGGAATGGACGTTCAACATGTCCGGGTTCAGCGCAGGCCGGTATTCCCTGGTGGTGGAGGCGCGAGACACCAAGGGGAACCTGGTGAGCGCCGGCAGTTCCAACTCCAAGGCCACCGGAGCGCTCGCATTCGAAATCGACAAGGCCATACCGGCGCCGGAGAGAGAGGGCGACGACGGCAAGGACGTGTTGAACACGCACCCAGCCCCCGGCGGAAAGATAACTCTTGCCGAGACGACGCTCCTGCGCATCATATGGGACACGGAGAGCGACGAGTACACCGGCGACTCCCACGGCATGGTGGCGCTGAGCAAGGTGGAGTTGGACGGTGTGGACGTAAGCGACCAGGTCAGCACCCGGGACAACAAGAACTTCACGGTAACAGTGGCCAAGTCCCTGCTGGGAGCGACCGAAGAGGACCAGCTAGGGAAACACGCACTGGTGTTCAACGGAACTGACGAGGCGGGCAACACGCGGTCCAAGGACTTGACCTTGAACTTCACGGTCGAGTTGAGGGAGCTGTACGAGGTCAACCTGAACCCGGGCATCAACCTGGTGTCGCTGCCCGCAGACCCGGCGAGCACGGCGATAAACGACCTGATAACGTCAGACGACAACATCAACCTGGTGTTCACGTACAACCCCAACGACCCGAGAGGCCCGTGGCTGTTCGCCTCCAGAGAGAGCGTTGACGACCCGTTCGTGGGCGACCTGGAGACAATAGACGGAAACCACGCCTACTTCATGCGGGCCATATCCGACGTGGAGCTAAAGATAGACGTGCCGCCGCCCGACCCCGGCAGGCCGGCTCCGCCCAAGACCCTCACGGTGGTCCAGGGTTGGAACCTGGTCCCGGTGTCCGACATAACACGGCAGGCATTCGACAGCAAGCTGGACGCCGACGCCTACCTGACGGGAGTGGACTGGACAAGGGCGCTCACCTACGACTCGCTGCAGCCGCAGCCGTGGGTGGTTGTCAGCCCCGGCCAGGACGACGAGTTGAAGGTCGGTTTCGGGTACTGGCTGTGGGCAAACGAGCCCGGTCAGATAATCCCCGGCGCTGGGGCCGCGGCAGCCGAATAGTCCCGTAACGTAAGCTGCTGGTTAGAAGAGACCAGACTAAGAGCCCTCCCCAGGATGCGGGGAGGGCTCTTGTTTTGTGGGGCGGGGCCATTGTCAGGACAGGATTAGTGGGATTGGGGGATTCCCATGATGGCGATGCGTAGGAGGTCCCCCGTCCCTTTCTCGCTCCCCCTCTTATCGTCGCTCCGGAGCAGGCGGAAGCGCATGGCCCCCTCTCCTTCGACGGGAGAGGGCTGGGGTGAGGGTGGTCTGGGTCATTCTCTTCAACCTCAGCTTTGGACGCGTCCTTGGTTCCCCCCTCATCCCTTCGACAGGCTCAGGACAGGCCCAACCTTCTCCCGCCAGGGGAGAAGGGGCCCATTGTCAGGACAGGATTAGTGGGATTGGGGGATTCCCATGATGGGGATGCGTAGGAGGTCCCCCTCGTCCCTTTCTCGCTCCCCCTCTTATCGTCGCCGGAGCAGGCGGAAGCGCATGGCCCCCTCTCCCTCGACGGGAGAGGGCTGAGGTGAGGGCGGTCTGGGTCATTCTCTTCAACCTCAGCTTTGGACGCGTCCTTGGTTCCCCCTCATCCCTTTGACAGGCTCAGGACAGGCCCAACCTTCTCCCGCCAGGGGAGAAGGGGAAGGCGCTGCCCATGTTCATAGTAATGAACGGGGTTTGGGCCCTTCGACAAGCTTTCAAGTAACTGCTCTGAGTTACTCGCCGTTGCTCAGCCCCGGGACAAGGCGTAACCCTGCTCTGGGCGAGCGGAGGTAAGCAGCTTCCCGTGCGGCTAGGGTTTGGAACCCGCTTGCTAACCCATGCTATAGCCTTGTAATTTATAGGCGCCTGGGGGATACAATAGAAGGCGGATACATTGCCGGGGCGCCTTGCGGGCGCCCGGTCTGGGGAATAGGAGGAGGTCGGGGTGGCGGCTAACGCTCTTTCCAGGATGTTCACGCTTGCCGTTGTGATTGCAACAGCGGCGGCGATCATGGGAGCAGGGCAGTCCCAGACGTTGCCGGAGTACCCCAACGTTTTCAGCGGGTCGGTCCTCTTCGCAGGAGAACCTGCGCCCGACGGAGTCGAGATATTCGCTCGCATGGGGGACTACCAGTCCAACGTGGCCCGGGAGGGGTTCGAAGCGGACCAACGGCCCATAGCGCTCACCAAAGACGGAGGCTATGTGAACCTGAAGGTGCAGCCTACCGGGACCAACCTGGTGGGGAAGACCATCACCTTCTTCGCGACCTTCGGACATGGAGAGGTGCAGGCGGAAGAGACCGTTTCGTTCAAGCGGGGTCCGCTTTTCGCGTCCGGTACCAACCTGAGTTTCCCTTCACTGCCGCCCGGGTCTCCCGTGCCCACGCCTGTCCCCACGCCGACTCAGCCGCCCCAGACGCCGACGCCCAGCCCCACGCCCGTTTTGCCCATACCCGGAGACACGAACATACCGCAGATGTCCCAGCTGGCCGTGGTAGTGGGAGTGGGAGCGATCCTGGCGGGCGGCGCAATGCTCCTGCTGGTGCGGCGGCGGAAGGTCTCGTAGGGGAGAGCTTAGACGTCTCCTCCATCATTCCGAACGCCCCACATTGCCATTCCGCACGCCGCAGGGCGGCGTGAGGAATCTAATGCGCTTGTTCACAAAGCCCGCCCAACGAGAAACGCAGCGCCCAAGACCTGCGCGTCAGTCGCTGAGACTGCGCCGCGGCTGTGGAGAACCTCCTTAGATTCCTCGCTGCGCTTCGGAATGACTATGGCCTTGCGAAGGCCACATAAGGGCGATGAAAATAGCGGTGCAGCAAGGCGGCAGTCATTGGCGCTGAGGGATTGTCCCCTCGCCCTTGGCGGGAGAGGGTGATATGCGGCAGTCTCTCCAACCTAGCCTATGCACCAATCCTGACGTCCCCCCTCATCCCAACCTTCTCCCGCCAGGGGAGAAGGGGCAGGCGCCGTCTATTATCATGGTAATGACAGTGTGGAGGGGAACCCCTTGGACAGGCTCGGGGCGAACGGAAAATCGAAATACCGTGGCCTAGACGCGCCGTTCGAGGACTGCCACCCGGAGCTCTGCCGGGAGGTTGGTGGAGGTCACGTTGAGCCTGTTCTGGGACTGGACCTCCCTGAGGCTCATCTCCCGGATGAAGGGTTCCAGACCGCTCAGTCCGGACGATTCCACGCCGGGAATGCTGTAGTGCATGGGAACGACTATCTTTGGGTCCAGGGCGTGGATCATCACCGCCGCTTGAGACGTGGAAATAGTGCACTGGCCTCCCACGGGCAGGAAGAGGACGTCTATAGGAGTAAGCTCCTCAGTCTGCCTGCTGGCCAAGGTGGAGCTTACATCCCCAAGGTGGCAGAGGCGGACGCGGTCGATCTCTATCAGATATGCGGTGTTGCGTTTTCCGGGCGGGTCGTTCTCGCCGGGCGGGGTCATCACTCCGGTGATGTAGACGCCGGCCAACTCGTACTCGCCGGGGCCTCTCAGGACTTTGGGGTCGCCGGCGATCCCCTGCCAATGGGAGTGGTTGGGGTGGTCGTGGCTGATAGTCACGGCGTTCGCTTGCTGAGAGCCCATGTCGACTCCCAGAGAGCTTGAATAGGGGTCGGTGACAACGGAAACGTCTCCGGAGCGGAGGCGGAAGCAGGAGTGTCCCAGCCAGGTTATGTCCAAGGTTTGGACCCTTTCCAGCGGTTGACGACGGCCCAGCCCAGGGGCAGGGCCAGCGACGCCAGCATCAGCTTCATCAGATCGCCGACGATGAAGGGGTAGAGGCCCCATTCAAGGGTCTGCGGCCAGAGGCCCACGCCCTCGATGCGGAGGTCCTCCCTGACTATCCAGAAGGACAGCCACAGGAGTCCGGGTACGTAGAGGACAATGTTGCCCATGAGCATGCCCAAGTGCACCCAGGGCTTGCGGTCCCACTGGCGTTCGGACAGACCTCCCACCAGGATGGCGGTGACGATGAAGCCGATGATGTATCCGAAGCTGCTCATGTTCCAGATGGAGTGCGGCTCCCAGATGAAGAAGCGTGATCCGTCCCACGTGAAGTCGGAGGACAGGATGAAGTGGACGTACCATGTGTCGGCGTCGATTCCGAGTGGAGCGAACACGGGGATGCCGATAATCCCCATAATCAAATAGACGCTGAGGCTGGTGCCGCCCCTCCATGCGCCCAGGGCCGCGCCTGTAAAGAGAACGGCGAAGGTCTGTCCGGTGAAGGGCACTGGGGTCCAGGGGGTGTTGATGGCTATCTGCGCGCAAAGGGCGACGAACCAGGCGAAGCCCAGTATCAGCGCAATTTCGCGTGCGGCCCGCTTGACCCGGTCGTCCACCCGTGGGGCGGGAAAGGCCGCGTCGGCGAGAGTCGGGGCCGTGGTCAATGCACTCATTTGAAGCTGTCGTCCTTTGTGTGATGAGCTTGGCCGGCCCGCTGCTCGGACTGTCCAGAGTATTCAATCAACATCGAGAATACGCTGTCAAGGACTTCTGTGCGGGTCTTCCGACCTAAAATTGGCCTGGACATTCCATAACAAAAGACGCCAATTGGCGGCTTAGCCGCTTGACAGGTACAAAAAGCGATGCTAGATTCCGTTCTAACCCCCAGCCATCGACGGGTAAGGGTGGATAGAGTGAAAGCAGTTCCCCAATCGCTAAAGGAACGCACCGGCGTTGTGCTCAAGACCCTGGTGAGTGAGTTTATCAACACGGCGTCCCCCGTAGGGTCAGGAGACATCGCGCGGGTCTCGCTGCTCAAGGTGAGCCCGGCGACCATCAGGAATGAGATGGCGGAGCTTGAGGAGAGCGGCTACATCAAGCGGCCCCACATATCCGCCGGAGGAGTCCCCTCGGACAAGGGCTACCGCTACTACGTGGAAACTTTAGACGAGGCGCCGGACTTGCCCGTCAGCCTGAAGGACGAGATAAGGGACCAGTTCCGTCAGGCCGACATGGACATGGAGGTGTGGGTCCAGACGGCGGCCTCCGCCCTGTCGGAGACGCTGGGAAACATGGCCATCGTCACCCTTCCGCGTTCCCAGGCCAACCGCCTGAAGTACATACAGCTGGTCTACGTCCAGGAGCTCCTGGCGCTGATCATCATCGTGCTGAGGGGAGCCACGCTGGCGAAGCAGCTCCTTCCCCTGGATGTACCCACAACCCAGGACGAGCTGACCAAAGCGGCCAATAAGCTGAACGAGAACATCGCCGGGCTGAAGCACAGCGAGATACTGGACAAGGAGAAGGACCTGGAGCTTACGCCCCTGGAGAATATGGTGAAGACCCAGACGCTCTCAGCCCTGAAGAAGATGGACCTTGAGGCGTCGGTGGGTTTCTACGTGGACGGGCTGCGCCTTCTTCTTGGACAGCCGGAGTTCGATCACACCGGCCGGGCGCGTGAAGTAGTGGAGATGGTGGAAGAGCGGGTCCTGATCAACTCCATTCTGGCGGAGGCCCCGGGGCAGGGTTCGGTGGGAGTGTTCATAGGCGAGGAGAACTCCCAAGAAGTCCTGAAGTCCTTTACCGTCGTGCTGGGCAGGTACGGCGTTCCACAAGAGGCGTCGGGGACCATCGGCGTCGTGGGCCCGACGAGAATAGGCTACGAGACGACCATCGGAGGAGTCCGCTTCCTGTCCTCGTTGATGAGCGGGCTGATGATGGGCGTGAACGGCCGCATCTAAACCGCCCCCGTTTTCCGCCTGGTCTTCCAACGTCGGCAGGTAGGCAGTTACAGGGTAAGCGCACCGTTTGGAATCGAACGGAACCAACGCAGAGAGCTCCGAGAAGACGTGGATTGAAAATTGCCCTCTGGCTATGCCTACTGTTCCTGATGGCCGGAGTCGGGGCTTGTGGGGATGGCCCCACAGCCACTCCCACAGAGCAGCCCGCAAATGAAACTCCGGAGCGGCCTACAGCCACGCCAACAGAGCAGCCTCCTGCCGAAACGCCGCCGCCCGTCGCCGAGACTCCCCTGGACCATCCGTTGGCGCCTCTTGCCATGCTGCCCGCCGACACTAAGGTGCATATTTTTGTTGACCTCGAAACCGTAACACAGAGGCCTGCCTTCCGGGACGATGTGGAGTTTCAGCTCAGCCACTTTGTTGATGGGGACGAAATTCCGCTTGCCGAGGATCTGCTTCGCTCTATCGGCGCCGACGCCATAGCTCTGTCGAGTCTATACACCCGCTTCGGATGGGCTTGCGTCCTAAGGGGCGATTTAACTCGGGTTCAGGGTGTGCTTCGGCAGGCCGCTGAATCCGGGGCTGGCCTGTCTGCCAGCATAATTGAGACCCACCGGAAAGTCGAAATCTTTGCCCTTGTCAGGGAGCGCGCTAGGTCAAAATCCGAAGTCTATCTGGCCGTTCTGGACCAGGAAACTCTGGCAGCCAGCCCGGACCTGGACGCGGTGCGGGAGATGATCGACCGGCGGCAGGACGGCCTCATCCTGCCGCAGCCCTTGGCCATGATGATTCTGGACTGGGGACTCCCCGACTACTTGGCGGTTCATAAAACGGAAAACGGTAGCGGCGATGCCCAGTCGAGTCCCATAGACGCCGTAAAAATTTATGCCGTCCACGCTACTCTGGCAGAAGACGCGACCACTACGCTGCGCTTTCTGAATTACTTCGACGACGAGGAACAGGCCGCCACTGCAGCAGACTGGCTGGGGGAGCAGGAAGAGCCGTACTTGCGGAATGTCGGCTATGGAATCGGCGCACAGATTGATAAGTGGAGAGCTAAAGGACCGACAGTCTACGCCGAGGTCACAGTGCCTGATAAAGATGCGCTGGAGTTGATAACGCCGAACTAGGGGGAGCTGGCTTGGTCTCTACGCGATTCCAGGTTGGCGGACAGCATTTGCAGATTTTGCAGCAGCGGCAGGGCTATCTACCGTTGGAGGGAGTTGCGTTGGGGCGTCAGCGGGCGCATCTAAACCGCACCCGTTTATTGCCTGGTCGTCCAACGTCGGCAGGGTCTTTCGATAGTGATATGCCTTGTTTACCCCGTTCGTGGTGAACAACGTTACGCCCCGGGGACGGGGTCGAGCGTCGGCGAGTAACGAGGGAGGGCGCCTCTGGATTCCCTAAACTCACAAACGAAGTGCAACACCTTGTTAAGGTGTTGTCATGGGAATTCGATACAAGCATGTCACCATTGAAGAACGGTGTGAAATGGCCCGTCTACACTCCGCGGGACACTCGGTCCGCCAAATCGCGGCAAGTCTGGATCGCTCGCCATCGACTGTGGCTAGGGAGCTGAAGCGCAATGGTTCACGGACTAAAGGCTACGAGCCTGTCTATGCCCACCAACAGGCCCGTGCCCGTCGGTGGAGCGGCTCACGGCTGGAGCGGGATGCGGACCTGCGAGATGGAGTCCTCTCACGCCTCCAACAGGGCTGGTCGCCGGAGCAGGTTGCCGGGCGCATGGCCCTGGAGTCAGGCAAGAAGGTCATCTCCCACGAGACCATCTACCGGTTCATCTACGCCCAGTTGGCCCGGACGAAAGACTACTCCTGGCGCCACTATCTGCCACGCGGCAAGTCTAAACGAGGATGGCGGGGGCGCAAAGGCGGCAGCCCGGCTTCCTTCATCCCTCTCCGCCGCCCCCTGGCCGAACGTCCCCAAGACGCCGCTGACCGCCGGACCCCCGGCCACTGGGAGGCCGACCTGATGCTGTTCAGGACCTACGGCCAGGCCGTGCTCACCCTGCACGAGCGCCACTCTCGCCTCCTCATAGCGTTCCGGCCCCCGGGGAAGGCGGCCAGCCCCATCGCCAGCCTCATGACCCAGGTTCTGGGCGCTTTCCCGCCCCAGTGGCGGCGGACGATGACCTTTGACAACGGGACTGAGTTCGCCCGCCATCACCGGCTCCATGACCTCGGCGTTGATACTTTCTTCTGCGACACCCACTCGCCCTGGCAGAAGGGCGGCGTCGAAAACGCCATCGGGCGCATGCGCAGAACTCTGCCTCGGAAGACGGACCTGGCGGAATTGTCCGAAGGCAGGTTTGTGCAGTTGGTGCAGACCTACAACAACACTCCGCGCAAATGCCTGGGATACCGCACCCCGGCCGAAATCTTTTCAGACCAGGTGTTGCACTTGAAATGTGAATCCACCTTCCGGCCTCCGCCGGAATGACGGGGCCGGGGTCCGTCGTAGGGGCGACCGCCGGTCGCCTAGGCCCATCTGAGAGCAGTTACTTGAAAGCCAGTCGAACCACCCTTCGGCACGCTCAGAGCCTGCCCCGTACTCGATACTGGGGCGAACGAAAAGAAGGAAGGACGTGAGACAATCGAAAGGCTCTGGTCTTCCAACTGCTCCTTGAGTGTGACCGAACCCTGCTTTATAATCATCGTGTAAATTTGCGCCCCCCAGTCCCGCTATGCAAAAAAGAGATTATTACGACGCATTAGGAGTGTCCAGAAGTTCTTCGGAAGAGGACATCCGAAAGGCTTTCAGGAAGAAGGCCATGGACTACCATCCGGACCGCAACAAGAGCCCCGACGCCGAGCAGAAGTTCAAAGAGGTAAACGAGGCCTACCAGGTTCTCACGGACCCGGAGAAGCGCTCCAGGTACGACCGGTTCGGTCATGCGGGCGTCACCGCCGATGCAGGCGGCGCCAGGAATTTTGACGGCTTCGACATTTTCGGAGGATTCGGCGACATATTCGACTCCTTCTTTGGAGACTACGCCGGAAGAGGAAGCTCCTCTTCACAAAGGGGCGGGGATGTCCAGGTTGCGGTCAACGTCTCCTTTGAAGAGTCCGTGTTCGGCGTTGAAAAAGAGGTGCATGTCAATCGCGTTGAGCGGTGCAACGAGTGCGCCGGAACGGGAAGCGAACCGGGGACTGACACCCAGACCTGCACAACGTGCAAAGGCATGGGCCAGGTGCGGCGTACTCAGAAGAGCTTATTCGGCCAGTTCTCCCAGGTGACTCCCTGCCCGACTTGCAGGGGCCGGGGAAACGTCATCGTCCATCCCTGCAACTCCTGCACCGGGTCAGGCTCCAAGCGTCATGGCCGCAAGATCGGGGTGAAGATACCCGGGGGAATCGAGGAGGGGATGCAGGTGCGCCTCACCGGCGAGGGCAACGTGGGAACCGGAGGAGGAGCGTCCGGCAACCTTTACGTCATGGTCTCCGTAGAGCCTCACAAGCGGTTCCGGCGGGACGGTTACGACCTGGTCTACGAGCTGCCCCTGAACGTGGTCCAGGCGGCCCTTGGCGACGACGTAGAGATTGTAACCCTGTCGGGAGACGTGGAGACGGTCAAGATTCCCCCAGGGACGCAACCCGGCGCAATTTTCAAGATGAAAGGCAGGGGCGTCCCGTTAATCAACGGCGGAAGCCGCAGGGGTGACCTGGTGATGCCCGTGAAGGTTGAGGTGCCTACGGGCTTGGACTCCCATCAGAAGCAACTTATCAGGGAACTGGGAGACACGCTTGAGAAGCCTGAAAATGGCTACTCCAAGGACAAGGGGATTTTCGATAAGATCAAGGACGCCCTGGGATAGGCCCTAATCGCAGCAACCCAGGTTGTCTTGGACCCGGTCCGGATTTAGCCGACCGGGCCTTTGATTAGTTTCATGATCTGGCAGGAGCTTAGCGTAACCGTCCCGCCCGAATATGTGGAACCAATCTCCTATCTCTTTGGGAAATATGGCCACGGTTTCTCTGTGGAGCGCCAGGACGATGGGTACCTCAAGCTTCGCACCTATCTAGTGAACACTTCCAAGCGAAGGCGCGCCCACATAGAAGTGGGGGTGAATCTGGTCCGCTCCATCGAGCCGACCGCCGTCCTTCAAGTCCAGGACCTGGACGACATCCAGTGGGAAGAAGCCTGGAAGTCCCATTTCACCCTGCTGCGCCTGGGAAAGCGGCTTGTCGTGAAACCCTGGTGGATTGACTATGAGCCTCTCGATGACGACCTGGTTATCGAGTTGGACCCCGGAATGGCCTTTGGCACCGGCTATCATCCCACCACCAGGATGTGCATGGAGTCCCTCGAAGCGCTGGTGCAGCCCGGAGTAAAGTTGCTGGACTTGGGCTCCGGCTCAGGCATCCTCACCATCCTGGCTCTCCGGTTGGGCGCCGGTTCCGCGGTGGCTGTTGACATTGACCCCCTTGCAGTGAGGACAGCCCGGCGGAACTTCAAGGCCGCAAAGCTTTTGTCCAAGGTCACGCTGCTCAAGGGCTCCATCCCCCATCAAATCGCGGGGGTAGACGCCTTCGACCTGGCTGTGGCCAACATCAGCGCCAGAGTCCTGACGGAACGGTCCAACGCCCTGTTTTCGGCCCTGAAACCCGGAGGAACGTTGGTGGCCTCGGGCGTCGTCCAGAGCCAAGCGGAGCAGGTGGAGGAAGCTTTCCTGACCGCCGGGTTCACCTTACGTTCCTCCATGACCGATGAGGACTGGACGGCGTTGGTCCTGGCGAAACCGGGGTAGGAACCATGCACCGTTTCTTCGTTCCGTCCGAGTGCACCAATGAAGACCGTGTTGAGGTCCGGGGCGAAGCAGCTCACCGGATCGGCAGGGTCCTCAGGTTAGCCCCCGGCTCCGAGATAGTCTTATTCGACGGCTCCGGCATGGAGTACACCGTCCGGCTGGACAGCGTTGGAAGGGAACAGGCAACCGGGCGCATCCTGTTTTCGGAGAAAGGGAGAGGGGAGCCCGCGGTTAAGCTTGTGCTGTATCAGGGAGTCATGAAGGGCAACAAGTTCGATTGGACGCTGCAAAAAGGGACCGAGTTGGGGGTTTCCTCCTTTGTGCCCATGCACTGCGAGAGGTCCGTGCCCAAGGCCCGCAGCGAGTCCCATGCCGGGAGGCTTTCCAGGTGGCGGAAGATTGTGGTTGAAGCGGCCGAGCAGTCCAGCAGGGCGGTGATACCCGAGGTCGGAGATCCCATGTCCTTCCGGCAAGCCTGTGACGCCCTGGAATGCGCCCAAGGGCTGGTTGTGCTGCCCTGGGAGGGTGAAGACTCCAAAAGCCTCTCTACGGCTGTGTCAGAAGCTCCAGACTCGAAAGACGTGGCCCTGCTCATCGGTCCGGAGGGTGGACTCGACCCGGAAGAGGTCGAATACGCCCGGGGGAGAGGCCTGGCGCCTGTGAGCCTGGGCAGGAGGATATTGAGGGCCGAGACTGCCGGGATAGCGGCGGTCAGCGCATTGATGTACGCACTGGGAGAGATGGACCCTTAGGGACGGGGCGCCTCTTCTAAGTCCGTTCCAACTCTGACCGGGGCGGGCGTCCCATGAGCTCTGCGGCCGCCCGGTGAGGGTCGAGGCCCTCGTATAGGATTCGGTAGGTGGCCTGGGTGATGGGCATCTCCACATCCAGTGAATCCGCCATCTTCAGGGCTGCGACGGTGGTATAGACTCCCTCGGCCACGTTGTCCATCCGGTCCAGGATGTCTTGAAGGCGATTTCCGGCCGCCAGCTGCACCCCTACGTAGTGGTTGCGGCTGAGAGGGCTGGCGCAGGTGGCCATCAGGTCCCCTACGCCGGCCAGCCCTGCGAAGGTGGCGGGATTGGCCCCGGCGGCCGTTCCCAACCGGGTGATCTCGGCCAGACCCCTGGTCATGAAAGCAGCCTTGCTGTTGTCGCCCGCCCCAAGGCCCTCGCATATCCCTGCTCCCAGCGCAATGATGTTCTTGAGCGCCCCTCCCAGCTCGACGCCGGTGATGTCATCGTTGACGTATACGCGAAAGCTGGGCGACATGAACATTGCCTGGGCCTCCGCAGCTATATTTTCATCGGCGGAGGCTATTACGGTGGAAGCGGGTTTGTCGAGCGCAATCTCTTTGGCCAGATTGGGTCCTGACAGCACGGCGATGCGGTTGGCCATCCCGTCCGGCAGCTCTTCCCGCAGGACCTGGCTCATGGGTTTCCCGGTGTCCATTTCCAGCCCTTTGGATGCGCTGACTACTATGGGGCTTCTCCCGATGGCGCCGGAGACGCGCCTTACGTTCTCCCGGAAGCTATTTGAAGGCACGGCCAACACCAGCATGTCGGCGTCGGCCAGGGCTTCACCGTAATCGTGGGTGCAGGTCAGGCCGTCCGGAAAAGGCACGCCGGGCAGGAACCTGGAGTTCTCACGCTGCGCTTGAAGCGAGGCGGCTTCTGCCTCGGTGCGGGCCAGGAGGCTGGTCTGGACGCGGTTCTTGGCGAGGATGATGGCCAGCGTCGTTCCCCAGCTTGTGGGGCCGATTACCGTCGCGCGGGGCATGTAGGCCGGACCGCCCTTATCCGCCCGCTCCAGGGGTTGGGGCTTCTTCCAGTTGTTCTGCAGGCTGCCCAAGGCGTCTCTCGGTCCCGCGGATTATGCGCTGGATGTTGTCCCTGTGCTGCCAGGTGATGACCGCCCCTCCGATTCCCGTATACCAGAGGTATGTGGCGGGGGCATAGTCCAGAAGGACCATGACCAGCAGAGCCAGGAACGCCGTCCAGTTGGAAACGATGGAACCCAACGAAAGAAAGCGGGTCAGCAGCGTCACCGGCAGGAACACACCCACCGCTATGGCGGCGGCTACAGGCTGCATGATTAACAGACCTCCCACACCTGTAGCTATGCCCCGGCCGCCCTTGAAATTCAGAAAGACGGACCAGTTATGCCCTGCCAGGGCCGCGAGGCCGGCCGCCACCTCCACGGCAGGGTCGTCGGCCACGAGCCGAACCATGAGCACGGCCAGAAGCCCCTTGCTCAGGTCCAACGCCAACGCCAGGGCGGCAAACTTGCCGCCTGCGGTCCTGAGTACGTTCGAGGTCCCGGTCTTGCCGCTGCCGTACTGGCGAATGTCCACGCCTTTTACGGCCATGCCAATCAGGAATCCCCAGGGAATCGACCCCAGAACGTAGGCGACGGGGATGAGAAGGGCGTATTGTCCCGGGGCAGACTCCATGTCAACAGTCAGCAGCATCACGGCGGCGTACAGAGCCAGTACAGGGGGAATGATCAGGGCCGTCACGATTTGGACCATGAATCATATCCTCTGTCTGAACACGAGCCTCAGATGGGTATGCGTGTAACCGAAGGCGTTTCGAAGCCTGTTTTCCAGGAACCGTTCATAGGAAAAGTGTACCAGTTTGGGATCGCTGACGGCAAAGACGAAAGTGGGCGGATTCGCCCCCAGCTGCCGCACCTGTGTGATTCTCAGCCTCCTGCCCCGCCTGGCCGGGGGCATGTGGTCTGCCATGGCGTCCATGAGCGTCCTGTTTAGCTTGTCAGGAGGGACTCTCTGAGTCCGTTCCTTGTAGATCGCAAGCGCCAGCTTCACCAGGTCGTCCACGCCGTCGCCGTTCAAAGCCGACGTGAAGGTGATGGGGACGTAGGGCATGAAGTGGAGCCTGCGTCTGACGGTCTGGATTGCCTCCTCTTTTTCGTAGGCGTTCGCATCTTCTCTGAGGTCCCATTTGTTGATGACTGCGACAATGCCGCGATAGGCGTCCCAGGCATAGCCCGAAACGTGGGCGTCCTGGGCGGTGGCCAACTCTGCCGCGTCCATGATCAACAGGGCTATGTCGCATCGCTGCACCGCCCGGGTAGAGCGCAGCGTCGAATAGTATTCGATTCCCTTGCCCACCTTGCCGGGACGCCTTATGCCGGCAGTGTCTATAAGCGTGACCGGGGCGTCGTCGTAGGTGAAGCGGGTGTCGAGGGCGTCTCTCGTGGTGCCGGGAATCTCGCTGACTATGGACCGGTCCTGGCCGAGAATGGCGTTGGTCAACATGGACTTCCCCACGTTGGTGCGTCCGATTATAGCCAGCTTCAGGGACTCTTCCTCGTCGGGGTAGAGTTCTTCCGACGGTGGAAGGCGCCCGACTACATGGTCCATCAGGTCATGGACTCCCAGGTTATGGTATGCGCTGATCAGGTGCGGGTCTCCCAGACCCAGGCTGTAGAACTCGGCCCCCGAAGCCTCCCTGCGCTGATTGTCCACCTTGTTTACGGCCGCAATGACGGGCTTGTGGGTGCGCCTGAGCCAGTCGGCGATTTCCTCGTCCATGGGGTTCAGACCGTCGACCGCGTCCATCAGGAATATGATTATCTCGGCTTCTTCCACGGCCGCTTCAACCTGGGCTTTGACCTTTTCCCGCAGCGGGTCTTGGGGTCTAGGCTCAAGGCCCCCGGTGTCAACGATGGTCAGCCGGCAGTCGTCCCAGACCATCTCGGCAAGGAGGCGGTCGCGGGTCGTGCCCGGAACGTCCGAGACTATGGCGTCGCGGCTGCCGCCCAGGCGGTTGAAGAGCGTGGACTTGCCCACGTTGGGGCGTCCAACGATGGCTACTAGAGGATTAGTCATGATACCTCGGAGGCGGCATGGGGTCAGCCTTCTTCCATTATAAACTCAAGCAGGGCCTTTTGTGCGTGGAGCTTGTTCGCGGCCTGCGTGTATGCGACGGACTGGGGATGTTCCAACATCCCCGGAGCCACCTCTTCTCCGTAGTGGGCCGGCATGTCGTGCATGAATATGGCGCCCTCGGCAGCTTGGCTCATGAGATGGGAGTCCACGGTATAGCCTTCAAAGGCGTTGCGGCGCCTCTGTGTTTCCTCCTCCTGTCCCATGCTGGCCCAAACGTCGGTGTAGACTACGTCGGCCCTTGCCACAGCGTCCCCGGGCAGGACCACGGCGCTCAACTCCGCTCCAGATGCGGCTGCAATCCTCTTGGCCGTATCCAGGGTTTCTCCGTCCAGCCCATAACTGTCGGGAGAGGCGATGGAGAAGCTCATGCCCATCGCCGCGGCGCCCAGGCAAAGGCTGCGGGCTACGTTGTTGCCGTCTCCCACGTAGGCCGTCTTGAGACCTTCAAGGAGTCCTTTGGAGTCGCGGACCGTCATCAGGTCGGCCAGGGTCTGGCACGGGTGCTCCCAATCGGACAGGGCGTTGATCACCGGAACGGATGAATGCACCGCCAGCTCTTCCAGGTTGCCGTGTCCGAAAACCCTGGCCACTATGCAGTCCACGTACCGGGACAGGACCCTGGCCACGTCGGATACGGCCTCTCGCTTGCCCAGCCCCACTTCGTCAGGCCCCATGTAGACCGAGTAGCCGCCCAATTGCTGAATCCCCACCTGGAACGAGACCTTGGTCCGGAGTGACGGTTTGTCAAACAGGAGAGCCACGGTCTTACCGTCCAACGGGCTCGCTTTAGCGCCGTCGGCCAGTTCTCGACCCCGCACCAGCAGACGCTCTATTTGACGGCTGGTCAAGTCCTGGATCGAGAGCAGATGTTTCACCATGTCTAGGTCCTCGCATAGTCGTTCCTGGGACAGGAATATTATCCCATAACCCGTTCCGTCTTCAAGGAGTGCGGAGTGTCTTCTGAAGGTGGATTTACACGGTTTGGCGGATATAGAATGGGCAGCGACCGAAACCGACGGGAATGGGCATGACAGGAGGCTTGATGGCCGGAGAAAAGATAACCATAGGGTTAAAAGGGGAAAGGGAAACTATAGTCTGCGATCACAACGTCGCCGGGCACATAAACAAGTTCTCCACGCCTGCAATGATAGGTCTGATGGAGGGCGCTTCCCAACAGGCGGTGGACAGTCATCTGGGACCGGGCCAGACCACCGTCGGTTTCATCGTCAACGTCAGACACCTGGCTCCGGCTTCCATAGGCGCCAGGATAGTGGCGCGGGCTGAACTGACGGATATGTCGGGAAACAAGCTCACCTTCACGGTTGAAGCCTATGACGGGGAAAACAAGATAGGCGACGGGACCCACGTGAGGGCAATGATTACGCGCTCTGGCTGAGACGGCTTTGCCGCCGGGAAACGCCGGCGGGCGCCGAAGGGCGGCTCCAAGGCTGCTAGCCCGGTTAATTGACGGCCTCCGAGGCGGGGATGTCCTCGGACAGGTTAGCCATGAGTTCTTCCAGGGCGGCCGCGTATTCCTTCTCGCCCTCCCAGCCGCGGAAGTCGAACAGCCGGTACCCGGTCAGCCCCAGCAGCTTGACGTTCCGGTTCTTCTCATCGTAAGCCAGGTCTGAAATGGTCACCGGCTTCATCACCCATCGGCCGGTGTCGCTCTGCTTCTTGGCTCCCCTGTTGAACTCCTCCCTCAGGTGCTCGTTGGCCAGGGAGTAATCGGACAGCACAACCACCAGCTTGTCGTAGTAGAGGATGCCCTTCTCCACGTCGCCGGTCACCCAAAGACCGAGTTCGCTGGAACTGGTGGTCTCGGGCACCCATCGTCCGACTTTGGCGTCGGCGGGAAACGTCCAGCACCTTACGCCTCGTATCTGAAGGTCCAGGCACAGCTTCTGGGCGAACTCCCTGTCTCTGGAGAAGTAAGAGATGAAGCACGTGTAATGGCGCCTCGCGTCGTGGGATGGCCCGGCGTCAATAAACTGCTCCGGTGTTCCTACGCCCCTTAAAAAGACCTCAGGAAGGCTGTTGGGTGTGCGGTATATGGTGTCCAAGCCGATGGCGCTGGGACCCACGTGCCGGAGTTGGTCCAAGCCGATGGCTCCGCTGAGGTCGCAGTCTCCGAAGGCCGTGTGGAACAGTATGGCGTCGGTCAACTTAGTGGCGCTCAGGGTGGGCCTGAAAAGGGTTGCCTTTCCCAGATTGGCCCCCTCGAGGTTGGCGCCCGTCAGGTCTGCATAGCTGAGATCGGCCCGGTTCAAGTCGGCGCCTGAGAGGTTGGCGCTCTTCAGGTTTGCCTCGCCAAGCTTGGCTCCGTCCAGGTTGGCTCTTTCCAGGTCCGCCCCTGTCAGGTCGGCTCCGCGCAGGTCGGCTCCTGCAAGATGGGCCCCCTTCAAGTCGGCCCCCGACAGCACAGCCTTCTGGAAGATGGTGTTTGTAAGGTTGGCTTCAGTCATGACGGCGTTGGCCAGCCTGCCCATGCGGCAGCCTGAACGGCTCAGGTCGGCCTTGCTCAAGTTGGCTTCCACGAGGTGGATGCCGCTCAGGTCCGCGTCGCTCAGGTCTGCATAGCTAAGGTCGGCCCTGTTCAGCTTGTGGCTGCTTAAACTGGCGCCCTTGAAGTCCAGACGCTCGTTGGGGTTATCCCTTCGCCACTGCTCGATGGCCGGAGCGCCCCGCAGGGCCAACTGCATGTGTTCAGTCTTGGACACGCTGAGATTTTAGCATAGAGGGGGGCTATGGAGTCACGCCAAGCGAGAATCCGGCCCTCACGTTCGCAATCATCTTCAACCCTCAAATGGGCGTTTATTCCGGGACGTTGCTGCCTTCTGCTGAATTATCCTGATATTTTTTCCTTCAGAAACTGCGTGATCCTCTTTTTGTTGCCGGAGAGGCTGGGGAACTGTCTCTCGCAGACATCGCTAAAACGGGCCAATACTTTGCGGCTGATGGACTCCTGGTCCTCGAAGATGGCTACGGGGTGGAAACTGATATCCCATTCCCCAAACTGGCGCAGTGCGATGGTAGCGTCGCGGGTATTGGCGTCATTGAGCAAGCCATAGACATAAAGCGGTCGCGGAGTACCGTTGATTCGGCAGTCAACAGTATATTTGCCTTTGGGGTCGAGTTGAGGGTCGTACCAATCGAAGCGCCTGTGCTCCTCTGGGATGACTTCGGACAGAAGGTGTTGGAAATCTTTTCTGAACGTTGAATGAACGTGCTCTCGCGAGAGATATGAAATGTCAGCAATTTTGAGCAGGGCCTGGACAAACGAAAAAAGCGCATCCCCATATCGGTCATCCGGAATTCCGAATACGAGCTCTCCGTCTCGCTCCTCGACTTGGAACACCGACAAAGCGTCGGAAATAATTTGCTGGCGTATGCCACTATACAAGTCAGCCTCTTCAATATCGTAAGTGAGGCGCATATACGTATGCCCCTCGTCAGACAGCGTCCACCCCGGAGTTTCCCGCTTCAAAACTATTGCCAAATGGTCGCCGTCGTCAAATCGGAACGGCGTGAACACCCGGTAGCGGTCCATGCCTTCAGAGACCAGACGCACTTGAGTCGAGACCTTTTCGTGAAAATCTTTTTCGATAGCGGCAGTGAACATAGCTAAACCTCCGGTGTGAGCAGGAACATACTGCCTTGCGCCCCGCTGGTTTCAAACCCCGCATCCGTGAGGAGACAGCTGAGCGCTTCTGTCATGTCACCGTACCGATCGGTCACTTCTGCATAAGCGTCCTCACGGGTTCCTAACTTCTGATATCTCTCCGTGGCCGCGTGAATATGGAAATCGTAGAAGGAATCGCCTTCGATATGATTGGTATGCTCGTGGCTTTTACCATTATAACGCCACAAGCGGAAGTTTCGGTTCGACTGCGGGACACGCACGGCCAATATGACCGAGAAATCGAGTTGATTGAACCAGCTTTTTCTGAGAATCACATGGAACTCGTTCCCGGCGTCGCCAATGAGTTCCATCTCCCGCTCGTGGTGGCCCCGTTTGGAACGGAGTCGAAACCGAGTGTTCCAGTTGGTCGGAAGGGGCTTTCGCTCTGCGATTAGCATCGCAATCTCAGCGTCGGGGTAAGTTACAGCCATCGTTAGCCAGGGGGCGATTGATGAATGACGGTATTATACACTACCCTTTTCCAGCGCAAAGTCTGCGTCCAGTCCAATTCGGACCCTTCTGCTGCATTTCTATCAAAGGGTCTTTGAGTTTCTAGTTGGCAACGGAACGACGGCGGCTGCTCTGCCTAGGCAGAGCAGCCAGCCGGCGACCGAGGTCAGATCAACGCACGCCGATTCGTCGGTGGATGGGTCCAACCTGTGGCGTGGAGGACATGGGGATGTCTATAGTAGCCGTCATAGGCGGTGTCCCGCAGGGCCAACTGCATATGCTCAGTCTTGGACACGGTGAGATTTTAGCATAGAGCAGTGCTATGGAGTAGACAGAAGAAGAGGCCGGCGCCTGCTAAGCGCCGGCCTCTGTATGGTCGGTGGGGATGGGTGTAGGAGGGCTAGGCTTCCTCGACTCCTGCTGGGGCAGTCATCGTGGTACCGGTCTGGGCCAGCGTGATGTACTGAGACACCCGGTCCTTGAACTCCTGTAACACCGTGTCGCCGTGAGGGTCGGAGGGGACGTCTCCGGTTGATATCTTCTCCTTGAGGTCCTCGAAGAGAACGTCTTCCGACTTGCCGTGGGGGATGTCAAAGAAGGCCCTGCCGAAGCTGGGAAGCTCGCCTGGACCGAAGTATCCCGTATCTCTGATGGAGTATCCCTCGAGCAGGTGGGTGCCCTTGCCAAGCACCTGGCCGGTGGACACGTAGTGGTCCATCACCGCTGGCATTCCGTAGCGTTGGACGGGGCAGGTCTTCATGCACACTGCGCAGCCGTCGTACCGGGCCATGACGGGTCGGCAGCGTTTATAGATCAGCTTGTGCTTCTGGACGCCTCTCCACCAGACCTTGTCGCGCATCAGCGCCCGGCCCGGACATCTGTTCACGCACACCTGGCAAATGGAGCAGAAGGTGTGGATGCCGTAGTCTATGGGTTGGTCATGAGTGATCTCCGCGTCGGTGGTGATGATCATCAACCGCGCTCTGGAGCCGAAGTGGGGCGAGAGAAGCTGGCCGTTCGCGCCCAGCTGTCCGAGCCCGGCGGCCACAAACATGGGGATGTAAACGCCGCTGTTGTCGTTGGGGCTGTGGATCTGGGCGTGGTAGCCCATGCTGCGGATATGTTCGGCGAGGTCCAACGCCACTGCTCCCATAATCCGGTACACGCTGTGGTGGGGACCCTCTGCGAACAGGCTGGGGGCGGTCTGGGTGGGCTCGTAGTCCTGCTCCCAGGCCAAACATAAGGCATGGGGGTACTTGATCCATTCGCGCTTGGAAGAGAACGCGTAGCGCATGTCGTAGCGGGTGAACCCCGCTTCGGAGAACCCCAACTCGCGGGCCTTCAGTCTGATCTCTTCGGTGACGTCCTTGCCGAAGCTGGGCTCAACGGAAGGTTGGATGTCGCCGCTGTCCTTCGCAGCTTCTACGATGGGCTTATTGAGAACGTCGTGAATCCGCCGGTCAGCCAGCTGGTCCTCCTGATAGACGGTCCAGACCCACTCCCTGTCTGCGGTGTACTCAATCTGCTGGCTCTCCAGGGGATACTCCCTGGAGTAGAAGTCCACCTCGCTGCGAAGCTGGACGATGCCAGGCTCGTTTTCCAACTCCTCAGGCACGTTTATCGTGACTTCATTGTCTCCGTGCCTCCTGCCGGGACGGTTGACGGAATGGCCGACTTTCAGCATTTCGCCCCTCCATTAAATCGGACCTTGCCGTTTATTGGTTCGCTGGAGTTTGGGGGGAGCAGGTCCTAGGTTGCCCTTATTGTCCGTTTGGCGGCGCCCATTGTCAAGCGGAACTGCGCCAAGGTCCGGCGGGTCGTCAGGTTCTCGTTGCGCTACGGGCGTTGGGCCGTCTTTCTGGCCACCATTGCGTCGGCCAGGGGACTCTGATGGGACCCTATCACTACGTTCAGCAACGACGGCTTGCCCGAACCCAAAGCTCTTCTCACGGCGGGAGCTATCTGCTCCCTTCTCGAAACGGTCTCGCCGTGGCCTCCCAGCGTCGACACAAGCTGGTCGTAGGCCACATAACGCAGGTCGGTGTTGACGGCCCGCCCGTAGTAGGCCAGCTGAAAGTTCTTGTCAATGCCCCAGGTCGAGTCGTTTCCCAAGACCGTCGTGATGTCCAGGTTGAACCTCACCGCCGTATCGTATTCCATGGCATAGAACCCTATGGAGCCGTCTCCGATGAACAGGAACACGTTGGATTGGGGCCGGGCCAGCTTTGCGCCTAAGGCGTAGGGCAGGCCGCATCCAAGTTGGCTAAGAGGGCCCAGCCGCATCCAATGACCTAATTTCCTGGCTTTTAGATAGCACCTGCCCCACTGGACGTAGTCTCCGCCGTCGATGATTATCACGTCGTCCTCGCCGATGAGAGGTTCGACCTCGGAATATACGCTGATGGGGTGGAGGGGAGTCTCCTCGCCGCTGAAGGAGTCCAGATGGGCCCTCCAGCCGCTTGCGTCGGACTCCAACTGGTCCAGCCAGGCAGAGATGTCTCCGGCCCTGACTCCCTGGGCCTGCGCTTCGGCCAGCATCTGAGAGACCACCGCTCCGATGTCCCCCTGGACCCCTAGAGACACTCCCCGGTTCTTCCCTATCTCGTCCGGCGAGGGGTCCACCTGGATAATCTTGGCCTCGGAGCTAAAGTAGGGCGGGGAGCCGTAGCGATAGCGGTGGTCCAGGCGCTTTCCCAGCAGCGCCACCACGTCGGCCTCTCTGAAACGCCTTGCGGCCGCGTTCAGAGCCGCGTCTCCGTAACCGAAGCAGAGGGGATGGTCGTCGGAAATCATGCCCCTGGCCTGCTCCACGGTGAACACCGGGATGCCCATGTGCTCGACAAAGTCCCGGAGCGCCGCGGGACTCAGCGAGTAGCGGGCCGCATTGGCCGCTATGACCACCGGCCGCTCCGCGTTGGACAGCAGTTCCACAGCCCGCTTGACCATATCGGGGTCGCCCTGGGGTCTGCCCAGGCTCCTGTATTCCGAAGGCCCATAGTGCGGGAGGTCTTCTTCAGAGCATTCTTGCTCCTGGATGTCTATGGGCATGGTCAGGCATACCGGGCCGGGCCTTCCCGACAATGCAGTCCTGAATGCGGTGGCCGCCATGTCGGTAATGCGGCGGGCGTCGTGAATCAGCCACGCGCCCTTGGTCACGGGCGCCGCCAGGCTTACCTGGTCTATCTCCTGGAAGGCGTACATTCCCTTCTCGGGCAGCTCGGCGGAACCTGTGAGAAGGACCACGGGAGACTCAGAGGTGTAGATGTTGGGGAGGGCGGACATGGCATTGGCGAAGCCGGGTCCTCCCGTCACCAACGCCACGCCCGGTTGGCCCGTTATCCGGGCCCATGCGTCGGCCATGTGCATGGCTGCCGCTTCATGCCGCGTGTCCACCAGCCGGATTCCCTCGTCCGCACATGCATCCACCAGGGGCAGGATGGTGTCGCCGACGATGGTGAAGATGGTGGTCACGCCCTCCAGCTTGAGGGCGCGAAGGAGCACGTGGGAGCCGGTGAGCTTGGGCATTCGGGCCTCCTGACGTATGGCTGTGGGATGGTTAGAGATTATAACCAAGGTATGCGGGAACGCAAAGACGCTAGGACGCAATGGCGCAATGTCAGTAAGATGCCATTTGCGTCTTAGCGGTCTTGCGCTGCTAAAGACCGTTGACTACCCGGTGGATCCTGTCTTTTACCATGCGCTCGCCGAAGTTGACGACCAGGCCCAGCTTCATGCCCGACAAGCGCAAGTAGGTAAGCGTTTGGGCCTCGAATATTGGATTGTACTTAGAGGTTGACTTACATTCTACAATCACTTTACAGCCGATAACCAAGTCAATCCTCAACCGTGCGGACAGTTCGACTCCCTTATAGACCAACGGCAACGAGACCTGTTGGCCTACGGCCAGTCCGGCTTGGCGCAATTCCCAGACTAATGCATCTTCGTAGACGCTTTCCAACAGTCCGGGACCGCCGAGGGTGCGGTGGACTTCAAGGGTGCAGCGGACGATTTCTCGGCTGATGTCGTTCTCAGTCATGACGAGAGGTTAGAAGGATACGGCCCCAGAACGCAATGGCGCAATGTCAATAAACAACCTTTGCGTCTTAGCGTCCTTGCGTCGTTGCGTTAGGGTTAGCCCAGCACCATGATGGAGCTGGACTTGATGACAAGGTAGACGTCCTGCCCCTCACGCAGGTCCAGGGCGTCCAGCGCATCCGGCGTGACCTGCGCCATGAGGGGGGCGCCCACGTCGGCGAAGAGCAGCACGTCGTGGTCGATCCGGTGAATCGCTTCCAACCGCCCCTTGAGAATGTTCCGTGCGCTGATGCGTTCGGGTCTGTCCACGGCAATTATTATGTCCCCCGCCCGTATCCCGATGGACAGCGTGTCCCCTACCGAGACTGAGTCGCTGAGGCCGGTGAGTCTCAAGGAAACTGTGCCCAGGGTTGCCGTAGTTAGACCGTTGGACGGGCCGCTGTCCGTCACCCGGACGTCGAGCAGGTTCTCCAGGCTTCCCAGATGAACAAGAGAGTGAACGTACGGCTCCAGCAGGACTTTTCGGGGTTCGTCGAAAGCCAGCTGGCGTCCGTTGGAGATCACCAGCGCCTGATGGGCCAGGGCCAGCGCCTCTGAGATGGAGTGGGAAACGTACACCATGGGCATGCCCAGGCTTCGATGAAGGTCTCCCAGGTATCGCAATACACGTCCGCGTAGGGCCATGTCCAGGGACCCCAGAGGCTCGTCCATGAGGAGCAACTCAGGGGATGCGGCTACGGCCCGGGCCAAGGCCACCCTCTGCTGCTCTCCGGCGGATAGGTTCTTGGGGCGCCGGTCCATCAGTCGGTCAAGGTCCAGCAAATTCACCAGATGTTGGGGATCGACGTTTCGGCCTTCCGGGGGAGTCTGGTTGTAGCCGTACATAACGTTTTCCCTGACGCTCATGTGTGGAAACAGGAGTCCGTCCTGGAATACGTAGCCCACCCGACGTCGTTCGGGAGGAAGGCTGACACGCGAACCGGAAGAGAATAGGGTTTTTCCCCTCAGCGCGATTTCGCCTTCGTCCGGGTCGATGAGTCCGGCGATGGCGTTGAGTATGGTGGTCTTGCCGCTCCCGGACGGGCCGAAAATAGCCGTGACGCCGGCGCCGAACCGGCTGTCGATGCTCAGATGGAAGCCCGGGTAGGTCTTGCGGAGGATTAGGCTGAGGGTGGTGTCGTTCATGGCGTGGGCGCAGTCAGTGACCCGTATCAGGATGCGGAGGCTCGCCTCACAAGGAACTGGTGGGCCGTCAACGCCACCAAGGCCAGGACTAGAGAAGCGACGATCATTCTTACAGCCGCCGCCTCGTCTCCCACCTGGACCCGATTATATATCAACAGGGGTATGGTTTGCGTCTGGCCGGGGATGTTTCCCGCCACCATGATGGTGGCGCCGAACTCGCCGAGTCCTCGGGCGAAGGCAAGCAGTATGGCCGCTAGGATTCCCCTGTGGGCCAAGGGCGCCGTCACGCGGAAGAAGGTCTTCATGGGGCCTGCGCCCAGGCTGCGCGAGGCCATCTCCAGGCGCGGGTCCACTCCGGCCATAGCCACCTCTATCGTGCGCACCATCAGGGGCAGCGCCACCAGACCCGCCGCCAGCGCCGCCGCAACCCAGGTGAAAACCACGTCCACTCCGAAGAGCTTGTCCAGGACCCAGCCGACTGGCCCGCCGGAGCCAAGGACCAGCAGAAGGACGTAACCTGTGACTACGGGAGGAAGCACCAGGGGGAAAGAGACCAACGTGTCGATGATTGGCTTTCCCCTCATAGAGGACTTGGCCAGCAGCCATCCGATCCAAACTGCGACAGGGAACCCGAGAACCGTCCCCACGGCGGCTACTTGCAGCGAAAGCCCGATTATCTGAAGCTCACTGGCCGACAATTCCCATACCTCACGGCCGGCGTCGAGTCGGGCCGACGGCAGCCAATCAGCCGGCCGGTCCCCCTGGCGCTCGACCCGGGTCTATTCTACTCCACTGAGGCGAATCCCCAACGTTCGAATATGGATACGCCCTCGGGGCTTTGCAGGAACTCCAGAAACTTAGCTGCGGAACCCGGACGGTCCGAGTCCTTTATCAGGGCTGACGGATAGAGGATGGGCGAGTGGCTCTCAGGGGGGATGTCTGCGGCGCTGACGAGACCGGCGGCCATGGCGTCCGTGCCGTAGACAATGCCAAAATCCAGGTTCCCTGTTTGAACATACGCCAAGGCCGCTCGGACATCGGGTCCGTATACAAGCCGTCCCTCCAGGGCCTTCCAGTATCCCAGATTCCTCAGCGCTTCTTCAGCGTACGTCCCGGCCGGCGCCAAGTCGGGGTCCGCAATGGCGATTCGATAGTCTCCATCCGGCCTCAACAGCCTGTCCAAGAGCCCCGGCCCCTCGGCGGCAGCCGACTGTGCGGCGAAGTCCTTGGAGCGAGCCGCCAGCACGAGCCGGTTGGTGAGGAGGTCTACCCTTGTGCCCTCGGCCAACAGTCCCGCCGTCTCCAAACGGTCCATAGGAATTGGCCCAGCCGACAGAAAGACGTCCACCGGAGCTCCCTTGATGATCTGCTGGGCCAGGGACGCGGATCCCCCGAAGTTGAACCGTACTTGGATTCCCTCCAGCTCCTCGAATCGCTGTCCCAGCTCTTCCATGACGCCGGTCAGGCTGGCGGCGGCGGAAACGAGTATGCCGCCGCGGGCGGAGCCGCAGGCCGGCAGCGCCAACGCAAGGACGAGGCTTAACGCAATGAAGAGCCGAACAGGGGACCGCATAGCGCCAGGCTGACGGGTTCCTTGTTTCACTAAGCCTTGCTTCAGGTTGGACGGGGCGCCACGCGGGCGTGACGTTAGATGGCGCCCTCTTCCTTGAGCTTGGCGATGTCTTCCATGCCGTATCCCAGGTCGGTAAGTATCTCCTCGCTGTGCTCACCGTGCTCCGGCGGGCTGCGGCGGTAGCTGGGAGGAGTGTCTGAGAGCTTGAGCGGGCTTCCGGGCACCTTCAGGTCCGGCACCCTGGGATGGGGCAGGTCGACCATCATTTCCCGGGCCAACACCTGCGGGTCCACGACAACCTCGGACACCCGGTTGATGGGCCCCACCGGCACTCCGGCCTCCGTAATGATATCGACCCACTCGGCGGTGGTCTTGGACTTCATGTGCTCACTGAGTATGGAGACGATTTCGGCCCTGTTCTCGACCCGGAGAGTGTTGGTCTGGAACTTTGGATGGTCGATTAGGTCTTCCCGCCCAATGGCCGGGCAGAGCCGCCGCCATAGGCCGTCGTTGCCGCATCCGATGATGAAGAACCCGTCGGAGGAAGGGAAAGCCTGGTATGGCACCAGGCTGGGATGTCCTGAGCCAAGCCTGCCGGGAACGCGTCCAGTCGCCAGGTAGCCCACTGCGTGGTAGCTCATCACCGCCACCTGACCCTCCAGCAGGGACGCCTCTACGTATTGGCCCTTGCCCGTGTGCTCGCGGTTGTACAACGCGGTGACGATCGAGCCGTAGGCCATCATGCCGGTGAACAGGTCCACCAGAGAGTATCCCGTCCGCAGCGGCGGGCCGTCCGGCTCTCCGGTGGTGCTCATCAGTCCGCTGTACCCCTGGATGATGAGGTCGTAACCGGGCTTGTCGGCTAGGGGGCCCGTGCGGCCATACCCCGATACGGAGCAGTAGACTATCCGGGGGTTTAGCTCGCTTATCACGTCGTAGCCGAGGCCCATGCGGTCGGCGGTGCCGGTCCGCAGCGATTCAAGCATCACGTCGGCGTCCTTGGCCAGGTCCTTGAATATCTGCACCGACCTCTGGTCCTTCAGGTTCAAGGTCAAGCTGCGTTTGTTCCGGTTGAAGGCAAGAAACTGGGTCCCCACGTCGTTCCAGAAAGGAGTCCAGTTCCTGGTCTCGTCGCCCTGGCCGGGCTCCTCCACCTTGATGACGTCGGCGCCCATGTCGCCCAGGAACATGGTGCAGAAGGGTCCGGCCAGGGTCCGTGTGATGTCGAGTACCTTTATTCCATCAAGCGCTGAGGCCACTTTTACCTCCGGGTGGACCAATTGAACATTTTCGAGCAGTCAGCATTATATCATGTCTTTAGGGGCTGCTCTCCTCTGCGCTCAGGGCCTTTCGATTATCTCAGACCCTTCCTTCTTTCCGTTCGCCCCCGTATCGAGTACTGGGCAGGCTCTGAGCTTGTCGAAGGGTGGTTCGACTGGCTCGCCACGAACGTGGCAAACAAGCCATCTCACTATCGAAAGACCCTGCCCTGCGTCGCGCGCCCTTGACCTTGACCGCCTCCGCGCCTAATATGGCCCCGTGTCTAAAATGGCCGCTAGGAGGCGTTCCATGCCAGCCAACAACGACCTGAAAGCCAGATTGTCCAGGGGAGAGACTATCGTCGCGCCCGGCGCCTACGACCCGTTCAGCGCCAGGGTGGTCCAGTCGCTGGGTTTCACCGCCGTCTACACCGGAGGATACATGTCCGGGGCGCATCTGGCCGTATCGGAGCCTCTGATGACCATGACTGAGCAGGTAGACGTGGGCAAACGAGTCGCCGATTCCGTGGACTTGCCGGTCATCGTGGACGGAGGAGCGGGTTACGGAGACCCGGTCCATACGATGCGTTCGGTCAAAGCCTATGAGGCCGCCGGGCTGGCCGGGATGCACATCGAGGACCAGGTCTACCCCAAACGGGCCTCGTATCATGCCGGGCTGGAACACATCATCCCCAGGGACGAGTTCCTGCAGAAGATGGAATACGCCCTCAAAGCGCGCACCAATCCCGATTTCCTGATTATCGGACGCACCGACGCCTTTACCGCAGTGGAAGGGAACATGGACGAGGCCATCGCCAGGGGCCTGGCTATGAGGGACCTGGGCGTCGACGTCGTGATGCCCAGGGGCGTCAGAGCGGCGGCGGACCTGGCCGTCTTCCGCAAGGGTGTGCCGGACGTGCCGCTGCTGGTCATCGCGGGAGCCGACGACATATCCGTCCAGGAATATTCCGACTTGGGCTACCAGATAATCATATACGCTACAACCCCGATTATTGCAGCCGCCAAGGGCCTGATAGAGGTATACACGAGCCTGAGGGATACGGGCCTTACGGGCATCAGCGCCGAGGACGTGGTCTGGCGCCGCAGAGAGGTGGAGGCGCTGATAAGCCTTCCCGACTACTACCAGGTTGAAGCCGAGACCACCGAGAAGGAATTCCAGGGGCGCCGCGCCAACTAGGTCTGCCTCAGAGGATTACAGGGATCCGGTCTGACAGGACTATCTCATCCTGGAAAACCCGGCATCGGTAGGCGTACGCTTCCACGCCATTGTCGACGGCCCGTCTCAAAGCTGCGCCGAACACAGGGTCCGCGGTGTCGTGGGGCATCAGGGCCGCCGCGTCCTCCCTTTGTACTACGAAGACCACCGCCGCCCTGTGGCCCTGGGCCACAGCCTTGGCCAGGGAGCCTACGTGCTTGGCGCCCCGGATGGTCGGCGCATCAGGGAAAAGGCCCACCCCGTCAACCACAAGGGTCACGGACTTGGCTTCTATGTAGCAGACGCCGTCGGGACCGTTCAGGGCCAGGTCGAGCCTGGAGTCCTCGAACGTGCGCTCGCGTGCAATGTCGTTGTAACCTTGGAATTCCTCCAACCGTCCTTCGACAAGAGCCTCGTGAAGGAGGAGGTTGGGCAGCCGTGCGTCCGAGGAGCAAAGGGTGTGGCCAAGGTCGACGAGGGCCATGTCGTAGGCAGTCTTGCGGTGAGGGCCGGGAACGGGCTTGAGCAGTACGCGGAATCCCTCCACCAGCAGCTCCCTCATCCTGCCTGAGTTGGCGATGTGGACCAGCGTCTCGCTGCCGTCTATGTCCACCAACCCTGAAAACCGGCTTAACCTGCGGAGAAAGCGCCCCTCTATCAAGCTCTCGTACTTCATATCGGTCCCTGGCCGCTTCATGCTACCATCACACCAGAGAGGCTGGATAGGAGCGAATCGCCCCGTATGAATGGCGCCGACAGGCGTTGACCGGCATTTGGCATGCCGCTAGACTCGCGTCGATGGGGGAATCGTAGAGTGTCGGAGTTCCTGAACAAGCTCGACCGGACCAGCCGGACCAACCGGAGCCTTCTGTGCGTGGGGCTGGACCCTGACCCTACCCTGATGCCGGTGAGCGACGCCGCCGAGTTCAACAGAGCCATCGTAGATTCGACCGCGGACCTGGTGTGCGCCTATAAACCCAACCTGGCGTTTTACGAGGCTATGGGCATGGAGGGACTGAGGGCCCTGGAGCGCACAATCGACCATATCAAAGAGCGCGCCCCCGACGCGGTCCTCATCGGAGACGCAAAACGCGGCGACGTGGGGGCCTCTGCGGAAGCTTACGCCAGGGCCATGTTCGACGTTTGGGGATTTGACGCCGCCACCGTAAACGCCTTCGGAGGCGGCGACACCGTCCGGCCCTTTCTGGAATACCGGGACCGTGGAGTCTTCATATTGTGCCGTACCTCCAATCCGGGCGCCGGAGATTTCCAGGACCTGAAATCGAGCGACTCAGGGGAGCCTGTGTACCGCACCCTGGCTGCCAGAGCGGTTGAGTGGTCCACCGCAGGCAACGCCGGTCTGGTGGCGGGCGCCACTTACCCCGCCGAGCTAAAACAGCTTAGAGATTTGTGCCCCGATATGCCTTTTCTCATACCCGGCGTGGGGACCCAAGGGGGAGACGTCAAAGAGGCGACGCTCAACGGCGTGGACGCCAACGGACGCAGGGCCGTCATCAACTCCTCTCGCGGCGTCCTCTATGCTTCCACGGGAAGGGACTACGCCAAGGCCGCCCGCAAAGAGGCAGTCAATCTCAGGGACGGCATCAACGCCGCTCTGGACCAAGCGGGCCTGGGATGGTCCTAGAAATCAGGCTTGGCGACCTGGTGCGGCTGAAGAAGGGCCATCCCTGCGGCAGCGATGAGTGGGAGGTGACCCGGCTGGGCGCCGACATAGGGCTGAAATGCCAGGGGTGCGGCCGCTATCTGATGATGCCCCGCTCCGATCTGGAGAAGCGGGTCAAGCAGGCCCCGGGCAAGCAGCGCTAGGGCAGCTCTCAGAACGGGCTTTCTTAGGTGGCTGGTACAACAGCGTCAACCCCATATCGTCTCTCCGGCGAAAGCCGGAGTTTAGGGGCTTGGGGCTGGATTCCAGTGTCTTTCAGTTCTCGCTAAATGTCATTCTGAGCCGAAGGCGAAGAATCTAAAGTCCATCGCCCTGAACAAGCCCGCCCTTTAGATTCTTCGTCGCTGCGCTCCTCAGAATGACACGGTAGAGGGCAATTGCAGCGTTTCAGTGTGAGAACCGAAAGACCCTGGGACTGGATTCCGGCCTGCGCCGGAAAGACGGTTTGGGCGGCGTTCAAAAATTGACGCCCAATTAGCCCACTGATAGACTGGCTCCAAAGCTAAAGTGCAGGTGTTCATTGGCCTACCCCAAGGGAAACGACGAAGCTCCATCGCGGAAAGAGAGATTCACCTCTCCTTCCCAAATACCCATAGAGGCGTTCTACGCCAATCAGGGGAACACGCCGGAGACCGGCGTCCCCGGGGAGTTCCCTTTCCTCAGGGGCATCCATCCCACGGGCTACCGCAGCCGGCTGTGGACTATGCGCATGTTCGCCGGTTACGGCGCCGCTGAGGAGACCAACGCCAGGTTCAAGTATCTCCTGGAGAACGGCCAGACCGGCCTGTCAACGGCCTTCGACATGCCCACCCTGTACGGCTACGACACCGACGCTCCCCAGGCCGCCGGAGAGTTCGGCAAGTGCGGCGTGGCGGTGTCGTCCCTGGCGGACATGGAAGTGTTGTTCGACTCCATTCCCCTGGACCGCATCACGACCTCCATGACCATCAACAGCCCCGCGGCCATCATCTGGGCCATGTATATAGCCGTGGCTGAGAAGCAGGGTGTGGCTCTGGACAGGGTGGGCGGGACCCTCCAGAACGACATACTCAAGGAGTACATAGCCCAGAACGAGTACATCTTCCCACCTAAGCCGTCCATGAAGCTGGTGGTGGACACCGTGGAGTTTGCCTCAAAACACCTGCCCCAGTGGAACCCCATATCCATTTCCGGCTACCACATCCGCGAGGCGGGAGCCACGGCTGTCCAGGAGTTGGCCTTCACCATGGCCGACGGTTTCGAGTACGTTCGCTGGTGCCTGGACCGGGGCATGGACGTCGACGACTTCGCCCCGCGCCTGAGCTTCTTCTTCAACGTGGACAACTACTTCTTCGAGGAGATAGCCAAGCTCCGTGCAGCCAGAAAAATATGGGCCCAGGAGATGCGCGACACCTTTGGGGCCAAGAACCCACGGTCGTGGTGGATGCGCACCCACGCCCAGACGGCGGGATGGACCCTAACGGCCCAGCAGCCCGAGAACAACTACGCCCGGGTGGCGCTCCAAACGCTGGCGGCGGCGCTGGGCGGAGTCCAGTCGCTGCACACCAACTCGGCGGACGAGGCCTGGGCGCTTCCCTCGGATAAGGCGGCGCTGGTGGCCTTGCGTACGCAGCAAATAGTCGCCCACGAAACGGGAGTCACAGATACGGTGGACCCTCTGGGCGGAAGCTATTTCCTGGAGGAGCTTACCCGGTGCATCGAGGCGGGCGCCTACGACTACTTCCGCAGCATCGAGGACATTGGCGGCGTGCTTCCAGCCCTCGAAACGGGTTATCTCCAGAATGAAATCGCCGAGGCTTCCTACCAGCTCCAGAGGGAGATGGACAGGGGCGAGCGGGTGACGGTTGGCGTCAACGAGTATGTCAGCGACGACGTTCTTGAAATTCCCCTTCTCCGGGTGGACCGCGAGAGCGAAGAGCGGCACCTGACGCGTCTCAACGACGTGCGCCGCCGACGGGACGGGCGCGACGTCAAGGAGAAGTTGAGAAGGCTGGAGCAGGCGGCCCGCGATTCCGAGAACGTCATGCCCTATCTCCTGGACGCCGTAAAAGCCTACGCCACCCTAGGCGAGACCATGGACGTGTTCCGCTCCGTCTACGGCGAATACACCCCCTCCTGGGGCTACTAGCCCACATACAGTCATATCTCCGTATGACATGCCGACTGTTGCAGCGTAAATCGTCATTAACAATCAATGTTATTGATGAAATCGGTTATTAACGGCCCTTCTCAATCGGTCATCGTTTTTGACATTGGGCGCCCCGTTTGCTAGACTGAACTTGGCTTTGTGGGGCCTCTGACGTATGGCGGAGCGGCCCTTGTTGAAGCATCCGAAACCTTAGTCAGGCAGTGGAGGTGGCGGAATGAAAATCACCCTTTCCGTTCTCAAGGCAGATGTCGGCTCCGTCGGCGGTCACACCAAACCCATTGAAGAGATGATGGAAGCTGTCAGGTCGGCCGCTCGGTCCGCCGAAAGCGGCGGGCTGCTCATAGACTCTTTCGTCGCACACACCGGGGATGACATAGCCATCATCTGCTCCCACACTCGCGGGGCTGATGACACAGAAATACACCAGTTTGCCTGGAACGCCTTCCTGGAGGCCACTGACATCGCGTCCAAGCACGGGCTCTACGGTGCGGGCCAGGACCTGCTGGTGGACGCCCCGTCGGGAAACATCCGGGGCGCCGGCCCGGCCGTGGCCGAGATAGACTTTGACCACGACCCCGTAAAGACCAACCGGGTCAGGCCGGCCGAGTCCTTCATGGTCCTGGCGGCTGACAAATGCGGTCCGGGCGCATACAACCTTCCGATGTTTTTGGGCTTTGCCGACCCCATGTATTGCGGCGGTCTCATGCTGCCCAATATGATCAAGGGGTTCACCTTCCACATCATCGACATGAACAACACGGGCGGCGACAGCATCATCAAGCTGAACGCCCCTGAGGACTACTACCACATCACGGCGCTGCTCCGGGACAACGAGCGGTTCGGCATAGACGGCATCTACTCGAGGACCCACGACCAGCGGGCCGTCTCCATCTCGGCCACCCGGCTCCACAACATCGCCGGCAGCTACACGGGCAAGGACGACCCGGTGGCCATCGTGCGCAACCAGGGCATCTTCCCCGCGCCCGAGGAGCTGAGTTCCCCCTTCGCCAAAGCCCACTTCATCGGCGGAGACGCCCGCGGGTCCCACAACATGCCTCTTATGCCGGTCCCCTTAAACACTCCGGTCACCGGCATTTATTGCCTGCCGCTGGTGTCTTGCGTCGGATTCTCGTTGAATGGCGAGGGCAAGTTCTCCGGCTCCCACATCGACTTCTTCGACAACCCCGCTTGGGACCTGGTCAGGACCCGCGCTCAGGAGAAAGGTCTGGAGATGCGGAGCCAGGGTTGGTCCGGGCCTGCCATGCTGCCCTACACCGAGCTGGAGTACGGCGGGTTCCGCACGACGGTTGGAAACCTGGTGGAGCGGTTCGACTTCCGCAACGGTAAGGAATCGGCTCCCATTCCCGAGCGGGCCACCGCAGACTAGCCCCGCCGCTGGGTTCATGCACAACGCACACGAGGCCCGCTGCAACCGGCGGGCCTCAAACTTTACCGGACGCGGGTGGGAGTATTAAAATTATCAAGCGCCTTAAGGGACCCAAACCGGCATTATAATGAACATAGTCGGGCAACACCTCCAAGCCGTCATTCCGGCGGAAGCCGGAATCCAAGCCCCTTCCCCCTCGACGGGTCAGGGTGATTCGGGTCATTCTCTCCGACCTCACCTTTTGGATACGTACTTGGTTCCCCCTCATCCCAACCTTCTCCCGTCAGGGGAGAAGGGGAAGTTGCAGCCTATTTTCATAGCAAAAGACGATGGTATGCTGAGGCGCCGTTTCATCTATTTCACACGGCCTTGGCAAGATCACGGGCGGTCTGAAGTATGACCCAGACACATCAATCTAAACTCCTGGTGGCGACACGGAATCCCGGCAAGATGGTCGAGTTGAGGGAGCTCCTTGAGGGCGTTCCCTTCCGTTTGACTTCCTTGGATGATGAAGAAGTTGTCGAAGAGGTGGAAGAGACGGGGGCGACCTTCGAGGAAAACGCTCGACTGAAGGCGTCCTTCTACGCCTCTTTGACGGGCCTGATGACCCTGGCAGACGATTCGGGCTTGGAGGTGGACGCCTTGGGCGGCGAACCCGGCGTCCATTCGGCCCGCTATGGAGGCCCCGGCCTCACCGACGAGGACAAGGTGGAGTTGCTGCTGAAGAACATGAAGGACGTGCCGTGGGAAAAGCGGGCCGGGCGGTTCCGCTGTGTTATATCAATGGTGTCGCGTACCGAGGACTTTGGCATGGTTAGCGGCGTGGTTGAAGGAATCATTCAGTACACACCCAAGGGAGCCAACGGTTTTGGCTATGACCCCGTGTTCTACCTGCCGCACCTGGGAAAGACCACTGCTGAGCTGTCCCTGGAAGAGAAAAACCTACTGAGCCATCGGGGCAAGGCGGCCCGAAAAGCGGCCGCCCTGCTGAAATCCACGCCGTTTTCGGCCCTGGAAACTTCGATTAGACCATGACACAGACCGGACCAAAAACCGAATCTCTCGTGAAAGACAAGCTGGGACGCCCGGTAAGGGACCTGCGGATCTCCGTCACGGACCGGTGCAACTTCCGCTGCCCATACTGCATGCCCGCCGAGATATACGGTGAGCGGTACAAGTTTTTGGAACGCAGCGAGCTATTGGACTTCGAAGAGATAGCCCGCCTGGCCGGGATATTTGCTCAGCTGGGGGTCAACAAACTCAGGCTGACCGGCGGCGAGCCGCTGGTCCGGAATGGGCTGGAGCGTCTGATTGGCCTGCTTTCGGGCATAGACGGCATCGACGACCTCACGCTGACCACCAACGGCTACCTGCTGGCCCAGCAGGCGCATGCGTTGAAGGAAGCCGGGCTCCGGCGCATCACGGTGTCCCTGGACTCCCTGGACGAAGAGGTCTTCAAGGCCATGAACGGCCGCAACTACGGCACCGAGAGGGTGCTTGAGGGAATAGCAGCCGCTGAGGGGGCGGGCCTCAGTCCCATCAAGATTAACGCCGTGGTCCAAAAGGGAGTGAACGACCATACCGTCGTGGAACTGGCGCGGCGTTTCAAGGGAACGGGCCACATAGTCAGGTTCATCGAATACATGGACGTGGGCAACCTCAACGGTTGGAAGATGGACCACGTGACGCCCGCACACGAAATCGTCGCCAGGATAAACGCCGAGATGCCCCTGGAGCCGGTGGAGGCCAACTACCCGGGTGAAGTGGCGAGACGGCACCGTTACGCCGACGGTTCGGGTGAAATCGGCGTCATCGCGTCGGTGACCAAGCCCTTCTGTGGAGATTGCACCCGGGCCCGCCTCTCCACGGACGGGAAGCTCTTCACCTGCCTTTTCGCAAGCCAAGGGGCCGACCTGCGCGGCCCCATGCGGGACGGGGCCACCGACAGCCAGATGAAAGACATGATTGCCGGAATATGGAGGATTCGGGAGGACCGATACTCGGAACTTCGCACCGAGTTCAACGCTCGGGAAGCCGCTCCCCGAAAGATAGAAATGTACCAGATCGGAGGCTAGGCGGAGTGGCCGCTCTTGCCGATAAGCACGTGGACATCTATACCGACGGCGCCTGCCTGGGCAACCCTGGTCCCGGCGGCTACGGCGTAGTCCTGCTCAACGGCCGGCATCGCAAGGAGCTTTCAGGCGGGTTCAGTCTGACCACCAATAACCGCATGGAGATTATGGCGGCCATCAAAGGTCTGGAGGAGCTTGAGGAGCGATGCTCGGTCAGCCTCTACAGCGACTCCCAGTATGTGGTCAACGCCGTAAGCAAAGGTTGGGCCAAACGCTGGCAGGCCAACGGATGGAGGCGCAACTCCAAGGGCGACAAGGCCCTCAACCCCGACTTGTGGGAGAAGATGCTGGACCTGTGCGACAAGCACGACGTCACGTTCAAGTGGGTCAGGGGACACGCAGGAAACAAGGAGAATGAGCGGTGCGACCGTCTGGCCGTAGGCTCCGCCAAGATGAAGGGGCTGCCGGCTGACCCAGGGTACACCCGCTGAAGGCGTGAGCATGGACGTAGACAACAGGACGGAAACATCGGACGGCGAGGGGTCGAAGCTCACGCACCTGGACTCCCAAGGAGCCGCCTCAATGGTGGACGTAGGCGCCAAGGCCGTCACGGACCGGGAGGCGGTGGCCGGAGGATTCGTCTCCATGGAGCGGAACACGCTGCGCCTCATCAGCGAAGGGCTGATGAAGAAGGGGGACGTGCTTACAGTCGCCCGCATCGCCGGAATCATGGGAGGCAAGCAGACCTCCAACCTGATTCCCCTATGCCATCCCATCCCCCTCGACAATATCAGCGTGGACCTGGAGTTGGACGAGGCCCGGGGAGGCGTCAACATAACCGCCGCCGCCAGGACCTCCTACAAGACGGGCGTGGAAATGGAGGCCCTCACGGCCGTCGCCGTGGCCGCTCTGACCATATACGACATGTGCAAGTCGGTGGACAGGGCGATGCGCATCCAGGACGTCCGGCTCCTGCGCAAGCGCGGGGGAAAAAGCGGCGACATAGACTTGGAGTAGCCCCGTGGAGATCGTCCCGGGGATTCATATGGTGGATGGTGTTTACGGCGGCAACGTCTACCTGCTTGCGGACCCGGACTCCCTGACCCTGGTGGATGCCGCGCTGCCGTTCAATACGGGCAGGATTCGCCGGTACATCGAGTCCATGGGACGCGCCGTCTCCGACGTGCGGCAGGTTGTCCTCACCCACTCCCATCCCGACCACACGGGAAGCATCCGCGCTTTGTTCGGAGATTCGGGGGTCCAGGTCCTCGTCCATGAAGACGACACCCGCAGCGGCGGCTCAGGCCGGCGGCTCCACTATCCGGGGCAGCTGATTTCCTTGCCGGGGAAGCTGCCCCTGCTGAGTCGAATCCATGCCCACGGCCGGCTGGAAGACGGGGCGGCGCTTCCCGCGTTGGGCGGAGTCAAAGTCCTGCACACCCCGGGGCATACACCCGGCAGCGTTTCTCTGCTGGATGAAAAGCGGGGAGTCCTTATTACTGGAGACATGCTCATCAGCGACGGCAAGCGTTTTCACAGGCCCGTGCAGTTTCCAGGCACCGACTTCCGCGCCTACCGGAGGTCAATCGAGCGGATTGCTGCGCTGGACTTCGACACTGCGTGCGTCGGTCACGGGAAGCCCGTCGTGGGCGGAGCCAAAGCAAGCCTGGAACGGATGCTGGCAGGCTACACCTGGGCCCTGTTCCCTTGGCGGCTCATCCCCCGCCCCGCCAAAAAGGGCGGGGCCTAGGCGATCTGACTGTGACAACGTTGGTGATGTTCTGGCACACTCCGTCAATCGGGTGGAGACCTCTTGTCCTTATTCGTTGCTTTGCCCTGTCTTGCTTGCTTCCCAAAACTCATGTATCCGTGCTACGGAACCTGATGTCGTCTTGACACGCCGCAAGTTAGACGCCCAAGTTCGCCCCGGGTGCATGGTGTCCCACCAACTCCGCTCGCTGTTCCTCCTGCCTCTCCCTGGATCGTGGTCGCCGAACCCATCAAGACAGAGATTCCAGACCGGACGGAAAAAGTCTATCAAGAACCGTTCCGCAAGCGTGATCCAGACCGGCTGAACCGCCAAGCGCCGGCACCAGAACTCGGCTGTATCCAGGTTTTCAGCTTGAGTGATTGACTTTGCATGTTCGGTAATCCGACGCTGTAGACTGGGTGCGTTAACATTGACGGCGTCCCCTTTTCGAGCTCCAAGCGGGATGGCCTTCCCGACGTAAATGGGGACCTCGCTGGTGGCAATCGGTGCGTAGACGGGCAAAGTTCCCGAATAATATAACGAGTAGATTCCGGGGCCTTCTATGCTTGACGCCTCGTCCAATCGTACCTTGTTCTGTTTCATGAAGTGCAATACCAAGCCGGCCATGAGGTTGTCGTAGGTCAGGGGATCATAGAGAGTCGTGATGATCTCAGTTCCACAACCGATTCGTAGAGGCGGCCACTGCCCGGCACACGAGAGTCAACGATGCTGTTTCCGACCCGCTTGTGCCGTGGCTTATGGATCGCTACCGTGTTCAACTCACATCGTTCGGCAATCTTCGCAAGGAACCGTTCGGTAGGAATGGGCACCCCCTGGAGGATGCTGTTCCCTATCACTACCAGAGCCGTACCACCTGAACGAAGACACCATTTCGCTCCATTTAGGAATCGTGCGCAATCATTGAAGTATAGCGCAGCGTAATTTGCCCATCCCCGTCCTCCATAGAGGCCTTTGTCAGGGTTTTTCTGGCGTACTTCGGCGATCGTGTCCTCAATCTCATTATCGTTGACCGATGGGTCTAGTTCCACGGTGTCGAGTTCTCTTGCGTTTTGCCAATAGGTGCCGAAGTTCATGGACTCCAGACGTTTCAGGTCTCGCGGGGTGTTGCACAACCCAAGCCAGTAGAGATGGGGCCGGGTGTTCCGGTTGTAGTGGTAGTTGTTCAGGTACGGGGGTGAGGTCACTATCAAGTCAACGCTTCCCGACGACAGATTTCGATACCCGTCAAAGAACGATTGGGCGATTACCTGCGCATCCTTTCGATGGCTCCTCACACGCGTGCGTCGATACCAATCGGCGTCATCAGCCATCTGGGACAACTTCTCGGCGACGGTCTCGATCACTGGAAAGTCTGTCACGTCGGGACGCTGCGCCGTCGATTTACGCCCCAAGCTTGGCTCATAGGAGTAGTTCGAGTACTGCACCATAGTGGAAGCAAACGCAAGCTGGAACACGTCCGATAGGCAGGCGTCTATGTGCTGGTCAATGAAGTCTAGCGTCAACAAGACCTTCCTAAGCACCTTGGGACTATAGAACGGCGTTCGCGTGTGAAATCCGGCTGGGGGGGCCGTGTGAGGCTCGGACCCGTTAGTGTTCACGGTACGTCCGAAGGCGCAGAGTGTGCGAATGGCCTCGCGGAGCCCACTGGAATCGATCCGATGCGCCTTGAGCTTGGTCCGGGCCGCGAATGTCGCGTAGGGGTTGATTTCGAAGCCAATCGCTTCATGCCCAGTGCGGTCGGCTTCAATCAGCGTTGTCCCCACACCTGCAAACGGATCAAGAACCACGCTTGGAGCGGTGGCATGGCGGTCTAGCGCTTCTTCAACGAAGGTCTTTGAGTACCCGGCGATCCACGGCACCCACCGATGAAGGGGAGCTTCACGGTTTGCGGTAAAGGCCAGATCGCGAAAGTTGCCCGTCACGACGCCCCCTGAATGATAGACTGATATTGGCGGTTTTTTGAAGGCCTATCAGATGCCCTGTAGATCACAAGGCTTTTATTTAAGACATTGCCCCAAGGCTTGGGGGTTCCTCTGGTTACTTTAATGTATTATTCGCCAATAAAATACCCTGTACTGTCATCCGAGTGAAGTGCAATAGCCCGAATAGGCGCCCGGATTGGTGATGACGATATGCAGAGTCCACATCGACTAAACTTGGGTCCTCCGATCAAGATCACAACCGTCGAACGTCTGACCCTCTACCCGCAAAGCAGGGATTCTTCTACCACCAGCCGCACCCACTACCGTTGTCGCAGTAGCCGGTAGGTCTCCCTAGGTTATGGTGTGGCGGGCTTCGAAGGCGGTGATCTTGTCCTCGTGCTGAAGGGTCAAGGCGATGTCGTCCAGGCCGTTCATCAGGCAGTTGCGGCGGAACTCGTGGGTCCCGGGATCGTTGTGGACCACGAAGCTGAAGCTTAGTCCTTCGTCGTCGGAGATGGTGCAGGTCTCCAAATCGACGGTCAGCTTGTAGCCGGGGCTTTTCAGGGCCTTCTCCATAAGCTGCTGCACCTGGTCCTCGGGCAGATGGGCGGGTACGATGCCGTTGTCGAAGCAGTTCTTGTGGAAGATGTCGGCAAAGCTGGGAGCGATGACCACGCGGAAACCGTAGTCCAGCAGGGCCCACGGGGCATGCTCGCGGGAGGAGCCGCAGCCGAAGTTGCGGCCTCCCACCAGGATGGTGGAGTCGGTGTATCCGTCCTGGTTCAGGATGAAGTCCGGCTTGGGGCTGCCGTCTTCGTTGAATCTCCAAGAAGAGAACAACGCGTCCTCGTATCCCGTGCGTTCGATGCGCTTCAGAAAGACGGCTGGGATAATCTGGTCGGTGTCCACGTTCACCCGGTCCAGGGGCAGCGCTGGTCCGGTGGTCTTGGTTATGGGTTCCATTTATGGCTCTCCTCTGCTAACGTCTTTTCCCCATCCTAACCTTCCCCCAGAGGCGTAAGGGACTTTGTGGGGGAGGAGCTTGGAGGCGAATGTCCGGCTACTTCCACTCCCTGATGTCCACGAAGTGGCCGGCGATGGCGGCGGCGGCGGCCATCTGAGGGCTGACCAAGTGGGTGCGGCCGCCCTTGCCCTGACGCCCTTCGAAGTTGCGGTTGGATGTGGAGGCGCATCGCTCCCCCGGCTGGAGTATGTCGGGGTTCATGCCCAGGCACATGGAACAGCCGGCCTCCCGCCAGTCGAAACCGGCGTCCTTGAATATTCCGTCGATCCCTTCCTTCTCGGCCTGGAGCTTTATCAAGGTCGAACCGGGCACCACCATGGCGTAGACGTTTGGGTTGACCCTCTTTCCCTTGACCACTTCGGCGGCGTTCCGCAAGTCTTCCAGCCTGGCATTGGTGCACGATCCCAGGAAGACCCGGTCCAGCTTGATTTCCTGCATGGGCGTGTTGGGCTCGAGGCCCATGTATTCCAGCGCCCTGACGCCTGCCTCCCTCTGGTCTGAGTCGTCGAAGGAAGCGGGGTCGGGGACCCGCCCCGTTACGGGCACGACCATGCCGGGGTTGGTGCCCCAGGTCACCAGAGGCTCCAGAGAAGCCGCGTCCACCTGCACTACCGTGTCGAATACGGCGTCGGCGTCGGACGGCAGGTCTCGCCAGCGTTCGACTGCAGAGTCGAAGTCCGTGCCTTGGGGGGCGTGGGGCCTGCCCCGGAGATATTCGAAGGTTGTGTCGTCGGGGGACACCATGCCCGCCCTCGCGCCGCCCTCGATGGTCATGTTGCAGACCGTCATCCGCCCTTCCATGGACAGGGACCTGAGCGCCTCGCCGGTGTATTCGATGACGTGGCCGATGCCTCCGTTGACTCCGATGCGCCCGATGATTCCCAGCGCCAGGTCCTTGGCCGTGACTCCGAAGGGAAGCGGCCCTTCCACTCGAATCTCCATGGTCTTTTGCTTGGCCTGGACCAGACACTGGGTGGCAAGCGCTTGTTCGACCTGCGTGGTGCCGATGCCCAGGGCCAGGGCGCCGAAAGCTCCGTGGGTGGACGTGTGGCTGTCTCCGCAGACGATGGTCTTGCCCGGCTGCGTGTATCCCTGTTCGGGGCCGATAATGTGGACGATGCCCTGGTTGGCGCTGTTCATGTCGAACAGGGTTATCCCGAACTCCTTTGCATTCCGCGTCATGGCCTCCAGCTGCTTGCGGGACATATCGTCGGCGATGGGCTGGGACCTGTCCGACGTCGGCACGTTATGGTCCACAGTGGCCACAGTCAGCTCGGGCCGCCGGACCTGTCTTCCGGCCACACGCAGGCCGTCGAAAGCCTGGGGCGACGTGACCTCATGGACCAGGTGCAGGTCAATGTAAAGCAGGGTTGACTGGCCCGGCTCCTCGTGGACCACGTGGCTGTCCCAGATCTTATCAAACATGGTTTTGCCCATGGGTGTGCCTCCTATTGGATCAAAGCGTCCAGGAATGTATGGGGGACCCCTTCACGTGAATCCCCGCTACGGGGTGGTCAGCGGGGCAACCTGGTAGGTTGCTCCGGTCTGGGCAAGGGCGCGGTTGACTGCGCTCAAGTAGGCGTTGGCGCTGGCGACAATGATGTCAGTCGCCGCCGCCCGCCCCGTGTAGACTTCACCGTCCTGATCCACGCGGATGACCACCTCGCCGATGGAGTCCAGGCCCTCGGTCACCGAGTGGACGTTGAAGTCGACGAGTTGGGCGCCTACACCGGCGGCTCGCTGGATGGCCTTGCACACCGCGTCCACAGGCCCGTTGCCGGTCGATGCGTCGCTGTAGACAACATCCTGCGGTCCGATAATCCGCACCGTGGCGGTTGCGATGTCGTGGTCGCCTCCGGAAAACTGTACATGGTCCAGCTTGAAAGTGGCGTACTCGTAGGCCATGCGGTTTTCCTCTGCCATGAGGGATTCCAGGTCTCTGTCTGTGACTTCCGACTTCTTGTCGGCCAGGTCTTTGAAAGCGTCGAAAACCTTGTTCAGGTCAGACCTCTCCAGGTTGTAGCCCAGGTCTTCCAGGCGGGACCGTAGTCCCGCTCGGCCGCTGAGCTTGCCCAGCACCAGAGCGTTGCCGGGCCAACCAATGGAGACGGGGTCCATGAGCTCATACGTGGTGCGTTCCTTGAGAACTCCGTCCTGGTGTATCCCCGAGGCATGACGGAAGGCGTTTTCCCCCACCACTGACTTGTTGGGCTGTATGGGCATGCCTGTAATGCGGCTCACCATGCGGCTTGTGGGGTAGAGCTCGTGAGTGTGAGCATTCGTGGCAACGTTCATGTAGTCTTTCCTGGTGTGCAGGGCCATGATGATTTCTTCAACCGAGGCGTTGCCTGCCCGCTCTCCTATTCCGTTGATGCAGCCTTCCACCTGGCGGGCGCCAGCCTGGATCGCCGCAAGACTGTTGGCCACCGCAAGGCCGAGGTCGTTGTGGCAATGTACGCTGAGAGTCGCTCGGTGGATGTTGGGCACCTGTTCCTGGATGTCCAGCAGAAGCTGGGCGAACTGGGAGGGGATGGCGTAACCCACGGTGTCCGCGATGTTGACCGTGGTTGCTCCCGCGTCTATGACTGCTCTGAGCAGCTGGAACAGGTATTCCGGATTGGTCCGGGTGGCGTCCATCGGCGAGAACTCCACGTCGGAGCAGTGTTTCTTGGCCATTGCCACCATGGACACGGCCTGCTCCATCACCTCTTTCCGGTTCTTCCTGAGCTGGTGCATTATGTGGATGTCCGAGCTGGACAGGAAAACGTGGATGCGGGGGTTTTCAGCGCCCTTGATGGCCTCCCACGCGGCGTCCACGTCCTCAGGGACCGCCCGCGCCAGGGACGCTATAACGGGGCCCTTGAGGTCTTCCGCAATGGTCTTGACGGCCTGGAAGTCGCCCGGGCTTGATGCGGCGAAACCCGCCTCGATCACGTCAACGTTGAGCCGGCCCAACTGGCGGGCGATGACCAGCTTCTCTTCCCCGGTGAGTCCGATGCCGGCTGATTGCTCTCCGTCACGGAGAGTGGTGTCGAACACTATCACTTTTTCTTGGTCGATTTCCCGGTCCATTGTCACCCTTCCCTTCCGGTCCTCAGTGTGATGTCGGGATACGCGCAACTCGATGGTTGGAAGATGGAGCCGGACCTGAGGGCGCCGTAGTCCGCCCTCTCCAGCCCTGCCGGGATCAGAGAGCGGCGGCGAACTACGTTCACCATTGCCTCCATTGATGTCTTACGTGTGGAATTCATGGCCTTAGTCAATTTCCACAGGGTTCATCCAGGGCATCATGCGCCTCAACTCCCTGCCGACGGTCTCGATTTGATGTTCGTTGGCGTCGTTCCTGAGTTGAAGGAACCGCTGGCGTCCTTCGTCATTCTCGGCCATCCACTCCTTCGCAAAGCTGCCGTCCTGGATGTCCTTGAGAATTTGCTTCATGTTCTCCCGCACGTGCTCGTCGATGACCCTGGGTCCCCGGGAGTAGTCGCCGTACTCGGCGGTGTCGCTCACGGAGTAGCGCATGTACTTGAAGCCGCCCTGGAAGATCAGGTCCACGATGAGCTTCATTTCGTGCAGGCATTCGAAATAAGCCAGCTCGGGCGGATACCCCGCCTCCACCAGTGTCTCGAAAGCGGCCTTGATGAGGGATGTTACGCCGCCACAGAGCACGTTCTGCTCGCCGAACAGGTCGGTCTCAGTCTCGTCTTTGAAGGTGGTCTCCAGCACTCCGGCGTTGGTGGACCCTATGCCCTTGGCGTAGGCAAGGGTGGTCTTCAGGGCGTCGCCGGTGGCGTCCTGGTGGATTGCCAGCAGGGCCGGGACTCCGATGCCCTCTGTGAACATCTCCCGCATCCGGTGGCCCGGGGCTTTGGGCGCCACCATGGAGACGTTCAGGTCGGGGCTGGGCGCTATCTGCTCGTAGTGGATGTTGAAGCCGTGCCCGAACATCAAAGTCGACCCCGCCTTGATATGCGGTTGAATCGACTGCTTGTAGACCGAACCCTGGACGTGGTCCGGAATGAGCATCATGACGATGTCCGAACTGCCGGTCGCCTCTTCCACGTCGGCCACTTCCAGGCCTGCGCTCCTGGCGACTTCGCGGCTTTTGCTGGCCGGAGCAAGCCCCACGATGACCTTTTGCCCGTTGTCGTTCAGGTTGAGGGCGTGGGCGTGGCCCTGGCTTCCGTAGCCGATTATTCCGATGGTCTTGCCTTCCAGGTCGTTCAGGTCTGCGTCATTGTCATAGTAGACATTTGGGCTTGTCATATCGTTTCCCTCTCTTACTGGCTGTCGCCGGACTCATCGACCTCGGACGTCTGGGCTTGCGGAGAGCCTCCTCGGCCGTTGGGCAATACGCTCCGGGACATGGCGATTCGGCCCGTGCGCATAACCTCCCTTATTCCGAAGGGCTTCAGCAGGTTGAACAGCGAGTTTATCCTCTCCTCGTCCCCGGTGGCCTCGATGATCAGGGAGGTCTGGCTCACGTCCAGGATGTCGGCGCCGAAGATGTTCACCAACTGCATGATTTCGCTTCGTGTCGAAGGCGTTGCGTGGACCCGTATCATGGCCAACTCACGGAGGACCACTTCTTCGTTCTTGTAGTCCGAGACCTTGATGACCTCAATCAGCTTGTTCAGCTGCTTGGTGCACTGCTCTACGGTGAACTCGTCTCCTTCAACGACGAAAGTCATTCTGGACAGGTTCGGCTGCTCGCTCTGCCCGACGGCCAAGCTTGCGATATTGAAACCCCTACGGCGGAACAGGCTGGATATTCTGTTGAGGACTCCCGGCTTGTCCTGCACGAGAGCCACTATGGTGTGTTGGCCCGCCATTAGGTTGGTATCTCCTCGGGCTCCTCTATGAGCTCGTTGATGCTCTCTCCCGCCGGAATCATGGGGTACACGTTCTCTTCCTGCTCCACCTGGAAGTCGATGACGACCGGGCCGGGTTCGGCCATTGCCTGCTCCAGGGCTGGCACGACCTGGTCCTTTTCCGTGACGCGCAGGCCCATGATGCCATAGGCTTCGGCCAGCTTCACAAAGTCGGGGTTCCCGGTGTAATAGGTCGCCGTATAGGTCTTTTGGTAGAAGAGGTCCTGCCACTGGCGCACCATGCCAAGGAACCCGTTGTTCATAATGGCGAATTTGACGGGAATGTTGGCCTCCACAGCCGTGGCCAGGTCGCACAGCGTCATCTGAAAGCCGCCGTCTCCCGCAATGGACCAGACGGGCTTGTCCGGCCTTCCCACCTTTGCGCCCAGGGCTGCCGGCACCTCGAAACCCATGGCGCCCAGTCCCCCGGAAGTGATGAGCATATTGTGCTCCTTGAAGGAGCAGTGCTGGGCGGCCCACATCTGGTGCTGGCCCACTCCCGTGATGATTATCGCCCTGCTGTCGGTCACCTCTGAGAGCTTTCTCAGGATGAACTGGGGGAGCAGCTTGTTGGTGTCCCTTATCTTCAACGACGGGTGTTCCAACCGCATCCGCTCGATGTGCTTGATCCAGTCGGAGTGGTCTGCGGGCTCCACCTGCGGCCCCAGGGCCTGAAGGACCCTCTTGAGGTCGCCTACGATGGGCACGGTGGCCTTGACGTTCTTGCTGATCTCCGAGGGGTCGATGTCAACGTGAATGACCTTGGCGTTGGGAGCGAAGGCGCTCAGCCTTCCGGTCACCCGGTCGTCGAAGCGGGCCCCCAGGGAAATGATCAGGTCCGCCTGGTCCAGGGCCATGCTGGCGTAGGCCATTCCGTGCATCCCAGGCATCCCCACGTTCAGGAAGTGGTCCGACGGGAAGGAACTGATCCCCAGAAGCGTCGTTATGACGGGAATCTGGGCCTTCTCCGCCAGATCCTGGACCTCTTTGTAAGCCCGGGATATGGTGATGCCGTGACCGGCCAGTATCACCGGGCGTTTGGACTCACTGATGAGATTGACCGCCTTCCGGATCTGCGCGGGATGGCCTTCCAGATTTGGCTTGTAGCCGGGAAGGTCCACGCTGGCCGGGTACACGAAGTCCCCCTGAATGGCCAGGACGTCCTTGGGTATGTCCACTAGGACGGGCCCGGGTCTTCCGGTGTTGGCTATGTAGAAAGCCTCTTTAATGGCGGCGGCTATGTCTTCCGGGTCCATGACCAGGTAGTTGTGCTTGGTGATGGGCAGAGTGATGCCGGTTACGTCCGTCTCCTGGAAAGCGTCCTTGCCAATGGCCGGGCGGGCCACCTGTCCGGTGATGGCCACCACGGGGATGGAGTCCATCTGGGCGCACGCCAGCCCCGTGGCCAGGTTGGTGGCTCCCGGACCCGACGTGGCTATGCATACGCCCACCCGTCCCGTTGCGCGGGCGTATCCGTCGGCGGCCATCACGGCCGCCTGCTCGTGGCGCACGAGGATGTGGCGCAGCTGAGGGTATTGGTGAAGCACGCCGTAAAGCGGCAATATGGCGCCGCCAGGCAGTCCAAAGGCCACGTCCACTCCTTCCCTCAGAAGACTTTCACAAACGATCTGGGCTCCGGTGAGTCTCATTTTCCTTCCCCGTCCTCAAGCGGCGTGTAAACGCCGCATAAATTAAAAAAGGCCCATCCCTGTAAGGGACGGGCTCTTCTCCCGCGGTGCCACCCTAATTCCCCTCAGGCCGGATTTGATGCACCAAGCCATTGGGACGCCTCATCGACTATTAACGGTGTCGGACCGCCGAGCCCTACTGTTGGTTCAGGCTGGCCGCTCCGGGGCGAGTTCAGGGCCTCGCTGGTTCCGGCCTCACACCGTGGGCTTGCTTCATGCCTTGAGCTCGATGGAAGCAGACCCTTTGCCGGTTCGCTATACCAGTGTACCCCTACTACTCCCCTTCTCAGCGGAGCAATCTTCAATTAACCGGCCCAGTGTATCAGCGCCCTTGCCCCTTGTCAAATTTCGTTCGGGTTAGGCGCCGGGAGTGTTAACATCAAAATCATAGGCCGCCGGTTGCATGACTGGCGGATGAAGTTGTAACGTATAGTTTTACTCAGAGTGGGCTGCTTTGTAAATTGGGGGGTGACCAGGTGGCACAGTTTACAAGTGATATTCCGTCGTCGCCCGAGGTCACGATCAACGTATGTGGCGGTGTGGAAATTAGAGTGCCGGCTAACCGATGGCAGGAATTGCGCAAGGCGAAATGGTTTAACCCCACGCGTCAAGCAATGGCTGCCCTGCCGTGGGATGCCGACAATTGGACTACGGACGGCGTGCGCACTCAACCTTCTGCGGTTGTCGATATGCTGGCGATATTGGTCAAGGTCCTTGACAACCGTACTCCGCCTCCAAGTGTAGTTCCCACGTGGAGGGGGGGCGTACAGGTCGAATGGCACAGAAACAACGTGGATTTCGAGATCCAAGCTGACCCACAGGGAGAGATTGAATACTTTTTCAGTGGTCCACACGAAGAGTGTGAAGGGCGGGCTTGGGACGACCTCAACCAATTGGCCGAGTACGTGCAGGCAATTACTGTTAGTGAATGATCGGGCTCGGTGAGGACGACGCAGACATTGGCGACGGCGAGGTCGTGCTCCGGCGCGTAGCTGAGGACTTCACCGTTTACGATAGCAACTTACAAAGGCGTCGGGCTTCCACACAAGCCTTCCTGCAAGGCGGCCCCGATGGGCTTGTTTCCGTGTACCTGAGTTCTGAGACCACCCCTGAAGCAATTGCCAGTGGAGGGCCAGAGAGATTTCTAGTGTCCATAACGGTGGGCGAACTGCGTGCACAGGAGCTGGGAATAGTCCGTGACCCCTCGTCCGGCGGACCCGGCCATTGCGTCATTACGGGTAGGAAGACCAAGGGCAGACTAAACCGGATTGTCCAGAAGGCTGAATGGGTAGAAGGCTACGCGCCGGAATAACATAAGGGGCCTACCCGCCGCGCAGGCAAGTGGCTCGCTGTCTTTTCCAGCCGCGCGTTCCAAGACTCGACGCCTTCGAGGAGCCATGCTATGTGTTCAGGGTTCGCCATGAGGCCTGTCCTCCGACGCTTGTCTAATTGCACCTAATGCGAATCTGAACTATGAAGGTTGGGTGTCGTCGTACGGCAGAGCGATGACCGCTCCCTGCTCATCCCGGTCGAAAGCCCGCAGGTCATCGCGGAAGCCCCGGAGAAGCGTCTCGATTTCGATTGTCGAGCAATTGCCGAGTCGAATCCAGACCACTTTCGGAGGATGCCCGTGGGCGAGGGCTCAACTCGGAGAAATCGGAATCCTTTGTCGCTACGGTGAAACCATGGTCTCTAGCGTAGGCCCAAATCCCAGCATCGTCGGATGATTTTAGTCCAACTTCCCTTACGTGCAGCGATTCAGGATAAACGTCCTTCAGAGCTTCCCTTTAGACCATGAGAGAGGTTCTGGTCGAACAGCAGTCTCACTAGGAGGGAGGCAGCGACACCAACCGCCGCTCCCGGTCGGCGGCGAAAGACAGACAGGCGCGGATGTCTTCTCGGGTCAGGTCAGGAAAATCGGACAGGATTTCGTCCTCTGACATGCCGGAGGCCAGGTACTCCAAAACGTCATACACCGTAATTCTCATTCCCCGAATGCAGGGCTTCCCCCCGCGTTTACCCGGCTCGGTGGTGATTATCTTGGTGTAGTCTTTCGGCATGACTCACATCCTGGAATGTTGAAGACAGTGTACCACATGGTACGAGTTCGGCCCTGTCTTAGTCTCAAGCAACCCTTCCAGAAGGTCAGTAGAGGTGGCAGGAGACGAAGTGGCCGGGCGCCGCCTCCTGAAACTCCGGCTCTTCCTGGGAGCATCGCTCCATGACCCAGGGGCAACGGGGGTTGAAGTTGCAGCCAAGGGGCGGGTTCAAGGGGGACGGCACCTCTCCCGTAAGGATGATCTCGTCGCGATCAATGTCGGGATGGGAAGGCAGCGCCGCGGACAGGAGGGCCTTGGTGTAAGGATGAAGCGGGTTGTCGAACAGTTCCCTGCTCCCGGCGAACTCCACCACCTTGCCAAGGTACATCACGGCCACCGAGTGGCACATATACCTGACCGTCGCCAGGTTGTGGGCAATGAGTAGATAACTGACGTTGTACTCATCCTGGAGGTCTTTGAGCAGGTTCATGATCTGGGCGCGAATGGACACGTCCAGGGCTGAAACCGGCTCGTCCAATACTATGACCTGGGGGTTGACCGACAACGCTCGGGCTATGGCGAGCCGCTGCCTCTGGCCACCGCTGAATTCATGGGGATACAGATTGGCGTGGTACGGGTTTAGCCCGACGTCCATGAGGAGCCTATCAACCATGTCCCTCGCCTCGCCGCGCGACAACCGCGAGTTGATTACGACAGGCTCGACTATGATGTCTCTCACCCGCATCCTGGGATTCAGCGAGCTCCAAGGGTCCTGGAACACGGCCTGGACGGAGCTGCGGTACTCTTTACGCTGGGAGGAGTTGGCTCGGAAGATGTCCTGACCCTGGAAGAGGACTGTGCCGTCAGTGGGCCGCTCCAGCATCAACAGCATCTTGGCCGTCGTGGTCTTCCCGCACCCCGACTCTCCAACCAGCCCGAGAGTCTCACCCTCCTGCAGCTCGAAGGACACTCCGTCGACAGCCTTGATCGACCCTGTCACCTTGGAGAAGAGCAGGCCCTTGGTGACGGGGAAATGTTTCTTCAGGCTTTGCGCCTCAAGCAGGACTCGGGTGGCGCCGCCGTCCGGTTGACGCGCCTGCTCGGAAGTCACTCCAGTCTCCAGCAACTGGCGGAGTGGCCGTCCGCCACCTGTGTCTCCGGAGGATACTCCTCGCTGCAACGTTCCATGACATAGTGACAACGCGGCGCGAAGGGGCAACCTGTGAGCTGCTCATGGAGGGCGGGCGGCTGACCCTCGATGGACGTGAGCCGGTCCACGTCGCCCGCCATTTTGGGCACGGAGTTCAGGAGGGCCTCGGTGTAGGGATGGGAGGGCGTGTTGAAGATGCTCCGGACGTCCCCAGTCTCCACGATCCTACCGGCGTACATTACCGCCACCCGGTCGCACATCTTAGCCACTATACCGAAGTCATGGGTGATGAAGATGATCGCCAGGTCCGACTCTTGCTGGATATCCTTCAACAGCTTGAGGTATTGGGCCTGAATGGTGGCGTCGAGAGAGGTCGTCGGCTCGTCGGCGATGAGCACGAGGGGCTGGCAAGATATGCCGATGGCTCCGACGACGCGCTGCCGCATTCCCCCGCTCATCTGGTGGGGGTAGTCCCTCACACGCACTTCAGCCGCCGGTATTCTTACTTTCTTCAAGACATCCACGGCCTTCTCGAATACGCTTCTTCTGGGGATGTCCTGGTGGATGCTGATGGTCTCCCTGACCTGGTTTCCTATGGTGAAAACGGGGTTCAGGGAGGTCATGGGGTCCTGAAGAATGATGCCGATTTTGCTGCCCCGGACCCTGCTCATCTCCCGCTCTGACAGTTCGAGCAGGTCCTGGCCGTCCAGAATCACCTTGCCGCCCACGATGCGGCCCGGAGGAGACGGCACAAGCCGCATCAATGAATTCACCGTGACCGATTTGCCGGAGCCCGACTCTCCCACCACACCCAAAGTCTCGCCTGCCCGTAGATTAAAGCTGACGCCGTCCACCGCTTTGACTGTGCCCCAGCGGGTCTGGAAATGGGTGCGAAGGTCTTGCACCTCCAGCACTACGTCGTCGTTGGCGTTCACTATAAACTCTCTATGGTCCGGCTACTCTCGTTGTCTAAGCCTTGGGTCTAATGTGTCCCTCAGCCAATCGCCAAAAAGATTGAGGGACATAACCGTAACCAGGATGGCCAGTCCTGGGATTGTGGAAACCCACCAGTGTTCGGCCAGCAAGTCCCTGCCGCCGGCCACCATGGACCCCCATGCGGGTGTGGGGGACGGGACTCCGGCGCCCAGATAGCTCAGGCCCGACTCCAACAGTATGGTTATTCCCACCTGAAGCGTGGCCACCACTATCAGAGTATTGGTTACGCCCGGGAAAAGGTGTTTGAAGAGAATCCTTGGAGTGGACGCTCCAGCCACCCGCGCCAGGGCCACGTAGTCCAGCGTCTTAAGCTGTAGCACCTCTCCTCGTATCTGCCGGGCGAAGCGCGGCCAGATCCATATAGCCAGCACTATCAGAAGAATGTTGAACGTATGGCCCAGAGCCACCACCATCACCAGGGCCACAAGGATAATGGGTATGGCCAACTCGATGTCCACCAGGCGCATTATCAGTTCGTCCACCCAGCCTCCGTACCAGCCCGCCAGCAGACCAAGTGTGACTCCTGCCGTGCCCCCGGTCGCCAACGCTACTCCCGCCACTATTAACGAAATGCGGGCCCCGTAGATCATACGGGTCAGTATATCCCGTCCCAGATGGTCCGTCCCCAGCAGGTACTTGTTTGTTCCTCCCTCCCGCGTCACTTCTTCAATCTCGTCGCCTACTTTGGCGTCCGGGTCGTACCTTTGGGCTCTGAAGAGCGATATCTGTACGTGCTCCAACTCTGGGTCAATTGTCTCGACCACGGTCTTGACCCTGTTTTCATCCCCCACCCAAGCCGGCGGCTGCAATCTTTCTTTGATGCTGGTCCGCTCCGGGTGATGGGGTGAAATCCAAGGCGCCAGTATGCCCGTGACCACCACAAGGGAAAGGACCGACGCCGGGAAGATGGGCAGCCGCTTCAACGTGCGCGCCAGCCTGAACAAGCGGACTCTCACCGGCTGACGTGGAGCAATGGCTATGGAGGCGTCGGCCATCCGGCGGTCCCTCTTATTCTTTACCCGTACCGAATTCGCGGGTCAACATAGGCATATAGCACGTCCACGAGGAAGGAAGCGATTACATACATCAGGGTGAAAACGATGACGATCCCCTGAAGGAGCCCGAAGTCCAAGCCGTTCATGGCGCGTACGGCCAGCTGGCCGAGGCCAGGCCATGCGAAAACCGTCTCCGCTATAAGAGAGCCGGTCACCAGGCTCCCCATGGTGACGCCGGCGAAGGTGAGGGGCGGGATGAGAGAGTTTCGCAGGGCGTGTTTCCATATGATCATCCTGCTGGAAACTCCCTTGGCCCGCGCCAGCTTGATGTATTCCGAGTCCAGCACGTCCAGCATGGCCGAGCGCACGAGGCGCATGTTGGCGGCCACGAACAGCCAGCCGAGGGTGATGGTGGGAAGTATGATGCCTGTTGGTTCGTGCCGCCCATAGGGGGGAAGCCAGCCCAGCTGCACTGCGAAGAAGAAGATGCCCATGATGCCCAACCAAAATGGAGGGGCCGCCTGGCCAATCAGGGCAATCACTTTACCAATCTGGTCGACAATGCTGCCCCGCCATACCGCCGAGATGATGCCCATGGGGATCCCGACTACTAGAGCAAACGCAAATGCGGAGGCCCCCAGCATCAACGTCGCGGGCAGGCGCTCGATGATCACATCCCCCACTGGGCGGCGCTCCCTTATGGACTCTCCCAGATTTCCCGTCGCCAGGTTCTTGAGGAATATCCCGTACTGGTGGACGGGGTGCTTGTCCAATCCCAGAAGGCTTCTCATGTGGTCGACGTCCGCCTGGGTGACGTCTTCGGGACTTCCAAGATAAAGATAAGTCGGGTCCCCGACAGCCCTGCTCATGGCAAAGATTATTATCGACACCGCCAGCAGGGTGAGGATTGAGACTATGAACCGGCGTACTAAGAACCTCTGCATGCTATGGAGCCACCGTCTGGAGGACCCTCAGGTCGAATGACACGGAAAAGTGCGATAAACCTGTGCTTCCCTTACCCTGTACACCTTGGCGCTTTGCCTTGGCGATTTGATAGATGCAGGCCCTAGACCTCCGATGGAAGATGTCTAGGGCCCAATCCCTTCTTGCTCCGTCAAGTTTAACCGTAGGCCGGAGGAATCCCGATTTCTGATTCCCAGGGTCTCCTACTTCCGATGAGGTATCCATTCGACGCCGCTGATGTTTCTGGCGTCCCCGCGGCTCAAATTGTCCAGCCAACTGTCTATTCGCGGACCTATGGGCCATACCATGTTCACGGCGTAGATGTCGAAGGCCAACGAATTGTCGAAAATGAATTGCTCGATTTTTCTCGAGGTTTCAAGACGCTTGTCGTAATCGAAGGACTTCAGGGTTTCTGTGGCCAGCTCTTCGAGATACGGGTGGTTCATGCCTCTGCTCCAGGTATGGCCTGGCGCATAGGCGCCGTACCCTATTGTCGGGTCAGGAACGAGTGATCCACCTCGGCAGTGCACCCTCTTGGAGGAGCGTCCAAACTCACCCTCGACCAATTGGGAGAAGGGGATGTGGACGAAATTCACGTTGAGGCCGATGTCCCGCCACATCTGGGAGACGGCTTCGCAGGCCGCCTCCTCACCGACTACTCCTCGGACCGCGGTGACCATGTCAAACTGGCGTCCATCGTAATTGGCTTCTTTTAACAGCTCCCGGGCCCGGTCTGGGTCGTAGTCAACTTTCATACCATCCGGCAATAGGTTCAAAGAGCCTGCCCAGCCTCCAATCCACGAGGCGGTCCCTTCCCCCTTCAGTATGCTGCCCACGATGCCTTCCCTGTCGATGGCCATGGTCATGGCGAGCCGAATCTTGGCGACTCGCTTCCACTCGTCCGATTCGGGGTCCGGGTCGGCTGAGACGTAGGGAAGGGTTTCCGGGTCGTAGCCGGGCCACTGGTCGGGCGTGCCCAGCTTGTCGTAGTGGCTGCCATACAGGCTGATGTACTCGTAGGTGGCGCCTTCCTGGCGCATCAGCTTGGCCCCCTGCACCTTCTCAACGGCCGGGATGGAGTCCAGGCTCATGTAGAAAGTGTCCAGGTTGCCCGTCTGGAACCCGGCGACGCGAGCTGACTCTTCCGGTATCTCCCACCATATAGTCTCCGCAAAGAAGGGAGTCTTGCGCCAGTGGTCTTGAATGGCTTCAAATCTGAAGACGCCCGGCTCCTCCGAGATGAAGTCGTTGGGGCCTGTGCCGGCGCCGTTGGTGTTGACGGCGTCTTCGCCGTCAGTGTCGTTCTGATTTTTGCTCATGACCCAGAAACCTGCGCCGCCGGGCACCCCGATGCGGCGTAGAGTGTCCACTTTGGGCACGCCGGTGTTGTGCTGTATGGTGTAATCGTCGATGGCTTTCATCGGCCCGGCTTCATTCAGGAAATAGGCCTTAAGCGTCTTGCCGATGCCGTGGAGCGAGTCTTCCCTACCAGCCTGCTCCAGCGAGTAAATGACGTCCTGGGCGGTGAATTCGCCGTGTCCGTCGTGGAATTGGACTCCTTTTCGGAGGGTGTAGGTCCATGTCTGGTTGTCGGCGGCGACGCTCCATTCGGTGGCCAGCATGGGAGAGTATTGTCCGTCGGCGTCGATTTCTATGAGTCCCTCGCCGAATCCTGAAGTCAGGATTGAGGTCAGAGGGTAGCCTGCCAGGGCGGGATGCGCCCTGAAGGGCCCCAGCTCTTTGAAGCCGATGTTAAGGGTTCCCTCGGGGCCTGACATTGCAGGCGGCGGCGTGTCAGTGGGTCGCGGCGCAGCGGTGGCGGTTGGCGCCCGAGTCGCCGGAGCGGCGGTGGCCTGGGCGGCCGGCGTGTTGGTGGCTTCCATCATCGCCGTGGGCGCCGGTGTCTCGGTGGGTTGGGGAGCCTGTGTACTGGTGGGAACAGGCGTTGGGTCATCCCCTCCGCAGGCGGCTCCGACAACGAGTCCGATGGCAAGCAGAAGAGCAATGATATAGCCGGGGGCTGCGATGGTAGACCGTACCATGGTGATTCCTCCTTCTTGGCAACATGGGTGATGTCTACTCCTGGAAGCGAATCACCAAATCTCGGAGAGTCCAGCGCGGGTCGGGAAGTTCTGGTGAAGAAGGTATGCCAACGGTCCCAGGGCCTAGATAAACCGGGACTGCGGCATAATCATAATAATTGGCGTAAGGACGCTAACATACGACTCGAAGTATTGTCAAACGACTGTACTCGTTCGGTCCATCGTGTACACGTCGCCTCTTTTCGTTTGAAGGAGCGTCAGTATGCGGCGGGTTGTGGGGCCTCATGGAGCACATTGGACAGGGTTGCCCCTACCCGCCTCCGCCCCGCAGCAAACGGCCCACGCCCGCTTCCACGGCCCGGCCCTCCGCTGAGGCCCGGAGCCACTTGCGGAGTTCGCGGCGGGCTATGGTTACGGTGAGGTCGGGGCCGCGCTCCTGGCGGAGTTGGGTTAGTTGGTGGGCGGCGCCCTCGGCGGCGGCTTGGCCGGCCTGGGCTATGGCGGCGTGCTGGCGGTTGCGCCCGTTGAAGGCAGGGATGGGTAGCTTCCACAGGTGCTTGTGCAAGTCTCGTGCTCCGAACAGGCCCTTGGGCATGAGTGGAGTCACGGCTGCCCATAACGCATCACTGTTGATGATGGCGAGCAGATAGTAGGTTTCTTCTAGATCTTTGCAGGCAATCCAGTACAGCTTGGTGTCAACAATAGCGTCATATTGAATCCTAGCTGCGGTGGGCTCGCCGTTTCCTGTATAGACTATTCGAATAGTGCGTTCACCGGGATCACTTTGCCATTCTAACTGCGCCGATAGTTTGTGAATGTAGTCCAACTGACCCAATAGGTTAAGTCGGTTTGCGGGTGCTTTGTTCTCTTCCCAAAAATGGCTGATAGCTTGCCATCGATCCCTCATCCGACGCTCCAGACCGCTGAGCCGTATGCCGCCTGTTCCTTTCGTGTCGGCACGGAGTTGGGAATCGCCTCGTTTCACGGGGAGCACAGCTTTTAGCGGCTCCAGGGTTGCGTATGGGACTACCGTTTCTCCAAGGTGGACGTCGAAGACGTGGGCCTTCTCGATGGTCTGGTCCGTGATTGCGGTAAGGTCGAGGCTGCGCCACGGCTCTTTGTCTTGCGAGCCACGGCGAGGGTTTACTGTGATGGTCTGCCCTGCCTGAACGATGGCGGTGTTTTCCGTCTCATTTACGAAGAACAGACAGCGAGGAACTACCGATGCTCCTTGTCTGGAATATCCCGCATAGGGAGACTCCCCGCTCAACGAGGTGTCGGTTATGGGAACGGACTCCCGCCGCACGTCGTCCCCACCGGCCTTGCCCAGCCAGCGTTCCACGCTTCCCGCCAGGGGCAGCGCCTTTTGGGCCGCTCCCAGTCGCTTGGCGAAAACCACCGACGCAGGGACAGGGAAGAAGGTGTTGGGTTCCAGCCGCTCCAGGTCCCAGGCCGCCTTGACGCCGAGGTCCACCGACAGGGTTTGGAGACCTCGACGCGTGGACCAGGCGCCGGTGCGCCACCTGGCGTACTGGCCCGTCTGCAGGGCGCTGTGGGGCATTACCATCCCGATGAGGCCGCCGTCCTTCAGGTACAGGGCGACACAACGGCTGAAGAACAACCCGGCCACGTCCTGGTGGGTGGCGTAGCGGCCTCCCTGCCATATTCCGTAGGTCTCCTTGCTCTGCCGCTCCAGTTCGGTGCGCAGGATGTCGATGGTCTGGTTGTAGTTAATCCAGGGCGGGTTGCCGACGATTACGTCCATCTTTTTCAATGCCAGGGTGACCGGGCGCACCAGGTTGCGGGTGTAGTAGGCCCAAATGTGGTCTCGGCCCTCGTCGTGGAGCGTCTTCAAGACAGAGATGGTGTTTTCGAGCACCCCGCGCTCGCCGTCGTCAGTGATGTTGTGGGCGTCCAGGGCAAAGTAGGGGTCTTCTTCGTGCTCTATGGCCTCGGCCACGTCGCCCATAAAAGAGTCGAAGTGTTCGGCCCGCTTTATCAGGCTCATGGGAAAGATTAGTTGAGGCGCCTTGATTCCCTCGCCAAAGGCAGCGGTCGTCGGCTTTTCCTCCCTCTGGGGGTCCACCTCGATCGTGACTTCATTGCCAGCGAACATGTCTCCGGTGCGAAACCGCAGCTGCAATGCGTCTCCCAGGTATATGGGGACTGTGACGTTGGAGGTGACGCCGTGGTCGAACTCGCCCTGTATGACTGAACGGGAAGCGAGGACCCAAGCAGCCCTGGCCAGGTGCACCGCCACCGGGTGGACGTCGATGCCTGCGATGGACATGCGCAGCCATTCCAGTTTCTCCTTGGGGTTGAGTCTAGGGTTTTGGTCTGCGGCTTCTATGAAGTGGGCAACGGCCTCTGCGACAAAGGTCCCGGAGCCGCAGGCTGGGTCGAGCACCGACTGGTCCAGCGGGTCGGTGACCAGTTCCCGTACGATGGCCTTTGCTAACCATGCTGGGGTGTAATACTCGCCCAAGGTGCGCCGCTCTTCCGGGGGGATGACCGTCTCGTAAAGGATGGCGGCGATGTCGGTGGGGGCTTCTCGCCAGTCGAACTTGGCGACGTGGCGGGCGACGGTCTTGAGGAGAGGCAGTCTGCCTACCTCCGTAGGCCAGGCGAAGAAGTCTGACTCCACCACTCCCTGCAAACCTGTCTTGCGGCGAAATTCACGTCCTAAGAGGAGGTCTGCAGGGTCCGTCTCGGCCAACTGGCGTATGTCCAAGCCGAAAGACGCCTGCACCACCATGCCAATGACGGCGGTCAGGTATGTGTGGCGAACGAACAGGTCGTCCATCTCCTCGGTCGTGTCGGCGACTTCACCCAGCGCGGTGCGTAGCAGGTCGTGCCACAGTCGTCGCTTCACCTTGATGGTCTCGTGGTCCGCGTAGTCCCGGTACATGGCGGCGAGTGCGTCGATGTCCCGTTGGTATTGGGGGCTGTTGGGTCCGAAGTGGGACTCGACGGCGGAGCGGTCGGGCGGTATGTTTTCCAAGGATACCAGGGCCTCATCCCGCAGCCACTCGTAGAGGAGGAGCCAGCGGTCCGGGTCTTCCAGGGTGAAAGCGTAGGGCCGGACTGTCTTGACCTGCCCTGCGCCGGGCCAGCGCAGCAGCCAGTGTTTGCCGTCGGTGAGTATGCCCATGCGGACGCCCTTGCCGTCGGACTGGGACGCGGCCAGGTAGTCGTCCAACTGCTCGACCCAGCGCGGGTCTGGGTTGATTCCGTTCCCGACGCGGCGCTTCATCTCGATGAAGGTGTCCAGGGCCGTCAGGTCAACAGCGCGGCGGGACTGGCTCGCGGGCGGGTTTACCTCGTTGATTTCCTCGCTCTTAGCCAGCCCGGTGAGGACCAGGAAGTCCCGCACGGCGCTGGTGATGTTGGCTTCCTGCTCGCCGTTGTCATGCCGCCGGAGGATTTCACGGGCGGCCTCGGCATAGCGGGGGTCGTTGTAGTCGATGAACGTAGTCATGGAAGCATCCGCCGCCTTCCCGACGGCGCATCTTAGAGTGTAGCACAATGACCGACAGCGCCCGCCGCCTGACCGCTCCAATGCCTGTGTGCTATGGGGCTGTTCCCCACCGGAAAACACTTGACAACCGGTTGTTAATATGAGTAAGTTTGCTTACTCTCTATCGCTTCGGCTGTAGGGTCGAGACCGCCTCCACGGCGGTCTCTGTCTTTCTGAGACCTTTGCATAACCTCCGTCATTCCTGTAATAGTCAGCTAATTCGTTGACAAAAATTGCAAGGCTTGTAAGGGAGTCTGGCCGTTGAGGCCCCGATGAGGTCTTTCGGCGCCCGTAGGGCCGACCGGCCGGAGGCCTAAGGCGCGCCGACGGCGATTATCTTCCGGCTGCCGGTGGGTTGGACCGGACGATTATTTGGGACGCCGCTCAACGCCAGCAGACTGTTGACCTGTTCCTGCGAAATGGATTTCGGCTCACGCATCACGTACCAGTCAACCGGCTCGGAGCACGGGGGAGTCGTCAGCGAGCCGTCGTACTTGAAATAGCTAAGCTCGCCCGGCGTGTAGACGCTGGAGTTGAGCCCATCCCCGGGTGAAGCGGCGTCGCCGGGGGCCGGGGCGGCGTCGAGAATGGCCTGCACTATAGGGCTGGTATCGCCCAGTATAAACAACAGTCCCACTACCGCCACGGCGCCGGTGGTGTCCTGATGCACCAGGTGCAGCTCCGCCGCAAAGCTCACTTCGTCTATCCAATGTTCCGAGGGCGAATGAAGGTGCGCCGACTTCAACTCGGAGGTCCGCTGGCCGGCGCTGAACGCGGAGCCCGGATCGTAGTCCACGTACACGAACCTGCCCTTGTTGCGCACTGATTTAGCGTCAGCGCCGTACGAAAACGAAATAGGCCCGGCGCCGCCCGGCTCATATCCGGCTATGTCGATAGGCGACTGGCGCTCGCCGTCGGCGCAAAGTGCGTACTCTTCAGACAGCGAGGCCCAATTTTCCGGCGCGCCCGGCCCCTCGTATCCCCACTCCACCGCACCGGCAATCGTTGGGGTAGGCTCGCCGCCGCCGCAGGCGGCAATTGAGAACATTGCCGACAGCAGGCACGCCAGCGTCAGCCCTGCGATTTTCATTCTTAGCTTATTTTTCAAGTCCGGGCAGAGGAATCCGACGCTTATCCGGGGATTTAAGCCTAACGCCTTAGCTGCTGGGGCGTCAATCCGGCGCGTCTTCTGGTGAAGGCCGGAGTCCATAGGCATCGGATAAAGAATACGCGGAGAGTCCTGGGTTCCGGCCCCGTATCGAGTACGGAGCCGGCTCTGCGCTAGAATAATGGAGGGTGGGGCCTAGTCCCCCCTCATCCCAACCTTCTCCCGCCAGGGGAGAAGGGGTAATTGCTGTCTATTTTCACATGGAAATGGGACCGCAATTCGCGGTCCCATTTTACGGAGTATAACAAAGCTAGTCCTGACACCCACTGTTTGTATTTGTCAATGGCTTCATCCCCATGACGCCCATGACGCCACTTGGGGAGAAGTTCCGGCGCACGGCTGGGCGGGAATTGGGCAGCAGGTGGCAGATGGGACTAAGCGGCGCTATAATCCAGGCAGAGCGGAATTCTCCAACACTCGGTTCCCGCTCAGGGGCCGTTTACTCATCCTATGGAGGTGGCGTTTTCATGACTTCCAACATCGTTCTATCCAACGTGGAATATGACGTCGTGGGCACCAGACCAATCCGGCCCGACGGCGTGGACAAAGTCACCGGCAGGGCGGAGTACGGCGCCGACGTCAAGCTGACCGGCCTGCTCCATGCCAAGATACTCCGCAGCCCCCACGCCCACGCTCGCATCAAGTCCATAGACACCAGCGCCGCCGAGGCCCACCCGGGAGTCTACGCGGTGGTCACCGGCAAGGACCTGCCCTTCTCGTCCAAGACCAGGGAGGAACTGGGGAACGGTTACCTTTCCTTAAAGTTCAAGAGCGACAACGTCCTCGCCACCGATAAGGTCCAGTACAAGGGGCACGCCGTCGCGGCAGTTGCGGCGGTCAACGCCCACGTGGCCGAGGAAGCCGCCGATCTCATCAAGGTTGACTATGAGGTCCTTCCCGCGCTCACCAACGCCAGGGACGCCATGAAAGAAAACGCGGTCCTGGTGCACGACGACAACCTGTACACGTCTGGGTTGGACGGGAAGTCCGAAAAGCCCAGCAACATAGCTTCCCATTCGCGGTTTGAGCTTGGCGACTTAGAAGAGGGCTTCTCCAAGGCCGACGTTGTGGTGGAGCACGAGTTTGACACCAAGACGGTGCACCAGGGCTACATCGAGCCCCACACTGCCACGGCCTATTGGAACAAGGACGGCCAGCTTGACATCTGGTGCAGCACCCAGGGCCCCTTCTGGGTCCGGCGGGACACGGCGGAGCTGCTCGACCATCCCGTCTCGAAGATCAAGGTCACGCCCATGGAAATCGGAGGCGGCTTTGGCGGCAAGATTCCCGTATATCTTGAGCCTGTAGCCTCCCTCTTGTCTGCTAAATCGGGCCATCCTGTGAAAGTGACCATGACCAGGACCGAAGTATTCGAGGCGTCGGGACCCGGCGCCGGCGCCTGGATGAGGGTCAAGATAGGCGCCACCAAGGACGGGATGCTGACCGCCATGCAGGCCGAATACGCCTTCGAGGCCGGAGCTTTCCCCGGCTCTCCGGTGGGCCAGGCCGCAACCTGCGGCTTCTCCGCCTACGACTTCCCCAACGGCCGCGCCGACGCTTACGACGTGATCACCAACAAGCCCAAGACGGCCGCCTACCGCGCGCCGGGGTCGCCCCAGGCGTCCTTCGCAGTGGAAACGGTTGTGGATGAAATCTGCGAGAAGGTGGGCATGGAGCCGTTGGAGTTCAGGCTGAAGAACGCTGCCAAGGACGGCACCCGCAAGATCGAGGGGCCCGTCCTCCGCAACATCACCCAGGTTGAGTGCATCAACGCCCTGATGGACCACGACCACTACAAGACAGGGCTGGATGGAAAGAACCGGGGCAGAGGTGTGGCCACCGGCTTCTGGGGCAACGCCAATCTGCAGTCCAGCGCCACTCTCACCGTGGAACCCGACGGCACCATAAGCATGCTGGAGGGTTCCGTGGACATCGGCGGGACCAGGGCGTCTATCGCCATGCAGGCTGCCGAGGCCTTGGAACTGCCTTACCAGGACATCAAGCCGACGGTGGCTGACACCGACTCGGTGGGATACACCGCCGTCACCGGCGGCAGCCGGACGGCATTCGCCACCGGATGGGCGGCCATCGACGCCGCTGAAGACGTGAAGCGGCAAATGATAGAGCGGGCAGCCAAGATATGGGACACGGACGTAAGCAACGTCCAATACTCCAAGGGCGTGTTCACTCACGGCGCCGACCCTGAGCTCAAGATGACCTTCAAAGAGCTCGCCGGACGTCTCATAGGCACCGGCGGCGGCGTCGCCGCCTCGGCCAGCGTGGAACCCACGGGGCAGGCCGTGTCCGTAGGGACCCACATAGTGGACGTTGAGGTGGACCCGGACACGGGCAAGGTTGACATACTCCGCTACACTGCGGTGCAGGACGCTGGAAAGGCCATCCACCCCTCCTACGTGGAAGGGCAGATGCAGGGCGGAGTGGTCCAGGGAATAGGCTGGGCGCTCAACGAGGAGTACTACTTCAACGACAACGGCCAGATGGTCAACTCCAGCCTCCTCGACTACCGGATGCCCACGAGCCTGGACCTGCCGATGATTGACACCATCATCGTCGAGCAGGCGAACCCGGGCCACCGCTACGGCGCCAAGGGAGTGGGCGAAATACCCATTGTCCCGCCCATGGCCGCCATAGCCAACGCCATATACGACGCCGTGGGTGTCAGGATGAAGACGCTGCCCATGAGCCCTGGCGCCGTGTTGGAAGCTCTTTGGGAGAAGAACGGGGGCTAGCCTGTGCCCACGGTCTTCATACCCACCATGCTCCAGAAGCTGACGGGCGGCGTTAAGCAGCTAGACATGGAAGCCACCAACGTCCGCCAGGTAGTCGAACGGCTTGAGGAGCAGTTCCCTGGGATGAAAGAGCGGTTGGTGGAGGACGGAAATATCCGCTCCAACATCCAGGTCGCAGTGGATGGCGAGATAGCCAACATGGGGATACTTGAGAAGGTGGCAGAGGGCAGCGAGGTCCATTTCGTGCCAGCCATCGGCGGCGGCTGACCCGCCCGGCCTATTGGATGTTCATAACTTCAGGCCGCCTCTCGATTAGGGGCGGCTTGGTTGTTTCACCATGATAATAGACAGTGCATGCCCTTCTCCCGCCAGTGGAGAAGGCGTAGTCTGCCCTGAGCCTATAAAAGTGGGACGAGTGGGAGTGGAGCCGTCTGGGAGCATCCGAAAGCTAACCCAAATCCCCCACCTAACATTGTTGGGAGTTGCTTCGTGTGGTTGCAGGGCGTGTTCGGTGTCGACCAAGGGTGACGCATGACATGATCGGGCGTGGACAGGGTCTCGGGCGAGGCCTTTGAGGGTATCGGCAGCGCTCCCCCACCAATTGTGGGTGTTTTCAGGCCGAAGAAGGCATGGCTGGGCCTGGCAACTCGGCTGAGTCGCCTTCAACCGATGGTCCAGCAGGACGGCCTATGCCGGCTACGGCTCGGCAGCCAGCGCCGATATCCTCTGGCGCGCCCTGAGCAGCAACGCGTATGAGGGATGGCCACGGGCCAGACGGATGATCAGTCTCCTGGCGTGACTCACCACACGGCCCGGCAGGGCGATCAGTACGAAGCGGACTGCCTTCAGACGCCTGCTCACCCACTCCTGGCCCAACACCAGCCGCTTCATCGCAGAGTTCAGGTTGAACGCCAGCGCCGCTATCGCCCACCATGCGGCGTTGGCGCCGAACAGGCCCGACGGCAGCCTGCCCCCGGCAAGGTCACTCTTGAGAACGCCGTGGACCTCCTCGCCCTTGCCGCATCTCTGCCTCGACCACCAGATCAACTCATCTCCCGCAAGAGTCCGGTTGGTCACCACTCCGAATACCTTGTGCCAACCCCTGCCGGACAACTCCATGGCAGCAAAGGGCAACTCCATCTGACCCTCCATTCCCGGCAGCGGCTGTTCGATCAACCGCTCCCTGGTAGCTATGAACCGGTACTCAGGGCTGTTCCTGGCGTGGCCTATCCAGTTGGGAACGAAGTTCACCTCAGCCCACTGCTGACCCGTGTCCACACGGCGCTCGCCCACCTTGCGGTACAGTGGCTGCCACTCCTCATCGGCAACCTGCGACACCGCGCGCCGGAACTCCGCCGTCACGTCAACCCCCACCGCAAACTCGATCACCCCGAACCGCTCGTCCCTGCCCTCGGCGCAGTACCGCAGAAGCTCCTGCTGGTACCCGGCCGTGTCAGACCGCAGCATCACCTTGTCCACCCCGGCAGGCAGATGCCCCAGCGCTTCGCTCAACACTCGCAGCTGCTGATGGCCCGCAGGTACGTTGCCGTCCCGAAACTCCGAATGCAACACCAAGTCAGCCTCTGCCCAGTAGGTCGTCAGCGGCTGGTACGCGCTGTACTTCTTGTAGCTGTAGAGCGACTCCTGCTTGTGCGTCTCCACCAGGGTGGCGTCCATGTCCAGCGTGGCCTCCCTATGAGGCGAACGGCTCTGCACGAAGCCCACCAGGTCGGCGTTCACCTTCCCCAGCCCTCTCAGCGCTTCGTTGGGAGAAGGTATGAATGCCCTGTGAGCTTCCCGCTTCGCCTCCTCGTCCGCGTCGTGGAACCTCTCCAGGTAGCGGAACACCGCAGACTCCGACGGCACGCTCCGTCGACGCTCCACACGCCATCTCTCCAGGAGCGCCCTGCGCTCTCTGCCACCCATGCCCCAACTCTCGATCTCGCGAATCACCCTGCACAGCCCTTCGTCCTTCTCGAGGATGTCCAGGTCGGACACTGACTCGCCCCCTGCCAGGTTCAGCAGTATCAGCGAGGTGACTATCTGGCTGTCCGTCCAGCCCTGTCCACACCCCCGTAGTCCAACGTGGCGCTCTGCCGATGACCTCAAGCCGGACGCGTGTATCAACTCCAGGTACGTCATCAGCCCCGACAGCCCCGTCATACCCGTCGAACTCTTCTCCTGCTCGTACTGGAACGGCAGTAAGCCTTGCCTCATAATAGGTGCACCTCGTTGGTGATCGTTTCTCTCTTCCAAAAAACATCTTAGCCCCCTTCACGGCGGGCTCCAACGAGGTCTTCCTCTCACCTAGGTGGGGAATCTAAGCTAATCCGCTGCCTTGACATTCTGTGCAGACGTGGTATGCTCTTTTTCGATGTTTCTCGCTCGGTTCGGAGACGACTTGCACCACTTGTGTATCCGCCCCCAATAGCAGGGGCAGGTTACGAATCGCAAGTTCCGGCATCATTATCTGCGCCCGTCTAGCTAAGGCGAGCGCAGTGTTTATTTGTAAGGGGTCAGCGATTCGGAGCACAACCGCCCAACCCGCCAAGGTCCGCTGAATTGGGAGCCCGGTACGGCAGTCCAGTCTTAAGATGGGAGAAAACCCTGCAGAGGTAAGAATCATGAGCATTAGCCCAAGCACGGAGAACGTTACAGAGCTGGTGGATGGGTTGCATTTCGGCCAGAAAGTGGAGCGGTCGCTGGACCTGATCAACGACGCGTACCAGAAGTTCGGTGACAAGATGGTGGTTGCCAACAGCCTGGGTAAAGACTCGGTGGCGGTCTGGCATCTTGCCAAGAGAGTCAGCCCCAACATCCCAGGTTTCATCATCACCACCAGATATAAGCCTGCGGAGACGGTCAACTTCATGCACCAGCAGGTGAGCCAGTATCCCGAACTCAAGGTCTTCAAGAACGACTCTCAACAGCCGGAAGCGCTTTACGCCTCCGACCCCGACCTTTGCTGCTACAACTTGAAGGTCCTGCCCACCAGGCAGGCCGTTGAAGACATGGAAGTGGAATGCTGGGTGACCGGTCTACGGTGCACCGAAGGCCGCACACGCACCGACTTCCAGGAGATCGAAGAGAGGGACGAGGGGCTGATGAAGCTTAATCCCATCTTGATCTGGCACGAGCGGGAAGTGTGGCAGTACATAGCCCTCTACCAGGTTCCCGTGAACCCTCTCTATACCCAGGGTTACCGTTCCCTTGGTTGCGCACCGTGCACCCGCATCTCCAGCGGACCCGATGAGCGGGCTGGCCGGTGGGTGGGCACCAGCAAGTGCGGAGGCGAGTGCGGAATCCACACGCGTCCGCTGAAGATGGCCGTAGAACCCAAGGGCTAGTCCACCCCGCAAGAACCTATTCGATAAAGAGCCGAGTCCGACTCAAAAGGGCCCGGCTTTCTATTTGTCCCGTTGTCAATGCGGCTCCAAAGGCTGGATGCGCCGGTTCTCTAGACGCTGAAATCCCCCAATATGCCGGCCGGACTAACATTTTAGCCCGTGGATAAGGCATAATGCGTACAACACTAGCCGCACGAGGTTAATCGAACGATGCGGCCAATCCGTTAACGATTTCCGCGCTCCCTACCTTTCGACTGCTCGGAGTCGGCTGGCGACCGCATGACATATGACAGCTTGACGTTCCCGGTTTCGATCCAATAGTCCCAATAGTCGAGGAGGCCCTGAGATGGAGAGGCGACTGCCGACGCGCGAAGAGGTGGATTCCTATTTCAACGACCGGAACAACTGGGGACGATGGGGAGACGACGATGACGTAGGGGCAGTGAACCTCATCACTCCCGAAGTGCGGATAGAGGCTGCAAAGCTGGTGGTCAGCGGCAGGGCGGTCTCCCTCAGCCGACCTTTCCCCAAGGAACCGGCTCCCGGGAATCCGACTCCGGCCGAGCACTGGATGTATGCCCACAAAGTGTCGCCGGACAGCGGCTATGCCGCCGACTATCTGGGCATCGCCTATCATGGCTCGGCGGCGACCCACCTCGACGCCATCTGCCACATCTGGAACAACGGCCTGATGTACAACGGGAGAGACCCGGCCGAGGAAATCACCTTCCACGGAGCCAAATTCGGAGGGGTGGAAAAGTGGGCCGACGGAATCGTCACGCGCGGGGTTCTGCTGGACGTGCCCAAATTTCGCAATGAGCCGTACGTAACGGAGGACCGCCCCGTCCACGGGTGGGAGCTTGAGGACGTGGCGGAAGCCCAAGGGGTGTCCGTCAGGCCGGGGGACGCGCTGGTGGTGTACAGCGGCAGGGATGCTTGTATCAGGGCCCGTCCCGACGACCATCCCTGGCTGGGCGGCGCCAGACCGGAAAGGCCGGGCCTGCACGTCTCCTGCCTTCCGTTTATCCGGGACCACGACGTATGCATTCTCGTTTGGGACATGATGGACTGCAACCCCAAAGGGTACGACATCCCGTGGGCGATTCACGGCGCCGTGTCCGCGTACGGAGTGGGCCTGGTGGACAACGCCCTGCTGGAGCCTTTGGCTATAGCTTGCGCGGAAGAAGGACGCTATGAATTCCTGCTGACCATCTCCCCGCTCAAGGTCATCGGCGGCACAGGGTCTCCGGTAAACCCCATAGCCGTTCTATAGCCCCGGGAGACGGGCGCTAAGGAGACTGCATCGCAGGTTGTCGGCTGCTGTGGATTAGTGTATGTAGTATTTATTGCAGCTTCAGATACGAACATATTGACAGATTGACCTAAGGATTGTATCGTTTCCGCAAACAATCAGGGTTGCCGTAGTTCCTTTCACTTCACGCTCATCCGGCAAGAATACAAGGCGTTTCCGGGCCATTCAGTAAGGGGGTGCACACAATGTCAGACCAAGACAAAGCTCAAATGGCGCACTTGATGAGACGGGCGGGATTCGGAGCGACTCCCGACGAGTTGGACGTGCTGCTGGCCAAGGGTTATGACCGGGTCGTGGACGAGTTGCTGGACCCCGACGATTACGGCATACCGCCCATGGACGCCAACCTGCTCCACCGGGTGTACCCTTCGCTGGAAAGCGGAACAATCCCGCCGGAGGCGGCCACAATCCATATATACCATCTCATCAACAACCCGCGTCCCCTGGAGGAGAAGATGGCCCTCTTCTGGCACACTATCTTCGCCACCGCCGACGCCAAGATAGACAACGCCCAGGAGTTGGCCCGCCAGATGAGAATGTTCCGCGAGTATGGCATGGGCAACTACCATGAGCTGTTGATAGAACTGGCCAAAGACCCGGCCATGATCTACTGGCTGGACAACAACTACAACCACAAAGACCAGCCCAACGAGAACTGGGGCCGCGAGCTGCTGGAGCTCTTCTCGATGGGCCAGGGCAACTACACCGAGGAAGACGTGTTCGAGTGCGCCCGGGCCTTCACGGGGTGGACCATAGCGCCAAAGCCAACCCAAGGCGGCAGTTCCCGGTTCACGTGGGACTTCGAATACCGGGAAGACGACCATGATGATGGAGAAAAAAACTTCCTGGGGCAGCGGGGCAAGTTCAACGGCGAGGATGTGATAGACATCATAGTCCGCCAGCCCGCCACGTCCCGTTTCATAGCCCGCCACCTGTACAACTTCTTCGTGGCTGATGAAGTGCAGGTGCCTGCGTGGCTGCACACGCCTCCCACTGACCCGGTGGCCATCAACCTCATCGCCGACGCCTTCGTGTCCTCCGGCTATGAGATGAAAGGCACGCTGCGGATGATATTCACCTCCGACTTCTTCAAGGAGTCCCGGTTCAAGAGGGTGAAGAGTCCGGCGGAGACGGTGGCTGGGCTGTGCAAGCTCGTGGGCGACTTCAAGTACCCCAGGCTCGGCCTGGAGCTTCTGGGCGTCGAGTGCTCTTACATGGGCCAGTTCCTGGGGAATCCGCCCAGCGTGGAGGGATGGAACCACGGGTACGAGTGGATAGACAGCGGCTCGCTGGTGAAGCGCATCAACTTCGCCGCCGACGCGGTGTCCAACATAGCCTACCCTGGAGTCCAAGCGCTGGTGGAAAGAGTAAGGGGCATGGGCGAGTTGGGTCCAGAGGAGTCTGTGGACGCGTGCCTGGATATACTGGGCCCCGTGGAGGTCGAATCCGACACCCGCGAGGAGTTGATAACCAAGGCCCGGATCGAGGGTGGGTTGCAATGGGAAACGGTTGAACAAACGAGAGAGTCCGCCCAGAAAGTGCTGGACATTCTCGCGCTGGTGGTAGCCACGCGGGAGTACCAGTTCTGCTAGGCGCCGCGAGGCGCTCTTTGGAGCCCGTGATTAGCTCCGGCTCCGGTGTGTGTCCGATGCTTGGTCCAATGCCTGGAAGGAGAGAAGCATGAGAACGAAATACGCGAACGGCCGAATATACAACTACGACTACTGCCTTGGAGGGATCGGCATCGGAGGCGAGAATTTCTTCTTTCCAGTGGACTTTGCCGTTGGCTCTGAAGGCAGTTTGTACGTATTGAACAAAGGCTGTGAGTTCGTGACGTGCCACGGCATCAGCAAGGTGACGCTGGACCATCGTTTGCTGTGGGAAGACCGGGGAAACCAGACCGACACAGGGTTCATGGACGGGCAGGCGCCTGTGCCCAGTTCCATAGCCGTGGACAGCCAGGAGAACGTATACGTCTCCGACGAGATGACGAACCACATCTACATATTCGACAGCGATGGAAAGCGCATCGGGGGCTGGGGATCTGGGGTCCTTGGAGGTCTGACGACACCCCAGAGGACTTCCAATGACTTCCAGACCGACCTTCCGGGTCTGATGCCCATAGCGAACAACTTCAGCATACCTTTCGAACAGTACCTTAAGAAGATAGGGGCGGTGGACGCATCCGGCGACGGTGAGCTGAACGGCCCCAACGGACTCACATTCGACGAGGATGACAGGTTGTTCGTCTCCGACAGCAATAACCACCGCGTCCAGATATTCACCAAGGACGGTCAATTTATCAGCAAGTGGGGCCAGCATGGAGCCGACGAGGGCGAGCTGAACTTGCCTTGGGGTCTCACCCTAGACAAAGACCACAACGTTTATGTGGCTGACTGGGGCAACTCCCGGGTCCAGAAGTTTTCCGACGGCGGCCGTCATCTGGCCACCTTTGGCGCCGCTGGAAGCGGAGACGGTGAGTTGGACCACCCCTCCAGCGTGGCCGTGGACAGGGACGGCGACGTCTACGTCACCGACTGGGGCGGCCAACGGTTGGTTGTTTACGACTCTGAGGGGGAGTTCCTGACTTCCTTCCACGGGGACGCTGACCAAATCACTCCGTGGGCCGAGGAACGGCTGATGGAGAACCCGGGTTTCCAAAAGGCGCGCAAGAGGGCCGACCTGAGCCGGGAGAAGAAATTCCGGAGGCCTGTGGCAGTGAACGTAGACGACGAAGGCCGGATCATGGTGTTGGAAGCCATCTCCTGCCGCATGCAAATTTACGTTAAAGAGCGGGACTGGGTGGAGCCTCCGTTCAACATTTAATCCCGCCTCCGAGGCTAGCCTGGGACCCTGCGACCCGTCTCTCCGGCGGAGGCCGGAATCCAGAAGGCGCCATTTCTTCTTACAAGGTTCCCGGGACTCTGGCCTTCGCCGGAGTCCCGGAGCGAACCACTCTTCCTTTTCATCTCCCTTATGCTGCCTTAGCAATCCCCAAGCAATCGAAAGACCCTAGGCATTAGCTCAATCCTATTGACATCGTTAATATCAGCGTGCTAGTTTACCCCAATTCATAAGGTTTTAAGAATGGTAAGTCAGCAAATTGTACGAGGTAAGTTGATGATCACGAAGAACGTAAATTGGTTCCTGGCGGTAGGTCTCGTTCTTGTCCTTTTGACGGCTGTTTCCTGCGGCGGAGGCGACGAGCCGGCCCCTACGTCCACCACCGCCCCGCAAGCCACTGACACGCCTGTGCCCGCCACGGCGCCGCCGCCAACCGTGGCGCCCACTGACACTCCCGCTCCTGTTGTACAGCCCACTCGCGCTAGGCTGACGCCTACGGCGACGCCCGTCCCTACGCCCACCAGTCCGCCTAAGACGCAAGGGATATTCGGAGGCGTGATAAATTTGCAGGCCAACAACCAGCCGGCGCTGGACTTTCTCTCACTGGGAGTGTTCGCCGCGTGGATTCAAATACCGCCGATGTACAGCCAACTTGTCGAGTACAACCCGGAATCCGAGCCGCTGGATGACTTGAGGGGCGACTTGGCCCGAGAATGGACCGTGGCTGACGACGGCATCACTTACACCTTCTATCTAAATGAGAACGCCCGTTTCCACGACGGTGAGCCTGTTACGTCCGAGGACGTGGTGTATAGCTTGGCGTTGTTTATGGAGCCGGAGACTCTCAACGACCCCCGCATCATAGAGGAAGTGGGCGACCGCCGGAGCAACACGTCCAGAAGCCTTAATGTCTATTACGATACATCCAGGGCGGTGGACGCCACGACCGTTGAGATCAAGACAAAGAAGCCTTCCGCCGCCTTTATGCCCATTCTAGCCATCGAAACTTCCGCTACGATTATGCCCAAGCACCAGGTGGAGGCGGGGGTGTTCGCCAGTTTCAAGAACCCGGAATCCATCATCGGCTCCGGGCCTTTCCGAATGGGCGAATTCGTAAAGGACGTCTCGACGCAGAACATTAAGAACACGGACTATTTCAAGGAGGGGCGGCCCTACGTCGATGAACTCCGCCACTTCGTAATCACTGAAGAAGCGGCCATCGTAGCCGCCTACAAAGCTGAGCAGGTGCTCATGAGCAGTTCCATGGTCAGCAACCTGAGCGTGAAGTCCACCAAACAGCTGGTGAAGGAGAGCGAGGGCGCTATAACCGCCTACTTCGGTGGGCCGTTCTGGACGACGGGCGTGCACATGAACGCCAGGCGGGCCCCCTTCGACGACCCCAGGGTAAGAAGGGCCATACACCTGGCGGTGTACCGTCAGCCGATAATCGAGACCTTTGGAGGGATACACCTGTTGGGCACCCCGGTTCCTCCGGGCTACTCATGGAGCTTCACCGCTGAAGAGGCCCTGCAGATGCCCGGCATAAGAGAGCTGAATGGTGAGAAACACCCCGATGACCTCGCAGAAGCCAAAAGGCTGCTGGAGGAAGCCGGAGTGGGCGAGGGGTTCAAGGTCGAGTTGACCTGCTACCCCGTCGCCGACGGTTGTGACCAGGCCGTGCTGCTGCAGGACCAATTCAGGAGGTTCCTTGGGTGGGACGTTGACGTAAGGCAGATCGAAAGGGCTGCCGCAGGCGCCATCTACGACGCAGGAGAGTACGACATCGCGTCGGGCTTCAACTCATTCCAATTCCCCGACGCGGACGCTTCGGGTCTGGCCATTAGGAAAGGCTCCAGGATGGCTGACCTTCAGACCGGTTACTACAACGAGAAGGCCGAGCCGCTTTGGGACGCTATAGCGGCGGAACTTGACCCGGCCAGACGCAAGGAGTTGGTGGGGCAGGTGAACGAAATACTGATGCAGGACTCCACCTTCGTCAACTCCTACTTCACCATGGCCGGATGGATAGTCAACAACAGGATAAAGAACTTCAACGCCCCCGCTTCCGTATCGGCCCAGCGGAAGCACGAGCACCTTTGGTGCGACCCCGAATGCTAGGTCAGCCCAACTGGCCCAAATAGAAAAGTCTGGCCCGGGTTTATCCCGGGCCAAACTTTTTCCCCGACTTCTTCTTACTCGAGCTCCGAGCGTTGCTATCGCCCGAAGGAGCCTACCCGAAGGAGCCTATAGGTTCTCGGGCGGGTCCGTCCAGTCCCGTTCTTTCATGTAAACCTGAATGCGAGCGCTGGTCGCTTCAAGGACGATAATGCGTCCCTCATCGTCTACGTTCACGGTTACCGGCCACTTGAAGTATTTCTCCACGGACAAGTCGGCCCGCTTTCGGGCTTTGGCTGCATCGGCGTTTATGGCGTACCTCTCAAGGACCCACGGGGAGAGCTCCTCTGAGTCACCTTCAAAGGACGCCAGGTAGTCGCCGTTGGGTTCGTAGACAAGCAGCCTGTGGGCGTCGTAGTCAGTGATGTATACGTCGCCTTCGCTGTCCACTGCCACGCTGGACGGCCTGTAGAGCCGGCCCTTCCCGGAGTCGGGTCCTCCGAATGAACCCAGATAATGGCCGTCATCGGAGAACTTCTGGACCCTGGAGTTGCCCCAGTCGGCGACATAGACGTTGTGGTCCTTATCGAGAGCGAGTCCCCAGGGCAGGTTCAGGTCGCCTTCGTCGCTGCCGTACTGACCCCACTTGTTGATGAACTGGCCATCCTTGGTGAATATCTGCACGCGGTGGTTATGGCTGTCGCAGATGAACAACCTGTCGTCTTCGTCGAAGGTGAGGCCGTTCGGGCCGTTCAACTGGCCGTCGCCAGAGGTGTCCATAGCCCCCACCTTCTTCAGGTAGAGCTCGAAGGGCATGGTGAAGTTGTTGGCTAGGGGCATTAAAGCGCTGGAAGGGCGGTCGTCCTCGACCTCTAGGGCGCTGAGCACAACGTCGTTGGAGCCTCGGTCCGGCGTGTGGAGGCCGTAGACTTCTCTGCCGGAACCCCAACTGCCCAGCCGGTTCCCGTCCTTGTCGAAAATGAATATGTGGTTGGTCATCTCCTCGGAGACGTATACGTTCTCCTGGCTGTCCACAGCGATGGAGCTGGGCTGCGGGGCCTGCCCGTCCATGAATTTCCTCCCACGGTCTTCCCAGAAGAACTCGTGGTCCAGGTTGCACTTGGTTATTCCCTGGGAAGGGAACCACTCCATGCCCTTGCTGAGCACGTACATGTTTCCCTGGGGCCCCAAGGCGAAGTCCACCGGATAGAAGAAATTCTTGCCCCCGACTCCAGAGCAGCCGTGGGTGAAATCGTAGTTGTATACCCGCCCATTCACGTATTTCGTTCTCATGCCTCTCTCCTTCCCTGCGTCGGAAACACCTGGATATTTTGCTATTGACTATCTCAGAGGACCAACACGGGCGCCTAGCAGAACTGGTACTCCCGCGTGGCTACGATCAACGCTAGAATGTCGGCCACCTTCTGGGTGGACTCGCTCACCTGATCGTCCGTCTCCCATTGCAGTCCACCGTTCATGCGGGCATTGGTTATCAACTCCTCGCGGGTGTCGTCCTCCACCCAGACCGGACCCAGCATGTCCAGACATGCGTCCACGGACTCGTCCGGCCCCATCTCGCCCATGCCTCTCATCCGGTCCACCATAGCCTGGACTCCGGGGTATGCAATGTTGGACACGGCGTCAGCGGCCAGGTTGATGCGTTTCACCAGCGAGCCGCTGTCTATCCACTCGTGCCCGTGGTTCCATCCCTCCACGCTGGGCGGGTCGCTCAAATATTGGCCCATGTACCAACATTCCAGCCCCAGAAGCTCCAAGCCCAGTCGAGGGTATTTGAAGTCTCCCACCAGCTTGCAGAGGCCCGCAATCGTCTCGGCGGGGCTCTTCACCCGCTTGAACCGGGACTCCTTGAAGAAGTCGGATGTGAATATCATCCTCAGAGTGTCCTTCATCTCGTAGTCGGAGGATGCCAAGGCGTCGGCGATGAGGTTGATGGCCACCGGATCCCTGGGTGGCGTGTGGAGCCATGCCGGGACTTGCACCTCGTCAGCCACGAAGAAGTTGTACAGGTGGCGGGCTATGAACCTGGCCGTCGCGGGCTGGCGGACCACGATGTCTATCACGTCCTCGCCGTTAAACTTGCCTCTCTGACCCAGGAAGCGTTTCTCTCCGTCGTCGTGGTCTTCTTCCCTGTATTCGAAGTCCCATGCGAATTGCCCCAACCCTGTGGAAGGCGGCTTTGGCGCTATGGTCCATCCAGTGAAGGCCCGGGCGCACTCGAACACGTCCTCTTCGGTGTAGTTGCCCTGGCCCATCGAGAAGAGTTCCAACAGCTCCCGGCCCCAGTTTTCGTTGGGCTGGTTCTTATGGTTTTCGTTGTTGTCCAGCCAGTAGATCATGGCCGGGTCTTTGGCCAGCTCTACCAGCAACTCATGGTAGTTGCCCATGCCGCGGTTGCGGAACATGTCCATCTGGCGCGTCAGCTCCAAGGCGCAGTCCACCTTGGTGACGCCGGTGGCGAAGACGCTGTGCCAGAAGAGGCACATCTTCTCTTCCAAGGGACGCGGGTTGCTTACCAGGTACCATATGTGGTGGTTGGTGGCTTCCTTTGAAAATCCTCCGACCACGGACGGAAACACGCGGGCCAGCAAGCTGACGTCCATGCGCGGTATGCCGTATTCGGCGGGGTCCAGCAACTCATCTATGACCCGGTCGTAACCCTTTGCCAACAGCACGTCCAACTCATCGGGAGTCGCTCCGAATCCCGCCCGTCTCATCAAGTGGGCCATTGCTGCTCGTTCTTCGTCTGACATCCTGCCACCTCCTTAACCTTAACCGAATTGCATCGCCGCCGCCCCTGAGGCGCTTGAGAAACCCAAGTTGTCAGGAAATGGGCGCCTGTATTCTAACAAATTTTGTACAAACCCTGCTTATCGCGTGCCTCTAAGTCGAGGGTCCAGGACGTCCCGTAAGGCATCGCCCAGCACGTTCCAGGAAAACACGATTATGGCGATGGCCGCCCCCGGGAACACCGCAAGCCAGGGGCCGATTCCCACGTATTGTTTGGTGGCCCCCTGCAACATGCCTCCCCAAGACGGCTCGTCGGGGCCGACGCCCAGCCCCAGGAAGCTCAGAGCGGCTTCTGCGATGATGGCCACCCCCAACTGGAATGTCAGGATGACTATCACGATGGCCAGTGTGTTCGGAATCATGTGATTGAATATTATTCGTTGGTCTCTGGCGCCCAACGCTCTTGCGGCCAGCACGTAGTCCATCTCTTTTATTGCCAGAGCCTGAGAACGGACGATTCGGGCCGTGCTCGGTATGAACAATATGGACAAGGCGATTATCACGTTGTTGAGGGAAGAGCCAAGGGCGGCGATTATGGCTATCGCCAGCACGAGAGCTGGGAACGCGATCATGCCGTCTATGATTCGCTGCGCCAAAAGGTCGATTATCCCGCCAAAATAGGCGCTGGTCACTCCAATCAACATGCCCACCGAACAGCCGACCAGAGCGCTGATGAGTCCTACTTTCAGGGATATTCTCGATCCCATGATGATCCGGCTGAACACGTCGCGCCCCAACTCGTCGCCCCCAAACAGCAACTCGGAACTGGGAGGGGCGTAAATGCGGTCGGGATCGGTTGTCCTGTGGTCTTGAGTGGCGATGAGTGGAGCGAATATTGCTATAACAATCAGCAGCATTGCCACGAAGCCTCCGAACGCTCCCAGCGGCTTCGCCTTGATGAAACCAATCAAGTTGTGGCCAACGGACTGCCTGGGCCTCAGATCTGCGAATGCCTGGGCCGGAGAGCCGGTTGATGCGCTCTGCTCTTGATTCATTTGATTCCTATAATCTCTCGCAACTCAAGCCCGTCTAAGCATAGCGGATCCGGGGGTTCAGCCACGCGTACAACATGTCTGTAACCACGTTCAGCACCAACACTATTCCGGTCAACACCACGACGATGGCCTGTATCATCGGGAAGTCTCGTTGGGATATGGCGGAGATTAGGAGCCATCCCATTCCGGGCACGTTGAATATCCGCTCTATGATGACCGTTCCTCCCATGAGGCGCCCGAACTCATAAGCGCTCACCGTGACCACCGGCAGCAGTGCGTTCTTCAAAGCGTGGCGTCTGATGACCAGACTCTCGGCCAGCCCCTTGGAGCGGGCCGTGCGTATGTAGTCCTCCCGGAGCACTTCCAATACGGCGGAACGGGTGATTCGAGCTACGAAAGCCATGTTGGACAGGGCTAAAGCAAAAGCCGGGAATATCAACTGGTGAAGGTTGTCCGTTGGGCCTTTCCAGAATTGAACATAGCCCAAGGGAGGCAGTATCTGGTCCAACTCATTGGACAGGATGAACAAAACCATTACGGCGACCCAGAAATTGGGCAGCGCTATACCCAGGATGGTGACCAACCTACTGGCATAGTCCAGAGGGCTGTCCTGGTATACGGCGGAAACAGCCCCCAACGGCACCGCAACTATGGAAGCGATAAGCAGGGCCATGATGGTGAGCTGCAGCGTGATGGGGAACCTGGTCTTTATGTCCTCCCAGACGGGAGTCTCGTACCAGAACGACGTGCCAAAGTCCAGGTGGAGCATATTCCAGGTCCATATGCCGTACTGTTGGACCAGGGGCTTGTCCGTGCCAAGCTTCGCCTGAAGACTTTGCACCTGATCGATTGTGTATTGGGACCTGCCGTCGGTGCCGGAGAGAATTATTCTAGCCGGGTCGCCTGGAACGAGGCGCAGAATAACGAACACGGCGGTGGTTACGATCAGCATCGTGGGGATGAAAAGGAGGACTCTTTTCAGGATGTAGGCTTGCATTCAGCCACCTATCAGTCCCAGCGAGTTTGTCCTTCGCAGCTGCGAGATTCGGGAGAGGGCGAGGCCCGCGGAGGAGACTCCCTCGATGCCCTCAGCTTTGAGCAGCGCAAGCCGGTGCATGTCAACCGGAGGCGCCGCTCTTCGCCGTACGTACAGCGGGTGGAATGCATGGCCCGAACTCCACAGAGGACGCTGTTCCGCGCCGTGACGCGGCTGCGAAATAGGCCTGTCGGAGGGACCGGTGTAGACGGCGTGCATCAGGACCCAACTTTCCCGGTCGTCGGACCCAACATACCGGGGGTCCGGCATAGCGATACGGGCTAGGCCTCGCCTCCATATTCAGCGTTTTCGCCTCAAAAACCAGGCGGCGAACTACTTCACCAGCAGTATCTCAAGCACTTTTGGAAGGGCTTCTCTCGCCCGTGCCATGACGCCTTCCTCTTCCAGACTGCCAACCGGATGGCGCACGACAGAGAAGGGGTAGTCTTCGATCCCACGAATCTTGGCGATGGCTCTCCCGGTAGGGATGAAGGGTTCGGTGCAGATGGCGACGGCCGGTTTTCCACCCTTTTCCACTGATATTGCATCGTGCACACTGCACGAGCTGCAGGAGCCTCAATCGCCTGTCGAAGTGAGCACCACGTCACATTTTTCCAGAAGCTCGTCCAACATATGCTGGGGCACAGGGCGTCCGGGGTTCCCTTTGTTCAGCCGGACGGCCCCTTTCAGGTCGTAAGTGTCTTGGAGCAGGGAGTACACAGCGTCCAGCAAAGTGTCGGCGTTGCGCTTCCCGTTGGAGAGAAGACCCACCGTTTTTCCGTTCAGGTCTCCGGGCCTTTTAGCAAGAACGGTCTCATCCGGGATGGCTTGGACCGTCGGGTCCAGGATTTCGAAACCTGTGATTGTCGCCGCCATGCTTGCACCCCCTTACGCTGAATCTAAAGCCAACTTAGGCCGCATTGCCGCTGCAAGGCCGCTGTGGGGCCTCTTACGGAATGCGGCTGGAGTCAATTTCTTTGGTGGCGTATAGCCCATTCAGCCCCTTGGCCCAGCGCGGTATCAGAGCGTCATTAGCTCCGGCAGGGCCGCCGCCGGCCAACAGCGTCAGTGAATCAGGTTCCAGGCACACCGGGAGCATTTCGTCCTCTGCGCCCGGCTCAGGCGGAAGCGATTGGTGGGTCTCGGCCCATCCCAGGGCGGTCCGACGGGCCTTCTCGAACAGGAACGCCCTGACCCGTTCCTTGCTCCACCCCGCCTCTTTTATGATGCCGCCATGCTCCTGAGACACCACCAGGATGAGGTTCCCTTGACCCGGGTTTAGGCCCAGCATGGCGGTGGCGACTGCAGTAAGGATGGCTTCCGGGGTCCCGGCGTCGCCCGCCACGTTGACTTGCCAAGGCGCCAAGCTGGTAAAAACCGACACCGTACTGGACTCCGGCGGGTAGCCCAACTCGACGTGCATGGGCTCCCAGGGGCTGTTCTCTTCGTCCTCTGCTATGCAGTAGGTGTACTTTCCGGGATGACCCAGCGTGGACTTGTCCAGCACGCCGGGATGGTTCTCCAGCACGTTAATCAAAATGAGCCGCATCGCCCTGCCCACCGTCGCGTTGGCTCTACGGTTGGGAGCGGGGCCAAAGATGTTGTGGCCGCTGGCGAACCCTAGCTTTTGCCGGACTGGCCCGTTAATCACCACTAGAGGCGCCGAACCGCCGGTGCTGGCGGAACTGCCGTGCAGGTTGTACTTGGGTTCAACCATGGCCTCCACACATGCAATGACGACCGGCATGTACTCAGGCAGACACCCCGCCATCACAGCGTTGATGGCCACCTTCTCCGCGGTGATGACTCGGCCCCTTATCGGCTCCACCCCGATCACGTCCGACGGCTCTCGGCCTGCGAATTCCAGGAAGTCCAAGACCTTCCTCGGAGTGGGCGGCATTACCGGCAGGCCATCCGTCCATCCTCTTTGGTAACAAAGCTCGATGGCCTCGTCGACGGAGCCGTCGATTTGCACTCTATCCGAAGTCAGCGCCTCTGAACTTATGGTCATTTAGCCGCCGTTTCGTCGGAGACAGGCGTGAATCGAACCGCCCATAGGAGGGTGGAAACGCCGGTCACGCACCTGTAAGTTCACTCCGGACCTTACCGGCGTATTCCCCTGCATAGGTGTTTGACAACGTGTCTCTTTTCTGATGGAATTGTGAAACTTAGGGATTCATAATACCTGAAATGTTCGGCGCTGTACATCATATTCGTTATCCATTTCGTTATCGGGCCCGATAGCTAAGAGGGGGTGCGTCATGGGGGTTAACAGGTCCTCGTCCAAGGAGTCTTACGTCTACGCGGCGGCTAGAGCCAACGGCCTATTCCGTAAGCTGCCAGGGGAAGGTGAATGGGAGGAATACACCGACGGACTGCCTAACGAGGCTGACGTCGGCGCTATAGCGATTCATCCTCTCGAACCCGAGCTGGCGTTCGTCGGCGTCCAAGGCGGGGTCTACGCCAATGACGGCGGCGGGCGATGGCGGTCTATGAACATGCCGGCGAACGACGGGCGTGTCTGTTCCATATTGTTCCCTCGACCTGACTCCAAAGTCATGTACGTGGGGATGACTCCGGCCCAAATCTACCGGACCACCGACGGCGGGGACTCGTGGGAGCTCCTGCCCTTCGACCCCGGGCCCGACGTGATTACTCAGCTTTCGACCGTCGTAAGCGTTTTCTTGCCCAGCCAGGTGATTGACATGTCGGCCGACCCCAACAACCCGGATGAGATATACGCCGGGATAGAAGTGGGCGGCGCGTGCCGCAGCCTCGACGGAGGTGAAAGCTGGGAGCCAATCAACCAGGGCCTGCGTGAGGGCGGTGAAGACAGGTTGGACACTCATGGAATAAGGGTCAGTCCCATCCACGCCGGGTCTGTTTACCTGTCCACCCGTGAGGGAGTGTTCCATAGCACGGACAAGGGTGAAAGCTGGAAGTTCATAGACGTCAGCAAGTTCACTAATCTCACCCATACCCGCCAGCTGGCGATTACCCCCGAGACACCCTACAGCATGTACGTCACCTATGGGGTGTCCGCCCTGAGCGAGGAACCCGGAGGGTTATTGCGGAGCCGGGATTGGGGGGAGACGTGGCAGAGAGTGGACCACGGGATAGCTCCTCGCGGCGCCATGTACGCAGTGGCTGTTGACCCGCGGAACCCAGCTCAGATCTTTTGCAGCACAAACAAGGGACAGGTCTTCGAGTCTCTGGATGACGGCTCCAACTGGAAGGAATGTTCCTTGCCTGAGAAGGCCAAGCGGCTTAGCGCATTGGTCGTCGGGTAAGCCTCGATGCGCTCGGACGCGCCGCCGGAGCTTTATACGTCCCTATAAATCGGCCCGCGATTGATTACGTTCTCCAGCAATTGCGGGTCGAAGGGTCTCAGGTGGGACTCCGCCTCGTTCGGCGCCGCCGCTCCCAGCGCCTCCAGGACTCTTGGGTGGCTGTAGTAACCGGCGTATGCGGCTTGGACCATGCTGTCGAAGCTCTCTTTTTGACTCTCCTCTCTGCGCCGCACCAGATCGGTCATCTCAGATTGCGGGAGGTCCGAGAAGCCTTGTTGGTGGACCTGCCGGCAGTCGATGTCCAGTTGGTCCAGCAGCCCCAGAATATGCCGCCTTAAATGGGGGGCTTCCGCCATTGCTTTGTCTATGAAGGAGGCGATCCCAAGGTCTCCGGCGCCGGGCAGGTCGTCCACGGGAGGAACGAGGTTGTTCAGGACGGCCTTCAAGGTCAGCGCCTGATGGGAAGTTAAAACCAGTTCAGCCTCATCTTCCAACGGTCCCTCCTTAGATTGTCCCTACCGTGCCAACTCCAGCAGATGCCGAGCGTTGTTTGCAACGTAGTCAGCAGCCCTTAATGCGATGGCGCCGATGGTTGACGTGGGCGCCACAGTGCCGGACGTTACAAAAACGCTGCCGTCGATGATGAACAAGTTTCGCACGTCGTGAGAGCGGCACCAGCCGTCCACAACTGACGTCTTGGGGTCGTCTCCCATCCTGGCGGTGCCCAGATAGTGGCCGATGGCCCCGCCGCCGCGTGTCACGGATATTATCTCGCTGGCTCCCGAAGCCTCCAACAACTCCTTAGCCCGCTCGGTGGCGTGGTCCAGAAGCTTTTCGCCGTTTTCACCCCTTCTGTACACTAATTTTGGGGCAGGTATGCCCGAATCGTCGGTCAGTGTGGGGTCGAGGACCACTTGGTTAGTCTCCTCGGGCAGGTCGTCGCCGCTCATCATGACTCCCAACGTGTGCCTGAAGTATTTTCGAAAAGCGGCATGGTGTTCTTCCCCCCAGGGCATCACGTTCCAGATGGGCCTTCGTCCATTCCCCAAACCTATCGAGACAGAAGAGGAACCCAGAGCCGTCTCAAGAGGTCCCGCGCTGCCGTAACCTGCAGACAGCCGGTAGCCTTGTACAAATCCCCGCGCAGGGTCGTTTTCATAGAACTGCTCGGTGAACACACCCCCGGCTCTTAGCCCGTCGTCGAAGCTGTCCACAGCTTCTGAGAGCCCTACCGTATAGCCAATGACGTGGCTCATGAGGTTTTTGCCGACGACCCCGGAGGTGTTGGACAACCCATCCGGAAACTGAGAAGACTTGGAGTTCAAGAGCAGCCGAGGAGTGCCGACGCCGTTGCACGCCACCACCACTAAGCGGGCTTTCTGCTCGTGGAGACGCCCCTCCTCGTCATAGTAAAGCGCTCCCTCAGCCAAACCCTTCTCATTCACGATGATTTCCCGAACTCTGGCCTGGGTCTTGAGGGTGACTCCGTTGCGAAGCGCCTCCGGCCAGTAGACTATGTCAACGCTCGCCTTTGCCTTCCGGTGGCATCCGAGGCCGCACGAGGAGCATTGGTAATCGCATGGAAGCCTGCCCTCTCCGTAAGGCTCAGTGACTATGCCTCGGGTTGATATCCACCAGTGCCATCCCAGCTTCTCGAATCCCTTGATGAATATCTGAGGACCTCTGCCTATCTTGGCTGGAGGCAAAGGCATGGCGGGACGAGGAGGACCGCCCGGGTTGCCCGCGAGACCGGAAACGCCCATCATGCGTTCGTTGAGGTCATAGTAGTGTTCCAAGTCCCAGTAGCTTATGGGCCAATCATCCGCAACGCCGGTTATAGTCCGCACCCTGAAGTCCGACGGATGGCACCTAGTCAACCCGCCTTCATAGTGGACGGTGCCGCCCCCCACCCCATGGTACATGCCGGGCTGCCAGATGGACTGGGAGTAGTCGTAGGGGTAGCCGTCGGGAAAGCGGTTAACCCCGTCCGTAGGAGGTGGCGAGATGAGCTTCAGGTACTCGTTGTCCGTGTCGGCAGAGGGATTGTAGGCAGGCTGCGCCCAGTCGCCTTGTTCAAGGCAGACCACTCTGATGCCGGGCTCTTTGCTGAGTCTCCACGCGAAGGCGGCGCCGGAAGCTCCACTGCCGATTACCAGTACATCTGCGACATCCTCAGAAGCCGGCATGACCTTACCTCCATTCCGATTCGATGCCAGGCCCAGGGAATTAAGGTTGCTTGGCCCGCATCAATGCTCGAAAGGTTGGACCGAACTCTTTCATTCAGTACAGGGAATATATCCAAGAATCAAACAACCGGGGCAAAGGTGGGAAGCTCCCTGTAGAGTACCTGTACACAGGGAGGTTAGCAAGCGTCAAGGTCGCTCAAACCCACCGCCTGAAAGCCTCGGTGGGTTTCGGTGCACTGGAATAGACATGACCCTTGCGGATGTTAATCTGCACGTCGTTTTTCGGGCGGAGAAACACTCCCTTGTCATCGTCGCTGACCCCGTGGCATACTGACTCCACGCCGCGCATGGCTCTTCCGACGCCCCAGATGTATCAAGGCCCCTAAAACAAGGGCTGCGACGGAAAACTCCAGGCCGGCGAAGGATTGTAACTGAAAACATATCCGTACGCCGAAGTGGCGGAATGGTAGACGCGCCGGTCTCAAAAACCGGTGGGGGCAACCCCGTGTCGGTTCGAATCCGACCTTCGGCACCAGTTTCCGGCAGGGTAAGCGGCCGCCCTCAGTCCCGGGCCGTGGCCACAGGCTGGGGTGTCGTAGGCCTTAACCCGCAAGCCTTAACTAAGGAGGCAGCAATGGCCAACCGAGCTTGGGTGTACAGGGGAGGGTCCCAGTGGACCATGGAAGACGCTCCGACCCCGGAGCCAAGACCCGGAGAGGCGCTGATTAAAGTGGGCGGAGTCGGCTTCTGCGGGTCGGAACGGCGCTTCGAAAAGGAGGCCGGAGAGCTCCTTAGCCCCGACGAGACGGCCAGCCTTCCCTGGCTTGGAGGCAAGGGACACGAGGTTGCCGGAGTAGTGGAGGAAACGGGCGTCGGAGTTGTCAACTGCAAGCCCGGAGACAGGGTGGCCATTCTACATAACATGGGATGCAAGCGGTGCCGCTATTGCACCTCAGGATTCGAGAACAACTGCCCCACGCCCAGAGAACGGGTCCATCTGGCGGGCTACCAAGACTACATGTCCGTCCCCTCGGCGCTGGCCTTTCAGATTCCGGACGACATGTCCATTGAAGAGGCGGCTATGGTGGAACCCTGCGCCATCGGAGTCCACGCGGCCGAGCGGCGGGCCAAAGTCGGCCCCGGCGAGACGGTTGTGGTCTTGGGAGTGGGTCAGATAGGCGGCTTTGCGGCCCAGATGGCCAAGATATCCGGCGGCAGGATCATTGCCGTGGACCCCAGAGGCCTCGCTCGGCGGTCGGCGGCAGACTTGGGATTCGACGTGATCGTGGACCCCTCCACTGAAAATGTCGTCGAAGCGGTCATGGATGAAACTGACGGCAGGGGAGCGGACGTGGTGATGGAATGCGCGGGCATCCCCGGCAACTACAACAACCAGATGCTGGAGATGCTTGCTCCATGCAGCCGTATCGTGCAGGTGGGCCACTGGGGGACGGGCAGCCCCATAACGTTGGACCTCCTGAAGCTGTTCAATACCGAGAGCAGCTTGATAACATCCAGGACATGCCTCGGAGCGGACTATGACCGGACCATCGACCTGGTCCGGATGGGGCGTATGAAGTTGAACTGGATGGATGGAGCCGCCATCCGGTCCTACGCCATGGCGGACTTCCCCGATGGCCGTAAGGAATGGTTGAATGAACAACACCTGCTGTACGTGATGACTCCATGACTCCTTCTTAAGGAGGTCCGTTCGGTGCACACTTGACGTGAAGGAGTCCGATATGGTCCAAGGAGCCAAAGCCACCTGGTTCGTGGTTTCGGATGAGAACCAACCCATGGGACAGATAAGCAAAGACGGCGCAGAAGCCGCTCCCACTGTCGGCGGTATGCTGACAGGTCTGAATGAAGGGAAGCAGGGTACGGTCATGGAGTTCAGCGAGTTGGCGCCGAGCTGCGGAGCTCGCAGATTCAAGGTCATCGTCAAGGCTCTGAGCTAGATGCAGGCGCTTCTCACAAGAAAAAACCCCGACATGGATTTCATGTTAATATAGGGCAACCTCTTTCGACCCATGGGGCGAGGCCAGGCTGTGGCTCGTCAACCGAGCGGTCTATCCATAGGAAGGGACGGTGCTGCTATGGCGATAGAAGCTCCAACCAGAACCTACTATGAGAACGGAAACGGCGGCGGAAACGGAACGAATGAGACGACCATTGCGGTCAAAGACCTGTGGAAAGTCTACGGAAAGAACCCGCAACAAGCCCTGAGTTCCGAGAATGCCGGGCTCGGCAAACGCGACATGCAGGAGAACCTGGGCCTGGTTTTAGCCCTGCAGCAGGTCACTTTCGACGTGTATCGGGGAGAGACTTTCGTCGTAATGGGCCTGTCGGGCAGCGGAAAGTCAACCCTGGTGCGCTGCCTTACCAGGCTCATCGAGCCTACGTCGGGCGAGATCGTGGTGGATGGGGAAGACATTATTAAAGCCGACGATCAACGGCTGACCGAGTTCAGACGGGGGAAAGTGGCCATGGTGTTCCAGCATTACGGCCTTCTTCCCCACCGCAACGTGATTGACAACGCTTCCTGGGGCCTGGAGGTCCGAGGAATGGAAAAGCCGGAGAGATACTCCAAGACACTGGAGATCCTGGAGCTGGTGGGCCTGGACGGCTGGGAAAAGGCTTACCCCAGAGAGCTCAGCGGAGGCATGCAGCAACGGGTCGGCCTGGCCAGAGCCTTGGCCATGGACCCCGACATCCTGCTTATGGACGAGCCCTTCAGCGGATTGGACCCGCTGATCCGGAGGCACATGCAGGACGAGTTGGTCCGGCTTCAGCAGGAGCTCAACAAGACCATCGTGTTTATCACACATGACTTGGCCGAGGCCCTCAAGCTGGGCGACCGGATCGCGATAATGCGTGACGGAGCCGTGGTGCAGATAGGCCAGCCGGAGGACATCGTCCTTAGCCCTGAGGACGAGTATGTAGCCGAGTTCACCCAGGACGTTCGCAAGGAGTCCATACTGACAGCCAGCCACGTCATGGAGGACCCCTCTACGGTCATACTGTCATGCAAGGGTCCTCAGGAAGCTCTCCAGGCAATGAGGGGCGACGCCTCCGACTTGGCGTTGGTGCTTGACGATGACGACACCTACCTGGGAATGCTCACCATGGACCAGGCCCATGCCGCTCTCCAGGCGGGAGTGGACAAGCTGGGAAACCACATCGAGCGTTATCTATACACCGATCCCGAACCCATCTCCAACAGCGCCTCTCTGGAACAACTGATTCCGATCTGTATGTCCAGCGACTACCCGGTCCCCGTAGTGGATGAAGACGGCAAGCTGATAGGCGTCGTGCAGCGCTACGCCCTTGCCGAGTGCATTTCAGAGAACCAGTAGCTCTCCGACCCCACCACAGGGACCGCTCTAACTTCCGGTCGAGACGACCTATCTCAGGAGGCATCCTGTGGCTAAAGCCGTCCCAGGTGAGGAACCCCCCGAGACCCAAGACCAGCCCACCGCTTCAATAGCAATACGGTCATGGTTCGGCGGCCGGTTAAGCGGGCTTTCCAACGCTCCCTTCCGGATTTGGGCGCCCATCGCAGTGGCCATGACCGTGGGCGTGGGCGCCGTCGTCATCGTGGCGTGGGGGAACGACGTGAGATTCCCCGTCGAATGGGGACGACCCATCGGTGGGAACATCGACGATTTCGTTTCCTGGTTGACCACCAATCTCGACTGGTTGTTCGGCGGCATCAAGAAGATAGTCCTGCAACTTCTGGTCTGGCTGGAAGACGGTCTGCTATGGGTCCCCTGGCCAGCCATAATAGTGGCGGTGGGGATTATTGCTTGGCGAGTCTCCGGGCTTGGGTTGGCCTTATTCGCCGGCGGCGCGTTGCTGTTGATCGGGTTAATGGGCAGACTGCCCGACAACACCGAAACTTTGTGGGATAGTTCGATGGAGACTCTGGCTCTCATCCTGGTGTCGGTGCTCATCTCGCTCCTTATAGGGATTCCTCTTGGGGTATTGGCAGCTAGAAACAGCTGGGCGGACGGCGTCATGCGCCCGATTCTGGACGGGGCCCAGACCATGCCCAGCTTCGTATATTTGGTGCCTGCGCTGCTGTTCTTTGGCTTGGGGGCTGTTCCGGCTGTAATGGCCACCGTGATATACGCAGTGCCGCCGGTGATACGGCTTACCAACCTGGGCATAAGACAGGTGTCTCCGCAGACCGTGGAGGCGGCCCGCTCCTTCGGAGCAACCCCTACGCAGCTCCTTGTCAAGGTCCAGATACCCATGGCTCTCCCTACCATAATGGCGGGCGTGAACCAGACCACCATGCTCGCCCTCTCCATGGTCGTGGTGGCGTCTCTGGTCGGAGCGGGCGGACTTGGAGAGGTGGTGCTCCGGGCTCTCGGGCGCCAGGAACCGGGCAACGCCTTCCTTGGGGGTATGGGCATCATCTTCATGGCCATTGTCATTGATAGAATCACTCAGGCTATGGCTAGGTCGAGGGAACGGGCTTTATCCGGCGGTAATTAGGAAACTGAGCCGGAAGTAGGCCCCATACCTAGCTGGAGGCGCTTGTAAAGTTGACAACTGAGACGAAACCTAGTAAAAGAATATCGACAAGTCAATAGGTTGCAACAAATTCAGGAGGTTGAACAAATGCGCCGATTCATCATGCAGAAGTGGGTCTTTCTCCTAGCCGCTTTACTGATAGTTTCGTTGGCGGCTGGAGCATGTGGTGGAGACGATGACGGAGGGGATGTCGGACCAATCGTTTTCTCCGACTTGAACTGGACCAGCGCGCAGGTGCAAAACAGAATCGCCCAGTACATCTTGGAAGAAGGGTACGGTTATGAGACCGACGCCATCCTCGGAGGCACCCTGCCCAACTTCCAGGGTTTGATAGCGGGCGATATCCAGGTGACTATGGAGATATGGCTGCCTAACCAGAACGAAGCCTGGAACAAGGCTATCGCCGCCGGGCAGGTGGTCTCCATTGGAGAGAGTCTCGGCAAGGACTGGCAAAGCGCTTTCGTCATACCCAAGTACGTGGCAGACGAGAACCCCGGGCTTAAGTCGGTGGAGGACCTCAAGAACGAAGAGTACATGAAGTTGTTCGAGACCACCGACAGCCGAGGCAAGGCCCGCATCGTCGGTTGCGTGGTCGGTTGGTCCTGCGAAGCGGTCAATGACGCCCAGGTTATGGGCTATGGCCTGACCGATTACGTTGAACCTGTTAAGCCAGGCTCCCAGGAAGGGTTGTTCAGCGACCTCCAGGGCGCATACGACAAGCAGGAGCCTTGGCTTGGATACATGTGGGGCACGGGAGACCCGGCGCTGCTTTTGGACCTGGTGAGGCTGGAAGAGCCTGCTTACTCAGCTGCGTGCTGGTTTACCACGAAGGCCTGCGCCTACGAGGACGCCACCATATTGATCGCAGTGCATCCTGATTTGGTGACTGCGGCGCCGGACGCCATCGAGTTCCTTAGGAACTGGGGCTTCAATATCGAGCTGTACAAGACCGTCGCGAAATATTCGGCCGAAAATCCGGGCATAGAGGCCATGGAGGCGGCCCTCTGGTTCCTGAACAACAACAAAGTCTGGACCAACTGGGTGCCGGCAGACGTGGCCGAGAAGGTCAACGACGCGCTGTCCGGTTAGTTTATCCGACCACAACGTCATCTATGGTTTGAAAGAGCGGCTTGATTCAAGCCGCTCTTTCCTTTTCGACGGCCTTTTAAGCAAGAGGCAGAGGCTTTCCCTCTGCTGCCGTTGGCAGGGACTATGGCCCAGGCAGAAACTCGTTATGGTAAAATGGCGCTGATTCCCTGTGGAGGTAAGACATAACATGGCTACTGAAGCGAAGGTGCAGGACCTCAAAGTCATTGGGACGCGCCCCGTGCGCCACGACGGCCCCGACAAGGTAACAGGCCGGGCCCGTTACGGCGCCGACGTCAATCTGCCGGGGCTTCTATATGCGCGAGTCCTGCGGAGTCCCCACGCCCACGCTCGCATCAAGTCCATCGACACCAGTAGAGCCTTGGCCGTTCCCGGCGTCAGGGCCGTAGTGACCGGCGCCGACTTCCCCCAACCGTCGGGCAAAGTGGCGGACCTGGGGGAAGGGTCCATGATAAACATGAAGTTCCTGAGCAACCAGGCCATGGCGTCCGACAAGGCCCTCTACAAGGGCCACGCCGTCGCCGCGGTTGCCGCGACCAGCCTTCATGAAGCCGAGGAGGCGCTGGGGCTCATCGACGTGGACTACGAGGTCCTCCCCTTTGCCATCGACGTGCGGGACGCCATGAAGGAAGGCGCTCCCATAATCCACGAGCGTCTGGCGAATCTGTCCAACCCGGGCCTGCGTCCCGGAGGGCTTCGTGACGACACCGACGACGCCCCGGCCACCAACGTGGCCAACCACTTCGTATATGAAATCGGGGACGTGGAAAAGGGGTTCAAAGAGGCGGACGTAATCATCGAGCAGGAGTTTGAGACTCAGCCCGTCCACCAGGGGTTCATCGAACCCCAGAGCGCCACCGCCCAATGGAGTCCCGATGGGTCGTTGACCGTATGGGGCAGCAGCCAGGGACACTTCAACATCCGAGACCAGCTGTGTGGACTGCTGGGGCTGCCTAGGTCCAAGGTGAAAGTGACGCCCATGGAGATAGGCGGCGGGTTCGGCGCAAAGCTCCACGTCATACTGGAGCCGGTGGTCGCCCTTCTCTCCAAGAAGTCAGGCCGCCCGGTCAAGGCGAGCCTATCCCGGACAGAAGTGTTCGAGACATCCGGTCCCACGTCAGGCTCGTACATGAAGGTGAAAATCGGGGCCACCAACGAAGGAAAGATAACGGCGGCCGACGCCTGCCTGGCCTACCAGGCCGGCGCCTATCCCGGCTCGCCGGTTATTGGCGGGACCCAAAACGTCTTCACGCCCTACGACCTGGAGAACGTCCGGGCTGAGGGACTGGACGTGATCACCAACATGCCAAAGGTGCTTGCATACCGGGCGCCGGGAGTGGGCGGCGCAGGCTTCGCCGTCGAGCAAGTCATGGACCAGATATGCGAGAAGATCGGCATGGATCCCATAGAGTTCCGAGTTCTCAACGGGGCCAAGGAAGGGACGCGCCGGATAACGGGGCCGCTGCTTCCCAAGACGGGGTACTCTGAGATTCTGCAAACCGCCAAGGAGCACGACCACTACAAGACCCCCCTGAAGGGACCCAACCAGGGCCGAGGTGTGGCAGTGGGCTTCTGGGGCAACACCACCGGGCCAGCCAGTGCAGTGGCGAGCGTCAACTCAGACGGCACCGTGAGCCTTGTGGAGGGGTCCGTCGACATCGGCGGCACCAGGGCCGTGGCGGCCATGCACGTCGCCGAGGAGTTGGGCATCGCAGCAGAAGACGTCAAACCCACCGTCGGCGACACCGACTCCATTGGATACACCAAGATCACCGGAGGCAGCTCCGTCGCCTTCATGACCGGCTGGGCTTCCTATGAAGCTGCCAATGACATCAAGCGGCAGATGATTGATCGGGCGGCGCGTATATGGGATGTCTCGTCGGACGACGTAACTTACAGCGAGGGCGTCGTCGCCCATAAGTCGGACCCTGAGCTGAAGATGACGTTCAAGGAGCTGTCGGCAAGGTTGAACGCCACCGGCGGCCCCATCGTGGGCCGGGCCAGCTTGAGTCCTGCCGGGCAAGGCCCCTCGTTCGCTCTGCACATGGTGGACGTGGAGGTGGACCCCGACACCGGCAAGGTGGACGTACTGCGCTACACCACTTTCCAGGACGTGGGCAAGGCCATCCACCCCAGCTACGTGGAAGGGCAGATGCAGGGCGGCGCTTCCCAGGGCATTGGATGGGCCCTCACTGAGGAGTATTACTTCAACGACAAGGGCCAGATGGCCAACTCGTCCTTCCTGGACTATCGCATGCCGACCGCCCTGGACCTGCCGATGATTGAAACGGTGCTCATCGAGTGCCGCAACCCCGGCCATCCATACGGCGCCAGGGGAGTCGGCGAGGTCCCCATCGTGCCTCCGCCCGGAGCCATAGCCAACGCCGTCTACCATGCCACGGGCGTCAGGATGCACAAGCTCCCCATGTCCCCGGGCGCCGTCCTCGATGCGGTGTGGGAATCAAACGGCGGCCAGTAGACCGGCGCGTCGCCAAGGAGTTGGACGGATGCGCTTAGAGGGCAAGACGGCCATTGTCACGGGGGCCGGAAGCGGCATCGGACGGGGGGTGGCCCGCCGCTTCAATGAGGAGGGCGCCCGGCTGGTCCTGGCGGACTGGTCCGAGGAGGGGCTCCAGGCGACTGCCAACGAGATAAACGATGTTGGGGGTCAGGCCCCGTGGCAGTGGGGGCTGACGTCTCCAAGAAAGCCGACGTGGAAGGCTTGGTGGCGGTCGCCGTGGAGACCTACGGCGGACTGGACATCATGGTCAACAACGCGGGCGTGGCCAGCTGGGCCTCGGTGTTGGACCAGACCGAAGAGGAATGGGACCGTATGATTGCGGTGAACCTGAAGGGCGTCTTCCTGGGAATTCAGGCGGCGGCCAGGCACATGGTGAGCCGGGGCAAGAAGGGGAAGATCGTCAACACCGCCTCGGTCAACTCCATGGTCATCTCGGAGGACCAGGCCGCTTACGCTGCGTCCAAGGGCGGAGTGTACATGCTGACCCGCGCGGCGGCGGCTGACCTGGCCAAGCACGGCATAAACGTCAACTGCATTGCTCCGGGAGGGACTCGCACCAACATCGACCCCAGGCTGCAAAGCCCCAAGATAGACGAACACACCAAGAAAACGGTGCCCTTGGGCAGGGTGGCCGAGCCTCTGGACCAGGCCAACGGTGTGGTCTTCCTCTCCTCCGACGAGGCCGACTACATCACGGGCCACATGCTGGTCATCGACGGGGGCATGACCATGCGGCAGTACTCAGGCCAGGACCTCAGCGCCTGGTCCTGACGGGTCATCTTTCGCGGGGTCTCTCTAGGCCAGGAACCCCATGATGGCGGCTATGGCTGCCAAACCGCCGAGTTGAAACATGGCCATCCATTTTACGACGCTGCTGATGTCGCCTTTCAACTCTGCCTTCAACTCAGCAAGGTCCGACTTGGTCGCCCACTGTCCAGAGGCGCCTTCAAGGTAACTGACACGTTCTTCTATCGTCGCCATCAATACTCCCGTGCATTATAGCCCAAGCGGCAAGGCAACGCTCCCGGTACAACCCATAAAATGTACACCCAGCCCCGGTGTCTGCATACACCGACCTGACACAGTAGTTGCCTGTACAGTCCACAAAACGGTCTCACAACCGCCGATTAGACACGACCGGTTCGGAGGCCAGGAGACCGCGGAGGTTGGTCAGGTCCGGCAGGCCCAGGACTTGGGAGATTCCGTCGTCCAGCGACCGCCTCGCCGGGCAATGGGCCATTCCAGGCAGTCGTTCGAATTCGTCCTCCGCCAGCGAATCGAATAAGTTTGCTAACCCCTGAAGCTGCGACTCGGACAAACGCCGCAAGTCCAAGACAGGCACTTCTTCAAGGTCGGCCTTCTTTATGGCGACCCAGCCTCCCTCTGTGCTGGTCCGCTGGGCCAGAATCGTCAACAGGCCGAGGCTGGAATTCAGCCAGACGGCCAGTCCCTTCTCGAATGACACGTCTTCAATTCGGATGGGCCACCATACGTTGGACAGCGCTCTCGCCTCGGACCACATGGCGACGACCCTGGCAGTGTTGAGCCTCAGCCGCTCGGCAACGAGCAGTCTGCCTGCCATTTGCCAAAGGTGGTTGCCATAACCCGGCCGTTGTCCGCCCCTCGGTTCCGTCAACGGCGACAAATAGGCATCTGGAGAACAAATTAGCGACTTGCGCTGCTCAGTGTCGTGTCCCTCAACGAGGGGATATGCCGTTATAGAACTGGTCCTATCGAATCCATCAACAAGCCGGCGCCTGTCGGGGCCGACTTGGCCGAGTCCATCGAGCCGGCATAGCGGAACGTCGGCGGCGCCTCCCTCCCCTGGGACCCACACTTCACCGTCGTCCAGCAGCCTGAGGGCGCTGCGAATCAGGTCGGCCCGGGCGAATTGCACACCAGGCCATTTCTTTCCGGCGAATTTGGACTCTGGGATGGAAACTATCTCGCCGACGTGTTGGCCGTCAACTTCCAGCAGCGCCGTACCCGTCTCCTCTAGTTTCGCCGGCGCCGTCGATGTGACGGCTTGCGCCATCCGGTGGGCGTCCAACACGCCGTCCGGGTTCTGCCAGAGATTGACGAAGATAGTTCGGTGTTCAACGGTGTCGCTGGTCTCAGGACGTCGGGTGGCGATCAGCAACGCCTCGGACAAGTCCGTGCTGTCGGAGAAGTTCCAGCGCAGCGGGTCGTGGGACGTGATGACCATGTCGAGGGTAAAGTCGTTCTCGATGAGGGAGCGGGTCTGCTCCCACGATGGGCCGGTGCATACAGTGGCGGGCAGCACCAGCGCCAGTCGTCCCTCACCGGGCCGCAGCTTGGGTGAGGCCGCCACGACAAAGGCGGCGCCAAGCCCAGCGGTGGCGGATGCCTGCCGCGACTTCAGGCGGCGGGACAACTCGTCCTGAAGCTTACGGCGGTCCGCTGAAGGCAGGCTGCCGAACAGAAGGTTGCCGCCCACGGACCGGGTGAACGGCGGGTTCATAATCGCAAGGTCAAGGTCCGGAAGCTTGGCTGTGATCCCTTCTTCTACACCCCGAGATCCGCCCCCTGACACCCGTTCGGCGCTCCGTGGGCTCGCTCCCATGCCTTCACTGGACAGCGCGAATTGGACTGGAACCTCTTCCTCGCCCAGGAAGTCCAACGAGCCCAGAGACACGTTCGAACCTTCCGCTCCTAGCGGCATGACGTAGAGATTCATGTGGTTGAACTGTATGTTCGGGTTGAGCATTGCCAGGCTGGTGGCGGCGAAATGCACGGCGGAAAGCTGCACGTCGTAGCCGTGCAGCGCCTGTTCCACCATCGCCTTGTGCAGCTCTGCCGCGTTGCGCCCGCCGGCGTCGGCATGGAGACGCTCCACTTCAGAAGCCACGGCCATCAGCAGGGTCCCGGTGCCGCAGGCCAGGTCCGCCACGTTGAGGGAGGCGGGGAATTCGTGGTCACTCCAGTCAACGGTGGGCGGCCAGTCGTGGAACACCAGCCGGGACAGCAGAGTGGCCGCAGGAACTGACGTGTAGTAGGCGCCGGTGAACTTGGCGTCGGTCAGCAGGGTGTGGAATAGCCGCCCCGACAGGTCGTGCCCCTCCAACTGCCGGGTGTCCTTCATTGCCTTGACTAGAGGAGCTATGACCGATGTATGCAACTCAGGAGGACCATCACCAAGCACGTCGAGGATGTTTGCCGCAAGCTCGAAGACCGGCACGTAATCGATCGTGCCACAAATATGCAGCCAGGCGTCGCGTAGCCCTGGGACGCCCTGCCTGCGGGCTTCATCGACAGTGGGCGCGTTGTGGTTGGCGGCGGCTAGACGGTCTTGGAAGGCGATGGCGTTGAAGAGGACCAAGCACCCTATCCTAAGCGCAGCTTGGCGATTCTTTTCCTGGTCTGTGCTGGCGATAATGTCGGCAATGCGATAAGAGATTCTGGCGTGTTCCGCAATTGCTTGGGCTGCCTTTTCAACGGCATAACCTACGACCCCGGCGGCGGCCGCCACCCGGTCCATGCCCTCCAGTTCCAAGGGAAGGGCGCGCAGATGATCGGCAAGCTCGGCTACGGACCCTGTCCGTATGCGAAGTTCCGGCGAAATTACGCCCCGAGAGCCGTGCAGCCACCATTGGAGGTCGTCGGCGGCCTCAAGCGCGTCTTTAGTGTTCTCGTAGCGTCGAAGCCTGTCTGGGTAGAGGACTCCAAACATCCCAAGGGCTTCCGGAATTTCTTGCAGACGCTCGGCCAGTTGTTCTTGGAGGAGGCTGGCTGACCCTTCCCATTTACATTCCAACAGGACCTGATCGGCGCTTCGCAACTCCACACGCACGTCGGGCGTCCCTTGCTGGCTCCGTCGCTCCGCTCTTGCGGACAGTCCGTGCTCGCGGAGCGTCTGGGCGAGAAGGGTGTTAACCGCTTCCTCACGAACAGTTTCTACGTTGGTTCGTTGGGACGGCATAGCGGCAGAGGGATCCCGGCGTCGCCCGTTCACCTCGTGTGGTGGGAAAGGGTGTTCTCCTCCTTGGTCATGAACTCCAGCAGCGCGGGCTGGCCTGCGTCCATCGCCGCTTGGGCCCTCTTGATGGCAGGCACGATTTCGCCGGGGTCCTCGATTCGCTCACTGTATGCGCCCAGGGCTTTGGCCACGTCGGCGTACTGGCCATAGAGGTTGGTGAACGCGTACTTCTCGGCGGCCACCGGGTAGTTGGCCGAGTAGCCCGAGAGGACGTGGTTGTTCAGCACTATGATGAGAATGGGTATCTTGTGTCTTGCCGCCGTCTCGATGTCCATTCCGGCCATGCCAATGGCGGCGTCTCCCATGATAGTGGCCACCGTCTTGTCCTTGGCCCCCAGCTTGACCCCCATGGCGATCCCTACGGAGTAGCCCAGCTGGCTGGAGTTGCCCCACCCGATGTAACCCCTGGGGACAATGGACTCGTAGAAGGGTATGGTCTGGTCCCTGGGGTGGCCGGAATCGTGAGTGAGGATGGTCTTGGTGCGGTCCACAGTGTGCATGAAGTCCCAGATGATCCTGTAGGGATTGATGGGCGTCTCGTTGGACGTAAGCCGGGGCATCCACTCATCCAGCCACTCGTCCTTGACCTGCTTTATCTCCTGGGCGACCGAGTCGTCGCCTCTCTTGCCGTCCGGCCCCGCCTGCTTCTTCACCTCTTCGATGAGCTGTCCCAGCACCAGCTTGGCGTCACCTACGACCGCATGGTCCAACGGCAGCCGCTTGTTCAGGTCGGCTACGTCGACGGTGCACTGTATCAGGGTCTTGCCGGAAGGGACGGTTGCGTTGGCCAGGTTGGAGGCGAAACCCGCCCCCACGCCGAATATGAGGTCCGACTTTTCCATGAAGACCCTAGCCATCCTGGTCATGGTGCGGGCCGCCGTGCCAATGGAGAGGGAGTGGTCTTCGGGGAAGGCGCTCTTGCCGGGGTTGGTGGTCATGACCGGGCAGTTGACCAGCTCGGCGAACTCCTTCAATTCGTCCGACGCCTCCGCCCAGAGGACACCCTGTCCGGCGAATATGACGGGCCTCTTGGCCGACAGGATGTGGCGGGCAGCGGCGGCCACGTCCTCGGGATCTCCCATGCTCCTGAGGGCCCTGACGGGCCTGTAGTCGAAGGCGGCTTCGTCCAACTCGTCCGCTCCTACGTCCTGCGGGACTTCCAAGGCCACGGGGCCTCCGCGCCCGGACTTCAGCTGGGTGTACGCACGCCGCATCAGCTCGGGGATTCTTTCGACCTGGTTGATTTGGGCGGTCCACTTGGTCACACCCCGGTAGTTGTCCACGGCGCTGAAATCTGGGGGCTGGCCGGCAGAGCCTCGCGGCGTTCCGCCGGGCAGGACCAGGATGGGCACCGATTCGGCGTAGGCGTGGGCGATGCCTCCGACGGCGTTTTCCGCCCCCGGACCCGCCTGGGTGACGACCACTCCGAGCCGGCGGCCGTTGTTGATCCGGCTGTATCCGTCGGCCATGTTGACGGTGGTGCGCTCGGTCCGGGACATGATGGGTTCGATGTCTGCTTTGGCCGCTTCTTCGATGAGTAGGTTGGCGGGATAGCAGAATAGATAGTCGGTGTTTTCCAGCTTAAGGATGTTGGCGATGGCCGTGTTGCCTTTCATGGGTCATCTCCTTGGGGGACATATTTTGCGCCTAATCCTACCATACAACGGGAGCGGGGTGGGAGAACGGCGGGGGCGCCCTACAACCCGGGCGGGTTATGGACGGTGGCCTTCGTGAGGGGCGGTCAGCCCAGGACGACGTTTACCAGGCGGCCGGGGACGTAGACGACGCGGCGGGGTTCTTGGCCCTCGGCCAGGTGGTTCCTTAGCCGGAGGGCGGTCAGGGCCTTCTCCTTGGCTTCATCCTCGGTTATGTCTGCGGGCGCTTGCAGGCGGTCGCGCAGCTTGCCGTTGACCTGTACGACCAACGTGATCTCCTCGTCGGCGGCCAGGTCGTCGTCCCATTTGGGGAAAAGCCGGTTGTGGATGCTGTATTCGTGGCCCGTCTGCTCCCAAAGCTCCTCGGCCAGGTGGGGGGCGAAAGGCGCCAGCATCAGCAGGAACTTCTCCACGCACTCGCGCCAGGTGTCCGAGTCCAGGTCGGCGGCGTTCCAACGGCGGGACATCTCGTTGGAAAGCTCCATCAGGGCCGCTATGGACGTGTTGAACTTGAACTTGTCCAGGTCGTTCCAGCACTTCTTGATGGTCTGGTGAAGCAGCCGCAGCGTGTTCTTGACGGCTTGGGGGTCGGTGGGCGACCTGTCCAGGTCGGAGGCGTCACAGCGGCAAAGCTCCCATACCCTGTTGAGCCACCGGGCGACGCCGTTGATTCCTGACGTACTCCAGGGGCCTCCCTGGTCCCAGGGTCCCAGGAACATGAGGAAACACCGCACGGAGTCTGCGCCCAGGGTGCCTACGTAGTCGTCGGGATTGACCACGTTCCCCCGGCTCTTGCTCATCTTCTCGCGGTCTTCACCCAGGATGACCCCCTGGTTGTAGAGCCGGAGAAAGGGCTCGTCGAAGTCGATGATTCCCATATCGCGCAAGGCCTTGGTGAAGAACCGGGAGTAGAGCAGGTGCATGACCGCGTGCTCTGCGCCGCCCGTGTACTGCTTCGTGGGCATCCACTCATTGAGCGCCTTGAGATCGAATGCACCCTCGTCATACTTGGCGCTTGTGAAACGCTCCATGTACCAGGAGGAATCCACGAAGGTGTCCATGGTGTCCGTCTCCCGCCTGGCCGGACCGCCGCACTCGGGACACGCGGTGTTGACGAAGGAGTGGTTGGACGCCAGGGGCGACTCGCCCGTGGGCTTGAATTCGGCGTCTTCCGGGAGAAGCACCGGCAGGTCCTTCTCTGGCACGGTTACGGCGCCGCACTTCTTGCAGTAGACCACTGGGATGGGCGTGCCCCAATACCTCTGCCGGGAGATGAGCCAGTCCCTGATTCGGTATGACACGCCGCGCTTCCCCCAGCCCTGGGACTCCAGGTAGTCGGCAATCGCCTCTTTGCCCTGAGCGCTGGGCATGCGGTCGAACTGTCCCGAGGCCGCCATGACTCCCTCATCCACATAGGCCGCAGGCAGTTCCTGTCCGTCCCAATCGGGAGGAGCGACAACCACTCGGATGGGCAGCCGATATTTCAGGGCGAACTCATAGTCCCGTTGGTCATGGGCGGGCACGCCCATGACGGCGCCGGAGCCGTAGCTCATCAGGGCATAGTCGGCGGAGAAGATTGGGACCTCTTCACCATTGACCCGGTTTACCGCGTAGGAACCCAGGAAGACTCCCGTCTTCTCCTTCTCGGCAGACAGCCGGGCGATCTCCGTCTGGCGGTGGGTTTCGTCCACGTAAGCTTCCACCTCGGCCCGCTTGTCAGGAGTCGTCAGTTGGGACACCAACGGGTGCTCAGGCGCCAGCACGAGGAACGTGACTCCGAAGATGGTGTCGATGCGTGTGGTAAACGTGAGAATCTCCTCTTGGTCGGCGCCCAGGTGGGAGATGTCGAAGCCTATCTCCACTCCTTCACTTCTTCCCACCCAGTTGCGCTGCATGGTGAGAATCTTCTCCGGCCATTCTTCCAAGCCGCTGAAGTCGAGAAGCTGATCGGCGTAGTCCGTGATCTTGAAGAACCATTGTTCAAGGTCCCGGCGTGTGATGGGAGTCTCGCATCGTTCGCAGCGTCCGTTGACCACCTGCTCGTTGGCCAGGACGGTCTGGCATGAAGGGCACCAGACCACCGGCGCCTGGCCCCTGTAGGCGAGGCCGTTTTCGTATAGCTTGATGAAGAACCACTGGTTCCACTTGTAGTATTCGGGCAGGCAGCAGATGACCTCGCGGTCCCAGTCGTAGACGGCCCCTATCGAACGGAGCTGTGTGCGCATCTTCTCAATGTTGGACATGGTCCAGGTGAAGGGGTGGATGCCCCTCTGTATGGCAGCGTTCTCGGCGGGCAGTCCGAAAGCGTCAAAGCCGATGGGGTGGAGGACGTTGTAGCCCTGCATGCGCCTGAACCGGGCATGGCAGTCGGAAGGCGCCATGACGTACCAGTGGCCGATGTGCAGGTCGCCTGAAGGGTAGGGGTACATGGTCAGCTCGTACCACTTTGGCCTGGGGTCGTCGTCGTTGACTTTATGCAGGCCGTCTTGCTCCCAACGGCGCTGCCACTTGTCGTCGATCTCCTTCGGGCTGTACCTGAGTTCCACCTGTTTTACGGTCATTGACCAAGGCTCCCATGCGAGTGTGAATCTATGGATGTATGTTAGAGCACAAGATGAATGTGAGCAAGCTGGCGGGGCCGGGGTTCATGCCAGGTGGAACCGTCGAGCGGTCCGGACCACTAACGTCGGCAAGGGTTCCATAAGCCCAAACCACCGCCACGTCAAATAGCCCATGACCACTCCAATCAGCCCGCCGACGATTATGTCGGTGGGGTAGAACACCCCGGCGGCTACTCGAGAAAGCCCCCAGACGGCGGCCAGCCCGTATATAACGGCGCCCGTTTTCCGGTGTCCTTGCCACACGGCGGTTGCCATCGAAAACCCGACTGCCGCAGGGTGGGCCGGAAAGGAAGAGTCGGTGGGCTGGTAGAAGAGCAGGACCAGGTCATGGTCGACAAACGGCCTGTCCCTGAAGTAGGGGATGTTCAACATGAGGACGACAAAGCTGGCCAATCCCATGGCGGCCATAGCGGCCAGGACCGCTTTCTGCGTCTTCTCCCGCCTTACCTGGTCGCCCTCGATGAACCACGACGCCAGCATAAGCAGGGATATAAGCGCCGGTATGAAGTGGTCTCCTACGAGAAGCTCCACTGCGTTTCCCAGCGCAGGGGCGTCCTCGGCCAGTCCGTTGAGCCACAGGACGACTGACTCATCGACCTTTATTAGCGGCCCCATACGCTCCTGAGGGCCGCCTTGAAAGCGCGCATGTAGTTGGTGTGTTTCAGGGCTTCCAGGCCTGGAGGATAGGGGTCTTGGTTACGGCCCCCCGCGTTACGGCCCCCCGCATTTCGGCCCAATGACAGGTTCACGAGAGACGACAGCAGCAGGGTTGTCAGAACGGCGGCGCCGGCTCCTCCGGCAAAGAGGGCCGACGACTGGTTGCCGTCAATCCCGCCCTCGATGTCCGAAATGTTGCGAGGCTCGGCCATGTAGAACCAGATGAAGGCGGCGGACATGACAGCCAGACCCAACAAAAACGCCGCCGTCCTGCTCGGCACGAAAAGCAGCCCCCGGAAGGAGCGGTACGCGGCTGCCATCTGGAGCGTCCCAAGCGATATGAGGAACGCCAGGATGAAGAAGTCTAGGGCAAAGGGGCCCGGCATAGGCAGGGTCAACCGGACTGGATGTGTTCCCCTTCAATCATGTTCTCGGGCATGTTGTCCGGGGTGAGGTTAGGTTGACTGGAAGGCTGGTTGCGTGTGGTTTGGTAGTGGCGCAGTCCGATTATCACCGGCAGCGCAACAGAGTAGGCGGTCAACATGGGTTGCTGGTAATAGATCCAGACCAGCGCCGCCATGGGGACCATGATAATCGCCAGGGCCGCGGTGGCGCTTTTCAGCAGCCTGAGCATGATGAAGGCAACAATGCTGAGAGGCATGGCTACAACCGGGACCAAGGCCAGAAAGACTCCCACACCGCTGGCGGCGCCTCTTCCACCTCTTAGCTTGAGGAAGACCGGCCAGTTGTGGCCTATCACGGCCGCCAGCCCGGCGGCCATTTCTGCGCCCGTCGTGCCGGCTATCGCTTTAGCTATCAGAACAGCCCCGGCCCCCTTGGCTACGTCCAAAGCCGCCACCGCCACGCCCGATCTTGGTCCAATCATGCGGTAGGCGTTATTGGCTCCGGGGTTCCGGTCCCCTCGCCGGCGGATGTCCTGCCCCTTGACCAGCCTTCCGGCCAAATAGGCAAAGGGTACTGAGCCCAGCAAGTAGGCTATTGCCACTGATATGACCCAAGGCGGATTCAGCCAGTCCAACTTATTGTTGCCTCACTGGGGCATTCTGAGTGGGACACAAGGGCGCCTAAACCCTGACGGCTTTGGGGTTGGCGGGCGTGCACCACTGAATGTATTTCGGATTTTTCCCAACGACTACGTCGAAGTAAAGCTGCTGGAGATTTCTCGAGATGGGGCCGGGTTCGCCGTCCGCTATCTTACGGTTGTCTATCTCAACGACGGGAGTCAGGTGGGCGGCTGTGCCGGTAAGGAAGACCTCATCGGCAATGTACATTTGGCTGCGGTCTATTTTGGCCTCTATTACGCTCAGTCCGAGGTCTCCCTGTGCCAGCTGGATTATGGTGTCCCGGGTGATGCCGGGCAGCACGTTCTCTTCGATGGGCGGCGTATACAGCTTTCCGTCCATGACCAGAAAGATGTTTTCGCCGGAGCCTTCGCACACGTGTCCATCCTGGTTCAGAAGGATGGCTTCATCAAATCCCGCCAGCGTGGCTTCGGTCTTGGCAAGGATGCTGTTTACGTAGATTCCGGAAATCTTGAAACGGGCCGGGATCATGGGGTCGTCCACCCTGCGCCACGAGGACGTGCAGCAGCGCAGTATGTCGGTGCCCAGATAGCTGCCAAAAGGCACTGCCACGAGACAAAAGTCACTGGACAGGTCCTGGAGCTTGAGATTGGCCACCCGCTCCTCGGCCTTGTAGGCAAGCGGGCGTATGTACAGGTCCTCGGCATGGCCGCAGCGTTCCACCAGCTCCACCGTGATGTCGCACAGGTCGTCCAGGGAATAGGGGATGTCCAACATCATCATCTTGCAGCCCCGGAGCATACGCGCGTAGTGCTCCCTGAGCCTGAATATGTATATCGTCTCCGCCTCGGCGTTCCAGTTGCCCCGCACGCCTTCGAATACACCCGTGCCGTAGTGTAGAGCATGGGTCATTATGCCCACTTTGGCCTCTTCCAGGGGCATGTATTCTCCTCGTAGAAAGGCCGTAGGGGTGGGGCTCACCGGGTCACCTCCCGTCGTAAGCTGGACCGCAGACTGTATAAAGCTGAGCGGCTGGGTAATTATAATCAGCATCGTTAAGTTTAAGCAACGTGGAGTCTAAGCAACGGGGACCAATGTCGAAACTCTCCTACAACACAGTCCTGGTCATTTTCCTGGCTGTCGCAGCGATAGCGGCCCTATCGGGCGGAATCGCCCTGGTCGTCGTCCAGAACAACTCCTCCGACGGCGCTGTAGAGATCGCCCTGCCGACCTTGACCCCAACGCCTGAACTCAAGGTTTACGTAAGCGGTTCGGTGACGTCGCCCGGGGTCTATGCGTTGGCGCCCGGCGACCGTGTGGAAGATGCCCTTGAAGCAGCCGGAGGTCCCGCCGAGGGCGCCGACTTGGACTGCGTCAACCTGGCCCTGAGGGTGAAAGACGAAGGACGCTACCACTTCCCCGATGCAGCGGAAGAGTGCAGGCCCGCCTCGGACGGGCCCGACGGCGAGGAGGACAATCGGGCCGGACTCATAGACCTGAACACAGCTTCTGTGGATGAGCTGAAAGAGCTGCCGGGCATAGGGGACGTCAAAGCTGGCGCTATCATCAGCCACCGGGAGCTCAACGGGCCCTTCACCGACATCCAGGAAGCGATGGACGTGAAGGGCATCGGCCCAGCCACCTTCAACGGCATTCGGGAGCTCATCACGGCGGGTCCCTAACCGGCGGCTCTCCCTCCGACGGGACGAGAGCTTTGTGTAACCCTTCGGCGTTCCCCGCGCACAGCCCCGTTCACCCCCATCTCAATTTTCCCTCGTCAAGAGACCTTTGCATTACTTTCGTCATACCGGCGAAAGCCGGTATCCAGGGCCTCCCCTGAAGCTGGGAGACGCCCTCACCCCAACCCTCTCTCGGAGGGAGAGGGGGTTGTGCAAAGGTCTCAAGACCGAGATTCTCCCGGACTGCAGGCTATTGACCCCTTGTGGCTTTGCTCACCGCGCGAAGCTATACAGTCTGTCGGCGTGGGCGATATACTGGACCATATCGTTAGACGTGGGTGCAGTCTTGCCTTCCGGACCATCGGCGAATCCAGAGAGCTGTCTGGTGCGTATTAACCAGCGCACGAGGCCGGCGTCTCCAGGTTTAAGAGGCGCAGGTGCTTAGCTACGACGACCTCAGGGACGAGCAGCTCATAACCCTGATCGCCAACGGCGAGAAGGACGCTCTGGAGGTCTTCTATAACCGCTATGCACAGCCGGTCTTCTCGCTGGCCAGGTACATGCTCAGGGACCAGTCTCTGGCTGAGGAGGCGACGCAGGACATCTTTCTGAACCTATGGTTGAAGGCGGGGAGCTACAACCCCGACAGGGGCCCTCCCAAGGCGTGGTTCATGAGTGTAGCCCACCACCGGGTAATCGACGTCATCAAGTCTCGTAAAAGGAGGCTTCAATCTTCCGACTCGGCGCCCCACGAGCTGCTGGACCTCCATCCGACCGACGGGGACAGCACGGAGGAAGCGGCGCACCGCAACATTGACAGGGACGAGATTCTGGAGGTCTTGGGGAGGCTCCCGGAGGAACAACGCCGGGTGCTGGTGATGGCCTATTTCGAAGGTTATTCCCAGTCGGAGATAGCAAACAAGCTGGGAGAGCCATTGGGAACGGTTAAGACCAGGGCAAGGCTGGGAATTCAGAAACTGAGAGCAGCCATGCAACAAGGAGAAGACGAGCCTGCTTAGGGCGAACTTGAGATGGACTGCAGCCGCCACGTAGAGGAACTGCTGCCGGGTTATGCTCTGAACGCTCTGGACGCGGCGGAAGCCGCCGGAGTCGAGGAGCACCTGGACTCCTGTCTGTCATGCACGGCCGCGTTGCGAGACCAGGTCGAGTCTGTGACTTTGTTGTCGCAGGCCGCCGTGCTCTCGGCGCCGCCGGACCGGTTGAAGAGTCGTCTACTGGCCCGCATCCCGTCGCCGCCGCGTCGCGAGGCGGAGCCGGCGGGCGCTTTCGCACAACGATTTTCCTTCGGCTATATCGCCCTTGGCGCCGCAGCCTCGGTGATGATTGTGGCCTTGGCGGCTTTCATAGGCGTCGCCATAGGGATGTCGAACAAGATTGGGGGCCTGGAGCGGGAGAACGGTCAACTCACCGCCCGCATAGATGAGATGGGCGACATGGATGACAAGCTGGTGGAGATGACTGAGGAACAACGCTTTATCAGCTATGCTATGGCGGACCCCCACAGCGAAGTTGTGTCCCTGACTGTGGCCCAAGAGTCGCCGTCGGCAAAGGCGCTGCTCCTGGTGTCCCATCAAGACGGCGTCGGGATACTTATGGCCTTCGGCTTGACTCCTCCCGCACCCGGCGGCCAGTACGACGTTTGGCTCAGGTCGGACGACCGCCAATACCGGATGGGAAGCCTTGCCGTGGACGAAACAGGCTGGGGAATCCTGACGATTGCGCCCGAAAAGCCCATGGCGAACTTCCAAGACATATTGGTCACGCATCGGACATCGACGCAGACGTCGTCCTCCGACGGGGCGGCTCCGGTGCTATGGGGGACCCTCAACGAAGGATAGCCCGACAGCTTTGTTGTCGCGGGCGGCTTGGGAAGCCTGGACGCGCCTATTTCATTGACTTCCACGCACGGCTGCGGGTAAATTGGAAGACGGGGTAAGCAGTCAGGTTGGCGTCATCAAACCGCATCACCCTGCCCATTGACGGGATGACCTGCGCCGGATGCGTCTCCACGGTGGAGAACGCTCTGAAGCGGGTGCAGGGGGTAAGCTACGCCTCCGTCAACCTGGCCACCGAGAAAGCAACCGTCGAGACCGGCGATGATCACGTCGATGCTGCAGCCATATTGCGGGCGGTTGAAATGGCCGGGTACTCGGCGCCCGTTGAGAGTCGGGACCTCAACATCACTGGAACGGCCTATGCAGGGTGGGAGTCCGAGGTTGAAGGCGCCCTGTCCAAGATTTCCGGAGTCGTATCGGCCGTTGTGCCATCCGACGTAAATCAGGGGGCTCGGACAGCCATAGTCCGGTGCATCTCCGGCGTGGCAGCGTTGGAGGACTTCCGCACGGCGTTGGCCGGAGTGGGATGGAGTTTGGATGCGGAGACTCCGGCTGAAGACGACCTATCGGGTGAATCGGCCTCTTTAACGCGCCTGGCCCGGACTGAAGAGATGGCGGACCTGCGCCGGCGGTTGGCGTTCGCAGGCCCAGTGGCGGCCCTTCTATTCCTGGGCAGCTTCCACGGCTTCCCCTGGGTCGGCCCGCTGATGGACATGGGATTCTATCCCTACCTGTTGTGGGCTGTGGCCACTCCCGTGCTCTTCTGGGCGGGTTGGCCCTTTCATACGTCGGGCGTCCACGCCCTCAGGCGTGGCGTGGCTAATATGTACACACTGATTGCCTTTGGGACCGGGACGGCATATTTCTACAGCGTGGCCTCCGTCCTCATACATACTTTTTCCGCCGACGCCATTTCTGTCGCCGGAGTCGAGCGTCAGGTCTACTTTGATACGGCGGCGATTATCATCGCGTTGGTGCTGCTGGGCAGACTCCTTGAGACGCGAGCCAAGGTTCGGACGTCGGAGGCCATCAGCCGCCTCATGTCATTGCGGCCCAGGACCGCCCAGGTCCTGCGGGACGGCCATGAGGTTGAGACCGCGGTGGACCGGATCAACCCCGGAGATGCGGTGGTGATACGCCCGGGAGAGAAGCTGCCCGTCGACGGAGAGGTGGTCCAGGGCTATTCCAGTGTGGATGAATCAATGCTCACCGGCGAGAGCATGCCCGTCGAGAAGACGGCGGGGGCGCAGGTCTACGGAGGGACCATAAACAGCGCCGGCTTCTTCACGTTCGTCGCCGGGAAGGTCGGACGGGACACCATGCTGTCGCAAATCATCCGCATGGTTGAAGAAGCCCAGGGTTCCCGTGCGCCCATCCAGAGGCTTGCGGACCGGGTGGCGGCTTTCTTCGTACCGGGTGTGCTGGCGGTCAGCGTCGTGTCGTTCCTTGTGTGGCTGACGTTTGGGCCGGACCCTGCATTGACTTACGCCGTGCTGGTCATGGTGGCGGTGATGATCATCGCCTGTCCATGCGCCCTGGGGTTGGCCACGCCCACAGCCATAATGGTGGGGTCAGGAAAGGGGTCCGAAGCGGGGGTTCTGGTGCGCAACGCCGAGGCCCTGGAAAAGGCTCACCGCGTAGACGTGGTGTTGTTGGACAAAACGGGAACTCTGACTGTAGGCCGCCCCTCGGTGACCGACGTAGTTGCCCGGGCAGGGACTAAAGGGGAGGAGACGCTGCTGAGTTTGGCGGCCTCCGCCGAGTTAGGCTCGGAGCACCCTCTGGCGGAGGCGATCATAAGGGAGGCCAAGGGCAGGGGGGTCCCGATAGCCGCAGGGGAAACCTTCGATGCAGTCCCCGGAGAAGGGATAGTGAGCAGGGTCAACGGCGCGGTTGTGCATCTAGGCAGCGGGACCTACATGAAGTCGGTCGGTCTCGGTCTGGGCGGGCTGGAGGCCTCCGCGGATGAGTTGGCCCGGGAGGGGAAGACGCCGGTTTTCGTGGGCGCCGGCGGCGAGGTCCTTGGAGTCCTGGCTGTGGCCGATGAACTCAAGCCCGAGGCGGCTGAGGCGGTTGCGGGCCTGCGTAGGCAAGGCATGGAAGTGTACATGGTGACGGGAGACGCCGCCGGGACCGCCAATGCGGTGGCTGGAGGACTAGGTCTGGACGGAGCTGTTTCGGAAGTCCTGCCCGAGAACAAGGTACAGGTAGTGAAAGACTTCCAGGCTGGAGGCCGCGTCGTGGCGATGGTGGGGGACGGCGTCAACGACGCTCCGGCTCTGGCCCAGGCCGACGTTGGCATAGCCATGGGGACAGGGACCGACGTGGCTATGGAGTCCGCCGACATCACCCTGGTGCGCGGCGACCTGCGAGGGGCCCTTGCCGCATTCACCCTAAGCCGCAAGACCATGCGGACCATAAAGCAAAATCTGTTTTGGGCCTTCTTCTACAACATCGCCCTTATTCCCGTCGCCGCCGGCGTCCTCTACCCTGTCTTCAGCAGTCTGGGGGGAGCGCCCGGCGGGTTGGGCTTCTTCTTCGGAGAGCAGGGCTTCTTGAACCCGGTCCTTGCGGCGTTGGCGATGGCTTTTAGCTCGGTGACCGTGCTCACCAACTCCCTGCGTCTCCGGCGGCTAAGGCTGTAACGGGTAGGTGAGAGGCGCCAAGCTGCGTCCCCCCATCCCGATGTCAAGGTTCCCGCTTCCCGCCTGCATGGTGACAGCCCACGGTGGAATTTCTCATTTCGGGCCTGTATTATCTCCCTGATGAAAACCCTGACTACGCCGTCCCGGCGAAGTTCCGAGCCGCCTGAACGCAGCGAATTGCTTGAGCTTCTCAAGGGGCGCTTCGGCTACGACGGGTTCCGCCCTCTGCAAGAGGAGATAATCACCCACGTGCTGTCGCGGGGTGATTCTCTGGCGCTCATGCCTACGGGGGGAGGAAAGTCCCTATGCTACCAACTTCCGGCTTTATGCCTCGACGGGCTCACCCTGGTGGTGTCTCCGCTCATAGCGTTGATGAAAGACCAGGTGGACTCCCTCAAGGCCAACGGAATCAGCGCAGCGTTCATCAACAGCGCTCTATCGACTGGGGAGATCTCCCAAGTGCAGGCCGGAGCCGCCAACGGACAGATCAAGATTCTCTACGTGGCACCCGAACGGCTGGCGCTCCCGGGGTTCAGGCGTTTTTTGAACACCCTTGACCTGAGCCTCATTGCCGTCGACGAGGCCCATTGCATTTCCGAATGGGGACATGACTTCCGCCCGGACTACCGGAACTTGAAGGCCCTGCGGCAGGACTTCCCCGAAACCCCGGTGATCGCATTGACGGCCACGGCAACGGATCAGGTGAGGCGGGACATCATCGACCAACTGGGGCTTGAGCGGGGGCGGCGTTTCGTTTCCAGCTTCAACCGCGCCAATCTGACCTACCGGGTGGAACCCAAGACAAACGCTTTTAGCACACTGCTGGCCCTGCTCGAAAAGCGTCGGAACGAGTCCGCGATCGTGTACTGCTCCACCCGCAAGGATACGGAAGCCGTCGCGGCCAAACTGCGAGCGAATGGCATCGAAGCTCTGCCATACCATGCCGGGCTTGATGACGCCGTCCGGCACGGCACACATGAAAAGTTCATACACGACCGCGTGCCCATCATAGTGGCGACCATTGCCTTTGGCATGGGCGTCGACAAGCCCGACATTCGGCTCGTGGTCCATTATGACCTTCCCAAGTCCATCGAGACCTACTACCAGGAGACGGGCCGCGCCGGACGCGACGACCTCCCCAGCGACTGCGTACTTTTCTACTCTTACGGAGATAAGGCCAAACGGGACTACTTCCTGAACCAGATCGAGGACCCCGCCCAGAAACGGAGCGCACGGCAAAAGCTGGACAAGCTAATCGAGTTCTGCGAGCTTCAGAGTTGCCGGCGCAAACATTTGCTGGAGTATTTCGGAGAGGAACGGGCGGAGGAGAACTGCGGGGGATGCGACGTTTGCCTCACGCCCCGAGAGGACTTCGACGCCACTGAAATCGCCCAGAAAATCCTCTCGGCGGTGGTGCGTACAGGCGAACGGTTCGGCTTGAGTCATGTCAGCGAGGCGCTCCGGGGCGCCAGGACCAAACGTGTGCAGGAGCTCGGACACGACAAACTGAGTGTGTTCGGCGTCGCAAAGGGCATGAGCCAGGAGGAGCTTAGACGCATAACCGGTCTCCTGATCGAAAAGGGGCTTCTGGTTAGAGACGGCGGCCAATACCCGACGCTGTCCGTCAGCCCGGACGGCTGGGCTTTCATCAAACGGAAGGAGCGTCTGTCGTTGCCGCGGCCTATGAAGTCCGGCCTTGGAGTCGGCGCTCCTGACGACGACAAGGACCTTGACTACGACAGAGAGCTTTTCGAGGAACTGCGTACGCTGAGGAAGTCCATGGCCGACGCGTCCGGGATCCCTCCATACATGGTGTTCGGCGATAGAACGCTTCACCAGTTGGCCTACTATTTCCCCCAAAGCGTGGACAGCCTGTCCCGCATAGCGGGAATCGGTTCAGAAAAGCTCAACCGGTACGGCGACAGGGTCCTGTCCGTCATACGCAGTTATGCCGAGGAACGGGGAATCGCAGAGCGGACCGCCCCTCCGCGCCGGGCGGAGAGAAGCTCCGGGCCGCGGCACGGAGGGTTTTCGCTTGACTTGACCAAGAAGCTGGTCATGGAAGGACTGCCACTACACCGGATAGCGGAACGCCGGGGGTTCACAGTGGGCACGATACTCAGTCACATAGAACGCCTGGCCCAAGCCGGGGAGGACCTGGACATCGGGCATTTGGCGCCGCCGCCGGAGCGGTCCGCCAAAATCGAGTCCGGGTTTCGACAGGCAGGCAGCCTGGACCGGCTGGGTCCTGTCCGGGAAATATTGGGTGAAGAGTTCTCCTGGGAAGAGCTGAGATTGGTGCGCATCCGGTTGCGGCAGCATTTGGCCGAAAAACGCGACTCCGGCTCCGAGGAGAACGTCTACGATCAAGAGAACGCCGGTTAAAGGTCGCCTTGAAGTTGACGGCAGGGGGTCGGCGGCCCACCCCTGCGGCTTATATCGTATAATGAAGCCCGCTGGGGGCGCACGTTCAAAAAAACCTCAAGGAGGAGCCGTTTGGCTCAGGAAAAGACAGGGACGATCATCATCTACACCCACCCTGATTGCGGCTACTCGGACGAGGCCAGGGCCGACTTTCTGAAGAGGGGCATCGAGTTCCAGGAGATCGACGTAGCCACTATACCCGGAGCGGGGGACGAGGTGGAGCGGCTGGCCGGAGAGAGAATCACACCCGTTATCATCGACGGGGATGAGGTGATCGTCGGCTTCAACGGCATGGGTTGAGCATTCGATTAAGGAGCGGTCCGCTCCCTAAATCCCAGACTCGGCGCTCAGTTTGAGGATTCCCCCAGGGAACCGAATTCCGTAGCAAGAGTGGCTTCCATCGGCCATAGGGATCATCTCACGACGGCGTAGTCCGCCGAGGCAGGCAAAAATTCACCCCATTACAAATTGACTTCCGCCTGTCGGTGTATGTAAAGTTTCATGTGGAATCAATCTCACCGGAGGACTGGTATGAGGCTTTGGACATTGGCGGTTCTTGGCGCTTTGGCGACGGCGCTGCTGGCGCTGACCGCGTGTGGAGGGGAAACGGAGACGACCAGCCGACTAGACACCGTGAAAGAGCGTGGGAAGCTAATCTGCGCCAGCCGCAACGACGTGCCCGGGTATGGCGGTCTTGACGCTGCGGGAAACAACGTGGGCTTCGACATCGACCTATGCCGCGCAGTGGCGACGGCTGTGCTGGGCGACCCTAAAGCGATAGAGATTCGCTTAATTACTGCCGCCGAGCGCGGGCCGACGATTCAGTCAGGCGAGGTCGACCTGTTGGTGCGCACCGTTACGTGGACCACCTCCCGCGACGCGCAGTGGGGCAACTACGTGCAGACCATGTTCTACGATGGCCAGGGATTCATGGTCCGGAAGGACAGCGGCGTGAAAAGCGCTCTGGACCTGAGCGGCGCCTCGGTCTGCGTTACCCTGGGCACTACCACAGAGTTGAACCTGCAGGACTACTCCAGCCAGAATGACCTTGACATCTCCTCGGTGCCGTTTGAGAACACCCCCGCCGTGGTTGCAGCCTATGAGGAAGGTCAGTGTGACGCCTTTACCAACGACCGGTCTCAGCTTGCCGCCATCGGTAGCGGCTTCCAGGACCCCGGAGCCCACGTCATCCTGCCGGAGACAATCTCCGAAGAGCCTCTCGGCCCCGTGGTCCCCCACGGCGACGACAATTGGTTCGACATAGTGAAGACGGTGATGGGAATCCTCATCTACTCTGAGGCCTATGGCGTCACTTCCGGCAACGTGCCCGCCGCCGAGACCGGCGACACCAAGGTTGACCGCCTATTCGGCCATGTGGATTCGTTCGGCCAGGAGAGCCTGGGACTCAGCCAAACCGTGGCCCAGGACGTTGTCGGGGCCGTCGGAAACTACGGTGAGATCTACGACCGTAACCTCGGTCCCGGCGGGATCGATCTGCCCCGCGAGAACGGGCGGAACGCTCTGTGGGCCGACGCGCGGTGCACCGACTGTCCGAAGGGCGGGCAGATCTATGCGGCGCCTCTACGGTAACTCTGCGCCCTGGCCGACCAGGGGCTGGCTGACGGACCGAACATAGGCGGCCAATTACAAAAGGGGCGGTCAGCGTTACGCTGACCGCCTGCTTTTTGAAGGCGGCGGACAAAGCGTCAACCGCATTTGGATAGGGTACAATCAGGCGAAGTTCGATGCGGTCAGTCAGTAGGCAGCTATGGCGTCAACGCCCCGTAGGTTAACTTATCAGGGCATACCGGTCTGGAGACACGCCCAGGTCATCCAGTGGGCCACTCAGATCGTGTCGGGGGTCTTGGTGGTGGCGCTGGTGGTCTGGTTCTTCGCCAACATTGGCGCCGCCGTACAGGAACGGGAAATCCCCCACGGATTCGGTTTCCTGGACCGTGGGTACCCGGCGGACATCGGCCACCACTTCCTGCCCTACGAGCCGTCGGACTCCTACCTGTACGCCCTAGGGGTGGCAGCGACCAACACCCTGATTGCCTCGGTCGTCGGAGTGATTCTGGCGACCCTGTTGGGGATCGTCGTGGGGGTTGCCCGGATGTCGAGCAACTGGATTGTCTCGAAGGCCGCTCTGACCTACATCGAGTTCTTTCGGAACGTCCCGCTGCTGGTGCAGCTCATCTTCTGGTTCTACATTGTGCTCACTCTTCCGAGGGTAACTGAAGGGTACGTCATCGGAGACCGGTTGTTCATCAACAACGCCGGAATTTCGATTCCCATGGCCGATCCCAGCGGCTATGTCGCCGCATTGGGCTGGCTTGGCGTTGCGGTCGTTGGCGTCCTGGCCGGACTGGCGGTCCACCGTTGGCAGGCCTCGTATGAGGCCCGTACGGGATTTACGTCCTATCCCTTGCTTCTGGGGATCGACGCCGCCTTGGTCATCGGCGCTCTCGGTTGGCTGGTCGTCTACTTAGTGTCTGACAGCGTTCCGTTCGGAGTCTCGGACCCGTCGGCGCAAGGCGCCTTCGGGCGCATATCTGGAGGGTTCACCATACCTGCAGGGTTGATAGCACTGCTGGTCGGTCTGGTGGTCTATACGTCCTCCTTCATTGCCGAGATCGTGCGTGCGGGGGTGCAGTCTGTGGGACGGGGTCAGACCGAAGCCGGCCGGTCGATCGGTCTGTCGGGGAGCAAGACGCTGCGCCACGTGACGTTTCCTCAAGCCCTGCCGGTGATAGTGCCCCCGCTTATCAGCCAATGGCTCAACCTGACTAAGAACAGCAGCCTAGCCGGCGCAATTGGCTGGTCGGATCTCACCAACGTGGCCAAGACCATGACGCAGACCGCTCCGGCCATCTCCATATTCATAATTATCATGGCGGCCTATCTCGCCATGAGCCTGACCTACTCTCTCATAGGAAACCTGTACAACCGCACCCTACGCTATTGAGATGAAGTGATGGATGACCAAAAGCGCTGACTATGTCGACGAACCTTGAAGTAGAGTTGGGGCAGTCCCTTCCACCGCCGCGCTTGGAGAGAGGTGCGATAGGTTGGGCCTACGCCAATCTGTTCAACTCCAAGTTCAATGCCGTTCTGACCGTTGCGGCGGGCGCCATCGTTGTCCTGGCCTTATGGTACGCCGTTAGTTGGGTATTGTTCGACGCTGACTGGACAGTCATAGGGACGTTGGGCGGGCGGCTGATCATTGGACAGTACAACAATGAGATCGCCTGTCCGAGCCTGAACTGCTTCTGGAGGCCGCAGGCTGCGCTGCTTCTTGTGACCGTTTTGCTGGGGATGGGTTGGGGAATCGCGGGCAGCGGCCTGGTGAAACGCCTAGCAATAGCGGTCGCAGTGGTCCTGGCGTTGTTCGCGCTGCTTCCCTACAGCATGGAGAGTATGGGCCTCGACGTGCGCCTGCTGCTGGTTGCCAACCTGCCCGCCGTGGGACTTGGGTGGTTGATTGCCCGTTACACGCCGCTGGGCACGATGAAGTGGGCGATGGTTACAGGGGCGGTGGTGTTCGTCGTCGGGCTATTGCTGCTGCGGGGAATCGAGGGGATTCCCGGCCTTGGCCCTGTGCAGGTGATTTACTGGGGCGGGCTGATGCTGAACCTGATTCTGGCCGTTGGGGGCATCGTAGTGAGTTTCCCAATAGGCATCGCCCTGGCACTGGGGCGGCGGAGCAGGCTTCCCGTGGTTAAGGTGTTGTGCGTTGTGTTCATAGAAGTCTTCCGGGGTGTGCCTCTGATAACGCTTCTGTTCATGTCACAGACGTTGGCGCCGCTGGCCTTCCCCAAGGACTTCCCTATAAACACCCTGCTCCGTGCCGCTATCGTAATCACGTTATTCAGCTCGGCGTATATGGCGGAGAACATCCGGGGTGGGCTGCAAGCGCTGCATCCCGGCCAGGCGGAGGCGGCGCGGGCCCTTGGCCTCCCGGCTTGGCAGACCACCATGCTCATCTCTCTGCCGCAGGCAATCCGCAACGTCATACCGGCCATAGTCGGGCAGTTCATATCGTTGTTCAAAGACACCAGCCTGGTGTACATCATCAGCATGTCGGACATCGTGGCGATAAGCAGGGCGTTCATTAGCAGCAACCCGGAATTTCTGCCGAGCGCAAAGGAACTGTTCGTCTTTCTGGCGCTGGCCTTCTGGATATTCACGTACACCATGTCTTACGTGAGCAGGCGGATCGAGTATAACCTGGGGGTGGGTCGCAGGTAGTTGCGTCACTGGCCGCCCCCCTGACAAGGAGTGAGAAATGACCACGACGGAAGACCGAAACGGAGCGGATGACATAATCGTCTGCCGGGACGTGAACAAGTGGTTCGGCGAGTTTCATGCTCTCAAGGGAGTCACCACCTCCGTGGGTCGGGGTGAGAAGGTGGTGATACTGGGCCCGTCCGGCTCAGGCAAGTCCACCTTCATCCGCACGATCAACCGGCTGGAAGAGCACCAGAAGGGCGACATCATAGTCGACGGAGTCCCTTTGACCAACGACGTTCGGAACATCGACGCCATCCGCAGGGAGGTGGGAATGGTCTTCCAGTCTTTCAACCTCTTCCCCCATCTCACTGTGAGGCAAAACATCACGCTGGCGCCCATGAAGGTCAGAAAATGGCCCCGTGGCCAAGCCGACCAAACGGCCAATGAACTTCTGGAGAGGGTGGGAATCCCTGAGCAGTCGGAAAAGTATCCCGCCGAGCTTTCAGGGGGTCAGCAGCAACGTGTCGCCATCGCCCGGGCCCTTGCCATGCAGCCCAAGATAATGCTCTTTGACGAACCTACGTCGGCCCTGGACCCTGAGATGATAAAAGAGGTGTTGGACGTTATGCGGGAGCTTGCCACCTCCGGCATGACCATGCTGATAGTCAGCCACGAAGTGGGTTTCGCCAGGGAAGTCGCAGACCGGATGATCATGTTTGATGACGGAAGAATCATCGAGCAGGCGCCGCCGGGCGACTTTTTCAACAACCCTCAGAACGAGCGGACCAAGACGTTTCTCTCGCAGATTCTGTCGTGAATCAAAGAGAGGAATCCAGGGCCTTGCCCGAAGCTGGGGAACGCCCTCACCCCAGCCCTCTCCCTTTGGCAGAGGGCTGGGATGAGGCCTACTACGGTGGAGAGGCGGGGGGCGGGTCTATATGTTCCGGCCCTGGAGTATCTCCATGATGCGAGGCAGGGCTTGCCTTGCCCTGAGCATGACCCCATCCTCGTCAAGGCTTCCCACGGGATGCGGGACTATGGACAGGGGATAGTCTTCGATGCCCCGTATCTTGGCGATGGCCCTTCCTGTGGGGATGAAGGGCTCTGTGCAAATTACCGCCGCAGGCTTGCCGGCCTTCTCGATGGTGATGCCGTCGTGCACACTGCACGAGGAGCAGGACCCTCAATCGCCGGTTGCGACAATTGCAATGTCGCACTTCTCCAGCAGCTCGTCCATGATGGGTTGGGGGCAGGGTCGGGAGGCGTCCCTTTTGTTGTAGCGGTGAATCTCACCCAGCTCGTAGGTGTCCTGCAGCAGGGCGACCACTGCATCCAGGAGTTCGTCGGCGTTTCTCTTGCCGTTGGAGAGCAGGCCCACTGTCAACCCGTTCAGGTTCTTGGGCCTGTCGGCCATAAGCGTGGTGTCGGGAAGGGCCTCCACCGTGGGGTCCAGAATCCTGATCCCGGTTGTCATAGCGCCTCCTCTTCCGCCTTTTGACGGCGCCGCTTGCAGTCGCGCCAAAGTTTCTACGCCGGATTATACCATCTACCGGGCTGCCCGGCCAAACACGAAAGCACGTCTCCACTGCGCAGCAGTTCAGACTGTGGCAGGCAGGGGTTTGGAGAGGATGGATTGCAGGGCGTTGTAAGGGTTGCGTCCTTTCCGGCAAGAAGCGTTCCACCCGCTGGCACAATACCCTCATGGGAGCGTCGCTGACCAAGAAAGGCTGGCAGATGGACCATTGAGGCAGCACGGGACAAACGTACCGGACATCGCACTGTTAAGTGAAATGCGGGGCCAACGCCATATGACGGGGCTCATGGTCCGGATACGAACCGCCCTCTTAACCGACGTTACGTCGGAGCCAACCTTCAGAGGCCCGTCAGGCAGAGGCCCGTCAGGCTAGGAGCTTACTTGGGCCTGCTTCCGGTAATCTTCCTGGGCCCTCTCGCTGGCCTTGTCTCGGTTGGCGATGAACTCCGGAGCGAGGTCTCGGGACCACCGGTTTGAAGTCTCAAGTCCTACGAGACCGCGCTGAAACTGAGGCGCAACGTACCTAGCCAGCAATTCGTAGCTGTTCAGTATCCTCTGCCTGGGAGCCCAGTCGATGCCTTGTGCCAGCAGTCCGCCAAACCCTCCGCTCCGTTTGTCAAGTTGATGGATCGCCCGAATGCAATCATCGGGACTGCCCACAATCCAGGAGCCTGACTCGGCCATTTCCTCCACGATCTTGTCCAACGGCGTGTCGCCTATCTTGAGGGTCAGCGTATGCTCCAGATACTCTCGCTGGTAGATTCCGGCGGTGGACCGGATGTCATCATAGGCCTGCTGCCGGGTCTCCGCCACGTGTATGGGCATCACCAGCCGCCAGTTCTCGCGCTTGACCGTTTGGCCGTGCCGCGCCGCCGACTCCTCTGCTATGCTCCATTGGTAAGAGAGTTCGGTGTCTTGGTCAATGCTCATGGACAGGACCGACGTCCCGTGTTTCCCCGCCAGCGCAACTCCGGCGGGAGAATGGATCGAAGATACGGCTATGGGAGGATGAGGGCGCTGGTAGGGACGGACCTGCAGATGCGCGTCCTGTAGTTTGAACCAATCACTCTCATAGCTGATGGGTTCTGTCTCGGTAAACAGCCTTATGAGAACGCCCAGGGCCTCTTCCATCCTCGCTCTCTGGACGGTGGTGTCAATGCCCATCATGTATGCGTCGGCGTTAAGTCCTCCTGGGCCTACGCCGATCATCAATCGGCCCCGCGTGATGTGGTCAAGAAGCACGAGCCGATTCGCCGCCATCAGGGGGTGATGGTAGGGAAGGCTGAGCACCCCTGTACCGAGTTTGATTGACCTGGTCTTGTCGGCCAGAGCGGCGATGAAGACCTCCGGTGAGGAGATAGTCTCCCAACCGCCGCTATGGTGCTCACCGATATAAGCCTCATCAAAAGCCAGGTCGTCCAGCCACTGGATCAACTCCAGGTCCCTTTGGAAGGCCACGGTGGGATTGTCGTTCAAAGGATGGTAAGGGCCCAAGAAGATTCCGAATTTCATTCTTTCAGGAAGCGCCATTATGATACTCTCCTCTCTAATGGACCGATTCACCCTGGAGTGGCCAGCAGTGGGAAATCGACGCCATTATAGTGCAATGCAATCGGGCCGCACAATCGAATGTCCCGACCCCAAATCCACCGCCTAAATAGAAACGAACACCTCGTTGGAGCCGACTGTGAAGTTGGCTATGATGGCAAGTGCAAATACAAAACCATCGCCAACGAGGTGCAACCATTATGCCGCAGGGAGCATTGCCTTTCCAGTACGCCGAGGAGAAGGGTTCGACGGGCATGACCGGTTTCGCCGGTCTGGCAACCTACCTGGACCTGGCGTAGGTTGCCGGTTTGCCTCAGTCTTTCCGCCGTCACGTGGGCGTCAAGGAAGGGAAGCGGGGCTGGACCGACGGGCAGATGATCACCTCGCTGGCTTTGCTGAACCTGGCAGGCGGGGAATCGGTGGACGACCTGAGGGTCCTGGAGAAGGACGAGGGCCTGGGGCGTATGTTGAGGCTGGCGGAGAGCCGCGGGATGCGGCGCAGGGAGCGCCGCCGAAGTGTGCCGTCGGCCTCGGCGGTGTTCCGGTGTCTCTCAATGTTCCACGACGCTGGAGAGGAGGAGCGTCGGGAGGCGCACAGGGCGTTCATACCGGCCGCGAACCAGGCTCTGCTTGGTCTTAGGAAGGTCAACGCCGACCTGGTGGGCTTCGTCCAGAGTCACGCCCAGCATAAGCAGGCAACGTTGGACATGGATGCGACCCTGATCGAGACCCCAAGGAGGAGGCGCTCTACTGCTACAAGAAGCACAAGGCGTATCAGCCGCTGACGACCTATTGGGCAGAAGCCGATTTGGTGGTGCACACGGAGTTCCGGGACGGCAACGTGCCTGCGGGCCATCAGCAGTTGCGGGCGCTGAAGGAAGCGCTGGGCCATCTGCCCGCGGGGGTCAACAAGGTCATGCTTAGGTCGGACACGGCCGGGTATCAGCAGGAGTTGTTGAGGCATTGCGCCGAGGGCGGAGACGAGCGGTTCGGGGTCATCGAGTTCGCGGTTGGGGTCGACGTGACGCCGGAGTTCAAGCGAGCGGTGTCAGAGGTTGACGATCACGAGTGGCAGCCACTGCACCGCAAGACAGGCGAGCATCGGGTCGAGACAGTCCAAGAGTGGGCGGAAGTGAACTTCGTGGCCAACTGGATAGGACACTCCAAGAACAGCCCCAACTGCCGCTTCATCGCCGTCAGGGAGCCGCTAAGGAACCCATCGCTGCCTGGAATGGGAGATCCGTCAGTCCCCATCATGGAGATGGGTGACGGGGGCTGGTACAAGGTCTTTGGAGTGGCAGCCAACCGAGGTCTGCCTGGAGATGAGTTGGTGTGGTGGTACAGACAGAGGTGCGGTAAAGGTGAGGAAGTGCATGCGGCGCTGAAGGAAGACCTGGCCGGGGGCCGGCTGCCGTCGGGCCTGTTTGGGGCCAACGCCGCCTGGTGGGCCATAACGGCGCTGGCCTTCAACCTGAACTCGGCGATGAAGCGGCCGGTGTTGGGCGGACAGTGGGTGAGCAAGCGTCTCAAAGCAGTTCGCTTCGCCCTGATAGCCCTTCCGGGCCGCGTGGTGCGGCGCTCCAGAGAGTTGATCATACGCCTGGCACGGGGCCATCCCTCCTACGAGTTGCTGCTCAGAGTGCGGCAGAGGATATTGGCTCTGGCTGCTGAGCCGCAGCGAGCATAGGCGACCCTGCCTAAACCATCGGAGCAAGGCGACTCGATCAGTTGCCCAGGCCGTGCCATGCCTTCTTCGGCCTGAAAACAGCACAAACCTGCGTGAAATCCCCGCCAATGCCCTCAAAGACTGCGGCCAGGTCCTTGCCAACAGCCCGATCCGACCATGCGTGCCCCCCGATCCATACCGGACACGTGCTGTAAGCCCACAAAAGCCGTCCCAACAATGTTAGGTGGGGAATCTAGGGCAATTCGCGGCCTTGACAAACCCAGAGCCGACAATATAATTTATCACGAAATCTATCTATGCCCGCATTTCCTAAATCAACTCGGACGGTCACGTCGGAATTTATTGGGTAGTGCACCTCTCTGGGCCGGATGAAAACAGACAGTTGCCACCGTATGAGGCAGACTAGCCCCGAGATTGCACCGTTTCTGATTCCGCAACCTCGCTGGAGGCGCCTAAAGGGGAATTACGCCTAAGGACTCTGGACACTCGGGCCCCGTGGAAGGGGCTTTTGGACTGAAGGAGAGTGATGAATCATAGAAGACTGGTCAGCAAGATGCTTGTCGGATCACTGATCGCTATGATGGCGGTTGTCATATCCGGCGCCTGCGGAGGCGAGGACACGCCGGCGCCCACCGCAACGGCGGTCCCTGAAGCCACCGCAGCCCCCACGGCCACCGCAGCCCCCACGGCCACCGCAGCCCCCACGGCCACCACGGCTCCCGACGCCACGGCGGTTCCTACGGCGACAGCCGCCCCTACTGTTGAACCACCGCCGGCCATGATGGGCAAGCGGGGCGGGGTCGTCCCCATGCACATGAACGTCGGCCCGGAGACCGTATTCATTCTTGGGCCAGGCACCACCTACGGCGTACAACTCCACCTCGCCGGTCTCGTCAGTCAGGTTGTGGAGTACGACCCTCTCACGGAAGACCCGCTTGACTTAAGAGAGGACCTGGCCGAAAGCTGGGAGCTTTCGGAAGACGGCCGCACCTACACCTTCAACATTCGCGAGGGTGTAACGTTCCACAACGGAGACCCTCTGACCATGGACGACATTTTGTTCAGCCTTACGGCCAAGATTGCCCCGGACCTCAGTGACGTAGCCCTAGTGCGGGAAGAGACTGGCGGGATTCCTTCCGGCGACGGCCAGAAACTGCTGCCCTACATCGAGAACTACACTGAAGACATTGTCGCTGTGGATGAAAACACCCTGGAATTCAGGCTCAGCAGGCCCGGGCCGTTCTTCCTCAACACATTCGGTAGGAATGTGTTCCCCATCCTGCAAAAGAAGTCCGCCGAGGAAGGTCAGTTGCACAAGTTCGCCTTCCCCGAAACTCTCAATGGCACGGGGCCCTACAAGTTGGACAGGTTCGAAAGGGACATAGCAACCCACTGGGAGAGGAACGACCAGTACTGGCGGGAAAACACGCCGTGGCTTGACGGCGTTTCCCAGTTCATCATTATTGACAAAGGGACCATAGCGGCGGCTTACAAGACGCGCCAGGTTCTTATGACCACCACTATCAACGCAGGCCTTTCCATCACGGAGGCCAAGCAATTAGAAAAAGAGTTGGGAGACCAGGCAACCGTCCACTATGCCGGCCCTTCCTGGGTGACCGGCTTCATCATGAATGCGGACAAGAAGCCCTGGGACGACCCCCGCGCCCGGCGCGCCTTGCACTTGGTCGTCCACCGGCAGCCCATGATACAAATTCTAAGTGGAGGAGCGTACAAGTTAGGGACTCCCCTTCCTTGCGGCTACACATGGAGCTTCGACTGCGAACTGGTCAAGGATATGCCTGGATACAGAGAGTTGAACGGCGAAAAACACCCTGACGACATCGCCGAAGCGCAGAGAATCTTCCAGGAGCTTGGCTTTGGCCCCGGCAGCGAATTCAGCATAGGCTGTCAAAAGGTAGTCGACTACTGTGAGGAAGCGCTGATGATGAAGCAGCAGCTGAGGGAATTCCTGGGCTGGGAGATAACCGTCAACGACGTCGAGTTCAACGTGGGGAACACCCAGATGGACCAACGAGACTACGAGATATTCATGATAGCCCAAAGCGCCAGCCCGCCCATCCCCGACGTATCCGTTGGAAACTACGGAGACGGGAACAGGGACCACACGACTCGCACCGGAGTCTACAATGAGGAGGCTGACAAACTGTGGGCCGAGCTTGCGTCGACGTCTGACGTCGTTAGGCAGAGCGAGCTGGCCTTGATGGCCAACAACCTGCTCATAGAGGACAGCTCTCATCCCAACCTGTGGTACGTCCAGCAGGCCTTTATCGTAGATAAGGTTATACAGGGCCTCCAGGTCCCCGGTGTTTTGAGCACATACACCAAGTGGGACCATATCTGGTGCGACCCCGCATGTAATTAGCCTTGCACCAATGCTCGGGGGAAGGCCTTCCGCCTTCCCCCGGGAGGCTGCTGAAAAGCCCCTGAAACGGACTCCCTGCCGCCGCTCTTTGGAGCGTGGGCAGGGAGTCTTTCATCGTGACGCAGGGATAGAGTCGGCGGCTACTCGGAGTCCGGTGGAAGGACTCCTCTCGAAATGGAAGCAGGCGGCGATAAAAGCGGGACGGGTTTAGCTACCGCCCCGGAGGCGCGGGTCCAGCACGTCCCGCAGAGCGTCGCCCAGCAGGTTCCAGGAGTACACCACGACGGCTATGGCCAGTCCAGGAAAGACCGCCAGCCAGGGACCGACGCCGACGTATTTCTTGGTGGCGCCGCGTAACATGCTGCCCCAGGACGGGACGTCGGGCCCCGCTCCTATGCCCAGGAAGCTCAGGGACGCCTCTGCGATGATGGCTATCGCCATGTGGAACGTGATGGCTACAATCCAGATGGCCACGACGTTGGGGACCATATGGCGCATTATAATGCGCACGGTCCCGGCGCCGACGGCCCTGGCAGCCAGCACGTAGTCCATCTCCTTGATGGCCAGCCCCTGAGAACGGATAATCCTCACGGTGGTCGGGATGAATAATATAGTCAGCGCAAGGATGACCTTGTTGATGGGGTCGGCCAGTAGAGGCAGTTCGGTGGTGCTCAACGCCGCCATCAGCGCTATGGCCAAGACCAGATACGGGAAGGCTATCATGGCGTCAACCAGCCGCTGCACCAGCAAGTCAGTGACGCCTCCGTAATAGGCGCTGGCCACCCCGATCAGCATCCCTATTGTGCAACCGGCAAAGGCGCTGATCAGGCCTACTCTCAGGGAGATCCTGGAGCCCGTGACCAGCCTGCTGAACACATCGCGGCCCAGCTCATCGCCTCCGAACAGCATTTCGCTGTTGGGAGAGGCGTAGGGGGCCGTGTAGTCAATGACATAGGGGTCCTGGGTCCGTATTTGAGGGGCAAATATCGCAACGATAATCAGAAGAATGGCGACCGTGGCCCCAGCGGCGCCCAGGGGCTTCGTTCTGACAAAGTTTAAGATGTGGCGCCAGAAGAGGATTCTTGGGCGCAGACCGTCCAGGCGCCGTTCTTGCAACGCCTCTCGAACTTCAGTTTGCTCACTCATAGCTCATCAACGCCTTAGTGTCCGCTGCGATCAGGCGTACCTGATTCGCGGGTTGAACCACGCGTAGAGAACGTCCACTATCAGGTTCAGCGCCAGTATCAACACAGTGATGAGTATTACGATGGCCTGAACTTGAGGATAGTCACGGGTGGTAATGGCTTTAATCAGCAGACTCCCCATTCCCGGGATGTTGAAGATGGTCTCGATGATCACGGTGCCTCCCATGAGGCTTCCGAACTGGATGCCGGAGACGGTGATAACAGGCAACAAAGCGTTCTTCAATGTATGGCGCCAGATAACCGCTCTCTCCTCAAGCCCTTTGGCGCGGGCGGTGCGGATGTAATCCTCCCTGAACACCTCCAGGGTGGCCGAGCGGGTTATTCGCGCAATGTAGGCCATATTGCTCATGGCTAGAACCATGGCTGGAAAGATAATCTGTTGGAGATTGCGAAGAGGGTCTTCCCACAAGTCTACGTAGGCCAGGGGAGGCAGCCAGCCAAAATAATTCGAGAGGAAATAAATTATAAGGACGCCGATCCAGAAATTGGGTAAAGCGATGCCGCTGATGGTAAGCACGCGCCCGGCATAGTCCAGCCAGGTGTCCTGGTTGACGGCCGACATCACTCCCAGGGGCACAGCCACCAATCCCGAAATCAACAGAGCAACAACCGTCAACTCGAGGGTGATCGGGAACTTTTGCTTAACGTCGGTCCACACCGGGGTCTCGAAGGTGAAGGAGTCCCCGAAGTCGAGTTGGACTACACCCCACAGCCACTTCCCATACTGGGTGATCAGGGGAACGTCGGTCCCCAGCTTGGACCGCATCCTCGCCACGTCTTCTTGGCTGTATTCTTGAAGTCCACCAAATCCCGCGAGCTTATTGATCGCCGGGTCTCCGGGGACCAGCCGCAGCATTACAAAGACCAACGTGACCACAAGAAGCGCCGTGGGTATGAAAAGGAGGACCCGTTTTAGTATGTAGGCCTGCATCTCGGCGTCACCTATTGGCCAAAAGGGTCCGCGCAGAAGAGGGGTTGGGCAAAACTATCATATCCCATCGGCGCTGTCAATGAGCGCACTCGTTGGGGAGGGCCGTGTACATTGCGCGATTTCGTATGAGTGTGCGCCTGGATACAGCACGACTAGGCGGAGGTTGAGGACGGCGCGGTCGGCAAGTTGACGCCGGGCGTCTTGGTATGGATACGAAAGAGGGACCGCGGGGTCGTAATGAAGAGGGTCTTGCGGTCATCGCCGCCCCAGCCGCAGTTGGTGGTCTGTCCGCCAGTCACGATCGTTCCCAGATGCTTGCCCGAGGGGTCGAGAACCCAGACGCCTCCAGGGCCGACACAGTAGAGGTTCCCCTCCACGTCCACCTTGATGCCGTCGGGGACGCCACTCAGATCGCTCTCGAACGTCTGAAGAACCCGGGCGGTCTCCAGGTCCAGCAATCCCAAGTCATTCACACCGAAGGCTCGGAGGCGCCTGCCCCAGGTCTCGACTACGTAGAGGACTTTCTCATCAGGAGAAAAAGCCAGTCCGTTTGGGTAGATAAAGTCGCCGACAAGCAAGGTCATGGTGCCGAGGTCCGCTGACAATCTGTATACCCCGGAGCAGTCCATTTCGAGTTCTTCCGGCGGGACGCCCCTGTTTGGATCGGTGAAGTATATGCTCCCGTCGGACTTGACAACCACGTCGTTGGGCCGGTTCAACCGGGCGCCCTTATACCTATTGGCCACAACGGTGACATCGCCCGCGGGCTCTAATCGCGTAACCCGTCGGCTCGCGTGCTCGCAGGCTATCAGGCGCCCATGTGTGTCGCGGGTCAGCCCGTTGGCCTCATTGGTGGGTTTGTGGAACTCCGTTACACCCTCTTCGGATGTCCACTTCATTCTGCGGTCGCCTCGGACATCGTTAAAAAGGAGATAGCTTCCCTCTTGATACCAGATGGGACCCTCGGCCAGTTGGTATCCTGAGCTTAACTCCTCCACCTCTTGTTCGGGGTCCAGGAGCCGGTCTAGCTCGGGAGAAACACGTTGGATGGACATTCTAGTCTCCTTTGTCGATGCATCCCGGGAATGACGGCGGACAGCCCGGTCTGTGCCGGGTCCGGCAGGAGTGTGAGAGACGATAGCACACTCCAAGACATTGCATCAACTTCTAGTTGGACATTCCCCTCTCCCCTGACCGTTCCCGATTAACCGCATTCCACCTCAAGTTTGAGCGTCAAAGATGCGGCGGGCCAGCCCAAATCCACCGTCTAAACTAGCGCCGAGGCGTCTGGGGGCGAGATTTGGGTGATGGGAGGCGTTGGGGAGGGGTTCTGGCGGAGGCGATAGCGGCCTGAGGATTGTTTCGGAGGGCAAAAGGCGTTTGGGGCGGGCGTTTGGGCGAACGCAGGCCGCAAAACACCTTCGGCGCCCGGCCGGGTCCGATTTTGGAGGCCCTGGGGACCGGTGCGGGCCGGTCAGCCTCCCGGAGGCCCGTGGGCGAGGGCGAGGATTCTTCGCCGCGCCGCCGCCAGCAGCCCGTATAAGGGGTGGCCCCGGCTCAGATTGATGATAAGAGTCCTGGAGCGCCGGACCGCCCGTCCCGGCAGGGAGATGACCCCGAAGCGGACCGCCTTCATCCGTTTGCTCACCCACTCGCCGCCCAACACCAGCCGCTTCATCGCCGAGTTCAGGTTGAAGGCCAGCGCCGTTATGGCCCACCAGGCGGCGTTGGCCCCAAACAGGCCCGACGGCAGCCGGCCCCCGGCCAGAGTCTTCCTTCAGCGCCGCATGCACTTCCTCACCTTTACCGCACCTCTGTCTGTACCACCACACCAACTCATCTCCAGGCAGACCTCGGTTGGCTGCCACTCCAAAGACCTTGTACCAGCCCCCGTCACCCATCTCCATGATGGGGACTGACAGATCTCCCATTCCAGGCAGCGATGGGTTCCGCAGCGGCTCCCTGACGGCGATGAAGCGGCAGTTGGGGCTGTTCTTGGAGTGTCCTATCCAGTTGGGTACGAAGTTCACCTCCGCCCATTGTTGGCCTGTATCCACCCGGCGCTCGCCCACCTCCCGGTGCAGCGTCTGCCACTCTTCCTCGGCAACCTCAGACACCGCACGTCTGAACTCAGCCGTCACGTCAACGCCCACCGCAAACTCTATCACTCCGAAGCGCTCGTCTCCGCCCTCGGCGCAATGCCTCAACAACTCCTGCTGATACCCGGCCGTGTCCGACCTAAGCATGACCTTGTTGACCCCCGCGGGCAGATGGCCCAGCGCTTCCTTCAGCGCCCGCAACTGCTGATGGCCCGCAGGCACGTTGCCGTCCCGGAACTCCGTGTGCACCACCAAATCGGCTTCTGCCCAATAGGTCGTCAGCGGCTGATACGCCTTGTGCTTCTTGTAGCAGTAGAGCGCCTCCTCCTTGGGGTCTCGATCAGGGTCGCATCCATGTCCAACGTTGCCTGCTTATGCTGGGCGTGACTCTGGACGAAGCCCACCAGGTCGGCGTTGACCTTCCTAAGACCAAGCAGAGCCTGGTTCGCGGCCGGTATGAACGCCGTGTGCGCCTCCCGACGCTCCTCCTCTCCGGCGTCGTGGAACATTGAGAGACACCGGAACACCGCCGAGGCCGACGGCACACTCCGGCGGCGCTCCTTGCGCCGCATCCCGCGGCTCTCCGCCAGCCTCAACATACGCCCCAGGCCCTCATCCTTCTCCAGGACCCTCAGGTCGTCCACCGATTCCCCGCCTGCCAGGTTCAGCAAAGCCAGCGAGGTGATCATCTGCCCATCGGTCCAGCCCCGCTTCCCTTCCTTGACGCCCACGTGACGGCGGAAAGACTGAGGCAAACCGGCAACCTGCGCCAGGTCCAGGTAGGTTGCCATTCCCGACAGGGCCGTCATCCCGGTGGAACTCTTCTCCTCGGCGTACTGGAAAGGCAATGCTCCCTGCGGCATAATGGTTGCACCTCGTTGGCGATGGTTTTGTATTTGCACTTGCCATCATAGCCAACTTCACAGCCGGCTCCAACGAGGTGTTTCTGCCCTTTTTGACGGTGGATTTGGGTTGCCCCTCGGTAACCTCTACTTTTGACGCAACACGTCTCGTGTACTCGCTCAGCGCATATGAGGCGGGTGCAAAACGGGCGTTCGGAAGCCGGCGGTTATTGCTCCAGGTCCCTTTTCCGCTGGACCTCTTCCTCCATCCTGGCCAGAAGGTCGTCCAGGGACATGGCTCCCAGGTCCTCTTCGCTTCTCAAACGCACGGAAGCTGCGTCCTTCTCCACTTCCCGGTCGCCCACCACCAGCATGTAGGGGATTTTTTGAGTCTGTGCGTTACGAATCTTCAGGTTCATGCGCTCGTTGCGGGAGTCTACGTTGACCCTGAAGCTTCGCTCCTCCAGGAGCTTTCGTATCCCGTTGGCGTACTCGATATGCCGGTCGGCGATGGGTATGACCACGGCCTGCACCGGAGCAAGCCATAGGGGAAATGCGCCGTTGTAGTGCTCTATCAACACACCCAGAAACCGCTCCATGGAGCCCAGGATCGCCCTATGCACCATGTAAGGCTGCCGCCTCTCGCCGTCGGAGGACTCGTAGGTCAGGGCAAAGCGTTCCGGAAGGTTGAAGTCGAATTGGAACGTCGAACATTGCCACTCGCGTCCGATGGCGTCTCGAATCATGACGTCGATCTTGGGACCGTAGAAGGCCCCGCCGCCCTCATCCACGTCATAGGCGATGCCTTTGGCGTGCAGGGCCGCGGCCAGGGACCTCTCAGCGTGGTCCCATAGCTCCAGGTCGCCCACGTACTTCTCCGGCCGGGTGGACAGGTAGATATTGCGGTCTTCGAAGCCAAAGGTGTCCAGCAACTCGAAGGCGAGGTCCAGAATTCCCATCACTTCCGATTCCACCTGGTCCGGCGTACAGAAGATGTGGGCGTCGTCCTGGGTGAAACCACGCACCCTCATCAGCCCGTGGAGGACTCCGCTGCGTTCGTAGCGGTATACGGTCCCCAGTTCTCCCAGGCGCATGGGGAGGTCACGGTAGCTCCGCAGGTCCGAGCGGTAGACCATTATGTGGAAGGGGCAGTTCATGGGCTTCATGAAGTAGTCCTGACCGTCCACGTCGATGGGTGAGTACATATTGTCTGAGTAGAAGTCCAGGTGTCCACTGGTCTGCCAGAGCCGGGCGCGCCCTATGTGGGGCGTGTACACAACCTCGTAACCGTGTCTGTAATGGAGGGTCCTCCAATAGTCCTCGACGATGGCGCGGACCCTGCCGCCCTTGGGGTGCCATACAATCAGCCCCGGCCCCAGCTCCTCGTGAATGGAGAAGAGGTCCAACTCTCTGCCCAAGCGCCTGTGGTCCCGTTTGGCGGCCTCTTCCAGGCGGTGAAGATGGTCGTCGAGGGCTTCCTGGCTCTCGAATGCGGCGCCGTAGATGCGTTGCAGCATGGGGCGTCGTTCGTCGCCCCTCCAGTATGCGCCGGCCACCGAGAGGAGCTTGAAGGCGGATATCTTCCCGGTGGACTCGACGTGGGGGCCTTGGCAAAGGTCGGTGAAGCTCCCGTGGCGGTACACGGACAACTCCTCGTCGGGAGGTATTTCATCTATGAGTTCCAGCTTGAAGGGTTGGTCTGAGGAGACGTCTTTAGCTTCTTCACGGCTCATAGCCTGGCGCACGAAGGGGAAGTCGGAGTCGATGCGTTCGTGCATGACGGCCTCGATCCGCTCCAGGTCCTCGGGAGTGAAGGGGCGGGCCACCTGAAAGTCGTAGTAGAACCCGTCGTCCGTGGGGGGGCCGATGCCCACCTTGGCCTCGGGAAACAGTTGTAGAACAGCATCGGCCATGACGTGAGCAGCCGAGTGGCGCATGCGGCGTCTCAGGTCGCCCAATTCCTCTTCCGTGTGGTTGTGGCTGTGCATTTCAGGCATATCTTGACTTCAGTGTTTCTTCCGGGGATTTCAGGCGAGGGCGCAACCCTGCCAAGGATTCAAGTATAGCATGGGAGCGCCTTGATTAGATGCGTGGGGTATTGCAGCAACCCCGTTTTCATTCGGAGTCGGGGGCGGTTTTAGGGAAAGTCGGGGAGGGACCTGGGCCATCCCGGGGCGTCGGTGACCGTGCATTCTCCGGCCCGCTTGTCTTCCCGCAGGGCCTTGAATATGGGGTAGCCCAGGATTCCGTCTTCGGTGAACTCGCCGTACTCCACCTGGCAGACCTGTTCGGGGCGGCACCAGAAGATGAACCTGGGGATTGCGGGCGTGGAGCGGAAGGGGCAGTCCTCGATGTGGGACGCCTGGAGCTCTGATGAAAGCTCTTTGGTCGCCTGCTTGGAGATGCCCTCCAATACCTGGCCGACGTAACGAAAGCCGCCGTCCTCATCGTAGAGGCCCAGCAGGAGCGATCCGAAAGGCTGCTCCTTACGGGCAGCGCCTGCAAGCGTCCCGCCGCCGAACGTATACCCTGCGATCACGAACTCCGATTCTCTTACGCGTTTTACCTTGAGCCAGTCCCGGCTGCGTCTTCCCGGAAGGTACAGGCTGGACTTCTCCTTGGCGAGAATGCCCTCCAGACCTAGCTCACAGGTGGCGTGGAAGAAGGACTTGCCGTCGCTTTCGATGTAGTTGGACTGTTGAACGACCTCGCTGGGCGCCAAGAGGTCGTTCAACAAGGCTTTGCGCCCAACAAGAGGCAGACCCATCACGGGCTGAGAGCCCGCGTAAAGCAGGTCAAAGGCGATGAAGTGAACCGGGTTGCTGCGACTCCCTCTGCCCTCCGGGACTCCCAGGCGTTGCTCAAGACGGAGATAGCTGGGACGCGCCCGGTCGTCCAGGCACACCAACTCGCCGTCCAGGATTACACCGTCCCCTTTGATCTGGCGGGGGAGCTTGGACAGCTCGGGAAACCGTTGAGTGATGTCCCGAGAGTTGCGGTCCAGCAGCTTGAGGGCGCCGTTATGGACAAGAGCCATCGCACGGATGCCGTCCCACTTGAGCTCGAAGAGATGATCGGAAGAGTCGAAAGGACTGTGGGCGAGACGGGCCAACATAGGTCTCAGGGTCTGTGGGAGGCTCCCAGAGACTGCTTGGCGAAGCGACATGACCCAAGAGTATACATAACGAAAGTGTGAAGTCAACCTATTTCGCTTCTTGACCAACTGCACGTCGCCATTCCGCCGTTGACAATAGAACATTTGTACGATACCATTGCGGCATTCCATATTCGGAACAGGATGAATAAGACAAAATGGCCTCAGAGAGTGCAGCGTCCTACACCGGAACGGTCCATGCCGGAGCGCCCGGCGGCAGAGCGAAGATAGCCTGCATGCTCATAACCCATCTGCCTGTCAAGGAGGAACTGAGGCGGCGTCCTGACCTGCGCCGCAAGCCCGTCATAGTGACCATACGCTCCGAGAGAGGCCCTGTGGTCCTGGACAGGTCCCCGGAAGCGGAGGGTGTCCTTGCCGGTATGCCTCTGTCCGAAGCCCTGTCCCGTTGCGAGGGCGCCGCCCTCATAGAGGCCGATGAGGCCCACTACCGGGACGTCTTTGACGGCGTGGTGGCGGGGCTGCTTCAGAGGAGCCCCTCGGTGGAAAGGTCCGATCCCGACTGTGCGTATGTGGACATTCAGGGCTTGGAGACCGTTTACGGCGATGAGGCCGGGACCGCAGCAGCTCTGCTGCGATCAGCGCCTGAAGAGCACTATCCCCGGATTGGGCTGGCTGAGTCCAAGTTTCCCGCCTACGTGGCGGCGGTGACGAGCCGGCCGGGCGGGGCCACAAAGGCGCCTGGCGACGTGGCTGGATTCTTGAAGGACCTGCCCGTGGACTTTCTTCCGATGTGCTGGGAAAACAAGTCCAGGCTCCGCCGCTTCGGGCTCCTGACCATGGGTCAAGTGGCGGCCCTGTCCGTGGGGTCTATTCAGGCCCAGTTCGGCCCCGAGGGCAGAGTGGCTTGGGAGCTCTCCAACGGAATCGATTCCAGCTGGCTGACGCCCGTGGGCCAGGAGGAGGAGGTCAGCGAATATGCGACCTTCCCATCGCCGACTGTCACTCTGCGCACCATCGTTCCTGTCGTCGACATGCTGCTGGGGAGGACTTTGGCTCATCCGGCGGTGCGGGGCAGGTATGTACGCGGTGTGACGGTGGAGTCCAAGGTCCTCCACAAACCTATCTGGACGAGAAACTTTACTTTCAAGAACCCTGTCAACAACAGAGGCAGGGCCCTGGCGGTCCTCAAGTCGGGCCTGGAGGCGTCCGACATACCGGGACCTCTGGAGGATATGAGACTGACCCTCTCCGGAGTCACCGGGGAGTCGGGCATGCAGGCGAGTCTATTCGCAGGCATCAGAAAGCAGGAGCAACTCCGTGAGATGATGCGGCATCTGGAGGTGCGTCTGAGACAACAGCCTCCCATCTACAAAGCAATGGAGTTGGAGCCGTGGTCAAGGATTCCCGAACGAAGAAGCGCCCTGGTCAGATTCGAGCCCTGAATCTGCCGGACAGGGTGGAGGTGGAAGAGGATGATGAGGGCGGTCCTATAGCGGTGGGCCTGGGTCCGAGGAGGCGGAAAGTGGCCTCCATCGAGGACGTGTGGGAGGTTGAGGACGAGTGGTGGCGGCCCAGGCCCATATCCCGCAGGTACTTCCAGGCGCTCCTGGAAGAAGGCCCTCCGGTGACTCTCTTCCAGGACAAAGTGGACGGCCTCTGGTACAAACAGCGGGCCTGACTTTCCTTAGTGCAATGTCCAACCCGGTGCCCCGTTCAACCGGGCGCCCGCGTGCGTGGAATGGCGTTCCCCGAGGTTGGTTGCCGGGCCTTGGGTGAAGTAGAATGCGGCCTGTGGACACGAAGCAGGAGATACGGAACCGGGTGTGGGACCGGCTCAAAGCGGAAGGCGCCTCGGCGTTCCCCGGAGCCCACGGCCGCATTCCCAACTTCGTGGGCGCCGCCGCGGCCGCCGAGACGCTGGCGGGGCTGGACGTATGGAAAGAAGCCCGGACGCTCAAGTCCAACCCGGACATGCCCCAGAGACCTGTCCGCAAGCGGGCCCTGGAAGAGGGCAAGGTGGTCTACATGGCCGTTCCGCGCCTCACCAGTGAGGAGTGTTTCCTGGAGCTGGACCCCGCGCGAATCAGGGACTTCTCCTTCGCAAGCTCCATCAAGGGAGCGTTCAAGCTGGGGCGTCCGGTGCATCCCAGGGACATGGCCAAGATCGATCTCATAGTCTGCGGGGCCGTTGCTGCCCGGTACGATGGGTCGAGGCTGGGAAAGGGAGGCGGTTACTCGGACCTGGAATACGCCCTGGCCCTTTCTCTGGGGCTGATCTCTCATGAAACGCCGGTGGCGACCACCGTTCATCCTATTCAAGTGGTGGGCGGGCCAATTCCCATGACTCGCCATGATCTGGCGTTGGACTACGTGGTGACACCGCAGGAGGCGATTCGGTGTACGCCATCCCACTCCCGGCCCCTGGGAATTTATCCGGAAGAGCTCGGGGACAAACGGGATGAAATCCCGATCTTAAGGACACTGATAGGCTGAACTGCCCAGGCAGGGGGGACAACCGATGTACTTCGCATCACGCCGCACCACAGCCCATGCCCTCCACGGCATGGTGGCCACCAGCGAGCCTCTGGCCGCTATGGCCGGTCTGCGCATTCTCATGGACGGCGGAAACGCCGTTGACGGCGCAGTTGCAGCGGCGGCCGCGCTGGCGGTGGTTGAACCCTTTTCCACAGGTGTGGGAGGCGACCTTTTCGCCCTGGTCTGGATGGACCGGGAAAAGGAGGTGCGGGCCCTGAACGCCAGCGGAAGAGCGCCTGCCGCAGCCTCTCTTGACCAGTTGCGCAAGCAGGGGCTTGGCTCCATTGCCGCCGAAAGTCCCTATTCCATTACCGTGCCCGGCACGGTCGACGGCTGGCACACCCTCCTGTACAGCTACGGGAACATGGACCTGGCGCAGGCTCTACAACCCGCCATACGGTACGCTGAAGAGGGTTATCCTGCGGCGGAGACCATCTCCCACCTCTGGTCTGGGAACATCCCCAAGCTCCAACAGCACCCGTCCGGCTCCGAGTTGACGGTCAACGGCCATGCCCCGGCGTCGGGAGAGACGGTGCGTCTGCCTGAACTGGCCGGGACCTTGCGGACCATAGCCGAGGGAGGCCCTGACGCATTCTACAAGGGTAAACTGGCGGAGAAAACGGCAGCCTATGTCCAGGAGAAGGGCGGATGGCTGACTGCGGAGGACATGGCGGCCCACTTCTCGACGTGGGAGGAACCCCTGTCCATTGACTACCGTGGAGTCACCCTGTGGGAATGCCGCCCCAACACCCACGGAATCGCAGCCCAGATGGCGCTCAACATAGTGGAGGGGTACGACCTGGCTGCTATGGGCTTCCAGTCGGCGGACGCATACCACCATCTTATCGAGGCCATGCGCCTCTCCTACGCCGACGCATTCAGATACATCGCAGACCCTGAGATGGCGTATGTTCCCATAGACGGGATGCTGTCCAAAGAGTACGCCGCTGAACGGCGTGGACTCATCAGGAAGGACCGGGCTATATCGGAGGCTCTTCCGGGCCATCCGTCAGGGGATACTGTCTACGTGGCCTGTGTGGACGGAGAAGGCAACGCTTGCTCTCTGATAAACAGCCTGTTCCACGGCTTTGGCACGGGGCTCGTCGTACCGGGTACAGGCATGGCGCTCCACAACAGGGGGTCGCTCTTTTCGTTGACGCCCGGCCACCCTAATGCCCTCGAACCAAGGAAGAGGCCCTATCACACCATCATTCCCGGACTGTCCACCAAGGAAGGAGAGTTGGACCTGTGCTTTGGGGTTATGGGGGGATTCCAACAACCGCAAGGGCACCTGCAGGTCATGGTCAACATGGTGGACTTCGGGCTCGAGCCGCAGGAGGCCCTGGACGCCCTGCGGTTCAGCGTCCAACCCGGCAATGGCGTGGCCTTGGAATGGGGGCTGAACCCTTCGGCGGTCTCCGAACTGCAACGCCGGGGGCATCAGGTCTTCATCGTTGAAGGCCTGGACCGCATCGCAATGGGCGGAGGTCAGATTATCCGGCGCGACCCGGCGACCTCCGTTCTCAGCGGAGGCTCGGAGCCGCGGAAGGACGGAATTGCGGTTGGGTGGTGAGCCCGTCAGCCACTACGGTGTCTCTTAATCTCGTTCCAAGTTTATCCGTATTGTGGTAGCGTGGTGAGCTGAGGAAACGTACACATATGGCAATCGATAGACTAAGCAGGCTCGAAGGGGCTTACGATCAGGTCGACCAACGGTTGACCAATGTGGAGCGGTCCATTGACGCTCTACGCACGGAGATGAAGTCAGAGATAAGCGCTCTGCGCACCGAGGTGAAATCACAGATAAGTGGTCTGCGCACGGAGATGGAATCAGAGATAAGTGGTCTGCGGACCGAGGTGATCAGTCGTCTCAATAACATGTACGCGCTGATGGGCTTGACTTGGGCCACCATAGTGGCCGGCATCATAACCCTCGCCCTCAAGTAGCGTCGGAACACGCTGCTAAAGATTATAGGAAGCTTGACCTCCCCCGTTGACGATGCCTACAGGCAATCGTAGGCGGCGTCCATCAGCCTGACGTAGCATTTGTCCTTGCCTGCCTCGCTTTTCATCTGGTTCATTGCGTAACCGAAGCTGAGCCTGTTGTCCAGGTCCGCCAAGCCCACGGAGCCGCCGGCGCCCGTGTGGCCGAAGACTCGGCCTGGCCTGAAGGTCCACTGCTCGCTGTCCAGCCCGAATCCCAACCCGAACCTGGTCTGGGCGCCCAGGACAGCATCCACGCCGTTGGCCTGCTCGACTATCGCCGCCTCGATGGTCGAGGGGTCCAGTATTCGGACTCCGTCCAGTTCCCCGCCCCGGGACAACGCGCTGTAGACCCGTGCAAGACCGCGGGCATTGGTGTGTCCGTTGGCCGCCGGTATCTCTGCTGCGCGCCACTCCCTGGAGTTTTCCGTGACGCCGGGGTTGCGCGGCGGGTTGGTCATGACCTTGGCGTGCATAGACTCAGGGTCTGACAGGAACGCGGCCAATGGACTGGGCGGGTCGTCGGGCGAGATTATGGCCTGAATGGTCTCGGCTGTGCGGGCGTCGTGCTTGGCTTCCAGGCCGATGTGGAAGTCGGCGCCAAGGGGTCCGGCTATCTCGTCCTGGAAGTATGTACCAAGGCTCTTGTCGGTGATGCGCCTGACTGGTTCTCCAATCAACCAACCGTACGTGAAGGCATGGTATCCGTGGGCCGTGCCGGGTTCCCACCAGGGTTTCTGGGCGGCCAGGGCCCCGGCCATAGTGTCCCAATCAAAGTAAGCCTCGGTTGGGAGCGGGGCTGCGATGGCCGGAAGTCCCGCCTTGTGGCACAGGAGGTGACTCACAGGCATGGAACCCTTGTCCTCCTGGGCGAATTCAGGCCAATACTGGGCCACAGGGGCGTCCAGGTCCAGCTTTCCCTGATCAATCAGCTTGTGAGCGCTGAGTGCCGTCATTCCCTTCGTAGTGGACCACACCATGACTATAGTGTCCTGCTCCCAGGGAGTGGTCCTGCCGGAGTCGGCATGACCGGCCCACAGGTCTACGACGGGCTTGCCGTCCAGGAACACGGCGACGGAAGCTCCAATCTCCAAGCCTGACTCGAAGTGGTGCGCGAACACCTCCTTCACCTTGGTGAACTTGCTGTCGCAGCTTCCGTTTATCTGAGTCATTGTATCTCTCCATCCGATTCTAATTAAAACCCGTCTTCCCGGAGCGGGTCTATTGCATGATCTCTTTTGCGAGGCTTTCCATGTAGGGAATCACCATGTCGGGGGACGGGGCGCGTTGACCCTGACTGTGGACGCCGCAGCATACCCTGACGACGCCCGCTTCCTCGAACCTCTTTATCAGGTCCCTTTCAGGGGGACAGCCGAAGATGGTTATCTCAACGGCCTTTGGGTCCCGCCCGTTTTCCTCCGCCAGGCGGTCCAGCGTGGCGCGGGCTTCCTTGATCTGCTCCGGCCAAATCCAATAGGGCATCCAGCCGTCTCCCCACGAGGCGGCCCGTCTCAGGTGTCGTATAGGAGTCTTTACCTCTCTGGTGCCTCCGCCGCCTATGAGCACCGGAGGATGGGGTTTCTGTATTGGTTTGGGGAACATTTTCACCTGGGGAAAGTCGTAGTATTTTCCGTGGTACTCAGCGTCGTCCTTCGTCCAGAGCTCCTTCATGGCTTCGATGCACTCGCGGGCTTGGGTCCAACGGTGGGGAAAGTCGCCGCCCATGATTTGGACCTCTTCCTCGAATATCCCTGCGCCTATGCCCAGGATGAAACGTCCTCCCGACAGGAAGTCCAGGGTGGCCACCTCCTTGGCCAGCACCAGGGGGTTCCTTTCCGTGACCAGGCATATGCCTGTGCCGAGCCTTATGTCCTTGGTTGCGGCTGCGGCCATGGCCAGGGTCACAAAGGGGTCCAGCATGTGGTAGAGGCTCTCGCTGAAGGAACCGTCGTCTGCGCCGGGATGGGGGGTCGTGGTGACGGTGGGAATGACCGGATGCTCGGAAATCCAGACCGATTCAAATTCCAGTTCTTCAGCTCGTTTGGCTACGGCCGGCACGTCTGTCGGGATTCCTATGAAATATGGAATTGTTAGACCGAATTTCATGCTGTCCTCCTTCTGTTTGCCTATGTCTCCGGTTTAAGAGGGCCCCGCCCGTCTCTCGGAAGAGGCCTGACCCTTGCTAGTTGAGCGTGGCCAGAGTGCGCCAGATGGACTCGATGTCCTTCTTAGTCCGTTCCAGGTCCGGGCCTTCCGGAAGAAGCTGCAAGCACCTCTCCAGGTCCCTGATGGCCAGCCTGTACTGTTTCATGGTGTACCGGTACATGGCCCGATCGTGGATGTTGCTGAAAAGCGTCGGGTCGATGACCTCGGTCAGGTCCGCGGACCTGACGGCCTTCGGATAGTTTTCGTCCTGGAAGTAATTGTGCTTCAGGTTGGCCAACATCCTGACCAGGAACTCGGCCTTGGTGTAAGGCGCAAAGTTCTCTTCGGTGAGATGCACCTTTCCCTCGAACAAGGCGTCCACAAGCTTTTGACATCCTGCCCGGTCCATAACCTGCCCGCTGTTGAACGGGTCTACGAAAAGCTCATCCCAGGGAGGCCCTGTGCGGACCACCAGGTGGCCCGGCAGGCCGATGGCTTCGAAGGGCATCCCCAGCCGGCTGGCCACTTCCATGTACACCAGCGACAGGGTTATCGGAATGCCCATTCTCCTCTCCAGGACCATGTTGAAGTAGCTGTTCAGGGGATTGTAGTAGTCCTGGGTGTCTCCGTTAAACCCCAACTCCTGAAACAGGTGGGCGCTCAGCGCCTCCACGCGGTTTTCAAGGGGACCGGAAAGCGCGTCGTCAGGGAGTCCGTCCGCCAGAGAGTCCAGTTCCCAGAGATAGTGATCAACGTCAAGGCCGGGGTATTCGACGGACGCAATAACCAGCGCAGCCCGGGCCAGGTCCACGTCCTCCGCAGGCTTCTGAAGCTCCTGCCTCAGCCGGTCTAAATGCTCCTGGTAGCTTTCTGCTTCCATCTCTGCAACGAGTCTAGTCGGAAGGCATTTTGTCCAAGCGGCTAGGGCCGCCTAATCGTGTCCAGCGTAGAGACCGCAGCACGGCGGATGCAAGGCGCCGCATGGGACGGGCGTTGGGGCGGACGTGCCGGAGTCGCGCCTGTCCAGATAACGCCTCTACGGCTGGGATTCCTCCTTGATCCAGTCGGCGGCCCGCTCTCCAATCATGATGGTGGTCAGGTTGGTGTTGGCCCTGATGCAGTCCGGCATGATGGAGGCGTCCACCACTCTCAAGCCTTCCAGGCCGTGAACGCGGCAATGCTGGTCCACCACGGCCAGGGGGTCGGACGAGGGTCCCATCTTGCAGGTGCCTGAAATGTGCTGGGCGGTGCTGACATTGTGGCGCAGCCACTCGTCGAGGCTCTCGTCAGTCTCAAGGTCCGCCTCGGTGGGAGTAATGGGGCCGTCGACGATCTCCTGGTAGACGGGGTGCTCCAGAAGCCGGAAGCATAACCGCACGGCTTCCCGCATCCTTTGGATGTCGGAAGGATCATCGAAGTAGCGGTAGTCCAGGAAGGGTTGGACGCCGGGGTCGCTGGACGTCAGCCTCAACTCACCCTGGCCTCGGGCTAGTTCCAACACGCAAGACAGGCGGATGCCCTCGCCCTCCAACGGGTCTCCTCCCAGCGGAAAAGAAAAGGCTGAAGGGAGAATCTGCATGTCGTTCCGCAAGTCGGAGCCCTCGGCAGTATATCTGAGGCCCGTTTGAATGCGTGCTGCGTAGGGGTCCAGCTCTACGCTGTCCTTCACGCGTAGACGCACCGGGACCAGCGGATGGTCCCGCAGGTTCTGACCGATTCCGGGCAGGTTGTGAATAACCTCGATGCCCGCGTTCGCCAGTTGATCGGAGGGTCCCACCCCCGAAAGCATCAGCAGGTGGGGTGACTTTACGGCGCCGGCGCAAAGAATTATCTCGCCGCCCTCTGCTATGAAGGTCTCCCCGCCGCTCTCCACCTCAACCCCCACGGCCCGCTTGCCCTCGAAGAGGACTCTGCTGACCATGACGTTGGGGCGGATGGTCAGGTTCATGCGGCGCCTCACCGCCGCCAGGTAGGTCAGAGCCGTGCTCATCCTCACTCCGCCCCTGTTGTTCATGGGTATCGCGCCCACCCCGCCCGATTCCGGGTGGTTCATGTCCGGGTCCTGTCTGTACCCGTTGGCGACACAGGCCTGGGTAAACGCCTGCTGGGTGGGCAGCTTTTCTTCGTTCTTGGCTCTGAAAACCGGTATGGGCCCGTCGGAGCCGTGGAAGTCGTCTTTGATGTCGTTGTCGGTTTCCAGCTTGCGGAAGTAGGGCATCAGGTTTACGAAGGACCATTCGGGGTTGCCCTGGGCGGCCCAACCGTCATAGTCTTCGGGAACGCCCCGCAGGAAGACCGTCCCGTTTATGGCGCTCGATCCGCCCGTCACTTTGCCCCGAGGCACCGGCATGGTGCGGTCCAAATGGCTGATGGGCTTCCCTTCGAAAGACCAGTTGTGCGGAGCGTCCACGGCGGAAGCCAACTGGTTGTACCCTATCCGAACGTCTTCGGGAAGATGCTGCGGATCAGGGTAGTCGGGACCCGCTTCGAGCAGCAACACCGACTTGTCGGGGTCCTCGGTGAGCCTGGAAGCAAGGACCGAACCGGCAGACCCGGCGCCGACTATCACGTAATCGTATTTCATGCAGCCTCTCCAGGGGGATGTTTCGTGAAGAATACCCTATGGGCAGTGTCATATCAAGGCAAGCACGGTGCAGCATTGCGGACTCAGACTTGAATATGCGTGAGTGCGACGGGAAAGGGAAATATTCAGAAGAAGCGCTTCTTTAGCTTGACGTAAGCCGTTATTGCGTGGACTAGAGGGCTGGACCTGCGCCCGACGACTCGGCCTGCTCTTACAGCCTCTACAAAAGAGGCGGGACCGCCGTCGAAGTCCTCCATCTCTGTGTAGGCGGCGCCCAACTCCCCCGGAGTGTGGGAATCGCTGACCCCCAGGGGAGTCAAAGCGCCCCTCTCAGCCATCTCCCGGCAACGCGCCAAATCACCGGACAGGATGGTCCGGGCGTTCAAGACCTCTACGAAGTCTGCGTGGGGCGCCACCTCCTTCAAGGCCCATTTAGGAAGCGGTCCCCTTCTGATCCTATCGAAGGGATGGGGGATGGAGACCAGTCCCCCCTGGTCTTTGATTCGTTTCACCGTGTCCAGAGGGGAGAGCCCTTTGGGTATCTCCTCCTCCAGAAACAGGCCAATGATGTCTCCGGCGGACGACTTCACCTCTTCTCCCACGATAATCCGGAGGTCCGGACTTATTCTGGAGGCGATGTCCCTGGCCTCAAGAGCGCCTGCGATGGAGTTGTGGTCCGTTACGGCCACCCACTTTAGCCCGGAGGCCATGCAGCTTCTCACCAGAGCCTCGGTTGGGGTGTCACAGTCCCCGGAGTGGCGCGTGTGGGTGTGGAAATCGCCTTTGACGTACACCGGAGTCTAGAAGAGGCCCCGCACCAGGCGGAGGGCCCGTTGTTTCACAGCCTGTTTATGTGTAGAGCCGTAGACGTCGGCCCGGTCCTCGTAGTTGTTGATGTACCAATCGTAGGAGTCGGTGAACATCTTCACGTTGCTGTCTTGCGGCTGCCAGCCAAGCGAGAGCTTGGCTTTGGATATGTCGAAGTAGAAGGGTTTGTCGGCAACCTTGTACTGCCAGTCCATCAGAGGCGAGAGCCGCATCAGGTCCAGCAGCTGCAGGCTGGACTTGACCAGAGCCGAGGGAATGGATACGACGCGCGCTCCGGTGCCGGCGTAGGCGCAGAGGGCCTCCAAGTCGGAGCGCACTGTGGAAAATTCCTCAGCCCCGATGTTGAAGTCGTCATTGGCGCCCTTTTGAGCGGCAAGAATGGATGCGTCGTTCACGTCCCTTGAGCTTATGAACTGGAACAGGTTATGTCCGGGGCCGATGATTGGGATTCCCTTTCCGTTCTTTATCCAGTCGAAGAGTATGTGGAAGATGCCGAGGCGCTCGGTGCCGATGATGGTCCTGGGCCTCAGTACGGCCACTTTAAGTCCCTTGTCTCGGAACCGTCGGACCTCTTGCTCGCCCTGGTGTTTGGCGTTGCCGTAGTAGCCCATTGGGCGCATGGGCGTCTCTTCGGTGACGGGAAGTTCCTTGGGGACGCCGAATACGGCGCTGGTGGATATGTGGACCACCTGCTCCGCCCCGTTGTCCAGCGCCGCCTGGAGGACGTTTCGGACTCCGCCGTGGTTGATGGAGACGTAGTTCTTCTTGCCGCGGATGGGAAGGACGGCGGCGGCTAGATGGAAGACGGTGTCGACGCCCTTGGCGGCCCGGTCTACTAGGGAGGCGTCGCGCACGTCCCCCTTGATGAACTCGAATCGCCCCTCGAGATCGGGCATTACGAGTTCCTGGCGGTCCAGCGCCCTGGGTTTATAACCCATTTCAACCAACCGGCGCACCAGCCCCGTCCCCAGGAACCCGGCGCCGCCGGTGACCAGGACATTTTCCAAACCTGCTCTCCGGACCTGGATTTGCTCAGACCCAGTTTAGCACAAGGGATTCCGTCGGTTCATAACTTAGAAGGGGAGACTTTGCCGTAAGGCGGGTGAGGCAAGCAGACCATACGACGTTTGGTTCAGGCCGGGGCAGGCATGACGTTCTTACGCCGCCGCCTTTCTTGCGGCGGCCACAAAGGTGGTTGACCTGACGACGTCTTCAGACACCGCCGGGCTTTTGATTGAGACAATCACTCGGTACATGCCGGGTTTCGGCAGCGTCACGGGCAAGCCAACGGAAACCATGGTCCTGAACGTTTGGCCCTCTATTGCGTTGGGGGGCCTGCCGACGGTGAAGCTCCCGTCCACTGTCGGCCCCAGCTTCTTTCCGTCCTCATCTTCGATTGTCAACTGGAATTTGTTCTCTTTATTCGCCAGCGGCCAGGGTGTAAGCACCCCAAGTGCAATGTTCATCGTGAAGGACTTGTTGAAGTCCTCTATCCGGCGGATGTCCCATCCTCCGCCCATCATGTACAGCTTGCCGCCAACCACCTCGGCGTGGTCTGCTAGTACCAGGAAATCGACCTCGGGTTTATCCATCGCGCTTGTCATTCATAGACTCCGCATGTTAATGTACACACATTGTATACATTGTGTACATTAACATGCTAATCGATGGGAGATCATTCGTCAATGGAGCCCGAACCATTGACGTAGACAAGCCGCTTCACTGCGATGGGGGACCCGCATCATAGGGAGAGATACAATGAATGGCGAGACTGAAAGTTACATCGCAGGCAGGGACGTAACGGAAAAGTTCCGCGGCGCCAGGAAAGAGTCTGTAGTTCTCTCCGTCAGGATGTCCATTGACGAGATGAAGCGCCTGGAGGTGCTGAGTCAGGAAACAGGCAAGACCATTGCCCAGGTGGTCAGAGAGTCCGTGGCGAGTTATCAGCCGATTAGCCCACAACAGCCGGTAGTCCTCACCATTGGGACCAGCGAAGGGGGGGAGTTCCGTTGGGGCCCGCCCCAGCCAACGGAAGTGGCGGGCCTTGTAAGCTCCGAGGAGCCAATCGTCAGCGATTAGGCGTTGGCGGCGCAGAAAGAAGCCAGAGGCTCTTGTGCAGAGCCTGCGGGCTTCCCTCGGATTCCCTTTTGGCGTCAAGCCTGAGAGCGGGAGCCGCTCACGGTTTTGGGGAAGGGCCTAGGGCGTGTTAACATTAAAGCCATGCGCCGAAACCTCCTAAGATGTCATTCCGAACGCAGTGAGGAATCTAAGGACGTTGTCTGGAGTCAAGGTGGAGTTCGACTGACAGGCGCTTCCCCTGGCGCGTTGCATTTCTGACGACCTGGGTTTGCGGATAAGGATTTGAGATTCCTCACTCCGCTGCGCTGCGTTCGGAATGACATTGCGGAGTAATCACGTACATCCTAGTGTGAACAGGCCCTAGGCGACGCCTTCAGCAGCCAGGGCCGCCTCCAGCTTGGGCGGGCTGTATCCCACCACCTTCTGGGCCCCTATGGTGGTGACGGGCGTGGAGCGGTGTCCCATGTCCAGCAGCACGGTCCGGGCGTCCGCGTCGGTGGAAACGTTCTTTTCGGTAAAGAGTATGCCCTTTCGTGAAAGGTACACTTTCACCATGTGACAGGGACCTCAACCGTTGGACGTGTATACGGTTATATCAGGCACAATTCCCCTTTCATATCAGGCTCTATTTCTCTCCCTTTGCTCTTTGCCTGGCCTTCCAGTCGGCCTTGGACTCGTACTCGCCGTCGAACAGCCCCTGGCCGGGTTCTATGACCTCGTCTATGGTCTGCACGAACTCCTCGCCTGATTCATACTTGCGAAGAAACTCTTCGCTGACGAAAAACATTCAAATGCAGAACCCGTCCCTTGCGATGTCCTCGTGGTGGCGGTCGCAGGGGCAGATCTTCTTGCGATCCTCGACCGGATCGCCGCTCAGGGGCATTCAAGGACAATATCTGAACCCGTGTTGGACCTGGTTCTGGGCAAGGCCCCTCTGGACCTCTTCCACCACCTCGGGCTCGGGAAAGAACTGGTAGGGACTGCTGTCCACGTACTTTTCGGAGAACTGTTTGGCTCCCTCGAACGCCTTGTCCATGCGTGCTTCTTGAGACTGTCCGTCTTGCTGAACCATCTTCTTACCCTTGGGCTAACTTTGTGCTCCGGCCGCCGTGTTTGCGGCGGGCCCCGGCGCGCCGCCCATCCTCATGTTCCTGTGCATCTCGCAGCTCATGGACCGGAATTGCCGGACCTTGCGGTTCAGGTGTTCCAGAAGCGCCGGCAGGCTCTCTTCCACCTCCGGCAGGGTCTTGTCCTTGGAGACCTCCACGCTGAGCAGCGCGGCGGTGCCGCAGTCGCAGCCGGCGGAGAAGAAGACCTTGTGGAAATGGGCGACGCCGGAGAAGTCCAGCTTGAACCCCTTCAACATCTCCAGCCGGGATTCGCCCTGGACCGCTTCCTTGAGCAGGGCCTGGACTTCTTCCAACTGCACTGGCGCCTGCAACGGGTCTTGCGGGTGCTCCGGCGATTCTTTGTTCATGGCGCCTTTCGCTGGATTCTATATCCAAAGTCTACATCATGGCTCTCAGAGCCGCAAGCTGAAAACGGTCCCGCCGTCAGAGTCTTTGGGCTTTTAGGACGGAGAAGCGGGGCTACAGGCTATGGCAATGTTGTACCTGGTATGGGATAATGGTCAGGTGTAAATGGGGACGCGCGGGTTCGACAGGGGAAAGCTCTGGAGAATCGCAGGCCGAGGCGCCGTCAACCTCGTTAAAAAGGCGGCAAAAAAGTAACTGGCGATCGTGAACTCGCTCTAGCTGCCTAGAAATAGACAGCTCGTCCGCCCCTATAGCCCCCGGAGTTAGGGAGCGGGCGCAATACATCCGGGGTGCAGCATTGCCGACGCCGATGGGCAGAGCTCAAGAAATTTCGGCTGGCGCCCGCCGGATTCAGCCGGTAGAAGCCAGTGGGCGCGAGACCTAATCACCGGATAAGCCTGTAGAATATTCTGGCGGCGCCTCTTCTGGACGGGGAGTTCGACTCTCCCCCGTCTCCACCATTTCTTCTAAACGACGCCTTGAAGCGTCCGGTCAGTAGGGCTGGCTACAGCCCGATATAATGGCCCGGCCCCGGTTGTTTATGTGCCGGCGCTAGACGGATTGACAGTCGGAAGACCCCTGGGCGGTAAGCGTCAGTGACCAGCTATCTCCACGCACTTCCTACAATCTTTGCTATCCACCTCCGGATCGTCGTAAATCGGGGGGTCTTCGTCTCGTCGTCCGTTGCGGCTGTTCCGCTGGTCGCGGTCGTGACCTGGATTGCAACCCAAAGCGTGGACTCGGAACCATTGGCCTACATCTCAATAGGCGTGGTCCTGATGCCGATGTGGCAATTCTCCTTTTTCCTTTCCGGCTGGTCGCTGGCGTATGAATTTGATTCTGGAACCGTGGACCACACACTGGTGTCGCGCACCCCGCTGCCTATTGTGATGTTAGTCAAAGCTATGGCCCATCTGGTGATGACCATCCCTGGCGCGTTGATCGCCTTTATGACTGTGCTGCTGATCTCTCGAGACCTGATCGAAGTAGAGCTCCCCGTTCATCTGGTTGTCTCAATGGCAGTGGCCGCATGGAGCATCATGGCAGTCGGGTATCTATTCGCACCGCTGTTCGTTTTAGTGAAAGGACGCCCGGGGTTCTTTAACGCCTTGTTGCCTTTGGGCACTGCGCTCAGTGGGTTCCTCTATCCCGTCTCTCAGCTGTCTCGTGAGGCCCAGGTCGTCGCCCATATCCTGCCGACCTCCTGGGCGATGGACGGTGTGATCCGCTCCGTCCAGCAGGGAGAATCAGCTACGAGAATCGTCGGCGACTGGGGAGTTGCAATAGGGTTGTCGCTGGCATTTCTGACCTTTACATATTTCATGTTTCGCAAGGTCGAAGAAAGCCTCAAGCGCAGCGGAAGCGTGGGCAGGTTCTGAGATGGGAGCGGCGCTTAAGAATGTTTCACTCCAGGCATACTACTCCTATAAGGGTCTGTTTCTGTGGCTGAACTGGCCTGCGTACATCTCGAACATCTTCATTGCTCCGGTGGTCCTGGTGATAATGCTTACCCTTACGGGAAGGTTTGCCGGCGCCTCGGAATCTGTAGACTCCTACATCCTGGGCGTTGCGACCTATGGGATAGCGACGATTCTATGCGGAGGAATTCTCCAGTCCTTCTTCTATGAACGCGCTTTCGGAACGTTATCAATGATATATGCCTCCCGGTCGAACAGGTGGATAAGCTATTGGAGCAAAGGGATGTTGCACTATCCCAACGGCGTTCTCACCGCTTCCACATCTCTATTCTTCGGCTGGCTGCTGCTCGACCTGGACCTTTCTCGTACAAACTGGCCGGCGTTGGTCCTCTTGTTTGCGCTCGTGTCTTTCTCATGCCTGTCCTTCGCGATGTTTCTCGGCAACTTTTCCATAGCCTTCAGGGACTGGTTTATTGCCCTTACCTTCGCTAACGGAATACTTTTGGCCCTCACTGGGGTGATTGTTCCCACCAGCGAGCTGCCAGGGCTCTTGGGTGAGGTTGGTCACATCCTTCCTCTGACCCACGGGCTATCCGGACTTCGAGAATCAGTCGCCGGCGCTGGAATCGGGACAGTCAAAGACGATATTCTCTACGAACTGATATTGGGCCTGAGCTATATGCTGGCTGGGGGTGTCCTGTTCAGGCTGGTGGAGGCCAATGCGAAACGCACCGGAACCTACGAAAGCGCAATTTAAACCGGTCTATAGACCAATGGTCTGGGAAGGTTAAGTGGCTGCTAGTGTGGGCAGGTTCTGATATGGGAGCAGCGCTTAAGAACCTTTCACTCCAGGCGTACTACTCCTATAGAGGTCTGTTTTTGTGGCTGAACTGGCCTGCGTATATCTCAAACGTCTTCATTGCTCCGGTGGTCCTGGTCGTAATGCTCACCCTGCCTGACAGGTAGATTCGCCGGCGCCTCGGGATCTGAAGACTCCTACATACTGGGCGCCGCAGCCTATGGGATCCCAGTAATCCTCTCTGGAGGGATTATCCAGTCCTTCTTCTATGAGCGCGCTTTCGGAACGTTGTCGCTGCTGTACGCCTCTCGTTCGAACAGATGGATGAGCTATTGGAGCAAAGGGATGTTGCACTATCCCAACGGCGTTCTCACCGCTTCCACATCTCTATTCTTCGGCTGGCTGCTGCTCGACCTGGACCTTTCTCGTACAAACTGGCCGGCGTTGGTCCTCTTGTTTGCGCTCGTATCGTTCTCGTGCTTGTCCTTCGCGATGTTCCTAGGCAACTTCTCAATGGCCCTTTGGAATTGGGCCATCCTCAGTACATTCTCCCACGGAATCCTTCTGACCCTCACTGGGGTTATTATCCCCACCAGCGAATTGCCCGGGCTCTTGGGTGAGATCGGCCACGTCCTTCCCCTGACCCACGGCCTCTCCGGACTTCGAGAATCGCTCTCCGGCGCTGGAATGGGAGCCGTCAAAGACGATATTCTCTATGAACTGATATTGGGGCTGAGCTATATGGTGGCTGGGGGAGTCCTGTTTCGAGCATTAGAGGCCAAAGCAAAGCGTATCGGGGCCTACGAGAGCGCGATCTAAGCTAAAACTATCTGCTTCGGAAGGTAAAATGGCTGCAAAGAGCGACAACGCTGTCGAGTGTGAAAACCTGAGTCGGGTGTACCGGTCCGGCTCTATCATCGGGCGAGGTCGGGAGGTGGAGGCCCTTGTCGACTTGTCCATTCAGGTTGCGAGGACCTCTGTGTTCGGCCTATTGGGTCCCAACGGGGCGGGTAAGACTACAACCGTGAGGATACTCTCAACCCTACTGACCCCGACACACGGCAGGGCCAGCGTCTTAGGGTACGACGTGGTCAAGCAAGCCAAGCAGGTCCGGGAACGCATCGGATTCATCCTTGGGGGAGACAGGGGCCTCTACGGTAGGCTCACAGGCAAACAGAACATCCGGTACTTCGGTGCATTGAACCACCTGCACCCGAAGACGGCGGGTCGCCGCGCCGACGAACTGTTGGAACGAGTCGGGCTAAAGGAAAACGGCGATACTCCCGTGGAGCAGTATTCCCGGGGGATGAAGCAGAGGCTCCACATCGCCCGCGGGCTTCTAACCGACCCCGAGGTCATTTTCATGGACGAGCCGACCATTGGCCTGGACCCCATCGGAGCGCAGGAGCTCCGCCAGTACATCCCGGAGCTTGTCAACCAGGGTAAGACAATCTTCCTGACAACTCATTACATGCTTGAGGCCGATATGCTATGCGACACCATCGCCCTCATTGACAAAGGCAGGCTGGTCGCCCTTGGAACTCCCAGCGAAATCAAGCGGAACTTCAGCAGGGTGGAAATAGTTGAGATGGTGGTAAACCGGACCAGGGAGAGTTTGACGGAAGAGATATCCGACATCGACGGCGTGCGTCGAGTCGAATTGTCTACTGAAGGCGTACTCCAAAAGGTCGCAGTTTTCGTAGAAGCGGGAGCCGATGTTAGGCCGCGAATCGAGGAAACCGTCGGCGTAGAGGCAATAGAGAACCTGGTCGTGCGGGAGCCGACCCTGGAAGAAGCGTACGTTAGCATCTTGAAATAGCCGGAGAACGGTCCGCCGGATTCCAGGCGTGTCGGCCGCATCGCTTCTCTTCGCCATCGCCGGCGTTGGCCCTATGATATAGTTGGTCACTGGCAGAGGCCGCTTTCCCCACAAGCCCCTGTGTTGAGAAACGGGCAACAAGCGGCATGGGGCGGAATGTCTCAGGCGGATAGGCCCGACGCAACAAATAATGAGGAGCAATTTCGAGAGTGATCGACGAAACTCTATCCACCCTTCTTTCAATCCCGGGTTGGGACGCCCAACGCGCCGCCGAGGTTGAGATTTCCGGCGGCGCCGACCCGATTTTGCCGACGCCCTTCCGCATTGGCGAGGCCGCCGCGGCCAGCTTGGCTGCCGTTGGCCTTGCCGTATCGGACCTTTGGGAGCTGCGGACCGGGCGCCGCCAGGAGGTTAGAGTCGACGCCCGCCGGGCCACGGCCTCGCTGCGCAGCAACCGGTACATGACAATGGACGGGAATCCGGTTGACAACGAACGCAACTCTATTATGGGGGTGTATCCGGCCAAGAACGGCCGCTGGAGCTATCTCCACTGCAATTTCCCCAACCATCGCGCCGCGGCCTTGGGAGTGCTGGGCGTCGATGACGACCGGGAGGCGGTGCGCCAAGCGGTCGCCCGCTGGGACGCGCTGGAGCTGGAGGAAGCCATCATCGCCGCAAACGGGGCCGGGGGAATGGTGCGCTCTATGGACGAGTGGGCCATCCACCCTCACGCCGCTGCCGTCGCCTCTCTGCCCCTGTTGGAAATCGAGAAGATCGGCGACAGTCCGCCGGAAGCCCTGCCCGATGGCGACAGGCCTTTGTCTGGCGTGAGGGTTCTGGACCTTACCCGGGTGTTGGCAGGGCCGACCTGCGCCCGCACCCTGGCCGAACACGGGGCGGACGTGTTGAAGATCACCGCTCCCCACCTGGCCAGCAACTCGTCCCAGGAACTCGACACCGGCCACGGCAAGCTCTCCGCCCACTTGGACCTGCGGGAAGAGAAGGACTTGGAGACTATGAAGGGGCTGGTCCGGGAGGCCGACGTTTTCTCACAGGGATACCGCCCGGGGACTCTAGCCCGGCGGGGCCTCTCGCCGGAGGACTTGGCCAAGTTGCGGCCGGGCATCGTTTACGTCTCGCTGTCAGCCTTCGGCCGGGTGGGGCCGTGGGCCGCGCGGCGCGGATTCGATACGGTGGTGCAGACGGTGAGCGGGATATCCAACCGCCAGGGAGAGCTGTTCCCAGGCTCCGAGTCGGGGCCTCAGTTCTACCCGGTTTCGGCCATCGACTATCTGACCGGCTATCTCATGGCCTTCGGCGCTTTGGCGGCCTTGGCCCGGCGAGTCCGGGAAGGGGGCAGTTGGATGGTCCGCATCTCTCTGGCGCAGACGGGCCGCTGGCTTGTGGGCCAGGGTCAAGTCCCGGAAGCGGAGCTCCAGGACGTCCCCAAGGACTTCACCACCGAGGAGATAGAGAGATGGTCAACAGTCAGCGACGTGCCGGTGGGCCGGCTGCGCCACTTGGCGCCTGTGGTGCAGCTCTCGGAGACCCAGCCCTACTGGGCCAGGCCCGCGCTGCCCCTTGGCTCCCACGAACCGGTGTGGCCGACCCGCGCGGCGTAGTCTGCCGGAATGCCCGGAATGCATTGAGGCCGCCGACGTGCGCCGGGGATGCGGCAACAGCGAGTTACGGGCGCTGAGACCACCGCAGATTGCTCGTCATCAAATTCGGTGGGTTTCCTAACTCCTTTGGAGTGACCCACGGCCAGTAGGCCGTCCAGGCGGCCGATATGCCTGTCTTCGATAGCCATAGCCGCCCTCCGCAATGCTGTGTTTATGCCGCCTTGGAGCGGAGGCATTGGAAGAAGCGGTCTACCTGCGCCTTGGCTACGCCGGCCATGAGGCGCTGGCCGGCTCTTGCGAGGACGCCGGTCACTTGCACGTCGCCGTCGAAGGTCAGCGTTGTTGCGCCGTCCTCTGTCGCGAGGGCGATCACACCATCGCCTGTCAGGTTCGTCCGGGCGCCAGCGCCTTGGACGATTATGCGGTACGAGTCGGGAGCGGCCTTTTCCGCGATTTCGAGCGTGCCCTTGTATGCGCCGGAGACGATGCCCACGCGCAAGGCAATCTCGATCTCGTAACGGTCTGGCGAGAGGGCGGTAAAGGTTCGAACCGCGGGGATGCACTCGCCTATGACGGCGGGGTCTATGAGGGCGTCCCAGAGGCGTTCGCGGGGGATGTCGAAGCGGTAGGTCCCGTTGAGTTTCATGCACGGACTATAGCAGGGTACGCGGGGTTGTGCGAGAGGGGCGGCAAAGGACATCGGGTTGTCTCGGAACGACACAACGCGGGCCGGTTGGAGGGTTTAACATTGACAAACCGACGGTATCTGATACCCTTCCCATTCAAGGCGTACGTGCGCAAATCCCAAGCGAGGCAGTCGAGGGAGGAGGTGCATTGTGAGAGTCCCGGTGGAGATTACGATCAACGGGCGGTCTTACAGCGGGGAGGTTGAGCCGCGTCAGCTGCTCGTCCACTTCATCCGCGAAAACGCGGGGCTGACGGGCACGAAGGTGGGGTGCGACACGAGCCAGTGCGGCGCCTGCATCGTGCAGTTGGACGGGGTCACTGCAAAGGCGTGCACAACGCTCACCGTTCAGGCGTCGGGCTCCTCGGTCAGGACGATCGAGGGACTTTCCGACGGGGTTGCGCTGCACCCGCTTCAGGAGGCGTTCTGGAACAAGCACGCTCTGCAATGCGGGTTCTGCACACCGGGCATGATAATCGCGGCAGAGGAGCTGTTGCGCACGAACCCTTCGCCGACGCGCGAGGAGATACGCCACGGTCTGGAGGGGAACATCTGCCGTTGCACCGGCTACCAGAATATTGTGCTGGCGGTGGAAGAGGCCGCCGGCGCGATGGGAGGCGGTTAGGCCATGACTACACGAGTATTTGGTTCAGGCATCCGCCGCCGTGAGGACCCTAGGCTCATCACGGGGCGGGCGTCGTACACGGACGACATCAAGTTGGCCGGGATGGTGCATGCGGCGATTCTTCGCAGTCCGTATGCGCACGCAGTCATCAAGTCCATAGACACGAGTGGGGCCGCGGGTCAACCCGGCGTCATCGCGGTTTACACGGCAGAGGACACCGAGGGAGCGCTGAACGGGCTCCCCTGCGCGTGGCTGATCCCGAATTCCGATCTGAAGACCCCTGCGCATCCCGCCATTGCCAAGGACAGAGTGCGCTACGTCGGCGACGCGGTCGCGGTGGTGGTGGCGGAGAGCCGTTACGAGGCCGAGGACGCGCTGGAGCACATCGAGGTGGAGTACGAGCCGCTCGGCGTAGTCATCAACCCTAGGGAAGCCGCGCAGGACGGGGCGCCGCAATTGCACGACGACGTTCCGAGCAACATCGCGTTCACGTGGGCGGTGGCCGGAGGGGACACGGACTCGGCGTTCGCGGAGGCCGACGTTACGGTGAGCGACACCATCACGCTGCAACGTCTCATCGCGAATCCGATGGAGCCGCGCTCGGCGATCGCCCAGTGGGTGGCGCCGACGGGGGAGCTGACGCTCTGGAGCACGTCGCAGAACCCGCACATCGCACGGTTCCTGACGTCGGTCGTGACGGGGGTCCCGGAGCACAAGGTGCGGGTGATTGCGCCGGAGGTGGGCGGGGGTTTCGGGAGCAAGATTCCGTACTACCCGGACGAGGCGATCACGGCGTTCTGTTCCATGCGTCTGGGTGTGCCGGTGAAGTGGACGGAGACGCGGAGCGAGAACTATCAGGTTACGACTCAGGGCCGCGATCACATCGAAGATGTGGAGATGGCGTCTACGGCGGACGGGAAGATAACGGGCATCCGTACGACGGTGTACGCGGGGCTGGGGGCGTACCTCTCGACCGCGAGCCCGGGGATTCCGACGATCCTGCACGGGCTGATGTACTCGGGCGCCTACGACATCCCGAACATCGGGGGGACGGTCTACGGGGTGTTCAACAACGGGACTCCGGTGGACGCCTACCGGGGCGCGGGCCGTCCGGAGGCGACGATGCTGATCGAGCGTCTGGTGGACTTGCTCGCGGCGAAGCTGGGGATGGACCCGGTGGAGCTGCGCCGGCAGAACCTGATCCCCAAGTTCGAGAACGGACACGACGTTGCGACAGGCATCACCTACGACAGCGGAGACTACGAGGCCACGCTGGACGCCTGCCTGAGCGCCGCAGACTATGCGTCGCTCCGCTCGGAGCAGGTGCGGATGCGGGAGGAAGGCCGCTTGGTGGGCATCGGCGTTTCCACCTATGTTGAGATATGCGGCCTCGGCCCTTCACAGGTGGCGGGAGCGGTTGGGTTCCAGGGCGGACTTTGGGAGAGCGCCATCGTTCGTTTCCACCCCACGGGGAAGGTGAACGTGATGGTCGGGTCCTCGCCCCACGGCCAGGGGGAAGAGACGACGTTCGCACAGATCGTATCGGGGGAGGTCGGCGTGGACGTGGACGACGTTGAGATCATCCACGGCGACACTGACCTGACGCCTATGGGCTGGGGGACGTACGGGAGCCGGACGACGGCAGTGTCGGGCGCCGCGGTGACGATGGCTTCTCGGAAGATCAAGGAAAAGTCGAAGGCTCTGGCGGCCCACCTGCTGGAGGCTGCGACGGAGGACATTGAGTACGAGGACGGCCGGTTCTTCGTGCGGGGGTCTCCTGACCAGCACAAGACGATACAGGACATCGCGCTAATGGCGAACGTGGCATGGGACATGCCGGAGGGCATGGAGCCAGGTCTGGAAGCCAGCGCGTTCTACGACCCGCCGAACTTCACCTTCCCCTTCGGGGCGCACCTGGCGGTGGTCGAGGTGGACCCTGCTACGGGGCAAATCGACCTGCAGCAGTACTACGCAGTAGACGATTGCGGCGTACAGATCAACCCGATGATTGTGGAAGGTCAGGTGCACGGCGGGGTCGTTCAAGGAGTGGGGCCGGCGTTGTGGGAAGGGGTTGTCTATGACGAGGACGGTCAGCCCTTGACTGGGACGATGCTGGACTACGCGCTGCCGCGCGCGGACGGTTTCCCGGACATTCATGTGCAATCCAACACTACGCCCTCGCCCCATCATCCGCTGGGGGTGAAGGGCGTGGGAGAGGCTGGAACGATTGCGTCCACTCCGACGGTTTACAATGCGGTGATGGATGCGCTGCGGCCGTTGGGGGTTGCCCGCATCGACATGCCGTTGACACCGGAGAAGGTATGGCGGGCGATCAACGATGCGCGGAACGGAGGCTAGCCATGTATCCAGCGCAGACCACGTACCATCGCGCGACTTCCGTGTCTGAGGCGGTGCAGCTGCTCGCCGACAACGAGGGGGCCAAGGTCCTGGCTGGAGGTCACAGCCTGATTCCGCTGATGAAGCTGCGACTGGCGGAGCCTGCCGTGCTGGTGGACATCGGGCGCATCGAGGCGTTGAAGGGCATCGCCTCCACCGGCGCCGGGCTGTCCATAGGCGCGCTGACGACATACACGGAAATCGCGTCCTCCGACTTGGTGAAGGAGCGCGCGCCGCTGCTGGCGGAGGCGGCGGGGCTGGTGGGCGACCCGGCGGTGCGGAACCGTGGCACTATCGGCGGGAACGTATCCCACAGTGACCCGGCGTCCGACCTGCCGCCGGTCCTGACGGCGCTGGGCGCCGTGCTCAACGTAACCGGTCCTGGCGGCGAGCGCAGCATAGCGGTGGCCGATTTCGCCACGGGGCTGCTGGAGACGGCGCTTGAAGAGGATGAGATTCTGACTAGCGTGTCGGTCCCATCCGTGCCGTCCGGCTCGGGATCGGCGTACGTCAAGTTTCCTCACCCGGCCTCCCGCTACGCAGTGGTTGGGGCCGCCGCTATCATCGCGGTCCAGGGGGGAAGATGCTCGTCCGCGAGCGTGGTGGTTGGGGGCGTAGAGGCGACGCCAACCAGGGCGTCGTCGGTTGAGTCGGCGCTGGCGCAGTCTGACTTGAGCGCGGAAGCGCTGGACGCGGCGGCCGCCGCCGTGGCGGGCGACTTCATGGGCGACCCGATGAGCGACATTTTCGCCTCAGCTGAGTACCGGAGGGCGATGGCCGCCGTGTACGTGCGCCGCGCTCTCAGTGCAGCCGTGTCGCGGGCCGGCTAAGGTTTCGCAGGCGCCGCGCCCCCTGCACATCCGCCAGCACATACAAGAAAGGCGCAGGACGCCCGGAGGACGCAAAAGTTGGAGCAGACGCCCGCCGCTTCCATGCCGGCGTCGGTTGACGAGTTGCAAGCGACGCTTCGCAACGAGTTGTACGTCGCCGACCGGGGCTTGGCGATGTCGGTCTACCTGGCGTTGCAGTTGCGGCGTCCGCTGTTCCTGGAAGGAGAGGCGGGCGTCGGGAAGACCGAGGTCGCAAGGGCTCTGGCCTCCGCCCTCGGGGCGCGTCTGATCCGGCTGCAATGCTACGAGGGGCTGGACGTGAGCCAGGCCGTCTACGAGTGGAACTACTCCCGCCAACTGTTGCATATCAGGCTGCTGGAGGCGTCGGGCGGCGTTGACCGGAAAGATGCGGAGAGGGAAATTTTCAGCGAGGAATTCCTGATCAAGCGTCCTCTCCTGCAGGCGCTTGAGGGCGTGGGCCCGACGGTGCTGCTGATAGACGAGCTCGACCGCGCCGACGAAGAGTTCGAGGGCTACCTTCTGGAGATGCTGTCCGACTTTCAGATTACGATTCCGGAGGTTGGGACGTACGTGGCGGATGAGCCGCCGGTTGTGGTGATCACGTCGAACAGGACGCGTGAAATCCACGACGCTCTGAAGCGGCGGTGCCTGTATCACTGGATTGATTACCCGGACCTCGAGAAAGAGATGCAGATCGTGCGGAGCAAGGTCCCGGAGGCGTCGCAGACGCTGGCGGGGCATGTAACAGCTTTCGTTCAGGAGTTGCGGGGAACGGAGCTGTACAAAGTTCCGGGGGTCGCTGAGACGCTCGACTGGACGGCGGCGCTCGTAAGTCTGAACGAGCATGAGCTGAGTCCGTCGGTGATAGACGATACGCTGGGCGTGATGCTGAAGTACCGGGAGGACGTTCAGGCGGTGCGTGGAGAGCAGACCCGGGCCCTGCTGAACCGTGCGCTGAATCGTGGGACGCGGCGCGGTGGCAGGCGTGGCTAGCGGAGAACCCGGCCACCTGCTGCACAATCTACTGCTGTTCGGCCGCTTGCTCAGGCGCCTCGGCCTTGACGTTCACGCGGGGCGGATGCTGGACGCGGTCCGCGTGCTGGAGGACATCGGCGTCTCGCGCCGGGCCGACGTGCGGTCGGCGCTGCGGACGCTGCTGGTGCACCGGAGAGACGACATCCCAGTGTTTGACGAGGCGTTCGACGTGTTCTGGCGTCAACGGAAGGACCGGACGTCGTCGCTCGACCTGCGTTCGATGGGTGAGGAGCGCCGGTACCGGAGCGTGGAGGCGGGGCCGCCTCCGCCGGGGCAGCCGCCGGACGGCTCCGATGGAGAGAGCGATCCGGAGGAGGGATACGACCGGATCGACCTGACGCGGACGTTCAGCGCAAGAGAGGCGCTTCGGGAGCGGGACTTCTCTGAGTTCACGCCGGAGGAAACATTGCAGGCCAGGCAGTTGATGGCTTCGCTGCAATGGAATCCAGGAGTGCGGCGCACACGGCGCAAGGAGCGGGGAAAGGGGCCGGGGCTGGACGTGCGGAGGACGCTGCGGGAGAGCGCCCAGTTCGGAGGCGAACTCGTGCGTCTGAAGCGCCGGCGGCGTAAGGAGAAGCCGCGCAGGCTGGTGGTGGTCTGCGACGTGAGCGGTTCGATGGAGAGTTACACGCGGATGTTGCTCCACTTCATCCACAGCCTCTACGGAGGGCTGGAGAACCAGGTGGAGGCGTTCCTGTTCGCCACGCGGCTCACGCGCGTCACGAAGCAGCTGGGGCAGCGAAACATAGACCAAGCGGTGGGCGAGGTAGCCAAGGCGGTCCCCGACTGGTCGGGCGGGACGCGCATCGGAGCGGCGCTCAAGGAGTTCAATTTCAGGTGGGCGCGGAGGACGCTGGGTTGGGGGTCTATCGTGCTCATCGTGTCCGACGGTTGGGACCGGGGCGAGCCTGAAGTCCTGAGCGGCGAGATGGCGCGCCTGCAACGGAGTTGCAGACGCTTGATCTGGTTGAATCCGCTGGCAGGAAGTGAAGACTACGAGCCGTTGACGCAGGGGATGCAGGCTGCTGCGCCATACATTGATGATCTGCTGCCGGTGCACAACCTGGCGGCCTTGCTGGACCTGGCCCGCCACCTGAACGGACTGTCGGGGAGCTGGCCGGTGCGTAAGCAGCCTTCACTGCCGACAACGGAAGCGGCGGAGGTTGTGGCGGCGGCGGAGCCGAGTCAGCGGTCATGGCACACGGGGGCGAATCCGTCGTTCCGCCATCCGATGTGGGGGCGCGGCGCACAGGAGCGCGGGGCGTAGGCAGTGGGTGTGGGCCGTCTGCGAGCGCCTCAGCCGTCCGTTCTCGTTGTCTCGTAAGTGTCACCAAGTCTGTAGCTGGCGCTCCGTCCTCCTCCGGGGTTCCGCGCCAGCACGCCGCGCTCTACGAAGTCCGTGATGTCCCGCAGAGCGGTGTCTTGGGAACACTTGGCAACCCTTGCCCACCGCGACGTGGTCAGAGGGCCGTGGAAATCGTCCAGAAGCAGGTTGATGACCAGCCTCTGGCGTCCATTGACCGGAACGTTCGCGATTCGTTCCCAAAACCTCGACTTTTCAACCGCCCCGGCAACAACCGTCTCTGCGCTTTCAATCGCCTGGCCCAAGCAGTCTACAAACCAGATCATCCACTCGGAGACGTCGGTCGTTCCCTTTTGGGTCCGCTCCAAGATACGGTAGTATCCAGCGCGGTCCTGCTGTATCTGGGAAGACATGCTGTAGAACCGATGAGGGCTTCCTTCGGAGCGGGCCAGGGCCATGTCGGCGATTGCGCGGGCTATGCGGCCGTTGCCGTCGTCGAAAGGATGAATAGTCACAAACCAGAGGTGCGCCAACCCAGCCTTGAGAACCTCGTCTACGTCTGAAGGGGCGTTGAACCAATCAAGGAACGCCTGCATTTCCCGTGTGACCTTCTCCGCCGGCGGAGCCTCAAAATGCACCCGCTCCCGGCCTATGGGGCCTGAAACAACCTGCATGGGTCCGTCACTGTCGTCCCTCCAGTCTCCCACCTTGATTCTTCTCAGGCCGCTCCGCCCGGTGGGAAACAGCGCAGACTGCCAACCGAACAGGCGGTCGGCGGTCAGGGGATGGGCATAGTTTCCGGCGGTGTCCAGCATCAACTCGACGATGCCTTCGATGTTGCGGTCCGCGCGGCTTAGACCGCCTATGTCCATGCCAAGACGCCGGGCGACCGAAGAACGGACCTGTTCGGCGTCTAGTAATTCGCCCTCGATCTCACTGGTCTTGACCACGTCCTGGGTCAACGTGTCGAGCGTTGCTTTCCGGCCGAGGTCGAAACCGAGCGCCTCCATGCGGCCAATCAGGCGGCCTTGGCGATGGCGGACCGCTGCCAACTCGTCCACTAAGCCCTCGGGCCGCCAATGAAGCCGGGGCCAGTCGGGTTGCTCGTGGATATAAATGCTCCGCAGCATATGCGTATATTATAAGCGATTTCGGCAGTTATTCACAGCAATAATGCGGAGAATATGGACGCTAATCACCGCAGCCGTTCACGTCGTTTCCAAGCAACTCCGCCAGTCGCTTACGGTTCTCCAGCCTGGGAACGCTCTCCCCGACTCCCAGCGCTTGGCGGTATAGGGTGAACGCCGATGCGTTTGGCTGCCTGTGCTTGACTCAAACCGAGCTCCAAGGCGTGCCCAAGGACCTCACCCCCGAAGAAATAGAGCGCCGGTCAACGGTCAGCGACGTGCCGGCGGGCCGGTTGCGTCACCTGGCGCCTGTGGTGCGACTCTCGGAGACCCAGCCCTACTGGTCCCGGCCCCGCCGCCCATTGGCTCCCACGAACTAGTGTGGCCAACCCGTGCGGCGTAGCCGGCAATAGGGCAACGAACCAGCTCACGTGGCATGGGCCACCGACTGCATCACAGCACAGGAACCCTAAAGCCCGGTGTCAGGTTAATTGGACCGCCCCGTCGGGTGAAGCGGTGACTTCAGCTTCGTCGCTTTCGTTGTCAGGATCATCCACTATGGGCGTGATTTGCTCAATAAACTCCCGCAGCATTTCCGCAATCCTGTCGGCGAAGTCGTCGTTCAGAGTATCGTACCCCATTCCAACGAAAATGCCTTTCGGGTCGGTTCTTTGATGTTCGTGAAGTCGGATGCCGTCGAGGAGCGGTAGGGCTAGTTTTCGGTTGTTTGTGAACCATACGTTGGCGTGCCACGTCTCGGCTCCATCTCGAGGACGGAGATGGACGGAGTAGCAAACATGGTGATTGCTCCACGGGGGCCTGGAGTACCAGAAATTGTAGTAGCGAAATTGTGGCCAGCCGCCCGCCGCTTGGCTTTTCTTGTTAGGTTTGATATCGTCTGGCAACTTCGTAAGCGTTAGTCGGTCTACTTCTCTGGCAAAGGCTGTAACTTCGTCGTTTTTGTTCCGCTCTTTGGTTCTCCGCATGTTCGCCGCGAAGCTGCTTTGGCTTCGGTTCCCTCGGTCTTGGGAGTTTGTTCCTATGCCGACGACGTAATCGTCAATGCCAGGCACAGGTATTATGGTGGTCGCCTGTATGTATAGCGATCCGGTGTTCGCATCCCGGTATGGAGTCAACGTTACGCAGGTAATCAGGTTTTCTCCGGGGGCTTTCTCGTTGAGCCACAATGCGGCGGAGGTTACTTCCCGCGCAAATCGGTGGCTCGCCAAGATGATGCGCTGGTCCTTGTTCAAGTCGTTGATGTCGTTGAGGTGTTCTAGTAGTCGGTTTCCGGCTTCCTCCGAGGAGATGCCTGAGTATTCGGCCAACATCGCGATGATATCATCTTCGTTGGCACTGCGGAGATAGCTGGCGTACTTGATTGCCTGCCAGTGGGCGTCGGCGCCGGTGTCGTCTCGTTTCATTTCTATGATCACCAGCTTGCCGTCGGAGTCCACCGCCAGTAAATCAAGCCTTTCATTAGTGCGGTCGAAACCACTGAACTCTTTGCTGACTATTAGCAAATCTTCGCCGAGGATGCCTGGGTTGGCGGCCACCCACTCCTGGATGTCCCGCCGCTCTTTCAATCCCAACTGGGCGAAGTTAACCTCTTCAATTCGCTCGGATTCACGACTCTCGGGGTTAACTCGATACAACTGCGGTTCGCTGCTCATCGTTGTCTCCTGGCTCGTGCTTGCCCAAGATTATAGCCGTGCTGGTGTGGCGTCAATTGTATCTTTGTGATGCTTTCATAATGCTGTCAACGCTGGTATAATGATGTCATGTCGGTGCAGATAACCATAAGGGGTGTCCCGGAAGAAGTGCGCGACGCGCTGGCGGTCAGAGCCGCGCAGGAGCGCCAGTCCATGCAGGAATTCCTTCGCGGCGAGTTGGAGCGCATTGCATCTCGGCCATCCATCAGCGAATGGCTCCGGGACGTCCGCCGCAGCAAGGAAGCGGCTGGAACACGCATCCCGCCCTCCGTGATCCTGGGGGCCCGCGATGCAGACCGTAAGTGACGACAGTCGTCGACGCTTCTGTGCTGATCGCGGCCCTCGTTGACTCGGGACGGGAAGGCGAGTGGGCCGAGTCTGTGGTTTCCGAAGGCCCAATAGTCGGTCCGGAACTGGCGCTGGCGGAGGCCACAAACATCCTGCGTCGACTTGAACAGGCCGGACAAATCTCTCGACTTGAGGCCAACAGCGCCCACCGAGACTTGCTTCAACTCAACATCGAACTTTTTCCGTTTGGGCCCTTCGCTGAGCGAGTATGGGACCTGCGTGGCAACCTCACCAGCTACGACGCCTGGTACGTGGCGCTTGCAGAGGCTTTGGATTGCCCGTTGCTGACCCTCGACCGGAAGCTCAGCCGCGCCGTTGGCCCCGTCTGCGGCATCATCGTTCCGCCCGCTTCGTGATAAGAACTAGTGGGGCCGGGGCTGCTACGTTCCGTCGTCGTATCTGACGATCACTATAGCGTTGACTATGAGGGTGGCGTCCGTGCCGTCGTCGTTGGGGACTTCAAGGCCTCCCACGACGGCGTTGCAGGACCCTCCGCCGTGGGGAAGTACGGAAAGGACCTCATCAGTGTCAACGGCTTCCGGGTTGGGCGCCCCGATGACTACTTCCGTCTCCATGTCATCGGCTGTCTTGCCTATCATCCTCTGGAAACCCAAACTGCTGTGGTGGATAGCGTCGAACACGGCCCGCTGGGCCGCCTTGGTGTAGTCCCGCCCGCGCACGTCCACTCCCATTCCCATTTCCGTCACGCATCTAATCAATGCCATCGATTGCCTCCGATTAAGCGTTTTGGTGCATGTCTCTCAGCCGTGAACGGCTGTGCTTTGCGAGCATAACATACCATATCCGGCGGCCCGTTCGAGAAGGGCCTTATCATGCATCACTGTACGGACGGGGCGGCAGGCGGTAATATCAAGGGGCGGCGTTAGCGTTGCAGGGAGGAGCCGGCCATGACGGACGATATCGGGCTTTTCGAGGCCATGAACACCCAGAGGGCCATCCGCTACATAAAGCCGGACCCTGTGCCGGACGAGCTTATCACCCGGCTTCTGGAGGCGGCGGTCAAAGCGCCTACGGGCGGGGCCAGGCAAATGTGGAGGTTCGTCGTCATCAAAGACCAGGAAACTCGGAATAAGCTGGGCGAGATATACCGTAAGGGCCCGGGGTCTCTGACCACCGGAGATATGACCCCACAGCAGCGCAGAGTGCACCGCGGCGCACAGCATTTCAGGGAACATCTTCAAGAGGCGCCGGTTTTCATCCTGGCCTGCATCCAGCGGTACAGCGCCCCGGTGGGCATTGGCTTGGGCGCCTCCATATATCCGGCGGTGCAGAACATCCTGCTGGCCGCCAGAGGCCTGGGCCTGGCCAGCCTGCTGACCACCAACCACAAACAGCACGAGGATGAGGTCAAGCGGCTGCTGGGCATACCCGAGGACGTGGAGACGGCGGCTTTGCTGCCCATAGGCTACCCCGCTGAGGGCGCCCGGTACGGCCCGACGACCCGCAAGCCTTTGAGTGAAGTGGTTTTCGATGAACGATGGGGCAGCCCGCGAAACGCCTGACTTTAGGAACCGGACTCACCAAATCCAAGACTGCATCATAAGAGGAGGAAGGCATTGACCCCTGAATTTGTAACCAACGAAGAAATAGTGCAGCAGGCATGGCGCAATCTTGAACGAGGAGCCTGGGGCTATCTGGTGGGAGGGTCGGAGTCGGAGACCACTCTCAGGCGCAACCGCCTGGCTTTCGACCGTTGGGCTTTCCGGCCGAGGGTGCTGGTGGACGTGTCCGTCATCGACGCCTCCACCACTTTCTTGGGACACAAGATGCGCATCCCCGTCATGCTCGCTCCCATCGGGTCGATGCAGACCTTCGACCCCGAGGGCGGCGCGGCGGCAACCAGAGGAGCGGCGGAGTTCGGGACCATCCACGTAGTCAGCTCGGTTACACAGCCGGGTCTGGAGGCAATCGCGGCGGCGGCGGACAACGCCAAGGTGTTCCAGCTGTACGTATACGGGGACTGGAGCTTTATCGAAGACATGGTTGCCCGGCTGAAGCAGGCGGGGTACAAAGCCTTCTGCCTCACCGTGGACACCGCCTCTTACAGCCGCCGGGAACGGCCCATGATGCACCGCTGGGTGCAGCGGAGCAGCCCCAACACACCCGTTGACAGGTCTTACGCGGCGGCCGTGACCTGGGACACCGTGGCCAAGATAAGGAGCATAGTGGACCTGCCTTTCATGCTCAAGGGCATCGCCACCGCCGAAGACGCACGCATCGCGGTGGACCACGGCGTGGACGTGGTCTGGGTGTCGAACCACGGAGGCCGTCAGCTGGACCACGCGCAAGGGACGATGGACGTGCTTCCGGAGGTCCTTGAAGCGGTGGACGGCAAGGTTGACGTTGTCGTGGACGGCGGGGTCCAGAGGGGCAGCGACGTGTTGAAGGCCGTCGCCTTGGGAGCCAAGGCTGTGGCCATAGGAAAGCTCCAGTCCTGGGGCCTGGCAGCCAACGGCAGCGCAGGCGTGCGGCGGGTGCTGGAGATCCTTGAGGATGAAATTATAAGCGCGATGGGGCTTCTGGGAGTCACGTCCGTCGACCAGCTTACTCCCAACTACGTGACCCGCGCCGAGCCGGTCACCATGCCCCATGAGATGAGCTCGTGGGTCAACATGCCCGTGGGCAGGATACTCTAGGACGGCGTCGGCCCTCCGGCTTAAGCCTGAGTCCATGCCCCCTCTCCCCCCGGGAGAGGGCGTCTCCCAGCTTCAGGGGAGGCCCTGGATACCGGCTTTCGCCGGTATGACGAAAGTTTTGCAACGGTCTCTCCGGGAGAGAAGGAGTGTGGCATCCCGCTCTTTTTTTATTGCAGGGAATCCAGGAAGTCCTGGATGGCCAGGTTCACGTCTTCCGGGCGTTCAGCCATGGGAAAGTGGCCCGCGTCGTGCAGCTTGACGTACCGGGACCCTGGGACGGCCTGATGGATTTCCAGTTCATATTCCGGCGGGTTCAACGGGTCGTCCATCCCGCGCACCAGCAAAAGAGGCTTGTCGAGGGAAGGTATCCGGTCTGTGGCGTCGAACCCGTCTATGATTGTCAGGTCACGGTACTGGGACAGAGGTCCCACGCGGCGGTGGTCGTCTAGAAGTTGCTCTCGAAAACCGGGCTCGACGAACTTCAAGATGCCGCGCATCATCTCGATCCATTCCTCGAACGAGCCGGGGTCTTGCGACGCTCGCAGCCTGAGGTCCAGCGACGACGGGTCTCGCGGCTTTAAGCGGAGGGCCATAGTCATCAGGACGAGGCCCTTCACCTCATCAGGGTAGTCCAGGGCGTACTGGAGGGCTATGCAGGCGCCCAGGGTGTATCCCGCCAGCACGAGGTCTTGGCGATGCCCCTGGGCCCGTAACCAGCCCCTTAGCCATTCCGCGCTTCGCTCCACGCTGGGGCAGGGCTCTCCCTCGGGGTGGCCCGGAAGGGTTGGGGCCAGGCTGCCCGGAAAGCGCTCCAGTTGGCGGGCGAACGATCTGGACGTTCCCCCGGCGCCGGGACCGTGGACGAACACCAACTGGACCACCGAACCTCCTTAAACCGGCGCCCTCGGCGTCTTATTGCAGGGACGGGTGGGGGCTCATTATCAGGCAGTAGTGGAAGTCCAGTGTTCCGCCCTGGCTGATGGCCATGACCACGTCATGCTTGGCGACTTGGCGCTCGCCTGCCGTTCCGCGGGCCTGCAGCACACCCTCGGAGATAGGAGTGGCGCCCCACAGGTAGTGGGCTGAAAGCTCGCCGCCGCTGGTGTTTGTAGGCAGGGAGCCGCCCGGCTCCAGCTTGCCGTCGGCCACAAAGGGGCCTCCCTCGCCCTTGCCGCAAAAGCCGTAGTCCTCCAGCGTCACGATGCAGGTGTAGGTGTAGTTGTCATAGGTCTGGACCACGTCGATGTCGTCCACCGTAATGCCTGCCATGGGGAAGGCCCTCTCCTTGGCTATTGCGGCGCCGGTGTGCACCTCGTTTTCATAACCCCTCCGCCGGGGGTTGCCGGGGTAGCCCTCTCCCATCCCCAGGATGTACGCGGGGGGCTTCTTGAGGTCCCGGGCTCGCTCGGCGGTGGTGGTGATGAAGGCGATGGCCCCGTTGTTGACCATGCAGCAGTCGAACAGATGGAAGGGTTCCACCACCCACCTGGAGTTGTGATAGTCGTCAAGTGTCATGGGGTCCCTGAAAATGGCGTCGGGGTTCAGTCCGGCCCACTTGCGGTTGGAAACGGCTACCGCACCGAGATGGTCCTGGGTCGTCCCGTAGAGCGCCATGTGGCGGCGGGCGGCGAGTGCGTAGCTGGTGTTGGCGCCAAAGAACCCGTAGGCTCCGGTCAACCCCCGCAGCCCGGACATCGAACGCAACCCTCCGTAGGCCGCGCCGCCCGACGAGCTGGCCGGAGTCAGGGGGGCATCGGCGAAGACGTAACACACGGTGTCGGCCATCCCCGACTGGACGGCGTGGGCCGACAGCACCATGTTCTGACCGGCTGCAGACCCCCGGTTGATCCACTGGCTGTACAGGCGCAGGTTTTTCAGTCCCATCATGTTGTGCAGGCCGCCTCCGCCGGATGCGTCCGGCCATCCCTCGGGCCCCACGCCTCCGTGGGTGAGCAGCCCGTCCAGGTCCTCCTTCTGTAGCCCCGCATCCTCCAGGGCCAACTGCACCGCCTCCACTGCCAGGGACGCCACGGGTTTGGAGTACCTCCGGGTCATTTTGGTCAGGCCCAAGCCAACGACCGCAGCCTGACGCTGGTTGTCTGCTGCCATGACTCACCTCCGCTTTAGGATAGCCGGTCCAAGGGGCGGCAATTCGACTCCTAAGTATACTCCGCTGTGACGATGCGTCTAGGGGGGCAAAGGGCACGTCCTTCCCATTGGGCTATGAAACAGGTGGGCTAAGAAACAAGGCCGGGCCCCCTGGTTCGACAGCCCCGATCAGGGCCTTTCGATAGTCAGAAGCCTTGTTTGCTCCCGTTCGTGGTGAGCTAGTCGAACCGCACTTCGACTAGCAGCCCGTCCGAGAAACACGGTTGGCGAGTGTTTGGGGGTATGATGGGCCCAGTCCAGTAGCGGGGAGTCGTTGATGAGCAAAACCTACCTTCCCTACGAACCCGACCAGCAGTTGCTGTTGCCAGCGGCGTTGCAGGAGTGGCTGCCTGACGACCATCTGGCCTACTTCATATCCGACGTGGTGGACCAGTTGGACATGTCGGAGGTCACCGCTCGCTACGAGCGGGAACGGCGTGGCGGGCCGCCGTATCATCCACGGATGATGGTCAAGGTGTTGCTCTACGGCTACTGCGTGGGGGTGGCGTCCTCACGCCGCATCGCCCAGCGTCTCCACGAGGACATCGCCTTCAGGGTGTTGGCGGCGAACAACACACCGGACTTCCGGACCATCTCCGACTTTCGCAAGGATCATGTGGATGCGCTGTCGGGCCTGTTCGTACAGGTACTGGCGTTGTGCCAGCAGGCGGGTCTGGTGAAGCTGGGGCACGTGGCGCTGGACGGCACGAAGGTCAAGGCCAACGCATCGAAGCATAAGGCGATGAGTTACCAACGGATGAAGGAGAAGGCAGCGCAGTTGGCGGCGGAGGTCGCGGAGTTGTTGCGACAGGCCCAGGCAGCGGATGATGAGGAAGACCGGCGGTACGGCAAAGACAAGCGTGGAGATGAGTTGCCGCAGGAGTTGGCCTTTCGAGAGGGTCGGTTGGAGAAGATACGGGAAGCCATGGCGGCGCTGGAAGCCGAGGCGCAGGCGGCTGGCGAACAGGCCGAGGCCGAAGGTGGTAATCACCCGGGGGCGCCCGACGACAAGGCCCAGCGTAACTTCACCGATACCGAGTCGCGCATCATGCCCGCACCTGGAGGAAAGGACTTCCTGCAAGCGTACAACTGTCAGGCGGTGGTGGACAGCGCTCACCAGGTGATCGTGGCGGCGCGGGCGACCAACCAGACTTCGGATAAGCAACAGGCTGCGGCGATGATGGAGGAGACCATCGACAACGTCGGTGCAGTCCCCAGGGAAGTATCCGCCGATGCTGGCTATTACTCGGCAAAGGCAGTCGACGAGCTCTATGCTCTGGGCGTGGACCCGTTCGTCGCGCCGGAGCAGACCCGCCACGGGCGGGTTGTGCCACCCGCGCCCCGAGGTCGCATACCCAGCCATCTGTCTCCCAGGGACCGGATGCGACGTAAGTTACAGACCAAGCGGGGTCGGCAGCGCTGCGCTTTGCGGATGCAAACTGTGGAGCCGGTATTCGGCCAGATCAAGCAGGGTCGAGGATTCCGGCAGTTCCTGCTGCGGGGACTGGAGAAGGTGAACGGCGAATGGTCGCTGATCTGCACCGGCCACAACCTGCTCAAACTGTTCCGCTTTGGGGTCAATCTGCACAGGAAAGCACGGGGCGATGGGCCAGCCCAACGCATCAGGAACTTTGCCGAGGTAGTGAGCACGGCGCTATTCGCAAAGCTATCTGGGGGCCGGCCGGGGCAACCGGCAAAATTAGTTGTCGCGATCCATTGTCGCTGACCTGCAAGCACCGTTAGATAATCCTCGGACGGGCTGCTAGCTTTCAAGTGATAGCTCGTGGATGAGTAGGGGCGACCGTCGGTCGCCCCTACGACAGACCCCGGCCCCGTCATTCCGGCGGAATCCAGAGGCGACCTCCTTCTCCCCGTTCGTGCTGAGACGCCCGGTACTAACCGCCGCCGCTCCGTGGTAGAATGCTTTACCGCAGGACTCATAGGACCGATTAGGAGGTAAGCAATGGCCGATCGAGGACGGGTTGTGATTCACACTGCGCACAATGAACCCTTCGAGATACGGGAATACGACCTTCCGGACCCCGAACCGGGCGCGATCATTCTTAAGATTACGCAGGCGGGCATCTGCGGGTCCGACCTCCACACCTGGAGGGGAGACCAGATAAACATCCCCGTTCCTCCGGGAGGCCGGGTCATGGGCCACGAGGGCACGGGCGTAATCCACAAGATGGGCGCCGGAGTGACCACCGACAGCAACGGAGACCCAATCAAAGAGGGCGACCGTCTCATGCACGTGCACGTATTCCCCTGCTACCACTGTCACATGTGCATCAGAGGCGACACGAACTGGTGCGTCAACCGGGAATACCCGGAAGGTGACGTGTGGCCCTATTTCACGGGCACCTACGGCGACTACATTTACCTGCCTCCCAGACACCCGGCGTTCCGGGTGCCCGACGAGTTGAGCGACGACATCCTTGGGTTCGTAAACTGCGCGATGGGCACGGTCACCCAGGGCCTGATTCGGGCCCGCGCCCACGAGGGCGACCAGGTGGTCATCATGGGGGCGGGAGGACTCGGCCTCAACGCCGTAGCAATGGCCAGGGACATGGGCGCCGACCGGATAATCGTGCTTGACAGGCTGGAAAATCGCCTACAGTTGGCCGAGGACTTCGGCGCAGACGAGACCGTCAACATCGAGGAGTACAACACGCCGGAAACCAGGGTGCAACGGGTTTTCGAGCTGACCAGGGGCCGCGGCGCCGACATCGTCATGGAGCTGGTGGGCCGCCCCGACCTGATAGTCGAGGGCATCGACATGCTCAGCAACGGCGGCACGTTCGTGGAAATCGGCGACATCATTCCCGGTCCGACGGCGGCCATCGACCCGTCAAAGCTCCTGAGGGGCAAGAACATCGTGGGTTCGCTGATGTACAGGCCAAGCACGCTGGCCGCAATCCTGGACTACATGGTCAAGAACCGGGATAAGATCCCTTTCCACAAGATCGTGTCCCACAAGTTCCCCCTGGCCGACATCAACGAGGCGTTCCCCCAAGCGGAATGGAACCAACGTCAGACGGACATATCCAGGGCCATGCTGGTCCCCTAGGCTAAGGCGCCGGCGGGAAGGGTCCGAGGAAGTCCAATATGGCGTTGCCACTCGAGGGAGTCAAGGTGGTCGACATGTCCCAGGTCTTCTTTGGGCCTGGGGCGGCGATGTTTCTGGGCGACCAGGGCGCCGACGTCATAAAGGTCGAACCCCTCGGCGGGGACGGAATGCGCTACAAGTATGCCTCGCCCTTCCTACAGAAATGGGGCCTTGGGAAGTGTTTCTTGGGGCTGAACCGGAACAAGCGGAGCATTGCCGTTGACGCTTCAACCGCCGCCGGCCGGGAGATAGTGCACCGGCTGGTGGATCGGGCCGACGTCTACATAATGAACATGCGGCCCGGGACTGAAGCCCGTCTCGGGATGGACTACGAGACGCTGAGCCGCGTGAACCCCCGGCTCGTCTACGCTTCCATCAGCGGTTTCGGCCCTGAAGGCCCTGAGGCCCGTCTCCCGGCCTACGACATCGTCATCCAGGCCCGCTCAGGCGTAATGTCCACCAACAAGCTGCCCGACGGCACTCCCATCCCATACGTGGTGATGTACGCCGACATCTCCGGCTGCACGACCCTTTCCTACGCCATAATGGTCGCTTTGTGGGAGCGTCAAAGGACGGGGAAGGGTCAGAAGATAGACGCCTCTCTGCTGCACCAGGGTCTTGCCATGCAGATGCAGCAGTTGGTGTGGGTCGAGAACGACGACTCGCCCATGGCCGGGGCCTCGCCGTCGGCCATGTCGGGCAGCTACCGATGCTCTGATGGCGGGCATCTGGCCATAGTCATCCAGGAGGAGCGCCAGTACCAGGCCCTCTGCAAAACCCTGGACCTCCCCGACGCGGCGGCTGACCCCAGGTTTGCGACTTTCCAGTCCAGGATAGACAACGCGGCTGACTTGGGTGAGCTAATAGGGGGCGTTCTTGGAACCCGTCCTTTAGACGAGTGGGTCCCAAAGCTCAAGCAAGCGGGGGTCCCTGTCGAGGCGGTGGTGAGCAGGGAGCAGACGCCCCAAGACGCACAGGCGCTGGCCAACGGCATGTTCTGGGAACAGGACCACCCGTATGTGGGCAAGGTCAAGATGGTTACGCCCCCGTTCAGCCTCTCGTCACACTCTTTCGAGGAAAGGCCGTGCAGACCCGTCCCGCTGTTGGGAGAACACACCGACGAAGCGCTGGCCGAGTTGGGCTACGACTCTGAAGAGATTGCAAGACTCCACGAGAGCGGCGCTGTCATGGGGCCTGAAGCTCTGTCGAAAGCGGCGGCGGGGAGCGTTAGCCGGGCGGCGCGATGAATCTCCGGTAACGGTGCAAGGGAGTTGTCGTTGTGCAGGCTTTCCGAATTGGTTTCAATCAGCCGGCGCCGGAAAGGGTGGCCGCAAAACCGCGGGCGCTGTTTTCCGTCTGGACTTTGGCCAGAACACCCACTAAACTAATGGCATCAGGAAAAACCAAGACAGGGAGGGCGAAATGGGCGACGAAAATATTGCTCTGATGGCCCATCTGATGCGCCGAGCGGGATTCGGCGCCACGCGGGACGAGCTTGAGGCCCTGGTGGAAAAGGGCTACGAAAACGTGGTCGAGGAGCTGGTTGACCCGGACGGGAACGGAATACCCAAGATGAGCATCGACTACTTTTTCCGGTATTACCCCACCCTTGAGAGCTCCAACCCCATACCCCAGGGAAGGTCCCATCTGGTCTACCACTTTATAAACAGCCCCCGGCAGCTGGAAGAGAAGATGACCCTGCTATGGCACACCATCTTCGCAACCGGATACGCCAAGGTTGACAGCGCACCCGACGAGTTGCGTCAGATTGAGACCTTCCGGACCGGCGGCCTCGGAAACTTCCGGGACCTGCTTGTGGAGCTGGCCAAAGACCCGGCGATGATATTCTGGCTGGACAACAACTATAACCACAAGGACCTTCCCAACGAAAACTGGGGCAGGGAGCTTCTGGAGCTGTTCTCCATGGGCCAGGGCAACTACACGGAGCAGGACGTCTTCGAATGCGCCAGGGCCTTCACCGGCTGGACTATGGCCCACAAACCTCCCAGGTTCCCAATGGGCCGCCACGTATTGTGGAGGTTCCAGTACAACGCCGACGACCACGACGACGGTGAAAAGAGCTTCCTGGGCCATACCGGGCGTTTCAACGGCGAGGACGTGATAGACATCATCTGCCGCCAGCCCGCCACGTCCCGGTTCATAGCCCGGCATCTCTACAACTTCTTCGTTGCCGACGAGGTCCAGGTGCCGGCGTGGCTGCACACTCCCCCCAGGGACCCGGTGGCCATTAACATAATCGCCGACGCTTTCACCAACTCCGGTTATGAGCTAAGGGGCACTTTGAGGACCCTGTTCAACTCCGACTTCTTCAAAGAGGCCCGCTTCCAAAGGGTGAAGAGCCCGGCGGAGGTCGTGAGCGGCATCTGCAGGCTGGTGGGAGATTTCCGAGGCTTTCCCAGGCCGGGCTTGCAAGCGCTGGTCGAGGAGACCAACTACCAGGGTCAAGCTTTGCTCGACCCCCCCAGCGTGGAGGGTTGGCACTACGGGCCCGAGTGGATAGACAGCGGCTCTCTGGTAAGACGCATCAACTTTTCTGCCGACCGGCTTTCCGACCTGCGCATGCCGGGGGTACGCTCCATTATTGGCCGCGTCCGGTCTATGGGGGCCCTGACGCCCTCGGAGATGGTCACTGCCGCCCTGGACTTCATGGGTCCGGTGGAGGTGACCGATGAGACGCGGGACGAGTTGATGGTCCTGGCCAGTCAGGACGGCGACCTGATATGGGACACCGACGAGCAGGTCGGGACTTCCGAACGCCGGGTGGCCGATCTATTGGCCCTTGTAGCGTCGTCCAGGGAGTTCCAGTTCTGCTAGGGGACCCTTCCCGCCAACGAGGAACGAGACTGGCCTAGACGATAAAAGGACCCTGAGAAGGGAGGCGTCATGCTAACGAAATACGCGCAGGGAAGAATCTACAATTTCGACCAGTGTGTGGGCAAAGGAATGGGCGGAGGAAGGGGATTCAGCGCGGGCGTCGATTTCGCCGTCAGCCAGGACGGTTCTCTGTATGTGCTCAACAAGGGCCATGAGTACCAGCCAAGCACCGGCGTGACCAAATGCACTCTCGATCACCAGTTCCTGTGGGAGGACCGTGACTTCAGCTACGGGGCGGGCCTGCCCTTCCCCACGTCCGTCGCTCTGGACAGCGAGGAGAACATCTACGTGTCCGACGACTACATGAACAAGATTTTTGTTTATGACAAGGAAGGGAACGGCCTGGGTTTCTGGCCCGAGAGGGAACCCGTAACGCCGGAGCCCTACTCGGCGTCGGACCTGGACTTCAACCTATATTTGGCCAAGCTGAACGGCGGCCTCGACCGCGACGGCGAGTTCAACGGGCCGTCGGGTCTGGCCTTCGACTCCGACGACAATCTGTACGTGTCGGACAGCCACAACCACCGGGTCCAGGTGTTCACGAAAGACGGCAAGTTTCTTAACAAGTTCGGCGGCTACGGGGCCGGAGAAGGCCAGATGAACCTTCCGTGGGGAATCGCAGTGGACGCCGATAGGAACGTCTACGTGGCCGATTGGGGAAACGACCGGGTGCAGAAGTTCTCCCCGGACGGCCGGCATATGATAACCTTCGGCGGCACGGGTTCAGGCGACGGTGAGATACTGCGCTCGACCAGCGTGGCAGTTGATGACGAAGGGGACGTGTACGTCGTGGACTGGGGAAACAACCGGGTCAACGTCTACGACCCGGAAGGCGGCTTCATCACGTCTTTCTACGGAGACGCCGACCAGCTTTCCCCATCCCATCAGGCCCAGGTGGATGCAAACCCGGACGTGGCCAAGGCCCGGCGGCGCACCGACCTGGCAATGGAGAGGACGCTGGCCCGTCCCACGGCGGTCAAGGTGGACCGGGATGGACGCATCATGATATTGGAGTCTCTGCGCAGCCGGATGCAGGTCTACCTCAAAGAAAAGGACTGGATAGAGGCCCAGTTCAACCTGTAGCGATAGTCCCTTCTCGCCCTTGGCGAGACCGTTGCATTACTCCCTCTCCCAGAGGGAGAGGGTTGGGGTGAGGGCGTCTCTCAGCTTCAGTGGAGGCCCTGGATACCGGCTTTCGCCGGTATGACGAAAGTTATGCGAAGGTCCCCTGGCGGGAGAAGGTTGGTATGAGGGCGCCGGCCTAGTTGGACACCGCCGGCATGATCTCCTCGGCCACGTACTGCATGTCGTCCAGGAGCCTCTGGGGACTCTCCCTGGTTGGGTCTCCGCTCGTCGGGACGGCGGCAAGGTGTTTCAGGCCCGCGTGACGGTACGCCATCAAGTTGTCTATGATTTTGTCCTTGCTCCCCGAGGCTATGACGGCCACGTCCCCGGGATGAGGGTCGCCGATTCGTATGCCGCCGTACATGGCTATCTCCATGTCGGCCAAGTCCCGTCCTCGGCTGTCCAGCTCCCTGCGAAGGGTCTCCAACTCTTGGCCAAGCTGCTCGGCGGTGACCCGGAGAGTGTAGTAGCCGGTGGCGTATTGGGCCGCCCTCTGAGCGGCCCGGGGCCCGCCGTAGCTGCCCAGCCATATAGGTATATGAGGCTTCTGAACAGGCTTGGGATAGGCGGCTATGGACTCGAAGGAGTGGAAACGCCCCTGGTAGCTGGACGCGCCGTCGCCGGTCCAAAGCTCCACGCAAATCCGCAGCCACTCGTCGGTGACCGTCCATCGGATGCGGAAACGCTCTCCCATCTCCAGGGTTTCGAACTCGTCCTGCATCCATCCCGCCCCTGCTCCGAGGATGACGCGGCCGTTGGAAAGGCAGTCCAGCGTGGCCAACATTTTTGCCAGGACGATCGGGTTCCGGTAGGGTATCACCAGCACACAGAAGCCCAGCTTTATCCGCGTTGTCCTCGCTGCTATGCCGGACAGCATCGCAATGGGGTCGTAGATGTCCTGACGAGCGCCAAAGCTGGATTCGGGGTAACGGGCGTGGTGTCTTGCGGGCATCACCAGATGGTCGTGGGCCCAGACGGCGTCGAATCCCAGCTGTTCGGCCCTCTCCGCTATGCGCACCTGGTCACCGGCACCGCCCCGTTTCTCGAACCATCCAAAGTTGCGTATCGATATGCCCAGCTTCATACAGGCTCCTCGTGACTCCTACGGTCTGACTACTGCCTAAACAGGGGAAGCGCCCAGCGAGCGTCTACGACTCTCTTGCCGTCGCTCTGTTCAACGAGGAGGTGGCAAGCATTGGACCCAATAATTCAGCCGCGTGTTCAATCATTACTCCATTAGGTTTGCCCTCGTCGTCGAAAAACGCGGTGACGTGCTCGGCGATGTCTTCTCCGTCGGGCGTTGGCTGCCCATTGCTAAGCCATAGAATGTCGGCTTCCTTGTCGTAATCGATTATCAACTTCATAACTTCCCCCATTTTCTGAGTGCTCCCCGGTCGAAGAATCGTGTAAGGAGCTTTCCGTCCTCAACGACTGCCCGAAGCCACTTGCCTACTTCATCGATGTATCCATAGTACCTTACTCTGCCGTCAAGCTGATTCTCTGTGTAGGACGGATTGGCTAGTACATCTTCCACCCAACTATCTTTGACCTCGGGGTGGTTGTGTCTTGCTTTTCGTTCGTAATAATCTGTCGTTTCCAAATTTAGTGGTCGGAATCAGTTGCTACGTTGATGATTAGTCGTCCAAACTGACGCATTGCCAAAGTTGCGTATCGATATGCCCAGCTTCATACAGGCTCCTCGTGACTCCTACGGTCTGACTACTCCTTAAACAAGGGAAGTATCTCGCTGGCGAACAGCTCCATGCCCTCTTCCAGGGCTTTCTGGGGATCGGGTTCTCCCGCAATGGACGGTGTGCATTGAACATGCTGGAGTCCGGCCTTGGCGTACTCCCTGAGGTCGTTGGTTACCTGGTCGGGAGACCCGGTGAGAGGCGGGCGGTCGTCTCCCTCCACCGGCGCTTCGGTCAGGACCGTCCGTCCGCTCGTGCATATCTCGATCTCCGACGGGTCTCTCCGGTCCCGTTCACACAACTCCCGTAGCAGGGAGACCTCCTCGGCCAGCTGCGATGGAGTCACGTTTATGCATATGAACCCGTTGCCCAATCTGACCGCACGCAGGGCCGCGTTGCGGCCTTTGCCTCCGATGTAGATTGGGGGGTGGGGCTGTCGGTGGGGTTTGGGGAACGTGCCGGCGTCGATGAATCCCACGTAGCGGCCCACGAAGTTGGAGGGGCCCGTGTTGGTCCACATCTCTTTGATGGCCCGGATGTACTCCGACGTGACGGTCCCCCGCCGCCGGAAGTGTTCCGCCGGCAGGCCCAATGCGACGAACTCGTCCTCCAGCCATCCGGCTCCGGCTCCCAGAATGATACGTCCATTGGACAGAAGGTCGGCGGTCGCCAGCATCTTGGCCGTGAGCGCCGGATGGCGGTAGGGAATGACCAGCACGCTGGAGATTATGCTGACCCGGCTGGTGGCTGCGGCAAGAGCGTTCATCATCACCAGCGGGTCGTACACGTTGGAGTCCCAGGCGAAGGCAAAGTCCCCGGTGCTGTTGTAGGGATAGGCCGTCTTGAAGACCTGGGGCAGAATCACATGGTCATGGACCCAAACGGAGTCGAATCCCAGGTCCTCGGCGCGCCGAGCGATTTCGAGGCATGCGCCGGGTCCCGGCTCGTTGCCCATCGATCCCAAGTTGCCCATGGAAACTCCAAACTTCATTAGACGCCTCCCCCTAAGCGATGCAAGGCAAAACGAACCTCTCAACCAGCCCGTGAGGGTTGACGTTGCGACTATACCACAGTATCTTGGTGGCGAAAGGCATTTTTCAGTTAGCGCGAGGGGGATGCCATGGACGAGTTCAAGTTAATCGACGGCGACGCTCACATCCTGGAGCATGACGATATCTTCCAGAACTATCTGGAGAAGAAATACCAGCCTTTGATTGACGTCGCCAGCGTCAGGTGGTGTAGGACTTCCAACCTGGGGGAAAGGAAGGCGGCCGCGATGGAAAGCGACGCCGCGGACCCTCTCTGCTTCGAGATGAATCTGAAGGTCATGGGCAAGCAGATGCCCTTTGGCGCCGAAGGCTTCGTCAATGCCGCCAAGGGCTTCGAGGGAAGGGACCTTGACGACCTGGACAGGGCCTACGGCAAGTGGGCCGACATGAACTTCCCGGCCAGCGCTTATCGGGAGGTCATGGACACCTGCGACATCAGCCACATGATTCTGTACCCCACTGCCGGGTTCTGGATTACCGGCGTGGAGGAGATGGACGGAGTCGCCGCCAACGCCATTCGCCGGGCATACAACCGGTGGTTGGGGGACTTCTGCAAGGAGATCGGCGCCGGCGCCTGCGGGGCGGCTTCCATCGACCTGAGGGACCCGGTGGCCGCAGCCGAGGAGGTCCGCCGCTGTGTTAAGGAGTACGACTTCAAGGCCGTACACATGAACCCGGCGCCCCACCCGGACATCCGGGTCTATCATGAAGAGTGTGACGTGCTGTGGGAGACCTGCGCCGAGTTGAACGTACCCATCGGACTGCATCCCAGCACCAGCCACCCCTTCGACCAGGGCTTCCTTTCTTACATTGACGGCCTGAGAAACTGCGCCTCCGCCGTATCATTCGTCATGGGAAGCATGTTGGCGTGCACCGCCTTCATCATGGGCGGAGTCCTGGAGCGGCACCCCAAGCTCAAGCTGGTGTTCCTGGAGTCCGGTTGCGGATGGGCCGCCTTCTGGCCTGACCGCCTGGAGGCAGGAATTCAGGGAGGCACTCGAAAGCTCAAGATTGAGGGTCTGAACCACTCCCCGCAGGAATACTTCGAGCGCCAATGTTTCGTGGCCGCCGACCAGGACGACCCGGGCATGGAGGACCTGATTGACGCCATCGGAGACCATGTCATCCTGGGGGCCACCGACTTCGGCCACCCCGAAGGGCGGATGTACTACCGGGCCAAGCAGGACATGATGAACATGCCCAACATCTCCCTGGAGAGCAAGCGTAAGATACTCAGGGAGAACTCCCTCAGGGCCTATCCCATCAAGGCGTAGCCCCCCAATGGGCGCCACTCCTTCTCCCCTGGCGTGAGAAGGTTGTGCAACCCCCTTTCCTCTGGGAGAGGGCTGGGGTGAGGGCGTTCCCCACCTTCGTGCAAGGCCCTGGATTCGGCCTCCGCCGGAAAGACGGGAGCGGGGCTGTGGACTGTCGTAGGGGTGACCGGCGGTCGCCCACGCCACCATCCCGCAGCAGTTGCTTGAAAGCTTGTCGAACCATGAATGGACGGCCCTTCGACAGGCTCAAGGCGAACGGGGAAAACGTTGGCACGGCGAAAATTGAAAGATCCTGGGCCAAGACCCGTCCACGCACCGGACCGCCGTCCTGTGGACTAGGACCAGGAGACGGGCAGCGACTTCAAGGAGCGGAAGCTGTTGGTGGGATGGTACTCCAATTCCTCCGACTCTAGGCGCATCTCCGGGAACCTGTCGGCCAGGGCCATGAACGCCTCCTGACCCTCCAGTATGGTCAACGTGGTCATGTCATCTCCTTATGATATAAGGCTGGCCTGGAATAGTGGGTTGGCCGTTTGACACCTCTCTCCTGCCCAAGTATTCTCTGCTTAACGGTGTACGGACGGTGTGACTCGCACAATATGTCCAAGGCGGGATTTCATGGGGCGTCTCGACGGTAAAGCGGCCATAATCTCCGGCGGAGCTCGAGGCCAGGGAGCGGAAGAGGCCCGTCTCTTCGCCTCCGAGGGCGCCAGCGTCGTAATCGGGGACATACGGGACGAACTGGGCGTTCAGGTGGAGGCGGAAATCCGGGAACGCGGGGGAGGGGCAGACTACGTGCGGCTGGACGTGACCCAGGAGGACGATTGGCGGAGAGCCGTAGAGTTGGCGGAGTCAAAGTACGGGCGCCTGAACGTTCTGGTCAACAACGCAGGCATAGTCACCCTGTCTTCCATCGAGGACATGCCGGAGGAGGAGTGGGACCTGATTATGGCCGTGAACATGCGCGGCGTATTTCTTGGGACCAAGCACGCCATACCGGCCATGAAAAGGGCCGGGGGAGGCTCCATAATCAACATATCCTCGGGGGCTGGCATTGCTCCGGCCTCTCCTTCCTCCGCCGCCTATGCCGCCAGCAAAGGCGGGGTGCGGCTTTTCACCAAGGCCACCGCAGTCCAGCACGCCAAGGACAACATACGGTGCAACTCCGTCCACCCCGGCCCCATAGACACCCCAATGGTCCAGGAAACGCGGCTGGCCAGACCGGAGGAGATGGCGGCCCGCATGGAAAGAGTGCCCCTGGGACGCATGGGCGAGCCGTCGGAGATAGCCTACGGAGTCCTCTTCCTGGCGTCCGACGAGTCGTCCTACATGACCGGCTCGGAGGTGGTCATCGACGGCGGCAGGACGGCCATGTAGGGTGAGTCAAGCAACAATCCCGCACGAAAAGTAGGAGGAGACGCATGACTAAACGAAAGGGCGGTGTTATATCGGTAGTGTTCGCCGACGTCGAGCCGGAGCATGACGAGGAGTGGAACCGGTGGTACAACGAGGAGCACATTCCCGACCTGCTCAAGATGCCCGGCTATCTCGACGCGGCCCGATACGAGGCCGTAAGAGGAGCGCCCAGGTATCTGGCCGTCTACGAGCATGAATCCATAGATGTCTTCTCCACCCCCGAGCGTGAAGCCTATCGGCAGAACCCTCCGGAGTGGACCAGGCGAATAAACAAGTTGGGGGCTGCACGCACCGTCCGCAACGTATACTCCCGAATCTACCCGGAGAATGAAGAGCCGGAAGTGTTGGGCAGGAGAATGCCTCCGGCTGTGCAGGTGGGCCGTATGGAGGTCCCGGCCGAGATTGAGGAAAAGTACAACCACTACTACGACAACATACGTCTGCCCCAGAACACGGCCTTGCCCGGTTGCCTGTACGCCCGGCGGTTCCACTGCGTAGAGGGTCCCGGGCCCAAATACCTGACCCTGTATGAGTTCGAGCATGAGAACGTCTCGCAGACCATAGCATGGAACGAGTGGCGCAAGACGGACACGATGAATGACTACATTGGCGGCGATTACGACCACGCTCACGGCTCCCCGGGTGTATACCGCCGCATTTTCCCTCAACGATCCTTCTAATTTCTTAACACGGGGGCGATGACTAAAGACCAGGAGGGCGCCATGACGTCGGGACAGATAATAAAAAGCCCGGAAGTTCCCACTTATAATGTGGTGGGCACGAGGCCCGTCCGCCACGACGGCCCGGACAAAGTCACGGGCCGCGCGCGCTACGCCGCCGACACGTCGTTTGCCGACATCCCCGGGCCCGCGCTTCTGCACGCAAGGGCGCTGCGGAGTCCCCACGCCCATGCGCGCATCAAGTCCATAGACGCTTCCAAGGCCCTGGCTCTCCCCGGGGTGAAAGCCGTGGTTACGGCCACCGACCTGCCTGAGGTCTCCGCCAAGCTGTCGGAAATAGAAGAAGGCGCCGCCGTCAACTACGGTTTTTACAGCCGCAACGTCATGGCCCGAGAGAAGGCTTTGTATAAAGGTCATGCGGTCGCGGCTGTGGCGGCTTCCAGCGCCCACGTCGCTGAAGAGGCGCTGTCTTTGATAGACGTGGACTACGAAGTGTTGCAGCCCGTGTTCACCGCCGAGGAAGCCATGAAGGACGACGCTCCCATACTGCATGAGCGGCTTGTGACAATGGCCGACGCAGCTTTTAGAGGGGGAGGGTACGCTGATGACGACGTGGAGCGTCCCTCCAACGTAGCCAACCACTTCGAGTTCAAGTTGGGCGACCCTGAACAGGGTTTCTCCGAGGCCGACATTGTAGTTGAACGGGAGTACGACACCCGGCCGGTGCATCAGGGGTACATCGAACCCCACTCGGCCACCGCCTATTGGGGGTCCGACGGACTCGTCACGATATGGACCAGCTCTCAAGGCCACTTCGCTCTGAGGGACCACACCTCCAGCATGCTGGACCTGCCGGTGTCCCAGGTGAAGATCATCCCGATGGAGATAGGCGGCGGGTTCGGAGGCAAGGGGCAGGGAGGCTGCTATCTGGAGCCGGTGGCAGCGGCGCTTTCCCGGAAGACCGGACATCCCGTGAAGCTGAGCATGACCAGGACCGACGTGTTCCTGGGCACCGGTCCGACGTCGGCGGGCCACATCAAAATCAAGATTGGGGCCAGGAACGACGGTAAGATCACCGCCGCGGAAGCTCATCTTGTATTTGAGGCAGGCGCCTTTCCGGGGTCTCCCGTAGCGTCGGGCACACGGACCATATTCGGCCCCTACGATATACCGAACGCCTACCTGGAAGCCAAGGACGTGGTGGTCAACACCCAGAAGGTTGCAGCCTACAGGGCGCCGGGCTCTCCCATCGCATCCTTTGCAGCCGAGACGGTCATAGACGAGTTGTGCGAAAAGCTGAGGATGGACCCCATCGAGATGCGCCTGCTCAATGCTTCCAAGGAGGGGACCAGGCAGGTCACCGGGCCGGTGTTTCAACGCATCGGCAACGTGGAGGTCCTGCAAGCGGCCAGGGACCACGGTCACAACAAAGCCCCGCTTTCGGATGGGCCGGTCGGAAAGAAGCGGGGACGCGGGGTGGCCAGCGGGGCCTGGATGAACGGGACCGGCCCCGCCAGCGCAGTGGCGTCGGTGAACGCCGACGGCACGATAAGCCTTCTTGAAGGCTCTCCCGACATCGGAGGCAGCAGGGCCGCCGCCGCGATGCACGTGGCCGAGGTCCTGGGAATCGACGCTGAGGACGTAAAGCCGTCCATCGGCGACACAGCCGCAATAGGTTACAGCTCCGGGGCCGGCGGTTCCGGTGTGACCTTCAAGACAGGGACCGCCGTATACGAGGCGGCGCAGGACGTTAAACGTCAGATGATGGACCGCGCGGCCAGGATATGGGACGCCGGCGTGGAGGACATCGAGTACGGCAGCCGCGGCGTACTGTCCCACAAGTCCGATCCGGAGCTCCGAATGACCTTCGCGGAGCTGGCGGCCAGGTTGAACGCCACCGGCGGTCCCGTCGTTGGAAGGGCCGCGGTCAATCCGTCCCGGGTGGGGAACGCTTTTGCCGTGCATATGGTGGACGTGGAGGTTGACCCGGATACGGGTAAGGTGGACGTACTGCGCTACACCACGTTCCAGGACGCGGGAACGGCCATACATCCCTCCTACGTCGAGGGGCAGATGCAGGGCGGCGCCGTTCAAGGCATCGGTTGGGCTCTCAACGAAGAATATTACATGAGCGGCGACGGGCAGATGCTGAATTCCAGCTTCCTGGACTACAGGATGCCCACTTCACTGGACTTGCCCATGATCGACACCGTGATAATCGAGGTCCCCAACCCGGGCCATCCCTTCGGGGTCAGAGGAGTGGGCGAGGTGTCGCTGGTGCCGCCTATGGCCGCGGTAGCCAACGCTATATACGACGCCGTCGGCGTCAGAATGACCAGGCTGCCCATGAGCCCGGGGGCGATACTGGAGACTATGTGGGAACAAGAGGACAAATAATAGAATAATCTCAGGAGGAGATATGGCCGCATTACCGGATGTCTGCAAAGTAGCCGCTCTCGTGGGCGTCCATCAACCCATGGAGATCATGGAAGTCCCGATTCCCAAGGAAATGGAGTACGGGTCGATAATCGTCAAGACCGCCGCCGCCACCATCTGCGGCAGCGACGTCCACTACTGGGAGGGCGAGTCCACCACCGCCCCGAAAGAGTTCCCGCGCATATTGGGCCACGAGATGACGGGGCGTATAGCCAAGCTGGGTGCGGGCGTAACCCACGACTCGGTCGGGCAACCTCTGGGTGAAGGAGACCGCATCATATGGACCCACGGGTTTTGCGGCCAGTGCCGCTACTGCACCGTGGAGAACCAGTACACCCTCTGCACCAACCGGCGAGGCTACATGACGCCGGTTTGCACCGAGTATCCATATCTAGTCGGCGGCTTCGCCGAATACTGCTACGTCTACCCGACCTCCGGCAGGCTCAAGGTGCCCGACGGCGTGTCCGACGACCTGGCGTCCGCCGCGGCCTGCGCTCTGCGTACGGTCGTCCACGGGTTTGACCGCCTGGGACGCATAGAGAACAGGCACACCGTAGCCATCCAGGGCAGCGGCCCGCTGGGCCTCTTCTCCCTGACACAGGCCCTGACCGCCGGGGCAAGGAAGGTCATCGTCATCGGCGGTCCGCCGGGCAGGTTGGAGATAGCCAGGAAGTGGGGCGCCCACTTCACGCTGGACGTCGGTGAACTCGACGCACAGGAACGATACGAGCGCATCATGGACATAACCGGGGGAGAGGGGCCGGATGTGGTGGTTGAGGTGTCCGGCGCCAAGACCGCCTTCACTGAGGGTCTCCAAATGGTCCGGGGGACCGGCCGCTACCTGATCATCGGGCAGATCGGCCCCCATGAGGTTACGTTCAGGCCGGCGGACATCACGCGCAAGCACATGCGCATCGTTTCCACCCAGTCCGCCAGCGTCGCCCACTACTGGAAGGCGCTGCAGTTCCTCCAGGACAACGCGGAGAACTTCACGTTCGAGGACATGATAACCAGCCATACGCCTCTGTCGGGCATCAACGAGGCCATGGAGCGGATGAAGTCCTTCCAGGACCTGAAGGCTGCCTTGACCTTCCCAGACTAATACGGTCCCGCCGGACATGGCCATGCGGAAGGCGCTGCTGGGCACGACCAACCCCGCCAAGCTGGAACGCTTGCGCTGGCTGCTGGATGGCCTCCACGTAGAGACCGTAGACCCGTCGTCTGTGGGCTTGTCGGGGTTGGACATCGAGGAAGTCGGCGCCACCCACGAGGAAATTGCCCGGCTGAAGGCAGAGGCTTGGTCCCAAGCGTCTGGCCTTACGGCCCTGGCAAGCGACGGCGGCCTCGTGATACCGGCCTTGGGCGGCGACTGGATTAGCCTTCACACCCGCCGCTTTGCCGGTCAGGACGTCGACGACGATGCCCGCATCCGGCGTCTCCTTGAGATGATGGAGCCCTACAGCGGCGAGGACCGGAAGGGCGTCTGGGTAGAGTCTACGGCTGTGGCCGGCGCCGGACTGTCCACCGTCTCATGGTCGGTGGAAGGGCCTACCGGATACATCCTGGAGGAACCCGGCGACGCTTATCGCATACCTGGGTTCTGGTTTTTCTCTCTATGGTTCCTTCCGGGGCTGGGCAAGACCTACGCCGCCGCACTTAACGGGCCGGAAGCTGACCTCGACTCCATAGGCGACCATTGGGCCCGGCTGAAGTCCAAGGTGCGGGACTACTTCACGGAAGCGCTTGCGGTGGCGGACTCAGACGGTTTGGAGTAATATTCGATGGACATTTCAAGGAGAAGCTGATACTCGATGAAGAACAAAGTCGTTGGCAGCATGGATGAGGCCGTTGCAGACATCCCCGACGGGTCCACCGTCATGTTCCCGGGTTTCGGGCCCACGGGCATGCCCAGGAACCTCATAGCCGCCCTTTTCCGGCAGGGAGCAAAGGACCTCACCGGGATATCCAACAGGTTCGGACGCCCCGAGGACCCTATGGACGTGTTGAACCTGATCGAGGCTGGGCGCATGAAGAAGATGGTCCTGGCCTTTTCCGCCGAGCCTCACCCTTCCCGCACCAGCGCTTGGTCAGACCTGTATCAGGCAGGCAAAATCGAGGCCGAATTGGTGCCCCAAGGGACGTTGGCTGAACGAATGCGCGCCGCCGGAGCCGGCATCGGGGGCTTCTACACACCCACGTCGGTGGGCACTGAATTGGCCGAGGGTAAAGAGCGCCGGACCATAAACGGCCGGGAGTATGTTCTGGAGTATCCGCTTCATGCCGACTATGCGTTCATTAGGGCCTACCGTGCGGACACCTTTGGCAACCTCCAGTACAGGCTGTCCCAACGCAACTTCAACCCGGTAATGGCCCAGGCGGCTAGAATCACCATAGTAGAGGTGGAGCACGAGATCGTGGAACCGGGCGAGATAGACCCCGACTGCGTACACACGCCCGGCATATGCGTCGACCGCCTGGTGAAGATCCCACCACCACCCGAAGGAATCTTTGAAGAAGCCCGTAACCGATAACCCCCCTTTCCACTATTTCCGACATCGGAGGCAGCCGGATGGATAAAAAACCTTTGGACCGACAGACCATGTGCAGCCGTTTGGCCATGGAATTTCAGGATGGATGGGTGGTCAACCTTGGCGTGGGAATGCCCACACTCTGCTCCAACTATGACTTCAAAGACGTGGACATCATCTTCCACTCCGAGAATGGGGTCATAGGTTACGGCCCCATCGCCAAAGAAGGGGAGGAAGACCTGCATCTGGTAAACGCCGGAGGCCAGTACACCACCATCCATAAAGGCGCCGCCATAGTGCATCACGCCGACTCCTTCGGCCTGATCCGGGGAGGCTACGTGGACGTGACTGTAATGGGCGCCTACGAGGTGTCGGAAAACGGAGACTTTGCCAATTGGCGAATCGCAGGCCGAGAGGGCGGCGGCATCGGCGGCGCCATGGACCTGGCGGTGGGCGCCAAAAGGGTGTACATAGCTCTCGAGCACACGACCAGGGAAGGTGAGCCAAGGCTCCTGAAGCGTTGCGCTCTCCCCGTAACCGCCGTCGGTGTGGTTACTATGGTGGTCACCAACCTGGGCCTGTTTGAGGTGTCTCCGCAGGGTTTTGTATTGAGGGAGATTGCCCCAGGCTACACGCCCGAGGAGGTCCAGGAGGTCACCGGAGCTGAGCTTATAATCTCCCCTGACCTCAAGGAGGTGGAAGTAAAATAGGCGCCGGAAGCGCGGGAACGCGGCGCGGCGGCAATGTTTGAAGACCGGAGGAGAGCATGAGAGGCATAGTTTACGAGTCGGGCGGAGTTGAGGCGCTGGCCGTCACGGAACTGGCGGACCCAAAGCCCGCCGCGGGCGAGGCGTTGATTAGAGTCAAGGGCTGCGCCATGAACCACCTGGACGTTTGGGCGACCAAGAACCCGGACTCGCGTCGTTTCGGCGGACCTCGAATCATGGGCAGCGACGTTTCGGGTGTGGTGGAGGAATTGGGCCCGGGGGTGACGGGATATTCCGTCGGAGACCAGGTGGTGGTGTCCCCGGGTATAAGCTGCCAGCAGTGCTTCCAGTGCCTGCGCGGACGACACGCCGACTGCCCGCAATACCATCTGCTGGGCGTGGGCAGGGACGGCGGTTATTCGGAGCTAATGACCGTTCCGGCGGCCAACCTGGCTCCCCTCCCCGGCAACCTTAGCCTGGAAGAAGCGGCTTCAGTGCCGCTGGTTTTTATCACGGCCTGGCGAATGCTCCATGAAAAGGCCAGGGTCGAACCGGGAGAGTGGGTCCTGGTGACTGCGGCCGGCAGCGGAGTGGGCATCGCCGCCATACAAATCGCCAAGGCCACCGGCGCAAAAGTCATCACCACGGCCTCAACGGAGGAGAAGCGCCGGAAAGGCCTGGACCTGGGAGCGGACGCTGCCATCGACTACACCCAGCCCGACTGGCATCAGCAGCTCCTTGATATCACCGATGGCCGCGGCGTAAACGTGGCGGCGGACAGTGTCGGAGGCAGGACCATTGAAGAGTTGATAAAGGGGATGGCCTCCGGCGGAAGGGTAGTGAACTGCGGTTTCACCGACACCACTCCCATGTCAATCGAAATGGCCACGTTGCGGGACCGGAGAATATCGGTGGGCTGGTCTTTCATGGGAAGCAACAGCTACATGCACGAGTCCCTCAGGCTGATGGAAGCCGGGAGAATGAAGCCGGTGGTGCATAAGGTCTTTCCCTTCGAGCAGGTCCAGGACGCCCATCGGGCCATGATAAACAGGGACAATTTTGGGAAGATAGTGCTCACCTGGTAGTTGTCAGTAGGGAGGCGGCGATGGCGGACGAGTCTTTGATCGGGGACTTCATAGACAAGGTCAAGAAAGAGATTTCGGATAAGGGCGTCACCGTCGAGGCGCTTTCAGTCATAGCGTCTATGATGCAGGAGCTAAGCCGTCGGGACGACCTCTTCGACCTGGGCGTCTGGCGTGAGCCCACCCCGGGAGGGAACACCATCGGTTCTTACCGCCTCCACTCCGAGTCGGACGACACGCTGGTCCTGTCCGTGTCCCGCTTCTCCCAGGAGAAGCCCACCCCGGTCCACACCCACGGAACCTGGGGCGTGATTTGCGGCTACGGAGGCAGGGACCGGTACGAAGGTTGGAAACGGGTGGACGACGGCTCTGTGCCGGAAAAGGCCGAGTTGGAATTGCTGGTGGACACCGTGCTCGAGCGGGGTGACGCCGTCTACTGGCTGGAGTATCCCGGCGACATCCATAGGCAGCAGGCCCTGGGGGATGAGCCGTCATGGGAGGCGCTGCTCATGGGTAAGAGCACGAGAGGCGTGACGAGGCTCCACTTTGATCCGGACAAGGGCGCCGTCTGGGAGGTGGCCCCGCCGGAGACTGCCGTATAGCCGTCCGGCAATGAGAGCGCTTGGGAGAGAGCTGGTTGCCCCCTTCGGAGACTACTGGAGGCGGGTTGAGTCTGAAATCGGAATTCCCTGGGAGCTTGCGGAGAACGGCCACTGGACCGTCTTCGGAGACCAAGCCTACATCCCAGCGTCCGGCCGGCTGCCTCAATGGATGGAGTTGCCAGACTTCGCCCTCAGTTTCCACGTGGCCCACGAGTTGACCCACGTGCTCATGAGGAAACGCGGCTTCCCCATCACCGGCAGGGGGCCGCAATACGCTCCCAATTCCCATGAGGCCAGAGTCGGCGGCGACCTTGAGGAGATGGTAGGCCATCCGGGGTTGGAACGCATCTTGGACCCCTTCCCCTTCGATAAGTCCCATATCCAGCAGAGGCTTTTCGAAGGCGCTCGGAACGGGCTGGAGAATTCTCCCATTCCCACCGCGGGCAGCTTGTGGTGGATGACTTGGGCCATGCGCTTCTGTGAACTCCAATTCCTCCTGCCGGAGCAGATGTGGCTGCGGCTGGAGGTCGTATACGACGGGCGATGCCCGGACATTGCCGTCAAAGGACGGGAACTTGTTGAGATAATGCTCAGCGAGGGTTTCGAGGTCCCGGACCAGGCGCTCAACGCCATGGTCCGCTGCCGGAACGCTCTGGGGTTGCAGGAAGAAGCCAGGTGTCTGATCACCGACCCGAGGGACGGAAAGACCTACTAGTCCGGTCCGTGTCCAGGTTTCGGGCCAAGAACCATGCCTTTCCCCTTGAATTTATAGGGAGTCGGAAAGTATCGTCAACCTAGGGGATGAGCGCGGCGGCGCCGTCCCGCCGTCCGTGTCCCGTATTTGGGACGGGAGACTTCCCCGCGAGGCGGGAAGAATGTGGGGTGGATGTTGGTGGGGAGACTGCTCTCTAGAGGTCCTTGGAGCATATTTCCAGGTCGCAACACAGCGGCTAAGTTTTCGCTGCTGGCGCTGCTGTCGGTGAGCTTGCTGTTGGCGGCGGCCTGCAACGGTGACAGCAGGGTCACCGAAACCCCTACCCCAACCGTTAAAGCGCCTACTCTCACCCCGACGTCTACTCCTGCTCCTACTCCTACGCCTACACCTGGACCCGTCCCCACCTCCACCCCCACTCCCACGTCTGCGCCGACCGTCGCACCCAGGACTCCTATCCCTACTCCCACTTCCATTCCCACTGGCGCTCCTATGTCTACACACACTCCTACACCGCCGCCGCCGCCGTCGCCCACTCCCACCCCGGCGCCTCCGCCTCAGAGGTTCCACAGTGAGAGTCTGGAACTCCGGATGATTTCTCCCCAGGGAGACTTGAAGCTCTCCCAACGTTCCATCTCAGCAAGCGGTCTGACCTCCCCCGACGCAGTGGTGAGCGTCAACGGGATGTTGGCGAGCGTCGACGACGAAGGGAATTTCACGGCTGAGAACGTTCCCCTGAATGAGGGTCCCAACCTACTGGAAATCATAGCGTCGGACCTCTCGGGAGCTATGACGTCCGAGGTGTTGGCCGTTGCCGTAACCGAGGATGAGGCCGTCTTTGGCGTCGTAAGCGACATTGAAGATGTCGGCCAAGGGCTGACGAGGATTACCCTGAACTCCCGGGACGGGACACAATCGACGGTCGAGTCCAGCATCGTCACTGGGGCGCTGGTTCCGGGAAGGACCGCCGCCGCCGTCGGGGACATCCGTATAGGAGACTCTCTGGCGGTCACAGGCTCTGTCAACAGAGGGGCAGTGTCGGCAGACTTGATCATGGTCAAACCGGCGTCTCCTGTTTCCCACACCCATATCGTGGCGGCCCTCGTGGGAGCTTCTGAGACTGGGGACGTCCGGCTGATGGACGCTCAAGGCAACCTCGTGAACGCGGCAGTGTCTAATCAGGCTGGGTATGTCGTCGAGACGGCCGACGTGGTCACGGTTGCGCTCAGGCAAGACCTGAAAACCGGCTCTCTTGTGCTTAGCGGGGCTCAAAGCTGGGACGACAGTGTTAACAGACTCAGGAGAGCTATCGAAGAATCCGAGACCCGCGGGCCCCAAGGCAACCGGACCCGGTTGGGCCGCAGGCTGCAGGGCGCCGTCACGGGGTCTCTAACGACCTCTATGGAGCTGGTGTACAGGGTGGACTCCAACTCTCGCTTCATCTTCCAGCAAGCCTTTAACACGCGCCTGACCGTCTTGTCCCAGGCGCTTGACGACCTGGGGCTGGGTCCTGCGCTGATCAGAGGCCGTGGTGTGATTGAAGGAACTTCAAGAACCGGCGGTGCGGTCTTCATAGCCCCCGAGGCGGGGCCTGAGTTCATCCTGAATCTGTCGGACGACACTGAGCTGCGGGTCTTTGGAGACCCTGCGACCTTCGCAAAGCTGGAGCTTGGGCAGCGGGCGGCTTTCCTCTACAGCCCGTCGGACTCATCCCTTTCCAGTTTGGACGTGTTGTTCCCACGGTTGTCGCCGTCAGCCGCGGAAGCGTTGCGTGTGCAGGCGCTTGTAGGAGAGCTGCAAGGGACTCTCGCGTCGGCGCCGGTCGCCGGGTCTGTGACGCTGAGGCTGGACAGCAGGGCCCTGGTGACGTTGGCCGTCTCAGACGACGTGAGGGTCAATATTTTCGGGCAGCCCGCCGGCTTGGAGGGTCTCGCGCCCGGGGCCAACGTAAAGGCCCTCTATGATCCGGACCTGGCCTCCGTTGTGGCAATCGACGTCATCGACGTAAATCAAACCTTCGTAAGCGGTGTCGTGGAATCGATCGTGCCGAAGTTCCGAGCGGGGTTGATTATTCCCGGCGCCGGCGAGGAAGGAAACATAATCATCATCACTCCGCAGGGAGACCGTGCAGTCCTTAAAATCACGCAGGAGACTCTGGTTGAGAGAGACGGCGTCCGCCTCAACATAGGCGCTCCCAGGCTCGGCGACCTGGTAAGGCCCACCACCGGCTACGACCCGTCCACCAGGAACTTAATCAAGCTCTCAGTCAGGTCTCCTGAGGTGCGGGGGACTGTCAGAGGGACGCTGGAGCGCCAGCCGGGGCGGAGGACCTTGACCCTGTCCACGGACTCCCTGAAGCTCGTCAGCTTTAACGTGCTCGAAGACACCGTGCTGCTTGTAAGAGGCGATGAAGGGGAGGAGGAAGCCGCCTTCGACGCTCTGGAAATGGGTTCCAGGGTGGTGTACGCCCAATACGAACCCTTTACCGGCGGGTTGTCCAAGCTGCTGCTGGACCCGCCAAGAGTAAGAGGGACCAGCGGGTCCATAGCGCTCCTGGACAACGAGAAGGGCGTCATTGCCATAGCTCCGCCAACCGGAGGGACCATAAGGCTCCTTGTCCCCAACAAACCTGGGATCATAACCGTCAACGGCCAGCCCGGTTCTTTGAGGGACCTGACGCCGGACTTGTTCATCGACGAGGTCTATTACGACGGGAACAACATTGTAGTGCGTCTGACGGCATCCGGAGGCTAGCGGCTGGCGTTGGCGCTATAATGCACCGATGGGCATTCTCCTCCGACTGGCTGGATACGCCCTGCGCATCTCTCCGTTCCGCCTGGTTCTGACTTACGTCTGCCTGATAGGTTCCACCCTTCTTTCTTTGGCGATGCCTCGACTCCTGGGCATCTCCATAGACAGGGTCCTCGAGAGCGGCGATGTCAGTGTTCTTCGGTGGTTGGCGCTGACAGCCCTGCTGATAAGCTTGGTTGCCGGGGTTTTCCACTACGGGCAGACTTACTTATCGGAGTACATCTCCCAGAATGTGGCTTATCAGCTTCGCCACGCCTTCCTGTCCCGGCTGCAGGGGCTGAGCTATGGGTTCCACGACCGCCATAAGACCGGAGACCTCATGTCCAGGGCCGCCGCCGACGTGGAGAGCATCCGCTGGTTCGTATCTTTCGGTCTCATATACTCCGTTCACATACTTACGCTGCTGGTTGCCGTGTCTGTGTTGCTTATCACCATATCCTGGGACCTGGGTCTGTTGGGCCTGGCGGCTGTCCCGGCGGCTGTGTATATCGCTGTCACCATGAGCCGCAGGTTCAGGAGGATGTGGCGGGACGTGCAGGAAGACACCGGAAGGATGTCCACGGTCCTCCAGGAGAACCTGTCGGGAATGAGGGTGGTCAAGAGTTTCGGCGCCGAAGAACGGCAGATGGAGAAGTTCGGGGAGGCGGCAAGCATTGTCGCTGAGAAGACTTTTGCCGTCAGCCGGCTTCATGCGGCGAACTCATCACTGCTGAACATGCTCTTTACCGTTGTGACCGCATTGGTGGTCTGGTACGGCGGAAGCAAGATCATCAACGGATACGACAGCGGCGTAGGCTTGTTCCTGGGACTGAGTCCCGGCGAGCTGACCCAGTTCGTCCTCTATATGGGACTTCTGGTGTTCCCCATACGGATGTCCGGGTGGGTGGTGAACAACTACGCCAGGGCTATAGCCGCAGGGGACCGCATCTTTTACGTGATAGACGCCCAATCGCCGGTCGAGGAGAAAGAGGACGCCGAGGACCTGGAGAGAGCGGAAGGACGCGTTGGATTTGAGGGGGTGGGATTCCACTACGGTCTGGATGAAGAGCGCGGAAACGGAGAGGCTTACCCGCCGGTCTTGCGTGACATCCATCTAACGATAGAGCCGGGGCAGCGGGTGGCCGTCCTGGGGGCGCCCGGCAGCGGCAAGAGCGCCATGGTCTCGCTGATACCCCGTTTTTATGACGTGACCGCGGGGCGTGTCACCCTGGACAACAGGGACGTGCGTGACCTCAGCCTGCGCAGCCTGCGCAGGAACGTAGGCATTGTGCCTCAGGATGTGTTCCTCTTCGCCGCCACAATCAGGGAGAACATCGCCTACGGAGCGCCCGACGCTCCATTGGAGAGTGTAATCGAAGCCGCCAAGTCGGCCCAGATACACAACTTCATTGACGGCCTCCCCGACAAGTACGAAACCCTGGTGGGCGAACGTGGAATCACTCTTTCCGGCGGCCAACGCCAACGGGTCGCCTTGGCCAGGACGCTGCTGATGGACCCTCCCGTCCTGCTGTTGGACGATTCCACGTCCAGCGTCGACGTGGACACGGAGGTCCTGATACGTCAGGCCCTTGAAGAGGTGATGAAAGGCCGCACCACCATCGCCGTCACCCACAGGATAAGCGCCGTCAGAAAAGCCGATCTGGTGCTGGTCATGGAAGGCGGACGGGTTGTGGAGAGGGGCTCCCATGAGGAGTTGATGGCTTTGAACGGACTCTACCGGGAGATATACAGGATACAGCTGGAGATGGAAGAGGACGTGGCGGCCAGAACGTGGGCGGCAGATGGCAGCTGACAGTGCAGGTTGGATGAAATGAGGAGCGGCAGGGCAATTCATCGTCGAATGGGCGCCGCGGCTGAAGCGGCGGAAAGCCAGTCCGGGTACGATTACCGGTTGGTGTTCCGGATGATGGCCTTTGTCAAGCCTGACATGGGAAAGGTCATTGTGTCGGTCGTGGCCATGTTCATCTTCTCAGGCACGGTGGTTGCAGCCCCCTGGATGATTCAGAGGGCCATAGACAGCGTGGTGTTGCACCAGGATGCCTCCGGCCTACGCATGGCGGCGATTCTTCTGGCCGTCAACGCCGTGGTGGCCTACTTCAGCAACTTCATACATCTAGCCACCATGTCCAGGGTGGGGCAAAACCTGCTGCTCCGCCTTAGAAGGGCGACCTTCGATCATCTCCAGCGGCTGTCCATGTCATACTTCGACCGGGCTGAGGTGGGCGGCATCATGTCCAGGGTCCAGAACGACGTCCAGCAGCTACAGGAGTTCCTTTCCATATTCGTGTTGGCTTTGAGCGACCTGGTGGTCTTGGTGGGAATCATCGCGGCCATGCTTCTGATGAATTGGGAGCTGGCGCTCATCACCTTCTCGGTGGTCCCCTTTCTCCTGGCTATGATGGTCTTCTGGCAGCGGTACGCCCTGCGGATCTTCATGCGGGTCCGTCGTGAAGTCGCCCACGTCAACTCGGAGCTTCAGGAGAACATTTCGGGGATCCGGGTTATCCAGAGTCTGGACCGGCAGGACGAGAACCTCCGTCAGTTCGACGGCGCCAATAGGCGTTACGTAGACACCAGCATGAGCGCCACACGCCTATCCGCCGCCCTGAATCCATCGGTCGAGCTGGTGTCGGCCATATCGACGGGACTGGTGATCATATTCGGGGGAATCATGGTGTTGAACGGGAACATCGAGGTCGTGGGAGTTCTCGTGGCGTTCGCCCTGTACATCCAGCGTTTCTTTGACCCCATACGTTCCCTAACTATGCAGTACGGCCAACTCCAGAGGGCCGTCGCCTCCGGCCGGCATATTTTCGAGATTCACGACATGGAGCCGCTGATCCAGGACAGGCCCGGCGCAGCTCCTTTGCCTGTCCTTAAAGGAGAAGTGCGCTATGAGCGGGTCAGTTTCCACTACGTCCCGGGAATGCCGGTCCTGAAGGACGTCGACCTTCTCATCAGCCCGGGGGAGAGGGTGGCGCTGGCGGGGCCAACGGGCGCGGGAAAGACTACGTTGGCTTCTCTTATTTCGCGCCTGTACGACGTCACTGACGGAAGGGTCCTCGTGGACGGGCAAGACGTCCGCGACGTAACGAGAGTGAGTCTAAACCATCAGATCAGCGTAGTGAGCCAGGAGCCGTTTCTGTTTTCGGGAACGGTCATGGACAACATCCGGTTCTCGAATCCCAACGCCTCGGACGAAGAGGTCATCGAGGCATCCCGGACGGTCGGCTCCCACGGGTTCATACAACAGTTGGAAGCGGGCTACGGCGCCCAGGTGGAGGAGCGGGGAGTAAACTTCAGCCCGGGCCAGAGGCAGCTCATATCCCTGGCCAGGGCCCTGGTCGCCCGTCCCAGGATAGTGGTGCTGGACGAGGCCACGGCCTCAGTGGACTCAAAGACGGAGTTGATGGTCCAGAACGCGCTGGAGCGGGTGCTGGAAGGGAGGACTTCCATCATCATCGCGCACCGCTTTTCGACTATCCGAAGAGCGGACCGCGTCGTGGTGATGGACCAGGGACGCATCGCCGAACAGGGAAGCCACCAGGAGCTTCTGGATAAGAACGGCCTCTATGCCCGTCTGTACGCCCTGAACGCCCAGGACTGACGCCTCCCCCCTTCGGCCTGAGCCGGTCGAAGGCCCCTCCCGCAAATATTAGGCGGGGAATCCGAAGGCGCAACCCGCTTTGACATAACAATGGGCTGCTGCTATATTCCCCCTTGGTCAGTGGCCCCTGGTTCAACGCCTCTGGTCCAATGTTGAAGGAGAATCATGCCTCGCTGGGCCCAAACGATCGTTGATTGCCTCAAGGAGTCGGAGATATCCCTCCTCACCTTTGTGCCCGACCTCAACATCGGACAGGTCATCCCCCTGATGGAGGAGGACCCGTACTTCCACGTGGTCTACGCCGCCAGGGAGGAGGAGGCCGTGGGCATCGCCGTGGGAGCTTACGCCGCGGGGCGTAAGTCGGCTGTTTTCATGCAGTCCAGCGGCTTCGGCAACAGCATCAACGCAGTGGCCAGTCTGTGCGTGACCTTCCGGACGCCCATTCCCTTCTTTATCAACATGAGGGGAGACCTGGGAGAGTTCAACATCGCCCAGGTGCCTATGGGGAAGGCGACCAGGCCAATACTGGACCTTTTCGGCCTGCCCCATTACACCGTCAACCATGAGGAAGGCCTGGACCGGACCGTCATAGGCGCAATGCAGCTATGCTACGCCTCTCGTCAGCCGGTGGCCGTGTGCCTGACGCCCCTTCTCCACGGGGGCAAGATTGCATAGGTTCGAAGCCACCAAGCTGGTGCTGAGCATGGCGGGGGACAGCCCTATTGTGAGCAATCTGGGGCCGACCACCGACGAGTTGTGGCACGCCGGCCATCGAGACCGCAACTTCTACACCTACGGAGCCATGGGGCTTTGCTCGTCCATCGCCCTTGGAGTGGCGCTGTCCACGAGCGAGAAGGTCATATCGTTGGACGGCGACGGGTCCATGTTGATGAACCTGGGCGGCGTGGCTACGGTTGGCCGTGAGTACCCGTCCAATCTGGTCATCATCGTGTGGGACAACCAGGAGTGGGGCCAAACGGGCCACCAACCCAGCCACACCGCCGTTAGGACTGACCTTGAACAGGTGGCCCGTTCCTGCGGCATCAGCCAGGCCGCGACGGTGCGGACCATCGACGAACTGGAGCCGGTCCTGAAGACTGCTTTGGAGGCGCCGGGGCCTTGGTTCATTGTCGCCAAGATAGAAGAGGTGGGCTATATGCCTGTTTCGCCAATCGAGCCCGAAATGACTCTCTACAGGTTCCGAAAGAGTTTCGTGGGCTAGCCGCCTGATGGGTGAGGCCGGACGAACCCCCCGACTAACTGCGTTAGCTTCTCTTGGAGCTTTTTCTTTTGACCGATATAATCCCTCGTTGTTCGCCCAGAACAGTGAAATAGGTCGATGGTTGACAGGGTGGGGTAGAATTGGTAGTCACGAGGACGATTGAATTTGAAAACTGTACCCGACTTCTATGCGGCCCTCGGTGTGCCGGAGCACATCACCCAACATGGCATCCGTAGGGCCTACTTGCAGAAGGCCTGGAAGTTCCATCCGGACGTTAACGCCAACACCTCAGAGTCAACCTCTGAGATGAGCGCCGTCAACAGGGCGTACTCAACTCTCTCCAACCCCGGTCTCAGGGCGGACTACGACGCCCATCGCTACGGTGTTTCCCTGACGCCGGGCTCTCTGCTGAATGACACGGTAGTCGTTTACCTGGACTCTCAGACCGCTCAGCCGATGAGGGTGCACTCCTCCTGTCAGAGGCACGGAAGCGCCCCCGGTCTGTTCGGCGTTGCCGTGGCTGTGCTGCGCCGCTTCTACCGCATCGTCGCCGGCTAACGGCTGAACGCCAACCAAGCAACACCCAGCTCGAATGAACGCATCTTCTTAGGTCCTCCCATCCCTCTCCCTCCTGGCCTGCGCCATACCCGAGCCTCTTTTACTGCAAGGTGTTGACTTGGTGCTTGCTCGACAAGCACAATTGGGGCATAGGAGACCACATGAGCACCCAGGAAAAACGTCTTATCGAACTGCTCCAGGACAAGCGTAGAAAAGACCCGGAGGGCTTTCAGAAGTACCTGCCCGGGGCAGTCGAACTGCTGCCCAAAACGTTCCCCAAAACAAACAGGTCCAGGTCGCCGTTCGGCCTCACCGAGCAGGAACGTTCCTACCACGAGGCCGGGTTGGCGGAAGCGCTGGGAAAGCAGGGACGTGGCGCGATCACTGCCGGGGAGGCTGTGAAGGGGCTTCAACACTGCGCCAACCTGATAAGGGACGACAACTTGCCGGAAGAAGTGGGTTACGAGACGGTTAAGGGCCTGGTAAAGGCGGCCATCGGCAAGTCCCCAGGCTCGTATAAGTCCAATGCCACCGTGCCGCTTGATGAAGACGGCGGTCCTGTACTGGAACGAGTCTCGGCAATCAGGGGTGTGTATCTGGAGTTCGATAGAGAAAGGCGCCTGGTCTCCATAAGCATCCATCCGAGGAAGGTCAGGGAGCGGCGCAGGCTGATGGAGTTCGTCGGAGCAAGCAGCGACCCCGAGCCGGGCGTCGCTTCCAGGCACGACGACTATCTGGCAATGCAGGACCCGCATGGCGCTGGCTGAACGAGTTCTGGTAGACACGTCCGCTTTTTACGCGCTCTACTCGGCATCCGATCTGTTCCACGACAGGGCTAAGGTTGCCTACGAGCGGCTGGTCGACAGAGAACAGGAGTTGTGGACAACGTCCTATACGCTGGTCGAGACGGTCGCCCTCCTGCACAAACGGCTAGGCTTCGATGTAGTCTCCAAGTTCTCAGAGTGGCGGCGGTCCAATCTTGAAATCTTCTGAATAGACAACCGCACCCATACTGAAGCGTGGGACCGATTCATGGCAGACCGGGGACGCAGCCTCAGTTTCGTCGATTGGACGACCGTGGTCGCGTCGCACGAGGTGGGCGCTCCGGTGTTCACCTTCGACGGCGGCTTCGCCAACCAGGGCCTTCCCGTATTGCCGCGTTAGCCTCTCCATCCCATGCGACTTCTTGACCCTCGCCTCATAGGGCCGTAACATCCGCCTATGGCCGTAACCATACTGGGCATTGAGACCTCCTGCGACGAGACCGCCGTGGCCGTGGTGCGGGATGGGCGGACCCTGAAATCCAACGTCATAGCTTCCCAGGTGGACATCCACTCCCAATACGGGGGCGTGGTGCCCGAGGTGGCTTCCCGCCAGCATATGCTTCACATAGCGCCTGTCGTGGAGATGGCGTTGGAGGAGGCCGGAATGAGCATGGCAGACCTGGACGGCGTGGCTGTAACCTACGGCCCGGGTCTGGCCGGGTCCCTTCTGGTTGGCCTCAACGTCGCCAAGTCCTTCAGCTACTCCCTGGGAGCGCCGATGCTGGGGGTCAACCACCTTGAGGGACACGTCTACTCAGCCTGGCTCATGGAGGACATCCCCGACCCGGCAAAAGAGCCGGGGTTTCCTCTGCTCTGCCTGATTGCGTCAGGAGGCCACACTGACCTGGCGCTGATGGAAGACCACGGTTGCTATCTGCTCCTGGGCCGCACCAGGGACGACGCAGCAGGGGAGGCATTCGACAAGGCGGCGCGAATATTGGGCCTGGGCTTTCCCGGAGGCCCTCATATACAGAGGGTGGCCATGGGCGTGAACCCGTCCCAATCCTTCCCAAGGGCCTGGCTCAAAGGGAGCCACGACTTCAGCTTCAGCGGCGTAAAGACCGCTCTGCTTCACAGGGCGCAGGAGCAGGGTGTGTATCCTCCGCCGGAAGAGGGCGGCCCGGACCCCGGCCTGGTGGCTGATTTGGGGGCGGCTTTCCAGGACTCGGTGGTGGATGTGATGGTCCGCAAGACCCTCGAGGCGGCGGAGGTCCACAAAGCTCGTGGAATCGTTTTGGGAGGCGGAGTCACCGCCAATGCCCTGCTGCGGGAACGAATGGCAGCCGAGTCCACTCTGCCCACCCTGTTGCCCCCGCCCGTGCTGTGCACCGACAACGGCGCAATGATAGCGGCTTGCGGTTACTTCCTGTATCAGGCCGGACGGCATGGGCCTATGGACCTGGACGTTGACCCGGGACTAAGCCTGGGCTCGGACTGAGCGTAACCGACGCCCCGTCCCCCAGTCATTCCGGCGGAGGCCGGAATCCAGGCCCCCGCTCCCCCGCCTGTTGAACGGCGGCTTAGGGGGTCTGCCCTAGTCGTGCCTGGACCCGTGGGTGTAGCGGCGCCAAGGAGGGGATATTTCCGCAGCCCCAGAGGCGGCTTCCGATTCCGTTTTCTCTCTAAGGCCCCTCAGCGACCCGTGGACGTATAGGCGCCATATCTCCGTTCCTTCCCGTGCAGGGACCGCTCGTTCGTTGGGTGGAGTGGGACCGGAGGTCTTGTCGTCCAAGCCGTCGGAGGTCATGGGCTGGGCGTCTGACGCGAGGCGGCCTTCACTGCCGTGGCCGTCAAGGTTCCGTATCTCGAAGAAGCGGTTGACCAACGTGTAGACCTCATCGTTGGCCTTTTCGCTCCGGTAGGGGAAGGACATCTGCCACTGGTAGGACTCGACGGAGCCCCGGTTGTTCTGCGACGGCTTCTCCCACGTCCCTCCCTGGAAGACAATCTCTCCCTCGGGTTGCCACAGGAGATGCCTGGCCAGGTAGGACGCTCCGAAAACGATGATTATCAACCCCACGATGGAGGCGATGCTGACCTCGGACCAGGTAGACGACCTGATGTAGCCGATGATGAAGTAGGCAAGGAATCCGGCCAGTATGAGAAGAATCCCCTGTATAAGGTTCCTTACTCCACGCGACTTGCCCTTGACGATCACCGTCTTGAGCTCGTCTATGGGCGCCAGGTAAGTCTCTTTGACGTTGCCGCCTCGGAGGAATGAGATGACACGGAGATTCGTGATCAGCAGCAGAGGGCCCTTCTTGGGAGAGCCGCCGACGAGACCCGCATTGGCGGCGAAACGCTCCTGGACCCGCTCGCCGTCCATAAGCGGAAGACCGCGCACCGAGCCGTCTTCGGCCGGCGCAGGCTCAGCGTCCCTCCAAAAAGCGCTTTTCAAGAACTGCCGCATACACGTCCAGAGCTTTCGTATTTGACAACAATACTATCATAGCGGCCTCCCTCGAATTGCGACAAGAAAGGACCGTCCGGACGAGTTTAGTCTGCCGCTAATGCAGGAGCCGATTCGACATAAGTGATGTTACAATGAGGGTTGTCTCAGACCGGTCAGGAGACCGCCGCTCGATAAATTTAGGGAGACCGATGGCTCAGGAATACATTCACGTCAAGGGAGCCCGCGAGCACAATCTCAAGAACATCGACGTAACCATTCCGAGGGACAAGCTGGTGGTCATCACCGGCGTGTCCGGCTCAGGCAAGAGCTCCCTGGCCTTCGACACCATCTATGCTGAAGGACGCCGCAGATACGTGGAGTCCCTCTCCGCCTATGCCCGCCAGTTCCTGGGGCGCATGGACAAGCCCGACGTTGAGTACATCGAGGGGCTTTCCCCCGCCATCTCCATCGATCAAAAGGGTGTGTCCCACAACCCCAGGTCCACCGTAGGCACGGTCACCGAAGTGTATGACTACCTGCGCCTCCTGTATGCCCGGGTGGGCGTCCCGCACTGTCCCAAGTGCGGCCGCCCGGTGGAGAAGCAGACGGTGCAGCAGATAGTGGACGCTGTCATGAAGCTGCCGACCGGTTCCCGGATAATGGTCTTGGCGCCCAAGGTCAGGCGCCGCAAAGGTGAACACAGGGAGGTCTTTGAGGACGCCCGCAAGGCGGGTTTCGTTCGCGTAAGGGTCAACGGAGAGGTCCACGAGCTGGACGACATGGGTGACCTGGGCCTGGACAAGCAGAAGTGGCACTACATCGAGATCGTGGTCGATCGCCTGGTGGTCAGCGCGGACCTCGAGTTGAACAGGGTGTCCGACTCTGTTGAGACGTGCCTGCGTCAGGGAGAGGGCGTCGTCCAAGTGTGGGTCGAGAACGGTGAAGAGCTGGTCTTTTCTGAGCAGTTCGCTTGTGTCCGGTGTGGCGTCAGCCTTCCCGAGATCGAACCCAGGACTTTCAGCTTCAACAGTCCCCACGGGGCCTGTCCCGCCTGCACTGGACTGGGCTACAAGCTGGAAGTGGATGTCGACCTGTTGATTCCCAACAAGGCCCTCACGCTGGCCGAAGGAGCAATAACTCCCTGGGCCCGCTCGGCGGCATCCGGCGCATGGTACCGCAGCCTGATTGCCTCGGTTGCCCGAACGTATAACTTCTCCAACAAAGTCCCGGTGCGCGAACTGCCCCAAGAAGCCTTGGACCTGCTCTTGTACGGGAATGACGGGGAACCTCTGACCATGCGCCACACCACCCACTCGGGCCATGAATACTCCTGGGAGACGACCTTCGAGGGCGTCGTGCGAAACCTGGAGCGGCGTTACAGGGAGACGGAGTCGGACCACACCCGCACCGAGATAGAGCGATACATGGCGGCCAGGCCCTGCACCGTCTGTAAAGGCCGGCGCCTTCGCCCGGAGGCCCTAGCCGTCAAGGTGTCGGGCCTGGGCATCATGGAGCTGTGCGCCCAGACAATCAGCAGTTCCTCCCAATGGATCAGGGCCGTAGGCGGCGATGGACCCCCTACGAAAGGCAAGGAGCCGCCGGCGCTCAACGCCCGTGACAAGACCATCGCCCGGCAGATTCTCAAAGAGATCGATTCCAGGCTCCAGTTCCTGGTGGACATCGGCCTGGACTACCTGACCCTCGGCCGGACGGCCCAGACTCTTTCGGGAGGGGAGGCGCAGCGCATCCGCCTGGCAACCCAGATTGGTTCGGGATTGACCGGAGTCCTCTACGTTTGCGACGAACCAACCATTGGGCTTCACCCGGCCGACGACAGTCGGTTGGTGGATACTCTCAAGCGGCTCCAGGAGTTGGGCAACACGGTGGTGGTCGTTGAGCACGACGAGACGGTGATGAGGGCCGCCGATTACCTGGTGGACCTGGGACCCGGGGCCGGGGAGCACGGAGGCTGGGTGGTTGCGGCCGGCGCTTTCGATGAGGTGCTGGAATGTCGGGAGTCCATAACCGCCGACTACCTCACGGGGCGCAGGAAGATTCCCGTTCCTGAGGTGCGCAGGCACGTCAACGAGAAGCATCTTTCGATACGGGGAGCGCGGGAGAACAACCTCAAGGGTCTGAACGTTGAAGTTCCCCTGGGAGTGCTCGTATGCGTAACCGGAGTGTCCGGCTCAGGCAAGAGCACCCTGATATACGAGATTCTCTACAAGCGCCTGGCCCAGCATCTCTACCGGAGCAAGGACCGGCCGGGCAAGCATGAATCGCTGGACGGGCTGGACAACATCGACAAGGTGGTCAACATCGACCAGTCCCCCATAGGAAGGACCCCGCGCAGCAACCCGGCGACCTACACGGGCGCCTTCACTCCCATCCGGGAGCTTTTCGCATCCATGCCCGAGGCCAAAGTCCGCGGTTATGGGCCAGGCCGGTTCTCCTTCAACGTTCGAGGCGGACGCTGCGAGGCCTGCCAGGGCGAGGGGTACATCCAGATCGAGATGCAGTTCCTGCCCGACGTGGAAGTGCCATGCGACATCTGCCACGGGCGCCGGTACAACAGGGAGGCTCTTGAAGTCCTGTTCAAAGAGAAGAGCATCGCCGACGTGCTCTCTATGACGGTGGAGCAGGCTCTGGACTTCTTTTCCGCCATCCCCAGGATACGGAACAAGATGGAGACCCTAAAGGACGTGGGGCTCGGATACATAAGGCTGGGGCAGCCTGCCACCACCCTCTCCGGCGGAGAGGCCCAGCGGGTGAAGTTGGCCACCGAGCTGTCCCGGCGGGCCACGGGGAAGACTCTGTACATCCTCGACGAGCCCACCACCGGGCTTTCCTTCCAGGACTGTGCCGCCCTTCTCACCGTGCTCCACAGGCTGGTGGACGCGGGCAACTCGGTGGTCTTGATCGAGCACCACCTGGACATGATAAAGAACGCCGACTGGATAATAGACCTTGGCCCCGGTGCAGGCGACAGCGGCGGGCGCCTGATGGCCGCAGGCGCCCCTGAAGACGTGATGAAGGTGAAGAAGTCGGCAACGGGCTTCTATCTCAAACAGGCGCTGAACGGGAACCTGCGCGACGGCAGCGACTGATGCCCGACGACAACCTGGCTTTCGCCTCTGCGGCGGAGGTCCGGCGTCTGCTGGACTCACGCCAAATCTCGTCTGTGGAGCTCACAGACCTCTTTCTGAGGCGCATAGAGAGCCTGAACCCCAAGCTCAACGCCTACCTGACTGTCACCCCTGACCTGGCTATGGACCAGGCCGGCAGGGCCGACGAGGCCGCGGCCAAGGGCGAATCCCTGGGGCCGCTGCATGGCATCCCCATCTCCATCAAGGACCTGGAGGCCACCAGGGGAGTCAGGACCACCTTCGGGAGCCTCCCCTTCAAGGACTACGTGCCCGACCGGGACTCCATAGTGGTGGAACGGGTCAAGGCCGCCGGAGCCGTCATTCTGGGAAAGACCAACACCCCGGAGCACGGGTTCCGTGGGACGACGGAGAACCGTTTGGGAGAGCCTTGCCGCAACCCGTGGAACCCGGAGCGGACCGCCGGTGGGTCCAGCGGAGGCGCCGGCGCCGCCATTGTCTCCGGCCTATGCACCCTGGCGACGGGCAGCGACGGTGGCGGCTCAATAAGGATTCCCTCCAGCTTCTGCGGCGCCTACGGAATAAAACCCAGCCAGGGGCGCGTGCCCCGCTTTGGGGGCGTGGGAAGACCCGCGTTCAACTTCCTGTCCCAGTCGGGTCCTATGACAAGGACCGTTGATGACAGCGCCAGGTTGATTCAGGTCCTTGCCGGACGGGACGACCGCGATGCGGGCTGCATGACCGAGCAGCCGCCGGACTGGGTGGAGAGGCTTCACGATGGGATCAAGGGCCTCAAAGTGGGTTGGAGCCCTGACCTGGGGTTTGCGGCGGTGGACCCCGAGGTGGCTGAAGCCACGCTAAAGGCGGCGGAAGTTTTCCAGCAAGAGTTGGGTTGCAGCGTGGAGGACGCAGGCATCCGCTTGGAGGACCCTTTCCTGGTCTTCTGGGACCTTTTCAGAGTCCAGGGATACACGGCCTACGGTGAAATATACGAGGAGCGGCCCGAAGACTTCTCAAGCTATGGGCGGCTGAGCATGGAGTATGGAAAGGCAATCACGGTCCCTGAGTATTCCAGAGCTTTGCTGGAGCGCCAGAGGCTGAAGAGGTTCATGGAGGACAAGCTGGATGAGTTCGACCTGGTGTTGACTCCAACTATGGCTGTGACCGCCTTTCCCATAGAGCAATTTCCGTCAGTCATCGGTGGCAGGCGAGTGAACCCGGCCTGGTCCTATACGCCGTTCACCAGCCTGATTAACATGTCGGGGCAAACGGCGGCCAACATCCCGTGCGGGTTCTCCTCTGAAGGTCTTCCCATCGGCCTGCACGTCATCGGCCGCAAAGGAGATGAGGCGACGGTCCTGCGGGCTTCCGCCGCATTTGAAGAGGCTCGTCCGTGGCAAGACAAGAGGCCGCACGTTTCATGACCGGGCATGCGACGGAGTTCGACGGACGGGAGCCGGGTCACTAAGAGATGTCCGGAATGGTAAAAGCGGCCAACTTCCTGATACTCCTGGTGGGTATAGCCCTGATCATCTTGGGCGCCCTTGCCGGGCGCGTAACCATCCTGATTATCGGGGACATACTGACCGTAGGGGGGATTCTCCTGTACTGGGCCGTCAAGAAGGGGATGCCTCCTCCGGCGCTAGGCGGCGGCGTGGCCCCGCGAGATTCGGCCGGAAGGGATGCCAACAGTCCCAGGGATGGCGGGACGCGGAAAGGGCCTGACGGCGTTTGAGGGGACGGTCTATATACCGGAGTTAGCCAGGTTCTGGCGTCAAGCCCGCGGGGGCTCAAGGGCTAGCCGAGGAACCCGATAACCGCATCGGAGAACTCGTCCGGCTTCTCGATATGGGGGTAGTGACCGCAATTGTCCAGGACTTTCAGCGAGGACCCTTGAATGGCCTTCTGATAGAGGCCGGCGCATTCCAGGGGGAGGATGGGGTCCTGCTTTCCCCACACGATCAGGCAGGGCGCCTTGACCCGCGCCAGCAGGGCCGGAAACCGCGGGTCGTGCATGTAGGGCTTCCAGGTCAAACGGGCCAGGGTCTCCCGGTTTTGAAGCAGCCTGTCCTGGTCCTCGAAACTCGGTTCAACTCCGAAAAGCTCCTTGAACTCCGGAGCTTGGTCCGTGTCGTGGAACATCGTCTCGTTGACCTGCTTCTCGGACATGAGGAATACGTCGGCAATCTCGCCGGACTCCGGTTTGATCCCCGGGGCGTCCGCCAGGACCAGCTTTCCGAAGACATGGGGGCATATTACGGCCATTTCGGCGGCGATCCATCCTCCCAGGGAGAGGCCGACGGCGCTTGCCCCCTCGAGGCCCATCTCTTCCATGAACCAGGTGTAGAAGAGCGCCAGGTCCTGGACGGACTCCACCCATTCAGGCCGTTGTGACTTCTCATATCCGGGATGGGACGGGGCGTACACGGTGTAGCGTTCCGCCAGCTTCTGGTGGTGGATAAGCCAACCGGGGTTTCCGGCCAGACCGTGGAGCGCCACCAGCGGAGCGCCTGATCCGCCCTTGTAGAACTGTATGTTGGCCCCGGCCACCTCCACGAACTCTTCAGTCCAACCGTCAGGCATCACGTTCACCTCGGAAAACTTTAGTCAGGACGCCAGCCTCAAGGCGTGTCCATGTTAGCGGCGCACAGGTAAGGGGTCAAGCTCACCTAGCCATTCAGATTGAAGAGGCAAGGAGCCTGTTGAGGGAGTTCGCGGCGGCCCAAGCAAAAGGACGAACGCGTGGCGCCCGCCCTTTGCTTGCCCGTCCTGTATAAGGTGTATGCCGGAGGCTACTTGGCGTTGGCCTCCCTGATTCCCATGGCCGTGGGGCGTATCACTTCCCGGACCGTCTTTCTCACCAGGTCGTTGTCCATCTCGGCAGCGATGCCTGGGTACCCGGACCGTTCGAGCATGTTGGGCAGGTTGCCCTTTTCGAACTGGTCCAGAGTCCAGTCCAGCGTGTCCGGCACCAACGTGGTGTCCCAGTAGATGCGGATGTCTTTGTTTCTGGGTCCGTAATGAAAGTGGGGCGCACGCTCGAAGCAGTCGAAGGCCATAAGCTCGATCTCCTGCCCTGACACATCGCTGAGCAGGTGGACGGCAAGCCCGCGGTCGTTTGCTCGCTCCAGCTCACGGAACTCCAGCCCGAATCGGACGTTCCCAACCTCTATGACAGGCTCACCCCGGTTGTGGACGACGTAGCGCCGCCCGGACACTGCCATCTCTCGGGCTGTGCACTCCAGCTCTTCCAGCTTGTCGGATACAGCGGAGGGGTTGCTGCGGATTTCTCCCGCCAGGTCGTCGTATCCGGCCCGCTCCACCATCTCAGGCAGTCGGTCGCGCAGCTGGTCCAGCGTCCAGCCGAGGGGGTTGCCGGCGGTGGTCTTGTCCATGAACAGGCGCTCGTTCTTGTTCTTAGGTCCATAGTGGTAGTGGGGCGCCTGATCGAAGCAGTCGAACCTGAGTATCTCTACGTCCTCGCCGTCCATTTCGCTCATGACTTGAACGCAGAGCCCCTGGTCGTCCATGATCTCTTTCCTGTACTGGAGTGCGAATTTCACCGGTCCGGCTTCTATCCGAGTCTCTCCTAGCTCCATGCCTAACCTCCTTATATCTCGTCGTTCTCAAGATTGCGAGGAAGGGAATCCCAGTCGGTGAAAGGTATTATAGACCATGATTTCCGAATGGTAAATATTCGGGTGCTCAAGACCATGCGCCGCCCTGCGCCAAGGTTGGAGAAAACCTTTAGCGTATATCGAGCCGGGAGCGGTCGTGTAGAAGCGTTTAGTCCGAAGCGGCGTCGCTCAGCCCCGCTTGTGGCGCCGATTCCGTGACTTCACGGTGTCCCTCGCTCTTGAAAGCGGAAATGACCATGCCTACGACCATCAGCGCGCCCATGCCCCAGAGGGCACGCTGCACTCCGACTACGAACGCGTGGGGTTCTTCGGCGACGGCGTCCAGCTTGGACTCGGCGCCCATAGAGGCCATAGTTGCAACAACTACGGCCGTGATCGCTGCTATGCCGACTACGGAGGCCGTGTTCCTCGTCAGTTGGGTCAACGCCGAGACCACTCCATACCTGTGACGCTCAACTGCGCTGAGTATGGAGCTGGTGTTGGGGGAGATGAACAGTCCGAGGGCCGCCATTTGCGCCGTGACCAATACGACGACAACCCAAAGCGAAGTGTTTTCGTTTAGGCCGGCCGCCAGAGCAAATATGCTGGCCGACGATAGGGCCATGCCCGAGACTGTCAGTATTCTCCAGCCCAGTTTGTCGGAGACTTCGCCAGCTATAGGCCCGACGAGTGTCATGGCCACGGCGCCGGAGATCAAAATCAGCCCCGCTTCTTTGGGACTGTAGCCCAACACGTCCTGTAGGTAGATGGGCATGAGGAACATGGCTGACACCACTCCCAAAAAGGAGAGCCAGCCAGCCGCCACACCCCTGGCGAATACAGGCCTCTTGAAGAGCCGAATGTCCAACATGGGGTTGGGGGCCCGCAGCTCCCACCAGATGAACGCCAACCCCAACCCTCCGGACAACAACACTCCGGTCACGCATAAAACTGAGTTCCAGCCCAGCCGGTTGCCGTTGGTTATGGTGAGTAGAAACACCAGGAGCCCCAGCGCCGATAATACGGCGCCGCCCCAGTCGAACGCGGGGGCCCGGCCCTCGGGCATGTCCTGAGATATTTGTTTGTTGTCCAAGATCAGGACGGAGGCCGCTATGGCGATAACGGCCGTCGGGACGTTGATGAGAAAGACGGCCTCCCATCCGAAGGCGTCGATCAATAGCCCGCTGAGCACAGGGCCCAGGATGGCGCCTGTGCCGACGACTCCCAGATGGAACCCCAAGGCTTTACCCCGCTCCTTGGTGGGGAACACCGAGACTATCATCGCCATTCCGTTGGCCTGAATCATGGCCGACCCCAAGCCCTGCAGCGCCTTGGCGGCTATGAGCATGCCAAGGAACGTGGCCGACCCGGCCATGGCGGAGGTGAGGGCGAATATGATGAGGCCTATTACGTAGACCCGTTTACGGCCTATGATGTCGGCTATGCGTCCGGCAGGCAGCAGGAAGACGGATATGGATAAGGTCTCGCCGATTGTCACCCATTGGACGGTGGATAGGTCTGTATCGAAATGCTTGCCGATGGTGGACAGCGCCAGCGGCACGCTGGCGGCGCTTAACACGGATACGAAGGTCCCCAAGGCAATGGTGCGGAAGACCCACCACTTGTAGTTGGAAGAGAAGGTTGTGGAAAGCGGCATTGTACGAGACGCGCGAAAGTTTACTATGGCCCAACATGACGCTCCCAGTCAATGCCGCACAGCCGGGACCTCCGCCAAGAACGGCGCCGGCTTCCTAAGACAGATGATGCAAGGAGCGGTGCGACACAGCCCCTATCCAGAGCCGCTGTCGGCGGGGGGGGGGGTACAGGCTTGCGGTAGGAGACTCGTAAGGAGAAGAGGGGGAAAATCAAAGAGCCGGGAGGGATTCCTTGCAGGAATCACGTCCGGCTCTTATTCTATCTGCTTGGGCCTGTCTTGGTGCCCCCGATGGGCTTCGATCCCATGATCTCCACCTTGAAAGGGTGGCGTCCTTGGCCAGGCTAGACGACGGGGGCACGGAGTCGGATTATACCGCAGCTATGGGTAGACTGCCACCGCTTCCAACGACGTCGTCTCAGGCCAGCCGAACATCAGGTTCATGTTCTGGATAGCCTGTCCTGCGGCGCCCTTCACCAGGTTGTCCAGGGCGCTGATTACAATCAGCTTGCCTGTGCGGACATCCACCGTAGGATAGACCAGGCACATATTGTTGCCCAGGGTCTGCTTGGTCTGAGGCGGGGTGGTCCAGACTCGTACAAATGGCTCCCCTGCATAGAAGTCCCGGTAAAGCTCCTGTACGCCGCCCTTGGCCTCTTCCCACGAAGAAAACGTCCCTGGCCGCAGCTGTGCGTAGCAGGAGCTTAAGATGCCCCTGGTCATGGGTATGAGGTGGGTGAGGAAGGTCAGGTCAAGGCCGCCTTTGGAGAGCCTGCCAAGCTCCTGGGTTATCTCAGGCAGGTGGCGATGGCCTTCCACCGAATAGGCGAAAACGTTCTCGTTGACCTCGGAGTAGTGGTTGCTCAAGCCGAGGGCGCGGCCCCCTCCGGAAACTCCCGACTTGCTGTCCACCACCACGCCCGGTTCTATAATCCCCTCCTCCACCGCCGGGGCCAGCGCCAGGATGGCGCTGGTGGGATAGCAGCCAGGGTTCGCCACCAGTTTGGCCTGGGCGACTTCCTCGCGATTAAGTTCCGTCAAGCCGTAGGCCGCTTCCTCAAGGTATTGAGGGCCGGGGTGGGTTGTCTTGTACCAGGACTCATACTCAGACACATTCTTCAAGCGGAAGTCGGCGGAGATGTCCACTACCTTGATCCCGTCTTTGATCAGGGGAATGCACGCTTCTGCACTGGCGACGTGGGGCAGAGCGGAAAAGACCAGGTCAAGGCTGCCGCTGAGTTCAGGTTCGATCTCCAAGTCCAGGTCCCACAGGTGAGGAAAGACCTCCCCAAGCTGCTGGCCAGCCGAACTTCGGCCGGTCACCGACGCAATTTCCACGTCGGGGCGCCGGTGCAGGAGCCTTGCAAGCTCCGAACCTGAGTAACCTGTCACGTTGATGATGCCGACTTTCACCTTGGTTCTCCTAAGAATGGGTGGAAACCCAATTATACACTTTCGTCGGGCATGGAGTTCATGGGCGGTATGGGCGGAGTATGGGGGATGCGGGCGGAGCGGGTTACGTCAGGGCCTTTCCCGGCGGCCCTTGGCTTCTTGGTGAAACTTCCCCTTGAGGGGCACCCGTCGGCCAACGGGCAGACGTCGCATAGGGGCCGTTGGGCCTTGCAGACCCGCCGCCCGTGGGTGATGAGGCCCATGTGGAAGTCGAAGACCTGGTCCGGCTTTACGGCGCGCTCCAGGAGGTCATGGGCCTGGTCGAAGTCGGCCTTTTCCCCGATCAGACCAAGCCGCTTGGCTACACGGTAGACGTGGGTGTCCACGGCCATCGCCGGCATTCCCAGGGAGAAGCAGAGGATCACCGCGGCGGTCTTAGGCCCTATCCCGGGCAGGCTTTTCAGCCACTCCTTGGCCTCGTCCAGGGGCATGTCCTTCAGGAAGCTCAGGTCCAGGCCGCCCCTTTTTTCCAGTATTAGGTTCAGGACCTCTTTGATGCGAGGCGCCTTGACCCGTGCCAAGCCGCCGATTGAGACTTTCTGGGAGATGAGCGCGACGTCCCCTCGCGCCACCTCTTCGAACGAACCGAAATGCTCCATCAGGTTGGTGAAGGCCCGCTCGGAGTTCAGGTCGGAGGTGTGTTGGGACAGGATTGTAAAAACAACCTCGGCTATGGGGTCATAACGAGGGGTATGATCAAAGGGGCCGTACTCGGCGGCCAGGGTCTCCAACACCCTCGGGGCCGGGACTCTATTCCGCCTAGGTCTTGTTCCCGTACCTTTACGCCCTCTCTTTGCGGGGCGTGGTTTCGGCAGTGTGTCCATGACATCGGATTTTATCATCTTTTTGAAGCGGCCCATATCCACAAGCGGCCTGTGATATAGTAAAGGCGGTCCGCTTTAAGGGAGTTGTTTCGAGCAGGCGGGAGGGGGCCATCCGGCAATCTGGACCATGTATGAGAAAGCGGAGTCCTAATGACCATCAGCAGCGAAGACATTCGAGATCGCATTGAAGACGCCCTGAAAGGCCATGACGCCCGGTACATTGAAATCCGGGTTGAGGAGGGCGAGAGCAGCCACGTCCGGTACCTCGGCAAGGAACTGGACGAAATAGGACGCACGTCCAGCGTGGGGGGTTGCATTCGCGCCCTGGCGGGAGGCTGGGGGTTCGTAAGCTTCAACAACCTGGACGGGCTCCGGGAAAAAGTCGCCACCGCTGTGCGGAACGCCAGCTTTGTCAACGACACGGGAATAGAGATCGCTCCCGTGGAGCCGGTCGTTGATATAGTGCCGCCCGTGATTAAAAAGGACCCTCGCGGAGTTGCCCTCGCTGACAAGAAGGCTCTGATGGATGAGTACGTCGAGATAATAAACTCCAATCCCAAAATCACCAGCGGGACCGTAACCTATTCCGATGGTGGCCGGTCCCGCATTTTCGCCACTTCCGACGGCGCTTACATACAGCAGCAAAAGGTGGACGTCAGCCTCAGGCTCAACGCCATGGCCCGGGATGGGGGAGAGGTCCAGCAGTCGGGTGTGAGCCTGGGGTCCAACGGCGACTACGGTTTCGTCGAGGCGCTCCATGACACGGCCAGGGAGATATCAGACCGGGCGGCGGCCCTTCTACTCGCTCCCCAAGTGAAGGGCGGTGAGTACACCGTGGTCTTGGAGCCCGTGCTGGCGGGAGTGTTCGTACATGAGGCCTTTGGGCACCTGTCCGAAGCCGACCACGTATATGAAAATGAGCGTATGCGGGAGATCATGGTCATGGGCAAGCGTTTCGGCGGACCCCATTTGAACGTGGTCGATGGAGCGGCCGTGGAAGGCCTGCGGGGGAGCTACAAATATGACGACGAAGGGGTGCAGTCGACCCGGTCCTACCTCCTCAAGGAGGGCGTACTGGTGGGGCGGCTGCATTCGAGGGAGACGGCGGCGACCCTGGGAGAGGCTCTCACAGGCAACGCCAGGGCCATCTCATCCTCTTTTCCGCCCATCGTGCGCATGACCAATACGTTTATCGAACCCGGCGAGAACACCTTGGAGGACCTTCTTGCCGACGTGAAGGACGGCCTTTACGTGAGCAACTGGTACGGAGGAATGACGTCCATGGAGCAGTTCACGTTCTCCGCCGGAGAGACCTACGCCATCAGAAACGGGCGAATCGAGGAGTTGATGAGGCCCGTGCTGTTGTCCGGCAACTTGTTCACGACTCTGGAGAACTTGGACGCCGTGGCCAACGATTTGGACATGAACCAGGGGGGCGGGTGCGGCAAGGGCGGGCAGTCTCCTCTGCCCGTTTCCAACGGCAGCCCCCATATCCGCATCCAAAAGTGCCTGATAGGGGGGACCTCCTAATGGCGGCGGGCATAGACCTCCAACAGCTTCTGGAGAAGGCCTCCAAGGCGGCGGACCAGGCCGAGGTATTCCACGTGGACCATAAGGACGAACCGGTTATGTTCGAGTCCAACCGGCTGAAGTTGGTGGAAGCCAGAGAAAGCTCGGGCGTGGCCATCAGGATCATCAAGGACGGCCGCATTGGGTTGGCGTCCACGTCCAATTTCCAGGACCTGGACGCTCTGGTGAACAACGCCCTGGAGATGGTGGCCTTTGGCCCCGAGGCAAAGCTTGAGCTTCCTTCCTATTCCAGCTTCACCGAGGTTGACGTATACGACGAAGCTGCTGAGTCCTTCCCTATGGAGGATATGATCCGCATGGGGCAGGAGGGCATCGACCTGCTTAGGGAGTTCGACGGGGAGTTGGTCTGTGACGCCACGGTGTCCAAGGGAAAGAACGTCATCACAATATTGAACTCCAGGGGAGGCGGCGCGTCTTACTCCAAGACCAGCTTCTCCGCATATTATCACGGGACCAAAATCCAGGGCACGGATATGCTGTTCGTATCCGACGGGCGGAGTTCGTGCCGTCCCTTCTCGGACATCACCGAGCTGGTGGAGTCTGTGAAGCTCCAGTTGGAATACTCCCGGGAGATTGTGCCCGCTCCCACCGGAAACCTGCCTGTAATCTTCACCCCCAAGGGAGTCGCCGGCGCATTGCTGTCTCCGCTCCTTTCCGGCTTCAACGGACGCACGGTGTTCCAGGGAACGTCGCCGCTGGTGGACAAGCTGGGCGAGAAGATGGTGGGCGACGGATTCAGCCTCTGGGACCGGCCGACGCTCCCCTACGCGTCGGGCAGCCGAATGTGCGACGACGAAGGCATGCCGACAGGCGACATGCCCCTTGTGGACACGGGAAAAATCGCCAATTTCCTCTACGACCTGCAGACTGCCGCCCAAGCGGGAGCGGAGAGTACGGGGAGCGCTCAGAGGGGTTTAAGCAGCCTGCCGTCCCCCGGAGCCAGTGTGATAGTCGTTTCCGAGGGAGAGCGGGCCTACTCCGACATGATCAAAGAAGTGGACGAGGGCCTCATCGTGGAGAGACTGCTGGGCGCAGGCCAGAGCAATATCCTGGGCGGAGATTTTAACGCCAACGTACTTTTGGGTTATAAGATCGAAAAAGGCAGCGTAATTGGGCGTGTAAAAAACACCGTAATCTCTGGTAACGTATACTTGTCCCTCAACAACATCGTCGGCATCGAGAGTGAGAGCCACTGGGTGGGCGGGTCGGTGAAAACGCCTGCCTTATGTTTGGGCGAAGTTTCGGTGGCGACCAAAGAACAGTCCTGACATTCCTCGACTTGGAGCGGTTTCCTTGTCTCTGGAAAGTTGCATCGAATCTCTGCAAGATGAAAAAGCCGATCTGGGATACCAGACTCTGATCGAGCTTTCGGACCTGACTTCAGGGGACCTTGGCGTTTTCGCTAGAGCTTGGTTCAAGCTCTCATCGTCGCGCAAACAGGCGATTGTGGAGCGGCTTGTGGAGCTGGGAGAAGAAAACCCGGAGTTGGACTTCTGCTCCATCTACAAGGTCTGCCTGAAGGACGCGGACGACAAGGTCCGGAGAACGGCGGTCAACGGGCTTTGGGAATTCGAGGACCGTTCGTTGATCCAGGTGTTGGTGGAGCTGTTGCGGGAAGACTCCTCCGGCGAGGTCCGGGCGGCGGCGGCGATGGGTCTGGGTAAGTTTGCCTCTCTTGCCCAGGACGGGAAGGTCTTGTCCCAGGACGGCGACCTGGTGCGGGAATCTCTCATGGGCACATTGGGCACGGACGGCGAGTGGCTGGAGGTCACGCGTAGGGCTTTGGAAGCAGCGGCGCCCTTTAACACGCCCGAGATATGCAAGCATATCCACAAAGCTTACGACAGCGATGACGCCGAGCTAAAGTGCAGCTCCATCTATGCGATGGGGCGCACGGGCGAGTCCGAATGGCTCCCTCTGATATTTCGCGAGCTTAATAACCCCAACCCGCCTATCCGGTATGAAGCGGCCAACGCTTGCGGGCAACTGGATGACGAGGAAGCGGCCCCGCATTTGTTGCCGCTGCTCGATGACGAAGACCTGCAAGTGCAGTTGGCCGCCATCAACGCTCTGGGTGAGATCGGCGGCCAGATCGCCAAAAGGGCCCTGATCAGGTGCGTAAAGGGTGGAGATTCCGTGCTGGAAGACGCCGCCAGAACAGCTCTCGAAAACCTGGAAGCCATGGAAGAGCCGCTGGGCTTCAACTACGGGTTTTAGGTGGACGAGCGAGAGCGTGTCCTCGTACAAAACGCCCGTGTGGCCCGCTTCGCAACGGCCGACGCCTCCGGCGCCCCTCATCTGATACCCATCTGCTTTGTGTACGACGGCGGCGCCTTCTACTCCGTCCTCGACCAGAAACCGAAACGCACGTCCGTGACCCGCCTGCGAAGAGTCCGCAACATCCTGGAGAACCCCAAGGCGGCCCTGGTAATTGACAGCTACGAAGAAGACTGGTCCCGGCTCTGGTATATACTGATCACCGGTGAGGCGACACTCCTGGGGCCGGGGAGCGAGCAGTCGGAGGCGGTGGCCATGCTCCGGGAAAAGTACCCTCAATACAGGGATATGGACTTGGAGGACGCTCCGGTGATAAAAATAACTCCTGATAAGGTGGTCTCCTGGGCGGGGTCCGGCTTGACTGAGGTTTGAAGGATGCAATTGGGACTGAGGCTTAAGTTGAGCGGCCCTGCACGCGGGCGCGCCACAGCTAGCGGAGATTTCGTAACCGGCTAGGAGGAGAGATAGGGATGGCTGACAACATGATCGAGGTCTACGGCACCTCCTGGTGCCCCGACTGCACCCGGGCCAAGCAATTCCTCACCGACCAAAACGTCCCCTATGAGTGGTTCGACGTTGACGAAGACGAGGAGAAGCTGAAGTACGTGGTTGAAGTCAACGGCGGCAAACAGATTGTACCCACCATTCTGTTCCCCGACGGTTCGCTTCTGGTTGAGCCCTCCAACAAAGCGCTCGCCGAAAAACTGGGGGTCTAGCGGCGGACCAACGGTTAAGGCGTTCCCCTGGGAGCGCTTCGAGGAGCGGACGGTAAAGGCATCGGTTCAGGGTTGATGGCGGCGTCAGCTATACATCCGCCGCTATATTGCTCATGGCGTTCGGCCGGTGTATTACGGCGGCTTTGCCAGTTGAAGTGACTGAATAATAGCCCGGGCGTCCAGGCGTCCGTTCCAGCCAACGGAAAGTGCTTCTAGCCGAGTTGCGAAGGGTCTGCAGGAAGTCGTTCGGACGACGCCAGCCGGCCAGGTCGAAAAGATAGACCAGCTCTTCTTCTGAGACTGCGTCCAACTCAAGATAAGCCCGGGCTCCTTCCGCGGCCACTACGACCCGCCTCATGTCTCCGACCGGGGCCAGCGACTTGGTGAACTGCATGTACCTGCCCTCCCGGTCGGGCAGTCCTTCAACTTCCTTACTTGCTCCATCGCCGCCGTTAGGGACCGGTTGGCGCGTGACCTCCAAGCGGTCCGTTCCGTCCAGTCCTGAAGTCCCGTGGACAGTAACCTGTCCGTTGGGCGCTTGTTCCTCGTCGAACAGGCTGTGGAGTTGGGACTTTTCGACGGTTTGGTGTGAATTCCTTAGAACGAGCGCAACGATGTCTCTGATTACCTGAGCCTCGTCAGACTCCACGACAATAGAGGTCTCGTTCGGAAGGTTGATGGATACCTTGAAAACCATGCCCGTCGACCACCCCGGAGAACAGCGTCTTAAACTAGGTTACGACAGCCTGAGGATGTAATTCAAGGAGATGCCTTGGAATAATTAGGCTCAAAGGGACAGTTTGAGCCTGGCGGCGAGCTCGCGGGTCATGCCTGGGACTTCGGTGATCTCCTCCAGGGACGCCTCTCTGATGCCTTTGACCGACCCGAACTTGCGAAGGAGCATGCGTTTGCGCTTGGGGCCTATTCCCTTTACAAGGTCCATCGACGAAGAGACGCTCGACTTGCTGCGCAGATTGCGGTGATACGTGACGGCGAAACGGTGGGCCTCGTCTCTCATTCTCTGGACCAGATACAGGCCCTGAGAGTCTCTGGGCAGCACGATGGGTTCAGGGGTGTGAGGAACGTAAAGCCACTCGTTTTCCTTGGCTATGGACGCGAGAGGAATGAAATCGACGCCCAGTTCCAGAAACACTTCCAACGCCGCTGACAGGTGACCCTTTCCCCCGTCTATCAGGACCACGTCGGGCACGGCTCCCCAGGCGTCCTTGTCCTGCACGTCCGGCTGGCCCGGGCCGGTGGAGTTACGCTTGCCCACGTCGGCGGCAAGTCGTTTGAACCTGCGTCTAAGGACTTCTTGCATCATGGCATAGTCGTTGATTCCATCGACTGCCTTGATGCGGAACCTCCGGTATTCCGCAGGCCTTGGCCTTCCGTCCACGAAGGTCACCATGCTGGCTACGGGGTTGGACCCCTGGATGTTGGAGATGTCGTAGCATTCCATTCGTCTGGGGATGCCCGGCAGGTTGAGCTCCTCCTGCAGCTCGCTCAAGGCGTTGTTGACAAGCCCTGTGTTGGACAACCACTTGGCCCGTCTCTGCGTCAGGCCCTGGGCTGCGTTCTCAGCCACCATCTTGACCAGCTTCCGCTTCTCACCCCGCACGGGCTGGGTCAAGTCCACCTTCCCGCCGCGCTTTTCGCGTAGCCAAGCCCTGATCAGCTCCTCTTCCTCGATGGGATGCTGCACCAGGACAGTCGGCGCTATGTATGACGCCGACTGGTAGAACTGCTTGAGAAACTGGGAAAGAACATGGCTGGGTGAGTCATCTTCAGTCCCTTCCATAATGAAATGGTCGCGGCCGATGAGCTTGCCGTTCCTGACCATGAAGACCTCGACCCATGTCTCATCCGTTCCCTGGGCCAGGGCGATAGCGTCCAGGTCATAATCGGCGCTGGAAGAGACTTTGATCTGAAGCTCGTCTATGGTCTGCCGGATGCTCTTGATCTGGTCCCTGAGCCTGGCCGCTCTTTCGAACTCCAGGGACTCCGACGCCTGGTCCATCTTGGACTTCAGGTCGTCCACTATGGCGTCGCTCTTCCCCTCCATGAACATGACAACCTGCTGGACCACCCTGTTGTACTCGTCCTTGTCCACGGCGCCGATGCAGGGGGCTACGCACCTGTTGATGTAGTATTCCAAGCATGGCCTGGGGTCCGTTCCCGTGATGGCCTTGGTGCAAGACCTGTAGGGGAACAGCTTTTTAAGCAGATCGAGGGTCTTCCGTACGCTGTGGGCTGTGGCGAAGGGGCCGAAATAGCGGGCGCCGTCGGAGGTCAGACGCCGGGTGACGTAGACTTGTGGGAAGTCTTCGGTCAGGTCGATTTTGATGAATGGGTAGCTCTTATCGTCTTTGAGGCGGGCGTTGTAGTAGGGTTTGTGTTTCTTGATGAGGGTGCATTCCAGGATCAACGCTTCACCCTCGGTGTCGGTGACGATGTAGTCAAAGTCTCCGATGCGGGTGACCATGCGGCCGATCTTCGGTCCCAACCCCTGGGAGGAACCGAAGTAGTTCCGCAGCCGGTTCTGGAGATTGGCCGCCTTCCCGACGTAGATGGGCTCGCCGGCGGCGTCCTTCAGGATGTAGACGCCCGGCTTGCCGGGCGTGAGCCTGAGCCTGTGCAGCAGGGATTCCCGGTCCATACGGCCTCCCGTGGGGTCAACCAGGGCGGTCTACCTCAGGAAGACGGCCAGAACAATCAGGGCGACGGCCATGACGCTGGTCAGGGCGCCAATACGCTTGATCTCTGGTTGGATGTACCGGTAGACCGATGGTCGCGGCGGTTCTTGCCGGGTTGGTCCGCGCCTGACCACGGGAGCCGGTGCAGGCTGCGTTGCCGCGATGGGCTGAGCTTCAACCGGGGCGCCGTCGGCGGTTGACGGACCCGTCGGCGGGACCGCCGGCTCGGGCGGAGCAATCACTGCGGACTCAGCCCTAGAGCGTGACTGGCGTCTCTTGCGCTGGCTCAACTTTGCCTGGGACGAGGCTACGCGCTTGGATTTTCCTCTCTGAGGCATCCGGGCCTTGCCTTTCTTAATTCAGGCGGCTTATTTGCCGGCTCGTTCTTGGTCCATGCGTTTAACTGATTCTATGTTATCACGTTCGGTTTCGTCTATCCCCAAGGTGGAAATCCATGCGTCGATGATTTCCGAGGCCGTGTGTTGTGACGTGAGCCGTAGACTCATGCAGAGAACGTTAGCCTCGTTCCAGAGGCGCGCTCCTCTGGCCGTATCAGCGTCGATGCATAGAGCGGCCCTGACGCCGGGCTCCTTGTTCGCGGCAATGCTGACGCCCGTGCCTGTCCAGCAGAAGAGGACTCCTTCATTGCTCCGCCCTTCGGCCACTTCATGGGCTACGCTTTGGGCGACGCTGGGCCATTGGGGGTCGGCTCCCTCCTTCAGCGCTCCATGAAGCTCCACCTGGTGGCCGCGGCTGGTGAGCTCATGGACCACCCAGTCGGTTAGGTCGGTCCGTTCGTCGCTGCCTACGGCGAACTTCATGTCGTCCTCTCTACACCCCGCCGGAGCTTCCGCGGGTCAGGACCTGGGATGACTCCTGTCGAACTCCTGGCGGATGTGGTCGTTTGTCACGTGGGTGTACACCTGAGTGGTGGTGATTGAAGAGTGGCCCAGAAGCTCCTGGACGTGCCTGAGAGACGCCCCTCCCTGGAGCATGTGGGTTGCGAAGCTATGACGGAGCACGTGGGGGGTTATGGGTTTATCCAGCCCGGCGGTCTTTGCACAGTTCTTGAGAACGGTCCAGACCCACTGGCGGGTCAACCGGTCTTTTCGCTGGTTCACGAATAGGGCCTTGACGTCACTTGCTTTAGTCTTGCCGTTGGACCCGTTCTTCCCGGCGTTGTTTTCAGAGGTCCCCTTCCCGGCGCCCAAAAGCTTTGGGCGGTCATCCTCTACGTATCCCTTCAGCACGTCTACGGCTCTGGGGTACAAGTAGGCTATCCGCTCTTTGGAGCCCTTTCCTTTGCAGCGGATATATCCCTCCTGGAGGTTGACGTCCTCCAGGTCGAGGTTGATGAGCTCCGTCACCCGGAGCCCCGTGGCATACAGCAGCTCGAGCATAGTCCGGTCTCGCAGCCCCTCGGGGGTCTCCTCCTTGGCGGCCTGGTCGAGCAGCGTCCTCATCTCGTCTTCGGAGAGGAATTTGGGCAGGGACCTCCCGATTCTGGGAGCTGCCAGGAACTCGGTGGGGTCGCTTTCTACAATCTCCTCCTCGACCAGGAAGTTGAAGAAGGACTTGAGAGCGGCCACCTTTCTGGCGGTGGTGGTCTCACGATAGCTTTTCTTGGCTCGAAGGTCCGATACGTAGTCGCTGAGAAGTTCCAGGTCCACCTTCCTCCAACCTTCATTGGACTCGGTGGCCCCGTTCCATCGGGTCTTGGTGAATTCGATGAACTGGCTCAGGTCGTTTTTGTATGCATCCAGCGTATTGCTGGAAAAGCCTTTCTCAACCACAAGGTGATTGAGATATGATTCAACAGCTTCTTTCACGGCGGTGAATATCCTCCATTCTGCTTGATGTATTCGGGCTCCCGGCAAGGCCATGCTATCACGGGCGCCTCTGTGCGCCAGGTTTGAAAGGTTTGCGGGTTAGAGCCAGAATAACGACCTGTCCGCCTGTTCCCACGCATAGGCAGGGCCTTTTCATTTTCTCCATGCCGGCGCCTTTTCCGTTCTTCCTGAGCTTGTCGAAGGGCCGTCCGCTCATGGTTCGACAAGCTTTCAAGTAACTGCTCTCGAATGGGCCGGGGCGACCGCCGGTCGCCCCTACGACAGGCCACAGCCCCGCGCCCGTCTTTCCGGCGGAGGCCGGAATCCAGATGCACCGCCTTTCAACATGCTGTCACGCAAATGCTTTCAGCTATTCGCTGTTGCTCAGCCCCGGCCCCTGGGCATAACGTTGCTCACCACGAACGGACTGCTACAGCGATTCCGGGAATGAAAACGGCGTGTCCGACGGCTTCCAAGTATGGACCGTCCCCGTTGCAATTCCTTTGCCCCTGTGTATAATCTAGGTTGGCACGAGTTGGGCGAACCGGCCCCGCGTCTGGATGACCTCAACTTAACAGACTCTAGCCCGAAGGAGGCCATCCAGTGACAATGGCCGACAAAGACCTGACGTGTGTGGAGTGCGGGGCGACTTTCGTATTCACCGTGGGAGAACAGGAATTCTTCGACTCCAGGGGTTATACCAACGAGCCTAAGCGGTGCACGTCTTGCCGAGCCAGCCGACGGGCCCAGCAGAGGGGAGACGTACAGACCGGCGAGCGAGAGTACTTCCCGGTCGTTTGCGCGGAGTGCGGCAATGAAGCCATGGTGCCGTTCAGGCCCCGGGGAGACCGCCCCGTCTATTGCAACGACTGCTTCAGCAAGCAGCGCTATTCCTCCTCCTCCCAGTTCTAGCCAGCTCGATGGTCAGGTTGACCAATTCCTTCCCCAGTCCTCCACCGAAACCTCTACATGGCCGTCATCAGGCCCACTCTTTCATCTCGCCGTATACGGACGGGCGCCGTAATCGGATGGGCGGCAATGGCGGCGGCCCTACGGAGGAAGCCCTTGTCAGACCAACGTTGACCTGCCGCAATCAGTTTCCTATCCAGCCATGAACTTCAAAGACCTGCGTGATTTCATCTCCTTCCTTGAACGCAAGGGCGACTTGCGGCGCATTACTACGCCGGTCAGCCCGGAGCTGGAAATCACCGAAATATGCGACCGGACGGTAAAACAGGGCGGGCCGGCGCTGCTCTTTGAAAACGTCGAGGGATATGACATCCCGGTCCTCATTAACATGTATGGCACCGAGCAAAGAATGGCCTGGGCCCTTGGGGTTGACAGGCTGGAGGACCTGGTCCATCGAGTCCAGGGTGTGTTGGGGCTTATGCAAGGCGGCGCTCCCAAAGGAATCATGGACAAACTGCGTGCCCTGGGACAGCTTAGAGAGCTGGCCTCTTTCCAGTCGAAAACAGTGCGCTCCGGCCCCTGCCAGGAGGTGGTCCACACGGGCGATGACGTGGACCTGTTCAAGTACCCCATCCTGAAATGCTGGCCCATGGACGGGGGCCGCTACATCACGCTGCCTCTGGTCATCACCAAGGACCCCGCCACGGGCGTCCGAAACTTCGGCATGTACCGCATACAGGTGTTCGACAAGAAGACCTGCGGGATGCATTGGCAGACCCACAAGGTGGGCGCACGCCATTATCGGGTCAGCCGCGAAGAGGGAAGGGAGAGGGTCGAAGTGGCCGTGGCGCTCGGAGGTGATCCGGCCACCATATGGACGGGGTCCGCTCCATTGCCCCCCGACATGGATGAGATGATGATAGCCGGGTTCATCCGCCAGGAAGGCGTGGAGCTGGTCAAGGCCAAGACTGTGGACCTGGAAGTCCCGGCCCATGCTGAGATGATCATAGAAGGCTACGTCACTCCCGGAGACGAAGCGCTTGAGGGTCCCTTCGGAGACCACACCGGCTACTACTCCCTGGCCGACACTTATCCGGTCTTCCACGTAACGGCGGTCACACACCGCCGGGATCCCATATACCCCACCATAATAGTGGGACGACCTCCCATGGAGGACTACTTCATGGGCAAGGTCACCGAACGGGTTTTCCTGCCCGTCATGCAGACCGTCCTCCCGGAAATCGTGGACATCAACATGCCCGCGGAAGGGGTGTTCCACAACCTCGTGCTGGTCTCGATAAAGAAGGAATATCCGGGTCATGCCCAGAAGGTGATGTACGGACTTTGGGGGCTTGGGCTCATGTCTCTGGCCAAAGCCATCATTGTGGTTGACCACTACGTAGACGTGCACAACCTGTCGGAGGTTACGTGGCGAGTAACGAACAACATCGACGCGGCCAGGGACATCATCACGGTGCAGGGGCCTGTGGACGACTTGGACCACGCTTCTCCCACGCCCAAGTTCGGCAGCAAGGTTGGCATCGACGCCACCGCCAAGGGACCCGGGGAGGGGAACCCCCGGGAGTGGCCCCCGGATATAGTGATGAGCGATGAGGTGAAGGCGCTTGTGGACTCCAAGTGGGGCATGTATGGGATCTAGGGTGTTCCAGTACGGCCAACTTGTTTACAGGGACCGAACGTCATGGCAGCCGCGATTCTAACGCCGGTTAAGCGGACCAGGGCCAAGGTCCATCTGTTCCTTGACGCCATCAAGTTCGAACACACGGTCTTCGCTTTGCCCTTTGCCTACATCGGCATGTTCCTGGCGGCCGGCGGGCTGCCGGGATGGTCCGAGTTCATCTGGATAACCGTAGCCATGGCTGCAGCCCGGACGCTGGCCATGTCCTCCAACCGACTGATTCATCTCAAGGAGGATGCGGCCAACCCCCGCACGGCAAACCGTCATCTGCCCAAGGGGCTTCTGAAACCCCATGAGATGGGGCTGGTGGCGCTGGTCTCCATCGGAGTTTTCTTCTTCGCCGCTTCCCAGCTTAACACCCTGACCCTGGTCCTGGCGCCGGTGGCGGCAGTGGCGGTGGTTGCATACTCCTACGTCAAGTATTTCTCCTGGACCACCCACTTTGTGCTGGGATGGGTAGACGCGATAGCAGCCGCCGGGGGTTGGATAGCGGTGACCGGGAGCCTGGGGCCCGAGGCAGTCCTCCTGTCCTTCGCGGTGGCCACGTGGATAGGCGGCTTCGACATCATCTACGCCTGCCAGGACGTCGCTTTTGACAAGCAGTACGGCATTCACTCCATACCCCGCCGGTTCGGCGTGGAGGGCGCCTTCTGGTGGTACCGGGGAATGCACGTAGCAACCTCAGCCTCCCTTCTGGCCCTGGGCGTCTGGATGGGACTGGGACCCCTATACTACGCGGGATGGGCTGTGGCTTCGGCCCTGCTCATATACGAGCACACCCTGGTGAGTCCGAAAGACCTTTCCAAGCTCATGCTGGCCTTCTTCAACCTCAACTCGTATATTGCTGTGACCCTGCTCTTTTTCACAGCTTTGGACGTTGTATTGTGACTGACGCCCAGGATAAGCGCCCTTACGTCGTGGGCATTTCAGGCGCCAGCGGAGTCGTCATGGCCCACGACCTGGTGGAGGAGATGCTCAGCCGGGAGCTTTGCGTAACGGTGGTGTGCAGCGCCGAGGCGAGGATGGTCTGGCATCAGGAGATGGACGAGCCCTGGAACGACGCGTTGGCCCGTTGGAGGGAGCATCCCCATTTCACCGACTACGGCATAGGAGAGATGGCGGCCCCCATCGCCAGCGGTTCCTACCCCACCCGGGGCATGGCAATCGTGCCATGCAGCATGGCAAGCGTGGCGGCGTTGGCCCACGGGATGGCCAACAACCTGCTGCTCAGGTCTGCGGACGTATGCCTCAAGGAGCGCCGCCGCTTGGTCATCGTGCCCCGGGAGACTCCCCTGCACGCAGTGCATCTTGAGAACATGACTACGCTGGCCCGTATGGGCGTGGTGACGCTTCCTCCCCATCCTCCTTTCTACTTGAAACCTGAGACGGTGGCCGACGTGGTGGGCTACATGGTGGGCCGCATCCTGGTGGCGCTGGGCGTAGACGAGCAATTGGAAGACCGCTACCAGTACTCCGGCCCGGGCGCCTAGCGTTCATGGCTGAGTTAAGAGGCGAGGCCAAGCGCCGGTACGTGGCGAATCTCTTCGCTGCGATAGCTCCCACCTACGACTTGATGAACACCCTCATGACCGGCGGGCTTCACCATCGCTGGCGGCGCATCGCCGCCGAAATCGCCGCCAAAGACCTGAACGGCATAGCCTTCGACCTGGCATCGGGGACTGGGGACTTTGCTCTGGCTTTGGCGTCGATTCCGGGTATAGAAAGCGTCGTCGGACTCGATCTGACGCCCGGCATGGTGGTCCGGGCCAACGCCAAAGCAGACTCCAAAGGACTGGGGCGCGTGACGCACTTCACCGTAGGAGACGGCATGGCCCTTCCCTTTCCGGACCACACCTTCGCCTGCGCCGTATCGGGCTGGGGATTCAGGAACATGCCTGACCTGCCCGGCGCCTTGGCGGAGGCGGTCCGCGTGGTGCGGCCCGGAGGGCGGGTCGTGTCCCTGGAGTCTACGCCCGCCGAGAGCAGGCTGCTTGGGCCGCCCTTCAGAGTCTTCTTCAACTTTGTGGTCCCTCTGATGGGGCAGATAGTTGCCCGGAACCGTGAAGCCTACACCTACCTGCCCAAGTCCGTGGGCCGGTTCCACACCGCCGACGAGATGGCCCGCACATTCACGGAAGCGGGCCTAACCGGCGTGGGCTACAGGAAGCTGGGCCTGGGCGCCGTGGCCATCCACTGGGGCGTCAAGGCTTAGAGCCTTGCCCCTTGCGGTGTCCGGCCATAGAATGCAGGGGGAATCGACTTGGGAATAAGACTTCAGGAGGCGACTATGCCGATTATTGACCAGCGCACTGATCCTCCCTTCGAGCCTGCCGAGGGACGAAAGTCCCGCAGATTCATCAACAAGGCCGCGGGCGCCGCCAGCCTCACGGTGGGCGAGTTGGTGATGCACGACGGCTCGGCCCTTAAGCTGCACACTCATCCCCACGACGAGGCCATCATCCTGCTGGAGGGGTCCATCGAAATGACCGTGGGAGATGAGGTGCGGACAGTCCCCGAAGGCCATACCTTGCTGGCGCCGCCCAACGTGCCCCACAAGCTGGAGAACCACTCGGGCGCCGACGCCCGGATGTACACGGTGATGCCCACCGACAGCCCCTCCACCAGCTACGTGGAGTAGGCCCTTGCGGGAGATCAGGACAGAGGTGGAGATAGGCGCGTCTCCTGAGAAAGTCTGGGACGCGCTTACAGACTTGGCCGCCTATGCCGAGTGGAACCCTTTCATCAAGAAAGCTGAAGGAGAGGTGACCATCGGCGGCAAGCTGAAATTGCTCGTTAAGCCGCCCGGCGCCCTGGGCATGACAATCAAACCCAAGGTAGTGGAGGCGGAACCCTGGCGCCGGCTTACATGGACCGGGCGCGTGCTGGTTCCAGGGATTATCGACGGAGAGCATTACTTCATTCTGGAAGACTGCGGCCAAGGCGTCACCAGGCTCGTGCAAGGGGAGCGTTTCACGGGCTGCTTGGCTCCGCTGATGCAGGCTATGCGAGTCCTCAAGAGCCAACGGGTGGGGTTCGTGATGATGAATCTGGCTCTCAAGGAGCGGCTGGAAACCCCTGGATTCCGGCCTCCGCCGGAATGACGAGAAGAGGGGATCGGGAAAGACGAAAGGGGAAGCGGAGTGACGGGTAATGCCAACGCGGACTAGACCGGCGTCCGGGGCGTTATAGGGGGAATTCAAGCTGGCCGGTCTGGGGGACCAGCTCTTCCAGGTGGCTTTCCAACTCCGCCACGCTGGAGAACACCTTGTCGGCCCTCTGGTGGATGAAGGGCGTCGGCTCTTTACTCGCCTCCCATACCACCAGGACCTCTTTGGTTGAAGCGGAGGCGTACTCCAGCTCCGATTGGACTCCCCCGGCTATCAACGGGCTGCCGTCCGTATCGAGGGGAATATAGGCCACTATCATCTCGGCCTGGTCTATCAGCTTGTAGTCCCTGGATACGATCTGGCCGTCTATATCGGGAATGATTCCCTCGATCTCGTGGACGCTGAATTGGACCTGAGCGCCCCTGACGTCGCAAAGCAAATGGGCGGCGGACGGGTCTTCCTGGCGGCGGCTCCTGAGAATCCCGTAGAGACGTTTCTCGTCGATCATCATAGGGTCGAAGCAGCAGAGCCGCTTGCGGACCCTCTTGCGGAAGTCCACCACCCTGTCCCACACGTCGGGCTTGGATTGTGCGTCGCTGATGGGGTAGCTCACGTAGGACCGTTTCTTCCATCCTTCGAACAGCAGGGAGTAGGCCGCCTCCAGAGGAAAATCGGTGACTTCAGGCTCCAACGACACCCCCAGGACGTAGTGGGGCACCCCCAGGACAGACGCCAATATCTCCGAAGCCAGGATCTCCTCTTCACGCCATACCAGCAGGTCCTTCATTCCGTAGGTTGTGTCCGCCGGAAGACGACCGGCGTCCCGGAGGCCGTCCAGGTTCAGCTTTACTGCGTCAACGTCATCCACCAACGTCACGATCAGGTCGGGACTAAAGGCTTCGAAGTCCGACAGCTCAAAGGCTCGGAAGAGCTGGTTGTTCCAGCGGAAGACGGCGTGTGAGCTGACTATCACGGCCGCCGAGTCCTCATGGCTGGTCATCTGGCCGATCTTGTTGAAGGCTGAGCGTCTGAGAACGGCAAGCTCCGTGAGGGGGAGGTCGAGGATTTTGCCTTCGGTAATGGCCCTTCCCGCCTTCTGGCTCTCCTCGTACATGATGTCCCCCACGTTATAGAGGCCATCGATGGACTTGCCTTTGGAGGCGGCATACTCCCGCAGGGTTTCAATGTGGCGTTTCTTGTCTATTCCCGTCTGGCCCATGAAAAGGGCTCTTACCATATCGCAGACCTCATGCAGGGTGGTCCATGTGAAAGTTTTAGAAATTGTAGGGTTGACCGAAAACCGGAGTCAAGGAAACCGGAATGCTCAGGCCACTACGTCGACCTCGTCGAAGATTCTGGGGCCCTCGGTGAGTGTCCTGTGGACCGGGCACCGAGTCGCTATGACGGCCAAGCGGTCTCGCTGCTCTTTGTCCAGGTCCCCTTTCAGCACGATGTAACGGCGTATCACGTTGATGATGGAGTCGTCGTCCTCCTCGCACTCCTCGCAGTCCCTGGCGTGGACCCGTTCGTGGCTAAGCTCGATGGTGACCCCTTCCAGGGGCCATTCCTTCCTCCTGGCGTAGAGGAGGAGGGTCATGGAGGTTCACGTGCCCAGGGACGCCAGGAGAAGCTCGTAGGGGTTCGGCCCCAGACCGTCTCCCTGGCCCGGAGGTTCGTCCGCCACCATTGCCTGGCCGGGGGTGGTGATAATGTGCTGCATGTTCTTGAAACTCTCGACTCTGACTGCTTCCATCCAGCTCCTTTGTATTGCAGGGGTGTATTTCAGGGGCGTCTATTGACCGAGTTGGCTAATCTCTTTCAGGCGGCGCTCCCCAACCTCCGCCCCCGGGGGTCCTGACGCTGAGCACGTCGCCCGGCTCCACGTCCAGGACCTCTTTCCCGGACAGCTTGACCTCCTCGTAGCCTCCCTTGAACAGGATGTTCTCTCCCCGCTCGCCGTGGTGGCCGCCGTGGAGTCCGTAGGGCGCGAACCGTCGCCTTTCGGACAGCACGGTAACCCTTGCAGGGGCAAGGAACTCGGTGTCTCGGACAACACCGTCACCGCCCTTATGCCGGCCGGGGCCGCCTGTGCCCCGGCGGATGGCGTACCTGCGCACTCTGAAAGGGTACACGAACTCAAGGGCTTCTATGGGGGTGTTCATGGTGTTGGTCATGTGGGTGTGAATTCCTGAAACGCCGTCCTTTGTGGGCCTGGCTCCCATTCCTCCCGCAATGGTCTCGTAGTACACGAAGGGCCTGCCTCTAACCGGGTCGTGGCCTCCGATGAGCACGTTGTTCATGGTCCCCTGGCTGGCCGCGGGGACCCTCTCCGGGATAGCCTGGGCCATGGCCGCCAGGAGCACGTCGGTGATTCTCTGGGACGTCTCAACGTTTCCGCCGGCCACTCCATGCTGGGGCTCCGGGTTTACGAGGGAGCCTTTGGGCGCCTTAACGGTCACGGGTCTCATGCAGCCCTGGTTCGGAGGAGCGCCTCCCCCCACAAGGCTATGGACGACATAGAGCACGGCTGACGATGTCACCGCTAAAGGTGCGTTGATGCATCCGGGGCGCTGAGGCGACGTGCCGGTGAAGTCCACCAGGAGATTGTCTCCGATAACTCGGATGGCGGCGCATATCAGTACGGGCTGGTTGGACTGGCCGTCGTCGTCCATGTAGTCGCTGGCCTCGTAGGAACCGTCCGGGATGTCGGATATGCCGGCCCTCGTAAGCCTCTCCGAGTAGTTGAGCAGGGCGTCCATGTGCTCCAAGACTGTGGATGAGTCGTATCGCGCTACGATTTCTGTAATGCGCCTTTCGCCCACTTTGATGGAGGCTATCTGGGCCGCCAGGTCTCCCCTGCGCTCGTCGGGGGTCCGGGAATTCCTGCAAATCAGCTCCACCACTTCCCGGTTGAGTCTGCCTGACCGGGCCAGCTTGAGAGGCGGGATTATCGTTCCCTCCTGGTAAAGCTCGGTGGAAAGGGGCAGAGAGCCCGGCGTCATTCCTCCCACGTCGGCATGGTGACCCCTGTTGGATACGAAGCCTATCAATTCCCGTTCCGCGCCGCGGCCGCTGAACACCGGAGCGACCATGGTGATGTCGGGAAGGTGGGAGCCGCCTAGATAGGGGTCGTTAAGGGCGACGATGTCGCCCGGACCCAGACGGTCGGGAAACACGTCCAGAGCGGCCCGCACCGATGCGGGCATCGCGCCAAGGTGCACGGGGATATGCGCCGCCTGCGCCGCCATTTGGCCGGCTGGATCAAAGAGGGCGCACGAGAAGTCCAGCCGTTCCTTGATGTTGGGAGAATAGGCGGTGCGTTGGAGGGTCACGCCCATCTCCTCGCACACGGAGGTAAACAGGTTCTTGAACACTTCCAAACTGATGGGGTCTACCACTGCCTGTCCTCTTCTGAAAACTGGAATTCAAACGGCATGAGACTGGATGTTAGTGGGCGTCAGAATCAGGTTTCCCCACGAGTCCACCCGCGCGGACCAGCCCGGCGGCATCACGGTTGTGGAGTCGAACTGGACCACTAAAGCAGGTCCCTGGACCAGGTTTCCGGTCTCCAACAGGTCCCGCCGGAAGACGCCGGTGGAAACGGTTCCCTCAGCGAACACCGCATCGACGTCTTCCAACTTGGCCCGCACCGGAGATTCTCCGGACTCGGCGCGCGGCGCTGCTTTCGGAGGTTCTACGGGCAGCGACATTTTTAGCCGCAGATTGACCGCCTCCACGGGCTCATTGGCGTCGGAATAGCCAAAGCGCTGCCTGTGGGCCCGGTGGAAAGCCGTTGCAATTGCCTTGGGCAGACCGGCCCCGCCCTTGGGAAAGTCTACGTTCAACTCGTAGGACTGGCCCACGTACCGGACGTCCAGTGAGCGTTTGGGCACGGCTTTCTCCAGGTCCAGCCCCTCGCCGGCCATCTCGTCGTAGGCGGCTTCCAGCAGTTGGGAGAATCCCTCTTCCATACGTTCCGTCGTAAGGTCGGGGCCTCGGAGCATGACCGTTCTGGAGTAGTCTTTGACTATGTCTGCGATGCCGGCTCCCAGGGCTGACAGAACGCCGGGATTGAGAGGGACCAACACTCGCGGTATGCCCAACTCCTGGGCAAGCTCGCAGCTGTGCATGGGGCCCGCCCCGCCGAAAGCCAAAAGTGTGAAGTCCCTGGGGTCATAGCCGCGCTCCATAGAAATGGTGCGGATGGCCCGCTCCATGCTGGAGTTCACCACCCGGATGATTCCCAGGGCGGCAGCCTCTACGGTCGTGGACATGGAGTGGGCCAGACCTTCCATCAAGGCGAGAGACCGGCTGCGGTCCAGTGGAAGGCTCCCGCCCAAAAAGTGGTCCGGCTGGAGACGGCCAAGGACGAGATTGGCGTCTGTGACGGTGACATCGTTCCCCTTCCCGTAGCAAGCGGGTCCCGGGTCGGCCCCTGCAGACTCGGGACCTACAGTAAGGGCGCCCCCCGGGTCCAACCGGGCTATGGAGCCTCCTCCGGCGCCGACGGTGTGAATCTCGATCATGGGAACGCTGACGGGGCATCCCGCCACCTCGGAGGAGGTGGTCTCCTTGATTCTGCCGGGGCACAGGGACACGTCGGTGGAGGTTCCGCCCATGTCAATGGTTATGAGGTCTTTGTATCCGGCCTGCGATCCAACGTGAAAGGCGCCGACAACTCCGCCCGCCGGTCCGCTCAGGATGGTCCGTACGGGTTGATGGGAAGCCAGGGAGCACGTGATGCTTCCGCCCGACGACTGCATTACCCTGAGACTGCTCCCCAGAGACGCCTCCAGATTGCCCAGGTAGCCGGACATGGCGGGTCCGACGTAGGCGTTGATCGCCACGGAGCTGGTGCGCTCATATTCCCTGAATTCGGGCAAGACTTGGCTGGATACCGAGAGAAACGGCCTAGAATCGAGGCCGGCAAGGGCCTCCATTACCATGTTCTCATGCAGGGGGTTGAGGAAGGAGAAGAGAAGAGATACGGCCACGGACTCCGCTCCCGAATCTCTCACCGCCTGGACGATGCTTGCCAGATCCTCGGGGCTGGGAGAGACCAATGCGCGGCCCGTGTAGTCAATCCGTTCGTGAAGCCCGTACCGCAGGTCTGCGGGGACCAGGGGTTCGGGCCGGTCCATCATCAGGTCGTATATGTCCTTCCGGTTCTGGCGGCCGATTTCCAGCACGTCCTCAAACCCTTCCGTAGTTATCAGGACGGTGCGGGCCCCTTTCCTCTCCAATATGGCGTTGGTGGCGACCGTTGACCCATGCACGAAGGCCGCGCCCTCGACTCCCAGGTCCCGGATTCCGCGCAGGATTGCCAATGACGGGTCCGATGGCGTAGAAGGAGTTTTATGCACCTTGACCTGCCGGTCCTTCAGCACGACGAAGTCGGTGAAGGTCCCGCCTACGTCTATGCCGACCACCGTGTCGTCCAAGGCCATTTGCCTTCCCGCTCCTGTTTCCCGTGAAGAGAATGGACTTTGAGATTATAGCCTAAAGAGAGGGAATTAAAGCGATGGGAGGTTGGGGGAGGCGTTGTAGAACGTCCGGGCCTTCGACAGGCTCAGGCCGAACGGGAAGGGGCGGCCCTCCGACAAGCTCAGGCCGGACGGGGCCGTGTGTCCCTTCCCCCAGAGGAGACCTTTGCATAACCTCCGTCATTCCGGCGGAATCCAGCGTCTTGCCCGAAGCTGGGGAACGCCCTTACCCCAACCCTCTCCCAAAAGGAGAGGGGGTTACGCAAAGGTCTCCAAAGGGGGAAGGTTAGGATGGGGGCGAGGGCCGCCGGGTTTTCTTGACACCCAGAGTGCCTGAAGTTAGTATGGGGCAAGAGCTTCTCCCTTAAGAGAGGCTTTTTGTTTGCCTGAAAACGGGCGTCGCCGGACGAGAAAAATGTCGGACTACAAAGCCATAGAGTGGTCGGAAGGCATGCTCAAGCTGCTGGACCAGACGCAGCTTCCCAACGAGTATGTCGTCCTGGACCTGAACAGCCACCAGGACGCTATTGACAGCATCAAGGAGATGCGAGTCCGCGGCGCGCCCGCCATCGGGGTTGTGGCGGCATACGCCGTGGCAATGGCCGCCAGGGACATACAGGCGCCGGACATGCCGGGGTTCGTTCAGAGTCTGGAGGTCGAGGCGAAGCAGATCGCCGACGCCCGCCCGACGGCGGTGAACCTGGCTTGGGCAGTGGAGCGCATGATGCGGCTTGCCCGAACGGGAAAGAGCGTGGATGAAACCAGGAAGAGCCTCCTTGAAGAGGCCCTTCTCATGCAGAAAGAGGATGAGGAGACGAACCGGCGCATGGGCATGAACGGGGTGGAGCTGATGCCGGACGGCGGGACGGTTCTCACCCACTGCAACACCGGCGCCCTGGCCACCGCCGGATACGGCACGGCGCTGGGAGTCATCAGGGCCGGATGGGAGGAGGGAAAGAGGTACGGAGTCATCGCCACCGAGACCCGCCCGTTCCTCCAAGGCGCTCGTCTCACTGCCTGGGAGCTGGTCCAGTTGAATATACCGGCGACCCTTATAGTGGACTCTTCCGCCGGACTTCTTATGAAGCAGGGCGAGATAGACTGCGTAATCGTCGGCGCTGACCGCATTGCGTCCAACGGAGACGTCGCCAACAAAATAGGCACGTACTCTCTGGCCGTCCTGGCTAAAGAGCATGGGATACCCTTCTACGTAGCCGCTCCCACTTCCACGGTGGACATGAGCATTGCATCCGGGGATGAGATTCCCATCGAGGAACGGCGGCCCGAGGAGGTCACCACCCTGGCCGGAGTGCGGACGGCCCCGGAAGGAATCGGAGTAAGGAACCCGGCCTTCGACGTGACTCCCCATAAGTACGTGTCCGCAATAGTTACGGAGAAGGGCATAGCGCGAGATCCCTATACGGAAGCCCTTCTGCTGATGCTGAAAGACAGGCGCGAGAATGTCAGCTGAAGCCACAATAGGAATAATCGGCGGCAGCGGGCTTTACCGTATGGAGGGCCTGAGCGACGCCCGGGAACTGGAATTGGACACCCCTTTCGGCAGTCCCAGCGACTCGGTGATCGTGGGAGTTTTGGAAGATGTAAAAGTGGCCTTTCTCCCCCGTCACGGCAAAGGCCACAGCGTCATGCCCACCCAGATGCCTGCTAAAGCAAACATCTACGCGTTAAAGGCCTTGGGAGTGGAGATGATCGTGTCCGTGAGCGCCGTGGGCAGTCTCAGGGAGGAGTTGAAGCCCTTGGACATAGTCATTCCCGACCAGCTCATCGACCGCACCCGGCAGCGGTCTTCAACTTTCTTCGGCGACGGCATCGTGGCCCACGTGGGTTTCGCAGACCCATTCTGCCCCGTCTTGAGCGGCGTTCTCTATAGGAGCTCTCAAGGGACGGGCGCCACGGTGCATAAGGGCGGGACCTACGTTGTGATGGAGGGGCCGGCCTTTTCGACGAGGGCTGAGTCCTTCCTGTACAGGTCCTGGGGCGCCGACATAATCGGCATGACGGCCTTGCCGGAGGCAAAACTGGCCCGCGAAGCCGAGATTTGCTATGCTACCCTTGCCTGCGTCACCGATTACGACTGCTGGCGCGAATCGGAAGAGGACGTGACGGTGGAGATGGTTGTGGCCAACCTCTCCAAAAACGTCTCCACCTCCAAAGAGGCTCTCAGGAAAATCTTGACCGGGATTCCTGAACGGCGGGAATGCCCTTGTGCGGTTGCCCTTAAAGACTCGATAATCACGGCCCCGGAGCGGGTCCCGCCGGAGGTCAAAGAACGCCTGAGTCCGATAATAGGGAAATACCTGAACTGAGGAGAAGAGCTCATGCCCAGGCGAGAACCGGGAGAGCCATATTTCAGGGTCGATTCCATCGAGGCCCATAAGATGCTCCAGGACGACCCCGACGGAACGGCTGTAATAGACGTAAGACGGGACGACGAGTGGGTCGCGGGCCACGTCACCGGCGCCATACATATTCCGGTGGACGACATCATGGGCCGGATGGACGAGATTCCTTCAGACAAGAAGCTGTTGTTCATATGCGCCGCCGGAGTGCGCAGCGGCCTGGCTTGCGAGATGGCGGCCGCCATGGGGATGAATCCCGAGGACCTGTACAACATCGAGGACGGCTCCCCAACGTGGATAAGCGCCAACCTTCCGACATCCTACGGCGAGGACGCCTAATAGAATGTCCATCGTCGTCGTCGGGTCCGTTGCCTACGATTCTGTGAAAACTTCTCTCGGCAGCAGGGAGGACTCGCTCGGAGGTTCCGCTACTTACTTCTCGATTGCCGCCAGCTATTTCGACTCGGTGCAGATGGTGGCGGTGGTCGGAGAGGACTTCGCCCGTTCGGACATCGACCTCCTCGAAAGCCACGACGTGGACGTGTCGGGCTTGGAGATAGCCAACGGCAAGACGTTCCGGTGGGCGGGCGAGTACGGCATAGAGGACGTGAACACCCGCTGGACTTTGGACACTCAGCTCAACGTCTTCTCCGACTTCTCTCCGCAGCTTGGCCCCCAGCACCGGACAGCGCCTTTTCTTTTTCTGGGCAACATCCAGCCTGAGCTTCAGCTGAACGTTTTGGAGCAGATGGACGAGAGGCCCCGGCTGATAGGCGTGGACACCATGAACTTCTGGATTGACGGAGACACCCGCGAACCGCTGACCGAGGTGATAAAAAAGGTTGACGTGGTCTTCATGGACGAGGGGGAGGCGCGGATGTTTGCGGCCCCTCACGTAAAGACTCTGAACGTGGTCAGGGCCGCCCGCTACATGCTTAGCTTGGGTCCCAAGCTGGTCGTCATAAAGAGGGGCGAGCACGGCGTCATACAGTTCACCGAGGACTCGGTTTTCGCGGCGCCTGCCTTTCCACTGGATGACGTGGTGGACCCTACGGGGGCCGGGGACTCTTTCGCCGGGGGGTTCATGGGCTATCTGGCGGCTGCCGGAGAGGTCAACGCGGGCCAGTTCAGGAGGGCCGCGGCGGTCGGTTCCGTCATGGGTTCGTTTGCGGTGCAAAGCTTCAGCGTGGACAGGCTGAGCTCCCTGGACCGGAAGGACATTTCAGAGAGGTTCCGGTCCATTTCAGACCTCAGCTATTTTAACGGGAATGACGCCTTGCCGCTCCGGTGACAGTGGGAAGGTTTCGCTGGACAAGGAATTCTAGGAGGACCGTTTGAGTACAAAGGGAGACGTTAAGGACCTATCACTGGCGGGTGATGGGGTTAAACGCATTCGATGGGCGGCCCGGGAGATGCAGGTCATCAACCAGATAAGGGAGCGATTCAAGGTGGAGCAGCCCTTTAAGGGTCTGCGGCTTTCCGGGTGTCTGCACGTGACGACCGAAACGGCCAACCTCGCTTTGGCGCTCAAAGACGGAGGCGCCGATCTGACGCTGTGCGCCAGCAACCCGTTGAGCACTCAAGACGAGGTGGCCGCCGCTCTAGTCCAGGAGTACGGCATCCCCACCTTCGCCATCAAAGGCGAGGATGACCAAACGTATTACAGCCACATCAACGCCGCTCTGGACCACAGGCCCCAGATCACCATGGATGACGGAGCGGACCTGGTAACGGTGCTCCACAAGGAACGCACCTCCCAGTTGGCTGACGTCATAGGCGGAGCTGAAGAGACCACCACCGGGGTCATCCGGCTGGAGGCAATGGCGCGAGAAGGGCGGCTGAAATATCCCATCATCGCAGTCAACGAGGCCGACACCAAGCATTTCTTCGACAACCGCTACGGGACAGGCCAGAGCACTTTGGACGGCATCACCAGAGCCACCAACATACTCTGGTCGGGCCGCCGCGTGGTTGTCTATGGGTACGGCTGGTGCGGAAGAGGCGTCGCCAACAGGGCAAGAGGCTTGGGCGCCCACGTAACCGTCATAGAGGTTGAGCCTGTCAAAGCCCTTGAAGCCATCATGGACGGTTTTGCGGTAATGCCCAGCCTGGAAGCCGCCAAAACCGCCGAAGTGTTCATCACGGTCACGGGAGGTCTGCACGCAATCGGCAAAGCCCATCTGGATGTCATGTCTGACGGGGCCATCATATGCAACAGCGGCCACTTCAACGTGGAGATAGACATCCCTGCTCTGGAGGCCATGTCCACCGGCAAGGAACGCATTCGTCCTTTCGTGGACGAATACAAGACCAAGGACGGGCGCCGCATTTACCTGCTCGCTGACGGCCGGCTTGTGAACCTTTCCGCCGCCGAAGGCCACCCGTCAAGCGTCATGGACATGAGCTTCGCCAACCAGGCCCTTAGCGTCGAGTACTTGGTGAAAAACAGAGCGGACCTTTCCCCCGGCGTGTACCCGGTGCCCAAGGACCTGGACAGGGAAGTTGGACGCTTGAAGCTCCGGGCAATGGGTGTGGAAATAGATGCGCTTACGCCCGAACAGCAGAAATATCTGGAAAGCTGGGAAGAGGGCACATAGGCGCTTGCAGCCGCAAGATCAATGGCGGGCGGATGGCGGAACCGACCCGTTTAGAAGACTAGGAGGATAGTAATGGCCTACAGTTTCATGCAATCTCCGAAGTATGCGTTTACCTCAGAGTCGGTGACAGAAGGCCACCCCGACAAGCTGTGCGATCAGATATCGGACGCCATACTCGACTCCATCTTGGCCAAAGACCCGGAGGGAAGAGTGGCTTGCGAGACGGCGGTAACCAACGGCTTGGTCGTGGTGATGGGCGAGATCACTACGGACAGCTATGTTGACGTTCCACGAATCGTCAGGGAGACCCTGAAGGAAGTGGGATACACCGACGCCGAATATGGCATCGACTACAAGAGCTGCGGAGTCATGGTGTCTATCCAGGAGCAGTCCAAGGACATCAGCGGCGGAGTGTCCCGCTCCCTGGAGCTCAGGACCGCCGACGGCTCCGGCTCCAACAGGGAGGATATGGACCGCATAGGGGCCGGTGACCAGGGTATGATGGTGGGTTTCGCGTGCAACGAGACGGAAGAGCTGATGCCCCTGCCCATCAGCCTGTCCCACCGGCTGTGCCATCGCCTGAGCCACGTCAGAAAGAACGGCCAATTTCCCTATCTCAGGCCCGACGGAAAGTCCCAGGTGACGGTGGAGTACAAGTATGGCGTCCCCGAGCGGGTGGACACGGTGATCATCTCGACTCAGCACGCCCCGGACGCCCCCAATGACGTGATAGAGAGGGACATGGTCGATCACGTCATAAGGTCGGTGGTGCCGGAGAACCTTATAGACGACGAGACCAAGTTCTTCGTCAACCCCAGCGGCAGGTTTGCCATAGGCGGGCCGATGGCCGACACAGGGCTGACCGGACGCAAGATTCTCGTGGACACATACGGCGGACTGGCCCGGCACGGCGGAGGAGCCTTCTCAGGAAAGGACCCAACCAAGGTGGACCGCTCGGCGGCCTATGCCGCAAGGTACGTGGCGAAGAACCTGGTTGCGGCCGGCCTGTGTGACCGGGCCGAGATTCAGGTCTCCTATGCCATCGGAAGGGCTCAGCCCACCTCCATCAGCGTCGAGACCTTCGGCACCAACCACGTGGACGACTCCACCATAAACGAGCTCACCAGCAAACACTTCGACTTGCGTCCGGCGGCCATCATCGAGGACTTGGGCCTGAGACGGCCTATTTACAAAGATACAGCCGCCTACGGCCACTTCGGCCGCGACGATCTGGACCTTCCCTGGGAGAAGACTGATAAGGCGGAAGCCCTCCGCTCGGAGGCGGGGCTCTAGCGTCCCGCCGAGGCCGACGAAGGGTCCACCATGACCGTGATTCGCTTTGGCACCGATGGTTGGCGAGGAGTCATAGCGGATGATTTCACCTACGACAACGTGGCCCTGTGCGCACAGGGCGTCGCGGCGTACCTCAAAAGCGAAGGGCTGGGGGACCGGGGCCTTGTATTGGGCTACGATACCCGTTTTGCGTCCGCTGAATTCGCTGCTCGCGTGGCGGAGGTCATGGCCGGGAACGGCATTCCTGTTCATCTCTCGACGAAGCCTTCACCCACGCCGGTGGTCAGCTACAACATCCTGGACAAGGCCGCCGGCGGGGGCGTCATCATCACTGCCAGCCATAACCCTCCGCTATGGAACGGCTTCAAGTACAAGCCGGACTACGCGGGCAGCGCCACGCCTGAGGTCACGGAGCGGCTGGAAGCCCACATAGAGTCAGCTGAGAGGACCGGCGTGGCTTCCGTTCCCATCGAGAAGGCGAGGGCTGACGGTCTTGTGTCGGACCTGGACCCGGCGCCTCCGTACCTGGACCACGTGGGCCGTCTGGTGGACTTGGAGGCCATCCACAGCTCAGGCGTCAAGGTGGCGGTCGACGCCATGTACGGCGCGGGATCGGGCTATCTTCCGGAGCTTTTAGCAGACCGGGGAACTCTGGACCTGGTCCAGATACACGGGGAGCGGAACCCTGCATTTCCCGGGTTGGAGAGACCGGAGCCGATAGCCGCCAATCTGGGCCAGCTGGTCCGGCTGGTGCAGGACAGCCACGCAGACGTGGGCATTGCCTTCGACGGCGACGCTGACAGAGTGGGCATAGTGGACGAGAAGGGCAGCGTCTTCACGACCCACCAGACCTTCGCCGTCATCGCCCATTACCTGTTGGAGGTGAAGGGCGAGCGGGGGGCTCTGGTCAAGTCTCTTACGTCAACCCGGATGATTGACCGGCTGGGCAAGATGTTTCAGTCCCCTGTATTCGAGACGCCCGTAGGGTTCAAATACGTATGCCCTGTTATGATAAGGGAGAACGCCCTCATCGGCGGCGAGGAGAGCGGCGGATACAGCATCCGAGGACATATCCCGGAAAGGGACGGCATCCTCAGCGGTCTTCTGGTCTTGGAGTACATGGCCAAGACGGGAAAACGGACGTCGGAGTTGTTGGACCGTCTCTATGAAGCCGTGGGTTATCTTTACTATGACCGGCGTGACATAACCTACGACTCTGGCAAGAGGGAAGCGGTGATCAGGGCGTTGGAGTCGGCGAACCCGGACCGCATTGCAGGGGTTTCTGTCTTAGGCGCCGACGCCGAGGACGGCAAGCGGTTCCATCTGGCGGACAACGCCTGGCTCCTGGTAAGGTTCTCAGGCACGGAACCCCTCCTCAGGATATACTGCGAGGCCAACGATCCGGAGTTGGTGCAGGCCATCCTGGACGAAGGGCAGTCCATGCTGGGAGTCTGAGGGATTCCCAGGCCAATTCTGAACAGGGTCTTGGCAAGAATGCCCGTGTAGCGGTAGAATCTAGTTTTGTACGCAATAACCCAATCCGAAAAGGGGGGAAGGTGATTGAATGTAGTAGGTACGCATCTGTTGCTTGAGCTCAGGCAGTGCAACCCTGCTCTGCTTGACGATCTCCATTACATAAAGGACTCGATGATAAAGGCGGCGGACCAGGTTGGGGTCCACGTCATCGGAGAGTCCTTCCATCGGTTCGAACCCCAAGGAGTCACAGGAATTCTGGCTATTTCCGAGTCGCATTTCTGCATTCATACCTGGCCGGAGTATGGATACGCGGCGGCGGACCTGTTTACCTGTGGCACATCCCTCGACCCTGAACGGGCCGCAAGATTCCTGATAGATAAGCTTGAGTGTAAAGACTCCACCTTGACCAGAGTCATTAGGGGTCAGGTCCCACAGCCCGTCGCCGGTTCCGGGTAATCGCCGCCCAACTGCCCAAAACGGCAATTCACCAGATGCAGCTAACAGGAAGATGGCATTTCGAACTGGTCACCGCCGATGTGTTGGCGGTGTACCGGGTCCACGACGTTATTTACACAGGCAAGACCCAATACCAATCCGTGGACGTGCTGGACACGCCGGCCTTTGGGCGCTGCTTGGTCCTGGACAACAAGACTCAGTCCACAGAGGTGGACGAGCATATCTATCACGAATCGCTGGTGCATCCTGTCATGCTTCTCCACCCCGGACCCAGGTCGGTCTTCATAGGCGGCGGAGGAGAGGGCGCAACCCTCCGAGAGGTCCTGCGGCACCCCTCCGTGGAGCGGGTTGTAATGGTGGACCTGGATGGAGACGTGGTCCGCATATGCCGGGAAAACCTTCCCAACCATCACCAAGGCAGTTTCGACGACCCCCGGTTGGAGCTACGGCATGAGGACGCCCGAGAGTGCCTCAAGACCTGTGGAGAGAAGTTCGACGTTCTTGTGCTCGACCTGGTGGACCCCATAGAAGAGGGGCCGGCATATCTTCTGTACACCAGGGAGTTCTATGAAATCGCGTTGGCGGCTCTGAACCCGGGCGGAATGCTCGTCACCCAGTCCGGGCCCGCGGGACTCATCAACTACAAGGAATGTTTTACGTCCATCGTCAGGACCATCGATCAGGTCTTTCCGTCAGTCGCCGCCTATACCGTCTTTGTCCCCGCCTTTGCCACCCTTTGGGGCTTCAGTCTAGCCTTCACTGAGGACGCAGGCGCCGGAGTCCCGCCTGCGGACATTCTCCCTGAAGATGTCGATCAACGCATCAAGGAGAGACTGGGCCGCGTGCTGCGCTCCTACGACGGGGTTTCCCACAGGCGCATCTTCTCCCTGCCCAAGAGCCTTCGCGAGGGCATTGCCGAAGAGGACCGCATCGTCACCGACGACAACCCCGTTTTCATGGTATAAGCGGGCGCCGCCCCCTGGCAGACGCCCCCACGAGAGACAGGGACAATCGCTGGGTTAGTCGAACATTATGACGCTTCGAGCCACCCGCCCATTTTTCATGTCGTCGAAGGCTTTGTTTATGTCCTCGATGGGCAGGCGCTGGGTCACCATCTCGTCCAGCTTCAAACGGCCCTGCTTGTAGAACTCGACGTACCTGGGCATGTCTATCCTGAACCGGTTGGAGCCCATGCTGCTGCCCTGAATCCTCCGCTCCCTCAGGAACGACGGACCGTCAAGCTCAATCTTCTGTCCCTGGGGGATCATGCCCATGACAGTGGCTACAGCGCCCGGCTTGAGCATTTCATAGGCCTGCTCGGCGGTGCGCTTGCTCCCGATGGCTTCGAATGAATAGTCCACGCCCTCGCCGGTCAGCGCCAAGACCTTCTCCACAGTGTCTCCGGTGGATGCGTCCACTACGTCCGTGGCGCCCAGCTCCAGGGCCAACGCCAGCTTCTCCTCCACCGTGTCGATGGCGATGATGCGGCCGGCGCCGGCGATAAGGGCTCCCTGCATGCAGGACAGCCCCACGCCTCCGCAGCCCAGAATGGCCACTGTCGAGCCTGGCTCCACCCTGGCAGTCCTCAGGGCGGCCCCCAGCCCCGTGGTGGTGCCGCAGCCTATGAGGGCCATCGGCTCGAAGGGCACGCTCTTGTCGTCGATCTTGACCAGCGAGCTTTCATGCACCAGCATCTTCTCGGCGAACGTGGACAGGTTCGTGTACTGGTGAATCAGACCGCCGTTCTGGCTCAAACGCGGCGGTTCATCCTCCGACCGTGACGCGTGGGTCCTGGGACAGAGATTCGGGCGTCCGGCCATGCAGTATTCGCATTTGCCGCAAAATGCGGAGAGGCAGGCGATAACGTGGTCGCCCGGCTTGACATAATCAACTCCGGGGCCAATCTCCTCGACTATGCCTGCCCCTTCATGCCCCAGTACGCAGGGCATGGGCATGGTCCATAGGCCCTCCACGAAGTGGAAGTCGCTGTGGCAAACGCCTGTTGCCATCGTCCTCATCAACACCTCGTCCGCTCTGGGTCCGTCTATGTCCACCTGCTCGACGGTCACGGGTATATGCGGCTCTCGGAGCATTACTCCCTTCATGTCGGCCTCCTTACGCGCTAGTCTCCAACTTGGGAACCGTAGTGGCTGCAATATTAGCAACGGGAACTTCAGGGGTCAAACATGCTCCCCTATAACCAAGGGTCTTTCAACTCTCGGAAGTCGTCAACGTAGTCCGTTCGTGGGGAGCTTGTCCAACCATAAATGCACGGCCTTTCGACAGGCTCTGAGCCTGCCCCGTACTCGATACGGGGGCGAACGGGAGAAACGATGGCACGCGAAAATTAAAAGACCCTGCTCTTTTGTCAGGGGCCAAGAGAGCATCCCACGTTTGACGCCGTACGACGCCGGCGCTAGCATCCCTCTAATCTTAGCTGGGACAGATCCCATGACCCAACCTTCAAGCCAAGACTCCGACGAGCTGCGCGCTGACATTCTCAGGGTCGACTCCGGGCCTCCCCATGAAGGAGACGCGGGCGAGGGCATTGTCATACACACCAGCCGCGGTCCCCTGCCGGGAATTCTACACAGGGGCCGGGACCGCAACGCCGGCGGAATCCTCTGGGTCGCCGGGGCCAGGGGCGGATACAAGGGCCCGGCCGACAACGTCTACGGGGACTTGTCAGAAGAGCTTACGTCCCGGGGCATCGTATCCCTGAGACTCAACTACAGACAACCCGGCGTGTTCCCCGAGTCGGTGTTGGACACGCTGGTTGGACTCTCCTTCCTGAAAGGCATCGGCTGCGTCCGGACAGCAACGGTCGGCCATTCCTTTGGCGGCGCTATAGTGATAGCGGCCGCGGCCCTAAGCCCGACGGCCAGCGCCGTTGTTTCGCTCTCGCCCCAGACATACGGGGCCCAGAGCGCCGGTGAGATAGCTCCCCGTCCGATCCTGGTCGTGCACGGGCTGGCTGACACACGCCTGCCGCCCAGGTGTGCAGAGCAAATCTACGCCTGGGCAGGAGACCCCAAGGAGCTTGTGCTGTACCCCGACACCGAACACGGTCTACGGGAATCGGGGGAGGAGCTACGGGACCTCCTCCGCACCTGGATACCGGCGAAGCTGAAAGCGGGCTGATCCCAGGGTCTTTCGATTGCCAGATGCCTTGTTTGGCTCGTTCGCCCCGTTTGCGGCGCCTTGTTTGCCCATTCGCGGTGAGCCCGTCGAACCGCCCTTTGACACGCTCAGGGAGAACGGGAAAAAGGGTGGACCTGAGATAATGGAAAGACCCTGGGCCGCCCGGAAATTCATATTGACTTTGGCTCCTGGCTCTGCTAGAGTCTGCGACACTATCCCGCCTGCCGATGCCGCTCAGCCCTCCGCCAGCCCGCAGACAGACGGCCACAGGGCATCCTCAGAGACCATCGCAGCGGTGCATTGAGAGGTGGTTGAGAGGATGGGAGCGCCGCTTTTTAAGGAATTCCGCAGGGCTTACGGTTTCGACGAAGTCGCCATCGTTCCCGGCGAAGTGACCATCAACCCCGACCTGGCTTCCACTGACTTCTCCATAGGCGACAGGGTGTTCGGCATCCCCATAATGGCGGCGGCCATGGACGCCGTTGTCTCCCCGTCATTCGCTGGACTCATGCACCAGAACGGCGGCCTGGGGGTCATGAACCTGGAGGGCATATACACCCGCTACGAAGACCCCTACTCCATCCTCGAAGAGGTGGTGGCAGCCGGGCACGAGGAATGCACGGGGTTGCTTCAGCAAATCTACTCAGAGCCCATCAAAGAGGACCTGATCGACAGGTCAGTTCGTCAGATAAAAGAGACCGGCGCAGTTTGTTGTGTGTCTATAACGCCCCAGAGCGCCAAGAAGTTCTCCCCAGTGGCCGTGGAGGCCGGCGCCGACATGGTCCTGGTGCAATCGACCGTCACCACGGCCCGCCACATGTCCCGGAGCTATCGCGGCCTGATATTCTCAGAGCTCCGGCAGCAACTCAACGTGCCTGTGCTGGTGGGCAACTGTGTTTCCTATAACGTCGCCATAGAGCTGATGGAGACGGGGATCGACGGCATCATGGTCGGGGTGGGGCCCGGAGCCGCCTGCACGACCCGGGAGGTGGTGGGCGTAGGAGTCCCCCAAATTTCTGCCACCCTTGAGTGCGCTTCAGCCCGTGAAGAGTATTACAAACGCACAGGCCGCTACGTATCGGTGATCACCGACGGCGGCATCCGCACGGGTGGCGACCTGTGCAAGTCCATCGCCAGCGGCGCCGACGCTGTGATGTTGGGCACTCCGTTCGCACAGGCGGAAGAAGCGCCTGGCAGGGGATACAACTGGGGCATGGCCAACCCGCATCCCGAACTGCCCAGGGGCACCCGGATCAAGGTGGGGACCAGGGGGAGCTTGAACGGCATTCTCTTCGGGCCGACCTCCATGACGGACGGCACCCAGAACCTCGTGGGGGCTCTCAGAGTGGCAATGGGGATGTGCGGAGCCTACACGATTCGGGACTTGCACAAGGCCGAGATGGTGGTAGCCCCAGCCATCCGCACCGAGGGCAAGATATTCCAATTCGGCGGCTGAGGGTCACCGGGCTCTCCGGGCCCTAAGCTCGGCCCATACCTGCCCGGGCGTCACGTCCGAGGCCGCCAGCAGAGCCAGCAGATGGTACAGCAGGTCCGCCGCCTCTTTCGGAAGATTCTCTTTCTCTCCCTGGGCCGCTGAAAGGGCGCATTCACCAGCCTCTTCAATGACCTTCTGGGCTATCCTCCCGACGCCTCCCTGGAGCAGCGCAGTCGTGTAGCTGCCCTCGGGCATCTCTCGCTTCCGGTCCTGGACCAGGGCGAAGAGTTCCTCAAGGATGCCCGAACCTTCGTCTGTGGCCACAAAGTCCTCCGGCATTCCCGGCATGGGCGTGAAGAAGCAGGTGGTCTCCCCCGTGTGGCACGTCGGCCCGTCGGGCTCCACTTTCAGCAGAATCGTGTCGGCGTCACAGTCAACGTAGGCTTCCCGCAGGTTCAGGTAGTTTCCCGACACCTCTCCTTTGTGCCACAGGTCTTCCCTGCTCCGGCTGTAATACCACACCTGCGTCCCTTCGACCGTCCTCTTGAGGGAACCCGGGTTCATGTACCCAAGCATCAGCACCTGGCCGGTGTTGATGTCCTGGGCTATTGCGGGGACCAATCCCTGCTCGTTCAGCTTGATTTCCAACTGGTGCCTCCTTTTAAGCGGGCCAACTTGGACGGCAGTCCAGGACTAGGACTCCGCCCTGAGCAGGCCGGGCAGCTCATCCAGGCTGCTTATCTCGTAGTCGGGCACGGGCATATTGGGGTCGTGGACGGCTCCCGTCCGGTTGATCCATACCGAGCGCATCCCGACTCCCCTGGAGCCGAGAACGTCATCCAAAAGCGTGTCGCCCACGTAGATGCACTCCTCCGGCCCCGCTCCCAGCATCTCCAGAACCCGGTGGAAAGCCGCCGGCAAAGGCTTGTACGCCTTAGCTCCTTCTGAAGAGAGGGCGGCGTCGAACTTCCAACCCATCCTTTCGATGAGGGGGAAGAGGTAGTCGTCATCGGCGTTGGACAGCACCGCCGTCCTCCATCCACTCTGTATCTCAGACAAGGCCTCCGCCGTTTCGGGGTAGGCATTCCTGAAGCCCATGTCCACGACGGCCTTCCTGGCGGCGGCGGCGGGGTCCGCTGCGCCAAGTCCCATGTCCTGGAAGGTCTGCCGGAAGCACTCCATCCATGCCGTCTCGTAGGACTTGAAGGGAGGCGTAAGCTCAGGCCGGTCCAGGTTGATTCTCACTTTCCTGAACCCCACCTCCAAAGACTTCCAGTTCCTGTAAAGATCGTCAGGGTCCACGTCCAGCCCCTGGTCCCGCACTATGTCGCCGAATGTCTCCACCCACAGGCCAGGGTTGTTTTCAGCCAGGGTCTCGTACATGTCGAAGATTACCGTAGTGATTCCGCTCATGCCCCTATCCTAACCTTCCCCCAGAGGGGTACAGGATTCGAAAGATTTTCCTCATAGCATCACAAAGACTGGACTGGCTCCGGGGCGGACCATGAATCATTGGGGCGAGTCATCGCTCAGCCGCATGGGAACGCCCCTGGAAGCCAGGTACTCCTTGGCCTCGCTTATCCTGTAGGTCCCGAAGTGAAAGATGCTGGCGGCCAGGACTGCGTCGGCCATGCCGTGGGTGATGGCGTCATAGAGGTGCTCCAGGTTCCCGGCGCCGCCGCTGGCCACTACCGGGACCGAAACGCCGGTTGATATGGCGTGCAGCAGTTCCAAGTCGTATCCTTCCAGAGTGCCGTCTGCGTCTATAGAGTTTACAACGATCTCTCCGACTCCCAACTCGACAGCCCTGACGGCCCACTCCACAGCGTTCAGGCCGGCAGACCTGCCGCCCGCCCTGCCTGTGTGTGTCCGCACCTCCCAGCGGGTGGGCGAGCTTCCCGACACCCGGAGGGCGTCCATGCCCAACACGATGCACTGGCTCCCGAAGGCTTCCGCCCCTTCGCTTATAAGCTCCGGGTTCTGCACCGCCGCCGTGTTGATGGACACCTTGTCGGCGCCCGCGTTGAGCATCCTGCGCATGTCCTGAACGGTGCGGAGCCCTCCGCCCACGGTCAACGGGATGAACAGCTGCTCGGCGGTCCTGGACACAACGTCGAGCATGATTCCCCGCTGGTCAGCCGAGGCGGTGATGTCGTAGAAGACCAGCTCGTCAGCGCCTTCGGAGTCGTAAATCGACGCCAACTCCACCGGATCGCCGGCGTCTCTGTGCTCCATGAACTTGATTCCCTTGACCACCCGGCCGCCGTCCACGTCCAGGCATGGGATGATGCGTTTCGTCAGAATGGCTTCACCTGACCCGGACTTTTCTGAATACAGACATATACTGGGAATCGTTAAGCTCCCTGGAGGATGTGAACTCCAGACCCGATTTTTCGGCCAATTCCTTCAACTCGGCAGGCTCCATCCTCATCTCCAAGGGAGGCCCCTGCTCGGTCTCCACTCTGTGCCATTCCATGACCGTGCACCAACCGCGAGGCCGCAACAAGCCGGAGGCGGCCTTGAGCAGAGCCGGCCGGTCCCGGTTGCTATGGACCACGAATGCCATCAGGACCCCGTCCAGGGAGCCTGACGGCACGGGAAACTCATAATCACCGCAGGTCTCGACGGTCACGTTGCTCAGATTAGCTTCTTGGACTCGCTTCCGTGCCGCCTCAACCATCTCCTCCGAAATGTCCAGAGCATAGAGCTTTCCATGGACCAGGAACTTGCCCAGAGGGATGGTGAAATAGCCCGGCCCGCAGCCTATGTCGGCGACCTGTTCATAAGGGTCTATCGGCATATAAGTGAGCACCGTGAAGGGGTCCAGGGTCTCCGCCCTGTCGCGGGACAGGAGGGCTTTGATGAATTCTTGGGTGTCTCGTTCGGCCATGTTTTGGTCCGCGTCAGCCCAGCGCATCCATTGCACTGACCGCCTGGGAAAGCTCCAGTACGCCCCTGTACAGCGCGCTGCCAAGAATCGCCCCTTCCGCTCCTATCTCCGCCAGCCGGTGGAGATGGTCAAGGGAAGACACGCCGCCGGAGGCGATGACCGCTCCCTGTGTGGACGCCACCAGCTCCCGGTACGCCCGGAAGTTGGGCTGGGTCATGGCGCCGTCCCGCGAGATGTCGGTGTAGAGAAAGCGGACGACCCCCAGCTTCTCCATGTCGGCGATCAGGTCGGCGGCTTTCACCGAGGTGCCCTCACGCCATCCTTCCACGGCTACTTTTCCATTCCGGGCGTCGGCGGCGACGATCACCCTCTCGCTGCCCACACTCCGGCAAATCTCTTCCACCATGTGGGGGTCTCGAACGGCCGCAGTCCCCAAGACCACCCTGTCTGCCCCCGCTTCGATGAACTCCCGAACGGTCTCAAGGGAACGGATTCCGCCCCCCACCTGGACCGGGATGGACAGAGCGTCCAGGATTCCCCATATTATTGGCAGGTTGGCGGGCTGGCCCGTCGCTGCGCCGTCCAGGTCCACGACGTGGAGGCGAGTTCCCCCCTCGTCCTGCCACCGCCGGGCCATTTCGACGGGGTCATTGGAGAAGACGGTTTCCCTACCATAGTCTCCCTGGTACAACCGCACGCACTGGCCCCCTCTGATGTCTATGCTCGGGATAACCTCCATAGCAGCCGGCTCCTTACGATTCCAGGGACCGTCGAGCATGGTCCACAAAGTTCCGGTATATGCGCAGGCCGATTTCCCCGCTCTTCTCTGGGTGGAACTGGGTGGCGACCAGGTTCCCCCGGACCAGCGCCGAGCAGAAGTTGACGCCGTACTCCGTGGTCCCCGCAACGACGCTCGGGTCATCCGGTTGGGGGTAGTAGCTGTGCACGAAATAGAAGTAGGACCCGGAGGGTATCCCGTCCAACACCGGATGCTCCGTGTTCAGAGTCACCCTGTTCCATCCCATGTGAGGCGTTTTAAGGCCGGGCGGAAGCTTCACTGTTCGCCCTGGAACTATGCCCAGACACTCAGCGTCTCCCTCTTCGGTTGAGTTCATGAGAAGCTGGAGTCCGACGCAGATTCCCAGAAAAGGTCTGCCCGAAGCTTCAAACCGGCGTATCGGGTCTACAAGCCCTCGCTTCTCGAGGGCCCTCATGGCCGAATTTCCGGCGCCCACGCCGGGCAGCGCGAGAGCGTCAGCGTCGAGAACAGCCTCCGGATCACCGGAGACGAGGGGAGTTATCCCTGTTTTCTCCAGGGCCTTGGCAACGCTGCGCAGGTTGCCTGACTCATAGTCTACGACTGTTATTTTCGGGTCTCTCATCATCATCGAAACAGGGTCGAGCAGGACTCCCGCCCCGAGGGTTTACGGGGGAGGGTTTACTGGGAAGACGCCGCCTTCTGTGTCCTCTCTTCGAAAAACCGGAGTATCCTGGACCGGGCGTCGTCTCCGTGCCTGCCAAAGAGGATGTCGGAGCCGTGGTCTGCGCCGCCTGAGTAAAGCTCAAATTCCGCGTCCTCACCGACAATCCCCTGGTCTATCATAACCTCGGCGCTGTTTTTCGCTCCCCGGTCGCCGTTAGTGGCCAGGATAAGCACGGGGACCCGCACGCTTTCTCTCCTCAAGGACAGTCCTCTGAAGTCCACGGGGGGCGACAAAGCCACGATGCCTCTTACGTCTTCCCCCGCAGCCGCCTTGAGGGAGGCAGCCGCACCCATGCTGGCCCCAGCTAGGAATACGACCGACGCTCCCTGGGCGCGGAGGAATTTCATGGCGGCGTCCACGTCCATGGGAATCGACTCGATTTCCTCCTTGTCGCCACCAGAAAGGTCTTCACCTTCTCCATATCCCCGGAAGTTGAAGGTCAACGCCATGTAGCCCTGCTCCTTCAACATTTGGGCGAAGGGCCACCAGACGCGCTGGTCGGAGGCGTGCATGTGGGCAAGGACCACGCCCGTTTCTCCCCGGCCAAAGACGCGCCCTTTAAGCTCTACGCCGTCGGACGCCATAAAACTGACCCACCGGGCCGACTCGGCCGGCGGCGAAGGTATTGGTGTCCCCTTGACGCTCCCGCAAGCCGCAACCAGCACTGCGGCCACGCCTATGAGCAACGGAGGCAGGAGGAGTAGGCCGTCGGAGAAGCGCTTGCCGGACGAAAGAGGCTGGATGGGATAGCCCGTCACTTCTTGCGTTCTCCGGTGGCCCGTTCGACGGGAATATCCCGGTCCTGGAACCGAGCCAGGGCAAAAAGCAGGTCGCCAAGCCTGTTCACGTACTTCAGTATGACGGGGTTGGACAGCCTTCCCACGTCGTTGAGGGCCACCACCCGCCGTTCCGCCGTTCGAATCATCGCTCTGGCCATGTTTAGAGCTGACGACGGGGGAGAGCCTCCCGGCAGCGTGAACATCTTGGGGACCGTGGCCCGCTCCTCCAGGCTGTCGATGGTCCGTTCCAGACTGTCCACCATCTCCTGTGTCGTGGGGTTGAAGTGTTCCTTGAAGTTATCGTACCAGTCCGGGTCAGTGGCCAACTCCGACATGACCACGAAAAGTTCCCGCTGGAGATGGACGAGCAGGTCCTTCACCTCGTCGTCTTCGGACAAGGCGCGGGCCAGTCCCAGGGTTGACACCGCCTCATCCACAATGCCGTAAGCCTCGGTGTGCAGGCTGGTCTTGGACACCCTCCCGCCGTAGAGCAGGTTGGTCTCTCCCTGGTCGCCGCGCTTGGTGTATATCTTTCTGTCGGACAATTTCGACTCCCTTCCCATAAACGCCGCTCTCTAGTCTACCTGAACCAGCCCTAGATTTGTAGCATGGTATACTTTGGGAAACTCTCAGCGGACGGCGGCTTTGGCTCAGCAGATCACGGTTACGGGTATAGAGGGAATTCCGGAGATCAACTCGGGCGACGACCTTCCGGCGATGATCGTCGAGGCCGCCCTCAAGCAGGACGTCGGCCTCCACGACGGAGACATCCTCGTCGTAACTCAGAAGGTTGTGTCAAAGGCCGAGGGGCGTGTTATAACCGTGGACGAGTTGGACCCGTCCATCATCGCCGTACAGCTGTCGGAAGGACACAACAGGGACGCCCGGCACACCGAAGCAATCCTGCGGGAGAGCAAGAGGATCGTGCGCATGGACCGGGGCAACATCATCGCCGAGACCCGTCACGGATTTATCTGCGCCAACGCCGGAATAGACGCCTCCAACGTACCCGGGGAGGAGACGGTGGCCCTGCTTCCCATAGACCCTGACGCTTCGGCCCGCCGGATCCGGCAGGCCGTTCAGGAACGAGCGGGAGTCGACGTGGCGGTGATAATTTCCGACACCTTCGGCAGACCGTGGAGAGAGGGCGCCGCAAACGTGGCCATCGGCGTGGCGGGCATGGACCCGGTGAAGGACTACCGTGGACTGCCCGACGAGCACGGCCTGATGATGAGGACGACTGTGATAGCCGTGGCTGATGAGCTGGCAGCGGCTGCGGAACTGGTCACGGGCAAGACACTGGGAATCCCCGTGGCCCTGATACGCGGCTACCAATACGACCCGGAGCCGCCCGGAAGAGGAGGAGCGGCGGCGCTGGTCCGCGCCCCGGAAAAAGACATGTTCCGGTGAGGCAGACGCATTTTCGCGGCGGGAAACCGAGGTTGGAGCCTGAAGCTCAGTCTGCCGGATGTCTGAGGACCGGGCGCCGGGGCCTGACCCGGCCCGGGGTCATCTAGGTCTCGATCTCTTCGCTGTCGCCAGCGTCTTCAGGACCGCCGGCATGTACGGGAATCGGCTCGTATAAGTCATGGGACGAGGAGGAATCGTCACCCCAAGGAGCCGATTCTATGTAGTTCTTGAAGTCCCTGATCTCCTCGCAGATCTGGCATACGCCGCGGCTCACTGGACCCGTAGGGGCCTCGATTATCCAATAATGCCGGCAGGCTGCCGGCTCATTTTCATGACCAGGCGCGGGCCTGGATATTTGCTGCACCATTATGTCGCATCCCCCTTGAAATTCACGCTATCATCAGGCGTTAAATCCCGTCAAGATGATGTTTGCCCATTTCCAAGCTTTTTTGCCGTTTTCCGTCTCTTTTCGTGTCATCGAGTGTCGCCTCATCCGCCTAAATTTAGATTTCAAGGCGCCGTAAATCGATTCATATCCCGTTAAACACCGGCTTATCAACGCAGTAAAATGAGCTATCCGCTCATTCGGACGGAGAGTATACTACGTGGAATCTTTTGGGGAGGCGCCGCCCAGGGTTTCTGAAATGCCCATGCCCGTTGTCGGGCGGATGTCCGCTGCCAAGCAATGCCTCCGGGTTCCCTTCAGCGGGGAGGAACAGCCTTAGATGGACAGGCCCGGAAGAATAGGCGACCGGATCGTCCGCCGCCCCCGAAGGCGGGATATGCTTCCCATTGTGGCGGAAAGCCTGCCTGCCAGGCGGCCCGCCAGAATACTGTCCCCCGCCTTCATCCTCTTCTATAGCTTCGCTGGCCTGGTGGCCGTCGGCGGCGTTCTCTTGTTGTTCCCCATCTCCAACAACCTAGGTCCAGGCGCCTTCACACCGGTCGACGTTGCTTTCTTCACTTCCGTGTCGGCGGTGACCGTCACGGGACACGTCGTCGTAAACACGGGGGAGTATTGGAGCGACTTCGGCCACGGAGTCATCTTCACACTGATGCTCCTTGGAGGCTTGGGGTTCACCACCATGGCCACTTTCTTCCTCATCATGATCGGCCAACGCATCACGCTGCCGGAACGCATGCTCATGCGCGACACCATGGGAGTGGAACGCCTTGGAGGGCTGATCGACGTTCTCCGAAACATCGTATTCATAGTGCTTTCCTTATATTTTCTGGGAATGGCGCTCATTTGGTGGCAGCTCCGGGGCGAGCTTGGGCTGGGCGCGGGAGAGACACTCTGGCACTCGGCCTTCCTGTCCGTATCTTCCTTCAATAATGCAGGTTTCTCCATTCTGCCCAATGCGGGAAGCCTTGAGAATTTCGCCGCCCTGCCGGTCCTCCTTGCCATTGTCATGGCGCTCATCATCATCGGGAGCATAGGTTGGACGACCCTGGTGGACGTTTTCAGGCAGAGGCGATTCTCCAGGTTTACCCTGGACACGAAACTGGTGGTGGTCACCAGCCTTTTTCTGTGGCTCCTGGGAGGGATAATCCTCTTCACCGCCGAATTCGACAACGGCGCAACTCTCGGTTCATACTCATTTGCCGATAAAGTGTTCTTGTCTCTCTTCCATTCGGTGAGCGGAAGGACCGCCGGGTTGACGGCTTTGGACTTTAGCTCGGCTAAGGAGCTGACCTTGCTGTTCTACCCCTTCTTGATGTTCGTGGGAGGAGCGGCAGGGTCGGTGGCCGGAGGGATAAAGGTGGCCACTCTTGCGGTCATCATCGCGGCTGTGATCTCCTCAATCAGGGGACGCTCCGAGGTCGAGGCTTTTGGAAGAGAAGTGCCCCACTTCCAGGTCCACAGGGCCGTCTCGGTGGCCGCTTTGGGAATGACCTTCATATTCCTGGCGTCGTTGACGCTGGTCCTTACTGAAGAGGGCATCAACTTCCTCCGACTATACTTCGACACGGTATCGGCGTTCGGCACGACGGGTCTATCCACCGGCGTGGCCGGCGAGCTTTCCCTTGCAGGGGAAATAGTCTTCATGGCGGCTATGTTCTTGGGCAGGCTTGGACCCCTCACCATGGCGTTGGCTCTCACATCAGGTGAGGAATCTACGGAGTACCGCTATGTACAGGAAAGAGTTAAAATAGGCTAGAGAACGACCGGCGGGGCGGTAGGCCCACCCGGACGCGGCTCTTGGGGATCCCGGTAAGGAGAATCATGAAAAAGCAGGTGATTGTAATCGGGCTGGGACGGTTCGGATCAAGCGCCGCAAGGGAGCTGTACCAGATGGGGCACGACGTCCTGGGCATCGACATCGAAGAGAAGGCCGTTCAGGAAATGTTGGGGCATGTGACCTATGCCGTGAAAGCCGACGCCACCAACGAGACCGTGCTCAGGGAACTGGGAGCCCCGAACTTCGACGTCGCGCTGGTGGCCATCGGAGAGGACATCCAGGCGTCCATCCTCATTACGGTGGTGCTCAAAGACCTGGGGGTGCCCTACATCGTCGTCAGGGCCATCAACCAGCTTCACGGCGCCACGATGGACCGGATCGGAGCGGACAAGGTGGTCTATCCGGAGCAGGAGATCGGACAAAGGCTCTCCCACGTCGGGTTCGAGCCGGGAGTGCTGGAGTTCATGGAGATCGGACCTGGATACGGCATCACCAAGCTAAGACCCCCCGCCAATATCGTAAAGAGGACCCTGGAAGAGGCCGGACTTACCGGGCCCAGAGACAAGTCCGGCCTGGCTGTCCTGGCCCTGCGCCGAGGAAGGGAATTCCTTCTGATGCCGGCGAAGGACGAAGAGATACGCCCCGGCGACATTCTCATAGTGGCTGGCAACAGTGAGCAGCTGAGCAAGATTCACTCCATTCCCCGGGCGCCCTCGGAAAACGGGAACCAGGAGGCCTAGCCGGCCCCCAGGCTCCCAAGTCTTGATATGCCTTCAAACCGCAGCAGCATCCTGGTTGCAGTAGACGGCGGCTCCACCGACGAAGGGGCCGCCCGGCTCGCTTGCGGTCTCGCCCGCAGCAGCAAAGCGAAGGTCGTGGTCCTGTACGTCATCGAAGTCGGCCACGAGCTTCCCCTGGATACGGAATTGGACGCTTCCCTGGGAGAGGAAGTCCTCGACAGGCTGGAGTCGATCGGCGGGCGGGAGAAATGCAGCCTGGAAGGAGGATACGTCCAAGCCAGGCATGCAGGCCCAGCCATCGTCGAAGAGGCGGTCAACAAAAACGCCCAGATGGTGATATTAGGACTGCCCAGCAAGCGGTACAGGCGGGACGTGAGCTTTGGCGACACTATCGGATACGTGTTAAAGAACGCGCCTTGTCAGGTCCTGCTGTGGAGGGAGCCCGCAGGCGCCAACAAGGATGGCGGAGATGGGTAAACCATGAATGTCCTCGTAGTGGGCTATGATCGCATGGGGGCCCACCTGGTCTCTTTACTGGCCAGGTCGGGAAACTCCGTCACCGTGCTGGACTACGAGGCCGTTCCGAATGACTCCCTGGCCAACGAGCCGGGAGTCCGAATAACGCTGGGGTCCGAGTCCCTCATCGAAGACATCAGGAACGTGGGCGCAGGCGGCATGGACGTCGCCGCAGCCCTGTCGGATGACGACTCCCGAAACGCCATGGCGGCGCAGATCGCCGCCCACATCTTCCACATTCCCGAAGTGGTGTGCAGAATAGAAGACCCGGAGCGGGAGCGCTTGTACCGAAACCTCGGTCTCAATGTAATCTCTCCCACCCAGCTGATGACGGACACAATCATCAGGAGCTCATTCGAACAGGCCCGTTAAGGGCCGGGCGGGGCCGGAGGACAGGGTCGAAGCATGTATACTCTCATCGCCGGATGCGGCAAGGTCGGTCACCAGTTGACCAGAGTTCTACTGGCTATGGGAAACGAGGTGCTGGTCATAGAGAAGGACCGGCGCATTTGCCAAACCGTGAATGAAGAGCTGGGCAGGGTGGCGCTTCTTGGGGACGCCACCAGGATTGAAGTTCTACGGGAAGCCGGAGCCGCCCGGGCCAACCTCCTCATCGCGGTAACCGCCCGAGACGAGGATAACCTGGCGATTTGCCAGGCCGCGAAACAGGAGTTCAACACCCCCCGGACCATCTCCGTAATCAAGGACCCGCAAAACGAGGCCCTGTTCAAGATCCTGGGAGTGGACAAGGTGGTAAACGGCACCCACTTGGTCGTCGCCAACATCGAGGACGAACTGCCCGGTCAGTCACTGGTGCATCTTATGTCCCTGGCGTCACAGCAGGAAATGATTACGGTGACCATACCTGAAGACGCCGCTGCGATGGGAAAGTCGTTGAGGGACATTCCTCTTCCTCCCGGGAGCTTCATCTCCCTGGTGCTAAAGCCCGACGGCCCCCACCTCCCCACCGACGACGTGGTCCTCATGGCCGACGACCAGGTTGTCGCCGTAACCTCCGTAGGAGATGAGCACATCCTATTTGAGACCTTCACAGGAGTGGAGTAATGTCTCCTGACGCCACGGGCGCCATTGCATACCTCGGTCCTGAGGGCACCTACTCGGAGGAGGCGGCCCTCAAGTATTCCGAAATGATTGGCGGAGCCTGGACCCTGGAACCCTTTCCCACCATACAAGCCGTGGCCCTGGCTGTGGCGTCGGGCATAGCCGACGAAGGAGTGGCTCCCATAGAGAACAGCCTGGAGGGGTCCGTCACCGCCACTCTGGACATTCTCATACAGGACTCGCGTCTCTCGATACGCAACGAGCTGGTGATCCCCATAGAGCACACCCTGCTGGTGACCCCGGGGACCAAGGCGGCGGACATCCAGACCATCTTCTCCCATCCCCAGGCCCTGGGCCAGTGCCGGGCATACCTGGACCAGTGCTTCCCCAACGCCCAGCAGATAGCCTCGCTGAGCACCGTGTCAGCCATCGACGACGTGTGGACCAGTCCCGTGCCCGCGGCTGCCATATCGCCGCTGCGGGCCGCCGAATTGCGGAACATGGAAACCCTCGCCCGCGGAATACAGGACAACTCCTCGAATGAGACCCGCTTCGTAGCCCTGGCCAGAGACGACCACGCGGCCACCGGGCGTGACAAGACGTCCATCTGCTTCTCCTTTGCGGAGGACAAGCCGGGGATGCTCTACAACGCTCTTGGGGAGTTCGCGATACGGAACATCAACCTGGCGAAGATAGAGTCGCGGCCCACCAAAGAGTCTCTGGGACTCTACTGGTTTCTGGTGGACTTCGAGGGCCACAGGGAGGACCCGATAGTCAAGGGAGTGTTGGACTTCATCAAAAGCCAGGCGTCCATGCTCAGGGTCTTCGGCTCTTACCCGCGCCGGATGGGATAGCCCGGCCCTAGACCTCCAGGCCGCCCGCCTGGGCCACCACGTGAATGTCCTTGTCCCCTCGCCCGCTAAGGCACACCAGGACTATTTTGTCCTCTGGCAGGGTCCCAGCCAGCCGAGTAGCGTAGTAGACGGCGTGAGAGGGTTCGAGGGCAGGGATAATGCCTTCTGTGCGGCAAAGAAGATGGAACGCTTCCAGGGCCTCGTCGTCCTTCACCGTCGTGTACTCGGCCCGTCCCAGGTCCTTCAGATAGCTATGCTCCGGGCCTACGCCCGGATAGTCCAGCCCCGCCGAGATGGAGTGGGTCTCCACCACCTGCCCATGCTCGTCTTGCAGCAGATATGACATGGACCCGTGGAGCACGCCGGGTCTCCCCTCGCTGAGGGGGGCCGCATTCCGCCTGGCGCCGGGTCCCGTCCCTCCCGCTTCAATCCCCACCAACTTCACGTCCTCATCCCCTATGAAGGAGTGGAACATTCCAATGGCGTTGCTGCCTCCGCCGACGCAGGCAACCACGTAGTCCGGAAGGCGCCCCTCGGCCTCCATCATCTGCTCCCTGGACTCGCTTCCAATGACGGACTGGAAATCCCGCACGAGCATGGGATAGGGGTGGGGGCCTACGGCGCTGCCCAGAAGATAATGGGTCGTCTCAACATTGGTGACCCAATCGCGTATGGCCTCGTTGATGGCGTCCTTGAGGGTGCGGCTTCCCGACTCCACCGGCGTCACCTCGGCGCCCAGCAGCTTCATGCGGTAAACGTTGGGAGACTGCCGGACGATATCCTCGGACCCCATGTACACCACGCAGGGAAGCCCCACCATGGCGCAAACAGTCGCAGCGGCTACTCCGTGCTGCCCGGCGCCGGTCTCAGCAATTATGCGCGTCTTGCCCATGTGCCTGGCCAACAGCGCCTGACCCAGGGCATTGTTTATCTTATGCGCTCCCGTGTGGGCCAGGTCTTCCCTCTTCAGGTAGATCCGGGCTCCTCCGGCCTTCCGGCTGAGGTTTTCCGCCAGATAGATGGGAGTGGGCCTGCCGGAGTACGTGCTGTTCAGGTGGCCCAATTCGCGTCGGAACTCCGCTGAGTCCTTCAAGTCCGAATACGCGCTTTCCAACTCGTCCAGGGCCGTCATCAAAGTCTCAGGCACGAATTTGCCGCCGAACAAGCCGAATCTGCCCCGCTGGTCCGGCAGCGAGCTAACGTCCACCATAGTCTTGCGCCTCCCTGGCCGCTCTGATGAATGACCTGACCTTCCCGTGGTCCTTGCCCGGAGCGCCCTTGGTCTCCACCCCGCTGGAAACGTCAACGCCCCAGGGCCTGACTTGGCGCACCGCTCCGCCTACGTTGTCCGGTGTAAGGCCTCCGGCAAGAAAGAACTCAATGCCCCGGTCGGAGAGATTCGCGGCGATGCTCCAGTCAAAGCTCTTTCCTGTGCCCCCGGCCAATCCGTCCACCTTCCGGTCCACGATGACGACGTGCCCATCTTTCGTGTACTCTCTTATCTTGTCCGACATCATATCGCAGTCCACCACCTCTGCCCCGACATGGACCGTCTTTATTACGGATGATCCCATGCGGGCGCAATACGCCGGGGATTCGCTGCCGCATAGCTGCACGACGTCCAGTCCCAGATCGGCGGCCATATTGTTCACTTCATCTTCTGGCTGGTCGGCGAACAGCCCCACCAATCGAGGCGGCCTGTGCTTGTTCCGCACCGTCTCGATTATCCGGGCCGCTTGGGAACGGTCAATGAGCCTCCGGCTCCCGGGCACGAAATTCATGCCCAGCATGTCGGCGCCCACGTCCGCCGCCGCCAGGGCGTCCTCGGGCCGTGTGATTCCGCATATCTTTACTTTGACCATGACAAGAGCCTATTGCGCAGTTCCGTTTCCATTATACGCCTATACGTCCGGCAATATGTGCGGGGTGGACGGCCCGTGCCGCCCAGACAGTCTCAGGGACGCAGCCGCCACGGCTGATAGTCCCGGGGGCGGGAGGGCCATACGGGTTCCCTTCTCAAAAACTTGTAGACGGCCATGAGAGCCATTCCGGCTGCGAATCCCCCTACGTGGGCCATGTACGCCACACCGGCGCCCGATGAGAACGTGCCCAGCGAGCCAAGCCCGTTGATGAGCTGGAGCAGGAACCATGCGCCCAGCACAAGCAGGGCCGGAAGCTGTATCACCGTGATGAACACGAATATGACCAGGGTGGTGATGCGGTTGTATGGGTAGAGCATCAGGTATGCGCCTAGGACGCCCGATATTGCGCCGCTGGCGCCTATCATGGGTGTCTCGGAATCCAGGTCGATTCCAATCTGGGCCCATGCGGCCGCAACGCCCGCGGCTATATAGAACACCAGGTATTTGACGTGGCCCAACCGCTCCTCCACGTTGTCCCCGAACACCCAGAGGAAGAGCATGTTTCCTATGAAGTGCATGAACCCGCCGTGCATGAACATGGAAGTGAACACCGTACCCCACGTGTTGAAGGGAGTCTCAATGTCCCTCACTTCCACGACGTTGCCAAGGGCGTCTCTGAGGGGCAATCCCTCGAAGGAGATGCCTTGAGTCAACTCAACGGGCATCAGCCCGAACTTGAAGAAGAATATGTCCCGGTCAAGCCCTCCAAGGGTCAGCTCGTAAATGAAGACGAGGGCGTTGACGACTATGAGGACTATATTGACCGCCGGGAGCTTTCGACGGGGGACCGATGCGTCTGATATGGGAATCAAATCGGGCGCTCACACGAGCGGAGGCGGGACCGCCCCGCTTCAGGATTCCGAAGACGCCAAGCCTAACGCTCGCGCGGCTCCCGGTCCAACGGGCCCTCCACCACCGGGCTTGTCCACATAGGAGGCTCTTCCTGGCCGCCCATCAGCCTGGCTCGCCGCCTCGGGTACTCGTTGGACAGAAGTCCCATGGCCAGGGAGTCGTACCATGTTCCACCCTTTGGGTGGGTGCCTCTGAGCCTGCCCTCTATCTGGAAGCCCAGGCGCTCGCACATGTGGATGGCCACCTCGTTGTAGTCAGGCACGTCCACCCAAGCCCTGTGCAGACCATAGGTGTAAAAGGCGATGTCCAGCAGTTGTATGAAAGCGGCGGACCCGTAGCTCTGATGCCACATGTCCGAGCGGCCTATGAGGACGAACAGTTGGGCTTCCCACATGGGGGCCCTTATGATCATCTGGGCTTCTCCGATGTGCTCACCGCCGGGTGTGTATATGGAGTAGAGTTTCCGCGGACGTTCGTTGCTGAAAAGCTCGTCCCACTCGGCGTCGGACTCGCTGTTGAGCAAGCGGTGAGGAGTGTACCCGAGGTGCACCGGGTTTCCATTGTCGTCAACGCCGTACCAGGAGGAGTTGACCTCCTCCTGCTCAAGCCACGCGGCCATCCTGACTACATCCTCTTTGGTGACCGTCCTTAATGAAATCTCAGGGAGCATTCTCGTCCGCCAACAACCTATTTGCCGTGCTGCTTCTAGATGGCAGAGTCCATTTCTGGCCCGGCTATGCGAAAGCGTGTCTACAGCTAACGATTATAGCACAGAGGCGTCGGAAGCGGCAGGTTCCAAATGACGATAGACAGCGCCGCCCCAACCGTCATTCTGGCGGAGGCCGGAATCCACCGTCCCGTCCACTGGACTCCCTAAACTCACAAACGAAGTGCAACACCTGGTCAAGGTGTCGTCATGGGATTTCGATGCAAGCAAGTCACCATTGAACAGCGGTGTGGGATTGCCTTGCGGGGCCACTCCGTGACGCCCCATGGGCTTATTCCCCGATTCTCTCCCATCGGTTATCATAAGGGCGGCAATTCGCCGCCGCCTTACATCGACCTCTCAACGACCAGGAGGAAAACATGGCCGAACCAAGCCTGCCCACTAGAGAGGAAGTCATCTCCTACATCAGAGACAGGCGGAACTGGGGCCGCTGGGGCGACGACGACCAGATGGGTGCGATGAATCTCGTCACGCCCGAAAAGAAGGTGGAGGCCGCGCAGCTGGTCAAGAAGGGCCGGAGCGTGTCCCTGAGCCGCTACTTCCCCAAGACTGCGGGGCCCGACAATCCGCAGCCGGCCCAGCATTGGATGGCGACCATGTCGCGGGAAGGGAAGACCGTAGCCGCCATCGACTACTACGGCCTGGTCTACCACGGGTCGGCAGCCACCCACCTCGACGCACTGTGCCACGTATGGGACGACGACGGCATGTGGAACGGCCGGGACCCCGACAAGGAGATTACCTTCGGCGGGGCCCTTTGGGGCGCCGTGGACAAGTGGAGCGACGGCATCATAACCAGGGGAGTCCTCCTGGACGTCCCCAGACACAGAGGGACGCCCTACGTCACCCAGGACAGGCCGGTGCACGGCTGGGAGCTGGAAGAGATAGCCGCCGCCCAGGGCGTCCAGGTCAGGCCCGGCGACGCCCTTTGTGTATACAGCGGCAGGGACGCTTTGATCAGGGAGTATCCGACCAACCACCCGTGGATGGCTGGGATACCCGTCTACGGCGCGCCCGGCGGCGCCGCCCCGATCACCGAGCGGCCGGGGCTGCACGTATCCTGCCTCTCCTTCCTGAGAGACCACGACGTGTCCATTCTGGCCTGGGACATGATGGACTTGTCGCCCAACGGGTACGGAGTGCCTTGGGCCGTCCACGCCGCCATAAGCTCCTACGGCGTCGGTCTGGTGGACAACGCCCTTCTGGAACCCATAGCGGATATATGCGCCGAAGAGGGCCGTTATGAATTCATGTTCATGGTGGCTCCTCTCAAGGTGGAGGGAGGGACCGGCTCTCCGGTGAACCCCATCGCCATCCTGTAAGGAATCCGTCCACGTCGATTTTCAGCCCTATTTTCAGCAAGGAGGACAGCATGACCGGACGCAGCATACCCACTAGCGACGAGGTAATGTCGTATCTGACCGAGCGGCGGAACTGGGGCCGCTGGGGCGACGATGACCAAGTGGGCGCAGTCAACCTCATAACGCCGGAGAAGAGGGTCGGGGCCGCGTCGCTGGTGCGCTCAGGCAGGGCGGTTTCCCTGAGCCGGTACTTTCCCAAGGACTCGGCGCCCAACAATCCAACTCCGGCGCAGCACTGGATGCGCACCAACGATCGCGGATGGGGAGGCGGCTCGGCTGTGGACTTCTACGGAATAGCCTATCACGGGACCGCCACCACCCACCTGGACGCGTTGTGCCACGTCTGGACCAGCGAAGGCCTTTACAACGGCAGGGACCCCAAGGAGGTCATTGCGTTCGACGGGGCAAAGTTCGGCTCCGTGGACAACTGGCCGACAGGCATCGTGACCCGTGGAGTCCTTCTGGACATTCCCAAATTCCGAGGAGAACCGTACGTCACCCAAGACAAGCCGGTCCACGGTTGGGAACTGGAGGACGTGGCCAAGGCGCAGGGAATTGTTTTGGAGCCGGGCGACGCCATGTGCGTCTACAGCGGCCGAGAAGCGTACAACAAGGACAATCCCGACGTGCCCTGGGGCACGGCCACGGCAGCGCAGAGGCCCGGCCTCCACGCATCGTGCCTGCCCTTTGTGCGGGACAACGACATCTCCATGATCTCGTGGGACATGATGGACCTCCACCCCAGCGGGTACGACCTGGCCTGGTCAGTCCACGGCGTCATACCCGCCTACGGAGTGGCGTTGCAGGACAACGCCCTACTGGAACCGCTTGCCAATGCCTGCGCCGAGGAGGGGCGCTGCGAGTTCATGCTCATGGTGTTGCCCCTGAGAGTGCTCGGAGGCACGGGGTCCCCGGTGAATCCGGTGGCGTTGTTCTAGCGAGCCGCGCTCCCATATCGACGGTAAGGACGGGAGGATAGGAAATGGACAGAAACATTCCAACCGATGAGGACACCAAGCGTTACCTCATCGACAACAGGAACTGGGGGCGGTGGGGAGATGACGACCAACGGGGCGTCCTCAACCTGGTCACGTCCGAAAAGGTCCTGGCGGCCGCACAGCTGGTCAAGAAGGGCCGCAGAGTGTCCCTGAGCAGGTTCCTGCCCAAGACCCCGGCGCCCGAAAATCCCGTTCCGGCGCAGCACTGGATGTACACCCTGAACCGCGGCGGAGGAAGGGGATCGTCCGGGGACTTCTATGGCCTCAGATACCACGGACAGTCCACCACCCACCTTGACTCCATCTGTCACATATGGACGGACGACCGTCTCTACAACAACAGACAGCCCAAAGATGAGATCACGTTCGACGGCTCAAATTGGTGCTCGGTGGACAATTTCCACGAGGGGATCATCACGCGGGGAGTGCTCATAGACATACCCAGAAGCCGCGGGGAACCCTTCGCCTCCGTCGACAAGCCCGTCCACGGCTGGGACCTGGAGGAGGCCGCCAAGGCCCAGGGCGTTTCGATACAACCGGGTGACGCTCTGATTCTCTACAGCGGTCGAGAAGCCTACAACGGGGCCCATCCCGACGCCCCCTGGGGTTCAAAGCCTGAGAAGCCCGGCATCCATCCCTCCTGCGTACCCTATATCAGAGAAAACGACGCCTGCATGGTCGTCTGGGACATGATGGACTGCTCAGGGTACGACTGGAACGTACACAGCGCCATAGCTGCCTTCGGCATAGTGCTGCTGGACAATGCGCTCCTTGAACCCCTGGCCGAGGCCTGCGCGGAAGAGGGCCGCTATGAGTTCATGCTGATAGTCTCGCCGCTGAGGATGAAGGGAGGCACCGGCTCTCCGGTAAACCCCGTGGCCATTTTCTGATATGGAAACAACGTCCATCACCATAAGCAGCAGGCGCGGCATAGATTTCGACACCGTCGTCGAGTTGGCCAAGCGGGCCGACGAACTGGGCTATGACACGTTGTGGATGGGAGAGTCCTGGGGGCCGGACTCTTTCATTGCTTTGGCGATGGTCGCCTGCAACACCTCGCACATAAAGGTGGGCCCCGGAATTGTCAACGTGTACAGCCGCACTCCGGGGCTGATCGCCCAGAGCACGGCCACCCTTGACCTGATTTCCAAGGGCCGTGCGGCCCTGGGCCTGGGGACCAGCGGCCGCATCGTGGTGGAGCAGTGGCACGGGCTCAAGTATGAGCAGCCACTGGCCCGGACACGGGAGTACATCGAGATCGTCCGCCTTGCCCTGGCGGGAGAACGGGTCGATTACCAGGGACCCCACTTCAACCTGAGCCGTTTCAAGCTGCCCTTCGAGACCGTGCAGGAGCGCATACCCATCTACGTAGCCTCTCTGGGGCCCAGGAACCTGGCGCTGACCGGGGAACTGGCCGACGGCTGGCTGCCTATATGGGTCCATCCAGGGCATTTAGACACACTTATGGCGCCTTTGGCCGAAGGCGCCAAGAAGGCAGGCAGAGACACGTCCCAGGTCACCGTAGCGCCCCAGGTCCTGTGCTACGTGACAAATGGACCCGAAGACAGGGAGAACGCCAGGAGATTGCTCCGCGCCCACATGGCCTATTACATCGGCGGCATGGGACTTTACTACTATCAGCTTTTCCAACGCTACGGCTACGTAGAGGAATCGGATAGGGTCAAGGAGCTGTGGTCCCAGGGAGACCGGGCATCCGCGGCGGGTCAGATCAGCAACGACATGCTCGACAACATCACCATATACGGCGACCGGGATGAGTGCAGAGAGAAAATGGCCCGCCTCCGGGCCTCCGGCGTCGACATGCCGGTGGTGGGATTCCCCAACGGCGCCCCCCGTGAGACGATCTTCCGGACCCTGGAGGGATTGGCGCCTGCCCCATGACAACCGGGACGTTTAACTCATGAACCCCGTAGACCTGAGCAGGTTCAAGCTGGAAGAGGCCCTGGGCGCCGGGTCCGACTATGAGGCCCGGTCCGCCACAGACACCGAGACGGGGCTGCCCGTGGTGATCAAGCGGCCCAACCCGGACTACCTGGTCCGGCAGATGCACCACGGCATCGAGCAGCTGTCCCAGGCCCTGGTACAGGTCCACCGGTCGGTGGGTGGTTCTGCCGTCCATCTGGCGCATCTCGTGGGGTACGCGGAGACCGGGCGGCATGACGGCTACTTCGGAGATTCCATCAAGGAACCCTATATGGTCTTGATCGAGGAACGCGCCAGAGGCGTCCCGCTGGTCTGCGACATAAGAGACAAGTTCAAAGGCGTCCCCATCGGACTGCCGCAAAACCTGTTTGCCCTTCACCCCTTGGCGGCCCACCCCACGGCTGGGCGGTTCCCGGTGCAGGGCCAGCTTATAGAGCTTCAGAAGGCCTTCGACGCCGCCGGGCATTTGGTCCTGGACCTCAGGCCCCAAAACGTATACTTCGACCCGTCCGACGGGCAAATTACCGTAATAGACATAGGCGTCATTCCGGGTCTGGGGAAGGTCAGCCAGGGTAAGATCAGCTTCGGAACGGCCCCTCGGGACTTCCACGACTTCTTTCTGGAGGTCTTCCAATACTATGCTTCTCCCAATTCCCCCCCGTCGGCCGTGCGAGGATACGGGGAACCCGAGGGAATGAGAGGAGTGCCGGATTTCGCGTTGCAGGTCAGGATGTTGATTGAGTCTTATGGGACAGCGGCTCCTCATGTTAAAGAATCAGCCGTGACGGCCCTTGGAAAGGTCCGAGAGCGGGCCTACGGCTCTTTCGACGAGTTCAGGAATGACCTGGACGCATACCTCCACGAGGTGGAAGCCAGAAACGCATCCGACTCCGGGCTGGAAGGACTGATGGGAGTGTGGAGAGAGGCCCTGGAAGGTCTCTCCGGCGAATATTGGTCCAAGTTCTTGTTGGACTGCGATTCAATGTTTTCGTCTTACGGGTAAACGTCCATGGAGTCCACAGACGCCATTACAATCCTTCAGGTGCAAGCGCCATGAACAACGGTGAAGCGGCAACCTTTCAGGACAATTCGGCCCACGGCGAAGACGCCTTGGTCACTGTGGAGCTTGGGGAGACCTCAGTGCTGGACGCCGTAATGGACGGCGTATCCCAGCTGGAAGGCGCCTACGCCAGTACCTTCACCCAGCAGACCATAGAGTCCGCCAAGATCAAGGGTCTCGATGACCTGATCACGGCCCTGGAGCAGGTGAACTCCCTGCTGTTCCAGGGAGGACGGGGCAGGAACCTGCTCACCACCATATCGGCCACCCTCAAGCAGGGAGAACAGCTTCACGTGCTCAGTCTTGGCGACAGCCCCATGTTTCTGGTGAGAAGCGGGGAGGTCATGGAGCTCAACACCATCGTCAAGTCTTCCCTCATCTCCAGTCTCTCGGGAGGCGCTCTGGGGCAGAAGGAAAAACTCGATCTGCAACGGAATGAGACATCACTGGAGCCTGGGGACAGGCTTGTGCTGACCACTGACGGCCTGATTCACAACATCCTGCCTGAGGAGATAGCCCAGCTGGTGACTCAGGCGGGCGGCGCCCAAGAGGCCGTGGAAAACCTTAAGGCTCTGGTGGATGAAAAGCGGAGCAAAAACCAGGGACGGGAGGACGCTTACGGCACCTTCCGCGAGGACGACCAGACCGTCATCATCAGGTTCTTCGACTAACCACGGCCCCTCCCAGCCCGTCATGCGCGGGTTGGGGCTGGCCAGGGGACTCAACGTCGGCTTAAATGGCGGCATGGAGAGCTTGACATTGTAGAATGCCCGCCCCTACAATTTATCCAATCCGCTTGTGCGGAAATCTTAAAGAGGCTGCTCGTTGCGGGAAGCCGGGAGGTGATATATGAGTGATGATTTATCTAAGAAGGGGCGATGGTAGGCGCCTGTCTGGACCCGAAAGGGCCAGAGTCCCTGTAAAAGCAACTGAAAATCCTAGGTTGGTCGGGCCCAGGCGAGTGTCTGCCATCGCCCCGGGGCCGGGAGGCTTCGGACGACCTAAACTCAAAAAGGGCCCCGCCAACCTTTTTCTTTTCCCCAGAGGCGCGCTTCACGGCCATAAACGGGCCGCACTGAACGGCCTCTCTTTATTTGATAAGCTCAACCCATCCCGAAACTCTATTCCGGGGAGAGACTCTGCGACCGGAAAGGAGCCGAAATGCCCGTTGCAGGTTTCGATCACGTAGCCCTTCCCACCGCCGACGCCGACAGGTTCATCGAATTCTACAAGAAGCTCGGCTTCGCCATTATCGATGAGGATGAATGGCGCCGGGGCGAGGCCCGCATCTTCGCCATTCAAATCGGCGGTTCCAAGATAAACGTCCACCCCCAGGGCCTCAACGCCAACCTGCGGGGAGTCACTGCCACTCCCGGCTGCGGCGACCTCTGTTTCGTATGGGACGGCGCCGTCGATGAAGTCCTCAAGATGCTCAGCGACGCCGGCGTGGAAGTAATCCAAGGGCCGGTCCCGCGAAAAGGCGGAAGAGACGGAGGCCAAGGAGTCGGGACCAGCGTCTACGTATGGGACCCGGACCGCAACCTCCTCGAGTTCATGGTCTACGAATAGGCCGCTGGCTGGGGATTACGCATCTCAACCCTATCCTTCGAAATCGAAACTCTCGTCACAAGCTGCGCCCACTAACCCCAACAGCCCCCAAACTTGTAACCTTGTTGCTGCAGGGGTACAATGGGGCATCTTCCACCGAGGCGGCGGCGTGTTCGACAAGCCCCAGCTAGGTATATCAGAGGTCCGAGCGGCCATGAAGACTATGCTCGACCATTGCTCAAAGCAGCCGGACCGCCCCGTCGTGCTGGCCATCGTGGACGACATGGGAGACCTGCTGGCCTACGCCCGAACGGACAACTGCATGCAGCGCCCCATGAAGGCGGCCATAGAAAAGGCCTACACGGCCGCTGCCTTTGGCCAGACGTCAAGGGAGTTCGGCGATCGGATCATGCGAGAGGGGCGGACCGTCGGTTCCTTCAGGGACCCCAGTCTGACCGCCGGCCAGGGAGGAGCGCCCATCAGGACGCCAGGAGACGGGCCGCTGCTGGGCGGCGTCGGCGTCAGCGGCCTGCGTCCGCAGGAAGACGAGGACCTGGCCCTGCTGGGAATAGCCGCGATGGGCTTGGACAAGGCCTAGCGGATGTACGACAAGCCCCGTCTAAGCTGCGCGCAGGTCCAGTCCGCCATGGACGCCATGCTGGACAAGGCAATGGAGGAACCCCACAAGCCGCTTGCCATAGCCGTCGTGGACGACATGGCCAGGCTATTGGCGTTCGCCAGGTTGGACAACTGCCGGTCCATTCCCCGAAAGATGGCCATCAAGAAGGCGTACACCGCCGCTTCCTACGGGCGAGACTCGGCGGCCTGGGCTCAGGGGATCGTCGACGGCGGAGGACCCGGCACCGGAATGCCCGGAAACGTCATGGACTACGGCGATCCTGACCTGGTTGCAGTGCAGGGAGGGGTGGTCGTCCGGCGTCCGAGCGACAACGCCGTTCTGGGCGCCATTGGCGTAAGCGGACTGACCGCACAAGAAGATGAGGACCTCGCCCGCCTCGGAGTTGAGGCCCTGGGACTCTAAGTTGTTCCCCCAAAAACAGGGAGGCTGCTGTGAAAATCAACTTCTTCCATCTGATGCCGTACAAAGCTCTGCCCGAGGACTTCAGGGACAGACATCGGAGCGCCTGGGTGGACCTGCCCAACAGCGAGTTCGAACCGGAGCTGGGGCAGCAGTATTACCATGAATACCTGGACGAATTGGAGTTCGCTGACAAGCTGGGGTTTGACGGCATCTGCGTCAACGAGCACCACTCCAACGCTTACGGGATGATGCCCTCACCCAATCTGATGGCCTCCATCCTGGCCCGGAACACGCGCCGCTCGGCGATTATCGTGCTGGGCAACAGCCTAGGACTGTACCAGCCGGCCCATCGAGTGGCGGAAGAGATGGCCATGGTCGACGTGTTAAGCAACGGCCGGCTGGTGGCCGGATTCCCCGTCGGCACTTCCATGGACACCAACTTCTCCTACGGCCAAAACCCCGTGACCATCCGGGAGAAGCACACTGAAGCCCACGACCTGATAATGAAAGCCTGGACGGAGAGGGAGCCTTTCGCTTTCAACGGGAAGTACAACAAGGTCCGGTACGTAAACGTCTGGCCCAGGCCCATGCAGGAGCCCCATCCGCCCGTGTGGGTGCCGGGCAGCGGGAGCCTGGAGACGTGGGACTGGGTGCTGTCCCGCGACTACGTCTACTGCTACCTGATCTACCAGGGCTGGCTGCGGGGCAGGCGTACGGCCAAGGGCTTCAGGGACCGGGCGGAAGAGCTGGGAGTGGACGACAACCCCTACCGCATGGGTTTCCTCCAGATGGTGGGAGTTTCGGAGACCGACGAGCGGGCCGAGGCCGAATATTTCGAGCACGTCAAATACTTCTATGAGAAGATGATCCACATCTACCCGCAGTTCAACGCCCCGGGATACCGGTCAATAGAGACTCTGAGGGCGTCCGCGGCGAGGGACCTGCGGGATGAGCAGGCCCAGCTCAAGAAAGTGGAAACCTGGCAGGACTACAAAGACGCAGGTTACGTAATCGCCGGGAGCCCGGCGACTGTCAGGGACCAGCTGAGAGAGAGCATAAAAGAGCTCCGGATAGGCCATCTCATGGTGCTGCTCCAGGTTGGCAGCATGCCCAGGCACCAGGCCATGAAGAACATGGAGATGTTCGCCAAAGAGGTCATGCCCGGACTCAAGGACATCTGGGAAGAATACGACGACCCCTGGTGGCCCCAGTCGGTGCCCGACAGGCTCCAACCCGTAGTCTAACGGCAAACTCACCCCCAACATACCGGAGGCATGTAGATGGCGCACCACCAAGAGCGCATGGTGTCGGTACGCAACGGAAAGATAGAGGTCTCAGTCCTAGAGGGCGGGACCGGGGAACCGCTGGTGTTTCTACACGGGGTGGAGGGCCTCAGCCGCTGGGACTCCAACCTGGAGCAGCTGTCCAAAGACCGCCGCGTCTACGCCCCCCGACAGCCGGGCGTGGGAAACTCCACCGGGCTGCAGGAATTGGAGGATGTCTGGGACCTCGTGCTCTTCTATGAGGAGTTCCTGGACGCCCTCGGAGTGGACAAGGTGGACCTGGTGGGCCACTCCTACGGCGGCATGGTCGCCGCTGAGCTGGCGGCCCACATACCTGCCCGGATCAGAAAACTGGCGCTGATCTCCCCCTTCGGCGTCTGGCTGGATGAGAAGCCCATGGCTGACTTCTTCATATTCACTCCCGACGAAAGGGCCCAGAACTACTGGTTCGACTCGAACTCTGAAGCCGCTAAGGAAGCGACGGCCACACCCGAGGACCCGGAAGAGCGGATCGAGTTCGATCTGGACCGCACCAAGACCCTTATCTCCATCGCCAAGTTCAGCTGGCCCATACCTGAGCGGGGACTCAAGAGAAGGGCACACCGCATCAAGTCGCCCACGCTTATAGTTTGGGGGTCGGGAGACGGAGTGGCTCCTCCTGTATACGGCGAGGAGTTCCAGAAGATGATACCGGGGTCAAGGCTTCAGGTCATGGAAGGTTGCGGCCACTACCCCCACCTGGAATGCGGAGAGGACTTCTACGCCGCCGTGTCCCAGTTCCTCAAGTGACCCTGCGTCAGCCGTCTCCAACACCCTGAGACGGCGTCCAGACAAGCGGGCGGTCCTCACGACAACCGAACGTCTTTGTCCAGAAGCAGGCAGGCCTCTCCCCACTGGCGCGGGTCATCCAGGTCCCAGTCTCCATCCACAGCGGCGGGCCTCAGCCGAATCCCGTCATCTCCGCCATAGACCAGCATAGCCACGCCCTCTCCTGAGTCCTCAACCAGCGCCCCATAGGCGGGACAGGGCCCCGAGTCTCCCGACCAGCCCGTGACATGGCATTCCTGCTCGACGCCCAGGGGGTCAGAGGCCACGACCTTTGTCACCCGCCTGGGATCCTCCATAGCGTCGAACATGCGGACCAAAGGCATGGGCGAGTTGGGGAAACCCTGGACGTCCACCTCGATGAACATTAGCTCCCGCTCCGTACGGCCGGCCGCGGCGAGCCGGTCAACAGCTCCTCCGCCGTCTCGTCGGACGCAATCATGCGAAATCCAAGCTCGGCGCCCAGACGGTACGACAGGCTGTATGCGACCGCCTCTATGTCGGGAACATCTCCCAGGATAGCCTCCATCGAGGTCACGCCAAGGTCTGGAATGCCGCAGGGCACGATATGGTCATAGTAGGAAAGGTCTGCGCTTACGTTTACGGAAAGGCCGTGCCAGCAGACTCCTCTGCTTATTTTCACGCCGATTGCGCCTATCTTCCGCCCCTCGGCCCAGACGCCCGTGACCCCCTCCAACGTTTGGGCTTGCACTCCGAAGTCTCCCAACGTCGATATTATGGACCTCTCAAGCGCCCGGACGTACTTCACCGGGCCGCCCCATCCCCGCAGGTCCAGCACGGGATAGGCCACAAGCTGGCCGGGACCATGATAGGCAACTTGGCCGCCCCGGTCCACTTCGTGGACGGGCGCACCCAAGCGTTGTAACGCAGACTCATCCAACAAGATTTCGTCCCGGCTTCCCCGTCTGCCTATGGTATAGACGTGGGGATGCTGTAGAAGCAACAGGACGCTGCATCGCGTCCCGTCGACGACTTGCCGCGCCAGGGACGCCTGGAGGTCCCAGGCGTCCAGGTAGTCCATAAGCCCAAGGTTGACTACAGAGCAATCGGGAGAAGGCGGCACGCGTCTCCTAGGTCAGGGGAGTGTCCGGCCCTATGGCTTCAAGACGCCTCTTCACGGCTTGGAGGAACGAGCCGGACTCAGCCCCGTCGATGATTCGATGGTCGAAGGAGAGGCAGACGTTCATCAAGGACCTGATCGCTATTCCATCTCCCACCACAACCGGCCGCTTCTGGACCGCCTCGGTGGTCATGATAGCCGCCTGGGGATGATTGATGATGGGTTGGGACGCGATGGAGCCCAAGGCGCCCGTGTTGTTCAGCGTAAAGGTCCCCCCCTGAACGTCGGCGAGGGCGAGCCTGCCTTCCCTGGCCCTGGCCGTCAGGTCTCGCGACGCGCGGGCAAGGGCCGTTATGCTCATGCCGTCGGCGTCGTGAATGACGGGCACAATCAGCCCTTCAGGCGCCGCAACCGCGATGCCCACGTTCAAACGCTTCTTCAGGACTATCTTGTCGTCGGCCCACGTCGAGTTCAGCTTGGGGTTCTCCTTCAAGGCCCCCACCAGGGCATGGATGAAAAAGGGCAGATACGTAAGCGCCATTCCTTCTTGCGCCTCGAACTTCTCCCGGACGGACTGCCTGTAGCGGACCAGGCCCGTTACGTCCGCCTCCACCATCGTCCAGGCGTGAGGGGTCTCGGAAGCGCTCCTCACCATGTGCTGCGCTATGAGGCGCCGAACGGGAGTAAGGGGGAGCTCCGCGTCATCCTGTGAAACCGCACGGGCAACAAGGTCCGAAACCCTCGTGGAAGTCTCGACTATAGGCGGCGGCGCCTCGAAAGACTCGTCCGATTCGATGAACCGCTCTACGTCCTCCCGGGTGACTCGCCCTCCCATTCCCGTTCCAGGGACACGGGTCAGGTCGATGCTGTGCTCTTGGGCCAGACGCCTGACGGCAGGGGAATAGCGCCGCCGTCCACCCTCGGACTCGTCAGGCTGGTCAACCTGGGAACCGGCGGCGCTGTCGACGATCCCGCCGCCGGTGGGGCCCACTTGCTTGATGTCCTTGACCAAGCGCCCGGTGGTGGACGCTGCTTGGCGGGGCTGATCGGGCGCCGCAGCCTCAACCAGAGTCGGAGGGACGGGTTCGGGCGTCTCGTTGGTGTCTATCTCCAGGATGGGCGCCCCCATGGGCACGGTTTCGCCCTCCTCCACCAACAGCCTGGCGATAACGCCTGACACGGGGGAGGGGACCTCCATAGTCACCTTGTCCGTGACTACTTCAACCAGGGCGTCATACTTCCTAACCGTCTCGCCCGGCTGCTTGAGCCATTTGCCGATGATGCCTTCGACCACAGACTCGCCGACTTGCGGCAGATCAATAATCAGGGGCATGGCTCTTCACACACGTCTCTAGTAAGCCGCCAACTCACGCAGAGCCGCCGCTATCTTTTCCGTGCCGGGCATATATTCATCTTCCAGACTGGCGGCAAAGGGCATCGTGGGAACATCCGGTCCGCACAGCCGCCTCACCGGGGCATCCAGATATTCGAAGGCGTCTTGCGCCAGAACGGCGGCCACTTCCGCGCCGACTCCGCCGGTAATATTGTCTTCGTGCACGATCAGCGCCCTGCCGGTCTTACGAACGGACTCAAGGATGGTCTCCGTGTCCAGGGGACGCAGGGTCCTCAGGTCCACAACCTCTACGGAGATGCCCTCGGATTTCAGAGCTTCTGCGGCTTCCAGGCAGTAGTGGAGCGTCAACCCGTAGCTGATGACACTGATATTACCGCCCTCCAGCTTTACGTCGGCCTTTCCGATGGGAAGCTCGTAGTCCCCGTCAGGGACCTCGCCCCTGACAAGTCTATACGTCTTCTTATGCTCGAAGAACACCACCGGGTTGTTGTCCCTTATGGAGGACTTGAGCAGTCCCTTCACGTCATAGGGAGTGGAGGGCGCCACCACCTTCAGTCCCGGCGTGTGGAAGAAATAGGACTCGACGTTCTGGGAGTGAAAGAGGCCCCCTCTGATGCCGCCCCCGTAGGGGACTCGCACCACCATAGGCGCGTTGACGGCGCCGTTAGTCCCATAGTGCACCCTGGCCGCTTCCCCGATGAGCTGATTGGCGGCGGGCCAGATAAAGTCGGAGAACTGTATCTCCGCTATAGGGCGCAAGCCCTTGTAGGAGGCCCCCAAGGCTATGCCCACGATGGACGCCTCGGCCAGCGGGGCGTCGATGACCCGCTCTTCGCCGAACCGATCGATCAGCCCCTGGGACGCCAGGAATACGCCGCCGCGCTTGCCCACGTCCTCACCTATGATAAAGACGTCGGGGTCTCGCGCCATCTCCTCGAAAATGGCTTCCCTGACCGCTTCTATGACCGATTTTTCCGGCAATGTTCTCCTTGAACGCGCTGTGGGGAAGGCGCTACGGGGCAAACAGGTTGTCGTTGATGGTGGACGGGTCCGGCAGAGGAGCGGCCAGCGCCTCTTCGGTGGCCAGGTCCACCTGTTCCAGGGCCTTGGCCTGAATCTCTTCATCCTGTGAGGCCGTCATCAACCCGGACTCCAACAGATAATCTCGCAAAATATGGAGCGGGTCCCGGCTACGCACCGACTCCACCTCCTCTTTGGGACGATACCGCCGGTCGTCGTCGTCGGTCGTGTGGGGCATGAACCGTTCCACCTTCATCTCCAGCAGAACAGGACCTTCACTCCGTGCGTGGACTATGGCGTCCCTGGTCGCCTCGAACGCGGTCAGGAAGTCCATGCCGTCCACCACGCGCCCCATCAGCCCGTAGCCCTCCGCACGGAATGCGATGTCTGCGACGGCCATCTGCTTGGACTGGGGCACCGATATGGCGTAGCGGTTGTTCTCACAGATGAAAACGACGGGAAGGCGGTGAATTCCGGCGAAGTTCATGGCCTCGTGACATTCGCCTTCACTGGTTGCGCCGTCTCCGAAGTAGGACAGGATGACCGTGTTTTCCCCTCGCATCCGGCAGCCAAGAGCGAAACCCACGGACTGGGTCAGCCCCGCAGCCACGACGTTGGAAAGCTGGATGAGCTTGCCCTCGGGATGGGCGCCCTGGAGGGGGAACTGGCGGCCTCCGCTGTATGCGCCTCCCTGCCTGCCCGTGTAGGAGAGCATGGTCTCCAAGACCGTAAGACCGTTGGAGAGCTTCAGGGCCAGGTCACGGTAGTAGGGGAAGAGGAAGCAGTCTCCGTCTTTATGGGCCGCCAGGAGGCTTCCCAGCTGGGCGCCTTCCTGGCCCTGGCCCGAGGCCGCGATTGGGACCAGCCCCTGGCGGTTCAGTGCCCAGACCCTCTCGTCGAAGGTGCGGGCCAACGCCATCTTCCAATAGAAGTCCCGTATCTCCTCGTCGCTGATGCCCAGCCGACTATGAAGATGGTCGGCCTTCTCGCCTGGCGCTTTTGACCTAGTCTGAGTCAATGTTTTTCTATCCCATCCCCGCCGGAGAGCTTGGATTTATTATATCCTCACCCGTTGGACGCCGTAAACGAGCCGCCGGTGCATAGCGGGGTCTTTTGATTCTCGGGAGTCGCCTGGGCAGTCGGTTCGTGGTGAGTTGCCGGACCATGATTCGCAGGCCGTTCGACAAGCTCACGGCGAACGGAGAAATCTACGAAAGAAAGTTAGACTGGAGGGCCAACCAGGATGTCGCCGCCTTCCACCAGCACCTGATACCGGACCAGGGGATATATCGCGGGGCGAGTCACAGCATCGCCGGTCTTCAGGTTGAACCAGGCGTCATGGGACGGGCACTTGACCTCGTCGCCCTTGAGAATTCCCATGGAAAGCCTGCCGAAAGCATGGGTGCATTCTTCGCTCAGGGCGTAATACGCCCCTTCCAGGTTGACCAGAAGGACGCCCTCGCCGTTGATCTCTACAGCGATCATCGCCCCGGGCGGGAGGGCGTCAGAGCTCGCGGCTTTCACGAATCCATCAGGCATCGGCGTTTCTCCCATTGTCATGCTCCCTCGCCCTTTGACGGGTGAGGGTGGTCACCGGTCGGGACTACTTTCTTGGAGGCGTCCACTCCTCTTCCAGGACTCTCAGGGGCTGCGGAGCGTCGGGCGCAACCTTAACGGTCACGTCGCCGATTCCCCGGTGGCGCGTTTGCAGCGTGATGTACTCCGCGCCGCTGAAATACTCGATGACGTCCCCCGCCTTTATCTCGAAGGCCCGGTCGTGGCCGGGGTAGAAGTACCTGGAAGAGTCAATCAGCTTGTTTATACTGTCGGCGGCCTCTTTCTTGTCCCAGAAGGCGATCATAGGTTCCTTGGTGAACACCGACGCCGCCATGGGAAGAGCGTCGCCGGCCACGGCTATCTTGCCGCATGAGGTGTCCACCATCACACTGATGTGGCCCCTGGTGTGGCCCGGTGTGTCCAACACGGTTATTCCCGGCTCGATTTCCTGGCCCTCCACCACTTCCTTCACGTCCCTGCCTTGCAGCGTGTTTAAGAAGTAGCGCGGGGTGGCGTAGTCCCCCTTCTTGGGCGCCTCGGCATACTCCAGCTCCTTGGGGTGAATCATGATTTGAGCGTTCGGGAACACGTCGGTGTTCTGGCTGTGGTCCCAGTGGGAGTGGGTCAATATGATCCCGTCGATGTCATCGACTCCCAGTCCGGCCTCCGCCAGCGACGACTTGAGCAGGTCAGCCCTTCCTTTGAATCCCACGTCCACCAGGTAGTTCTTCTCCCCCTGTATCAGAACTATGGTGCACAGGGCAAGAGCGCCCTGGTCGGTGTTCACGTGGAATCCGGTCACCAGGTGCTTTATTTCAGGCATGTTTTCCTCCTGAATATGGCCTTTTTCTCAAGTGGGGCCTGCTTTGATGCAAGGCCCGTCCTTCGAATGCTCTGGCGAATGCGTGGGTTATTCCGGGTCGGCGAGGGGTATGGCCACCAGGCAGCGGTCCGCCCGTCCGACGCCCCGCATGATGTGGCCGTGGCCCGTCATGTCCTCCGCCACGATGACGTCACCCGGGAAAAACCGCCTGACGGCGCCGTCGGCGCACTCCACCTGCCACTCGCCCTGGAGGAATAAGGTGTACTGGCGTCTCGGGGCGGTGTGCCAGTCGCTGTAGAAATCGGGATCGCGTTGCACAAAACGTATTTCGCCCTCTGTCTGTCTGGCTACTATCTTGTGGAACTCCTCCAGAGGGAGGTCCTCAAAGTGGGACTCGCCGTCGTCGCCCGTGTAGAGTTGCACGACTTTCATTTACACTACCCCCTTCACGGCTTCCTTATAGTCGCGGACAGCGTTGATGTGGTCCTGGACGGTCTTGTGGCCCGCGTTCATGGTGTTGATGGAGATGTGAGTGGCGCCCAGGTCCTTCCATGCCTGACTCCCGCTCACGCACTGGTCGATGCCGTCGAAGTGATTGACCCTGCCCTCGATTCCGATGGACGCAGGGTCCCGCCCCGCCTCCCTGGCGTAGTTCCACACCCGCTCCAGGCCTTCCCTCGCCCGGTCCGGCGGCCACATGGGGAAGAACCCGTCGGCCATGCGCCCGACCCGCTCCAGGACGCGCTCGCCCCTATTGCCCGGGGCTGCCTCGCGGCCGCCTCCCAGCCAGATGGGTATGGGCTGCTGCACGGGCCGCGGGTTGATCCCGGCCTTGGTGACCTTGTGCCATTTGCCGTCGAAGTCTAATACTTCCGTGGTCCAAAGCTCGCGCATAAGCTCTATCTGCTCCTCGCTGCGCTTGCCCCGGTCCTTGAAGTTCTCACCGAGGGCCTCATACTCCACGTGGTTCCATCCGGTCCCAAGCCCCAGCCTGAGCCTGCCGCCGCTGAGCACGTCCACCTCCGCCGCCTGCTTGGCCGCCAGGGCCGTCTGCCGTTGGCCGATGATGATGACTGCGGTGACGAACTCTATGCGGCTGGTCAAAGCTGCCATGTATCCGAATACAACGAATGGTTCATGGAACATGTGCTCAAGTCTGTAGGGACCTGTCAGATCGGTGTGATGGGAGCCGTCGGCGCCCAGGACGTGGTCATACACTATGAGGTGATCGAACCCCAGGTCTTCCGCCGCCTGTGCATAGTCCCGCACGGCCACGGGATCGGTCCCTATCTCGGTCTGGGGAAAGACAACTCCGAGCTTCATATCTTCCTCCTGAATAGGCTGTCAGCCTGATGACGGCCCAACGATAAACAAACCAATGCCCATTCTGGCGCCCCAGGAGAAGAGGGTCAAGCGCCGCCCCGCCCCTCCCGGTCTTTCCGCCCTCTCGTGTCCCCACCCCGTCTTTCCGGCGGAGGCCGGAATCCAGGAACTCTGGGGGCGGAGGCGACCCTTAGATAGGCTCAGGCCGAACGAGGTGTGGTCCCCCTCATACCTTAGGCAAGTTCAGGGCAGGCTCTAACCTTCTCCCTCCAGTGGAGAAGGGACATTGCCCCCTCGCCCTTGACGGGAGAGGGTTGGGGTGAGGGTGAATAATCGAATGATTCGGAAGGGACGTCGCCCCGCCGTTGACGCTGGGGCGTCGTGCGCTTACAATCTTCTAGTAGCCATAAGGCTTCAAGTAGGCCATAGGGGCGCCTTACTGTTCAGGTCCACCCCTTCAAGACACGGACCCGTGGTGTAGCTGGCCTAACACACTGCCCTGTCAAGGCAGAGATCGCCGGTTCGAATCCGGTCGGGTCCGCCATCGACTTACTCGCAATGCCTATGTATCCCCACCTCGAACGCTACTGCCGGGGCTAGTGAGTTAGACTAGGGTTGCTGTGCTGGCGGTTCAGCGAACTTAAGAAGCCGGAACGAGTGTCGTCAGAGCAATAGTCGCCACTCTTCTTTTGTATACTTTCGTCAAGTGCTATGGGTCGGTGCCTGCTTTGGGCTGCTGCCTAAGTTCATCGCTGGGGTCTGGCACACCAACCCTACTGTGGAACGCAAAATATCGTTGTATAAGAGAGTGAATCCAAATCGGTGGAATGACACCTTGGCGTTTCACTTGGTGGGTCCTAATGGATTCGTACAAGAACTCGGTAAGCACTGAAAACATTTGTTTGAAGTCTAAAAAGAGATCGGGATGTCCTTTCTCTTCTTCCCCCTCTAGTTTCCCAGACGGTATGTGGTGATACCGTTCGTCTTGATTTTGCTTTACTCGCTTCCACAATTCACTGGTGAGCTGGCGGGGTTGTCTAATCTCGTTTTCTTCGTACACTTCGCAACACTGGACATGCTGCAATAACTGAGACTGGATTTTTGCATCAACGGGCGAATTCCCTTGCCTAGCTGAGTAATCCGACAACAAGTCACAATCAGGCGTGAGAATGACAAACGTTGGATGGTTTACCAATGCGAATCTAATTGGGGGCTGATCCACAAAGATCCGTGTACCTGGATGCTCGGGCTGGAGTTCCTGAAGTCCGGATAGGATTTCCCCTTGCAACAACCGCGATTGGGGCTCGGAGCGATGAAACGCAATACCCACTTCTATAAATCGGAAAGGATGAACTCAGGCCTAGACTTGACCCTACTTAGCGAGCCTGTAATCTGAGTGGGTAGAGAAGTCCGTGGGGTCACTGGCAGAGATGCTTGTTCAAGATGATATTGGAGCCTATCCATCGTTGATTCGAAGTTTTCATCGACTCCGTCCTCAGGCATAAATAACGCAGCTAGACAGGTGCAGATACGCTTCAACGAATACTCATCATCACCTTCAATGCCGAAGGAAGTACGGCCCCGGGGAGAAGTCAATATAGCGCGAAAAGTGGTAGTGTAGGTTCTATTGACTAGTTGACCGGAATCAAATTTGGGTCGGCCCAAGAGCAGTTCGTAATTTTTCGGTTGTAGCCCACCGGAAAAGACGTCCTGCCCATCTGTTGAATTTGTCCAATGCGTCGAAGACATCATCCGGTTCACTCCTCCGATTCGTGTAGAAATCAGCGTCAATCAGATACGCCTGTTGATTGCTCTCCTGTATCCTAACTAAGCCGTGTTTTAATAGCACCTGCCCATTGTCCACGTCAGGAATTCGCAATAGCGACTCTCCGTTCAACTCTTGCACATCGTCAGCAAGGTCATTGTCACCCAGTATGCCTATGAACGACGGGCTCAACAGCTCAGACCAAGGAGAGTCTGACAACCGAAAATCGTCCCGAACTAGCACGTCTACGTACCGCAACCCTACACGATTGTAAAACGCAGGACTATAGGTCTCACGTAATACTTGTTCTGCCAATTTGACCTCGTTTCGGAAGTCTTCCCAACGGCTATATTGGTGTTCAGTCACTGCAATGAATTCGCGAGTCAATGAGATACGCCTGGTCTTGGCCTCTATCAAGAAATGATGCTCCGGTAAAGAGGTCGTAGTGGAGAAAGGGGCTGAGGCGAGTAACTGGGAGACTTCTTTCGGCAAGTCGATAGGAGGCAGGGTACTGGCACCCTTCTGTTCTTCATACCAAGGATATTTGACCCTTATAGCGTCTTGAAATTGAGCGGGGCTGGTAGTGGATATCGCCAGTATAGCCGGGTATCGTAATTGGCAAATAACCTGGTTCAGGGGATTGATGGCATAGATTTCACGCGAACTTGGAGGGAACGACATATTATTCCAGTTATGCGATAGATTCTAGTGCACGTGATTTTAGTATGGCACACTAGCCACTAAAAAGAAAACCTGTGCACGACAATGCTGATCAACCGTTTAGATATCTTACATACTCCCTAAGCCTAGCGTCTTGAGGGGCCAAATCGACTTCCTTAGCGCTTGGGGAGGGACACGGTGGCCTTGCTGGGGCAGGTGTTTTCGTTCTTCTGGTTCTCCACCCACACGTCTAGGTCCAGCCTGTAGTCGCCGTCCTCTTCATACTTCCGGGTCACCTTGCCCTTGGCGGTCAGCACGTCTCCATAGAAGTTCATGCCCCTGTACTGGGTCTGGAACATCTTTATGAAGCCGCTGTCCCCTATCCACCGGCCGAGCATGTTGTGCATGTAGGCCCAGCGCACGTTGCCCATGCCGAAAACGCCGGGCTGGTTGGCCTTCTGCGCCGCGCCGTCGTCCATGTGGATGTACAGGAATTCGTCGTTGACTGCGGCAAAGCGGTTCCAGTTCATGAGGTCCGTTTCCCGGGAGAAATCGGGGACCTCCTGGCCTTCCTCGACGTCGTCCCAGTAGAGCTTCACTTCATAGTTGACCGCCACTCTTGAGCCTCCTTTGGTTTGTTCCCGCTGGCCCGTCAGTACCAGATGGTGGTGCGGGTGTTGATCTTGATGAGCTCATCCTTCTGGTTGGTCCATCGCTCTTCGCTGAACATGAAGAGCATAAGCCCCGTCTTGGACCCCTGGCGTTCGTCCATAGAGGCGAGTTTGGTCACGGTGGTTATCACGTCGCCGGGGCGGATGGGGTTGAAGTATTCGGTGTTGCTGCCGCCGTTGAGCACCCGGTTGCCCGGCGTGCTGCCCACGTCGTCGGTGCTGGAGTCCCTTTTGGTCTGACGCCGCCAGTGCTCCACCCTATTGTTGAACCCCTCCTCGTCAATCGGCCACGTGAAGGGGTTGAAGTCCGGGGGAGCGATAACGCCTCCCCACCGGGTGTTCGTGGCGTATTCGGCGTCCCAGTAGATGGGAGGAGGCCTTTCGGGCCAGTAGACGGCGATGGCCCAGCGGCGGATTTCCCCCATCTCAACGGGCGGGGAGACCCTCCGGTCTCGCTCGACGCCGACCTGGGCCTGAAGCTCAGGGGTAATGTAGGTTGTAGGCTGCTGAGTCATCGGGCCTCCTTTAGCTGTGGTCATGCCTGCTTTCGCAGGAATTCATCCCTCGAATCTGGGCCATTTTGGGTTAGCCTCATCGGGATGTCAATACAGGCGGCCTAGCCGGAGAAGGCCTCCACTACACCCCTGAAGCAGGACATGGGGTCGTCTTGCTTGTATACGTATGGTCCCACGATGGGCTGGTCGATTCCCATGGAGCGGCGCCGCTCCACCTCAGCCCGGCACTGCTCCGGCGAGCCGAAGACGCTCAGACTCCGGGCCATCTGGTCGGTTACTGCCGCCGCCGCGGCCTTGGGGTCTCCCCTGGCCCAGGCGTTTGAGATGGCGTCCGACTCATCCTGAAACCCGGCCTGCCGGAAGTAGGCCCGGTAGAAGGGCCGGCTGCAATAGCGGGCGATCTCCACCTGCAGAGTGGGTCTGAGCAGGTCCATGTCCTCTTCCACCGCCACCCGCACATAGCAGGCCAGGTCAATGTCGTCCGGGTTTCGGCCCGCCCGCTTCGCTCCTATGGCGATATGCTCCTTGGCAACCTTGAGGTAGTCGGGGTTGGCCCACGTCATAAGCGCTCCGTCGGCCACCTCGCCCGCCAGCTCCATCATCTTCGGCCCCAGAGCGGCCAGGTAGATGGGAATGTCGGCCCTGAAGGGCTTGAAGCCGAGAGACGATCCCTTCAGGCTGAACGCCCGCCCTTCCAAGTCGACCGTCTCCCCGCGCATTAGGCTCCTAACCGCTTGGACCGTCTCCTTGAGCCGTGTGACGGGCCGTTCAAACGCCGTCCCTTGGGTCTGCTCCACGGAGTTCTTGTGTCCTGTGCCCAGGCCCAGTATGAACCGGCCCTGGGATATGGCGTCCACGCCCCCTGCAGTCATGGCCAGAAGAGTCGCCGTGCGAGTGAACACGGGCAGGATTCCCGTTCCCAGGTTGATGCGATTGGTGACTGCGCCGATGGCCGCCAGCTGGGTCGTGCAGTCACGTCCGTTTCCCTCGGGAATCCACACCGACTCGTAGCCTCGTTCTTCAGCCCGGCGGGCCAGGTCCGTCAATTCCGAGGGTTCCAGCGGAGCGCTGGTGTCCAACCGAAGTCCGATGCGCGGCATATATCTCCTCGCTTTACCCAGGATTTATACGGCGTCCGATGGGCCGGAGCCGAGGACTGCCTTAACGTTTCGCAGGGAGTCCCTCGTGTTTCCAACCCTGGAATGGTCAGTGGCTTCGGAGTCGTAGAAGACTCTGATGCTCACGAAGGCTGGCCCCGGCGCCTCCATCACCTCCGGTATGCCCAGGACCAGGTCCTCCAGGCTGTCGAAGCTGAAGACGGCGTTATAGCCCCCGTTTTGCGCAAGGGCGGAAAAGTCTATCTTGCCCAGACCGGGGATGGAACGCCCCCCCGTGGACCGGTCGTCGGAATCGCAGAGAAGGAAATGGACCAGGTTTTCCGCTCCCGCCGAGCCGACTGTGGTCAGGGTGTCTAAACTGGTCCGGAGGGAGCTGTCAGAGTCCAGGGCCAACACCTTGCGTTGAGGTTGGGCTAAAGCCAGCCCCAACGCGAGGGCCGGAGCGCGCCCGACGCAGTCCGTCAAGTCTATGTCCAGGTCCCTGCGCTGGGAGACCGCGGACCACCCTGCCAGGGGCGGCCCTGCGGAAACCACCAGGGAGTCGCCCCGCTTGTCTTGTATGGCTTGCAGAGCTTGACTCGCTCTTACGGCATTTTCGGAAGTCGCCAACGGCTAAGCCCTCGCAGTCAACGTCCCCGTCTGTTGCTGACCATTATCCACATGCCCGCCGGAATGAGCAGCGCCCCTACAATCCCCAGCGTAATGTTGGAGTCGATGACGCCTCGGCCCAACAGAAGGAATCCGCCAACGAACGCTCCCAGCCCAAGCGCCTGGCCGAGGAGACCGGCAGGACCCATCAGGTCACCCTTCGACAGGCTCAGGAGGAGAATCGTTGACGGAACTCTCTGGACGCCGAAGTTGTGCTCCTCGTGGGCCTGGCCCGGAACTGGACAGGGGTGTTCTCAATCTGGGGTTCGATCCTCAACCTGACAAAGACCGGGCCCTTCTCTTTCAGAACCTCGCCGATGCCGGTTGCCAGGTCCTCGGTGTCCTCGAAGTCGTAGACGGCGGCGTAGCCGGCGCCGGAGGCCATCTCCACGTAGTTGCCCGAGCCTTCAAGCGGAGTCGGCTGGCCTCCCGTTACGGCATAGACTCCGTTGTCGAAAACGAAATGGTAGAGGTTCTCAGGGGCCTTGTTGCCTATGGTCACCAGGGTTCCAAGGTTCATAAGCAGGCTGCCGTCCCCGTCCAAAACGATTACCTTCCGGTCGGGTTGGGCCAGGGCCATTCCCAATCCCATGGACGACGCCTTGCCCATGCACCCGGATAAGGGAAGGTCCAACTCCTGATTCTTGCTGACGGCGGCGAGCCCGAAGTTCATGTTGCCTGCGTTCATCGTGGCGACCACGATGCCGTCTTGTCTGTGCTCGTCTATGATCCTGGCGGCGTCCTCGTTCTTAATCATGAAATCTCCCCTGCTGTTGCGTCGCCCCGAATGCTGCCGCTGGGTCTGCTGGCCCCTTAAGCTCCGAACTCCGTTCCCAGGAGCACCGACACGGGTTTAGAAGTCTCCTCGGCCCGTTGGAACGCCAGAGATATGCGCGGTGCGTCGTCGTCCACCTCCACCAAGTAGTACTCCAGGCCCCACGCATGTAGGATGTGCTCGATGTATTTTCCGGCGGAATCACGGGTGAGGCCATGCCTGTCCCATCCCCGGTATCCGATAAGCATCACCAGCGGCTGGCCTACGTCGAGGCCCAACCCACGAATGGAGTCCCCCGACTCTAACACGCCCGTGTTCTGAATCAGGGCCACGGGCTTCTTTCCGCCGGCCCAAAGACCGGCGGCTATGGCCATGGTCTCGCCCTCCCGGCAGACGGGGACCAGGTCGAGGGTGGGTTCGGCGGTCAGCTGGTGGAACATGAAGTTGGTCTCGCTGTCGGGAAGCCAGACCACGTGGGTGACGTTGTTGGCCTTCAGCTCGTTGATGATGGCCATGGGATGGAGCACTGCTTCTTGCTGCATGGCGTCTCCTTAGAACCGCATCGGGGAGTTGACCTGTGACCTGGGAATTGCTGGCCCAATTATATGAGAGGCCCAAAGCCCGGTCAACCGAGTGTAGTCCTCTTGTACAAGAGGCGGATTCGGACCGTCGCTCACAGACCGTTGGCGAATCGTGCATAAAAGCACAATGTTGACAGCATCTTTGAGACTCTCATACACTATCCTTAGAGTGAGTCTCAGGTGTGTCAAGGAGGCTCACGATCAATCGACCAGAGTCTAGCGGGTAGGGACAGATGGCGGCAGTAACTCTGAACGGCCCCATGGGAGCAGGCGGCAGAGAGGTCGGGCTCGAGGTCGCCAGGCTCCTCGACTTCGACTACGTGGACCGGCTGGTGCTTGCAGAAGCGGCCAAGCGCATCGGAGCGTCGGTGCAGGTGCTAGAGATAAAGGAACGCCAACCCGCTGCTTTTCGGGAGAAGCTGGCAATGTTCCTCCGGACCATGCTCGAACGTTCGGCCATGTCGGGAGCCGGAGGAGAGCCATACTTCGGGCCGGGTATGGAGTACCTTCCGTCGGAGGAGTACACGGACTTGGCCCCGGAGCCTCACACCGCCGCGATCAGGCTGCACGACCAGCAATTCATCGACGCAACCCAGTCTGTGATACACGACTTGGCACAATCAGGGAACGTGGTGATAAACGGACGCGGCTCGAACATGATCCTAAAGGACGCGCCCGGTGTGATGCACGTAGGCCTTACGGCGCCAATGGAGACGCGCATGGACGTCATAATGAACCGTGAAGGCTTCACTTTCAAAGAGGCGGAGAAGTACATCGCCGACATGGACAAGGCCATGACCGCCTACTTCCGAAGGTTCTTCAAGTCCCACCAACTGGACCCCAGCAATTACCATATGGTGTTGAACATGGGGGCGATAACCGTTCAGGACGCCGCAGAACTGATAGTCAACGCTTCCGGTAAGGTGACGACGCAGGCAAAGAGATAACCTGTCTATTCCGCGGCCGCTAATGCGGATGCGACGCGGACCGGTTTCCCTTCAACCCGGCGCGTTCCCGCTGCCAACCCCCCGTTCCCGCCCCTCAGAAGCGGCAAAGTTTCGAGAATAACCGTTGCTTGGAATACGTTCGAGTCCCCCCTGGACCACCAAGACGTACCGTACTGCGAACTCCGCCGTTCAGGGCGATCTCTGCTGCGCTTTGTCGGTGCTCCAGTACTATTGACCTCCATATATCGACTCCCAGGCTCTCGGGTTTTCTACCTCAAGATGTCCCGCCTTCGCTGACGGTCTGCACGACATTCACAAAGACCAATCTGAAAGTCGATGAACTGGCGGGCCAAAGGGGCATACGCCAGAGGCGGCAGCATTGGTCGCCACCCCTCTACAGGCGGAAGCTCACCTTCGAGAAGTAGAAGGTGACGATTCTAGCGAAGCCATGATCAAAACCCCAGCTTGCGGCTGCGACGGACGTGTTCTTGGTCCAGGGCATCCAAGGAGTTGTGGCCTCGCGGTGTCAGTCTAATGTGAGCCACTCCGCCGAAAGCCAGATGAGCCTCAACAAGCCCTTCGTCGTCGAGTAGCTTGCAGTGCTCGAAGAATTCATCGACGGTGATGCCATCGAAGTCTCTATACGACAGCCTAGGCATTAAGCCTTCAGCTGCTCGAGAGATCTTCATGATTTGAATGCAAAGCTCCTGGTTACGTTTCATGCCGCTCCTCACTCCTAACATTGTTGCTAGCATCCGACAGTGATATCCTAACAGAGAGCCCCTAGCATGTTAGGTAGATGGTAACATGAGATATCGCACCCACGACGAAATCCAGGCGGCACTCGCGCGCAGACTTGGCCATGGAACTAAAGAGGAAGTATGGGATCGTCTGGTGGACGAAGACTATGTGCGAGAAGTATTGGAGGAAACTGCCGAGATTGACTATCTCGAAGAGAAGTACCGTGAATTCAACCGCATCCCGGGGCGTCTGCACCAGCCGCCAGAGAGTGCTGTTGATTCTGGCCTCCGGCAGATTAGACTTCAGATACTCTCAGACTTGACTGCTCGCCAAGCCGCGACTGAGAAAAGCGTGATCACCTTTAGGCAGCAACACCTGACTGAAGGCCTACTCAAGCCTCAAGAGGTTGTTGAGTGGATTACGAGGCAAGCTATGGAGGACGGTCCGGCGTCTCGCTACCTCAGAGTTCCCATTCCCGATGGTTACGAACTTGTTAGACGTAATGGCCGCATCATTACAGAACCGTTGCTGGCCATTTCGGAAACTACCTCCGCGACTCAGATTGAGATGGAACTGCTCTCTTACACATCACCTGACGATCAGTGGATCCGAAGGCTTCCCGTGAAGCACGGGGGCACGCTGGACAGACTCAGGGCGGTGAGCAAAGCGCTGGCACGTCGCTATACATGGAAGGAAGCTCAGGCTACCACATTCGTTTTGACGGACATAAGTCCTCTGTTGTCCAGCTTGCGAGGTGGGGTTCGTATGGCGTTCAGCCAGCCTATCTCGAGTCGCATTAACATGGAGATCGATCCGACTCTCACACCAGAAGAGGTTGCGGAGCGGTACAAGAAGCTTCGAGCTCCCTTGATTGGAGCCCGGTATCGCTCGATGAGCGAGAAGCACCTGAGGCTGGCTGAGTTCTACGGTGGCCACAAACCCGAGGGCACAACCTGGACTGCTCTGATGGATAAGTGGAATCACAGTCAAGACCGGGACTGGGGATACAACCGATTTGAGACCTTCGCCAGGGACTGCAAGCGGGCATGGGAGCGACTGATGGGCCGGGATCTGCTCAAGTTTCCCGAATTGTAATTGGCGGTCGCATGTTTTGCCTGGAGCCCGGCGCTCATCTACAGATGGTCCGTGGTGCCTCTACAATGATCGGTCGGTGTATAATCGACCCCAACACTGGCTTCGTGTACTCACGCCTCGGCAAGCGTTTGGATAGCGGCAAAGCTTACCGATTACCCCTCCGGCAAACCCAACGAGCCCAAGTAATTTCAGGACTGGGCGCGTCAACTGTTGAAACCGCAGACGAACGTACGTGTCAAGTATCTAGCCTTAGGTCCTCACAGGCTGCCCAGCCACATTTCGAAGACGGTTCTGCCTACCGTCCAATCAGGCCCACCAAGCTACATAAAATCAGGCTCTTGCTATTTGCTATAATGGGGCTCTTATGACTTGCTCAGGCGAGATTACTCCAACCTTGGAGAAGCAGGGGACGAGCGGTTCCGCTATCCAGCAGTTCCCATAACGCTGCTGGGTGAACCCGCTTCAGACCCGTCGGCTAAAGCTTGAATATGTTCAAACCTATATTCACCACTGCAGTCCTACTCGCTGTCCTCCTGTCGTGCGCCGGAGGGCCCGATGCGGTCCGGATGGGGACGGACGGGGCATATCCCCCTTACAACTTCATCAACGATGACGGCGAAGTTGACGGGTTCGAGCGGGAGTTGGGTGATGAGCTGTGTCGGCGGGCCAATCTAGAGTGCACGTGGGTGATCAACGAATGGGACAGCATCATAGCCAACCTGGCGGCGGGCGACTACGACGCCGTACTCGCCGGGATGAGCATCACCGATCAGCGGGACGAGATTATCGATTTCACGCAGCCGTACCTCCCTCCCAGCCCGTCGGTGTATGTTGCACTGGCCGGCGCCGGGGACGAGGCGGTCAACGGCAAAGTGGCGGCCCAGGAGGCCACCGTCCAAGCCAGCCACCTGTCCGAATCCGGAGCGACGCTGCTGGAGTTCGGATTGGCGGAAGAGCTCGTTTCGGCCGTTCTGAGCGGCGAGGCGGATGCTGCGCTGGTGGACCGAGAGTTCGCCCGAGGCAGCGTGGCGGAGAGCGGTGGACGTCTGACTCTAGTCGGCCCCGAGGTGACGCTTGACTCCGGCGTCGGGGTCGGCGTCCGTGAGGGTGACAGCAAGTTGAAGGACAATCTGGACCGGGCCATCGAGGCCATGAAAGAAGACGGCTCGTTGAATGCGCTCATCAAGAAGTGGTTCGGCCCGGACGCCGAGACCTTCTGACGACATGCCGGGTCCCCGGCGTCCCGAGGGGGCGGCGCATAGACGGCGCCGTCGTCTGCTGGGGGCGATTTCTTTAGCGGGCGGCTTCAATAAGAGCGGTGGCCTTGCTCACCAAATCCCTTGATTCCGGCTTTCGCATGAATCCGGCGACGGCTGTTATAGTGTCCGACCTGTCTCCCCGGAACCTCCGATAGCTCTCATAAACTTATCGAATAGGCAGTCAAGGCAATCATCCTCAGGATTGTGGAGGTGGCTCACGACCCTGCCAAGGTAGAGGGCCTTCGACAATATGCGGACTTCACATCAACCAAGGTTTCGCCTACCATCATGGGCATGACCGGTCGACCGACGGATTCCGCGGCTCGGAAAGCGGGGGCGTTTCTGCTGCTGACTGCGGCAGCCACCATTGTGTCGGTGGTCGCTCGGCTCTCCGCCGACGCCGATCAATCCACGCTTGCAGAATCCCTGTCTGCCATCTCGGAAAGCAGAGGTCTCTACGGCGTCGGGGGCGCGGCGCGATTGGTCTCAGGCATCACGTTGATAGCCGGAGCGTGGTTCCTGTTGAGGGTCTGGACCATTCGAGAGCGGCTGGGTACGCCGCTTGTACCGGCCTTATTTGGCGCATCGGGCATATCCACGGCCTTGTCAGGCGTGTGCGCGGTTGTGTTGGCGGTGTCGGTGTCCGAGGCGCCCGGTCCCGCCATCACCGGCTCAACCGAGACGATAGTCTATATCCGGTGGCTGACCGGAAAGATAGGGTTTGCGGCGGCAGGACTGGGGCTGGTTGTTGCGGCATGGCCCCAGTGGAAGGCCGGCGGGACTTTAAGGTTCATCTCGCCCGCATCTGCCGTCATCGGGGTCGCGATGCAGTTCATCTGGGTGAATGCGGCAACCGTCATACACCCCCTCAGCGGGGCGGCCTTCTTTGTTTGGCTGGCAGTGGTCGGCGCCATGCTCCTGGCAGGCCGGGTGGAACGAGGCTTTGCCGCTACGCTTGACTCACCCTCGACAGACTAGCGGATAGGCGCATGTTGCAGCGGCTAAGTGAACGCTGTCCGGGCATATCATGATTGACCTATACGCCGCCAAGTTATTACAATTCGTCCGGTCAGTCGGAATCACTATGGCCTTCGCAAGGCCATATGAGGGCGATGAAAATAGCGGTGCAGCAAGGCGGCAGTCATAGACTCCCCCTCATCCCAACCTTCTCTCGCCAGGGGGACCTTTGCGTAACCCCCTCTCCTTTTGGGAGAGGGTTGGGGTGAGGGCGTTCCCCAGCTTCGGGCAAGACGCTGGATTCCGGCCTCCGCCGGAAAGACGGAGGTTATGCAAAGGTCCCCGCCAGGGGAGAAGGGGCAGGCGCCGTCCATTTTCATGGCAATATCTCCGAAGGTTGAGATAAGTATAGGTACATAATGAAAAGTCGGTTTATCCGTGTCATAGTTGTCGTCATAGCATCCCTAGCGTTGGCCTTGGGATTGGGCGCCTGCGGAGGCGACCCGGATCCCACCGACACGCCCGTACCTACCGCTACGACAGTCCCTACACCCACTCCTTTTCCTACTGACACTCCCGCTCCCGCCGCCACGACTCCCCCGGCCGCGGGTGAGACCAAAGAGCCGGCCGCCACGGAACCCCCGGCCATGTCTCCAGAGGAAAAAGCGCTGGTCGAATACGCCGCGGAGCACGCAGGAGGGCCAGGGGCCATCTTCGTCGGAGACGCCATGCAGCTGATCGGACCGCCGCCCCACGAGGGCCTGATGTTCCTGATCCCTGAAGCGTTGTACACCCAAATGTCCCAGATGGCGTTGTTCGGCGTTCCGGAGTTGGGCCTCGCCAGCCACATGTTCATCTACACCAGCGACTACTACCAGGGGTTGATACAGAAAGCCAACCTCACCAACCCGACGGAGATGACTTCATCCGGCGAGAGCATCGAGATTCAGCACGCCTGCATTACCCGCACCCTGCCCACGTGCGTGTTGATTCAAGCCTACTTGGCCCCTAACCTGGCCAAGAGGACCAACGGCCAGGTAAAACTGTCGGTGGTTTCCTTCCCGGAGCTGGGGCTGGACGGACCGGACACTCTGGACCAGGTCGGCGACGGTACGCTGGACATGGCGAACATCTATGCCGGCTACGTGGCCGGCGCCCTGCCGCCCCTTGAGATACAGGCCATGTGGGGCATATCCACCGATTGGGAGACCTCTTATTCGATTCTGACCGCAGTAGCTGAGGACGTAGACCAGATTATTCTCGAAGCCACCGACGGCAGCCATGTGTTGAACCGAAACTGGTTTGCGGGTTCCGACCAGTGGTTCTTCGGAAACAAGCCCTTTCAGACGGTGGCGGACTTCAAGGACGTGAAGATCAGCTCCCACGGGGCCGCAATGTCTGACTTTATTGCCGGCATGGGGGGCGAGCCCGTATTCCTGGGGCCGGGCCAGTCATACGTGGCGCTGCAACTGGGCAACATCGACTTTGCCACCACGGGGCCGCTGCTGGCGATACCCGACCGGTTGTACGAAGTGGCTGATTACATGGCCGGGCCGATCATTGGCTTCGGGTACACAAACAACGTAATTAACAAGGACGTTTGGAATGAGATTCCGGAGGACTTGCAGCAAATTATCATCGAAGAAGGCGCCAAGGCTGAGTTGGAAGGGCTGCGCCTTTCTCCGTTTCAGAACATCGTTGCTGTGCAAATCAACCAGCAATTTGGCCTAGAGATCGTTCCCTTCTCCGAAGAGATAGTCGAACACATCCAGACCGTGGTGCTGCCTGAACACGTAATCCCCGGTTGGCTGAAGCGTCTTGGATACCCCGGAAAGAACGATGCAATCGTCAATGCGGCCAACGAGAAGACGAGCGCCTACACTGGAATATGGATCAACGAGGACGGGTCCATCGGTAAAGTTCCCATTACCAAAGGTCCGCGCTCCCGGTGATTGCCTGTGAGTGTAGCCAGGCGGCTGGGCGAGGAGCCTCAGCCGCCTTAGTGCGCCCACAAACTGTTGGTCGGGCCGAGAGGGCAGAGGGGCCGAGGCTTCGATAAAGGCGGGAGAGGCGGGTTGGAGAGTGTCTCGATGAACCGGGGTTCCCCCTATCTGAAATCGCCTCAGTAACGATGGCATCTACAAGCTTGTCAGCCTACACCGGACGCAAAACCCCGGCGCTATATGCATTGTTGGGACTCCGGGCGGCCGCTCGGAAAGTTGACCGTCTGTATTTGTTCCTCGGGTACGTCTGCGGCCTCCAATTGCTTCTGCTGGGATTTTTCATCACATACCAGGCAGTAGCCCGAGAATTGGATTGGGTCTACGCCCCAGCCGGAGACGTGATGAGCGGTTACGTATTGGCGATGGCCGCCACCTGGGCTTTTGCATACACGCTTCGGTCCGACGCCCACGTGCGAATCGACGTGTTGTTGCCACGGATGAGCCCAAGAATCAGAGCGATTTCTGACTGGGTCGCCCTGGCTGGCGTGTGCTTTCTGTCGGCAATCACGTCGTGGAAGCTGTGGGATAAGGTCATTGACGATTACCAGAAGAGCGTAGTGGTCAACGACTATCCCTGGATCCCGGTGTTCATCCCGAAGATTGTAGTAGCCATTGGATTCAGTTTGTTGGTGGTCGCCTCCGTACAGATGATGACTTCCATGATGGCCGAGAAATGGCTGCGCCGCATCCACAAAGCTATGGGCGGGGACGATTTCGAATGACGGGCAGTTGCCCGGAGGGATGGGGCGTCCTGCAGCGCCCCGGAGGTTAAGGCTTGGTCCTTGGCATTGCATTCGGTTTAATGTCGGCCTTCTTTACGGTGGGCATGTATGTCGCTGGGGCCTTGGGCTGTCTTTCCCTCATTATCCTGTACTTTTTCTCCGCGCGCGCGCCGTGGAACATCATGGACAACATAGCCTGGGACCGGAACACCAACTTCATCCTGGTCGCCATTCCTCTGTTCATACTGATGGGCGAGTTGATGAACCGGTCGGGAATGGGAGAGCGGATGTACTCCGTCATTTCTCGCTGGATATGGTTCCTGCCTGGAGGCCTGATTCACACCAACATTGTGTCCTGCGCCATATTCGCCGCCTGTTCCGGTTCCAGCGTAGCCACCTCCGCCACCATCAGCCGAACGTCGCTGCCAGCCTTCCGGCAGAGGAACTACTCGGAGCGCATGGTAATCGGCTCGTTGGCCGCCGGCGGCACGCTGGGCATCCTGATACCGCCCAGCATCAGCCTGATTCTCTACGGCGTGCTGGCGGAGGAGTCCATCGGGCGCCTCTACATGGCCGGGTTGTTCCCCGGCATCCTGCTGTCCGTGTCTTTCATGGTGATGATAGCCGTCATGGCGATATTCTGGCGTGGGATGGCCCCGCGCGAGCAGGGCGAGAGCTTCACCACTTGGGACGGGTGGAAGCTAAGGTTAATCGGAACTGTCCAACTGCTGCCCATAGTGGCCTTGATCTTCCTTGTGTTGGGCGTCATCTACATGGGCCTCGCCGCTCCGAGCGAAGCGGCGGCCTTCGGTGTGACCGGCGCCTTTATCTTGACGCTCCTGCTGAACTCGAGTGAAATGCTGACTCCCCTGCTGGGAGGCCTGTTAAGGCGCACCGGTCTGGTCCATTTCCTCACCCGAAGTACGCAAGAGACTCTGCGGGCAGCGCAGAGGCCATCCGGCGCCGCGGTCAGGGCGGTGGTCCAGCGCAATGTCCGCATAGTGATGGACTCGGTTATCTCCACGGTGCGGACAACGGGAATGATATTCCTGATTCTAATGGCCGCTTTCACGTTGAGCTACGCCTTCGCGCGGTTGGGCATCTCTCAGGACATTGCCGATGTTATCGTAGGGTGGAACCTGACTGATTGGCAGCTCGTCCTGGCTATGGTGATCTTCTATCTCGTGCTGGGCACCTTCATGGAAAGCTTCGCCATGATGGTGACCACCGTGCCCATACTTCTGCCTACGTTGCAGCAGGCGGGAGTGGACCTGGTCTGGTTCGGAGTTATCATCGTATTGTTGGTGGAAGCGGCGCTGATCAGCCCACCGGAGGGCATCAACCTGTACGTGCTGCACGGTGTGCGCCAGGACGTGGACCGTGAAGAGTCGGAGAGGACCAACACGCCGATGCGTCAAAGCACCATTGCAGACGTCTGGGTAGGCGTACTGCCCTTCATGGGCTGCTTGGCTGTGGTCACGGCCCTGGTGCTGGCATTCCCGCAGATTGCCCTCTGGCTTCCGGACGTTCTCTTCAACAGATGACAAAGGCCAGGCGCCCGACAGCTAGCGAAAACGGCGCCAGGCTATCCTTCGACTGCGCTGTGCTGAGCTTTCAAGTAACTTCTGTCAGTTACTCGGTGTTGCTCGGCCCCGTCACCGGGGCATAACCCCGTTCAGGACGAACGTGCGGGGGTGAGTGCTTCGGCTTTGCTCAGGATTGCGGCTTACAGGCGATGACCTCACCAAAGGCGATTGTTCCACACGCCCCGGGGTGGACTTTCCACAGGTCGAGGCCTTGACGCCATTCGTCGAATTGCAGCTGGGTCGCCAACCCGTATTTCGTGGCCGCCGCTATCACGTCGGGAGAATAGAACCAGTCGATAATGAAGGCATGAAGGAAGGCTACGTCTTCGTTCGCGCTGAAGAAATCGAAGGATGCGCTCGCCCGTACGTCCGAGAACCCGGCCTGGAGGAACTCGTTCTTCAGCTCCTTCCCCAACCGGGGATGGTCCCCATTGGCCGCGAGAAGGTTTGCGAACACGGCCCATGCGGAGTCGGTGTCGTTGATGACGGGTTCCAGGAACGAGGATGAGACGAACATTTCCCGGCTGGCGACGATGCCGCCGGGTGTCAAGACCCGCTTCACCTCGGCCAGCGCTGCCCGGGTGTCCGGAACGTGCATGAGAACGGCATGGCAGTGAGCGACGTCGAAAGAGTCGTCCTCAAAAGGAAGATCAAGCACGGAGCCTACGTGGAACGTCGCGTTATGGTGTCCGCCAGTCTCGGCGGCGGACCGGGCCAGGCCTATCTGTGACTCCTCCATGTCGATGCCGTGCACCTCGCCGGGTTCCACCGCCTTGGCCAGACCGACCGTAATCGTCCCCGGTCCACAGCCGAAGTCGAGCGCTCGAAGTCCGGGCTTGAGGTGAGGAAGCAGATGTTTGGCGTGGGTTTCGACGCTGCGTCGATCGAGAAGCTGCCGAAACTCTTCGCTGTAGCCCATCGTGTAGTCGGATGTTGACGACGGCCGGTCGGGCATCGGTGGGCGCTCCTTTCCCGTGTCCGTTATCGTCAAGTCTGTGTCTTGGACTGAGCAACGCCAGTCTACCTTTTGATTATAGATGATTATAGAAGAGGGGCAACCGAGCCCGAATCATCGGATCCGGACCGCGTATGGGTGACCGCCGGTTCGCCCAGCCACATCCACGAGCAGTTGCTTTAGAGGTTCAGGCCGGCGGTGCAGCCAGACCTGCGGCAGTTCGTCAGGGGTAGAGTTCGTGGAGCTTGGCCGTTCTGTAGTCGAAGACCTTCTTCAACTCCCGCGAAACGAACAGGTGATTCACCAGAGCGCCGCCCAACACCCGATAGGAGACATCATCAGTGACCAGGGTCCCATCCAGAGTTTCCTCGAATAGGTGGCGGTGCACCCAACGCTTGTACGGGCCGCGTATCTGGGTGTCGGTGAACCCGAACGGCGGATTCCATTCTGTGATCTCACTCTCCCACATGATAGGCAAGCCGCGCAGCTTTATCCAGTATTTGATTACGGTCCCAACCGCCATGTGGATAGGCAGCGGGGTTATGACGGAGAACCTGATCCACGGGGGCGTCAGCAGGTTGAGGTTCTCCGTCAGGGCAAAGAATTCGAATATTTCGGAAAGCGGACGTCGCAACAGCACACTGGCGCATATTCGGAAATCCGGCATAATCAATACTCCGCCCGGCCGGGGCTCCCACCCGGCGTTGTCGTGTACAATCATTTCGAATTATATCCAGTATGCGCGGGAAAAGTTGATGGAGATAGAGGTAGAACTCAGCCCGGTGGTCACTGTGGACGAACTGCTGTAGCTCTACCCGATCAAGGAGCCGCCGCATCGGCGTTCACTTTCGGCTTGCCAATCAGATTGCTTGAAACCCTTCAACCGGCGGCGCGGATTGGCCTATCGTGTTTGATGGCCGTCGCCCTGCTTTCGGCATGTGACGGCGGCCCGATGCCTACGGCGACACAGGAACCGACTGCTACGGCGACGCAGGAACCGACAGCCACACCGACACTGGAACCGACGTCAACCCTTCCCCAGGCGGCGCCGACGGCTACGCCCACGCCTCTTCTGAGCGGTCGTCCGGGCGCCCCAGGATTGGGCGATCCGCTCTATCCCGGGCTCGGCAACGGAGGATATGACGTTGCCCACTATATTGTCACCCTGGAGATAGACATAGAAACCAGCACGATTTCTGGCCGCACTCGAATAGAAGCCAATGCGACCCAAGACCTCTCTTCATTCAATGTAGACTTTAGAGGCTTGACCGTAACGCGAGTTGAGGTGGACGGCCGCCCCGCCAGCCACTCCCGTGCCGGATACGAGTTGACGATACAGCCGGTCATGCCCATACCTGAGGGAATGACCTTCAATGCCACGGTGTCTTACAAAGGTCAGCCTTCCACAAGCTTCGCGCCGGGGGCCGACCTCCAAATGGGCTGGATAAACTACGAGACGGGGATTATTGCCTATGGTGAACCCTGGGGAGCGTCTCATTGGTTCCCAGTCAATGAACATCCATCCGACAAAGCCTTGTATACCTTCATCATTACTGTACCCGATCCCTATGAGGCGGCGTCAAACGGTGAACTGACCGAGACGACGGACAATGGGCAGACCGTAACGTATGTATGGGAAAGCAGACATGAGATGGCCAGCTATCTGGCCTTCCTGGCTGTCGCTCAGTTTGACGATATCGTCGGTGAAAGTCGTGAAGGGATAACCGTCATCAACTCGCTTGAGGCCTCAATAGACGGATCGGCAAGGAGCCTTCTGAACAGCATCCCTTCAATAGTGGACTATTTCAGTGAATTGTTCGGGCCGTATCCATTCGAGTCCACGGGCGCCGTTGTCATTGACGTCGCATCTCTGCCGATAGGCGAGGCGATCCCGGCTCTGGAAACCCAACCGAGGCCCGTTTACGAGATAAGAGCGCTGGAGTTTATAGGAGACAGAGTGATCGCCCACGAGTTGGCCCACCAGTGGTTTGGGAACCTGCTTACTCCCGCGTCGTGGCAAGAGTTGTGGCTGAGTGAGGGGTTCGCGACTTACGCCGAGTGGTTGTGGGAAGACCACAAGTACGGCGGAGGCGTTTTCGATTCATTCTGGGAGACGGTCTGGCGCCCTGTCTATGGGCCGCCGGGAAACCCCAGTCCCAGCGCCCCCTTTAGCGGCGCGGTCTATGAAAGGGGCGCGATGGCCCTCCACGCGCTGCGTGGTGAAGTAGGCGACGAGGCGTTTTTCCGGACGCTGCGCGAGTATGTGTCCCGCCATGCGGGCGGCAACGTGACGACTGCGGATTTTGTGGCCGTGGCCGAGGAGGTGGCGGAGAAAGACCTGGACGGCCTGTTCGATTCCTGGCTCTTTGACGAAACGACTCCACCGCCGCCGGCGCCATAGGAGCCTGGCTAATTGGACGCCGAGGCCCGCACGTTCAGCTATTGCGGAAGGGCGTCCCTGAGGACCTCCACGAGATGCCGGACTCTTCTCCCCGTGGCGTGCTCTATCTGCTGGCGGCAGGACACGCCCATCACCGCCACCTCCCAGTCGGGTCCCTTGGACTCCACGGCTGGGAACAAGGTCTGCCTTCCCACGGCCATCGATACGTCGTAGTGCTCCTTCTCGTAGCCGAAAGATCCCGCCATGCCGCAGCAGCCTGAGTTGACCTCCTGGACCTCATATCCCGGAGCAAGGCGCAAGGCGGCCACCGAGTGTCCGGATCCCGTCAAGGCTTTTTGGTGGCAGTGGCCGTGGAACAACACCTTCTTGCCCAGACCGGTGAAATCCAGGTCCAGGCGTCCGGTTGACTTGAGTCCGGCAAGGAACTCGTCTATGAGGAAGCTGTTGGCGGCTACAATGTCGGCCTTGTCGTCGGTGAGCAGGTCGGGATATTCGTCCTTGAGCGTCAGCAGGCAGCTGGGCTCGCAACCGATGATGGGGATGCCCTCCCGGGCGTAGGGATAGAGCAAGTCCACGTTTCGCCTGGCGTTGTCCTTGGCCTTGGACAGGAGGCCTTTCGAAATCATGGGCCTTCCGCAGCACACGGGATTGGCCGGGATGATGTTGAAGCCCGCCGCTTCAAGAAGCTCCACCGCGGCGATGCCCACGCCAGGGTAGTTGTAGTTCATGAACGTGTCATTGAACAGGACCACGCTGCCGTTCCGGCCTTCGGTGTTGGGTTGGCGAGACTTGGCCCACTCAGGGAAGGTCTTGGACGCCAGCCTGGGAAGAGACCTGTTGGGATGGACTCCTATGAGCTTGCTGAGAATCAAGCGGCTGAGAGGGAACCCGGAGGCCAGGTTGACCAGCGGAGCAAAGCGGGACCCGATGCGGCTCAGCGTGTTGATGTTTGCGAACGCCCTGGTGCGCAAGGAAATCCCGTGAGAGCGGTTGTAGTGGTCCAGGAACTCGTACTTGATTTTGGCCATGTCCACGCCTGTTTGGCACTCCGCCTTGCATCCTTTGCACTCAAGGCACAGGTCCATTGCCTCGTAGAGCCGTTTGCTGTCCAACCCGTCTTGGGGCAACGCGCCGGACAACACGGCCCGGAGCAGGTTGGCCCTGCCTCGCGTGGAATGCTCTTCCTCTTTGGTGACCATGTAGGAGGGGCACATGGTCCCAGTCGCCTTGCGGCAGGCGCCCATGCCGTTGCACATTTCCACGGAGCCGGCATAGCCGAAGTCCCTGGAGAAGTCCAACGTGGTTTCCGTCTGAGCGGCCTTGTACGCCGGGCTGATTCGCAGGTTCTCAGTCATGGGGGGACAATCTACGATCTTGCCGGGGTTCATGATGTTGTGGGGGTCGAACGCCTGCTTCACTTCACGAAAAGCCTGGTAGAGGCGGCTTCCGAACATCTTCTCGTTCCAGACCCCGCGGACGATTCCGTCCCCGTGCTCGCCGCTCAGTGACCCGCCGTACTCCAGCGTAAGGTCGCTGATTTCCCTGGCGATGGATTCCATCTTCGCCGTCCCGTCTGTGGTCTTCAGGTTGACCAGAGGGCGGACGTGCAGGCATCCCACGCTGGCGTGGCCATAGTAGGCGGCCGTGGTGTCGTGGGCCTTGACGATTTCGTCGAACTTCTTGATGAACGCCCCCAATCTCTGGGGGTCCACCGCGGTGTCCTCGACGTAGGCTACGGGCTTCGAGTCTCCTCTGGCGCTCATCAGCAGACCCAGGCCGGAGCTTCTCAGCGCCCATACCTTGGCCTGTTCCGAGGGTTCCAGGATGTTCAAGCAGGCATACCCCAACCCCTTCCGGTCCATGTCGGAGCGGAGGTCGCCAAGCCTTGCGACAACTTCTTCCTGGGACTCGCCGGTAAGTTCAACAGCCAGAAGGGCGTCAGGGGAGCCTTCTACGAAATCCATCAAACGAGCCGAGCCCAGGGACTCGCGGCAGCGGTCCAATATCATGCGGCCTATCATCTCCACTGCCGCGGGGTTGTGCCTCAGAATCTCCCAGGTGGCGTCGCACGCCTCGACCACGTCGTCAAAGTGGAGCACCGCCAAACCCTTGTGGCGCGGGACTGGGACCAGATTCACCTTTGCCTCGGTGACCACGCACAGGGAGCCCTCGGAGCCCACGACCATGCGCGACATGTTAACCAGCGGACCCGGCTCGATGAATTCGTCCAAGTTAAAGCCGCTGACCCGGCGCATGATCTTAGGGTAGCGGGACAGGACTTCGTCCCGGTTTTCCCGGGCGATGCGCAATACGTCCCGGTACAGGCTGGACTCTAAGCCGTCACCGGAGAGCTTGGACTCCAACTCGGCCTCGTTCAGCGGCCTGAAATGGGCTTGGGTTCCGTCGGAGAGTATCGTGCGGAGTTCCATAATGTGGTCGATGGTCTTGCCGTAAACCACCGAGTGGGAGCCGCAGGTGTTGTTTCCGATGCCTCCGCCCACGCAGGCCCTGTTGGACGTCGTGGGGTCCGGTGCGTACTGGAGTCCGAACGGCGATACGATGCGGTTCAGCTCGTCCAACACTATCCCCGGCTCCACTCTGGCCCAGCCCTCCTCCTCGTTGACGGCGATGACACGGCTCATATACTTGGTGAAGTCCATCACGATGGCGTGGTTGACAGTCTGTCCCGCCAAGCTGGTCCCGCCGCACCGGGGCAGGACGGGCGTCTTGTGCCTGGACGCCACCTCCATCACGGCCAGAACGTCCTCCACGTTTCGGGGAATCACCACCCCCACAGGTTCCATCTGGTACATGGATGCGTCTGTGCTGTAGAGGACACGGGAGTAAGGATCGAACCGGACTTCGCCGGCGACCCGTTTTCGAAGCTCGTGGGCAAGCTCTTGACGATCGGCGGCTTGGGCGCGGGTTGCCCGGGTTGAATGTTGTGCTGATGCGGCCATGCCTGCTCCCCTTTACGGCTGAGACATACTTTAGCTTATGGCGGTCATGGCTTCAACGTAGGGCGGCGTCGTTCCTAAACCGTCGTTCCGGCAGCCCGCCGCCTAACGCCGGCGGCGCTCAGACGTGCATCATGGATTGTCGTACCGATGCGCTCGGGCCAACGTCGTGATATTCTATAGGGCGCATGATGGACCAAGAGAATTACTGTCCTAGGTGCGCTCACGCCCTGGAGTGGAAAGAGACTCAGGGGAAGGAGCGTCCCGTATGCCCGAGCTGCGGGAAGGTTGTCTACTATGACCCCAAGGTGACCGCCGTGGCGGTGGTTGAACGTGACGGAAATGTCCTGTTCATCCGGCGCATACTGGACCCGGGCATGGGGCGCTGGAGCCTGCCCGGAGGCTATGTTGACCGGGGCGAGGAAGTGGCCCGCGCCGCCGAGCGGGAGGTGATGGAGGAGACGGGGCTTGAGGTCCGCGTCGAGGGTGTGGTGGGCGTTTACTCCCAGTCCGGTCATCCCGTGATTCTGGTGGTCTACGACTCCGTCATTGTCGGAGGTGTTCTCACACCTGGGGAAGAAGCATCCGACGCCCGGTTTTTCGACTTGGGAGACCTCCCGGAACTGGCTTTCGAAAGGGACTCGGTTGTCCTCGAGGACTGGAAAAGCCATCGAGAAAAGACTGTTAAAACCGGCTCGATTCGTTGACAGTTGTCTCCTGTCCTTTAATAATGTTGCGAGCCGCATCGCAGGGTCTAAGGAGGTGCGTTGACAATGGCCTCTGAAATAGGGTTCATCGGTCTAGGAATCATGGGAAAGCCCATGGCCCGCAACCTGATGAAGGCGGGCCATTCCCTCGTTGTCCACAACCGGAATCCTGATCCGGTTGACGAATTGGCGGCTGAGGGAGCTTCCAAGGCTTCCACTTCGGCCGAGGCGGCGTCACAGTCCGATATAGTGATCACCATGCTGCCTGACTCCGCCGACTCGGAGGAGGTGATCCTTGGCAAGGACGGTGTGCTCGAGGGAGCTCGGAAGGGCTCAGTCATCATCGATATGAGTTCTATAGCGCCCCTCGTGTCCATCAAGATCGCTTCCGCGGCCGAAAAAGCCGGAGTGGATATGCTGGACGCCCCGGTCAGCGGCGGCGAACCAAGGGCTGTCGACGGCACTCTGGCCATCATGGTGGGGGGCAAGGAAGAGACATTCGAGCGTTGCAGGCCGGTCTTGGAGTGCATGGGCAGGTCCATTGTCCGGGTGGGAAAAGTGGGGGCTGGCAACACCGTGAAGCTTGCCAACCAGATTATCGTGGCGGCCAACATAGAGGCGCTGGCCGAAGCGTTGGTGTTGGCCAAGAAGGCCGGAATAGACCCGGACCTGGTCTTCAACGCCATACGCGGCGGTCTGGCGGGGAGCGCCGTCATGGAGGCCAAGGCCCCGTTGATCATGGACGGCGCTTTTGAGCCGGGATTCCGCATCAGGCTGCATCAAAAGGACCTTCACAACGCCTTGCTGACCGGAAAGGACTTGGGAGTCCCCCTGCCTGTAACGGGCCTGGTGCAGCAAATGCTGGGAGCGCTTATCAACAGGGGGTTTGGTGAAAAGGACCATTCCGCCATCGCAACTTTCCTGGAAGACCTGGCGGGCGTAGAAGCCAGGAAGTCTGCTGAATGAAGCTCCACGAGCACCAGTCCAAGGAGATATTCGCCCGTTTCGGCATCCCCATCCCCAGGGGAGAGGTTGTGTCCTCCCCTGAAGAGGCTGCCGAAGCCGCCCAGAGGCTGGGCGGCCGGGTGGTTGTAAAAGCCCAGGTCCATGCCGGAGGGCGCGGCAAGGGAGGCGGGATCAAGGTTGCAGCCAACCCTGAAGAGGCGAGAGCCGCGGCGGCGGGCCTCATCGGGACACGGCTGGTCACCCCCCAGACCGGTCCTGAAGGCGTTCCCGTGGAAAAGCTGATGATAGAGGAAGCGGAATCTCTGGTGACGGAGCTGTACCTGTCCGTCACGGTGGACCGCAACTTCCGGGGGCCGGTTTTCATCGCAAGCGCTTCGGGCGGGATGGACATCGAGCAGGTCGCCGCCGAGAGTCCTTCCAAGATACACACGGAGGCCGTGGACCCGTTGGTGGGACTCCAACCCTTCCAGGGGCGCCGCATTTGCCGATTTTTGGGACTGAGCAGGCCGCATTTCAGGCCCGCCTTGCAGATCATAGACGCTCTTTACCGGGTTTTCGTGGAGAACGACTGCTCTCTTGTCGAGGTCAACCCCCTGGCGGTGAACGCCGAAGGGCGAATCTTTGCCCTGGACGCCAAGATAAACCTGGAAGACGACGCCTTGGCCCGTCACCCCGAACTCAATGCCCTGAGAGACCCCAACCAGGAAGAGCCTCTGGAGGCCAAGGCCCAGGAATATCAGATCTCCTACGTCAAGCTGGACGGAGACGTCGCCTGCCTGGTCAACGGAGCCGGACTGGCCATGGCCACCATGGACGTAGTCAAGACGGCGGGGGGCCGCCCGGCCAACTTCCTGGACGTGGGAGGCGGCGCCAGCGAGGAGAAAGTCGCCCAGGCGTTGGACATAATGCTCTCCGACCCTCAGGTGAAGTGGGTCCTTGTGGACATCTTCGGGGGCATTCTGCATTGCGATCTGGCGGCGAGGGGGATAGTGCAGGGCTACCGCAACGCGGGCGCCGACCTGCCCCTGCTGGTGCGGATGTTGGGGACCAACGTGGACGAGGGAAAGGCGATACTCAAGGAATCGGGAATCAACGTGACCTTCGCAGAGTCTCTTGCGGAGTTGGCCGATTGTGTGCGGGAGGCGGTGTCAAGCCCCGAGGCGCTCGGCGGCGGAGGCGCCGGGGGGTGAGCATACTGATCGGACGCAACACCCGGGCCATTGTCCAGGGGATCACCGGAAACGAGGGCAGCTACCATGCCAGCGCCTGCCTCGAATACGGAACGAATCTTGTCGGAGGAGTGACGCCCGGAAGGGGAGGGCAGTTTTTCGAGGACAAGGTCCCCGTTTTCAACTCTGTTGAACAAGCTGTTGCGGAGAAGCAGGCTAACACGTCGATGGTCTTCGTCCCGGCCATGTTCGCCACCGACGCCATCCTGGAATCGGCGGATGCGGGCATCGAGCTGGTGATTTGCATCACAGAGGGCATACCCACCCTGGACATGGTGAAGGTCCTGCACTACCTGGACAGGCGCGGAGTCAGGCTGATAGGACCGAATTGCCCCGGAATAATCTCGCCCGGGGAAGAATGCAAACTGGGCATTATGCCCGCTTCCATACACATGGCGGGCAAGGTGGGGGTGGTTTCCCGAAGCGGCACTCTTACGTATGAGGCAGTGGCCCAGCTCACGGAGCTGGGAATAGGGCAATCAACCTGTGTGGGAATAGGCGGCGACCCTCTTATCGGCTCAAGTTTCGTGGATGTCCTCAAGCTGTTCAACGACGACCCTGAAACCGAGGCGGTGGCGCTGATTGGCGAGATAGGCGGGACCATGGAGCAGGAAGCCGCCGAATACATAGCCGCCCACTTCCGTAAGCCGGTGGCCGCGCTGGTGGCCGGAGTCACTGCCCCGCCAGGGAAGAGGATGGGTCACGCCGGCGCCATCATCACGGGAGAAGCGGCCACCGCCGCCGCCAAGATACGGGCTTTCGAGGACGCCGGCGCCGCCATCATCCCCTCCCCGGCGGCAATAGGCGCAACAGTCAAGGAAGTCCTGCTGAAGGCATAGGTCGGAGGACACGGCCCGACCAACTTTCAGGTTCCCTCCTCTTTTCCGTTCGCCCCGAGCTTGGCGAGGGGTGGTTCGACCAGCTTTTAAGTAACTGCTTTCGGATGGGCTTGGGCGACCACCGGTCGCCCCTACGATGGGCCCCGGTCCCGTCATTCCGGCGGAGGCCGGAAGGTGGATTCACATTTCAAGTGCAACACCTGGTCTGAAAAGATTTCGGCCGGGGTGCGGTATCCCAGGCATTTGCGCGGAGTGTTGTTGTAGGTCTGCACCAACTGCACAAACCTGCCTTCGGACAATTCCGCCAGGTCCGTCTTCCGAGGCAGAGTTCTGCGCATGCGCCCGATGGCGTTTTCGACGCCGCCCTTCTGCCAGGGCGAGTGGGTGTCGCAGAAGAAAGTATCAACGCCGAGGTCATGGAGCCGGTGGTGGCGGGCGAACTCAGTCCCGTTGTCAAAGGTCATCGTCCGCCGCCACTGGGGCGGGAAAGCCCCCAGAACCTGGGTCATGAGGCTGGCGATGGGGCTGGCCGCCTTCCCCGGGGGCCGGAACGCTATGAGGAGGCGAGAGTGGCGCTCGTGCAGGGTGAGCACGGCCTGGCCGTAGGTCCTGAACAGCATCAGGTCGGCCTCCCAGTGGCCGGGGGTCCGGCGGTCAGCGGCGTCTTGGGGACGTTCGGCCAGGGGGCGGCGGAGAGGGATGAAGGAAGCCGGGCTGCCGCCTTTGCGCCCCCGCCATCCTCGTTTCGACTTGCCGCGTGGCAGATAGTGGCGCCAGGAGTAGTCTTTCGTCCGGGCCAACTGGGCGTAGATGAACCGGTAGATGGTCTCGTGGGAGATGACCTTCTTGCCTGACTCCAGGGCCATGCGCCCGGCAACCTGCTCCGGCGACCAGCCCTGTTGGAGGCGTGAGAGGACCCCATCTCGCAGGTCCGCATCCCGCTCCAGCCGTGAGCCGCTCCACCGACGGGCACGGGCCTGTTGGTGGGCATAGACAGGCTCGTAGCCTTTAGTCCGTGAACCATTGCGCTTCAGCTCCCTAGCCACAGTCGATGGCGAGCGATCCAGACTTGCCGCGATTTGGCGGACCGAGTGTCCCGCGGAGTGTAGACGGGCCATTTCACACCGTTCTTCAATGGTGACATGCTTGTATCGAATTCCCATGACAACACCTTAACAAGGTGTTGCACTTCGTTTGTGAGTTTAGGGAATCCAGAGGCGCCCTCCCTCGTTACTCGCCGACGCTCGGCCCCGTCCCCGGGGCGTAACGTTGCTCACCACGAACGGGGCAACCAAGACATCTGATAATCGAAAGACCCTGTTGAACGGGCGCCGTTCCTTGACCCGACCGGAGGCCAATCCTATAATGAATAGCCCCAACGCTAGGTCATAGGACACGACGGATTTGGCGCCCGGTCATACAGACTCTTCCATACAAGTCTCGCCCGAGCTCATCGAGCAGCTAAGCGTCCAAGCCATCCAGAAATTGGAGGAATCGGAAGACCTTCAATCCTTGGAACAATGGCGTTTGTCTTACCTGGGACGTAGAGGAGGCTTGACCAATCTCCTCAGAGGTTTGGGGTCTCTCCCCACCCAGGAAAGAGCAACAGTGGGGGCGCTGGCGAACCGGACCAAGCAGAAGCTCGAGGAAGAGTTGGCCCGCCGCCAGGAGGTCCTCGAGTCGGCGCGCTTGGAGGGGCTTGCTCATTCGGAACGCATCGACATCACGCTCCCCGGGAGGCCCATGCGTGTGGGCCGTCTTCACCCCACGACGCAGATGCTCCGGGAGATATGCGACGCCTTCGTCGGGATGGGGTTTGGCGTAGTTGAAGGACCGGAGGTCGAGTGGGACCATTACAACTTCGAACTGTTGAATATACCGCAGGACCACCCGGCAAGGGATATGTGGAGCACCATCTGGGTTGACTCCCCCGACGAAAGAGGCGAGTATGACATGCTGCTGAGGACCCACACCTCTCCCATGCAGGCCAGGGTCATGGAGCGCATGAAGCCGCCCATACGGGTGATCGTGCCCGGCAAGTGCTACAGGTACGAGACCACCGACGCCACCCATGAGTGGCACTTCTTCCAGGTGGAGGGGCTGGCGGTGGATGAGGGGATAACCTTCGCCGACCTGAAAGGGACCCTCTATGAGTTTGCCCGCCGCATCTTCGGCGGCGACCGGAAAGTGCGCTTCCGATGCGACTATTTCCCATTCGTCGAGCCCGGCGTGGACATGTCCATAGACTGCTTTTCCTGTGGAGGAAGCGGAAACGACTGCCGGATATGCAGAGGCACCGGTTGGATTGAGATAATGGGCGCAGGCATGGTGCATCCCAAGGTGCTGGAAGGAGTGGGCTACGACCCGAAAGTGTACACAGGCTTCGCATTCGGTCTCGGAGTCGAACGCATCGCAATGCTCAAATACGGCATCAACGACATACGGCTCTTCTACTCCAACGACCTGCGCTTTTTGAAGCAGTTTTAGTCCTCGCCTCGTGCATGGACGTAAATACAGAGCAACCGAAACGGGAATAACGATAGGAGGCAGATTCGATGACCCAGAGCTTGATCAATAGGCTGCGAGACCGCATATCGGCCAGGAGCTTGCTGACGCACCCCTTTTACGTCGACTGGCAGGAGGGCAAGCTGACGCTGGAAGACCTGCGCGTCTACGCCGCCCAGTACTATCGGATAGAGGCCAGCTTCCCAAGGTTTCTCAGCGCAATCCACGCCAACTGCCCCGAACCCCAGGTCAGGCAGGGAATTCTGAGCAACCTTTGGGATGAGGAGCATGGTGAGAACAACCACCGCGTGCAGTGGTTGGACTTTTGCCGCGGGCTGGGTCTGACAGAGCGGGAAGTCCTCGCCTCTTCCGTGCACCCGAACACTCAACGGCTTTTGGATGTCTACACAGGGATATGTGCCGAAGGCTCCTTCCAAGAGGGTCTGGCGGCAATCTACGCTTACGAGCAGCAGACGCCCCAGGTGGCGGCGGAAAAGGCGGCGGGTCTTCGAGACCTGTACGGAATCACCGACGAGACCACTCTGGCCTTCTTCGATGTCCACTCAACCCTGGACGTGGAACACGCCAGGCAGGAAGAAGAGGGCATCGCTAACCACACCGCTCCCGCCGATGAGGCGAAAGTGGAGGCCGCCTTGGAAGCCGGACTTGAAGCCTGGTGGAGCTTCCTGGACGGAGTCAACGAGCTGCGGCCGGTGGGCGCAGGACTATAGAGGTTTCGTGACGCACTCCCCATGAGGGTCCCCCTATCCTGGCTCAAGGACTATGTCGACGTAGAGGCGCCGGTTGACGAACTGGCGCATCGTCTCACCATGGCCGGAATCGAGGTGGGGGAGGTTATTTCCGTCGGCGGCGCCTGGGACGAATGTTACGTGGGCCTGGTGACCAACGTAACGCCCCATCCCAACGCCGACCGTCTCACCCTCTGCACCGTGGACTGGGGCAAAGAAGTCATCCAGGTGGTCTGTGGCGCCCCCAACGTTGCTCAAGCGCAAAAGATAGCCTATGCGAAGGTTGGCGCCAAGCTGTTCAACAGCCACTCAGGCAAGGTGGAGGAGCTCAAGGCGGCCAAGATTCGGGGTGTGGTCTCCGAGGGAATGATATGTTCCCAACTGGAGCTGGGCATGGGCGATGACCACACGGGGATAATTGTCCTGCCCGAGGAAGCGCCTGTGGGCATGAGCCTGGCCGACTACCTGGGCGACCAGGTGCTGGTCTTGGAGTTGACGCCCAACCGCTCCGACTGCCTTTCGACGCTGGGGGTTGCTCGCGAGACAGCGGCTCTCACCGGCCAATCGGTCAGGGAGCCGGACATTGCATACCCGGAAGATGGGGAGCCCATCGCATCCCTGGCCTCTGTCGAAATCGCCGACCCTGACCTGTGCCGGCGCTACACGGCCGCCCTTATCCATGACGTGAACGTGGGACCCTCTCCCGGGTGGATGCGGGACCGGCTGGAAAAGGCCGGCATGAGGCCGGTAAACAATATAGTTGACATAACTAATTACGTGATGCTGGAATTCAACCAGCCCCTTCACGCCTTCGACTTCAACACCCTGAGAGAGGGCAAGGTGATCGTCCGCCGCGCGCGCTTGGGCGAGACGCTGACAACCTTGGACAGGGAAGAGAGGAAACTCTCGACCGACATGCTCCTGATTGCCGACTCCCAGAATGGCATAGGGCTGGCGGGAGTCATCGGAGGCGAGAACACCGAAATCGGCGAGGCGACCGATACGGTCTTCTTGGAGTCCGCCTGTTTCGACGCCTCCAACAACCGTCGAACGGCGCGGGCGCTCCAGATTTCCAGCGAGGCGTCGCAGAGGTTTGAGAAGGGACTCAGGCCGCAATTGGCGCCCATTGCCCTCCGCAGAGCCGTCAAGCTTATCCTGGAAATCGCCGGAGGGAAGGCCGCGAAGGGAATCATAGACGTCTTTCCCAACGGGGACAGCTGCGCCCCTACAACCATCACGCTGACCCTGGGACGAATCCGCAAGACGCTGGGAGTGGACATTCCCCTGGAGCGTGCGAGAAGCGTGCTTACGTCCCTGGGCATGACGATTGTCGGAGAGGATGCACCGGATATGGACGGTGGTTCGCTGGTCGTCGAGGTCCCCTACTGGCGCACCGACCTGGAAATTGAAGAGGACTTGATCGAGGAGTTGGCCCGGATTATCGGTTACGACGAGACGCCGATGACCATGTTGTCCACTCCCATACCCCACAGGGAGCCTGAGACCGTCCTCGAATTCAAAGATAGGCTGAAGGACCTGTTGGCGGCTTTTGGGATGCAGGAGGTCATCAACTACCCTGTCTGCGCATTGGAAGACCTGGAGGCGGCGAGGGCTACGGGATCAGGCGCGCCCCTCAAACTGGCCAACCCTATGAGCTCACGGGAACAATACATGCGCACCAGCCTGCTTCCCGGCCTGCTGTCCACGCTGGCCGCGAACCAGCCGAGGGAGACAGGCCCGGTGGCCATCTTCGAGTTGGGCCGTGTCTATCTTGACCAAGGCCGTCAGTTGCCCAACGAACGGGACATGGCTGCGGGCCTAATGGCTGGCCCACGCTGGGACATTCACTGGACCGGCGGAGAGGGCGCCCTGGACTTCTACGACGTAAAAGGTCTGGCGTCGGCGGCCTTGGAAAGGTTGGGCGTCAGGGTCTCCTACAGTCCAAGCTCGGATCCCTCTATGCATCCGGCCAGGTCGGCGAGGCTGGAGTCCGACGGGATTGAAATCGGTGTAGTGGGCGAGGTCCACCCGACCGTCGTCGATTCCTTCGGATTGCAACGGAGACCGGTGGCTGCTTTTATCCTGGACGTGGAATCCCTGATCAAAGCCGCTTCATCTGCCGGAGACTCCTATCAGCCCTTCGGCCGATTTCCACCGGCTGTTAGGGACTTGGCGCTGTTGGCGCCGGAAGGCGTGCCAGAGGACCGGGTGAGCCGGTTGATACAGAGCCAGAGGCTTGTGTCCGGCGTCAAGCTTTTCGACGTATATTCGGGGGAGAACATACCGGCGGGGAAGCGTTCCCTTGCCTATCACATCAAGTTTCAGGCGATGGACCGGACTCTCAACTCCGACGAGGTCAGCAAGGCGTTCAACTCGCTGGTGGCCCGTCTTGGCAGGGAACTGGGCGCCGAGCTCAGGGAATAGGCTATGGAGCCCGGCGATGCCAGGACAGAGTTTGTGGAAGACCTCGTAAGGCAGGTGGTGGAAGACCTGGGGCCATACGACCCGGAGACGATAATCCTATTCGGGTCTTTGGCGAAGGGCGATTGGGACGAGTACAGTGACCTGGACCTGATTGTAGTCAAGGAAACCGAGGAAAGATTTATCCGCAGAAACATAGAGGCGTCGTTGTACATTACATTTCCTCGTAAATGCGATATATTCGTATACACACCCGAAGAGTTTGAATCAATGAAGGCGGAGGGGAACTACTTCATAGAGAATGCGTTGGAGCACGGGCAGGTGATCTATGAAAAACCCCGCTGAACAGTGCGCCAGGTGGCTCGCCCAGGCGGAGCACCAACTTGGCGTAACTAAGATTCTTCTTGACAATGGGCAATGGTCAGACGCCTGTTTCCATGCGGAGCAGACAGCGCGGATGGCATCGAAAGCATTCCTATTCGGGTCGGGACGACGCTACGTTCAAATACACTCCATACAAGAGCTGCTTAAGGAGTGCACCAAAGTGGATGAGTCCTTCGGGGCTTTGGAAGGTAAGGGGAGGATATTGGACAGGTTCTACCTACAGACTCGTTATCCTGACGTTTTGTCGTTTTCCGCCTTGCCGTTCACATCGTTCGATGAGGAGGACGCGAGCCAAGCCTACCGGGATGCGTCGGACATCGTGGATATGGTGAAGTCAAAGCCGTAAGGGTTGTAGACCTCGCTGGAGCGCAAGAATATGACAACGGGACACCTGCATAATCATCAACCCAGAAGAGGCCACCGGCACGCCGACATGCTCAGTGTCGAGGAAGCCTTCGCGAGAATCATGGACTATTTCAGTCCCCTTGAGCCGGAAGACGTCCCCATCCTTCAAGCGTTGGGGCAGACGTTGGCTGAGGACGTGTCGGCGCCCCTGCAGATTCCGCCGTTGGACAATTCGGCGATGGACGGCTACGCGCTTAAACATGCCGACATCGAGGGCGCCGATGCGGACGCCCCGCGCGAGCTCCAAGTAACCGGCATGGTTGCGGCGGGGGACGTGCCGACTACGGTGGTGGCTCCGGGAACGGCCATTCGGATAATGACGGGCGCGCCGGTGCCCCAGGGTTCGGACACCGTTGTCCCCTTCGAGGACACCGATGAGGTTGAGAGGGAACGGCAGGGGCTTGGGTTGGACCGGATAAACATCAAGGCGGAGCTCTCTCTAGGCGCCAACGTCCGTCCAGCAGGAGAGGACGTTAAGAAGGGCGCCCTTGTGCTGGAGAAGGGGACTGTTGTCAGACCCGCCGAAGTGGGGGTCTTGGCGTCGCTGGGAAAAGGCACGGTCCGCGTGGTGCGGCGTCCGGTGGTGGCTATACTGGCGACGGGGAACGAGCTTCTCCGTCCCGGAGACCCCCAGGAACCGGGCAAGATATACGACAGCAACAACTACAGCGTAGCGTCTTCGGTTGTGAAGTACGGAGGGGTCCCCAAAGTGTTGGGCATCGCACGGGACAACCTGGAGGACCTAAACGGCAAGATATCCCAAGGCGTCGACTCAGACCTGCTCATCACCTCCGCCGGAGTCTCCAAAGGCGACTACGACATTGTGAAGGACGTGCTTAGCCAACGCGGAGAGATCAGCTTCTGGTCGGTGCGGATGCGTCCGGCCAAGCCCCTGGCCTTTGGGGTGATCGAGGGCGCTGGCGGACGGCGGGTCCCCCACCTGGGGTTGCCCGGCAACCCCGTAAGCGCCATGGTGGCGTTCGAAGAGTTTGCGCGCCCGGCTATTCTGAAGATGTTGGGCAAGAGCCGCTTTGCCAAACCGACCGTGGAGGCTGTATTGGAAGGGCCGATACACAACTATGACGAAAGACGGGTCTTCGCAAGGGTGGAGGTGACCAGTCGAGACGGCGCCTACTATGCGAACCCTACTGGACCTCAAGGGTCCAATATTCTGACCTCCATGTCTAAGGCCAACGGGCTGGCCATATGTCCCGAGGATGTGCCGGAGATGAAAGCTGGGGAGCGTGTCAGGGTTAAAATGCTGGATTGGAGCGAAGAGGTGTCGAGTTGACCATGCCTAAAGAAGTCGAGGGCCAGATGCCGGAGCAAGACCCCGAAGATGGACGGATGCCCGAGTACGTGGTGGACGAAGCGAAACTCGTGGTCCACAGCCGGTCTCTTTCCGTGATGCTGCTCAGCCGCCGTTGCATTCAGTGTGAAGAAAAGTTGGATGCAAAGGGAGGTTCGGCTCCGTCCATCCAGCAGCAGATGAGGCAAATCTCATCACACTGCGCCAAGCAGGACGATTTTATAAGCCCCGAAATGCCCATGCAGGAAATAGTCTTCCGCCACATGTTGAGAGGCGGCAACAAGCCGGTCAGTCTCGAGAAGCTCTTCTATGTGGTGACGGAGGAGTTTTTCACTCCCCTCAGTCCCCGCAACATCTCAATGCTGGCCCTTAGCAAGGTCTTGGACTCCGACGTTTATTACGGGTTCACCCGTTCCGCGTAGGCGGACTCATCGGCAGGGCTGTTTACTCAAGCCCCAGGGCCTGAAACACCTGGAAGAATTGGGCGGGATTGCCCGGCTGGTACCAGGGTATGGCGAGCGCCACTGTGCCGTCTGGGTCGATGACGAACACCGCCCGCTGGCTTCGCTTGCCGTCATCCGACACTACGCCGTAAAGCCGGGCGACGCTCAGGTCAGGGTCGGAGGCCAAAGGGAAGGGCAGTCCTCCAAGCCGCTCAATTGCGTCCTGGTGAGACTCCAGGCTGTCAGCGCTGACGCCCAGGACCTGTGCGCCCAACTCCACCAGTGTTTCGTGCTCCTCTTTGAAGGCCGCCAGTTCTTGAACGCAGCTGGGAGTGTTGTCTTCGGTGTAGAAGGCCAGCACCACCGGACCTTGGGCCAGGGCTTGCTTCAGATCGAAGTCTCCCTGGGTTGCAGCAATGGTGAAGCAGGGGGCGGTCTGGCCCTTTTCCGGTGAGGTCATCAACCGTTCCTAGTCTTGATGGGTTCTGCCGGACGATTATAGCAAACGGCCATACAATGCAACGAAACGGCCTCCTATTGCGTTGCGGCTGCCCTGGTGTTAGGTTGTTGCTCGATGGCTACTCTGTGGGCAAGGACCTCGACCTTTGACTCCGTTCAGGTGGGCGACGATATGCCCATTTTGATCAAAGACCTGTTTTCGGACGCGCTCGAACCGGGATCTCCGGCCTTTGTTGGATTTGCCAGGGAACTGCTTGAAAAGGGACTCCCGCGAGAAAAAGTCCATGCAGAGGGGAGCAGCGTTGAGCTTGTCTCCTCCGGCGTGGTCCAGAAAAGCGATACGCTCACCTTCTCAGGTCGGGTGTCGGGCAAGAGGACCGAGGCAGGCGCCGGGTTCATTGATTGCGAGGTACAGGGAGTCAACCAAGAAAATGAAGCGGTGGCCCAGCTTAGAGCCGCCGTCCGGTTCGATCCGCCGTCAAGCTAGTTTCTAGCCAGCAGTGTCTGGAACTCCAACGTCTCTAGGTCCCGCCCCGCTTTAAGACACGCGACTGCGTATTCGGTGGCCATCCGTGCGAACCCGGAATATTTGAGGACGTGGCTTCCCACGACCACTGCCGGGACAGTTCCTTCCAACTCCACCCTGAGGGCGCTTTGGTCTTGAAGGTCCAAGTCCAGCCTTATGGCGATGCCGCTGAGCTTTTCGATCTTGTCCTTGATCTTGTCAAGGAACTCTTGGTCATCCATGTGCCGAGGCCGCGCCGGTCTACCCTCCGTAGAACCAGCCGGTGTCCCACATCTCCATCGGCTTGTCGTCTCTCCGCTCCTGAGCGTCAACCACCTCTCCAACGAAGACCGAGTGGTCGCCGTGTTCGATGCTGCCGACTACGTTGCATTCGAAGTAGCAGTAGACCTCATCCAGGACCGGGGCCCCGGTGGCTCCGGCGGCGAAGGCGTGACCGTTGATCTGGTTGCCCTCGACCTTGCTGGGCCGGAAGAAGTCCTCCGCTATCTGTTTCTGGTCGGCGGACAGGACGTTGACGGAGAAGGAGTTTGACTTCTTCACCGTCTCATGGAGTCCACTGTCTGTCTTCACCCCCACCATTATCAACGGAGGCGAAAAAGACGCTTGGGACAACCAGTTGACTGTGCCTGCCGAGGAGTCGCCGTCGGCCGTTGAGCCTAAGACATACATGCCGTAGCTGATTTGCCTGAGCGCCTTCTTCTTGACGTCCGGGTCCATTCGACACCTCCTGTATTTTGCGTCAGAGCCTTTTAATGCCCTTTAACTGCCCTTTAATTGGAAATAGGTTCAAGCATGCTTCAACAGGGCTTCGGCGACCTGCGCCGGGCGTTCCAGGGCCGCCTCGTGGCATGCGTCCAATTCCTTTTCTATCTCGACGTGTGGGAGTTTTTCGGCCATGCGTCTCTGGAGAGGGCTGGGCACGAGCCTGTCCCTCCAGAGGGGCACGTAGCTTATGGGGAAGTCGAAGTTGAGGCTGCCAAGCTGATGGCGAGCCGAAAGCATTATCGACGGTATTGTCCTATACCATCCGGAGGCCAGGATGCTGTCGAACGTGGTCATCCCATTGCAGTAGACATGGTCGATCACCGCCTTGGCCAGCTTGATATCTTTCTTGCGGGCCCCCGTAGGCTTTCTGGACATAATCTTGAACATCATCCTGGCCGCCCGCGGGAGGGTGTCCAGCGTACTCTTTCCCTGGTCGGGAACGACTCCGGCAAGCAGGATGACCCTGCGGGGCGGGGTCTCCAGCATCGCAGCGGCGCGCAGTACGTAAGGCGCGGAAAGACCGTGGCCCACCATTATCAGGTCGCGGAGACCAAGGTCCTTCACCGGGTCCAGGATGGCTTTTATGAAGTCGTCGGCGGTGTAGGGCCCGGCGCCGTTCGTTTCCTCAGAGCCGTGCCCGGGCAGGTCGGGGGCCGCCACCTCGCCTGCCTTGCGCTGGGCATAAAGCCTGGGCGGGTTCCCTTGGGGCGCCGTCAGCTGTCCCCACACGCGTCCCCACCACCATGAAGCGTGGCCGGCATCGGGAATAAGTAGGAAGTCTGCCATCAACAGTTAGTATACAATCGACAACCATGAGGCGCCAGTTTTTCCCCGATAAGCCGGCATACGTTGCTTAATGGGGGTCAGCCGGCAATCGGTTGTCCGATAAATGGGACATCGACGAGCTGCCGGGGGTGTGTGGCAGCGACGGGGTTTCTTGTCCCGGTCCTTTCCGATGCGTAGAATTTCTGGACTGGCGGGCCGCCGGACCATATAATCAGACCCAAACATCGTTATCCGTGGTTCTCCATTGGAGGTCAGACGGGGGAGGTCAGATGAGCAACGGCAACGTACGCATTGGAATCGTGGGAGCGGGAAACAATATGAGGGTAAGGCATATACCGGGTTTCCGGGCGGTTGACGGCGTGGAGATAGTAAGCGTCTCCAACCGCAGCCGAGAGTCCAGCGAGAGGGCGGCGGGGGAGTTTGAGATACCTGTCGTCTACGACAACTGGATTGACCTTGTGGAGGCCGACGACACGGAGGCCATCTGCATAGGCACGTGGCCGTACATGCATTGTCAAATGACCTTGGCGGCCCTCGAAAACGACAAACACGTTCTATGTGAAGCGCGCATGGCCATGAACGCCGAGGAAGCCAGGATGATGCTGGACGCGTCCCGCCTGAAGCCCCACCTGATTACGCAAATCGTCCCGTCGCCTCTCAGCTTCAAGGTGGACGCCACCCTTCAAGGGCTAGTGGCCGACGGCTACCTGGGAGACCTGCTGGCTATCGATGTCCAGGTCAACACGCCCGATTTCATAGACAGGGACAGTCCCCTTCACTGGCGGCACGATAGAGGGCTCAGCGGGTTCAACACTCTCTCGATGGGCATTTGGTATGAGGCCATGATGCGCTGGGTCGGGCCCGCCACCAGAGTGATGGCCATGACCAGGGTGAACGTGGGCCGGCGTAAGGATGAAACGGGAGAGCTCCGGTTTATCACCGTGCCGGACCACGTGGACATTCTGTGCGACATGGCCTGCGGGGCGCAGGCCCACATGCGGTTCAGCGTCGTTACAGGACTGGCTGCGCCTCCGCAGGTGTGGATATACGGCAGCGAGGGCACCGTGAGGTTGGACGGGCCTCCGGCGCTGAAGGTCTACGGCGCCAAACGGGGGCAGAGCGCATTGGCGGAGATTCCCGTGGCGCCGGACAAAGAATACTCCTGGAGAGTGGAAGAGGAGTTCGTCAGCGCCATTCGGGGCGCGGAAAAGATTACACGCACCCCGTTCGACGCGGGTGTCCAATACATGGAGTTCACCGAGGCTGTATACCGCAGTTCCCAGACCGGGCAGGCGGTGGCGCTGCCCTTATAAACCCGGATTTGTTCCCTGCGCAAAGTTTGATATGGACTTGAAAAAGGCGGATAATGTTGCCGGGTCGCCTGTAAGTTGGCAGCGAAGCTTGGGCATGGCGGCTGTGGCGGCGGTCCTGCTGGCCATTTCAGCCACAGCTTGTGAAAACCAGAGGATGGACAGGGTCTCAGAGACGGCGGCGCCCCAAGAGAAGGATGTTCCGACAACCCGCCCCGCCGAGCCCTTTTCAGGGATAGACACACCAGGAGTTAGCTTGAATCGTATAGCCTACGTGGGCAACGACGGCAACCTGTTCACCATCAACCCCGACGGCACTGAAGTATCCAAGCTGACCACAACCGATCTTCGTGTTGGACCGTCCGGCCCCGTGCTGGCCCAGACTGCCCAGACACAGCTCTTTTACGCCTGGCCCACGTGGTCTCCCGACAGCGCCAAGATAGCCGCTTCTCTCATTGCGGTTAACGGGAATGACGTCCGTTTGTCGGTGGAAGTCATTGACGTTTCCAACGGCGAGTCGACCCGGGTGTACACCAACCAGCCGAATACAAGCTCGATTGCAAGAGGCGCCCCGCACTATCTCTACTGGACGCCGGACAGCGCCAGGATCACCTTCTTGGCCGCCGAACCGTCCACTTTGACGCTGTTTGCCGCCGACCCCAGCGGCTCCAGCCCGGCTGCGAATGTAATCTCCGGAAGTCCTCTGTACTTCGCCTTCAGCTCGCATGGAGAGGTCGCGGTCTTCCACTTAGGGGAGGAGCTGCTGCGCTCCACGTACGTCTCAGGAGAGATAGGCGCTCAGGAGAACATAGGCTCCGCGGGGTACGGCTTCAAGACCCCCGCGGTCTCCCCCGACGGAGGCCGCTTTGCCTATGCCGCCCGCGACCTGGCGTCGGGTTCCGAGGCCCTTTTCATCGGAGACCCAAAGGGTTCACCGGACCAGGCCAGAGCCGTCACCGACCTGGGCCCCTCCTCGGCGCTGGTATGGTCGCCTGCCGGGACGCATCTTGCGGCGGCGGAGAGCCTGGCAACCGCTAGCCAAATCTACGACCGGATGATTCTCGTCAGCGGAGACGGCGCATCCACGAGGATAGCGGTCAACGAGCCCTTCCTCTCCTTCTTCTGGTCTCCCACGGGAGACAAGATCGTCTACGTGGCTTTTGACCAGATTGAACAGACTTTCACGTGGAAATATGTGGAAGTGGACGGAGGGGAACCTGTTAAGATGATTGAATTCATGCCGTCGGGGGACTTTCTAACGCTTCTAACCTTCTTCGATCAATATGCCCTGTCAAACTCAATATGGTCGCCGGATGGAACGCAAATCCTATTCAGCGGGACCACGGACGCGGGAGGAGTGCGTAGGAACGGGTCTTCACCCAGTGTGGACCACGTGTACGTCATCGACGTAAAAGAAGGTTCCGTGCCCCGTGAGATTGCCGCCTCTCCGCTGGCTGTCTGGTCCTGGAGATAAGGAGATGAAGTTGTCCCAGACATTCGGTCGCCGGTTGTCAATTGCAGCGCTGCTGACGAGTTTCCTGTTTCTGGCTGCCGCGTGTGAAGCGGGGGCCACGCCCACCGCTGCTCCGACTCCCACGCCAACCCCGGCGTTGACGGTGGACGATTTGCTTTCGAGCGTGGTGGAAAAGCTGACTGCCATGTCGGCGGCGAAGTTCAAGTTGGTCGACGAAGTGGAATCGGGCGCCCAGTTCTTCGGAACGACCTTCAAGAGCATGGAGGGAGAAGTGAAGGCTCCCGACAGCTTCAGGATGCTGGTGGACGTGGTTGCTCCGGGTTTTGGGTTTGTGCAAATCGAAATGATGGCGGTCGGGGACCAGGCATACATGAAGTTCTCCAAAGATGCGCCGTGGAACCCTCTGCCCCTGGAGCAGGTGCCCTTCAACTTCGGAGGGATAGGCGTGACTTTAAGCGAAGTGCTGCCCATCATCAAGGACGTGTCCATTACCGGCAAGGAGTCCATCGGGGGCTCCCAGGCTATCCGCGTACAGGGGAACGTTGTGTCTGAGGACTTGTCGAACCTCATCACGTCGGTGGACTCGGGTCATGCCGTCGTGTTGACCTTGTGGATAGAGGAGGCTGAGCATACTTTGCGTCAGATAAGGATAGAGGGTCAACTCTACGACGACGACGCACCGGGAACGAAGCGTCTGCTGACCATCGAAGACGTCAACGTCCCGGTTGACATCCAGTTGCCGGATACAGCCTCCGGACAGTGAGTCTCACCAGGTCGGGTCTCTCCTCCCTAGGCTCTTCCCCGGCCGTTGTCCTGGGCATCCTATGCCTGGGAGTTTTCTCCACTGCACTGGACCAGACCGTTGTCGTTGCGGCATTGCCCAGCGTGATGGTGGACGTCGAGATTCCCCTTACAGACCTGGACAAGGCGTCCTGGATCGTCACCGGGTATTTGATCGGCTATACGGTGGCGATGCCGTTGGCGGGGCGGCTGTCCGACGTCTACGGCCGCATCAGGATATTCCAGGCGGCTCTGGTCTTGTTTGCCGTTGGATCGGCGTTGGTGGCGGTTGCCCCGGACTTCTCCTGGATCGTGTCCGCCAGGGTGCTCCAGGCCATCGGAGGCGGGGCCACGGTCCCCATAGGCTTGGCGATAGCTGTGGGAGCCGTAGTTCCAGAGAAGAGAGGGGTGGCCCTGGGACTCGTGGCCGCCTCGGCCGAGGCTGGGTCCGTGTTGGGTCCCCTCTACGGAGGGGCCATTATCGAATGGATCGGCTGGCGGTGGATATTCTGGCTGGACATACCCCAGAGCTTCATTCTGATAGGGCTCCTGGTCATTTTGCCAAACCGTGCGAACCCTGCGGCGAAGATGGACTACTTTGGAGCGCTGGCGCTGGGAGGGGCCCTCACCGTACTGACCCTGGCGCTGTCCCAGAGAAGCATCTTTTCAGGGGAGTCGATAATCCCCTATCTTCTGGCCGCCCTGGGGGTTTTCCTGGTTCTCGTATTGATCGTGGTGGAGAGAAGGGCGGTCCAGCCGCTGCTGGCGTCTTTCCTGTACAGTTCCAGGGCGTTTTTGTCGTCCAGCATAACCCAGTTCATGGTGGGAGTCGCCTTGATCATCGCCCTGGTAACCGTGCCCCTTATGGCCAGCACCGTCATGGAGAAGAAGGCTTGGGAGAGCGCCCTCCACCTGGTCCGTCTTACGTCCGCCATTCCGGTTGGAGCGGTGGTGGGGGGCTACATTCTGCGTTGGACGGGAGTGAGGCCGGTGTGCATAACCGGCCTTGGGTTTATGGGAGTGGGTCTGCTGTTCATGAGCGGTTGGGAGACTCAAGTGGACGAAATCAGGCTGTCTCTGCCTTTGGTCGCCGCCGGCCTGGGATTCGGGCTGGTCATACCGCCGATAACCGTCAGCGCTCTGAGCGCTTCACCCAGTCACTATTGGGGCGCTGCGGCCTCATTGATCACCGCCTCGCGAATGGTGGGGATGGCGTTGGGGCTCGCTGCCTTGTCCGCCTGGGGCATAGAGCGCTTTTACAGCTTGACCGCCCACGTGACGCTGGGTTCGACGCTCGAGGAGAGCGAGGCTCCCTTGATAGAGGCCGGGGTGACTGTATTCCAGAACCTCTTCATGGTGGCGGGCTTCCTGTCTCTGGTCGCCATTCTGCCTGCATTGCTGATGAGGACGGAAGAGGTCGAAGAACCGGGAGGCTTGGAAGCTGAAGGCGCCGCCTAACGCTGTCCCTACGAACCGAGCCCGGACAAAAGCATGGCAGATGCCATGTCACAACCGATTGACAACGAAATCGGGCCTAAGTACACTTTGATTCCACTGGGCGTCTCCCCAACATTCGGGGTCCCACACATAAAGTTATGAGTTCCCCCCTTGTAAATCAGCGGTCGGAGATGGGATCGGGCTGCTATCCATCAGGTAAAGGCGGCGACACTGGGGAGCCGGACTGTCCAGTTGAAATCGACCGCCATCGTCTCCGTCTTTCTTTTATGAGGCGGTCTTTCGTTAGGGATGTGTAGTTGAACTGGCGACGTTCACTGGCCCTCAAGCTGATAACCGGCATTGACAGCAGACTGCAGGTCAACGGCGGCACTGCCGGGTCGTTGATCAGCGAGAGAGTCGATCGCAGATTTGACATGGCCATCGACTACATGACCTGGAAGAAGGCCGTGAACTTCCTCAAAATAGAGACCCAATTGAGGTTCGGCCTAAATAGGGTGTCTGGATACCCCTACGAATGGGAGTTGGACACCACCAACATCTGTCAACTCAAGTGTCCTCTGTGCCACACCGGTCTCGGTACGGTCAACCGCGACAAGGGTGTCATGCACTTCGATTTGTACAAGAAGACCATCGACGAGATAAAGGACTACTGTATCTGGCTCAGCCTCTACAGCTGGGGTGAGCCGTTCTTGAACAAAGAGATAGACAAGTTCATCAGCTATGCCCACGAAGCCAACATAGGCACGGTGACCAGCTCCAACATGAACAAGCCCCTGACCTCGGAGATGGCCGAACGTCTGGTGGAATCGGGTCTGGACTCCCTCATAGTCTCCCTAGACGGGACCACGCAGGAGGTCTATGAGGTCTACCGCGTCGGGGGCCGGCTGGACCGCGTGTTGAACAACATCAAGCTGATATCAGAGACCAAGGCCAGGATGGGCGCTAAGACCCCCCACGTGGAGTGGCAGTTCATTGTCATGAAGCAGAACGAGGCCCAGATCCCGGAGGCCAGAAGGATGGCCGCCGAGTTGGGCGTGGACCAGATAGTGTTCAAGAAGGTGGACTTCCCTCATGGCGAGGATGACCCCGAGCTGGCCAGGAAATGGCTTCCGGTCAATAGTGAGGGGTTCACGAGAGACAACCCCTTCGATAAGCCGTACAAGGAGAACGGAGGGCGTTGCTGGAGACTGTGGCGCAGTGGAGTCGTCAACTGGGACGGCGGATACGCACCCTGTTGCTACCTCACTGACGCAGCCGACGATTTTGGCAGCGTAAAGACCAGCTCGATCAAGGAGATATGGAACAACCAGGACTACGTGACGGCCAGGGGGTTGTTTCAGGAAAAGGGCCAGCCTCAGAAGTACGTCGGGTGCATAGATTGCAACGTCTATCAGGGGAGTAAGGCCGCCCAGAAACGGGGAACAATCCTGCTGAACAGGCCCAACGGACACAAGTCCGCCGCAGAGGTCCAAATGGTGGACGCCCGTGCGATAGCCGGAGCCAAAGTAAAGACAGGCGCTGATGAAAGAGCGTAGTCCATTGATGGAACGGCTCAACGCCCAGACGGGGACTTTCCGGCTGATGCGGGAGATCGGCCTGGTGTTAGGGGCCTATTTCGTCTACATGTTCATCCGGAAATTTCTGGTCCCCAACATCGAGGCCATATCATTCGAGAACGCCGTAAAAGTCGTGGACTTCGAGATGGCGGTGGGCATTTTCAAAGAGGGCGCCTGGCAGTCTTGGATTCTGCACAACGCAAAGGGTGTCGCCGTCTTCATGAACTGGGCGTACGTGCTCACCTTCGGCCCCATCATAGGGGCTTCCGCCATCCTCTTGTATGTGTTCGACCGAAAGAAGTACCTCTACTATCGGAATGTGGTGCTGATAAGCTTCATCCTGGCTCTTCTCGGTTTTGCACTGTACCCCCTGGCGCCTCCGCGGTTCATACCGGAGTATGGAATCATAGACTCGATTCGGAACCTCGGGCCGGCCTGGTGGATAGGACATTCCTGGTACGGCAGCAGGGACACGGCGGTGTACTTCAACGTATTCGCAGCCATGCCCAGCCTGCATTTCGGTTGGACCGTAATGTTCGGCATCATATTCCTGGGCACCAGGTCCAAGCTTTTGAAAGTCTTCGGCGTCTTATACCCGACGCTGACCTTCTTTGCCATCATCCTGACGGGCAACCATTACATGGTGGACGCTTTGGGCGGCGCCGCCGTGGCCATTCTCTCCCTCTCCATTCACTGGGCGTTGATGAGGATAAGGGCCCAATATCAAAACGTCTCGATCCCTCTCAGCCATTATCCCCAAAGGGTGCATGCTGCAATGCGGGTGTACTCTCAAAGGATGAAAACCAATACCCGGAGGACGAGCGTCTCGGTGGAAACGCAAGGCGCCGAGATGAAGTCGAGGGCCCACCTGGCCTGGAACCGGTCGAAGCTCAAGACCAAGGTTGACGGTTTCCTGGGAAGACGTTACAAGGCGGCGGGAAACTACCGGGGCTAGCCTTCTTGCTGGGACTTATGGAGTGGAATCACTCCCTTTGCTCTCAATTCCGCCACTTCGACCCCGCTGTACCCCAACTCCCCCAGGACCTCTTCGGTGTGCTCTCCCAGAAGCGGCGCGCGTCTCTTTATGGCTCCGGGAGTCTCCGATAGACGGATCGGCACGTTGAACATCTCCACCCGGCCCACGTCGGGATGGTGTACGGCGGCAAACATCTCGTTTTCAGTCATCTGGGGATGATCGAAGACTTCGGTCCTGTCCAGGATAGGCATGGAGGGCACGTCGTAAGCCCGGAACACGTCCAGCCATTGCTCCCTGGTGCGAGTGGACATGATGCCTTCAATCAGGGAATAAAGCTCTTCGCTTTGTTGAGCTCGGGACTCGTTGTTCTGGTAGCGAGGGTCATCCATCAGATGCTCCAACTCGAGGGCCCTGCATAGCTGGTGGAACTGTCCCGTGTTCAACACCACCAGGATGACGTATCGACCGTCCCTGCACCGGTAAGGAGAGTACAGGGCTTGTTTTGAGAAGTCGGTCTCCTCATCATTGGGAGATTCGTTTTCGACGCGGACCATGTCCACCGATTGCATGGCGAGGGCCATGTGGAGCAACGACGATTCCACCTTCTGACCTCTTCCCGTCTTTTGCCTGGCCAGGAGGGCCAGTGTGACGCCGTAGGCCATGCACATGGGAAGAGAGCAGTCGGCGGCCCAGATTCCACTGGAAATGGGGGTCCCGTCGGGCGCACGGCGTTTGGTTAGGAGGCCGGACAGGGCCTGGAATAGAAGGTCGTAACCCCGAAACTGAGCATAGGGACCTTTCTTGCCATAGGCCGCCAGCTCAGCGTAGACCAGACCGGGATTCAGCCGTCTCAACGTGTCATAGTCGTATCCCAACTTGGCTTCAACGCCTGGACGGAAATTGTGGATGAACACGTCGCTGGACTTCACCATTAGGTGCACCACTTGACGACCCTCGTCAGAGGCGATGTCCAGGGCCATGCCTCTCTTGTTCCGGTTGACGACCAGGAAAGCCCGGCTCTCGCCGTTAGTCATAGGAGGTTGGGTGAGGACGGTTCTGGCGTCGTCGCCCCAGAGGGGCTCGATCTTTACGACGTCGGCGCCCTGGTCCGCCAGGTACATTCCGACTCCGGGTCCGGCCCAGACCTGGCATATTTCCACCACCTTGATGCCGTCCAGGGCCTGCATGCGTCGCTCCTTGATAAGGGACTAGGTTGGACTGTATATTCGTCCGCATTAGAATGATAGCATGGCCCGGAACCGCATTAGCGAAACTCTAAGAAAGGGTGTGATTTCGAGGGAAATGAAGGTCCCATCAGACGGCAAACCGGGGACGGTCTTCATAGAGACCCAAGGCTGCAAACTAAACCAGGCGGACAGCGACGTTCTGGCCAGAAGGTTTTTAGAAGCCGGGTACGAGATGGCGAGCAGCAGGGATGAGGCCGACATAAGGGTCATCAACAGCTGCACCGTCACCCACACGGCGGACAAGAAAGCGCGCCAGGCCACGCGCGCCGCCCTGCGCTCGAACGGCGCATCGTTGGTGGCGCTGACGGGCTGCTATGCGGAGAGGGCCCCGGAGGATGCGGCGAAGCTTGGAGACAACGTTCTGGTTGTGTCCAACAGGGACAAGGACACGCTTGTCCAGCGCGTCATTGATGCAGGCGCAGGGTTCAAAGCGCCGAAGAGTCCTCCCGTCGCCGCGTTCCGGCCTCACCAACGGCCCCGGGCCATGGTGAAGATACAGGAGGGGTGCGACCAAGTATGTGCCTACTGTATCGTGCCGAAGGTCAGGGGGAGGGAAAGAAGCATCCTTCCGCACATGCTTCTGGAGCAGGTAAGGCGTGTGGTGGACGAAGGGCGGAGGGAAGCCGTTCTGACAGGCACCCAGTTGGGCTCATACGGGTTCGACCTGGACCCCGGAACCGACTTGGCCGCCCTGGTTAAAATGCTGCTGGACCATTCGGGAGTGGAGCGGCTTCGGGTGTCGTCTCTCCAGCCTCAGGAGATAACGCCGGCCTTGCTTAGCCTGTGGAAAGACCCCAGGCTCTGCCCCCACTTCCACTTGCCCCTCCAGAGCGGCTCAGACGCAGTGTTGAAGCGGATGAGGCGCCGTTACACGTCGGGTCAGTATATTGAAGGCGTCCGCATGGTCAGGGACAACGTGGACAATGTGTCCATAACCGCCGACGTCATCGTGGGTTTCCCCGGAGAAGACGAGACCGACTTCTCTGAAACCCTAGACCTGGCGGAAAAAATGGAGTTGGCCTCCATTCATGCGTTCCCCTACTCCACCAGACCGGGGACTGGCGCCGCATACCTGAAGCCAAAGGTGGATGAGGGCGTGAAGAGGGAGCGGATGGCCAGGATGCTGGAGCTTTCCAGGAGGCTCGAACGGGCTTTCAAAGAAAAGGCGTTGGGCTCCGTTAGGCCCGTTCTCTGGGAGCAAGTTACAACGAGCGCCGCCGGTCCGGTCTTGACCGGACTGACCGACAACTATTTGAGGGTACACGCCAAGGCCGATGGGGACATGGTGGGCCGTATAACCGGCGCTCGTCTGGAGTCGTTGGAGGACGACCGGATTTCGGCGGTCCCGGTTTAAGAACATATAAGAACGAAAGAATAAGATGCGGCGCGTCCTGGGTTGTGTCAGGAGGCGCCGCATCTGCATGGAAATGCGTCCGCTTAGTGGTAGTGGAAGTAGTGGCGGCTACAGGTTCACGGGTCGGAAGCAGGCATGGCTGCCGATTCGTTCCAGGTATCCGGCCTTCTGGTCATGGCCGTGGCTGAACACGACCAGCCATCCGTCCTTTTCCGCTTGGGCCAGCAACTCTCGTTTCTGTTCCAAGGTCCGTTCCGGGAACTGGTCGAAGGCGGAAATGGCGCCCAGGTCCAGGTGATAGGGCGTCGGCACCAGGTCGCCCATGAAGGCTATGCGCTCTCCTCCGTGGTGAAGGAGGGCCACCTGGTGACCCCTGGAGTGGCCGTCAGTCACCTTTACAGAGAGACCGGGGAAGATTTGCTCGTCGCCGTCGATAAGCTCAAGCTGCCCCCTCTCTTCTATGGGATGGTAGTCTTCTATGCGGTGGATGTCGGAGCAGCGTTCGTTGGGGTTTGCAGCCTCTTCCCAGCACTCGCGTTGTATAATGTATTTGGCTCTGGTGAACGTGGGCACCAGGTTGCCGGAGCGGTCCTGCCTGGTGCATCCTCCACTGTGATCGAAGTGGAGATGGGTGAGTATAACTACGTCGATGTCCTTGGGGTAGACCTCCAGGGCCCTGAGCTCCTTCGTGAGCCTGGACGGGACCAGCCCGTAGGTCTCCTTCTCGTTGTCCAACTCCTTGGATCCCACGCCTGTGTCGATGAGGACCCATTTGCCGCTTATCCTGATGAGTGGGCAGTTGAGGCCGAGGGTCATGCGGTTGCGCCGGTCAGTGGACACCTTGTTCTCCCAAGTAGTCTTGGGCACCCTTCCGAACATAGTGCCGCCGTCGAATTTGATAATTCCGTCGCTGATAAGCCGGACCGAAGTCGGTTCAGTCCGTACTGATGGGACTAAAGACCTGAACGATGGTGTCACCGGGCGCGCGGGTGTTGTCATGGTTGTCACTTCAGCGCCTCCAGGTAAATATTGGGGGAAAAGCAACGCCAGCTGTTGCTTTCGCGCGGATGCTTTCTTGTTCGATCAATTTTTAGACCAACCTCCTTTCCCGGCGCCCGGAAAGCCGGGTGAGAGGATTGACGGTTGGGAAGCGGCATGGTAGGGCCCCAGGGGAAAGGGAGCTCCCTGCGTCGGTTTGAAGATTCCGGCTTAGACGATTCTTATACTTTGTCAAAATCTCTGTTCGTGACGCCGTTCAGGTTGTATATACAAATGAAACCCGTCTCAGCCTGTAGACGGAGACTCATAAAATCGATTATAACAGCACATTCAGGAGTCCAAGTCAAGGGGGGACGGGGATCAATTTGCAGTCAGATTTAAGATTAGTATAAAATTCGAGCTAGACATGGGCTGACAATGCCGCCTGGCGCCCCTCGATTTTGGGTCGATAATGAGGAGCCGAATCTGTTGATGCCAAAACATTTACTGTCTCACCTGAAGGAGTTGGAGCCGCTTCTGTCGGAAGAGAGGCTGGGCCTTTTTCTCGACATGGACGGCACTCTGTCGGAGATTGTCGAGCGCCCGGAGGACGCCAGAGTCAGCAAGGAAGCGGCTTCGTGTCTTGAAATCCTGGCCGGCAGACTTTCGTTGGTGGCCGTCGTTACGGGCAGGTCCTCTGCCGTGGCGGAATCGACGGTGGGCATCCCCGGCCTAGTCTACGCGGGGAACCACGGCTTGGAACGCAGGGAGAACGGACGGACCCGGCTGGCGCCGGAGGCGGAATCCCATCAGGAGCGGCTTGGCCGGCTATTCGAGGAACTGGCCCAACGTTTTTCCGGGAAGGGTTTCTTGATGGAGGACAAGGGAGGCTCCTTTGCCGTCCACTACCGTCACACTTGCGACCCTGAGGCGTCTCGAAAAGAGCTGCTGGAGGCTTTGGGTTCCCTGGCAGGGGACTCGGTCAAGCTGGTTATGGGGAAGATGGTCGTAAACGTGCTGCCTCCCGTGGACCTGTCGAAAGGGACGGCGCTGGCGGACCTGACCCGGGAGAGGCGGCTGACAGGCCTTATTTCCATGGGAGACGACGTCACCGACGTGGACGCCTTCAGGAGCGCACGAGAATTGTCCAGAGGCGGGGACGTGAAGGCGGTGTGCGTGGCTGTCGTGGGAGGAGGAGCTCCTGACGAGCTGGTGTGCCTTGCTGATTATACCTTGGAAGACGTGGGGGAAGTGGAGAAGTTCCTTAGATGGATGGCGCTGAAAACGGCTCCATGACCGTGCGGATATCGTCCAACTGGCTGTATATCCAGTGAATGATGTCTTCTTCGGAAATGATCTGAATCAGAGTGTTCGCGCGCTGCTGGCGTTCTTCGGCGGTCATGGTAATGGCCTGGTGCATGGCCTGCATGGTGCCTTCGATGTCTGAAGGCGCCACCGCCAGCGCTCCCGGCGCCAGCTGCTTGAATGCTCCGGTGGTCTCTGAGAGTACAAGGACCCCCGCGTGCTGGTTGACCACCGGGCCCTCTTTGGCGACCAGGTTCATGCCGTCGATAACCGAGTTGACAAGCATGACGTCGTAGAGTTTCATGCCGGCGATGGCCTGGATGTAGTTGTTTTCTATGAACGTCACTATGGGCGTCCAGTCTTCTGAACCGTGGGTGGCGTTGATTTCCTTGACCACTTCCTCGATGTCGTTCATGTAGCGCTGGTACTGTCGGATATGAGTCCGGGAAGGCACAAGGAAAGCCATGAAGGTCACCTTCCCCTTGAGCTCGGGGCGCTTGGACAGCAGCAGGCCGAAAGCCTTGAACCCCCGGACAACGTTTTTGCTGGGCTCCGCCCTGTCCACCCTGACGATGGTGGTCTCGTTGCGCATCGGTTCCAGCTTGCGCTCATATTCCAAAGCCCTGGGTGAGTTGGCGATGCGTCGTATCTCATCGACGTTTATGGATATGGGATAGGCCCGCACTTTAATGCGGCGGCCTCCGTACCAAAGGGAGCGATTGGCGTAGTCTATCTCCGCCTCGGGCAGGAACTCTTCGCACGTGTCCAGGAAGTTGCGCACGTCGTGGGTGGTCTGAAAACCGACGATGTCCGACGCGCACAGTCCCGTGCAGATGCCTCTGATGATGTATGACGGCAGAAGCTGCCAGTACCGGGCCGACGGCCACGGAATATGGGTGAAGTGGTGGATGATCGCGTCGGGCCGGGCTTGGCGCACGTACTCCGGAGTCAGGTATAGATGGTAGTCGTGGACCATCACCACGGGCGGGTCCTGGCTTGTTTGTGTTTCTGCAACGATCTCTTGAGCGAAAGCCCGGTTCACCTCCACGTAACCGTTGTGCCACGCATCATGCACGTTTGAGTCTAGGTTGGGGTTATACGGAGAGTTCCACATATAGTGCTGGAGGAACCAGACCAGGGGGTTGCAGAAGATGTTGTAATACTTGTGGTAGACCCGCCTGGGAGTGACGACAAAGCGCAGGTAGATGCGGTGGGCCGGTATGGGTGACCTGACGGGGCCGCCTCCGCCGCTTTCGGAGACCTTCCGGTCGCCCTCGCCCGTGGCGCTTGCCACCCACGTAAACTCCACCATTTGAGCGAGGGAGTTGAGAGCGGTGACGACGCCTCCGCTGCCCCTTCGGGCCTCGGTGCGCCCGTCCTGGGTGAGGTGGTGTTCAACGGGCCCGCGGTTGCTGGCTAGAATCAGCTTGCGGTTCGCCAGAACCTTATCACATAGATCCCTTAGCTGGTCTATACGCGGCTGCTCCGGATCTAATGGCATGACCCTTCCAATCCATACCGCCGGCACGCAAGGCGGAGGCGAGGGAAAATCGAACGTGGAGAATGGCCTCGACATTAGCATGTCGGGTATGCGCTGTCAAGAAATGAGCGTGGACAAGCGGGCGGCTAGCCAGCCGGAACAGGCTTCCGCACCCTCCGGCGGAGGGGCGTTCCGACGGCCACCAGAAACATGACGCCCTTTCCTTCAGCCGGAGGCGAAAAGAAGGCGGTCACGTCGTCGTCGAAGAACGTAAGCCCGGTGGCGCCCAACCGTTGGGCGTAGGCTGACAGGTACAGCTTGCCTCCCAGGATGCCGCCTTCCAACTGGGCAGCCCGGTAGCCCCTGTTCCCGTAACGCTCCAGCGCCCTGTCCAAGTCAGCAAGCATATATATGTTCACCGCCGCATCGGCCGGAAGGGCCTGGCGGAGACCAAGGTAGCCCGCCATTTGGCGGAAGTCTCCTTGCTGAAGCTGTTCAAGGGCTTGGATGTCCCTCCTGTACAGGTAGCTCCCCGACGGCAGTCCGTCAACGGCGTTGGCGATAAGGTGCATCCGGTTGAGTGAAGCCCCATCAGGGCCAAGGAAGTCCGAGGGGATTCCCCGCGTGGACCGGTCCAGCATCAACGACAACTGTTTGAAGGTGATGGGTCTATGAACGAACTGGCGGCTGGAGCCGCGCCGGCGAATGGCGCGGTCTATGGAGTCTTGGGGCGCGTCTTGACTCGACCCGTCATCGGATGCCGCGCCCAGGTCCAGCGGGAACAGCGGACCTTGACTCATGGGAAGCTCCGCATCCGGCAGCTGGCCTCTCCATACGCGAGCCTCATCCCCGCTTTCCAGCGAGGACGCCCGGTGCAATCCGCCCATTTCCGGATATTCCACCTCGCTGCCGCTCAAGGGCACAGTCTCATAGGATATGGTGGGAGCATCGGGCGGGACAGGCGGCGGTCCGCTTCCCGAACCCAGGGAGACCAGCCCCAGGGAAACTTCTTTGAGAGTGTCCAACCCCAGCAGGCGGTTGACGGGAGCGTCGGCAAACCCAAGGACTATTTTCGCAGGAAGCTTATGACCGGAAGCTTCAGCCAGTAGATTGGCCAGAATCGCTCCGCTGTCCCAATAGCAGTGGCGGTACGCCCGGGCGCGGTACTTCCAGGCGTTGCGCCAGAACGTGCTTGTAAAGACCAGGATGACGGGAGCTTCCGCCACACTTGGCTCAGCTCCTGCCGCGTCAACAAGGACTCTACGGAAGTCGCCTCGTCTCAGCGGGTGGAGAGCGAAATCCCTCGGGCCGAAATGGTAAACGCCCGCGTCCAGGCCCGGCAGGTCGCCGCATGCAAGGTACAATTCGATGTGATAGAGAGCTCCGGTGCAAGCGGCGGCCCGAAACAGTATGTCTCCGCCCGGGTGCAGCCCGCGTTTGGTAATGCCGGCCGTGTGGAACAGAATCCCGGCGAGGGTGGCCAGGTCCGGAGTTCCGCCGACTGCCCCTTGGGCGTCCAACATGGGGCCGGTGGACGCGACGGCTTCAAGGGCCGGCATGTCGGACCCTGAGGACTCGTGGGGCAGCGGAATGGACTCCAGGTCGGTGTATATCTTGAAGGGAAGCGGCTGGTTGCTGAAGTCCAGGCTGAAGGAGTCCATCTGGAGGCTCCACAGGGAATGCTTGGTCTTCTCGTGATAGTCCAGCGCTTCTTGGATGTCCCGGTTTCCCATTGCACGGGAATTATACAGCAGCGCGGCCCTAAATCCACCCGGAATGCGAGCGGCGGGGGCGTGGCGTTTCTTGACCCCCATAGACGCCTGTGCTAGCTTAAGTCCAATCCGGGCCGCCAAAAACATCGGGGAGGTTCAATATGGTCTCTGGACTGGGAGACTTGGTGCAAGCCGAATGGGATGATGCCGTCCAAGCCATCGAAAAGTGCTATGAGCTGGGCTGGACCGACGGTCTGCCAGTCGTGCCTCCCACCGTGGAGAGGGTGGAACAGTTTTTGGCCAGGGTGGAAAGGCCCCCGGACGAAGTCTTGGGCTCCATTTCGGAACGCAGGCGGGAAGTGACGGTGGGCAAGGCCGCCGCTAATGCAGTGATGGCCGGATGCCTTCCCGACTACTTCCCCGTAGTCCTGGCCGCCGCCGAGGCGATGCTCGACCCGGTGTTCAACCTTATCGGGCCCTCATCCAGCCTGGGCGGGGCGGGAATCCTGGTGGTCATCAACGGCCCCGTGCTCAGAGACCTGGACATAAATTCCCGCAACAACCTGTTCGGGCCGGGGAACCGGGCCAACTCCACCATCGGAAGGTCTGTAAGGTTGATATTGATGAATGCCTGCGCATCCATTCCGGGCCTGTTCGACCGGAGCATCCTGGGGCATCCGGGTAAGTTCAGCTTCTGCATTGGCGAGAACGAGGAAGGGACCCACTGGAACCCGCTCCACGTGGAACGGGGTTTCTCCCGCGAGCAGAGCGCCGTGACCGTCTTTGCCTGCGATTCGCCGAGACAGGTCCGCATGGCCTCTGCGCCGGAGATCATTCTCATGGGCGTGGCCGACGTGGCCTCAGTCCTGGGAAGCTCCATGGCCAACACGGGGTCTGTAGGCGACACCTCCACCATAGTCCGCCAGGGCCAGGTGGGTGTGGTGGTGGCCGGGACCAGCGACATCTGGGAGGGGTGGACCAAGGAGGACGTCCGGCAGTACCTCTTCCCTCGCATGAGACGCTCGGCGGCGGACTTGAAGAGGGTGATGGTGATGGAAGGGGACGTGGAGCCGGGGGATGAAGACCGCTATGTCTCCCTTGTCCCAGAACCCGACGACATCCTGATCATCTATGGAGGAGGACCCGAAGGGCCCACGTGCGGAGTTATGCCCAGCTGGGGACCCAAGGTTTCGTCAACGGCGGTCACCAAGCCGATAAGGTGGCCCATTTAGGCCGTAACACCGGAAACTTATTGCACAAGAACGGGACATGCCCCTGGAAAGACTGGACTGACGGAGGAGACCATGACTGAGCAAGGACTCAAACAGCATACTCTGGTTGACCCAACAACCCGGCCCATCATACCTGCCTTCTCCGGGGCGCCCCGGCTGTTGGACCTCAAGGACAAGCGCATCGGTCTCATTGACGACAGCAAGCCCAACGGCCAAGAGATTTTGGAAGAGATGGCCGACCTGCTGAAGGAACGTTTCGGCGTAGCGGACGTGGTCTACCATAGAAAACCCTCGGCTTCCAAACCTGCCGACCCAGAGGTGATAGACCGGATGGGCAAGGAATGCGACTACGTAATTGTCGCCATCGGCGATTGAGGGTCCTGCAGTGCGTGCAGTGTGCACGACGGCATCCACGTTGAGAAGGCGGGCATACCTTCGGCCACCATATGCACCGAGCCCTTCCGGCGAACGGCCACGGCAATGGCAGCCATGTGGGGCGCGCGGGAGTACCCGGTCATCTATACCGAGCACCCTCTGGGAGGTCTCCCCAGGGATGCAGTGCGTCACAGGGCGGAAGGTCTACTGGAAGAGGTCGTATCGGTCCTCACCGGGGTTGACGCTTCCCAGCCTTCACCCGCTCAGTGACCGCCGCCGGCCTTATCCGGCGGACAGTCCCCCTTTGAAGTTGCTTGTTATCCGGTAGACGCCAAAACTTGCGGCTCTCTTGAGCGGCGGGCTTGACGATCTATTCATATACAGTTTCGACACCGTGAAGCCGCTCATGGCATTTCCCAAAGCAGGCGAATGGGAACGGCGTGCAAGCCGTCCCCGAAAGTGACGCTGGTCTGGCCGTCGTAGAGCACAACTCCGGCGGCAAAACGCCCGCCGCAAGCATCCTTGAGTCTGCGCAGGCCGCGGAAGTCTGACTGAGTTACTGTGGCGCCTGCCTTGACCTCGACTCCGGCTACGAGGGCGCCGGAGTCCATGACAATGTCGACCTCGACCTGGTCCTTATCCCGGTAATGGAAGAATTCCACCGGGCCGACATGCCAGGCAGCCTGTCGGCGCAATTCTTGAAATACGAAGGTTTCGAGAAGCTGTCCCAGCAATGTACGGTCCGCTAGGAGTGTCGGTGCAGAGGCCCCCAACAGCGCACACGCCAACCCGGTGTCGCCGATGTGGAGCTTGGGAGTCTTCACGAGACGTTTCCCACGATTGTTATGCCACGACGGCAGCCGTTCCAACAGATACACCCGTTCCAACAGAGCGATGTAATCGCCAATCGTTGGACGGCTAAGCTGGAAAGGCGCCGCTAGGCTGCTCAGGTTGAGCAATTGCGCGGTTTGAGTCGCTGTCATGCTGAGAAGCCTGGGCAGGGCGTCCAGCCCCCTGATGCGGGACAGGTCGCTAATGTCCCGTTGCACTTGGGCGTCGATGTAGTTCCTGTACCAGCTTGCGCGTCTGCGGCCGGCGGGACGGGTCAGGGCTGGCGGATATCCTCCCGAAACGATCCGCTCGGCCAGCTCCTTCCCCAATCGTTCAGTCTGCTGCATGGAGAAGTTATCCCCGAACAAAGCAGCGATGAAGCCGACATTGGCGGGGCGGCTTGCGTACAACTCGCACTGGGCCAGGGGGTGTAATCGGACCGTCTCCAGACGCCCGGCTAGAGAGTCCTGCACAGTTGGTACAGCCAGCAAGTTAGAAGAGCCGGTGAGGACGAACCGGCCGGGCGTGCGCCGCCGGTCGACTGCCAGCTTCAAGGCGGTGAAGAGTCCTGGCGCTCGCTGCACCTCATCCAGGACGACGCGTTCCGGGAGGTCGTCTATGAAGCCCATGGGATCGGTCTCGGCGCCCGCGCGCACCACGTCGTCGTCGAAACTGAGATAGCTATAGCCGCGGCTCGCGGCATTTCCGCCCCCTGCGTGCCCCGGAAGGAACTCAGGTGCGCACACCATCTGCGCGAACGTAGTCTTCCCGCACTGACGCGGACCCTGGATCAGGATGACAGGGGAATCCTCCAGCGCCTCAACAAACCGTGATTCGATAAAACGTGGATGGAGTTCGTTGTGGACCATCGTCTAATTGTAAACTCAGGGACGTCCAATTGCAAGGTTGAAGACGTCCAATTGCAAGGTTAAAGGACGTCCAATTGAAAGGTTGGCGGCGTCTGATTGAAACTTTCGTCGCTTTACATGGCAACGAAATGCCGTGCTTGCGGCTCGTGATTGCACTGTCGGGTTAACGGCCTTTCCAGACCGAGGGGCGTTTTGGAGCGAGGACGGCGGTACAGGGTTAAGGACAACCCGGGCGGGGGCGCTTAGCCGCGGGTTGTCTCGATTCTCAGCGCCAGGACGACCACAGAAAGCAGGCCCAGAGCCGTGAACAGGTATCCCGCGGCCTCAAACCCGCCCAGTCCCAGGGCGATTCCGCCGAACGCGGACCCGGTGGCGAAACCCATCTGGATCGCGGAGCCGAACAATCCGGCGGCGGTGGCCCTGGAACGTCCCGACACTTGCATGGCCAGCGTGGCCATGAAGGGCAGGCCAAGGATCATGCTGACCGTGAAGGCGATGGCCAGCGACGTCGTCACCCATACGCCTGCGTCAACGATGAAGAGGGGCGCGGCCAGCCCCGCCCCTATCGTCATGGTGACGATCAGCATCAGGGTCTGTTTTCCCTGGCCCGTCAGGAACCCGCCGATGATGAGCGCTATCGTCATGGCGGTGTACAGCGCCGTGAGAGGGGCGGACGTGTCCTGTTCCTCCAGCCCATACTCCTTTATGAGGTAGGCCGCCAGGTAGCCGACGGCCCCGAACGTAGCCGTCTTGTGGACCCAGTTCACGGCTATGAGGTGCCAGAACGCCGCGTTCTTGCTCAGCTCGCTGAACCGCCCTTTGAAGTCCAGCCTGGCGTCCGGGCTGCGCCGGTCTCTTGGCAGCTGAAAGAAGAGGACGGCCCAGGTCAAGAGGCCGAAAGCTCCCACTGCGTAAAAGGTCCAGCGCCATCCGGCCACGCCTGCGATGATGGGAACCAGAAGCGCAGTCATTATCTGGCCGATGCTGCCGGTGGCCTGGGACACTCCGAGGGCCCTGGCCCTTCTCTGGGGAGGAAACAGGTCGGCTGCGGCGGCGAACACGCTGGCCGGCATGATGGCGGCGCCTGCCCCGGTGATGAGCCTGAAGACCACCAGAGACCAGAAGTCCCAGGCCAGCCCGGAGCCCACGGTCCCTGCCATCGCAATGCCCATGCCCAGCAGGATCACGAACCGGCGTCCATAGGCGTCGGCAAATGGCCCTCCAATGGGGGACGCGATGGACCAGGTGATGAAAGTGGCCGTGGCCACCTGCCCTGCTACGGCGATGGAAGTGTCGAACTCCTCGCTGATGGCCACCAATAGGGGGACCAGCATCACCTGGACTGCGGCGACAAAGGGAAGGCAGCTGGATATTATGGCCAGGTTGAGCCAGGGGGAACGGGGCCTGTTCAACTAGTGCGGCCAGGGTCTGTCAGGGGGTTCGACATCTATAGGGGATTCCCGGGCAGCCCCTGGAGGCCTTTCAGGCTCCAAACTTCCCCCAGATGCTGGCAGCCGTGGGTAAGGATGTTCCGTCCTAGGATTTCCCGCATCTGAAGCTCGCCGAAAGGACGAATGCGGATGATTCGGTCCATGTCTTCCGGCGTCGCGCTGTCCATAAACGAGTCGGCCTCGGCCCAGACCTCCCGGGCGTAAGAGATGAAGGCGGGAAGGTCGCTTATCCTGAGACTGGCGGCGGTCTCCGGCTCCATGCCCGTTCCTTGGTCTTTTGAGTCCAGGCCGAACTTCTCGTCCCATTTCCCCGCCATCCATACAGTGGGTTTCCTCTGAAATACAAACAGGACGATGTTGTCGACTGTCCGGGTGTAATGCCACAGGTTGAAGGCGATGTGGTTGCCCCTGTCATAGGGGCGCCAGTGGGCTTGCTCTGAAGTGAGTCCCTCCACCGCTTCACCCCAGGACTTATGGGCCTCGGCCAGGAATTGCTTGATGAAGGCTATTTCGGACATGGACTCACCTCCCGACTCATAATCTGAAATGCACGCTAATCCGTCCTGCCAAGTCTATCGACGTTCCTGGGTTCCTGGCAACATTGGGCCTAAAGTAAAGGGGACTGGGTAAAGCGGACGGCGGTGCAATATAATCTACAAGGCAATGTCACTCACAGTACGGTTGTTAACGGCGCTTCTGCTTCTCGCGGCTCTGGCTCTTGCAGCATTGGCCTGTGAAGCGGAGCGGCGCAGCGGCGCTCCATCGGAGGAAAGCTCCCGGGGCGGTGACATTTCCTTCCGTTTCCTTCTGGGTGGTTGGGTGAATCCCACCGACCAGGAGACCGACCCCTTCGTCGAGCGTCTCGAGGTCAGGCTGCTCCAGTCCGACGAGCAGCTGAGGGACTTCCTTGAGGGGGTGGACTTGTTGAGAGTCCGAGGGCGCACAGACGTCCTGGGAGACACCGATTTTACACGCACTCTGATTGTCGCAACGTATTATCTCTGGCGTCCCTTGAAGGGCGATCCTCTGTCAGTGGAGAGGGTGTTTATCGATGAGGGCGCGGTGCATGTGGACATGCTGTTGGAGGACGATCCCCAGGGCCGGGAGCGGCCCTATCTGTTGGCGCCCCTGTACATGTTTTCACTCGACAAGGAAGTCCTGCGGGAGAACGGGGCCCGCGCGGTCAGGTTCATCCTGAACGGCGCCGCCGTTGCGGAGCTTCCGATGACCTTTGATTAGCCGCAGTTTCCTTGAAAAGCCTCCGTGCCTATGCTACGCTTTTCCCTGAAGCCCCGTTCGTGGCGGGGCCATTTTTCTGACCTCGGCATAGCGGGTCCCGGAGCAGTGGGTATGGACGCCTCTCCCGATTCCCATTCACTTGACAGCGGCGACGCAGGCGGCGCCTCGTTGGAGGCGCCCGCTCTTGACATAACCATCGTGGGCGACCCGCACGGAATGGATACGGCGGCCTTGACGGACGCCGCGGAGTCGCTGGAATACGGCGCCGTCCGAATAAAGGTCGTCGATCCGGCTGATGGGGAGACCCTGTCGGAGCTGGGTTACTCGGCAGGGGAGTCCGCCAGGGCCTACGTCTGCATTGGCGCTGTATGTCTTCCCCCGGTGGACGCCCCCGGCGGCCTCAAAGAGGCCTTGGAGGAGTTCATGAGGCCCTCCGCACTGCAAGTTGACAGCATACTCAAACGGCTTTAGGACTGACGGGAGACACGGGTTGCACAAAGACACTAGTTGCGGAACGCTGCGCGATTTCAATGCGGGAAGTCAGGTTTCTCTTGCGGGTTGGGTCCACAGACGCAGAGACCACGGCGGAGTAATCTTCATCGACCTGAGAGATAGGTCCGGCCTGGTTCAGGTGGTGTTCAACCCGGAACTGAATCCCGGCCCCTACAAAGCGGCCGACCAGGCCAGGCCGGAGTGGGTCATATCCGTGAAAGGGACCGTTACGCCAAGGCCGCCGGAGGCTTTGAACCCCAACCTGCCCACCGGCGCCGTTGAAGTCATGGCGGAAGAGGTGGAGGTCCTGAACGCCTCGATTACGCCTCCCTTCCTCATCAATGAGGACTCAGACGTGGACGAGAGTCTCAGGTTGAGGTACAGGTATCTGGACCTCCGTCGTGAAACTATGCAGAAGACCCTCGTCCTTCGCCACCGAATAGTGAAATACATCAGGGACTTCCTGGATGAGCGGGGGTTCCTGGAGATCGAGACGCCTATTCTCATCAAGAGCACCCCGGAAGGAGCCCGGGACTTCCTGGTGCCGAGCCGACTCCAGCCGGGCAGCTTCTACGCCCTGCCCCAATCGCCGCAGCAGTTGAAACAGCTGCTTATGGTAGCCGGATTCGAACGCTACTTCCAGATTGCCCGATGCTTCAGGGACGAGGACCTGAGGGCGGACCGCCAGCCGGAGTTTACCCAGCTTGACCTGGAGATGAGCTTCGTAGACGAGGAGGACGTTCTCTCCCTGATAGAGGAACTCTACACCTCCATGATTGAGACCCTTGCGCCGAATAAGCGGTTGGTAAAGCCCTTTCCGAGGCTCACCTATGAAGATGCGGTGTCCAGGTACGCGTCGGACAAGCCGGACCTCCGGTTTGGCCTGGAAATGTCCGATGTCACCGACATTGCGCTGAAGACGGACTTCCGGGTCTTCCACAGGGTGGCTGAGGACGGCGGAGCAATCAAAGGCTTTGTCGCTCCCGGCCTGGCTCACTACAGCAACTCCATGCTGAAGGAACTGGAGACCTTCGTTCGAGACAGGGGGGCCAAGGGGCTGAGCCATGTCCGGGTCGGCGGCGGTCGTTCGCTGGACGACGTCACTGAGGAGAACCTGCAGTTCGGCCAGGGCTTGCGCATGAGTTCGGACCTTGTCAGGGAGATGGCCGAACGCATGGGCGGCGGGCCTGGAGACCTTTTCCTTCTCCTAGCCGGACCGGCCAGGGAGATAGACCCGCCGTTGAGCGCTCTCCGCTCCGAAATCGCCGACCGGCTGGAGTTGGCAGACCCCGGCACGCTTTCCTTCGCGTTCGTAGTGGACTTTCCGCTCTTCGAATGGAACTTCCATGCAGGCAGGTGGGACTCCTCCCATCACCCCTTTACGGCGCCCAAAGACCAGGACCTGGAAGCTCTCAAGGCTGCGGCCCTGTCCCCCTCTGTGGCCGATTCCCAGAACGGAGGGCCGGGAGGCCTTAAGTCCAAAGCCTACGACCTTGTGTGCAACGGCAGCGAGCTGGCCAGCGGCAGCATACGGGTCCACCGGCGCGAGCTTCAGGAGCAGATATTTCGAGTCCTCGGCTACTCCGACGCAGATGTGCAGGCCAGGTTCGGCCATCTGCTGGAAGCCTTCGAATACGGCGCTCCTCCCCACGGAGGCATCGCCCCGGGGATAGACAGGCTGGTGGCCATCCTATCCGACGCCCAGTCCATCAGGGATGTCATTGCTTTTCCCAAGACTCAGAGCGGCGCCGACCTGCTGTTCGGGGCGCCCTCCGAGGTGGAAGGCGGACAGCTAAGAGACCTGGGACTGAAACTCCTGGAGGAATAGGTCCAAGGCGGCAAAGATGACCGGCGTAAGCAGAGTAACCGTTAGAGTTCCCGCTACGACTGCGAACCTCGGGCCCGGGTTCGACTGCCTCGGCATGGCCTTGGACGTGTGGAGCGAGGTGACCGTAGAAGCCGCCCAAGCTCCTGACGTGGACATACTCGGCTTCGGGTCGGACGAGCTTGCCGCGGATGAGACCAACCTGGTGTACCAGGCTTGCCTGAGGGCTTACCAGGCCAAGAACGCTGAAGCTCCGCACTTCAAACTCTGCTGCAACAACGGGATTCCGTTGAAGCGTGGGCTGGGAAGCAGCGGAGCCGCCATCGTAGGGGGGCTTTTCGCGGGAGACTTGCTGTCTGGAGGCTCTTTGCTGTCCAAGGAACGGCTGTTGAGGCTCGCCGTCGAGCTGGAGGGCCATCCTGACAACGTGGCAGCCTCAGTGTATGGCGGACTCAGGCTGGTGGCCCAGGAGGGAGACCGGCTGGTGTGCGCGCCCGTCCCGTTTCCTGAGGACTTGAACGCAGTCGTCTTCATTCCGGAGGAGCGCATCTCTACGGAAGGCGCCAGGGCCGTCTTGCCGGACTCCTACAGCCGGGCGGACGCGGTCTACAACGCCGGGCGCACCGCTCTACTGGTTAACGCGATGGCGACAGGCAGGATGAAGGACCTGGCCTACGCCACTCAAGACCGCATTCACCAACCCTATCGCCAGTCCTTGTTCCGACCCATGAAGGTCATATTCGAGGCGGCTATGAAGGGAGGGGCCCTGGGAGTTTTCCTGTCTGGCAGCGGCTCCAGCATTCTGGCGTTGACCCAAGGCAGGGAAATGACCGTGGCCTACGAGATGGCCGAGGCCGCTCGGCAGTGCGGCGCCGAGGGCGAGGTGAAGATAACGAGACCGTCCGTTATGGGCGCTCATCAGGTATAGGACGGGGATGCTGCGTGGCTTTGGTGGTGCAAAAGTACGGCGGCAGCTCGATTGCGGACGCCGAGAAGATAGGGCGGGTGGCCCGACGCATTGTGGCGACCAAGGAACGCGGCGCCGACGTGGTCGCGGTTGTTTCAGCCATGGGAGACACGACCGACCAGCTTATAGACCTCGCCTACAATGTCTCGGGAAACACTCCGGACCCCAGGGAGATGGACCTGCTCCTCTCCACCGGAGAGCTGGTCTCCTGCACTCTGATGGCCATGGCCATACGCGCTCTGGGACATCAGGCTCTGAGCCTGAGTGGCTTCCAGGCCGGCATAAAGACCGACACGGCCTATGGAAGGGCGCGAATCGCCCAGATAGACCCGTCCCGCATGAAACGGGAACTGGACGCGGGGAATCTGCTTATTGTGGCAGGATTCCAGGGGTTCACCGAGGACTTGGACGTCACCACTTTGGGAAGGGGAGGCTCCGACACGACGGCAGTGGCCCTGGCCGCCGCCTTGGAAGCGGAGCGCTGCGAGGTCTACACCGACGTGGAGGGGATTTACACTGCGGACCCCCGCATCGTCCCCGAGGCCAGGAGGATTCCCGAAATAAGCTATGACGAAATGCTGGAGCTTGCCACGTACGGCGCCAAGATGCACCCAAGGTCCATCGAGCTGGGCGCCGCGTACGACATTCCCATATTGGTGGCTTCGAGCTTTACGGAAGGACCGGGCACCCTGATACACAGAGGGGCGAAGACCGAAATGGAAGAGCGAATCAAAGTAACCGGCGTGGCGGCTGACAGGAACGTGGCAAAGATAACCTTGAGAGGGGTCCCCGACAGCCCGGGAATTGCAGCCGCTTTTTTCGAGCCCCTCACCGAGCAGGGAATCTCAGTTGACACGATAGTCCAGAACGCCAGCCAGGAAAATCTGACGGACCTGAGCTTCACGGTCGCCCGGACCGACCTGCAGAAGGCCGTCGACGTGGTGGGCCCTGTGGCAGCCGTAAAAGGAGCTCCGACGTTCCACACCGACGACTCTCTGGCCAAGGTGAGCATCGTCGGGGCGGGCATGCAGAACACGCCGGGATACGCGTCCCGCATGTTCCGTGCGTTGGCCAATGAGAACATCAACATTGAGATGATCACGACGTCCGAAATAAGGATCACCTGCATAGTGTCCGAGGATAGAGTAGCCGATGCGGTCCGGGCCCTTCATAAGGCATTTGAGCTTGAGGGACCATAGTCCTGCCTCCGCGTGATTCCACAGCCCCCGGTGTCGCATGACTCTCAGCGCCGATGGCCCATCCCACGACCGGCAGCCGTTCCTGTCCATAGTCGTCCCGGCTTACAACGAAGCCGGTCGTATAGTGTCCACCCTGGAGCAGGTGAGGGACTGCCTGGAGACTCAGCCCTATACGTGGGAAGTGGTTCTGGTGGACGACGGCTCCACCGACGACACTGCGGCCCTGGTCCGGGAATTCGCTGAACATAACCCGGGGTTCCGCTTGATTGAAGCAGCCCACGGGGGCAAGGGATGGGCGGTAAGGCACGGCATAATGGCCGTCGGAGGCCAGTACAGGTTTTTATGTGACGCCGACCTGTCCATGCCCATAGAGCAAATCAACCGGTTCCTGCCCCCCAACCTTACAGGGTTTGACGTGGCCATAGGGTCCCGCGAGGCCGAGGGCGCACGGCGCTTTCAGGAACCCCAACGGCGTCATCTGATGGGCCGCTTCTTCAACATCCTGGTCCGTTGTTTGGCGGTCCCCGGGGTGGAAGACACCCAGTGCGGGTTCAAATGCTTTACAGCAGAGGCGTCGCAGGAACTGTTTTCCCTGCAAAGGCTCGATGGGTTCGCATTCGACGTGGAGGTGTTGTTCCTGGCCCGTAAGCGGCGCATGAAAGTGGTGGAAGTTTCCATTGACTGGCATTACCGGACGGAGAGCAAGGTCCGCCCTCTGCAGGACTCCCTGTTGATGGTGCGGGATGTCTTGTTGGTGCGATGGCGGAGCCTCCGCGGCGCATACTCATCACTCCCGTCCCGTTCCGGCGGGGATGCGCCTGGCTAAAGCGGATTCGGCTGCCCCGGTCTGAAAAATCCGCCTGCAAATCTCCGAATTATGGGCAATTAGCCCTTGACCTTCAACTCCCGTTTATTATATTCATTATAACCAGCCTCTTCTTGCGGCTCAGACGCCGGGTGGGCGGCAATGCGAGGGTGGAGGCATGGAGGGGTTTCCCGACGCTTGGAGCATACAATACATTTGGAACAGCGAGTTGTGGAAACGTCCAATCAAATGACGGTGAAACTAGGACTCGGGGAACGGAACAAGCTCCGCAGAGAGAAGAGCAAAGAAGCGGTGAGCCTTGCGTTGAAAGGTCTGTGGGAGCAGGCCGCCGAGGTAAACAGGGAGATTCTCGAGCTTTTCCCCGAAGATGTGGAAGCCTGGAACCGGCTGGGCAAGGCGTTTCTTGAACTTGTGCGTTACGACGAGCCCCCGACGCCTTTGAAAGGTCGTCCCATCTTGCGCCGTACAACACCATCTCCAAGAAGAACCTGGAGCGGATGTCTCATCTAAGAGAGGCGGCTCCATCCACTGGTGAGGGCGCCCAAGCCCGGAAAACGGGCAAAACCTTCATGCCCTACGTGTTCATAGAGGAGAGCGGAAAGTCAGGGGTTACGTCGGTGAGCCGCCCGGCTCCGCGTCAGGCTCTGGCAAAGCTGGCCTCCGGCGATTCCGTCAAGCTTGTGACTAAAGACCATGCCGTCATCGTTGAGAAAAACCTGGGCGAGTACCTGGGTCAGGTTGAACCCAAGCTGAGCAAAAGCCTGATTCGGCTCATCAACGGAGGCAACAAGTACGCCGCCGCCGTGATTAGGGTGAGCAGGCAGGAACTCTCCGTCATCATATGGGAAACCTACCGCCATCCCAGCCTTCACGACGTTTGCTCCTTCCCCAACGGAGGCAAGGACGAGCGAAAGGTCTATTGGGTCGACTCGATGATGCGGTATGACGGTGACGGAGACATGGACGAGGACGACGAATATTCAGCCGAATGGCGGGAACCCTATTCCGATTCGCTGGACGGCGGCGAAGAGGGAGAGCCGTCTGAGGCGCCCTTCTCGAGGCCGTCCGTAAAGGCCTTGTCCCAAGAAGACGAAGAGTAAAGGGCCCAAAGGAATCCGCGAGCGGGCGGTTTACCGGTCCATGGTTTCCCGAGCCCGGGCCACAGCCAACTTGAAGATCTCATAGGGCTGGGCGCCCGTGAACAACTGGTTTCCCACGATGAACGCGGGTATCCCCCTGACCCCCAGGTCCATCGCCTCCCGGTACTGAGTTAGCACGGTCTCACGGTAATAACCCGATTCCAGCTTGCCTGAAAGATCGTCCCAGTCCATGCCGCATTGGAGAGCGAGGTCCCGTATCACTTCCATGTCTCCCAGGTCTTTGCCGTGCTCCCAATACGCCTTATATGCGGCCCTGTGGAACGGGTCGAACAGGCCCAAGCGTTGCGCATGTTCGGTGGCTTCCAAAGCGTACAGCGTATAGGAGGTTTTCGGGGCCCGTCTCATCACAAGCCCCGCCGATTCCGCCTGACTTCGAAGGGGCTCGGCCAACAGGTTGTCCGACCCGTCGGGGCTTGGCTGGCGTGGGATTCCCTCCGGGGGCGTGTCCGGGCGGAGCAGGTAGGCCCTGCCTTCCACAACGACGTCATATTCCGATGCCATCCTATCGACCCGCTCCAGGCCGATATAGCACCAGGGTCAGACGTAGTCGTACCAGATTATGACCTTAAGGGGATCGCCGTTGTGGGAAGCGGACAAGGGGGCCTCCATCGGAGAATGGCGCAATGATACGCCCAACGGGACTGTGAATCAATGCCTACTCGACGGTCACCGACTTGGCTAGATTGCGAGGCTGGTCCACGTCGCAGCCCCGCTTGATTGCTATGTGGTACGCAAGGAGCTGCAACGGAGCCACGGAAAGTATGGGGCTCAGGACCTCCGGGCATCTGGGTATGTACAGGACCTCGTCCACCTCTGAAGCCAAGTCTTCGTCCCCCTCGGTGGCTATGGCTATGACCATTCCGTCCCTGGCCCGGGCTTCTTTGATGTTCCCCGCCATCTTGGAGTACGTCGAGCCATGAGGGGCTATGGCCACCACGGGCATGTTCTGGTCGATAAGGGCAATGGGGCCGTGTTTCATCTCGCCTGCGGCGTATCCCTCGGCGTGTATGTAGCTAATCTCCTTGAGCTTAAGGGCGCCTTCCAGGGCTATGGGATAGGTAATGCCCCGGCCCAGATATAGGAAGTGTTCGCATCGGTAGAGTTTGCGGGCCAGCCTTTCATAAGCATCCTGCTCTCCCACGATGCGCCCCACAAGGTCGGGCATTCGGGCCAGAGCTTTAATCGCCTCGTCTGAACGAGAAGGGTCGAGGCGTCCCCGCACCTGTCCTAGATACAGCGAAAGAAGGGTGAGTGTTACGAGGGATGACATGAAGGTCTTGGTGCTGGCTACGCCTATTTCGGTCCCGCAGCGCAGGTACAGGGTCGACTCGGCTGTTCTTGTGGCCTGACTGCCCTCGACATTGGACAACGCAACCAACCTGCCGCCTCTCTCCGTGACTGCGGACATGGCGGCCAGGGTGTCGGCGGTCTCTCCCGATTGAGTAATGGCGACCACCAGCGTGCGGTCGTCCATGTGGAAGTTGCGGTAGCGAAACTCCGAGGAGCTGTCCACCTCGGCAGGCAGACCCGTAAGCTCCTCAACCAGACACCGGCCCACCATGCCGGCGTGGAGGCTGGTCCCGCAGCCCAACAAGACCACGCGACGCAGGGCTTTGACTTCGGCGTCAGTCAGGTGAAACCCCGGCAGTTTGATTCGGCCGGTCGTGAAGTCTATCCTTTCCCTCATGGCGCTTGCCGCCGCTCTCGGCTGTTCCATGATTTCCTTGAGCATATAGTGGCGGTAGCCCTCTTTGTCGGCCAGGCCGGAGGAGGGCGCGACGCGGATAGGGGTCTTGGCGACGACCTGTCCCGTCTTGTCCAGGAACTTGACCGCCTTTTCGGTCACTATCGCTGTTTCACCGTCTTCCAGGAAGCTCACCCGGTCAATGAAGGAGGCCATCCCCTGGAGGTCGCTGCTCACCATGGCCTCGCCGGGGCGGTGTGCGACCGTGATGCCTCCGGCGTTGCCCAATCGCAGGGCCAACAGCTTCCTCTCCGGTCCGTCGTTGCAGGCGGAAACGATGGCCTGGGATCCCTCCAACTGTGAGCCGGCCCAGATGAAAGCGTCCAGGAATGACAGGTCCGACTTCATGCCCTCCTCGATGAGGTGGGGGATGACCTCGCTGTCGGTCTCCGAACTGAAGACGTGTCCCTTGGCGATTAGGTCGTTTTTCAAGTCGAGGTAGTTCTCCACGATGCCGTTATGCACGACCGCCACGGCGCCGTTGCAGTCCGTGTGGGGATGGGCGTTGCTGTAGGATGGCTTGCCGTGAGTGGCCCACCGGGTGTGGCCGATGCCCAGTTGCCCCCGGGGGTCGGTTCGGCCGCCCTCCGGCGCGAGGTCACGCACCTTTCCGGCGGACTTGTGCACCTCGATGCCGGTTGGGTTCATAAGGGCAATGCCGGCGCTGTCGTAGCCCCGGTATTCCAGCTGTTGGAGCCCCGAGTATACGATGGGCCAAGCTTCCCTGCTGCCTATGTAGCCTACGATGCCGCACATGCTCTGCCTGCCGGTGTTGACCAGATATGGTCGGCTTTTCGCTTAAGTGTATTACACCGAATCTCCCAAATCCACCGTCCAAATCTACAGGAATGCCTGCTGAGGTCATGCTTCGACAAGCTTTCAACTAACTGCTCTCAGTTACTCGCCGGCGCTCGGCCCCGTCCCCGGGGCATAACTCTGCTCAGCACGAGCGGGTTCCAGAGCGAAATCCGTTCGCCCTGAACCTGTCCAAGGGCCGCCCTTGCACGCATATTGGGCGGGGAATATGAGGCGATTCGTTCTCTTGACACCTGCCCTCTCCAGTGATAGCATAGGCTGGGCAGTTGATACTGGATATCATAACTTAACCGCAGCTTACCAGACTATGATTTTCTCGTACCTGATGGAAAACGCGGCGGATGTCGTCGACCGTCCTATGTGCAGCGGACGCACATCCGGCTAGTCTCTTTTTTTGAGGAGTAGTGATACTATATCTCACTATTGTCTCTCCTTGATACTTAATATCATTACCCAGGCTTCCGGGCTTTCGTCATTGAGACGGCCCAGTTTGGTCTGGGCCGTCGTTCCGCTGATTGGAATCGTCGCGCTGGTTGGATTGGCCTGCGGGTCTTCCGACACGCCTGTGCCGCCAACCTCGACGCCGACGCAAGGACCTGCGACGATTGCCGAACTGCCCACCTCCATCACTGCGCCGCCCGTAAAGGTCGTAGCCACCACCGTCATTCTTGGAGACCTGGCCGCCAGCGTGGGAGGGGACCGGGTTGACATTACCGTCCTTGTGCCCCCCGGAGTGGACGTTCACCACTTCAAGTCAACACCCTCCCAAAACATATCCATTGGGGAGGCGGACCTCATCATTTCCAACGGGTTGGGCTTGGACGGATTTCTCGACGCGCTGCTGGACAGCTCCAAGCGGTCCGACTCCGTGCATGTAACAGCGGCGGAAGGGTTAGACCCGCAACCCTTGGAGGAGATGCATCTTCCGTCTGAGGACGAGGAACGTGATGAAGAAGAGGGTGAAGACTACGGCGATGAAGGTGATGAGCGCGAATTCGGAGACCCTCACTTCTGGCTTGACCCCATCTTTGCCATCCACTACGTGGACGCCATTCGCGATGGGTTGATCAAGGTCGATTCGGCCAATGAGGCTGTCTACACCCGGAACGCCGGTGAATACGTGGGCCGCCTGCGGGAGCTTCACCGGGAAATTGTCCAGGCATTGGAAATTGTTCCCACCGAGCGGCGGGTCCTGGTCACTTTCCACGACGCGTACGGCTACTTCGGGCGGCGTTATGGATTCGTGGTGATGGCTTTCGTGCCGAGCCACGCCGGCGACGTCACTCCCGCCAGCATCATCAGTGTCATGGAACTAATTAGAGAACGGGGGATTCCCGCGGTCTTTGCGGAACCGCAATTCAAAGCCGTCGTGTTGGAACAGGCCGCCCAAGACACCGGGGTCAAGGTGGCCGTCATCCAATCGTTGCCCGTCCAAGGCGCCGCCACCTACATCGAATTGATGCAAGCCAATGCCAAGAGCCTGTCTGACAACCTCAAATAGGACGCCAAGAGAGGTGTAAGGGAGAGGAGAGAGGGCCAAGGCCCTTCTCGGAAGGGCAAACCCTGCCAGAATTCAAGCGCAGGCGCTTTGGGCCAACCGTCCGGGCAATCCGCGTTCGCTCCTCCGGCGTATGATTGTTTAGACGCCGGGTTTGGACACCGGGGGCGTGGCGGGATAAAATCATCTCAAGGATTATGGCGCCCTTTGCTATGATGACTCGAATTGCTCTTCTGCTTCTGGCCGCTTCAGTGCTGGGAGTCTCCATGTTCTCCGTCTCCGGGGCTTTGGCCCAGGAGCAGGGCATAGAGGTCCTGTCGGAGGAGGTGGTGACCGACTTTCCCGATAGGGTCGTTTTCAAGCTCAGCGCCTCCAGTCCCGATCCCATCGACGAGATACGCGTCTTCCTCAAGACCAAGGCGACGGGCAGGAGCGCTTACGGCTATGTGGACCTGGCGCCCGGCCTGTCGGTTGACGGCGAATACGTCATGGACCTGAGCGGAGCGTCGGGTTACAGGCCTCCGGGGACTGTCATCAAGTACCGCTATGAGATCAGGGACCAGGCGGGGAGGACCTTCACGTCCGATGAGCGGGAACACCTATACCTGGACGAGAGCCTGGAGTGGAAGTCCATAACCCAGGGAATCCTAACCATCTACTACTACGGCGACTTTGTGGAGAGGCGGGCCCAGACCGTACTGGACGCAGCACAAGAGACCCTGGACAACATGGGGCCTATCCTTGGCATCCAGCCCACCGAGCCCATCCGCATTGTTTCCTACAGCAACTACCGGGACATGGCCAGGGCCCTTCCCTTCCGCTCCCAGGCTGTGAGAGAAGAGTTGCAGACCCAGGGTCAGGCGTGGTCCGACGAGCGGGTGGTGGTGCTGCTGAGTTCCACCGAAACGGTGACCGGAATAGCCTCCCACGAGTTTGTGCATATCCTGGTGGGTGAAGCGGCGGGCCGGTTCGGGGATTCTGTCCCCGCCTGGCTGAACGAGGGACTGGCCGAGTACGGCAACGTGGACCAGACGCCGGAGTACGACAGGGCCCTGGCCTACGCCGTATATACCCGCAGGCTCAAGCCCTTGTGGCACCTTCAACACCTCGGCGGCGAACCCGATGACATACTCATCGGATACGGCCACGGGAAGTCGGTGGTCAGCTATTTGATTGCCCGCTACGGCGAAGAAAAGATGGCGGAGCTCATGGGCCAGTTCACCAAGGGGCCTACGGTGGATGAGGCTCTTATGGCTGTGTACGGGTTCGACCAGTACGGCCTCGACACTGAGTGGCGGCTCGCCATCGGCCTGGACCCTCTGCCGTCGCCTGATGAACTGGAGGCGATTATGGAGTCCGCCGGGACCGAACCCTCGGCTTCCGGCGGCGGCGCCGTCGAAGAAGAGACCGGACCTCCGGCCGAGCCTACGAGCCAGCCCATATCATCAACCGCAACCCCGGAGCCGACGCCGGAGCCGGCCGCGGAGGAGCCAAGGCGTACATCCGGAGGATGCGGCGCCCCGGCTGCTCTTGGAGCATCGGCGCCTGTTGATCTGATAATAGTGGCGCTGATGGGAAGCCCCTTCCTGGCCATGAGGTCCAGATGGGGCGGAAGGCCCCTGGGCCGGGTCCTACGCGCCGCCTTGCGGCTGAGAAGGTGGGGGGGGGGGCGCCGGACTAGCCGCCGCCCTCGTTTCCGTGCTCAGGGAGCAAAGCGGTAGATGACGGGCAAGTCCGCAGGGTTGGTGACGCTGGAGTCGGTATGGTGCGATATGTGGACGCGGCCCGTACCGCAGTCGCCGAACTCGTCACAGGATATGACTCCGATGATGCCGTTGAAGCCGGCGGTATTGGTAAGCGCCTCCCGGAGCTTGGCCCGGTCGATGAAGAGAGTGTCTCCATCAGCTACTGCAACATTCTCGATGGCTCGGAGGAGAATGGTGGCCGCATCGTAGGCGTGGGCCAGGTAGGCGGACGTGGACGCCTCGCCGTACCTATCTCGATAGGCGGCGTCCAGCTCGCCGCCGCTCTTACCCGTTGCCTGGTTCGTGTTGGCGTCGAAGCTCAACTCAGGGCCAGGAAAGTAAATTCCCTCAGACTCCGGCGTCGATAGGAACCCGGAGACCAACAGGGCTGCGCCGCCAATCAGCGCCGCGTCCTCAAGTCCGGCGATCTGGCCGACCTCCTGGACTATATGCTTGCCTTCGTCCTCGAAGAGCGGGAAGAAGAGTCCGTCCGGGGAGCCGGAAGCTATCCGGGTGAGGGTGGGGACCATGTCCGTGTCGCCTCTGCTGACGACGGCGCCGGACACCGAGCCGCCAAGCTCCTCGAAGGCGGAGGCGAAAGCGCCGGTGAGCCCGGTGGTGTATGGGTCGCCGTCGTGGATGGCAGCCATGTTGCGCAGTCCGAGTTCGTTGTAAGCGAACTGAGCTACCGCGCGAGCCTGGTAGAGGTCGTTGTTGGCGGTCCGGTAGTAGCCGGGATGGTAGCTGGACCCGGCGGCGCCGCGAAGGTCGGAGGTCAGCGACGGCGACGTGGTGGATGGGCCGACCATCACCAGGCCGGCCTCGCTGAGGACCGGAGAAGCGGCGGCGGCGGCGACGGAGCAGGACGTCCCGATGACGCCAACGACTCGGGGGTCGCCGGTAACCGTGTCAGCGGCGGCGCGTCCGCCCTCCGCCGTGCAAAGGGAGTCGAGTCCGGCGCCCATCGACACATTGTGTCCTTTGATGGGGCCATAGTCCTCCAACGCCAGAGCAACGCCCCGCTGGCTGGGAACGCCTAGGTCTCCCAGTCCGGTGAGCACGGCCAGCGAACGTATCTGGATGTCGTCGCCGGGACCGACCTCCACGGCTCCCAGGGGGACCGCTTCGTGGTCCGGGCCTCCGCAGGAGACGGCCCCCAGCATGAGGGCCGCCAGCGGGATGAGCCAACCCAACCGTCGCAGACCCCGCCGCCGGGCCGGAGCCGCATGGAAGCGCGATTGACGCGTTTCTGACCTTCGTAATCCGTTGCGAAGGTCTGTGATGTCAACACGGTCAATCACTGGAAACAAGGCATCCCCGGTCACTCTGAGCTTGTCGAAGGGTCCCCACGGTCTTTTAATAGTCGGATGCCTTGCTTGCTCCGTTCGTGGTGAGCCCGTCGAACCACCCCTCGACGTTTGCTACTACTTCCCTTCCCTGATCCAGTCCGCGATTTTCTCCGCTATCATTATGGTGGTGGCGTTGGTGTTGGCGCGGATGCAGTCGGGCATTACGGACGCGTCGGCCACCCTGAGCGCCTCCATGCCGTGCACCTTGCCGTACTGGTCCACGACTGCCAGCTGGTCCGACGAGGGGCCCATCTTGCAGGTGCAGGAGATGTGATGGGACGTGCCGGTGTTCCGCATCATCCAGGCGTCCAATGCCTCGTCGGAAGCCAATTCGTCGTCCGTCGGAGTGACCCGCTCGATGACCATCTCCCGGAACGGGCCGCTGTCTCCCAGCTTGGCGCAAAGCCTCACCGCCTTCCTCATTCGCTCCCGATCAAAGGGGTCGGTCAGGTAGTTGTAGTCGAGGAATGGTTGTACGTGTGGGTCCGGCGACGTTAGCTTGAGTTCCCCCATGCCCAGAGCCAACTGAAGACTGGCGCTGACGCCGAAGTAGTTCTCGTCGTCGCCTATGGGGACCTGCGCCGGGCGGTGCTCGCTGGTCATCAGTATCGGGGTGACCTGCATGTCGTTCTGCAGGTACGACCCTTCCACGGTGTACCTCAGCCCCACCTGTATCAGCGGCGCTTGGATGTCGGGACGGTCTCCTATGGCTTTGTAGAGCACCGACGCAGATGGATGGTCTCGCAGGTTCTGCCCCACGCCGGGCAGGTCATGGACCAGGGGAACTCCGATTTCCGCCAGGTGGGATGCCGGCCCCACGCCGGAGAGCAGCAGTATGTGGGGAGACCCGATGGCCCCGCTGGACAGAATCACCTGGTCGCCGTAGACGTTGAATGTCTCACCCCCGCTTTCCACCTCCATGCCCACGGCCCGCTTGCCCTCGAAGAGGACCCGCCGGGCCAACACGTCGGCCTTGACCGTGAGGTTCAGCCGGTGGCGGGCGGGGTCCAGGTAAGCCAGGGCGGTGCTGATGCGAACGCCGTCGATGGTGTTCCGGGCCCTCGGTGAGACGCCGGTGGAGTCGGGATGGTTTTGGTCGGCGTCGTCCTGGAACCCCTCGGCTAGACACGCCTCGTAGAACGCCGCGGAATGGGGCAGCCACTGGTCCTTTGTGTACCTCTTGACGGGTATGGGGCCTTCAGTGCCGTGGAAGTCCCCTCTGAAGTCGTGGTCGTTTTCCATCTTCCTGAAGTAGGGGAGGACCTTGGTGTACTCCCATTCGTCGTTGCCCCAGGACGCCCAGCGGTTATAGTCGTCGGGAATTCCCCGGTACAGCACCTGCCCGTTCACGGCGCTGGAGCCCCCCGTGGCCTTGCCTCTGGGGATGGGGAATTCCTGGAGCTCAGGCGTCATTCTGGCCGTGTAGCCCCAGGTATGGGGTCCATACGCAGACAGGAATACATTGTTTCCCAGCTTCAGGTCGTCGGGCAGATGGTCGAAGTTGGGGAAGTCGGGACCGGCTTCCAAAAGCAGCACGGACCTGCCGTTGTCTTCGGACAGTCTGGCTGCCAGCGTGTTTCCGGCGGAACCCGCTCCAACGATTATCACGTCGTACTTCATGAGGAAACCTCCATGCCAGCCTTTCGCGGCTGAACAAAGGGATGATACTAGCTGCTTATAGGCGTCGGCAAGTGGGGCGGGACGAGGCTTTCCCTCTCGAGGACAAAGAAAGGGACGGGTTTCACTAGTCCGGTTCTTGCGTGTAGTCACCGTCCACTGGTACATTGCCCTAAATCTCATTGCCTCGGATATTCTGGTACTGAAGATGTCTCCTCACGATTCCCGTCAATACGCTTACGAAATTAACGAAAGGGGTGCGTGCTATTTCCAGGCCGGCCGTTACGTGGATGCAGAGCAGGATTACCGCATAGCCGTCGATGTGGCAGGCAATGAAGACCCTAACCGTTTTATCTACCTGTTCAATTTGGCCAACGTCCTGCAGCAGATGTGGCGGTTTGATGAAGCTGCGGTACTGTACGAGCAAATACTGGAGTCCGATGCGTTGGCGCCGTTGAAGCACAGCGTACGGTTGGAACTGGACAAGCTATCTGGTTCCCGCCAGAAAAAGGGGATAAGTGCCAATGACGAGCGCCTGTACGCGATCGGGACTCGGTTGATTCCCCGATATTCGAGGATGAACCGCCGGGTGAACCTCGCCTTTGTAGACGAGAGCAGGGAGTCCATGGCCTGGATTAAGCGAATTCAGGACGAGCATAATACTCCCAAAAACAAACAGATCGGTTCTTTCTCAGGCTGGGAAGCTATCGGACACGTCATAGGCGGAGAGCATTGGATTTTTATTAAGACCAGACGTTGGGTGGGCGCTTCCAAGGAACATTTGAGCGGTTTGGTGGGCCACGAATTGGTGCATGCCGAGATGAAGGACACATTGCCACCGGAGGCGTTTCTGGAAGGGAAGGCCGCCGAGAACCTCATCCACGATGAACGGTTGATGGACCGAATCGCCATCTTCAAAGGCTTCGGAGAAGAGTTAATGGCGTCCCGGGAAATTATGGAATCTTCGGGAAGCAGGCATCAATCGGGATTGATGAGTTCCGGGGATATCCGGAGTATTCTTAGTTCAATGGAAGAAATGACAAGGAAAGCCGAGTTTCAAAGCTGGCTCGCTCGTTCGTTGGCTCAAAAACTAGGTGGAGAGAACCTACTGGTACAGGAAGAATTTCGCAGGGCGATACCTCTGTGGGAACCTGTGGCCAAGTCCCGCAAAGCTCCAGCCCATGCCAGGCAGGAACTGGAGACCGCGATTCACCATTCAGAGGGATTTTCGAAGCAAACGTGAAGTAGCTAGGGTCGCGTCGAAGTTGATTATCCGTCACTGGGCAGGTCTCTGACGCAGAAGCGACTGCCCACTGTTGGCCTACTAGGAGGGGTGCACGAACTTCCTGTGGTATCCCATGAAGCGTGTCAAGTTCGCCAACGCCGACGATAAGGAATGGGTCTTAACGAAGACAGCCGCCTCTTTCTGGAAATTCGGCGGATGACGCCCCCCTGCCCCTTCTCCCCTGGCGGGAGAAGGTTGGGATGAGGGGGAGTCTATGGCTGCCGCCTTGCTGCACCGCTATTTCCGTCGCCCTTGTACGGCCCTTTAAGTTCGATCCTCATGGGGTTGGTTCCGGGACTGATGCGCGAGCGCCGCGGACCGCGCTGGTGATGTTCGCCTCGGGCTCGCCACGGTTGTATCGCCCCAGAATCTCAGCGGCAGCCGGTGCGTACCGAGCGTCGTTGTAATCGATCTGAATGGACACTTTGGCCCTCTGTTCAGTTGGATATCCCAAGACACGGGAAGGCCGAAGGATGAGAGCGCTCCGCGTGCCGATGATACGGATGGCCTCTACCCGCTATTCCAGTGCACCGAACTCTCCAATCCAGTGCACGTTGTCAATGCTTGGGCTAGCCGCCCGGTAGAACCTCTCGTCGGCGGTCCATAGCTTGCAACCGACACTTTCCGCCAGCGCCAGATAGTGGGCGTCGTAGGCCGCACCCTGCTTGAGTTCGCTGGCAATTTGCAGCGCTCTGACGTGAAGGCCTGGTGGCTGATGTAGTTCGAGGCGCGACTCAAGCAGCCGTGCGATCATGCGGGTACTGTCGCCGACGTTCAGTTCCCCGCGCAACACTCGCCGGTGGAGAGCGTTGGCGACCTCGAAAGGCATGAGGTATGGGGCGATGCGGGTGATGTCCTGGGCAACCCAGGATTGGAGGACGGCGTGGGCTTTGTCAGAATCATCCTCTTCAACTAGCCATTTGATCGCCAGGCTTGCATCGACCACGACGGATCCGTTCACGCCCATCGCTCGATTTGGGCATCCCTGATCTCACGGGCCTCCCGGATCAAGTCGGCGGAACTCCCAAGAAGAGGCTCGCCTCCGAATATCTCCTGCCGGAGCTCTGCAAAAAGCTCATGGTCTGGCTTGTCAGACAACAGCCCGCCCATGCCATTGGCTTCGTCCTTCGTCAACTCCCGATCAATGGCAGCTTGACAGTATCTTCGCATACTGACGCCCTTGAGTGCGGCGATGGCCTTTAGCCGACGCTGAAAGGTGGGGTCCAGGTCCAAGGTGAGTCTCTTCTTCTTGGTTTCCATCGACTAAGCCTCGCTAAGTTGGTTCTGTAGGGTAAGGATATGATAAACACGGAAAGATAATCAATACACCGCTAAGAGCTGGGCAACAAGAGAGAACATCGCCAAGGAGATGCCGGGACTCAAGCTGGTCCTGGAGCATCTGGGAGGGGTGGGCGCATACTTCCGGCCTGGACGGGCGGACAATGAGATTCCCTATGACACCTACCGCAAGGTCCTGGGTCTGGACCAATACCCCAACACATTCATGAAGATACCGGGCTTCGGCGAGTTCTGCCCCAGGCCCATTCCGTTGGTCCAACCCAACCCCTTCCCCAACGTGCCGCCACTCATTGAGATGGCGTTGGAAGCCTTTGGGGCGAGGCGGCTTATGTGGGGAAGCGACTTCCCTCCGTCAGCCTATCGGGAGGGGTACAGGAAGGCCCTGCGGCTTCCCATGGAGCACGTGAAATTCGCCAGCGACGAAGACAAAGAGCGGGTCTTCGGAAAGACGGCCGCCGCCCTCTGGAAATTCGGCGGATGACGCCGCGGCGGCCAGCGCTGGGTGAATCTTTGAATTAGCAATTACAGACGCCTCTGCATCATTGGGCAGCAAAGCATGAACCCTTTTCGGTCTGATGCTTCGATAAGCCGCCAAACTATACTCATCCGCTCGACCAGGGATCTATCACTTCTATACCGCACCCCTTGAAGCCGTCTACGTCTCTGGTCGCAACCGACGCTCCTTTAGATCGGGCGATGGCCGCAATCTGGCAGTCGGCCTGACTTATGGGATCGCCGGAGCCGCGTCGGCTGGCCGCAATAATGGCGTACGCCGACGCGGAGGAGCTGTCGAAGGGTAAGATACGTTCAGAGAACAGTATGCCAAAGGCTCGTTCGGTTGCGGCTGCCAGCCTGCGCTGTCGGTCCCCCTCAGGCAAGATGGCAATGCCGGTCCGAATTTCCGCCTCGGTTATGGCAGTAACGAACAGTTCACTAGTTGGCTGAGCGTCCAGCCATTCGAGAACTCTCAGGTGTGGACTGTCCCGCATGATTTCTGAGACAACGTTAGTGTCTAAAACGAACATCTATAGGACTCAGTTGAAGTCCGGAAACTCGCGCATCGGTTCTCTTGGACGAAGCTCGAGCTCTACACCGCCAAGAGGTTTGAACAATTCGTGGAGCGCCGTTCCTAGACTTTTGGGCGGCGCAGTATCCTCGTCCAACGCTGCATGCAGGATATCGCGGGCCTCCTGCTCCATGGAGCGGCCGTTCTCCGCCGCTCTTATGCGCAGTCGTCTCTTGAGTCCTTCGTCAAGATTGCGTACTGTAATGCTGGCCATGGACGCCTCCGCAGATAGTATCTGCTATATTATAGCACGATTGTAACGCAATCATATTTGCGTCGGTTCTCAGGGCGATGTTGATATTAGGCCATTGCACGTCGTCGAAGTTTTACATTCGCAGTGTGCACGAGGATGGGCCTAGCGCTGGGAGAAAGTTTCCGTGGCTGATAAACACCCCAGGGAGCCGCAGACCCCTAACGAGGCGGCAGAGTCTCTAAGGCGGCGAGCCGGTAACGACCCCACTGACACTTTGCCGTCCCCCGGAAGGAGTGCCTTCAATAGTTGGGCGACTTACGCCCTTATAGGGTCCTTAATTGGCCTAACATGCGGCGTAATCCGATCTGGCGGAGATGAAGGAATAAGTGCCGGGTTTGGTGCCCTAATCGGAGCAGGCACTGGAGCGGCGTTATACAGTTTGCGTTGGCTTTTGTTTAGGGGCGGCTGGCGGTGGTTGTTTTTCCGGCGTTGGGACGATTAAGACTAGCTTTCGCCAGCGAACAATGGCCGACAACCGTCTCTAGAAGCCTGCCACCTCGGGGATGATCTCCTTGCCTATGATTTCGATGGGCCGCAGCTCGTGGTCGTTGGGCATGTTGAATACCCCGTTTGTTATCCCCAGGTTGGCGATGTTGCGGCAGAACTCTATCCCCTCCTTGACGGTCATGCCGTTCGGCCCTATGTGCAGAGTCCCGATGCACGTCTTCTCGATGTCTTCATAAGGACGGCCGACGTCCTCGCAGTGCCGCTTCAAGGCCTCCAGCCTCATGGCCATGTCTTCCAGGCCGTGATGCGCGACCAGGTTGCTGGCGTCGCCGTATTTGGCCGCCAGCCTGAGAGTCTTCTTGAGACCTCCTCCGCCGACCCAAATGGGCGGGTGGGGGTCTGACAACGGTTGGGGTTGGCAGATGGGTTCCTCCAACTGGTAATGCTTGCCTTGGAAGGGCGACCTGTCCCCCGACCACATCTGCTTCATCAGCTGGAGGGTCTCTTCCAGCATCTCGAAACGGTCACTGAGCGGAGGGAATGGAAGCCCCAGGCTCACGGCCTCCAGTTCGTACCAGCCTGCCCCGATGCACACGATGGCCCTGCCGTTGGAGACGATGTCCAAGCCCGTGAGGGTCTTGACCAACATGCCCGGGTGTCTGTAGGTGTTCCCGGTGGCCATGGTGCCCAGGCGCATCTTCTTGGTGTGGGCCGCCAGGAAACCCAGCACGTTGTAGGCTTCCAGAACGTCGTCGTCCGGCACGCCGTTCCTCGGAATCTGGAAGAAATGGTCGAACACCCACATGCTGTCGAATCCGGCGTCGTCTGCGGTCCGGGACATGTTGGCCAGGTGCTCTCCAATCCTCGCCGCGCCTCCAGGCCATGTGTATGCGTTCAGCTGTAACCCGATCTTCATAGACTTCTCCTCCGGGTCAATTTTTTCGCGCCTGCCCGCTTGGGAGGCAGGCTCCGTACGAAATCCAACCCCATGTCCACCCACCATCCCAGCTGGGCCTCGGCGGCGAGACCGTCGCTGTTCACATAGACTATACCTTTCATGGGTTTGCCCGTGAAGTCCATGGGCCTTGCGTGGGGACGGGAAAGGGCCGAGTCATGCCGATCGGGGCCAACCCTTACCATAAGGTCCCCGCCGTTTATGCCGCAGCACATGTGCCCGCCCACCATGAAGCAGAGTCCTCCGAACATCTTCTTCTCGATGACTTCAGCCGGCGGCCCAACCTTATCCTGGAAAACCGCTCTAAGCCGCTCTGCCAGGGTCTCATCGTATGCCACAAAACTCCCTGTGGGTGCGGCTGCGCTTCACCGGAGACCCCTAGCTTCCCTTCCGCGAAGGCAGGAATGGGACGAGCTTGTCGGCAAGGGAGGACAGGTTTCGGCTCTGGACCCACACGTGTCCGTTGCCTTTGAACTTCAAGACAAGGCCTTCACCGCCTGCTATGAGCGAGCCTATGCCGCCGACCTTGCCTATGGAGTAGTCCACGTCGTCGGAAAAGGCGACCACGTGCCCGGTGTCCACCACCAGTTCTCGGCCCGGCTCGACGGGGACTTGTTTGATGGCTCCGTAGGAGTTGAAGAAGACGGTTTCTCCCGCTCTTTCCGCGTATGCTCTGATGAAGAAGGCGCTTTCGCCGCTGAAAAAGCCCTTGACCCCCTGGAACTTTGCATCGGTCTCCACGTTCTCGGAACACGCCAGGAAAGAGGTTGACTGGATGAAGAGGTTCCTGTCGGGCTGGAGATCGTGGGATTGGATGTCCCCAGGAGAAGGCGGAGCAAGGCTCACCCAGCCCGAGGCTTGTTGAGCGGTGAATGTGTTCAGGAAGAAAGACTCGCCGGCCAGCATCCTCTTGAACCCTCCGAACATGCCGCCTCTCATCCCGGTTGTCATTTCAACGCCCTGCTGGGCCACCATTGCCCCCGGTTCAGCTTTGACGGATTCACCTGGGGAAAGCTCGATGGTGAGCATCGAGTAACTTGGGCTGAATTCGATGTTGGTCTTCATAGGTTCCCTTGACCTCCATGCATTGGTTGGTTCAGTCCTTCCCCTATCATAGGTGCATCGGCCTTCGGTCGGCATATCAAAAGGGAGAGGCGGAATGCGCCTCTCCCTTTTTCCGGATGCTGCTTGGCAGCCTAGAAGCGGCCTGACGACTGGGTACGTCCGCCCTGGCGACTGAAGCAATCGCTGCAGTAGACCGGGCGGTCGCCTCTAGGACGAAACGGGACAGTGGTGTCTACACCGCACTCGGCGCAGACTACAGGGAACATCTCACGCGGGCCTCGGTCGAAACCGTAGCCGAAGCCTTCGTTGCTCCTGCGGTCGCGTCGCGTTTGACGGCACGAGTGGCATCGCTTGGGTTCATTCTCATAGCCTTTTTCAGCATGGTACTGCTGATCATCGGCGCTGAATATGAAGCTCTGCCCGCATTCCACGCAAGCAAGGGTCTTGTCCACGTAGTTCATAGGTGACCTCCTTCCATCGAATAGTTGGCAAAGGTTCTGGTCACCAAGGTCGAAAACACGTGACGCGTCTTGAATAGACCCACGAGCCCGCTCAGGAACAGTCCAGCGTAATCTGAGGATAGACGGTACGAGACACAGACATTACCACCAGTGATATATTAACACACAACCCGCCCATTCTGGCAAGTGGCGCCCGCCTGTTGCGAAAATCCGCTCTCGGATAGGGAGGAGAAGAGGGGGTTTGGACGAATCTCGGGCGTCATCCCGATTCCCGGATGCAGGACTCCAGCAGGTCGAGGGCCGTCTTGGTGAACGTCCACATGTTGGCCTCCCTGGCGTCACTGCCGGTCTCCAGAGTGATGACCTTCTCCACAGGACCTGAAACGGCAATGCAGGCATGCCCGGCTGCGTCACCGTACCTGTTGCCTGTCGGTCCGGAGGCCCCGGTCTCGCTCAGGCCCCACGTGGTGGCCATCAGCTTTCTCACGGTGCGGGCTTTTAGCATGGCGTAGGGCTCGCTGGAGGCTCGAATTCCGGCCATGTCCGCATCGCCTATCCCCAGCAGACCCTGGCGAGATTTGTGCGTGTACACTACGGCCCCGCCAAGATAGTAGGCTGAAGCTCCGGGTACCGAAACCAGGGACGCCGATATGAGACCTCCGGCGGACGACTCGGACACGGATACGGTGTGGCCCTTTTCCTTGAGCAGGTCTGCCGCGGCAGCCGCCATGGGTTCGAGTTCCATCTCCATCCTCCTCGGTCGAACTTGGCCCCAGCCGTTCCCAAGATAGGCCGTAAGGACGAGTCCGTCAAATTGCCCCGAGTCCCGCGTTTCCATAGCTTCCGGGCGTTTGACTGCATGAACCGCCGGTGTTACGGTTCTCCTAGTCACCGGCGGGTCATCGGGACTGCGCCGAGTTGGAGGAAACCATGCCCAGAATGACCGGCAAACAGGCCCTGGCTCGTATGCTCATGGCCGAGGGTGTCGAGTATGTGTTCGGCAACCCAGGCACCAGCGAGACTCCCCTCATGGACGTGCTGCAGGACTTTCCGGACCTGAAGTACATCACTGCTTTGCAGGAAGCCTCGGCTGTCGGAATAGCCGACGGCTACGCCAGGGCCAGCGGCAAGCCGGCCTTCGCCAACGTGCATATTGCCGGAGGTCTGGCCAACGCTATGAGCATGCTCTACAACTCCTTTCGAGGAGGTACGCCGCTTGTGCTCACGGCGGGGAACTCGGACACGCGGATGTTCCTGGCCGATCCCGTCCTCTCCGGAGACCTGGTGGGGATGACCAAGCAGTACAGCAAGTGGAGCCACGAGATAATCCACGGCGCCGATGTTCCCGTTGCGGTCCGGCGGGCCTTCAAGGAAGCCGCAAGTCCGCCCACAGGTCCGGTCTTTCTCAGCTTTCCCTGGGACTCTCTTGACGATGAAGCTGACGTTGAGACGGTCGCCTCATTTCCGGGCTACCACAGGACCCGGCCCGACCCGTCAGCCATATCAAAAGCCGTGGAGATTCTTTCCCAGGCCGAGAACCCCATCATGGTCGTGGGAGATCGAGTGGCCCAGTCCAACGGCTTGTCCCATGCCGTCCAGGTGGCCGAGCTGACTGGAGCCAAGGTGTTCACATCTTCTACAGCGGAGATAAGCTTCCCCACCGGCCATCTCCAGTTCCTTGGGGCGCTGAACTTGAACAACCCGGCGGCGGCGCGCAGGATTGCTGAGGCCGACGTTCTGCTGGCCGTAGGCGCTCCTGTCTTCTCCTCCTTCCTGTATAACCCCGAGCCTTTCGTAGGAAGCGCCACACGCGTCATCCACATGGACAGCAGCGCTCGTGAGATAGGCAAGGTGTACCCGACGGAAGTGGGAATGCTTTGCGACCCCGCCTCCGGCCTTGCGGACCTCGCGGACGCCCTTCAAGCGGAGATGCCGGGTTCGTCACAGGAATCGGCCCGGGCCAGGACGCTTAACGTGGCGCAAGAAAAGCAGACGTCCACGGAGGCCTTCAAGAAACGGACTCAAGACAGATGGGACAGGTCTCCGATGAGCGTCGAACGGATGATGACCGAGCTTGCGGGCGCTCTGCCTAAGGACACGATTATCGCCGATGAGTCGGTCACCTCGAGGGCGGCCCTCCAAGGGGCTATGGACTTCAACGAGACGGGGAGCCTGCACGGGATCGCCGGAGGGGCCTTGGGTTGGGCCATGCCCGGCGCCATAGGCGTCAAGCTGGCCCAGCCTGACCGGCCGGTCGTGGGCATCGTGGGCGACGGCGCGTCGTTGTACTCAATCCAGGCGTTGTGGACGGCGGTCCGATACAAGCTGCCCGTGGTCTGGGTAATATGCAATAACAGGGCATACAAGGTCCTGAAGGTCAACATGGACATCTACCTGAAGGATATGCTGAAGGACGATTCCCGGGAGAGCCAGTACATCGGGATGGACTTCGACCCGTCGCTGAATCTGGCGGCTATAGCCGGGGGGTTCGGCGTCAACTCGAAACGCGTCGACGATCCAACGGCGATACGCCCGGCCATCGAGGATGCCCTGGCCTCAGGTCAACCCACGCTGGTGGACATAGTCATCGAGGGCTGAGAATGACCGGTTGGGCGGGTCAGTCAGAAAGGCGCGCAGGCCGGACTAGGCCATGTCCACGTCGGCATACCAGCGGCTCTCGTAGAAGAGCACCGGCGCTCCCGGTACGCCTCGTTCCAGTTCTTTGACCTCAGCGATGTAGATCGTGTGGTCTCCGTAGAGATGGGAACCGACCACTTCGCAACTGAAGAAGACCAGCGCTTCGGCTATGGACGGAAGACCCAGCCCTGGGCTGATGGACGCTTCGTAAGGCACGTCGCCGGTCCGGTCTTCGGGTTTCCGAGCAAAGTAGCGTCCTATGGCCTCCTGGTTTTGGCGTAGGACATTCACTCCGAACTTCCTGGCTTTCTCTATGAAACCGTAGGTGTTGGTGTTGTGAGCCACGCAAACAAGAATCAAAGGAGGCTCCAGGCAGACAGAGGTAAACGAATTCGCGCTCATTCCGTGGATATTGCCTTCCTCGTCCAAAGTTGTCACAACCGTGACGCCCGTGGGATAGGCCCCCATGCAACTTCGGAATTCGTCTTTGGTGACCGCCATATCCACCATCCTATCAAATATGGGCCTGTCAAATATGGGGTTTCAATGATGCGCCACATTATATATCAAAAAATGAAACCAGCGCTACGTATAGAGAACGGCTTCAAGCGGGTATATTGCTGCCAAGGCCGTGCTTCTACATCGTGGTTGTCGTCAGTCTCGGGACTCTGACTCCCCCGATTTCGCTTCTCCGCAATAGACCTGGAGCCGGCGTCTTCATCGCAGGGCGGCCGGATGGTTATGCTATACTTGACCGCAAATTCGAACACCCCGGGAGGCCGTCGTTGGAGATCATAAGGTGCCTTATATTCGTTCCTGGAAACCGCAGGGACATGCTCACCAAGGCCAGGGACTTCGACGCCGACGTGATAATCGCCGACTTGGAGGACTCCGTGCCTCCCAACGAGAAGGAGAACGCCCGCAAGATGGTGAGCGAATTGACTCCTTCGCTGCCTGCCAAAGGCCAACGGATGATGGTGCGCATTAACTCGCTGGATACGGGGTTGACCAGGGATGAGTTGAACGAAGTCGTGGGACCGCACCTCTACGGCATCAGCGCCGGCAAGGTGGAGTCCCCGTGGGACGTTCGGGAATATGACAGGCTCATGTCTCAGGCCGAGGCGCGAGCCGGTGTGCCGGTGGGCGCTCTGAGGCTTATCCCGTGGATTGAGAATGCCAAAGCAGTGGTCAGGGCTTTCGAAATAGCCGCCGCCTCACCCAGAGTGGTTGGCGTAGCCTTTGGCGCAGAGGACTTCACCGACGACATGGGGGTCAAGCGGACTGACGAGGGGGACGAGGTCTATTTTCCCAGGGCATACGTCGGCACTGCGGCCAAGGCCGCCGAAGTCTTGGCGTTGGACAGCCCTTACGTCAACTTCCGGGACGCCGATGGCCTCAAAGCCGATGCGGCCGCTGCGTTGAAGCTGGGTTTCAAGGGCAAATTCGCCATTCACCCTTCCCAAATCGACATCATCACCGAGATGTTCAGTCCCGACATGGACGAGGTGGAGCACGCCCGCAGAGTGCTTGAAGTGTGGAAGGAGGCGGAGGCCGCAGGCCGCGGGTCCACCTCGCTGGACGGGAAGATGGTCGACGTGCCCATCGTGAAACGGGCCCAAAACCTCCTTGCCCTGGCGGATAGAATGTCCAAAGAGTAATTCGGGAGAAAAATGCTTATAGTCACCACCAATGACATTCCGGAACAGCGAGTCGTAAAAACCCTTGGCGCCGCCCAGGGAAGCGTCGTGCGTGTGCGGCACGTGGGTAGTGACGTCATGGGCTTCTTGAAGAGCTTTGTCGGTGGAGAGGTCAAGGGGTACTCCCGGCTGATGGAGGGCGCCAGGGCGGAAGCCATCCAGAGGATGACGGACGATGCGGCGGGAATGGGCGCCAACGCCATTCTTGGCGTCAGGTTTACAACCTCCATGATAGTGAGCGGCGCCGCGGAAATATTGGCTTACGGTACGGCGGTCGTAGTCGAGGAGTAGATGGACCGTATCCTGCTCCAGGGGATGCAGTTCTACGCATATCACGGGGCCAACCCGGAAGAGAAGACATCCGGCCAGCGGTTTCAAGTGGACCTGGAAGCCGAGTTGGACCTGGAAGCCGCCGGTGCCACCGATGACCTCAACGACACCATAAGCTACGCACACCTCTATAAGACCGTCAAGGAAGTCATGGACGGGACTCCGCGGAACCTCCTGGAGGCGCTCGCCCAAGAGATCGCAAAGCTGTCGTTGGCCCGGTTCCCGATTCAAGCGGTGCGTGTAAAAGTGACCAAGAGCAGCCCTCCCATCAAGGACTCCATCATATCCGGGGCGGCGGTGGAGGTGTACCGCACACGGGACTAGGGCCTGTTCACACTAGAATGTACGCCTTTCCTCTCCTCGACTGTCATTCCGAAACGGAGCGGAGCGCAGTGAGGAATCTCAAGTCCTTGTCCTCATACCAGGCTGTTGAGGAGCACGGCGCCGGCAGTGCAAGGCCTTGGCGCTTGAATGACGCCGCGACTCCCAACAACCCGCTTAGATTCCTCACTGCGTTTCGGAATGACAATTGGGGAGCCTGTTGGAATGACATCTCGGGTGGCTCGGTTGCATGGCTTTAGTGTGAGCAGACCTTAGCCGGACAGCGTGTCAACATAAGCCCGCCCGGCCTTCATCACCATCCGTATTTTTGACCTGTCTTGGAGAATGGTCACGTCCTTCAAAGGGTCGCCTTCGATAAGCAAGAGGTCGGCGGCCTTCCCTTGTTGGACAGTCCCGGTTTCTTGCTCTATGCCAAGGCACTCGGCGGCCCACCCGGTGGCTGCTTGAATAGCCTGCATAGGGCTCATTCCGGCGGCCGCCAACAGCTCCAGTTCATGGGCATTGGCGCCGTGGACCCAACCTCCGGCGTCAGTCCCGCTCACGACTTTCACACCTGCTTTCAAGGCGAGCTGGATGCTCTCAGTGTGGTGGGCCCGCAGCATTTCAGCTCGCTCCCGCCCATGAGGCGTCCCGTGTTCCCTGTGGTAGACATATACAGTCAGGGTGGGGACGAAGAAGGTCCCCTGATCGGCCATAATCTTGAACAGGTCAGAGTCCTGGTTTAGATAGCTTCCGTGCTCGATGGAGTCCGCGCCTTCCTCAATCGCCGTCCGGAGCCCTGGGCCTCCTAACGCGTGGCACATGGTACGTTTGCCGAGGGCCTTTGCTTCATCCACCAAGGCCCGTATTTCGTCCCGCCCAAACTCAACGTCCTTAGGGCCGTGGCCCGGCCAGGAGCTTGCTCCTCCTGTGGTGGCAAACTTGATTACGTCAGCGCCGACTCTGACCGCCTCCCGCACACATCGACGCACCTCATCAGGGCCGTTGGCTACAAGCATAGGCAGGCCTGGGTTATCCCCGAGGGGCGGGCGGCGCCAGGACGGGCTCCTCCAATCGGCAAGGCCTCCCGTTGGAGAGATGGGACTGGCGGCCACCAGGAGTCGAGGCCCGTCGATGATGCCCTCTTCCACTGCATGCTTGAAACCGGCGTCTAGCCATCCTGCGTCACGAACAGTTGTATAACCCGATTGCAGCGTATCTTCGATGGTCCTGGCGACTCTCAGTGTGCGGACGCTGGCAGGCTCGTCAAGTCCCCATCGTCCCGCCAAATCGTAACCTTGCATAGCCAGGTGGTCGTGGCAGTCTATGAGCCCAGGGAGCAGGGTCAGTCCAGAGGCGTCGACGGTCCGGGCGTCCGGAGGAACTTTGACGGACGCCGCCGGTCCCACCGCCTCGATGGTCCCGTCGCTGCCGATAAGCGCCGTTGTGTTGTCTGCCGGACCGGCGCCGGTCCCGTCGATTAGACGCACATTTGTGATGGCCAACATGTCGTTCCCTCACTCAGCATGGTTCCTCTATTCTACCTTCTACCGGCACACAACGCTGAAGACGCTGAAATGGAAGAAGCCCCCGACTGTCGGGGGCTTCTTCCATTCGTTCGCTTCCTTAGGACCTAGACGGGGACCTAAGCGGTGTTGGTCCTTCTCCGGTTGGATATGAGCAGGGCGCCTCCACCGACGGCTATCAAGGCTATGCCGATGAGAAGTATGGGCGCCATAAGCCCGGACACGCTGAAGTCTCCGACAGGCGGCGGGGGCGGCGGGGGCGGGTCTGTTACCCCGAACACGAACATTCCCGCGTCTTGAGAGGCCCAGTAGACCTGGGTCGCTCCGCCTTCTCCAAGAACCCGCTCGGCTGACCCGTCAGCGTCGGCGTCAAAGCCGTTCAGGGCTTTGCCCAGCCGGTCGACTGCGTTGGCTATCTTGCCGCGGGCCACTGTCCCGTTCGCTATTGAAACGGCTTCCATAGCGTTCGCTTTGGCCTGCTCCGTCCAACCTTTCACGTTGCTCGCTGAATCGGAGGCTTCCTTGGCCCTGGCTGCTATGTTGGAGTCTCCGGGGTCCGCGGCGGCTGCGGCTGCGGCTTGGGCCATCACCTGGTCCGCGTAGCCCGCAACTCCGGGGCCGGCGTCTATGGTGTCAACGACCATTTGGCTGGCGCTGCGGAGGTCTTCTAATGAGTCGGAGCCTTGAGCCATTTCGGCGTAGTCCAAGGCCATCGCGACCTGCTCTCTCAGACCGACGGCGGAACCTTTGGGCTCGCCGACGTAGAGCCCGCCGCTATAGGCCGGGTTCCCTTCGGCTGAGTGGACAAGCATCTGGATCTGGGCGAGAGCGTCGGCGTGGAGCGCCAAGGCGTAGGGTTTGTCCTCCGACGGGGCGGGGTCCGTGTCGCCGGACGGTTCAACGCTGATGACGAAAGTGTGGAATTTGGCGAGAATGTTGCCGCCGTTGCTCAGCGTGAAGCTGTGTCCTACGGCGCCGTCTTCGACTTCCAGGACGCCCACGCTCATAGGACCGTCGTCGGAGACTATCCACGCCTCGTATACGGAGCCGGCGGCCGGCGCCGGAAGGTTGGATAATTCAATCGTCAACATGTCGCTCAGGAGTTCAGCGTGGTTGGACTCGTCACTGTCGCGAATGGTGACAGTCCCTTCTACGCCCGCGTCTTGGGCCAGCGCCACAGACATGGACACCAAGGTTCCAACAAGGCCGACTATCAGAAAGATCCCGAGGGCTTTAGCCCGTGACATAGCGCCTCCTTCATATAGCGGGGCCGTCCACGTTACATAGGTCTATTCTTAGTATACCTGACCGATGGGTTCTAGCTCGCAAGCTGGTCACATAGTATAAGAGTTTTATTTACAACTGGCAAGGGCTGAATGGAGCCGGAAAACGGGAAATTGCCGAGTGTTGTACCGCCTTGGGAAAATCGCTATGATGCTTTCGTCAGCCATATCTGACAACCTTGGTCGGCAATCTATATAGAGGTGAGTTCTTGGAAAACCGGTTCGATGTATTGGTTGTGGGCGCCGGAAACGCGGCTCTCTCAGCGGCCATCGCAGCCCGCGAGCAAGGGGCCGGCACGTTGGTCCTAGAGAAGGCGCCCGAATACTTCAGAGGCGGCAACACCTATTTCACCGGCGGCGTCATCCGTTGCCCGTACAACGGTTTGGAGGACATCAAGGCCCTGGTCCCCGACATGTCCGAGGAAGAGGAACGCTCCATCGAGGTCGGCAAGTATACGGAAAGCGACTTCTACTCGGACCTGATGAGAGTCACCAACGGCCTGTCGGACCCGGTCATGGCCCAGCTGCTGGTGAGCAGGTCCCTTTCCACGCTTCTCTGGCTCAGGGAAAAGGGCGTCCGGTATGTGCTGTCGTTTGGCAGGCAGGCTTTCAAGGTCGGAGACGTGTACCGCTTTTGGGGTGGGCTTGTTATAGAGGCGGTGGGGGCCGGCAAAGGCCTCTCGGACCAGCAGTTTGAAGTAGCCGATAGAATGGGGTCCAAGATCAGGTATTCCACCAGGGCGGTCTCACTGATTCAGGACCAAAAGGGGAACGTGTCAGGAGTCCGGTCCTTTGGCCCGGACGGTTTCCAGGACATCGCCGCCGGGGCCGTGGTGTTGGCCTGCGGAGGGTTCGAGTCCAACTCGGAGATGCGCACCAGGTATCTCGGGGCCGGCTGGGAACTGGCCAAGGTTAGGGGCATCCCGTACAACACCGGCGACGGAATACGCATGGCGCTGGATATCGGGGCCCAGGCTCACGGGCATTGGAGCGGCTGCCATGCGGTGGCGTGGGACCTGAACGCTCCTCCCTACGGTGACCGCGTGGTCACCGAGCTGTACCAAAAGCACTCCTACCCATTGGGGCTGATAGTGAACCTGGAAGGCAAGCGGTTCGTAGATGAGGGCGCCGACTTCCGGAACTATACATACGCCATATACGGCAAGGAGATTCTGCGCCAACCTCAGGGCGTGGCGTTCCAGATATTCGACGAAAAGGTCCGGGACAAGCTGCGGGATGAATACCGGATTCCCCAGGTGACTATGGCTTCCGCCAACACCATCGGAGAGTTGGCCGATAGGCTGGATATTGACAGGGAGGGCCTTGAACGGACCGTGGAGGAGTATAACAAGGCCGTCCAAGACGGGGACTATAACCCGGCCGTACTGGACGGCAAGAGCACGGCGGGGATTAACCCTCCCAAGTCCAACTGGGCATTGCCTCTGGACACGCCCCCGTATATAGGATATGCGGTGACCTGCGGGATAACCTTCACCTTCGGCGGACTCAAGATCAATGCGCGGGGCCAGGTGCTCGATTGCGAGGAGGCCCCGATTCCAGGGCTCTACTGCGCCGGGGAGATGGTGGGGGGCATCTTTTACCACAACTATCCCGGCGGGTCGGGCCTGACTGCCGGAGCCGTGTTCGGCAAGATAGCCGGGGACAGCGCAGGCGAAGACTCCCTGGCCCGGTCTGTCTAAGGCGCTATTACCATGAAAATAGGCGTTGACTACCCCTTCGCCCCTGGCGGGAGAAGGTTGAGATGAGGGGGAATCAGGGTTTGTGCAGAGGTTGGGTGGGAGAGAACGGTGCATATCACCCTAGCCCGTCAAGAGACCTTTGCGTAATCCCCTCTCCCTTTGGAGACGGTTGGGGTGAGGGCGTTCCCCAGCTTAGGACAAGGCCCTGGATTCTGGCCTCCGCCGGAAAGACGGATGCGGGCCTGTGTCCCGCGGCCTGTCGTAGGGGCGACCACCGGGCGCCCAGGCCCATTCGAGAGCAGTTACTTGAAAGCTTGTCGAAGCATGCACGGGCTGGTTCGGACGAATGATGAGGTGCTTTAACGAAGTCTTCCCGTCAATTTAGATGGTGGATTTGGAGAGCCGCAGGGCTGTTTGACACTGCCTGTGGGCGGCGCTATATTCTCGATTGGTTGCAAATGTCGCCTATCTTGTCCATCATTCCACCGTTGCGGTTTCCTTGGGAGGCGCCATGCCCCTGAATATCATAGTTCTGGCTAAGCAGGTCATCGACCCGGAGATGCCGGCTTCGGCGTTTCAGGTTGACAGAGACAACAAGAGGGTGGTTACTCCGGCCTCCATACCTCCGGTGGTGAACGGGTTTGATGAAAACGCAGTGGAGGCCGCCCTCCGGATTAAAGACACGCAGGAAGCCAACATTTCCGTCATATCAATGGGCCAAAGCTTTTCCCTGGACGTGATGAAGAAGCCCCTCTCCATGGGCGCCGACGAGCTGGTCCTGCTCCACGGAAGCGAATTCGAAAACGTGGCCGACAGCTTCTTTACGGCGTTCCTGCTCAGCGCCGCCATAAAGAAGTTGGGTGACTTCGACCTGGTGCTTTGCGGGCGTCAAGCCTCTGACTGGGACAACGCACAGGTGCCTCTGGGGGTGGCCGAACTTCTGGGCATTCCCTGCATCACCATTGCAAAAAATGTCCAGGTGGGCGACGGCAAGGTCACGGTGGAGAGGGTCGTACCCGACGGATATGAGGTCATCGAGGGTCCCCTGCCTTCGTTGGTGACCGTGAGCAACGAGCTTGGTCAACCCCGGTATCCCACGCTGCGAGGCATAATGGCCGCGACCCGCAAGAAACCCACCGAGTGGAGTCTGAATGACCTGGACGTGGACTCGTCCCAGATACAGTCCAAGCTCAATCTCGTGGACCTGTTCATCCCCGTGGTGGAGGCGGAGTGCGAGATGATCGAAGGCGACACCGAAGAAGAGGCCGGGCGGAACCTGGCGCTCAAGCTTCGAGAGGCCAAGCTAATTTAACGGCGCGGCCTTAACTATGCGGAGCGAGAACACCAAGATACAGCAAGATTCTCGGAGGTGGCTAGTCAATGTCCAGCGGAGTGCTAGTCGTAAGTGAACTGGACCAGGGCCGCATTAACTCCACCACAAGAGAGCTGTTGGCCGTTGGAAGGAGACTGGCCGATGAGCTTGGCGAGGAGCTTCATGCGGCAGTCCTGGCGGGAGCCGCCGGGGACCTGGCCCAAACTGTGTTTAGCCACGGGGCTGACAAGGCGTACGTAGTCTCCCACGAGCTCCTGGAAGACTACCAGGCAGACCTCCAGCTGGCCGCGCTTGAAAAAGTTTGCAGCGAGGCGTCGCCCAATGTCATCCTGATTGGGCGGACTCTCATCGGAAGGGAAATAGCTCCGAGGCTGGCGTTCCGGCTCGGCGTGGGCCTTGCCCAGGACTGCCTGGAAGTCGGGATCGACGGCAACGGGCGTCTTGTGGCCAACAGGCCGGTGTATGGCGGTTCGTGCATGGCCTCGGTAACCTGCATGGGAAGCCCCCAAATCGCTGCCATCCGCCCCAAGGTCTATGAGCCGCTGGAAGCGGACCCCTCCCGCTCCGGCGAGACGGTGGACGTCGCCGTCGAGTTGGACCCGTCCATGGCCAAGGTCAAGGTCGTCCAGGTGGTCAAGGAGGAGTCGGAGGGAGTCAAGCTGGAGGACGCCAACATCGTGGTCTCCGGCGGCAGAGGTCTCGGCGGCCCCGAGCCCTTCAAGAAGCTGGAGGAGGTGGCCGCGATACTCGGCGCGGGAGTGGGCGCCTCTAGGGCGGCTGTCGACTCGGGCTGGGTGCCTTACAGCTGGCAGGTGGGACTGACGGGCAAGACCATCACTCCCGAGCTCTATATCACCGTCGGGATATCGGGGGCCAGCCAGCACATGGCGGGCTGTTCCGGCGCCAAGGTCATCGTGGCGATCAACAAAGACGCCGACGCCAATATCTTCAAAGAGGCCCGCTACGGCGTCGTAGGCGATTGGGAGAAGATACTGCCCTCGTTCACTGAAGCGGTGCGTGAGCTAGTCAACAGCTAGGGCTCCGCTGTCGGCGTTGACTCAAACTTCTCACGGGCCGTGTCTTAAATCGTTGACACCGGATTGGCCTCCTCCCTACACTCGAACTCAACAAGCCTCGTTGACCAACCTGACCTATGCCCGTGTCCATGCTCTATGCCCAGCCCACATCCCCCATCGGACCGTTCCCGAAAGCGCTGCCGGGCGCTCACGGGGAAACCCGCCCAGGCTCCGAATGCCTACCCCCAACTTGCGCCAAGTCTTCGGCGCTTAGGTCCGACTGCGCTGCCCCGGCCCTAACACAACACCCTGACTCGGATAGGTCTGGAAGCAGGTAGGCCATGTGGATAGACCTCATCATCGGAGTCTCTATATTCGCCTTTTCTGTGCTGTTGGCCGCGGTCTTTAACAAAGCCGTTTTTCCTCTAGTTCTCCGTTTCGCTCACTGGACGCCCACCGACCTGGACGGAAGGCTGCTGCTGTCGATCAAACTCCCCTCTACGCTGCTGCTTGTGCTGTTGGGAGCCTACCTCGCCTTAAGCATTCCAGTGGACTTGAGCGGCAGGCAGCGGGACATATTGGACGCCGCCGCCGTGTCTCTCGGGATTCTTCTAGGCACCATGGCTCTGGCTTCGGCAATACCGACGACGTTGAACTGGTACATACAAAACTTGTCGAAAGGTTTGGAGAGCAATTCCAGAGGTCGTTTGGTCCCCTTGGTGCGGCGGGTTTCCATGGTCGTCATCTACGCCCTTGGCGCGATCCTGGTCATGGACCAGCTGGGCATCAACATCAGCCCGTTGGTGGCGGGCCTGGGACTTGGCGGCCTGGCTGTGGCGCTGGCCATTCAACCCACCCTGGCGAACATCTTTGCCGGCGCCTACGTGGTTACGGAAGGACTGGTCTCGCCCGGGGACTACATCGAGCTGGAGGGAGGAGTCTCCGGCTACGTGTTGGACGTGAGTTGGCGCAGCACTCGCATACGCACCTGGAGGAATAACCTGGTCGTGGTGCCCAATTCACGCTTCGCCGAGACTATCATCACCAACTACGCAGAACCTCACGTGGCCGTCAACATCTACCTTACCTGCGGCGTCAGCTATGACAGTGACCTGTACCAGGTTGAGGAGGCGTCCAGGGACGTCATGGACGATCTTTTGGACGCTAACCCCGACGCCGTTAAGGAGTACGGCGCATGGTTCGGCTTTGACGCCTTTGGCGACTCCAACGTGGACTTTTGGCTATTCATCCAGGCCAGGAACAGGATTGCCAGCTTCAGCCTCCAGTCGGACCTGATGAAGAGGCTCCACGCACGGTTCAATGAAGAGGGAATCGTAATCAACTATCCCGTCCGCACCTTGCAGTTCCCCGAGGGCTGGGGACCTCCCCCTGGTTGGGGTCCGCCCGAGGGCGCCGCGCCTGAAGAGGGCAGGTCCGCCCAGACCCGCCCCGAGCCGCCGCCGCGCCGAGCCCCCCGCGCGTCCGTACGACGCTCTGGACAACGCCGAGGCACCTCCGGCCCGGAGGGCGACGCCGAGGGTCCCGACCTGTAGAAATGCGTTGCGCGTGGCATTTCTAAAATAAGCCTGTTCGACTCTTGGGAGCAAGGCGGCTGACGTGGGCAAAGCTATGTTTGGACTTGCAGCCGTTGTGTTGGGAGCTTTGGCGTCTCTGGCGGTCGCCGGTTGCTCTACGTCTGAACCCCCAGAGCTGGAGCCAACCCCGACCAGACCGGATAAAGACGTAGAGCAGGAGCTGACCCTGACCGGACCCGACGTTATTCACATAGGCTGGGAACACGAACCTCCGCTGAGAAACAGCTCGCGTAGGATTATTGAGCACCGAAAGGTGGACGGCGATTGCAGATGGACCTCCGACTCGCAACAAAGTCATAAGGTCGTACGGAGGTTGTCGGTGGACTTGGAAAATTGCCTGGAACTCATTGAAGAGGGGACCCTGTCGGCAGAGGGGCGACGATATCAGGCCGCAGAGGAAGCGACCATAGAGGCATTTATGGAAAAGCACCCGGAATATTATGGGAGCGGGTCAACCGAAGCAGAAGGTGCAGACCGAAGACCGACGCCGGGCGGGGACAGTTCTCGGTAGGATACGGTTGTAATGTTTAGGTCGTGGGCCCGACGGCTGACTCTCTGCGGACTGGCGCTCATGTCAGTTGCAACTGTGGCTTGCGGTACGGACAAACCGATCACTTCAGTAGCAACCGTGGCTTGCGGCACGGACAAACCGATCACTCCTGAAGAGGTTCTTGAAAAAGCCCGCAAAGCCATGAAGGATCTGGCTGGATACCACTTTGAATACGACTACCAAATTGTTAAGGAGGGGAGCCCCGACGACGGCGGTGACATCACACTAGACGGCGCCGTCGTCGCTGATTTCCAGGCGCCCGACCGGATACGACTAAGAGGAGGCATGGTCAGCGGTTTGACGCCTGGCCTAAACGTAGACAAGGAGTTTGATGAACTTTGGGTGGGCAACATCCAATACTTGAGGAATCCCATAACCGGACGATGGAGGACGATAACGTATCCAGATAAGTATGCCCAGACCGTTAACGAAATGATTGACATCGCTCCCGATTCGTTCAGTTCCCTGGAATTTGCTGAACCTGAGTCTGTGGACGGGTATGAATCGTTTAAACTCATCGCAACGGCTCCCCCAGGAGTTTACGTAGAATATTATGAGCCTCCCCCGGAAGTCCGTGTGGAGTTTTACATTGGAAAGGATGATTGCCTGATCAGGAAATTCGTCTTTGATGCTGAGAGCTACGACGACGTGAAATCCCATACTGTCACGTACAGGTTCTCCGGTTTCGACAATCCGGTCACCATCGACGTTCCTGAGGTGGCGCCGCCGACCCTTCCTCCCTAGCTTCTCGTCAACCCTGACGCGGAATCCTGTCGCAGCTAGGTCGTTCTAAGGTTGTCCCTGATTTCGGCCGCCAGCAGAGGAAGAACCTCGCCTGAAGGGCCTGCAAGGGTGATGTCGGCGAGGCGGGATAGAGAGGTCTGGGACGGGTTGATTTCCACCACTGCGGCGCCCCGCTCCTTGGCTGCGCGGGGCATTCCCGCGGCGGGATGCACCGTGCCCGACGTGCCAATCATCAACATGCAGTCGCACAGGTTCACTTGGTACAGGCACACTTTGAGCACGTCAGCCGGTATGGGCTCACCGAACATCACAGTGTCTATCTTCATAGTCCCCCTGCATTCGAGGCAGAAGGGAGGGAACTCTTCCATCGGGAAATCGTCCCGGCCTACCCGCAAGGTGCATTCAATGCACCTAATCTTGGTGCGATTCCCGTGAATCTCGGCCACGTTGACGCTTCCGGCCCTGAAGTGGAGGCTGTCCACGTTCTGGGTAATGATGTATTGCAGCGCCCCCATCCGCTCCATCTCAGCCAGGGCGTAGTGGCCTGGGTTAGGCTTTGCTCCGTCAAGGGCGGCCTTCATATCGTAGGCGGCGTTTCTCGGCGTCTTCTCCTCTGTCCAACCGTCTGGCCCACCACAAGGCGGGGTCGTCCATGAATTGCCGGTAGCCCAGAGACGAAGGCTCGCCGTACTTAGTCCACAGGCCCTCCGGTCCTCTAAAGGGAGGTATACCGCTCTCCACCGACATGCCCGCTCCCACAAGCGCAACGACGTGCCGGGCCTTGACCACGGCTTCCGCTGCCCTCTCCACTGATTCCGGCAAATCCCGGCTTTGGCTCATGCTTGTACCTCATCTGTCCTGATTGTCGCCCTGCCGGACGCGCTCTCCGGCAGGGCTTCAGGCTTGACGGTCCCGCCATGGACTTGGTAGAAGGCGGCGCCGAACTCGCCAAAGTCGTCCAGGACTCCCCTGTCCGCCGTGGTCATGATGACCTGTTGGTAGTCGGCGGCCTTTTCCAGCGTCTTTCTCCGGCGGTCCCAGTCCAGCTCCGACAGCACGTCGTCCAGAAGCGCCAAGGGTCTTTCCCCCTTGGCCGCCGTGAGGTATTCGGCCTCGGCCAACTTCATGCTCAGCGCCGCCGTACGCGCCTGCCCTCGGGATGCGTACGTGGTCATGTCCACTCCGTTGGCCGTGATGGCCACGTCGTCCCTATGGGGCCCGACGCCGGTGGCGCCTGTGGACCTGTCCTTTGCGTTGGACTTGGCCAGAGCGTTGCTGAACTGCTTGGACACGTCCTCGACGGCCCTCGACTCCGGCAGGGGAACGCTGGGCCTGTACTCCAGGAGCAGGTCTTCAGCCGATTCCGTTAGATCAAGGTGCCTTTCCCTGGCCAGAACGCATAAATCGCCCATTGCCTGGCCCCGCCGTTGGACGATCAGCGATCCATGCTGCACCAACTCCAGGTCCCAGAATTCCAGCTCGTCTTCCTTGGCCCTGTGGTCCTGCAATGCTTTCAGGAGCCGGTTCCTCTGTTGGACCACCCTGCTGTACCTCTGGAGGGACCTGAAGTAAAGCGGGTCGGCCTGGGAAATCATGATGTCCATGAAACGCCGCCTGCCGGACGGCGGACCGTAGACCAGGTCGATGTCGTTTGCGGAGAAGAGCACCGCATTGACCAGGCCCACCAGCTGCGGGGTGGTGCGTCTGGACCCGTTCACCCTGATTTCTCGCCGGACTCCCCGGCGTTGGGATGAGCCGGCCTGCGCCAGGGACCTCTTGTAGCCGATGATAACCTGGAGCCGTGAGTCGCCGGTATGGAATGCGCCGGACAGTATCGTCCCCTCGTCCTGGGCTTCCCACCGCATGAGCTCGCTGTCGTTGAGGGCGCGGAACGAGCGTCCGATGCACATCAGGTAGATGGCTTCCAGAATTCCTGTCTTGCCCTGGGCGTTGCCCCCGTAGAGGACCGTCAGTCCCAATGGCAATTCCAGGTCCAAGTGGGAGAAGTTTCGGAAGTTGGTCAGCCTGAGGCGGGAAAGGTGCATCCCGGCGCTCCGCTATGGGACTTGAAGCTGCTGTGGGACCGGGACCGTTGGAAGCCCTGTCCTATTCCGGGTCTCTCAGGGATTCTATCAGACGCTCCAGGTCCCGGGCCCCGTCCACCTCGCCGCTGGAGAGTTTATAGCAGCGGTCAAGATAGAGCTTGGCAAGCTGCGCCCCGTTCAGGGATGAGTCGAGGACCGCTTGCATGAGGGCCGGGATGTAATAGTTTTCCGGCAGGAATCTGCGCAGCAGATCTATTTCGTCCTTTGCGTCTTCCTGGATTTGAGGGTCGGTGGCCTCCACGGCGAACCGGAGTTTGCTCACCAGCTTGGACAACTCGGCCAGCTTGTCCTGTTCGCTCATCAGGCTGAAGAGAACCTCGTTGACCCCCTCCGCCTCGTGGGCCGGTTCCAGGCTCCCCGGCGCATACGGTTGCATTTGAGCTGCCACGTCCGACCAGCTGCGGGAATAAGCCTGGACCACCTCGGTCACCGATTCCATCATTCTCGGAACGTCGTAACTAAGAATGGACCCGGCGAAGATCAGGTCATCGTCTCGGACCATAGCCAGCCTGTCCAACTCTGCCCATGACGGCGCTTCTTCAGGCATGGGAGGCAGAGAAAAGGCGGATAGGTCGCCGATGGCTGCGCTGCCCAGAGACGAGGCGAGGAAGGGCGGCACGTACTTCGCAAAGTCCACCGATATGGGAAGCACGATTACGTAGGTGGCGTACAGCTTGTCGGGGCTGCCTCCGGTGCGGAAGTAGACTATGGCGTGGCCCTTGGGCTTCTCAGGGTGGCCCCGTTCGTAGACCAGGTCCATGTCAAAGGCCTCGGCCTAGGCAGGCCGTTCCTGGTCGGGATCGGTGAACAGCTGGTTCATCTCCGCCAAGAAGCTTCCGACTTCTGAAGAAAAGGCCGCATCCTCCACCGCGTCCGTAGACTCGACTTCCTCCGAGTCGTAGCGCTCCTCCATGCGGGTTACCAACTCCTTTAGCTCAGGGTTGTTAAGCAACGCCTTGTCCAGTTCTTTGTACTGTCTCTTGCCCCGCCTGAAGGGAGGAAGGTCCTCGGGCATGTCGTATATGGCGCCCAGGACTTCCAGCAGCCTTGCGGCCCCGGTGTAGTCTTCGTCCAGCTGGAGATATTGAGGAACGTGGACCATGAAGTTCATGGACTCTATCTCGGGGTCTATCTTGGCGATGCCGTCGCTCACCAGGTTCATGATGCTGGTCGGTCCCTGGTATTTGCTGCTCCTCTGGCGCAGCCCTCCGGCGCCGGCTTTGGCGGCAACGCCCCCGACGTCTCCGGTGACGATGACGGGCCTGGTGTGGGGCACGAAGTCGTACATGGCGCCCAAACGTCCGTAGCGCTTCACCCCGAAGTGTTTGAATATCTCCACCACCGAGTCGGTGTAGTCCTCGCTGAAGGCGTGGGGCTCCAGCAGGTGGAAGAAGATCATGTCCGGGCCATTCTTGGACTGGCTGTAGTTTATTACGCTGTTGGGTATGGTGACCTCCCGGGCGCCCTTGGAAAACCTGCTGGTGGGGCGGTACCGCGTGAAGTCGAAGTAGTTGCCGGGCCTGGCCAGCCGCCCAAATTCCTTTACTCCCAGGTGCCTTTCAAAACGGGCCAAGGCAATGCTGACCACGCTCCCCACGTCGACCCAAGGCCGCACCATGGTGAAGGCGTGGGGGGAGACCAGTTCGGGGACCGGCTCGGTGATTTCGAAAGCTCCTATGCGCATGTTCCTATCTTGGCAGATGAACCCCGCCTTTTCAATAGCTCAACGCAGTCAGTGACCGTATCCTTTACGGTCCCTGCAACCAAGCGTAAGATTCATAAGCGGTTATGGGAACTTTCAGCGTGAACATCCGAGTTATCGGCTCCGACGGCCTGATTGAGGATGTCGAGGCGCTCGTTGACACGGGAGCGACCCGAACGTCGCTGCCTGCGGGCCTGTTGCGGCGTCTGGGAGTCACCCCTCAGGAAAATGGCCTGTTTCGCACGGCCACTGGGGCGGTTATAGAGATGGAGACCGGAGAGACAGAGGTGGAGTTGGGTGGACGCCGGAAGACAGTTCCCATAGTGTTCGGTGCAGACGCCGCAGGAGCGCTCATAGGAGCGACCACACTGGAAATATTCAGCCTGGCGGTTGACCCTATCGAGCAAAGGCTCACCCCCGTTCCAGGTTTGCTCCCGTTCCAGGTTAGCTAATGTAAGGACCCTGCGAAGCTGTTCACCCCTCCTGTGGGATGTCAGGTGAACAAGGCCGAACATTTGGTGAACGTCGAGGACGGGACTGGAAACAGTCGGCAGCCTGGCGTCAGTCTACGTATGGCCTCACTTCGTTGACGAACCAGTCCATGCCGTCATGGTAGGCGGAAATGTCCTGGCTGAAGAGGCCCAGTATGAAGTGCTCGACGCCCGCCTCCTGTGAACGGGCTATTTCGTCGCGGGCCTCTTGTGCGGAGGCCGTCTGGCGGATGCTCTTGGAGACTGTGACCGAACCTGCCGGTCTCCCTGCCTTTTCCACCTCTTGCTTGAGGAGTCCTATTTTGCTTGACAACTCTTCCATGCTCATCAGCTGCGTCGTCGGCACCCATGCGTCTCCCACTCGGGCGGCTCGCCGTATCGCCGGCGGCTCGTTCCCTCCGACCCAAATCGGAATATGGGGCTTCTGGACAGGTTTGGGGTAGAAGTGTATGCCGGAAAAACTGGAGTAACTGCCTTCGAATTCAGGATTGTCGCTGGTCCACAGTTCCTTGTATATCTGGAGGTATTCGTCGGTCACCTTGCCTCGCTGTCGATAGGTGTCCAGCCCCAGGACCTTGAACTCCTCCTCCATCCAGCCAACGCCGGCGCCCAGTATTATCCGGCCGTTGGACATGAAATCCAGGGTGGACAATATCTTGGCGGTCAGAATGGGTTCCCGGTACGGGACCACCAGGACCAGGGTCCCGATTTTCACGTTTTTCGTACACCCGGCCAGGAAACCCATAGCAGCCAGCGGCTCGCACCAAGGCAGCTCTCTGGCGAAGGGCGGGTCTCCTGACTCTGAGTAGGGGTATCTAGGGGCTATACTGTGCGGCAGGATGATGTGGTCGTTCACCCAGATGTGGTCGAACCCCAACTCATCGGCCTTGGTCGCCGCTCCGAGTATATTGTCAGGCGACGCCGCCGGTCCCACGACCGGAGTGTTGCATCCGTAGCTCATTGCCGCCTCCTGGTCTTATATAAGCCCCCTCGGTTGCGGGAGGCCGTTTTGGTGGGTAACATACCACATTGACGACCGTTCGCAAACAAACCGGCTGCGGGGAGTTTTCGGCTGATGGATGAAATCATAGGCATGAAGGACATGGAGGCCATCTTCAGCGTTACGGATGCGCTGGGCATCGACCGCGAGCAGGTGAGTGTGCCCTTGGGTAAGGAGGACCCGGGACAGGTCACCTATACGCCGTCGGGGGACGTGGAAATCGTCGTGCCCCTATCCACTCCCATAACGGATTGGCTGGAAACCCTCAGGGCCAGCCTCACGGACCTGGGATTCACTCCGCAGGAGAGTGACGAGGACGATTGGGCCGGTTGACCCGGCGGCTGAGGCCGTCTCCGTATGACCCGCCGGCGGCTGCGAAAACCATAGTAGGAGGGTGATATGACTGGTGAAAAGATAGGCATCGGAATCATCGGAGCCAACGCCAACTACGGCTGGAGCAAGAGGGCGCATCTGCCTGCCCTGAAAGCTCTCCCCGAGTATGAGCTGGCAGCCGTCTGCACCTCCCGCCCGGAGACGGCCCAGGAATCCAAAGAGTTCTATGGAGCCGGAGTCGCGTTCCACGACTACCGGCTGATGGTTGAACACCCGGAAGTGGACCTCGTGGTGGTCTCGGTAAAGGTCCCTTTCCACTATGAGATGGTCAAGGCTGCGATACAGGCAGGGAAGGACGTTTTCTGTGAGTGGCCGTTGGGAGCAAATCTGGCCGAGGCTGAAGAGTTGACCGCAATGGTCCAGGAGAAGGGTGTTGGGACCATGATCGGCCTCCAGTCCAGAGGAGACCCCGCTGTGCTCCACATAAAGGAACTGCTGTCTGATGGGTGCGTGGGCTACCCGCTGTTGTGCAACATGACCATGTTCCTGCCCGGACTCCTTCAGAGGGGAAGGGACCGGGCCTGGTCCGCTGACCGCAAGGCCGGGGCCAACACCCTCACCATCGCCACGGGCCACTCTTTGGACATGCTGGGCTACTGCGTGGGCGACTTCCGGGAGCTGTCGGCCCAAGTGGCGGTGCAGGTCCCTGTTTGGACTACCGTAGAGGGAGACAAGGTCGATTGCGACGCTCCTGACAACGTGCTAGTCAACGGACGCCTGGACAACTGCGCTGTTGCGTCCGTCCACGTGTCCACGGTTCCCTGGCACGGCAGCGGCTGGAGGCTGGAGGTCTTTGGCAATGAGGGTACTTTGACGGCTTCAGGAACGCAGATGGTCCAGTACACGGACATGAAGATATATAGCGGGAAGCACGATGGGCCTATGGAAGAGGTGCAGACGCCGGACAAGCACCGCTGGGCGCCCGACGACACGCCCGCGGGAGAGCCCTACAACGTGGCCCAGCTTTACCGGCGGTATTCCCAGGCCAAGCAGGCGGGAGAGGGAGTGGAGAATGACTTCAGCCTTGCTTTGAGACGCCATCGTTTGCTCGATGCCCTGCAGGAGTCTTCGGACAAGGGAGCGTCGGTCAACGTTGACATATAAGCCTGGGAATGAGCCGCAACCTCAATCTTTCCACTCGGACCTTGCGCTTGGGAGATGAAGCGAAAGGAACACTAGGAGGGAGGAGATGAAAGGGACGCATGAGCAGTCCTCTCGGACAGATTGACAAGCCTGAAGCTGATCAATTCAAGCAGGTCAGGAAGATATTCTTGGTCCCCCTCTTTCTCAGCCCCCCTGATGCGCCGGGCGACCTGAAGGAGTTGCTTGAGGAATACTGGAACGGGGCCCAGCAGCACGTTGCTCGGTTGGAAGCGTCTTTGGGTCCTGTTTCCCACATATTCCATGAGACTGTTTTCCTGGAGGGCGAGGAGGGAGCGGCGATGCTCGAGCAGATAAACCCCATGGGATACCGCGCCCTCAGGGCCCGGTACTATTCAGGCGCTGTCCTTCAAGCCACGGAAGACAGAGAGTTGATACAGGAAACCGGCGACTGGCAGCGGTGCCTGGCCTCGGGCCTGACCAGCGAGAAGGTGTTCAGCGCTGTGGTTGAGTTCTACAACGACGCAGTAACCCGGCGGTATCAGCATATCAGCGAAAAGATCGACCAGAACCTTGGGGAGGATGAGTCGGCCATCCTTGTCATCGGAGAGCAGCACAGGGTCCAGTTTCCTTCGGATGTTCAGGTGTTCTATGTGTCTCCGCCTGCGTTGGACCGCATCAAGCAGTGGATAAGAGACCTGTCCTCCCGGATGCCCGTGGATTCCTCTCAACCATCCCCGGATGATGCCGGTGAGCCCGGTGAGGAGGCGCCTCAGACCTCCGGGGAGCAGCCCTAACACCCTTGGGATTGTAGCCTTGGCCTGCTACGCCGGGCGCGGGCTCTGCAATTGGCCCTTTACGAATATGTCCCGGAGAGAAACCAGGCCAAAGCTGGCCAGCATCACCCAAAGGAATATCACCCCGCCGCCGCCGAGGATGACAGAGGCGGTGAGGCCCGCCCCGGCGATGAGGCCGTTGGTCAGGTTGGCGGTGGCCATCATGCCCTGGATGTGCCATGTATACACGCTCAGCAGACGGCCCCGCATGGCGTCGGGGGCCATGGACTGGAGCATCCCGTGGCTAAGGGTCATGAAGCCCCCTTGCGCGGCCCCCATGAGAGCGACTGAGCACATGGCCAACGTCAGGCTGGGCGACAGCCCCAATGCAATGGGCCCGAGGCCGCTCAGCGCTCCCAGGACCAGTAACACACGGCCCCTGATTCGCTCGCTCTTTATCCCTCCCAACGCGACGGCCATAGTAAGGGCGGGAGCTCCGTATGCCACCATCAGGAGGGAGAAGCCCTCCAGCAGTTGGTCCCCGGGTTCCCGCCCAAGTTTGTCCTCGGAAATAGCGGGAAAAAGAGATTCGAAAGACATCGTGAAAGCGCAGTGGCCCACTACCAACATCGTCACCGAGAGGATTACAGGGTTCCTATAAAGATAGGAAACCCCCGTCCACACGTTGCCTAGTATTGCCCTGAAGCTGGAACCCGCCCGTACGACACCGGTGGAAGCGGTCCGGATATTCATCACAAAGCCAATTCCCACAATGTATAGACCGAAGCACAGGAAGAAGACCCAGTCGCGCCCCGCGTCCAGTAGGGGGGCCGTGATCCACAGCATCAGCAATATCAACAGCGGTCCTATGAATCGCGACCCCTGCTGGGTAGCCGAGTTGAGGGCGACTGCGTTGAACATTCTTTCCGGCGGCACAGTGTTGGGCAGCAGCGCCTGGGCGGCGGGCATCTGAGTGGCTCTGGCGCAGCCGTTGATAAGTGACAGCGCCACCAGAAGTATCTCGGGTCTCCAGAGCTCAAGGACTCCCGTGACCACCAGAACGGCTAGCACAAGGTTCTGGCACAGGTTTACTGCGTATGCTATCCTGAGTACGGTCTGACGGTCGAAACGGTCGGCCAGGTAGCCCCCGATGGGCGCCATAGCGACGGCCGGAATCATTGCTGCGAATGTAACCGCAGCGACCCAACCGTCGGACCCGGTTAGGTCCTTTACAAGGGACCCGCGAGCTATGATCAGCGCCCATGCGGCCGACTGGGAGCAGAGGGTCGCCAACCACAACTTCCGGTAGTCGCTGTACTCCAGGGCGGGGAGAAATCGGTCACTCAGGGCCCGAGCGATCAGTCGCATCGCGGCCATTGCCCAGGCCTCCTCAGCCCGCTAAGGGCTTATGACGTCGCTGTCCCCTGAACATCAGTCCCCCGGTAACTGCCGTATATTGTTGGCGCATTCGGCTCCTGGAGGCAGGGAACCCTCAACTTGCGCCCATCGCTTGAGGGATAGGCCACGGAACCATCCTAGACAGGCCAGCGGTGACTGTCAATCTGATGCACCCGATTCTTCCGGCCGGAAGCTATTCCATGAGCTCCTTCATATAGCCGGCCAGCAGAATGTCCAACTGCAACATCAAAAGCTTGTTCCACGCGGCGCTGGTCTTTACGGCGGTCTGATGGTCGTCCATCTCTCTAAACAGCAACTCCGCCACCGCCGTTTGAATGTAAGACATGGTGCCTATCATCTGGCGGGCGGGAATGGGTCCAAGGTGGGCGCGGTGGGTCGGCGGGTGGCTGTGGGAGATGCCGGCGGCCAGGGCGGCCACGGCGAAGCTCTCGTCCATTGTGAAGCTGATGGTGCCCCGAAACCAGCGGGCCAGGGTATGCTTGCGGCGCTCCAGGCGCACCTCATCCACCTCTCCCTGTTCATTCAGGAAGAATTTCCGAGATTGGGGGAACTTGATGAAGTTGTCGTATATTATGCCGGTCAGTTCTTCCGAATTGTCGATGATGATGGGGCCGCTGTCCTGTATCAGCTGTCGGTCTTCATCCGACAGGCCAACGAAGTTGGCTAGCTCCCTGAGTCTGGCAGGCCAGTTTACGACGTACTTTACCAATGCTCTTACCCTCCGGCCCGTGGGTTAGGAAGTCCCCCGCAGCCGGGGGTCGAGAACGTCCCTGAGGGCGTCGCCCAGCAGGTTCCATGCGAACACCAGAATGAAGATGGCTAGGCCAGGAAACACGGGCAGCCAGGGGCCGACGGAAATATAGTTGTCCGCCGCATCCCTGAGCATGGCGCCCCAGGAGGGTTCGTCAAGGCCCGCGCCTAGGCCCAGGAAGCTCAGGCTGGCCTCAGCAATGACGGCCACCCCAAGCTGGAAGGTGAGTATAACGATGAGCACGGCGCCGACGTTGGGGACCATGTGGCGCACGATGACTCGCCAGTCGGACGCTCCAACGGCCCTGGCCGCCAGCACGTAGTCCATCTCCCTGATGGCGAGAGCCTGCGCCCGGATAATCCGGGCCGTGCTGGGAACGAACAGGATTGCCAGCGCCAGGGTGACGTTGTTTACCGACGGCTCCAGCGCGGCCATAATAGCGATGGCCAGTACCAGGGCGGGAAAGGCTATCATGGCGTCTATCACTCGCTGGACCAGCAGGTCCCAGAGTCTCCCGAAATAGGCGCTGGTCAGCCCCAATAGCAGGCCAACGAAACATCCGGCAAAGGAGCTTATCAACCCCACCCTCAGGGAGATTCTGGAGCCTTCCACCAGTCTGCTGAAGGTGTCCCGTCCTAAGTGGTCCGCTCCCAGGAAATGTTCGGACGAGGGACCGCTGAACTTTGCCTCAACGCTTATGGCAGAGATTCTGTGGGTGGTTATCAGGGGCGTGAAAATGGCGACCAGAATCAGGAACAGGGCTATGCCGGCCCCTGCCGCCCCCAGGGGTTTGGTGCGGAAGAAGACTATCACGTGCTGCCAAACGGTCCGTTTGGTCCGCAGTCCCATGGCCACGCTTTCGGGGAATGGATATGCTGTCCGTTCTTGATTCATTTTGGTCGATGGCAGTCGTTCCGAACTTTGCCGGTGAGCCTCCGCTTAAGCGTACCTTATCCTGGGGTTCAACCAAGCGTACATGATGTCGATGGCCAGGTTCAGCACCAGAACGATGACTGTGATGACCATCACTATGCCTTGTATCATCGGGTAGTCTCTGTCGAATAGGGAGTCTATCAGGAGCTTGCCCATTCCCTGCACGACGAACACCTGCTCGATGATTACGGTGCCGCCGATGAGGCGCCCAAACTCGTAACCGGCGACAGTTATCACGGGAAGCAGGGCGTTTTTGAGCGCGTGGCGTCCAATGACGGTCATCTCGCTCAGGCCCTTTGCCCGTGCTGTACGGATGTAGTCCTCTCGGAACACCTCCAGCGTGGAGGAGCGGGTCACCCTGGCCATGAACGCCATATGCGTGAAGGAGAGGGCTATGGCTGGGAAGATCATCTTCTTCAAGTTGGCCAAGGGGTCTTCCGTAAAGCTCTCAAGTTCGATGGGAGGCGCCCAAGCGAAGACGTTGGACAGCACGAAAAGCATTAGGATGGCCACCCAGAAGTTGGGCACGGCGATTCCGGCTATGGTTATGATCCTGCTGGCATAGTCGCCTATAGAGTCCTGCTTTATTGCGGACAGGATTCCCAGGGGGATCGCAACAACCCCGGACATCAGCAGCGCCAGGATGGTCAACTCCAGGGTGGTTGGGAACCTCTTCCATATTTTGTCCCAAACGGGAGCCCGGTAGGTGAAGGACTCGCCGAAGTCCAGTTTGAACATGCTGCCTGCCCAGTCCCCGTATTGGACGATCAAGGGACGGTCCGTGCCAAGCAGTTTCCGGACCTTCTGTAGGTCCTCTTCTGAGAACTCCTCGTCAAGTCCGGCGCCCCCCGAAATCTGGATGGCCGGGTCTCCAGGGACCAACCGGAGAATAACGAAAATAATGACGGAGACGAGGAAGAGCGTCGGGATGAACAGAAGGGCGCGTTTCAGGATATAGGACTGCATCTTCTTACGCTTGACTGAAGTCTGGAAGCTCCCTGATATAGGGATAAAGGCGCCGATTGTGGCCTTAGAGGCGAATTATAAACGACAGGCCCAGGCAAAACCTAGGCCCGTCGTTATATTCAATTCGGTCGAGGCGGACTAGCAGGCAGGGTCGCACCAGATGTGCGCGTGCCTCTTGCTGGAAGCCTGCACCGTGTAGGGGTGGAAGTTCTGGATACGCTTGTCGATCAGCTGAGCCCTTACGGTGTAGTACCAGACCGGCCAGGCCAGGGGACTGTCCAGCAGGATGGAGTTTGCTTCCCTGACCTTGTTGGCGGCTTCCTCAGGGTCAAGCTCCATCGATATCTCCTCCACCAGAGTCTTGACCCTGTCGGGGACTTCCCATCCGGTCCGCAGCGGCATTTGGCCCCTCACGTAGGCCACCACTGCGTTGTCAGGGTTTGGCAGGGTGAAGCTGTTGGCCTGGATGGCGATCTGGAAGTCAGCGTCGTTGTAGGCCTGGGAGCCCGCGGCGCTCTCCATCTGCCTCACTGTTACGTCCCATTCCAGCCACTTTTCGAGCTGGTCTTTGAGTATCAGGGCCACGTCGCAGTACTCAATGACCTTCCGGCAAGTGATGGTAAGGTCGTAGCCGGGGCCGAATCCGGCTTCCTGCACCAGGGACTGGGCCATGGCTATGTCCTCGGCGCTCTTGACTCCGGGGGAGTCCTCTCGGAAGCCGGGGAAAGACACGGCCGTCTCGTATGGGAAGCTGAACGCGAAGCCCGGGGGAACGGGTGTCCCCATGACGCCGCGCCCGGCCGTCAGCAGGTTGATGGCCTCTTGCCGGTGCATGACGAGGTTGATGGCCTTCCGTACGTCGGGGTTGCTGGCGGGCTCGACCCGGGTGTTCATCATGGTGGTGATGTTGAACGACGGTCCGATCCATACAGCTTGTATCCTGTCGCCCAACTCTTCGATGATCTGCTGTGACTCGGCGATGCTAAGGTTGTTGACCGAAGCGTTGCCCATGAGCACCTGACCTGTCTTGTAGGCGGCGATGATGGCGTTCTTGTCGGTCAGGATGAAGTGGGTTATCCCGTCGAAGTAGGGTCGACCTTCTACGTAGTAGTCCTCGTTCTTCTCCTGCTCGATCTTGATGTCTTCCACGTACTCGACCAACTTGAAGGGTCCGGTCCCTATCAGGTACTCAGGGGTCCTGAAGTTCTGGAACTTGCCCTGGCTGGCCAGGTGCTTGGGGAAGATGGGCGTGTCGTCCAGAGCGAACAGGGGCAGCATTCCCGGCGCCGCAAACTTGGATGTCACCCTGAAGGTGTTGCGGTCGGGGGCGTCATGGCTCTCATGGAGTCCCCTGAACTGGCCTATCGTCCGGTTGTGCTCTCCCAGGTCACTGGGTTGCAGCGTCTCGTCGGCGTAGAAAGCGGGCAGACATGTGGGGCAGAGGTAGTAGTCCCAGTTGTAGACCATGTCGTCGGACGTGAAGGGAGTCCCGTCATGCCATACGATGTTGTCGTGGAGGTGGAAGGTGTAGGTCCTTCCGTCCTCGGACACTTCCCAGGTCTCGGCGAGGTCGCCGTTGATGTCGTCCAGCTCTGGGGTCTCCGGGTTGAATTGCAGGAGGGCGCTCCACATGGGGCTTGCTGACACTACGGACTGGTAGCTGCTGCCGGGCGAGTGGTAAAGCAACGGTGCGGAATAGGCGTGCATGGGCACTTGGCCGCCGTACCTTATGACTTGGCCGGGCAGCAGAGTGGGAGTGGGAACGGCTGTCGGCGTCGGAGTGAAGGTTGGCTGCGGCGGCGGTGTCGTCGGAGTCGCGGTGGGCCTCGGCGTTTCACCCGGGGCCAATGTCGATGTAGGCGGCGGCACAGGCGTGTCGGCGGGCGGGACTGGGGTGTCGGCGGGAGCGGTTGTGGGGGGGACTTGGGTGTTTGTTGGCCTGGGCGTTGGGTCTTCGTCGCCGCCGCAGGCTATGGCCACGATCAGGACTAAAGCCAGCGGGGCTGCCAGCCACAAAAATGGGTTTCTCAACCTAAGGGGTCCCATAGAGTCTCCTCCTTGTTGTTCGCCTTACAGTTCACGTAGGAGCCGGGGGATGTTGCAATGGATGCGACAGACCAATGGGGAATGTCGGCGTAAGCTAGCATAATGGCTTTGGATTTGTCAACGTAAAGGCAGCGTCCCAACGGCGTCGAGGCGCGCCGCCATACGGCTATATGGGACGTAGGTGGACTCGGGATATCCTTGACAAAGGCGGCCCTCTTACCGTCCAATACAAGCCGGGCCAGCCAATACAAACCGGGAGGCGACACGCGCCCCCAATTCCAGCTTTATCCCTTTTCCAGGGGAAAGAGGTCCTTCAAGAAACGTGGACTCACCCATCGACTCCCGCATCATCAAAGAGGGCGACCATGCAGGGAACAGGATGATCGCCCGCCACACTCTGCCGAATGGAGTCGTCATCGACGCCATCGGCGTGCCCCAAGCCTGGAACAGCCCTTTGGGTCCCACTTGGTGCTATGTTGTCGAGGGAGATAAGCTGACTGTCGTGGACACGGGCGCCCACGACACCTACCAGTACCTGGAAGAGGGACTGAGGGAGTTGGGGCGCCGGCCCCAAGACGTTGGCCGCATCGTCATCTCGCATGGACACATGGACCACGACGGCAACTGCTACGCATTGGCGACCCAAAGCGGCGCCCAGGTGTGGGCCCACGAGGTCTACAAGAGCCTGGTGGGAGTCCACAGGCACGGGGCTGCGCGTGAGGTCAACCGGAGGTATGAGAAGGTCCGGCCGTTCGAGGACGAGCATTGGGTCCAGAGGGTTGAGAACTACGAAAAGGACTCCTTCCGGCTGCAGGTGACTCACCCGGTGGTCGACGGAACGAGTGACGAAGGGATGACCTTCTATTACATGCCCGGCCATTCTCCCGACGAGCTGGTGGTGCGCTACGAAAACGTGCTCTTCTCAGGAGACCATGTCCTGCCCCTGATAACTCCCCATCCCAGCATGACAATGGACTATGGCGGCTTTCGTGAGCACATGCCCCAACGGTACCACAATGGGAACCGTTACTTCGGACTGAAGGTGTACCTCCAGTCCTTGAAGAGGGTGTCCACACTGGGAAAGGACCTTGTGGTCCTTCCGGCTCACAGGGCGTTCTACCGCTACAAGTTCAACCCCATCTTCACCGACAGGGCCACCGAAATACTGGACCATCACGTTGAGCGGTGCCATCAAATCCTGGAGATCCTCAAAAAGTCTCCCATGGACCCTGTTGAGTTGACCAGGACGTACTTCCCCCACATAAAAAGCAACAGCCGCCACTTCTACATCGCCTTTACAGAGGCGCTGGCCCACGTGGAGCTGCTGGAGGAGGCGGGAGACCTGGTCTGCCTTGAAGACGGCTCCGACAGGTGGGAGTGGACGGGAACGGTCAAGTTCGACGACATGATCAGGAATACTCCTGTCCTGGAGGCTGGGTTGGACGCAAACTAGCTCTTGCGGCGCGCATAGTCGGAAATTGTCGAGAGAAGGAGGCTGTCATGGCTGACGGTGTGACCACCATCACGGTCCGTTCCTATAGCACGGGGACCCAGGGAAGGGCAATCGCCAATTCCAGAAACCATCACTGGGTCATAGACGACGGTGTGCCGGGCGAGGAGATAGGCGCCGCCGAGGCCTTTCTTTCGGGCATTTCCGGCTGCGCGGTAAACCTGATAAGCAGAGTGGCCAGGGAGACGGGCGCTCCGCTGTCGTGGGTGGACGCAGTCATAGAAGCCGACCGGGACAGCGCCGCCGACCCCATACACCGGCACGTGTCGGTGTACGACGCCATTCGCATACGCATCGAGCTTACCGGCGTGGACGACGACCAGGCCCATGAGTTGGTGGCCGCCTACCGGCAGCGTTGACCCCTTTACGGTTCGGTCGCCGTGGCGACCCCAAACACGACCGTTGAGGTGGTGGCCGTACAGTCCTAGGCTTAGGGCCTGTTCGCACTAGAATGTACGTCTTCACGTCCCCTCGACTGTCATTCCGAAACGAAGCGGAGCGCAGTGAGGAATCTCAAGTCCTTGTCCTCAAGCTAGGCTGCCGAGGAGCAAAACGCCGGTGATGCAAGGCTTTGTTGCTTAAATGGCGCCGCGACTTCCAACAACCCGTTTAGATTCCTCACTGCGTTCGGAATGACACGCTGGGAGGGCTTCGGCGCCCAGCTTTAACGTTAACAGGCCCTAGCCCGCGTTCAGGTAGTCCAGAAGCTCCCTGGTTACCTCGTCGGCCGCCTCCGTCTGGAGGAAGTGGCCGTAGTCCCCCAGATATTTTCCGGCTGCGTTGGGGAAATGCTTCTTCCACGCGTCCAGGGGCGCGGCCCCGACGCGCTGGGCGGACCGCTCCCGGCGTGAGCCCCACAGGTACAGCAGAGGGGTCGCGACAGTCCTGTCTGCGTCGGCTTGCCAGTCGGGCGGGTCCTCGTCGGCGGAGGCCCTGTAGTAATTGAACCCTCCCCTCAAGGCCCCCGGCTGGGAGTATGCGGTGACGTAGTGGGCCACGTCCTCATCGGCGAAGGCGTGCTTGTTCACCGACCAGTCCCGGTAGAAGTGGCGCAGATACGCCTCTACGTTGCCCGCCACGAGGGCCTCGGGCAGGTCGGGCTGCTGGTGGAAGTAGGAGTGCCACACGGACCTGATTTGTTCGGGAGGCTGAGGCGCCATGCGTTCCATGGGCGGCGCCCCGTCCAGAAGGACCAGTTTCTCTATGAAGTCCTCGTGGTCCAGCACGAACCTGAAGGACACCCGGACTCCGATGTCGTGGCCCACCAGCTGTATGCTGTCGTGTCCGAGGGCCCTGGCCAATTCGTACATGTCCGAGGCCGACTGGCGCGTCGAATATCCTGTTATGGGTTTATCGGAGTAACCAAAGCCCCTCATGTCGGGAACGATCACCTCGAACTTTTCCGCCAAGGCCGGAATCTGACGCCTCCAGCTGTACCAGAACTCTGGCCATCCGTGTATGAGCATCACGGGTTTGCCGGCGCCGTGGTGAACGTAGTGGATGTTTATTCCGTTGACCCTTGCGGTCTTGTGGTTCCACTGGATGGTCATGATCAACCCTCCCCTTGCGGTGAAAGCCCCTTACGGTGAAAGCAATGCGGCGTAGGACGACGGGAGTGTATGCCACGGCATGGGAGGCGTCAATCCGAGTGGCTGCGGACTCCTTGTCTGCCCCCAGCGCCTGTGTTAGTCTCTACCCGGCCTTGGCCCATACTTGCGGATAAGGATAGCGTCAGCATGAAGGCTGCCCAGCTTGTGGGACCTAAGCGTTTCGAGTTCAAGGACGTGGAGACGCCGCCCGTCCAGGACGGTGAGTGCCTGATAAAAATCCAGCGCGTCTCTATATGCGGAAGCGACATCCGGAGGGCCTATGGCCCCATACACCCTGAAGAGAGCTATCCTTTCGGCCTGGGCGAACCCTGCCACGAGGCGGCGGGCGTCGTAGTGGAGAGCCGTAATGACCGGTTCCGTGAAGGGCAACGGGTCATAGCGCTGCCCGATCGTTCCCTCAGTGGAGGCTTGGTGGAGTATCTCACTTCCCCGGCCAGCGAGATGGTGGCCTTGCCGGACTACGGAGACCTCTCGGAGTGGGTGATGTGCCAGCCGTCGGGCACCGTCCTCTACGCCTGCAAGCAGATGGGCGCCATCCTGGGCAAGACCGTCGCCATATTCGGGCAGGGCGCCATCGGGCTGTCTTTCACCATGCTGACGTCCAAACTGGGGGCGCAGAAAGTCATCGGAGTGGACCCCCTGGACTACCGCTTGGAGTACTCGGGCCGCTTTGGCGCCACCCATACAGTCAATCCCGACAGGGAAGACCTGGCGGCCGCAATCGCCGAGCTTACGGACGGCAAGGGGGCGGACATCACGGTGGAAGCCGCGGGATTTCCGGACTCCTTGGACTCGTCCCTGCGTTACGTCGCTCAGTACGGCCTTGTGATCATGTTCGGCATACAATCAGAGCCAATCGTGCCTGTGGACACCCAACTCCTGACCCAGAACCAGCCCACGTTAATCCCCACGACGGCCGCCCGGGGCGGGAAATCTCCGCCCAACATAGCGGACATAGTCGCTCTGCGTGACCAGGGATGGGTGGACCCGGGCCAGATGGTCACCCACCGTATGGAGTTCACGCCGGAAGACGTGAACCGCGCCTACAAGATGTATGAGGACTACGAAGACCGGGTGATTAAGGCGGTCCTGCGGGTGGCCGACTAGCGCCTTCCGACGGCCTTGGTCTCCTTCGTCCGGTTCTGAAGTCTAGGCGCCGCCAAAGGCGCCTTTCAACCAGGCAAGCTTCCCGATTTGAGCATTCAAGGCAACCGGAATATAAAGGAGGCATGTGATGACAACTGCAAGGTCTGCTCTGGAGGAAATCACCCCGAAGCTATGGGCTGTCGCCCAAGAGGTGCTGTTTGGAGACGTCTGGGAGCGGCCTATCCTGGATGCGCGAGACAGGGCGCTGATCACCGTATCCGCTTTGATGGCCCTCTACCGCACGGACCAGCTGCGGGGCCACATACGTCGGGCCCTTGGGAGCGGCGTGACCCAAGAAGAGATCAGCGAGCTGATAACTCACGTGGCGTTCTACGCAGGCTTCCCAACCGGGGCCAACGCCGCAGTCGTGGCCAAAGAGGTGTTCGCCGAGTCCTAGAGGCCGCTCCTTCGGCTGACCGTAAGCTCTCCCCATCGTGGTCTGTCCCGCCTCGGCTCCCACGAGTCCCTCCGCCAATGGGCCCTTTGGAACCCCAAAGGGGGCAGAGGATGGGAAGCCGGGGTATAATAGGGCGGCGTTATTCGACCAAATGGAGGAGGAGCTATGACTACGCCGCGTGAGGTTATCCGGCAGGTGGCCCCCAAGCTGGCCCAACTCAATGAAGAGGTCCTCTTTGGGGACGTATGGGAACGCTCAGAGCTTTCCAAGAGGGACAGGAGCCTCATCACCATAGCGTCCCTCATTTCACAGTACCGCATCGGGCAGCTTCCCGGCCACATTCAACGGGCGCTGGACAACGGCTTGACCAAAGAGGAGATTGGGGAAGTCATCACCCACATGGCTTTCTATTCCGGATGGCCCACTGCGGCTCAGGCGTCAAGGATCGCTTTGGACGTCTTTGAACAGAACTAGCCCTCCGTCAGGGGTCCGAGAGAGGAGGCCTCAATGGATGCCATAATCATCAAGGCTTGCCTGAACGGCAACAGGGGCAGGGAGGACAACCCCAACGTCCCTTGGACTCCCCAGGAGGTCGCCGATGAGGCCGTGCGGTGTTACAACGTCGGCGCATCCATAGTGCACATGCACGCCCGCCATCCCGACGGCAGGGTCAGCTACGACACGCAATGGTACGCCGAGGCTGACCGCCTCATCAGGGAGAGGTGCGACCTGGCGCTGAACCACACCACGGCCAGGGCCTGGGAAGAACCCGTCGAATCGGTGGTCCGCTACTTGTCGGACACCCCCCAGCCCGTGGAAATGGTTTCGCTGAACTTGGGCTATAACGTGTCCTGGCCCATGAACGCCTCGACGGAGAAGCGGGAGACCCGCATATCGCCCAACAGCTACGAGGACATCGTTGCCACGCTGGACGCATGTTACGCCCGCGGCACCATGCCCGAGCCGGCGGTGCAGGACGCGGGCCACCTGAACAATGCGTTCACGCTGATGAAAGACGGCGCAATAAGAAAGACTCACTACTTCCTGGTGGAGCCGTCGGGAAACTGGGGAGGGGCCAGGCAGGGGATGCCCTCCACTCCCCACAACTACTATTTCATGACCGACCGGATAAGAGAGCATTACCCTGACGCCATCTGGATAACCCACAGCAGCGGCCTGCTCACCTTCGAGATCGTTGGAATCGCCATAGCGACGGGCGCCCACGTTAGGGTGGGTTTTGAAGACAGCCCCTGGCTCCCCAACAATCTCCAACCCAAGTCCAGCGCCGACCATGTTGAATGGGCCGTGACCTTGGCCCGGATGCATGGTCGGGAGCCGACGACTCCCGCTCAGGCACGGGAGATTCTGGGACTCATTCCCAAACCGGAATAGCCCAAACCGACATAGCCGCCGCCCGACAGGAGGAATTCATGCCACCGACAGTCAACTCTGTGACAGGCCCCCTCGACGTCTCGGACTTGGGGTTCACCCTCAGCCATGAGCATGTGTGCATCAGCGGCGGGGGTCTCAGGCATACGTATCCCGAGCTGATCGACCGCCAGGCCATTCTGGACCAGGTGTCCCAGGCCCTTATAGAGGCCTATGACGAGGGGCTCAGGAGCATCATAGATGTGACCACCATCGACCTTGGCCGGGACGTGGAACTGATGCGCGAGGTGTCCCAACGCAGCGGGGTCAACATCATTCCGGCCACGGGAAACCACATGGGCATACCCGTGTCCTTTGGCACGGCGACTCCCGACCTGATAGCTTCCGTGTACATACGGGAGGTGGAAGAGGGCATCGAGGGCACGGGCATCAAAGCGGGCGTAATCAAGGTGGCCAGCGACAGGGGAGGGGTGACGGAGCTTCAAGAGACGGTGCTGAGGGCGGCGGCCAGGACGTCGAAGGCCACGGGGACTCGAATATCCACCCACACCTGGTCCCCCGACCGGGTGGGCGAGCAGCAGGTGCGCATCCTCGACGAAGAGGGCGTGGACCTGGACGCGGTCTACATAGGCCACAGCAACGACGACACGGACATGGACTATCTGCTGGGATTGCTCCGTAAGGGAGTGTGGATTGGGCTGGACCGGTACCCGGGAGGACGCGTTCCGGGGACTCCCGACTGGGAGGGGCGCACTCAGTTGGCGGTCCAACTTGTCGAGGCCGGATACGCCCACAGGATCATGCTTGGCCATGACTACGTTCCCCCGTCCAACTGGCTGAGCAAGGAGATCAGGGACGACCGCCACCGGTTGAACCCCGACGCCTTCAACTTCATATCCCGAAAAGTCCTGCCCAGGCTCAAAGAGCTTGGGGCCAGCGACGACGACATCGATCGGATCATGGTTGACAATCCCCGCCGATTTTTCGCAGGAGAATAATAACGGGCGCCGGTTTGTGGTATCTTAACCGTGGAGAAAGCACAGGAGGGACGGAATGGCCAAGATTAAGCACATCGCAATATCGACCCAGGACCCGGACGCATCGTGCAGGTTCTACACCGAAACACTGGGGCTGAAGGTGGTCGGAGAGGTTAACAGCGCCAACGCCACCGGGTTCTTCGTCAGCGACGGCACGGTCAACATAGCGTTGCTCAAGTTCAACAACGATCAGGCGGCGGGTTCGGAAAAGGGCAAGGAATACAGCGGCCTCCACCACATAGGAGTCCACGTGGAAGACGCGGGCGAAATGTCCGACAAGATGGACGCCGTGGGCATCAAACCCAGGGACGACATTAACGCAGCCCTCTCCATGGGAGCAGAAGCGGGCGCCAGGGACAGGCACGAGTTCAAATTCGCCGGCCCCGACAGCGTGACCATCGACATCTCCGAGAGGGGTTGGCCGGGCACCGACTAATCTATCGCCTCTAACTCTCCAAGGAACCTAGACTACCCCGGGCCGTGGGCGTCAACGGAAGGGCTTTGTGCATTCCGTAGGCGTCCATAACCCGGGGTGCGTCATGCCCGGCTACGTGACGCCTGCATTTTGTGGCAGCCTCTGTCTACGGCCCTTCCTCCGTCGCTCCGGCGGAGGCCGGAGCCCAGGGACCTTGCAACAAGAAAAAAATGATGTCTTATGGTTTCCGGCGAAAGCCGGAAAGACAGGTTTGAGACAGCGTCGCCGATATTCATAGAATCGCCCATGCTGGCGGCAGGCGTGCACAGTGCCATCAGGCCCTTGTCCGGCGGCTCATGGCGGGTTCTATACTTACGCCCTATTTCCTGGCCCCGCCTCTGGGGCGACTGGCCGGGAGTGAGCCGCTGTGAAATACGCAGAACTCCATTGCCATAGCAACTACTCCTTCCACGAAGGCGCCTCGTCTCTGGAGGAGCTGCTCATGCGGGCCAAAGAGCTGGGCTACGGCGCCCTGGCCCTGACGGACCATGACAACCTGAGCGGCGCCATGGAGTTCGCCAGGCTTGCCAACAGCCTGGGCATACAGCCCATAACAGGCGCGGAGATAACCCTTACCGACGGTTCACACCTGACCCTGTTGGCCCGTGACAGGGCCGGATACCGGAACATCTGCCGCCTTCTCACCTTTTCGAGAATCAAAGACCGGCGTGATCCCCAATTGGACCCCGAGCTTCTTTCCCACCATGCCGAAGGGGTTATTCTGCTGACGGGCTGTCCCAAGGGAAGGGTCCCTTCTCTTCTGTCTGAGGGCCTGTCTGGGGGAAAGTGGAGGGAAGCCGAGGAGGAGGCGCAAAAATACCTGGACTGGTTCGGCGCCGAGAACGTCTTCATGGAGTTGCAGCAGAACCTGGTGCAGGGTGACACGCTGCGCTGCCGGCGGCTGTGTGCAATGGCCCGTAAGCTGGGCGTCGGAGTGGCGGCCACGAACAACGTCCACTACCATGCGCCCGAACGGAGCCGACTCCAGGATGCGCTGGTGGCCGTCAGGCACAACCGGACGCTGGAAGAGACCCACCGAGAACGGCGGCCCAACGCCAACTTCCACCTGAAGTCTCACCGGGAGATGGCCAAGCTCTTCAGGGAGGCGCCGGAGGCCCTGGAGAATACGCTGGTCATCGCTGAGCGGTGCTCCGGATTCAATCTGGAGAATAACCTGGGCTACCGGTTCCCCGACCACCCTGTGCCCAAGGGCCATACGCCTCTCACCTACCTGAAGGAACTCTGTTATGAGGCGGCGGTGCGCCGGTATGGCGAGATTTCGTCCAAGGTGAGGGAACGTTTGAATGAGGAGCTTCGGCTGATCGAGAAGCACGGCCTGGCCGGCTTCTTCCTCATCTACTACGACATCATAAACATGGCCCGGGAGGTGATGATAGACCTGGGCCTGGTGGACCGTGAAACGCCTCTTGAGGAGCGGCCCCCAGGCCGGGGCAGGGGATCGTCGGTGGCGATGCTGGTGGGCTACTTGATCGGCCTTTCCCACATTGACCCGTTGCAGTACGACCTGTCTCTGGACCGTTTCATAAACGATGAGATGGGGTCCGTACCCGACATCGACCTGGACTTTCCCAGGAACATCAGGGAGGAGCTGATACTGCAAGTGCACCGGCGTTGGGGATGGCCCTCGGCGGCCTTGACCGGCACGATAGCCACCTACCGGATGAAGGGGGCCATTCGAGACCTGGGCAAAGCCCTGGGTCTCCCTGCGGAGGACGTGGACAAGCTGGCCAAAAGGGTGGATACGCGTCATGCCTCAGGTCTCCGTTCCGAGATGCTTCAACTGCCCGAGTTCCGCCGCAAGGTTGACGCTCCCGTATGGAAGGACCTTATAGATTTGGCGGGGCAACTGGACGGCTTCCCCAAGTACATTGGGCAGCACCCGGGAGGCATGATCATATCATCGACTCCCCTCATCGACCTGACGCCGGTGCAGCCGGGCGCGATAGACGGCCGGTACGTGTGCCAGTGGGACAAAGACAGCGTACAGGATGCGGGCTTCGTGAAGATCGACTTCCTGTCCCTGGGGGCCCTCTCCCAGATGCAGGAAGCTCTCGGAATCATCGAGGAGCGGACGGGCAGATACGAAGACCTCTCCCGCATAGATTTCGAGGACGAGGCTGTCTACCGAAGCCTCCATCAAGGCGACGCCATTGGCATATTCCAGGTGGAGTCGGCGGCCCAGATGCAGACCATCACCCGCATCAAGCCCACCAACCTGACTGAGATGGCCTTCGAGGTGGCGGCGGTCAGACCGGGCGTGGGGGTTAACGACGGGGTCAGCCGGTTCATCGAAAGACATGCCCACAATGCGCCTTGGGAGTTCGATCATCCCCTGGAGGAGCGGGCCCTTGCCCGGACCCTGGGCGTGATCCTATTCCAAGACCAGGTGAACCAACTGGCCATAGACGTGGCGGGATTCAGCCCGAAGGAAGCGGACAACCTGCGTCGCGCGTTCGGACGCAAGAACAACGGGTCTCTCCTTCAAGACTACTGGGAGAAGTTCCGGGCGGGGGCTGCGGCCAGGGGTGTGCCCGAGGGAACGGCCCTCACCATATTCAAGAGGTTTTCGGGTCAGTATATGTTCCCCGAGTCCCACGCCTACGCCTTCGGAATAACCGCTTATCAAATGGCATGGATGAAGCATTACTACCCCCTCGAGTTCTTTGTGGCCATATTCAACCAGCAGCCCATGGGCTTCTATAACCTGGAGACTCTGAAGGAGGACGCCAAGCGCCACGGGGTTGGCGTCCTCAACCCTGACATAAATGAGAGCGGCGCCAAATGCACCATCAAGGATGAGTCCGTGCTGATGGGTTTCCTCAACGTCAAGGGGGTGGGAGAGGCCGGGGCTGAGGCCATCCTTAAAGCCCGCGGCGGCGGTCCCTTCACGAGCCTGGGGGACGCGGTGGAGCGCATCGGACTCCCCCGTAGAGCGCTGGAGAGCCTGGTCTTAGCGGGGGCCTTCGACGGGTTAATCCGCGGGGATGAGAACGTTGACCGGAGGAGAGCGCTTTGGGAGATTGGGCTGAGGAGCCGCCCCCACGGGCATCAATGGCCTCTGCCGCTGCCGGTGGAGCAGGACATGGAAGACCTGCCTCTTATGACCGACTGGGAGGAGATGCTGGAGGAATACGCGGTTATGGGAGTGCATCCAAGGGGGCACATTATGGCCCACATCCGCGCCAACCTTGACTCTGAAACGCTTCCCAGCGACCGGGTGGACGCTCTCGGCGAGGGAGAGGACGTCACCGTGGCGGGACTGGTGATAAGGCGGCAGCATCCCGGCAGCTCCAAGTCTGTCTTCATCACCCTGGAAGACGAGTTCGGACACGTGCCCCTGGTGGTCTGGCCCAAGGTCTTCCAACGCTATCGGTTGGTCATACGGGAGCCGGCCCTGAAAGTCAAAGGAAAGGTCTCTCGCCGGAACGGGAGCATGAACGTCGTGGTGAGCAGCGTCGAGAGCATTAAAGCTCCCTACGCCCTTCCTAAATCCAGGAACTGGATGTAGCCGGAGCTCCATGCACCGCACCAGGCACAGCCAAGCGTGAATATGAGGTCGAGGAACAACCTGTGAGAGCCCACTACGAAGACATAGAGGTGTCGGGCGCTTTGAACAGAGTCCGCAACATGTCTTTCAACTGGTCGTTGAACCCGTACCAGGGATGCGTTCATGGCTGCCACTACTGCTTTGCCAGGCGATACCACTGGTTCAAGGACCTGAACCCCGGCGACGACTTCAGCGGCGTGATATTCGTCAAGACCAACCTGCCCGAAACTCTGCGGCGCGAGTTGTCTCGCTCATCGTGGAAATTCGAGCCTGTGGCAGTGGGCACGGCCACTGATCCGTACCAGCCCATCGAGGGCAAGCGCCGGATCACCCGCCGCTGCCTGGAGGTCTTCTGCGCCAAGCGCAACCCCATCAGAATGGTGACCAAGGGGACTATGATAGTGCGAGACCTGGATGTCCTGGGCGAATTGGCCCGGGTTGCAGGATGCACAGTTTGTTTCTCCGTGACCGCCTTGGACGATGCGCTCCGGTCCAAACTGGAGCCGGGGACTCCTCCGACCATCAAGCGTCTCAAGGCCATGGAAAAGCTGGCGGCGGCCGGCGTCAACGCCGGAGCGTTGATAGCTCCCATCATCCCGGGAATCACCGATAAGAAGTCCAACCTGGAACCCTTGGCGGCCGCAGCAGTGGACCACGGGGCCCGTTTCCTGGAGGGGAACACTCTCTATCTGATGGACGGGACCAAGGGCCACTTCCTGGAGTTTCTAAACTCGGAGTTCCCGAATCTCATTCATTCCTATCGCACAGTCTACAACGGAGCGTTTGCGCCCAGGGGAATGAAAGACCGGCATCAGTGGATAATGCGGGAACTGAAGGACAGGCACGGGCTGGAGGATATGAGGACTGACGACGTGAGTTCGAGACCCAGGCAGCTTACATTGTCCATCTAGCGCATCCAAAAATGAGGCTGTTGTGGAAGCCGTGGGCCATATCCGGCCTATTGGGTCGGAATTCCCCGGTTTTGATGGGGAATTCACGGCGCATTCGGCTTGAAATCTAGGCATGGTTCTATCTACAATGTGGTTACCAAATTTGGGAGGTGCTGGATGCAGGCCTACTGTGTGAAGTGCAGGGCTCGGCGGGACATGAGTGATCCTAAGTCGATCACCATGAAAAACGGCCGACCCGCCACCCAAGGAACCTGCCCTACGTGCGGCACTAAGATGTTCCGCATAGGCAACGCCTAGTTGGAATTGCATCTTGGTTAACTAAAGGGACCGGCGGCAGTCCGGTCCCTTTTTCTTTTCTGGACTTCATTCACTTCTTACCCTGTGCTCCTCACCGGTGCGGTGCACAGGGATTCTTATGTCCGCTGCTTTAAGCACGGCGGCTTGCGCCAGGCTGAACGGCGGGAACGCCTAAGGCTTCAGCGTCGCGTGTTATACTCGCTATGCCGCCGTGTGTTTCACGCGGCGCCCATATCTTTTGGGGAGGCATGGCGGATGATCGGAGTTCTGACCCACCATTGGGCTAAAGCCGAGAGAATAGAGGACGCAAGGAAGCTCTTGGACCGCAACGGTGAAGCCCAGAGCAAGTTCCGGGGATTCGGCGCAAGGCAGACCATGGTGTCCCTGAGCGACTCCGCCAAGATTTCCACGCTGGTGACCTGGGACAGCAACGACGTCTACGACCAGTGGCGGGCCAGTCCCGAACGAAAAGAGTCCATGGCCGGCGCAGACGAGCTTTGGTCCAGACCCCCCGAATCGGAACGGTTCGAGATGGCTGGCTGACAGGCCCTGGCCGAAAGACTAAGGGTCTCCGGAGAGGTTGTAATGAAGATAGGACTGGCCATGCCGAGGTTGCCCGACGCCCAGGGGATAAAGGCGTTCATCAAGCGAGCTGAGGACCTGGGTTTCGAGAGTGTGCTGATAGGCGACCACGTTGTGCTGCCCACGGCGGGGACAACCCAGTACCCCTATACGGCGGACGGCTCCTTTATCCGGCCGGCGGATGAACCGTTCCTCGACGCGATGGCCCTGCTGGGTTTTATGACGGCTTGCAGCGACACCATACGTTTGGGCACAACGGTGATTATCGTGCCCTACAGGGACCCGGTGGTGCAGGCCAAGATGTTCTCCTCCTTGGACGTGCTCAGCGGCGGCAGGATTATCTGTGGCGTGGGAGTGGGCTGGCTGGAAAAGGAGTTCGAGACCTTGAACGTGCCGTACTCCGAGCGGGGTCCAATGACTGATGAGTACATAGAGGTCTTTCAAACCCTGTGGACCCAGGAGGACCCGGTCTACAACGGCAGGTTTGTTCAGATAGACGGCGTCAAGTTCACCCCGAAGCCGGTGCAGTCGCCTCTGCCGATTTGGGTTGGGGGGCATACCAGGCGCGCCCTCAGACGGACCGCCAAGTACGGGCATTGCTGGCACCCCACCAGGCAGACGCCCGACTTTGTGGCCAAGAACATCCCCTACCTACGGGAGCAGACGGAGCTGGCGGGCCGAGACCCTGACGAGATAACCATATCGTTGAAGAGAAGCCTCCATTTCACCGACATCGGACTGGGCGAGCAGGGTGGGGTCAGGAGCACCGGGGCGATGGTCGGCGAGACCGGGCAGGTTATCGACGACATCCGCCGTTGCCGGGAGTTGGGGATCGACCAGCTGACCTACGACTTTCGCGTGTCGGGCATGGAAGACAGCATCAGGGTCATGGAGCATCTCGCGGAAACGGCTCTCCCTGTGGCTGCAAGCCTGGACTGAGCTTCCCTGTAGGTTCGGCGCCGCCTCACGTCGTCACAGTTCCGGCTCCGAGCTTGGGACCTCGTACCGCTTCCTTATCTCGTCTATATAGACCTTGTGGTAGTCTCCATAGTGGCCGTTCTCGGGGTCGCCGGTCAGCTTCTCGGCCCACATGTATTGAACGTCCTGCCATTGGATGGGAAAGTGTGGCTCCTCGAAGAACCTGATCACCGCTTCAGATGGGGTGTCGGCGTCCACGTAGCCCAGCATCTGGAAGTTGTCATAAGGGTTGCCGTTCTCCGATAGGAATCGGCCTTTCATGGCCGACAGCACGATGTACAGGCCCACGTCAACCTCCAAACGGCAAGAGTGCCCCTATGTCAGCGGCTCTGCAAAGCTGATCTCGTGGCCGTCAGGGTCCCAGAGATGGAAGTAGCGTTCGCCCCAAGGGCCGTTCCGCGGACTTTCAGGCTGCAATCCTCGTTCGGTCAATAGGGAGTGGAACTCATCGACTCCATCGACCCTGATAATGAACCTGCCCCACCATCCGGGCGTGTAAGACGGCGACAGAATCAGGTTGAGGAACTCAGCAGCGCCTACATAGTACGAGGTGAAACTGGCTTCCCTGCCTCCGTATTTCATTTCCAGTCCAAGCTTGTCGTAGAACTCGACCGCACTGACCATGTCCTTAACGGCCAGGGTCACAGCGCTGAAATGTCGTATGGTCATACTCAGGTCTGTCCATCCCGTCCCGACTTCTGCCTGGGAGCGGCGCCGGGACTTGATGATAGCAGACGTTACAGACTCAGACCAAGGCTAAAGGGCGGAGCGCGCCTGAGACGCTAACCTGCCCGTCCATAGCTTCACCAGAGCGTCGGACCTGGCGGCGGGAAGAGACGCAGCCATGACCGAATATATCCAGCGTCGGCTGACCTTGGTTGTGATGTCCGGGTCTAGCCAGTTGTCGTTTCCGGCCAGCTTTCCAAGGGTGGCTATGCCGATTGCCGCAGGCCACAAGGCCGCTAGCCGGAGCCGTAAAGAGCCTCTGGGTATGGCCAGCGTGTAGGCCACGGCCGCTTGGTAATGCTCCAATGCCCGTTCGATGCCCCATGCGAGGGCGGGCCTGGCCGCCGGCGCCGCCGATGGGTCCAGCAAGTCATCCGGTCTGAGTCCCAGTTCCGAAAGCCTAGTCTGGGGCAGGTAGCACCGCCCGATGCGCAGGTCCCTGGGAATGTCTCGCAGGACGTTGGTCAGCTGTAGAGCCTTGCCAAACCTGACGCCGGCCTTGGACATCTCTTCCAGGTCCCACCTCCTCAATGCAGGCGTATGGGCCACGGTGATCGCGGTCCAGAACTCACCCACGCACCCCGCGACATGGTACGTGTACCGGTCCAGGTCCTCGTCCGTCTCCAGGGACCCAACGGTCCCCGCCTCCTCCGGCGGAAAGACGGTCAGGTCCATCTCCATGCCGCGGGTAAGGCTCACGACCACAGACCTGATCAAGCGCCGGTCCTCCTGAGGCATGGACTCAAGGCAGCGTAGGGCGTCGTCCAGGTTGCTTATCAACTCGCCCTCGACGTCCGACTTCTGGAAGCCTGTCAGATCGCGGGCCATTTCCGCGACCGCTCCCGGGGGCGCCGATTCTTCCAGAACGTTGCGAAGGCTGAGCAGGCATTCCAGGCGTTGCGATGGAGGCAGCGCGCGCGTGTCCGAGATGGTGTCCGCGGCCCTAGCCAGCAAATAGGCTAGTCCCACCGGCTTTCTGAGGTCGGCGGGAAGGACTCTAATGGTCAGGTAGAAGCTCCGGGAAACCTGGGGGAGCAACCCGGTGAGAAGTTTTTCCCAGGAGGCGCCTTCCGGCTTGCGACGGGTCATGGATTCAACGCTCGCTGCAAAATGGCCGCCCATATTATAGCAACGCCCCGCAGCCCACCCCCATGGAGTCAACCGAGGGCGGCGGCAATGGAGTATTGGGCCTCCAGGTGATAGTATTAACGGCTGACGCAACCCTGCTGCGTGACAACGTCCGCTGAGGCGATTTGAGGTGGTCATGGCGACGGAGGAACAGCCTCTTCTCCCACCGGAGGAATACACCGTAGACGAATATTATTCAACGGAAGGCGCCGTAAGTTTCTACTGCGACTCGCTGCACATCAGCAGCGGGCTGTACAGTTCCATTCTCTTCTTCGGAGAGCTTCAGGAGGATAGGGAGCCTACTCTCAGGGCCAAGATCAAAGTGAGTCCCCAGCTGCTCAAGGCCATCGCCGTGTTAGCCAGGAAGCACGTTCGGGAGTACGAGAACTCCGTTGGTCCTATAAGCCTTCCCCGGCAGGTCTTGGACGCTTGGGACATCAGGGAGCAGGACCTGTGAGCAGGGACGCCGATCAGCCCTCGGATGTCCATCAGTCCTCTGATGAACTTGGTGAAGGCTTCCTGCTGACTTCGCCCGGAGCGCCGGCGGAGTGGCGATTCAAGGCGCACCACGCCAGCCGGCCAAGGGGCGCTGAGGAGTTGCTGACCCAAAGCGAAGTCACGCCTGTGGCTATAGACCGGCTGCGGAACTCAGACCTTCCTCCCCGTTTCGAGTGTGAGCTGAGGTTGGAGATTCCGGTGTTAGTCGTGGATACGTTTGACGCAGTATACGCATTTGAACGGGTCATGAATAAGCTCCACGGCTTTTCTCGAAATGCCAAACAAGCAAAGTGGGAGCTTAGCAGCAAGCTTTTGGGACACCTCAAGTTCCTGACCCGGCTGGAGTCGGACAAGATGGCTGAGCGTCTGAAGCTGGAGCTGGAGTTCTTAAGAGCGGCCTTCCAACCGGCTGGGGGCGGAGACAACGAAGGGGAGGGTGAAGAGCAGTGAGCGCCGAAGAAATCCACGAGAAGTCATTGGGACTCCATTGCGGAAGACGCACCGGCGCGCAGCAGTCCGAAGGCAGAAAGCCCTTCGCTCTGCCCGGCGATGAAGCCAAGTGGCCAAGGGACCGGACAGTTGACATAAAGCACATAAAGCTGGAACTGGACGTGGACCTGGACTCGCGTTCCATCAGCGGCGCAGCCTCGCATACCGTCACCCCGATCAACGACGGCGTCGCCACCCTGGAGTTGGACGCCGCCGAGTTGGAAATTTCGACTGTCACCCTGTCCGATGGGACTCCCCTGTCCTACGCCCATGAGGACTGGAAACTGTCCATAGACCTGGGCGGCCCCAGGAAGGCGGGCGAGGAGATTACGGTCCGAATTGAATACGGAACGACCCCGCGGAAGGGGCTTTACTTCAATATGCCCGACGACGGATACCCGGACCGGCCCCGGCAGATGTGGACCCAGGGGCAGGACGAGGACTCCAGGTTCTGGTTCCCCTGTTTCGACTATCCCAACGAGAGGTTCACCAGCGAAATCATAGTGACCGTGCCCGCGGAATGGACCACCATTTCCAACGGGACCCTCACGTCCTCCGACTCTTCAGGTCCGGGCGGCGCTAAGCGTGCCGACCACTGGACACAGGACAAGCCCCTGCCCGCCTATCTCATGTCCCTGGTGGCCGGAGAATACACGGAAATCAGAGACGGCGGAGGAGACGTTCCCATCATCTACTACTCGCCTCCGGGCAGGGAAGAGGACACCCGCCGGGCGTTCGGCAAGACACCCAAGATGATGGAGTTCTTCACCAACAAAATCGGCGTGCCCTACCCCTGGGACAAGTACTCGCAGGTGACCGTGGCCGACTTCATCTTCGGCGGCATGGAGAATACGTCGGCCACCACCATGACCGACCACCTGCTCCACGACGAGCGGGCCCACGTCGACTACTCCGCCGACGGCATCGTGGCCCACGAGTTGGCTCACCAGTGGTGGGGAGACCTCCTCACATGCCGCGACTGGTCTCACGGGTGGTTGAACGAGGGCTTCGCGACCTACTCCGAGCTGCTGTTCAGGGAGTTCGACCTGGGAGTGGACGAGTTCAGGTACGGCATATACCAGGACGCCGGGATATATTTCGGGGAGGACTCCGGGCATTACCGGAGGCCCATTGTCAACAACGTCTATAACCAACCCGTGGACCTGTTTGACCGCCACCTCTATGAGAAGGGCGCCTTGGTCCTGCACATGCTCCGGGGAGTCCTTGGCGATGACGGCTTCTGGAAAGCTCTCAACCACTACTGTGTAACCCATCAGGGTCGGAACGTGGTGACCGAGGACTTCCAGAGGGCCATCGAAGAGTCCACGGGAAGGAACATGGACTGGTTCTTCCACCAGTGGGTCTATAAGGCGGGCCACCCGGAGTTGAAAGTCGCCTATAAGTGGGACGAGGAGTCCAACTCGGCCGAGCTCACCGTGTCTCAGACCCAGGCCATAGACGAAATGACGGGCCTCTTCAGGACGTCCGTTCAGGCGGTCTTCTACAACGAAGCCGGCCCCGTCTCCCACAAGCTGGACATAAGCTGCAAGGAGCAGACATTCCGCTTTTCCATGCAGGAAAAGCCAAAGATGGTGTCCTTCGACCCCGGCTGCCTGTGCCTCAAAAGCCTGGACTTCACCCGTCCCAAGGAAATGCTCCTTCACCAGCTTGAGAACGACCCGGACGTGCTGGGGAGGGTGGACGCCGCGCAGGCCCTGGCCAAGCTGGGCGCTCCCGACTGCGTGCAGGCCCTGAAGAAAGCCGTGCTGGAAGACCCCTTTTGGGGTGTCCAAGCAGAGGCGGCCAAGGCCCTGGGTACGATAAAATCCGACGGCGCCCTGACCGCCCTGGCCTCATGCACGAGCGTCGGACATGCCAAGGCGAGAAGGGCCGTGGCAGGGGCTCTTGGCGGGTTCAAGGAGGAGGCCGCCCTCAAGGCTTTGGAGCCGTTGATGGAAAGCGACGAGAGCTATCTGGTGGAGGCTGAAGCGGTCCGCGCGGCGGCCAAGACGAAACAGCCCCGCTCCTTCGACCTGGTCTCGGCGGCGTTGGGGAAACCCTCTTTCCAGGAAGTGGCAACGTCCCAAGCGCTGCTGGGTCTGGCCGATCTGAAAGACGAACGGGGCATCGAGTTGGCGAAGGAATGGTCCAAATACGGCAACCCCTCTCGCGCTCGGGAAGCGGCCCTGTCGTCCCTGGGCAAGCTGGGCGAGGGCAAGAGCGAAGTCGTGGAGTTCCTGTCGGACTTCGTCGATGACCCGTGGCTCAGGGCCAGGGCCAACGCTGTGGGAGCCTTGAGGGAGCTAAAGGACGACAAGGCCATCCCGGTGCTCGCCAGAAGGATTCCCAGGGAACTGGACGGGAGGGTCGTGCGCTTGTGCCGGGAGGCCATTTCCGCCATCAGCGAGGGCAAGGACCGGGGAGACGACGTCAGAAAGCTCCGGTCGGAGATGGAGTCTCTCCAGGAGGAGAACCGTAAACTAAAGGACCGCCTTGAAAAGCTGGAATCGAAGCTGAACGGGGCTTAGTCGTGTACCCTAATCCAACAAGGCAGGCGCTTGCGCAGCGCGTAGACTGCCGTTAAAGGAGCGAGATGGCCGTAGAGAAGATCACCGTGGGAGACGTGGAAATCATAGCCGTGTCCGATGGGCAGCTTTACGCCGACCCGTGCACATTCTTCCCGTCGGTGGAGGCGTCCAAGTGGGACCCGTACGCGGCTGACATGACCGAAGAACACAACATCGCCCTCAACATAGGTTCGTTCGTCGTGAGGTCCGACGGGCAGACAATCATAGTGGACACCGGCATGGGAGACAGCAAGTCCACCAGGGTAAGGGGAGAGTCCGGCTTGCTTCTGGAGAGCCTGCGCTCCAAGGGAGTCTCCCCGGAGGACATTACCATGGTGGTGATGACCCACGCCCACGTCGACCACGTGGGAACGAACCTTAAGCGGGACGGGGACAAGGTCGAGCCGGTTTTCCCAAGGGCCAGGTACTGGGTCAGCTCCGTCGACTGGGAAGCCTGCCACAATGAAGAGTTGCAGAAAGACCGGTTCCCAAACGCCCCAGCCCAGGTTTGGCCCCTGGAGGAGCTGGGGGTGCTGGAACTGTTCGACGGCGAGCACGCCTTCACCAGCCACTTGACCAGCCTGCCCACGCCCGGCCACACGCCTGGCCACATGAGCATTACCGTCTCGTCCCAGGGAGAGAAGGTCCTGATAACAGGCGATATTGCCCACAGCGTAGCTCAGGTGCATGAGACCGACTGGTTCCCGGCCGCCGATATAATCCCCGACTTAGCTGTTGAGACCCGGAGCAGAATATTCGAGCAACTGGAGAGGGACGGGACCGTGGCGGCGTCGGGCCACTTCCCCGCGCCCGGATTCGGCAGAGTGGTCATGCTGGAGGGGCGCCGCTACTGGCAAGGGCTGTAGCCGTTCCGCCGTTCGCACAAGAGGAGCCGACATGGATGTCTACGATGCCATACGCTCGCGGGTGGCTGTCCGCAGCTTCAAGCCGGACCCTGTCCCCGACGCCGTGCTGGACAAGATTCTGCGTTCGGCCCGTTGGGCCCCAAGCCGGCGCAACCGGCAGCCGTGGCGCCTCATTGTCGTCAAGAATAAGGACACCCTGGCCAAGTTGGCCGGTCTGACCTCCGGCGGCCCTTACGTCGCCGGCGCCCCTATGGCGATAGCCGTGGTGATGGACGACAAGCGGATGGCGCAGTTCGACGCGGGGCGCCTCATCGAGAACATGCTCCTGGTGGCGTGGAGCGAGGGGTTGGGGACCTGCATGGTCGGCGGATGGGACCAGGACGCCGTAAAAGAGCTTCTCGGCATACCGGAAGAGATGGAGTTCATCACCGCCATGCCCTACGGGTATCCCGCCGACTCCCCGCCCTCCGGCAAGCGCCGCAAGCCCCTCTCGGAGTTCGTCCACACGGAGCGTTTCGGAGGCTGAACGCCCGCCGGCTCGGCGGCCCGAAAGTCTCTTCAGGGTTTGTCCATTCAGTCCTGGCCGCGCCAGTCTGGATGGATTGCTTGCAGGCCCAGCTGGGGCCAGGCGGCGGGGGCGCTGCATCGCTCCAGACGTTCTTCCAACGGCAGCGATTCGTCCCAGTTGTAGGCGATGATGCGCCTGCCGTTCCAGTGGCTGGCGTCGTCGGAGGCAATCCAGACCACCGGCGCCTGCATCACTTCGGGTTGGATAAGAGCGTCGGAGCTGCTTCCTTCCGGCAGAGCCACCATGTTGGTGGCCGTCGCGCCGCCCGGGGTGAGTACGTTGGCGGTGACTCCGGTCCCCTCTAAGTCCTGGGCCATGATGGCCACCAGGGCTTCGTGCCCGGCCTTGGAGGGCCCGTAAGGCGCGCCTCCCTTGCGCCACATGGTGTCCATGCTGGTGGTGACGCCAATTATGCGGCCGAATCCTTGCCGGACCATGTGGCCGGCAACGGCTTGGGACATTATGAACGGCCCGCTCAAGTTTACGGCGACGACCCGCAGCCAGCCGGAGGGTTCGATGTCCCAGAAGTCGGCCCGTGTGCCGGAAGCGTCGGGAGAGGCGAGTCCGCCGGAACGCAGGGTGATTCCCGCATTGTTGACTAGGATGTGAAGCCCGCCCATCTCACGGATGGTCCGTTCGATGGCTTGGAGCGCCGATTCAGGGTCGGTCACGTCGGCCATGATGGGCAGGACTGAGTCGTCGCCGCCTAGCTCGCGCATGTCGTTGGCCGTTTGTTCCAGCCAGTCTTCGTTGATGTCCAGCATTGCGACGCGGGCCCCGGCCCGCACGAGACCGGCGGTGATCGAACGGCCCATGCCTATAGGACTCGCCGCTCCGGTCACGATGGCAACCTTGCCTTGCAAAACTCCCTCTGAAGTTGTCATAGACCGCTCCTTACGTTTTCTCCGTTCGGTTGTCGATGCCTAGAATGCCCATAGTGTTGAGACTTCCTGTTTGTGGGGGCTCAATTATATGCTAAATTATCCGGAATGCGGCCTATATGTAGTATTTGACGGGCTGGTGCCAGGAGTTTATGACGATGGGTTCCCGAATGAGTCCTCAGCTGTCCAAGTCCAGGTACATGGCTGGCCTGCAATGCCTCAAGCGGCTCTACCTGGAGTCTTACCGCCGAGAACTTGCCGACCCGATAGACCAGGGCAGGCAGGCAATCTTCGACGCAGGGACAGCCGTTGGCGAACTGGCCAGACAACGGTTCCCAGGGGGCAGGCTGGTTGGGGAGCAATACTACGAGCATGAGCAGGCGGTTAGGACAACCAGGAGGCTGCTGCGCTCGGTTCCCGTACCGCCTCTATACGAGGCCGCGTTCACCTTCGAGGGAATCAGGATAAGGGTTGACATTCTTCATAAAAGAGGCGGGCCGGGATTTGACCTGGTGGAGGTGAAGTCCTCCACCAGCGTCAAGCCGGAGCATATCCCCGACGTGGCAATCCAACTGCACGTGTTGGAAGGATCGGGGATTCCGGTTGAAACGGCCTGGCTGATGCAGGTCAACACCTCCTATGTGTACCAGGGCGGCCCCTACGATTTGGAGCGGCTGTTTTCCCTGGAGGACGTTACCGAGCGAGCTAGGGCCTTAGTCGCCGAAAATATCCCCGGTGACCTGGCCCGTATGTGGGACTCCTTGCAGCAAGACGCGGAGCCGGACATCGAAACCGGAGGCCACTGCGAAAAGCCTTACCGGTGTTCATTTTTTGGGCACTGCCATCGGAATGAGCCGGAGTATCCGGTCAGGCAGCTTCCCAGATTGGGGGAGAAGTTGTGGGCCCGGCTGAGGGAGGCGGGCATCCAGAACATCGGCGGCGTCTCTGCGGACTTTCCAGGCCTCTCCCAGATGCAGCTGCGGGTGCGGGACAGCGTGGCAACGGGAGCGCCCTTTGTCGGTCCTGACCTCGCCGGAGCTCTTGACGCCATCAGCTATCCGGTGAGCTTCATGGACTTCGAGACTTTCGCGCCCGCTCTGCCGCTCTACGTCGGCTCCAGGCCCTACGAGACGATTCCCTTCCAGTGGTCCTTGCATATACGTGACGCGGATGGCGGGCTGACCCACCGGGCGTTCCTCAACGGCGACGGCGATGACCCCAGGGAGCGTTTTGTCGTCAGCCTGCTGGACGCCGTCCCTTCCCAGGGCAGCATCGTCGTGTACTCCGGTTACGAAAAAGCCAGGCTGACGGACATGGCGCGCCTGTTCCCTCAGCATGAAAGCCGCCTGCAGGCCTTATGCGACCGGCTGTTTGACCTGTTGAAGGTGGCCAGAGACCACTACTACCATCCCGGGTTTCACGGCAGCTATTCTCTGAAATCGACGTTGCCTGCGTTGGTCCCCGACCTGGGCTATTCCGACTTGGGGATACAGGCGGGCGATGTTGCCTCGGTTGCATACGTCCGCATGATTGCCGACGACACGCCTGAATCTGAGAAAACCCGAATCCGGGAAGCGTTGCTGGCCTACTGCCAAAGGGACACTGAAGCCCTGGTCAGGGTACTGGATGCGCTTCTGGCTGAAGCGGGGGATGCGGGCGGAGCTGCCCAGTAGGCCGTCAACCCGCGCTGCCAAGGGGAAAGCCACCTGTACTTGCTGAAGCTGGCGGGGCCGGTTATGGGGCTTGAATCACATCGAGGTCGGGGATGCCGGAGAAATCGCGGTCGGAAGTTGTCATTGGGCCTTGGATTTGTTCAATTCCGGAAAGTAAGTTGCGTAGAAGCCTCGGTCTCGAGTTAGGAAGGCATCAGCCGCAGCAACGGCGTGGGCGCCGATCAAAAAGTCGGAGATAATCCGTTCCCGTCGTCCGCCTGCACGTCGGTGACGCATCCAGCGCAGCCCCCCGCGTCATAGGCTATGGATGCATCGATTGAGGAGAGAGTTGCGTTGATTTCCCGCAGAGCCCTGTCAAGGGATGCCCTGTCACCGAAAGCAGGGACGAGTTCCGCGTATACGATGTCGCAGAGGATGACGGCGCCGTCGTCGTAGGCGTCTCGGAGCCATTCCCGGGATTGGGAATGGTGAGGTGCGTTGGACAAAAACACGTCCAGCAGGACGTTGGTGTCGACGGACGTGATCACCTTCCCCTGATTTCCGCCATGTACTCGTCTATGTCGAAAGCGTGGTCAAGGATCCCGCTGACACGGTCCACTGGATGCTTAGCTGCCGTTCTTTTCTGAATGAGAAGGCCACTCTCGGTCGGTGTAATCTCAACTTCTACGTTGTGATTCGTACCAAAGCGGTCCCTCAAAGGCTTGGGGATGGTGATTTGGCCTCGTTCGGATATTCGCATGTTTGACCTCGTATGAATAACCTATGCGTGAACTCATACCAATTATAACATCCGCTTCACCCTCAGGTCTGACAGTTGTGCTTTACGCCAAGCAGTCGTAGAGCAGCCATGCTCACCGGGCCGGCATGTGGTTGGAGAACCAGTCCAGGCTCTCGGCCATGACCTCGCCCAAGGCCGGCTCCTGGTACACCTCATAGTGGCCGTAGCCCTTTAGCGTCACCAGCTTCTTGGGTTCTCCGGCCCGGTTGAACAGCTCCTGCGACTCCTCAGGGAGCACGATGCGGTCATCGTCGGTGGTGATGAATAGGATGGGCCTGGGCGATATCTTGTCCACGATCCATTCGGGGTGGAACCCAAGCGTCTCGTCCACGTACTCCATCGGCAGGGAGTTTATGGCGGAAGGGTTGTTCCTACGCGCCGCCATTGAAAGCTCCAAGGACTGGCGGTCCGGAAGCAGGATATAGTTCCGGTCAGCCATCTCCGATTCCCCGCTGAGCGCCCGCTGCTCCCGGTCCCGTTTGGAGTGTTCCAGCAGGTCAAACCACTCGTCCACGCGCCTTACGCGGCTCATCCACCGTATGCCGTGGCCCACTCCCACCACGCTTACGATGCATTTGGCTCTCCGGTCTATGGCCCCCACCCATGACACAGTCGCTCCGCCGTAGCTTGTGCCGTAGAGGCCTATCCTCTCCGGGTCCACCTCAGGTTGAAGGCCCAGGAACGTCATGGCGGCTTGAACGTCCGTTGCCCTGCTGTAGGGCGCCAGCCGGCTTCTGGGGCCTTCACTGTCGCCCCAGCCTTTGTAATCGAAGGTCATGGCTACGTATCCGGCCTTGTTTAGATAGGCGGCGTTGTCGGGCAAGTACAGGTCCTTGACCCCTGTATATCCGTGGCAGAGAAGGACCGCTCCCCTTCTCTCGCGGGGTTCCATGCCGTCGGGGGTGTAGACGTCCCCTACCAGCATTACGCCTTCACTGTAGAATGTCACGGGGCGTTTCAACTTATATCCTCCCTGCTGCGGGCCTGGGATTGCATGGCCGATGGCACGCTGAAGTATAGCATAGGCGGTTTCGGCATCTGACATAACGTACAGTCGTCCAGGCCTTGAAAAACGTGCTTGGGCCTGCCAAGATAGGGGGCATGAGAATAGGTCTGTTCGAGTTGAACGAACCCCTTCCGGAGCTGAATGAGCCCCACGTAATATCAATTTTGCGGCCCTGGGTAAACGTGGGCAGGGTTGGGACTCTATCATTGTCCCGTCTTGAGCGGCATTTTTCGGCTAAGAGCCTGGGTAAGCTTTCCAGGCCTGGGATGGTCTATGACTTTACCCGCTACCGGCCCCGTTCCCGTCTTGTGGGGGACCGCCGTGAGATGACCATACCCAACAGCACGGTAAGCTATTCGAAAAAGGAAGGCGGCCCGGACCTGGTGTTCATGAACCTGCGCGAACCCCACCTGTTGGGCGAGGACTACGTGGACTCGATACTGGAGATACTGGGAGCATTGGGCGCCAAGCGCTACTGTATGATCGGCGGAATGTACGACGTAGTGCCCCACACGCGCCCCCTGCTGGTGTCCGGGGCGAGCACGGGAAACCAGGCTTCAGCGGACGCCAAGAGGATGAAGCTACTACCCAGCAGCTACCAAGGCCCCACCAGCATCATGTCCCTTATAGGCCAGGAAGCCGCTAAACGGGGCATGGAGAACATGAGTTTCGTCGTGCACCTTCCCCAATACGTGCAGTTGGAAGAGGACTACGCAGGAGTCGCCCGGCTCATGGAGATGGTCTGCTCCCTGTACGGACTTCCGGATCATCTTGCGGACAAGGAGCGGGGCGAGAGGCAGTACCGGGAGCTTACGTCGGCTGTGCAGAGGAACCCGGAGCTGCAGGAAATACTGGTCCAACTGGAGCGCCAGTACGACTCCCGGTCCAACGCTGAGACCGAAGATGAGGAACTGCCTCCACTGTCTCCTGAGGTGGAGCGGTTCCTCAGGGAAGTGGGCGACCTGGGCGGAGAGGACAACTCCTAGCTCCGGTCCCGAAGCTCCTTTGGCAGAACGAAGGTGACGTTCTCCTCGACGCCGTCAATGGTGGTCACCGATTCGGGATGCAGGGCCGTGATAACTGCGTCGACCAGATTCTCCGGTGTTGACGCTCCCGACGTTACGCCCACTCTCGACACGCCGTCGAACCAGGACTCGACTATGTCCTCGGGTCCGTTGATAAGGTAGGCCGGGGTCCCCCGGACCTCCACCACTTCCCTGAGCCGATTGCAGTTGGAGCTGTTCTGGGCCCCAATCACCAGCACGGCGTCCACCTGCCGGGCCAGGGCCTTAGCCGCCTCCTGCCGGTTGGTGGTGGCGTAGCAAATGTCGGCCCTGGTTATTGCGTCGGGAAAGACCTGGCTGATTTGGTCCACAGTTTCCTTGGTGTCGTCCACAGAAAGGGTTGTCTGGGTCAGCACGACGACGGGTGTGTCCCGGTCCCAGGCAGGAAGGTCCATTCTCTCCCGCTCATCCACCAGAGACATGGGGACCTGCCCCATGGTCCCGCGGACCTCCTGATGGCCGCGATGGCCCACGAGGACCACTTTACGGCCCTCCTTGTGGTACTTCCTTGCTTCGTTGTGCACCCTCGTAACCAGGGGGCAGGTGGCGTCGATGACCTTGAGATTCCGTGCGGACGCCTTCTCGAAGTCCTCGGGAGGAGAGCCGTGGGCGGAGAAAACGACGACGGACTCCTCCGGTATCTCGCCTACGTCCTCCACTGTGACGGCTCCCTTGCTTTCCAAGCTCGCCACGACGTACGGGTTGTGGACAATCTCATGTTTCACGTAGATGGGAGCGCCGAACTTCTTGATGCACATCTCCACTATGTCCACTGCGCGCACCACTCCGGCGCAGAAACCCCTGGGCAAGGCCAGAACAACTTCCATCCAGCGGCCCCTCCTCCGAGTTTGTTGCGTGGCCATTATATCTCATGGAGCCGCACAAGCCCAAATCCACCGCCTGACGTGTGCGGCGTCCTGACCTTCAGGCAGGCACAGGACAGGGCAGCGCCGAGGTTGAATGGCAGGGTCTTTCGACTATCTCAAACCCCTTCTTTATCCGTTCGCCCGGAGCGCCGTTACGCCCCTGGGACGGGGCCGAGCAACGGCGAGCAGCTGGCGCCAGTTGCTTCAAAGCGTGTCGAAGGTCGGCGCGTCTGGATTCCGGCCTCGGCCGGAAAGACGGATGCGGGGCTGTGGGCTGTCGTAGGGGCGACGGGCGGTCGCCCGGACCCATCTGCGAGCAGTTGCTTGAAAGCGTGACGAAGGCGGTTCCACAGGCTCACCGCGAACGGGGCAAAAAAGGGGACATGATAAATCGAAAGACCCTGGGTTGAATGCCCAAATCCCCCACCTAACATTGTTGGGAGTTGCTTCGTGTGGTTGCAGGGCGTGTTCGGTGTCGACCAAGGGTGACGCATGACATGATCGGGCGTGGACAGGGTCTCGGGCGAGGCCTTTGAGGGTATCGGCAGCGCTCCCCCACCAATTGTGGGTGTTTTCAGGCCGAAGAAGGCATGGCTGGGCCTGGCAACTCGGCTGAGTCGCCTTCAACCGATGGTCCAGCAGGACGGCCTATGCCGGCTACGGCTCGGCAGCCAGCGCCGATATCCTCTGGCGCGCCCTGAGCAGCAACGCGTATGAGGGATGGCCACGGGCCAGACGGATGATCAGTCTCCTGGCGTGACTCACCACACGGCCCGGCAGGGCGATCAGTACGAAGCGGACTGCCTTCAGACGCCTGCTCACCCACTCCTGGCCCAACACCAGCCGCTTCATCGCAGAGTTCAGGTTGAACGCCAGCGCCGCTATCGCCCACCATGCGGCGTTGGCGCCGAACAGGCCCGACGGCAGCCTGCCCCCGGCAAGGTCACTCTTGAGAACGCCGTGGACCTCCTCGCCCTTGCCGCATCTCTGCCTCGACCACCAGATCAACTCATCTCCCGCAAGAGTCCGGTTGGTCACCACTCCGAATACCTTGTGCCAACCCCTGCCGGACAACTCCATGGCAGCAAAGGGCAACTCCATCTGACCCTCCATTCCCGGCAGCGGCTGTTCGATCAACCGCTCCCTGGTAGCTATGAACCGGTACTCAGGGCTGTTCCTGGCGTGGCCTATCCAGTTGGGAACGAAGTTCACCTCAGCCCACTGCTGACCCGTGTCCACACGGCGCTCGCCCACCTTGCGGTACAGTGGCTGCCACTCCTCATCGGCAACCTGCGACACCGCGCGCCGGAACTCCGCCGTCACGTCAACCCCCACCGCAAACTCGATCACCCCGAACCGCTCGTCCCTGCCCTCGGCGCAGTACCGCAGAAGCTCCTGCTGGTACCCGGCCGTGTCAGACCGCAGCATCACCTTGTCCACCCCGGCAGGCAGATGCCCCAGCGCTTCGGTCAACACTCGCAGCTGCTGATGGCCCGCAGGTACGTTGCCGTCCCGAAACTCCGAATGCAACACCAAGTCAGCCTCTGCCCAGTAGGTCGTCAGCGGCTGGTACGCGCTGTACTTCTTGTAGCTGTAGAGCGACTCCTGCTTGTGCGTCTCCACCAGGGTGGCGTCCATGTCCAGCGTGGCCTCCCTATGAGGCGAACGGCTCTGCACGAAGCCCACCAGGTCGGCGTTCACCTTCCCCAGCCCTCTCAGCGCTTCGTTGGGAGAAGGTATGAATGCCCTGTGAGCTTCCCGCTTCGCCTCCTCGTCCGCGTCGTGGAACCTCTCCAGGTAGCGGAACACCGCAGACTCCGACGGCACGCTCCGTCGACGCTCCACACGCCATCTCTCCAGGAGCGCCCTGCGCTCTCTGCCACCCATGCCCCAACTCTCGATCTCGCGAATCACCCTGCACAGCCCTTCGTCCTTCTCGAGGATGTCCAGGTCGGACACTGACTCGCCCCCTGCCAGGTTCAGCAGTATCAGCGAGGTGACTATCTGGCTGTCCGTCCAGCCCTGTCCACACCCCCGTAGTCCAACGTGGCGCTCTGCCGATGACCTCAAGCCGGACGCGTGTATCAACTCCAGGTACGTCATCAGCCCCGACAGCCCCGTCATACCCGTCGAACTCTTCTCCTGCTCGTACTGGAACGGCAGTAAGCCTTGCCTCATAATAGGTGCACCTCGTTGGTGATCGTTTCTCTCTTCCAAAAAACATCTTAGCCCCCTTCACGGCGGGCTCCAACGAGGTCTTCCTCTCACCTAGGTGGGGAATCTAAGAATGGTGGTTTCATTGACACTAAAATCCGCACAATGATAACATGAGGCCCTAATCGAGGCTGGTTGGGCTCCATCTTGGAGTTAAGAATCAGGGCTGCCTGAACTGTCGCGGTGGGCCCTACCGACCGGAGATATTCCTTCTTTGAATTTTACGGGCGTTTAAGTTTGCGAGCAGCGCGGAATGCCTGAAGATTTTGACTTCCGATGGGCGGCGGTAATCCTGTCGCTCATAGTAGGACTCCTGGCCATCGCCGGCATGTTCGCCGCGTCGGCGTTCATATCGTCCAGGCGCAAATCGGCGGTTAAGCTCACTCCCTACGAGTGCGGAATTCCGGCCGCTCCCTTCCGGTGGTCACAGATCAACCTCAGGTACTACGTTTTCGCGATACTTTTCTTGATATTTGACGTTGAGGCCGTGTTTCTTTTCCCCTGGGCTGTGGTCTTCCTGGACATCAGCGACGTGGCCTTCTACGCAATGCTGATATTCCTTGCCGTGTTGGGATTCGCCATACTCTATGGCTGGCGAAAAGGAGTCCTCGAGTGGTCGAGATAAACCTGGGCCAAGGCAACACACCCGGGCCGAGCCTGTTCGACCGGGCGATGCCCGGCGTGGTTACGGCCAACGCTGAACAGCTATTCGCAATGGCCCGGAAATCTTCTCTGTGGACTCTCACATTCGGCCTGGCCTGCTGCGCCATTGAGATGATGTCCACCTACATGGCCCATCACGACCTGGACCGCTTCGGCGTGGTCACCTGGCCCTCTCCCCGCCAGTCCGACGTTATGATAGTCGCCGGCACCGTGGTAAAGAAGATGGGCGAACCCATCAAGCTCCTGTATGAGCAGATGCCTGAGCCCAAATGGGTTATAGCTATGGGCAGCTGCGCAACCAATGGGGGGCCTTACTATCGGTCCTATTCGGTGGTCATGGGAGTGGACCACATCATCCCAGTCGACGTCTACGTGCCCGGATGCCCGCCAAGGCCTGAAGCTCTTATGCACGGCATCCTGAAGCTGCAAGAAAAAATCATGCGGGACTCCAAAGCAAGTGGCGGCAAGGCCTAGTTCCTCCGTCCATTCCGACGAGTCCACGGAAGCCGCTCTAAGCGGCAAGGCCCAGGCATTGCTCGACCTTGTGCTGGAAGCCCTTGGCACCCTCTCCCCGGTCCCCGGAGTTGTCGACAACCGGCCTCAAGTAACCGTCAAGCCTTCCGAAATCGTGAAGGCATGTCGAATTCTGAAAGACGCCCCAGCCCTGTCCTTCAAGATGCTGCTTTGCCTGGCTGGCGTGGACTATGAGGAAAGGTTCGAGGTGGTGTACGTGCTCCTCTCCCTGGAACATGAGAACACGCTGGTCATCAAGGTTGAGTTGCCCTACGAAGACCCGCGAATCCCCACCGTCACACCGGTCTGGCGGGCTGCCGGATGGTACGAGCGGGAGGCCCACGACCTATTCGGGATAGTCTTCGAAGACAACCCTGATCTGTCTCCGTTGGTGCTCTACGAGGGCTTTGAAGGATACCCGGGGAGGAAGTCTTTCCCGTTCCATGAGTACACCGAATACTAAACCGAAAAAAGTGATTCTCACCGCCCGCATGTACATGCTGGAGGACGCCGCCGTGGCGTCGCTGGAATCTCTGGGTCTCGAAGGGGCCGGGACGACAATGTTCGAGGCCCAGGACGATCTGGTCCAGAAGCTGACCGCTTGGATACAGGACAATGACGGGCGGGAGGCCCTGGAGCAGGCGCTGTCAGACGCCGGGTATCAGGGAGTTGACGAGGACACAGAGGTGCATTTGGACTTCATCGAGGGATAACCCGAGACTTCATGGTAGATGCGCAACGCAACTTGGAAATAGACGCCGAGCCCCTGGAGATGGTGGTCAACATGGGGCCGCAGCACCCCTCGACCCATGGGGTGTTCAGGATGGTCCTGTGGGTGGACGGTGAGAAGGTTGTCAAGGTGGAACCCTACATCGGCTACCTCCACCGAGGCTCGGAGAAGCTGTGTGAAGGAGAGCAGTACCATCAGGTGATCACCCTTTTCGACCGGCTGGACTATATATCCAACTTCAACAACGAGCTAGTGTACGTGCGGGCCGTGGAGAAATTGATGGGATTGGAAGTCCCTGACCGGGCCGAGTACATACGAATCATCCTCTGCGAGCTCAACCGCATCGCCTCCCATCTGCTGTTCGTAGGCACCATTGGCCTGGACGCCGGCGCCATGACGCCAATCATGTTCTCGTTCAGGGGCAGGGAGCGTCTCCAAGCGGTGTTCGAGGCGGTCAGCGGCGCCCGCATGATGCACAACCATTTCCGGGTGGGCGGCGTCAAAGAGGACTTGCCGGACAACTTCCAGCAATTGATGGACGGGTTGATGGTGGAGCTGAAGGCGGACATTGAGGAGTGCGACCAGCTTCTGACCTACAACGAAGTGTTCATCGCCCGGTGCAAAAACGTTGGGGGCATCAGCGCCGCCGACGCAATCGACTACGGCATGACCGGCCCGTGCCTCAGAGCTTGCGGCGTGCCCTATGACGTTCGGAAAGCTGAGCCCTACTCTCTGTACGACCGTTTCGACTTCGATATTCCCACCGGAATCGACGGGGACTCCTGGGAGCGCTACTACGTGAGGCTCCAGGAGATGTACCAGTCCTACAGCATCGTCCAGCAGGCCATGGAACAAATGGAACCGGGTCCCGTGTCGACGCTGGGCCGCAGGCTTATCCGGCCTCCCAAGGGTGACGTCTACGTGCGCTCGGAAAATCCACGGGGGGAGATAGGCGTGTATCTGGTCAGCGACGGCACGGACAAGCCATACCGATTGAAAGTGCGGCCTCCGTCCTTCTGCAACCTGAGCGCGTTGGAGCACATGCTTGAGGGCGTATGGGTGGCCGATTCGGTTGTTATACTGGGTTCCCTGGACATAGTCCTGGGCGAAGTGGACAGGTAGGCCGCCGCAATGGACTGGTTGGACTTCGTACTTATCATCGCAGGGCTGTTGATTCTCTTCACGGCCCTCTCGGTGGTCGTCCTTTCCCTTACGTGGCTGGAGAGGAAGACCCTGGGGCGCCTCCAACGCAGGTTGGGGCCGACCCGCACGGGACCCATGGGGCTGATGCAGCCCATCGCCGACGCCGTGAAGCTCGTCTTGAAAGAGGACTTGGTGCCCTCCTGGGCGGACAAGGCCGTCTTCTGGGTTGCGCCTCTGGTGGTGCTGGTCCCGTCCTTCATGATCTGGGTGACCATACCCGCCGCCGAAAACCTGGTCCTCCGGAACCTGGACATGGGCCTCTTCTATATCATCGCCTTCTCGGTGCTGACCATTCTGGGTCTCGTCCTGGCAGGATGGGGCTCCGCCAATAAATACGGAACGCTGGGAGGGCTGCGGGCGTCGGCTCAGCTGGTCAGCTACGAAATACCCGTAATAATGGTGGTCATTGCAGTCGCCATGCTGGCCCAGTCCTTGGACCTGCAGGTCATAACAATGAGCCAGACGCCGGCCGACCACCCCAACATAACAGAGCACAATTCCATTGACATACCCTTTGCGGTTCTCCAACCGCTGGGCCTGATCATATTCTTGGTGGCGGGTCTAGCCGAGTTGGGACGCATACCCTTCGACATCTACTTCGCCGAATCGGAGATAGTGGGAGGTCCCTTCGTAGAGTACAGCGGCGCCCACTGGTCGGTTTTCTTCTTGGCCGAGTACATGAACACCTTTGCCATTGCTGCTTTGACGGCCCTCCTGTTCCTTGCAGGCTGGGAAGGTCCCGGGCTTCCCGGATGGCTCTGGTTCCTTCTGAAGACCTATATGGTCATTCTGGTCATATTCTGGATACGGGGCACCTTCCCCAGGCTTCGCATAGACCAGTTGATGGCCTTTGCATGGCAGGTGGCCGTGCCCCTCTCATTTGCGAACATCGTCATTACAGGAATCTATCTCTTCTACGGCTGGCCCTGGTGGAGCCTGACGCTTATGTCTCTTTCACTCACCGTATTGATCGGTTATTTCATAAACAAGAGATTGACGGAGCCGGCCAGAAAAGTGGCCGAGCTATACTCACGGCGAACGGGGCCTCAGCCGGCTCCCAACGCCGCCGACTAATAGACGCTACAGGAAGAGGGCAGCTGATGTTAGGTGGAATAAAGGGAATGCTGGTTACCCTGGCCTCGACAGTGAAAGGGCTCAGGAAGCCCGTCACTGCGCAGTACCCGGGCGAACATCTTCCCGTCCAACCCCGGTATATGGGGTTCCCCGCGCTCACCTGGGACTCGGAAGTGAAGGAACCCTATTGCACCGCCTGTATGGTGTGCATACGGAACTGTCCCACCCACTGCATGACCGCGTCCATGAAGGACAACCCCCTTCACCAAGAAGGGAAGAGCTCGAGGCGCAAGATTGTGGACGCTTTCGAGATAAACCTGAACAGGTGTATACTTTGCGGGATTTGCGTCGAGGTATGCAATTTCGACGCCATTGTCATGAGCCACGAGCACGAGATGAGCACCTTCCAGCGAAACGGGGACAGGCTGGACTTGGAGCCGCTGCTGGAAATGGGCGTGAAATACCAGCGGGAGACCAACTGGGAGCCGCCGTCTAAGAAGGCGAAGCGAGGTCAGGAAAAGGAGAAAACGGAGGAAACAGCCAGCTAGGATGTCCGAGTTTCTCTTTGGCCTAGCAACCTTCCTGACCCTGGGGGGCGGACTTGGAATGGTGGCAACCCGCAACGTTGTTCACGCTGCCCTGTTCCTTCTGGTGTCGTTGGGAGCCGTAGCGGGCATCTACCTATTGGTCTTTGCCGAGTTCCTGGCCTTGGTGCAGGTCCTCATCTACGGCGGCGCCATCATCATCGTGCTCCTGTTCGCCATTATGCTGACCCGCAGCGGCGAGTACCCGCGTATCTCGGACAACCGGCAGTGGCCTTTGGCCATTGTTGCCGCCGCCGCTGTGTTTGGCGTCCTCGCAGCTTCCTTCCTGTGGATCGGCACGCCCGACGCGGCAGCCGACGGTCCCGGCATCAGACGAATAGGCAGCAAGCTCTTCACGGATTGGGCCGTGCCGTTCGAGGTGGCGTCTCTGTTGTTGCTGGTGGCCCTAATCGGCGCCATCATCATCGCAGGGAATCCGGGCCGGAGGTCCTGATGCCCCTGGAAGCGTACCAGGTTGTCAGCGCAGCCCTCTTCAGCATCGGCCTTTATGGAGTTCTGGCCCGCCGCAGCGCGGTGTTGATACTCATGTCCATCGAGCTAATGCTGAACGCCGTCAACATCAACCTCATCGCAGCCTCCGCTTTCCTGGACCACGACGCCTTCACGGGCCAGATAATCGCCATCTTTGTAATCACGGTGGCCGCCGCCGAGGTCGGCCTTGCCCTGGCCATAGTCCTCAGAATATTCCGCAACCGGTCCACCATAAACGTGGACGAGGTTGACTTGATGAAGTGGTGACCTCCGTATGGGGTTAGCTGAGATTGCGTGGCTGATACCGGCGTATAGCTTCGCATCCTTTTTCCTGATCATAGCGCTGGGCAAATTCCTGCCAGGACAGGGCTCTCCTCTGTCCCTCTTGGCCATCGCCGCGGGATTCGTCACCTTCTGGTTCGTTCTGGCAGGCTATCTGACGGCAGACTGCTCCGAGGCCTTCGGAGTTCCCACGTGCCTGTTCCAGCGGGAGTGGTTCACGGCGGGAGGCATAGAGCTTGCCTGGGGCCTGATAGTGGACCCGCTGGCCATTGTCATGCTCGGACTGGTCACCCTTGTAGCCCTGGTCATCCAGGTCTACTCATTGGGCTACATGAAGGGGGACTCCCGTTTCGGCTGGTATTTCGCCGTCCACTCCCTGTTTGCAGCCGCGATGCTGACTCTGGTCCTGGCGGACAACTTCCTGCTGCTCTACGTGGCATGGGAGTTGGTGGGGGTGGGTTCCTACCTGCTGATAGGGTTCTGGTACGAGAGACGGTCCGCCGCCGAGGCGGCGAAGAAGGCGTTCGTGACCACCCGAATCGGAGACGTCGCCCTGCTGATTGGCATTCTGCTGCTGTTCAAAGAGGTGGGCACCTTCGACATGTCCACCATATTCGGCGAGGCGCAAGCGTTGGTGAATGGCGAGCCCAGCCTTCTTGGAAGCGGGACCGCCACCGCCGCGGCCCTGCTGCTCTTCATAGGCGCAATGGGCAAGTCGGCCCAGTTCCCATTCCACGTCTGGCTTCCTGACGCCATGGAGGGCCCCACGCCCGTCAGCGCTCTTATCCACGCCGCAACCATGGTGGCGGCCGGAGTCTATCTTGTGGCCCGGGTGTTCCCGCTCTTTGAGGCGGCGCCTGACGCCCTGACGGTTGTGGCCGTGATAGGGCTGATTACAGCTCTCATGGGCGCCAGCATGGCCATGGTGGTGACGGACCTGAAACGGGTGTTGGCCTATTCCACCATAAGCCACCTGGGGCTGATGATGTTGACCCTCGGCTCATTCGGCTATGCGGCCGCCATATTCCATCTGGTGGCCCACGGCTTTTCCAAGGCGATGCTCTTCCTTGGGGCCGGCAGCGTAATGCACAGCATGAACGACGAGACGGACATCCGAAAAATGGGCGGGCTGCGGAAAGTGATGCCGGTCACCGCCTTGACCTTTGCCATTGGAGCGCTGTCCCTGGGGGGAATCCCCGTATTCTCGGGCTTCTGGAGCAAGGACGAGGCGCTGCTGGCCGTGCTGGACCACCGGGTCTACTTGCTGGCCTTTGCTTTCATAGTCGCCTTTATGAGCGCGCTGTACATGGCCAGAGTGTGGTTCACCGTGTTCCTGGGCGACTTGAAACAGGAGAACGCCCACGTCCACGAGTCGCCGTGGGTGATGCTCGGGCCGATGTGCCTTCTGGGGGCGCTCACGGTGGTCTTCGGGTTCACCGCAATAAAGGTCACCGGCGCGGGCGGATTCGGGACTTTCCTGTTTTTCGATAAACCTCACGGGTTCGATCCGAACATCGGAATCATGGTCGGGTCGATTGTGCTGGCGGGTGGGGCCTTTATCCTTGCATGGAGGGTCTATGTATCTAAGAAACTATCCATAGACCCCATTAAACGACGGTCCGCCGCGGCGCTGGCGGTGGTGGGCGCCAAATACTACCTGGATGATTTGTACCAGTGGGTCATAGACAGGGTTGCGCTGGCGTTCTCGCGGTCCACCGCCCTCTTTGACCGCGTTGTCATCAACGACGGCGCCGTAAACGGAACGGGACTGTCGATCAGGCGGGCGGCAATGGGCCTTCGCTACCACGTGACCGGAAGGCTGTACACCTACGCCCTGGGCATAGCCGTCGGCGCCGTTGGCGTGGCCTTATTCTGGTGGATTATGACTACGGGCTGATGGAGGAGTCCAGCTCCTAGCATGGCGTTGTTGGCAACTATACTTCTGCCCTTGGCCGCCGCCGGGGTCATCGCCTTCATCCCCCGGGACAGGGGGAGGGAGATAAAGGTACTTTCCCTTCTGGTTTCGGCGGCCGCCCTAGTCCTTAGCGTGGTCATATTCGCCATGTATGACTACAACGACGGCGGCTACCAGTTCAACGAGTCCTTCAAGTGGCTCGGTGCGCCCCTGAACATCTCCCTGAGCCTCGGTCTGGACGGCATATCGGCGCCGATGGTCCTTTTGACGGGAATCGTCATGTTCGCCGGCGTGCTGGTCTCCTGGAACATAGAGCGGCGGCCCAAGGACTTTTTCGTTTTGTACATGGCTCTCGTGGCCGGAGTGTACGGCACCTTCGTCACCAGGGACCTGTTTTTCCTCTTTTTCTTCTACGAACTGGCTGTCTTGCCCATGTACCTGCTCATCGGCGTGTGGGGCAGCAGCTCCGACTTCGGCACGTTTTTGAGGACCAAGGAGTACAGCGCCATGAAGCTGGTGCTCTACCTGGTGGCGGGAAGCGTGCTGGTGTGGGTGTCCATTCTCGCGGTCTACTGGGTCGCCTATGACGCCGGCATAGCGACCTTCTCCCTTGGCGACCCGGACTCAGGCGTCCAGACTCTCCAGAATGTGGACTTCAACGAAGGCTTCAAACATTTCGAGACCCTTTTCTTCCCGCTGTTCATGGTAGGGTTCGGGGTGCTGGCCGGTCTGTGGCCCTTCCACACGTGGTCGCCGGACGGCCACGTGGCTGCGCCTACGGCCGTAAGCATGCTGCACGCCGGAGTGCTCATGAAGCTGGGCGCCTACGGCATCATCCGAGTGGGCATGTTCCTGTTCCCGGAGGGAGCCGAGCAGTGGATGCCCGTATTGATCGGCCTGGGCACAGTGAACGTGATATACGGGGCCATCTCGGCTATGGCGCAGCAGGACCTGAAGTACGTCGTGGGGTACTCCAGCGTCAGCCACATGGGGTACGTGCTCATGGGCATCGCAACCCTCCATCCAATGGGGGTTGGAGGCGCCGTCCTTCAGATGTTCTCTCACGGGATAATGACAGCTCTCTTCTTCGCCGTGGTCGGCGTAATCTACGACCGGGCCCACATAAGAGATATAAACGCCCTGGGTGGACTGGCCAAGAGAATGGGAGGAACGGCGGTCCTGTTCGCCGTTGCAGGTCTGGCCTCGCTTGGGCTGCCGGGTCTGAGCGGTTTCGTGGCCGAGTTCCTGGTCTTTGTCGGCGTATTCCAGGAATACCTGCCGCTGGCGGCGCTTGCCGTCGTGGGAGCGGCCATTACCGCCGTGTACATCCTGCGGCTGTTGGCCAAGGCTTTCTTCGGGCCGCTGGACCCCCGCTGGGAGCATCTGGGCGACGCAACCCGCATGGAGTGGGGCGCGGGGGCGATGCTGGCTTTCGTGCTGATATTCGTGGGCGTTTGGCCTGCGCCTCTGATGGACGTGATTAACTCAGGCGTGGAATTGATACCTGGAGTGGGCTAACCGGAGATGTCGCTAACCGAGAATCTGCATCTGCTGCTGCCGGAGTTCCTTCTCGCCGCTTTGGCGTTGCTGGTCTTCGCGGTGGACCTGTTCCTCCCGGACCGGCACAAGAACCTGCTGGCCTGGATGAGCGCGGCCGGGCTGGCGGGCCTTGTGGGCCTGTCCATCCCGCTGCTGTGGGGTGAGGATGCGGCCCTGTACGGCGGACTGCTGGCTGTGGACGCCTACGCGCTGTTCTTCAAGGTCATGTTCATGGTCATGGGAATCTTCGTGATACTGGCCTCGGTGGACTACGTCGGGAAACGGCTGAGACATCCCGGAGAATTCTACGGCATCGTCCTCTTCGCCGTTCTGGCGATGAACGTCATGTCCGCTTCCAGAGAGCTTCTCACGGCCTACATCGCCCTTGAGTTGATGAGCTTTTGCTTCTACATCCTGGTCTCCTACGCGAGGGACAACGCCAAGTCCAACGAGGCCGGGATGAAGTACATCATCATCGGGGCCTTCTCGTCGGCTATTCTGCTGTTCGGGCTGAGCATGGTGTACAGCTCCATTACGGCCACTCGCTACGACGACATTGCCGCCGAGTTGACGGCGTCCGTGGCGGGGATAACCTCTGTCAGCCCGGCGCTATGGGTGGGGCTTGCCCTGATGCTTGTGGGACTGGGCTTCAAGGTGGCGGCGGCGCCCTTCCACATGTGGGCCCCGGATGTTTACGAGGGAGCGCCTCTGCCGGTGACGGCCTATCTGGCCGTGGGATCCAAGGCCGCGGCCTTCGCCCTGGCGCTGCGCCTGTTTGCGGAAGCCTTCATGCCGGCCATAGACGACTGGCGGATTATCGTCGCCGTGCTTGCGGCCGTCACCATGACGGTGGGCAATCTGATGGCCATCCCCCAGAGGAACATCAAGCGCCTGCTGGCCTATTCCAGCGTGGGGCAGGTGGGATTCTTGCTGGTGGGGTTGGCGGCCCTGTCTCCTCTGGCGTCCAACGGCATCATGCTCCATCTGGTGGGCTATGCCTTTACGAACATGGCCGTCTTTGTGGGCGTGATAGCCTTCTTCAACATGACCGGCAAGGAGGAGATAGCCGACTTTGCGGGGCTGGCAGACCGCCACCCCTTCATCGCGGCGTCCATAGCGATGGGCATGTTCTCCCTGGCCGGGCTCCCCATATTCGCCGGTTTCACCACCAAGTTCTACCTATTCGCCTCCGCCGCAAACGAGGGACTGCTTTGGCTTGCGTCGCTCGCAATCTTAAACAGCGTCATATCTCTGTACTACTATCTGATGGTCATACGCCAGATGTACATAGAGCCGGCCGATTCTCAGGCTCCGGAAGAGCATGGCGTCCCATCCCCCGCCGGGGCCTCGCCCGACGCGCCCGGGGACGGCGTAGAGCCTGAGGACGTTGAGGACAAAGTAAGTGGCTCACCCTCGAGGCTGATAATCGCAGTCCTGGCGGTTATGGTCATAGGCTCCATTTTCGTGGGGGTCTACCCATTCCCCATAGTGGAAGCGTTGGACGCCGCCACCGGCGCGATTCTTCCCTGATCGGACTGCCGTCCGGCGCCTTTGTTAACCCTAACTCCGGGCTTTGCTATAATTTTGCTATAATGCGGTGCGCCCCATAGTGGACGCAGGTTGACCTCGCCCAACACCCGTGCGGCGGGCGAATTTCATGCGAGGACGATGTTGATAATCTCAGTAATAGGCGGAAGCCAGGCCAGCGACGCCACCAGGGACCTCGCTTATGAGGTGGGCCGTCAGCTCGCGTTGCGGGGCGTTCCGGTGGCCTGCGGCGGGCTCTCGGGCGTCATGGAGGCCGTGTGTAGAGGAGCCAAGGAGGCCGGAGGGACCACGATAGGCATTCTGCCCGGCATCGATCCCAATGCGGCCAATCAGTGGGTGGACATTCCGATATGCACCGGCATGGGATACGCCAGAAACTCGGTCGTGGTGAATACAGGCAGGGCGGTGATTGCCCTGGAAGGCGCTTACGGGACCCTGTCCGAGATCGGCCATGCTCTCGGCAACGACGTTCCCGTAGTGGGTCTCTGCACCTGGACCATATCTAAGAACGGCGCCGTTGACGACCGGATCATAGTCGCTGAAACGCCCGCTGAGGCCGTGGAAAAGGCTGTTCAGGCGGCCAATGACCGTGTGTCGGGCTAGCTCGTTCTGAAGCATGGTGAATAGTGGCGGCTGCGATAAGTGAAGTCAGAGCGCGTGAAGCGCTGGACTCCCGGGGGAATCCCACCGTCGAGGCCGAAGTGCTCTTGTCTGACGGGGCCGTCGGCTTGGCTATGGTCCCTTCAGGAGCGTCCACCGGCGCCCACGAAGCTTTGGAGTTGAGGGATGGAGACCCGGCCAGGTATAACGGGAAAGGCGTCCTCAAAGCTGTGAACAATATCGAGAGCGTCATAGCTCCGGCGCTGAAGGGCAGCTCACCCTTCGACCAGAGCGCAGTGGACCAACGGCTTCTCGAATTGGACGGCACTGCTGACAAGTCCAACCTGGGCGCCAACGCCATCCTGGGAGTGTCTATGGCTGTAGCCCGCGCCTCCGCTTCCTCCCGGCGGGCGCCCCTGTATCGCTCCCTGGCGGACAGGGACAGCTATTCGCTGCCTGTGCCCATGTTCAACATATTCAACGGAGGGAGGCACGCCCGCAACTCCACCGACATCCAGGAGTTCATGGCGGCGCCTGTGGGAGTCGACACATTCCGGGAGGCGGTGAGGGCCGGCGCCGAGATTTACCAGGCGTTGGGCAGGATTCTAACCGACCTGGACCTGAGCACGAACGTGGGGGATGAGGGAGGTTTCGCACCCTCGTTGTCCTCCAACGCCGAAGCGGTTGACCTGGTCTTGGAGGCGATTTCCAAGGCGGGATACAAGCCCGGTCAGGACTGCTGCGTGATGCTGGACGTCGCCGCCACCGAACTTTATTCGGACGGCGTGTACATCCTTGAACGGGAAGGGGCCAGGCTGACCTCAGGCGAATTTGTCAGCTATCTCTCAGATTGGACCGGAAAGTACCCGATCCTGAGCATTGAGGACGGGCTTTCCGAGGACGATTGGACCGGCTGGCAGTCACTGTCGGCCCGCATCGGCGACCGGGTTCAGCTGGTGGGCGACGACCTCTATACCACCAACTCGCAGCGCATCCGGAGAGGCGTGGAGGCCCGCGCCAGCAACGCCGTGCTCATAAAAGTAAACCAGATAGGAAGCCTTACGGAGACGTTGGAAGCCGTCGAACTGACCAGAGAAGCCGGATGGGCGAACGTCATAAGCCACCGTTCGGGAGAGACTGAGGACAGCACGATAGCCGACCTGGCGGTGGCGTGGGATGCGGGACAGATAAAGTCCGGCGCCCCGTGCCGGTCTGAGCGGCTGGCGAAGTACAACCGTCTCCTGCGCATAGAGCAAGAGCTGGGAAGCTCGGCCAGGTACGCCGGCGCCGACGCTTTCAAGCATGTCAGCACGGGTCTCAGGTAGAACAGAGGAGCAACGGACCAATAATCCTTTGGAGGTGTTGTGATGGCCACTCGGATAGGGATCAACGGATTCGGACGCATAGGGCGCCAGGTGACGCGCGCAATCATGGAAAGATACCCGGACAAGCTGGAGGTGGCGGCGGTCAATGACCTGGCGGACGCCAAGACCAACGCCCACCTTTTCAAATACGACACAAGCTATGGGGTCTACCCTGGCACGGTGGAGCCGGTCAACGGCAGCCTTGCCGTGGACGGCAAGCCCATCACCGTCTTCCAGGAAAGGGACCCTTCCAAGATTCCCTGGTCCGAGGTGGGAGCCGAGTTGGTTGTGGAGTCCACCGGGTTCTTCACCAACGCCGACCAGGCTATGGGACACCTTCAAGGCGGGGCCAAGAAGGTGGTCATCTCCGCTCCGGCCCGCGGCGAGGACATAACCCTTGTGCTGGGAGTGAACGACGGGAAGTACGACCCGGCCGCCCACAAGATCGTGTCAAACGCGTCCTGCACAACCAACTGCTTTGCGCCCATGGTGGCTGTGTTGAACGAGAGCTTCGGAGTCGAGCATGGGCTTATGTCCACGGTGCACGCCTACACCAACGACCAGAAAATACTGGACCAGGTCCACGAGGACCTCAGGCGGGCCAGAGCGGCGGCCATGAACATCATCCCCACCAGCACCGGCGCCGCCAGAGCCGTGGGCAGCGTCATCCCGGAGCTGAACGGGAAACTACATGGCATGGCCCTCCGTGTGCCCACGGCCACCGTCTCCCTCACGGATTTCACCGCCACGGTTTCCAGGGAAGTGACCGTTGAAGAGGTCAACGAGGCTTTCAAGAGGGCCTCGGAGGGCAAGCTCAAGGGGATTCTGGAGTTCAGCGAGGAGCCGCTGGTGTCCACCGACTTCAAGGGAAATCCCCACAGCTGCATTCTCGACTCGCTGTCCACGATGGTCATGGAAAAACGAATGGTGAAGATTCTCGGCTGGTACGACAATGAGTGGGGCTACTCCTGCCGGACAGCCGACCTCTGCTCCTTCATGACTGACAAGGGCCTCTAAAAGCGGGGGACGTTAACAATAAAGGGGAGGCGTCATGCCTCCCCTTTTTCGTTGACCGGCTATGCTGGACGGGAATCCCAGGCAGGTTTACCGTCGTAAGATTAGGTTGCTAGAATATCGGCGTTTGAAGTCCCGACCAAAATGCTGAAATTGGCTTAGCGTAAAATGGCTTAAATTGCCGGAGATTAAATTGCCGGCCCTGTCCGGGCTGGTCCAAACATACAGCCGGTTTGCGCCGGCCCTGCTGCTGCCCCTAATCCTGGCTGTGGCCCTGGGGTTCCGCCTCTACGGAATAGGTTGGGATGACGGGTACGGGTTCCATCCCGATGAACGGTCCCTCTACATGCGGGCCGACTGCATGTTCCGTACGCTCACCGAGTCCCCCGGACATCAGGACTGCATCAGAGAGTTTCCTGAGACAAGGCCGGGGCTGCCCGACCTACCGACGGCTCTCAACGTCGCCGAAAGCCCGCTGAACCCCCACTGGTTCCCCCTGGGTTCCCTTCTGATATACGCCGTCGTGCTCATCCGGGGGATATTCGAGCCCCTTACCGATCTGGGATCTCTGCTGAGCATGGCCTATATCGGGCGTTCCCTGGCCGTTGTGGCGGACGTGGGGACAGTGTTCATGGTCTATCTTCTGGGTAAGCGAATCTTCGACCGCAGGGCCGGGCTGTTGGGGGCGGCGCTCGTTGCCTTGACTGTGGTCAGCATTCAAAGCAGCCATTTCTACCGGCCTGAGCCGTTCCTGGTCTTTTTTGTAGCGGCGTCGTTTTGGGCCATGCTCCGCGCGGTGGAGCATAGACGGCTCCGGGACTCGCTTCTGCTGGGAGTGTTCGTCGGCCTCACCTTCGCCATGAAGGTCTCGTCCCTCCCCCTGGCTCTGCCGCTGGCGCTTGGGTACGGGTACATCCTTGCCACCAACAAGTCCGGTTCTTGGGAGCCTCCCTCTCCAGACAAGCAGACCCGGGTGATCGTCCACATGGTGTCCGCCGCCGCTGTGGCCGTGGGAGTGTTCTTCATCACGACGCCCTATGCCTTGCTGGACATGGTCACGTTCGTGGCCGACATCACCTACCAGGCCGACAACGTGGCAAGAACGGCCGGCATAGTCCCGTTCACAGTGCAGTACGTGGACACCCCCGCCTTCCTCTATGAGCTGAGGCAGACGACTTTCTGGGGGTTTGGGCTTCCGCTGGGCATAGCCGCCTGGGGGGGAGTCGTGTATTGGCTTGTCAGGGAGTCTGTCGGGGCGCTGCGTGAGGGGCGGATGAACATAGGCCAGGCAATGCTGTTGGCCTGGGCATTGCCCAACTTCATCTTGCTGGGATTCTTCGAGACCAAGTTTCTCAGGTACATCTTCCCGATTATGCCCTTCATGGTCCTGTTGGGAGCGGGCATGCTCGTGGACCTGACGGACCGGGCGCGCAGTCTGCGCCAGGCTGTGTGGGCGGCGGGAAACCGTCTCCAGAGATTATTGGCGCCTACGGTCAAATATGCGCCTCATGCTGCGCTTGGTGTGACCGTGTTCATTGTTGTGGCCACGGCGTTCTATGCAGTGGCCTTCAGCCGGGTCTATGCGTCTCCGCATCCCGCCGTTCAGGCGTCGGAATGGATTAACGAGAACCTGCCCCACGCCACCAACATAGTCACCGACAACCATTGGGACGAAGGGATTCCCAACCTCCACCGTTACGGCGTCCACGGCAATCAAATACCCATCTATGAGCGGGACTCGCCGTCCAAGATGGAGTCGATGGCGGAAATGCTCTCCCGCGGGGACTGGCTGGTCTTCTACAGCAATCGGACGTATGGCAGTGTGGCAAGGCTGCCCCAGCGGTATCCTCTGAGTTCCCGCTATTACCGACTGTTGTTTTCCGGCGAGCTGGGATACGAGTTGACGATGGAGTTCAGCTCTCACCCCAACCTGTTCGGCGTCGCTTTCGTGGACGACCCCTTCGGAAGGGCGGGCGTGCCCGAACCCGCTTTGATCAAAGAATCGGCGCCGGCGCCGGTGACCTTCAACCTGGGATATGCGGACGAAAACGTCGTCAACTACGACCACCCCAGAGTCCTGCTGTTCCAAAACGTCGGAGGCTATTCCAGCGACCGACTTTTGGGCTTGCTCCTGGGCGGGCCCGGCCTCCGCATCGACTCCCCGGAAGAGGAGACGCCTCTCCTTCTCGACGACGAAGACAGGGCAGCGCAGCGAGAGGGCGGCACATGGTCCGACATCATCAAACGGGACAGCTGGACCAATGCGGTCCCCATCCTCGCGTGGCTGCTGCTGGTGGAGGTTATCTACATTGCAGCTCTGCCTCTGTCGGTATTCGTATTCAGATGGCTGCCTGACCGGGGCGTAATCCTGGCCCGTGTGCTGGGAATCCTGGGAGTGGCCTACGTGGCGTGGCTGCTGGCCAGCCTCGAGTGGGTGCACTTCTCCCGCTACTCGGCGCTTATCGGCCTGCTTGTGATGGCTACGCTGTCTGGACTGACTCTGGCGTTCCGGTGGAGGGACTTCAAGGACTTCATAGTCAGCCACTGGCGTCTGCTGGCTGTTGGAGAGGTCCTGTTTCTCGTCGCCTTTCTCGCCTTCACGGCGGTGCGCTGGGCCAACCCCGACTTGTGGCACTTCTACAGGGGCGGTGAGAAGCCCATGGACTTTGCGTACCTCAACGCAGTCCTGCGGTCCACTGTGATGCCTCCCTACGACCCCTGGTTTGCAGGCGGATATTTGAACTACTACTACTGGGGGCAGTTTATCGTCGCCACGCTGGTGAAGGCCACGGGGATTGTCCCGTCGGTTGCGTACAACCTGGCGGTGCCCTTGCTGTTCTCCCTGACAATCACGGGCGCCTATTCAATTGTCTTCAACCTGGTGACCGGCTTCAAACGGGCCGCGGCGTCCGTCGGGGGATTATCAGACCAACCGCCCCTTGAGGAGAGGCCCGCCGGAAGCGTCATGTCATGGCGGGACGCTTGGCGCCGGAGCGTCCCTTGGCACGGCGTGGGAGCCGGAGTGTTGGCGGCGGCTTTCGTTGCCGTCATTGGCAATCTGGGTTCCATTGGCCAGGTAGTCCGAGGAGGTTGGAACACGATATTCCACGGCGCTCCCTACCCGTCGCTTACTTTCCTGGCGGACTTCTGGAAAAGCAGCCGGATGATCCCCGTATTGGACGACGTGAGTCCGTCGGCCCTGACCTTCTGGATTCCCGAGAAGTTCGGCTCGTGGGTTGACATCAGTCCCCACATCACCGAGTTCCCGTTCTTCAGCTTTCTGTTCGCCGATTTGCACGCCCACATGATCGCCATACCCTTCACACTGTTGGCCGTCGCTTTGGCGTTCAACCTTCTTCTGGGCATTAGAGACGGCGCCGTGCGCCGACTGCTGCCCGCCGCCGTCGTTCTGGCTGTCGCCGTAGGGGCTTTGTGGGCCATCAACTCGTGGGACTACCCGACCTTTCTCATTCTTTCGGTCGGTTCGATGGGACTTGGCGCTTATCTCCGTCAGGGCCGCCTGTCGGAGAGGGCAGGCGTATTCCTTGGGGCGGCGGTCCTTGTGGGGCTGCTGAGCGTGCTGGCCTTCCTGCCTTTCCACAACAATTACCACCCGTTCCCGACGGGGATTGTGGCCGCCAAGTGGCAGACCCCGCTGCTTAATTTCCTGGGCATACACGGGCTGTTCTTGTTCATAGTGGGCAGCTTTCTGGTCTACGTCGGCTGGACGCCTGTGGTCATGTCCGTCAGAGGCCTGTTCCGCAGACTTGTGAGAGCTTCCGGCGGGTCTATGGTTGATGAGCCGGCCGAAAGCGGCCCGAAGAAGTCCGGCGCCGGGCCTTGGACGGCTTTGGCGGGCGGCGTTGCATTGCTGCTGTTCGTGTATACAGCCGTGACAGGGTTCTGGACGGCGGCGGTCATCGTGCTGTTCATAGCCGCGCTTTTATGGAGCGTCAGACGGATTCTCACCGCTGAGAGGGAGACCGCGCCCTACGTCGTCTTTCCCCTGGCGTTGGCTTTACTGGCGCTGCTGGTGGCCTTTGGCGTGGAGTTCATCAGGGTGCAGGACGACATCGGACGTATGAACACCCTGTTCAAGCACTACCTGGCGGTCTGGACGCTGCTGGCGATGGCTTCGGCCTTCCTGCTGTGGCGGTTGGCGTCCCAGGCCGGACTGAGTCTTCGGGGTCTGAAGTCTCCCTGGCGTTGGAGGACTGTCTGGATGGCAGCAGTCCTACTTCTGTTTGTTTCCACCATGATCTATCCAGTCCTGGGCACGTGGCACCGGATAGGAGACCGCTTCCTTACGGACGACAGGACGCTGGACGGGGCCGCGTACATGGAAAACGCTGTGCACTGGGAGAAAGACCAACTTCTGGTCCTGAACTGGGACTATCAAGCCATCCGAGAACTCCAGGACAAAGTTCAGGGTTCGCCGGTGATCCTGGAGGCGTGGACTCCGCAGTACCGCTGGGGCGCGCGCTACTCGATATACACGGGGTTGCCTGCAGTCATGGGCTGGGGCTGGCACCAGGAGCAGCAGAGGATGGAATACAGGGAGACCGTAGTGGAACGAGTGTCCCACGTCGACGAGATATACACCACTTCGAATAGTCAACGGGCCCTGGACCTCATGGAGCGGTACGACGTGAAGTACATCATCGTCGGCCAACTGGAAGAGGTCTATTATCCGGCCTCCGGCCTGGAAAAGTTCGCGCATTATGAAGAACAGGGCCTGACCGAGGTCTGGTATGAGAATCCGGAGGTCAAGGTCTACCGTGCCCTGTGGTATAATTAGCCCGATTTGCAGTCTTGGACGCTGCCGGACGGCACGACGCTCGAGACTTGGACCCCATAGGCAATCAGCGGGAATCAACCTTAGGAGGGAACGCCATGGCTAGCCCTCAACTGGAAGAAGTGCTCCAGAAACTCCGCAACCGCCCCACCACCGACAGCACGAACATCGACGACGCTCGAGCCATGTCGGACGCCCGCAAGGACCTGTTTCCCATCGGCTCTGACGTAAAGGTCAACCGGGTTTCGGCGGGAGGAGCCCCGGCGGAGTGGATCGCCTACGAAGGGAACCCACCCAACTCGGCGCTGCTGTATCTTCACGGCGGCGGATACGTGCAGGGTTCCATGAGGAGTCACCGGTCCACCATATCCTGGATAGCCAAGGCGGCGGGAATCTGTGCGTTGGGGTTAGAATACCGTCTCGCCCCGGAGAGCCCGTTTCCGGCGGCAGTGGAAGACTCGGTGGCGGCCTATGGATGGCTCCTGTCCACCGGACACCTGCCCTCTAAGATGGCTATCGCAGGCGATTCGGCGGGCGGCGGGCTCACCCTTGCCACTCTCATAGCCCTGCGATATTACGGGCTGCCCATGCCCGCAGCCGGAGTCTGCATCTCCCCGTGGACCGACTTGACCCAGTCGGGAGACTCGATGAAGACCAATGCGGAGTCGGACCCGACGGTGAGCAAAGAGCGCCTCGATGATATGGCCGGTTTATACTACGGCTCCGCCGATCCGACGGCGCCGTTGGCGTCTCCCCTGTTCGGCGACCTGACGGGGCTGCCGCCCCTGCTCGTCCAGGTCGGTTCCATCGAAACTCTGCTGGACGATTCGACCCGGCTGGTGGAAAAGGCCAAGGCGTCGGGAGTTGAAGCGACGCTGGAGGTGTGGGACGACATGCCCCACGTCTGGCACAACTGGGCCCCCGTTTTACCCGAGGCGCAGCAGGCGGTTGACAGTATCGGGGAGTTCCTAAGCCAACGCATGAATGGCGGGTAGGCCCCGTTAGAAATCGACATGAAAGAGCAGGCCGGCGTCTCGTTCACCGGCCTGCTCTAAAACGTTGTCACATCTGAGGAAGTCGGAACAGCCATGCATCCAGGAGCTCTCGACGGAATCAAAGCGCTGGAGCTTTGCTCCTTCGTCGCCGGCCCCTACTGCGGCAAACTGCTTGCCGACATGGGCGCTGACGTCATTAAAGTTGAGCCGCCCGACGGAGGAGACGTTTCCCGGTCTCGCGGCCCCTTTTTCAACGGCTCCCCCGGGCAGGACAGCAGCCTGCTGTTCATCTATCTGAACAACAACAAACGGGGCATCACGCTGGACGTCACCGCCGCTAAGGGCCGGGAGATATTGCACCGGCTGTTGGGCCAGGTGGACTTGGTGATAGAGGACTTGCCTTTGGCCGAGGCGGAGGCGGCCGGAATAGATCCGGCCAGCCTGCGGGAAGAATTTCCGGCATTGGTCTGCACGTCGATAACGTCCTTTGGGCGGTCCGGCCCCTACAAAGACTACAAGGCCTACTACCTGAACAACTACCACTCCGGCGGCGACGGTTGGATGCTTCCCGGCGGCAGGCTGGCCGACCGCCTCTATCCCCACCGCGAACCCATAAAGATAGGCGGCTACATCGGCGAATACCAGGTGGGGCTGAGCGCCGCCCTGGCCACTATGGCGGCAATGCTGGGCCGCACGATTGACGGCGAGGGCCGGCACGTGGACGTATCGGCCCAGGAGACCCTTATCAACCTCAACGCCGCCGACTTTTGCCAGTGGCCCGACCGGGGCTATATGGAAGACCGCCGCCACCGTCACCTGTACCACTACGTCGGCGGCCTCTACAAGTGCAAAGACGGCTATTGGGAGATGCTCCTGCCGGCCCAGCGCCAGTGGGAAGGGCTGCTCCGGGTCATGGGAGACCCGGAGTGGGCCAAGGACGAGAAGTACGCCGACCACGATTCCCGCATTGCCCGGCGCTTCGAGATTGACGACCTGGTGGAAGAGTGGGCCATGAACCACACCCGGGACGAGATATACCATTGGCTTCAGGCGGAAGGCTGTGCCGCGGGCCCGGTCTACACGATGGAGGAGATGCTTGGCGACCCGCAGACGGACTACCGGGGATTCTACGCCGAGGCGGAGCATCCGGTGGTGGGGAACCACCGAGCGCCTTCATCGCCCGCCCTCTTCTCCGAGACGCCTTGGCTCAACAGGGGTCCCGCTCCTCAGTTGGGGCAGCACAACATGGACGTCTACGGCGGGCTGCTGGGCTACGATCCAGGGCAAATCGTCCGGCTTAAGCAGACAGGGGTTATCTGAGCCTTGACGAACAGCCTCCCCCTGAGAAATGTGCGCGTGGCCGATTTCACCTGGGCCGCCGCGGGACCTTACAGTACGCTGCTGCTGGCCTCTTTGGGGGCCGAAGTGATAAAGATAGCCTCGGCCAGGGCGAGGGGCGGCTTCCCCCAACGGCGCGCGGCCGACGTGGACCGTTACCTGAACTACGGGAAGCTGGGGCTGACCCTGAACCTACAGTCGCCCGAAGGGGCCTCCCTGGCCCGGGAGTTGATTTCTGTCTGCGACGTGGTGATGGAAAACTTCCGGCCAGGCACCATGGAGCGTTTCGGCCTCAGCTACGCCGAGTTGTCCCGAATGAAGCCCGACCTGGTGATGGTGTCCTCATCCTCCCTGGGTTCTGAAGGCCCCTACTCCAAGTACGTGGGGTTCGCACCCATATTTGGGACGATGGGCGGCTGGTCTCACGTGACCGGGTACTCCGACGGGATACCTTCTGAGCTGCGCCTGGTGGTGGACTACACGGCCGGACAGGCTGCGGCTTACTCCGCACTGGCGGCAGTCTACCACGCCCGCACCACGGGCAAAGGCCAGTACATAGACCTGGCTTCCAGGGACGTGGCGACGGCAATGGTCGGCGAGTACGTGCTGGACGCAGAACTCAACGGGCCGGACTCGGAGACGAACGCCAACGCCCGCACCGGGAACCGCGACCATGTCATGGCGCCTCATGGAGCGTATCGTTGCGCGGGAGAGGACGCCTGGATTACCATAGCCGTGGCGACTCAGGAGGAATGGGAAGGCTTGTGCAGGGCCGCTGGGAAAGAGATTTGGATGGCGGACGCCAGGTTCTCCGACCAGAACCTCCGATGGGAAAACCAGGACGCTTTGGACACGCTGTTGGGAGAGTGGACGGCCGTCTATGACCCATTCGACCTCATGGCCATGCTCCAGCGTGAAGGAGTGGCTGCCGCCCCTTCATACAGCGCCAAGGACCTGTTCGAGGACCCGCATCTAAAAGCGCGGGAATTCTCCCAGAAGATAACCGACAATGACGGCGACGAATACACGGTAATCAGGGCGCCCTATGTGCTGGATGGGAAGAGGCCCAGGGCCTCCCGACATGCACCCTTCCCAGGTGAGGACAACAGGCCCATACTGGAAGGGCTGCTGGGCATCCCATCCGACGAGGTGGACCGCCTGATGGAAGCAGGGGCGGTTAGCTAGAACCGGAGGCGGATACAAATGGCGACTTCAGACCAGGGCTCATACGGGCATATAACCCAAGAGGGCATCGACAGGATAAAGTCACGGCTTGGAGTCTACTACCACGGCATCAGGCACGTGGGGGAGATAACAGCCGACGCCATTCGGACCTACGCCACGGGCATGGGGGAACGGAACCCTCTCTACTGCGACGAGGAGTACGGCAAGACCACAAGCTACGGCTCCGTGATAGGCAGTCCGCTTTTCTTGTGGACTGTGCGGGCCCCCACCGCGACGAACCTGGGGGGTTTCCCCGGCGTCCATAGCTTCTACGGCGGTTCGGAGTGGGAGCATTGCCAGCCTGTTCGGCCCGGCGACATAATCAGCGCTTCCTACCGTCCCTACGACGTTGTGGAGAAGTCCAGCCAGTACGCCGGCCACATGGCTATACAATACGCCCAGACCCTCTACGTGAACCAGCACGGACAGGCGGTGGCTACGGCCAAGGCATGGAGCATCCGCACCGAGCGGCAAGCCGCCCGGGAACGGGACCGGTTCAAGGGAGTGGAAAAGCCAAAATACACGGAAGAAGAGCTGCAGACCATCTGGGACGCCTACCGGAATGAGGAGATAAGAGGCTCGGAGCCCCGCTACTGGGAGGACGTACAAGAAGGAGAGAAGTTTCCTGGGATAGTGCGCGGGCCGTTGAGGGTGGTGGAGATAATTTTCGGAGCGGGCCGGTTCGACGCCTTCAACACGGGCATAGGGGCCAGCCCCGGGGGCAACCATTACTACCGCTGGAGCGCCTTCCGCAAGCACAGCGCCTTTGCCGAACCGGACCCTGAGACCGGTGTGCCCGACCATCCCCACCGCGGCCATTGGGAAGACACGATGGCCAAGATTATCGCCCTGCCTGGCATATACGACCTGGGGCCGCAGAGAGGTTCGTGGCTGGGGCAGGTGGTCACCAACTGGATGAGCGACCACGCCTATGTCCGCAAGTATTACCATGACCTGCGCCGCTTCAACATCGAGGGAGACACAACCTGGATCGACGGGGAAGTAGTGCGCAAGTGGATAGAAGGCGGCGTACACTTGATAGAGACCCGGAGCTCCTGTCAGAACCAACGAGGAGAGCCGACCGGCAATTGCCGCATGGAGGTTGTGCTGCCTTCCAAGGGAATCCAATAAGAAAACAAGCCTAGAACCGCTTGAACTGAAGGAAGACTGTCAATGCCTGAGAACCTTTACCCGGACCTGACCGACGACGCCCTAGAAGAGGCCAGGAAGCTGATAGGCGTGGAGCTTCGGCGGAAACCGCGATGGACGGAAGCCGGCAAGGAGATGATCATCCGGTTCGGCCTTTCCATCGGCAGCCGCAACCCCCTGTACATGTCGGAGGAGCTGGTTTCCACCAACCTTTTCGGCAGCCTCCAGTCCCACCCTTCCAGCCTCCACTGCTTCGACGACACGTTCGTGGCTCCCAAGCTGCCGGGGATTCAGTCCATCTACGGCGGCGCCGACTGGGAGTTCTACAGGCCCATCATCGTCCACGACAGGATAAAGGCCACGGCAAGACTGCTGGATGTCCAGAAGAAGACCGGAGAGTTCTGCGGCCCTATGGCGGTCCAGACGGGAGAGGTGGTCTACACCAACCAGGACGCCGAGACCGTCGCCAAGGCCACTGTCTACATGCTGCGGGCGCCAAGGAATCCCGCCAGGGAACAGGGCAAGTACATGAGCATCGGCCGCTATCGCTATACTCCCGATGACTTGGAAGCCATCGACAAGGCTTATGAAGAAGAAGAGATAAGGGGAGACGTGCCCCGGTACTGGGAGGAAGTCCAGCAGGGAGACCCGATTTCCACCGTAGTCAAGGGGCCGCTTTCCAGCGATGACATGCTCAACTTCGTGGACATGGTCCGCGGGACGATAAGCTTCGGGTACTTCCTGGACCATTGGCGTCGTCATCCCGCCGACGTTTACTGGGACCCGACGACGGGCATGCCCGACTCTTGGGACGCGTCTCTCATCAAGGACAGCGTGGCGCAGGAGTTCGGTTTCCCCTTCGCCCATGACGCGGGAATCCAGAGGGTGTGTTGGATCGAAAACATGGTCACCAACTGGATGGGCAACCTGGGTTTTCTCAAAGCGCTCAACGTCCGGCTCACCCGGCCAAACTTCATCTATGACACCACCTGGTGCAAGGGCAAGGTGACCGGCAAGGCCATGGTGGACGGCTCACCCCTGGTTGACCTGGAGGTGTGGTGCGAGAACCAGTGGGGCGAAATAACGGCCTCCGGCTCCGCCAAGGCAGCGCTGGTGTCCCGTGAGGTGGACCTGGCCCCTGACTTCGTGCGGTTCGACCAGTTCACGCTGCCGGGAGCGCAGGCGCGGTCCTGATGTCCACGGGGAGTCTATCCGGCCTGAATGTCGTGGAGTTGGGAGACTACATCTCCGCTCCCTTTGCCGCAAGGGTCCTGGGAGACCTTGGCGCCGAGGTCATCAAGGTCGAGGGCCCAAGGGGAGATTCTTCCAGGAGACAGGGCCCCTTCCCTATGGACGTTCCCAACCTCGAGGCCAGCGGCCTCTACCTTTTCCTGAACACGGGGAAGCTGGGTATAACCCTGGACGTTGAGACCCCTACGGGAAGGGAGTTGTTCCTCAAGCTTCTGGGAGACGCCGACATCTTGGTCGAGGGCTCCGGCCCCGGCAAGCTGGAGTCGCTGGGACTGGACTACGCAAGCCTGCATGAGCGCTTCCCCAGGCTGATCTATACCTCGGTCACGCCCTACGGACGCACCGGCCCCATGAAGGAATACGCCGGCCAGGACATAAACATACAGGCCGCCGGGGGAATCAGCATCGGAATCGGGATGCCCGACCGTCATCCTCTGGCCATACCCTACTCCCAGTCTGACTACATGGGCGGGCTTGCGGCCGTATTGGCCACCCTGATCGCGCTGTCATCCAGGGACGCATCAGGCAAAGGCCAATGGGTGGACGTGGGTTCCGTCCAGGCGCTCGGCTCGCTTATTTCCTTCGTATACTTCCTGCCGAATTTCATCTACAGAGGCGTGGCAGGCACACGCAAGGGACGCCGCGGCGGTGAAGCCTACTTCCCCAACACCATCATGGAATGCAAGGACGGGTTCGTCTGCCTCTACCCCCTCAGGATCGAGCAGTACTTCAACTTCCTGAAGCTCATCGGAGACCCCGAGTGGCAGCAGGAGGAGAGGTATAGGAACCGCAGGGCCATGGCAGAGGAGTATCCCGACGAGTCCGAGGCGTTGATAGCGCCCTGGTTCAAAGAACGAACCAAACAGGAGATATTCGAGCTTTGCATGGAGGCCAAAGTTCCCTGCGCCCCGGTGCGCACCATCGAAGACGTAGCCCAGGATGAGCATCTGAACGCACGGGGCTATTTCGTGGACGTGGAGCATCCAACGGCGGGGAAGCTCAGGCACCCGGGGTCGCCCTTCCGGTTGTCCGAGACACCTGGAAATATAGGAGGCCCCGCCCCAACCCTGGGGCAGCACAACGAGGAAATACTGTGCGGCCGCCTGGGAGTCGATAAAGCTCGACTTGGCAGGCTCCGCATGGCGGGAGTGGTCTAACGCCATGCAGGCCCCTTCGGCTAGCTCAGGGCAGGCTCTGGCGGGATACCGAGTCATCGACCTGGGGAACGTCCTTGCCGGGCCTCTGGTCACCCAGTTTCTCGCAGACATGGGTGCTGAGGTGATCAAGGTGGAGACCAGGACGCGTCTGGACGGCACCAGAAGGGGGCGCCCTATAGTGGGAGAGGACATTGCAGGAGGGGACAGAGGCCAGTGGCCCGAGCTCCAGCCCCTGTTTCACTGCATCAACCGCAACAAGATGGGTATAACCGTGGACTTGAGGAAGCCTGAAGGCGTAGCCGTGGTGCATGACCTGGCCCGCATCAGCGACGTGGTCTTGAACAACAACGCACCCGGTGTCATGGACAGACTTGGCGTAGGGCACGAGGCTCTGAAGGCCGTCAACCCCGACATCATCACCGTCTCAATGCCGGGAGTCGGCGAGGAAGGCCCGCTGCGCCACGTGCTGGCGTACGCGTCCATCACCTCAGCCTTGTCGGGGCTTATGGGACTCATAGGATACGCCCCGGACAGCGACGGAGCAGGTCCCGACGGACTGCTCTCCGGCCAGATTCAGGGCGCTTGGGGCGATGTGGTCGCATCCCTGAGCGCGGCAATCGGCCTCATGGCAGCAATCCATCACCGCAGGAACACGGGACAGGGCCAGCGCCTGGAACTGGCCCAACTTGAGGCGGCAGTGAGCCTTCTGGGTGAGGCCTTCATGGACTACGACATGAACGGCCGCAGCCGGACCAACCTGGACGCCGGACATGCGGTGATGGCGCCCCACGGCAACTATCCTTGCGCCGGCGACGACCGGTGGGTGTCGATTGCCGTAAAGGACCAGGAGGAATGGCTGCGTTTCTGTGAAGCTTTGGGCGACCCTGACTGGACCAGGGAACGGAGGTTTGCCGACCATTACTCAAGGCTGGAGCATGTGCACGACCTGGACCGCATGGTGGGTGAGTGGACGGCCCGGAGAACGCCTGAAGAGGTCACTGAGGTCCTTCAGAGCCACGGCGTGGCGGCCATGACGGTGATGAATATCGAAGACCAGTTTTCCGACCCCCAAAGCCATGAGCGGGGCGTGTTCGTGGAGATGGACCACCCCATGGTTGGGGCGGAGTGGATACCGGGCATCCCCTGGAAACTGAGCGACACACCCGGAGAAGTGCGTCATCGCGCGCCCTTTCTCGGTGAACATAACGAGCATGTGCTCAAGGAGCTTCTTGGATACTCTGAAGAGAAGCGCCTGGAGCTTTTGGAGGGGGACGTTCTGGAGTAATGAGGCCCCCTGCCCTGTGCTATAATTTGCCGGGCCCAAGCGCCGGAAACCTCATGAGGAGAACGAGATGATCCGCGTCACAATGCTTTTCCCCAACGACGAAGGTTCGAGTTTTGACCACGAATACTACATGAACAACCATATTCCCATGGTCAAAGGACTGCTGGAGTCTCTGGGACTGGTCGAGATGAACGTGGACAAGGGCATCTCCGACACCGACCCCAACGCCCCGCCCCGGTTCCACGTCATCGCCGGAATAGTCTTCAACACTGTCGAGGACGTACACAACGCATTCATCTCGGCGGCCCGCGAGATTCTGGGAGACACCAAGAACTACACCGACGTCAAGCCGGCCTTCCAAATCAGCGAGGTCGTACTCTAGGGCCGGGCTCTCGGAACGTCATGGCGGAAGTGCGCCCCTTTCGGGGCCTGAGATACAACCCGGACATCGTCGGAAGTCTGTCGGGCATAATCGCGCCCCCTTTTGACACCATCTCTCCCGAGCTTCAAGAGTCCCTGTACAGCCGGAGTCCCCACAACGTCGTGCGTTTGGAGGCGGGGAAGAGGCTCCCCACCGACACCCAGTCCGACAATCGCTACACGCGCACCGCAAGCCTGCTGAAAGAGTGGGTCCACGGCAGTCTCTTGCAGCGGGAGTCATCCCCCAGCTTTTACCTTGTGCGGCACGGGTTCCACATAGGGGGCAGGCGAACGTTGAGGTTCGAGCTGATGGCCGCTGTGCGTCTGGCTGAATACGACGAGCGCGTGGTGCTGCCCCACGAATACACACGCGACGCCGATAAAGAGGACAGGCTGGCGTTGATTTCCGCCGCACGGACCAACATAAGCCCCATCATGTGCCTGTACCGGGACCCGTCGGGCGAGGTTCCGTCCATTTTGGCGGACGCGTCGGCGAAAGAACCCCTGGCGGAGTTCACCGACGCCGGAGGCCAGGACTACGCCATGTGGCGATTGGACAGCCCCGGGGACATAGGGAGAATCCAGGGCGCCCTATCCGACCGGCCCCTTTATATTGCCGACGGGCACCACAGGTACGAGACCGCGTTGAACTACCGGCGGGCCATGTCCGAGGAGTCCGGAGGTTCCCCTCCGGCCCCCTGGGACTTCGTGATGATGGGCCTCATAGACTTTGACGATCCAGGGCTCTGTGTCCTCCCATACCACAGGACGGTGGGGGGCCTGGACCAAGACGGCCTGGAACGAATTCGGGAAAAGTTAAGAGATGCCTTCGAATGGCTGCCGGTGGATGGCGGCCTGGGTTTGGAGGGATTGGAAGCGGAAGTAGCCGAGTCGGGCAAGGGCCGCCTGGCGGTGGGGCTATTCGATCCCACGGAAACCGGTAACAGCCTGCTTACGTTCAGGAACACGGTTCACCCGGTAGCCCGGGGGCCGCTGGCCCAATCCGAGGCGTGGATACTGGAGCGGCATGTTTTGAGTCCGCTTTTGGGGGAGGCGCTGGGCGAGCACGTGGAGTACGTTCACGACGTAGAGGAGATGGAACGGATGGCGAGGGGAGGCGGCTGTCAGATGGGGTTCCTGCTGAAACCCTTTCCGTTGGACCTGTTCGAGACCATCATGGACCAGGGGCTGAGGCTGCCTCCAAAGTCTACGTTCTTCTTTCCCAAGCTGGCTACCGGCCTGGTGATGAACCCCTTGGACGACGCCCTCTAGGATGCCTCGCTCTCCCTGAGCCCGTCGGTTATCGCGCGTTCAGCCCTCTTGGAGTTCTCGGCGATGAACTCTTTGAGACGCCTTATCTCAGAGTTGAGTTCGTCGTCGGAGAGGCCGCTCGGTCCGCTGGCGGTCAGTTGTCTGAGATTGTCTTTGGCCTCTTCCACCTGCCGGGTCAGTTCCAGCGCCGCCAACTCGTCCACGGCCTTCCGTTTGATGGCCGTCAGGTGTCTATGCACCGCCTGGGCATGCTCCAGACGCTCTTCGATCTCAGACATGGCAGAGAGGACCGCATCCAGAGTCGTCCTGCCATAGATGGCCTGCCTGGGAAGCCTCTCTTTCTGGGTCCTGAACTGGCGAATCAAGGAGCTGACGTCGTCCTCCTTGGCTGAGATTTCAGCCAGGAACAGACGGAGCCGGGCGGTTGCTTGCCTTATCAGGACCATCAGAGACCAACTATATGTCCGGCTAAATGCCGATTAAATGGATGTGTTGCCGCCGTCAACCGGGATTTCGGCCCCTGTGACGTAGGAGGACTCGTCCGACGCAAGCCACAGCACCACCGTGCCTACCTCCTCGGACCTGCCCGATCTGCGCAGAGGAGTCCTGGAGGCCCAGGTCTCGGCTTGCGCTTCCAGTTCCGTTTCGGACCGAGTCGAAGAGCTCATGGGAGGCATCCTCCCCGGATGCACCGAGTTGACCCTGATGTTGGAGGGGCCGAGGCGCGCTGCCATAGCCTTGGTGAACATCCTGACGGCGCCCTTGGAGGCGTTGTATCCGGGGTGTCCGCCGGCGGAACCTCTCAAGCCTGCCGTTGACGAAATGTTGACGATGGAGCCTCCGCCGACCGCTTCCATCCTTGGGACTGCGTGTTTTGTGCCGAGGAATACGCCGGTGGCGTTGATGCTCCAGAGCATGTCCCAGCCCGCGACGCTGTCGTGGTCGGAGAAGGAACTCCGGCTGATGCCGGCGTTGTTTACGAGTATGTCCAGCCTGCCGAATTTGGCGACGGTTTCCTCAATCGCCCGTTCCCAGTCCGACTCTACGGTTACGTCCATGTGGATGAACAGAGCGTCGCCGCCCTGGGCTTTGACCTCCGCCTCCACCTGTCTGCCCTGCTCCTCCGCTCGGTCTCCGAAAGCCACCTTTGCCCCTTCTGCGGCCATGATCTTGACTTCCGTGGCGCCCATGCCGTTGGCTCCCCCGGAAACAAACGCCACCTTGCCGTCCAAACGTCCCATAAAGCGCCTCCTTGCTTAGAGCTTCACAAGCCTGGCAGTGTCGATCTGCTCCAAATCTCTTATCTGATCGAGTACGTGGGGAGGGACCGGGTCATCCAGTCCTATGATCATCATCGCCCGTCCCCTGGGGCTCAGCCGTCCAACTTGCATGAAGCTGATGTTGATGTCGTTGCGCCCGGCGATGGCCCCTACGGCGCCGATGGAGCCGGGCTTGTCCTGCTGCTCTACGAACAGCAAGTAGGAAACCCCTGTGAGAGTGATGTCCAGCCAATAGTCGTCTACCCTGACCAGATGCACCTCGTCGCGCAGTGAAGCCCCGGCGAGGGTCAGCCCGCCGCTCGTGGTGTTCAGCGTGACGGTGATCAGGCTTCCGTGGTGTTGGTCGTGGGTGTCTCTGTTCTCGCTCACCTTCCACCCGTGCCGTTGGGCTATGAGAGGAGCGTTGATCTGGTTCACCCTGGCGTCCGTAACCTGCCCCAGAAGCCCGGTCAGCGCCGTTGAGCTCAGGAGGGTTGTGTCATGATTGGCGATTTCGCCCTGGTAGCCGATGGTGACCCCGAGGAACTGGCCTTCCGCAAGCGACGTAAGCAGCCGGCCCAGAATGTCGGCCACGGGGATGAAGGGTGCGACAACGGCGTGGACTTCCGGCGGCATGAAGGGAGCGTTGACCGTGTTGCGGGCCGGAGTCCCTTCCAACACTGCGATGACCTGTTCCGCCACCTCGATGGCGACCTCCCTTTGGGCTTCTCTCGTAGATGCTCCGAGGTGGGGAGTCGCTATGACTTTCGGATGGTTTATCAGGGGCTCGTCCTCGTCGGGAGGTTCGTTGGCGAATACGTCCACGGCGGCGCCGGCGAGCCTGTCCTCATCCAACGCTTTGCGGACAGCCTCGGAGTCCACAAGCTCCCCTCGGGCCACGTTGATGAGGCGGGCCCCGGGTTTCACCTTGGCCAGGCTCTCCTCGTTTATCAGGTTGTGAGTTCCTGCCGTCAGCGGCGTGTGCAGGGTGATGAAGTCCGACTCGGCGAACAGGTTGTCCAGGGACGTAAGCTCGATCCCCAACAGACGCGCCGCTTCCGGGTTGATGAAGGGGTCGTATCCCAGGACCCTCATGCTGAAGCTCTGGGCGCGGCGGGCAACCTCGGACCCGACTCTGCCGATGCCCACGATGCCCAGGACCTTGTTCCTGATTTCGACGCCTATGAAGGCGCTCCGGCTCCACGCTCCGCTCTTCAACGATTCATGGGCCTGGGGGACGTTTCTGGACAGAGCCAGCATTAACGCCAGAGTATGCTCCACCGCTGCGATTGTGTTGCCCGTGGGTGCGTTGACCACTGCTATTCCGTGGGAAGTGGCGGCGTCCATGTCGATGTTGTCCACTCCGACGCCGGCCCTGGCCACGACCTGGAGGTTCTTGCCGGCCCGGATGACTTCTTCGGTCACTTGGGCGCCGCTTCTCACTATAAGGGCCTCGTAGTCTCCAATGACCTGGACCAACTCGTCGTGGGACAGACCGGTTTTCACGTCCACTTGCAGGTCGGCCTGCCGCTTCAGCAGCTCGACCCCCTCCGCGTCCAGGGGTTCGGAGATGAGTACCCTGGCCACCGTCACTGTCCGGCTGCCGCGGCCGCCGGCTGGAAGCCCAGCTGTTCCAAAGTTGTATTCAATGTGCTCAAGACTTCATCGATGTCGCTTTCGGGCACGCGTCCTAGGTGGCCGACCCGGAATATCTTGCCCGTGAGGGTCCCCTGACCTCCGGCCAGCACCACGGAATGTTCTCGCAGCATTATCGAGGACAGCTGCCCTACGTCGACTCCCGCAGGAGCTTTCACCGAGGTCACGGTGTCCGAAGCGTGAGAAGGCGCAGCGAGCATCTCCAGTCCAAGAGCTTTCAGGCCGCTGCGGGTGTATTCCGCTATGTGACGGTGGCGCAGGAACACGTTTTCCATGCCTTCGTCCAGCAGCATCCGCAGAGCTTCGTCCAGACCGTAAAATATGGACACGCTGGGCGTCCAGGGGGTTTGACCCCGTTCCAGGTAGCTTTCGGCCCGCTCTAAATCGAAGTAGTAACGGGGCATGGAGGCCCGTTCCCGGGCGGCCCAGGCCTCGCCGCTCATGCTGATGAAAGCCAGCCCCGGAGGGACCATTAGCCCCTTTTGGGACGCCGTGCAGACCACGTCCACGTTCCACGCGTCGGTGGGCAGAGGCACGCACCCCATGCTGCTTATGGCGTCAACGAGAAAGAGCTTCCCGAACTCTCCCTTTACAACCTTGGAGATGGATTCGATGTCGTTGGTGACGCCTGTTGAAGTCTCGTTGTGGGTTATGAGCACAGCGGAAATGTCGGGGTCGTCGTTGAGAGCCTGCCGTATGGCGTCGGGATCGGCGGCGTGTCCCATCTCCACGTCCATGCGTACTACGTCGGCGCCGTAAATCTGAGCGACCTCGCTAAAGCGGTCTCCAAAGTACCCGATGCTCACGGCCAGCGCCTTCTCGCCGGGAGACAGGGTGTTCACCACCGCCGCTTCCAAAGCGCCCGTGCCGGAAGAGGAGAGTATGAACATCCGGTTCTGGGTCATGAACACTTTTTTCAGGTTCTCGGTGCACCGCTCGAGCATCTCCTTGAACTCAGGGCCCCGGTGGTTGATCATGGGCTGGGCCATGACATCAATAATCTCTTGTGGAAGGGGGGTCGGCCCTGGAGTCCTGAGGTTTTGTTTGGGTATCTTCACTTTTCCTCCTGGAAATTGGTCTCTTGCCTGAGTCTACTCCTGCGATTCTATCTTAAGGTACCTGCGTCTGCCTATCTTCAAGACGCTTCCGGGGTGGAGGCGAACGTCGTCAGATGCAACTTTCTCGCCGTCCAATTGGACCGCTCCCTGTGAGATGAGTCGTTTCACCTCCGCCTTGCTGGCCGCCACGGCGGCGTCAACCAGCACGTCGGCGATGGAGAAAGATGCGCCGTTCTGGTCCAGCCCCTTCAAGGCGTAGCTGTCCATCTGCTCCGGCGCCTGCCGTTGTTGAACGACGCGTTCGAAATGTGCCCGGGCTTCGCTGGCCTCGGCGGGACTGTGGAACTGCGCCGTTATCTCCGCCGCCAGTCGTTTCTTTGGCTCCATAGGGTTCAAAGAACCTGCGCCCATTGCCCGGTCCATGTCTTCTATCTCCGTGGTGGGCACGTCGGTCAGCCACGAGAAGTATTCGATGACCACTTCGTCCGGAAGGGACATGACCTTCCCGTACATTTCGTTGGGAGGGTCTTCCACGGCGATGTAGTTGCCCAGGCTCTTGCTCATCTTCTGGACGCCGTCCGTGCCCACCAGTATGGGCACCATGAAGCATTGCTGCGGCGTCTGTCCCATCATCGCCTGCAGCTCGCGGCCCACCAGCAGGTTGAATTTCTGGTCGGTGCCGCCGAACTCCACGTCAGATTCAATGACCACCGAGTCATAGGCCTGAAGGAGGGGATACAGCAGTTCGGTCACGGCGATGGGCCGATGGGCCTGGAACCTTTTGGCAAAGTCGGCCCTGTCAAGGAATTGAGCGACTGTGAAACGGCCGGTCAGACCGATGACGTCAGCCAGGGTGAACTTACCGAACCACTCGCTCTGCCACATGGCTTCGGTCCTGTCCTTGTCCACGACCTTGAAGAACTGGCGCATGTAGGACTCGGCGTTGGCGATAACCTCGTCGTGGGTGAGCATGGGGCGGGTGGCCGACTCGCCGCTGGGGTCGCCGATCTGGGCCGTCCAGTCGCCTACGATAAGGATGACGTGGTGCCCCAGGTCCTGCAATTGGCGGAGCTTTCTCAGGCCCACCACGTGGCCTAGGTGGATGTCGGGCCGGCTGGGGTCGAACCCCATCTTCAGACGCATGGGCTTGCCGCCCTGGAGCCGCTCAATGAACTCTTCCCGGACGATGATTTCGCTGACGCCTCTTTCGGCAATCAGGTCTAGGGTTTGGTCGTCAAGCGGCATGGGACCTCATGTTCATGGGCCTTTGCCAAGCGTCGGCGCCGTGGAAAGGATGTCCTGGGTCCGCTCGATGTCCAGTTTCATCTGTTCCACCAGGGTTTCGACGCTGGAAAAGGTCTGCTCGTCCCGGATTCTTCGCACGAACTCAAGCCTCAGGGGCTTGTCGTATATGTCCTCGTCGAAGTTGAGGATGAAGGCCTCGATGGTCATGGCGTGAATCCCGAACGTCGGCCTGTATCCTATGCAGGTGGCGGCCATTATCCGTCTTCCTTCCACAACCGCCCAGGTGGCGTAGATGCCCTTCATGGGTATGGCTATGTCGTCGTCGACGGATAGATTGGCGGTAGGGAACCCGATGGTGCGTCCCCGGCGGTCTCCCTCGACGACGGTCCCGCTCAGCGAGAACGAACGCCCCAGCATCCTGGAAGCTTTCTCCACGTTTCCCTGGGCGATAAGCTCCCGTATGGCGCCGGTATGAATGGCCTCTCCGTCAAGGTCGACGTGGTCTATCTGCTCGACGTCGAAACCCGTCTTGAGCCCCAGCTGCTTCAGGGTGGAGATGTTGCCCTCCCTCCTGTAGCCGATGGCGAAGTCGGGCCCCACCACAAGACCTTTCATCCTAAGGTTCGTTTGAAGCAGCGAGGCGAAATCTTCTGCCCTTATCTGGGACACTTCGCGGGTGAAGTCCACGTCAACGACCACTGACACCCCCTGGTCGCGTATCAACCTGAGCCGTTCATCGAGGGGAGTTATATAGCGCACGTGGGCGTCGGGCTGCAGTACGGACCTGGGAGCATTCCTGAAGGACAGGACAGCGGGTTCCAGTCCGCGTGCTGCGGCCATTTCCTTTGTGGCGTTGATGAGGTGTTGGTGGCCCAGATGCACTCCATCAAAGGTCCCTATCGTAACCGCGGTGTCTCGAGAGAGAGACAGTTGTTGGAGTTGGTCTCTGATTGTCATCTAATAACTTTAGAGGCTCCTTTAATAGGGAGCCTCTTTATGGCGCCGACGTAACGTGAGCACGGCTCGGTCTCGACGATTGGGATGGTAGCATAGCGTATATGGAGCGTCAACTTGAACGGCCCGCGAATGGCCGCCGAATTCAGGCGGGGGCCGCCGCGGAGGCCTTGCCCACCGCTTTGGCCACGGCCTTGACCTGCGGCATCAGTTCGGTGAAAGCGTCGAAGGTGAGCGCCTGGGCCCCGTCGCACTTTGCCACACTGGGATTGGGGTGGACGTCCACGATTACACCGTGGGCCCCGGCCGCCACTGACGCAATGGTCATGGGACTTACGAGACTGGCCTTGCCGGTGCTGTGGCTGGGATCAGCCACCACGGGGAGATGACACAGGTCCTTGATCACCGGCATAGCAGAGAGGTCAAGGGTGAACCTGGTGCCCGTTTCGAAGGTGCGTATGCCGCGCTCGCACAGGATTACCTCGTGGTTGCCTCCGGCCAGGATGTACTCGGCTGACAGCAGCCACTCCTCGTAGGACATGGAGAAGCCTCGTTTCAGAAGGACCGGCTTCCTCACCTTGCCCACTTCGTCCAACAGAGTGAAGTTTTGAGCGTTTCGCGTCCCTATCTGCAACATATCGGCATATTGGGCCACCATTTCCACGTCTTCGGGAGACATGACCTCGGTGACTACCGGCAGGCCTGTCTCCTCTCGGGCTTTGGCCAGGAGTTGAAGGCCCTGAACGCCCATTCCGCGGAAGCTGTAGGGCGAAGACCTGGGCTTGAATGCGCCGCCTCTGAGAATAGTTGCGCCTTGGGCCTTGACCAGCTGGGCTGTGGAGATGACCTGCTTCTCGTCTTCCACGGCGCAAGGTCCGGCCATGACCACGAATTCATCGCCGCCTACGGGCACGTCTCCCACTTTGATGATGGTGTCGTCGGGTTTGAATTCCCGGCTGCACAGCTTGTAGGGTTTGGATATGGGGACCACGTCCAGCACCCCGTCCATTCGCGCCAGTTCATCCTTGAGCTCGGGAAAGATGGAACCCAACACACCCACGACGGTGCGTTCGGTCCCCTCCGAGACCTGGGCGTTCAATCCGTGGCCTGTGATTCTTCGCCGGACCTGGTCAAGGTCCGACTCGGAACTGTCTCTCCTCATTACGACGATCATGTTGGTTATCCTTCCTGCCGGCTGTTATTGACTCTTGACTCGGTGATCAGGACGCCTCCAGCGTCTGGACCCGGAGGTTTACGGCCCCGTTTAGATAGACGTTCACCAGTTCCGCCGGTTGCTTCTCGGTGTTCACCAGCAGCAATATGCGAATGCATAGCGGCAGACTTCCCGGGACGTCGATCTCATGGCTGCACATCAGGGCTGTAGTGTCCCAGCCCATCTCCCTGACCGCGGTGGCCGGGTAGGCTGCGTTCAGGTCCAAAGTGGTGGTGAAAAAAGCCGCCGAGACTTGTTCCTTTTCCGTATCGTTGGCTTGAACGATCTCGTTGAAAAGCTCTCGGGTGGCCGCAAAAATCGCCTCCCGCGTGTTCTCGGTCACCGTCGTAGCGCCTCTGATGCCTCGGCATGCCATCATGGTGCCGGACTCCCGCTGATCGGGATATTGTCGCCCTTCAGGCCCCGGACGTACTCCTGGGCCCGCTGCACCATCTCGCTCCGGGGCGATTCCATGACAACCCTCATCAATCCGCTGCCGACAACTGCGGCGTCGGCATGGCCTTTCAACGCTTCCACGTGGTCCCTGCGGGATATTCCGAAGCCTACGGCAAGGGGTAGAGAGGTATGCTTCCGCACTCTCCTGAGCAGGTCGAACACCCCTTCCGGCAGGCTTTCCCTGACGCCTGTGACTCCCGTCAGGCTGACGCAGTAGATGAAGCCCGATGCGCTGTCGCAGGCCAATTGAATCCGGCTGTCGACGCTGGTTGGCGCTAGAAGATGCACCACGTCAAGAGACGCCGCCCGGCATTCGTCCATCAGGGGTCCGGCTTCGTCGGGCGGCAGGTCCGGAACGATGACGCCGTCGAGTCCCGCTTGGTTGGAGTCCCGGGCGAACTTCTGTAACCCGTAGCTAAGGAAGGGGTTGTAGTAGCCAAAAAGAAGCAGGGGCGTATCGGGCATTCTGGGCCGCAACCTGGCCGTCAGCTTTATGCAGTCGTCCAGCGTCACGTTATTCAGGAGAGCCTGATGGCTTGTCTCCTGGATGGTGGTCCCATCGGCCAACGGGTCGCTGAAGGGCACTCCCAACTCGATGATGTCGGCGCCGGACTCCGCCAGGGCCGGGACCAATTCTTCGGTGGCGTCCATGTCGGGATAGCCGACCGTGGCATAGAGAATTATGCCTGTGCGGCCTTCCCGGTCCAATTCCTGGAATTTGCTCTTGATCCTGCTGGCGTACACGGTGTTAGGAGCGGTTGACTCATATATGAAAGGCGACGGTCGCCGATTGTCACCGGACAGTATATCACATGAAGGAGCGCCGCTCCGCAATTCCCCGCTTCAAGCAGGGTCTTTCGATACCCAGATGCCTTGTTTGCCCCGTTCGTGGTGAGCCAGTCGAACCACCCTTCGACAAGCTTTCAAGTAACTGCTTTCGGATGGGCCTGGGCGACCGCCGGTCGCCCCTACGACAGACCAAGGCCCCCTCCCCCAGAGGCTTCAACGAAGAGTTGGCAGAGAGCATCCGTCGGCTCGCCAAGCGTGACGGAACCTCTCTCAATCAGGCGGCTCTAAAGCTGCTCCGCAAGGGAGCCGGTCTAACGGACGGCAAGGGAAACCCGGGAGCGATAGGCTCTTCATTAGACGACCTGTTCGGTGCATGGAGCCCCGAAGAGGCGAAATCATTCAACGCTGCCCTTGACATCTTCGAATTGGTGGATGAGTCGGCCTGGGATGCCTAATGAGGTGTGTCTCTAAGCTATATCGTGACGGCGAGGGCCAGACCGTTTTGGAGGGCGTGGGCGATGAAGGGAGGCCAGATGGAACTGGTCTTGTGATAGAGCCAGGCCAGCAGCGCTCCGGTTACGAATATGGGCAGCATCACCTTTGGGTCTACGTGAAAAACGGCGAAAATCGCCCCGCTGGCGGCCAACGCCCACCCCAGCCCCAAACGGGCGTACAGCGCCGGAAAGATGAAGCCCCTGAAGAACACTTCTTCCGTAAAGGGAGCTATTATCACAACCATAAGGGCGGAGGCCACAACCCCCGCGCCGCCAAGAATTGCATCCTCGGCGAGCCCTTGTTCAGGCTGGAGGCTCTCCAATCCAGCCGCTTTCAGAATCGCTGTGTAGACGGCGATGAACGCTATGCTTCCGCCCAACGCCAGGATAGTGTATGCCAGCTGGGCCGGAGGTCTTTGAGTTGGCAGACGCAGTCCGAGGGAGCTTAGCGGCAGCCCGAAGCTCAGGGGGCCCAGCCAATAGGAAACGACCATCTGCACCGTTCCCAGCACGCCTCCCAGCGCCAGCAGGGAGACGGCTGGACTGATGTCCCCTATCGAACTTTCGTATATCCAATGGAGAACCAGGAGGGCCACGCCGGCCAGGATGACGGCGGCGATCCCCGCGACGGTGTAGGTGAGAGTCCAAGGTACGCCGGTGTAGACAGAGTTGTCGGAAGGCCCGGGAGCGCTGGGCGCGGTGTGGAGGTCAGGCTTCAGATTGGGGTCGGGCGTTTCGTCCCCGGGCCCACTGCTCAAGAGGACTCCTGCTCGGACAGCCCTTCATCGGAGAAGAAAGGCTGGTCCCAGCCGGGGTCGTCCCGTCCCAAAAGGTGTGAGTTGTACAGCCTGCACGCCCTGAGCCACAGGAGTATGGCGGCACTGCGGACCTGTTCACGAGACTTGGTCATGCGTCCGTCCCGTCGCTTTACCCATTCGGTGTGGCCGGTTTCCAGGAACTCCAGGAACCATCTGGTCGGCTCCTCATCGTAGCTGGATACGTGGAGCGCTTCCGTGGGAATGTCGCGGGACAAGACGCCTGGATTCTCTACAGCCATGCGGAGGAGGTCTTCCTCCTTTTGCCGGTCCATGGTCATGGGGTCCGAGTCCTCAACGTTCAGGGCGGCGGATCACAGGTTGAACTGGGGTTCCATGTAGTCTTTGACCTTGTTGTAAATCTGGATACGGCGGCGCTGCGGCTCTGTAATCATAAGGCGGTTCCTGGCCTTGTCGAAGTCTATGCCGGTGGGCATGGCCAGCTTCCATTCAGGCTCCTGGCTCTCCACGCGCCGCCATGCCTTGTACACGTCGGCGTTGGCCTCGAGGGTCCCTCTGTGCCACTTGGACATCACCTGAGCGTCTCCCACGAACTGGGTGATGAAGAAGCCGTCATTGCCATAGACATTGACCCGGTGGTTCTTCCAGTCGCAGACGTATACGTCCCCGTCGTTGTCCACTGACACTGCCGACGGGCGTTGCAACTGGCCTTTGCCTGTGCCATAGCCGCCGTAGACCTCCAGGGATCGACCGTCCGGGCTGAACTTCTGGGCGCGGTGGTTCTTGTGGTCGGCGATGTAGATGTTCCCATCTGAGTCGGCGGCCATGCCCCAGGGCGAGTCCAACTCGCCTTGAGCGGACCCATGACTTCCCCACTTGTCGAGGAATGCGCCGTCGGGTGAGAACTTCTGGACCCTGTGATTATAGGTGTCCCCAACCCAGACGTTGTCGTCGGGGTCCACTGCGATCCCCGACGGTCTGGACAGCTCTCCGTCGCCAGAACCTTCCCTGCCCCAGACTGCGATGAATTTTCCCTCTTTGTCCCACACGGAAACCCGGTTCATCCACTCGTCGGTGACGTATACGTTTGACTTGCTGTCCAGTGCGATGCAGCCGGGCCAGATGAGCTTGCCCGGCTGGTCGCCGTAGCCTCCGAACTCTCCGACGAACTCCTCTTCCTCGACCACGGAGGTGATGGTGAGCATGCCTACCCTGGCCTGGGAGGCGGTCTTCGTCCAGTGAACGTTTGATATCTGCTCGGACTGCTTGGTCAGGACGTATACCGTATCGTCCTGACCGACTGCCAGGTCCACTGGGTATAGCCCAAGCTGTGGCCCGCCGCCTACGGCAAAGGCGAAATCAAAGGTCCGGCCTACTGCGGTCTGGGTAAGGGCCATTTGGCGCCTCCTACGGTGTTACACATACTCCCTCTCCCTTGACGGGAGAGGGTTGGAGCCTGCCCTGAGCCTGCCGAAGGCGTGAGGGTGACTTTCCTACCCCAGAAAGGCGGGCTTCTCGAAGTTCCCTTCCACTATGGGCGTCGGGTCGAGCTGCAGCCAGTCTTCCAGGATCGTGGAGTAGACCCCTCTGAAGTCGGCGCTGGGGACCAGGTCTCCCTGCTCCAGGTCGGGCTGTTTGAGGGAGGGGTACTCGCCGTATTGGCCGCCCTTCACGGCGGAGCCGATGACCATACAGGGGCCGGCTGCGCCGTGGTCGGACCCCGAGCCGTTGTCGTGGACCCGGCGTCCGAACTCGGAGAAGACGAGCATGATCACGTTGTCCGCCGCGCCGTGTTCCTTCAGGTCGGCGAAGAAAGCGTCGGTGGCCTGGGAGACCTCCTGCCACAGAGTGGCGTGGGTGGGAAGCTGGTACGAGTGGGTGTCGAAGCTGCCGTGGTCCGCGTAGAAGACACGGGTCCCAAGGTCGGCCATGTGCACCTGTGCAATCCCCTTCATCTTCTTGGCGAGCGCCGTGTCGGGATACTCGACGTTGGATGAGTACTTCTGGGGCGCCACGGCCAGGATGTCGGCGCCTGCCAGGGAGTCGAGGCCCGTTTGGCCCAGGTAGTCCATGACCGGGCCGGAGCCCACGGCGGGGGAGTAGAGGCGCGCGAACCTCTCGAGAATGGCGTTGCGCTGCTTCTGCTCGGAGATTCCCGGCAGGAAACCGTAGGTGTCCAGGTCGTCAACGCAGGCAACGGGCACTCCGGGGAAGACCAGGGCCCTGAAAAGGCTGGGGCCGAAGCTTACCGTGGTCACCACGTTTTCCTTGTTGGGGTCGATCTCCCTGGTGGCCCGTCCCAGCCATCCCTCGGTGCCCAACTTGTCCGGCTCGCAGGTGTGCCAGATGTCCATGGAGCGGAAGTGGGATCTGGGGGAGTTGGGGTATCCCACGCCGTGGATGATGGCCACCTCGCCCTGGCGGTATAAGTCCGCCATCTCGCCCATGCTGGGGTGAAACCCTATGTCGTCGTCCAGCTTGTGGACTTTTTCCTGGTCCACCCTAACGACGGGGCGGTTGTCATAGTACAGGGAGTTGGTGTAGGGGACCACGCAGTTGAGATAGTCGTTGCCTCCCGTCAGCTGCATGACCACCAGGACCGGGTCTTTCTTGCTCGTTGCCATTGCGCCCTCCTCTTGCTCCGAGGCATGCCCCTCAACTGTTGCCCTCACCCCAGCCCTCTCCCGGCGGGAGAGGGAGTTAAGCACGCGCGCTGCGCCCCCTCTCCCAGGGGGAGAGGGGCCGGGGGTGAGGGGCTCTTTATGCGTATTGATAGTCCCGCAGGGAAACGATGACCTGCAGCAGCTCGGTCACGCGGAGCGTGGACGCGGCGGCTTCGTCATCGTCGTCCCATCTCAAGGCGCCTTCCTGGGCGGCGTGGCCCAGCAGCTCCTCCCTGGAGGCGGAGTCCACTTCCAGGGGGCCCATCAGACTCAGAAGGGTGTCCACCACTGCTCCGGGGGACTGGTCGTCCTGGTTCCTGACGCGGTCGATGATCTTCATCACGCCGGGTTTGGCGCTGTCCCCGTACATGTCGGCGCTGAAGTTGATCCTGCGCATCAGAGACCCGCTGTTGATCCACTCCTTGCCGGTGTGCCATCCCTCCACGCTGGGCGGGTTGAGCAGGTCCTGGCCCATGTAGCTGTATTGGCGGGACATGTTGCCGATGCCCGGGAATGGGAACTCGTAGCCCTCGACCTGCCGCAGGGTCCCGACCACCACTTCCGTGGGGCTCTTGATGCGGGAGAAACGGGCGTTCTTGAAGAAGTCGGAGTTGAACAGCGTGCGGAGGACTGTTTTCATGTCGTAGCCGGACTCGACGAAAGACTTGGAGAGGACCTCTATCGCCTCCGGGTCCCTCGGCGGCGTCACCGACCATGCCGGGACCTGCGGCTCGTCGGCCACGAAGAAGTTGTACAGGTGGCGGGCCACGAAATTGGCGGTGGCCGGCTGGCGGCAGATGATGTCTATGACATCCTCGCCGTTGAAATTGCCCACCTGCCCCAGGAACTCCTTCTCCGTGTTGTCGTGGAACTCCTCTTTGTACTCGAACTCCCACTCGAAACGGCCCATGGGGAACCGGGGCAGCATATACTTTATGCTCCAGCCGGTGAAGGCCCTGGAGCACTCGTACACGTCCTTCTCCGTGTAGTTGCCCACGCCCATGGAGAAGAGCTCCAGAAGCTCGCGGCCCCAGTTTTCGTTGACTGCGTAGTTGTGGTTCTCGATGTTGTCCAGCCAGTGAAGCATGGCCGGGTTCTTGGCCACGTCCACCAGCAGCTCTTTGTAGCTGCCCAGCCCCTTCTCCCGGAACAGGTCCACCATGACCATGATCTCGTAATACTGGTCGACCTTTGACACTCCCGTGGCGAATATCTGGTGCCAGAAGAGGGACATCTTCTCCTGGAGGGGCGCCTTGGAGTTGAGCATGTAGAAGAGCCAGGGGGTGGACCCGAACCCCAACACGGTGCCAATCTTCCAGGTCCACGGGTGGTAGCGGTAGAGGTCGTATATGTCCACGGGTTCCTGAAGCTCCGGGTTAAGGAACTCCTCCACCGTGGCCTCGTAGCCCTTGGCGGCGCGGGCCTCCAGCTCTTCCAGGGATGCGCCGAACCCTGCGCGGCGCATCAGGTGGGCCATCAATGCTATGTCGTCTTTGTTCGCCACGTATCCACCTCCTCCAAGGGATTTTCGCTATGGGCGCCAGGCCCCGCCTCTCCCGCGGGCGCCTGTTGCCTGACAGTATAGGAAACCACCTTATCCGGCGTCAACAAACGCCGGGCTAATGATGAAAGTCCCTTCTCCACCGGCGGGAGAAGGTTGGAGCCTGTCCTGAGCTTGCCGAAGGGATGAGGGAGGACTGGCTGCATCACGCTCCCCCTCCGGCCCCCACCACGTCACTCCAGCGGAGGCCGGAGTCCACATCCGTTCATGCGTATCCCATTTGTGGTACACTATTGGGCATACGGAGTTCGGAGGCTCCCAATGGCTAAAACCGAAATGATACGCGCCCGTGTTGAACCGGAACTGAAACAGGAGGCCGAAAAGGTCTTCGCGGCCCTTGGGCTTTCGGTGACTGAGGCCATCACCCTGTATTACAAGCAGGTGACTGTGCATCAGGGACTGCCGTTCAGCGTGCGCATACCCAACGCCGAAACTCTAGAGGCGATGCGCCAGGTGCGCGACCGCGACGGCCTCACCACCTACGCCAGCTTGGATGACCTCATGGCCGAGCTTGGATGACCTCATGGCCGAGCTTGGATGACCTCATGGCCGAGTTTGAGTGATCTGTGCGCCTGACCGTCTCGGCGCAATGCAAGAGGGATATGCGGCGTGCCCAGAGGCGGGGAAAGGACCTCGGAAAATTCCGGGCTGTCGTGAGTCAACTCCTGGCTCAACGCCCCTTGGACATCCGCCATCGGCCCCACCGGCTGTCCGGTGGGATGTCCGGATACTGGGAATGTCACGTCGAACCGGACTGGCTGTTGATTTGGGACCCAACCGACGGGGATGAGTTGGTCCTGGTCCGAACCGGCAGCCATACCGACCTGTTCGACTGAAGCCCGCGCACGACCTGAACCTACAGCAAAACGCCGAATCTATCTCAGAAGCGCCTCCGACCCCGCGAGCAGGTCTTGGACAGGCTTCCCAAGGGCTTGGGCGATTGCGCCCAGGGTCTTGGTCCTGGGCGTCTGTTCTCCGTTCTCCAGCCGGACCAGGGTGACGCGCCCAATGTCGGCGGCGTGGGCAAGCGCCTCTTGGGTCAACCCGGCGGATTCCCTGAACTGACGGATTCGCTGGCCCAGGGTCTGTCTGCCCCGCTGGGCTATGGCCTCGACTGTGGGCCGGTAGGACTCGTCGCAGTAGTGGCGGGCAAAGTCCCAGGGAATCTCGATCCGCTCGCCGGCGCCTGTGCTGAGGACCATCTCGTAGGGATTGGGCAGCTCGATCCCGGACACGCCCCCGCCTTCCCCAATCTCCGGCAAGTCGGCAAAGGGCATCAACCCCCTGCGCCCATCAGCGAAGCATAGCTCAACCCCATCGTCCAGCAGCGCGGCGGCCGTCATCATCCGGTCAGCGTTCTTCACCAGCACCGCGTTCATCAGCTATCCTCCGTGAACAGTGTCCCACACATTCCTGATTTCCTCGGCGGACGCGGAACTGCCCCTCAATCACTACAGTCTGCATTCGAAGTCCATGGGTAAAGCAGCGGCCTCGATGCTTGCAGCGTAGGTATAATGTATCACAAAACGACACATTTTCGTCAAGCCCCCGCTCGTCACTCCGGCGGGGGCCGGAGTCCACAGGCCCTGGCAAGGAGGTGCGGCGCCCCTGGATTCCTGCCTGCGCAGGAAAGACAGGTCGGGATCAACGAAGCATGTCATGGGTAGAAAGAAAAGCCCGCCATTAGGGACTTGCAAAATTTGAACATTAGTGGTCCATTGGTCCACCTTGAGAACTAGGCTACCCATAGGCAATGGAATGTTGGTAGTTCTGGCACACTGAATAACGGAGGTCGTATAGGATGGGGATGAGTGTAGGCGTCGTGACGATCAAATACTTGGATGAACCGGGGAAGAGCGTACGTGATTTCCTGTTCCATTTGGCGAGCGACGTGTCGTTAGGGTTCGACGATGATGAATACGAAGCAACCACCCATGACGACGAACACTACACTTGGGGTGGCGGCTGGGGAGGAAACACCTTTGTCGAGTTTAGTTGGTCGTATCTGGAGTGGAGAGCGGGCCGGTGGGTTGACAGCGAGGATATGGGTGCGGAAGGGAAAACTGCGCTGGAACATTGGATTGCCAGCCTGCCCTGGCAAGACGACATGGTAATGCTTCATCTGAACGTATAACAGTGACTGCCCAAAAGCCGCAATCTTAGGACTACGAACCACTTCCCGCTCCCACCCCCCGGCGCTTGTCACGGGCTAGCTGCAACGGTACACTCAGGCTTGGCTTTTGGGTTGGAGATTTGAATTGGGGGAAGGTGACCGAGCATGACTATGGGAGCCTTGAGGAAGTACGACGTCATCGTGGTGGGCGCAGGCAACGCAGCGTTGACCGCAGCCCTGTCAGCCCATCAGAGGGGCGCCAGAGTCCTGGTGCTGGAAAAGGCCCCGGAGGCTGAGAAGGGCGGCAACAGCAGGTTCAGCGGCGGCCTGTTCCGGTTCGCCTATGAGGGCATCGAAGACCTGAAGCCCCTACGGCCCGACGTTTCCCAGAACGAATGGGACAGGGTTGAAGCGGGCGCCTACGACCCCGGCGCATACATGGCCGACATCATGCGGGTCACCGAAGGCGAGGCCAACAAGCAGCTTTGCGACGTGCTCACCAAGGAGTCCCTCTCCACCGTTATGTGGATGACCGGCCTGGGAGTGCTCTGGGAATGGACCTTCCTCTGGTCCCAGACGGGCGGAGAGCGCATCAGGTTCACCCCCGGCTCCGTTCTCGGAGCGCGCAACAAAGGCGTGGGGCTGATGGAGCATCTGTACGCGGCCACGGAGCAGGCGGGCATCGAAATAGCGTACCAGGCCAAGATGGTGGGGTTCATGCAGGATGATGTCGGCCGTGTGCTTGGCGTGCGCATCAGGACTCCGGGCGGCGTGGAGGAAGCGGCCGCCGGAGCCGTGGTGCTGGCCTCGGGGGGATTCGAAGCCAATACCGAGATGCGGGCCAGGTATCTGGGCCAGGGCTGGGACCGGGTCAAGGTGCGAGGCACCAGGTTCAACACGGGGGAGACGCTGCGTATGGCCCTGGACATCGGGGCCATGCCTGCGGGCCACTGGCAGGGCTGCCATGCCACACCCATAGACGCCAACGCCGCTCCCCTGGGCGACCTTAGCATGACCGACCTCACCAACCGGCTCTCCTATCCCTTCTCCATCATGGTCAACAAGACGGGACGGCGTTTCGCCGACGAGGGAGAGGACACCGGCGGGTACACCTACGCAAAGATGGGCCGGATGATAATGAACGAGCCCGGCGGAGTGGCTTACCAGATATTCGACCAGAAGACTCTCCATCTGCTGGAAGAACGGTACGAGACGGGTGTCCCGGTCACCGCCGACTCCATAGCGGAGCTGGAGTCCAACCTGGGGCTGCCCTCCGAGTCGCTGGTGGAGACGGTGAGGGACTTCAACGCAGCCTGCCGTCCGGGCGAGTTCGACCCCGGAGTCAAGGACGGGCTGAAGACCCACGGCCTGGAGCTTCCCAAGTCCAATTGGGCCTTGCCCATAGACCAGCCGCCCTACGTGGTGTATCCCGCATCCTGCGGCATCACCTTCACGTTCGGAGGCGTCAAGATCGACACCGGCGCCCGGGTGATAAATACGGAAGGGGAGCCTATCCCCGGCCTCTACGCCACCGGCGAGATAACTGGAGACTTCTTCTACCACAACTACCCGGGAGGCACGGGGCTTGTCCGGGGCGCCGTCTTCGGACGCATCGGGGGAGACAACGCCGCCAGAGAGGCGTTGGGCTAACGGCGGACCGATGAACGAGACTGGCGCTTTGGCCGAATTCGCCGCCGGCGCGGCATATTCCGACCTGCCGTCCGACGTCGTGGAGGCCGTGCGGGTCTATATTCTCGATGACCTGGCAAGCGGGTTCGTGGGCGCATCCACACCCTGGGCCGACATGGCCGGGGCCCTGGCCAGAGAGAGCGCCCCCCACGGGGCCTGCTCCGTCTTTGGCGCCGCCTGGACCACGTCTCCGTCCTACGCTTCCCTGGTCAACGGCGTGATGATAGGCGGGTTCGAGACTGACCACGCCTACTTTGCAGGGTCATGCCATCCCAGCGCCGCAGTGTTTCCGGCGGCGCTTGCGCTTGCCGAGCGGGACGGCGCCGACGGCAAGCAGTTCATGGCCGCCGTGGCCGTGGGGTACGAGGTCACATGCCGCGTGGGAATGGCGGCCACCAGGGCTGTGGAGGACCAGGCGGGGTTTCACGGGCCGGGAACCAACGCATCCTTCGGCGGAGCGGCGGCGGCGGGCAAGCTCCTGGGCCTGGACGCCCGGGGAATGTCGAATGCCCTGGGCATCGCCGGGTCACACGCCGGAGGGCTGCTGGAGTTCTCGAAAGAAGGGGCCATGACCAAGCGGCTCCACGTGGGCCGCGGCTGCCAGATGGGGTTGGAGGCGGCCATTCTGGCATCCCACGGATTCACGGGCCCGTCCACGGTGTTGGAAGGTGAGAAGGGATTTCTCAAAGTCTACTCTCCTGAGCCTCAGCCTCATCTGCTGGTGGAAGGCCTGGGATCGAAATATATCCTGTTGGACATGACCGTGAAAGCCTACGCGTGCCATGCTTCATTCCATCCGATAATCGACGGGATACACAAATTCGTATCCGAACACGGTCAGGGCGTGCAAAGCCTCCGAATCACCGGGACCAAACGGATGGTGGAGCGGCATGGGCAGAGGGAGCCGGAGACTGTGCTGGGCGCACAGTACAGCCTTCCCTTCTCGGCGGCTGTGGCGGTCTGCCGCGACATAGCGGACCCGTCGGTGTTCAACGACGACACGCTCTGGGACGCCGCAGTCCGAGACCTGGCCAAGAAGGTGGAGCTTACCGACGACGGCAGGTTCGGGCAACCGGGCGGGCCTGTGGGAGAGGTTACGGTCAGCGTCAATGGCCTAACCCACACCTTCGAGGCAACGGATTGGAAGGGGGCTCCGGGCAACCCTTACAGCTATGACGAGATGGCCGACAAGTTCCGCAGGTATTCTGCGCCCGTCATTTCTGACGCCCAATCTCGGCGAATCGTGGATGCGGTCGGGTCCCTGGAATCCCTGGACGACGTTGGCGGCCTGGCCCGCCTTATACGCTCAGGATAGCGCGCATGTCCCTCAAGATAGGAATCATCGGATTCCCCATCCGCCATTCCATTTCACCGGCCTTCCAGCAGGCGGCGTTGGACCACTACGGCATCGACGCCCGCTACCAACCCTGGGAGGTTGACCCCAAGGACCTGGCCGCCTTCATGGAGTCGATCAGGGCCCCCGACGCCATGGGAATGAACGTCACAGTCCCCCATAAAGAAGCTGTCATGGAGCACCTGGACGAGGTAGAAGGCTGGGCGCGGCAGGCGGGGGCTGTGAACACGGTGGTCAACCAAGACGGCAAGCTGGTCGGCCACAACACCGACGGCGTGGGCTTCCTGCGCGGTCTTACGGAGAACAGCTCCTTCATAGCAGCAGGCGCCAGGGTCGTGATATTCGGCGCCGGAGGTTCGGCCAAGGCCGTGGCCCTATCTCTCGCCGGAGAGAGGGTTGCTTCTATAACCATCGTGAACAGGACGCTGGAGCGCGCTCAAAGGCTTGCGGAGCTTACAGCTGGCAGCGGACAGGGCGACCTTGAAGTGGATGCGGCGCCTCTGGACGACGAGGGCCGGATAGCCAGGGCCGCCGCCGAGAGCAGCCTCCTGGTCAATTGCACCAGCATGGGCATGCTCCACGGGCCGGATGAGTCCGGGAGTCCTATACAAGCCCGTCATATCCCCAGAGGGGCCGTCGCTTATGACCTGGTGTATAATCCATCCGAGACGCCCTTCCTGAGGGAGGCTGTCAAAGCAGGCGCCAGCGTTATAGGCGGGCTTTCGATGCTGGTGCACCAGGGCGCAAGGGCCTTTGAGCTCTGGACGGGAAAAGAGGCGCCTGTGCCAGTGATGATGAGCGCCGCTATCGAGGCCATGTCGAGATAGCGAGTCCGGCCCGCATCGGCCCGCGTTGCTTGGAATAGGCCCCGATGCTTGGAGGATATGAACGATGATCCGGTTTCTCACGGCGGGAGAGTCCCACGGCCAGGGTCTGGCCATAATTGTGGAAGGCGTCCCGGCCGGTTTGGACCTGACGGAAGACGACATCAACCGCCACCTGGTCCGGCGCCAGCGAGGCTACGGGCGGGGCGGCCGCATGCTCATCGAGCGGGACAGAGTCCACATCGTGTCGGGGGTCCGTCACGGGAAGACGCTGGGAAGCCCCATCGGCATGACCATCGAAAACAAAGACTGGGTCAACTGGCAGGAGAAGATGAGCGTATCGCCCGTAGAGTCGGAGGTGGAGAGGGTCACCCGTCTACGCCCCGGCCACGCCGACCTGCCCGGAGCGATGAAATACGGTTTCGAGGACGTGCGGAACGTTCTCGAACGGGCCAGCGCCCGTGAGACCGCCGCAAGGGTCGCTGCCGGGTCGGTGGCCATGCGGCTGCTCGACGAGTTCGGCGTAAATCTGTACAGCCACGTTCTCTGCATCGGGGGCGAGTGGGCAAACGTCGAATGGCCCATCGACTGGCTTCAGGTTGAAGAGTCCGAGGTGCGCTGTGCGGACGATGAGGCAGCCAAGAAGATGATGGCTATAATCGACGAGGCAAAGGAGGCCGGGGACACCGTGGGCGGAGTGGTCGAGGTGGTCGCCACAGGGGTCCCCATCGGCCTGGGTTCCCACGTCCACTGGGACCGCAAGATAGACGGACGGATAGCTCAAGCCCTCATGTCTATACCCGCCGTCAAAGCCGCCTCGATAGGCGAGGGATGGGAATCGGCGGGCCTCAGAGGGTCTCAGGTGCATGACGTTATAGACCCGGTGTCGGACCCGGACCGTCCGTGGACCCGCCGCACCAACCGTTCCGGCGGCACTGAAGGGGGCATGACCGACGGAATGCCTCTGTTGGCCCGTTTCGCGGTAAAACCCATTTCCACCCTCGTTAATCCTCTACCTTCTGTGGACCTGGACACCGGCGAGCTGGTGCAGGCCCACTACGAACGCTCGGACGTGTGCCAAGTCCCACCGGCGGGAGTCATAGGCGAGTCTGTGGTGGCCCTGACCCTGGCAGACGCCTTTATGGAAAAGATGGGCGGGGACAGCATACCTGAGACCAAGCGCAACTACAGGTCCTACTTGGAGACGGTCGGGCCAAGGAAGCCCACGCCCGGACGGGACTCTCAATAGGCGTTTTCCGATGGGAAACATAATCCTCGTGGGGTTTTCCGGCACGGGCAAGAGCCAGGTGGGAAGAGTGGTTGCTGAAGAGTTGCGCTGGACGTTTGTAGACGTGGACCTGGAGATCGAGGCGCGAGAGGGCAAGTCCATTCAACGCATTTTTGACGAGGACGGAGAGGACAGGTTCCGCTGCGTGGAAAGGCTTGAGCTGTGCAGAGTCTCCCAGGGGACCGAGCAGGTCATCTCCACCGGCGGCGGGGCGATGGCGGACCCGGACAACCGCAACACCATGCTGAGCTCGGGCCTGGTCGTCTGCCTCGACGCCTCGCCTGAGTCCATATACCGGCGGCTTGAGCACAGCCGGGCCGGGCCTTTGGAGCAGAGGCCGATGCTCACCGGGTCCGACCCCCTGGGGCGAATCAGGGAGCTTAAGGAGAGCCGACAGGACTTCTACTCTCTTGCCCATGAGACGGTGGACACCGATGGACTGTCCGTCGAAGAGGCGGCGGGCAAAGTCATCGACCTTTGGCGCCTCCATTCCCAGCCGGTGGAAGGACCGCCGGCTTAGCGGACCGGAAGCAGACACAAGGAGAAAGCATGGACCATGCCAAGACCGCCGCGGTGGTCAATCATGCAGGGGGCAGCTATCCCGTCTTAGTGGACTGGGGTCTGTTGGACAACCTGGGCGAGCATCTCCTGGAAACAGGGATACGAGGGCCTGTCTACGTCGTCAGCGACAGCAACGTTTTCCCCAGCCACGGGCGCACTGCACAACGGGCGCTCCAGAAGAGCGGGATAGAAGCCCATTGCTTCATCCTGCCTGCAGGGGAACAGAGCAAAAGCTTGGACGTGGCCGAGAAGGTGTACGAGTGGCTTGTGGAGCGGCGAGCCGAGCGGGGACATGCCATTGTTGCCGTAGGGGGCGGCGTGGTGGGAGACCTGGCCGGGTTCGTTGCCGCCACCTTCCTTCGAGGCATGCCGTTTGTCCAGGCTCCCACCAGCATGGCGGCAATGGTGGACGCCTCCATAGGCGGCAAGGTGGCCGTCAACCTTCCCCAAGGCAAGAACCTGGTGGGGGCATTTTACCAGCCCAGGGCCGTCCTGGCTGACGCATCCACTCTGTCCAGCCTGGGCGCCAGGGAGTTGGCCGAAGGATGGGCGGAGGCCATCAAGCATGGGCTGATCCTCGACTCCGAGTTGTTTGACCTATTCGAGGAGCACGCAGAATCCCTGGCAGGCCTGAACGAAGAGTCCACGGGCGGCGACGTGCGTGACCTGGCCGTTCAGGTCATCAAGCGGAGCATGGCCATCAAGGCCGAAATCGTGAGCCAGGACGAGAGGGAGACCTTGGGAATCAGGACTCTGCTCAACTACGGCCATACGATAGGTCACGGAATAGAGGCCGCCGCCGGATACGGCGAATACCTTCATGGCGAGGCCGTTTCCGTTGGGATGATGGGCGCCGCCGCCATAGGCCAGCGACTGGGCCTTACGGACCAGGCCCTGGTGGAGCGGCAGCGGCGGATTCTCCAGCGGTTCGGGTTGCCTGTGCAAGCGCCCGGCGTGGACCCGGAGAAGGTCCTGGAAGCCATGACTATGGACAAGAAGACGGAGGCGGGCGCCGTGAAATGGGTCCTCCTGGAAAGCTTGGGCAAGGCCGTCGTGCGCCGGGACGTCCCCCAGGACCTGGCTCAGGAAACTGTCCGCACTCTGTGCGCTACGTAGCCTCGCCCTCGGTCCGGATGTAGTCCATTATTCGAGTGAAGTCTTCCTCCAGCGAGGGTATGCCCCGTACAACGTTGGGGATGTCCTCCTCGGAGAACGCTCTCAACGTCGTGCTCCTGACGTTGCCCACACTGGCCAGGGTCAAGACGATGGAGAGGCACACTTCATCGCTGGGCGCGTCGATGACCGCGACCACGTCAAAAGCCCCCATAGTCAGGTAGACCTGGGGCATCTTTCCGCCAGCCGTCTCAACGGCCTGTCTGAAGGCGCTTATGTGTTGGGGCATGTACTTCACGTTCTGTATTCCCGTGTCGGTGTAGTTCAGCAGCAAAACATAGCTGGGCATTCTACGACTCCTTTTTCCCGTCGTCCGGCGCCGGATGATGCATCCCCTGATGGGACCTGCGATGAGACTCGGAAGCGAACATCGCGCCGATGAACTCCAAGGCGATTATAAGGCACATCAAGCCCGAAAACCCTAATAGTATAGCGGCGGCGGCGTGGGACAGCGCTCCGGGACCGGGCCAATCGGAAAGCTGCCTCAACGCCACCGATAGGCTTGTCATGACGATTGTGACGCCGAACAGGAACCTTATCCGAGCTCCGTCCACGTGGTGTGCCGTGGCGACTCCCAACACCGACCCGACGGCGGCGGCACCCAGCATTATCACCGTCATAAGCAAGTCGACCCTGCCGGACAGGGCATAGATGAACGTGCCCACCGCCGAGGTTATCACGATGTGCAGCAGCCCTGTGCCCGCCGTCACCCTCGCCGGAATGCCGAGGACGAACACGAGGAAGGGTATGATGATGAACCCGCCGCCTGCTCCCAGCAACCCCGCAAAAAAGCTGACGGTAAATCCCGCCGCCAATGGAATCCAGACTGAGATGCTGCTGATGCCGGAGGCGGGCAGCGACACGTAGAAGCTGATGGACCTGTTCCAGGGAAGGCGGATGGAGTGGGGAGGAATTCGCAACGAACGGACCTTCTCAGACAGCTCGCGCGTCGTGGTCACGTCGCCCACAAGGCCCACTCGTCTCATTTTGTAGTAGTCATATATGATGAAGAACCCCACCGAGGCCACGAAAACGGTGTAGATATAGCGGATCACGGGTCCTTCCACCCCCCACGCTTCCAGACCGGCGTTTAGACGCTGGGCAAGAAGAAGGGCGGGCGCTGTGCCGAGCGCCATGAGAAGAGCGAGCTTGAAGTCCACGTTTCCGACGCCGCCGTACTTCAGCGCATTTAGAAGGCTTGAGCCCATGACCAGGCTCAGCCCGGTGCCGACGGCGAAAACGGGCGGGACTCCCAGGACCAGCAGGCCGCCGGTGATGAGAAAACCGCCGCCCACTCCGAAGAAGCCTCCCAAGACTCCGGTCATAAGTCCGAGGAGGACCAGCAGCGAGGGATCTACCTCGACTCCTGCGTTGGGGAAAATCACCGGGCGGGTTCCTCATGGGACGCACGGGAAAGAACAAACGCCTTTTCCCGTGTGGTTAATCTGGCAAACGGGAGAAGGGCGAAGACGGAGCCGGTCACTTCTCGACGCGCCTCAGACGCCTGGCCAAGTGAAGCAGCGCCTCCAACAGATTGTGGAGACTGAAGGTCAAGACTCCGACGGTCCCAACCACGAAAACAGCCCATATGACAGGACTGCCGGCGCTGAGCTCCTTCAGGAACTCCCTTATGGGGTCATCGAACATGGAAGTGGGCCGCGTCTATATTAGCATGGGCTTGTTCTTTGGGAAACCGGATGCTGAAGGCCAAAGGTTTCTGAGGCTCATGGAGGACATGGGAGAGGCTATATTTCAGGGCGGCTTCACGGGGCATGCCGGGGATTTCCGCAGGACCTAGGCGCCAATCAACGCGGCCGCTCGCCAGGCGTGTAAGGAGGCTGGATGGAGGCCAGGTGGGTTAGGGGAAACAGCTAGCCGCCGGCCACGGCAGGGACAATGCTCACCTCGTCTCCGTCGCCTGTAGAGGTGTCCATCCCCTGGAGAAAGCGGACGTCTTCGCCGTTCAGGTAAATGTTTACGAAGTAGCGCAACTCTCCGTTCTCATCAACCAGCCGCTCCCGGAAGCCCGGGAACTGACCGTCCAGGTCGTTGATCAGATGGCCCAAGTTCGGACCGTTCACTTCAACCTTGTCCAGACCATTGGTGATTTTCCGAAGGGGTGTGGGAATCCTGACCAGAATGCCGCTCATTTCCTTCGCCTCTGCTGAATGGTTTGACCGCTTCTTGATAGTCTCATTGGACCGATGCGACCGGCCCTTGAAGAGCGTTGAAGGCTTCTTCGAAGGAGCCCAACGTGGGTTTCACCCGCACGGGATGGACCACGTGGTCTACGGCCTCCTGGGTCTTCAGGCCGTTGCCGGTCACGTAGGCCACGGTAAGCTCGTCCCGCTTGATAATTCCGGTTTGGGCCATGTATTTCAGGGCGGAGATTACAACCCCTCCGGCGGTCTCCGTGAAGATGCCTTCGGTCTCGGCCAGCAGCTTCATTCCGGCGGCTACGTCCTCCTCGGGCACGGGATAAGCCGTGCCGCCGTTCTGCCGCAGGATGCGGAGAGCGTATATGCCGTCGGCGGGGTTGCCGATGGCCAATGATTTGGCGATGGTGTCGGGCCGCACCGGCCTGACGATGTCCGCCTCGCTGTCATACGCTTCGACTATGGGCGAGCAGCCCATGGCCTGGGTGAGGTGCATGTTGGGGGGCGACGGCATGTCCACAAGCCCCAGGTCCGCCAGCTCGTTGAAACCGAGCCATATCTTGGTGAACAGGGAGCCGGAGGCTGAAGGGACGACGACGTGTTGGGGCGTCCTCCAACCGAGCTGCTCGACCACTTCGTAAGCCAGGGTCTTGCTTCCTTCGGCGTAGTAGGGGCGCATGTTGATGTTCACAAAGGCCCAGGGATAGGCGTCGGCGGCCTCGCTGCAGAGCCTGTTGACATCGTCGTAGTTGCCGTCGACGGCGACAACCACAGGGCCGTAGATGGCCGCTCCGATTATCTTGCCGTATTCCAGGTCCGCCGGAATGAACACGACGGACTTCATTCCTCCACGGGCGGCGTGGGCGGCGACTGCGCACGCCAGGTTGCCGGTTGAGGCGCAGGCCAAGGTCTCGAACCCGAACTCCTTAGCCTTGGTCGCAGCCACGGTGACGACCCTGTCCTTAAAGGAAAATGAAGGGTTGACGGTGTCGTTCTTGATGTAGAGGTTGTCCAGACCCAGCAGTTCGCCCAGGTTCTTGGACTTGATCAACGGAGTGAACCCGGCGTTGAGGTCCACGGCCAGGTCATTGTCCTGTGGCCCGTCGACGGGAAGAAGGTCCTGGTAGCGCCAGAGACTCAAGGGGCCGTTTTCTATTCGCTCCCTGCTGATGACCTTGGCGATTGAGTCGTAGTCGTATACCGGGCCAAGAGGTCCGAAGCAGAAGTCACAGACGTAGGTGGGTTCTAGTGGGTACTCTCGACCGCATTCCTTGCAGCGGAGAGTGGTGACGAAAGCCAATTTAGAAAGGACCTATCCGAAAAATTGGACCGCATAAGACGGGTCGGCAGTTGGGGGGATGCTATCAGAGGCCCTTTCCGTTGTCAAGAAGAATATGCGTCGGCTGAGGGCGATGAAAGTGACCGGCAGGGGCAAAAAGAGGGGCCCCAACAGTTCGTGGGGCCCCTGAATTCGCCGTGGACGTGATTGTTTGGGCATGACGGCGGCGCCGTCCCCGGATGCCTAGCTGCCGTCGGCCTCTTCTTGAGGCTCCCCGCCGTTCTGGGCCGGGGACTTGACCTCCAGCTTGATGACGTCGGGCTGCGCCTCCTTGCGCTTGGGCAGCGTCACCGTCAGGATGCCGTTGTCGTAGTCGGCCTTGGCCTGGTCTGTATTGACCGACTCCGGCAGACGGACGACCCGAGTGTATGCGCCGAAGCTCCGCTCCCGGTGGAGATAGTTCTCGTCCTTGGCCTCCCCGTCCGACTTGCGTTCCGCCTTGATGGTAAGGGCGTTGTCCCTGATGGTCACGTCCAGGTCCTCGGGCTTGACTCCCGGGACCGACGCCTTCACCTTCAGGTCGTCTCCGTCTTGGTAGACGTCCAACTCCATGGACCGGGATTCGGTACAGAAGCGGGGATGTCGGTGGCGCGGCCTGAGTGCTTCTCTCCAAAACCGGTCTATTTCCCTGGGAAACCTCTGGGACACTCCGAAGGGTCTGTAGCTGACTATTCGCATTGCGTTTTCTCCTTCCTAGGGCCTAGTCTGTTCAAGCGGAAGGGGCTGACATGTTTCCCCGCCGCCTCTCAAGTTGGAGTATACAAAGTTGATTTACTATTGTCAACTATACTGCTGGATAAATATAATAATCATTATATACACCCATACATATTATTGACTTTAGCACACAGGATTACTATACTTGATTTGGAATATATTTGACGAGAACCGCTGTAATGGCAACCTACTACGAAACTCTGGGCGTCTCCCGGGACGCTGACGAGAAGGGCATACGTCAAGCCTACCGCAAGCTGGCTAGGCAATGGCATCCTGACGTAAACCCTGGTGACGATGAGGCTGAGGCCAAGTTCAAGAGAATCAACGAGGCCTATGAGGTCTTGTCCGACCCGGAGAAGCGCGTCAAGTATGACAAGTACGGTGAGAACTGGAAGCACGCTGACGAGTTGGACAAAGCCCATGCTTCTCGGGGGAGGGGCGACTTTGCCTATTGGTTCTCCGGGAATCCGGACATTGACGGTCATTCGGGCGGGTCCTCCGGAGGAGTCTTCGACGAGATATTCTCCGGCTTTCGACGCGGCAGGTCCGGTCCATCCCGCCTCCGGTTCACCGCGGCGGTCACGTTGGAGGAGGCGTTCAAGGGGACTGCGAGGATTGTGGACGTGCCTATCCGGTCCGGGGAGGGGTCCAAGCGAATAGAAGTGAAGATTCCCCCTGGGGTTGACAACGGGTCCACCGTCAGGGTCCCTGTAGGCGACGGAAAGGAAGCCGAGGTCCACCTGAACATTCAGGTGCGGGAACATTCAAAGTTCAGGCGTTCCGGCGCTGATCTCTACACCGAGGTGGAAGCCCCGGCGCTGGACGCCGTGCTTGGAGGAGAAGTGGCTGTGCCGACCCTGGGCAAGCGAGTGGGACTGACGATTCCGCCCGAAACCCAGAACGGCCAGACCTTCCGGCTTGTCGGGCAGGGGATGCCAAGGCTCAACCGGCCCGACTCCAGGGGAGATTTGCACGTAACCGTAAAGGCGGTCCTCCCCAAGGGCCTTACTGATGAGGAACGGCGGCTTTTCGAGGAAATCAAAGGCTCCTTAAACGCCAGGAGGTCGGCAGTTCAACCATGACACAGCGTTTCGAAAGTGAACCATGCTACGTTATCAGCATTGCGGCCCGGCTTGTCGGGCTGCACGCCCAAACTTTGCGCTACTACGAACGAGTCGGCCTTATAGAACCTTCCCGCTCCGGGGGGAAACAGAGGCTCTACTCCAACGACGACATAGAAAAGCTGCGGCGCATCAAGTCTCTCACCGACGACATGGGGATAAATCTGGCAGGGGTTGAAGTCGTGTTGAGGCTCATGGACAGGATGCTCCAGATGGAGTCGGAACTCGGCAGGCTTTCTGCGGAGGTCTCCCAACTCCGCGGTGGCAGAAACAGCAGACAATCACGCCAATAGGAGGCGTTCACAGCGATGATTAGACCCGATGAATACACGGAGCAAGGGCGGGAAGTCCTGATGCGCTCTCAGGAGATAGTGCGCCGCCGCCAACACAGCCAGTGGGACGTGGAGCATGTCCTTTTGGCTCTGCTTGAGCTGGACGATGGGCTTCCTACGGAAATACTCCGGCATCTTGGCATATCCGCCGACGCCGTCAAGGCCGAGCTGAACAAAGCCCTGGACGCCTCCCCCAAGGTGTCGCTCCAATCAACGGAGGTTTACCCCACTCCCAGGTCGGCCAGGCTCTTGGAGAATGCGAAAAACGAATCGGCAATGATGAAGGATGAATTCATAGGCGCCGAGCATCTGCTCATCGCTGTTGCTATGGAACGGGAGGGAGACGCGGCCCGAATCCTGAACGAGCATGGCCTGAGCAAGGAGAAGGTGTATCAAGCCTTGAAGCAGGTGCGAGGACCCCATCGGGTCACCGACCCCCGAGCCGAGAGCAGGTACCGCGCCCTGGAGAGGTACAGCATCGACCTGACGGACTTGGCCCGGCAGGGGAGGCTTGATCCCGTCGTAGGGCGTGACGCCGAGGTCCGCAGGGTTATGCAGACGCTCACCCGGCGAAAGAAGAATAACCCGGTCATCATCGGAGAGGCCGGCGTGGGGAAGACGGCCATAGCCGAGGGTCTCGCCCAGCGCATTGTGGCAGGCGATGTGCCGACCTCACTCAAGGAGAGGCGGGTGCTGGCCCTTGACATGGGTGCATTGGTCGCCGGAAGCAAGTTCAGGGGCGAGTTCGAGGACCGCCTCAAGGCAGTGATGGACGAGGTGAAAGGGGCCGGAGGGGAAGTCATCCTGTTCATAGACGAAATCCACACCGTTGTGGGAGCGGGAAGCGCCGAGGGTTCTATAGACGCCGGAAACCTGCTGAAACCCGCATTGTCCAGGGGAGAGCTCCAGTGCATCGGGGCCACCACGACCGAGGAGTACAGGAAGCACATCGAGAAAGACGCCGCACTGGAACGCCGGTTCCAACCCATATATCTGGAAGAACCCACCGTTGAGGAGACGGTGGAAATCCTGAAGGCCCTGCGGCCCCGCTATGAGGCTCACCACAAGGTGAAGATTGAAGACTCCTCGCTGGATGCGGCCGCAGGTCTAAGCCAGCGTTACCTGGCGGACAGGCGTCTGCCCGACAAGGCCGTGGACCTCATCGACGAAGCGGCCAGCAAGATACACATAGACGCCGAGAGCATGCCTTTGGACCTGAAAGGCCGGGAACGCAGGATTCAGGAATTGTCCAACCAGGAGGAGGCCGCCGCCCAGAGGTCCGACTATGAACGCGCTGCCGAACTGAAAACCGAGCGCCTGCGCATAGAGCTGGAGTTCGAGGCTGACAGGGACAGCTGGCTCAAGGAAAAGGACATCGACATGGTGGTTGATGCAGAAGACATCGCAGAGCTCATCTCCCAGTGGACGGGCATCCCGGTGTCCAGGCTGCTGGAAGGGGAAGCCGAGAAACTGCTCCACATGGAGGAGCGGCTGCACGAGCGCGTCATCGGCCAGCATGAGGGTGTGGCAGCCGTATCCGAGGCCATCAGGCGCGCCCGGTCGGGTCTGGCCGATCCCAAACGGCCCATAGGCAGCTTCATATTCCTGGGGCCGACCGGCGTGGGAAAGACGGAACTTGCAAGGGCCCTGGCCGAGTTCCTCTTCGACGATGAAGCGAATATGATTCGCATCGACATGTCCGAATACATGGAGAAACACACGGTTTCCCGGCTCATCGGCGCCCCGCCCGGGTACGTTGGATTCGACGACGGCGGGCAGCTTACGGAGGCGGTGCGACGGCATCCCTTCAGGGTCCTTCTCTTCGATGAGGTGGAGAAGGCCCATCCTGACGTGTTCAACGTCATGCTTCAGGTCCTCGAGGACGGCCGACTGACCGACGGTCATGGCCGTACGGTTGACTTCAGGAACACGGTCGTCATCATGACCAGCAACCTGGGCACGGCTCAGATAGGAAACAGGCCCTTCGGCTTCCGCTCAGACGGGAAGGACGCTATCGACGCGGAACGTCTGAGGGAAACTGTCCAGAATGCCTTGAAGCATGCGTTCAGACCGGAGTTCCTCAACAGGATCGACGAGATTATCGTGTTCAATCCCCTCAGCAAAGAGGAGATCGAAAGCATCGTGGACCTGATGGCGGCTGACGTGCTGCGCCGGCTGGAGGACCGCGGCATTGCCTTCGAGTTGACCCAGGCCGCTCGGGAGTGGCTGTCCAAGGAGGGATTCGACCCCGCCTTTGGAGCCCGTCCGTTGCGGAGAGCCATCCAACGCCACCTGGAGACGCCGTTGTCCAAGGAGATATTGAGCGGCGGCTTCGTTGAGGGTGACCGCATCCTGGTGGACTGCGATCGGTCCGGTCTGGCCTTCACGAAGAAAGACATAAGCGCCAAGGCTGCGGCCGGGGTAAGCTCCTGATTGAGCGGCCGGACCGATATGTAAATGTGCAGACGGACCGGCGTTGGTCTAAAGGCCCTGCCAATGTCCGGGTAAGGTACGTATCCGAGGGGGAGGGGCCTGCCGTGCTGCTGGTGCACGGCTTGGGCGCCTCCCTCGCCGTTTGGGGAGAGAACATAGGCCCGCTGGCAGAGGTTGGCTCTGTGTACGCCATAGACCTGCCCGGGCATGGGAAGTCTGACAAGCCCGGCGGCCTCCGCTACGACCCGGTGGCGGGCGGCCATTTCTTAATGTCGCTGATGGACGCCTTGGGACTGCAGCGAGCTGTGCTGGTCGGCAACTCAGCCGGAGGCCTGGTTTCTTCCTGGAGCGCGATCAACTATCCGGACCGGGTCAGGGGTCTGGTGTTGGTCGACTCGGCGGGTCTGGATCGAAGGATGCCCTGGTTCTTTCGTCTGTCCACCGTTCCCAAGTTGGGGGAACTGCTGCATTCACCGGCGGCGTTGAATGGACCCAACATGGCCAAGAGTGTGTTCCATCGACCAAGACCTGCGGATGAGCGCCTGCTGCATGATCTAGCGGCTTCCCGGAACAACCCCGACGCCAAGCGGGCTGAGCTGGAGTCCATCAGGTCGGGCATAAACGTCCTGGGGCTAAAAAAGGAGATGATGGTGTTGCCGGCCTTGTCGGGTCTCGGTAGGCCCATCATGGTCATCTGGGGCGGAGAAGACCGTATATTTCCCGTGTCCCATGCTCAACGCGCTCTCAAGGCCCTTACCGTAGGTCCAATGCATGTAATCCCCGATGCTGGACACTGGCCTATGCTTGAAAAGTCCAGGGAGTTCAACAAGCTGGCGGCGTCTTTCATCGGGGGGATTGAAGATTAGGGTGTGTTCACACTAGAATGTACGTCCTACCGCACCCCTCAAATGTCATTCCGAACGCAGCGCAGCGGAGTGAGGAATCTACAAACCCTGTCCTCAAACCCAGTGCGTCAAAAGCGCAACGCCAGAGGGCAAAGACCTGTGGGTCGAGTTGTGTCATGACTCCGAACAACGTCCTTAGATTCCTCGCTGCGCTTCGGAATGACAGGTTCGGAGGTTTCGGCGCCCAGCTTCAATGTTGACAAGGGCTAGAACAGCTTACCCGGGTTCATGATGGAGTAGGGGTCCAGGGCCTTCTTTATGGCTGCCGCGGCCTGGTATCCGACTTCCATCTCCCTCGGAAGCAAATGGGCAAGCTTGACTCCCACTCCGTGGCAATACTCCATAGCGCCGCCCATGTCCTGGGCGAGGCTGAGTATCCGGTCTACAGTCTCTCCCATGCCGGGAGTCGGCGACTCGTAAGTTTCCTGCCCCTCTGCGGCCTCCCCGGGGACGATGAGCATTGAAAAAAGCTGGGGCTGCCCCCATATAGCGTACTCGATGGCCTTCATCCCGTTCTCCTCGAGGATTCCATCGCATATCCGGCGGTATTCCAGCGTCTTGGATATGGGAAGGGCCACGTGGAGATAGTCAAACGACCTCCATCTGCGCTCCCACCGTACCTTTCTGGGCTGGCCCAGCATCTCCTCTTTGTACCACAGCCCTGACGAATGGCGTTGGTTCCAGTATTCCAGGGTCGGGTCCGGGCCAAGGTCGACGCCCCCATAGCTTTCACATACTTCGAGGCGCCTGCGGGACTGGGCTTCAACCCCTTCCTTGAACCCTTCATGCATCAGATAGAGATAGACCCGGTGGTCGGCATCCTCCGTCAGGTCCACCAAAGAGGGTCTGATTCCCAGGGCCAGGCATTCCGCGACGGCATTGAAACCGGATTCGAAGGATGGGAATTCCAGCGCCGAGAACAAACGCTCTTCCGGGACTCTGAATACATTAAGCGTAGCCTTGGTGATTACGCCGAAAGCGCCTTCCGAACCGATGAACAAATGGTTTAGATTAGGGCCGGCTGAGGACTTGGGAACGGCCCTAGTTGTCAGCAGCTCCCCGGTGGGAAGCACGACCTCCAGGGCTGCGACTTGCCGGCCCATGGGGCCGTGGGCCCCGGCCAGGTATCCCACGCCGTTGGTGGATATTGCTCCCCCCACGGTGGCAATAGGGACGCTCCAGGGGTCATGCCCAATCATTAGACCGTAGGGTTCCAGCGCAGCGCCCACGTCCGCAAGTATCGCTCCCGCCTCGACTACAACGGTCATGTCCTCTGCATTGACGGATATGACGCGGTTGAGGCCTTTCAGGTCCAGGATGACGCCTCCCTGGACCGGTATAGCTCCTCCCATGACTCCGGTCCCTCCTCCGTGGGGGACCACGGGGACCTTATAGCTGCAGGCGAGGCGCATGACTTGGGACACCTGATCGGCGGACCCGGGTTTGACCACCGCCCAGGCCATGGCGTTGAGAATGTCAGCGTCGTGAAAGACCCTGTGAGGCGTAAGTGCGTCGCAGGAGTATCGGTCCAGGTCGGCTGCGTCCACCGAAACGTTGTCCTGGCCGCAGACCTCGATCAGCCGGCCCAGAAACTCGGCGTCAATCATGACTGCGGCGGTGGAGCCCAGAATGCAGAACTCTTGTCATAGCGGCGGCAGGCAAACGGGCGGCTCCGTCGGACGGTGGTCCAACAGAGCGGCCCGGCAGAGTCGCCGTCCTGGTCATCAGCCGTACTTCCAGCGAGTTCCCTGAGAGGTGTCTTCCAGCATGACCCCCAGTTGAGTCAGACGGTCTCGTATGGAGTCGGCCATGTTGTATTGCTTCTCCGCCCGCAACTCTGTGCGGACCTGAAGCAGTAGGTCCACGAAGGGGGCCACGTCATTTTCGCCCGCCGACTTGGGTTTACGAAAGGTAAGCCCAAGCGCTCCGCCCAACTCCCTCAAGCATGCTTGGGCGCCCTCCACGTCGGAGCCTGATTCCCTGGCCCTGTTTATTTCGCGGGCCAGATCGAACAGGACGGCCAAAGCTTGCGGAGTGTTCAAGTCCGCCTCCATGGCCTCGATGAAGCGGCCCTTCAGGGGCAATGGGTCAAGGATATCGCCGCCGGTCCCGGCTCCGGGTTCGAGGGCGGCCCTGAGTCGTTCGGCCGCCCGTTCGTTGGCTGTCACACTTTCTTCAGTGTAGTTGACAGGGCGCCGGTATGATGAACTCAGGAAGGTGATGCGTATGGCGTCCGGTGAGTGCATCTTGAGTCCATCCTCCAGAGAAACCAGGTTCCCCAGAGATTTGCTCATCTTGTCGTCGCCCATCTGAAGCAGCCCGTTATGCACCCAAAACCTGGCGAAGGGCCTGACCCCGGTATAGGACTCACTCTGGGCGGCCTCGTTCTCATGGTGAGGGAAAATCAGGTCCTGGCCCCCTCCATGAATGTCGATAGTCTCTCCGAGGTACTCCATCGACATGGCGGTGCATTCGATGTGCCAACCCGGCCGTCCCGGTCCCCACGGGCTTTCCCACGAAGGTTCTCCCGGCTTGGCCCCCTTCCAGAGGGCAAAGTCCATGGGGTCTTCCTTTCCTTCACCGGGCTCGACTCTGGCGCCGGACAGCATTCCGTCCAAGCTGCGGTGACTCAGAGAGCCGTAACCCTCCGACTTGGCGACCCGGAAATACACGTCACCAGTGGCTGCATAGGCGTAGTCCTTGTCAATCAGGGACCCGATGATTTCGATCATCCGGGGTATCTCTCTCGTGGCTCGCGGGTATACGTTGGCCCGTTGGACGTTGAGGGCGTCCATGCTGTTCATGAAGTCCTGGATGTGGATTTCAACCAGTTCTTCAAAGTCGATTCCCTCTTTTTCCGACCTCTGTATGATCTTATCGTCAATGTCCGTGAAGTTCTGGACGTGCTCCACCGCGTATCCCTTGTATTCAAGATACCGGCGCAGCGTGTCGAAGATGACGTAGCTCATGGCGTGTCCCATGTGGGCCGGGGCGTAGGGGGTGATCCCGCAGACGTACATCTTGACCGTGTCGCCCGCCGGTGAAAACTCTTGCTCCATGCCGCTCTGGGTGTTGAAGAGCTTCACCGCGCTTCCTCCGAGGGCGGAGGGTCCGCCTCTTCCAGAAGGGCCACTGCGTAGGCCGCCATTCCCTCCTCCCTTCCGACAAAGCCAAGATGGTCCGTGGTGGTGGGCTTTATGCTCACGTCGGTCAAAGGGATAGACAGGGAACCGCTGATTCTGGCGCTCATTTCGGAAACAAGAGGCCCCAGCCTGGGCCTCTGAGCCAGTATTGTAGCATCCACGTTGACGATGCGCCAACCGGCCCGCCGGACAAGCTCGGCCGTCTGGGAAAGAAGGGTCAGGGACGAGACGCCTTTCAACGATTCATCGCCGGACGGAAAGTGGGTCCCTTTGTCCCCAAGGGCGGCGGCGCCAAGAAGAGCGTCCATTATGGCGTGCGCCAAGACGTCTCCATCGCTGTGGCCTGAAAGCCCCTTGTCGAAGGGTGCGTAAACCCCGCCAAGCACCAGGTCTCGCCCCTCCACGAGCGGATGGGCGTCGAAACCGACCCCGACCCTAGAGCGGGCCATTGGCGCTGCGCCGGGCGTGGCCTGCCCGTAAGAATGTTTCGGCTACGGCCATGTCTTCCGGGGTCGTAACCTTCAGGTTTTCATAGGAGCCCATGAAAACTTTCACAGCGCCCCCCATACGCTCCACCAAGGCCGCGTCGTCGGTGACGGTGACGCCGGGCGGACAGGAGTCGTGGGCTTTAATCAGCAAGCCCCAGTCGAAGACCTGGGGCGTTTGGACCATCCATAGGCTCTCGCGGGGAGGCGTATTCTCAACGAACCGGCCTAGCGAGACTGTCTTTATGGTGTCCTTGGCTGGGACCGCCGCTATAGCCGCCCCCGTCTCCTTAACGGCCTCCAGCGCCCGTTCCATCATGTCGGGAGCGACACAGGGCCTGGCGCCGTCGTGGACTGCGACCCATTGGCATCCGGACCTGTCGGCGTTTTCCAATCCATTTCGCACCGAGTCCTGACGGCGGGCGCCGCCCTTGCATACATGGTCAGGGGTGAGCTTTGACCAACCCATGTCCCTCGTCATGGCCCTGCCGGCTTCCAGGGCGCTTTCGGACAAGACCAGGGTTATGGAGCCGACGCATGGCATTTCCTGGAATGCGTTGATGGTGTGGGCAATGAGAGGGATGCCCATGATCGGAGTGAAAATCTTGTCAACGCCGGACATGCGCCTGCTCTCACCGGCGGCCGCAAGTATGACGGCAACGGCGCCGTCGGAAAGTTGTTCCCGGTCGGCGGCCAAATCTACCCCGCCTTGGGATTAGCGAATATGATGCGCCCGGCGGCCGTCTGGAGGACTCTTGTCACCGTAACGTCCTGCAGGCTGTTGATGTATCTCCGCCCGCCATCCACAACCACCATGGTCCCGTCGTCCAGGAACGCCACTCCCTGTCCTATCTCCTTGCCTTCCTGCACGATGTTGACGGTCAGGTCTTCCCCGGGAAGGACGGAGGGCCTCAGTGCGTTGGCCAAGTCGTTGACGTTGAGGACCTGGATTCCCTGGACTTCTGCAACCCTGTTCAGGTTGAAGTCGGTGGTCATTATGGGGGAGTCCATGCTCTTGGCCATTCTGACCAATTGCCCGTCCACGTCGGACCCCGGAGAGAGGCTCACGTCCACCACCTGAATGGGTATCGAGGTCTCTCTGCGCAGCTTGGCCAACACTTCCAGGCCGCGACGGCCTCGTGTCCGGCGCATGGAGTCTGAGGAGTCGGCGATGTGGCGGAGCTCGTCCAGGATGAATGAAGGTATGATGAGCTTCCCCTGGATGAATCCGGTGAGGCCCAGGTCTGCGATCCTGCCGTCGATAATGGCGCTGGTGTCGATCAGAATCTGCCCAGCGCCGCCAGCCTGGTCTCCGTCGGCGTTCGACTGGAATACGCCGGGCATGTCACCCGATCGAGCCACGCCTATCAGCAGGCCCAGAAGCCCAAGGGATGCGCTTACGGCCAAGGGGACGCCCCAGGACATCCAGCCTTCCAGTCTGAACAAGGGTATCGAGATGAGGACGGCCACCACCAGCCCGGCCACCAGCCCGAGAGCGCCTGAAACGAGGGTGGAAGTGGGCACGCGGCCAAGGCCGTGCACTGTTCTGGAAACAGGTTTGAACATGGGTGAAGGTGCGGTTTGCGCTCCCGACAGTATAGTCAATGGTTATTGCAGCATCAGGACCGCCTTGAGCGTCCGGCGCCCTTCATGCCGGCGCCCATGCCGCTCAGTGGAGCCATCCCGTACGCCAAGGGCTGTGACGTAAGAATACCATAGCACTGAAACGCGGAGAAGGCCGGAAGGCGCTTGTAATTTCCGCTTTTCCCGGCGCCCTGCGTAAACGTCCGACCGTGGTACATTCAAGTCGATGCGCCCACGGTCACGGGCGTCCCGACTCCCGCCTTCAGCTCCTCAGCGGCGCTGCCGTTCTTGACCGCCACTTCCAGGTAACCGGCGCTGCCTATCAAGGCCGCCAAGCGGCCGCCGTGGGCATAGTACAGTGAGAGCCTGTCTATGACTCTGCCGCATACCTCGACGCGGACTTGGCGCCAACCGGCCAGGTCCTTTTCGCGTATGTTGGTCACCATGTTGCCGAACCTGTCCACGTAGACCACTTGTCCCCGCAGCCCGGCGTCTTGTTTGAGAGGACCGGGGAACGGGAGCCGTATGATTTCGGCAACCTCCGGCCCCAGGTCATCGGGAGGGACTCCCAGGGAGAGGTGAGCTGCAACCGGAGCGAATACGTCTCTGCCGTGGAACGTGGCGCTGACGGGCGTCAGCATGTACTTGGGGTTTGTGATGCGATAGGCTCTCCATCCTTGCGGTAAGCGATGCTTGCCTGGGGTTTCTATTTCGGAGTTCTCGCCCGCCGCCAGGCTGAACATGCCGTTGTCCGGTCCCACGAAATATCCAGCGGGTCCGGACAGGGCCAGGGCGTCCCGTGAGGAGCCGACGCCCGGGTCCACGACCCCGACGTGAATGGCGTCCTTGGGAAAGAATTTGACGCTTGAGCCCAACACGAAGGCGCCTTGCCGGACGTCCTGGGGTGAGACCTGGTGGGAAATGTCTACAACGGACGCCGCCGGGTTGATCCCATAAATCACACCCTTCATAACGCCAACGTAGTTGTCGGACATCCCGAAATCGGTGGTGAATGTGATGAGGCCGGAAGACCCCACGCTGTCCTCCGAAGTCTAGGCGAAACGGACGCTGATGATGGACATTATCAGAAAAACCACCGCCAGGACGATGGTGAACTGGAACAGGGTCTTCTCCAGCCCGCGCCTGGTGCGAAAGGTGGACTGGGCGTTCCCAAAGAACCCCGACCCGCTTTCACGGACCTGCATGAGTATGACTCCCACGAGAATGACGGACACCAGGACTTGAGCGAGTTCAAGAGCCAATTCGAATCACACCCGTTCCGATTTTATTGCTTTCAGCTTAGCGTCTACCAGAGAGGCGACCAGGTCGGGCTTGCTCTGCCCTCTCGTAGCCTTCATCACCTGGCCGACCAGGTATTTTGCGGCGTTCTCTTTGCCTTTCAGGTAGTCGCCCACGGCCTGTGGGCTGTTCTTGACGGCTTCTTCCACGGCCGCATCCAGCGCCGACGAATCACTAATCTGGACGTAGCCGCGCTGCTTGACGACGGCGCCTGGGCTTGCGCCTGTGTTGAAAGCCTCCTCCAGCACGGTTTTGGCCAGGCTGGAGCTCAAGGCCCCGTCGTCGATCAGTTCCATGAGCTCGCGCATCCGCTCCGGCGGGAACCTGGACTCGGAAATGTCCACCCCGTCCAGGTTGAGCAGCCTCCCCAACTCGACCAGAATCCAGTTGCACAGACCCTTGGCCCTGGAGCGGAGTCCCTCTCCGGTCAATGGGCCGGCAGCCAGGGCCGCTTCGAAGTAATCTGCGGTCGCCCTTGAGGCGGTCAGGAGCCCAGCGTCGTATTCCGACAGGCCGAACTCGTCCATGAACCTGCTGCGCCTGAGTGCGGGCAGCTCGGGCAGAGAGGACTCCAGCGATTCAATCCACGAGGCGTCAAGCGACAGCGGAGGAAGGTCCGGCTCCGGGAAATACCGGTAGTCGTGGGCTTGCTCTTTGCTCCGCTGGGATACGGTAATCTCCCGCCCCTCGACCCAGCCTCGGGTCTCCTGTGTGACCCTGGCGCCGTCGTGGAGGACTTGAACCTGCCGCTCAGTCTCGTACTTGAGGGCGTTGTAGACGGCCCTGAAGCTGTTCATGTTCTTGACTTCGACTTTTTGGCCCAGCTCTGTCGCGCCTACGGGACGGACGCTGATGTTGGCGTCGCACCGGAAGTTGCCGTCCTGCATGTTTCCCGTGGTTACGCCAAGGTACTGGAGTATGGAATGGATGCTTGTCAGGTAGCTGCGCGCTTCCTCGGGCGTCCGCATGTCGGGCTCGCTTACTATCTCCATCAGGGGAACGCCGGAGCGGTTCACGTCCACCAGGCTATACGCCTCACCCGAACTGTCGCGCAGGTGGATGAGCTTGGCGACGTCCTCTTCCAGGTGGACTCTGGTTATACCGACCCTGGTCGTTTTCCCGGCGGCTTCCAGCCCGGCGGCTTCCAGGTCGAGAAAGCCTCCGACGGCTATGGGCATGTCATACTGGGATATCTGGTAGCCCTTCATAAGGTCGGGATAGGGATAATTCTTACGGTCGAACTTGGTGTATCGAGAAACAGTGCAGTTGAGGGCCAGGCCGGTCATCATCGTCAACTCCAGGGCGCGCTTATTGATGACGGGCAACGTTCCCGGCGCTCCCAGGCATACCGGGCACACCAGCGTGTTGGGTCCAGCGGCCTGGTAGTCAGCCCTGCATGAGCAGAACATCTTGCTCTGAGTGAGGAGCTGTACATGGACCTCTAGACCTATGACGGTCTCGTAGTCTGTGGTTGTGGATGCGGTCATGAGTCTAAGCCAGTATAACAATTGGGTGTTGGGGCTTACAATTCCTCAGCCTTACCATTTTGGGCCTTAGCGTGTTGGGGCCGTCTTGAGTGTTGGGCCGTCTTGACTATTGGGCAATGAGTCACCGGTTGTCCTGAGGGCCGGCGTCCAGGCGATTGGGATGCCAGGCTTCATTGCCCACCAGCGGCACGAAGCGGCACGCCCCAAGAACGCGCACGTTGTACCCCTCTCCGGTCCTGTCCACCTTCATCAGAGTCTGTTCGTCCAGGTTCCCGATGGGTATGACCATGCGGCCTCCCAAAGAGAGCTGAGAAATGAGGGAATGAGGCAGTTTGGGCGCGCCGGCGGACACTATGATGGCGTCGAACGGGGCCTTGTCAGGGCAGCCCAGTTCCGCGGAAGCCAGCCCGACCTCCAGATTGGCATACCCCAAGGCGTCCAGTCGTTCTCTGGCTTGACTCTCCAGGTCAGGCATGATTTCCACGGACAGGACCTTCCCCCTCGGCGCCATCTCGGCCAGAATGGCGGCTTCATACCCGCTTCCCGTGCCCAATTCCATGATCGACTCGGTTCCCCGCAAGTCCAAGAGGCTAACCATCATGGCAACGATGTAGGGTTGGGAGATGGTCTGCCCCGATCCTATGGGCAAGGGGATGTCTGCATAGGCCAGATGCCGGGTTGCGTCAGGCACAAACATCTCACGCGAGACCTTGTACATGGCGTCGACCACTTTGTCGTCGCGCAGCTCCCTGCGGAGCTTTTCCAGCAGTCTGTTCTTATCGCGTTCCAGGTCCACTCCCCGCCCCTCCCAAGCTCCATGATAGCATCCGCAGCCGATTCGCCTCAATTCCTGGCACACCATGTCGGCGCCCAACGGTCCGAGGCGCATGGCGGGGCAGGGCCTTTTCATTCTCGGCAGTCGTCAACGTAGTCCGTTCGTGGTGAGCAACGTTATGCCCCGGGGCCGGGGCTGAGCAACAGCGAATAGCTGAAAGCGTTTGCGTGACAGCATGTTGAAAGGCGGTGCATCTGGATTCCGGCCTCCGCCGGAAAGACGTATGCGGGGCTGTGTCATGTCGTAGGGGCGACCGGTGGTCGCCCCGGCCCATTCGAGAGCAGTTAGTTGAAAGTTTGTCGAACCATGAGCGGACGGCCCTTCCAGGCCCAGGGTGAACGGAAAGGGCGCTGGCATGGAGAAAATGAAAAGGCCCTGCATGGCGGGGCCGTGTCGTTGACCCTTAAAAGCGCCCTGTGCTAACCTAGCCCTAGCGAGTGAAACCGGTACGGCGCGCCCCGCATAACGGGCCTGCACCTATCAGCCCACGGGAGATCGAAGGATGCCGGAAATGGACTTGGCGGACCGGAAGTTGCTTAACATAATCCAGTCGGGCTTCCCACTGGCGGAGAAACCGTACCAGGAGATAGGAAGCCGTCTGGACATAAGCGAGGAAGAGGTCCTCGAGCGTCTGGAAGGACTCAGACAACAGAACGTGGTGCGTCAAATCAGCGCCATCTTCGACACCCGGCGATTGGGTTACAAGACCAGCCTTATCGCAATGGCTTTCGACGAGGATAAACTCACTGCAGGCGCCTTGAAGATCAACGAGCACCCCGGAGTCAGCCACAACTACGCGCGGGAGGGGTCGTACTACAACCTCTGGTTCACGTTGGCAGTGCCTCCCGGAGAAGTTGTGGAGGATGCGGCCCGCGTAATGGCCCGTGAAACGGGAGCGGTGTCCATGAGAAACATGCCCACTATCCGGTTCTTCAAGATAGGCGTCAATTTTGACATGGTCAAAGAGAAGGGCGCCGCCTATCAGTATTTCAGCCCTGACGGGTACAAAGCCGGTCAGTCCGATTCCAAGCCCCAACAGGTCAGCGCTGACTGGAACAAGCCGGTCCCCTTGAGTGACTACGACGTCCGGTGCATCCGGGAGCTTCAGGAAGACCTTCCGATGGCTTCCGGCCCTTTCGACGGGATGGCGAAGCGGCTTGGCGTGTCTGTCCCCGGCCTCTTCAAGATAGCGGATGAATTCGTGGAACGGGGCATAATGCGCAGGTACAGCGCCGTGCTCTACCACAGGAAGGCTGGATTCCAGGCCAACGGCATGGGTGTATGGAATGTCCCTACGGAGCGGTCCGAGGAAGTGGGAATGATCATGGCCTCGAACCCCGCCGTCACCCACTGCTACGAGAGGCCCACGTTCCCCGACTGGCCCTATACCCACTTTTCCATGATACATGCCACCTCAAAGGATGCGTGCGAGGACATCGCCGGGGAAATATCCGCGTCCACCGGGATCACGGACTACCTGATGCTCTACAGCACCCGGGAGTACAAGAAGACCCGGGTGCGTTATTTCGTATAGGCGGGAATGGATGGCGGCGTATTACCCGGTGTTCCTGGACCTTAAGGACAAGCTTTGCGTCATCATTGGGGGCGGCAAGATTGGCGAGCACAAAATCCGGCCTCTATTGGAATGCGGCGCCAGGGTCACTGTTGTCAGTCCTGAGGTCACCGAGGGCATCGAGGAAGCGGCAAGACGGGGGGACATCACCCTGCTCCGCCGCAAGTATGAAGAGGGGGACCTGAAAGGCTCGGCGCTGGCGATAGCCGCCACCGACCAGCGTCCTGTTAACAAGGTCATCGCCGCCGAAGCCGAAAGGGAGAGGGTGGTCCTGAACGTGGTGGACGACGCTGAGCTATGCACATTCATAGCGCCGGCCATAGTCAAGAAGGGCGCCGTGACGGTGGCGCTGTCAACAGGGGGCGCCAGTCCTGCGTTGGCCCGCAAGCTGAGGGAAGCCTTGGAGAGCAGCGACGTCTTGGAATACGCCGAGCTTGCCGACGTCCTGTCGGCGGCTAGGAAAAAGCTCAGGCAGCGGGGAATAACCGTTGACCCGGACCGTTGGCAGGAGTGCATCACAGGCGATCTCATCGACATGGTGAAGTCGGGCCGCGACGAGGCGGCGGTGGAGAAGGTCCTCGCCGGCTTGACTCAACCCGCCGGGCGGTCCTGAATCTCCGGGCATTTCCGCCGATGACCGGACCCCTGAACGGTTGAGCCCTTCCGGGCATCGGACGAGCTTAGTCCCAGTACGAAAAAGTCTATGGGCCTCCGAGAAGAAATCATCAGGATTGGCACTAGGGGAAGCGGCCTGGCCTTGATTCAGGCAAAGCAGGCGCTCCGGATTCTGGAGGACGCCTTTCCTGAGCGGCGCTGTGAAATAGTGACCATAAAGACCACTGCCGACGTCCGGTCTGACGAGCCGTTGGCGCGCCTTGGCAAGGGGATGTTCGTTAAGGAACTGGACCGGGCGCTCTTGGACGGCGACATTGAGATGGCAGTGCACAGCATGAAGGACGTCCCCACCGAGCTGCCCGAAGGACTGGCCATCGGCGCGACGCTGAAACGAGCCGACCCCAGGGACGCCTTGGTGGACAGATGGGGAGTCGGCCTCAAGGGGCTTCCACCGGGAGCCAAGATAGGCACCAGCAGCCCCCGCCGCGTGGCCCAGATCAAGTCCGTCAGGCCCGACCTGGACGTTCAAGACATGCGCGGCAACGTGGATACACGCCTCCGAAAAGCAAAGGGAGACGGTTATGACGGGGCAATCCTTGCGGTGTCCGGGCTAATGAGAATGGGCCTCGAGGGTGAGATCACCGAATATCTATCTCCGGAAGAGTTTGTTCCGGCGCCGGGCCAGGGCGCGTTGGCGGTGGAAGTGCGCAGCGGGGAAGGCGGACTGGACGACCTGATGGCCGCCCTCGATGACCCCGACAGCCGGAGGGCCACCGAGACTGAGCGTAGATTCCTGCAAGAGCTGGGCGGAGGGTGCCGGACGCCCGCCGGAGCCTATGCTTGGCTGGAGGCTGAATCGGTGACCCTATCGGTGTTCTTGTCTACGCCCGACGCCAGCCAGGTGTTTCGCGCAACGGTTGCCGGACCCGCCGATCAACCTGAGGCCGTGGCCCGCCAAGCGTATCGGAAGCTCATGGACGAGGGCGCAGCAAGTTTAGTGAACGAGGACGGAGGGTCGTAGCCTGGCATGGACCCGAACAGAGGCAAAGTTTATCTCGTCGGCGGGGGGCCGGGAGACCCGGGCCTGATCACCGTCAAAGGGCTGAGGCAGCTTCAGAGGGCCGACGTGGTTGTCTACGACCGTCTTGTGGACGCCAGGCTTCTGGACCATGCTCGAAAGGATGCCGAGCAGGTCTACGTGGGCAAAGGGCCGGACCAACACTCCATGAATCAGGAGGACATAAACCGCCTCCTGGTTGACCGCGCCTGTCAAGGCCGAATCGTCGTAAGGCTCAAGGGAGGAGACCCCTTTGTTTTCGGCAGAGGCGGCGAAGAAGCCCTGGCTTTGGCCGAGGCCGGCCTGGACTTCGAGGTGGTCCCCGGCGTGACGTCGGCTGTGGCGGCCCCCGCGTATGCGGGAGTTCCTGTCACCCACCGGGGGATTGCGACCAGCGTCACCATCGTCAGCGGCAGCGAAGACCCTGCCAAGGACGGGTCTTCGGTCCGCTGGGACATGCTGGCGAAAATGGGCGGGACCATCGTGGCGCTGATGAGCTGGAGCGCCCTGGAGAAGGTGACGGAAACGCTGATCGCGGAAGGCATGTCTCCCGACACCCCAGCGGCCCTGGTCCATTGGGGCACGGAGCCGCATCAACGCACCGTTGCCGGGACCCTCCGGAACATTCGGTCCAAGGGAGCGGAAGCCGGGTTGACCTCGCCGGTGACGGCGGTCATAGGAGAAGTTGTAGACCTGCGGCGCCATATCCGGTGGTTCGATGAGAAACTCCTCTTTGGAAAGACTGTGCTGGTCACACGGTCGCGGGCCCAGGCCTCTGCGTTGTCGGCTCTGCTGGAAGATGAAGGAGCCCGGGCCATCGAGCTGCCGACTATACGACTCGAACGGATGGCGCCGTTTACAGAGATGGACCAGGCCATCGCATCCCTGAGCGAATGGGAATGGGTGGTCTTTACCAGCGTAAACGGTGTGGAGGCGCTGTTCGACCGTATGAAAGAGCTGGGCCGGGACGCCAGGCAGCTTGCCGGGTCCAAAGTGGCCGCCATAGGTCCCGCCACGTCAGCTTCCCTGGCAAAGCGGGGCGTAATCGCCGACCTATTGCCGCGCGAGTACGTGGCAGAGTCTCTGCTTGAATCCCTGGCGGAGCGTGTGAGACCCGGCGACAAAATACTTCTGCCGCGAGCGGACATAGGCCGAAACGTTCTGGAAGAGGGATTGGCCAAGATGGGGGCGCAGGTCCAAAGGCTGGTCGCTTACAGGACTGTGACGCCGCCTGAGTCCAGGGAACTGGCGTCGGAGCTTCTCTCCGGAGGCTCAGTGGACGTGGTGACTTTCACCAGCTCATCGACAGTTGAGAACTTGATGAGTATTCTGGACGGAGATACGTCAAGTTTGAAGGGCGCCGTGGTGGCCTGCATAGGACCCATCACCGCCGCTTCCGCAAAGGCCGCGGGGCTTCAGGTGGACGTAGTGGCTTCCGAGCACACTATTCCGGGACTGGTGGACGCCATAAGAGGCGCTTTTCTGCCGTAGGGACGCGCAAGAAAACGTAATGCCGGCGGGCCGGCGGCCAATGAGACCGGCCGGCAATTTGCTCCAAGCTGGGAGGTGGGTTGAATGGCCTTTCCGCAGACCCGTCTCAGAAGACTGAGAGAGTTGGCCCCGCTTAGGGAAGCCACCCGGGAAGTGAGCCTCTCGGTTTCCGATTTCGTCTACCCTTTGTTCGTAACCCACGGGCGAAACGTAAGGGAACCGATAGAGCCCATGCCGGGCGTCTTTCACCTGTCCTTGGATGAGCTTCTTCCGGAAGTGGCTGACGCCCACGAGTTGGGCATTCGCAGCGTCATGCTCTTCGGACTTCCTCAAAACAAGGACCCTATGGGCCTGGAAGCATACGACGAACAGGGAATCGTGCAAGAGGCCATCCGGGTCATCAAGGCGGCTGTGCCCGACATGCTGGTAGTAACCGACGTATGCCTCTGTGAGTATACGGACCACGGACATTGCGGAATCGTTGAGAATGAGCGGGTAGACAACGACCGTTCTCTGGAATTCCTCGCCAGGACAGCCGTTTCCCACGTCCTTGCAGGGGCGGACGTGGTGGCCCCGTCGGCTATGATGGATGGGCAGGTCGGGGCCATACGCAGCGCGTTGGACGACAACGGGCTCACCCAAACCCCCATCATGGCGTACTCGGCCAAGTATGCGTCGGCCTTCTACGGCCCCTTCCGCGTGGCGGCGGACTCGACTCCCCAGTTCGGCGACCGTTCGAGCTACCAAATGGACCCGTTCAACTGGCGCATGGCGATGAGGGAGATTCAGACGGACATAGAAGAGGGCGCGGACATCGTAATGGTAAAACCCGCGCTGTCTTACCTGGACGTGATAGCCAGAGCGAAGGAGCGGTTCGACCATCCCCTGGCCGCGTACAACGTCAGCGGAGAGTTCTCCATGCTCAAAGCCGCCGCAGCCAACGGATGGCTCGACGGAGACAAGGCCCTCATCGAAATCCTGGGATCAATAAAACGGGCCGGGGCCGACATAATCCTGAGCTACCACTCAAAAGAGGCCGCCAGGATTCTCAGGGCAGGCTGAAGTCCCCCGGCAGGTTTGTGTTGCGGGGCGGGCTGCAAATGGCTAGAATGTGCTGGGTGAAAGTGAATCTGTAAGCTCCAGCACGGACATAATCTCTAGGAGGTAGGCTCCCAATGTTGAAAAACCTGTTCTCAAGAGTTCACCGGGTGTTCAAGGTCAGCGAGGCCCATGCCCATTGCGACATCCCCTGCGGCATCTACGATCCTATCTCCGCCAAGATTGCGGCCCAGACCGTTCTCAAGATGGTGGCGCGGATCAACGCCCTCGCGGCGCCCGACGCAGCCTCAGCGGCGTCCCATGCCAACACGCTGAGCCGCTACATCACCGTCAAAGAGGACCACGCCGACCTGTGCAAGAAGGAGTTGGACATCCTCTGGCACGACTACTTTAGGCCAGACCACCTGGAGACGTACCCGGACCTCCACACCACCTTCTGGAACGCCAACAAGCTGGCCGGACGCAACAAGCAGAACGTCGATGAGGGCGCGGCCAGGGAACTTATAGCCACCGTCGACCAGATTGCAGAGATATTCTGGGCGACGAAGAACGTCGCCTATAAGGACGAGGTGGCGGACGTCCGGTACGGGACCTAACCTCAAGCCGTCAACAATGAACGCGGGGAGCGCCCAGACTCCCGGTCCTCATGAGCAGTCCACGCTCAAGAGGGCGGGCGCCTGGGCGCTCTATCTTTTCAGGCCCATATTCACCCTTGCGTCCCTCCTTACGTCCACTCCCTATCGGATCAACGGAGCCAGCATGGGGTCAACCTTGAGGCATGGGGACTGCGTGTTGGTGAGCCGCATGACTGCGTGGCTGCGCCGCTGCTCCAGAGGCAGCGTCGTCGTGCTGAGGAGCCCGCGAGGAGGACGGACTACATACGTCAAGCGAATCGTAGGGATTCCCAACGAGACGCTGCGCCTGGACGACGGCCGGGTGTTGGCCGACGGCTGCGTCATAGAAGAGCCATACCTGAATATCGGCGCCCGGACCGAGCCAAAGTCAGCCTTTACGGAGTGGTTCCTGGACCCGGACGAATATTTCGTGTTGGGAGATTGCCGGTCGGACAGCGACGACAGCAGGGCTTACGGGACGGTGAAGTGGGCGTCGATAATCGGCAGGGTCTGGCTCAGATACTGGCCGCTCCGTCGGTTCGGCCTGGTCCGTAAGCCTTAAAGGCAGGTATTAAGCACAGTGGCCGTCAACGCCTTTGTCGCCAGGGTCAGGAAGCCGTAGTCCAGGGTGTCCGGCGTGTCTCCGGGGCTGTGGTAGTGGGGATTACGGAAGTTGGCTGTGTCTGTGATCATTACCGCCCGCATCCCCGTCATCCAGAAGGGAGTGTGGTCGCTGCGAAAAATGTCGGTCAACTGGGGTATGGGCCGTTCGATTTCTATCGCGAGGACCGGAAGTTCGGGCGTCCATCGATGGGCGGACTTCACAAACTCCTCGCTCAGCGCCGCGCTCTCACCCAGGGCCACGGATGCGATGAAGTCGCCTCGGAAGTCCCGTTCCTGGACTTTAGCGAATGTTTCAGGCAGCGCTATGTCGAAGCCTGGGGGATGCCCCTGGCTGCCCGGCCCGGACGTGTAGGCCACCATTTCCAGGTTGTACAGCCCCTCGAACACAGGCGGCCCTTCGATTCCCTCCAGATAACTCACAAAGGCTGTGCTGCCGACCAGCCCGGCGCCCTCGGGTTGGACCTCCTCCATGTCGAAGGCCACGAACTCAATGGGCCGTTTCAGAGATACGCCTTGAAGGACTGCGGCGCATTCCAGCAGCGAAGCCACGCCTGAAGCGTTGTCGTCGGCGCCTGGTGAATCCGACGTGGTGTCGTAGTGGGCGCTCACCAGCAGGGGTCTGAGTTGGAGGTCGGCGCCGGGCCTTGAGCCAATCACGTTGACGCCGGGACCTCCGCCGCTGGGAAACTGCTGCATGGTGACTCCGCAGCCTGCGCTCCTGAGGGCGGCGGCAATGCTGCGCCTGGCCCGCTGGAGATGATGCGGACTGGAGACGGCGTTTCGCGGAGCCTTGGCCAACTCTCTGACCCGGCCTTCCAAGCGGTCCCGGTCCACCAGTTTCAAAGCAGGCGCTATTCTCTCTGTGTTCATGTCGTGTGCATCTCCGATTTCCGGGTATCATATCAGACAGTAGGAGGAGATGATGAACGGCGCCGACATAGAGTTGCTTAATGAGAAGGTTGTCAATTGCGTAAAATGCCCTCGGTTGGTGCATCACCGTGAAGAGACGGCAAGGGTCAAGAGACGGATGTACCGGAACGACGAATATTGGGGCCGTCCCCTGACCGGTTTTGGAGCCGTAGACGCTCGCCTGCTTCTGGTGGGGCTGGCTCCGGCGGCCCACGGCGGAAACCGGACCGGGCGCATGTTCACCGGAGACCGGAGCGGCGACTGGCTGTATGGGACGTTGCACAAGTTCGGTTTTGCCAGCCAACCAACCTCGGAGCACAAGGAAGACGGGCTTGAGCTTATCGACGCCTACGTAACGGCGGCGGTCCGCTGTGCGCCTCCCGACAATAAACCCAGCCGGGAGGAGATGCTTCTATGCAGACCATACCTGGCGGGTGAGCTTCGGCTGCTTTCCGGCGTAAGAGTGGTTGCGCCCCTTGGAAAAATCGCCTTCGACTCCTACCTCAAGGCCAGGCGAGATGTTATGGGAGACGCCGAGCATGAACCCAAACCGAGACCCAAGTTCGGGCACGGAGAAACCTACACGTTCCCCGACGGAGTCGTCCTGCTTTCGTCATACCATCCCAGCCAGCAGAATACGCAGACAGGGCGGCTGACCCGGGAGATGTTCGAGGGGATATTCGCAAGAGCGCGGCGCATGATTGACGGCGGGGTTTAGGCGGCGGCCGCCGCCGGTCGCGGGTCAGGGCGGGGCTCGCCCAGCAGCAGGAACAGGAAGGAACCAAGGATGCCCACTGCCGCCAGCGCCGCGAACACCGCCGTGTAGCTTCCATCCTGCCACTTGTAGCTCAGCCCGGCCAACGGCGGGGCGGCGATGGATATCATGTTGACTGAAATCATTGACAGTCCGGTGATCTTGGAGAATTCCCTGCGTCCGAAATATGTGCCGCGCATCGACGACACCGGAGCTGTCCTTCCACCCATCCCCACGCCCAGCAGTACGGCGAACAGGTAGGCCATCGCAAGGTTGTCGGACATGAGGAGGACTATCACCGCCACCGGGGGGAAGAGGGAAAACCAAAAGAGAGTGTACTTGACGGGGACTTTGTCGCTGATGTATCCGCCGATAAGGTTGAACGCGCCTGCAACCGCCTGACTCACGGCGACTATCAGACCCACCGAGACCAGCGAGTAACCTCGATCGTCCAGCATTATGCCGAGGTGGAACAGGACTGTCGTATAAACGCCGGTGGTGACGGCGTGGCCTATGGAAATCCACCAGAAGGTGAATGTACGAATGGCTTCCTGCCACGTGTACCCCTGATGCTGTTCCAACGGCGCCGAGGCCCCGGCCTCCCCGCTTGGGCGCTCAGAAGGGGGAATCCCGTCAGGATATTGCCCGTAGTCCTCGGGTCTGTTCCTGATGTACCGGGTCATGGGCCAGGCCAACACCAGCATGGCGACGCCGATCCCCAGGGTTACGGTCCTCCACGCATCCGGTGAAAACCGGTCGGGGTCCACGGCCCATCCAAGCGCCGGCACTATCAAAAAAGCGCCTACGTAGAGCCCTTCCATGGATATGCTCATGGCCAGGTTCCGCCGCCGGTTGAACCAGTTGTTCAACGAGGTCATCAGAGGAAGCCAACCCGCCAAGCCCGTTCCCGCGGCCATCAGCAGCAGAGCCAGGTAGAAGTGCCACAGTTCATTGACGCGGCTGAACACGACGAAACCGACCCCAAGTATCAACATGCCCGCCATCACGACAAAACGGGAACCGTATTTGTGCGTTAGGTATCCGGAAAGAGGGGTGGAGATGGACCCCTCGGCTCTCTGCAATGACCAGGCGAGGCCCAATTGAGCCGGACTCCAGCCGAAGGTGTTCTTCATCAGCACGTTCCAAATAGTCGCGCCTTGGAATACAGGAACGATGACAATGGCATGGATGAATGAGCTCAGCAAAGCGAGCCACCATCCATAGAACACTCCCCGGACGGCTCTTATCGGGTTGGGCATATACATTAACGCGGCTGTGTCTCCGGCGTGGGCTTGCATCAAGTCCCGGAGGCTCGTTGACCCCTTGGCGCCGCCGCCCAGTTTACCGGCTTAAACCGCTATTGACAAAGGCAGTGGGCTAAGGCAAAATTCACCCTGCCCGCCCAGGACACGGGATAAACTTGCTTGGGTTCCTGATGCAGGAATCAAGGGCGCCCAACATCTCCAGGAGGATTGCTCCATGACCACCACCAAGAACTACACCGACGAATATGTTGACATCGGCGGGGGCCGGACCCATATCAAAAAGGGTGGCAGCGGGTCGCCGATATTGTACCTGCATGGCGAAACCGGCAATCAACAGTGGAACGCATATATAGACGCCCTGGCCCAGAAGCACACCGTCTACGTGCCGTCACACCCCGGATACGACCAGTCCGACAGGCTTCCCTGGGTTAATACGATTGCTGACGTGGTCCACTTCTACGTAGGCTTGATGAAAAAGCTGGGCCTGGATAACGTATCCCTGGTCGGCCACTCGATGGGCGGCTGGATTGCAGCCGAGATGTCCTGCCTGGAGAATCCCCGAATCAAGGCCCAAGTTCTCTTGGCGCCGGCGGGAATCAGACCGAGAGAAGGCGACATCACCGAGATTCTCATGGCGGGGCAAAACGAGTACATAGACAAATGGTGGGTGGACGTGGACAAAGCCCCCAGCAACGACGACCTGAGCGAAGAGGAGCGGAACGTGCTCTGGGCCAACAGAGAAATGGACTCCCGCCTTCTGTGGAAACCCTACATGCACAATCCCGTGCTGCCCCAATACCTGGAGATGGGCAGCATCCCGACTCTGGTCTTGTTCGGAGCCGGGGACGGGATCATGCCGCTGAACTCAGGAGAGATTTACAACGAAGCGATCCCCGGTTCCCAGCTGCAGACCATCGACCAGGCCGGCCACAGCCCTCAAGATGAACAACCGGACGCCTGCGCTCAGGCTACGCTGGACTTCTTGGGGAGTGTCTAGGTTCGGAGGAAGTCAGCATCCCGGGCCCGGGTTGAAGCCCACCAGGAGGCGGTGTAATGAAGGATAAAGTAGAAGTATTCTGGTTCTCTGAACAGCCCTATGGTCACGTGACCAACGAAGACCTGGAGCCATACCCCTCAGGACGTCTCGGGTTCCCCAACACCCACTTCGATCCCAACAAGGCCCACGTGCTCTACAACCAGTACCACGAACAATATGCTCTGGCCGATGAGGTGGGCTTCGACGGAATCATGTCCAACGAGCACCACGCTTCCTACTGGTGCATGAAGCCGTCGGTCAACATGGACGCCGCGGTCATCTCCAAACTGACCAAGAATGTCAGGATAGCCATACTTGGGAACGTCATCGCGATTAACGATCCCGTCAAGATGGCCGAAGAGATAGCCATGTTGGACTGCTTCTCCGACGGCAGGATCATCTCCGGGTTCGTGCGTGGAACGGCCGTGGAATCCCTGCAGGGAGGCATCGACCCCACGGAGAACTTCGAGCGGTTCCAGGAAGCCCACGACCTGATCATCAAGTGCTGGACGCAACCCGGACCCTTCCGCCATGAGGGGAAGTATTTCCAATACAGGGTGGTGAACCCCTGGGTGCTGCCGGTCCAGAAGCCTCGCCCTGAGATATGGTTCCCCGGCACGGGCAGCCCTGAAAGCGTCGTTTGGGCCGCACGGCATCAGCACCCCTACATGAACCTGGGCGCGCTGATCGGCATGACCGAATACTTGAAGAACGTCTACATCGAGACGGCCCACGACATAGGCTTCCAGCCGGGGCCGGAGCATTTCGGGTACTTGCTGAGGTGCTTGGTCGCCGACACCGACGAGAAAGCCATTGAACTGGGCAAGTGGTTCATGTGGACCGAGGACCACAGGCAGAGGGGACCGAGAGAGCACAACGACCCGCCCGGCTACCAGAGCCGTGAAGCGGTGAACGTCAAAAGCCAGAGGCCCACAATCGGAACGGGCACCTTTGGGCGCAGGATGACGTATGACCAGCTCCGCGACGTCAACAACATCATCGTAGGGAACCCGGACACGGTCATCGAGAAGCTGACGCAGATCATCGAACACCTGGACCCGGGTTACATCCACATCTACGGCAACGAGGGTCTGATGCCCCATGAAGACGTGATGCGGTCGGTGGAGCTATTTGGCAAAGAGGTCGTCCCGGCGCTCCACGAGATACAGCTCAAGCCCTACGAATAATTCCCTTAACCGGAACCGGAAAAAGATGAGAAGGCCCCGCAGGTCTAATGCGGGGTCTTTCATTTCGCGTCAGTATAGATGCCGGCGGCGGAGTTCGGAGGCGGCGTCGGCGATAGCCGTCAGCTTTGCCGCGGCGGTCTGGGCGGAAGCCACCGGATTGTCCGCAAAGGTGGCGAAACCGCAGTCGGGATTCAGCAGGACGCGGTCGGGGCCGAAAATGGAAATGGCCCGTTCCGCCCTTTCAATGATCTCTGCTGTGGGCTCGACGGAATTCAGCTTGGGGTTGACGACTCCCACGCCAACGCGCCGGTCGGCGGGAAGGCCGGATACGGCTTCCATGTCCCCGGCCCGCGGCGTGCAAAACTCTAGAAGATAGTTTCCCACGTTCAACGAGGAGAGGGTGTCAACCAACGGCCCATAGCTTCCCGCAAGGGCCACTCCTTCGTCCTTGGACCAGTTGCCCCGGCAGACGTGCAAGGCCAGCCGCTCCATAGGCAGCCCTTTCACGACCTGATTGATCAGGTCTCCTGCGAAGGCCAACTCCTCTTCAGTGTCCATCTTCTCCGACAGGGCGCCGCACATGAAGGACCTTCCGCCGGTGGGACTTCCGAACACCACCTCCGAAAGGACCGGCTCGTCGAATTGCACGAGAGCCGCCCCCTTGGCCAGAAGGAAGTGGAGCTCTTCGCGCAGTACGCGGACCACGTCACGGGCAAGCTCATCGCGGGCCCCGTAAGGACGCTCGGTGAGGCAGTCGAGCCACATGGTGCGGGTGAGCAGGTATGGCCCCGGCAGAGCAACCTTCACGAGCCTGTCCGAGCAGGTCCGAACAAACTCGAACTCATGGACGGCCAGCGGACGGCTCCTTCCAAGCTTTCCAAAGACCACGGGATGCCGGACTTCCGATGCCGGAACGTCCAGGGCCCGGAGTTCACGTTCGAACTTCTCCGAGTCGTCGACCATGGCAGCCAAATCGCTGAGGGGTATGAGTTGGCAGTTGTCCAGCAAGCCTCCCACGAAGCTGGCGTAGCTATCCCGCCGCTGCTCACCGTCCGTAAGAACATCGACGCCTGCGCGAAGCTGGGCGTCGATGGAAAGCCGCACGGCGTCATCAGCCGTGGCTTGAAACTCCGCCTCATCCAGCCTGCCTTCAAGACGTTCGTGGACCGCCTGCAGCATCCAACGGGGTCTCGGCCAACTGCCAATCCCGAACACGGACAACGGCTGTATTGCCGGGGCGGGCGCCGGCTGAGGAAGCGTTTCCGGGACTGTCACGTCAACCCGGAACTGTGCTCCAATGGACGCCATAGGCGCCGCGGCCGGCGCCGTTCTGCTGTTCGAGAAGGGGCCTTTGCAAACGAGGTAGCTGCGGCGGTCTCCGGTTCTAGTCCACGAGACCAGCTCGTTGTCAGTCATACGGCACCAAGCAGGCAACTCGACTTCGACGGTCGAGTCCGTTGACAGTATCTCCAGCAGCCCGCCGCGGTCCAGCGGGTCGATGTGGCGGCGAATCAGGAGCAACAGTCCGCCGCCGCAGTCGAGGTCGCCGCCGTCGAACCTGACGTCGGGTTGGTGGGCGTGTTTTTCGACCTGGTCCATCAGCAGGGCCTTCGAGGAATTGGCGCCCAAGGGCTGCCCGCTAGTAGGTGACGCAAGGGCTGCCGTCGGAGAGGAACTCCACCAGCTTTGCGCCGCCGACAATCATGGCGCCGTCAACCAGGTTGTTCTCGTCGAGGCCGCGTTTCTTGAGGCAGGGCGCACAGACATAAATGGTTCCGCCTCCGCCGGCGAAGTTGTGCATTAAATCCTTCAGGGCCATGAAGCCCTCTTCGTGTATGTCGTCGGCGTAGCCGTTCTCGGCAAGGCGGACCCCTTCAGCGCTCAGGAAGACAACAGTCTCCTTCTCCGATCCCAGCGCGGCGTTTGCCACGACAAAGCCCACCGTCGCTCTGTCGGGGTCGTTCTTGGCGTTGGTGAGACTTACGCAGAATTTTCCGGCCATGTCGGTTTCCTCCCGGTTGGGGTTATGCGGCTATGATGTGTGTCTTTGCTCGATCCAGTAATCAGGGTGGTCGGCCCACAGCAAACGGCGGCCCGTCATCCGGCACCACGCCGGCAGGTCTTGGGGGGCGCCGAGGTCACGGGCAGTCAGTCTAAGGACCTCGCTGGGCTTGAGCTTCTGCATGCGTTGTCTGAGGAGGACGATGACCTCGCCGCAGCCCATGTCTCCCGCGTCCCATTCGTCGGCTACGGCGATTTCCTCCGATTGCTTTCGCTCATCCGGCATTGCTTATTCCACTGCCGCCGGGCGCCTCCCTGAAAGGCATCTCCCTAGCGAAGTATAAGAGATGTTAATATCACACATTAACCACTGTCAATATCTGAGCCCAAATGCCGCGCCGCGCCTTTTGCTATAATCTTCCTCGTGTAAGGACCGGAGGCAAAGATGTCCAAGAACGGCTATAGGGTTATCGACAGTGACCTTCATTTGATGGAGCCTCCCGATCTATTCGAGAGATACATGGACACATCATTCAGAGACAAGGCTCCCAAACCCACGGCAAGGGGCGCCGGCCACTATGCCAGATGGACGCTGGAGGGCAGCCCCATACCTCCCTGGGGCCATGACGACCACGTATGGAAGGTGAACGAACCTATGGACAGGCGCGCCAAGGAGGTGATGTCGGAGGGATGGGCCACCGGGTTTGACGCCTCAACGTCGTTAAGCGCAATGGACAAAGAGGGCATCGACGTAGCCGTCATGTTCCGCACTACGGCCAGCATGTTCGTGTCCAAGGACTCCCTGGACGCCAAGCTGTCCCTCGAGATATGCAAGGCCTTCAACGATTGGGTGTCGGAGTATTGCAAGGACGACCCCGAAAGGATGAAACCCACGTCCATCGTTCCTCAGCAAGACCCTGAACTGGCGGCGCAGGAGGCCCGGCGAAGCGTCGAGAAGTTGGGCTCGGTAGGAGTGGTGATGCTTCCCATGCCCGTGTCCGGGCGCCATCCCCACGACCCCGAGTTCGACGTCCTGTGGGCGGAGGCGGAGAGGCTGGGAGTCCCCATATGCTTCCACGGCACCTCAGGCGCCGTTTCTCACGATTACGTCGGGGGCAGGTTCGCAGGCCACCCCGCCTATAGGTCCATACTCCACTCAACAGTCTTTCCCATCGAGCTTATGATGGCCATGTCCAGCATGATCATGGGCGGAGTGATGGAGCGGTTCCCCAAGCTGAAGGTGGCTTTTCTGGAGGGCAACTGCTCCTGGCTCCCGTGGTGGCTGTATCGTTTGGACGATCAATGGGAGAAGTTCGGCCCCGGAGAAGAGGTGGACCTGTCCCTCAGACCCACCGACTATTTCCTGCGCCAGTGCTGGATTTCCGTGGACGCCGACGAGGTCCTCAGCGAAGACGTGGTGAGCAGGCTTGGCGACGACAACATCGTGTTCTCCACCGACTACCCTCATCCCGACTCGGCTTATCCCCACGCTACGGAAGAGCTGCTGTCCATCGACGGGTTGTCGTCGGCGACCAAGAAGAAGATTCTCTGGGACAACTGCGCCAAGCTGTATGGCATCTAACATGTCGGCGATGCCGGGCGAGCTCGACCGGCTCCTGAACCTCTACGATTTCGAGTCGGAGGCCCGCCGTATCCTGTCCAGGAATGTCTGGGGTTTCATCGAGGCGGGGACCTACGAAGAGCACACGTTGAAGCGGAACCGCACGGCCCTGGACGCCGTGTGCCTCAGACCGCGGTTTCTGGTGGATGTAGGAACGCGGGACACGTCCGTGGCTGTCCTGGGAGAAAGAATCAGCTTCCCCGTGATGATAGCGCCGGCGGGTCATCACGGCATCGCCCATCCGGAAGGGGAGTGCGCCGTCGTTCGGGCCGCCGGCGCGGCTGGTACGGTCATGGGAGTCGGCGCCGACTCCAACTACACCCTGGAAGAGGTGGCCTCGCAGGCGACCGGTCCGATATGGTTTCAGCTCTATCACAGGAGCCGGGACCTCAGCGAGATGCTCGTAAGAAGGGCCGTGAACGCAGAATATTCGGCGCTCGTGGTCACCGTGGACAATCCGATTCCGGGGACCAAGGAACGGGACATCCGCAACAGGTATCGGCGCCCCGAGGGTCTGGAGCTTGCCAATTTCGTTGGTGAGAAGGCCGGTCTCGGGCTTGTGAAGGGAACGCCGGAAGCCCAGACATGGGACATGCGAAGGCTGCCGTTTCGCTGGGAGGACGTTTCCTGGGTCAAGTCCGTCTCGTCGCTGCCTCTGATAATCAAAGGAATACGCACGGCGGCGGACGCCGTCGGATGCGTCGAGCGGGGCGTGGACGGCATCGTGGTTTCAAACCACGGAGCGCGCCAGTTGGACGGCACCCATTCGTCCATCGAGACGCTGCCGGAAATCGTGAACGCGGTGAACGGAAGGGCCGAGGTCTACTTGGACTCGGGCATCCGCCGTGGGACGGACGTGTTGAAGGCGCTTGCATTGGGCGCCAGGGCCGTGATGATCGGAAGACCCTTATTCTGGGGTCTGGCCGTGGGGGGTGAGGCCGGAGTCGCGCGGACGCTGGAGATTCTCAGAGCCGAGTTCGACCGGGCTATGGGCTACTGCGGAGTCACCGGAGTGGACGAACTCAGCCCCAACCTGGTCTCGTTGCCCGGCGAACACGGGTGGGTCTGACGCTTACGGGCTCCGCTACCGGGTCAGCCGGATGCCCGCGGCCTCCCGGTCGAAGCAGTCCAGGGTAAGGTCGTCCCGCTCACCCCTCAGCACGTCCTTGCGGACCCTCAGCGAGGGTGTCCGGGGCAGGTCTTCCCGCAGCTCTATGTACCGGGGCACTTTGAAATAGGCCACCCTCTCAGCGGCCCAGTAAATCACGTCTTCCGGGGTAAGTTCCACCATCTCGTCGGCGGGGAAAGCAGTTGTTTCGTCCTCCGTAGCTTGCTGTGTTGCCTGGAGGGGGTGGTATTTCCTGTGGACCACGTATGCCTTGACTTCCTCCTCACCCAACTCCGACGGCACCGCAATGACGGCGCAGTCCATCACCCCAGGATGGCGTTTGATGATGTCCTCGACCTCCTGGGACGATATGTTCTCTCCCCTGCGGCGGACCACGTCCTTCTTCCGGTCTACGAAATACAGGTGCCCGTCTTCGTCCACCCAACCAAGGTCTCCGGTGTGCAGCCAGCCGTCCTGGAGTGATTCGGCCGTCCGTTCCGGGTTTCGCCAGTACCCCGGCATGACAGCCGGATTGCGCAGGGTGATCTCTCCGGGGACGCGCGGGGGTTGCACGGCGCCCGCGTCATCCACGATCCTCAATTCATTCTGGAACCTGGGGTCCGGGTGCCAACGAGGTTTGCCGGACGACCCTTTTCGATGGGGCTCTCCGAGGCGCTCTATCGTCCCGTAGCAGGTCTCCGTCATCCCGAAGCCTATGAGGACGTCGGCGCCGAATCTACGCTCGAACTCCTCCAGCATCTCCGGAGCCATGGCGGGGGAACCGTAGAAGAGACGCACGCTGTTGTCCCGGTCTGAAGGCGACGGCTCCTGTTTGAGGAGCACGGGCATCATCATGCCGATGAAGTTTACGACCGTAGACTGGGACTCCCGCACCTGGTCCCAGAAACGGGTGGCGCTGAACCTGTCCACCACCGTAAGGGTTGCGCCCAGGCACAGGGTCCCCATAGTCGAGTAATACTGGGCGTTGGCGTGGAAGTAGGGCATGCAAGTGAAGAACCGCTCGTCGGGGGTGGACTCTGTCCACGCAGCAAAACCCTGTCCCGATGCAGCGAACATGCTGTGGGTCAGCATGACGCCTTTGGGGTTTCCTGTGGTCCCTGAGGTGTACACCAGTATAGCCACGTCGCTGGGGTCGACTTCCGGCTGGTCGGCAGGGTCCAGCGGCGGGGCCGAATCCATCAGGTCCCAGAAGCTCAGCCATCCCTCCGGGAGGTCGGTGCCGCCCCCGATCAGGACGGACGCCTCGAGTGACGGACACTGGGCCGCGGCGGACCGGGCTACGTCCAGCAAGCTCTCGTGGGCAACAAGGACTTTGGACTCGGAGTCGTTGAGGATGTAGGCCGTCTCGTCCTGTTTGTAGGCTGTGTTTACGGTCACGCATATCGCGCCGAGGCGTGCCAGCCCCATCCATATAAAGAGAACCTCCCGTCCGTTGGGGAGGAATAGGCATACCCGGTCGCCGTGGCCCACCCCCAGCCGTGCGAATGCCTGGGCCGCCTTCCGCGTCGCTTCCTGGAACTGCGCGTAAGTTACGTCGTGCTTGTCATAATGCAGGAAGACCTTCTCCGGGTGGCGTTCTGCGGCCGCATCGATTATCTCGCCCAGAGTCATCTCCCAGGGCAGCCGAGAAGGGTCTTTAGGCGCTATGATCAGGCTCAACCTGCAGTCCTCTCTTCCTCCCGCTGCCTTAACTCCACGCGCCGTATCTTGCCGCTGATGGTCTTGGGAAGCTCTGTGACGTACTCCACAGACCGGGGGTACTTGAAGGGAGCGGTTACGGTCCTCACGTGAGTCTGGAGGCTCTGAGTCAATTCGTCCGACGGATGATAGCCGGGGGCCAGGACCACGAACGCCTTGACGATGTGGCCCCGCATCTCATCCGGGCTGGCAACCACCGCCGACTCGGCGACGGCGGGATGCTCTATGAGGGCGCTTTCCACTTCGAAAGGCCCTATCCGGTAACCTGCCGATATGATTACGTCGTCGGCCCTGCCGACGAACCAGAAGTACCCGTCCTCGTCCTTGAATCCCTTGTCCCCGGTCAGGTACCAGTCTCCCTGGAAGCAGGACGCCATTGCGTCCTCATCCTTCCAATACTCTTTCATAAGGCCAACGGGCCGTTCGGGTTTCACCTTCACGGCGATCTGGCCCTCCTCGCCCGTGGGAAGCTCGTCGCCCTCCTCGTCCACGATTGAAACTTCGAATCCGGGGGCCGGCTTCCCCATGGACCCGGGTTTTATGGGCATGCAACGGTAGTTTGCTACGAGCAGCGTCGTCTCAGTCTGGCCATAGCCGTCGTATATGTTCAGGCCGGTCCCTTCCTCCCAGACCTTCATAACCTCAGGGTTCAACGGCTCCCCTGCGCCGGTGCAGTGACGCAGGCTGTTGAGGTCGTATTTTTTCAGGTCTTCGAGCACCAGCATACGGTAGGCGGTGGGAGGCGCGCAGAAGCTGGTGACGCCGTACCGTTCCAGAATCCTCAACGTCAGGTCGGCGTCGAAACGTCCCACGGCGTTATGCTGCATGATGGCTGCGCCTTGGACCCATTGGCCGAACAGCTTCCCGTAGGCCGTTTTAGCCCAACCCGTGTCGGAAATGGCCCAGTGGAGGTCGGTGGGTTTCAGGTCATGCCAGAACTTGGCGGTGACGACGTGGGCCAGGGCGTATGACGCCTGGGTGTGGAGGACCATCTTGGGCGGACCCACCGTGCCGGAGGTGAAGTAGATGACCAGGGGGTCGTCGCTGCGGGTGGGTTCGACGCTTTCCAGGGCGGATGGCTGATTTTCCCTCTCCGTGCTCCAATTGGTCCAGCCGCGGCGTTCGCTGTCGATTAGGATGACGTGCTTTAGCGTGGGGCATCCGGCGACGATTTCATCCACCTTGTATGCGTTCTCGGAGTCCACTATAGCCAGGCTGGCCTCGGCTCGGTTTACCCGGTACTCGATGTCGTGGGGAGTGCACAGGACGGTGGCGGGCATCGGCACCACTCCCAACTTCATCATGCCCAGGATTGCCACGTACCATTCCGGAATACGCGGGGCCATTATGAAGGCCCGCTCTCCTTTTTCTATGCCCAGGTTGAGCAGCAGGTTGGCGAACTTGTTGGAGAGGACCTTGAGGTCATGGAAGGTGTGCTTGTCGGCGGAGTCGCCCGACGAGTGCACCGACACCAAGGCCAGCTTGGTGTGGTCATCCGCCCAGTTGTCCACGACATCGAACCCGAAGTTGTACAGTTCGGGGACGTCCAGCCGGAATTCCCGGCGGGCCTCTTCATAGTCCGGCATGTTGGGAGAAAGGTCTATTGTCATGGAGCAATGCCTTTACCGCTGATTGAATCAATAAACCCCGGTGCGCGGCCCGTTGTGACCTGGCATGCCGCGGGCCGTGGCATGCCGCGGGCCGTGGGGGGGATTATAAAGGCTGTCCGGCGCCGTCTCAACCCTGGTGAGTTGGCCCCGTGCTATACTCCCGTTGACCCATTAGTTCGGTGGCTGATTGGCCCATTAGCTTATTACAAGGAGGCGGCCATGCGGTTGGAGGGTAAAGTGGCCCTGATAAGCGGAGGCGCCAGGGGAATGGGCGCCGTAGAGGCCAAGCTGTTCGCAAGGGAAGGCGCTAAGGTCGTCCTTGGGGACGTGCTCGAAGCGGAGGGCATGGGCGTCGAGGCCGAAATCAATGAGTCGGGCGGAGAGTCCGTCTTCATCAGACTGGACGTGACAGTCGCGGCGGACTGGGAAGCGGCTGTGGGCGTTGCAGTCGAGCGGTTTGGCAGATTGGACATCCTCGTGAACAACGCCGGCATATCCAACCGGGCCACATTGGAGGACACCTCCGAAGAGGCATGGGACCGCATGTTGGACATCAACGCCAAGGGCGTTTTCCTGGGATCAAGACAAGCCATACCGGCTATGCGAAGCGCCGGCGGAGGATCAATCATAAACATTTCGTCCATCTACGGACTCATCGGAAGCCGCACTTCAGCGGCGTATCACGCCTCGAAGGGCGCCGTGCGGCTGCTCACCAAGGCCACGGCCATCCAGCACGCCTCGGAGAATATCCGCGGCAACTCGGTGCATCCGGGTTTCATCCAAACGCCTATGACTGAAGCGTCGTTGTCTGACCAGGAACACAGGGAACGCATAATCGCTTCCACTCCTCTTGGGAGATTGGGGGTCTCGGAAGATATAGCCAAGGGCGTCCTGTACCTGGCGTCCGATGAGTCATCCTATGTCACAGGCTCCGAGCTTGTCATCGACGGTGGTTTCACGGCCCAGTGAAGGCGCCGGTTTGTGTTAAAATTCATCCTGCATCCCGATGGAACTTGCCATATTCGAAAGGAGCCTGATGCTGCTCTCAGAACGCCGCCAGCGCTACCGCAACATCCTGGAAGGAGACCAATGCGTTCATCCTGCGTCGGTCTTCGACGCCATGTCCGCCCGTATGGCCGACTCCCTGGGGTTCGAGGTGGGGATGTTGTCGGGGTCAATCGCCTCAGGCGCGGTGCTTGGAGCGCCTGACATAATAGTCCTGACCCTAACTGAGTTCGCACAGCAGGCCCGCCGTGTGACGCGCGCCTGCGACATCAGTCTCATGGTTGACGCCGACCACGGCTACGGCAACGCTATGAACGTCATGCGCACAGTAGAAGAGATGGAGGCCTCGGGCGTTTCCTGCCTTACCATAGAGGACACGGCGCTTCCCCGAGGTTTCAGGCACGGTGAAGAGCTGATATCCCAGGAGGAGATGGTGGGCAAGCTGAAGGCCGCATTGTCCGCCAGGCAGGACCCAACCCTGGTAATAGTCGGACGGACCAACTCGCGGGCCTGCTCCGGGACCGAAGAGTTGGCTGAGAGGGCCAGGGCTTACGAAGCGACGGGCATCGACGGCATATTCGTCGCCGGGCTCAGCAGCGGCGAGGAGCTGGACGCCATTCTAAGCGCGACCAAGCTGCCCCTGCTCCTCGGGTCTGCTCCGGCGTCTCTTGGCGGCAAGGAGGAGCTGGCGAAAAAGCGGGTCAGGATAGCCCTGCAAGGCCACCTTCCCTTCTATGCTGCGGCCAAAGCGGTCTACGACACCCTCAAGCATCTGGCGGATGGAGGGGCGCCGGCCGACATACAGGGCAACGTGGCCGCCGGAGAGCTGCTGGACATATCCATGAAGCAGCCTGAATACTCCACGTGGACCAAGGACTTTCTCAACTAGGAGGCGGTTATGGCGATGGAATCGGCGATCTCGGAGATGCTCGACCGACAGGGGATACGGGACGTAATGGCCCGGTATTATCGAGGTATAGACAGAAAAGACATGGAGTTGGTGGGTGACTGCTTTACGGAGGACGCCTATGCCAGATACGGCACTTTCGAAGCCATTGGACGTGACCGCATCAAAGAAGTCCTCGGGACGATCGTTCGTTGCTTCGGCGCATCCATCCATTTGAGGGGCGACCAGGAAGTCAAGCTCGACGGTGACACTGCCGAGGTGGAGACCTATGCCGTGGACTATTTGAACTATACCGTTGACGGCGTCCCCCACCAGTCCACCCACGGCCTCAGATATCGGGACACCATGGTCCGGGAAGGCGAAGTATGGCGCGTGAAGCACAGGGTGCTCCAGTCCGACTGGACCCGCGCCTACCCCATTGACCCCACTGTACCCCTCCAGTTCGATTCGGACGCTTCCAAGACTCTGATAAAAGGGAGACAGATAGTCCAATAATTGATGACAATAGACTAGCGGGAGGTTGGCCATGGTAGAGCAACTTGCACGGCCCAAGGACAAGGTGGAAGTCTACTGGTTCTCGGAGCAGCCCAACGGATACATCACCGACAACGACCTGGAGAAGTACCCTTCAGGCCGCCTGGGATTCCCCAACTCCCACTTCGACCGGCACAAGGCCCACGTTCTCTATTCCCAGTACCACGACCAGTACGCCTATGCTGACGAGGTGGACTTCGACGGCATCATGAGCAACGAGCACCACTCGGCCTACTGGTGCATGAAGCCCGCAGTGAACCTGGACGCGGCGGTGATCTCCAAGGTGACCAGGAAGGTCAAAATCGCCATCCTGGGCAACGTCATAGCCATCAACGACCCCGTCAGGATGGCCGAAGAGATTGCCATGCTGGACTGCTACTCCGGCGGTCGAATCATCTCCGGGTTCGTGAGGGGCGGCGCCGTGGAAAGTCTTCAAGGGGGCATCGACCCTTCCGAGAACCGGGAGCGGTTCGAGGAGGCCCACGACCTCATCATCAAGTGTTGGACAGAGCCGGGACCTTTCCGGTTCGAGGGCAAGCACTATCAGTACAGGGTGGTCAACCCGTGGGTCCTGCCAATGCAGGAGCCGCACCCGGACATCTGGTTCCCTGGCACCGGCAGCCCTGAGAGCGTGGTCTGGGCGGCCAGCCACGGCCATCCCTACATGAACCTGGGCGCTCTGCTGGAGATCACCCAATGGCTAAAGGACATTTACATCGACACGGCTCGCGAAGCCGGATACAAGCCTGGGCCTGAGCACTTCGGCTACCTGCTCAAGGTGTTCTGCGCAGACACTGACGAAAAGGCCATCGAGATGGGGCGACGGTTCCTGTGGACTGAAAACCACCGCCAGCGTGGACCCAGGGAGCATGTGGACCCGCCCGGTTATCAGTCGAGGGGAGCGCTGAAGGTCAAGGCGCAGCGGCCCACCGCGGGAGGTTTCGTTGGGAAGAAACTCAACTACGACGAGTTGCGGGGACTCAACAACATCATCGTTGGAAGCCCTGATACAGTGGTGTCAAAGCTGACGGAGGTCATCTCGCGCCTCAACCCCGGTTACCTGCACATATACGGCAACGAGGGCGACATGCCCCACGAGGACGTGATGCGGTCCATCGAGCTGCTGGGCAGGGAAGTGATTCCCGCTTTGCACGAGATCAAGCTCCAACCCTACGAGTAGCAGCGGGGGATGCTCGCCACCGGAACAAAAACACTCAGGTTATAGACGGAAACCGCAAATTTACCGCGGTTGGTGAAACCTGACCGAACGCGTTCCTATTGACATATATTTGATTTAGTTGTTAAATTCCCCAAACACGGCGGTCGGGAGGTCCTTGCATGACGATTCTGAGGCTCCTCAAGTCAAGGTGGATGCTCACTTTGCCTCTTCTGCTGGTCTTGGCGGCGGCAATGGCGTGCGGAGACGAGGCGACCCCAACGTCGGCGCCAACATCCACGACGCAGCCCACTCCGACTTCACCGGCCGCTACATCGACGCCCGAACCAACGACCCCGGCGGTTATGATAGAAGGTGAATACGGAGGCTCTGTCACGCTTTACAACTCGGCCTATGCCGCTCACTTCGATATGCACTTGGGGCCGTCTCTCCACTCCACCCGCGGTGGGAGGGCCGCCTTCAACGGGTTGGTGCATTACAACTTCGAGGACGCGCGGGAAGTTCTTTGCGACCTGTGCGCTGACTGGGCGCTGTCCGATGACGGGTTGACTTATACGTTCAACATGAACCCTGCCGCCACGTGGCAGGACGGGACCAAGGTTACTGCTGGAGACGTGAAGTACAGCCTGGACCGGATGGTGGCAGCAGGCGAAGTTAGACCGAGGTCGGGCGCCATCAGAGCGTATTACGAGAGTTCACGGGTCGTAGACGACGGGACCTTGGAAGTGACTACCTCGTTCCCCGCCGCCGCATTCTTGAAGTTCCTGGCCTTGGACTACATGGTGATTGTCAGCGAGGCCCATACCACATCGGGGGTCGACGTGGATCTGCCTGAAAACGTGATGGGTTCAGGAGCATTCCGGCTTGTGGACGTGATCAACGGAGAGAAATGGTCCTTTGAGAAGAACGAAAACTATTGGAAGCCAGGACTGCCGTTCCTGGATAGAGCGGACGTTCTTGTGATCCAGGGCAGGAGCAACCAGTTGGCCTCCTTGCTTACTGGCCAGACCCTTAGCTCTATGGGCGCTCCCAGCTCGGTAGATTCGTCCACCCGACCCTCCGCGATAGAGCAGTCCGGTGGGAAGTTGAGACCCAGCGAAGCGCTGACTGGCCCGATAGCGGCCTTCGTAAACCATTTGAATCCTCCTTTCGATGACGTCAACGTCAGAAAGGCCGTCAACCTGGCAATCAACAGGCAGGAGTTCAAGGACGGCGTCTACCAAGGCGTCATGTGGCCCGGCTCCTATTTCGGACCTGGCGTTGCCAACGGGGAGGCCGAAACTTCCCAGTGGGAAGGGTACAGAGTGAACGCCGACGGCTCCAAAGTACAGGAAGACCTGGACACGGCAAGGGCCTTGCTCGAGTCATCAGGCTACGGTTCCGGCAATCCGCTCAAGTTCGACATCATGGTGAGGACCGTCAGCATATACCCGACTGCCGCAGTCTTCCTGAAAGAGCAATTCGAGGCGATAGCGCCCTGGGTGGAAGTAGAGATCGAAGAAGTTGAAAGCGTCGCAGGCATCACGCGTCAGGCGTCCGGTGAGTTCCAGATGAGCTACAGGATCATCGCAACCTTGACAGACGACCCAGACGGGGTCTTCCTGCCCATATACCTGCCGGGCGGCTCTGAGAACCCTCTGGGTTACGAGGACCCAAGGGTCGTGGACATCTTCGAACGGCAGAAGAGGGAGCTCGACCCCGCGACGCGGCTGGAGCTTCTGAGGGAAGCCGACGACATCCTAAGACAAGGTGAAAGCCAGTGGTTCCAGGTGGGTTGGGGACCCAGCTTTGGAGTGGCCAGCGTCAAGCTGAAGAACTTGGGTCTATGGCCCAACCAGTACGGGGAATACCTCCGGCCCATAGACATGCTTGCAGGGTTGGAGCACGTCTGGCTCGACCCTGACGCTCCGCTGTACGACCCCGACAACCCGCCGTACCCCGCGCCGTAAAGCCGGTCCACTGTAGAATTAGTTGGCCGCTGCCGCAACGATTCCGGCAGCGGCCAATACTATTTGCAACTTGGCGGACGCCTATATGATTAGTTCTAGGCCAAATCATAGACGGTAATCGTAAATCTATGGTGTATGCTGAAACCTAACCCAATCCGTTCCTATTGACATCCTTGAATGATGTCTGTTAAATTCGCCGAAATCTACGGTCGGAGGTTCCTTGTATGACCGTCCTAAGGCTTCTCAAATCACGGTGGTTGCTTGCTTTGCCAGTCTTGTTGGTCCTGGCAGCGGCAATGGCGTGCGGTGGGGATAAAGCGACTCCGGTCCCGACTCCTACACCTCTGAACTTCGAAGAGCTCGCATCTCAGTTCGGACAGCAGGTCCTCGCAGGCATCCAAATCCCAGAGGGGTTGTCGGCAGAGGATGTGCAGCAAATTGTTGAACAAGCAATGTCCGAGATTCCTGAGGGTTTGACGGTCGAGGAAGTTCAGGCAATAGTGAACAAAGCGGTTTCCGAGATAGACATACCTCCCACGGCAACGCCGGGCGCGATGATGCCAGGCGACGGCATGATGATGCCGGAAGGCGAATATGGCGGCAGTATTACCCTCTACAACTACGCCTACGCGTCCCACTTCGACTTGCACGTGGCCCCCGCGTTGGACTCTACCCGTGGAGCACGGCCAGCCTTCAACGGGTTGGTGCACTACAGCTTCAAGAACCCTCAAGAGGTCCTCTGCGACTTGTGCACCGACTGGAAACTGTCCGACGATGGGCTGAAATACACGTTCAACATCAACCCGGCGGCCACTTGGCAGAACGGCTCCCCGGTTGCGGCCTCAGACATAAAGTTCAGCCTCGACCGCATGGTGGAACCGGGCGAACCTCGCCCAAGGGCAGGCGCAATAAAGGCTTACTACGCCAGTTCCCAGGTTATTGACCCGACGACAATCGACGTGACCATGTCCTTCCCTGCCGGGGCTTTCCTGAAGTTCCTGGCTTTGGACTACATGGTTATGGTCAGCGAGGCCCACACTACTTCGGGAGTCGACGTTGATCTTCCCGAAAACGTAATGGGGTCCGGAGCGTTCAAGCTGACTGAAGCCGTGGTGGGAGAAAGCTGGCTCTTTGAGAAGAACGACAATTACTGGAAGTCCGGACTTCCCTTCCTTAACCGAGTGGACGTCATCGTTGTCAGAGGTCGGAGCAACCAGCTGGCTTCCATGCTCACCGGTCAGACTCTTAGCTCGACCGGCTCACCCGGCGGCGTGACTCCCGCCACCCGGGACGCTGCCATAGAGCAGTCCGGCGGCAGGCTCAGACCCAGCGAGGCCTTAACCGGCCCCATAGCGGCCTTCGTAAACCACATCAATCCTCCCTTTGACGATGTCAACGTGAGGAAGGCGGTTAACTTGGCCATCAACCGCCAAGAGTTCAAAGACGGAGTCTACGACGGAGTAATGTGGCCGGGTTCCTACTTCGGGCCCGGCGTAGCCCACAGTGAAGCAGAGGTGTCCCAGTGGGAGGGGTACCGGGTGAACGCGGACGGGTCTAAGGTCCAAGAAGACCTGGATGCGGCCAGGGCACTGTTGGAGTCATCGGGCTACGGTCCCAACAACCCTCTTGAGTTCGACATTATGGTCAGGACCGTCAGCGTCTACCCGACGGCTGCTGTGTTCCTCAAAGAGCAATTTGAGGCCATCGCTGACTGGGTGAACATAGGCATTGAGGAAGTCGAGAGCGTGGCAGGGATAACTCGGCAGGCGTCCGGAGAATTTCAGCTGAGCTACCGGATTATCGCCACTCTCACCGACGACCCGGACGGAGTCTTCTCACCGATATACCTGCCGGGCGGCTCTGAGAACCCTCTGAAGTACGAAGACCCCAGAATAGTGGACCTCTTCGAAAGGCAGAAGAAGGAGTTCGACCCGGCGAAGCGGCGAGAACTGCTGAGGGAGGCTGACAACATTCTCAGACAGGGTGAAAGCCAGTGGTTCCAGGTGGGTTTTGGACCCAGCTTTGGTGTGGCCAGCGTCAAGCTTCAGAACCAGGGTCTGTGGCCCAACCAGTGGGGAGAATACCTCCGGCCCATAGACATGCTTGCTGAGTTGGAGCACCTCTGGTTCGATCCTGACGCTCCGCTCTACGACCCCGACAACCCGCCATACCCGGCGCCGTAAGGACGACCAACAACAAGACACGTTGACCTCTGCCGGAACGCCAACGGCAGAGGTCAACCTGATTAAGCATCACTGACGGTGCTTTGCCCTCACCCACGGGGAGAGGGAGCAAGTATCCGACAGCGCAATGGGAGGTGTGGGAGATTAGCCAATGACCGCATACGTGATAAAAAGGCTGCTCCTGTTTATCCCGACGGTTGTCATCGTATCGTTTGTTGCCTTCTTCATCATCAATATTCTTCCGGGAGATCCAGCTCTCGTGATGCTCTTGGGCGAAGGCGAGGGATCTTCCTTCACCGAGGAAGAGTTGAATAACCTTCGCCACGAACTGGGCACCGACCGCCCGTTGGTCGTGCAGTTCGGGGACTGGTTCGGCGGAGTGTTGACCGGGGATTTCGGTACTTCTTTTAAGACCAAAACCCCTGTTATAGAAGCTCTGAAACGCCGGTTTCCCATCACCATCCAGTTGGCGGTGATGTCGGTCATTCTGTCGATGGTTCTCGCCGTGCCCCTGGGAGTGTGGTCCGCCGTAAAGCAGGACTCGTCTGTTGATTATGGGACCAAGGTGTTCACGATCCTATTCGTGGCGGCCCCGACGTTCTGGATAGCGTTGTTGCTGCAGACTGCGCTGACTAGATGGGCAGGTTGGCTCCCTTCGTTATTGTACGTGGATCTGTGGGATAGACCTCTGGAGAACCTGGAAATCTTGATATTCCCGGCTATGGTCCTTGGGCTCCACGATATGGCCTTCATAGCGAGGCTCACCAGGTCTTCCATGTTGGAAGTACTTCGGGAGGACTACGTACGGACCGCTCGGGCCAAGGGGCTGAAGGACTGGGTGGTGATAGGACGTCACAGCTTGAAAAACGCCTTCCTGCCCATACTTACAGTCTCAGGTTGGAGGTTCTCCAACCTTCTGGGCGGCATTGTAATCATAGAGACTATATTCAACCTTCCCGGAATAGGGAACCTGCTAATCACAAGTCTTAACGCCAGGGATTTCCCGTCCATCCAGGCGCTTATCTTGGTGCCTGCCCTGTCAGTGATGACCGTCAACCTTGTGATAGACCTTCTATATGGATGGTTAGACCCAAGAGTGCGCTACGCGTAGGGGAGTTCTGTAGAGCTGATTAGCGATGTTGGATAATCTCAGAGATAGTACGACCAGTGCGCCGGTGAAGAGACGAGAATGGCTCGGGTTCCTATCGGTCTTTGGAGAGCTCTTGAGGTTCTCCAGGAGAAAGCCTCTGGGAGCGGCTGGAGCCGTCATCCTCATCGGCATTACCGTTGTGGCTATATTCGCGCCAGCAATAGTGCCCCAGGACCCGACAAAAACCCATGCAAGGGAGACGTGGTCAATACCTGGTACTAAGTCTATTGACGGCGAAAGGACTTATTTGCTGGGCACTGACGAGGCGGGCAGGGATAACCTGAGCCGCCTCATATTCGGCGCCAGGATTTCCATGCTGGTCGGAGTCCTCAGCGTCGCTCTTGGCATCACTGCGGGGGCGTTGTTGGGCATCACCAGCGCCTATCTTGGAGGCGCCTTCGACCTCTTTTTCCAGAGGGTCATAGACGGCTTTATGGCCTTTCCGGGGATTATTCTGGCGCTGGCCATAGTGTCCGTGTTGGGCCCCTCGGTGTGGAACGTGATTTTCGCGTTGTCCTTCTTCCTGGCTCCGGGCACCGCCCGCACCGTCCGCTCCCAAGCACTCAGCATAAAGGAGATGGACTATGTGTTGGCGGCCAGGGCTGTGGGCTCGTCCCCGATACGCATTATTTTCCGGCATCTGTTGCCCAATTGCTTCGCCATATACATTATTCTAGCGTCCCTGACCCTAGGCACGGCCATTACGGCTGAAGCTTCTCTGGGGTTCCTTGGGCTAGGGGTGCCGCCGACCACGCCGACCTGGGGCGGCATGCTCAACTCAGCCAGCAACGACTTTTTGCTGAAGGCCCAGTGGGCCGTCATAGCTCCAGGCGTGGCCATAGCACTGGCCGTTTACGGAGCGAACCTTTTCGGCGACGGCATGCGCGACGTTTTGGACCCCCGCCTCCGTGGCAGCCGCTAGCCAAAGGGGGCAGCACTGGGTTTCCCCCTCATCCTAACCTTCTCCCGCCAGGGGGAGAAGGAATACACGCCACCCCGTCACTCTCCATCGCCCCTTTCCCACCTGTCATTCCGAGCGCGGCGAGAAATCTAAGAGCGCTGCTCGTAGTCAAGCCACCTTTTCGGAAACATGGCTTTTCGACGCGGACGCCGGATTGCTCGACGACTTAGCTCTGAGGTACAGATTTGAGATTCCTCACTCCGCTGCGCTCCGTTTCGGAATGACAGTATCGAGGGTGTTTGACCGGACTGCCCATATCCGGCGGGGCGCCTGCCGTCCCATATTTCGTTGACACCGGTATGGCTGGACTTTAAACTTCCAACAAGCCCTGGAACTCTCGTTTTTGATACAGGAGTCAGCTATGAAAGCCGCCGTCTTCCATGGTCCCAACCAACCGCTTGCGATTGAAGACGTGGATGTCGACAAACCCAGAGCCGATGAAGTCTTGCTCCGCACCGGCGCCAGCGGCGTGTGCCACAGCGACCTCCATTACGTTGACGGCGCTTATCCCAAAGTCCCGCCGGCCATCCTGGGCCACGAGGGTGCAGGAGTGGTGGAAGCCGTGGGGGATGCGGTCACGTACGTACAACCGGGCGACCACGTGATAACGTGTCCATCCGTCTACTGCGGCAACTGCAAGAAGTGTCTGAGAGGCCAGTTTCACCTCTGCTTGGACAAGCCTGCCCGGGCCCAACAGGACACTCCCCGGTACAAGCTCGCTTTATCGGGTGAGACTCCTGAGCAGATGGCCGGGCTGGGCACCTTTGCCGAGCAAATGCTGGTCCACCAGAACTCGGTGGCCAAGATACCGGAAGACGTTCCGATGGATAGGGCGGCCCTCATTGGCTGCGGGGTCACCACCGGCGTGGGTGCAGTGCTCAACACGGCAAAGCTTCCCGCAGGAGCCACAGTCGCCGTATACGGAGTGGGGGGCGTTGGTCTTTCGGCGGTCCAGGGCGCCAGAATAGCAGGCGCATCTCAGATAATCGCCGTGGACCCAATGGGCGGCAAGCTGGACCGGGCGGCTGAGATGGGCGCCACTCATACTGTCGATTCTTCCAAGGAAGACCCGGTGGAGGCCATCAGGGAGCTTACCGGAGGCGGGGTGGAATACTCCTTTGAGGCCGTAGGCAACAAGCAGGCCGCGGAACAGTGCTATGAATGTCTCCAGAAGGGCGGCACGGCCACCATCATAGGCATGATCCCCTTTGGCCAGAAAATCTCCATTAACGGGGCGTCCTTCCTGGGTGAGAAGAGGATTCAGGGCAGCCTTATGGGCTCCAACAGGTTCAGAATCGACATGCTCGACTACATCGAATACTACCGTCAGGGCAAGCTGATGCTGGACGAAATGATCACCCGCAGGGGCCGATTGGAAGACGTAAACGAGGCATTTCGCGCCATGAAGGCCGGCGAGGTTGCCAGGACGGTCCTGACGTTCGACTAGGCTAGGTCAGGCGGGTCAATGGTCTGGAAGAGGATTTTAAGCGACTCAGACGAGCCCCGGCTCCCGTCAAACTCCACGGTCCCCCCAGCCAACAGAGGGGGCCAGGACCTGTTGACGGCATGGGCTTTGGCGCCGTTCATGCTCATCAAGCTGCTGCTGGCCCCCGTAAAGGCAGCCCTGGGAATCAACAAAAACCGGGAGCCGTCAAGCCGTAGATAATGAGTGTCTTCAAGATATGACCGGACGTCCTGAGTGGTATTACGACCACCCTCCCGCCTGCACGTGCCAGGGCTGCCAGGATCGGCGGCTGGGAAGGCACCGCGGAAGCGGCAAGCAGGGGTTGCTTTCCAAGCTCAAAAAGGCGCTCTGGCCCTTCGGAAATCGCCGCTAAAAGTCCTTCGGTCCCGTCAATGCCGTCCATGTCGATAAGGAGGGAGAGTCATGCCCAAAGGCGTCCTTCTGGTTTTCACCAACTGCAGCGATCCGGCCCGCCACGACGAGTACAACAGCTGGTACTGCCACACCCACTTCCCCGATCTCAGCGCCGCCTCTGGGTTCGTCCGGGCCAGGCGCTACGCCAACGCCTATCCCGATGAAGGCCCGACCCAGTACCTGGCGGTCTACGAGGTGGAGGGGCCCGATGTAATGGACTGCATCAAAGACATCTCGCGCATCGGGTTTGGGGCCTACAGCCTGGGCAGGCACATCGACTGCCTTGAGTCCGGTGGAGGCTATTACTTCGAGGAGATAGACCCGTCGCAGTACGCTCCTCTTGAGGTTGTAGACTATCCGCCGACGCCTGAGCGGTCGGACCTGCTGGGGATACCGGACTTCAAGCCCATCGCCCGAACCCTTCCCAGGGCGCTCCGGTTGGTGTTTTCGGACACCTCGGACCCGACCCGGGACGAGGAGTTCAACCGTTGGTACAGCCACACCCACCTGCCTGACCTGCTCCAGGCGGAAGGCATGACGGAGTCGGCCCGCTACCGGAACCTCGCCCTGGAGAGGGGCCCCGCTAAGTACCTGGCCCTCTACTGGTACGACCATCTCGACGTCAAGCAGGCGCTGCTGAATATGGGAAAGCTCGCCCTAGCCGCCCGGGAAAAGCACATGATTGACTGCCTAGACGTGAAAGGCCTCCACACATACCTGGAGATAGACGCCGACTCATACCCGCCCCCGGAGGTCCTGGACTATCCCAGGGAGGCGCCGCGACGGTAAGGCGCTCCCCAACCCGCGACTATGGGAAGACCAAACTGGTATTACGACCATCCTCCGGCCTGCACCTGCCGGGCATGTCAGGGCCGAAAGAGAATACGAAGGATAAGACCAATTTGGTTTTCGAAATCGGAACCTCGCGAAGGACCTGCCAGGAATCAACCGCCGGATTATTGGTCCCCTCCTGCGAGACGCAGAAGCGGCTGTGTGGGTGGGATGATCAAGGTCGTCGCAATAGGGATAGGTTTACTGATTCTAGTAGCCGTGTGCAACGGGGTTTTTGGACGATTCTCGGATGAGGGTTACACTGTTCCACTCAACGGCGGTCCGATTCCGAACGTCACCTCAGCTGTCGTCACCAAAGACCTGAAACAACACATGCTGGTATTGATTAACCGGGACAGGGACGCTAACGGCCTCAATCCCGTCGTTCTGGGATTCAACGAAGCGCCGCAACGTCATGCAGAAGACATGCTGCGGTATAGCTATCTGTCGCACTGGGGTCGGAACGGCCTTAAGCCGTATATGAGGTATACGCTGGAAGGTGGGACAGGACTTACTTCAGAAAACATCAGTGGTTTGGCTTGTCCCTTAACCCCTGGTGGGAGGTATCGCACTGTAGACCTCATGACAGATATTGAAGAATCACAAACCGGATTTATGCAAAGTCCAGGGCATCGACGGAGCATCCTGGACCCCGGGCACACGATCGTTCATTTGGGGATTGCATGCGATAAGTTAGGTTGCTCGGTGGTCCAGTTGTTCGACAGGGATTACCTCAGCTACATAGACCTTCCGTCAATTTCGAGCGATGGTCTCCTTACGTTTACCGCCGAGTTTGTTGACGGGTTTGAGTTGTCCGGTGTGCAAGTCTGGTACGACGAAATTCCTCGCTCCCTCACCTTTGGCCAACTAGGGGCAGCCCATTCCTATTCTGTTGGACAGCGGCCTGTCGCCTCAATTAGACCCCCACTGAAACTGTATCAATATTATAGAGAGGATTCTTTCACGCGCGCCCGGGAGCTTTCCCAAGACCCCTACAAAATTGACCCTAACACCGCACCTCCCCATAGGGTGAACAAAGGAGATTACGAAGATTGTGTGGAACCTCCCAAAGCCACCACGCGGGTGGAAGAGACTGTGCCTTGGGTGACTGCTGACGAGTGGGAACAATCCGACGGAGAAACTTCCGTGTCCGCTACTATAGGTCCGGCAATGGAGTCATTCGGTCCCGGTGTCTATACAATTCTGGTGTGGGCTGACCATACGTTGGGTGAATCAGTTCCCGTGAGCGAGTATTCGATATTCGTGGAATAATAACCCTATTCGGGGCGGAATGGGGAAATTGACGAGCGAGGTGAAGCATGGGAAGGATGGACGGCAAGGTGGCGATCATCACGGGCGGGGCCAGGGGTCAGGGCGCCTCGGAGGGAGTCCTGTTTGCCCAGGAAGGGGCCAAGGTTGTGCTTGGCGACATACTGGATGAGGAAGGCGCTGGCGTGGAGGCCCGCATCCGTGAGGCGGGCGGCGATGCCACGTACGTTCGCCTGGACGTAACCCTGGCCGACGACTGGGAACGGGCCGTGGAGTTGGCCGAAAGCGCCTATGGCAAGCTGGACGTGCTGGTGAACAACGCCGCCATATTCATGCCCAACGGCATAGAGGACACCACCGTGGAGCAGTGGGACCGGCTGATGGCCATAAACGCCAAGGGCGTGTTTCTAGGGACCAAGCATTCGATACCGGCCATGCGCAGGGCCGGCGGCGGGTCGATCGTAAACATATCTTCTATAGCCGGGATGGTGGGCAACGTCAGGTCTGGTGTGGCCTACTCGGCGTCCAAGGGCGCAGTACGCCTGTTCACCAAGGCCACGGCCATACAGCACGCCAAGGACAACATCCGGTGCAACTCGGTGCATCCCGGGCCCATCGACACGCCAATGACCGAGGAGTCTAGGCGGGACCCTGCCCAGCAGGCGCAGAGGCTGGCCAGAGTTCCCATGGGACGCAGTGCGGCCCCTGAAGAGGTGGCCTATGGAGTCCTCTTCCTGGCTTCCGACGAGTCTTCCTACATGACCGGCTCGGAGATGGTCATCGACGGGGGAGTGATCGCCCAGTAGAAGTCCCCGGCGTTTAACGTCCCGTTCACCCCCATCTCAATCTTCCCCCTCCAAGGGGGAAGAGGTTTTGCAAAGGTCCCAATAATGCGGCTAGACCTCCGCCCGTTCCATGAACACCGTGACGCCCAGGCTCTGGTAGTGCTCCCGGTTGGAGCGGGCGCCGCTGCGCATACACACCTTTGTGTCGGAGCCTTTCAGCAGATCGATCATGTGCTCCAGACATTCCTGGTCTGTCGTCAGGGGGAATTCCGGGTGCCCCTCGCGGCTGAACGCGAGGTCGTTGGATACAGGATGTGCGCCCCAGGACAAGCAGTCAATTCCGGGTTTCCCCAGGTTGCGGGCGTTTATAACCGCCTCAACTGACTCTACCTGAAGCATGAGGACGCCGGTATGGCTCCACCACTCGGCGTACTCCGTACGGGTGGGAATCGAATGGGGCTCTCCGTCGCCTCCGGTCCATCCCGTGTCGTATGCCACCCCGCCCCAGCCCCGCTTTCCCTTCTGCGGGTAGTAGAAGTTCTCCACTGCATCCTGAGCGGTGGCCTCATCGTCGCATTGAGGCACTTCGACTCCTCCAAGGCACAAGTCGAGTATGCCCCCTATCATGTAGGTCCACTTGGGACTCTTGATGCGGAGTTGGACTGGAACCTCGAACTCTTTGGCTATGTCGCAAAGCTGGAAAAGCGCCTCTTCGTTGTAGGGCATGTGCTGGCTGTCCACGGTGAAGAAGTCGTACGGGTAGGAGTTCACCAGCTGTTCGATTCTGCCGCGGTCCGCCGGAGTCCGCCCAAAGTTTCCCGGCGTCGCTATAAGCGAACAGCCTACAACTATGTCCCCCCGTCGGATCTTCTCCTTAAGGTTGCCTGGCATGATTGCCTCCTCGCATATTCAGATTTGGTCTGGTCCTAGCCACTCCGGCCCTCGTCGGAAAGACGGGCCAGGGGCTGCCTTCAATATTCGGTTCAGGCCTTTTCGCTGGCGTCCTGGCTCTCGTCCCATCCCAAGGCGTCGCCTTCGGAAAGCTGCATGGGCACTCCCCCTATCTCGCTTTCGTCGATGTCGAACCGGATATACCCCTTGGGACTCTTCAGCAGGGAGTCCCGCTTGATTTTGACCCCGTTGCCCCGCAGGTCGTTGAAGAGGTCCTCAATAGACACGCCGTCAGTGGCCCAGGCCACGTGGCCGAGCTGTGGGCCCTCCTCTTCCAGTTTTTTGGCCAGGGATGAATCGCCCACCGGAGATATGAAGTCCATGACTACGTCCCCCACTTTGTACATGATGTAGTCATAGATCACTCCGGTGTTGGACCTGCCCTCCTCCGCCGGGACCATGCTGAAATTCTTTTCGAAAAATGTCCTCACCGGCTGAACGTCCAAGACCTGATAGCTGACGTGGTGAACCCTTGTAAACATGGCGCCTCCTCGACCTGTAGTATCTACTTTTTTAGGCGGCATGGGCCGCTGGCGTCAGAGCTTTCTCGGCGGCACAGGCAGTCCGGGGATTTTCATCCGGATGCGGCCCATGCTGCAAAGTCCCGTGTAGAAGAGAGTCTTGTTGTCCTCCATCCCCCAGCCGACGTTGGAAATCTGGTCCTTCCAGGGCAGTATCACGCGGAATGGCGGTTCCTCTATCCATATATTGCCCAGGTGTTTGCCCTCGGCGTCAGTGATGAAGATGGCGCCTCCGCCTGCTATGTAGAGGTTCCCCTCAATGTCCACTTTCATCCCGTCGAACACCCCCGCCGGGTAGCTTTCGGGAAGCTCGAACAGAAGCCGTTCCGACGCCCGGTTGATGGAGCCGTTGGGCATCAGGGCATAGGCCCAAATCCGGCGGTTCCGGCTCTGGGTCAGGTATAAGGTCTTTTCGTCGGGGGATATGGCCAACCCGTTGGGGGCCTTCAGGTCCACCAGCAGGACAATCTCACCCAGGTCTGGCGTGACCATGTAGTACCCCGACACGTCCAGGTCGCAGTGGGGGCTTGGGGCGCCGGGGTCCGAGAAGTAGATGCTGCCGTCGGACCGGCAGACCACGTCGTTGGGCCGGTTGAGGCGGACTCCCCTGTACCTGTTGGCGATGACGGTGGTGGAGCCGTCATGCTCGATGCGAGTTACTCTTCTCAAGCCCTGCTCGCACGCAACCAACCTACCCTGGGGGTCGCGGGTAAGGCCGTTTGCATAGTTGGTCGGCTCTTGGAAGATGCTGACGCCCTCGGTGGGGGACCACTTCATGCGCCGGTTGTGGCCGATGTCGCTGAAGAGTAAATAGCCGCCCTCAGCCCACCATACGGGCCCTTCAGGGTTGGGGTATATCCCCAGGCGACGGGAGTCCTGCTCGGGCAGTTCCTCGGCGCCGTAGTCTACGCTGAGGACCTCGTGTTGAGCATCGAGGTCGACGATGCGCTCCAAGCCAGGGGAGATCATCTCGACGGGCATGAATTCCTCCTAGGACGGCTGTAAGGCGTTGTATGTGAAGCGGGTTTGGCCTAGCCGAACATCTCCCTGGCGACATTCTCCATCACGGCCAGACACTTGTTGACGGTGTCGGCGTCGCCCATGCCGAAGACCACTCGGTCGGCTCCGGCTTCCAGATATCCGTTCAGGTGGTCGGGGTCAGGAGGGCGGCCGAAGATGGTGAATTCGATGGCCGATGGGTCTCGCCCCGCGGCCAGGGCCCACTCGTCCACTTTGGCCCTGCTCTCCTTCATCACGTCTATGCTTATCCAGTGGGGCAGCCAGCCGTCTCCCCAGCGGGCAACCCGCCGGAGGACCCGGTCCGGGGACGTGCCCTGCCCGTCTCCGCCTCCGCCCAGGATTATCGGAGGGTGGGGTTCCTGGGCGGGCTTGGGAAAGACCCGCACCGGGGGGAAGTCGTAGTATTTTCCGTGGTATTCCGACTCATCCTTGGTCCAGAGTTCTTTGAGGGCTTCTACGTTTTCCCTGACCTGGCTCCATCGGTGGTCATAGTCCGCGCCAAGAATCTCCAACTCTTCCCGGAATATCCCGCTGCCTATGCCGAAGAGGAACCTCCCTTGGGACAGCCGGTCCAGAGTGGCGATTTCCTTGGCGAGGATGAGGGGATGCCGTTGAGGAACGATTACGATGCCGGTCCCAAGCTTCAGGGTGGAAGTCACGGCCGAGGCTCTGGACAACGCTACGAATGGGTCCAGCATGCTCCATATGTTGGCGCCATACTGGCCGGCCTCGTTGGACGGATGGGGTGTGCTGGTGGAGACGGGAACGAATGGGTGCTCACAAATCCATATTGATTCAAACCCCATCTCCTCCCCGGGTTTGGCTAGAGCGGCGGGGTCAACCGGGCTTCCAACGGCGGACGGCACGGAGAAGCCGACCTTCATGATTCCCTCCTCAATCTGCTTGTCCGATGGGGGGCCACGGATGGCCGGTCAAGCGGATGGGACTGTAGATGGCTCTAATGGCCTGTGCCTTTAAGTTGTCAGGAATGCGCTTGATGGGCGCCAGCGGAGCTAAGTCCGATCGGCGCCCGTCAAGGGCCTAGTGGATGTTGTATACCCTGGAGGCGTTGTCCCACAGTATCTTCTGCTTCTCCTCCGGACTGCAGTCGCCAAGGAGCTTTGCGGCGATATCGCGGGACTTGGGGAATGTGCCTTCGTCGTGGGGATAGTCGGCGCCGAATTGGATGTTGTCCACACCGACTACGTCTCTCAACCGCATGGTGTAAGGGTCTTCCTGGGTGCCCACGAAGCAGTTCTGGTACCAGAAGTCGCTGGGCAGCGTTCCTGGCTTGAACTTGTACCGGTCAAGTCTTGTGGATGCGCTGACCCTCTCGGTATAGGTGTAGTTCATACGCTCGAGGAAGCTGGGGATCCAGCTTACCTCGAACTCGATGACTCCCACCTGGAGTTTGGGGTGCCGCTCGAAGACTCCGGAGAAGACCATGTCTCCGATGGCCATGCGCGGGTAGATGTCGATGTTGGCCAGGAAGGCGGGACTTAGCGATATGGGGTCCATGAATTCGTTGTCGGGAGACGGCCGGTTGCAGCCGATGTGGAGGGCGACCGGCAACTCCAGGTCCTCGCAGGCCGACCAGAAGGGCTCGTACATCGGATGGCTGTATCTCATGCCGGGCGTCGTCCCCACCGGGACCATGGCTCCAACCAGACCCATCTTCTTGCACCGCTCCAACTCTATGATGGCGGCTTCGCCGATTTCGGGGTTCAGCAATGCGTTGCCGTAAAGCCTGTCGGGATGGGCGCTGCAAAACTCGGCCATCCAGTCGTTCCAAGTCTGCTGAATCACGTGCAGGAGATCGGTGTCCCCAACTTTATATAGATGGAGCCCCAAGGTGGAGAAATGTATCGCCTTGTCAATTCCGTCTATGTCCAGGTCTTTGACGCGCTCGTCAGGATCGTTGGCTCCAGGCCGAATGTGCTCTTCCCGCACTCTGGTTTTGCCTATTTCAGCCCTGACAGCCGGGTCCTTTTCGTATCTGCGTCCGGGATGAGCGCCTGGCGAGAGTCCCACGAGGCGCAAGTCGCCGCTGAACCACATATCCACATCATCCAGGCTTCTCAGAACGGGGGCCTGGTCTCGATATTCTTTGGGCATTCGGGTCGTCCACAGGTCCGACGCCTCGAATGTGTGGTCGTCCGCCGAGAGTATCTTGTAACCTTCCAGCGCTTGTGCCATCGCCGACCTCCTCATATGGGGCCTTACTTCCTGGGCCTCTGGTCGATATGCGATAGGGCGTTTCCGGTGAACACCCATCGTTCCCGTTAGTCTAATGCCCAAACGAGCAGAGGTTCCGGGGGGCCGTTTCGGGCGTCGGATGGACTAATTCTACTCCGGCAGGTCTATATGTCAAGCTGACGAAACACGTGTTTCTGGACTAACTCGACATGCATTGGGGGACTGCCTCATGCTCCTCAAGGGACTATAATGACTCAAGCATAGTACAAAACCACGGCGGACTGTACAGACGGAAAGGATAAGAATTTGGCCCTAACCGGAGACGAGGTGCGGCACATCGCAGCCCTTTGCCGCATCGGAATGACGGAAGAGGAGCTGGAGTTGATGGCAGGGCAACTATCCCAGGTCCTGGAAATGTTTCAGACGCTTCAGGGCCTTGACACTGGCGGGGTCGAGCCGACTGCCCACTCCATATCCCTGGAAACTGTGCTTCGAGAGGACCAATCGGCCCCATCGGACCCTGTGGAAAGGGTCCTCTCCAATGCGCCGGTTAGGGAAAACGACCTAATCCGCGTCAAGGCGGTGTTGGAAGACTGAACATGTCAGGGAACGCTCGCCCGGACGAGCTTTACGATTTGACAATCCATCAAGCCCAGGCGTTGATTGCGCAGGGTGAGATAAGCGCGTCCGACGTCGCCAAGGCATGCCTGGCCCGCATCGAGGAAATTGAGGACAAGGTGCGGGCCTTTGTGACCGTCACGGCTGACAATGCCTTGCAGCAGGCTGAACGACTGGACAACACGAGAGGGAACGGCGGCCCTTTGACGGGCATGCCTGTCCAGATCAAAGACTTGATCAGCACTCGAGGAGTGGCGACCACTTGTGCATCCCGAATGTTGGAGGAGTACGTGCCCACCTATGACGCTGGAGTGGTGGAGAGGCTGAATGCCTCCGGAGCCGTGATGGTGGGCAAGGGAAACATGGACGAGTTCGGCATGGGCTCCTCCACCGAAAATTCGGCCTTCTATCCCACCCATAACCCCTGGGACCTGGACCGAGTGCCCGGCGGCAGCAGCGGCGGCGGCGCCGCTGCTGTGGCGGCGGGGGAGGCGTTTTACGCCCTGGGTTCCGACACAGGAGGGAGCATCCGGCAGCCTGCCTCCCTGTGTGGCCTGGTGGGAATGAAGCCCACCTACGGCCTGGTAAGCAGGTACGGGCTTATAGCCTATGCGTCCTCATTCGACCAGATTGGCCCCATCACCAAGGACGTGACCGACTGCGCCCTGGTCCTGAAAGCCATCGCCGGCCACGACGCCAGAGACTCCACGTCCCTTTCCGTCCAGGTCCCGGACTATCAGGCCGGTCTTGCCGGAGGCGTATCCGGGCTCAGGGTGGGAATGCCCCGTGAATACTTTGCGGAGGGCATGGAGGAGGGGGTCCGAAAAGCTGTGGAAGCCGCAGTCTCGCACATGGAGGACCAAGGGGCCCGCATCGTGGAGACATCCCTCCCCAGCGCCGGTTATGCCCTGGCCTGTTACTACATACTGGCCCCCTCGGAGTGTTCCGCCAACCTGGCCAGGTATGACGGCGTCAAGTACGGCTACTCCTACCGGGACACGGACAACATGTGGGAGGCTATGGAGAAGACGCGCCAGCGGGGTTTCGGCCCGGAGGTCAAAAGACGGATCATGTTGGGCGCTTACGCCCTATCCGCCGGGTACTACGACGCCTACTATTTGAAGGCTCAGAAGGTGCGCACACTTATCATAGAGGAATTCCGAAAAGCCTTTGAGAGCTGCGATGTTCTGGTAACCCCTACGTCGCCCACCGTGGCATTCAAGCTGGGAGAGAAACTGGACGACCCGCTTCAGATGTACCTGAGCGACGTATACACTGTGCCGGTCAACGTAGCCGGACTCCCAGCCATATCAGTGCCGTGCGGGTTCAGCCGGGGTCTGCCGGTGGGGCTTCAACTCATAGGTCCGCCGCTGTCGGAAGAGACCCTTCTGCGGGCTGCATACGCCTACGAGCAGTCCACAACCTGGCATCAGGCCCGGCCGCAACTGTAGGGGCAAGCCTCGTGCCTGCCCTGTTGGCCTGGCCAACCAGAGTCCTCTGATTGTGAGTAAGGGCGCCCACGAGGAGCGCCCCTACGGATTGTTTTGGAGTGAGGCTGGACGCTTCCTTGGCTCTTCCTGCGGCGGGCGGGCGGCGCTAGAATTGGCCCATGAAACGCACCCCGATAGCTGAGATCATAAAGCAGGACTCCGCGGGAGGCCGGTTTCTTGTGCAGGGTTGGGTGAAGACTCGCCGGGTCTCCAAAACCGTCGCCTTCATTCAGGTCAACGACGGCTCCACGCTCTCCGATTTGCAGGTGGTGGCTGACGAGTCCACAGAGGGCTACGGCCTTGTCGAACCCCTTACCACCGGATGCAGCGTCAGCGTCGAGGGGAGTCTCGTCGAGTCCATGGGGAAGGGGCAAAGGTTCGAACTCCGGGCTTCGACAGTGCAGCTGCTGGGGACAGCGGACCCGGACACATACCCCCTACAGAAGAAGCGGCACAGCCTGGAGTTCCTCCGGGAGATTGCCCACCTGCGCCCCCGCACCAACACTCTGGGGGCGACGGCCAGGGTCAGGAGCGCCGCCGCTTTCGCCATTCACAGCTTCTTTCAGAACAAGGGATTCGTCTACGTTCAGACGCCCATCATCACCGGAAGCGACGCCGAGGGCGCCGGCGCCATGTTCCGGGTGACCACCCTTGACATAAATGACCCTCCCCGAGTGGACGGAGCCGTTGACGACAGCCTCGACTTCTTTGGAGGTCCGGCCTACTTGACGGTGAGCGGACAGTTGGAGGCGGAGATATTCGCCCTGGCCCTGTCCAACGTCTACACCTTCGGCCCCACCTTCCGCTCGGAGAACTCCAACACCTCGCGTCACCTGGCCGAGTTCTGGATGGTCGAGCCGGAGGTGGCCTTTTGCGAGCTGGACTGCCTCGCGGACCTGGCAGAGGAGTTTCTCAAGCACGTCTTTTCCTACGTGCTCGAAAACTGCCCGGAAGACATGGCTTTCTTCAACAAGTGGGTCGACGAGACGGCCATATCCACCCTGGAAGGCATCGTCAACTCCAATTTCGAGCGCATGACCTATACCGAGGCAATCGACGTTCTCACCCGCTCCGGCGAGCCCTTCGAGTTCCCCGTGCAGTGGGGCCTGGACCTCCAGTCGGAGCATGAGCGGTACCTGACCGAGAAGCACGTTGGCAGGCCCGTGGTCCTCACCGACTACCCCAAGGAAATCAAGGCTTTCTACATGAAGCAGAACGCCGACGGCAAGACGGTGAGGGCGATGGACGTACTGGTGCCCCGCATCGGGGAAATCATCGGCGGCAGCCAGCGCGAGGACAGTCAGGAAGCCCTGCTGGACCGGATGCGGGAGTTGGGTCTGAATCAGGAAGAGTACTGGTGGTACTTGGACCTGCGCCGCTACGGTTCGGCGCCCCATTCAGGGTTCGGACTGGGGTTCGAGCGCACGGTGCAGTTCATCACCGGCCTCCAGAACATCCGGGACGTAATCCCCTTCCCCCGCACGCCCGGCAACGCCCGCTTCTAGGAGCGGCGCCTACACCATGCCTCTTCCCCATCTGAGGGGGAAGATTGAGATGGGGATGGACGGCGGGCTGCCTTAGCGTCACGTGTCGACAAGCTCAAAGGTAGCGGGAGAGCGTGTGCGGTTGTTGGGTGGCAGCCCCAGCGCCTCATCGCGTAGCGCCTTCACCCGGCCCGCCATCCGCCGAACGTCTTGCAGAATCTCGTCGAGATGGAGGGACAGGTCTAGGGCTGCCACCTCCAGGCGTTTGCCGGAGTGCTGAACACGGTATATCGCCGTGTCCGCCTCGCCTTGGGCGTAGATGAGCATCCCGCCGGGCAGGTCGAGTGCTGTAGTGTAGGCCAATAACTGGTACAGGTTTGCGTTGGGGACACTCTCATTGGTGAGGTTCTTGTACTTTGCGTCGCCCACGAACCTGCAAACGCTGCCGTCCCACCAAGTCAAATCGGGTTCGAGTTTCACGCGGCTGGCCCTATCGAGATATATGCGGCGACGGTCCTTGAGTTCTTTATCAGAGCAAAGAGCCTGGGCCAAGACCCCTAGAGCTTCTCTCAGTGCCTGGGTCACGAACTCCTGGAAGACGACGTTCATGTCCATCAGGAACCCGGACGCCCGAACTGACCCGCGGCCGGACTCGAACGCGCTATGCCGCAGGATGAGCCGCGACAACACCACGACGTCCCTGTAATGCTCGTTCAGCCGGTCGAAAGGGACATCCGGCACATTGCGCGGCGGGAACTCGACAGGTGAGATGTTGTCCAGAATCCCCCCGATCCACCCCAGCCCCCTGCGCGCCGCCTGCGAACGCAGACGCATCCCGCCTAGCCGCCTAGCCGCCGCCTTCACCAGGCGGTTCTCCTGTATGTCGTCGGTGAACTCGTCGTACCGTACCTCGACCGGCAAGGGGACCCCAAACCTGCGCCGTATCTGCTCGTCGAACTTGATGCGCCCGCGCACGGTGTGCAGAGCCTCTTCCTCGGTGAGGTATCCGTGGAGCAGCCCGCGAGAAAACGCCCTCCGCGCGGCGGCTGCCAAGGCCAGCGCCAGCGTATCGGGCAGCGACTCTTTCTCTTGAAAGTCGAACGCCCGCTTTTCCTGGGACTTGTAGGCGCCCATAGCGTAGCACGCAATCGAGAGCAGCTTCGGGATGCCGATCTTGGGCTGTATCAACACCGACAGGTCGCCAATCTCGACGGCGCCGACGGTGGAGCCGGGCGTCAGCCAATACGCGCCGTCCACGCCCGCGGCAGGCTCGAGGGTGACGGACGGCAACGCATCGCGGAGCATGTCACGCTCCTCGCTGGTGAGTTCGACCGCCTCGCTCTTCTGGTACTCCTTCAGATCAATCTGACGCATCGTTCATGCCGTCAGCCTGGCCTTCGGCGGCGGTTGCCGCCTGCGACTCGCCATCCTCTTGGGCGACGGACGGAGCGTCTGCCCGGCGCCGCAGCTTATCGAGCACGAATTCCTCGGCCAATTCATCTCCCCCGAACAGTCGTTCCTCCAGGTACGGGAGGACGCTGTGCTCCCATATGCGGCGGACAGCGTCCTCGTTGAGTCCTGGCTTCATGAAGTAGCTAGGTCCGATGGCGGCGTGCCGGTCGTCCTTCAACAGCGCATTGGCCCGTTCAACCATGTCGGCCACCCACTCCATGCGGTCCGCATTTTTGTGCAGCCATTTCCTGAGAACGCATTTCACCGGCTCGTCGTCCGGGTGAAACATCTTGAAGTAGAACCGGCGGCGCAGCGCCATGTCCACCAGGGCTATCGAACGGTCAGCCGTGTTCATCGTCCCGATGATGTACAGGTTGCGCGGTAGCGAGAACGGCTTGTCCGAGTATTGGAGATTCATCTTGCTGTCGCGGTACTCCAGCAGGAAGTACAGCTCCCCGAACACCTTGGCGACGTTGCCCCGGTTGATCTCGTCTATCACGAGGAAGTGGTCAGCGTCCTGCTCCTCCCGTGCGCGCTCGGCGGCCCGCAGCAACGGCCCGTCCCGCAGTACGAATCCGGGATGTCCATCCTCTGAGGCCCTGGGGCGGAAGCCCTGCACGAAGTCCTCGTAGGCGTAGGACGGATGGAACTGCACCAGTGTAACCCGCTCGCCCGACCCCGCAAGACACGCGGCCAGCTTTTGCGCAACGTACGTCTTCCCCGTGCCCGGCGGCCCCTGGAAGATGACCTGCCTCTTGTCCTTGAGCAGCATCTCGATCTCCTCCAGGAAATCGACGGGGAGATATACTTTCTCTGCGAGGATTTCTAAATTGGTAGGTTCAGGTGGCGGCGGCGGGGGCTCGCCATTCTGGGGCATTCCCCAGATCACTGACTGCGCGTCGAGTCGGTGGCGTAAGGTTAATCCACGCTCCGCCGCTTCCTCTATGAAACGGTCAAGGAAGCCAAGAGCGTGCTCATACTGTGCGACCATCTGGCGTAACGGAGTCTCCGATGACTCTTGTTTGGGTGTCGGGTGCCCTGTTTGTGCGTATGCACGTTCAAACAAACTTCGTCGGATAGGAGGGTGATCTTCTGCGCCAAGGCCCATCAACAAGACAGATACGATGTCTGTTAAAGCCGACGCCGACCTAATCCTGTCCATCAGAATGCTGGTAGTGATGTGGAATCGTGTCTCAAGGTCCGGGTTTGTAGTTGACCACAGATTCCACAGTTCCTCTCGCATGGCATCGGGATTTTCGTCAAGTATCTCCTGGAATGTCGCTTTGACACGCCAATCGATGAGATTATTATGGTTCTTGAGCGCATCTTCTAACAGGTTTTGCCAATTACCAGCACCGTTAGCTACTGCACTACTGGCCTCTTCCAGCTTTCTGCCTATCTCCAGCTTGTATTCAATTTCTTCACTTTCCAGCCTACCTGAGTCAACGTATTCCTTAGCGCGCCTGATGAACTCATCCCACGGGTCAGGTGCAGGGGAACGCCACTTGTCTTGGATATCATCGTCATAGAAATCGAAATCTCTACCGAGCTCAGCCTCAAGACCGTGGCGGATCTGCTGGATTTTTCGGTCAACGTCCTCGGTTGGTTGTGTGATATGGTGCGCGAACGCACTCGCGTCGGCCATGCTATTTTTATGCTCGATGCTGACGGTACCCTCGAAGGTATCGGGATGGACCAGATGGAGTGTGGCCTCCCGCTGAATGTGTGGCCTATCGTGGGGGCCGTGAAGCAACTCGCTTCTTAGGTCAACCCGCAGAGCAAAGTTCTTGAACCCCCACGGGTCATCAAGCAATCGTTCTCGTTCATTCGAATCCCGCTCTTTCCATTGTTCGACGAATTCTATGAGAAACCCGACCTGAAATGGCCGGCCGATATGGAAATATTGCCCCGGGTTGGCGATGCCCGGCGTAAGACCCGCAACTAGTTCCGGTGGGATTGCTACTGGCGACGGAGACCAGCTGAGCACGGTGTCCATCACTCTCCGTTCATTAACGCTATTCTTTGTGAACACTATAAGGAAGTAAACGTAAAGCACTTCGCCCATCAACTGATAGACCTCTGGGGGACTGCCTGCCAGCTGTCCCTGCAACTTATCAAGGAAGCTGGCATCCGACTCGTCCGGTTGGTTTAGGAACCTCCGGTGGAGTTCCCCAAGCCACCGGCTCGACCATATCGGCGTTCCCGGAGTGAACAACGACTCGTCGGTCCGCAGCGCGCGGTCTACCCATGCGCTGGCTGCCGCGTAAACGTTTTCGGCGCCTTCTAGTGTCTTTCTGCTGCCCATCGTTCTCCTTCTGCCGTTGCGCTCGGCCCCGGTGCTCCTCGCCGGCGGAGGGGTCTGCCGTGTAACCCACCGCATTATATAATAGCGGTCGATAAACCCAGCAGGAGAGAACCCAGTGTCCAACAACATGCCCACTGTCGATGGAGCGTTGAGCGGAGTCAAGGTGGTTGACTGCACCCAAATCATGGCCGGGCCCTTCTGCACGCTGCTCTTGGCGGACATGGGCGCCGACGTGATTAAGGTGGAGAAGCCCAACGGCGGGGACGACTCCCGTCGGCTGGGCCCGCCCTTCATCCGGGACTGGTCAGCCGCCTTTCTGGCCGTGAACCGCAACAAGAGAAGCATCGCGCTCGACCTGCGGACGGAGGAAGGTAAAGAGGTCTTCTTGCGGTTGGCGGAAGGGGCCGACGTAGTGGCGGAAAACTTTCGCCCGGGCGCCATGGACCGGCTGGGTTTGGGATATGGAGACCTGAAGCGTTTGAACCCGGCATTGGTCTACTGCTCGGTGTCGGGCTTCGGCCAGACGGGGCCATACAGCAGGCGGGGCGGGTTCGACCTGGTGGCCCAGGGCATGAGCGGGATAATGAGCGTCACCGGAACGCCGGGCGGCCCCCCGGTGAAGGTGGGAGTGCCCATCACAGACCTTACGGCTGGGATGTACGCCGCTTACGGTGTGCTCACGGCATACATCCACCGGCTCAAGACGGGTGAAGGCCAGCTGGTGGACACGTCATTGCTGGAAGCCGGAGTGGCCTACACTTTCTGGGAGTCGTCCGTGTACTTCTCAACCGGGGAGACTCCGGGCCCGCTCGGCTCGGCCCACCGCCTGTCGGCGCCCTATCAGGCGTTAAGGACCGCCGACGGGTACATCAACCTGGGCGCCGCCAACCAGTCCACATGGGAAGCGATGTGTGCAGCCATCGGGAGAACGGACCTGTTGGAAGACCCAAGGTTCACGTCCAACGCTGACCGGAAGCCCAGGGAGGCGGAACTGGCGGCCATCCTGGAGGAGACTTTCACTGCCGGAACCACAGAACATTGGGTTGAGGTACTGGAGGGGGCGGGAGTCCCGGCGGGGCCCATCATGGACATGGAGCAGGTCTACTCCGATCCCCACGTGTTGGACAGGGAGATGCTGGTGGAGCTCTCCGACCCGGAGTTGGGCGTCCTGAAGAACATAGGCATTCCGGTCAAACTGTCCAAGACTCCCGGACAGATCCGCAGCCGCGCCCCAAAGCTGGGAGAGCATACGGCGGAAGTCCTGGTGGGAGCGGGCTATTCGGAAGCTGAGGTCGCGGCTCTCATCGAGGCCGGTGTCGCGCTAAAGACCCCTCGCTCCTTGGCGAGAGAGGGTTAGAGCCTGCCCTGAGCCTGTCGAAGGGGTGAGGGGGAAAGGTCTCTAGCCGGATGCGTGGTGATGGACCATCCGCCAACCGTCGGCGCCGCGGGCGAATATGTTGGTGGCCTGAACGCCGAAGTTGGACGCCCGCGCGTCCACCACGCTGCTGATGTTTTCGATGCAATTCACCCAGGCCGCGTCTCCTTGGATGACCACCGTGGGGTTGGTGACGTTGAAGTGCATCAGAGACGTGTTGTTGAAGATGTTCGCCCAGCTTTGGCGCACACGCTCCCAACCTAGGAGCGGAGGCCAGCCCGGGTGGGTGCACAACACCCGGTCCGAATGTTCCCACACCTGGTCCATCCGGTCGATGTCCAAGCTTCCGAACGCCTCGTAGAAGTGCAGGTTCGCTTCCAAGACAGCCTGCGCCTCGGGGTGCTCCGAGGTCATAACGGACCTCCTGACAGAATCGCTAACCCAGCAATAGATTGTACCAGACGGCGGCGACCTGGGAGACGCCGGTTCTCGGCTCCTGAAGGGGCGAGACGTGCTACTATTCTCTGGGTTTGTGGGAGGCGGTGTTGTCCGATAAGGTTTCGCTGACAACTGAAGGCGCCGCAGCAGTCGTCTATCTTTCAATGTATTCTTGGGCGGTCATTCGCATGCTTATGGAGCAGGCGCATTCTGAGTCGGCGGAGCGTGGTCGGGTATGTCCAGCTTGGCCACTTGTTCCTGCACCCAGGCGTAGATGGCGGAGTTGATCTTCACCTCCAACCAGCCGTCGCGGAAGCCTTCTATCTGTTGGTCCACAAGCCAATTGGTCAAGGCCTGGTCCTTCATGCGTTCTCTCATCAGGTCGCTGACTTCACGCTGAGCGGGCCCGTCGAGCATCTGGATGATGTACGTGCCCGACTCTGTGAAAATCGGGCCGCGGACCTCATCGACCTGCAGACGCTCGATTTCGCCTTCTGGGTCGCCGTATATGGGCTTGTCCAGGAATGTGAAAGCGTCTTTAGGGACCCAACCCACGTAACCCTGGCCGTCTGCATACCGCCGTTCGCTGTTGACCTCTGCCGCGACCGCCGAGAAGTCCTCTTCTTCAAGCCGCTGCCGCACTTCTTCAGGGTCCGCTTGAGGGACGCCCACCTGAGTCTCCTGCAAGCTGGAGGGTAGAACGATCCACCGGAGCTCCACACTCTCCGCGATGGAGGGTATCCGTTCTCCCAGCTTTCCCCTGGTCCTTTCCCTCAGGATGCTCTCTTCCACAATTTCCCTGTAATCCGAGTCTGATATGTGGGCCGAGGTGAGGAATATCTGGTACCGCTCTCTGAATTCCCGCTCCAATTGTCCGGGAGCGGCCTCGTCGGGGTCATTCACTCTGGGAGCGAAGTTCTCACGGAGTCGGAGGTCCACGTTGGCGTCCGTGACGAAAATGTTAAAAGTCGGAGCGGCGCGCCTCATTATTCCGGCGTGTGTAAGCTCACTCAGCACCTCGAAGGGCGCTTTACCCACCTGGTAGGTCTGACCCAACGCCGCCGCTATGGACCGCTCCAGCCGTATCCTGGTTACTATGTCGTCCTGGGTGTAGACCTTGTCTCCAACCCGTACGGCCAGCGCCCTGTTGGTACCTACAGGAGTTGACGTCAGGGGTTCTGTGGTCTTGGTGGCCGTGTCATTCCCGGCGCTGGTAGGCATAGGCGTTGACGCTGGCGCAACCGGCGTGGCGCCCTGCCCGCCGCACCCTATCGTCGCAATAACTAGCGATACAGCCAAGTACAGACCGATTTTCTTGATCACGCATACCCCTCGCCAGGTCTCATTCTCGTGTGTCGGTGATAGCCTACGCCCTAGTCGATGCCGGTTCTCTCAACATGTCGTGAAACGGTAGTCCAACGCCTAATTTTACCAGACGGCGGCGACTCCGGAGGACGCGATTCGGGGGCCTACGCGGGTCAGGATGTGCTACTATACTCTGGGTTCGTGGGAGGCGGCATTGGCTGGTAAGGTCTCGCTGACAACCGAAGGCGCCGCGGCGGTGGTCACGTTGAACGCGCCGGAAGCGCGAAACGCCCTGACCAATGAGACCATCGACGAACTGTCGGACGCCCTGGCGGAATGTGGGTCCAGCGCTGTCCGCGCTGTGGTCCTGACCGGCGCAGGAAGCGCTTTCTGCTCAGGCGCCGACCTCAGGGAGTTCTACTCCTGGCTGGACCTGGGCGAGAAAGAGTTTTCGGCGAGGTTGTACGCCATCGCCGACCGGATACACACGAAGGTGGTCGAAAGCATTCGAAGCCTGCCCAAGCCGGTCATAGCGTCTGTGAACGGCGTCGCCGCCGGAGCCGGAGCTGCCATAGCGTTGGCGTGCGACTTCCGCATCGCCTCCGAGGACGCCCGGTTCTTCCTGGCGTTCGCCAACATCGGGGCCACAGCCGACAGCGGCTCCACCTACTACCTGCCCCGGCTGGTGGGTCAGGCAAAAGCGATGGAAATCTACCTGATGAAGCAGCCCATGAGCGCCCAAGCCTGTCTGGAAATGGGCCTGTTCAACCGGGTTGCGCCTGCGGACAAGCTGGCAGCGCACACGATGGAAATCGCCCATCAGCTTGCCTCCGGTCCGACCGCCGCGTATGGTCGGGTCAAGTCCCTCATGGACGGCTCGTGGACCTCCGACCTTGCCTCTCAACTGAAAGAAGAGGCAAAGATGTTGGGCGCCAGCGGCCTGACCCATGACTTCAAGGAGGGCATACGGGCGTTCATCGAGAAACGGGCGCCTGAATACGTGGGGGAATAGAGGAGCGGAAGTGGCTCTTCTCCAGAGTCGGGGTTTTCGCAAATTTGGATGATGGCGTTGCTGAATCCGATGGTCGGATACGAGAATCGCAGTTTCTGGATTCCGGCCTCCGCCGGAATGACGGTTGTGCAAAGGTCTCGTCAAGGTCGAGAGACCATAGCCCGAACAAATAAGGAGGAAGGAAAATGGTAAAGGACTTCTACCACACCGGTTTCGTCGTGGCGGACTTGGATAAGTCCATGACATATTACAGGGACACCATGGGGCTTCAACTTCTCCGCCACGGAGAAAGCGAGACGGGGCCCGGCAGACCCAGCCCGCTGGGATTCGACCACACCCACCTGAAAGTGGCCTTTCTCAGCCTGGGCAATGGACACCACCTGGAACTGATTCAGTACATAGACCCCGAAAGCCCGGAGGAGGGCGGCTTCAGGCCCAACGACCAGGGCGCAACTCACGTGGCCTTTTTCACGAGGGACGTGGACGGGTATGCGGCGGACATGTCCCAGAAGGGCCTTACGTTCCCCGGCACGGTCAACCGCCGGACCGACGACAACGGCAAGGTGGTCCGCAAGGTCGTCTACTCTCAGGACCCCGACGGGAACTGGTTGGAGTTCATCGAGCCCATCATCGAGTGGGAAAAGGACCCTCCCCCCGAGGGAGGCCCACTGGTCTCGTTCTTCCACACGGGTTTCGTAGTGAAGGACATCGAGGAATCGGTGAAGTTCTACAAGGACAGCATGGGCCTCAACCTTGTGCGGCGCGTGGACAACGGACCGGCGACGGGCCTTAGTTCATCGGGCATCCAGGGGGCGCACTTACTTGCGGCCTTCTTCAGCATCAGCGAAAACCACCCGGGCCACCAGATTGAGCTCATCCAGTACCTCTATCCGGAAGGTGACGACAAGCATCTGGACCGCCACGTCCTGGGCGCGACCCACCTGTGCTTCTTCGTGGACGACATGGATGAGTTCTCCTCGTCAATGTCCGGGGGAGGACTCGATTTCCTCACGGACCCCGTAACCCTGGAACGAGGTGAGATGGTCTTGAAGGTCGCCTATGCGCGGGACCCCGACGGGAACTGGCTGGAGTTCATACAGCACGTAAGCGGCCCGCTTCCCTCGTCCTAGGCTAGTTAAGCTCGACCACCGTGACCGAGTCTGCACGGAGCTCCGGGTCCGGCCCGAAGGACTTGACCAGAGGGTGGCGGACCAGGAGCTCCCTTATAGCGGTGCGAAGGGCCCCGGAGCCCGTTCCGTGAAGTATGCGCACCGTGGACAGGCCCGCCAGCGTGGCGTCGTCCAGGAAGCCGTCAACACGGGATGACGCCTCTTCGACTCGCATCCCTCGAAGGCTGATCTCCCTCTCGACCTTTGGCCGTTGCGGCCTCGAGTAACGGACGCTGGCCGGTGAGCCGGTCCTGGACTGCGCCGGCCTGTCCAGCTGATGCACCGGCAGCCGGGCCCGCATTGAGCCCAGCAGGACCTCAATGGTGTCCCCCTCGGGTGGGTTCAGCGTTTCCACCGGCTGGGGCACGCCCTTGACGTACACCCGGTCGCCGGGTTTGAGTGAACCGATCCAATGACCCCTGGGTGTGGCCGGCGGCGCCCACCTGGGAGCTTCAAGCTCGGCCCGCACGTCTCCGATTATCTTCGAGGCCTCTTCAAACTCAGGGACAGGTTCGGGTTCCGCCCCGGTCTGTTCGGATGTTGCGGGAACGGAAGGCGGAGGATGGACGAGCCGTCTCTCCAATGCCCTCTCCACTCCGCGCAGCTTGGAAGCGACCTCGTCGACCTGCCGCCTCAGGCGGAAGCGGGCCTCTTCCAGCATCACTGCCTCGCGGTTCTGGAGATTGGTGAGCTTCTCGTCCAGTTGGGCCTGCTTCTCTGTCGCCTCGCGGAGAGCTTTGTCGGCGTCGTTGGACAGTTGGGCCGCCAGCCTCCGCTCCTCATGCAACTCCTTCAGTATACCTTCCGTCTCACGATGGACGGGAGCCAGGAAACTCCTGGCTTGCTCTACGGTTGCGTCCTCCAGGCCCAGGCGTGAGGCGATTGCCAGGGCGTAGCTGCTTCCCGGAAGTCCCACGGTCAGCTTATAGGTTGGGGCCAGGGTTTGCGGGTCCAGTTCCACCGAGGCGTTGGCCATCCCATCGTGCTCCTGGACGAAGGCGGCCACGTCCCTCTGGTGGGTGGTGGCTGCAACCCTTGCTCCTTTGTCGAAGAAGCTGAGCAGAATGGCTTTCGCAAGAGCGGCGCCCTCTTCGGGATCGGTGCTCGATCCCAGCTCGTCGATAAGCACAAGAGAACTGGGCGTCGCCTGCTCCATGATGGACTTGAGGTTGGTTATGTGCGAGCTGAAAGTGGACAGCGAACGTTGGATGCTCTGCTGGTCGCCGATGTCCACGAACACGCGGTCGAACATGCTTGTCTGCGCCTCTTTGGCCGGGACCTGAAGTCCCGCCTGGGCCATGAGCGCCAGCAGCCCCATGGTCTTCAGGGCCACCGTCTTGCCTCCGGCGTTGGGGCCCGTAATAAGCAGGAGGGACCAGGGGTCTCCCAAGTGGACGTTCAGAGGCACGACCTCACCCTCGAGGAGTGGATGTCGTGCATCCACCAGTTTTAGTCGATGAGGAACGCCGTGCCCGGAGGCGGCCAGGGTCACCTGCACACCGTTCAGCCGGATGGCGTAGCGACCCTTGGCCAGGGCCAGGTCCAGCCGCGCCAGGAGGTCCGAGGCAAGTTGTATGTCGTCCGCGCGGTACTCCACCTGGACGGATAGCGTCCTCAGAATCCTCTCTTCCTCCCGCTCCTGGGCCAGCTGGAACTCCCGCCATTGGTTGCCCAGGGGCACCGACGCCATCGGTTCCATGAACAGGGTGGCGCCGCTGTCGGATACATCGTGGACGATGCCGTTCAAGCGGTGTTTCATCTCGGTCTTGACCAGCAGGACCATCCTGTTGTTGCGCTGAGTGATGATGGGTTCCTGAAGGATTCCCTGGCGTTCCAGCCGCCGTTTCGCACGCTCCATGGAGTCCATCAGCCGACGGTGTGCGGCCCTGGTCTGCTGCCGCAGCTCTCCCAGTAATGGGCTGGCGCCGTCCAGGACCTCGCCCAATGTGCCAACCGTTTTGGCGATGTCCCGCTCGAGGTCCTCCATCACGGGCATCTCTTGGGTCATGGTGCGGAGCCGAGGGACGTCATGCTGCCTGTGGAGACTGTACCGCGCCTGGCGCGCAGCCCGAAGAGTCGCGCCCAGGTCCCTTAGCTCTGCCCCTGATAGGACTCCGCCGAGGGCAGCGCGCTCCAAAGCCTGTCCCACGTCGACGGCGCCGGAGAGGTCGGGTTCCGACCCCCGCTCCAGCAATAGCCGGGCCTCGGAAGTCTCCTCCTGGCGCATGGAGACGACCATCGGGTCGGACGAGGGCAACAGGGACAGGGCAAGGACCCGGGCCGGGTCGAAGGTCGTGCAGTCGGCAAGCCGCCGGAGTATCAGCGGGAATTCCAGGAGCTCCAGGGCCGGGTCGTCGGCGCCGGGCCCGTTGGTGGCGGGGAGGCTGTCGGAGTTGGAGGCGACGTCGGTCAAGGCACTCCTAACGCATAGTCGGCGTGGCGGACGGTAAACTCAAGCCTGGACCTTGAGGGGTCGTATTCCATATACCAGTGGTTGATGACATCCCGTCCCAGCAGGGACGGGAGTCCCCGATTCCGTTCGTGCGGCTCTGCAACCAGCAGATCGACCGAATAGAATATCGTCTGGGGCGTATCCGCAAAAGAGAGGATGGCCGCTTCTCGGAAGTACGGTGAGCTGCCGCCTACGCCCCTGAAGGTCTGTCTGTCCCTAAGTTGACTGAAGGGAACGTGGGCTTTTTCCGCATCCAACGGATGCAGACACGTACTGTCCGCCCCTGTGTCGAGCAAGAAAAGCGTCTCTACACTGACTTGGAAGCGTGGAAAATTGACTATACCTTTAACGTAGGGCCTTCCTCGTTTGTCGAACCTGCCGACGATCATAAAATCAGCACAGGAGGGTCGGAATCCAGGAACTCAATCACGACCTCTCCGGCGCGTATCCCCTGATTCTCCACTTTCTCGATGACTTCGTCTGAGGAATCGCCTATGACCAGCACGCCATCCTTTCCCATCGCCACCCACTTATCGGGGTGTTTCTCCGTCAAGGACTCCCGTTCGTTCATCATGCGGTCTATGGTCCTCTGGAACTGTTCCATCCTTTCCTGCAAGGCAGCAACCCCGCCCATCTCTTCAATCATCGCACAGGTGTCTTCGATGAGTTGTTTCTTCACGCTCGGCGTCAAAGCCACGTTCAGCCTCCGGCCCCTTAGTCCAATGCTAAAAGTGTATCACATGCCTGTCGTCGATATCGCCGGAAGCATGGCCAGGCGTCTCCCGACGATGCGGCAGCTATGGGGTCCGTCAAAGTGAACCGGCCTAATTGCTCAACTATACATGGCCATATACAGGACATGCCGCATGAGGCTTGCAGTATTGTCATAATCATTGATATTCTCTATATAGTAAGGAGAACATCTATACTGTAAGGCAGAAGGCAGTTTCTCATGATTGAGTCAGGCGTTACTGCGAAGGGGCAGACCACGTTGCCCAAGGCCGTGCGGGAAGCCCTCTCCGTGGAGGCCGGGGACCGGGTGCGGTACATCATACAAGACGGTGAAGTCCGGATAATGCCGGTGCGCCCCATCGGTCGGCTGTTTGGAATGCTGTGGCATGACGGTCCGGCTGTGACGTTGGAAGACATGGAACGCGCCATCGTGGATGGAATGTGCGGCACGTGATAGCCGTCGATACCAACGTGCTCGTCCGCTATCTGGTCGCAGACGACGCCGAGCAGGCGGAAGCGGCCAGGGCGCTGCTGGAGGGGTTGACGCCCGAGCGTCCGGGCTTCATCTGCCGAGAGGTTGCGATGGAGGCGGTCTGGGTGTTGGAGCGGGCTTACCGATTCACGCGTGTCCAGATTGCGGAAGCGCTGGTGGAACTGGTTTCCACGGACAGCCTTGTCGTGGAGGCTGCGGACGACGTTGCCAGCGCAGCCTTTCGCTATCGCCAAGGCGGCGCTGGCTTCGCCGACAGGATGATTCTCGCAGGAGCCCAACGGGCCGGATACGGCCCCCTATACACCTTTGATCGAACTCTTGCCAGGGTGGAAGGTGTGGCTTTGCTGGGGATGGAGCAGGAGTGACTCTGGCGTTTGGAGCGCCGGCAAGCGTGCTGTGTATTTGGTCCAACAAATCTTGTTGGTAGTCCCGGAGTTCTATCATTGGCTGCTACCGTCTTCCCTCGGCGTGTGTTGGACTGCTCAGGTGACGATTGAGTGAAGTCCAGTCGCCTCCTAGGCTGGCGAGGCTTCGTCGTCCATGCCGTCCGGGAAGAGGACCTTTGGGTCCGACTCGTAGACGAGTTTGCCGTCCCTCCATATCGCCACGGATCCGCTGACCTCCAGCGCCCGGCGGCGTGCCTTGACGGCGGCCCTGTGCAGAGCAGCCATCGCCCCGGCGTTGTCGTCATTGATGTGTTGTGGGCGCCCCGGAGCCTCTGGGTCTTTTGGGTTATCTTCAGTCATCGTTGGTTCCTCCTGACTGGAGCACGGGCGTTGTTCCCAGGTTGTTGTAAACAGCCCATTCGTCGACTAGGCTTCGATAGACCAACTCGAAATTGCGGAGGCCCGCGTGAAATCGGCGGCGAACCGTCTCTTCAGGCAGTCGTGCCCGCCCTCCAACGCCCGCTGCCTGACACGTGCGAGAGCGACTTCCGGAGTCGGCAATTTCAAGAAGTACAATTTTACCCAATATCCCATCCCTCGCCAGACCGGTATCTTGCGAGCAAATCCGCGCCCGCTCAAGGTGGTCTCAAAAGCGAAACTTTCGCCGTTCCGCACGTAGTCGTCAATCATGCTCAACATCAGCCTCGCCGCCCGAAGCGCAGCCTCGTGTGGGCGAAAAGGATTCAACCCAGCCGCCACGAGGTCTGCGTTGACAAAAGTTGGGCAGTCCGCTTCCCTACGTAGAAACTCTGTGGCGAACGTCGTCTTTCCGGCGCCGTTAGGTCCTGCGACGATGAGAATTCGCTTGTCCCTCAAAGTGTTCTTCAGTCCCCAGCCACTGTCCGTGTAATCTGTGATGAAACGAAGTAAGGGCTTGTATCGGTGCAGACCGTTACAGCTTTGGCCTTGCCGCGAATCATCAGACAGACTTCCCAGTTGCTTCACGGCTGAAGACTTGCTGGACGCACCGCGCTAGTTTCAAGACAGGAACGATGGGGTCATTATACAGGATACGGAATCCACGGTATCCGCAACGCCAGAGCGGACGAACGCCTCCCGAGAGATCGGCTGTTGGACCGGCTACCCCCGGAACACACGGCTCTCCCATATCTGGGGGGCGAGCTTGTCCAGGGCGGCCTTGTTGGGTTCCCGCACGTTGAGAGTCCTGCCTACGATGCGGGATGACATCCCCTCCAGATAGGGGCAGCGTTTCAAGAAACCGTCCAGCGTGTGGCTCTCTCCGCCCAGGAATAGGAAATCCAGCGCTGCCTCATACGGGCCCAACTGCTGCTTGGCAACGTCGCAAGCCTTCCCGTATATCTCCTGAATCTGCTTGTCCCTGATGCGGGAGTACCTGAGCTGGGACGTTCCTCCGGCGCTGTGCCTGCTCTTGACGTACCGGCTGCCGACTTTGGAGGAGACCAGCTTCTCTCCTTGGTAGACTCCAACCGCGTACTTGCCCAGCCGCAGCAGCGCCGCCCCTATGACGTAGTCCCTTCCCAAGAGTTCCCGTAACGGCCCGAACTCCCGGCCTTGGAAGAGGCTTTCCTCACGGAGAGGGAACGGAGGAAGGACTACGGCGGCAAAACCTTCCCATAAGAAAGCGACGACGCCGGTGGGGGACCTGTCAAACCGGCCGGCGAAATCGTTGACCCACTGTGGTACCTGAGTGGGGTCAACCTTTTTTAGCAGAGCGCTGAAACCTCCCGCGCGGGCATATAGGGTCACCTCCGACGCGGGGAGGTCGCGCTCCATCTCGTCCAGCAAGGCGAGAAGCTGACGCCTTCCCATCAGCCGCTCAGAACGGGGCAATTCTGTGTCGGTATTTAAGGGCATGACGTTAAGGCCGCCGCTCCTCTCTCCACTAACTCCGGGGCTTTGAGGCCAGATTAGGTTCGATGCGAGCGGGGTGTCAAGAAGCCGCCGCCATCCGGGATTCCGGCCCCATGCTATAATCGACTAGGAATCAACTCTATCTACCAACCCCACACCGCATTCGGAGGCCCCCATGGACCGTTCCCCCAAAACCGACATCCTCAAATCCCTGTTGCACCGGAGAGTCCTGGTGATGGACGGTGCGATGGGCACGTCCATCCAGGGTTACAACCTGACCCCCGACGACTTCGGCGGTGAGGAATACGAAGGGTGCAACGAATACCTATGCATAACCCGGCCGGACGTAATCGACGAAATTCACCGGGGCTACCTGGACGCCGGGGCCGACATCATCGAGACCAATACCTTCGGCGGGACCTCTGTCGTGCTGGACGAGTACGACCTGGGCCATGAAGCGCGGCGAATCAACAGGGAAGCGGCGGCTCTCGCCCGCAAGCTGGCCGACGAGGCGTCCACCCCGGACCGCTCCCGTTTCGTCGCCGGCGCTATGGGCCCCACCACCAAGACCATCTCGGTCACCGGAGGAGTGACCTTCGACCGGCTGGCGGAAGCTTTCCAGGAGCAGGCCGAGGGACTTATGGAGGGAGGAGTGGACATCCTCCTGCTGGAGACCAGCCAGGACACTTTGAACGTCAAGGCTGGCCTGGAGGGCATAGACCGCGCATTCGCCAAGCTGGGACGGGAACTGCCCGTTGCTGTCCAAGGCACCATCGAACCCATGGGAACTCTTCTCGCCGGGCAGGATGCTGAAGCATTCTACACGTCGCTGGCCCACCGCGACCTGCTCTGGATGGGGTTCAACTGCGCCACCGGTCCCGAGTTCATGACCGACCACGTTCGCACCCTGGCTTCTCTGTCCCGGTTCCCGGTGGCATGTGTGCCCAACGCCGGTCTGCCCGACGAATACGGCGCCTACAACGAGACTCCTGAGATGATGGCCGAGACCATCGGCCGCTTTGTCGCCTCAGGCTGGGTGAACGTCATAGGCGGCTGCTGCGGGACAGGCCCCGACCATATCCGGCTCCTCGCCGAGACCGCCGCCGGAAAGCCCTCTCGGGCCATGGCGGCTCCCGAAGGCACCCGAGTCTCAGGAATAGAGGCGTTGCTGATCGACGATGACCTGCGCCCTGCTGTCGTGGGAGAGCGCACCAACGTCCTGGGAAGCCGCCGCTTCCGGAGACTCATCAGCGGCGGCGAGTTCGAGGAGGCCGCCGAGGTGGGCCGCCGCCAGATTCGCAACGGGGCCCACGTGCTGGACGTGTGCCTTCAAGACCCCGACAGGGACGAAATCTCCGACATGAACGCCTTCCTGGACATTCTGACCAAGAAGGTGAAGGCTCCGATAATGATCGACTCGACCGACGCCGAGGTCATTGAGGAGGCGCTCAAAAAGCTCCAGGGCAAGTCCATCATCAACTCGATAAATCTGGAGGACGGAGAGGAACGTTTCCAGGCCGTGGTCCCGTTGGCGAAACGGTACGGGTCCGCCCTCGTGACGGGTTGCATCGACGACGACAAGGAGCAGGCGCAGGCCGTCACCCGCCAGCGGAAGTTGGAAGTGGCCCTCCGCTCCTACGATCTTCTGACCGCGAAGTACGGAGTCGCTCCCGAAGACATCATATTCGATCCGTTGGTCTTCCCCGCCGGGACCGGCGACCAGAACTACGTAGGCTCAGCCGCGGAGACCATAGAAGGCGTCAGGCTCATAAAGGAAGCCATGCCCAGGGCCAAGACCGTGCTGGGAATATCCAACGTGTCCTTTGGACTGCCGGTGGGCGGACGCGAAGTGTTGAACTCGGTGTTCCTGTACCACTGCGTTCAGGCCGGTTTGGACATGGCCATCGTCAATTCGGAGCTGATGCAACGCTACACGGCGATCCCAGAGGAGGAGCGCAAACTTGCCGAAGACCTGATATGGCATCGCGGAGAAGACCCGGTCGCCGCTTTCGCGGCCCACTTCCGTGACAAGCCGCCCGCTTCCTCTGCTGAAGAACGTAGGCTGTTGCCGCTGGATGACCGGCTGGCCCTGGCCATCATCGAAGGGACTAAAGAAGGACTCGCTGAGGACTTGGCCGAAGCCCTTCAAGGGCGGACGCCTCTGGAGATCATCAACGGTCCCCTGATGGCCGGAATGGATGAAGTGGGGCGCCAGTTCAACGAAAACAAGCTCATAGTCGCGGAGGTGCTCCAGTCGGCCGAGTCCATGAAGTTCGCAGTGGCCCAGCTTGAGCCTCACATGGACAAGCTTGAGACTGCCACCAAGGGCAAGGTGGTCCTGGCGACGGTCAAGGGAGACGTGCACGACATCGGCAAGAACCTGGTTGACATAATAGTGGGCAACAACGGGTACCAGGTCATCAACCTGGGCATCAAGGTCCCGCCCGAGCGGCTTATAGAGGCGTCCAGAGAGCACAACCCTGACATCATCGGCCTGTCCGGCCTATTGGTGAAGTCGGCCCAGATGATGGTGGAGACCGTCCAGGACTTCCGTCAGGCGGGCGTCAACGCGCCCGTCCTGGTGGGCGGAGCCGCCCTGTCCAACAGGTTCACCCGAATGCGCATAGGTCCCCAATACGGTGGGCTCGTGGCCTACGCCCCCGACGCAATGGCGGGCCTGGCCCTTGCCAATACCATTATGGGGGCCGACGAGAGGGAGACGTTGGCTGCAGCCCTGGCCTCTGAGACCCAGGATATCCTGGCGGCCGAGAAGGCCCGGGAGCAAGCCGCCTTGGCGGCGCCCTCTGCCGACGTTGGACCTGCCCGCGTGCGCCATGACCATGACGTCCCCAACCCTCCCGACCTGCGGCTGCATGTCCTGAAAGACTACGACCTGGACCGTATCTTCCCCTACATCAATCCCCAGATGCTCTACGTGAGGCACCTGGGATACAAAGGCCGCTTCGCCGACGACCTGGACCGTGGCGACCCCTCCGCGGTCGAGCTTAGAGACAGGGTGAGGCAGGTTGAAGACCTGATGCTTGCCCACTCGGAAATCAGGGCCAACGCTGTCTTCAAGTTTTTCCCTGCCCAGTCCGACGGCCAGCAGTTGCTCATCTGCGGCCCCGACGGCAAAACGGCGCTGGAGAGGTTCCGGTTCGGACGCCAGTCCCAGCGCGAGGGTCTCTGCCTGGCGGACTACGTTCTGCCCGCAAGCTCCGGGCGCATGGACTACGTTGCCATGTTCGCAACCAGCGTGGGACCCGGCGTGCTGGAGTTGTCCAACAAATGGAAAGATGAAGGCCAGTATCTGAACTCCCACATTCTCCAGGCTGTGACCATAGAAGGGGCGGAGGCGTTTGCAGAGCTCCTCCACCAGCAGATGCGCCAGATGTGGGGTTTCGGAGACCCTCCGGAAGTCTCCTACACCGACCTTTTCAGGGCCCAGTACCGCGGTAAGCGCTACTCCTTCGGCTATCCGGCGTGCCCCAGGCTCGAGGACCAGGAGCCGCTGTTCCGGCTGCTTGACGTCACTTCCAGCATAGATGTAGAGCTGACTGAAGGCTACATGATGGACCCGGAGTCGTCGGTCTCCGCCCTGGTCCTCCACCACCCCGACGCCAAATACTTCCCCCTGGACGAGCCAGACATCGCCAGGCTGGAACGGGAAACGGCTCTGTGATTTCGGGGGATTCTGGGATTGCCGTGATTAAGGGAGAGCACAAGCATTCGGAATTGACCGGGAAGGTGATCGGATGCTCTATGGCGGTGCATTCTGGCTTGGGCAGGTGCATTCTGGCTTGGGCAATGGTTTTCAGGAGGTAATCTATCAAAGGGCGCTGGCAATCGAAATGGCAGATCAAGGGTTGTCGTTCAGCCGCGAGCATGTAATGCCAGTCTATTACAAAGGACGGCAAATCGGGTCGAGACGAGTGGATTTTCTTGTCGGCGATGTTGTCTCTGTGGAATTGAAGGCCGTCGCACGCTTGGAAGACGCTCATCCGGCACAGGCAATGAATTACCTGGAGGCTTACGACCTGGAGGTGGGGCTGCTCATAAATTTTGGCGCCAGAAGCCTTGAGTTCAAACGGGTAACCAATAAGAAGTTCAAGCAAAGGAATCAAGGCAACCCACTAGTCTGACGGGGATTATTGTGATTTTGGGATTGTCGTGATCAAGGGGGAGCGTAAGCATTCAGGGGAAGGGAATCAAGGCAATCCCCCAATCCAACAAATCACAGTCCAGACAATGTGCCGTTTTTGTTACAGAAGAAAAACATCTATAATCACTTCCAGGGAGGAACGCGAGATATGGACAGCTTTGAACAAGCCTTCAGTGATACGGAACGGGCCGCAATCTCAACTCAAAAGTCGGCTACTGCGCTGGTAAACTTGGCCAAGCAGTTACAGAAGGCGGCGAAAGAGGGCAACATCACTGCTATCAAGCGTTTGCAGGACAGGTTCAATTCCGATTTGGACGTGCTGCGGCAAGAAGTGGCCAACGCCGTGAAAACTTGGCCCTTCAAGGATGAGGAAGAGGAAAAGTATCTAAGTGGGGAATACACGGAGGAACTCCGCAGTGCCGCCGAGGAAAAGGGACTGGCCGTACATGAGCGAGACGGGCGACTGATTTCCCATCCATCGATAGTGCGGGTTCTTCCCAGTGACCGAGCGGTCCGAATTGACAGGAAGCAGACGTCAAATATCAGACCGTCCCATCTGGTTGATCTCCTGCTGGCAAACCAGAAGAAGCCTGCCCGCTACCCGTCTGCCCGTTTTCTCGAGGCTCTTTACAACGTTTACTCAGACATTGTTAAGGAAAGCTCTTCGGACCGCATGTTGAAAGACAGCGGACAAGTTGTTTCACTGGAGAGAATCTACAAGTTATTTACGTCCTTACCCGGCAGCCAGAGCGAGTATAACCAGACAGACTTCGCAAGGGATTTGTACGTCTTGGATGCCAACGGCCCAAAGCACACTAGAAAGGGTGCAACCGTTGACTTCCCATCTTCCACTGGCGCCCGGAGGGCTAGGGGTCTGTTTGAATTTGTAGGGCCGGACGGGAGAAGTGTCGCGTATTATGGCATTAGGTTCACTGGAGGGACGTGATGTCAAACACGATTCTCCTCCAAGACTGGCTGCGGGCGGTCGATGACGAATACCTGTCCTCTTTCATCAAAGACGGAGGTTCATCCATCAAGTTTGCTGTAGCTGGTGATGAAATCAGACAGAATCTAAACCAGGCGTTGAAGAACCGATGTCGGGAATTGGATTATCTGTTTATCAATTTAGACGCGATAATGAGACGGTTCCATATGCCGCAGGACCTCTTCTTCGGGGTGGCGGCTCAGATTGACTGGCGGCTGCTGGCCCGGCGTCAACTTCTTAGATTAGCTGATATCAGGAGCTATAAGGTTGATGGGGTTGACCCCGGCCAGGCCAATGGACTCTTTAATGACATCGCCCAGGCCAATGGGACGGAACCTGAAGCTGTTTTCAGGGACATCAGGCCCGAAATACAAGAAAAAATTGTCAAGAACGCCAAGTTGACCAAGGATTTTCGCGTGGCTATGAGCCATCTCTGCGTCCGTGAGTATACCCGCCCTGGTGAGGAATATACAGCACAACCAGTGCTCGATTGGCTAACAGGCGCCAGTACACGGGTAAGCAATGTTCGTAATTTCTCAATCCATACCCGTATTGACAGGACTACTGCGCGTTATTTTCTGGAATCAGCCCTCTGTTGGGTCCGAGACGTGGGATACGCTGGGACGGTTATTATGCTGGACAATTCCCGTGTGACCCTGGCTTCGAATCCTAGAGACGGCAATCGGTATTACACCAAGGCTATGGCGATGGACCACTACGAACTATTGCGGGAGTTCATTGATGACGTCGATAGGTTGTTGGGAACACTGCTTGTGGTCGCGACCAACTACGATTTCCTGGATGAAACCCGTGCGTTCAGGGGCTATGGAATCTACCCAGCGTTGCGCACTAGAGTAATGGACGACGTTCGCGACAGAAACCTTGTCAATCCGGTTGCTTCCCTAGTGCGCTTGTCGGAAGGAAGTCCACAGGATGATGACTCCACCTGATGATGACGTAGACCGCACTCATCGATACCGGATAGCTCTGGAAGCTTTGCGCAATGGGGTTCCCAACAGAGAAGCTGTCCGTATCTTGGGTTGCAACCAACCGCAAGTGGAAACCTGGTTCGACGAGATGCTGACCAAGGCCTCGGATGTCGATAGCCCTCCAGCTTATTCTCTGGGTATGCTAGTATCCGGCGATTTCGGCACTGGGAAGTCGCACTTGCTTACTCACTTGGAACATCAAGCTCTCTCAATGGGTTTCGTATGCAGCAAGGTCGCGATTAGCAAAGAAACACCTCTCTATGACTTGGGGAAGGTGTTCAAGTCTGCTGTGGACAACGGGCGTATGCCCGATCACAGTGGGAGGCTTATTGAAGAATTGGGGCTGGCGCTAGAGCCAGACAGCCAGGCCTACGCCACATTTTTCGAATGGGCCAACAACGCGGCTTCCAAGGGCCTCCTCAGTCAAATGTTTCCGGCGAGCCTATTGGTCCACGAACGGTCAGGAGACCTTGAGCTTGACGTTGATATCGAGTATTTCTGGGCCGGGGAGCCGATAAGAGTTCCCAGGATAAAAGACGGATTGCGACAAATCGGACAACTACCAAGTTACTCGTTCCGCGCTCCAAAACGTTCCGAGTTGCCTCCCCAAAGATTGCGTTTTTTCATTGAGTTAGTCAAGGCAGTTGGATACAAGGGATGGGTTGTTCTGCTGGATGAGGTTGAACTGATTGGCTCCTATTCACTTTTGCAACGCGGCAGGTCCTACGCGGAGCTGACTCGTTGGATGGGGCAGGCCAGCGCAGAGACGTATCCTGGGTTAGTGGTAGTAGGAACCGTCACTGATGACTTTGCGACGGCCGTCATCGGAACGGGCGGAAGAAAGGACCGTGACTACGTAGGACAACGGCTCAGGGCCCGCAACGATGATGATATTGCTGCCCGTGCCGAAACCGGCATGAGATTGATAGAACAAGGGGCAATTCCACTGAATCAACCGAGTGACGCTGACGTAAACGCCACCGTGGAAAAATTGCGTGAAATCTATCGTGTTTCCTACGGGTGGAACGCGCCCCCGTCACAAGTAAGGGCTGGAGGAGTTCAAGAACAGGGACGAATGCGCTACAAAGTTAGAGCTGCGATAAACGAGTGGGACCTGCTAAGGCTTTACCCGAACTCTAGGCCGGAAATAGTGAGCGACGAGTTCCGCTACACTTATGAAGAGGATCCTGACTTGGAACGAGAATCCAAAGATGATACCGGCGATGCTGAATAACAGGCGGCTGTGCCTTTGCTTGAAAGAATTTTGAATTGGCAGTCCATTTCGAGGATTTGACCGAATCCGATAGCCCTTGCACGGTTGGGTGGCTTCGGTTTGTCGAAGAGGATGATGGTAAGGGCATTCAGGCCGCGCTGTTTGAAACCTCGGTTCAGGGCGAACCTCTGGCTTATTGCTTCACCCGTATAGACCGGCATGACCCGTCCATTAAAAGCCAGGGGATTCCCCGGGTGAACGCCTTGTCCTCTGTCATAAGAAGGTTGTTTCAAGCCTCCACCGGGTCGCTGGCGCTGGCCCTTGGTTTGGCCGATGAAATGCCTCAACAGATGTTTACCGATGCGCTGCGGGTTGGATTGCCTTTCTGTCGAATCAGACCAACCAGCGCCGATGCAAACGTGGACCCTCAACCATTGTTTTGGGCAGCAGAAGAGCCTGGCGAAGGTTCCTGCGCACGCCGGGTTCTCGACGAAATCACGGAACGCGGGAATCCCTTCGAGCCTTTCGAGCGAGCGGCTAAGGCCTTGGCTGAAGCGTTCTCTGATGAGCGCGTCCAAGCCTTGGCCGCTGTTCCAGGGCTGACGACTGTGATGAGTTTATCCTCCTTTCCGGCGCCGCCCGAATATTCGACCACGACCTCGCCGGCCGACCGTGAAACCGTCCAGACACCCACCGAGGAACCGGATGTATTTGAACGTCCGACGCCGAACGAACAAAGCAGACCTGGGCAATCGCGCCAGTCCCCGGAACAGCAGCAACTCGGCCTGGGATTGGCAGAGCGGTTGTGGGCAGCTTTGGCCGCTCCTCCAGAAATTCCCCTTTACAGCCAGGATATACAACTGAAATGGCCCGGAAAGTTGATGCCTTTCCAGCAAGCGGGCGTTCGGACGCTGCTAGACAAAACTCGATTGCTGCTGGCCGACGACATGGGGTTGGGGAAAACCATCCAAGCCATTGCCGCCGTGCGGATTCTCCGGGCACAGGGAGCAATCAAGTCGTGTCTGGTGGTAGCCCCGGCTAGTCTGCTGGACCAATGGCGTCGGGAAATCGACAAGTGGGCGCCGGAGCTTTCCGCCATCATCATTCGGGGCTCGGCATCCGATCGGTCCTGGCAGTGGAGGGCGGATGTGGACGTGACCATAGTGAGCTATGACACATTGCGGTCCGATTTTGGCGGCAATACACAATCGCCAGTGCGGAGGAAAACATGGGATGTCGTAGTTGCCGACGAGGCCCAACGAATCAAGAACCGCAACGACACCAGCGACGCTCTGAAAGGGTTGCAAAGAGTCCGCTCTTGGGCGTTGACCGGCACCCCTATAGAGAACCATGAGGAGGACTTGGCGTCTATACTGGAATTCGTTGACTATAACGCCCAAGCTGCCCCCAAACGCTATCGTCCGGGGCCGGAATTGCTGGACCGACACAGGGAGTTGCAACTTAGACGCAAGAAGGGCGACGTATTGGATGACCTTCCTCCCAAGCAGGTAACCAAAGTGCCCATAGACCTGGGGCCCAAGCAGCGCACGAGCTACGACAAGGCCGAACAGGAAGGAATCGTCTACCTAAAGTCTCTCGGCGCCGAAGTCAATACTCAGCATGTGTTTGAGCTAATCACTCGATTGAAGCAAATTTGCAACGCTGACCCCGAAACCGGAGAGTCCAGCAAGCTGGACGACATCAAGGATCGATTGGAGCAACTGTCGGCTCAGGGACACAAGGCGCTGGTCTTCTCTCAGTACACCAGCGACACTGCCGGTGTGGCCGCGGCCGCTGACTATCTGGCAGAGTTCAATCCACTCACTTTTACCGGCGATATACCACAGCAACAGCGCAGCGAAGTCATTGACCGATTCAGAACCAGCGCCGAGCACAAGGCGCTGGTTCTGTCGCTGCGTGTCGGAGGCCTGGGGCTAAATCTGCAAGAGGCATCTTACGTGTTCCACCTGGACCGGTGGTGGAACCCTGCCGTAGAACTTCAGGCCGAAGACCGCAGCCATCGGATGGGCCAGACAGTTAAAGTCAACGTGGTCAAATATTCCTGCGTCGGAACCATTGAAGAACGAATAGACCGGATTCTCGAGCGTAAGCAGGACCTGTTCGACCAACTTATCGACGACGTGTCGTTGGACCTGTCCACCCAAATGAGCCGACAAGAGCTCTTGGGTCTGTTCGGTCTCTAGCCAGGATTACGTCCTTGGTCGTCTATTCGGCGTAGAACGAGCTTTTCCTGAGTTTGCCCGCCCACCCGCCACGCTAGGGTTTGTCGTCGTTGCCCAGACGTTGTTCTAGGCGGTGGAGGGCGTCGCGGGCTGAGCGTAGCTCACGCAGGAGTTCCTCTCGTGACACCGGCTGCTCCAGCTCCCGGAGACGTTCAACCTTGACTTCGTCCAGGTTGTTGATGATTATGGCGATGAACAGGTTTATCACCACGAACGTGCCGACTATTACGAAGCTGACGAAGTATATCCAGGCGTAGGGGTTCAACTCCATAGCCGTGCGCATCACCTCGGTCCAGCCTTCCAGCGTGATGATGTTGAAGAGGGTCAACAGGGCGATGCCCAGGCTGCCCCAGTTGGCCGGGTCGTGCTCGTGAAAGAGGTGGTAGCCCATCACGGCGTAGATGTAGACGATGATGCTCATGAGCAGCATGACGTGGCCGGCGCTGGGTATGGAGCGCACCAGCGCCGAGATTATCAGGCGCAGTTCCGGGATGGTGGAGACGAGCCGCAGCGCCCGCAGCAGGCGGGCGAGCCGGGCGATCATGGCGAATTGTCCCGTGGCCGGAATCAGCGCCAGCACTATGATCGTGAAGTCGAACACGTTCCAACCGTCTCGGAAGTACCTGTCCGGCCGGGGCGCCAACGCCGTCATCTTGAGGAACGCCTCGACAATGAACACGATCAGCGCTGCCCGGTTGCCGAGGCGCATCCAATCCCCGTATTGCCGGTCCAGCACGGAGGAGGTCTCCATGCCAAGCAGTATGCTGTTGGCGACAATAACGGCGATTATCCCGTATTCGAAGGCTTGCGCTTCGACCAGCCGCTGGAATAGGTCCACCAATCGTTTCATTGCGGAGCTCCGGCGTGGACGGCGGTTCTGTGCGGCGGACTGTAGATGTTCAATGGCAGTGAAGACTGAGGCATGACGTTCGAAGGCGGACGTCGGAAAGAACTATGCGTCGTCTGCCAGGGCGGCCTGGGCGGCTGCAAGGCGGGCCAATGGGACCCTGAAGGGTGAGCAGCTGACGTAGCTGACTCCCTCTTTGTGGCAGAAGGCTATGCTGGCCGGGTCTCCCCCGTGCTCTCCGCATATCCCCACCTCAAGCTCCGGCTTCACCTTGCGGCCCTTCTCCACGGCCATGCTGATGAGGGCTCCAACGCCGTCCAGGTCCAGGGTGGTGAAGGGGTTGAAGGGCAGCACCGCATTGTCTACGTAGTGGTTCAGGAACTTCGCCTCAGCGTCGTCTCGGCTGAAAGCGAATGTGGTCTGGGTCAGGTCGTTGGTGCCGAAGCTGAAGAAGTCCGCCGATTCGGCCATTTGATCGGCGGTGAGGGCGGCGCGGGGGACTTCTATCATGGTCCCGAACGTATAGGGCGCCCTGATTTGCAGCCGCTTCTGAACAGCATCCGCAACAGCGTCCAACCGTTCCTTCAAGAGTTTCAGCTCGTTGGCGTGGGAAGTCATGGGGATCATTATCTCCGGGCGGACTGCGATTCCCTTCCTCAACAGCCTGGCGCTCGCGGTGATAATGGCCTCCATCTGCATGCAGTATACGTCGGGAAACGTGACGCCCAGCCGGCAGCCGCGGTGCCCCAGCATGGGGTTGGCCTCCATAAGCCCTTCCACCAGACCCAGGCGCTGTTCCAGGGATTCGAACTCAGGGCCTGAATCGCCTGCGGCCTTGCGTTCCGCCAACTCGCGGACCAACTGATCGTGGCGGGGCAGGAACTCGTGCAGAGGCGCGTCCAGCAGACGTATTATGACAGGCCTCTCGCCCATAGCCTCCAGAATGCCTGCAAAGTCTTCTATCTGAAACTTCTTCAGGTCTTCAAGGGACTGGTGGAACCTGCGGGAGGCCTCAAGCCGCGTTTCGTCCTCCTCATCTTCTTTGGTCCACTGGTCCATGTCCTGGGCGTTGAACAGCATCTCCTGCACTATGGGGACTCTCTCCGGACCCAGGAACATGTGCTCCGTGCGGCAAAGCCCGATGCCCTCCGCTCCCATTTTGACGGCTCGCTGGGCGTCGGCGGGAGTGTCGGCGTTGGCCCATACTCCCAAGCGTTTCGTTTCGTCGGCCCACTCAAGGAGAACTTGGGCCTCTTCCTGCTCCTCGATGTCGGGCCTGATGGTGTCCACCAGCCCTGTGAATACGTCGCCTGTAGTCCCGTCTATGCTTACCTCATTGCCTTCCCAGACCGAGACTCCTCCTGCGGTGAAGGTCCCCGCCTGGAGGTCTATGTCCAGCGCCTCGCATCCGACGACGCAAGGGACTCCCAGACCCCGAGTGACGACGGCTGCATGGCTGGTGACTCCGCCCCGGCTGGTGAGGACGCCCTTCGCGCCGAGGACCCCATGTATGTCCTCGGGTTTGGTCTCCGGACGCACCAATATCACGGCAATCCCACGGGCGGCTGCTTCTTCGGCCCGGGTTGCGTCGAAGTACACCCTGCCAGTGGCCGCTCCCGGCGACGCCGCCGCGCCCCTTGCGATTAAAGCGCCTGAGGCTATGGCTTTGGCCCGGGCTTCCGGTTCATACCTGGGAAGAAAGAGTTGGGAGAATTCCTCGGCGTCCACCATCTTCAGGGCTTCTTCCTTGGATATCAGACCTTCACGCGCCATATCGACGGCTGACGTCACAGCCGCCTGGACCGTGCGCTGGGCGCTCCTGGTCTGGAGGATGTAGAGTTTGCCCGCCTCGACAGTGAATTCGATGTCCTGAACGTCCCTGTAGTGGGTTTCAAGCCGTCTGGCCATCTCCTCTAATTGCGTATAGACCTGCGGCATTTTACCGGCAAGGACGGATATAGGCTCAGGAGTTCGCGTTCCGGCCACCACGTCTTCTCCCTGACCGTTGGTAAGATACTCGCCAAAGAGCTGGCGTCGTCCATCGGAAGGATTGCGGGTGAAAAGGACTCCTGTGCCGCTGTCGTCACCCAGGTTGCCGAAGACCATGGAGACCACGTTGACGGCGGTGCCCCAGTCGTGGTCGAATCCGTAGTGGTTTCGATAGCTGACGGCCCGCGGGCTGTTCCAACTCTCGAATACCGCGCCGACCGCCCCATGCAATTGCTTCCAAGGGTCTGTCGGCGGCAACTCTCCGGTCGCTTCCTGGATGGCGGCCTTGAAGTCGGCGGCCACTCTTTTCAAATGGGAAGCGCTCAGCTCATGGTCCTGGGATACACCGGCATCCGCCTTATGAGAAGCCAGAATGGCTTCGAAGGTCTCCGAGGGCACGTGCATTACGACTTGGGCATAGAGTTGAAGAAATCTGCGGTAGGCGTCGTAAGCCGATCGCTCGTCGCCCATGAGCTCCGCCAGACCCTGCACCATGAGGTCGTTCACGCCCAGGTTAAGGATCGTGTCCATCATCCCGGGCATGGAGACTCGTGCGCCTGACCGCACGGAAACCAGCAACGGGTTGACTGGGGAGCCGAAACCCTTCCCGGAAGCGGTCTCCAGGCGTTCCATGTATTCCTGCACCTGATCCCACAGTCCTTCGGGCATCCTGCGGTCCTGATGGAAATAGCTCAGGCAAGCCTCGGTGGTCACCGTGAACCCTGGCGGAACAGGCAGTCCCATGCCGGCCATTTCAGCCAGATTGGCTCCCTTCCCGCCCAGGAGGTCCCGCATGGCGGCGTTGCCTTCGTCAAAGCCGTAGACCATTTTCGTTTTCTGGACCATGGCCCAACCACTCCTTTAACCGTAGGCAGCCACCGGGACAACGATTGGCTGACCCTGGATGAAACAGGCCGCATCGCGGCCTTGAAGAACAACGCCCAATGGACCGGCCAAGCAGGCCGGGCGGATGCTTAGGATGCCTCTGGAGAGGATGTCGCGGGTTCCTCTAAGTAGAAGGAGTTGTCCCAGAGGTCGTATATGTAGTCACACTCGTCCTGCTCCAGGTCCGGAACTTCCGGAGCTGCACAGTACTCGGCCAACTCTTGAGAGTTGGTGATATTGGGCAGGATGGATACGATGGTGGGTTGCGCGAGGCAGAACTTTATGGCTGCCTGCGCGAAGGTGCGGCCCGTCTCCTCAGCCAGGAACCGCACTTGGTCGGCTTTCTTGACGGCTTCCACCATCCAGAGATGTCTCCTGTGGGAACGATGGTCTGAAGGGTCCCATTCCGGGGGCTCGCGGAACTTGTCCGTCAGAGTCTCTGAAGCATGGGGGACTCGCGACAGCAGCCCCACTTCTTCTTCGTCGGCGATGGGGAAGAACCGGTTCGCGGGGTCTTGCTCCAGTATGCTGTAGATTATCTGCAACGAACTTACGTTCCGCTCCCTCATGGAGGACTCGCCCTCTTCGAACCATCCTATGTCCGGTCCCAGGGCGGAGCCGTAATGCCGGACCTTGCCTTCCCTCACCAGCCCATCCAAGACTTCGAAAACCTCGTCATTCTCGATGGTTTCCAGCCTGGGATTGTGGAGCTGGTATAGGTCTATGTAATCGGTCTTGAGGCGCCTTAGACTTTGCTCGCAAGCGTACTTGATGAACTCCGGCTCGAATTTCTGAGGCCGTTCTTTATGCCCGTCGCGCTCGACGTTGGTGTAGAAGTCATAGCCGAACTTGGTTGCTATGACGACGTTTTTCCGCTCCTTTCCTAGGGCTCTGGCCAGGATTTCTTCGCCGTAGCCCTCGCCGTAGGTGTCCGCGGTGTCAAAGAAGTTGACGCCCCTGTCCATCGACTCCTGGAGCAGCCGTATGCGGTCCGACTCTTCTATGCGGCCCCACCAGTTGGTGGCCACAGTCCAGACCCCGAATCCAACTTCCGACAGGCTGAGGTCCGTTTTCGGCAACCGGCGGTATCTCATCCGGCTCTTCCTAGCCCCGCACCGGCTCGAGATTCATTGCCGACTTGACTTCCTCGACCTTGGACCGGAACTGGTCGTCGGACAGCACGGGGTGCATGTCCCCCAGCGAAAGTCCTCCGGTGAGGTCCACCCAGGACTTGCAGCCGCTGTAGCCGGCGTCATAAGCCAAGGCAAGCGGCTCCGCCAGCCTGTGGACGCGCAGAATCATCACGGACAGAGGGAGCCGGGGCTTCCAGTGGAGCCTGCTCTGCGCATAGTCGTTGGTCCATATATGGCATGGAGACAGGTTGTCCAGCGTTTCCTGCTCGAAAATCTCGACGACCTCCTCGACCTTGGCCCAATGGGAGAAGATGATGGTGGAGGGGTCATAGGGTTCACTGAGCATCCGGTCCAACGCTTCACGGTAAGGCGGCTTCAGAAGGGCCTCCTTCTGGTGCTCATAGGTGGGATATAGAAGGAACTCGGGATGGATGACGCGGAAGTCCTTGCCGTCCTCCCTGATTCCACCCTTCCTGAGGAGGACTATCTGGTCTCCCTGGTCCAACGCTCTTACAGCGACGGCCCATTCCTTGAGAGCGACGTTGCAACTGGACGGAAGCATGGCTTGTTTACTCCTAGGTTAGTGCGGGATTGCGGAGTCAATGTTAACATCAAAACCCTGCACTGCTCAACCCGAGTTTGCAGGCGGACCAAAACTGACGGAGGCATCCCCAACAGTGGCTCAAAGCAATGCGGCGCGATACGACGCCATAGTGATAGGCGCCGGGCCCTCCGGGGCCACCCTGGCGCGTCAACTGGCCCTGAAGGGTGTCCGCACTCTGGTCCTGGAACGGCACAATATGCCCCGGTACAAGACCTGAGGGGGAGGAGTCAACGAGCGGGCCGTGCGCCTCTTGGACTTCCCCATAGCGTCTGTCGCGGAGCGCACCGTGGACAACGCATGGCTCACTTATCGCATGAGAGAGGGTTTCAGCCGCAGCTTTCCCAGTCCCTTTACCCACATGACCATGCGGTCGGCGTTTGACGCTATGCTGGCCGAGAAGGCTGTTGAAGCCGGAGCAGAGCTGAAAGACGGCTTCAAGGTGGACCGCATCGAGCTCCACGAGGATGGGCTGGTGACGGTGCGTGGAGGCGGAGACGCATTCTCAGCGAGGACGCTTGCAGGCGCTGACGGGGTCAACGGCGTGACGGCCCTGCAGGCGGGTCTGCAGGCGGGGCGGGAACTTGGAGTGGGGCTTGAGACCGAGGTGTACACGGACCAAGGCCGCTTGGAGCGCTGGTCGCGTTCGGTGGCCATCGACTTTGGAATGGTGCGGGGCGGATACATGTGGCTCTTTCCCAAGGAAGACCACCTCTCCATCGGCGTGGCCAGCTTCCCCAAACACTCGCACAGGCTGCGGGAGCTGCTGGCGGCATACCTGAAATCCCTGGACTTGGGGGACTTCCGGCAAAAGCTTACGCGGGGACACCGACTTCCCCGCCGGAAGAAGGGGGCGCCTATAACCAAGGGGCCCGTTCTGTTGCTTGGCGACGCCGCCGGACTGCTGGACTATTGGACCGGGGAGGGCATTTTCTACGCTATAAAAAGCGGGCAAATCGCTGCTCCTGCGGTGGTCGATTACTTGGATGGAACGGCTCCGGACCTGACGTCCTACGAGAAGGCCGTGGACGATGAGATAATGCCCGATCTCCGAATAGCACGGACCATGGCCCGCATTGGAGTCATGTTTCCCAAGCTGGGCTTCACTATGATGAAGCGGTCGGACAGGGCTTGGCGCCTGGGCTGCCGGGTGCTCCGGGCCGAGTCCACCTACCAGGACGTTCGCGGCGTCTGGGGGCCTTTCAGGTTCCTATTTGACCTGGCGGGCAGGGGCATATAGAGCATCCATAGTCCTTGCCCATTCGTCCTCCGCCGGCGTGTATGTAGAAGATCGCGGCCTTAACCCATCGAAGGCAGTGGATGCTCCGTTTCCAGTATTTCGAGGAAGGCTTTCTGGGCAGGGGAGAGCCGCTTCTCCTTGAGGTAGACGAGAGTCAGGGGACGAATGCATTCCCAGTCCCTGACCTGTATCACTTTGAGCAACCCCGCCTTCACCTCGGCGCCTATTCCGAACCTCGAGACCACGCCCACGCCCACACCCGACTCAGCCGCGAGCTTGACAGCCTGGTTGGAGCCAAACTCCATAGCCACCTTGGGGCTGACTCCCATTCGGGCAAAACATTCTTCCGCCGCCTGACGGGTGGCCGACCCTTGCTCGCGAGTGACCAACCCGGCGTCCATGACCGCCTCCAAATGAACGGGGCTTCCCGAAACCAACGGATGGTCCAGAGCAGCCACGAGAACAATCTCGTCCATAACGTAGGTCGAGGTCTCCAAGGCGTCGTCACCCTCCAGGGCTGACCCGATCATGCCTATGTCCAGCTCCCTCTGGTGTATCTGACTGACGATGGACCTGGTGTTGGATATTCTGAGCTCCACGTCGATGTCAGGGTAGCGGCGCCGGAAACGCCCTACGGCTACCGGCAGGATGTATTCCCCAGGCGTGGTGGAGGCCCCGATGGTCAGATGGCCGGCGGTGAGGCCTCGAATGGCTTGCACCGCTTCCTGGAGCTCCGAGGACAGGGCGAATATCCTGTGGACGTAGCCGTAGACCGTTTCCCCAATCTCGGTCAGTTGGAGGCCGCGTGACCTCCGGTGGAAGAGAGGAACTTCAAGATTCTTCTCCAGCTCCTGCACCTGGATGGAGACGGCGGGCTGGCTGATTTCCAACGCCTTTGCGGCCCGTGAAAATCCTCCGTGGCGCGCCACTGTGTAGAAAATACGCAGTTGGTGGAAGTTGAACTCAGTGATGGAACGCCCTCCCATATATGCGGGTTAATAGAAAGCCATGCGGTCATTATACACCTTGCCGCGGTCCTGGGAGGCAGGCAATGAAAAAGCGGCCCATCTTGAAGGGGCCGCTTTGGGTCCTGGGTCCTGTTGACCTTTTGGCTATGAGGCTTGGGATGCGTTTAATTTGGCCATGAGACGCGACTTTTTTCGGGCCGCGTTGTTCTTATGGAGAATCCCTTTGGTGACGGCCGAGTCCAGCGCTTTGATGGCGGACCCCACTTCAGCTTCGGTGTTGGGACCGCCAGACCTGAGCGCTCCCCCCGCCTTGGCTGCCATGGTCCTGGTGGCGCTGCGCACGTGGCGGTTTCTCAGCCGCCTTTTTTCCATTTTCCGGGCTGTTTTCTCAGCAGGCAAAGGGCCCTCCTGACAGGATTCTATTCAGCTAACCAGTATATACCCTGTGTCTAGCCTGGTGAAGACGCAGGGGACTCAGTATATCGAGTTACGCTCACCACACCCTTGATTCCCTCCAGTTTGGAGAAGAGGCGGCTGAGTTGGGCCACGCCGGTGGTATAGAGAGTCAGGGACGTGGTGGCTGTGCCGTCGGTGTTTTCGCTGGTGACCACCATTGCTATGTTTACGCCCTGCTCCGACACCTGTGTGGTGATGTCCCTCAGAAGGCCCACCCGGTCCCAGGCGATGATGGTCACTCGGACGGGATAGAACTGCTGGACCTCGCCCCAGTCCACCTTGACCAGCCTCTCCTTCTCGTCCTCGTTGCGGAGGTTGGGGCATGTCTTCTTGTGGACTGTGATTCCCTTGGCCCGGGTGATGTATCCGACGATCTCCTCACCGGGAATCGGATTGCAGCAACGGCCCATCCGGGTGAGCAGGTCTCCCACTCCAAGGACCTTGATGCCGCTGGAGGGGCTGGAGAGGGGCAGGTCCGGGGCCGGTTGCTCCACGGCCCGCTTCGCCTGACCCGCCATCAGTCTGGAAGCAACCTGGGTCTCGGTTATGGAGCCAGAACCGAGGGCGGCCAGGAACTCCTCGGGACTGTCGTACTTGAACATGCTGGCGACCTCGCCCTCTTTCACCGACATGCTCAACCGCTTCAACTCCTTGCGCAGGTAGTCTCTGCCCCGCTGTACGCTGGCCCCTCGGGCCTGGCGCCTGAACCAGAGGCGGATGCTCTGCCTTGCGCCGGCCGTGCGCACATATCCGTGGCTGGGATTGAGCCAGTCGAGGCTCGGTCCGCGAGCGGCTTTGGTAGTGTGAATCTCGACTGTGTCGCCGTTGTTAAGCTGGTAGTCCAGGGCCACAAGACGCCCGTTCACCTTGGAGCCTATGCAACGGTGCCCCAGGTCAGTATGGATCTTGTAGGCGAAATCGATGGGAGTGGACCCCGACGGCAACTCGATGATGTCGCCTTTGGGCGTGTAGACGAAGACCTGGTCTCGGAAGAGGTCGGTTTTGACCCCCTCCAAAAACTCTTCGGTCCCGCTGACTCCCCGCTGCCACTCCAGCAGCTGCCTCAGCCAGGCCATCTTGTTCTCGAACCTGGGATCGGAGGCGCCGCCTTCTTTGTAGCGCCAGTGGGCAGCCACTCCGTACTCGGCAGTCTGGTGCATGTCATGGGTCCTGATTTGGACCTCCAGGGGAGCGCCCCCTTCACACATGACGGTGGTATGTAGGGCCTGGTACAAGTTCTCTTTCGGGGCCGCTATATAGTCGTCGAACTGGCCCGGCATCGGGTGCCAGAGATTATGCACCACTCCCAGCGAGGCGTAGCAGTCGTCCTTGGCCTTTACCAGAACCCTGAGAGCGTAGAGGTCGTATATCTGGCTCAGTTCCATGCCCTGGGCTTCATATTTCTCCATCTTCTTGAAGATGCTGTAGATGTGCTTGGGGCGCCCCATGACCTGGGCGCTGACTCCGGCTTCTTCCAGCGAGTCCGAAAGAGCGGCTGCCACCCGTTTGATGTAGGCCTCCCGCTCATCCCTCTTCAGGTTCAACATCCGCGATATGGACTTGTACTTGGAGGGTTCCATGTGCCTGAAGGCCAGGTCCTCCAGTTGCCATTTGATGTCCCATATTCCCAGGCGGTGGGCCAGAGGGGTGTAGATGTCCAAAGTCTCCTGGCAGATTATCTTCCGCTTCCTGGAATTCAGGGCCCCCAGGGTCCGCATGTTGTGGAGGCGGTCGGCCAGCTTGATGAGGACGACACGGATGTCCTCGGCCATGGCCACCAGCATCTTGCGGAGGCTCTCGGCCTGAATGCGTTCGTCGCGGACGGCGCCGGCGGCCTTGCCTTCCCCTTCGTCCATCAAGCTGACGTCCATGCGGGTCAGCTTGGTGACGCCGTCGACCAGGCTCGCCACGTCATTCCCGAACTTTTCCTGTATCTGCTTATGAGTGACGCCGCAGTCCTCGACAACGTCATGGAGCAGCGCGGCCGATATGGTGGTCTGGTCCAAGTGCATGTCGGCAAGCACCAAGGCGGCCTGGAGGGGGTGTTCTATGTACGGGCCGCCGGAGGCCCGGGTCTGGCCGTCGTGGCATTCGGCCGCGAACTTGAAGACGTCTTCTATGGACCGGACGCTTTCCTGGGGCAGGTAGTCCTCGACCCTGGTTATGAGGTCTTTAATGCCGCTGGTCACTGTGTATGGGCGCTCCTGGTTATTGGCCCCGGTCCTGTCTGGTCCATGATACCCCCACGCCGGAGCCAAGTCTAGCCGGAGCCCCCCTGTCGAAGGCCGCTTCCGGCTTAGACGCCGCCTTTACACTAAATTGGGGCTAGGGTATTCTAGCCCACGGAGGAAGACCATGCAGTTCAAGGCCCCGCGGGGCACCGCCGACAATCTGCCTCAGGACCAGAAATATTGGCGCTACATCGAGCGGCAGGCCGTGCGCCTATGCAGCCAGTACGGCTTTTCCCGGCTTGACACCCCGGTGTATGAGGACTCGGGCCTTTTCGTCCGCTCCGTGGGAGAGGGCACCGACATCGTGGAGAAAGAGATGTACACCTTCCTCGATCGCGGGGGTGACAGCATCACCCTCCGACCCGAGGGCACGGCTCCTGTCTGCCGCGCCTATCTGGAGCACGGCATGCACAATCTTCCCCAGCCTGTCCGTCTCTACTACTTCTGTCCCGTGTTCAGGTACGAACGGCCCCAGTCAGGCCGCTTCAGAGAGCACCACCAGTTCGGCCTGGAGGTGCTTGGAGACGCAGACCCTTCAGTGGACGCCGAGGTGATCGAGTTTGCCTGGAGCTTCATGGAATCTCTGGGGCTGGGGGACGTGAACCTGACGGTCAACTCCATAGGAGACCTGACCTGCAGACCGGGGTACGTGAGAAAACTCCAAGACTACTACGCACAGCACGTGGACCAAGTATGCCAGGACTGCCGGAACCGGTTGGAGCGCAACCCTCTCCGCCTGCTGGACTGCAAGCAGGAGACGTGCATTCCCCTGGGCGGGGAGGCTCCCATGTCGGTGGACTTCCTCTGCGAGGAATGCCAGGGCCATTGGGACCTGCTCAAGGGGTATCTCACCGCCGCATCCATACCCTTCCGCGTGGACCATCGTTTAGTCCGGGGGCTGGACTACTACACGCGCACCGTGTTCGAGGTCCAGCCTGAGCGGGAGGGAGGCCAAAGCACGATCTGCGGGGGAGGCAGGTACGACGGTCTAATAGAGCAGCTGGGGGGCAGGCCCACGCCCGGCGTAGGATTCGGCGCAGGCATGGAACGGCTGGCCCTGAACCTGAAACGAGAGGAAATCGAAGTCCCTGAAGAGCTGGGGCCGCAGTACCTGGTGGCGTCCATCGGAGAGTCTACGCGTGAGGCAGCCCTGAAAATCACCACGCAAATTAGAAAGAGGGGGGCTGGAGCCGTCCTGGGCAGCGCATCCAGGAGCCTGAGGGGTCAGATGCGTCAGGCCAACGCCCTTGGATTCAGGTACGTGGTGATAGTAGGCGAGGAAGAGCTGGCCCGCAACGAGGTGGGTCTCAGGGATATGAGCGGCGGCGGCCAGGAAACGGTCTCCATAGACCGGCTCCTACGGGGCTTGGACAGCGCCGGCTAGGACCCTGTTCCCATGAAAATTGACGGCAACTACACCTTCTCCACTGGCGGGAGAAGGTTGGGATGAGTGGGAACCAAGCACGGCCCGCTCCCGTCTTTCCGGCGGAGGCCGGAAACCAGAAGGCCCCATTGCTTCTCACGACGTTTCCTGGACTCCGGCCTCCGCCGGAGTAACGACGCGGGGTACGACCACTTTTTATCGCCCCTTATACGTCCTTAGCAAGACCATACCGATTTCGCACTCCCAACCTGTCGCTCCGAACGCAGTGAGGAATCTTAGGACGTTGTTAGGAGTCATGGCGCAATTCGGCTAACAGGTCCTTGCCCTCAGGCGTTGCATTTCTGACGGCCCGCGTTTGGCGACAGGGACTTGAGATTCCTCACTCCGCTGCGCTGCGTTCGGAATGACGTTGCCGCTGCGCTGCACTCGGAACGACATTGTCGTTGCGCCGCGTTCGGGACGACAGCTGTCGTCCAACCGAATCTCTAGGCTATATCATCGTATACCCGCCGCTGACGCTCAGGGTCTGGCCCGTGATGAAGCTGGCGGCGTCGGAAGCCAGAAACACCACGGCGTTGGCCACTTCCTGGGCTGTGCCCAACCTTCTCAGCGGATAGCCCCTTTTCACCCGCTCCAGTGTCTCGTCGGTGAAAATCTCTCTCATTTCGTGCCACATGCTCTCCGAGCTCATCTCTTCCGGCTGGGGCACCGTCAAACCGGGGCATACCGTGTTGAGCCTGATCCCGTACCGCCCCGTCTCCCGTGCGACGGCCTTGTTGAGCGCTATTACGCCTGCCTTGCAGGCCGAGTAGACGGCTTCCCGGTACTCGCCCATCCTGCCGGCGTCGGAGCTGATGCTTACCACCGATCCTGACTGGCGTTCGATCATGTGGGGAAGGACCGCTCGGACGCAGTTGATGGGGCTCCACAAGTTCAGGTCAACCTCCTTGACCAGCACGTCTCGCGGTTTCTCCATGAAGAGCCTGTCCACCGACCAGCCTACGTTGTTGACCAGGACGTCCACGCCGCCGAACTCATCGACGGCGCCGGACACCATGGCTTCGACCTGCGAATAGTCGGTCACGTCGGTCTTCATCGCCACGGCCCTGGAGCCCGTTCCAAGGGCTGAGACTTCTTCGGCGACCTTTGTCCCCTGGGCCTGGTCTATCTCGGCGATGACCAGGTTGGCGCCTTCCTGAGCGAATGCATGGACGATGGCCCGGCCGATGTTGGACCCGCCTCCGGTGACAATGACCGTCTTATTTCTCAGCCCCAGTTCCATGGCAGCTTCCTCCTATAGCCGGCAGCGGCGGTTGGTTAGAAAATGGGCTGGCGCTTGTCCTTGAAGGCGGCGATGCCCTCCCTTGGATGAGGGGAAGTCGTCGTGTACTCCACGAAAGACTCCACCTCCTGGGCCACGCCTGCTCTTAAGGGCAGCTCGCGGCCCCTCAGGACCATGTCCTTGATGCGCGCCAGTCCCTGGTCGCTCTTGGGTCTAAGTTGGTCCAGTAGATTCTCCAGTTCATGGTCCAGCTGTTCCTGCGGGGCCGCTCGCAAAACCAGGCCCCATTCCTGGGCTTTCCGCCCCGAAATCCATCTTCCGGTAAAAAGCAGCTCCATCGCCCGCTGGCGCCCGATGCGGCCGGGAAGCCGTTGGGTCGAGCCTCCGCCGGGCATCAGTCCGAAGTTGGCGTGCTGGTCTCCGATGCGGGCGTCCTCGGCGGCGATAACCATGTCGCAGCCCAGCATCAGTTCGAGACCCCCGGCCAGGACGTAGCCGTGGACTACGCCTATGACAGGAAAGGGGAGCTCCTCCAGCTTGAAGATTATGCCATTGAGGACCGTCAGGTAGTCTTTGATGCGCGCAGGGGAGTCCAGGGAACCGGCTATCAAGTCCAGGTCGGCCCCGGTGCAGAAAGCCCGTCCGTTCCCCCGGACCGTCAGAGCTTTGAGGCCCGGCGTCATTTCCAGCTGCTGGATGGCGTGGACCATTTCCCGGAGCATGTGGGGGCTCAGGGAATTCAACGCTTTAGGGCGATCAAGGGTCAGAGTTGCGAAGGGCGGGTCTATAGAGAGGCGAATGTTTCTGTACTCCATCAGTAGCTCCCTCTGTACGATGTTCCATTCCAGGCGGGAGTCCCAATGATACACTAGGGTTTCGGGGCTGTCAGTCGGCCCTTTCATCGAAGGTGGAGTCCTTGACACCGGTCAACCGGCTGGGCTATGGTTTTTGCAGTTGCAATTGCGAGTGAGGCTTTGAAACACGAGCAGATCCTGGAGACGGTAAAAGCTCACGGCCTGAGGCTTACGCCCCAACGGCTGATAATTCTGTCGGCTATTGCGGAAGGCCACGGCCACATGAACGTGGACGAGGTCTACCGCAGGTCTAAAGAAGCCTACCCCTACATGGACATAGCCACCGTCTACCGCACCCTCCATCTCTTCAAAAAGCTGGGACTCGTCACCGAGGTGGGCATAGGCGACAGGCTGCACTACGAGCTTACCGACCCCGACGCCCGACACAACCACATGGTCTGCCGCGTTTGCGGCAAGGCATACAACCTCAGCCCCTCGTACCTGGACGAGTTCCGGTCGCGCCTGATCGCGGAGTTCGATTTTGAACCTGACCTGGACCACTTCACTGTCAGTGGGGTGTGTTCCACGTGCCGGACGGACAACGGCCATACTCCCCACGACTGAAGCGCCCCTGCCGTGCATGGCCTTCTCTCCCCACGCCGTAAGTCCTCCCGACTATGAGAACCGGGAAACAAGGTCCGCCGGAGCAGGAAGACAGAGTGCGGCTTAGAGTCCAGCCGAAAGCGTCAAGAGACGTGGTTGGCGGCGTTAAGGACGGGGCGCTGCAAGTGGCCGTCAAGGCCCCTCCCGAGAAGGGGAAGGCCAATAAGGCCGTGACCGATTTGCTGGCCTATGTTCTCGGCGTGCCCAAGGGAGATGTCCGCATCGTGCGAGGCCATTCATCCCGGGACAAGTGGATTCGCGTGGAAGGCATGGCGGCGCATCAGGTGTACGACAGACTTGCAAAACGGACTCTTCAAGACGGAGAGGCCCCACAATGAGACCTTTGCATAACCTCCGTCTTTCCGGCGAAGGCCGGAATCCAGGGCCTTGCCCGAAGCTGGGGAACGCCCTCACCCCAACCCTCTCCCAAAGGGGAAAAGGGGTTGCGCAAAGGTCTCACAATGCAAGACTTCGTTTCTGGATGCGTCCGCGGATAGAATAGAGAGCTAAGGAGGGACCCGTTCATGGAGATTGCTCTAAGGGTTCCGGGTTGCGCACCTGCCAATGAGTCCGCGGCCTTTGCGCGCAGAGTGGAAGAGGCCGGATTCGACGGCATGGGCATCCCGGACACGCAGCTGATAATGCGAGACGTATACGTGACCCTGGCGTTGGCGGCCCAGAATACGGCTCGGATGAAACTCTATACAGCCGTCACCAACCCGGTTACCCGCCACTTCTCGGTGCTGGCGTCTCTTGTCCAAACGGTGGAGGAGCTTGCTCCGGGCCGGATAGGCATCATACTGGGCAGCGGCTACAGCGCCGTGCGCACCATCGGTCAGCGCAGGTCTACACTGGATATGATGCGGCGATGTGTGCTCACACTGAGGCGGCTGCTGGCCGGTGAGCAGGTTGACTTCGACGGTTTCCATGCGAGGCTGCCTTTTGCCGCGGGACGGCGCATCCCTCTTATCATCGCGGCCAGCGGGCCCAAGACCCTGGAACTGGCCGGTGAGGTGGCCGACGGAGTCCTCATATCCGTCGGAGTCCACCCTGCTATGCTGGATGCGGCAATGGAACGAGTCGAGGCCGGAGCCAGACGCGCGGGGCGAAGCCCCGGCAGTGTCGAGGTCATGCATGCCGGACGTGTACATATATCCCCTGACATGGAGACGGCCCGGTCCATGGCGCGGCCCGTCTGCGCCCAGTGGGTAATGGAGCCCTACAGGGCCATGTGGCTCAGGAAAGCCGGAATAGAGACGCCCGATTTTGAGATTCCCCCGGAACTGCAGGCCCTATATCCCGACATCCCCCACGCGGAAGACTGGGACGCTGCCCGAAGGCTCACGTCCTTTCTGTCCGACGACATGGTGGCCGAGCTATGTGACGCCATCGGGCTTTTCGGGACCGCTGAGTACGTCGCTGGCCGTATGGAGCGGCTCCGCGACTACGGCATAGCCAGGTTCTTCGTTCAAACGACGGAGACCTACTCCTTCCCGGAAAGCACGTTGGAAGCCTTTCGAGACTCCGTCTTTCCACAGTTGAGGGGATAGCCGATTATCCTGTCAGGGACAGTTTGACCTTTGGCATGGTGTGGGCGTCACGCGGGTACAGGTTCCTCAGGCGCCTTCGGGCGGAGCGGTATGAACAGCACGACGGCGGCGGGAATCAACGTCAGGATGCCGGCGTAGTAGTAGATTGATCCGTAGCCTCCCATGTGCTTGATTATCACTTCGGAGGCCAGGAACGGAGATGCAATCCCGATCAGGCCGCCGAGTCCGAATACCAGCCCTATGGCCGTGGCCTCCGTGCCTCTGCCCACGATGTCCAGCACGGCGGCCTGAAGGATGTGGTGCAGCGCAAAGCTGAAAAGCCCCATGCCGGCGAACACCAGCAACAGGAGCGGGCTGTCCCCGGTCTTCACCACCAACATCGACAGCGCCCCCGCGGCAATGAAACCGGGGACCAGGACTGCCTTGCGCCCGATTTTGTCGGACAGAGGGCCAAGAATCGGCCCGGAAATCACTCCCATGCCTGCCAGCAGCCCCAGATGGAGGCCCGCCTCTATCTTGCTCATCCCCAGGCTGCGCGTAGTGTCGATGATTCCCATATCGTCCTCGACGCCTATCAAGTAGAAGGGCGTCCAGTGGGCGACGGCGCTCAACCCAATCCCCCTGAGCACTGCGACCAAAACCAGCGCCATCACGACGGGGTTCTTGACCGCCGTTAGGGAATGACGCAACTGAGGGCCCAGCTCTCTGGCCTCTTCACTTTCGCCGCTGCTCCCTACGTCCCTGAGCGACCACCACACGAACACCGCCATCAGCGCCGCCGGAGCTGCGTAGATGAACAGGACGTAACGCCAGAGGAGCACGGTCAGAAGGACGGCCGCCAACAGCGGGCCAAGATAGTTGCAGATGTTCGCCACCGTGCCATGAATGGTTATCGCAAAACCGCGGCGATCGGGAAATCGCTGGGAAAGGGCGGCGGCCGCCGGCAAGTGCCACAGCGAACCCGGCACGGAAACTAGCAGCATGGCCAAGACCAAGACGGCAAAGTTGGGAGACGCGCCCATTATGATGAAAGTCAGGGCTGACCAGGCCATGCACCCGGTCAGTATCAGGCCCCACTTGTCCTTGAGCATGTCCACCAAAGGACCGCCACCCAGGTTGACGACGCCGGAGCCAGCCTGCCTGATGGAAAAGAGCGTTGCCACCAGAAGGTTGCTGTACCCAAAGACGGCGGCTATCTCCCGCAGGATGAGAGGGAACCCCAGATCGTAAAGGTGGGATATGCCGTGGCCGAAGGAGAGGCTCCCAAGGATGAAGCCCCGGTTCTGCCGCATTCCTACCCTGGCGGGGACAGCCTCTTCCAAAACGTCTAGCTCTAGCTTACCCGCTGGTCCAGCTGCACGAAGTTGCCGTCGGGGTCCTGGAAAACGGTGGTCATGACCTGGCCGCTTCCGTCCTCCCCGTACCAGGTGGAGTCCATTGTGTGGGGCCCGGACCGTACGTTCACGCCCGCCGCCTTCAGCTTTTCCAGGGTCTCCTCCAGGTCTTCAACCCAGAAGGCGAAGTGGTGGTACCCCAGCTGGTTCATCTGCAACGGCTCTCCGGGGATCGGGGTCGTGTTCTGCCCTAGCACGATGAAGGTAGAGTCAGGGCCGTCCTCCCAACGCAGGTACACAGCCCGCCGTTCGCCCGCGGTTCCTCCGTTCTCTATCCTGTCCAAGTCCACCTTCAGTCCCAGCAAGTCCCGGTAGAAACCGAGGGCTTTGTCCATGTCTTTGACGCCTATGGCAAGGTGGGAAAAGGCTCTAGTCTTCAACATATCCTCCTATCGAGCGGCGCTTGATAAGCCGGCCGGGTTATTCGTTGATGCATTGCTCGAACTGGACGGGAAGTCCGTCCGGGTCGTAGCAGAACAGGGAGTAGTACCTGCACCCGTACACAGGTTGAAACAACGTGTTGTCCACTTCTCTGGGTTCCGAAAAACACTGTACGCCGTCCGCGGTCAGCCTCTGGTACATTTCGTGGATGTCGTCCACCCAGAATGAAAAGTGGTCGATGGGAGTGGGATCGGTTCCGCCGTTCTTGTACTCATCGTCCAAGTACTGGGCGATGACGAGCTTGAAGGAGTCGTCGTTCCCCTCCCAGTCCAGGTACGCGGCCCGCCGTCTATAGCTGCCGCCGTCTTCCGTCGCCTGGTGGTACATTCGCATCCCCAGCAGGTCGCGATAAAAATGCAGGGACTTGTCCAGGTCCCGCACGTACAAGGCATTGTGGGACATGCCTATGGTAGCCATTCTCTCCTCCTTACATCATATAGCCCGACGCTTGTGGGGCCTTTATCGTAGAGTCAAACAGAGGATATAAATGGGCGGCTGCTCGACCCGGCCGGTCGGCTTGTTCGGACCACTGTCGCAGTTCGCCGACAGTCGAAGTTTATACCACCGGCGCTCCGAATAACAGCGTCCCGCATCCACCGTCCTCTGGACGCGGCCCCGGCTTTTACTTCAGTTTCCGTTGTCATGTGAACTATTTTGGGCGACGGGCTTCTTGTTGCATACCTGGCGCATAGGATAAACTATACAACAATCACTGCAACATTACGTTATCGCCAATGCCAGACAGTTCCACCGACCGCTTGCTGAAAAAGCTGGCTCTCGTAGAGGACAGGTTCACCGAGATCGAGAACCTGCTCTCCGATCCGGAAGTGACCTCCGACTATTCCCGAGTCCAAACTCTGGCTAAGGAGCGTTCTTCAATCGAGGGGCGGGTTGCTATGCTCCGTGAGTACCGCCGCCTCTTGGGCCGGAAGCGGGACGCTCACGCCATCTTGGAAGACGCCCCCGACGCCGAAATGGCCTTGTTGGCGCGGGATGAATTGGAATCGACCGACCTCCGCATCGCTCGGCTGGACCGGGAGTTGAAGCTGGCGTTGCTGCCCAAGGACCCCAACGACGACAAGGATGTCATCGTGGAGATCCGCGAAGGAGTGGGGGGACTTGAAGCGGCCCTTTTCGCCGGAGATCTGTACCGCATGTACACCCGCTACGCCCAGTTGCACGGCTGGGACGTCGAGGTCCTGAACTCCAACCCCGCCGAGAAGGGCGGATTCAAAGAGGTTGTATTCGAAGTAAAGGGGACGGGAGCGTTCAGCAAGCTCAAATTTGAGCGAGGGGCCCACAGGGTGCAAAGAGTGCCCCTCACCGAGGCCTCAGGCAGAATTCATACTTCCACCGCCACGGTTGCCGTTCTTCCCGAAGCCGATGAAGTCGAAGTTGGCATCAACCAGGACGACTTGCGGGTGGATATATTCCATGCCAGCGGCCACGGGGGACAGAACGTCAACAAAGTAGCTTCGGCCGTGCGCATCGTCCACATACCCACGGGGACCGTAGCCATTTGCCAGGACGAGCGCTCCCAGTTCAAGAACCGCCAGAAGGCCATGGCGGTCCTTCGGGCCAGGCTTTACGAGGCGGAACAGCGCAGGAAGGACAGCGAGATCGCCGCGTCTCGCCGCGCTCAGGTGGGCGCCGGCGAGAGGGCCGAGAAGATACGGACCTACAACTTCCCCCAGGACCGCATTACCGATCACCGCATCAGTTCCAGCTTCCACGGCATTCAGCAGGTGTTGGACGGGAGCGTTGACGAGATCATCGAGGCGTTGAGCGCCAACGAACGGACCGCCCTCCTCGAACATGCCCTGACCTGATCCCGCGACGCCCAAGGCCCGCACACGAGCCTAACGCCTTAATGCCTCATAGACAGAGACGACCCTGGAATTCAATACGGCTTGACCGCAGGAGAGTTAGCCTGCATCGTAAGCTGCGACATTAAGCATCGGGTGAGGAAAACCGTCCTCGAATGATGGACGGGCAGTTCATGCCAAACCTCGGTGAGACGCTGCTCCGAATTTCCGGATCGCTGGCGGAAGTTTCCATTCCCGACGCGCGGCTGGAATCGGAAGCGCTGCTGGCCCATGTCCTCCAAATGTCCCGCACTCAGACGCTGGCCCATCCCGAGCGGCCGTTGTCTCCCGAAGAAGACCTGGCTGTCTCGGAGGTCCTCCGCCGGAGGCTGAGCCGCGATCCTCTGGCTTACATCACCGGACGCAAGGAATTCTTCGGCATCGATCTGATGGTCAACCCGTCGGTTCTGGTCCCAAGGCCGGAGACAGAGGCGCTGGTGGAAAACGCCGTTAAGATAGTCCATGAATTCCCTGAAGGTCAGGAGCCGGCGCTGGTGGACGTCGGTACGGGATCAGGCGCCATTGCCGTATCGCTGGCGGTCCACCTGATGTCCGCAAAGATTTTCGCGGTGGACTCTTCCGCCGGGGCTTTGGCGGTGGCCCAAGCCAACGCCAAAATGCACGGAGTGGCGGATAGAATCACGTTCCTGGAAGGCGACCTCCTGACCCCCCTGAACAGCGCCGTAGACCTGATTATAGCGAACCTCCCGTATGTCCGAAGCGGCGAGCTGTCGAGTTTGGCGCCGGAGGTGCAGCGGGAGCCCAGAGAAGCCCTGGACGGAGGTCAAGACGGGTTGGACGTAATCCGGAGGATGATGCATCAGGCCCAGCACGTCATCTCCGGCGACGGCGTGATTTTGTTGGAGATGGACCCCAGACAGGCCGGGCCTCTCCGCGTGATGGGAGAATCGATGTTTCCAGGAGCCGAGATTTCCATCCTGAAAGACCTGGCCGGCCTGGAGCGCGTCTTCATGCTTCGCTGAGGAATCCCGGATGACGGCGGACCTCCGTCTCCCCACTCCGCCGCATCTTGTGGCATAGTAGCAGCGTGAAGCCTCCAGCACATGCGGTCATATCCATAGGCATCGGCGGAATCGTGTGGGCCGCCACCAAGTCTCCCTACTCCATGCTGGCGGCCTCCGTGACCGGCGTCGCTGTAGACCTGGACCACTTGGTGGAGTATTACCTATGGTTTATCAAGGAGGACAACTCCCGGGTATTCTACCTTCTCCACAGCTATGAACTATTGATTCCCTGCATACTGGCGGGGGTTCTATCGGGAGGAGACCCGGTCGTCATTGGGGTAAGCGCCGCCTTTTTGGGCCACCTGCTCACCGACCAGATCGCCAACCCCATGCACCCGCTGGCCTACTTTCTTACGTTCAGAGTCATAAACGGGTTCAACCGGGCCAAGCTGGTGCGTCAACCTTGGGACGAGCTGCGGGCCGATTTCCTCAAGGTGCATGGGGCAAGGTTGGCGTTGGGAAGGCTCAGGAGGACGCGGAGAGGCCGCACCGACTAACGGCGGCGAACAGCGCCTACGGCTTTTCGTCTTGTTCGGAGGCCCGGTCCGGAGCGGGGGTGGTTGTTTCTTCCGTGATGGGTTGAACAGGCGCCGCTCCCTCGGGTGACGGCCCGTTTTCGGCAGTCCGGGGGGTTCCTCCGAACGTCAAAGGACCCGCCCTGATAGTGTCGGGCGACGCTATCCCGGCTGACACTATCATCTTCATTGCCTCATCCACAGGCAAGTCGGTATAGGTCACCCGGTCCTCGGGGAGGATGCACAGGAATCCTGATGTGGGGAAGGGAGAGGTGGGCATATACACGGCGAGCAACGTCCCTCCGTTTTCGTCCTTCATCTTGGCGGTGACCAGTCCAATGGACCTGAGTCCGTATCCGGGGAACTCGACGAGCACCACAGCGCTGTACTTGCCGCCTCCTCCGCCTGCGACTGAGGTGAACACCTCAGTCGCCTGACGGGC
>CBDEGP010000002.1:0-2104141 GCA_965237875.1 Dehalococcoidia bacterium
GTCGGACAGAGGGCCAAGAATCGGCCCGGAAATCACTCCCATGCCTGCCAGCAGCCCCAGATGGAGGCCCGCCTCTATCTTGCTCATCCCCAGGCTGCGCGTAGTGTCGATGATTCCCATATCGTCCTCGACGCCTATCAAGTAGAAGGGCGTCCAGTGGGCGACGGCGCTCAACCCAATCCCCCTGAGCACTGCGACCAAAACCAGCGCCATCACGACGGGGTTCTTGACCGCCGTTAGGGAATGACGCAACTGAGGGCCCAGCTCTCTGGCCTCTTCACTTTCGCCGCTGCTCCCTACGTCCCTGAGCGACCACCACACGAACACCGCCATCAGCGCCGCCGGAGCTGCGTAGATGAACAGGACGTAACGCCAGAGGAGCACGGTCAGAAGGACGGCCGCCAACAGCGGGCCAAGATAGTTGCAGATGTTCGCCACCGTGCCATGAATGGTTATCGCAAAACCGCGGCGATCGGGAAATCGCTGGGAAAGGGCGGCGGCCGCCGGCAAGTGCCACAGCGAACCCGGCACGGAAACTAGCAGCATGGCCAAGACCAAGACGGCAAAGTTGGGAGACGCGCCCATTATTGATGAAAGTCAGGGCTGACCAGGCCATGCACCCGGTCAGTATCAGGCCCCACTTGTCCTTGAGCATGTCCACCAAAGGACCGCCACCCAGGTTGACGACGCCGGAGCCAGCCTGCTGATGGAAAAAGCGTGCCACCAGAAGGTTGCTGTACCCCAAAGACGGCGGCTATCTCCCGCAGGATGAGAGGGAACCCCAGATCGTAAAGGTGGGATATGCCGTGGCCGAAGGAGAGGCTCCCAAGGATGAAGCCCCGGTTCTGCCGCATTCCTACCCTGGCGGGGACAGCCTCTTCCAAAACGTCTAGCTCTAGCTTACCCGCTGGTCCAGCTGCACGAAGTTGCCGTCGGGGTCCTGGAAAACGGTGGTCATGACCTGGCCGCTTCCGTCCTCCCCGTACCAGGTGGAGTCCATTGTGTGGGGCCCGGACCGTACGTTCACGCCCGCCGCCTTCAGCTTTTCCAGGGTCTCCTCCAGGTCTTCAACCCAGAAGGCGAAGTGGTGGTACCCCAGCTGGTTCATCTGCAACGGCTCTCCGGGGATCGGGGTCGTGTTCTGCCCTAGCACGATGAAGGTAGAGTCAGGGCCGTCCTCCCAACGCAGGTACACAGCCCGCCGTTCGCCCCGCGGTTCCTCCGTTCTCTATCCTGTCCAAGTCCACCTTCAGTCCCAGCAAGTCCCGGTAGAAACCGAGGGCTTTGTCCATGTCTTTGACGCCTATGGCAAGGTGGGAAAAGGCTCTAGTCTTCAACATATCCTCCTATCGAGCGGCGCTTGATAAGCCGGCCGGGTTATTCGTTGATGCATTGCTCGAACTGGACGGGAAGTCCGTCCGGGTCGTAGCAGAACAGGGAGTAGTACCTGCACCCGTACACAGGTTGAAACAACGTGTTGTCCACTTCTCTGGGTTCCGAAAAACACTGTACGCCGTCCGCGGTCAGCCTCTGGTACATTTCGTGGATGTCGTCCACCCCAGAATGAAAAGTGGTCGATGGGAGTGGGATCGGTTCCGCCGTTCTTGTACTCATCGTCCAAGTACTGGGCGATGACGAGCTTGAAGGAGTCGTCGTTCCCCTCCCAGTCCAGGTACGCGGCCCGCCGTCTATAGCTGCCGCCGTCTTCCGTCGCCTGGTGGTACATTCGCATCCCCAGCAGGTCGCGATAAAAATGCAGGGACTTGTCCAGGTCCCGCACGTACAAGGCATTGTGGGACATGCCTATGGTAGCCATTCTCTCCTCCTTACATCATATAGCCCGACGCTTGTGGGGCCTTTATCGTAGAGTCAAACAGAGGATATAAATGGGCGGCTGCTCGACCCGGCCGGTCGGCTTGTTCGGACCACTGTCGCAGTTCGCCGACAGTCGAAGTTTATACCACCGGCGCTCCGAATAACAGCGTCCCGCATCCACCGTCCTCTGGACGCGGCCCCGGCTTTTACTTCAGTTTCCGTTGTCATGTGAACTATTTTGGGCGACGGGCTTCTTGTTGCATACCTGGCGCATAGGATAAACTATACAACAATCACTGCAACATTACGTTATCGCCAATGCCAGACAGTTCCACCGACCGCTTGCTGAAAAAGCTGGCTCTCGTAGAGGACAGGTTCACCGAGATCGAGAACCTGCTCTCCGATCCGGAAGTGACCTCCGACTATTCCCGAGTCCAAACTCTGGCTAAGGAGCGTTCTTCAATCGAGGGGCGGGTTGCTATGCTCCGTGAGTACCGCCGCCTCTTGGGCCGGAAGCGGGACGCTCACGCCATCTTGGAAGACGCCCCCGACGCCGAAATGGCCTTGTTGGCGCGGGATGAATTGGAATCGACCGACCTCCGCATCGCTCGGCTGGACCGGGAGTTGAAGCTGGCGTTGCTGCCCAAGGACCCCAACGACGACAAGGATGTCATCGTGGAGATCCGCGAAGGAGTGGGGGGACTTGAAGCGGCCCTTTTCGCCGGAGATCTGTACCGCATGTACACCCGCTACGCCCAGTTGCACGGCTGGGACGTCGAGGTCCTGAACTCCAACCCCGCCGAGAAGGGCGGATTCAAAGAGGTTGTATTCGAAGTAAAGGGGACGGGAGCGTTCAGCAAGCTCAAATTTGAGCGAGGGGCCCACAGGGTGCAAAGAGTGCCCCTCACCGAGGCCTCAGGCAGAATTCATACTTCCACCGCCACGGTTGCCGTTCTTCCCGAAGCCGATGAAGTCGAAGTTGGCATCAACCAGGACGACTTGCGGGTGGATATATTCCATGCCAGCGGCCACGGGGGACAGAACGTCAACAAAGTAGCTTCGGCCGTGCGCATCGTCCACATACCCACGGGGACCGTAGCCATTTGCCAGGACGAGCGCTCCCAGTTCAAGAACCGCCAGAAGGCCATGGCGGTCCTTCGGGCCAGGCTTTACGAGGCGGAACAGCGCAGGAAGGACAGCGAGATCGCCGCGTCTCGCCGCGCTCAGGTGGGCGCCGGCGAGAGGGCCGAGAAGATACGGACCTACAACTTCCCCCAGGACCGCATTACCGATCACCGCATCAGTTCCAGCTTCCACGGCATTCAGCAGGTGTTGGACGGGAGCGTTGACGAGATCATCGAGGCGTTGAGCGCCAACGAACGGACCGCCCTCCTCGAACATGCCCTGACCTGATCCCGCGACGCCCAAGGCCCGCACACGAGCCTAACGCCTTAATGCCTCATAGACAGAGACGACCCTGGAATTCAATACGGCTTGACCGCAGGAGAGTTAGCCTGCATCGTAAGCTGCGACATTAAGCATCGGGTGAGGAAAACCGTCCTCGAATGATGGACGGGCAGTTCATGCCAAACCTCGGTGAGACGCTGCTCCGAATTTCCGGATCGCTGGCGGAAGTTTCCATTCCCGACGCGCGGCTGGAATCGGAAGCGCTGCTGGCCCATGTCCTCCAAATGTCCCGCACTCAGACGCTGGCCCATCCCGAGCGGCCGTTGTCTCCCGAAGAAGACCTGGCTGTCTCGGAGGTCCTCCGCCGGAGGCTGAGCCGCGATCCTCTGGCTTACATCACCGGACGCAAGGAATTCTTCGGCATCGATCTGATGGTCAACCCGTCGGTTCTGGTCCCAAGGCCGGAGACAGAGGCGCTGGTGGAAAACGCCGTTAAGATAGTCCATGAATTCCCTGAAGGTCAGGAGCCGGCGCTGGTGGACGTCGGTACGGGATCAGGCGCCATTGCCGTATCGCTGGCGGTCCACCTGATGTCCGCAAAGATTTTCGCGGTGGACTCTTCCGCCGGGGCTTTGGCGGTGGCCCAAGCCAACGCCAAAATGCACGGAGTGGCGGATAGAATCACGTTCCTGGAAGGCGACCTCCTGACCCCCCTGAACAGCGCCGTAGACCTGATTATAGCGAACCTCCCGTATGTCCGAAGCGGCGAGCTGTCGAGTTTGGCGCCGGAGGTGCAGCGGGAGCCCAGAGAAGCCCTGGACGGAGGTCAAGACGGGTTGGACGTAATCCGGAGGATGATGCATCAGGCCCAGCACGTCATCTCCGGCGACGGCGTGATTTTGTTGGAGATGGACCCCAGACAGGCCGGGCCTCTCCGCGTGATGGGAGAATCGATGTTTCCAGGAGCCGAGATTTCCATCCTGAAAGACCTGGCCGGCCTGGAGCGCGTCTTCATGCTTCGCTGAGGAATCCCGGATGACGGCGGACCTCCGTCTCCCCACTCCGCCGCATCTTGTGGCATAGTAGCAGCGTGAAGCCTCCAGCACATGCGGTCATATCCATAGGCATCGGCGGAATCGTGTGGGCCGCCACCAAGTCTCCCTACTCCATGCTGGCGGCCTCCGTGACCGGCGTCGCTGTAGACCTGGACCACTTGGTGGAGTATTACCTATGGTTTATCAAGGAGGACAACTCCCGGGTATTCTACCTTCTCCACAGCTATGAACTATTGATTCCCTGCATACTGGCGGGGGTTCTATCGGGAGGAGACCCGGTCGTCATTGGGGTAAGCGCCGCCTTTTTGGGCCACCTGCTCACCGACCAGATCGCCAACCCCATGCACCCGCTGGCCTACTTTCTTACGTTCAGAGTCATAAACGGGTTCAACCGGGCCAAGCTGGTGCGTCAACCTTGGGACGAGCTGCGGGCCGATTTCCTCAAGGTGCATGGGGCAAGGTTGGCGTTGGGAAGGCTCAGGAGGACGCGGAGAGGCCGCACCGACTAACGGCGGCGAACAGCGCCTACGGCTTTTCGTCTTGTTCGGAGGCCCGGTCCGGAGCGGGGGTGGTTGTTTCTTCCGTGATGGGTTGAACAGGCGCCGCTCCCTCGGGTGACGGCCCGTTTTCGGCAGTCCGGGGGGTTCCTCCGAACGTCAAAGGACCCGCCCTGATAGTGTCGGGCGACGCTATCCCGGCTGACACTATCATCTTCATTGCCTCATCCACAGGCAAGTCGGTATAGGTCACCCGGTCCTCGGGGAGGATGCACAGGAATCCTGATGTGGGGAAGGGAGAGGTGGGCATATACACGGCGAGCAACGTCCCTCCGTTTTCGTCCTTCATCTTGGCGGTGACCAGTCCAATGGACCTGAGTCCGTATCCGGGGAACTCGACGAGCACCACAGCGCTGTACTTGCCGCCTCCTCCGCCTGCGACTGAGGTGAACACCTCAGTCGCCTGACGGGCCGTACGGTATATGCCGCGGACTATGGGGACCAGGTCCACCACGCCGTGGCCGAATTGGATGAGCCGCCGTCCTATTACTTGAGTTGCTATCAGCCCCACCAGGTATATGATCAACGCCAGGGCTGCAATGCCCATGCCGGGCGTATACCGGTTTGCGAATTTTTCTATCAGGTCTTCCAGTATGGGGTCGAACGTGTCGAACAGGAACTTGAGAATGACCCAGGTGATCACAAGGGGCAGCATCACCAGGATGCCTGCGCCCAAGCTGGTCCGGACGTGGCTGCCAAGGGCTCTAAAAAATGACTTTATGAACAATACCGAGCCAACTGAGTTGCGAGATACGGCGTCTCGGCTCCGGCCTGGAGCGGGCGCTAATGCGGTCTAAAGGTCCCTGTACAGGAGCAGGGTCTCCTGGGCGACTCGTTCCCAACTCATGCCTTCAGCCCTCTCTCGGGCTGCTCGACCCATGCTTTTCTGCAGGGCCTTGCTGGAGAATATCACTTCCACCGAGTCGGCGTAAGGCTCAGGGCAGCGCCCGGAAACCAGGTATCCCGTGCGCCCATGATGCACCACGGCGCTCAAGCCCCCCACCCTGGAGGCGACAACCGGAGTCCCGCAAGCCATGGCTTCCAACGCCACCAGTCCAAAACTCTCGTAGTGGGAAGGCACAACGCAAACATCTGCGGCGTTGTAGTAGACGGGCAGTTGCCTCTGGTCCACCAGTCCTACGAACTCCAATGAATCCTCAATTCCCAGCTCCTTTGCCATCTCCTTGAGACGCTCCACTTCGGCTTCTTGCTCCATATTGCCGCCGACTATCAGCGCCTTTATGTGGGCCTCTTCCATTATGGCGGCGCTGCGCAGCAGGAGGTCCAGACCTTTAATCGGCTCGATTCTCCCCACGTACAGGATGACCTTCTCTCCGTTGAGTCCCAGCTGTTTTCGTGACTCTTCCATGTCAAGAGGCTTGAACAGGGACAGGTCCACACCGCAGGAAAGCAGTCTTATCCGCTCCTCCGGCGCCTGGTACAAGCGCACCATAGCCGACTTCTCGTGGGGACTGGATGCGGTTATCAGGTCCGCCGTGGCCATAAGCTCACGTTCGACTGCCGACCTGTTTGGAGAGTCGTCTTCACCAACGCGAGCCCGGGCCTTGAGTTCCATCAAGGTATGAAACGTCACGACGTGGGGGACGCCCCAACGCCGGGCCGCCTTTCCGCCGACCCATCCCGACAGCCAGTAGTGCGAGTGGACGAGGTCGTAGCTGTGGCCGTCGGTCCGGCGGAACCGCTCCATGTCCTCCAGGAACCCCGGCAGGTGGGTGAAGAAGGTGTTCATGGACGCCTCCGGCGGACCCCCGTCCAGGTGGACCAACCGGACGTTGTCGTCCAGGTCAAGAACATCCGAATCGTGTCCGGCGTGCCGCCGGGTGAACATGTCCACCTTTATTCCCATGCCGCCCAGGCGTTGAGAGAGCTCTTTCAGATACACGTTCATGCCGCCGGCCTTACCCTGTCCCGGAGCGGCAAGGGGGCAGGTGTGCAGGCTTATGAGCGCGGCCCTGTCTACGTTCAATTTCGTCTTACCGTTATTTGATATATCGTTGTGTCCTTTCCGCCAAGGTCGTACTTGTAGGGTTCCGGTCCCCTGAGGAAATCGAAGCATTCGAGGCCAATCTCGATGGCGTCCCGCACGCACATGGCCTTGAGGGCCAGCCCGACGGAATAGTAAGAATAGTCGGGGTCGTAACCGCTGTTGTAGAGGCGCCGCGCATTGCGATAGTCGAAACACATCGCCGCGGCTACGCGCTTGCCGTCCAACTCCAGGAAAAAGAGCCTGAAGGCCCCCATTTCGGCGATCTCTCCGGCTATGCTCCTGAAGAACTGCTCTCTCTCAGGCGTGAGGAACCGCCGCTTCTCCTGCTTACTCTTCCGCATCAGCGGGAAGAAGTCTTCCAGGTTGGCTTCCACGTCCTCCGGGCTTGAATAGACTCGGAAGGCCAAGTCCCCGTGGGCTGATTCCAACCTGCGGAGCTTGCGCCTGAGCTCGTGCCGGTCCTTTTTAGAGAGGAGGCCCAGGTAAGTTTCCCAGTTGTCGGGCAGCTTCACCTTGGGAGCGACATCCTCCTCTTCGATGTCCACTGAATACCCTCTGGACAGGGCCAACTCAGGCAAGTGGACCAGAGTCGGGGAGTCGGCGGCCAGGGACGACAGCCGGACCGAGTTCCAGGGCTCTCCCTCCAGAAAATCCATCAGGGACGTGTAGAAACGGAGCTCGCTTCCCGGCGCCACCAGGAAATCGCCGTAGTCGTTCAGGTCCTGGCTGCCGATGAACGAGATTGTGCCGTTTCTGCGGGCCAGCGGCGCTATTGCGTCCACTTTGTCGCCGCTGTTCATGCACAGCATCATCATCTCGGCGCCGTCGCCGAAGAGCTTCCACCAGGTCTTCTGCCACTGGTGGGTCGTGAAAATGGTGTGGCTTACGGGACCGTTGAGGACGCTCTTCCACACCTCTTCGGCGTCGGCATAGGAGTTTAGTCTAGTAAGGCCGCTCAAGGCCTTCTCCCGTAGAGGGCCGCCATAAGCTCTGCCTTGTCGCTGCCGTTGGAGTCAAATGCGCCTCTGAACGCCAAAGTCGCTATCAGGCTGCCCTCTTTTTTGACGCCGCGCATCGTCATGCAGAGATGCTCCGCCTCGATGACAACTCCCGTTCTGTGGGGTTGGAGCACGCTTTGAATCGCATCGGTTAGACGAACGGTCATACGCTCCTGAAGCTGCGGCCGTCTGGCCACCGCATCCAGGGCCCTGGCCAGCTTGCTGGCTCCGGCAATCTTGCGGTCGGGGGCGTAGGCGATGTGGGCCCTGCCAAAGAAGGGCAAAAAGTGGTGTTCGCAGATGGAGTGGAAGGGAATGTCCCTGAGGACCGCCAATTCGCCTTGGGAGGCGCCTTCCTCAAACACGGTGTTCAGCTCGGACTCGGGCTCGACTCCCAATCCCTGGAAGAGCTCATCGTACATGTCCGCGACGCGCCTGGGCGTCTCCTTGAGGCCCTCCCTGGACGGGTCTTCACCGATTGCCTCGATCATCATGGCGACGGCGGCCCGGAGCTTTGGACGGTCAATCATGATCTCTCTTCATACGACTGCGGTTTCGACGGCATCCGGGACTTCTGACCGGACAACCCGCGCCCCGGTCCATGTCCTGGGCGTCGGAGGGTTCCGGAGTCATTATACAACCAATCTCATCCGGAGCATGACGCTCTATTCGTCGTCCCAATCGAGGATTCTGATCAGGTTGTTTATTTCCCTGACCGTGTCCAAGCCCCTTATCAGCGTCAAGGACTTCTGCATGGAATTTTCCCCCGACGGATGGGTCGTCACCACCAGCTCCGCCGTTTGGGTTGAAGGGTCGGTGTCCTTCTGGAGCACGTTGGCGATGCTGATGTCGTGGTCGCCAAGTATTCGGGCGATGTGGGCAAGCACTCCCGCCCTATCGGCCACGTTGATCCTGACATAATACTTGCTGACCAGCGCCGACATGGGAGTGATGGACTTGGCTTCCGTGGGCGGACGGGGCGGCGGAGCGCTTCCCGACCTGATGCACCGGGCCGCTTCCACTATGTCCCCCACCACGGCGCTTGTCGTAGGCTCTCTGCCTGCGCCGCGACCGTGGAACAACACACGCCCGACCAGGTCGCCCTTCACTTCTATGGCGTTGAACACGCCGTCCACCTTGGCCAGCATGTGGGTTTGGGGAACGAGAGCGGGGTGAGTCCGCACCTGGACGGCCTCTCCGTCGTTCTGGGCTATCGCCAGAAGTTTGATGGCGTATCCCAACTCCTCCGCATATCGGAAGTCCCTCGCCTCCAGCCTGGAGATGCCCTCCCGATATACGTCGTCGGAGTGGACGCTTGTGTGAAAAGCCAAGCTGGACAGCACAGCCAGCTTATAGGCGGCGTCGACGCCCTCTACGTCGCTGGACGGATCGGCTTCCGCGTATCCCAGGCGTTGGGCCTCTTTCAAAGCGTCCTGAAAGCTGGCTCCGCCGTTGGCCATGCGTGTAAGGATGTAGTTGGTGGTGCCGTTGATGATGGCCGTTATAGACGCTATGCGGTTGGCCAGGAGGTCCTTGGTCAGAGGCCCTATTATGGGGATTCCTCCTCCCACGCTGGCCTCGAAGAATAGATGGACTCCATTTTTAGATGCCAGGGCCATAAGACCGGCGCCGTGCTTGGCCATTACCTCTTTGTTGGCGGTGATGACGTGCCTGCCGGAGGTCAACGCCCGCCGGATGTAGTCGTAGGCGGGGTTTTCACCTCCGATAAGCTCAACGACAAGATGTACGCCGGGGTCTTCGAGCAGGACGTCGGGTTCCCTTGTCAGGAGGGCGCCAACGGCGTTGGGACTGCGGGGTTTGGACGTGTCCCGCACCAGGACCCTTTTGAGGACGACTCCACACTCAGCCAGCTGGGGAACAGGGCTGGGGTCGCCCATCAAAGCGGATGCGACTCCTCCGCCCACATTCCCCAGACCCATAAGACCCACGCCTATTTCATGGTCAGGGCCCACCCGTCTATCCTTCAATCTCATCTTGGGCGGTCATTGTCATCCCGATGGGGCAGGCGCATTCCGAGTGGGCTGAGCCGGGTCGGGTATATCCAGCTTGGCGACCTGGGCAAGCACCCAGGCGTAGATGGCGGAGTTGTTCTTCACCTCCAACCAGCCGTCGCGTCCGCCTTCTTTGTGTTGGTCCAAAAGCCAATTGCTCAGCGCCTGGTCCTTCATGCGTTCTCTCATCGGGTCGCTGATTTCACGCTGGGCGGGCCCGTCGAGCATCTTGATGATGTACGTGCCCGACTCTGTGAAAATCGGCCCGCGGACCTCATCGACCTGCAGAGGCTCGATTTCGCCTTCCGGGTCGCCGTATATGGGCTTGTCCAGGAATGTGAAAGCGTCTTTAGGGACCCAACCCACGTAACCCTGGCCGTCCGCATACCGCCGGTCGCTGTTGACCTCTGCCGCGACCGCCGAGAAGTCCTCTTCTTCAAGCCGCTGCCGCACTTCGTCAGGGTCCGCTTGAGGGACGCCCACCTGGGTCTCCTGCAAGCTGGAGGGTAGAACGATCCACCGGAGCTCCACGCTCTCCGCGATGGAGGGTATCCGTTCTCCCAGCTTTCCCCTGGTCCTTTCCCTCAGGATGCTCTCTTCCACAATTTCCCTGTAATCCGAGTCTGATATGTGGGCCGAGGTGAGGAATATCTGGTACCGCTCTCTGAATTCCCGATCCAATTGTCCGGGAGCGGCCTCGTCGGGGTCATTCACTCTGGGAGCGAAGTTCTCACGGAGTCGGAGGTCCACGTTGGCGTCCGTGACGAAAATGTTAAAAGTCGGAGCGGCGCGCCTCATTATTCCGGCGTGTGTGAGCTCGCTCAGCACCTCGAAGGGCGCTTTACCCACCGGATAGGTCTGGCCCAACCCTGCCGCTATGGACCGCTCCAACCGTATCCTGGTTACTATGTCGGCCTGGGTGTAGACCTTGTCCCCCACCCGGGAGGCCAACACCTGGTTGGGACGCACGAATTCCCAGTACCAGGCAAAGGCGAGGACGCCGATGACCGCAACCAGGATTACGCTTCCTACGGCCATAGCTATGCGGCGGCGCTTGCGAGTCGCCGGGTCAAGCTGGGTGCGCGTTATACGCGTGTCCTGCCGTGGAGGGCGGCGATTCCTCATCCGCCGGTCGGCGGGCGCCGTTCGGTTTCTTCTCTCAGAATGCATAATGCAGGCCCGTTGTTAACCTCTACGCTTCGGAGGGCCTTACGGATGGAATCAGCTGGTCCAAGAAGAGTCTATTCAGGAAGCTGACGGCGTCTCTACGGCCTCTGTTGGGGCTGTGTCAGGCGGGGCCTCTCCGTCTGTTGCAGGTTCGGCGGTCGGCGCCGGCTGAGGAGCGGCCCCAACAGGAGCCGCAGGCTGCGGCGGCGGTGGCGGCGCCGGCATCGGCCGGAGGGGCGACGGTGTGTTGCCCTTCACGTGGGCCGGAGTGAACGGCACGAGAGCTATGTGCCGGGCCCTTTTGATGGCCGTGGACAAATTTCGCTGGTGACGGGCGCAAACCCCCGTCTTCCTTCGAGGTTCCATTCTGTAGCGGTCGGATATATACCTTCGCATACGGGCTATGTCTTTGTAGTCGATGATCTGCACCTTCTCAACGCAGAAGGAACATACCTTACGACGCGGCACAAAGCGTCCTCTGCCTCGTCCCCGGCCCTGTCTGTTGTCTCTTCGCGGCGGCGGCATTGTCGGTGTCTAACCTCCGGACTTATTGGGGTTCTGCGCCCTTGGCAGACGGTTAAAAGGGAAGGTCGTCGGCGTCCATCATCGGGTCGCCGCCGGAGTCTCCCTCCCGGGGTGAGTCGTCAGGACGTGCGCCCGGCGTACTCAGAAACCTGACGTCGTTGGCGTTGATCTCGTTCACGAACCGCTTCTCGCCGTCTCGTGTTTCATAGGAGCGGCTTCTGAGCCTGCCTTCCACGTAGACCTTGCGTCCCTTGGCAAGATACTGGTTGCATGACTCCGCCTGGCGGCCAAAGACGGAAACTCGGAACCACTCCGTCTCCTCTTTGGTTTCGCCTTCGGCGGTGGTGTACCTGTAGTTGGTGGCGATGGAAAAGTTTGTAACCGCCTGCCCGCTGGGCGTGTAGCGCATCTCCGGGTCCTGCCCCAGATTTCCGATGACCATCATCTTGTTAAGAGTCATGGGAGACCTGCCTACTCCTCCGCGTTATCCTTGTCGCCGGGTTCTGCTGATTCGGGCGCCTCTTCCACGGCGGCGCTGGAATCTTGGACTTGACTGTCGGGTGTCTCGACGGAAGCCTCAGCCGGGGCCGCAGGCGCCGCATCCGGCGTTTCGGGCGCCTCTTCCACGGCGGCGGTGGAAGCCTGGACTTGACTGTCGGATGTCTCGCCGGAAGCCTCAGCCGGGGCCGCAGGCGCCGCATCCGGCGTTTCGGGCGCCTCTTCCACGGCGGCGGTGGAAGCCTGGACTTGACTGTCGGATGTCTCGACGGAAGCCTCAGCAGGGGCTGCGGGCGCCTCGGCGGTTGCGGGTTGTTCAACGGGAGCTGCGGCCGGGGCCGCGGCCGGCGCCTCAGGGTTTGCGGGTTGTTCAACGGGAGCTGCGGCCGGGGCGCCCACCCGGGCTGCCATGGGTGCAGGGGGCGGCCCCCCCGGAGGAGGAGGTCCACGGAACGGGCCGCCGGGCCCTCTGCGGGAGTCGAACCTGCGCGGTCCGGGTTCTCTTGGCGTGAAGTCTGCAGTGGTGGGAGCGGTTATACTCACAGAATCTGCGTTGACGAGCAGATACCTGAGAATGTTCTCTTCCAGATTAAGCTGAGGTTCCAGTTCCCTGGGCGCCACGGTGTCGGTGGAGAACCGGGTCAAAAAGTAGGACCCCTCTAGAAATGTCTGGCTGCCCTTTCGAATAGGGTAGGCCAAACGTCGCATTCCCCAGTCTTCCTCCTGGGTTATCTCCCCGTCGCCGCTGGATATGAGCCGCTTTATTCTATCCCAGGCGCTTGTTTTGTCTTCATTGGAAAGGATGGGGCTGAAGACCACCACCAGTTCATATTGACGCAAATCTTATCTCCGGTCGAATTTCTGGCATGATTATAGCATCCCAGGAGTCCACCCTCAAACACTAGGAGTCGAGACCTGGAACAGGAAAGCGGGAGGTCAGCTCCAGCACGGCTTCTTTGACCTGGGACCGGATGCGGTCATCCCCTATATTGGTCAACATCCGGACTATCAGGGACGAAACGGTTTTGGCCTCCTCCACGCCGAACCCGCGGCTCGTTATAGCCGGAGAGCCGATGCGGAGGCCGCTGGTCACCCTGGGCGGCCTTGTGTCATAAGGGATGGTGTTCTTGTTGACGACTATCCCAACAGACTCCAGGGCCTCTTCAGCCTGCCGGCCTGTAAGCCCGATGGGGTTCAGGTCCACCAGAAGCAGGTGGTTGTCGGTGCCTCCGGACACGATGCGAAGCCCGTGTTCGGCGAGCCCCTTGGCAATGGCTTGGGAGTTCTCCACGATTCGAGCCTGATAGTCGGCGAACTCGGGGCGGGACGCCTCAAGAAAGCAGATGGCTTTGGCTGCGATTACGTGCATGAACGGGCCTCCCTGAGAGAAAGGGAAGACCGCCCTGTCTATCTTTGGCCGAAGCTCGTCCGTGCATAAGATGAGGCCGCCCCGGGGTCCGCGCAGGGTTTTCTGGGTGGTGGAGGTGACCACTTGGGCGTGGGGAAGGGGAGACGGGTGGACTCCCCCTGCTATAAGTCCCGCTATGTGGGCCATGTCAACCATGAGAATGGCGTCAACGGAATCTGCAATCTCCCGAAACCTCTTGAAGTCTATGGTGCGGGGATAAGCCGTGTACCCGGCCACTATTAGCTTGGGCCTGTGTTCCTGGGCCAAGATGGCCACCTGGTCATAGTCGATGGTCTCGGTCTCCCTGCTCACGCCATAGGCGACGAAGTTGTACAGTTTTCCCGAGAAATTCACCGGGCTGCCGTGGGTAAGGTGTCCTCCCTGGTCCAGCTGCATGCCCATTACCGTGTCGCCCGGCTCCAACAGAGCGAAATAGGCCGCCATGTTGGCCTGCGCTCCGCTGTGGGGTTGTACGTTGGCGTGTTCCGCTCCAAACAAAGCCTTCGCCCGGTCTATAGCCAGCTGTTCGGCCTGGTCCACGAACTCGCATCCGCCGTAGTACCTGCGCCCGGGATAACCCTCGGCGTACTTGTTGTTCATAACGTTTGCCTGGGCTTCGAGGACCGCCTTGCTGGCGTAATTTTCGGAAGCGATGAGGACGATGCTTTGCCGCTGCCGCATCTCTTCACGTTTTATTGCCTCCGCAATCTCCGGGTCAGTGCGGGCTATGGATGTCATCAACCTCCTCCGACGGCTTGAATGCGAAATGGTTGGAATGAAAATGCGCCTTTGCAGCGCAGGCGTAGTCTATCTTTGCCTTTCAAGGAGTGTCAACGCAGTGAAATCCGAAGTCTGTTTGACACCATGCTGGGGTTCGGGCCATGATAAACATACGCCCTATGGCCTCATGTTATGCGCATCCCAAGAACGTTTCACCTCCTGGTCCTCCTCTCCTCGACCGTCCTCTTGTCCCTGGGCCTGATGGGCGTGACTTCCGCCCAGACTCAAGGGCCGGAGGTCCTTGTCGCCGACGTGGACGGCGTGATCAACAACGTCGTGGAACGGTACATTTCCAGGGCCGTAGACCGGGCGGTCGACCGGGACTCCGAAGTCCTGGTCATCAAGCTGAACACCCCTGGCGGCCTCCTAAGCTCCACCGAGGAGATAGTGGAGGACCTGCTCAGCGATAGAGTGACCACGGCGGTGTACGTCTCCCCCAGGGGCGCCAGCGCAGCCTCTGCGGGGACCTTCATCACGGCCGCAGGGGCCTTCGCGGTAATGGCCCCGGCCTCCAACATAGGGGCGGCGGCCCCGGTGGGGGTGGGAGGCGAAGACCTGCCTGAAACCCTCAAGGGCAAGGTGGTCGAGCACACGGCGTCCCTGATGAGAGCCATAGCGGCTCATAGAGGCCGGAACTCCGAGGCCCTGGTTGACACCATCGTAAAAGACCCTCCCAGGTCGTATACAAGCGAGGAAGCCGCGGACCTGGGAGTCGTGGACTTCGTGGCCGCGGACATCAGGGAGCTGTTGGCCCGTATCGACGGGCAAACGGTTGTCGTTCAAACGGACGCGGGCCCTATAGAAAAAACGTTGGACCTTCAGGGCGCAGTTCTTGAAAATTTCAGCATGAGCTTTGTGGAGCGGTTCCTCTACTTCCTCGCTGACCCGAACGTATCCTTCATGCTGCTGTCGCTGGGCGGTCTGGGTCTCGTAATAGAATTGTTCAATCCGGGAATGATCGTCCCCGCCGTGGTTGGGGCAATCCTGCTGCTGCTGGCTTTCGTCAGCCTGGGGAACCTGCCGGTCAACTGGGCCGCTGTGGGCTTCCTCGGACTGGCGGTCGGGCTGTTCATAGCTGAGATGTTCGTGTCCGGGTTCGGAATTCTGGGCATCGGGTCCATCATAGCGTTCATATTCGGAGGTCTGCTCCTCTTCGACTCCTTCGGCTCACCGTCGCCGACCGCTCCAAACATCCGGGTCAACCCGTACCTGTTGGGTTCCTTTGCCGGCGTCCTCACCCTTCTGGGGTTCTGGTTCCTGAGGACAGTGGTCCAGTCTCGAAGGGAGTCGAAACAGACGGAGGACGAACTGACTCACTTGATCGGGGCCGTCGGCACGGTGACGGCAGACCTGGACCCCAGAGGCTCCGTGCGTATAGAGGAGCGTCTATGGACAGCAGTCAGTCATGGTGGTACTTTTATCAAATCGGGTGAGCGGATTGTAGTGGTGGAAGTGGAAGGCGTCATTCTAACAGTGACCCGCGCCGACGGGGGGCCGCATCAAGAAGGACCATAGACGTCGATGGACCTGGGTCAAACATTAAGGAGGAAGCCATGGCAATAGGAGTCGTAATAGTCAAACAGTTCGAGAGGCTGGTCGTTCTCCAATGGGGCAAGCTGCACAAGGTGGCCGGACCCGGATTTCAGTTGGTCATTCCTCCAATCTACAACGGCCGCATAATCGACACTCGCGAGCGGGTGCGGAGGGTGATAACCCAGAAATACATCACCAGCGACAACGTGGTTGTCGACATGGACTTCGTCATCTACTTCGAGGTGCTGAAAGAGCAGGCCGAGAAGTCAGTGCTCAACGTTGAAAACGTGGAGTTTGCCGTCGAAAACCTGGCGGTGGCCACTCTCAGGGCGGTCATTGGCGCCACCACCTTGGCCGAGGCGCTCACCGAGCGGGAGCGCATCGGCGACTCCTTGCAGATGCGGTTGGACGAGACTACCGGGCGTTGGGGCGTAAAGGTTAACGGAGTTGAAGTGAACGAGATAGACCCGCCTCCGGGCGTGAAGGCGGCCATGGAGCGGGAGAAGTCGGCTGAAGCCATCAAAACGGCGGAAATCACCGAGTCTGAGGGACAGCGTCAGGCCCAGATCAACCGTGCCGAAGGTGAGAAACAGTCGGCCATTCTGGAAGCGGAGGGCCACCGCCAAGCGGAAATACTCCAGGCCGAAGGAGACCAACAGGCGGCCGTCTTGAGGGCCGAAGGGTTCAGCACTGCGCTGGACCGGATCTTCCAGGTGGCCAACACCGTGGACGCCAAGACCATGAGCTTGCAATACTTCGAAACGCTTAAGTCACTGGGGTCCAGCCCGTCCACCAAGTTCATCTTTCCCATGGAGTTCACGTCGATGCTCCAGCCCTTCCTGGGACTGGGCGGGGGACGGGGCTCCCAGAACGACGAGCCTTAAGCGCCTGGCGCTGGCCGGAAGGCAAAAGGGTTCACGGCGGCTCTACGAGGGCTCAGGCTGGATCAGTCCGTAGTCGCCGTCGGCACGGCGATAGACTACGTTGTGCTCATCCGTCTCGCCGTTCAGGAACAAGAAGAACTCGTGGCCCAGCATGTCCATCTGGAAGGCGGCGTCTTCGACGGTCATCGGTTTCATCGGGAACTGCTTGGTCTTGACGATTACTCCGTCCTGGTCCGCCGCTTCCTCGGCGGGAGCGTCCGGGTCCAGCGCAGGCGTGGCCTCGGCTTGCATCCTTCCCACCGAGGAACGTTTCGCCTGCTGGCTTCTGTATAGCCTGCCTTTGAGACGTTCCAACCGGCGGTCCATTACATCCAGCGTCGAGTCAATGGCCGCTGCGGCGTTTGTACCCCTCTCCTCGCCCCTAAGCATGGTCCCGTCCACGTTGAGAGTCACCTGGGCGACGATCCTGGACGCAGGGTCGCGGCTGTTGTTTCTGGTTAGCTCGACCTCGACGCCTGTTATAGCAGGCAGATGGCGGACGAGACGGTCCAGCTTCCTGTCAACGTGCTCCTTCAAGCTTTGTTCTATGTTCAGATTGCGTCCGGTGATTTTGAAGTCCATCATCATACGCCCCTATGTCATTGCAGAGTATATCGTAGTTGAAGATAGGTGCTCACTGGCCGGCGGGCCGAACTCCGTTGGCGCCGGAGCCGCCCACCAACCTTGGCACTACGACGTGTCCCTCCTCGGCCAGCCCAAGCAGATCGGTGCGGTCCCCCAAATGCAGGGACCCGGTGTAGGCCGCCAGCAGTGCGTCACAGGCGTTGTGGTCTAGGCCTGCTTCATAGGGTTCCAGTCCTGATATAAGCCTGCCGGTGTTCTCCTTGAGGAACCGGAGCCCCCTTACGCTGTTCTTGGGCGGGATATTAGTCCCGAAGAGGATCACCTTGGTGGCGTAGGGATAGACTTCCACCACGTTGAACCCTGCCGCCGAAAGGTCTTTGTACAACGCCAAGGCCCTGTAGATCATGGTCTTGATGATGGACCGTTTGGTCGTAAAGAAACAGCCGATGTGCATAGCCGCCAGCTCCTGCTCGGCCGTTCTTCCTTTCGGTTCCAGCTTTTGGGTGCAATTGTGGTCCTCCTCGAGACAGTCCAACCCCAGAGGAAGCGAAAGTGGAGCGTCGATGGCAATCAGCGAAGGCTCCACTCGTTCGATGAAATCGACTATTTCGTCAGTTGTTGTAAAACGGCCCAACTCACTCAGCTCCGCCGAGCCGTTTACAAGTGCATACGCGCTGGGACGCTTGGAAGAAGATGTCAGGTCTATTCCCAAAGAATAACCAGGCAACGACATATCAACCCCTCTGCCGTTTGATTATGTTCCATAGGCTCACCGCTGGGAAGTCCCTGCGACCGGTGATTTCTCCCGCGCAGATTACATAAAAAGACCGTTCCTCGCCAAGACTCTCCCGTTCTCTGGAAGAGTCGGCTGGAGCGGTCCCCTAGCAGTCAGATGTCAGACCGGCGATCCCGCCGTTTATAAGTTTCTCCGCCGCCGAGTAGGGTTCGACTTCTCCTTTCTTCACCCTCTCCAACAGATCAATCAGTCCGGGGTCGGCGCTCATCAGCCGCTTCATGCGGCGGCTGAACTCCTCTTCGACTGTGGATAGGAATTCCTGTACGCTGCGTTCTTCGCGCCTCTTGTTCAGCAAAAAGCCCTCTTCCAGGTGGGTGCGGTGTGTCTTTATCCCGTTGTAGAGCTCTTCGATGCCCTTGTTGTTATGGGCCTCTGTGGAAATCACCGGCGGAGTCCAGTCCTCTGAGGGATGCGCCATCTTGAGCATGGAATTGACGGCCGCCGCCATTCGTCCGGCCCCCTCCTTGTCCGCCTTGTTGACCACAAAGAGGTCCGCTATCTCCATCAGACCCGCTTTCAGGGTCTGAATGATGTCCCCGGCTTCGGGCATCAAGACCACAACCACCGTGTCCACCGTCCCCATTATCCCCAGCTCCGTCTGACCTACGCCGACGGTTTCGACCATTACGATGTCTTTGCCCGCAGCATCGAGGAGGCGCATGGCCCCTTTTAAGACCCTGGGAAGGCCTCCCGAACTCTCCCTGCTGGCCATGCTCCTGATGAACACGCCGGAGTCGAGGTAATGGCGCTGCATTCTGATCCGGTCTCCCAGGAACGCTCCCCCGCTGTAGGGGCTGGACGGGTCAACGGCCAGTACGCCGACGGACAGGCCCTCGGCGCGGACCGCCTCGGACAACCTGTCCACGATCGTGCTCTTCCCGACCCCAGTCGGCCCGGTGATTCCTATTGAATATGCTCTGCCGGTTCGAGGGTGGACCCGGGCCATGGTTTCGGCTATTCCAGGGCTTCCCCTCTCCAGTTGGGTGATCAGCCTTGATAGCGCTCTTTCGTCCCCTTGGAGGAGACGGCCAACAATATCATCCATAGAAGAGTTTTTCGGGGGACGGGGGCTTAGACCTTGAGAATCTAACACTCGCCGAAAACTCAGTCAAGGAAATTGTAAGCTATGGAAACCGGCGCCCGTAAGAGTGCAAACGAGGCGGAAACCGGATGCTTTTCCCTTGGAGCGGGAACCGATTCCATACACCGCAGTCGCCGGAAGATGGTCCGAAACCTTAATCAGCGGCTTGAGGCGAATTCTGAAAACTGAGACGTTCTGATTTTCTCATCGTCACCGCCTCAGAGCCCGGGCTGCACGGAAGGCGGCAAGGGTCTGGCCATAGTCCTGTGGTCAGAGTGGATGACCTCAACAGCGCTTCACCCAAAAGTGGCCCAAAAGTAGCCCAAAATTAGAATGAGTAGGATTTCCTCATGCAGGTTTCAATTGACTGCAACAACGGCGCTGTGTTACGCTTTCAGACAACCATCGAGCAATTGTTCAAGATGGGCAAGGTGGGAATTCCTGGAGAAGGAGTGGGCAACAATGCTTCAAGTTACGTCCCCAGCGCTTGAAAAGATCAAGGAAGTAATCAGCGACCAGGGGGAAGACAGCTCTTCTCTTCGGGTTATCGCCATCCCCGCTCCCCAAGGCGGCGTCCAGTACATGATGACTATGGAAGAAGAATCTCAGGACGACGACACCGTCATGGACTTGGACGGCGTCCAGTTCCTCATGGACTCCGATTCCGTTCCCTTCCTGGAAGAGGCCACAATAGACTACATCGAGGACCTGACCAAGGTTGGTTTCGTCATCAACAACCCGAACTTCCAGGCGGCGGGCGGTTGCGGCAGCGGTTCATGCGGCTGCGGCTCCGGCGAGGGCGGCTGCGGCTGCGGCAGCGGCGGATGCGGGAGCCACTAGACGCACGCCCAGGCTGACGCGCGTTCAGCGCATCACACCGATTCAACCATAGAGAGGCCCGACTTTCGGGCCTCTTTTGTTGTCCAGAACACGCCACACATAGCTAAGCGCCTTGACCTGACGGCTGTCGGACGCGTACTATTTTCTTAAACTCGGCAAACCGGCAATCCGGTCGCTCCGGCCCCAACCTCTAGTGCGACCAAACCGCGGAGAACGAGATGAAGTTCGGGCTTTTTATGATGCCGCTGCACCCGCCCAACAGGTCTTACGCCGACTCTTACGACAGGGACTTGGAGCTGCTCGTGCTGGCGGACGCTCTTGGATACCACGAGGCCTGGATAGGCGAGCACGTCACCGAGACGTGGGAGAACGCTCCGGCTCCGGACCTGATCATAGCCCAGGCTCTGGCCAGGACCAAGAACATCATCCTGGGCACAGGCGTTACATTGCTGGCCCTCCACCATCCGGTGGACACCGCCCACCGCATCGCCATGCTGGACCACCTGGCCCGAGGACGCCTCTACTGGGGCGTGGGCATGAGGTCCATACCCACGGACCTTCAAATGTACGGGCTGGACCCCGAAGACATGGACTCGGTGAGGGAACGCAGCAGGGAAGCCCTGGAGATAGTCCTGGGCCTGTGGGCCTCAGAGGACGGCCAGTACCATTACGACGGGAAGCATTTCAGCGTACACTCTCCCGACGCTCCCGCAGAGCTGAACCGGCGCCTTTACTACAAACCTTATCAGAAGCCCCACCCGCCCATAGGTGTGGCGGCCACGTCCCCGAGTCCCAGCACACCCTACATGGCGGGGTCGAGGGGGTGGATACCCATGAGCAGTCCGACGCTGAACGCGGAAAAGTTGAGAGTCCATTGGGAAGCCTATGCGGACGGAGCGAACTCGTCGGGCCATACGCCTAGGAGGTCGGACTGGCGCATAGCGAGAGACGTCTACGTAAGCGACACCCCCGAGCGCGCCAGGGAAGAGGCCCGCATAGTGCTGGGCAGGCCCTGGAACGAGCACCAGTGGAAGAACCGCAAGCACGGCGGACAGCTGGAAGCCCATAAGGACGACCCAGACATGCCCGACGAAAGCGTGGACGTGGACTTCATGATGGAGCACAACTGGATTGTCGGCGACCCCGACGAATGCGCCGACAAAATCACCCGTCTGTACGAAGCGGTCGGCGGGTTCGGTCAGATTCTGGTCATAACCCATGACCCCGACGACCACTCGCTGGTACGGCGGTCCCTACAGCTGCTCAAGGAAGAAGTGGCGCCTCGGGTGGAAGCCCTGGGTTGAGTCTCGTCATCACGTCTGTCTAAAGGTCCAGAGCGTCAGCCAGCTTCTTCTTGTGGTATCTGGGGTCTCCCAGGTAATGGTAGAGGGTCCTTGAGAGCTTGGTGTAAAGTGTAAGGCCGTATTCAATCATGGAGCCCAGCCCTGCGTGGACTTCATGGGCGTAGTTGCAAGCCTGGAAATAGCCTTCGCTGGACACCGCCTTGGCTAAGTGTACGCTGCTGGACGCGTCTCGTCCCTCATCCAGCTTCCAAAGCGCCTCATAGGTGGTCCATCGCGCTGCGTCCAGGTGGTTCACCAGGTGGATGATGTGGTCCTGGACTCTCTGAAACCGGCCAATGGGAGTCCCGAACTGGTGGCGGGTGCGGCTGTACTCCACCGACATGTCGAACACGGCCTCGCAGCCTCCCACCTTGTAGGCGCACAACACCGGAATGGACCGTTGGACGGCCCGCGACAATGCCGCCCATCCCTGGCCCGGATTTTCGCCCAGAAGGTTGGACTCGGGGACCTCCACCGAGTCAAAGTCAATGACCGCCGACGCGGCGATGAACCCGTCCACGTACCTGGAGGATATTCCGGGTGAATGGCTGTCCACCACCAACAGTGAGATGCCCTGGGATGGATCAGCGGAGTTTTCGGTCCGCACCGGGCATATCAAGTGGCTGGCGTCCGAGCCGTCCTGCACGAACAGCTTGGAGCCATTCAGGACGTAGGAGTCGTTCTTCCTCTCGGCGGCCATGTGGACGTTCTCAGGCCCCCATCCGTAGCGCTCTTCAGTGATGGCCGGTACCAATATCTGGCGCCCCTGGGCTATAGCGGGCAGCATCTCCGACTTCTGGTCGGGCCGCCCGGCCTCCATGACTATCGAGGAACCCAGAATTCCCGAAGTGAAGAAAGGGCCTGGTATGGGGCCGCGTCCCAGCTCCTGGAAGAGGACTCCGGCGTCGGTGAGGTCTCGTCCCTCGCCGCCGTATCGGTCGGGGATGATGATGCCCAGCCACCCCAGGCCGCTGGCCTTCCGCCAGACTTCATCGGAAAACGCCCTGTTTTCCTTGCCCATCTCCACCAAAGTTTCCTTGGTGAACTCGTTTTCGATGAACTCGCGGACCGAGTTCTTCAGCATTTCCTGGTTTTCAGTAAGGGAAAGGTCCATAACTGCCCCTTGATGTTCGTTGGTTGTCTGGGAGTGGGTTATCTGATGGTGCCGGCCTGCTCCCGCTGGGCCCGCCCCACCCCTATGCGCCGCGCCATAATCACCCTCTGAATGTCCGCCGTACCTCCAGGATGCACAGCCACGATGCTGGACCGCTGGTGGGCCTCCATGTGGCCGCCGCATGGCCCCCACTCTTCGTCGTTGGTCAGGGCGTAGGGCCCCAGAAGCTCCAGTATGGCCTTGCCTATCCTGAGACCGGACATCTTCCGGAAGTACGAAGCCTGGGAGCCGTGGTAGGTGACCTGTTGGCCTGAGTGCCTCATCCAGTAGTTCCTCAGATTGAACAGCCGCAGTATCTCCCAATCGACGTAGGCGTCCACCATCAGGGAGCGAACGTCGGGGTCTTGGCTCAGGACGTCGCCGTTGTGTTGGGTGTTTTTGCAGTAATCGAAGAGGAGGTCCCTGACCTGGTTGCCTCCTATTCTGCCTCCGATGCCATGCTCTATCTCCAGGTGCGTGTTGGCCACTTTCCAGCCGTTGTTCTCGCCGCCGACGAGGTTGTTCGCAGGGACTCGAACGTTGTCGAAGAACACCGTCTGCTTGTAGCCTCCGCCTGCGCCGCTCTCACCACCGGCAATCAGCAGGTCCATCCTCTGAGTGGTGATGCCGGAACTGTCCGCCGGCACCATAAACCACCCCAGGTTCTGATGGCGCGGCTGATCTGGACCGGTAACCGCGATGGTCCAATGTTGGTCGGGGTGGAACGCGCTGCCTACGTATATCTTCTGGCCGTTGAGCACATAGTCGTCACCGTCTCTGAGGGCGGTGGTCTTGACCCCCGCCAGGTCTGAGCCTGCCTCCGGCTCGGTGAGCAGCTGCCAGCTTGTCACTTGCCCTGTGAAAATAGGGGGCAGAAGCCGTTGTTTCTGCTCGTCCGTGCCCCATACCAGGATGGTCGGGCCTCCCATCTTTCCGCCCGAGTCATAATAAGGGGGAATGCTCAGGCCATGCTTGTCGACCTCTTCTTCCAGGATGACGGCGTGGTCTACGTCAAGGCCGCCTCCCCCGTACTCCGGGGGCATGGTGGGCCAGAGCCAACCTCTGGAACCCAGCCTCATCCCCACGTCTCTCCGCTTCAACCATTGCTCTCGGCTCAGGTTTGCCGAGTCGGGGGGAAATTCCAGGTCGTCCGGTATGTTTTCGCCCAGCCAGGCTGCAACCTCTTTCCTGAAGGCTTCCTGCTCCTGGGTGTAACGGGGCTCGAAGTCCATAAAGCCTCCTCTGCCGCCGTCGGGCCATGCCCGACGGCTTTGCCGCACCTGATTTTACTGTACACTCCGGCTTGAGGCAACACGAACGGCGGACTTGTCCCCCGACATTGCTCGCGGGCCGTTCCGCCCCTCTTGCCGTCATTCCGGCGGAGGCCGGAATCCAGGGGGCTCAGGGTAGAAGTCTGACCACCAGGCGGGGAATCGTCTCAATGCTAGATGTTTGAACAACCTCGGATGCGCTTCCACGGCCAACTTCATGGCTTGCTCGATAGGCCCCCTGATGGAGAAGTGGGCCGTGGGTTGGGTCCTTAGCTTGAAAAGGTGGTAGCACTCTCTCAAGTTCATCTTGCTCAATACCCTGCGGCGGTGGGCGTGAGTCACTAAATACGGGGCGACATGAGGAAGACGTTCGTAGACTCTATGGAAGGACTCTGCCGCCATGGTCATGGCGTCTTCGAACCGGCTCTCCAAACCCACTTCTTTGATGCGCCTTGGGGTCAGATGGCCGTTGTCGACGGTGAGGGGTTGAGGCAGGTATGTTTGCATCCGGTGACGCTTGAATTCCCTGTAGGCGCCGTAGTCCAAGACCAACTCAAAGGTGTAGTCCACCGTCTCAAGCTCCCTCACCGGAGCGTCGTGGGGGCCAAGGTCCGTGAAGCAGCTTTCCAGGACCTGGTCCATCTCGGCCTGGCCCATCTTCTCCACGGCCGCCCAAACGCCCGAGTATGGCGCGCTTGAGGACCGGTACAGGAGGGCCGCTGCCAACTTCTTTTCGGCGTCGGGGTCGTAGTGCAGCAGTCTTACGGATGCGTTCGGCGCCTCCGCAGTCTCACTCGCTCCAATTCGATCTCGATGGGACCAGAGGGCCTTAGAGGAAGCTTTCAGGTATGGGTTCTCTTCTGCGTACTTGATCAGGGTTGGTGTGATCTCCCGGCCCTTTTCCTTTAACATGCCGCCAAGGTCCCGCTCTTCCGCCAGGCCGGACGACAGCAACTTGGAGATGGCATGTTCCATGACACGGGCATTCATGGTCACGCCCACGTTGGTCAGCGTGGCGGAGGGAAGCAGAAAGCGGCAGCTGTCTATAGCCGTCCTTTGCGCTCTCTGTCCACTCATCGTGGAATCCTGTTGCAGGCGCTCTATCACCGCTTCTCTCATCTCCGCATAGGTCTGAAACAGTCCGTCACATGTCCTTTTGTACAGTTCGAGAAGATCGGGGTGGTCTTCCAACTCCTGAGGGACGTGGTAATGCCCCTGGCCAATCACCTGGTAGCGGGACGATTTCTCCGTATATGAAGCAAGCCTGTTGTCCTCGAGAGCGTCGCAGGCCAACCGGGATATGTTCTCCACCGCCATGTGTATGACTGCGTGCTCGGCCACTGAGCCATGTCCGTAGCCCAAAACCCAACGCTCATGGAAGTCCGCGGCCTTTTCTTGCGTCACCTGCTGGGCTATCTCGTCGAAGGACTCGGGGCGACGGGAAGTCATGGCACACACCACGGCCAGCTGCTCCTCGGTGAGGTCCTTGGGACTCAGGGCGTAGACGCGGCGAGGGTGGACGGCAGCCCGGGCGTCAGTCATAGAGGCGTCGCTCCAGAAAAAGGCTAGGGCAATTATATACCCAACAGCAATTACCCATTCTCCCTGGAAGGAGAAGGTTGCGATAAGAGGGAAAGTTTCTTCGGCCCGGTCCCAGCTGTTGGAGGGCCTGCTATTGACATGATTATGGAAGCAATGCTAAATATGAGCAACTGGATTCCAGGCTGGCCGTATTGCCCAATTCCTTAGGAGATTGGTTTTGGCCAGCTTGATTTGTATTTAGAGCAAGAAAAGGGGCTGTCGTCCAGTAACAAAATTCAGTTGGATGGATCGGGCTGACCGGCGCAGGGCCCGGGACCTTGGGGATAGGGTGAACATCAGCCCGAACCGTAGGCAGGTTGGATGCAGCAGGACATAGTAAAACGGTGCTCGCTGTTGGTTGTCAACATAGTGTTTGTCTCTTTTGTTGCCTTCGCCGAGCTCGCGTTGTACCTGAAGAACCGAGGGCCTTGGAGTACGTGTCCAAAGCTCGGGCAAAGACTGGTATGGCGGAGTCAGTTGCTCCCGGCGACTGGTCGAGATTGTGCGCGCTCACAATATGACCATGTCACTGACAGGCTGGGACTCGAACTCAGTCAAGTCCAATTGAGGGCTCAACTCGGCGGACATGTCCCGCGTGAGTGAACTGCCCCTGCCGTTGTAGTGTAGTTTTTTCACGGCATGCGTTTCATAAAAACGCCGTAATTCGTATTACGCCGAAAAAAATATAGACTTGACAAATTCGTTAAGTCAATGTAAATAGTTTGCATTTGGACGTGAATTATTAAGTTAAGGGATTAGCAAGATGGAGTCAAGTTCTAAAAGAATCGTTCCCGTTCTGCTTGTTGTGATAGCGGTGGCGGCGGCGGCTGGGTTAGTGATTGGCTTGTTGCAACAAACCGGTGCACCGCAAGCATATGGCTCCACCGGATGCGACCCATTCGCCCCTTGGGATTGCCCACCGACTTATACGCCGACGCCTCAGCCCACAGCCACTTACACGCCTGTGCCGCCCACCGCCACCTCTGCGCCAACGCCACAGCCTACATCTACGCCGAGTAGCGATTGTGAAAGCCCTTTTGGTGAAGATTTTTGCCGACCGGAAGAGGTTGCAACCCCTACAGCTACGCCAAATGTCATTTGCCCAAGCCCTTTCAATAACGATTTTTGCCGACCGGAAGAGGTTGTAACCGCCACACCCATTCCCACCGACACGCCGGTTCCTCCGGCCACCGACACGCCGGTTCCTCCGGCCACCGACACGCCGGTTCCTCCGGCCACCGACACGCCGGTTCCTCCGGCCACCGACACGCCGGTTCCTCCGGCCACCGACACGCCGGTTCCTCCGGCCACCGACACGCCGGTTCCTCCGGCCACCGACACGCCGGTTCCTCCGGCCACCGACACGCCGGTTCCTCCGGCCACCGACACGCCGGTTCCTCCGGCCACCGACACGCCGGTTCCTCCGGCCACCGACACGCCGGTTCCTCCGGCCACCGACACGCCGGTTCCTCCGGCCACCGACACGCCGGTTCCTCCGGCGACACAGCCGACCGCCACGCCTCAGCCTGTGGAATACGTACCGTTTTCGGACAATCGTGATGAAATATCCGAAGATTGCGCCGATGCTGAGGTTGATGAAGCAAGAACTGTTATTAGCCACGATGATAACTTTTCGTCTCATGCAGCCCGGGCTGAAATCTGGTCTTCGTTTGTGTCTGTCATCCCCGGCTCTCAGGGAGGGAGCTTGGTGTCGCAAGGAGAGTGCACTTTCGTCACAATTACGAACAGATCCAGACCAGGCGCCGACAAAAGCTCTTGGGAGGGCCAAGTATATTATACCGAACTAGTATTACCGGATGCCGCATACCAACAAGGCGCGTTGGAAGGCTTGACTTGGCAAGATTTTCTCGGCAAATTCAAAGAAGAGCCGAGACCACCGGAATCCAGTCAAATCATTACTAGGTATGCTTGTGATGCTCCGTGCGAAGGCTGGATAGAGGATAGCTCACCCCAGTCGTTTTCAAGGCGTAAGATTATGCACATGACTGTGCATGTGCATGGAAACCATACTTTCACTGTTGGAGATTGGACGGTAACGACGCCCGTCGATGTATCATTGCGATTCCCTCCGTGGACGTACCAATTTTCGAACCTGTTCACCCCTGAGGAGCATAGGGATTATGAGATCACAGGAATCATAAACGAGTTGTGGGCAAGGGGTACTATCAATCGCTACCTACGGGGGTGGATCACGACAAACTACCCTGGTGGATATGCCAGTCAGACAGCCGCCATCACGGGGACGCCCACACCCGTACCCACGGCTCCACTCGCGCCGTTGACGCCGACGCCTGCTCCCACTCCCACGCCTGCAACGTCAGCTAGCGTCTGGGTGACAGTCAGCCCGCGGGAGGTTCCGATTACACCTTCATACAGTGTGATCGAATCTACTATAGACGTTGGATGGGTAGGCGACGCCCAGTGCGGCAGGTACATGCTAGGGGTGTACAATAGTGAGGGCACCTATGTGTATTTGTTTATGGGGTTCCATGATCACCCAACAACAACGTTGAGTAGAGATCTCGGGTGGAGTCCAGAATATCTTCGGGAGAACGGCTGGACAGTCCGGGTAACCTGCGCACCTACCAGCGGCGGAAACTGGACGGAAATAGGCAGCGCTGCCTTGCAGTGAGGCTCGCCCCCAAACGAACCGGCGCAGGAGACTGACGGTTTCCGATCGGACGACATCTTGATGAAGGCTCCTAACGCTGTCAGCTTTGGTGCGTCGGGTAGGTTGCTCAGAATGCCAACTGGGCCTGGGATGACATGCATCTCTTCGACTGGGTGGTCCGAGTGAAGTGTCACCCTTCCAACGGATGGATTTCGCGTGTGGTGGGAGAGGCGCCCTGCTGTCTGGATTGCCCAGCACTCCGTAGAATCCCATAGAAGGAGACCTTGTCAACGGGTGCCCGATCACCGCCGAGGGCTCAGCCTTCAACATCCAACCGAACACGGCGCCCGACGCGGTCAGCGAAGCCGAGTACCCAGCGCTGTGGGAAGCCACCACCCAGGGAACCGGGCGCAGCGGCAGAGGCGGCTAACTGCGCGGATACATCGAAAGCACCAGAGCGGTTGACCCCAATACCCTGGAGATCAAGCTCAACTTCCCATCGGCAGCCTTCCTTTTGTTCTTTTCGTGCAACGAAATTGTAGTCCTGCCCAGACACCAACTGCCCGCTGGGGTCATACCCAGCTTTAAGGACCCCGATTTGCTGATAGGCTCCGGGCCCGTCCTTATGAAAGATGTTAAGCGGGAAGTGCCCACCGAGCATGAGAGGAACCCCAACTACTTCAAAGAGGGCAAGCCCTACGTAGACGGACTGATACACTTCCGGCATTACGGACGGAGCCAAGATCATCGGCGCATACAAGACCAGCCTCGGTCCTAATGGCCGACAGCATCCGGAACGGACCCAATATGGCCCAGGCCACTGACCGGGGCGAGGAAATCAAAGACAACGCTGCCGTACTCTGGGCGTCGATAACCTAACCCGTTGTAGAAAAAAGGCCGGATTCCTGTCAAGCACGCAGCACGAACCGGGCCTGTACAGACGCTTGTAACTCTTGAGCGCCGCCAAGTATACTGGACGCCTATTGATACTCCATTCCTGCTTTGATCGCCATACTCGGGAGACCTCCTCGCTTGCTTCTTGACCGACGATTTCTGTTTGGCGCAGGCGTGACCGTTGGCCTGCTCTTCCTGTTTCTATGGAACATAGACTTCAGCGACACCTGGAGCCAGTTGCGTCATGCCAACTACGCCTACTTTCTGCCCGCCGTCGCTCTCTATTTTGTAGCCCTTGGTTTCCGCGCCCTCAGATGGCGGTTGCTGCTCCTACACATAAAGCCCATCCCGGTGCGCAACCTCTATCCCGTAACGGTCATCGGCTATTTCTCCAACAACGTGCTGCCCATCCGCCTGGGCGAGATAGTGCGCTCCCAGGCGCTCTGGCAGAAAGAAGGTGTGAGCAGGGCGTCGGGACTGGCCACCATAGGCGTGGAGCGGGTCATGGACGGTCTGACCCTCATCTTCTTAGTGGCGGTCATCTGGCCGTTTTTACCCTGGACCGAAGCCCTGAAGACCGACGACGGCGGCATTAAGCTCCTCTGGTTGATCGGGAGCGGGCTTGTTGCGGCGCTTTTCGCTGCGGGCTTCTTGGTCTTGTTCCTCTTGGCGGCCCGCCCTGAACTGGGACGCCGGATGGCCGTCGTTGTGACGCGGCCGCTGCCCGAACGCTTCAGGAACACAGGGACCAATCTGATCATGGCGCTCATCGAGGGTCTGGGGGCCCTCAAGAGTCCTCGACGCCTTGCGGTAATTGCGCTTGTGTCTCTGCCTGTGTGGTTAACCGAGGCGGCCATGTACTACATCATCGCTCTCTCCTTCGACTTGGACCAGTCGTTCGGCGTAATCCTGTTGGTGACCGCCACCGCCAACTTGGCCACTGCGGTCCCGTCAAGCGTGGGGGGCATAGGTCCCTTCGAGGTTGTAGCCAAGAGCACGCTGGTGGCCTTCGGCGTCGGCGCAGAGCCGGCGGCCGCGTATTCGTTCTTCGTTCATATAGTGGCCCTCTGGCTCCCCGTGAACCTTGCGGGCCTGCTGTTCATGTGGAAGGAGAACATCGGCTTTAGCAATCTGTCCCGCATCAGGACCATAGAGGCGCCGGTTGAACCCGGCAGCCTCTCCGCGTTGCACCAGGACCCGGAAAAGCAGGGTGGAGAGCTTGGAGGCGGCCGTTGAAGGTGGGGGTCATAGGAGGTGGAGCGGCCGGTCTTGCGGCGGCCCACACTCTGGTGAAGCGCGGGCACCAGGCCCAGGTGTTTGAGGCCGCGCCTTTTCTGGGAGGCCAGGCGTCCACATTCGAGATAGGCGGCGGCAGATTGGAGAAGGGGTATCATCACCTTTTCCTCAGCGACACTCACATGGTGGACCTGATACATGAATTGGGCCTCGGCCACAAGCTGGCCTGGATAGAGTCCAAGGTTGGTTTCTACTACGGCGGACGCATCTGGAAATTCGCGTCTCCGCTGGACCTTCTCCGCTTCAAGCCGCTGAACCTCTACGACCGGCTGAGGCTTGGGCTGGTTACGCTATACCTGCAGAGAAAGAAGAACGGACTGGACTACGAAGGGGTGACGGCGGCTGAGTGGCTAAGGAATCGAGTAGGCCCCAAGGCTTACGAGGTTGTCTGGGAACCCATGCTGCGGGGCAAGTTCGGCCAACGCTACGACCAGATCAGCATGACGTGGCTTTGGGGGAAGATATATCTAAGGGTGGCCTCAAGGGGCAAACCGTGGGAAAAGGAGAAGCTGGGATACCCCATGGGCAGCTTTGGGGAGGTGTTCGACTGCCTGGGCGACCGAATCCGGGAGCTGGGCGGAGAGGTGCACACGTCCCGCGGCGTCAAAGCCATCGACTTCAGGGATGACCGGGCAGCCGGTCTGACCGTAGACACGCCTGGCAGCGGCGCTGAATCCCGGGACTATGACGCCATAATCGCCACCACTCCGTCCTACGTATTCACCAGGTTGGCGCCCACACTGCCTGATTCTTATGCGTCAAAGCTTACGAACGTCACCTACTTGTCAGCGGTGTTGATGATACTGGAGCTGGACCGTCCTCTGTCCCATATCTATTGGCTCAACGTCGCCGACCGCTCCGTCCCCTTCGTGGGGGTGATAGAGCACACGAACCTGGTGTCCCCTTCTCTCTATGGAGGCAAACACCTGGTGTACCTGACCAACTATCCAAGCGTTGACAGTCCGCTGTATCAGAAGACTGGCGACGAGCTTCTTGAGGACTTCCTTCCACATCTCGAGAAGATTAACCCGGACTTCGAGCGGTCCTGGGTGCAGGGCTACCGTCACTTCCGAGTGGACGCGGCCCAACCGATAATAGGCGTCAACTACCGGGATCGGATTCCCGACGTCCGGACGCCGATAAAAGGTCTTTACCTGGCCAACACAACCCAAATATACCCTGAAGACAGGGGAACCAATTACAGCGTCAAGCTGGGTCAAGAGACTGCCGACTTGGTTCTCAAGGACTTTGACCAGGCATAGAGTAGCCGCGTCCTGAGTCAGCCGCAGATTCACCGCCCCTTGGCCCTTGGCTGGATTGAAGCCCCGCATCGGTTGTGATACTATTTCGTCGGTCTGTTGCAAGTTAAATGATTGGCTAGCACAACTCCAACCAGCTTAGGTAATAGGTAAACGGAGCCGCAACGGGTGACCTCAGACAGCAAGGATCTCAAAGACCGGATTACGAGGGCGCTCACCAACCAGGAGCAGAAAACCGTCACCATCTTATCCTCCCTGCTTGCGGTGCAGGATGACGTGAGATACGTGCCCAACGAAGCCATAGACGCCATAGCGGAACTCACCGGTTCGACAGTCAATGACGTTTGGGGAGTGGCTTCCTTCTACACCAACCTCCGCTTCACGCCGCCCGGCGACAGCATTCTCGAGTTGTGCTGGGGGCCGTCTTGCCACGTACAGGGCGCCATGAAAGTCATCAAAGAGGCGCTCAATCGTTTAGGTTTAGAGTCGGAAGGCGACACTTCCGACGGTAAGATCACGGTGCAACTGAACACCTGCCTGGGCGCCTGTTCCCAGGGTCCCGCCGGAAGCATCGATCATCATCTGGTCGGACGCCTGACGCCCTCGCGAGTCGTCGAGATATTGGACGGGCGCTTGGCGCCGGACTCGTCCGGGGCGCATTAAAGACGCATGCCCTCTTTCAGCGAAATCCAGGCGGAATCCCAGCGTCGTTGGGACTCATTGTCCGCCGGGGACGTACCCTGGATCAGGGTCGGCTCCAGTCTGTGCGGAAAGGCGGCGGGCAGCGACGAGGTCGTTGAAGCCGTCCGCTCCGAGCTCGAAACCCATCAGGTCCAGGCCAACGTCAGCGAAGTGGGTTGCATCGGTCTATGCTATGCGGAACCCTTGATGGACATCATGCTTCCCGGCGGCCCCAGGGTCTTCTACGGCAAAATGGACTCGACGAAAGTCCCCGCCGTCATATATTCCCACCTCGTCCGCAAGGAGCCCGTGGCGGAGCTGGCGTTGGGATACCTGGGTGACGTCGAGCTCCCGGGAGCCGACAACCTCTGGGAACTTCCCATGATGAAGGGGCAGATGAGAGTCGCTCTGAGGAACGCTGGGACCATAGATCCGGGAGACATACATCACTACATCTCCAACGGCGGCTACGGCGCTTTGCACAAAGCTCTCACCCAGATGACTCCTGAGGAGACGCTGGAAGAAGTGGACAAGTCGGGTCTCCGCGGAAGAGGCGGGGCCGCGTTTCCCACGGCGACCAAGTGGAGCTTCCTGGCCAGGACCGCCGGAGCGGTGAAGTACATTCTCTGCAACTGCGAGGAGGGAGACCCCGGAGCGTTCAACGACAAGGGAATCCTGGAATGCGACCCGCACACGCTGCTGGAAGGAATGCTCATCGCCGGATACGCCACCGGCGCAACCCAGGGGTACGTCTTCATCCGGCACGGCCATGACGGGCCCATAGACCGGACCTGGAAAGCCGTGCGCCAGGCCAGAGAGTCAGGCTTTCTGGGAGAGAACATATTGGACTCCGGCTTTTCGTTTGACATAGACGTGTCCCTGACAGGGGACTCCTACGTCGCCGGGGAGGAGACCGCCCTGATGGAGTCCATCGAGGGAAGCCGGGCCATGCCCAGGTACAGGCCCCCGTTCCCCGCCCAGGTGGGGCTCTTCGGCAAACCCACCAACATCAACAACGTCAAGACCCTCGCTTACGTCCCGGAAATCATTCGTCGGGGCGGGGAATGGTTCGCCGGAATCGGTCAGAACCGCAGCAAGGGCACGGCCCTGCTCTGTCTCTCAGGCAACATAGAATACCCCGGACTTATGGAAGTCCCCCTTGGAATAACCCTGGACAGCGTGATCAACGATATGGCGGGCGGCGTCCCCAACGGTAAGAAGCTCAAGCTGCTGCAAACTGGCGGCCCCCTGGGAGGAGTCCTGGGCAGTGACAGTCTGGACATTCCCCTGGACTTTGAAGCCATGGCGCAGGCCGGCGCCATCCTGGGGTCCGGGGGAATCATCGTGGCCGACGAAGACACGTGCGCCGTAGACCTCACCCGCTCCCTCATAGCCTTCTGCCAATACGAGTCCTGCGGCAAGTGCTTCCCTTGCCGTATGGGGATGTCCCACTTGCTGGAAGTGCTTGAGCGAATCTGCCGATTCGAGAGCGGCCCCGAGGAGTTGGACCTTATGCAGAGGGTTGGCCGGCAAATGCAGGCCGGGTCCCTGTGCGGGCATGGTCAATTGGGGTTCAACCCTGTTTCCTCGGCCCTCAAGCATTTCAAAGATGAGTTCGAGGCCCACATGATTGAGAAGCGCTGCCCGGCGGGCGTGTGTCCCGGCGACAATTTCTCACCTGCGCGCACGAGACGATAGAGGTGCAGTGAATGGCCGATGAGATCAACATCACGATAGACGGGGTGGCTGTCAAGACCGTGCCCGGCAAAATGGTCCTGGAAGCGGCCATCGACGCCGGCGTGTACGTCCCATATCTTTGCTATCACCCGGGAATGAAGCCCTACGCTGCGTGCAGGATGTGCGTCGTGGAAGTGGAGGGCGGACGGGGTTACCCGGCGTCTTGCACCTTGCCCGTGCAGGATGGAATGGCAGTTAAGACCACGACCAACGAGGTCTACGAGCTGCGCAGGTCCATCATGGAGATGTTGATTTCCGAGCATCCCCACGGATGCCTCACCTGCCACCGCGTCGACCTCTGCGGTCCCCAGGATATATGCCTGCGCCACGTTTCGGTGAACGACCGGTGCGTAACGTGTCCCAAGAATGAGCGGTGCGAACTGAAGGACACGACCCGCTTCCTCGACATGGACCTGGAGTCGGCGCTGACCTATAAGTACCGCAACCTCCCCATCGAGACGGGAGACCCCTTCTACGACCGGGACTACAACCTGTGCATAGTGTGCGGCAGGTGTGTCCGGGCCTGCGAGGAGCTCCGAGGGGACAACGCCATCACGTTCACCGACAGGTCCGGCATGGCGCTGGTGGGGACCTCCTTCGGCACGTCATTGCTGGAGTCGGGCTGTGAGTTTTGCGGCGCGTGCATCGACGTGTGCCCGGTCGGGGCCCTCGTGGAGAGCGACCACAAGTGGGAGAAGGCCAAGCGGGTCGAGAAGACCGTGTGCCCCCATTGTCCCGTGGGCTGCCAGCTGAACCTGGAACTGAACAAGTTCGACAAGGTGGTCAGGGTCGTCCCTGAACTGAACTCTCCCGCCAACAGGGGCCAAGCCTGTTTCAAGGGCAAGTTCGGGCTGGAGTTCGTCAACCACAAGGAACGGCTTACAACGCCCCTCATTCGCCGCAACGGCGTCCTGGAGAAGGCCACCTGGGAAGAGGCCCTGGACTACGTGGCCGAACGGCTTCCCAGCTACAAGGGCGACCGGTTCGCGATTCTGACCGCCCCCGACAGCTGTAACGAGGAACACTACCTGGCCCAGAAGTTCGCCCGTTCGGTGATGGTGACCAATAACGTGGACCAGACCTCCGACACTGCGCCGGAGCTGGTGTACGGTCCCATAAACGCCTTGGGCCGCGGCTCCGCCACAAATCCCATCTGGGACCTGGAAGAGGCGCGGTGCATCCTGGTGTTCAACGCCAACGTCACCGAAGAGCAAAACGTGGCGGCCGTGCCCATCAAGCGGGCTGTGAAAGCCGGCGCCCAGCTGGTGGTCATCGATCCGCGAGAGGTGGAGCTCACGCGCTACGCCGCCCTCTGGCTGCGTCCCCGCCCCGGAAGCGAGCTTGCGCTGCTGGGCGGGATGCTCAAGTCCATCTACGACCAGGGGCTGGTGGACAACGCATGGGTGGAGGAGAACTGCCGTGGGTTGGACGACCTGGCGGCCCAACTCTCTAAACTGGACCTTGACACGGTTGCGGCGGAGACGGGAGTCCCCGCCGAACAGATTCAACAAGCGGCCCGGCTCTATGGCGGCTCCAGAAGGTCGGCGCTGGTTTACGGTTTGGACAATATCCCGGGCGAGGTGAGAAGAGAATGCACCGAGGCCCTGTCCGATCTGGCCTTGGTCACAGGGAACCTGGGGCGTCCGCACACGGGCCTCTACCCCATGAGGCGCGGGGCCAACGAGCAGGGCGCCTGGGACGTGGGCTGCGTGCCCATGTTCCTGCCGGGCTACAAGAGCTTGGACTCGCATAGCGACAGGGGCTTTTTCGAGCAGGCGTGGGGCGAAATGGTCCCCATTGAGCAGGGACTTGACCTGGAAGGCGTCTTTCATGCCTTGCACTCAAGCCTCAAAGCGCTGTTTGTAGTGGGCGACGGGCTTATACACTCAGCCGATTCCCTGGGCGGCGGCAGGAACGTCCCCGACGTGCTGACAGGACTGGACAACCTGGAGCTGTTGGTGGTCCAAGACCACTTCCTGGGGGAAACGGCCCAGAAGGCCCACGTGGTCCTGCCTCGGTCCGCCTTCACCGAGAAGTGCGGGACCTTCACCAGCATGGAGCGGCGGGTTCAGCATATCCGCCCGGCCTTCAAGATGAAGAACAGTGAAGCGAGGCCGGAATGGGAGACGATCTGCTGGCTGGCCCGGAGGATGGGCGCCCCAGGGTTCGACTTCCAGGACACCGGCGAGATAATGGACGAGATAGCAACGCTGGTCCCTGACTACGCGGGCATATCCCACAGTCGGCTGGAAGGCGAAGCCGTGCTTGTGGCCCGGCCCGATCCCTCGAACCCGCTGCCCATACAGGTGCTCTATTCGGAAAAGGAGCACAAGGGCCTGCAGCTGCCCTGCACCGGCCCGGACCACCCTGGCACCGAATATCTCTTCGCCGACGGGTTCACCGGAGAAGCCAGGCCGACGATAGCCGCTCCGGAGTTCCGCACCGTGGAGATTGACTGTCCCGATGAACGGCCGTTCCTGCTGGCGCCGGGGCGCGTGCTCTATTCGGACCGCCCGATGGAGGTGGTTGCCGGTCGGCTCAATTCCATCAACCGGGACGAACTTGTGTCATTGCATCCCGAGGACGCCGGAAGCCTCGGCGTTTCCGAGGGCGACCCCGTGGAAGTAAAGACCCGCAGCCAGGTGATCAGAGGAGTCGCCGCGCTGGCGGACTCAACACACAAAGGGGTAGTGTCAATCACCGGGCTGTTCGGACAGATGGCCGTCGAGTTGGACGCCAGCGACTTGCCTGACCCAATGGCGTCGGCGCCCGGACTGAACATAGAACCCGCAACGGTTTCAAAGGCCGTATAACGCTCCCAGCATGGAGGACTTGATTTGACGGAATCCGCAGACACCCGACTCCTTGAGCGTACCCGGAAGCTCCGGGACGTGATAGCCAAGCTTCCCAAAGCCCGGATCATATACCGGCGGGACGTAACCGATGACCTGATGGTCATCAAGCTGAAGCCCGACGTGGACTTCACGTTCAAGCCGGGCCAATACTGCACCCTGGGCTACGGCAGCGTGGAGCGGGCGTATTCCATAGTGTCGGCGCCTCACGAGGACGCGCTGGAAATATTCGTGGAGCTGGTGCCTCTGCCCGACGGAGTGCTGACTCCGGTCATGTGGGGCCTCGGTGTCGGCGACCAGATGAGCATCCGGCCCCGCGCCAAGGGCATCTTCACCACGGACGAGCGTTACACGAACCACCTCATGGTGGCCACCGTCACCGGCATAGCCCCCTTCATCAGCGCCATTCGGAGCTACCTGCACAGGGGAGGCCAGGGGCACAGGTTCTACGTGCTCCAGGGCGCCAGCTACCTGGACGAGTTCACCTATGAAGAGGAGATGACGGAGCTGGCCGTCGCCTACCCGGAGACGGTGGTCTACGTACCGACTATAAGCAGGCCGGCCGAGGAGAAGAACGCCCAGTGGTCGGGCGCTGCCGGCAGGGTGAACAACATCGTGGAAGACTACGCGAAAAAGCTGGGGCTGGACTCCGAGTCCACCCTTCTCTATGCCTGCGGCCACCCCGGCATGATAGAGGACCTCAGGGAAAAGCTGGAACCCCAAGGGTACAAGGTCAAAGAGGAGCGCTACTGGAAGCAGTAGCCGTCGCCCCTTGGCAGACTATGTAACCCCAAGGCGCCGGCGGCTCGTGCCGGCGTCTTGTTTTTCGGGGGCGGCCCTGTGGGGTAAAATGGCGGGGATGTCCTCCGCCAAGTCCTCTGCTAAAGACAGCCTCACGCTGCTCCTTTTCCGAATGGGGGACTTCTACGAGACCTTCGATGAAGACGCTCGGAAGGCCTCCCATGCGCTGGACATGGCCCTCACGTCCCGGAGCATGGGTAAGGGCAGCCCGGCGCCGCTGGCCGGAGCGCCCGCCCATTCACTGGCCAAGGAAAGAAAGAGTCGGAGCATGGAATTTGGACGGAATTTCGCCCTCTGGGGTGGGCAAGAAATCAAGATCAACGACAGGAACCGGCGCGCGTGAGATTCGCTCCGCGCTTTTCGATTACCAACGCGACCACCGCCGCTCTCACTGAGATAGAGCGCGCTCGCGGATTTCTCGAAGCAGCCGGTCTCTCGGATGACTGGGTGGCTTCGATGCAGTCACGAGCGTTCCTCCTCGAAGCGCATCACACGACCCATATCGAGGGGACACGCCTCACTGTGGATGAAGCCGCTAGTCTGTTGGCTGGACGGTCCGTTCCTGGAGCCGACCCGGATGACGTGCGAGAACTGCTCAACTATCGCAGCGCATTTGAATACGTCAGTTCCTACCTCAACCACGGGGGACCAATCACGGAAAGGCTGATTCTTGAAATACACAAACGATTGGTTGAAGGCGTCCGTGGCGGGACCGCCGCGCCGGGTGAATACCGGCGTGTCCAAAACTATGTCATCAACTCGGCGACCGGTGATACCATTTACACCCCGCCGTCTCCCGATGAAGCGCCTTCCCTTATGCGAGAGCTTGTCGCTTGGTTGAACCGTCCGAGCGATATTCACCCCGTAATCGTCAGCGGCATTGCCCAATTCCAACTCGTTCACATCCACCCTTTCCTCGACGGCAACGGTCGCACGTCCCGGCTGTTGTCAACGCTTTGTCTTTACAGAGCCGGTTATGACTTCAAGCGCCTTTTTGCCATCAGCGAATACTACGACCGAGACCGCATGGCTTTCTACGAAGCCCTGCAGAACGTCAGGCGATCGAATATGGACATGACTGGATGGGTCGAGTTCTTCATCGGAGGACTTGCGGCCCAGCTTGCTGAAGTAAAGGTGCACGGAGAAATGGCAATTCGGCAAGACATTCTGGTGAGGCGTAACCAGCTCTCCGAACGACAGTCTCTTGCGCTCGGCTATGTGATAGAACACGGTAAGTTGACTATCGGTGAGTTCGAGGAAATTTGTCCTGGGATTGCCCGACGGACGCTCCAGCGGGACCTAAAGTCCCTGGTTGACCAAGGTGTGTTGGCCCGGCGTGGAAGCACCAACCGGCTGGAATATGCCGTTAGTGGCGAGGCGACTTGATTGGGGGCGGCTCATCCCCAACTCGCGCCAAACTCGCGCCAAGGCTTGCGACACGACTTGGTGAGTGGCGGCGGTTATAGTACATAACCCCAAGACGCCAGCGGCTCGTGTCGGCGTCTTGTTTTTCGGGGGCGGCCCTGTGGGGTAAAATGGCGGGGATGTCCTCCGCCAAGTCCTCTGCCAAAGACAGCCTCACGCCGGTGCGCCGTCAGTACCTGCGCATCAAGCAGCGGTATCCCGGCACGCTGCTCCTCTTCCGCATGGGAGACTTCTACGAGACCTTCGACGAGGACGCCCGGACGGCGTCCCAGGCGTTGGACATAGCCCTCACCTCCCGGAGCATGGGCAAAGGCGGCCCCGTGCCGCTGGCCGGAGTGCCCGCCCACTCATTGGAACCCTACCTGGCCAGGCTGATAAAGGCCGGGTATAAAGTGGCCATCTGCGAGCAGCTTTCCGACCCCACCGCCAAGGGAATAGTGGACCGGGACGTGGTGCGGGTGGTGACTCCCGGGACGGTGGTGGAGCCGTCCCTGCTGGAACAGAAGGCCAACAACTATCTTGCCGCCCTTCTGCCCGACGGCCCCCAGGTGGGCCTGGCCTACGTGGACATAACCACGGGAGAGTTTCGGACCACTCAGCTTCCCGCCGCCGAGCTTGGGTTGGAGCTTACCCGGTTGGCCCCGGCCGAGGCGCTGGCGCCGGAAGGGACGAAGCCGGAAGGCACGGCCGGCTGTACGCTGACGCCTCTGCCCGCTTCAGTTTTCAGGGAGGAGACGGCCAGCCGCATTCTCATGGACCACTTTGGCGTGGCGAGCCTGGAGGCATACGGGTGCGCCGGGCTTCCCCTGGCCGTGGGCGCCGCCGGAGCCATCCTCGACTATCTCTCGCAGACCCAGAAGGGCGCCCTCAAGGAGCTGCGCACTCTCAGCTCCTATTCCACCTCGTCCTTTATGACCCTGGACACCCAGACCCGCCGGAACCTGGAACTGTTCCAGGGAGGCCGTTGGGGAAACAGCGAAGCGTCGTTGTACAACACCCTGGACCTGACCCGTACGCCCATGGGCGGCAGGCTCCTGAGACGCTGGATGGGCCAGCCGCTGCGGGAGCTGGAGCCGCTGGTCCAGAGGCAGGACTCCGTGGGTTACTTCCACGACCACATACTGGAGCGGGAAAGGGCCGCAGGACTGCTGTCCAGGATTGGGGACCTGGAGCGGACGGTGGGGCGCGTCCGCCTTGGGACCGCCCTGCCCAGAGAGCTGCTGGGCTTGGCGAACGGCCTGAAGGCGTCCCTGGAGTTGGTGGACGGCCTTCTCGGCGTCAAAGAGTTGGGCTGGCTCCTGGAGGGCTTTGACAGCGTCGGGAAATCCTGCGAACAGGCCTTGGACCTGATAGGCCAGGCGGTGAAAGACGACCCGGTCGGAGAGCCCGGGGACGGCGGAGTGGTCCGCGAAGGCTTCTCTTCGGAGTTGGACGAGCTGCGGCGGGCGTCGGGAAACGCCAGGGAATACATCGCCGGCCTGGAACGCAAGGAGCGGGAGGCCACGGGGATAAAGAACCTCAAGGTCGGATACAACAAGGTCTTCGGGTACTACATAGAGGTGACCAACGCCAACCTGTCTATGGCGCCCGACACGTACACCCGCAGGCAAACCCTGGTGGGCGGGGAGCGTTTCATCACCCCGGAATTGAAGGAATACGAGTCTCGAATCTTCGGGGCCAGGGAGAGGATAGAGGAGTTGGAGAAGGCCCTCTATCGCCAGGTGTGCGCCCAGGTAGGCGAACAAAGCTGGGCGGTGTCCGCCCTGGGCGAGGCCGCGGCCCATCTGGACGTGTTCCACAGCCTGGGGGAGACGGCTGTCCGCTATGGCTATGTGCGCCCCCAGCTGAATGAGGAGACCGGCATATCCATAAAGGCGGGACGCCATCCGGTGGTCGAGAGAACGCTTCCGCCGGGCTCTTTCGTCGCCAACGATGCGGACACGTCGTCGGAAGACAGCCAGGTGATGATCATCACTGGCCCCAACATGGCCGGCAAGAGCACCTACATACGCCAGACGGCCCTCATAGTCCTCATGGCGCAGATGGGCGGCTTCGTGCCGGCGGAATCGGCCTCCATCGGGCTGGTGGACCGCATCTTCACCAGGCTGGGTCTTCAAGACGACCTGTCCACCGGCCAGTCCACCTTTATGGTGGAAATGGTCGAAACGGCGGCGATACTCAACCAGGCCACGCGACGCTCCCTGGTCATTCTGGACGAGATAGGACGGGGCACATCGACATACGACGGCCTCTCCATCGCCAAGGCAGTGGTCGAGCACCTCCACAACCATCCGCGGTTGGGCTGCAAGACCCTTTTCGCCACCCATTACCACGAGTTGACCCAGTTGGCCGAGACGCTGCCCAGGGTGAAGAACTACTCGGTGGCCGTCTCCGAAGATGACGGCCAGGTGGTATTCCTCCACCGCATCGAGCCCGGAAGAGCGGACAAGAGCTACGGCATCCACGTAGCTCGGCTGGCGGGAATGCCGCCGGCGGTGGTGAACCGGGCGTGGGAGGAGCTGGGCGACTTGGAGAGGCAGGACCAGGGACACGGGAAAGAAACAATGGCAAGTCCAGGGGTCCAGATGCCCCTGTTCGGCGGGGACGGGCCGGACCGGGCGGTCCTAGACGAGCTCCTTGGAATGGATGTCTCAACCATGACCCCCCTGGCCGCCATAAACGCCCTGTACCGGCTGCAACGGCAGGCCAAGGGGATTTCTGACTCGGAAGATGAAGAGTGAACGCATTTATCCATGACGACGGCCTTATCCGCTACCGCCGGAGGGACGCGGGGTCGTATACTCGCATAAACCTTTGCATTTGGCGGTCCTCATCCTTAAAAGGGGATGCGCCGAGGAGGGAATGGATGGCAGACCAAGCCCGGTTCTACTGGTGGCCCAGGTGATCGACCTGCCGGAAAGCAAGGGAGTTTCTCTTGCAAAGAGGGGTCGAGCTGGATGAGCGGGACTATTTCGCCAACCCGTTCAGCGAGGACGAGTTGCGGGCAATCATCGGCGGCCGTGAACCGTCGGAGGTGTTCGCCTGGCGAAGTCCCAGCTTCAAGAACCTGAACAGGGACCCAGACAGCCTCAGCGGCGATGACCTGGTCCGCCTCATGCTCGATGAACCAAGACTTATCCGGCGGCCCCTGACCCAGGTCGGAGACCGTCTGGCAGTCGGAGGCAATTTCAAGGCCATCGAGGAGGCCTTGGGGTCCGGCTGAAGGGGGGCGGGTGAGTTAAAGACGAGCGCGTTCCTCGGCTTGGGCGCCGTTGAGCGCCTGGCATTGGCCGGATATAATGGCCCGTAGGGAAAATACGTCGAAGCGGGGCGGTGAAGAAGGCAGGATCTTTCAATTGTTCACCCTCGCCCCAGCCCTCTCCCGTCAAGGGCGAGGGGGCAATGTCCCTTCTCCACTCGCGGGAGAAGGTTAGAGCCTGTCCTGAGCTTGTCGGAGGGCGGTTCGACAGGCTCACCGCGAACGGGATATACAAGGCGCCCGCGAACGGGATATACAAGGCGCCCGCGAACGGGATATACAAGGCGCCCGCGAACGGGATATACAAGGCGCCCGCGAACGGGATATACAAGGCGCCCGGCAATCGAAATATACTGGTGAAGAAGGGGTCCGGTTGGAAATATTCTTCGACGTGGACTACACCATTCTGGGCCTGGACTACAGCCTCAGACCGGGTGTCAAAGAGACTTTCCAAAAACTCACAGAGGACGGCCATAGGGTCCATATCTGGTCCGGCGTGGGGCTGCGGGACCAGGTGGTCAAAGACCACAAGCTCCATCCCTACGTTTCAGGCATATACCTGAAACCCATCTACAAAGCCAGGGAGCGTCTCTCGCAGTTGGGCGTGCCGCTGGAGCCTGATTTCGTAATTGACGACTACGCCGAGATAGTCGAGGCGTTCGGAGGGGTCTGGGTCTGGCCCTACTACATGCGCAACGACGACGACACCCAGATGGAGCGCATCTACCGCATAGCGTCGGACTTCGCCAGGGACGGCGTGTCGTCCGACCGCCAGTTCATCAGCCGAAAGGCCGGGCTTGAAGATTCGGAGCGGGAGCGGACGGGATGACCATAAAGGTCCTGAGGCCCGACGTCGCCGCCAAGATAGCAGCCGGTGAGGTGGTTGAGCGGCCCGCGTCGGTGGTAAAGGAGTTGGTGGAGAACTCCATCGACGCCGGCGCCGGCCGGATCACCATAGAGATCAAGGGCGGAGGCGTGGACCTCATCAGGGTGACGGACGACGGATGCGGAATCCCGGCCGACGAGATGCTCCTCTCCTTACGGCGCCATGCCACCAGCAAACTGACCTCGCCCGAGGACCTGGAGTCCGTCTCCACGATGGGCTTCAGGGGCGAGGCGCTGCCCAGCATCGCTTCGGTGTCCAGGGTGGCCATGACCAGCCGACCGGCGTCTGAAGCCGTGGGCTCGGAAGTCCGGCTCCGATGGGGCGAGGTTGAAAAGAGCGGCCCCACGGGTTGCGCCGCGGGAACGTCGGTCAGCGTCGAGTCCCTCTTCGAGAACATGCCCGCGCGCCGGAAGTTTCTCCGGTCTCCGGGGGCGGAGCGTTCCCGCATCAGCGATCTGGCGGCACGGTTTGCCCTGGCCTTTCCTAATGTCCGGTTCAGCCTCAACGTAGAGGGCCGGAATACGCTCACGACAACCGGAAACGGACTTCTCTCCGACGTGGTCATTTCCGTGTACGGCGCCGAAACCGCCGGGGCGATGCTGGAGGTCTCCTGGGAAGGCCCCGACGGATATTCCGTCCGTGGGTTTGCCGGAGCGCCGTCGCTGCACAGGGCCAACCGGAGCTACATAACCTTCATTATGAACGGACGCTGGATACAAAGCCCCTTCCTCACCTACGCACTCACCGAGTGCTACCAGGGATTCCTGCCCGTCGGGCGTCATCCGATGGCGGCTCTGATGCTCACTGTGCCGCCGGCGGAGGTGGACGTCAACGTTCATCCGGCCAAGCGCGAGGTGCGCTTCAAACGGGAGGACCGGGTCTTCTCAGGTTTGCAGCGGGCTGTCAGGTCCACGCTGGTGCAAGCGGCGCCCGTGAGAGAGTTTTCCTTCCCCTCTACGTCCCCGCACGGGTCCCCATTCTCGCGCCAGACTCCCCTGACGGCGGACCGGCTGGCCTTTTCTATGGAGGCCGGGGATACCAGCGGGACGGGAATTTCCGGCAGTCTGCCGGGCCAGTCGTCAGCGCCGGCCATCACCGGCCAGGGGATTTCATCGCTGAGAGTGTTGGGTCAGATACGGAACACGTACTTGGTGTCCGAGGGGCCGGACGGCGTCTACCTCATCGACCAACATGCAGCCCATGAAAGGGTCCTGTTCGAAAGGGTCTCAGGGGCGCAGCCGGGTGCCCAGTCCCAGGCGCTTCTGGAGCCGGTGGCGGTGGAGCTGTCCCCGGGCCAGGAGGAGTTGGCGTGTGCCTCCGCTGAACTTTTGGAGCGGTACGGGTTCCTCATGGAGGGTTTCGGAGAACGGAGCTATATCCTGAGGGCGGTCCCCGCCGTCATAGGGGACAAGGACCCCAGCCGCGCTTTGGTCGAAGTGCTGGACCTGATGGCCTTCGAAGGCTTGGTGAAGGAGCGGGACCAGGCGCTGGCCGCTTCCATCGCGTGCCATGGCGCAGTTCGAGCGGGCATGTCAATGGAGCAGAGGGAGATGGAAGCGCTGCTGGAACAACTGGAAGCCTGTGAGAACCCTCATACGTGCCCCCACGGCAGACCGACTATGATGCATTTGAGTTCCAGCCATCTGGAGCGGGAGTTCGGGCGGCGTTAGGGCCGGTGCGCTATGAGCTCCAGCGCCTCTCCGCAGACTCTATGCGGGGGTCCTTGCGCGGGTGGTATATGGAGTCTTCACCGGGGAACTGGGCGTCGGCGGCGGCAGGGGCCGAGGGGCCGCCGGAGGCGCCCTTAGCGGCGACTCCGACGCCTATCAGGGCCGCCAACCCGAGGGATATCTTTCCCAGGAAGCTCCGGCGAGTCAGCCCCTTATTCGTGTCTCGTGTTCCCTGCATTTAGACCTCCCGGCGTTCGGCGCCTCTTGGATGAACATGCTGACATAGCATTTTATGTATTGCATCAGGAGCGGTCAATAGCCTTGAAATCCACTTGACACTGGTATGTGTCTGTGATAATTTTCACCTGACTTTTCGGCCTTGCGGCACTAAGGGGGAGGTGAGGCGGCGATGCTGCCCGATCCGGGAGCTATTACAGCGTTCGACTGGCTCCAAATAGGGAAGTGGCTCACCAGGATCTGGATTTACTTTTTCCTCGTCGTAGGTTTTGCAGCTACCTTCCTCACAGCCCACGCCATAATCCCGTCAATGATTTCCTCCGGTCATGTTCCTGAAGCGTTGGGGGCAAAGCTGCGCCGTCCCATGTATGCAACAGCCGCAGTCATGCTGGCCGGCATGGGGCTTTTCCTCGCCTTCACCGTAGACCAAACGCATATAATTGAGAGGTTCTGGGACCGGTGGTTCATTTAGGCCCGGTCTCAAGCAATCACGCCCGCACATGCCTATAAAGCCCAGCTTAAAGCTCCTTCCCATAGCGTTGGGAGGCCTTATAGGCGGCGTCGTTGGCGTATTGGTGTTGGTGTACATCCTTCTCGCCTGGTGGGGGAGACCGGTTTTTGGATTCGGCTCCGAGGGGCCCGGCCAACCCATCGCCTTCCCCCATGACGTTCACGTGGAGCAGAGTGGGATACAATGCGAGTTCTGCCACCGGAACGTGACAAAAGGCGACGCCGCTACGGCGCCGGCAGTCCAGCAGTGCCTCTTCTGCCACTCAACCATACACGGAGAGGAGAACGCGGAAATAGCCAAACTGCTCCAGTATGGGGGATTGGACCCCTCCGGCCAGCCTTCGGAGGACCTGATGGCTGAGCCCATCGACTGGGAGAGGGTCCACAGGCTTCCCGACCATGTCCAGTTCGCCCATGAACCCCATATAAGGTTCTTTACGACAACCAATGAAGGCAGGGCTCAGGCCGTTGCCCAGGCAGGAGAGATGGGCTTCCAACTCTCTTCGGGGGACCCGCCCCCGTATGAGTTGACCGAGGCCGCCTGTTCCATCTGTCACGGCAAGGTGCGTGAAATGACCAAGGTAAAGCAGGAGCGGGACTTGAAGATGGGAGATTGCGTGGACTGTCACAGGGACCTGAACGCACCTACGGACTGCACCACGTGTCACTATTAAAGGCAGAGCGCCGGAGAATATGAAGCTAAGCCGCCGCAGTTTCTTGAAGTGGGCCAGCCTGTCAACGATAGGCGCGGTGGCCTGCAACGTCTTCCGTGAAGGGGAGATGGAACTCCAGAGCCCTGTGGAGCTTCCGGAGGACCTGGTCACAGGCGTCGACAACTGGTACGCAACGGTATGCGGCCAGTGCCCCGAAAGAGAGGGCATTCTGGTCCGTGTGGTGGAGGGACGCGCCAAGAAGGTGAGAGGCAACCCGGTCTACCCCACGAACCAGGGCAAACAGAGCGTCAGGTGCGACGGGGCCCTCCAGTCCATATACCACCCCGACAGGATCACCCAGCCCCTTCTGCGTAAGGAGGGGACGCCCAGGGGAGGCGGAGAGTGGTGGGAGATCGGCTGGGATGAAGTGAGGGGCGAGATTTTCCCCGACATCCTGGGACGGCGCCTCAGAGACGCCGGGCGTTCCGACGCCATGCTCATGGTGACTCCGTACATGAGGGGCAGCGCTGGCAAGACGGTGCGCAGCTTCGTGGAAGCCTACGGCGGGCGGCACATGTCTATGGAGGCCATGGACGAAACCAACTTGCGCAGGGCGGTAAGGAATGTTCTGGGGCAGGACCGTCTGCCGGACCTGGACATCGAGAACAGCAATTACGTCATATCGTTCGGGGCGGACTGGTTGTCCACCTGGCTGTCCCCCGTGCGATTCGGAAGGGGATACGGCCAGTTCAGGCACAATAGAGGCAAGCGGCGGGGAACTCTGGTCCACGTGGACTCCCGCTTTTCCATGACCGCGGCCAACGCCGATGACTGGATACCCGTGGCGCCCGGGATGGAAGGGGCGGTGGCCTTGGCCATAGCCTACGTGATCATCTCCGAAGGGCATGGGTCATCCGGAGCATTGGCCGGCTTGATCGGCGCCGACGACGAAGCGCTGGAAGCGGCCCTCGGGGACTACACGCCGGAGAAGATCGTGGACCCCGGGTCTGCCGTCTATGCCGGAATTCCGGCCAGAATAAGAGGCGAGGAGTCGGCGCATCTAATCAGACGGGTGGCTGGCGAGTTTGCAACCCACGGCCCCAGCCTGGCCTTTGGCGGAGGGTCAGCGGGAGCTCAGGTCCACGGTGAAGCCAACTTGTCGGCGATATTCGCACTTAATCACCTGGTGGGCGAGAGAACGCCCGGCCGACTGGGGAACGTGGTGTTCAATCCCGCTCCGCCTATGACCGGGCTTATGACCGAGGACATGCCGTCGTCCCTGTCCGACTGGAACAAGGCCCTGGACGACGTGACCGGCGGCGGGATAGGCGTTCTTATGGTGCACGGGGCCAATCCCGTATACGGCATTCCCTTGAGGTCCGACAGTTTCGGGCTTGGAGACGCCATCAGCGGACGCCAAGACCCCAACGACCTCTTTGTGATAGCCTTCGCCAACGTGCTGGACGACACGGCTGCGCTGGCCGACCTGGTGCTTCCCGTGAGGGAAGCCCTGGAGGACTGGGGCGACGACGTGCCCGAGCCTGGCCCGGGTTACCAGACGGTGGCCATTCAGCAGCCGGTGGTGGAGCCGCTGCCCGGCATTCAGGCCGAGAGTTTCCCTGACGAGATAATCAAGCTGTCCAAGAGTCTGGGCCTGAACGACGGTCTGCCCAACAGCTTCGCGGCCATGCTGCAACAAAACGCCGCCGACCTGTTCAACCTGAGCCGCGGATCGCCGCTGGAAGACACGAGTCCGGGGACCATAGACGGGTTCTGGAACAAGCTGCTCCAGCGCGGCGGATGGTCGGACACCGGCAGCCGTTCCCGAGACTTGCCCGCCCAGGCGCCGGACTTGAAGTCCATCGCCGACGGGATGAAGGCCCGCAGGCTTCTGGGAACAGGCGGCCTCAACTCCTTTGTCATGGTCCCCTTCCTGTCCAACTCCCTCATGGACGGGCGGAACGCACACATCCCCTGGCTCCAGGGCGCCCCCGACCCCTTGACCAGCGTGGCATGGCAGACCTGGGTGGAGGTAAACCTTCAGGAGGCCCGGCGCATCGGCTTGGAAGAGGGCGACGTGGTGAACTTGATCACCGGCAAGGGCAGTGTTGAGGCTGTAGTCTATATTCACCCGGCCATGCCCCCGGGAGTGGTGGGAACGCCCATAGGACAAGGCCACACACCCGGTGTGGAATATTCGAACCGCAACGGCGAAAGGCAGGGCTCGAATCCCCTGTCGATTCTGGAATATGAAGAGGGAATGGAGAGCCTTCCCTGGGGCGCAACCCGGGTTGTGCTGCAACCCACCGGCAGGAACGTTCGAGTTGCCAAGTTCGAGGGGATTGTTCCGGCCTATCCCATAGGGACCAAAGAAGAGGACATCGTACACGTAACCAACGACGTAGAGGCATAACGAACAGGCTGTATGTGAAAGGCGGGTCTGTCTATGGCGCAGAAGCGCAAACATAAGTGGGCAATGGTGGTGGACATCGACAAGTGCACCGGTTGCCAGGCGTGCGTCGTAGCCTGCCAGGCTGAGAACAACGTCCCTCTGAACACGGAGGACCTGTTCCACCAGAAGCGCGCCTTTGAGTGGATTCGCGTGGAGCGTTACTGGGAAGTCCCGAACGAATACCGGGGGTCCTCAGGCGTAGACCCCAAGCCGGAAGAAACGCCGTTCCAGGACGTGAAAGCCAGGTTCATACCCATAATGTGCCAGCATTGCGAGAACGCGCCCTGCGAACCCGTCTGCCCGGTCTACGCCACCTACCACAACGACCAGGGTTTGAACGTGCAGGTGTACAACCGCTGCGTGGGCACCCGCTACTGCGCCAACAACTGCCCGTACAACGTCCGGTTCTTCAACTTCTGGGAGCCTGTGTGGCCCGACACTCTGAGAAACCAGCTGAATCCCGACGTCACCGTCAGGTCCCGCGGGATCATGGAGAAGTGCACCTTCTGCGTGCAGCGAATAAGAAAAGCGGAGCGGAAGGTGGAGGGACAAGAGGGCCGCACCATCACCGACACGGAGTTGTCCGAAGGCAACTTTGCGCCCGCATGCGTTCAGGCCTGCCCTACGAACACGCTGATGTTCGGCGACTTGCATGACGAAGGCAGCAAGGTCCGGGACTTCATTGACCTGGACGCTTCCGGAAGCAAGGTCGTCAAGAAGGGGCGTCCATATCAGCTGCTGGCGAGACTCGGCACGGAACCGAACGTGATCTATCTGAAGAAGATAGACGCCCATGCCAAAGACGAGGGGGGCCATGGCTAGCACGGCCGAGCACGGCCACCACGGTCCGCCTCCCCCCGAGACCCTGCTTACTGCCGAGCAGGTGACCGAGCACGTATCGGGAAAGGTCTTCAACCTCGACCCGAAACTGGCGGCGGCAATGCTGGGTCTTCTCATACTTCTGGGCCTGGGCGTCGTAGGCTTTCTGTGGAGAGCCCTTGACGACGGGTTCGGAGGCGAGAACCGCCAAGCATGGGGCTACTACGTGGCCATGTTCGGCTTCCTGCTTGTCACCGTGGGTTCAGCGCCCGTTGTAGCCATAGCCCTCCGCTGGACCAAGAATCACTGGCGCAGGCCCCTGTCGAGAGCCTCCGAGCTATTCGCCGTGGTGGGCGTGTTGAACGTCCTGTGGTTCATACCCATGATCTTCCTCATGTCCCCCATTGACTTGAACGGGGATGAGGCGTTCGCCGTTGGGCAGGACCGGCGGACCATCTGGTTCGAGACGCCCATAGGGGCTCCCGTGATCTGGGACACCCTTGCAGTGGTGGGTCTGGCAGCGGCCGGGCTGGCCGTGCTCTACGTATCCGCAAGGCCCGACTTCGCGGCGCTGGCCCAGCGAAGCGACGGCGTCCGCAAGGGGCTATGGTCCAAGCTGGCCATGGGATGGCAGGGGACGGAGCGGGACTGGACCATGCAGAAGGCCCTTCTGGCCGTGATGGGCGCGCTCTACTTCATGATGCTCATCTTCGTCCATACGCTGATAAGCCTGGACTATGCCCTGAGCTACATTCCAGGGTGGAAGGACTCCATCTTCGCCCCTTATCACGCCCTGACCGGGATGCAAGCCGCTGCAGGCGTCACCATCGTGACATTGTTCATCATGAGACAGTGGGGCGGGTACAAGCAGTACATAGGGGTTGACCCCTTCTGGTCGTTCAGCAAGATACTGCTGGGGGTCACGCTGCTGTGGGGCTATTTCTGGTTCTCCGAGTTTATGACCTTCTGGTATGGCCGGGACCCAACGGAGCAGGCGGTGATCAAGCTGATCATGTTCGAGTCGTACAGGACTGTATTCCTGCTGAACTTCTTCTTCAGCTTCATAATCCCCTTCGCGCTCCTTATCTGGAACTCGGTGCGTAAGAGCGTCATGGGCCCAAGCATCGCAGCGGCGTCGGTGATAATAGGCGCATTTTTCATGATGGTCCGGATTTACGTTCCGGCCTTCAACATACCTGAGTCGAAGCTGGGGGCTGAAAGCATCGCCGACTTCGATAAAGGCGGAGCGCAAACGGCGCCCGAGTTGCTGCCTGTGATGCCCGGGATCCCTGACTATTTCATCATACTGGGCGGCCTGGGAGCGGCGGCGCTCTTCTATCTGTTGGCCACGAGGATTATTCCTATACTGTCTCTGTGGGAATTCAAGGAGGGAATGCTCTACATTCTGTGGCGGCCTTTTATCAAAGGCAAGTACATGGTGTTGGGGAAACCCGAATAGTCGGGGAGGCGTTAGGGAGACGCAATGCAGGAAACAGTACCTGTCACTGACCAGCAAGCCAATCGAAACCTGCTGAACAGCCTGTACGAGACCCCCATCTGGTACTGGGGGTTGGTGGCGTTCCTTGGCGTGTTCGTTGTGGGGGCGATGTGTGCGGCCGGCTACATGATCAACCAGGGGCTGGGAGTCACGGGGCTCAACAGGCCCGTGTTCTGGGGCTTCTTCATCACGAACTTCGTCTTCTGGATCGGAATCAGCCACGCGGGAGTGATGCTGTCGGCCATACTCCGGCTTTCCAAGGCCGAGTGGCGCAGACCCGCCACCAGGGCCGCAGAGGTGCTCACCGTCTTCTCTCTGATGACGGCCATGCTCATGCCGCTGATTCACACCGGCAGGCCCTGGCGGATATTCTACTGGGTCTTTCCTTACGACTTGGCCCGGGGCGTCTACATGAACGTCCGGTCGGCGCTTGTCTGGGACCCCAGCGCCGTTTTCACCTACCTGACGTCGTCCATCCTGTTCGTGTACGTTGCGCTGCTTCCCGACCTGGCCGTGATACGGGACCGGTCCACAGGTCCGAGGCGTATAGCCTACTCGATACTGTGTCTGGGCTGGAGGGGCACTCCGAGACAGTGGAAGCTGCAGATTATAGCGGGAATACTGCTGTCGGCGCTGATTCTGCCCGTATTCGTGTCCGTCCACTCCATAGTGTCCTTCGACTTCTCCATGGTCATTGCGGCCAAGAGCTGGCACTCCACCATATTCCCGCCTTACTTCGTCATCGGCGCAGTCCATTCAGGGGTGGCGGCGGTGGTCATCGTAATGGCCATCATGCGGTGGATGTTCAGGTGGCAGGACTACATCAGGCCCGAGCATTTCGACTCTCTGGGGCGGCTGCTCATCATCGTGGCCACGACCTGGTTCTTCTTCTTCGTTATCGAGCTTCTATTCGGTCTGTACTCGCTGGAGGCCGACGAGATAGCCGTAAAAGACTTCGTGATGGGGCAGCCTCCCTGGAACTGGTTGTTCATGACGTTTGTGGGCACGACGTACTTTATCCCCGTGGGCATGTGGCTGTTCAAACGCATCAGGCGCAATCCGGGGCTGATGATCGTCGCCTGCGTATCGGTGAACATCGGAATGTGGCTGGAACGCTTCCTCATCATCGTGCCGGGGCTTGCCCAGAAGCAGACGTTGAACTTCACGTGGTACACCTACGCGCCGAGCCCGGTGGAAGTGGTCATAGTAATCGGCACTTTCGCGCTGGTGTCCATGCTGATGCTGCTGTTCGCCAAGGTGTTCCCATTGATACCTCTTTACGACATCAAAGAGGGAGAGATATTGAAACAGGAGATTCAGATAGGGCGGAGGACCGTTCCGGCGGTTATTAGAGAGGACTAAGGCGCCTCATCCAGACCTTTATGCCTTAAAAGGGCGGAAGGGTTAGAGGTGAGGGCCGGGAGGAAACAGCATGGCCAAAACAGGGGTCCTGGGCCTTTACAACGACGCTAATTACGCAGCAGAAGCGGGAGACAACCTGAAAGCTTCCGGGATCAGCGACGCCGACTTCGACTTCCTGACGGGCGCTCCGTACCCGGAAGGCGCCTTCGGAGAGCGTCACAACAGCCACAAGCTCTACGTATTCCCCTTCGTGGGGGCTCTCTGCGGCTTGACGGCTGGGATAATCCTGACCTCCGCGACCCAGTTGGCCTACCCGCTGGTCACCGGCGGCAAGCCGATTCTTTCGCTGCCGCCAATGGCGATCGTCACCTACGAGGCGACCATGCTGGGGGCCATCCTCTTCACCGTTCTGGGCATCATATTCGAGTCGAGGCTGCCCAGGGTGAGTCTGGGCCTCTATGACGACCGCATAACCGAAGGGTACATTGGAGTCCTAGTGAACTGCGAGTCAGGTGAGGTTGACCAAGTGGAGCGGGCCCTGACGCAGGCCGGGGCCGTTGACATTAAACGAGGAGAACCGTCCTAGTGAGCCGTGGTCCTATAATGTCGGTGGGCAGAATTCCAATGGCCGTCGCCGAGAGGTTGAGCAGGCATCCCAGGGCGCTGCTTATCGCCGCTTTGGCGGTGTTGGCGCTTACGGGAGCGTCCTGCGCCAACGGGAGCTATCCGCTGGACTTCTTCTACGAAATGCATTACCACCAGTCTTTCGGATTCAGCGAACCTCCCAGGTTGTCTCCTCCTGAAGGCGCGATTCCAATAACCGGCGTTGCCGTTGCAGGCAGTGAGAACCCCATTCCAGAGCAGTCAATTCAGAGCGGCGCCGGGCTTTTCGCCGTGAATTGCGTCATGTGCCACGGCAATCTGGGCAAGGGCGACGGGCCGGTCCTTCAGACCATGATCCAGGAATACGACTACGAACCTCTGGAAACATTGAATCCCGATTTGACTTCAAGCGATTCGGGACACGCCCAGAGCCTGTCGGACCGGGGAGTGTTTGACTGGATCAGCAACGGCGCGGTGGTCATGCCCCGTTTCTCCAAGCTTCTTAACGTCGAGGAGCGATGGATGCTGGTAAACTACGTCAAAGGGTGTCTGGGCGGAGAAGTCCATCCCGACTGCCCCGCTTCCGCCCCCTAGTCTGAGCGGCATCAGTCAGCAGCGAGAGAACTCAGGTCCCTGCAAGGTCCCGGTCGTCGTGAAGAAACATGCCTTTCCTCCGCAGCGGTTGTTCCCTTCATTTGGGCCGTCGGGGCTGTTGGCGGGCCTTATGCTTGCCCTCTTGTTGACGGCGGCTTGCGGCGGCTCCCCCAGCTCAACCGGCCCGTATGGCCCCGAACAGCTGGAGGCCGAAGCCTATTCCATAGACCGTAGCCTGGTATGTCCGGTCTGCCCGGCCGAAACCATAGACCAGGCGCAGGTCCAGCTGGCCAAGCAGATGCGGGCCCTTGTAAGGGAGAAGCTGGCGGAAGGTTGGTCCAGGCAGCAAATTCTGGACTTGTTCGTAGAGTCCTATGGGGAAGAGGTCCTGGCGGCCCCTCCCAAGTCGGGGTTCAATCTATTGGTCTGGATTGTGCCGCCCGTCGGTGTGGCGGGCGCCTTGGGCCTGCTTGCATCCGTGGTCCTGGCTATGAGGCGGTCGAACAGCGCCGTGGGTCCCGCGTCAGCGGAGGATGCGCAGGAGCCCGACCATGAGCTTGGACCGTACCTGAGCATCGTGGACGACGAGTTGGGACTGTCTACAGACCCTGCGCCTGAGTTGCCCGAGGACGCCGAAGATACGGACGGAGGGACTTCCGTTGGCTGAGCTTGGCTCTATGTCTCTGGCCATCGGCCTGGCTTTGGCGGGCTACTCGACTGTGGGTTCCGTCGTAGGCCAGGCCAGAGGGGTCACGGCCCTTGTGGACAGCGCCCGGTACGCAGGCTATTTGCTTGTCTTTGTGCTTGCCGTGGCCGTGGCCGTCCTCGTGGGGGCCTTTCTCGGCCATGACTTCAGCATCAAGTACGTGGCCGAGCACAGCAACCTCGCCATGGCCGGGGTCTACACCTGGGTCGCCTTTTATGCGGGCAACGAGGGCTCTCTGCTCTATATTGCCTTAGCCTTAGCCGTAATGTCCGCCATAGCCGTGAGGCTGGCTGCTTCCGGGTCTGACAGGGCCGGGTCCGACAGGGCCGTGTCCTATGCCTACAGCGTGATGATGCTGGTGGCCGCCTTCTTCCTGGCAGTCATGCTGTTCATGGCCAACCCGTTCGAGACGTTGGACTTCGCGCCCCTCGATGGACAAGGGATCAATCCGCTTCTCACCCATCCGGGGATGTTCATCCATCCGCCGGTCATGATGGCGGGGCTCATTGCGGTCACCATACCTTTCGCATTCGCCATGGGCCATCTGCTGGCGGGAAAGACGGGCGACGATTGGGTGGACCCGGGGCGCACCTGGGGCATAGTGTCCTGGGCCCTTCTCGGCTCAGGGCTGCTTCTGGGCGGCTGGTGGGCCTACACCATCCTGGGATGGGGAGGCTACTGGGCATGGGACCCGGTGGAAAACGCAGGGTTCATGCCCTTCATAGGTCTTACGGCTTTTATCCACTCCATCATGGTGCAAAAGCGGCGCGGCATGTTCCGAATGTGGAACATCGTTCTTATAAACATCGCCTTCGGCCTGGCTCTCTACGGAATGTTCATGAACCGGGGCGGGGCTGTGCCGTCGGTCCATTCTTTCGGAGCTTCCTCCCTGGGGTGGGTCTTCCTGATGTTCACAGGATTCGGCGTACTGGCGCCCTTCACCCTTTTCTTCTGGCGGTACAACATTCTGAAGAGCGCCCGCAGCCTGGAGTCCACCATGTCGCGGGAGGCGGCGTTTCTGCTCAACAACCTGCTGCTCTTGGGGATAGCCTTTGTGACCCTGTGGGGCGTGGTCTTCCCCCTGATTTCCGAGCTTACCCGCGGGGATACGGTGACGGTGGGTGAGCCGTTTTACGACCAGGTCAACGGTCCTTTGATGATTGGCCTGATATTTTTGATGGGTATAGGGCCGCTGCTGCCTTGGGGTAGGGCCTCCTGGAGAACTCTGGCCAGGAGCTTGGCGGCGCCCACGGTCGCGGCGGTGGTCACGCTGGTTGTGGTGGGAGTGTTGGGAGTGAGAAAACCCTTCGCTTTAACCGCCTTCGGCATCTGCGCGATGGTCTTGGCGGGAATCCTCATGGAATGGGCCAACGGGACCCGCATACGAGCGCGGCATGGGGAAAACTATGGCACGGCGTTCGTAAAGCTGATCTCGGCCAACAGGCCGAGATACGGCGGCTACATAGTCCACATTGCCGTAGTCCTCCTGGCCCTGGGCATTACGGGTTCCTCCTTCTATGAGGTCCAGAAGGATGTGATACTCGCGCCTGGGGAACAAGCTCAAGTCGGCGGCTACCGGTTGGAGTACGTGGACACTCAGACAATCCTGCACGCTGACCGCACCGAATGGACTTCCACCATCAACGCATATAAAGGAAACTCCTTCGTCGGCGCGGTCAATGCCCAGAGGTCCTTTTATCCGGGGTTTAACATGGCTGCCACAAGGGCGGGCATCCGCTCTACACCCGTGGAGGACCTGTACATCATCCCCAGCGAGATGCTGGACGACGGGAAGGTGGGCTTCAGGGTCTTTGTAAATCCACTGGTGTGGTGGATGTGGATTGCCGGGCCGGTGTTTGGACTTGGCGTCATAGTCGCGTTGTGGCCCCAGCGCAGTCCGGTTGCCTCACCGGTACGGACGCCGGCGGCGGTGTCGGCGGCGGGCAGTGACTAGCTCCACCGGACCGCGGCGAGAGGTCTTGGGCTTGTGCAGCTTTTTCGAGAAACCATGAGATTCTTCTTGCCTATGCGAAACCTTTGCATAACCTCCGTCATTCCGGCGAAGGCCGGAATCCAGCGCCTTGTCCGAAGCTGGGGAACGCCCTCACCCCAGCCCTCTCCCAAAGGAGAGGGGGTTACGCGAAGGTCTCTATACGCGGGAGTGATAAAATCTCAATACGCCCGCATCATCGGGTCGTGATTCAGATCGGCCGGCAGTGACTTGGGAATAATCATCGGAGCCCTCCTAGCTCTTCTCGCCATCGGAGTGGTTATATATCCCTTCGTCAAGTCCAGGCGCCGTCAAGAGCCGTCCCGTGCTTCCGGCCCCGGCATGACCCGGGCCGAGGAAGCGGCGTTCAACGAAATACGGACGCTTCAGCTGGAACGGGAACTGGGCCGGGTGGACGAGGAAGAATATCGAGACCGTCTCAAGGACTATCGGGTCCGGGCAGCCTCGCTTCTACGTGAAAGGGACATCAAGTTCAAAGAGGCGGACGCTGAGTTGGAAGCTGAGATTCTTGCGGCCAGGTCGGCGGCGGAAAACCATCGCCCGAATGCGGAAGAGTCCACCGGGCCGCAGGAAGAAGCGCCGGGCAGCCATGAGAACAATGGCAAGGCTTCGTAGCGCGTCCCGTGCGCCGGTTTATGGGGCTTTAGCCGTCGTTGGGTTGGCGCTCGCCGCCGCATTGACCTTTTCCGGGCGTGCTGACGCTCAGGAGATTTCCACCATATCGGGAAGGATTGTAAACGGGTCGTCAGGCTCGGAACCGCCCGTCGGCCTTGACGTCACACTCCACGTCATAGCCGATACGGGGATAGTCAACGTGGCCAGGACGGCGACGGACTCCGACGGTCGTTTTGAGTTCACCGGCGTGGAGGTCGTTCAAGGGGGCTCCTATGCCGTCGCCGCCAGATATGTGGACATACTCTACAGCGCCAACCTTGAGCCTGACTTTCTGCTGGCGCCGGTGGAGGTCGTCGTCTATGAGCCGACGGGTTCGATAGAGGACATCGTCGTGGAGTCGGACGTGCTTCTGCTCAGAGGGGCCGGGGAATCCAATGACAGCATAACGGCCATCGAGGTGGTGTCCCTGGTAAACGCCTCCGACGGCGCCTTCATTCCCGACCTGTCTCAGCCTGCCATGATGCAGTTCCTCCGTTTCTCAAGGCCCCCGGAGGCTGTGGAGTTGGAGGTGGCCTCGGATATGCCCGGGGGCCAGGTGATCACCGTCGGGACCGGGTTTGCAATCTCGGCGCCCGTTGCGCCGGGAGAGCACCGGGTGTCTTACAGCTATCGGATGCCCTATGATGGGGATTCGATGGAGTTCACCCATTCTTTTCCCATGGGCGCAAGGACTTTCAGGCTTCTGGTGGAGGCCGGCACGGGTGAAGTTCAGCTCTCGGAGTCTCTCACGGCCACGGCCCCGTTGGACCTGGGAGGGCAAGAATACTCGGTATGGGAAGCGTCCGACGTCCCGGCGGGTTCCCGTTTTGACATAGGACTGGACGGACTTCCACAGCCGTCCCTGGGCAGCCGCATTCGGGACGGAATCGCCGATGGGCCATACTTGAAGGCGGCGCTGCCTACGCTGGTTGGGGCAATCATGGCGGGTCTTCTGGTCTATGTGATCGTCGGGAAGCGGCGGAGCACGGCGCTGGCCGGAGCGGGTCCTGATGCGGAGCCGGACCCGGACCGGGAACTCGACCGGGCTGAGATAGTGCGAGAGATAGCCAGGCTCGACGACTTGCGCGACGCAGGCGGGATTGAGGACGATGAATACAATGCCAGGCGGGATGAGCTGAAATCCACGCTGATTTACAGGCGCATGGACTCCGGCCAAGGATAGGGGCCAGGATGAGCGAGCAAGGCTTGCCGGCCGCCGTTGAAAGCGGCGCCGACAACCGCAAACGGAACCTTTTGATAGCGGGGGCGGCGGTCCCGCTGGCCGCCCTTTTCGCCGTGTTGGGATGGGCTCTGGCAGAATCGGGGGGGACTCCCGGCGGTCTGGGGGTCGTGAGTGAGTTTGGCGCAGTGGCCATAGAGCAAAAAGCGGCCCCGGACTTCCACAGGCAAAGTCTGGAGGGCGCTGAAATCAGGCTCTCAGACCTGAAGGGAAAGGTTGTGCTCCTCGACTTCTGGGCGTCCTGGTGCCCGCCATGCCGCGACGAGGCCCCGGCGTTGGGCCAGGTGTATCGAGACTTGCATGGGCCGGGCCTGGAGTTTATCGGTGTGGGTGTGGACGAGAACATTACCGGCGCATTGGGTCACATCGAGGAGTTCGGTCTGGAATATCCCAATGTATGGGACTCGGACGGCCTTCTGGCCATCAGCTATGGAGTGGCCAGACTGCCGGTGAAGTTCTTCATCGACTCCGAAGGCAGGGTGGTCGAACGGTGGGAAGGCCCCATAGACGAGGCTGATTTGCGTAGCGCCCTGGACGCATTGTCGTCATCCGCAGGAGGCGCCGAGACTCCATGACAACCCAGACCGGCGGACCGTTGGCTATAGGCATAGACCTGGGCGGCACGCTGCTGAGAATCGCCCTCATAGAACGTTCAGGCGCCGTCTTGTGGCGAAAACGCATTCCGACGGAGGGAAGGGAGTCCAGGGACAGTCTGCTCAGGCGCATGGACGCCCTGCTGGAAGAAGCGGCGGACGAGGCGGCTCCCAGGCCCGTTCAGGGCGTCGGCCTGGCTCTGGCCGGGCCTGTCGATCCGGAGACGGGAGTGATGTATGCGCCTCCCCATCTTCCCAGCCTGGACGGGTTCTCGTTGAAGTCGTATTGGGAGAGCAAGCATCCTTGGCCTGTGTACGTGGGAAACGACGCCACCCTGGCGGCCCTTGGCGAGCTCCGGTTCGGGTTGGGCGCCGGGGCCAAGACCCTGGTCTACCTGACCATCAGCACCGGCGTAGGCGGCGGCGTCGTGACGGACGGCAAGCTCTTCACCGGCGCCTATGGGATGGCGGGGGAGTTGGGGCATATCTGCGTCGATCCTCATGGACCACCCTGCGGATGCGGGGGCCAAGGTTGCCTTGAAGCCCTGGCTTCAGGGACGGCGATTGCGGCAAACGCCGTCCGCCGTCTTCAGTTCGGACAGCCCTCGGCGCTGACCGAAATGGCGGGGGGAGACCTGAGCCGCATCACGTCGAAAACCGTGTTCCTGGCGGCCTCGCGAAACGACATGTTGGCTGTGGGGGTCGTCCAGGAGGCGGCCTTGGCCTTGGGGTGCGGGCTTGTCACAATCCTCCACTCCTTCAACCCCGACCGCATCGTTGTGGGCGGCGGCGTTTCCCAGGAGTGGGAGCGGCTGAGGCCCATTGTGGAAAGCTACGTGGACGCCCACGTCATGGACCACGTCAAGAAGCTGGGATTCACCATCTCGGTCAGTCCGCTGGGGGACGATGCGGGCCTTCTTGGAGCCGCCGCGCTGGTCTGGGACTCCGCCGATTTCTAGGCCGGGAGCGGGCCAGGCGTGCGTCGTATTGTCATTTCTCCAGGTTTGTTTATAATGACACCTGGCGCCCAACAGCCTCCATAATTCCACAGGAGAATTCAGTATGGTTTGGGAACATCGAGACAAATACTGTATTGTCGGAGTCGGCGAGACCGAGTACAGCAAGAACTCCGGACGCACCACGCGGGCGATGGCCGTGGAGGCCATCCAGCATGCCATGGATGACGCCGGCCTGGACGCCGACCAGGTGGACGGAATGCTCAGCTACCACGGCGGAGACTCCACAACCTCCACCACCATAATGTTCGATCTGGGCGTGCGGCTTAATTTCTTCATGGACTGCTCCGGCGGAGGTTCGAGCACGGAGGCCCTGGTTGGTCTGGCGGTTGGAGCCATCGAAGCCGGAATGTGCGATACGGTGGCGATATTCAGGTCCATGAACGGATATTCCCAGGTGCGCATAGGCGGCACGGGAGTCCGGCAAGCCGCCCCCGTCTCCGGCGCTGACCTAGGCAAAAGGACCTACGGCCTTCAGAGCGCCGTCCAGAACTTCGCTTACACCTTCACCCGGCACATGATGGAGTACGGCACCAGGAGCGAGCATCTTGCGGCCATAAAGGTAGCCCACAGCAACCACGCTTCCAACAATCCCAAGGCCATCATGCCCGAGCGAGTGACGGTGGACGACGTGCTCAACTCCAGGTGGATCATACGTCCCTGCGCTCACCTGTTGGACTGCTGCCTTGAGACGGACAATGCAACGGCGTTGATCGTTACGTCAGCGGAGCGGGCGAAAGACCTGAAGCAAAAGCCCATACACATCAGAGCGGTCCAGGGCCGGGGCACCAAGTGGGGCGGCGAGTCTCACTACCAGCGCGGCCCGATCACCCGCGTCGCGGGCTACCACATAGGCCCCCGCATTTTCGACCTGGCCGGAATCGAGCACGAGGACGTGGACGTGACGGGCTGCTACGACGCCTTTACGTTCACCACCCTTCTCCAGTTCGAGGACTACGGATGGTGCAAGAAGGGCGAAGGCAAGGACTTCGTCACCAGCGGGGTGATCAATCTGGGAGGCAAGAGGCCCAACAACACCAGCGGCGGCCACCTGTGCGAGGGATACACCCACGGCATGAACATGGTCATCGAAAACGTCCGGCAGCTCCGGGGACTGGCGGACGACTACTGCCCCAACTGGCAGAACGGCGAGCACACCTACGACTACTCCGAAAAGGGGTGCCGCCAGGTGAAAGACGCCGAGACATCCATGAATATGGGATGGGGCAACCCGTCCATGGGTTCGGCCCTGATCATGAGGAGATAAGCATGCCCATTTACGAGTACCGGAACCTGAGATTGAACATACCCGTGCAGGACACGGAATATTCCGGTTATTTCGAAGCGGCGAAGGACCACAAGCTGGTGGTCAAGAAGTGTACGGCCTGCGGACTCATGCGGGGAGAACCGAGCCACGGCTGCCCCTTCTGCCCGTCCTATGAGTGGGAATGGCAGGAGGTCAGCGGCAAGGGGACCATCTACAGCTATCAAATAGTCGCCCATACGGTAATGACGGGGTTCAAAGAGTTCGCGCCCTTTGCCATAGTCTTGGTGGAGTTGGACGAACAGAGAGGCCAACCCACGCCCGACGACGGATTGAGGGTCACCGCCAACCTTGTAGACGACGTTTTCGGTTCTGAGAAGGAGGAAAACTGCGCCATCGGGAAGAGGGTGCAGATGGTCTATCAGGACGAAGGCGAGGGCCTTACCATCCCCCAGTGGAAGCTCTCGGACGAGCAGCCGGAGGGGGAAGTCTGGCGCCTCTAGTCCCTGCATGGAAGCGATGGGCCTGGTTTGGACCGACCACTCTCTATGCATCGACCGTCTGCCCTATCGGAGACCAAAACCTCTTCCCCATTGACGGGACCTTTGGATAACCTCCGTCATTCCGGCGGAGGCCGGAATCCAGGGTCTTGCCTGAAGCTGGGGAACGCCCTCACCCCGGCCCTCTCCCAAAGGGAGAGGGGGTTGCGCAAAGGTCTCTTGACGGGGGAAGATTGAGATAAGGGTGAACGGGGGCTGTGTGCGGGGGGCCTTGCAAAGGTCTCTATAGAACGTATGGCCCCATTGCTGTGAGGACGGGCCTCTAAAACATTCAAGGAGTGAGGAAATGGCACGTAAAGGCGCCGGGCTTCTGCTGGTTATGGCGGATGTGCCTGCGGACAAGGAAGAGGAGTTCAACCGCTGGTACAACGAGGAACACCTGGGGGACGTAACGTCTGTTCCGGGAGTCCTGAACGGGGCCCGTTATGAAGCGGTCCAGGGCGGCCCCAAGTACCTGGCCATATATGAGCTGGAAACGGCCGGCGTGTATGCCGAGCAGGAAGGGTTCAAAAGGTTCGCCAGCCACCCCAGCGAGTGGTCGAAGAGGATGTCTCCCAGCGTTATCGGCTACAACTTCGCCCGGTATGTGTACGATCAGATCCATCCCGCAGACCCGGACCCGGCCGCTGCTGAAGCCGATCTGGCTCCGGCCATCCAACTAGGCCGGATGAGCGTTCCAGACGAGTTGGATGGTGAGTTCAACGACTGGTACAACAACATCTACATCCCCGACTACGAAAAGGTTCCCGGCGTTCTGCGGGGCAGGCGCTACGTTTCAGTCCAGGGGGAACCCCGATACGGCACGGTGTACGAACTGGAAGATACGGAAGTCTCAAAGACCCCCGAATGGCTCAAGGCCCGAGAGTCCAATCCCAGGTCTGAGGGAATCAGGGCCCGGATGACCCACGCCAAAGGCTCTCCCGCCATATACAAGAAGATTTTTCAGTTGTAGGCGGCCCCGGACTCAATATGCCCAAACTTAGTCTGGATGTGTGGAAATGACCAATAGAAAAGGGGCGGGGATCTTCATGATCGCGACGGACGTCTCCGCCGACAAAGAGGAAGAGTTCAACCGCTGGTACAACGAGGAGCACCTGGCCGAGGTAACCGCTGTGCCGGGGATATTGAACAGCTCCAGGTATGAAGCCGTCAGCGGCGGTCCCAAGTACCTGGCCGTCTACGAGATGGAGTCGCCGGAAGTCTGGGACAGCCCGGAGTTCGTTAAGCTCAGGGACAATCCCACCGAGTGGACCAAGCGGATGTCCCCGCTGATCATCGGACATAACGTGGTCCGCTACATCTACCGGCTGATTCATCCCGGCCGGCTGTCGGACGCAACGGCGGCGGACGACCTGGCTCCCGCCCTCCAGATAGGTCGGATGAGCGTGCCCGACGAGGCCGAGTCAGAGTTCAACGACTGGTACAACAACATCTATATTCCGGGGTATGAGGCCGTGCCGGGCTGCATCCGAGGGCGCCGTTTCGTTTCAGTGGAGGGTGACCCCAAGTACGGGACCATCTATGAGTTCGAAAACACGGAAGTCTCTAAGACCGAGGAATGGCTCAAGGCCCGGGATTCCAATTCCAAGTCGGCGGAGATGCGGGCGGTAATGACCCATGCCCCCGGTTCGCCGGCCATCTACAAGAAGATATTCCAGCTTTAACCGCCGCTTCCTGAACGGCTTCCCGCGATGGGCCGCCGCCCGCGGTGAAAGGGCGTAAGGTCGACCCGTATAAGGTTGTGTATAGTCGTGTGATAGTATTATAATTCGTTTGCTAATAATAGGCAGACGTGGCCTCTTCCTGCCGGACTGGGTCCGGCCCGGACCCCGCCTTTAACGATGGATACGCTGATACGAATCACCGCCATGGCATGGCGCTACAAGCAGCGCCTGATGGTGGCGTACATCGCTTTCTTCGGCTCCATCGCCGCCGCAGTCAGCATCGTCTGGATAATCGGCCACGCCGTCGACCTGCTGGTGGTGCGCGACGAAGACAAGATAATCTCCCTCGGCGACGTAAGCCGCTCCACTCTCATCATGTGGGCGGGCATACTGATGGCGGTGGGGTTGTCCCGGGGGGCTTTGGACGGGGTTCGCACCTACCTGGTGGACACCCTTGCCCAAAAAGTCGCCTACGACCTGCGCAACTCCTTCTACGACAAGCTCCAGCATCTGAGCTTCGCCTTCCACGACAGGGAGCACACCGGAAGCCTGATGTCCAACGCCACGTCCGACGTTGAGGCGGTGCGCCGGTTTGTCATGATGGGTCTGGTCCGCTCCATCGAAGTGGGAGTGAGGCTGCTCGCGATGGCAATCTGGCTTGTGTTCATCAACTGGGAGCTCACCCTCATCGCCATGGCCTTCGCGCCCTTCGTTGCCATAAGGGCCGGAATCGTGGGACGCAAGGGCAGGGAATACTGGACGCAAACCCAGGAAATCATGGGAGAGTCGGTCACTGTCCTGCAGGAAAACATGGCTGGGATGCACGTCGTCAAGGCCTTCGCCAGCGAGGACTTCGAGGGCCGGAAGTACGAAAGAAAAGTGGGTGAACTCAGGGACCAGTACTATAAATCGGAGCGTCTCCAGGGCACTGAGAGCGCTTGGATGACCCTTTACTTCACGACGGTGCTGGGTGGACTCTTCTGGTATGGGGGGCTGGAGATCATCAATGGAGGCATCGACGCAGGCGATTTCACCATCTTTGTTCTGCTCCTCAACCAGATCAACGCCCCAATACGGATGCTCCCCTTCATAGTCAACAGCTTCGCCAGGGCAGCCTCATCGGGCAAGAGGCTCTTCACCATCCTTGACGCCATGTCGCCTGTGGTCGAGAAACCCGAGGCAAAGCACGTAGGCCGTTCCGAAGGGAATGTGCGTTTCGAGAATGTGAGCTTTTCCTACGCTCCTGGGATACCTGCCCTCAAGGACCTGGAGTTCGACATCCCCCAGGGGTCTGTTGTAGCCCTTCTAGGCGCCCCCGGAAGCGGGAAGAGCACTGTGGTGAACCTGCTGCCGCGCTTCTACGACCCCACGGACGGGCGAGTGCTCATAGACGGTGAAGACATAAGGGACTTTACTCTGGAGTCCCTTAGACGAAACGTAGGCATCGTACAGCAGGATGTTTTCATCTTCGGAGCCACAATCAGAGACAACATTGGCTACGGAGCCGCCGCCGCAACCATGGACGACGTGGTCAAGGTGGCCAAGGCGGCCCAACTCCATGACCACATCGCCAGCTTGCCCGACGGCTACGACACTTGGGTGGGTGAGAGAGGAGTCACTCTGTCTGGCGGGCAGAGGCAACGACTGTCCATAGCCCGCACCATACTCATTGACCCTCCGGTCCTGGTGCTGGACGACTCCACCTCCAGCGTGGACGTTGAGACTGAGCGTCAGATTCACCAGGCGATGAAAGAGGTGATGAGGGGCAGGACCACGTTCGTTATCGCCCACCGGTTGAGCACAGTGCGGGAAGCGGACATCATCATGGTGCTCGATAACGGCCAAGTGGCCGAGCAGGGCGGCCATGAAGAGCTCATGTCAAAGGGCGGCATGTACAGAGAGATATATGAACTGCAGCTGAAGCCGCAGGAGGAAGTCCTGATGGACGCCACACTGGTCCGTTCCAACGGAGACGGCGCCAACGTCAGCCCTGCTCCTGTGGCCCGGGATGGAGGGACCGGCTAATGCGTTTCGGCGGAGGAATGGGCGGCGGCATGATGATGGGAGGCGTCAGGGGCCTCCAGTCCGACGGTTTTCGCGCCGCCAATCTGGAGGGCCTTTCGGATGAGGGCATTACGGGCGCAGCGTATGACCACAGAGTGGTCACACGGCTTCTTCGCTACGTGCATGATAAGAAGCTCAACATCGGAATAGCCATCGCCGGCGTTCTGGTCTATGTAGCAGCCAACGTCACGTTGCCGCTTCTGCTGTTTATCGGCATCGACAGGTTCGTGAATGACGGAGACACGAGGGGCGTCCACACCATGGGCGCTGTATTCATAGGAGTGGTGGTCATCCACTTCCTCTCCAACTATGTGCAGTTCGCCTTCATGCCCAAAGTGGGTCAAGGAATCCTCTACGACCTCCGCAATCAGATGTTCAGGAACCTCCAGAGGCTGTCTCCCTCCTTCTTCCATAGGACGGCGGTCGGCAGGATCATGTCCCGGAACACCAGCGATTTGATCCAGATCCAGGAAGCCTTCGAGCTCTTCGTACAGAGCTTGGCCGACATGCTCAGCCTGGTGGGGATTTTGGTCATCATGATGTTCATAGATTGGCAGCTTACTCTCATATGCATGGCCATGCTCCCCGTCCTGGTGGGACTGCTCTTCTACTGGCAGAGGTTTGCCAAGAAGTCCTTCATGCGCATCAGAAGGGCTATAGCCATGGTCAACGGAGAGTATAACCAGAATATCTCGGGAATTCGGGTCGTGGAGAGCCTCAACCGGCAGGACCGGAACCTGAGGCACTTCGATGCTCTCAACGGCGAATATCTGGCGGCCAACATGGAGGCCAGCCGGTTCTCCGGCGCCCTCAATCCCATGGTTGAGGTGCTGATGGGCTTCGCCATCGGGGTCGTCATAGTTCTCGGGGGTGAGCGCGTGCTGGGCGGCTCCCTCGACTGGGCGATCATGCTCACCTTCACCATGTACATTCAACGCAGCGTGGAGCCCGTGCGCCACCTCGCCATGCAGTACAGCCAGCTCCAGCGAGCCATGGCCGCGGGAGTACGGATATTCGAAATCATCGACCTCAAGCCTGAGGTGAAGGACGCCGACAACGCGGAGGAGATGCCGCCGATAGTCGGACGCGTCCAGTACGAGCACGTCAACTTCCACTACGTTCCCGGAATAGAGGTCCTGAAAGACGTGAACCTTGACATCGAGGCCGGAGAGACTGTGGCTCTGGTTGGAGCCACAGGGGCCGGTAAGAGCACCTTCGTTACATTGCTGCTCAGGTTTGCCGACGTAACCGGCGGAAGCATAAAGATCGACGGGTACGACCTGAAAACGGTCAAGCGCCAGTCGGCGGTGAGCCAGATGAGCATGGTGCTGCAGGAACCCTACCTGTTTACGGGCACCGTAATGGAGAACATCCGCTATTCCCACGAGGAAGTCTCGGATGCAGATGTGGAGGCCGCGGCCAAGGCCGTAGGCGCGCACGACTTCGTCATGGGACTGGAAAACGGCTACCAAACCATGTTGGCGGAGCGTGGAATCAATCTGAGCGTGGGCCAGCGGCAGCTATTGAGCTTCGCAAGGGCCATCGTTGGAGACCCCAAGGTGCTGATTCTCGATGAGGCCACCGCAAACATTGACACTCAAACCGAACTGCTCATTCAAAGCGCCCTGCGCCAGGTCCTGCAGGGAAGGACGTCTCTGGTTATAGCCCACCGTCTTTCAACCATACGCAACGCCGACAAAATCGTAGTGCTCGACCTGGGAGAAGTGGTTGAGGTGGGGAGTCACGATGAACTCCTGGCCAAGGGAGGCACATACGCCAGGCTTTACGCCATCAACTACGGCCTTGAGGTATCGTCCCCTGAGGGCGAAGCGGCAAAGATTCATGCGGGCGACGACGACTAGGGCCTTTTAGCCGTGACGGATTGTCCCAGTCAGCTCCCGGCAGGCCCCATACGGTGACGGACGGGCTGTCTCACACCGCCCTCTATGACGTTCACGTTTCCCTCGGCGCTCGCATGGTCCCCTTCGCCGGATGGGGAATGCCCATACAATACCAGGGGATATTGGCTGAGGCCCGTGCGGTAAGGTCCACGTCGGGAATCTTCGACGTATCCCACATGGGCCGGCTGGAAATCAAGGGCCGCCAGTCCTCGGACTTACTCGATTGGGTCACCACCGCCAACGCATCCGCAATGAGGGCAAGGAGAGCGCGATACGCCCTGATATGCAATGAGCAGGGCGGGATAATGGACGACGTTGTCTTCTATCGCCTGTCCGACGAGGAGTTCCTCTTAGTCTGCAACGCATCCAATCGGCCGCGCATAGTGGACTGGCTTGAGGGTTGGGCAGCGGAGAAGTTCCCTGATACGTCGATTGCCGACATCACCGACAACACGGCTATGATCGCATTCCAGGGCCCCCTGGCTGAACAAGCCCTGGGAAGAATCAGCGCCCTGGATATGTCGTCTCTCAGGTTCTTCGCTTCCACCCGTACAACGGCGGCCGGCATCGACGCCTTCGTGGGACGCACCGGCTACACAGGAGAAGACGGATTCGAGCTGACGGTCGCAGCGGGAGAGGCCGCTGACCTTTGGCGCGCCTTGATGGAACAGGGAGCTGTGCCCTGCGGCCTGGGCGCCAGAGACGTGCTGCGCTTGGAGGCCGGTCTTCCGCTCCACGGCGCCGATATAGACCCCATGACCACGCCTATAGAAGCGGGCCTCGGCAGGTTCGCCAAGCTTGATCACGACTTCGTAGGCGCGGACGTTGTCAGACGTCAGCTGGAGGAGGGCGCCGCACGCAGGTTGGCGGGGCTGAACGTGGATGGGCGCAGCATCGCCCGAAACGGCTGTCCATTGCTGTCTGAGGGGAAGACTGTCGGCCGCGTGACCAGCGGGACCCATTCACCCACTTTGGGCAGGGTCATTGCAATGGGATATTTGGAGGCCAACGCGGCTGAACCGGGCCGCAAAATCGTTGTTGACATACGTGGTAAACTCTCTCAGGCGGAAGTTGTGGACATGCCTTTCTACTCCCGAGGCTCCTCAAAATGAACCCAACCGACAGGAAATATTCCAAGGAGCACGAGTGGGTCAAACGAGAGGACGGGACCACCGGCGTTGTTGGCATCACCCACTATGCCCAAGACCAGTTGGGAGACGTGGTCTTCCTAGACCTGCCCTCGCCAGGCGCCCGGCTTGAGCAGTTTGGAAAGTTCGGAGAGATTGAGTCGGTAAAGGCGGTCAACGACCTCTTTTCGCCGGTGAGCGGAGAATTGTTGGAGACCAATCAGGAGGCTGCGGACAGCCCAGAGATGGTCAACGACGACCCCTACGGCAAGGGATGGCTTCTAAGAGTGAACCTCTCCGACCCGTCGGAACTGGAAGGTCTGTTGACGGCCGGTGAGTACGAAAACCTGCTGGCCGAGTCATCCGGCTGACGGCCCCAAGCCCTGCCCTGTACGCTCGGCTATAATAGTCCAGAAGTCTTTAGCGGGTCTGAGACAGGAGACTTGGCGAAGCGCCGAGTGCAGCAGTGACCGGAAGAGCGCCTAACCATTACATACCCAACACAGACGCCGAGCGGCGCTACATGCTCGAAGTCGTGGGCGCAGCGTCGATAGACGATCTGTTCAGGGATATTCCCGAAGCCCTACGGGATCCGCGGTTGGACTTGCCCGCTCCCATGTCGGAGCTTGAGCTTAGACGCGAGATGGCCGCCCTCGCCGAGGAGAACAGGCACCTGGGCCAGCGGTCATGCTTCCTGGGCGGCGGGGCATACAACCATTTCATTCCAAGCGTCGTCCGGGCTGTCATCAGCCGTGGTGAGTTCCTCACAGCCTACACGCCCTACCAACCGGAGGTCAGCCAGGGGACCCTTCAGGCCACTTTCGACTTCCAGACCCTGGTCTGCAACCTGCTTGAGATGGACGTCGCCGACGCAGGCATGTATGACGGCGCCACGGCTCTGGCCGAGGCCGCGCTCATGGCCTGCAGGATCACGGGCCGCCGGAACGTTTCGGCCCTTAACACCCTTTCCCCGATCTATCGTGAGGTCCTGGCGACGTACACGGCGCCCCAGTCCATCGAGGTGGTGGACTTACAGGCGGGTTCGCCTGTGCCGCCGGAAACGGCGTGTCTCTTGGTCCAATACCCCAACTTCTTTGGCTACGTGGAAGACATGTCCGGCTTGGAGAAGCAGGCCCACGATGCGGGAGCGCTGTTCGTCGTGTCGGCGAATCCCATGGCGATGGCGCTGTTCAAATCCCCCGGGAAGTATAACGCTGACATTGTCACGGGAGAGGGACAGGCCCTGGGCATACCCATCAGCTATGGAGGTCCGTATTTCGGGCTTTTTGCAAGCCGGATGGAGTATGTCCGCCAGATACCCGGTCGAATAGCCGGCAGGACCGTGGACGCCAGGGGCGACACCGGTTACGTGCTCACTTTGAGCGCCAGGGAACAGCATATCCGGCGGGAACGGGCCACCAGCAACATCTGCACCAACCAGGCTCTTATGACGCTGGCTTCCACCGTTTATATGGCCGCTATGGGGAAACAGGGACTGCGGCGAGTGGCGGAGCTTTGCTACCACAAAGCCCACTACGCCGCCTCTTTAATCGCCTCGATACCGGGCTACTCCGTGCCTTCTAATGGCGTCTTCTTCAACGAGTTTGTCGTGAATTGTCCCTTGCCGCCTTCCCGGATCAACGCCTCTCTCCTGGAACGAAATATCGTTGGCGGTCTGGACATAACGGGCCAGGTGGAAAACGGAATGCTGGTCTGCGTTACGGAGATGAACACCCGTGAAGAGATAGAGGCGTTGGCCGGAGCTCTCGAGGAGGCGGCGAAGTGACCGGCGGCGCCAGGGTTTCGATGGACCGCTCCACGCTGATGGAGCGCAGCGTTCCCGGACGCCGCGGCGCTGCGCTGCCCGATATAGACGTTCCCATACAGCCCTTGCCCGACGAGGCGCTGCTGAGGCAGGACCTGGAATTCCCCGAAATCACCGAACCGGAGGTTGTCAGGTACTTCACCCTCCTGAGCCGTTTGAACTATTCCATCGACACCAACTTCTACCCCCTGGGCAGTTGCACCATGAAGTATAACCCGAAGCTTCATGACGAGATGGCGTTTATGGCCGGCTTCGCCGGGATCCATCCGTTGCAGCCCTATTCGGAGGCCCAGGGCGCCCTCAAACTGCTCTACAGGCTCCAGATTTATCTTGCGGAAATCACTGGGATGAAGGCGGCTAGCCTGGCCCCGCTGGCAGGAGCCCAGGGCGAGCTTTCCGGCATGTTGATGATACGCGCCTATCACCGGGAACGGGAAGACGCCCATCGCACCAAGGTCGCGATACCGGACAGCGCCCACGGCACCAATCCCGCATCAGCCGCCATGGCTGGATTTGAAGTGGTGACCGTGAAGTCGGACGGCGACGGCAACATGGACCTGGACAGTCTCAGGGCCGTGGCTGACCACACCTTGGCCGGAGTCATGATCACCCAGCCCAACACCCTTGGGCTCTTCGACACCAACATACTCGCCCTTTGCGACACCGTCCACAGGGCCGGAGGCTTGGTCTACGGCGACGGGGCCAACATGAACGCGCTGCTGGGCCGCGTCAAGCTGGCTGACATGGGTTTCGACGTCGCCCACTTGAACCTCCACAAGACCTTCACGACGCCCCACGGCGGGGGCGGACCCGGCTCGGGTCCAGTCTGCGCCAATGCTGTCCTTGCGCCCTATCTGCCCGCTCCGGTCTCCCTTCCCTTTGAAAGGGACGGCGGGGAAGTGTACGAGCTGACCTCGCCTGACAAGAGCATAGGCAAGGTGTGCGGTTTTCACGGCAATTTCGGGGTGTTGGTGCGCGCCTACACCTACATACGCACCATGGGAGAACCGGGCCTGAGGGAAGCCAGCGGAAACGCCGTGTTGAACGCAAACTATGTTCTAAAAAGGTTGGAGGACGTCTACAACCTGCCCTATCGTCGGACCTGTATGCACGAAGTGGTCTTTTCGCCGCGCACCCAGAAAGCCAGGGGCGTAAGGGGACTGGACATTGCCAAGCGGTTGCTTGACTATGGCTGCCACGCCCCCACCATGTATTTCCCGCTGATAGTGGATGACGCATTGATGATAGAGCCCACGGAGACGGAGAGTAAGGAGACGATGGATGCATTCATAGATGCCATGAGAAGCATCGACCGCGAGGTGTCCGAAGACCCGGACCTGGTCAAGAGCGCCCCCCACTTGACACCCATGGCCAGGCTGGATGAAACACGCGCCGCTCGGAACCCCGTGCTCAGGGGTTAAAATAAACGGCAGGCGGATGATTCTGAAAAGCGGGCCAATGACCCGATACTAACCGAGGGAGGTTGACGATGGCGGAGAAACTGAGGTTGAACAAAGCTATAGAGCTTCTTGAGCAGGGCAAAACCGTTTTCAGCACGGGGACCGTGCCCAGCGGGAATATCGACGACATCACTTTTGTGGCCGACTCCGACTTCGACATGATCATCCTGGAGACTGAACACGAGGCGTTCGGCTTCGAGCAGCTCCGGGTGTCTCTCCAGTACCTGTTGAGCAGGAAGAAGATCGCCGAAAAGGGGAATCTCCAACCCGACGTGGCGCCTTTCGTGCGCATTCCGCCCAACTCCAGGGAAGCCGCCTCCAACCAATGGGTGATCAAGCAGACCCTTGACACAGGCGTCTTTGGGCTGGTGGTGCCCCATCTCAACACGCCGGAAGACGCTCTGGCTGTCACAGTGGCCGCCAGATACCCTCAAGTCCCGGGAGTGGCCGACTTCGAGCCGGAAGGCCAGCGGGGTTGGTGGCTGCGGTTGGCCGCCAGGTACTGGGGTCTCAGCGTCCCCGAGTATTACAACGCGGCGGACCTCTGGCCCTTGGACCCCGACGGCAACATCCTGCTCATTGGCATAGTGGAGGAAGCCCAGGGAGTAAAGAACATCCGGGACATCTTGAGGAACAAGCAAGGGATAGGGGCCGTCTGGCCGGGCCCAGGGGACATGTCCACGTCCATGGGGAAGCCGGGACGCCCCAACGACCCCGAGGTGCAGGAGGCGATTATGAACGTTCTGGCCGCCTGCAAAGAGTTTGAAGTCCCCTGTGCGGTGTCTGCCAGCGCCGCCGAGGTTGAGATGCGGTTGGAGCAGGGGTTTAACATAATATTGGCAGGCATCGAGCGGTCGGCTCCCGCCCTCGGCCCAGGGAGAGCAGCCGCAGGCCGCTAGCTCAGGAGCGTGCGGCGATAAGGTCCCGGACGCGGTCCAGGATCCGGTCGGCTACGTCAGACTTTGGCATGAGGGGCAGGTCTTCGGCCTTCCCTTCTCCATCTATCAGTACGACCTTGTTGGTGTCCACCGCAAAGCCGCTGCCCTCGGCGGTGATGTCGTTGGCCACGATCAGGTCCAGGGATTTCCTGGACGCCTTCTCCCTGGCGTTGGCAAGGAGGTCCTGGCTCTCGGCTGCGAATCCGACCTTCACGAAGCTGCCCTTGGCCTCGCCCAGGATGTCCGGGTTTTTGTGAAGCTCTATGGTCCAGTCTTCGGTCCCCTTCTTGACCTTCTGAGGCGCCGTCTCCACGGGTCGGTAGTCCGCCACTGCGGCAGCCATGATAAGGGCTTCAGCGTCCGCCACGGCTTGCCCAACGGCGTCCCGCATCTGCAAGGCCGTCTCGACTTTGACGACCTCCACGCCCGCCGGATCATCCAGGCTGGTGGGCGCCGCCACCAGTGTGACCTGGGCGCCCCTGTCCCGCGCCGCCTCAGCAATGGCGTAGCCCATCTTTCCCGACGAACGGTTGGTGATTACACGCACCGGGTCGATGGGTTCCTCGGTCCCGCCTGCGCTTACCACCAGCTTGCGTCCGGCCAGGTCTCCGGTCCGCCCCAGTATCGCCTTGATGTTGCCCATAAGCTCGGGAGTCTCCACGAGGCGGCCGATTCCTGACAGTCCTGAGGCGAGCCTCCCTGCAGCGGGTCCGACGACAAAGGCTCCTCGTTTCGTGATGGTCGCAATATTCTCCTGGGTGGCGGCGTTCTCGAACATGTGGCCGTCCATTGCGGGCGCCACGAGGACCGGAGCCGCCGTTGCGAGGATGGTGGCCGTCAGGGGGTCGTCGGCCAGTCCGGCGGCCATCTTGGCGATGAAGTGGGCCGTGGCCGGCGCGACTACAACGATGTCCGCCCTGTTGGCAAGGGCCACGTGCTCCACGCTGAGCTCCGAGTCGGGGTTGAACATGTCCGTCACCACGGGCCTGTGGGTGAGGCTTCTGCAGGCGAGGGGGGTGATGAACTGGGACGCCCCATAACTGAGCATGACGTCTACGGAAGCCCCGGCCTGGACGAGCTTGCTCGCTAGGTCCAGCGCCTTGTAACAGGCGATGCTTCCCGTTATTCCCAGGACCACGTTCTTGCCTTTCAAGACCATTCCGACGCTAGCCCTCCCGGCCCGAATCCGGGCCCCTGTTCATGTCATAGATAAGGCGGAGTCCGATGAGTGTCAGGTCCATGTTTATGGCATCGAAGACATCCGTTTCCCTGGCGATCACTTCGGCCAGACCTCCCGTGGCTATGACACGAGACTCCTGCCCCAACTCGGCCTTGAACCGGGCCACCATGCCCTCCACAAGCCCTACGTGGCCCCACAACAGTCCCGACTGCAGCGCCATCACGGTGTTTCTCCCGATGGCGGAAGCCGGAGTTGCAAGGTCCACTCTCCTGAGCTGAGAGGCGCTGAGAAACAAGGCGTCGGCGGCAACGTTGATCCCGGGGGCGATTGCGCCGCCCAGGTATTCCCCACTCTTTGTAATGGCGTCGAAGACTGTCGCAGTCCCGAAGTCCACCATGACCGCCGGCCCTCCGTAGAGACGGTAAGCTGCGGCGGCGTCCACTATGCGGTCGGCCCCCACGTCTCTGGGGCTGTCGTAGAGGATGCGCACTCCCGTTTTAACTCCCGCGGTTACAGTGAGAGGGTCCACGTTGAAATAGACCCTGCACATCTCCTCGAAGGTGGGAGTGAGGACAGGCGCCACACTGCAGATGCATGCTCCGTCAACCGCGCTGGCCGCAACGCCCTTCAGAGGAAGGAGAGCGGAAATCTGGAGTCCATACTCGTCAGTCAGCCGCCTCTGGTCTGTGGCGATGCGCCACGTGGACTTGAGGCGGGGCCCGTCAAAAACACCGAGGGTTATGTTGGTGTTGCCGATGTCGATTGTCAGCAGCATGCGGCTTCCTCTTCAGGCTCCTGTTAGAGTCCCTTCGGCAGGCCTGCGGGCGCCTTGGGCTGGATTTCGACAAGCTCGACCTGAAGTGTGGACACCGGAGTTCGTTCATGGTCGGCTTGCCGCGCTCCGGACCGGCGGCCCAATGCTCTTTGTCCGATTATACTCCTACGCCTGTTCCCCAACAACCGGAATAGTCCGAGACGCTGCGAACATAGTATAACTTGCCCATCCTAGGCGGCATGGGTATACTGCATACAACCGCATAGTCATCCGAGCATAGATGAAAAGGAGGCTGCAATGCCGCTAGGGAATATCGGCATCACTCTGAAAAACGCAATAGTAGGAACGGTTAAAGGGGCCGGAGACGTCTTGGGACAAACCATAGAGACCACTCATGAGAGCACCGTCAAGGCGCTTCAGGGCGTCAGGGACATAGGGCGAGAAGCGACCGGTCTTGTTACGGATGCAGTGTCCGGGGCCGTTCAGGGAGCTATAGAGGTCGGCTCCGACGTAGGCTCAGCGGCAAAAGGCGCCGTCATAGGCAGCATAGAAGGCGTGGGAGAAGTGACGACGGTTACCGCCGCCACCATCAGCTCCACCGTCCGGGCCGCCATCACGGGCGCTCGTGAAGTCGGCGGAGACGTGACCGATGCCGGGCGGGGCGCCGCGGAAGGCGCCATCACCGCAACCAAGCACATAGGTTTGAGTTTGGAAGACGCGGCAGCCAGCATTGCCCAAGGCGCGATTCAAGGGGCCAACGACGTGGGAAGCGACCTTGCCGCCACCGCCAAGTCCATTGTTTCAGGCAGCGCCACGGGGGCTCAGGAAGTAGGGGCTGACGTGTTGGGAGCCATAACCGACAGCGCACGAGGGCTCGTCAAGGGCGCCTCTGACGTGGGAGGCGACCTGGCAGGTGTGGCTAGAAGCGCCGTGGAAGGCGCCATCGACGCCGCCAAGTCCACCACCGTCAAGGCCGAAGACGCCGCTTCCGCCGCCGCCTCCGGTGCCGTAGAAGCCGCCGACAATATTGGAGGGGCCGCCGGCAGGACGGTGAGAGACGCCGTTTCCGGGACCATTGGAGGGGTCGCTGTGGTACTCAAAGCTCCCTTCAATCAGGGCGAGGAGAAGAAGTCCTAGAAACCGGAACGTGTGACTCTTCAGGACGACTCTGAAAAGCCAGGAAGATGAAATAAGGCCAGCCGCCGCCGGTTTGCGCAGCTGGCCTTTTTCTTATGGACGCAGTCAGAATTTTTACTCGTTGGGGCTTTAGCTGACTGCTGACTAACCCTCCGGCTTTGGGTCAGTCGGAGCGGCGCTGAAGGCGTTTGCCGGAAAGGGTGTGGATGAACGCCGTAATCACGGCAATCATAGGAATCGTTCACGGAATTCAACGGGCAGGGCAGGTCTTTGGCCAGGGGGTGGAGCAGCTAAAGCGTGAGCTGGCAGCCACCAAGCTGGGCAGGACTCTGCCTGTGCGCCTTGCGGTCAGGGTGGTCCAGGACTTGGGCGACGACGACGCCACTCACATGGCGGCGTCCGTCAGCTATTACACCATTCTCTCCCTGTTTCCCCTTGTCTTGGGCTTGACCGCCATCGTTGGAATGGCGGCCGGCTCCCCTGCCAGGCAGGAGCAGGTTATAGAGTTCATTGTGGAGTACCTGCCCGGCTCGGAAGCCTTTGTTCGAGACAGTGTTCAGGGTGTCGTCAAATTTCGCGCCGTCTCCGGCGTCGCTTCTCTGCTGAGCTTGCTGTGGGCCGGCAGCGCCGTATTCGGGTCCATCACTCGCGCCGTCAATCGGGCATGGGACGTGCCGAGGGACCCTCCTTTCTACAAGAACAAACCCAGACAGCTGGCTATGGCCGTAGGGGTTTCTTTACTCTTCTTGCTTTCCGTAAGCATGACCGGCGCTATCCAGTGGGCAGCCTCCATAGAAATCGGCGGTGCCGCTCTGGAAAGCCTGGTGGGCGGGGCGGTGGTTTCCGTGCTGTTCAGGCTTCCTACATTGTTGGTAAGCCTTGTCATTTTCGCAGTAATCTACAAGATACTGCCCAACGTCGAAACTCGTTGGCGGCATATATGGCTGGGAGTAGTCGTTGCCGCGGCGCTCTTCGAGGGTGGCAAGGCCCTCTTCTTATGGTACATCGGCAACTTTGCTCAATATGACCAGGTGTACGGCAACATCACCTCAGTGGTGGTACTCATGGTTTGGGCCTATTTCTCGGCGTTTATTCTCATCCTGGGCGCCGAAATCGCTTCCGAATACGGCCGCCTGAAGATGGGAATTGCAAGAGGGCAAACCGGTCCTGAACCGCCTAGCTAAAGTCCGTTGCCCAGTATGAGTCCGTGGGAACTGAACGACCCTGCCTGAGACCGGAGATGCCGTCGTTTGCGTTCGAGCCGTTCCGGTTGAAACCGCATACGGAGGGCCAGTACAATGGGCAGGCTTCACGCTCCAGGACGGCTAGGAGCAGAATTCGCTTATCAGCCACTGCCAAGGAGTTTTCAGTGACCATTACGAGAACCCCGGAAGAAGCCCAAAGCCAGATAGTCAACATGGTGCGCGACTTCGTGCGCAGGGACGTGGAGCCCGTGGCGGCCAAGCATGACGAGGAGGACACCACGCCCTTTGAACTCATAGAGAAGATGAAGGAAATGGGGCTCTTCGGGATTACCGTGCCCGAGGAGTATGGGGGCATGGGCTTGGACTACACGACCTTCGCAATGATATTCGAAGAGCTTTCCAAAGGTTGGATGAGCATCAGCGGTGTAATCGGCACTCACCACATCATGAGCTACGTGGTCAACAACTTCGGCACAGAGGAACAGAAACAGCGCTTCTTGCCGTCTATGGCCTCCGGGAAGATGAGGGGAGGGCTGGCTCTCACGGAACCCAACGCGGGCAGCGACGTCCAGTCCATTCAAACGGTGGCAGTGAAGGATGGCGAGGAGTACGTAATCAACGGCTCCAAGATGTTCATAACCAACGCCGAGCACGGAGACACCTTTGCCCTGATGACCAAAACCGACCCCAACGCATCGCCCCCGCACAGAGGAATGAGCTGTTTCATCGTCCATAAAGGCCCAGGGTTCGAGGTGGGGCGCCACCTCAAGAAGCTGGGGTATCGGGGCTTGGACACCTGCGAGATTACCATCAGGGACTTCCGGGTTCCCGTGGAAAACCTGGTGGGAGGACAAGAAGGCCGAGGCTTCCAGCAGGTGATGAGCGGCCTGGAGACGGGAAGAATCAACATAGCGGCCAGGGCGGTGGGCGTGGCCACCGCCGCTTTCGAACACGCCATCCGGTACGCCCAGCAGAGGGAGGCGTTCGGAGTCCCCATTGCCCAGCACCAGGCGATACAGCTTAAGCTGGCGGATATGGCCACCAAGATAGAGGCCGCCCGGCTGCTGACTTACAAGGCCGCCGAAAAGAAGGACCAGGGCGAGAGGGTGGACCTGGAGGCGGGCATGGCCAAGCTCTACGCCAGCGAGATATGCTACGAGGTGGCGATGGAGTCCATGCGCATCCACGGAGGCATAGGCTATATCAAAGAGCTTCCCGTGGAACGCTTCTACCGCGACGCTCCCCTGATGATAATCGGAGAGGGCACCAACGAAATCCAGCGCCTCGTCATAGCCCGCAACCTGCTCAAACGCTACGCTGCCTAGCTGGGCCTTTCGGAGCCGGGCGTACGTCAGCAGAGTAAATGAAACGTCCTGCATGAAGTCCATTGCCCAAGTTCGCTCTCAGTTGGACAGAGGCGACTTTGAATTCTCTCGCCACGCCCTCCGTGGTACTATTGAGAGAAACATCAGCGAACAGGAAGTTAGAGAGGTCGGGCGGGAGGCAGTCATCATTGAGGATTATCCGGATGACAAGTATTCCCCAAGTTGCTTACTACTAGGTTTTACCCGCACCGGGAGGCCTTTGCATATCCAGGTATCCCTTGAGGCCACTCAACTGCTGAGAATAATCACGTTGTATGAACCGGACCTTGGGCAATGGAGCAACTACTCCCGGAGGAACTGACATGTCTGACTGCCCGATATGCCGCAGCGATGAGAGCAGGGAAGAACTGGTTGACGAAGTGTTTCAGGTCGATGGGCGGTACGTCTTAGTCAACGGCATTCCGGCCAAAGTATGCGCCAGGTGCGGCGAGCAAACCTTCAGCCGCGAAACCGTGGAAAAAGTCCGCCTAATGGTGCGCGTTGAGGCGAAAGCTTCGGAGTCGGTGTCTATGGATGTCTTCAAGTTCGCCTCGTGAACGGAATCCGCCGCTCCATATTTCTCGCAATGGCGGTAATCCAGACAACGTTTGACCAAGGCGCCTTCCCGTTCGTCTGGCGGTTTGGCCAATATTTCAGCCGTCGGCGTCCCTGGACCGGAGTCAGCGGATTTAGAGGAATGCGTTGGGCTCCGTGATCAGTATTGCCAGGAGCGCAGCTACCCAGAACACGAGACTGGCGCAGATTGAGTAGAAAGTTAGAGCAACCAAGTTTCTCATGGCGCCAGACCTGGGAGGCATCCAGGACAAACCGCGAGGGAACGCCAGTCTGTCCGGCCACCGCAGCCCTGCCCACACGCCAAGCCAGAAACCCACAAACGGGAGCAAGGAGATGCTGTAGCTTAATTTAATGGTGATTGATTGGATGCCTAACTCCAAGCGCTCGATCTCTTGAATAATTTCGTCGATTGCAACCCAGTACAGCCCATAACCTAGGACGATTGTCAAGACCAGCGAGGCTTTGATGAAAAACCCCTAGGCGTCGAGGACTTTTGCATCAAGGGCCGATTCTGATGCAAAAGTCCCGTCGTCGAATACGGGCGTGATTCCCAGGGCGTACATGGCCCGAATCAGGACACAGACATTGTGGCACAGGACCCGCATGAGAACCTCGTTGACCATAGCGGTGTCTGACTTGGCCCTCACCTTCTCGCCGAATTTCGCCTTGATCATGTGGAAGCAGGTCTCGACATTGCTCCGCAGGTGGTAGCGCCGGTTGAAGTCCGCCTGCCGCAGGGTGAAGTGGTGATACATCTGGGTCCACAGTGGGTCGGCCTTGCCGCCCTTGGGCTTCGCAACCGCGCCCGACTTGAACGGGATGTAGGGGGTGCCGCCCACGTCCGCAACGGCGTGAAGATTGCGCCTGCTGGAGTAGGCCATGTCCGCCGAAACGTCACGGATGCGGAAGTGCTCGGCGGTGGCCGCGAGAAAGTCGGGAAGGTACGGCGAGTCCGCCGACATCGAGGCCGTTGCATCGGCCGCCGTGATGATGTTGCTCTGGACCCCGCACATGATGTGCAACTTCACCCACTTGACCGCCTTCTTGGACGCGCCGTACTTGTGGTCGAACCAACGGTTGTAGGCCGTGGACGCGAACCCGCTGGAATCAATGGCGAAATCCACTTCCACGTCCCGAAGGGGCAGGGAGCTGGCTTGAATCAGCTGGCGCAGCACCGGCGTCACATCTTCCCGCTCGAAGTAGCGTATCGGGGTGCTGAAGGACGGTTCCTTGTGCATTCGGCCATTGGCCACGGCGTCCCGAATCCCGGACATGGCCCTGCGGGTGCTCAGAGTCGAGTAGACCTTGAGACCCATGCCGTAGAGCATGTCAGAGAGCAGCAGTCGGGGCCGTCCGTTCGTCTGAGGGGGTTGTGGAACGGTGTCACAGAGAGACCGAAGCAACGTCGCGAATAGGTCCCCCTCGTTTATCTGGGACTCGTTGTACGCGGCCCACGGCTGGGTGATCCTCACGGCCTGGGGCGGTTCCTGTTTCAGCCGCTCACTGCGATTCAAGAGAGCTTCCACGGCGTAGACGTGCTTGCAAGCCAAGTTGCGCTTCTCGAAGTCAGGGCAGGTGCAATAGGGTCCGTGCTCCAGGTTGACCAGGTAGACGCCGTTGCCCGATTGGGAGGGCACCTTGTAGCCGAACCTGTCCGGGCGGATGTGCTCTTGGGACAGGATGGCTATCGCAAGGCCCCGGTTCTGGCGGCCTTGCTCGCCGTCGTCTGAGTCGTGGGGGCCGAGGGCTGTGCTGAGTGGCTGAACGGTCATGGCATTACTCCCTCTTGCTAATCTATAGCTATATTAACATACAGCGTATCTGATTACAAGCGGGGGGGATGCCAGTTTCCGGCTATTCTGCTTGCTCGTGGTCAAGCCTCGCCCGAATTCGCTCCAGTTGCTCAGGGCTGTAGTGGCTTCTCAGCCTGTCGGCTACCCTTTCCACGTTGTCCGAGAGGCTGACCGAGGGCTTGCGAGACGGGAGGCCCACCCCGGCGGCCCGCGCCATAGCCGCCGCCGACGTAAACGACAACTCGCCGGACACTACCCGGGCAAAGAATTCAGGGTTGTCGCGGGCCACAAGGCTCAGTATGTATTCGCTACCGGCACCCCGTTTTGGATTTTCAAGGTTATCATGATAACCTTGAAAATCCTCGCTGCGACGGTCCCCTCCGTGCTGTTGTATCTTCCTTGCGGTGGCCGCGAGGGTCTGTACTTTCATGCGCTTCTGTGCGTCCTTGTCGTTCCCGACTTCCACCTGCTTGAGCATATTTGCTTCAGAGCCATAGGGGTCATCGGGCGGTATCGACTCCCAGATGCGATGCTCCCGCGCTTCTCCTAGTATCGTCATGTAGTGTTCATAGTTTAGGTGGAGACTCTGCCACATATGCTGAAGGGCGCTGACTGTCTGCCACGACCACTGGATGCTGCCCCGCTCCTTAAGGTCGCGCGGACCTTCCATGCTCGCCAAGTCCTGGTCAGTGTACTCCCTAACCATTCTCTCGCTCCTCCTCCAACAGAGCCGCCAACAGGCGTTCCGCCTCCTGCGCTGTGTATTCCTCCGGCTTTTTGTTGTCTATCCCCAGCACCCGTTTGTGCTTGTACATGACCGTCCGGGCCATCGGCCCAAACTCCTTGTCTCCAGGCGTGTACCGTCGTCCCAATCTTTGCGCCGTGACCCGCCGCGCCGCCTTGTTTATCTGATCCTGCACGTCCTTCTGTTCTTGGTTGCCGTCGACCACGACAGTTTCCTCTGGACGGACCTCGGCGCTCAGATGCTCGACTGCCGGGATGCCCAAGGCTTCCCGAAGCCCAGGTATCGCCTTCTCGATGTCGGGGTGCGTCATCAAATCCTGTAACGGAGGGACAGCGCGGATGACCCTCATCACCGTCGGCAGAGACTCCGCAGGCGATTCCTGCCTTTGTGTGTCCGAGTAGTAGTCGGCGGGACGGACGCCGATAAGCTCGTACTCCTCCCCTAGGCGAGGTTGCTCGCCAGCCTGCAATGTCTTGATGTACTCCACGTTGGTGAGACTGGTCTCGCCGTGTTCATCGTCGATAAATTGCTGCCACAGGGCTTGCCCCTTCTGGTCTTGTGGCGTGATGTAGACGGCCGTCATCTGTACATCGTTATCCCCTTCCCCGTACCGCCATGTCCGGGCTATCCGCATCACGCGTTGGACGAAAGGACCGGGTTGTCGAACGACCGAGAGGTCAAGGCAGACCTTCAGACGCGGCACGTCATAGCCAACCCCACCCATCTGTTTGACCACCACCACATTCCCCTGGCCTTTGACAACCCGACCCCCTTCCTCGCTCCCTTGAAACCGTTTCAGAGCAGCAATGCCCTCGCTGGAGTCGTCGGACGTGGCCACCAAGACTTCAAAATCAGATGCAAGACGGCGCAGCACTTCTTTGACCTTCAACGCATGTTCCCGTTCTAGAGGGTCCAGAATGGAGTTGTCGTTGTTGCCGACAAAGATGATCCCTGCCGCGTCCGGGGCTTCGAGTTGCTTCGAACGCAATTGCTCCACGAACACACCGCACAGGTGCTCAATGACAACGTCCTCCCGCAGTAATCGGGCGAACTTCCCGCCCAACTGCCACGGCGATACTTGTGATAGCGCGGTGTCCGGCAGGGCGTCGCCGGTAAGCCGGTCATGGGATTCTAAATCGAAGTCATAGAGTAGACGTGTGAGCTTGCATAGGGACGGTGGGCTATCTTCATCCCAAGCTGCACGTAGGGTGTGCTCGTAATCGGGCACCAATCTCAATATAGTGGTTTCGCCCTCATAGATGTCCACGAGTCGCTCGCCGGAGCTGCCCTGTCGCGCTCTGCCCAGCCTGACGGGTTTTACCGTCTCTTCCTTCCAGGAGAAGCCCTCAATGAGTCTGCGATCCGACCGATAAGGAGTGCCGGTCAGCAGCACCACGACCGCACCGGCATCCCGCAGGGCGCGAGTGGTCTCTCCCCATTCGTTCTGGTCACTGCCGGTATGGGCTTCATCCACGAACACCAAAACAGGCGCATTGGCCCTTCTCTTCTCGTAGGCAACCCACTGCTCAAGAAACGCTCGATGGCGATTGGCCAGCTGGACCGTCATAGAAACAAATGGTGCGTCGCTGTTCCGGCCAGGAGGCCAGGGCTTCACGGGCGGTGTCTTGGCTTCGTATGTTCGGATGCCCTTGCCCAGGACAGGCGGCAACCGATAGCGTTTCACCGACTCGTTCATCTTCAGTTGGTCCACGATTTGGCCCCGAAGGTTCTCAGCAGGTTCCAGTATCAGTGCCCTGCACACTAGGTTCTGGAGCATCAGCATGGCAGCCGACACCCGAATCACATCGGACTTGCCGTAGCCGGGCGGCAGGACAATCGCGATGTTCTTCTGGCTGTTCCGCACACCCATGAATATCGCGTCGATAGCGTTGCGCTGGCCGGACCGGAGTTGTCGGGGGTCTATGGAGTCCCAAAAGTTGTTCATCATCGCCTTTGCTCCCTTAGTCGTATGGCAAGATGGACATAGGGGTTGCATCTCGAATATGTTGGTTCTCTGTACGTCGGCCCAAGGAGTGATATGGTCCGCGTGCCAACCCGTCTCCAACTCGCTGCCACAGAGCATACACTGCCCGTCGGTGCTGTCGTACAGAGCGTTCCTTAGAGCCGGGTCCCGCAAGAACCGTCCCTTCTCAACGTTCATGCCGCAGTGTTCGCACTACGCGTCCGAGACCCCTTCTGATACCGACGTTGCTTGGGGACTCGGCGTTTCTGGAGCACTCTGTCCAGGTGCGCCAATATGGACTTCATGTTGTTGGGAATCCGGTCGCCCGCCTTCCACTTCACGATGGCGTTGACCGTCAATCCCAACTCGTCGGCGATGGCCGCCTGTGTCCACCCCTTAGCCTCTAACGCCTTTATTCTTTGTTGTACTTCATTCATAATGGTACAATACCATACAGGGTATCGGCGGTACAAGGGACTTATGCCGTAGGGAGAGGGGAGAATAAATGATGCGATATTATGAAAATGACTTACCGAAAAGCAATTACCAGGGACCGTTGTCTGAGGTCGCCCTTGGAGAAAATAATCATATTGCCAGGGTTTTCATCGACGAGACCAACGAGTACGGTGTGCGCATCATAGTCAATTGTTCATCCGAGCATGATGCCGACCACCATTGGTATTCCATCCGAGACCACAAAGGCGATGTCTTTGTAGCCGAGTTTGACCACCCTGCCGACATTATACCGGATGGGTGGAAGTTGGTCTGGAAAGACGATGCCGAACTCCCCTCACGCTAGGCTGACTTTTGCATCAGGATTGGGACTTTTGCATCAGCTGGAGGGTTTTTCATCAAAGCCAGACCAGCGAGATCAAGAGTCCTACTGCTCCCCAAAGAAGGACCCGTCTTGCCTGTGACGTCGCTGCTGATGACATTGCCACTAGGGTTAACAAAGCAGGGTAAAACACTAAAGAGAAAATAATGATGCCCAAAACAAACCAGGAAGCTCTATTGGAGACCAAGTGGGTTAAGCCCTGTCGAAAGAGATAGCTCCATAGAATAGCGATCAGAGCTATCTCTAAGAGGTTGATGAGGACCCTGCGGTTATTGAATGTCCTGAAATGCAACCCAGGCAGCAGCAGCCTGTCGGGCCACCTCAAACCTGCAAAGGCTCCGATGATGAATCCCATGGATGGAATACTAAAATATGGAAGCCAGCTCGTTCCAAATGATGGAGTCTCTACGATGGAGTCGACGCCCTGGGCTAGCGACTGGTCCACCACTGCCCAAATGGTCCACCCGACAAATTCACAAGCGGCCCCTCCGAGTCCCCATACGAGAGCTCTCAGAGTCTGGGTTTCCAAGGAACGCCGCTGGACCGCCAGGAAAGTTACAAAAAACGCAACAAGGATGAACGAGGCCAGAGCACTACCGAATTCCAGCGGTAACCCGTAGACAATAACGGCAGATAAGAGCAGCGCACCGACAAACAGCAGCGCAATCCTTAGCGGCCGAGAACTCAGAGCCATCGGGTCCGGGGTGGACGTGTCCGGCGCCGGGGTTCTATCTTCGGGTGTCTCCAAGCTGCTCAGTCCTTAAGGCGACGTGCCGGAGGCTGCGTTATCTTGAGGGCAGGGGCGTGTCATGCGGCTTAAATGACTCTAGCAGCACTGTGGCTGCGAACCGCCAGGGTGTCAGTCCTGGCGCGTATCTCGATGACAATCGGGGCGTTGGACCATGTCCCAGGCCCCTGTTGAATCAAGAGGGATTCATCCATGTTGGGGCTAGTGGGTCGCCTATCAGAAGTATTGCGACCTTTGACGCCGCCCACAAGAGGACAATTGCGCAGACCCACGCTGTAGACAGGACGGCCAAGCTTCTGACGCCGGTAAACCTCTCATGCACCCAGGGCAGCCAGTGGGGTGCCAGGCTGTCGGGCCATCTTATCCCCACCCACGCGCCCAGGGCAAAGCCTACCAATTCCAATCCACCTGCGGCCGATATGCTATGAATTAGGGCGCCGAACAACAGTTGTGTCGGTTGGACCTGTAACACGAAGAATAGGACTATGCTCGCCACTTGCCAGACGAGCATCCCAGCCGCTCCCCAGAAAAGGACTCGCCGCGCCTGGGATGCCGCTCCGGCGAACATTGCAGCAAGAATGAGCAGTACAGGGACGATAACCAGATCGAACATGCTGAATGCGATAACAGCCCCAACCGTTCCGACGAGGACCCCAAAGCCCCCTACACTGCCGACGCGAATAGGCGGCGTGTTTTTCCTGATAGCTTCGAGCGTACTGTCGTCTATTACTATTGGGCCCTCATCTGTGCCCTCGTCCTCTAAGGCCGCCCAGTCGAGGCCGCGGACGTTGGTTGTGTCGGGGAGGACATGACCCAGACCGTATATGATTGTAGAAGTCAGGAGATTAATGACGAGAGTGATTAGAACGACATTGATTAAGACCCGGAGCCATAGGAATGTCCTGATACGGAATCCGGGCAGAAGCAACCCATCAGGCCACCTCAAACCGGCAAACGCTCCAACTGAGAACCCGACGAGCGCAAACGATGGCAAAATAATGCCGTGAAGCCAGTTGAACGAAATTAGCGGGAAGTGGACGAAGCTGAGCTCACGGTACAGCCCTGGGAAATTATGGAGGATAATGATCCAAAGGGCACGTTCAAGAACGACTCCTCCGATGCCCCAAAGCAGGACGTACAAGGCCCGGGGGCCTACGGACCTGCGTTCAACCGCCACAAGCGCGCAAAGCGGAATCATGGAAATTATCCACGACAAGTAAAAGGGGAAAATTTCCGGAAAAGCAGACCAAGCGCATACGTCAGCGATCAATGCCACCGTAAACAGCAGCACAACCCAAAGGGTCCGCGTGTTGAAGCCCCGCGAGTCCGGCGCAGACGCGTCGGCTACAGGCGCTCTATCGTCCAATGTCTCCAAGCTGCTCAATACTCAAGGCCCTTTTCACTGAAGCCATAGATTGGGGGAGCATCGCCGCGATCCTCTCACCCCTGGTCTAATGGAAACTGGACTCCCTTCGTATCGCAGCAAACTGGGCTTTGTAGGTAAACATTAGTTTCTTTTCAGACTTGCCTAGACAGGGTTTACTCTTGAGCTGACTTATCGTCTCGACCATTAAAGTCTCGCCAAACTTTCCTTCCTTCATTACCGCCTCAGACGTATTGACCACATCGTCCAACTTGACATTCGAGGAGAACTTGCGGTATTCCCTTGGCCTTAATGTATGCGCAACTTCTCTGCCTACTCCTGCCTGTTGCGAATAGTGCAGAATCGACCCTGCCAGCTCGCGGGGCAATGAACCCTCTTTCTTTTTCAGGAATCCGTGCACCTGTTGCCCGATCGCGATAACCGGGGCCTTCGGTTTCGCGACCAGAATTAGCTCCTTCTTCAGAAGGGGATACCATCGCTCATACCGTTTGATTCGATCCTCGTTGGCTTTCCGAACACTCATAGAGCCCTTGGATAGGTCTGTCACGTAATAGGTCTCGTTGTTCTTGCACAGGTACTTTCTAATGCAGAAGTGGAGGATGAAATCCTCAATTGAAAAAGCACAATTCTTGAACCCCTGTTCAATCTTAGAGCGGGCATTGTCCGAATCGTTTGCCCAGTGCTGGATTGAAGGTTTCATCGCTATGAGGACAAAATCTACGGGGCCTGCGGGCCTAATGTTAAGGCAGATATATGCTATGACAAAGGAGTTCGTTGTCAGCTACAGATGTACGCCGGAGGTAGCAATCGTTGTCAGCTTCAACTTGGTTCTTGAAGTCCTCTTCCAGAGCTTCATACTTTGCATGGAAAGTCATGCCGCCCCTCCTTATTCTAGCTGAAGCCCGAAGCGTTGTGCCGCATCACTTGGGCCAGATTCCCAGACCGCGCGGCCCGTGTTGCGGACGCGGTAGAAGTGGCCCTTCGGCGGGTGTTCAAGCAACTGTTCTGGGTTACTCGTAATAGCCCAGCCCCGTCCCTGCTCCTAACGCCGCTCAGGACGAATGGAGGAACTGCTCTCAGGAGAACAATCGAAAGGTTTTGTCGGCCCCCTATGTCACTTGAACTTCGGGATTACTTTGTCCGTCAGAACTCGCATGGTGTTCATTACGACGGCACGGGGGACTGATGACGTCCAGTTGACCTCGAACATAATCTCGTCGGTGCTGAAGTCTTCCCGGAGCGCCTCAATCTTGTCGACCACTTCTTCCGGTGTGCCGAACAGGTTTACTTCCTCGGTCGCATCGGGGCTGGCTGTGCCGGCGTCGGTGCTTCCGATGCTTATCCTTCCGGCGTAATATCGCCTGGCGAGGCCCATGAGGGCCTCAGTCTGGCGTGTAGCCTCCTCTTGTGTGTCGGCCACCAAGGTGGGGATGCGGACTACTGTCGTCGGGTCTCCGGGGTGCCCCGCGTCCTTCCAAGCCTTCCGATAGCTTTTCACGTCTTCCTTCAATACCGCGGACCCCCTGGGGTTGTGGGGTGAGCTTCCGGCCCCAATGGCGATTCGATAGCCCAAGGCGCCCATGGGAACGAAGCTTTCCTGGCTGTCCACCGGCAACAACATCGGAGGGTAGGGCTTCTGGTAGGGTTTGGGGATGGCTAGATACGGTTCGTAGAATCCTGGGTAGTTGTAGTACTTCCCCTCAAACCCGGAGAAGCGCTCCTCCGTCCAGAGCTGTTTCATGACCTCCAGGTACTCGAAGAATTGATCCCGGCGTGCGTCGGAGCCGCGAGTGCGCCCTCCCGCGCCGTAAATGAACCGGCCGTGGCTGACCTGGTCGACTATGGCGACCTGTTCCGCAGTCTGGATGGGGTCCTCGAGCATCAAATTATCGAACCCATATCTTTCATGGGGCAACGCTGATGCGGATACTGTCTCTCCGGGCTGTCTCATCACCGGGCGGTGGATAGACGATCCTATCCTGATCCGCTTGGTGCGTTCGGCGACCACAGCGGCCAGCATGAGGACCTGAGGGTCCATGCTCGACTGCTTGGAAAAATGCCCGCCTCCGAGCCAGATGTAGTCCCAGCCCATCTCCTCCACAGCATCAATCTCTTCGTAATTCTTGACGTAAGCTTCCTCCTCCAGCAGCTTTCCTCCGCTGTAAGAGGCGTCCCAGGGGACTTTGCCATCAGCGTACAAGGCGTTCCAGGTATTAAATAGTCCAAAGTCCATGCGCACCCTCCTTCGCGGCTGGGCTGAGCGACCCTTCGCCACCACCAATGCTAGTACTGTCGGCGAATGCCGTCAACGCCCGGATAACGAGGCGGGCCTAAGGAGACCCTCGGCTGACTCTTCGATACCATTCAAGCGTTCTCTCAGATGACATTAAAAGGTTGGAGAGGAAGCGTCACCCGGGCCGGATGCCCCAGCCCTTGCGGCCGGCACCTCGTTCCAGTCCAGCGCCACCGTTCCGAGGCTGGTGACCTCCCCGGACGTGGGCTTTTGAAGGGACTCCAGGTTTTCTTGATTTGCGGCGTCCCTGGGGTCCTCTTTCCGGCGGAAGCCGGAATCCAGGAATGGCCTCGGACAGGCCAGGGTGGTCTTACCCGGAAGTCCCTGGATTCCGGGTCTCCGCTCGGTGCGTTGTCCGGTTCCAACCTCACGGGCACTCTACAGGCGGTACGCGGTCTCACCGTGCTCGGCGGCGTCTAAACCGGTAATCTCATCGCTGCCAGAGACTCTAAGACCTATGGTCATCTTGAGGACCCAGCAAATCACCGCCGCAGCCAGCGCCGCAACCCCGGTGTTGATGTGAACAACGTTCCCGCCGGCAAAATCGAGGGCGCCCAGCTCTCCTATCCAACCCCCGCCCCATACCCAGTGGGCCACCGGAACGTAGACGATCGTCACCCAGAGGACTGAAAACAGCACGTAGGCGCTGAACTTCATTCTCTCGGCGAATCCGCCGGTCACCAGGGCGAGGGCAATGATGGCGAACATCCCCTGGAATGCCATATACGCCTGATGGGGGATTTTGGAGGCGTGGGGGCCCCGCTCGGCGGCGCTGACATTGTGAAGGCCTACAAAGGAGAAATCTCCGATCAATGTTCCGACGTCTGCACCGAAGGCCAAGGTATACCCCAGAGCGCTCACACCACACCCAAGATGCCCATGCTCATCACACTGTGCATGATTGTGGCTGCGGCGTTCTTACTGCGGGCCAGCCCACCGGAGAAGAATGCCAATCCGGGGGTCATCAGCAGCACCAAGGCGGAACATCAGAGGACCCAGGCTGTGGGGGCAGAATTCATCTGTTGCACTCCGGCAAATTCTGTTCTCGGTTGGCCGCAACATATCCGGTTGAGAGTTGAGCAGGCCAACAACCGGGCGCCAACAAGGTGCGCCGGACTCGCCAATTATAGCGCGATTCCTAGGTGATTTTCAGGACAGGACAGCCGCGCTGCCCATTGTTCAGAGCTTCGGGCTGCGGCTTAATTGTCCAAGCCACTTTGGACAAAACAATGAACGTGTGCGCCATTTGCGGTTGATAATCCCGTTATTGGCAGGCTAAACGAAACAATTACGTTGGGAAATATGTGCTGCCCGTAGACCTGCAGTCCCGTAGGCCTGTAGGATAGAAATCGGAATTGCCGCGCTTGGCGTGTTCTGTTTACGGTCGGTTTGACCTGCCGTTGGCGGCTCGGTGGAAATGCTGACGGAGGTTGGCGTTCTTGCCGCCGTTGGGGCAGTATTGGCAGCGCCCCAGCCCGCCCTGGCCCAAGTTCCCCCGATTCCGGTGTCCCGCCAGGTGCGCTGCCGCGAAATACGCAGCCAGTGGACCGGGAGTGGTGTCCCTGGACCGGGGCGACGTAACCGGCGCAACCCCGGATGAATGCAGGTTTTACGGGGACGGCGATTGGATTGAGTTGTGCGTCGTCTCCGCGAGTGGGTGAGGGCGAGCGCACGCCTCTACGCAGGACGGGCAAGGCTTGATGCAGAGAATGTTTCTCATCGCAGGATTCCTACTGGCCCTCGCGCTATCGGCGTGCGCCGAGGCCGATGACACGGCGTGCCCGGACAACTACGATAGTTTCACAGAGTATCGACTCTTCTTTGGACGCGGCGGCCCGGATGGCGAGGTAGTGGGCGAAGAGGATTGGAGCGCGTTTGTCGCCGATACGGTGTCTACGCGATTCCCCGATGGCCTGACCGTCCTCGATGCCACCGGTCAGTGGCGCGAGCCAACGGGGACCATCCAACACGAGGACACCAAGCTATTGATCATGCTGGTGGAGCCGGGCAACGATGCAACGGAGCGCATCAACGAGATATCCGAGGCATACGAGGCCCGCTTTGGCCAGGAATCCGTTCTGCGAGTGGTCGGGACCGCTTGTACTTCCTTCTCGTAACGAGTCCCGTCCCACAGATTCCGGCTCGGCCCTGCCGCCCAAGAATCGCCACTCTGTACGTCTTCAGCGCTACAGCCCTCTATATCGGAGCCGTTACTCAGGGATTCAATCTTCAACGAATCTAAGGACGCAGTTCCAATCGAGGTCTTAGTAGACGGTCCGGCACTTTGGTTTCATGCATGAACTTGACCAAGAACTGATGTATTTCTCTGGCATCGTCTATGTGGGTTCCTATCACGTTATTCATCTGATTCGGATCGGAGGTCAGATTGTAAAGTTCCGACACACCATCTTGAGGGCTGTAAAGTAAACTCCACTCTCCCGAAGTGATAGTGGAGACTGGATAATCCGAGAGGGGACGGAGCAAGTTGTCCACGGAATGAACCGGGTCGCCAGGGTTCGCGAAGGGAATGCTGCTGACTACGTACTCCCGTCCGGGAATGGCATCGTCTTGCATCCCAGGCACAAGAGACCTGCCCTGAACAAAGGCCGGAATCTCTATCTCCATCAGATCAAGTACAGTCGGCATGACATCGACCGCCGAGCTCAGGCCTTTGTATGCCCCTGAAGATAATCCAGGCACGTGAACCAGAAGTGGGATGTGGATGAGCTCCTCGAAAAGGGGAGAGTAGGTCCACTTTGATTCTGGATCTCCATAGGGCCGAAGCGTCCCGTCCGGGAACTTATCTGAGCTCATCTTGCCGAAAAGGCCACCGTGCTCCCCGAAGTAGAAGCCATGGTCTGTGGTGAAGATAATCGCAGTGTTGTTCGTCAGGCCCATGTTCTCGACGGACTTCAGCAAGAAACCCAACCACGTGTCGACCATAGTGATCTCGCCGCAATAGGTGGCGTGACCCTTCCGGACCTTATTTTCGTCGTACCCTGGCACGTCGTGCCAGTTCCCGTACAGTGGGAGCACCAACTCGCCGTCGTATTCCGGCCAGTAGAGCTCTGTGTAGTGGAACGGAGCGTCCCAGGGCTCATGAGGGTCCCAGGTGTCTATGTAAAGGAAAAAGTCCTCTTTGTAGTGATGTTCCAACCACTGGATGGCTGTCATGAAGGTTCGAGGAGCATTCCGATCCGATTCGTATTGCCATGCCGCTCGGACGTCTTGGGATTCATGATGATAGCCGGGCTGAGAGATCAGAGACCACATAGTGTCCTGTCCCCTGTTCATAAAAAAGGACTGAAATCCCCGGTCATAGTTCATTCCGTCCCTCAGATAGTAGGGGGTGTCCACCACCGCCGCCGTGTGAAGGCCGTGATCCGCCAGCATCTCCGCCAGGGTGGTCACACCTGCAGGTAGAGGTTCCCACCCCATAAGGGACATTGTCCAGCGCCCCGTATGATGGTCTGCTCTGGTGGGCATAGTCGGGAATCCAGCAGAATAGTGGCTGTCGAACCTGACCGACCTAGCTGCCAGCGCATCAAGAGAAGGTGTTCGAATCGTCGGATTGCCGTACGCGCCTATGTGGTCCCTGCGGAAGGTGTCAGCAACTATCCAGATGACATTCATGTTGTGAGCTCCTATGGTCCATTAGCGAGAAATGTATCACAGGTTGGTCTAGCTTCGAAAGTGTGCCACACGTCAAGAGACACTGGCATTGGTCTTATTCCTGGTACAAAGATTGGGGCAAGACCATGAGCGAGCGCGATCCGGCAATCTCTCTCAATACGCTCTATAGGCCTGACGTCGCTAGTACACCTACAGGGGCCTGAGGGGACTGTACAGCGAATGTTTCGGTGGGAGGTTTCGATATAGACACTGCAATAGAGGCCGCGCGATTCGACCATGGGCGATTGGCGTCATCGAGGCGTTGCTGAGGAGCAAGCTCAGGGGATGAGGCAGGTCGAGGGTGGCCAAGTGGAGGGTGCCGGGGCGCTCAGTACATGTCGGAGGCGAATAGGCGCAGCTAAACGCTATCGGCGTCTGCCACGCAGTACACCGCCTCGCCAGGTGTTCTGGAAGACGAGCCCATCTGTGGTCACGCAGTAGCTGCAACCCGGTGACGGGACTCTCTCGTTTGCCAGACCTCAGGCTATGACGACGTCTGAAATGGGAATGCCCGGCTAACGGGTTGTAAATGTCCTCGTGGTGTCTGAGTTTACGCTAACGGTGTATTCCACGCCCGGCTTAAAATCGGAACCCAGGGGAACGGTGGTTTCCACGATGGGGTAGTCGGTGGTACAGGTTACAAGCGGGTCAGCGACCTGATGGTGGGTGATGACTACCTCAATTGTGTTCGACTCTCGTCGCCGGATTTCGTAGCCGTTGAACTGAGAGCAGCTACTGCCCTTGGGCATACCGGAAACGACGTGCAACTGGCGCTGAGGCGGCGTACCGTCCAGTATCACTGCCTCCGCGCTCTCAATGGGTGACTCGGCGATGAAAATGTCCCGAAGGCCGGACTCCGGCAGGGTAAAGGTGGTGGTTTCGCTGTCGTTTACTATCACCCGATAGGTTTGCCCAAGCTCCAGGGACTTTCCAATGGGCTCGACGGTGTCAAGTTCCACCACCTGCTCGTGGCAGGGAATTGCCCAGGGAGTAGGCGGCGGCTGCATTAGCGTAACCCGGACGATGATGTCGTAACCGTCCAACTCCAATTCTTGGTTGCCGGGGCGGGCACAGCCTTCTATGGTGGACTGGTAATAGGCAACGCGCAGCAGGTGTTCCGGCTCGTTCGGTATGAGATTGGCCCAAACCACCGGGACCGGGGCCTCTACCCAGGTCCTCCATTCCGAGCCGGCAGCATCACCGTCGCTTACCAGATCGGGCGGAGGCTGCACAAGCACAAGGAGCATGTCCACCTTGTCGGGGTTACCGTGGGTGATTACCTCATATACCGTATCGTTGGTGAAGGCAAGGCGGCCGTCGGACTCGACGACTTTGGCATTTATTGAATACCTGTTCCGGGAGCTAATGTCTTCAAGGCTATACTCAACCTTGAACTTGATGGGGACCTGACCGGGGCCGGAGATGGTCTGGCGAGCGATAAGCGGGGCAGGGCCGTCGGCGTAGGAAACGTCCCGTAGCTCTACTATGAGGGTTGCGCCCGGAGTAAGGGACAGCCGTTCCTGGTATGTGACGGCGCCGCCTACCGATGCGTTGGGACTCCGGCCCGACGGCGCTTCCAGCGTCGCGTTGGATGGCCTGGGCTCATTCTGGCAGGCGGTCGCCCCCAACAGGACGATCCAGATTCCTATAGCGGAAAGCAGGGCGGTCTTGACTTTGGTCTTCATCGTGGCAACCTCGGTGATGGGGATAAGATTGGGTTGTATCTATATAGACGCAATCCGGCACATATTTGTTCCCGTACTCGCGACGATTGCGGTATCCGGCGCTGGAAAGCCCGGCCTCTCCTACCTGAGTGCGCGGCGATTAGGGCCTTCCGTTTCTAGCCAGTCCGGGAAGACGGCGCCCTGCTCACGCCGTGACGACCTCTGGCTCGACCTCGACGATCTTCCAGCCATCGTCTACACGTCGTTCGCGCAGGACACGAGCACGTTCCTGAACGAGAGCGAGCTTACGGAGCGCCGGGCGTTCATCGAGTCGTTCGTCAAGGAGATCGTCGTCAGCCCGGGACAGGCGAAGACCCGCTGCACCATGCCTATGCCTTAGGATAGTCGGATTGTGGGGATGGACGCCGAGGAGGTGGCCATCCCTAGGCCGGTTCAGTCAAGGGTAAACTCTGGTGGGCTTGGCGGAACTCGAACGCCCTGTCTCTTCGATGCCATTCAAGCGTTCTCTCAGATGACATTAAAAAGTTGGAGAGGAAGCGTCACTTTGGCCAGATGGACCAGCCCTTGCGGCCGGTGTTGCGGACACGGTAGAAGTGTCCCTCGGCGGAGGTGACGTACAGGGTGGACAGGTCGGCATCTCCGAAAGCGCAGTTGGTGGGCCGGTCGACGCCTTCCGGGACCAGATGGGACTCCAGCGGCTGCCCGGAGGGCGCGAACACGTAGATCATAGGGCCGGGGCCGCTTAGATTCCAGCCGGCCGTGGCCACTATGTTCCCCTCGGAATCGAAACACATGCCGTCGATCCCTCGCTGCGGCCCCTTGTGGTCTTCGCCGAAGGTGTGGAGGACTGCGTATGGGCCCAGGGAGCCGTCGTCGTTTATTGGGTAGCCTCGTAGCTCGCGGACTCCGCCCGGCTCGCTGTCGCTTTCGGCAACGTAGAGGGTGGACTGGTCCGGGGACACCAGGATGCCGTTGGGCATGGTGGTGTCAAAGGTTGCCCTGGTGCACGTCCAACTGCCGTCGGATTGCGGGTCGGCTCTGAGCACGGACTTGTTGTCCAGTTCCTGGACCTCGGAGGCGTCCACGTTGACGTCGTTCCAGGGGTTGGTGAACCATATCCGATTCTTTAAGTCGATGGCCAGGTCGTTGGGCGTATTGAGTTTTTGCCCGTCCACCCGGTCCACTATGGTCGTGGTGGAGCCGTCGGGCTCGAAGCGCACTATCGACCTTCCGCCCGAGCAGCAGCCGTAGAGCCTTCCTTCGGAGTCGAAGTTGAGGCCGTTGGTGAAGTTGGTCTCGGGGCGGTGTTCGGTCATGCTGCCCGAACCTGGATCGTAGCGCATGATTCTGCCGGGGTGGATGTTGGTGAACAGCAGGGCCTGCCCGTCCCAGGCGGGGCCTTCGGTGATTCCTCCCCAAGGACCGTCAAGAAGCTCGAACTCCCAGGCCATGATTAGCCCTCCTCGTAAAAAGCTATGAATCCCTGTGCTGAGGCGACCTCATATCCACGCCGGCCCAACTCTCGAAGGACTTGGCCATGGCTATGTTGGTCGTCTGGTGGCCAATTTCGTCTGCAATCTTCATGAGAATCTGGTGGATGTTGTTGGCGATGAACATGGGCACGCCTTGGTCTTTTCCCACGCCGCAGGCGGTGGCCAGGTCCTTCACCAGCAGCTCGATGGCCATGCCGCCTCTGTAGCTGTAGTCGCCGGTCAGGACGTGGCGAGGAATGCGTTCTTCGCTGTTGCGGTTGCGGCCGCTGCTGGCGTTGATTGCCGCCACCACCTTCTCCGGGTCCAGCCCAGCCTTGGTGGAAACCGAGATGGCTTCCAAAGTGGCGGCCAGCGTCGCGGCGCTGACGAAGTTGTTCAGGGACTTGGTTATGTGGCCGGCGCCGATGGGCCCCATGTGGTACAGGTTGGAGCCTATCTTGTCGAGGATGGGCCGGACCTCCTCGAAGACCTGGGCGTCGCCGCCGATCATGATTCCCAAAGTTCCCGCCTCGGCCCCCGGCATTCCTCCGCTCACCCCTGCGTCGATGAAGAGGACTCCCTTCTCCTTCAAGCGTTCGCATATTGAAGCCGAGTGGGGAGGGTTGCCGCTGGTCAGGTCGACCACGATTGTGCCCGGCTGGGCCCCCTCGGCTACGCCGTCGTTGCCCAGTGTCACCTCTTCCACGATGGGCGAGTTAGGCAGAGAGAGGAGTATGGTGTTGCAGCGCGAGGCCACGTCTCGCGGCGATTCGGCGGCCTCCGCTCCCTCAGCGACCAGAGGCTCCATCTGACCCGGGCGCACGTCGTAGATCACCAGCGGATAGCCGCCCTTGAGCACGTTTCGGGCCATGGGCGTGCCTATGTTGCCTATGCCTATGAAGCCGACCTTATCAACAGCGGTGGTTGACATGGCACATCCTTTCGACGCCCCTTAGGAACGTCTGGCCCAAGGATAAGGAGCGTTCCCATTCTATAGTCGGGCGTGATGACCGTCAAACGGACTGGGGCTCTTAGATTCCCCACCTAGGTGAGAGGAAGACCTCGTTGGAGCCCGCCGTGAAGGGGGCTAAGATGTTTTTTGGAAGAGAGAAACGATCACCAACGAGGTGCACCTATTATGAGGCAAGGCTTACTGCCGTTCCAGTACGAGCAGGAGAAGAGTTCGACGGGTATGACGGGGCTGTCGGGGCTGATGACGTACCTGGAGTTGATACACGCGTCCGGCTTGAGGTCATCGGCAGAGCGCCACGTTGGACTACGGGGGTGTGGACAGGGCTGGACGGACAGCCAGATAGTCACCTCGCTGATACTGCTGAACCTGGCAGGGGGCGAGTCAGTGTCCGACCTGGACATCCTCGAGAAGGACGAAGGGCTGTGCAGGGTGATTCGCGAGATCGAGAGTTGGGGCATGGGTGGCAGAGAGCGCAGGGCGCTCCTGGAGAGATGGCGTGTGGAGCGTCGACGGAGCGTGCCGTCGGAGTCTGCGGTGTTCCGCTACCTGGAGAGGTTCCACGACGCGGACGAGGAGGCGAAGCGGGAAGCTCACAGGGCATTCATACCTTCTCCCAACGAAGCGCTGAGAGGGCTGGGGAAGGTGAACGCCGACCTGGTGGGCTTCGTGCAGAGCCGTTCGCCTCATAGGGAGGCCACGCTGGACATGGACGCCACCCTGGTGGAGACGCACAAGCAGGAGTCGCTCTACAGCTACAAGAAGTACAGCGCGTACCAGCCGCTGACGACCTACTGGGCAGAGGCTGACTTGGTGTTGCATTCGGAGTTTCGGGACGGCAACGTACCTGCGGGCCATCAGCAGCTGCGAGTGTTGAGCGAAGCGCTGGGGCATCTGCCTGCCGGGGTGGACAAGGTGATGCTGCGGTCTGACACGGCCGGGTACCAGCAGGAGCTTCTGCGGTACTGCGCCGAGGGCAGGGACGAGCGGTTCGGGGTGATCGAGTTTGCGGTGGGGGTTGACGTGACGGCGGAGTTCCGGCGCGCGGTGTCGCAGGTTGCCGATGAGGAGTGGCAGCCACTGTACCGCAAGGTGGGCGAGCGCCGTGTGGACACGGGTCAGCAGTGGGCTGAGGTGAACTTCGTTCCCAACTGGATAGGCCACGCCAGGAACAGCCCTGAGTACCGGTTCATAGCTACCAGGGAGCGGTTGATCGAACAGCCGCTGCCGGGAATGGAGGGTCAGATGGAGTTGCCCTTTGCTGCCATGGAGTTGTCCGGCAGGGGTTGGCACAAGGTATTCGGAGTGGTGACCAACCGGACTCTTGCGGGAGATGAGTTGATCTGGTGGTCGAGGCAGAGATGCGGCAAGGGCGAGGAGGTCCACGGCGTTCTCAAGAGTGACCTTGCCGGGGGCAGGCTGCCGTCGGGCCTGTTCGGCGCCAACGCCGCATGGTGGGCGATAGCGGCGCTGGCGTTCAACCTGAACTCTGCGATGAAGCGGCTGGTGTTGGGCCAGGAGTGGGTGAGCAGGCGTCTGAAGGCAGTCCGCTTCGTACTGATCGCCCTGCCGGGCCGTGTGGTGAGTCACGCCAGGAGACTGATCATCCGTCTGGCCCGTGGCCATCCCTCATACGCGTTGCTGCTCAGGGCGCGCCAGAGGATATCGGCGCTGGCTGCCGAGCCGTAGCCGGCATAGGCCGTCCTGCTGGACCATCGGTTGAAGGCGACTCAGCCGAGTTGCCAGGCCCAGCCATGCCTTCTTCGGCCTGAAAACACCCACAATTGGTGGGGGAGCGCTGCCGATACCCTCAAAGGCCTCGCCCGAGACCCTGTCCACGCCCGATCATGTCATGCGTCACCCTTGGTCGACACCGAACACGCCCTGCAACCACACGAAGCAACTCCCAACAATGTTAGGTGGGGGATTTGGGGGCTGCTGCGTGGGCGGGGTTGGCTGGAGTGAACGGAATTTTCTTCCCGAAAGTGGTAGGATATACGGGAGCGAATCCGGGGAGTTCCCACGGGAGCGCCTGATGAAGGAGCCGGGGCCGAAAGGCCGAATTGATGAAGGCTCAACCTGATTAGGAGGTCTGCGATGGCGGAGATAGCAGGGCTTGGACACGTGGGGATATACGTAAACGACCTGATGAAGGAGCGAGACTTCTGGACTCGCGTCATGGGTCTGAAGATAGCCGATGAAGACCTGGAGGGGCGTGGAATGGTCTTCCTCAGCTCTGACCCGGACTACGAGCATCACGAGTTCGTGCTGATGAAGGGGCGAGACGTGCCTGAAGGCGGCCAGTTGGTGCAGCAGATTTCGTTCAAGGTGCCCAGTGTCACGGACTTGAAGGACTATCACTCCAAGCTGGTGGACGAAGGCGCCCGCATCGACCGCATCGTCAGCCACGGGAACGCTCTCGGCCTCTACTTCTTCGACCCGGAGGGCAACCGGGTGGAGCTCTATTACAAGACCGGATTCCCCGTTCCCCAGCCCCACAGCGAACCCATCGACATAGAACTGTCTGAGTCGGAGCTGCTGGATTTGGCCCGGGCCTCCATCCCGCAGAACTAGAAGGCGCTGGTTGGCAAGTGAACTGTGCAACAGAGCCCCTTTTGCGTTCCTGGAAGGGCGTATAGCCGAGCAATCGGGCACCCTGCAGGACTTGAGGACTGACTTGAGGGAAGGCTTGTAGGAGGTCAACGCTCGGGTTGACAATCTGTCCGGCCGCCTTGACCATATGTCCGGGCGTCTTGACAATCTGTCCGGCCGGATTGACGGGATGTTTCTGTCATCGTGGGCCATAGGCGGCGGGATAATCGCCTCCCTGATTGTCCTGATAGTCCGAGGAACATAGAGAAAGCAGCACGCTCAGCGGCCCGTTGAATCGGCCCTAATTTCACCGGAGGACCACCCATGGTGCAGCAAGACCGGCTGGAGCGCTTCTCCCAGGATTCAGAGATAATTCACCCTCCCGACAGCTTGGCGTCCAACGCCAACCTCCAAGACTATGACGCCGAGTACCGGCGTTCCATAGACGACCCTGACGGGTTCTGGGAAAACGTGGCTGCGGAGTTGGAATGGTTCGAACCCTGGGAAAAGGCGTTCCAGTGGGACTACCCGAACTTCCAATGGTTCGTCGGCGCCAGATGCAACATAACGGTAAACGCATTGGACCGCCACGCGGGCTCTTGGCGGAGGAACAAAGCGGCCTTCATATGGCTGAGTGAGGACGGCGTTGAGCGAATATTCACCTACGGGGTCCTCTCCAGGCTTGTCAACAAATTCGCCAACGGGCTGAAGTCCCTGGGAGTGTCCAAGGGGGACCGGGTGGTCGTCTACATGCCTTTGGCTCCGGAGGGCGTCATTGCAATGCTTGCCTGCGCCAGGATCGGCGCCGTCCACAGCGTGGTCTACGCCGGATTCAGCGTCGGCGCTCTCAGGGACCGCATAACCGACGCCCAAGCCAAGGTCGTCATCACCTCCGATGCGGGCTACCGCCGGGGCCGTAAGGTGGACTTGAAGGGAATCACCGACGAGGCCGTCGCTCCCCTGGATTTCGTGGAGAAGGTGGTCGTGTGGAGGAGGGAGCCCGATACGGTCCTTGCAGACAGAGACGTGGACTTCAACGCGCTGCTGGCCTCCGGGCCCGCTCAGTGCAGCCCGGAAATCATGGACTCCGAGGACCCCCTTTTCATCCTCTACACCAGCGGCACCACGGGAAAGCCCAAGGGCGTCCAGCACGTCCACGGGGGCTACATGGTGGGCACGTACTACCACTTCAAGACCTTCTGGGACATCAAGGAGGACGACGTATACTTCTGCACCTCGGACATCGGCTGGGTCGTGGGCCACAGCTACATCGTCTACGCCCCGCTGATCGCCGGCGCAACGACGGTGTTCCGAGAGGGCGCCATCGACTATCCCCATCCCGGAGTCTTCTACGAGGTTATCGACAAGTACGGTGTGACCGTCGGATTCACGGCCCCCACGGCGGTCCGAATGCTTATGCGGAACGGAGAGGAGCACATCAAGGGCTACGACCTGACCAGCTTGCGGTTCCTGACCTGCGCCGGAGAGCCTCTGAATCCCGAGGCCCAGCGGTGGGCGTACCGCCATCTGTGTGGTTCGGGGCAGTGGGGCTACATGGCGGACAACTGGTGGCAAACGGAAACGGGGGCGCCCTGCCTGGCGACACAGCCTACCATGCCGTCCAAGCCGGGCTATGTCGGAAAACCCACGCCGGGAGTCATCGCAGACGTGGTGGACTCGGAAGGCAACACCATCACCGAGCCCAACAAGGGCGGACTGCTGGTGTTGAAGAGACCCTTCCCAAGCCTGTTCAGAACGATCTACGGCGACCCGGAACGGTACGCTCATGACTGGAACCGGATAGAAGGCTGCTATTTCACCGGCGACGTGGCCCTCAGGGACGAGGACGGCTACTTCATGGTGGTGGGCAGGGCTGACGACGTGCTCAACGTGGCGGGTCACCGCATCGGCACCGCCGAGGTTGAAAGCGCCCTGGTCTCCCACGCCACGGTGGCCGAAGCGGCGGTTATAGGAGTCCCGGACTCCATCAAGGGAGAGTCCATCAAGGCGTTCGTCACCCTGCGAGTCGGTAATGAGCCGTCGGAAGAGGCCGTTGGCGCCCTGAAGTCCCATGTGCGCCATGAACTGGGCCCCATAGCCGTGCCGGAAGCCATAGACTTCGTGGGTTCCCTTCCCAAGACGCGCTCTGGCAAGATAATGCGTAGGCTCCTCAAGGCGCAGGAACTGGGAATGGACCCTGGGGACATCACCACTCTTGAGGAGTGAGTTGGAGCAGAGCCATGTCAGTTAACGTCATCGTCCGTGGGACCGGCGACCCGGTGGTAATGCACCCGTGCCTTGGACGGGGGGCCGCCGACTTCCATCAGGTGGCCGAGGCCCTGGCCGACGCCGGATTCAAAGCGGTGGCGGTGAATCCCCGAGGCGTCGAGGGAAGTCCGGGCCCATTAGAAGGGCTTAGCGTCAGGGATCTCGCCGGCGACATGGCCGACGTAATCAGGGACCTGGGGGTGGACAAGGCCCATGTGGTAGGTCACGCCTTCGGGTATAGAGTGGCGGCAGCCGTTGAGGTCTACCATCCTGAGATGGTGCGCAGCCTCAGCTTCCTGGCCTGTGGGTGGAAGTACCGAGCGACGCCCGAGGTATCGGAGGCCCTGGACCGCTGCTATATGTTGGACCTGCCCTGGGAGGAGCGGTCACAGGCCATCAAGACGGCCTTCTTCGCTCCAAAGAACGACCCCGCCGTTTGGCGGGAGGGCTGGCATCCTGAGGCGGCCGCCGCCCAGTCAGGGTCCATGCCGCCCGGTTCCTTCGAGGCATGGAAGGAGAGCACACGCGCTCCCTTGCTTATAGTCCAGGGGCTGGACGATACTATTGCGCCTCCTGGAAACGGCCATGATATGAAAGCGGACCTGGGCGACAGGGTTACGGTGGTGGACTTGCCCGACGCCGGACATGCGCTTCTGCCGGAGCAGCCCGCAGGCATCTCAGAGGCCCTGATCGCCTTCTTGCGGCGGCATTAGCCCAGAGGCCCGATCTATGCGACTCCCGCCGAAGCACATCGTCCTAGTCGTTGACCGTCAAAAACCGGCGGCGATATAATCGAAGAAAATAGCCTCATCGGTAAACGCCGTTGTCGGCTGACATTTCTTACAGGCAGGAGAATCTGGAACCCAACGATTTAGCGCGTCAGATTGTAGACATCGCTTCGGAGAAGCAGGCCGAAGACATCGTCATGCTGGACATCAGGGGCATGACGCCCTTCGCTGACTACTTCGTCATCATGAGCGCAGAGAGCCGACGCCAGTTGAACGCGCTGGAAGAAGACATGGTGCATGTCTTGAAACAGGCCGGCATTCCCCTACGCCACAGAGAGGGGAAGCCGGAAACCGGTTGGGTCCTGCTGGACTACGGCGACGTGGTGGTCCACCTGTTTGGAGCGGACCAGCGGGAATACTACCGTCTGGAGCAGTTCTGGTCCAAAGCTCCTCAGGTGGTCAGGATTCTCTAATCCAGGGGTCTGCGCTCCTGTCATAGCCGAGAATTTCCGCAGGCGAGAAGAAGAGGTCCACCTCACGCTTGGCTGAGTCCACCGAGTCCGAACCGTGGATTAGATTGCGTCCCAGGTCCACCGCGAGGTCGCCCCTGATTGTGCCGGGAGAGGCGTCCACAGGGTTGGTTGAACCCATCGTGTTCCGGGTCAGTTGGACCGCATTCTCTCCCTCTAAGACGATTGCGATCAGGGGGCCTGATGTGATGAACTCCACCAAGCCATCGTAAAACCCCTTGCCCGCATGCTCCCCGTAGTGGACGGCGGCCGTCTCCCTGTCCATCCGGAGCATCTTCATGCCCGCTATCTTCAGACCTCTGTGCTCAAGACGCGAAACAATGGCGCCGACAAGACCCCTTTGGACTGCGTCGGGCTTGAGCAGGACCAGAGTTCTCTCCATATTGCTCCTCTCAAAAATCGCATCGGCTATCGCCTGATTTGCTTGGGTCCTTTGGGCGCGCCGATGCTGGGCTTTCTCAGATACAAGGGCTCCAGACTAGCCGGAGGGTCGGACTCGCCGCTGAGCAGCCTCGATTCTCCGAGGGCCGCGACTCCGTGCAGCCGTTCCTCAGGGGAATGGTCTCTTATCACCATGACCAGGGGCCCCGCCGCTTGGGACAAATAGTCTCTGTGGAGCGCCGCGCCCTCTCCGCAGACAACGCATGATTCGGGAAGCCCTTCCACCAACTGCTCCGGGGTTGTAAGGCGTTCATCCAACAGCTTGGCCCACTGGCCTTCCCTCAGCTCGAAACAGGCTGTCGAGACCTCGCCGCGGCCGGCGTCCAACATCGCGTATATGGGAAGGCCGACGTGGGCATAGGGATGGGCCTCCGCTTCCAGGGCGCCCACACCCACGATGGGGAGCTTCAGGGCCATTGCGAAGCCTTTAGCCAAGCTGAGGCCCACTCGCAGGGAGCTGAACCCGCCGGGTCCCAGGGACACCGCTATTCCGGTAAGGGCCGATGCGCCTTCCGCAGAATCCAAGAGCGACGCCACCGCCGGCATCAGCTCTGCGGTGTGGTTCCTGCGGGACTCCCAGGTGTGGGACAAGACCGCCTTTCCATCCCGCCATAGCGCCGCACCCGCATTGCGGGTCGAAGTGTCGATGGCCAGGATGGTCATACGGCCTCCGCCTCCGGCCGGTTACGGCCGTGCCTCCATAGCTGTAGATGCCTGTCCAGGCCCTTGGTAAGGCGTTCCAACGTGGCCTCATGTCCGGCGATGGAGATTTGGCGCTCAGACTCCCGCTTTCCGCGTCCCCCCATATATTCCAAAGACACGGTGACGCTTCGTTCCGGGAAGAGTTCGGCGAACTTGTCCGCCCACTCGATGACGCAAATTCCGTCCGCTGGCCCATTGTAGGAGAGGAATTCCTCCATGCCCAGGTCCCATGCTTCCTCCGGACTCTCAATGCGGAACAGGTCCATGTGGTGCAGTGTCATCCTGCCCACGTGCCGCGTCACAAGTACAAAGGTCGGGCTGCGGGCGTATCCGGGGATGTCAAGTCCCCAGGCTATTCCCTGGGTGAGGCAGGTCTTGCCTGCGCCCAAGGCCCCGGTGAGAAGAAAGATGTCCCCCGCCTCGGCGTTGCGACCCAGCCGGCGTCCCACCTCCCAAGTCTCCTCGGGACTGTGGCTTTGGACTGTTACGGGTTGTTCCATCTACCTGTAATGGTCCCAGCCGCCGGATGGGATTTCCATCTCCGCCCCGTCGGCCCCGATGGCCGACGCATGGCCGGCGGCGCCCTGGACCATCTTGCCGATGACCGTGGCTTCGGGCAGGCTGGATATCGCTTTCGTCATGGTCTCTTCATCCGCAACGAAGAGAAGTTGGAAGTCCTCGCCGCCGCCAAGGGCCATCGCCATATGATCGTCCGGGAACGCTGCCTTGAGATGTGGGCTAATGGGGATTGTCCCTGCTTCGATGCGGGCCGCGGTCCCGCTGGCCTGGCATAGCTTTCCCAGATCGTCCATCAGCCCGTCGCTGATGTCCATGGCCGCCTGAACTCCAAGAGCGGCCAGCGTCCGGCCTTCTTCCAGCCGGGGCGTTGGGCGTCGGTGGGCGGCAGTCAGGAATCTGTAGGCGTTAGGTTCCGTCGAACCCCCTCCCAGCAGCAGCTTGAGGCCCCCGGCTGACGATCCCACCTCGCCCGTGACGGCGATAAGGTCTCCCGGCTTGGCGGCGGACCTGACCATAGGCTCCCTTTCGCAAGTTCCAAGGAGACCAATGGTGACAAACGCTTCCCGCGATCCCACCATATCCCCGCCTATAATGGAAACACCGTAGGCGGCGCCCAGGTCGGTCATACCCTTGTACATCATGTCAAGGTCGTCCATTGAAGTGTCCGGCGGCATGCCCAGGGTGACGAGTGCGTAGGTCGGATCGCCCCCCATGGACGCTATGTCGCTCAAGTTAACGGCCATTATCTTCCAACCCAGGTCCTCCCATGAAGTCGTGCTTCGGATAATAAAGTGGACTCCCTCCACCATAGTGTCCGTGGTCCACAGATGGATAAGCCCTCCGGCTCTCCAGGCGGCGGTGTCGTCTCCCAGGTCCACCAGAAGCTCGGAGGCGGCCCGGGCATTCTTGGGCCGGGCGTCTATGGCCCGTTGGCCCAGGCGGCGGATGGCCCCGAATTCCCCCAGGTCTCTTAAGGTCATTGGTGAGTCCTCAAACGGCTCCTTGCAGTCAGGAATTATACCACCGCCGCGCGTTCTCTCAATCCGGCGACGCTGGACATTATGGGGATGTGTGGGTATCGTGCAGCGATGGAAAGCCGGACACGGCCAAGCTGCCCTGGCAGGCAGTCGGCGGGAAGTGTGAGCATTGCGGGTCTTAATCCTTTCGGACATACACGCTAACCTGGAGGCCCTCACCGCGGTGTTGGAGGACGCGGAGTCCCAAGGCCCTGTGGACGAGATATGGCGCCTTGGCGACACCGTGGGCTACGGCCCGGACCCTGTAGCCTGCATCGAGCTGGTGAAAAGCCTCCCTAACTTCACCGTGGCGGGGAACCACGACCTGGCGGCCATCGGCAGGGTGGACGTTAACAGCTTCAACAACAGCGCGCGTCTGGCCGCCCAATGGTCCGCGCGAAACATCGGACCCCCGGAAAAGAGGTTCCTTTCGTCCCTGCCGATTTCCATCAAGAGACTCGGTTTCACGATGGTCCACGGAACGCTCAGAGACCCCGTCATGGAGTACCTGATAGACGCAGAGTCCGCCGCCGAAACCTTCCGTCGGATGGAAACTCCATACTGCGTCGTGGGCCACTCCCACATTCCCTTCCTGTGCCGTCCGGAGTCAACCGACGGCGGGAAGGTCGAGCCTCGGTTCTCCCAGTTCCCCGAAGGGCAGACCGTGCCCCTCGAACAGGGTCCGGTGATAATCAACCCGGGAAGCGTCGGGCAGCCCAGGGACAGCGACCCCAGGGCGAGCTACGTTGTCTACGACTCGGAGGCAGGGACCGTTCAGTGGTGCAGAGTGGAGTACGACATAGCTCGCACCCAGGCGAAAATCCGCGCTGCCGGGCTGCCGGAACCCCTGGCCCGCCGGTTGGAACAGGGTCTTTGAGCCAAACTCCAACGGCTTGAAACTTCCCGCGCGAATGCGAGCCGGGTTTCCCTTGAAGGCGCGTTGCAACGCGCAGAGTTCCCATTGACCCAAGACTTGGGCCGTCCATATAATTGCTTGGACGCGGCCCGCTAGCTCAATTGGTAGAGCAACGGACTCTTAATCCGTAGGTTCTCGGTTCGACCCCGAGGCGGGTCACCATAAGACGACCACACGAAAGCCCCTTGCATGACCGGGCAAGGGGCTTTTCTCATGGCCGTTCCGTGCCTCCTAGAACATGGCGATGGGATTGACCGGGGACCCAGTGCCTCCCGCCGTCTTGAGAGGGGCGATTATCAGCATGAACTCGTTGCGCTGCTCGTCTACGCAGGCTTGGGAGAGGGGCTTCAAGTCGGCGTTGTCCAGGAGGGCCAGGCCGAAGGACGATATCACCGCGTGGATTGTCCTGGGCAGTTCGTAGCCGGTGGGCATCAAGTCCATCATGTCCCATCCGAGGACCGCCACGTCGTTCTCCCTGATGAAAGGAATGCATGAAGCGTGAAGCCCCGGCCGTGAGGCGGCGCCTGTAGTCCCCCACGGCCTGCCCGGGTGGGCCTCGTCGTACGCCTCCCTGCCGCTGTAGACCACAATGGCGTCACCCGGCTCCAGGCTCGAACCCTGTGCGTTGACGATCTCTTCCAGCTCCCAACCGTGGACGGGTTTGTCCTGGGTAACGTAAGGTTCTCCCCGGTGGCGGGGAATGTCCAGGAAGACTCCCCTGGTAATGATGCCGTCGCCCCAGGCGTCCACGGCTCCGAAATTGGCGCCCTCGTAGGTGACCTCCTTGTCCGGGTCTTTGCCGTTCCACATTCCGTCCCGGTCCCAGACGTGGCAGAGGGCGTCCAGGTGCGTCGCTGCCGTACCGTGGTAGAAGACGCCTATGTAGTCTTGGCAGCCGCCTGCGCCGTACTCCCGCTCCCGCTTTCGCATCCAGTGGTTGGCGGGCATGGGGTTTTCGGGATTCGGCGTCTTGGGAATGTACCTGCTGAGGGACACCTTTCGTCCCTTCCGCACCAGCTGCGCCGCCGCCGCGCACTTCTCCGGCGTTATCAGATTGACCGCTCCGACCTGGTCATCGTCGCCCCAGCGGCCCCAGTTCCTTCTGTCCCTCAAGTAGGCGGCTACTTCTTCCTTCGTGGGTAGAGGCATCTCAGACATACAGCGCTCCCTTCCGGATGATTCACCAACGTTGGGTCGAGTCCTCGGAGACCTTGTTCAGGACACATGATATAGACATGCGCCGACTGCGCCAAGCGTCTGCGGCTATAATAGACGAGTTGGAGACCGGAAACGTCGGAGGGGAGTGAGCTATGGAGGCGACCAGCGTTACACACATCGGCATCTGCGTGCGGGATATGGACAGGTCCCTGGCCTTCTACCGCGACATACTGGGCATGACGGTGTTGGGAGACAGGGACACCGACCCGGGGGAAAGCGGTCGGATGAGCAATTACAAGCATCCCCGCAGAACACGCAGGTGGGCGAGCTTGAGCTACGGCGAGGGGGCCAGCCCGACCCTGACTCTGACCAGCCACCCGGGTGAAGAGCCGGATGGGACGCCTATCCTGCTGGACCAGGTGGGCATCCACCACGTCTCCTTTGGAGTGAAGGACGTGAAGGCTTTGGCGGAGGAGCTTATCTCCAAGGGAGTGGAGCTTGGCGGACGGATGGAGGACTTCACGGACGCGGATGGACGGGTGAAGAGCATCTACGTACGGGACCCCGACGGCATACTGGTCCAGTTCAACGTCCCCTAGCTGTCGTGCGTGGGTCTGAGACCTTTGCGTAACCCCCTCTCCCTCTGGGAGAGGGATGGGGTGAGGGCGTTCCCCAGCTTCGGGCAAGGCCCTGGATTCCGGCCTCCGCCGGAATGACGGAGGTTATGCAAAGGTTTCGGGCCGGCCAAGGCTAGGGTGTGAGCATGAGCTTGCCGGTGGACTTGCGGCCCTCCAGGAGTTCGTGGGCTTGGGAGGCTTCCGAGAGCGGGAAGGTCCCGGTGATGCTCAGCTTGAGCTTGCCCGAGGCTATCCAGTCGTACACCTCGTTTGAACGCCAGAGAAGCTCCTCCCTGTCTGCCGTATAGTCGTTCAGGCTGGCGCGGGTCACGAAGAGGGAGCCTTTGGCTCCAAGCTCCGCCGTGTCCACCAGAGGTATCGGCCCGCTGGTCTGGCCGTACAGCACCAGATACCCCCGCCGCGCCAGGCTGTTCAGGCTCTTCTGGAATGTGTCCTTGCCCACCGCGTCGTAGACTGCCTTGACGCCCGTCCCGCCGGTCTCCCTCTTTATGGCCTCCTCGAAGTCCTCTTCCGTATAGATGATGGCGTGGTCGGCCCCGGCCTCTTTGGCGATGCGGGCCTTCTCCTCGGTGGAAACGGTGACGTATACGTAAGCCTCAGCCATCTTTGCCATCTGCACCAACATCAGGCCGGTGCCCCCGGCGCCAGCATGGACCAATATCGGGTCTCCGGGATTCAACGGACACGTGGAGAAGGCCAGGTAGTGGGCCGTCTGACCTCCGCTGCATGCCCCCGCTCCTATCTCCGGGCCCAACTCCTCGGGCACAGGCACACATAGACGCGCGGGCACCGCCACACGTTCGGCGTAGGAGCCCGTGACGCCTCTGTAGGCCACGAGGTCGCCAGGCTTAATGTCGGTGACTCCGTCGCCGATTTCCAAGACCACTCCCGCCGCTTCCCGTCCCAATGTCAAGGGCATCTCGTCGGCGGTGTGGGACCCCTCGCCCTTCCGTATGAGGATGTCGTTGTAGTTGACGCCTATAGCTTTAACGTCGATGAGTACCTGCCCCGGCCCCAGCACAGGTTCGGGGACATCCTCGTAGGTCAAGACCTCCGGCCCGCCCATTCTGTGTATGCGAACTGCCTTCATAGCCCACCTGCCCTTAGATTATTTCGATGAACGGTTGATTCACTCCTACAAGGGTTTGCCGTGACACTTCTTGAACTTGCTCCCGCTGCCGCAAGGACACTTCGCGTTCCGGCCCACTTTGCCATGAGTACGGGATATGAGCTTACGCTCCGAGCAGTCCTGGCAGGTGCAGGCAGGGGGATGTTCCGATGTCCAATTGGGACGCACCATGTGTCTTACGCTTCCTTGCTCAGGTTTCGCCGACTATTATACGACGGTCAGGCGGTGGATGCATGCAGCCGCTCAACTCGCCCTTGCCCCCAAAGGCGCCTTTGCCAAGGAAGGACGGCGTCGCGTAGCATAGAGAACGCAATCGAGAATCCCTCAAGGGGAAAGGAGCGGACATGATAATAAAGATACAACATGCCGGGTACATGGTCCCTGACCTCGACGAGGCCGTCGAGTGGTACGTGAACACCCTTGGAGGCAAGTACTGGAAGGGAGGCGAAACGGAGACAAGCAAGATTGCCTTTGTCAGATTTGGAGACGCAGAAGTGGAGCTTATCGAACCCGGCGACAAATCGGAGTTGGGCGGCAGCGCCGGCCCGGTGCACCACCACATGGGTTACGTCGTGGACGATTTGGACGGCGCCGTGGAAGAGCTTAAGAAGCAGGGGTTCCGTTTTCGGAGCGATGCTCCGGTAGTGAACATCGCAGGCTATCGCCTGATTCACTTCGACCCGGAGACTACGGGCGGGATTCGCATCCACCTGACTGAGGAGAGTTCTTTAGGTTGGGACTAGGGGGCCGGATGGCTGGGCGTGTTCACATTAAAGCCCGGCGCCGAAACCTCCAAACCTGCCATTCCGAACGCACCTAACCCGTCATTCCGAACGCAGTGAGGAATCTGAAGACGTTGCTCGGAGTCATGCAGCAATCTGACTGACAGACCCTTCATGCAGGCCGTTGCGTTTCTGGCTATCCTGGTTTGAGGGCGAGGACTTTAGGTTCCTCACTGCGCTGCGCTCCCTTCGGAACGACATTTGAGGAGGGCGGCTAACCGCCCCGGAGCCACGGGTATATTATCGGCTCCTCGTTCTGGCGCGGAGACGGGTTGGAAAGCCCGGACAGAAGCTGGGATGGAAATATCCGGTCCAGTTCCTCCTGGCTCCAGCGGCCGCCGGAGTTGTAGAGCATCTTCGACGGCTTCCAAGGTTGGTATACTCCGAACCGCCCGTTTCCGGCGACGAAAACCTGGCCGTTGATGTTTTCGGACACGTCCCTGGAAAGATAGACCGTCATGGGGGCCACGTCAGCGGGGTCCGCCGTGGACCCCTGCGCAGGGTTGCTCCCGTGGGGAGAGCTGAGCCGGTACCCGGAGTTGGTGCGCCAGGCGACTCCGGCATCGGTGATGCGGGTCGCGCCCGAGGGGCAGACGGCGTTGACGCGGATGCCGTAGGGGCCAAGCTCCAGGCTGGCCGTGAGAGTCAGGCCCAGGATGCCGGCCTTGGCGGCGCTGTAGCCCAGCACGGTTGCACCTCCGTCAATGCCCATCGTTGAGGCTATGTTGATGATGCTTCCGGACCTTTGCTCCATCATGTGGGGCGCCGCCGCCTTGATGGTGGCGAAATGGCCCTTGAGATGGGTCCTGACCACCAGATCGAAGTCGTCCTCAGACATGTCCCAAAGCATATTGTGGCGAATGATTCCGGCGTTGTTCACCAACGAGTCGATGCGCCCGAAGGACGATATGGCCGCATCTATGATTCTCTGAGCCCCGTCCATCGTGCCCACATCGTCATAGTTGGCGACAGCCTCTCCTCCACGTTCCCGGATCATGGAGACTGTCCGGTCAGCCAGGGCGATGTCCGACCCCTCGCCCCGGGTGGTCCCACCCAGGTCGTTGACAACCACTTTGGCTCCCTCGTCAGCCATCGCTATGGCTATAGCCTGTCCGATTCCACTCCCTGATCCCGTCACGATGACTGCCTTGCCTTGCAGGTGGGCTGCCATAGCCTCCTCCTGATTCCTGACCGAGTTCCGATTCCCGCCGCACGGGATGCCGACAGCGTTTCAGAGATTCTATGGCGGAGACAGGAGATGGGCAAGCCCGACCGGCACAGCCCACCCGAATCCACCACCGAACATGCGTGGGAGGTTGTTAAGCGCCCCGGCAGTGTCATTCCGAACGGAGCGGGGCGCAGTGAGGAATCTGAACTCCATGTCCTCAAACCCGGGCCGTTGGCAATACAACCCCGTGCAATGGAAGGACTTGTCCCTGGAATTGTGCGGTGACTCTGAACAATCTCCTAAGATTCCTCACTGCGTTTCGGAATGACAATTGGCGGGGCGTGTTGGCATGACGCTGTGGGTTGGAATGGCAGTGTGTGTCGGAATGGCATGATGCGTATATTAGGCGGTGGATTTGGGGGTCTGGTGTACAGTTGACCGACGGGTTCGGGGAATTTATACTTCGCCCGTTCGGTCCGCCCACGTCAATTAAGGCTCCCAATGCGAGCAAGCAATAGGGCTGAGGCCAAGAGGTAAGAAGCAATGGTTGAGTTGGTGAAGGGGAACGTCGCCGCAATATTCATGGCACAGGCTAAGTCGAAGACCGAGGCCGAATGGGAGAAGGACGTTGAGGGCGTCTGGGATGAAGCTGTGGAAATCCTGAAGAGCAACAGGGGTTTCAAAGGTCTGCTGGCCCTGTGGAACCATGGGAACACCGGCGAAGTGTGCATCATAGGTCTGTGGGAGGATATAGAGACCAGGTTGAATTACGAAGCGACCACTGCACAGGCAGTACGGGACCTGTTCAACGCGATCTTCGAGGCCGTGCCGAACCGCCCGAGATTCGTCGTGTCGGGAAGCTACACCCAGTAGGGACTTACAGCGTATGGCAGGCTGCATCAACGTGTATTCTTTTGGCCTCAAACGGTTGTAGACAGCGCCCTTCTGTTGATATATGATATTATCCCACCAACTCTAGGGGAGAGTATCCTGAGCCGGGGGAAGTGTCGGAACTGGTAGACGAGCATGACTTAGGATCATGTGCTGAAAGGCGTGGGAGTTCGAGTCTCCCCTTCCCCACCACGCCTTAGATGCCGTGAAGTCACCGACTCACTCTACGCATCTTTTGTCTTAATACGGTCTCGGCAATAGAGGAGGGACGCTATTCCAACTCTACTGGAAGTGAACGACCTCAAGACCTACTTCTACACCCAGGACGGTGTAGTAAAAGCTGTCGATGGAGTGTCCTATGACCTGGAGGAGGGAGAGACTCTCGGCCTCGTTGGCGAAAGCGGATGCGGCAAAAGCGTAAGCGCGCTGTCGCTGATGCGGCTGATTCCGGACCCTCCCGGAAAGACGGTTGCAGGCGAGGTCTCGTTTCAGGGACAGGACCTGCTCAAACTTTCCGACAGTGATATGAGACGTGTTCGGGGTAAGCAGATAGCAATGGTGTTCCAGGAGCCGATGACGTCTCTCAACCCAGTCTTGTCGGTGGAACGGCAGCTGACAGAAGCGTTAGAGCTCCACATGGGGATGAACAAGCAGGCGGCCCGCCAAGAGGCGGTGCGGAGGCTGGACCAGGTAGGCATTCCTGACCCGGAAGGCCGCATCAAGCAATACCCCCACCAATTCAGCGGAGGCATGAGGCAGAGGGTCATGATCGCAATGGCCCTGAGCTGCAATCCCAAGCTGATTATCGCCGACGAGCCGACGACGGCTTTGGACGTCACCATCCAGGCCCAAATCCTGGAGTTGATGAAGGACTTGAGCAAGGAGTTCGGGGTTTCGCTTATCATCATCACCCACAACCTGGGGGTGGTGGCTAGGTACGCCGACCGCATGAACATAATGTATGCAGGGAAGATCATAGAGCGCGGAACGGCCACTGAAATATACGCAAACCCCAAGCATCCCTACACGGTGGGACTTCTGAACTCGGTGCCCAGGCTGGACTTGCCCAGGAAAGAAAAGCTGGACCCCATCGAAGGGCAGCCGCCGGACTTGATAAACCTGCCCCCGGGTTGCTCCTTCAGGGCCCGCTGCCGTTACGCCATAGACCAGTGCGCGGAAGAAATTCCGGGGCTGCTGCCTGTGGGCGGAGACGGCCATACGTCGGCTTGCTTCGTGGCGGACACCCTCTAATCTGTGTAGAAGAGATGAGCAGCAATGACTAGTGAGAACGGTCAGACCGTTGCGGTTGACGGCGCCGGCGACATACTCCTGAATGTCTCGAACCTCAAGATGCACTTTCCCGTGACCACAGGGATTCTCTTGCAGAAAACCGTAGGACACGTCAAGGCAGTCGACGACGTCTCCTTCTTCGTAAAACGGGGCGAGACCCTGGGGCTGGTGGGAGAGAGCGGCTGTGGCAAGACCACCACGGGCCGGTGCATCCTCCAGCTGATAAAACCCACTTCAGGGGAAGTCAACTTCGACGGGTCTGAGCTGACCACCCTGAACTCCAGGTTGTTGCGTGGAATGCGCAGGGAGATGCAGATCATCTTCCAGGACCCCTATAGCTCGTTGAACCCCCGCATGACCGCAGGGAACATTGTGGGCGAACCGTTGGTGGTCCACGGTCTGGCTAAGAACAGGACCGAGTACCGGGAGCGCGTTGCCGAGCTGCTGTCGGTCGTGGGGCTCAATCCCTCGATGGCCGACCGCTTTCCCCACGAGTTCAGCGGCGGGCAACGACAGCGCCTGGGGGTGGCCCGGGCCCTGGCTGTGAACCCCAAGTTCATTGTCTGCGACGAGCCCGTATCGGCCCTCGACGTGTCCATCCAGGCCCAGACCATCAACCTGTTGGAGGACCTCCAGGAGCAGTTCTCCCTCACCTATCTGTTCATCGCCCACGACCTGTCAGTCGTCCGCCATATAAGCGACCGTGTGGCTGTGATGTACCTGGGCCATATCGTCGAGATCGCTGACAGGACCGACATCTACGAGAACCCGCTTCATCCCTACACCAGAGCTCTCTTGTCCGCCGTTCCCATTCCCGACCCGGTCAAAGACGCCCAGCGGGAGCGGGTCATACTTACGGGTGAAGTGCCCAGCCCGTTGAACCCGCCGGCGGGGTGCGTCTTCCATCCCCGCTGCCCCATCACCATGGACAAGTGCCAGGACCAGATTCCGGAGTTGCGTGAAGTGCAACCGAGCCATTGGGTGGCGTGCATACGGGTTCCCGGATACGGCGACCCTGAGGATGTGCACCACTATTAGCCGTATGAGGGACCCCCTTGCTCTACGCGCTGCACGAGGCGCCGCCGCCGCGAATTTTCTGTCATGACCATCGACCCGGCGCGCATACGCAACTTCTGCATCATCGCCCACATCGACCACGGCAAGTCTACGCTGGCAGACCGGTTCCTGGAGATCACGGGCACTGTTGCTGGTCAGGACATGGTGGCCCAGTTCCTGGACCAAATGGAGTTGGAGCGGGAGCGGGGCATCACCATCAAGGGCAAGGCCGTCACCATGACCGCCAAAGGCGCCGACGGCTTGTCATACCAGCTAAATCTGATAGACACTCCCGGCCACGTCGACTTCGGCTATGAAGTGTCTCGCGCTCTGGCCTCTTGTGAAGGGGCGCTGCTGGTCGTCGACGCCAGCCAGGGCATCGAAGCTCAGACCATCGCCAACGGCTTGCTCGCTCTCGACAACAACCTGACTCTTATTCCGCTGGTCAACAAGGTGGACCTTCCCCAGGCCGAACCCGAAAGGGTGGCCGAGGACCTGCAGCGAGTTTTCGGGTTCGAGCCCGAGGAGATCATTTTCACGTCGGCCAAAGAGGGCACTGGAGTGGATGACGTGGTACAGGCGGTGATCCAGCGTGTGCCGCCCCCCAGAGGTTCCGCCGCCGCCCCCCTGCGTGGTCTGGTGTTCGACTCCATCTACAACCCCTATAAGGGGATCGTTGCATACGTGCGGATTTTTGACGGCCAGGCGTCTCTCAGCGATCGTTTGCTTATCATGTCCTCCTCCAAGACCACAGAGTCCATGGAGATCGGCGTGTTTTCTCCCCAGCCCACTCCCACCGAATCCCTGTCGATGGGACAGGTAGGGTATATCGCCACTGGGCTCAAGGATGTTCGAGAGTGCGGTGTGGGAGACACTCTGACGGTGGAGAAGTCTCCGGCTAAGGACCCTCTCCCCGGGTACGTCCCTTTGAAGCCCATGGTGTTCGCCGGGCTGTATCCCTCCGACGGGGAAAGCTACCAGTCTCTGAGGAGCGCATTGGAGAAGCTTCAGCTCAACGACGCAGCGTTGAGCTTCGAGGCTGAGTCCAGCCCAGCCCTGGGTTTCGGCGCCCGCTGCGGCTTTCTGGGGCTGCTCCACATGGACATCGTCCAGGAAAGGTTGGAAAGGGAGTACGGGCTGGACATCGTTGTAACGGCGCCCAGCGTCGTGTATAGGGTGTACATGAAGGACGGCGCTGTCATAGACGTGGAGACCCCCGCCAAGCTGCCCTCGCCGAACGCCATCGAGGAGGTGCAGGAACCCTGGTTGGCCCTGACCATCGTGTCTCCGGCCCGGCACGTCGGGGCAGTCATGGAGCTCATGTCAACCAGGCGCGCTGAGTACAAGCGGATGGAATACATTCAGGGAGCCTCCGACGACGCCGACTCCAGCGGCGGAGACGCCCGGGTCCTGATGGAATACGACATGCCCATGTCCGAGTTGCTCGCCGAGTTCTACAACCGGCTGAAGTCCAAGACCCAGGGTTACGCCTCCTTGGACTACTCGTTCATCGGATACCGGTCCGGAGCGTTGGTGAAGCTGGACATACTGCTGAACCAGGAGCCGGTGGACGCTCTGTCCATGATCGTCCACAAGGACAAGTCCTACCAGTACGGCAAAGTCCTCGTGGAGAGGCTGAAACAGGCTATCCCAAGGCAACTGTTCGAGGTCCCCATACAGGCGGCTGTGGGGAACAGGATTATCGCAAGAGAAACGGTGCGGGCCCTCCGCAAAGACGTGTTGTCCAAGTGCTACGGCGGCGACGTCACACGCAAGAGGAAGCTCCTGGAACGCCAGAAAGAAGGCAAGAAGCGGCTCAAGAAGGTGGGAAGCGTGGATGTTCCCCAGGAAGCTTTTCTCGCCCTGCTCAAAGTCGAGGGGGAGTAGTCGAACGGACGCTCGGCTTGCCCCGTTCCAGGGCCAAAAACCCCAGGACCTTTCGATTATTCACCCTCACTCCAACCCTCTCCGGTCAAGGGCTAGGAGGCAATGTCCCTTCTCCACTGGCGGGAGAAGGTTAGGATGAGGGGGAAAGGCGCTAACGGAATCGGAGAAGCGGGTACAATCGAAAGACTCTGAGCAAACCGCCCCGCATTTGACTTGCCAACTGCCCAGGGCTAAAATTCGGCAGGCCAACGGGTTAGCCCCGGTGCCCTGAATCCTGATACTCAAATCAGCCCGACAACCAAGGAGGACTGCCATGTCGTTCGAGCCGGTTAATGTATTCGACTATGAAGCGCGCGCCCAGGAGGTGCTGCACAAGGACCACTGGGACTTTGTCGACGCCGGGGACTTCGACGAGCTTACCGTTAGACGGAATCGGACAGCCTTCAACGCCATAAGTCTCAGGCCCAAGTTCATGGTAGACGTTCAGGAACGGGACCTCTCCACCACCGTTCTTGGTCAAAAAATAAACTTCCCCGTCCTCCTTGCGCCATGCGCCGGACAGGGCAGGTGCCACGAGGAAGCGGAGAAGGGGGCGGCTTCAGCGGCCACTTCTCTGGGCACGATTTACTGCATCAACTTCAACTCCAGGTACAGCATCGAGGATGTGATCCAGACAGCCGGCGGTCCCCTTTGGTTCCAGCTTTACCACCAGACCATGGAAGGGACCGAGAGTATGGTGCGGCGGGCTGAGGACGCGGGATACTCGGCCCTGTGCGTAACCGTGGACGTCCCCTTTCCGACCAGGAAGGAGCGGGACGTGCGGAACGCGTACCGGCCGGGCGGCGATCCCGGCTCTCCCAGTCCCGCAGGCGCCATCAGGCAGGTGGTGTGGGTTCCTCCGATTCAATGGAAGGACATCGCGTGGCTCCGCTCGCTCACCAAGATGCCCATTATCATCAAAGGGCTCCGAACGGCTGAGGACGCCCGGTTGTGCGTGGAGCATGGGGTCGAAGCCGTCTACGTATCCAACCACGGCGGGCGCCAGGTGGACGGCACCCTTTCGGCCATCGAGACCCTGCCGGAGATAGTGGACGCCGTAAACGGCCAGGCGGAAATCTACCTGGACTCCGGGGTCAGGAGAGGTGCCGATGTGCTTCGGGCCCTTGCGCTGGGCGCCGACGCAGTCTTCGTGGGGCGTCCCTTCCTCTGGGGACTGGCCGTCAACGGAAAAGAAGGGGTGCGGGAGGTCTTGGCCTTCCTACGCGATGAGCTGGACAGGGCAATGGGTTTTTGCGGCCTGACCGCCATAGACCAGATAAACAGGAGCGTCGTTTCTCTCCCGGGCGAGACGGGCTGGATTCAAGGGGCCTACTAGGGTGCCCGGTCACCCTCCCTGCCCCTGAGAGGAGACCCTGGCATAGCCTCCGTCATACCGGCGAAAGCCGGTATCCAGGGTCTTCTCTAAAGCTGGCAGCCACCCTCACCCCAACCCTCTCCCAAAGGGAGAGGGGGTTATGCAAAGGTCTCGTGAAGGGCGAGGGAGAACAGGTAGGGATGAGGCAAAGAAAGAAGCGGCCTTACTCGCCCACCCTCCTGTACTTCACCAGCCTGGTGCCGTTCTTTACGAAGTCCTTGCCTTGATGCCTGGGCTCGTCGAGGAAGGTGTTGACGTAAATGTCGCCGTGGCGGTCCACGAATAGGAAGTGGGCCGAGGCGCCGTGGGGCCAGCGGCCATAGGGGCCGTCGAACCGTGTGATGATGTTTCCGTCCAGGTCGCTGATAAAGACGAACCCGCGCAACTCCGGTACGTAAACGATGCCCTCATCGTCGATGTGGACCGTGCAGGGCCTCCTCAGCCCGGTCCAGTGAGTGATGAAATTGCCTTCCAGGTCGAATATCTGGACCCGGTCGTTCTCCCGGTCTGCCACCAGGACCCTGTTTCGAGGCTTGTCCACCCAGATTCCGTGGGGAGTGTGGAACTCTCCCGGGCCGAACTTTCCGGGCTGCCCCCAGGAGAACTTGAGGTCTCCGCCGGGGCTGAAGACGTGGACGCGGAAGTTGGCGTACCCGTCGGAGACGTAGAGGTCTCCATTGGGAGCGATGGATAGGTCGGTGGGCATGTTGAAGGGTCCGGCTGATTTGAGCTCGGCGTCGTAAAGGCTGGTGGGGCCCGGAGCGGGCCGTCCTTTCCATCCGGGCTGACCTGGGCCGTGGCCGTGGGGTATGCCGGTGTCCGACGGCTTGTTCCACTCGCCCATCTGCAGGAGTTGGTTCCCTTTAATGTCATACTTGAGGACTACGTGGCCGTCCTTCACGGGCAAGTAGAGGTTCTCGTTCTCGTCAATGTGCATGCCGTGGGCGTCCGTGAGATAGCCCTCGCCCCATGACGTAAGGAAGGCGCCGCCCCTGTCGAAAACCACAAGGGGATGTTCGCTGCGGTTGAAGGCGTAGACGCGGTCTTCCGAGTCGGTGACCATAGCCGCCTGGCCTAGCGGCGGCCATCCGTCGGGGAGCTGTCCCCAGCCTTCGATCCACTCGTAGGTGTGTTTACCGAAGCCAACTTTCTCAGCCATGGAGCTTGCCTCCTAATAGTTTCTCAAGGTATGCGGTGTGGTTTTGGGCGGCATGGCGCCGTTGGGTCAGCTTACCTTCCTGTACTTTATCAAGCGCGACGCCGACTCGAAGAAGGGTTTGTCCTGCTGCCCGTCCAGGTGTTGGTTGATGTAAATGTTCCCTTTGGAGTCCAGCCACAGGAAGTGGGCTGAGGTGCCATAGGGCCACGGGCCGTAGGGGCTGGGCAGCCTCTCTTGCACGTTGCCCTTGAGGTCGAGAATGGTGATGAAGGCCCTGAGCTCGGGCACGAAGATGTTGTCATCGTCGTCTATGTACACGGTGCAGGGGCGTCGGAAGCCGGTCCAGTGGTTGACGTAGTTGCCTTCCATGTCGAAAATCTGGATCCTGTCGTTTTCCCGGTCGGCTACGTAAACCTGGCCGCGTTTGTTGTCCACCCAAATCCCGTGGGGGGTGTGAAACTCTCCGGGCCCGCTCTTGCCGAACGTGCCCCAGGAGAATTTCAGCTGCCCGCCGGAAGTGAAGACGTGAATCCTGAAGTTGGAGTACCCATCGGAGATGTACAGGTCGCCGTTGGTGGCCTGGGAGATGTCGGTGGGCATGTTGAAGGGGCCGGCCTCGTGGGCGCCGGGGTACATCTGGGTGGGGCCTGGGTAAGGTTCTCCCTTCCAGCCGGGCTGCCCCGGGCCATGGCCGTGGGGTATGCCGGTGTCTGAAGGCTCGTTCCAAGTCCCGAGGCTCATCAGCTCGTTGCCCTGGGTGTCGTACTTGAGCACCACGTGGCCGTCTTTTACGGGCAGGTACAGGTTGTCGTCGGCGTCCACGTGCATTCCGTGGGAGTCGATAAGATATCCTTCGCCCCAGGACGTAAGGAAGTTTCCGTCGCTGTCGAAGACCACCAGGGGATGGTCGCTGCGATTGAAACAGTAGACCCGGTCCTGCGAGTCGGTCACCACGCCGCATTGACCCAGCTTGGGCCAACCCTCTGGGAGCTTGCCCCATCCCTCAACCCATTCGTAGGTGAATTTGCCGTGCCCTATAGTTGTCAAAGCGGACCTCCCTAGAGAGTTTCGCTCAACTATATGGCCCGCCCGACTACGTGTCAACGCAATTCGGGGAGTTGACACCCCTCAGGCCCCCCCGTACACTCGCATCAGCCTCCGAGGCCTTTCGCTAGGCGCCGTTTGAGAAAGTGAGGCTGCTTCCGCAATCGTACGTTAAGGGGGACAAGATGCCAGAGCGACCGCCGCCGACCAAAGAGCAAATCGAGGGTTACTTGAAGGACCGCCGCAACTGGGGCCGCTGGGGAGATGACGACGACGTGGGCGCCATGAACCTCATAACGCCCGATAAGCTGCTCCATGCTGCCAGCGTCATCAAGAGCGGTCGTAGCCTGTCCTTGAGCATGTTCATTCCCAAGGAGCCGGGCCCCGGAAACCCCAACCCTGCTCAGCATTGGATGAAGGCCCGCAACATCGGCTCACTGGGCGGAGGCGCTTCCATGGACTTTTACGGCATAGCCTTCCACGGCATGGCCACGACCCACTTGGACGCAATATGCCATCTGTGGGACGAGAACGGCCTCTACAACGGCAAGAACCCCCACGAGGAAATCAGCTACGATGGGGCCAAGTTCGGCGCCGTGACCGCATGGGCCGACGGCATTGTCACTCGAGCCATCCTCATCGACGTCCCCAAGTTCAGAGGTGAACCGTACGTGGCTCTCGACCGCCCCCTGCATGGCTGGGAAATCGAAGATATATGCAAGGCCCAGGGCGTGACTCCCGAGCCGGGCGACGCGCTCGCCTTCTACTGCGGTAGAGAGGCGTGGCAGGAGGACAATCCGGGCGCTGGTTATGGAGCAAATCCCAAACCGGGGCTGCACGCATCTTGCATACCATTCATCCGGGACAACGACATTTGTCTGATTGCGTGGGACATGCAGGAGTGCGGGCCCACCGGATACGACGGATGGGACTTCCCGTTGGGCTACAGCCCCGTCCATTCCATCATATACGCCTTTGGGGCCACCATCGTGGACAACGTAGCCCTCCGGCCATTGGCGCAGGCGCTTGGGGCCGAGGGAAGGAGCGAGTTCATGCTGGTGGTTGCTCCTCTGAAGATGGCCGGCGGCACGGGCTCGCCTGTAAACCCCATCGCTCTGTTCTAGGCAGGTCCTGATCACAGCCGTCCCTGCGTACAATTCAAGCCGGAGGCCGTCATGTCAATGAAAATCGGCTTCACAGTACCTTACGTCATAGGCGCTCCGCTTGACCTGGCGGAGCTTGCTCCCCGGGCTGAAGACCTGGGCTTCGATTCCATCTGGCTGGCGGAACACCCGGTGCGCCCCACCAAGATCAAGGTCTGGCCCGGGTCTGTGAGCTTCACCGAAGAGGAGAGGGAATACTACAAGTGGGAGGGTTCCCCGGACGGTCTGAACCCCGAGTTTCTGGGCTGGATGGTGGACCCTTTCATAGCCTTTGCAAGGGCCTCGGCCGTAACCAGCAAGATAAAGCTGGGCACTGGCATATGCGTGATCCCCGACCGGCATCCCTGCATCCTGGCCAAAGAGGTGGCGACCCTGGACTACTTCTCCAACGGCCGGGTGATTTTCGGCGTGGGCATGGGCAACACCCCGGAGGAGTTGGAGTGTTTCGGGTACGCAAACTTCAAACGCGGATGGGCTCAAACGCGGGAAGGCGTATTGGCGTTGAAAGAGCTCTGGACCAAAGAGGAAGCCGAGTTTCACGGCAAGTTCTATGACTTCGATCCCGTTTGGTGCTGGCCCAAGCCGATGCAGAAACCGCACCCTCCCATCCTGCTGGGCGGTCACGCAAAGAACGTCTTCAAGCGCATCGTGGCCTACGGCAACGGTTGGATACCAGGAAACGTAACGGCGGACCAGGTCAGGGACGCCCGGGCCGTCATTGCCGAGTTGGCCCAGGAAGCAGGACGCGGAGACGAGCATTTCGAAATCATCACCACCCACAACTGCCTGCATCTTCGTCGAGGCTGAGGTAGTAACTCCCACTGAGACGCCGACGCCCCATCTGGTCGTTGCGGTGCTGGCCGGTGAGAGGGAGACGGCTGTTCCCGTCCCAACTAGGAGCTACGCCTACGCTCAGTCCCACAAACACCTGAACTCCCTGGGCGGACGGCAGTTCTACAAGGCCCGCCCCAAGAGTGAGTTGGAGGCCCTGGTGGAGGCCGGAGTCGACTGCATCGCTATAGGGCTCGGCGGTTTCTCGATGGAGGACGTCATCGAGCAGATGAAGATTCTGGCCAAAGACTACCTCTAGTGACCATTATCCGGCGCGGGCGCCCGATGGGTCGGCCATGACGTCGATACGCCAAAAATTAGAGAGGATCTAACCCGACGCTCCGGCGATGACCGCGACGCCGGTTTGTGGCCGCCGGAGTTTTGCTTTGTTCGAAACCGTCTCTCCGCCAACTTGATGTTCCCCGCGTCCGGCCGGCAGTCGTCTCGACCAACGACGTTCAAGGTCTTGTTCGGGCCCCGTTTGCGCCATAGTCATATAATGTTTCCATGCTGGCAACCTCGGTTGGAAAGAAACGGTTCGTCGGGCTGGTTCTGCTTGTCGCCATAGTCGTCCTGTTTCTGTCATTCAACAGGTTCCCCAAGCTGGATGCCGTCGGAGCCGATCTGGACGCCGTGTCGGCGCCGGAGGTCCAGTGTTTCCAGGGATTCTGCATCGAGAGAGAACCCGGCCAGAGCTTATTCTCTCGTTGGTGGGTCTTCTCAGTGACCTACCTGCGCCTGGTGGCCCTGGGAATGACCTTTGCCTTCGTCGTGGCGGGCCTTGCTGAAGCCTTTTTGTTCCCCCCTGGCAGCAACCGGGACGTGTTTTCGGGACGTACACTTAGACAGACAGCCACAGGCATGGCCATAGGTCCGGTGATGAACCTGTGCTCCGCCTGCATCGTACCGGTTTCTTCGGCCTTCCAAAGGAGAGGCATTGGGATAGCCGGGTCGATAGCTATGGTGCAGAGCTCCGCCACCATGAACATCCCAGCCCTGGCAATGGTCTTCTTCGTGTTTTCCCCCTTGCTCGGTTTCAGCCGCTTGTTTCTGGCCATAATCGGAGCCGTTCTCATCGGTCCGATCGTGGTGATGGCCATGCGCCGCAAGCGCGAAGAGGAGCAGCCTTGGGTCTCGGTGGAAACCCCTGACTCCGTTCAGGAGCCGATGGAGGAGGGTTGGGGTCCCGCTTTGCGAGAGGCTTTCCGAGATTGGGCGAAGTCCAGCATAGGATACCTGCTGCGTCTGGGTCCCATCATGGTAGTGGCCGGTTTCGGCAGCGGCCTGGCCATACAGTGGATCAGCCCCGAGGTCGTGCCTGAATACCTGGGGAACGACGTCTATGGCGTAATTATCGCCGCCACCTTCGGCTTGCTCATAAACGTGCCCCTGCTCTTCGAAATTCCCTTGGTGGCGTTGCTGTTGTTGGTAGGCATGGGGACGGCGCCTGCGGCGACTCTTCTGTTCACGGCGGCGGCAGGCGGCCCCATAACCTTCTGGGGGCTGGCTAAAGTGATGCCCAAGCGGGCGGTGGGCGCCTTCGCCGCCGCCACCTGGATTTTGGGAGCCATCGGAGGAATGGCCGTAATGGGCATAGGCGCCCTGGTCTGGGAAGACTCCGGAGGCCTCCAAGTAACGGAAGCCGCCTCGCCCGCGGTCAGGCTGACCGAAGACGAACTCAGCGCCAGGGGCGTCCAACCGGCTACTTTCGTCGATGTCTCCGCCAGTGCAGGGCTCGACTTCGGGCATAGACGCGATGATTCCCTCTTCAATTTTGGCGGCGGGGCAGCCGCCGGAGACTATAACGGCGACGGTCTTCTGGACATCTACGTGACCAACTCCGCGGGAGCCAACGCCCTCTACCGGAACAACGGAGACGGCGCTTTCACCAACGTGGCCCTAGCCGCCGGAGTTGACGACAAGAGGTCTCGAGGCCACGGCGCAGGCTGGGGGGACTATGACAATGACGGCGACCTGGACCTGTTCGTGGCCAACTACGGCGCCAGCAAGCTGTTCCGGAACCTGGGGGACGGAACGTTCGCCGACGTTACCGGCCACGCCGGGGTTGCAGACCCGGACGGCTCATACCGCACCACCGGCGTAGCTTGGGGCGACTACGACCGCGACGGCTGCCTGGACCTTCTGGTCGTCCGCCACCTGGACGACTCCCGTTTCGGTCTGCGGGCCCTGGGAAGAGCGTTCAGCGAGAACGTCAGGCCGCTGGCCCTCTACCATAACGACTGCAGCGGGACTTTTTCGCAGGTCACCGAGTTTCTGGGAGACGGGACCGGCTTTCCCAACGCTGTCAAGGGGGCGGGTTTCAAGCCTGCATTCTTCGACTACGACAACGACGGCGACCAGGACATATACGTGGTCAACGACTTTGGCGAAGAGAACCAGCCCAACGTGCTTTGGCGCAACGATGGCCCCGGTCCTTCAGGGAGGTGGAAGTTCACCGACGTGTCCAAGTCGTCCGGCTCGGATCTGGCTATTTTCGGCATGGGACTGGCCATCGGAGACTACGACCAGGACGGCGATCTCGACATGTACATGACTGACATAAGCGACAGTGAGTTCCTGGAGAACCGGGGCGACGGCGTCTTCGACAACGTCACCGTTAGAACGGGCGTAGGCAGAGGCACGCTGCCAGGAACCGACGGTGATGAGTCTGACGGGTGGGGGGCCGCATTCGCCGACCTGGACAATGACGGGCTGCTGGACCTCTACTACGTGGCGGGGCAGATAGATTACAACGATCCAGAGCTGTGGGACCTCTATTACAACACCGGAATATCGGACATCAAGCTGTATCAAACTCCGCTGGACCAGCCCAACGCCGTTTTCATGAACGCCGGAGACGGGACTTTTCTGGACGTGTCCCACCTCAGCGGCGCTGACGACCCCGGGACCGGCAGAGAAGTGGCGGTGGCCGACTTCAACAACGACGGGCTTCTGGACCTGGCGGTTGTGAACATGGGCAGGCTGAACGGCGAATTTGGGACCCTCCGCCTATTCCAAAACACCACGGACACCGGGAACCACTGGCTGCAAGTCAAGACTGTCGGGTCGACGTCCAACCGGGACGGCATGGGGGCGAGGATAACGGCACAGGCGGGAGGCGTCACGCAGATTCGAGAGGTGGGCGCAGCACAGGGCCATATCTCCCACTCCGTGGTCCCAGTCCATTTCGGCTTGGGAGAGAACACAATGGTGGACTGGGTAGAGGTCCGGTGGCCGTCAGGAAGGGTCCAGACTGTAACTGATGTGCCCGCGGACCGGCTGCTGACCCTGACAGAGCCGCACTAAGGGATCGTCTGAAGTGCAGGCCCTAGTCCGTTCCCCTGAGCCGCGGGTCCCAGATGTCCCGCAGCGAGTCGCCGAGCAGGTTCCACGCAAACACCAGGGTCGCGATGGCAAGCCCCGGGAATAAAGGCAGCCAGAGGCCCGAACCTATGAAGTTGGAGCGGGCTTCCTGGAGCATTCCGCCCCATGACGAAACGTCGGGGCCGACGCCGAGACCGAGGAAAGAGAGGCCCGCTTCGGCTATCACGGCGATGCCTATCTGGAAGGTGACCATAACAATCCATACGGCCAGGCAGTTGGGGAGTATGTGCCGCAGGATGATTCGGACGTCACTGGCGCCGACCGAACGAGCTGCCACGACGTAGTCCATCTCCCTAATGGACAGGGCTTGAGACCTGATAATGCGCGCCGTGTTGGGTATGAACAATATGCACAGGGCGAGTATCACGTTCTCCAGAGAGCCGCCCCGGGCTGCCAATATGGCGATGGCCAAAATTAGGGCGGGGAAGGCGATCAGCCCGTCGATGAGGCGCTGGACCAAGAGGTCGATTATGCCTCCGAAATAGGCGCTGGCCACTCCCGCGACCAGCCCTATTCCACAGCCCACGAAGGCGCTGATGAGGCCCACTTGCAGGGAGAGCCTGGTGCCCACCACTATCCGGCTGAACGTGTCCCGTCCCACGCTGTCGGTCCCCAACAAGTGCTGTGTGTTCGGAGGGAGAAACGTGGCGGTGGAAGTCCGGCCCTCATCGTGGGTCTTTATCAGGGGTGAAAACACGGCCACCACCAGCAACAGGAAGGCCAATATGGCACCGATGGCCCCCAGCGGCTTCTTCCTGGCAAAGCTCTTCAAGTTGGCCCACACGCCCTTGGCAGGCCTGATCCCGGTGGCCAAGGAATTGTCAACGGATTGGTCGATGTGTCGTTCTTGTTCCATGTTCACTCGCCGCTCGTGGGGCCTAGGCGTACCGTATCCTCGGATTGAGCCAAGCGTAGAGCAGGTCGACCAGCAGGTTCAGGACGAGAACGATGATGGTGATGACCACGACGATGGCCTGAATCAGCGGGAAGTCCCGGTGGCCGATGGCGTCGAAGAGGCCGTCTCCCATGCCCGGTACGTTGAAGATGTTCTCGATGAGCACCGTGCCTCCCAGAAGGGTGCTGAACTGGTATCCCGCTACCGTGACTACCGGCAAAAGCGCATTCCTGAGGGCATGGCGGGTAACGACGACCAATTCGCGGAGGCCCTTGGCTCTGGCCGTCCGTATGTAGTCCTCCCGGAAGACCTCCAGAACTGACGAGCGAGTCAGCCTCGCCATAAGCGCCACCTGGGAGAATCCCAGGGCGATGACAGGGAAGACCATCTGTTTCATGTTGGTCAGAGGGTCGTCTTGGAACGCCTGGTAGTCAAGGGGCGGCAACCAGTCGAAGTAGCTGGACAGTATGTAGACGGCAAGCACGGCGACCCAGAAGTTGGGCACGGCTATCCCCGTAATGGAGATGATGCGCAACACGTAATCAGAGATGCTGTCCTGTTTTAAGGCGGAATAAACCCCCATGGGCACCGCAATCACTGTGGCCATCATCAACGACAATATGGCCAGTTCGAGGGTGATGGGGAACTTATCTTTGACGGCTTCGAATACAGGGGCGTCGCGATGGAAAGACTTTCCGAAGTCCAGCTTGAACATGCCCCCGAGCCAGGTCCCGTACTGGACTATCAATGGCCTATCGGTGCCCAGCTTGGCCCTCATCTTGGCCAGGTCTTCCTCGGTGAAGGTGTCTTCGCCCACCGACCCCGATAGCAGCATGACGGCCGGGTCCCCGGGGACCAGGCGTAGAATGACGAAAACCAGGGTTACGACGACAAGCAGGGTGGGGATGAACAGAAGCGCCCGTTTAGCTAGATAGGCTTGCATAGCGTTGCTTACCTGACGGTTCCTTACCTGACGGTTCTCGGGCCGTCATCACGCATTATGCAACAGGCCGGGGAAGGGTCACTGTCCCCCGGCCTGCTAGCCGCACTGTGTTCCGTTATTCTAGCACGCCGGGTCGCACCACAGGTGCTCGTGTTTCTTGTGCGAACCCGAGGTGTTGGGGATGTTGAAATTCTGTATCCGGTTGTCCACAATCCAGCTAAGCTGGCTGTGGTACAACACGGCTTCGGTGGAGTCCTCCAGCAGTAAGCCGCTTATCTGTTGCATAATCCTCTGGCGCTCGGCCGTGTCCGGCTCCTGTTGCTGGGCTTCCCACAGGGGCTGAGCATCCATGTTGTAGTGGCCGGTCAGTTGGGTGGCCCGCTGGCTTCCCTTGGCCCAGGTGGAGAGGCAACCGTCCGGGTCCGGTATGCTGCAAGAAAAAGCTTGGGATGCGAACTGGTAGTCGCCCTCCAAGTATCTGGCCCACAAGGGGGCCACTTCGCCCTGCTCGATATCAACGTTCCAGCCCAGGTGCTGGTTCAACTGGTCCTTCAATATGAGGGCGACCTGGCAGTACTCCTCGGCGTTGAGGCAAGCAAGGGTCACTCCGTAGCCGTCCCCGTAGCCGGCCGCATCCACCAATCTCTTGGCCTCGTCGATGTCCCGCTGGTCCTTGACGCCGGGGGAGCTCTCACGCAGACCGGGCAACTGCAGGGCCTCTTCCAAGGGGTAGCTCCAAGCCATGTCGGGGGCAAAGGGTGAGCCTATGACTCCCCTGCCCAGAGTAACGGTCTCGATGATGGGCTGCCGGTGGAACACGAGTATCATGGCTCGCCGTACCCTGGCGTCGTCGAAGGGTTTGACTCGAGCGTTCATCATGACGGCCATGCCCCCTGCGGGAGACCAGTGGACGGTGGCCCTGTCCTTAATTTCTTTTTCAAGCTCGGTCACCTGGACCACGTTCAGGCCGTTGCGGAGGCTGTCGCCCATGAGGAACTGCCCCACCCTGTAACCGCCGATGATGGAGCCCTTGTCGGTTATCGGGAAGTGCTGCAACTCGTCTACGTAGGGTTTGCCTTCCTTGAAGTAGTTGGGGTTCCTCTCGTGGGTGGTGGACACCTGGTCTTTGTATTCCTTCATCAGGAAGGGTCCGGACCCGATAAGGGTGTCCGCGTCCTTAAAGCTGGGAATCACGCCGGCGGTCAATTTATGCTTGGGAAGAATCGCCAGTTCGTCAGCGGCCAGCACCAGCATGAACGCTCCCGACGGGAAGTTGAGAGTCAGTTCCACGGTGTTGGCGTCTACGGCTCTCGAGCTTGCCAGGTAGTTGGCCATATCGCCGCCTCGGCCGCTGCGCTTCGTTCCCAGGGTCTCCTCGTAGACAGCCGGGTAGTCCGCCTCGCTGATGCTGCCCGGGTCGGTGAACAGTTGCATGCTAAAGGCGGCGTCCTCGGCCGTAACTGGGTTGCCGTCGTGCCACATGGCGTTGGGGTTCAGGCGGAACGTGTAGGTCATGGCGTCGTCGGAAATGTCCCAGTCGGTCGCCAGGTCTCCCCGTACGTCTAGGGGGTCGGGCGTCTCGGGGTTCAGTTCCACGAGGTTGTTGTATATGGGCGAGGCGTGGATCTGACCGCAGAAACTGGCCAGGTGAATCATCTGGAAGTTGGGGCCGCACAGGGACTGCATGGGTATCACGCCGCCCGGCTTGCCCATCATCATCGCCTCGGCGGTCGACTCTGGCATGGCCGTCGGGGTCGGCTCCATCGCCATAGCCGTCGCAGTCGGTTCCATAGCCATAGCTGTCGCGGTTGGCTCCATCGCCATGGCCGTCGCGGTCGGCTCCATCGCCATAGCCGTAGGCGTACTGGTGGCCGCGGGGGCTGACGTTGGCGTTGCGTCATCTCCGCAGGCCGCGATGCCTATCAGTAGGACAACCATGATCCCTATCAGAGACCATCGGTATTTGCTGAGCGCCTTGTTCATGTCCGGTCCTCCTATACCTGTACCTGTTCGGGTTGGTGTTCTTGGGCCGTGCGGCTTTTTTCGCGTTCGGAGACGGACGGCGAATTGGGCGCAACCCGGCCTTTCAGGAAAAAAGCCACAGGAATACTAGCAAAACCGTTCAATTCTTGTCAATCGAATGTCACCGCAGATGGAAGTGCTTGAAGGACTCGGCGTACTCCATTCCGTGGTGAATTCCGGCCTGCCTTCTGTGCTCCAGCACACGCTCCACAGTCTCCTCTTTAATCTGGGACTTGTGGGCGCGAATTGCCTCCATGGCTATGTCAATGGTGCCGGACACGTCGATCCATTTGTCCGGTTCCTCTGAGTCCATAATCATGAGCTCCCGCACTTTGTGGGGTCCCAGTCCTTGGGCGAGCAGCTCGGGGAAGGTCAGCCTATCCCTGGCGGAGGGGAATATCGCCGACATTGTCGCCTCACCCGCGGCCAGGTGGTCGGGGTGCCCGATGTAGTTCTTCCGGTGCATAGCTCGCAGGGGACTCTGGCAAATCAGCACGTCAGGCTTGTGGCGCCGGATTTCCTTGACGATGTCACGGCGCACGTCAAGAGTCGGCTCCAGCATGGCGTCCTCGTACCCCAGGAAGACCACGTCTTTCAGGCCCAGGACCTTGGCGGCGTCCAGCTGCTCTTGACGGCGGACCTCCACCAACTTTCGTGACGTCATCTCCGGATCGGCGGTGCCCTTGCTGCCGTCGGTGCAGAGGACGTAGACGACTTCCATGCCCTGTTTGCACCACTTGGCCACTGTCCCTGAGCATCCGAACTCGGCGTCGTCGGCGTGGGCTATGACCACCATTCCGCGGGTGTAAGGTTCCGGTTGGTCCACTCTAGCCTCCCCAAAGGCAGGCGCCCGTCGGTCCGGCGGGCGCCCTGTTTTTTCTTGACAACGTTTCGATACTGGCGGCTGCCTAGTCGTGATGGCGGTGAACGGCGTCGGCGGCTGCCAGCAGGTCTGTGCGATGGCCCCATTTCTTCAGGAATCGCCGGAAATTCTTGAGGCTTAGCTGGTCCCGCTCCGCCTCTCCCAGGGCTTCCCATTGCCGGTGCTGGTGTCGGGCCACGGGAAGGGCAGCGTCGGCGATTATCTTGTATCCCTTGTCTTTGAACTGGAAGCTAAAGTCCAGGTCCAGGTTGCGATAGAATCTGAATGTCTCTCGCATCAGGCCCGTGACGCTGAGAAGCTCCCTTTTGAAGGCCACGCAATATCCCTGCATGGCGTCCACCTCACCCGTCGCCTCGTCTTCATGGAAGTGCTTCAGGTCTTGGGACCTGACCCCCCATGCGCCCGTCATTCCCACGGAAGGCCGCTCTAGCAAGGTCTTTATGGGGCCGGTGACGTTTCCGAGTATCTCGACGGAGGTGTCCAGCATCACGACGATGCCGCTCAGGGACTGCTTCAGTCCTATGTTCTTAGCCGCTCCGTCGCCGAGGACGTGGTCACAATGAATTGTGCGTACTCGGGGATCATCTCTGGACATTTGCTCGGCCCATTCGGCGGCGCCGTCAGTGGAGCCGTTGTCGACTATGATCAGCTCGAACGGCTCGTCAGAACTCCACTTCAACACACTGTTCGCGCATCGTATCACGTCGTCGATGTGGTCGTTGGCCAGGACAACGAAAGAGATTCCCGCGGCGTCCGGCCGGTCCAGCAGGGACTCCACTTCCCGTGACGACGAGACTGCGGGCCACCGTTCAACGGCCTTTTCCTGGCGGGTCATGGGACGCAGCATGGGGCCGATTCTCGTGTCCTTTACCAAGTACCCTGAGGAGTTGATCCTCTCTCGTATTTCATCGGCTCTGGGGTAGTTTGCCGCCTTTCGGAGAGCGTCCCGGACCGATACGGACGAGCATACGTCGTCGGGGGTGCGGTATAAGCCCGGCACGGTGTCCAGGCCGAACCCTAGAATGCGGTCGTATTCCAGTGAAAGGTCCAGCTTGGCTTTGGGGGGCAGGTCCGACCGCATCATGTCCCACATGACCGCCAGTCCGCCGGGGATGTTCAAGTCGTGGTCTACAGCATCGGCAAACCTGTGGCGCCACTCGTCCGTTTGCCCGTCGCTGCCGGCGGAAATTTCGGAGGCGCCATTGAGGCAGCGCAATTCCCACACCCGGTCCCTGAGGCTTGTCAGGGCCCGCTGCGCCCCTTTGAGAGCGGTGAACGTGAAATTCATGCGGTGTCGGTAGCGGACTGTAGCGCACAGGTATCGGAACGCCAGCGGGTCGTACCCCCTGTCCGCCAGGTCTTGCAGTATGAACTCATTGCCTGCGGACTTGGCCATCTTCACTCCGTCCGCCAGCAGGTGCTGACCGTGCACCCAACAACGCACGAAGGGTTTTCCGAAAGCCGCCTCACTCTGAGCGATTTCGTCTTCGTGGTGGGGGAAGATGTTGTCTACGCCGCCGGTGTGGATGTCCAGCTGTTCCCCCATGTATTTCGTTGACATGGCGGAACATTCGATATGCCATCCTGGGAACCCCTCTCCCCAGGGACTGTCCCACTTCATGTCCCGGCCCTCTTCCGCCATCTTCCAGAGGGTGAAGTCCCGTGGATCACGTTTGTCCGGGTCCACCTCGGACCGGACTCCTTCCATGAGGCCCTCTTCCAGGTTGCCCGACAGCTTGCCGTAATCGCCGAAGTTGGCCACGTCGAAATAAACGTTGCCGCCGGAAGCGTAGGCGTGCCCATTGCTGAAAAGGCGCCGGATGACCTCCACCATCTCGGGCACGTGGTCAGTGGCGCGGGGAAAGTGGTGGGCGGGGAGTATGTTCAGCCGCTCTTCGTCCGAGAGGAAACTGTCGGTGTAGAACTCAGCTATCTCCTGGGGGGTCTTCCCCTCCGCGATGGCCGCCAGGATTATCTTATCGCCGCCCGTTTCCAGGGCCTCCTGGCGCATGTGTCCTATGTCGGTGATGTTCTTGACGTGGATTACCCGGCGTCCTTGCTGCTGGAGGGTCCTCCGGATCCAGTCGGCCATGAGGTAAGAGCGAAGATTGCCGATATGGGCGTACCTGTAGACTGTGGGTCCGCAGGTGTACATGCGCACCACTCCGGGCTCAAGGGTTGTCACCTCCTCGATCTTCTTGCCCAGAGTATTGAACAGGCGCAGCACTGATAAAGTCTCTGTCTAGTTCTGGCCAGCCTGAGGGGCCGAATGGATAAGGGTCTCCGTATGAGTTACGGCTCGGGCCCGGCGCCCACAGATTGTATCATCGCTGGGAACGGATTGCACCTGGCGCGGATTCGTTGACTTTTGAAATGGGCCTGCCTAAAATCCAGAACAAGAGCCGGCGCCGCTCTTACCCCCATATTTCACGCTTGGACTGGCCTCATGACCACGGCTAAAAACCTTTACGCAATTCAAGAGTTGGACCTGGAGCTGGAACAGCAAAGGGAGCTTCTGTCCTCCGTGGAGGGGCGGATAGGAGACCGGAGCGCCCTGGAGGAAATCGCCTCGTCCCTGGAGTATCAAAAGGCCGAATCGACCAAGCTGCAAGTGCAGCAGAAAGGCCAGGACCTGGAGGCGGAATCGCTGCGCACCAAGGTGCGAGGCGTTGAGGGCAAGCTCTACGGCGGCACGATAACCAGCCCCAAAGAAATGGAGGGGCTGCAGAACGAGGTCAACTATCTGAAAAACCACCTTCAACAGGCTGACAGCAGCTTGTTGTCTACAATGATGGCGCTTGAAGAGACTCAGGACCGGGTCCGGTCGCTGGAGGAATCACAATCCCCCTCGGAGGCGGGCTGGGAGCGAGAGCAGGCCGGACTTGCAGCCGATTCGGACGACCTTCGCCGGAGCATCGAAGACCTGGAGGAACGCAGAGAGGGACTCAGGGCTATGGTCGCCTCCAGAGACTTGGCGGTCTATGAGCAGCTCCGCGTCTCCAAGTCCGGTGAGGCGGTGGTAAAAGTCGAGCGAGGACTCTGCCGAGGCTGCCGCATGTCGCTTCCCACCCACCAGCTCCAGAAGGTCCGCATGGGGCGTGAAGCCGTCCGATGCGGAAGCTGCGGCCGCATCCTTTTGATAACCTGAGCGGCGCCCCTTCTCCCCAATATTTACCTGCGCGTAGTTCGGGTGTCCTTGACCCTCTTTTCGCCCTGTGCTACATTGCCTGAGAGCAATCAGCCAGGCAGGCTGGGCGGCCGCTGTCCTTCCCTCAAAGGGGAGGATAGAGGAAAGTCCGGGCTCCACCGGGCAGGGCGCTGGGTAACGCCCAGGCCGTCGGCTCTCAGGAGCGGGCGGACGGAAAGTGGCACAGAAACTACACCGCCCTTCTAGCCTCCCGATAAGCCGTGCCGATTCCTTGCTAACGCAGGGTTGAGGCAGGCTTGAGGGAGAACGAGGGGCAAGGGTGAAATCGGACGGTAAGAGCGTCCGGCCTGTACGGCGACGTGCAGGCGGTCAAACCCCGCCCGGAGCAAGGCCAAATAGGGGGACCATGGGCGCCCGGCCCGTCCCCGGGTTGGCCGCTTGAGCCTGTCGGCAACGGCAGGCCTAGATAGATGGCCGCCGCCCTTCCATTTGGAAGGGATACAGAACCCGGCTTATAGGCCTGCCTGGCCGTTGACTTGTCGACATGTCCCTGTGGAGTCCGAATGTCCAGAAGAGACCAAGCCTGTGAAGCCGTAATCGAGGGCCTGGAAGGCATCGGCCTCGACTATTTCATCCACATACCCGACAGCGTGGGCGCTCCCATCATCGACCACTTTCAGAAGAAGCCGGAGGTCCGCTGCTTTTCCGTGGCCCGCGAGGAAGAGGGAATCGGGGTCGCGGGCGGACTCGCCCTGGGGCGCAAGAAGGGGGTCCTTCTATACCAGGACGTGGGCTTGGGCAACGCCATCGTGGCCCTGACCACCTTTGCCATGGCCTACCATACGCCCATGCTCATTATGGCCATCCGCCGGGGAGGTTTCGGGGAGTACAACTCAGCTGTCCACACCTATTCGGAGAACGCCATCGACATGGTGAAGTCCATGCACGTCAAGGCCTTCGTGCTCGACTACAGAGTCCCATTGGATGAATGGCCCCGGGCCATTGGACAGGCCTACGAGTACAGTCACCTGACCCACCGGCCCGTGATAGTCTTCATCAACCTCAAGGAGTGAAATTGTCTCAGCATCCGTCTAGGATCGATCTCTTGCAGTCCCTCTCTCGTGAGTTCCCGGAAGACCCCGTAGTCTTCACCTGTGGGGCCACCTCCAGGGAGATGGCCCACGCTGACCGGCGGCCCAACCATCTTTACGTGGTGGACTCCATGGGAATCGTAAGCTCAGTTCTTCTGGGCCTCAGCCTCTCGTTGGAGGACAGCCCCGTCAACAAATGCGTCGGCGTCGAGGGCGACGGAGGGATGTTGATGAACCTCAATGCCCTCGCCACCATCGGCCACGTAAAACCCAAGAAGCTTTTGCTGGTCGTGCTGGACAATGAGTCTTACGCGTCAACTGGCGGACAACCGACCTTTACCACAGAGCTGGACCTGTCCAGGGTGGCCGAATCATGCGGCCTGAGGACTTGGAAGGCCGAAAGCGGCGAGGAGTTCCTGGCTGCTTTGGCGTCGGCCGCCGAGGTTGAGGGTCCGGGGTTCATTCATGCCAAGATCGCTCCGGGGAACGCCGACGTGCCCCTTCTGCTGGACGATCCGGCCCTGTTGTCCGGCGGGTTTGCCGCCTGGCTGGACAACAGGGCCGGGGGCTTGTCTTGAGGACTGCGGTGACGTGGAACCCCGTTTACAGCGCCTCCGTAAATGCGTACAATAATAAGTACCTAATATGGAAACATATGGCAATTGGTCTACAAAGTATTACTGACCGCCGAAGCCACTGCGATGCTGCACAGAATTGCAGACCGCCGGATACAGAGTCAAGTGTTGCAACGCATCGAACGATTGGCCGAAGAGCCGGAAAAACAGGGGAAGCAGCTTACCAACGCCTTGGCGGAATATCGGTCGGTGCGAGCCGTCGGACAGAGATACCGGATTATCTATAGGATAGAACGAGGGGAAGTCAGGGTCATCGTAATAGCCGTTGGACTCAGGCGGGACGTAAGCCGTCGGGATGTCTATACGTTAGCCCAGCGTCTGGTGCGTTCGGGCTTGATAGAACCCCGAGAAGATGGAGAAAACGTATGACGGCATATCGGGACTACGGAACGGAGCAAATACCTATTGTTAAAGCCCGGGCAATTATTACGCAATTACCCGAACGGCTGGCTGCGGAAAATCAGGCAGTGGCGCTGACTCGGCATGGCAAACCGGTGTTGGCCGTGATGCCCTGGGAACTGTTTGAGTCAGTCATTGAAACGATGGAGGTCATGGGAGACCCTGAAATGATGGCCGCTCTCCGGAGAGGCATAAAGGACCTTCAGGAAGGAAAGCTTAAGCCTCTGGAGGAAGTCAAGGCTGAACTGGTCGCCGACGTAGGGCCGCCCAATGAAGATGGACGGTGACAGAATCATGACCGTTAACTCCCAACGGAGAACGGACTTAAAAGGTCCCTCCCGCTCTTACAAAGACTGAACAGTTACGCCGTCGAAGCGGCGTTGATTAAATAGCTCTTGGCCGCTATTATTATGGGTCGGGCATCCCTGCAACCCACAGGAGCTGACAACCGGGCGAATGTACGTCGACATGCACTCCCATTCGGTTTCCTCCGATGACTCACGGGCCTCGGTGGAGCAGTATATGAAGTGGATCCAGGTGGTGAGGAAAAAGGGGAACGTCATAGACGCAGTAGTCCTCACCGAGCACAGAAAGTTCGATCTGGACGCCGACTATTCGGCGCTGTCCGAAGAGTATGGGGTCAGGATATTCAAGGGTTCGGAACTGGACACGTATTACGGCCACTTCCTCGTCTACGGGGTCACCTCGGAGTTGCTGAACGCCATGGACTTCGGAGACGTTCGCATGGACTCCCATAAGCTGATGATCGAGGCCCGAAAGCATGGGGCCATCGCAATCCCCGCTCATCCCGGGCGTCCCGGAGTCGGACTCTGCGGGTTCATCTCCGACGGGGTGGAATTCCCCGACGTGAGCATTGTAGAAACCCATAACGGAGGGAGCCGCAGGGGCGAGAACGAAAATGCCATCGAGCTGGCGGAAAATATGGGCTACCGGGGCATCGGAGGCAGCGACGCCCATCTGGTCAGCGCCATAGGCGCGTGCATGACCTCATTCAACGGAGATTTAAGGAGTGAGAAAGACCTGGTGGAGGCCCTTCTGTCCGGGGATTTCAGGCCCGTCAGGCTGGAGGAGACGGCCCCGGGAACGGTTGATGAATCGGAGGAGATATGACGCTTCAGATTGACTACGACAGGTCCATTCTTGGAAAAGAGTACAACACCGGTCCTTTCCACGTTTCCGCCGACTTGATACGAGACTATTGCACCGCACTTGGAGAAACGAATCCCATCTACACCGACGAGGAAGCCGCTAAAAAGGCGGGTTACGCGGGGCTGGTGGCGCCGCCGGCGCTGTGCAGCGTCTTCGTGCGGCAGGTGACGACCCCCGACATTAAGCTGAAATTCGGGACACTGCGATTTCACGCCGGCCAGATGGTGGCTCCTGAAGCGGACATCATCGCGGGAGATTCCCTGTCGGCCTCCACTTTCCTGAAAGAGGTCTACCCGAAAACGGGCCGGACAGGCACCATGGTGTTCATGGTGTGGGAGACGGTGTTCACAAATCAGAAAGGCGAGAGGGTGGCCGACGTGCAGGAATCCTTCGCCGCCCGGGAGTGAGTGATGACATACGGAGACCCGATAACCTATGAGGACGTAGACCTAGGTGACGAGGTAGGCCCCGTCGTGAAGAACATCACCGATGAGGACGTGGAGCTCTTCTGCGCCAAGGCATGGGGCCAGACGGGTCCGACCAGGTTCACCGACGTGGAAATTGCCCTCCAGAGCAAGCTGAAGGCCCCCATTGTTCCCGGAGTGATGAGCGTGGGCCTCATGACCCAACTCATCACCGGCTGGTCTCCCAACGCCGTCTTGAAGAACCTGGACGTGGTCTTTCGCCAACCCGTGCCCCACGTTGAGGTGACTCTGAGCGGCCTGGTCACGGACAAGAGGGAAGAGGACGGCGACAACATCCTGGAGTGCGACGTCTACCTGTCCAATGAAGAGAGCGGGCGTCTTATCATAGGCAAGGCCATAGTAACCCTGCCCTCCAAGGGAAACTAGACCTTCCGGATTTCCGTTGCCACGGGACATCGTATCCTCCACGCTGCGGCAGGGCCTGTACACCAGGGTGGTCGGACGGCGGCTTCTCTACCACCGGAGCCTTGAGTCCACCATGGATGAGGCGGCCCGGCTCGCAAGACAGTGCGACGACGACGGGATAGTCGTGGTGGCCGAAGAGCAAACAGCCGCTCGTGGCCGTTTCCAACGCCAGTGGATTTCCGAGCCGGGAAACCTCTATTTGTCGGCGGCGCTCCGTCCGTCAGCCTGGGGACTCCAATACGTCTCCATCATGGCGGGTCTCGCCGTGGCGAGGGCCATTCGAAAGTCCACCGGCCTGCAACCCACCCTGAAATGGCCCAACGACATCCGCCTGGACGGCAAGAAGGTGTGCGGCGTTCTGGTCGAAAGTTCGCTCACCGGGGGAGTTGTGGACTGGTCCGTGGTGGGCATAGGATTGAACGTGGGACTTAAACCGGAGAACTTCCCGGAGATAGCCGACATCGCAACCAGCGTCAATGAAGAATTAGGCGCCGAGGCGGACCGCACAGCGCTCCTGGGGAGCCTTCTGCACGAATTGGACCGCTTGTACATGCCGCTGCGTCGAGAAGCGCCGCCCAACCCGGAAGAAGTGGAATCCGCGTTGTTGGAATGGAAAGGGCGCCTGGACACTTTGGGCAGGCGTGTTAGAGTGCAGTGGAAGGATGAGGTCTACGAGGGTTTGGCTGAGGACGTGGACTCAGTGGGGAACCTTATTCTCAGGACCGACCTAGGCGTCGTGACGCTCCTGGCCGGAGAGGTGACTTCACAGGTGGACATCGCGGAGCCGATAGGCTAAGGAGGCGGGAGTTGCTGGAAAGCCTTTCACTGGACGGCAAGTCCATCATCATCACGGGAGGGGGCACAGGCCTGGGCCGGGCCATGGTAAACGCATTGGCCAGAGCCGGAGCCGACGTAGCCATCGCCGCCCGCAGGACGGGACCCATCGAGGAGGCCGCCGACGAGGTCAGGTCCCTGGGTGGAAGGTCCCTGGCCATTGCCTGCGACGTGGCCGACTCAGCCCAGGTGGACGCCATGGTCGAGAAGACCATCGACGAGTTGGGCAAAGTCGACGTGATGATCAACAACGCTGGACGCACCAACAATCCCAGGATACCCATCTGGGACGTCACCGACGAGATATGGCGGTCCGAAATCGACGTGAACCTGTCGGGAGCTTTCTTCTGCGCCAGGGCCGTATCCAAGCACATGGCGGACAGAGGCAAAGGCAAGATTATCAACGTGGCTTCCGGATTCGGGATCAGGGGAGGCCGGGACATCTACACCTATGCGTGCGGCAAGGGAGGCATGGTGCAGTTGACCCGCACCCTTGCGTTCAGCCTTGCCCGCTATGGCGTAACCGCCAACACTATTGTTCCTGGGTTTATTCCCACCCGGGGAGTCGAGTCCATGCGCTCCGGGCTTCCTGCGTCGGGAGACTCCCTTCCCACCGGCAAGCTGGGAAGGCCCGAGGACATGGGACCCATCGCAGTGTTCCTTTCGTCGGACGCCTCCGACTACATGACCGGAGAGATGATCATACTGGACGGCGGAGCCATGGCCGGGGGCATTGCTCCCACCGGCCACGCTCCGGTTGTGCCCCTCTAACCAGTGCCTTCGATAGAAACTAGACCGTAATCCGGGAGGGTGAGATGCCCCTGATTAAAGAATACGACCTGGGAGGCCGGGTGGCCGTGGTGGCCACGGATGATCCCCTTTTCGGACCGGCGGTGGTCCAGGCTCTGGGGGAGGCCAACGCGCAGGTCCACGCGGTCTCATCCAATCAGGCCGTGCTTGACGTTGTCGCCGGAGGTGTGTTCTGTGATTTCTCCGGGGAGAAAGTCTTTGAGGAGGCGGTCAGCGGCGCCGCCGGGCCCAACGGAAGGGTGGACATCCTCGTAAACATATTTCGCGCCGACCACGCAAGGCCCTTTGCAGAAGTGGACTTGGACGAGTTCTCCGCCGTTATGAGACGGAACCTCAGGCCCGTCTACATCGCAAGCCGGGTCGTGTCCCGGCGGATGGTCAGGGACCAATACGGGCGCATCGTCAATCTGATCTCCGACCTGGCCGAGCGGGGCATGAAGAACTCCGCGGCCTACTGTGCAAGCCAGGGAGCGGTGTTGCAGCTGACGAGGGCATTGGCTATGGAACTGGGCGCAGACAACATACGCGTCAACGCAGTGGGTGTGGGCTGGTACACCGAGGCGCCTTCACCCGAGGACGCCGAGCTTGAGCAGCTGGTCAGGTATATACCCCTGCGCCGTAAGGGAAGTCCCTCGGATATAGCTCCCCTGGTGGTGTTCGCGGCCTCCGAGTCCTGCGATTACACCACCGGCCACCCCATTTACGTCGACGGCGGACTGATGGCCCGTCCATAGCAGCGTACATGCTACAATAGCAAAACCGTCCTCCGGGCTGCGTCATGACCAACCGCCAAACCGACAACTTCCTCAGCCCTTACCGCGTCCTGGACCTCAGCGACGAGCGGGGCATCCTGTGCGGCAAGATACTTGCCGACCTGGGCGCTGACGTAGTCCAGATAGAACCTCCCGGGGGAAGCTCTGCCCGCCTTCAGGGCCCTTTCTATAAAAACGAACCCGGACCGGAAAACAGCCTGTTCTGGTGGGCGTACGGCGCCGGCAAACGCGGCGTCACGTTGGACATCGCCAAGCCCAAGGGGGCGGAACTGCTCAAACGGCTGGTGAAGGACGCACACTTTCTGATCGAGTCCTACGCCCCTGGCTTCATGGAGTCCGTCGGCCTGGGCTATGCCGGCCTGGAAGCTCTGAACCCGGGCCTTGTAATGGTCTCCATTACGTCTTTCGGCCAGAAGGGGCCTTACGGCAATTACAAGGGGTCGGACATCGTGGGCATGGCGCTTGGGGGGTTCATGCACCTCACGGGCGACCAGGACAGGCCGCCGCTCAGGATAAGCCACCCCCAGTTCTATCTCCACGGAGCTTCCGCCGGCGCTCTTGGCGCCATGCTTGCTCACACTCACAGGGCGGCGACGGGAGAAGGCCAGCACGTAGACGTTTCCTGCCAGCAAGCCGCCGCCAAGACCTTGGCCCACGCGCCCCAGTTCTGGGACGCCCAGGGAGTCGTGCTCAGGCGCATGGGTCCATACAGGCCCACCGCGGGAGATTCTATGGTGAGGGTCAACTGGCGGTGTAAGAATGGGTTCATCAACTTCATGCCGCAGGGGGGCGGACCGGGTGTGTCCGCCAGCACCCGCGCCATGTTGGCCTGGATGAGGGAAGATGGGATGGGAAGCGACTCGCTGGACGCGGTCAAGTGGGAACAGATGCATTACTCCGACGTGCCCGGCGACGTTATGAGGCAGGGGGTGGTGGACTTCGGCCGGTTCATCGAGACCAAGACCAAGGATGAGCTAATCAGGGAGAGCAAGAACCGCCGCATAATTCTGTTTCCTCTCAACACCCACGCGGACATCCTCGAGTACCCTCAACTGAGCGAAAGGGACTACTTCGTCAATCTCCCCCATCCCGAGCTGGGAACGTCGGTGAAATATCCGGGCCGCTTCATATTGGACGGAGTCATGGACCGTGTAGGACCGCGCAGCCGTGCCCCGCTGTTGGGGGAGCACAACGGGGAGGTCTACGGCGGCGAGCTTGGAATGCCGGACGACGAAATCGAATCTCTGAAGGAAAACGGGACAATCTAATGACGGCGAAACCCCTTGAAGGGCTGAAGGTCCTGGACTTCTGCTGGGTCGTGGCAGGTCCGCTGACCACCAAATACCTGGCTGAATACGGGGCCGACGTTATCCGCGTGGAAACCACGAAAAGGCCGGAGGTGCTTCGCCGGGGGCAGCCCTTCAAGGACGGCATATCCGGCGTCAACCGGAGCGAGTATTTCGGCAACTACAACGTTGGAAAATACGGGATCACCATCGACATGCAGCATCCCAGGGCACGGGAACTGGTCCTGAGGATATCCCAATGGGCCGACGTGGTCACCGAGAACTTCACGCCGGGGACGTTGGAGAAATGGGACCTGGCCTATGAGGACCTGAAGACAGCCAATGAGGGGATCATCCTCTTCAGCTCGTCCATGTTGGGCCGGGGAGGGTCCATGTCGAGTCAACCGGGTTTCGGTCCGGTGCTGGCGTCTCTTTCCGGCATGACCTACCTGACCGGCTGGCCCGACCGGGAACCCGTCAATCCCTACGGGGCGTACACCGACTTCATCATCCCGCGCTTTGCAGTCCCCGCCATATTGGCCGCCTGGGACTACAAGAAGCGGACCGGGCAGGGGACACACCTGGACCTGTCGCAGCTTGAAGCCTCGGTGCAGTTCTCCGCTCCGCTGGTCTTGGACTACACGGTAAACGGGACTGTGAACGAGCGCCAGGGCAACAGGGACCCCAACGCCGCCCCTCATGGAGCCTATCCTTGCAATGGGGAGGACCGGTGGATAGCCATCGCCTGCGATTCGGAAGAGGCCTGGAGGGGACTGAGGTCCCTGGCCTGCCCGTCCGGTTCAGGATGGGCTTACGAAGAGCGCTTCTCAACTCTGGAGGGCCGGAAGTCGGCGGAGGACGAATTAGACGATCTCATAAGCGTGTGGACCCTGGAATGGGACTTCAGAGAGCTGATGGACAAACTCCAGGGCGCCGGAACTCCGGCGGGAGCCGTCAATGACTGCCGGGACCTGTTTGATGACGCCCAGCTGTCGTTTAGGGGCCACTTCCAGTATCCCGTGCATCCTGAAATCGGCCCCTACGCGGTGTCCCGCAGTGAGATGGACCTGTCCAAGACGCCCGGCTCCATCGACCGGCCAGCGCCTCTGATAGGTGAGCACAACGAGTATGCTCTAAAGGGATTGGTGGGTCTGTCCGACGACGAGTACCGGTCCTTGGAAGAGGACGGCGTTCTGGTATAAGGGCTATAGCGGCGCCGGAGGACTCGCCGGGCGCCTTATTTGAAACAGGGCATGACCTTGTCGGCCAGAAGCTTCAAGGAACTGACGACCTGCTCGTAGGGTATCTGGCCTCCATAGTTGGTCTCCAGCACCACCCCGGAAATCCCCAGTTCCTCCTGGTACATGGTCAGCCGGTCAATCACCTGCTCGGGTGTGCCGAACATCACGCGGCGGGCGAGGATATCCTCGTAGGACTGATTGGCGATTGCGGTGATGCGCGCCGCCGACTCGGCTGACGCAGCAGCGCCGGCCAGATGTCGGGCGCCGTAGCGTATCATCCACATGGCGCTTTCCTCTGGCTCGGAGCGGGCCTGCTCTTCCGTTTCGGCCAGGTAAGCAGGCACCCGTATGAAGCAATTGGCTTCGCCGGAATGGCCCGCTTCCTGCCAGGCCTGTCTGTACATCTTGAGCCGCGTCTTCAACTCCTCGATAGGCGAGTTGGCCCCGATGAACACTGGATATCCCATCGTGCCGAGCATACCGTAAGTGTCCTCGCTGGACACCGCCACACGGATGGGCGGGTGGGGGTCCTGATAGGGAGACGGCACCAGCGTCACGTCGTGGTAGGTGTAGAACTCCCCCTCGAATGAGAAGCTTGGCTGCGTCCAGGCTTTGGTGACCACCTCCAGGGCTTCCAGGAAGCGGCCCCGGCTCTCCGAGTAGGGCACGTTGTAGCCCTCATAGTACAGGGTCAGACCGCTCCGTCCGATGCCAAAGTCCAGACGGCCCTTGGAGATGTGGTCGACCGTGGCGGCTTCCTCGGCCACCCTGAGAGGGTTAGTGAGAGGCAAAACCTGGACGGCGAGCCCTATCCTTATCCGCTCGGTCCGGGCGCCTATGGCGCTGGCTATTATCAGAGGGGAAGCGAGCACCGACCGTTCGGGGCTGAAGTGGTGTTCTCCAAGCCAAACGGCGTCCATTCCCAGCTTTTCAGCCGCCAGGACCTGTTTGAAGGACTCGTCGAATGCGTCAGCCTGGGTCTTCCCTGGTCGGACGTTGAAGTCCGTAGACATTCCGAAGATCATGTTTCTGTCTAAGGCTCCTTTTCAAAGGGGGAGGGAAGGTCCAACTCGGCGGCGATTTCACGCACAGCCGGCAGCACTTCCTGTCCCATGAGTTCCAGACACCTCATCGTGTCCTGATGGCTTATGGTGCCGTCGTTGGTCCATACTCCCAGTATACCTGGGCGCAAGCTTTCCAGCGTCTCCCGTATTTGACGTATCACCGATTCTGGGCTTCCGACGATGATGCGGCGTCTGTTGAGTATCTCCTCCCACGTAGCGGTGTCGATGCTTCCGCCTGCGCCGCCGGTGGGAGAAAGCTGGAATGGGTCCTTTCGCACCCGCTCCTTCATGGCGCGGAATTTCGGGTCCCTGGAGTTGTAGCCGATGGGGGCCATATAGTCCGGAGGCAGCGGTCTGCGGCCTATCCCGACGTTGCCCACCAGGAACCCTTTGCCTATTTCCTTTGCCTTCTCGTCAGTGTCCGCCACCAGGATGCGCTGCAGGTAGCCGATGTGCTCAGGGCCCGCCTCGTAACCTTGACGACTGGCGGCCTCCTGGTAGTTGGCAAGCATGTCCTGGGTGGCGGCCAGGTCCGTCTCCAGGAAGATGTAGGGATAACGGCGTTCGGCGCAGAAGACCACCGTCTCCGGGCTTCCGGTGCCGGGTATCCAGACCGGCGGATGAGGGTCTTGCAGCGGAAGTTGGAAGGGATTTACATAACGGAACTCAAAGTGTTTTCCCTCCCAGCGGAACGGCCCCGGAGTGGTCCAGGTCTTTATCACCAGGTCGTGGGCCTCTTCGAATCGCTCACGGTTATGCACTGGGTTGATGTTGGCTTGCCAAGTCTCGACGCCGGTCCCGCGGACAAAGCCGGAAACCAGGCGGCCTCTGGAAATCATGTCGATTTCGGCCAACTCCTCAGCCAGCCTGACGGGATTGTCGAACACGGGGAGGGGATTGCCCAACAGGACGATCTTGGGTTTCTTGGTTATGCGAGCCAGGATGGCCGCCTCAAGGTTCATCGTGGCGCCCATGCAGGTGGGCGTGGAGTGGTGCTCGTTGAGCATCAGGCCGTCGAAACCCACCTCTTCCGAGTACTCGTACTCGTCCAGGTACTCGTTATACAGTTCCGCGCCCAGCTTGGGGTCGAAGTGGGAGTTCGAGAAGGTCAGCCGCACCGCCTGGTTGGGACTGTTGAGGACGTCTTCCTCCGTGTATCCGGTGTAGGCCCGCTCTGTAAAACGCATCAGAAACATGGGCCGGACGCCTCCTTATTATTCCGCAGCAGATGAGGTTCCGAGTGTGTTACAGGCTACTCAAAATATGTAGGCGTGTCAACGAAACGGACCAGGGTTGTGGTTGGTGTATAGTATGCGGAATAAGGAGACTCAGGTTTGAGGAGGAGTGAAGTGACGCTGGAGGGGAAGACGGCGCTGGTTACGGGGTCTGGACGAAATATTGGCCGTGCGACGGCCCTGGAGTTGGCGAAAGAGGGCGCCAACGTCGTGATAAACGCCAGGTCCAACCGGGAAGAGGTTGAGTCAGTCGCAGAGGAGGCCAGCGCGCTGGGCGTGCGGGCCCTGCCCATCCTGGCCGACGTATCCGACAAGGACCAGGTGGACTCCATGACGGCTAGAGCATTGGAGGAGTTCGGGCGGCTGGACGTCGTGGTAAGCAACGTGGCCATTCGTCCCACCAAGCCATTCATGGAGGTCTCCCTGGAGGAGTGGCGTCTCGTGCAGGGGGTCATCCTTGACGCCGCTTTCTTCCTGTCACAGGCGGCTCTGCCCTCCATGAGACAGAACGGCTTTGGCCGTCTGATATACATAGCCGGGGAAGGCGCTTTCACCGGGCACGCCGGCCGGGCCCACGTCTACGCGGCGAAAATGGGTCTGGTGGGCCTGGCCAGAAGCCTCGCCAGCGAGGTTGCTCCTCATAACATCACCGTGAACGTGGTCTCTCCCGGTAGATTCGACACTAGCAGGAATCTGGACTGGTATCCCGGCAGAGATATAGGGTCGGTGGAGGGCATCCCGGTGGACCGGATGGGCGACCCTCGGGAACTGGGCGCCGTCTGCAAGTTCCTGGCCACGGACGACGCGGCCTTTATTACCGGACAGACCATCCACGTCAACGGTGGAGCGGTCTACCACTGACGCCCAAATCGTTGGCCGCCTATCGCCTGGCCGTTGAAAACCTGGGCATGACCTCCGAGGCGAACAGATCCAGCCGGTCTGTTGCTATAGGGTCCGGGAATAGCAGGAAGAAGTAGGTGATGCCGGCGTCCACGTAAACTTGGAGCTTTTCGGCGCACTGCTCGGGCGTTCCCCAGACGGCGGCGCCCAGAGATTGCTGGTAACCGGCCCCAGTCATCCCGGCCGCATCCGCCAGCTTTTCCACTTCGCTCTCGGTTTCCACGATGACAACGCGGCAATTGTGGCTGACCTCTATGTCGGCGGAGTCCCTGCCCACGGCTCGGCAGTGGTCTTCCAGCGTTCTCCGCTTGGATGCGTGTTCCTTCAGGTCCATGTCGAAACCCCAGTTTGCGATGTCAGCGTGACGGGCCACGGCCCTCAGGAGCCGTTTTTCGCCTCGGCCTCCAATGAGGATGGGCGGCCGTGGCTGCTGCACCGGTTTGGGGTCCAATTTGGCGCCTGACAGGTTGTAGAAGTTTCCTTGGAACGTGGTTTCCGGCTGCGTCCACAGCGACTTGATGATCTCAACCGACTCCTCAAGCGCCTTGACCCTCGTGGCCGTCGAGGGGTATTCGTACCCAAACGCCAGGTGGTCTCCCTCCCCGCCTCCCGCTCCTATGCCCAGCTCCAACCTGCCGCCGCTTATCACGTCCAGTGTGGCGGCCATTTTAGCCAGGAGCCCCGGGCTCCGGTACATGTTCGCAAGGACCAGGGGCGTCAGGCGTACGGACTCCGTTTCGGACGCCAAAGCCGACAGGGTCGTCCAACACTCCAAAGCGGGGACTCCCAGCAGGTCGTATAGAGTGGCTGAGTGGTAGCCCAGCCGGTCTGCGTTCTTCCAGATGCGTTTCAGAGCCGGATAATCGTATCCTCCCTGATGTATGCGCACCGAGAACTTTACGGGTCTATCTCTCATTCCAAATTCACCTCTGCGCTACATTATACGCATTGGCCCTTACGGAAGGCGCCATTTGACCAATGGCCTACGACCTTGACACTCCCGACGCCGGGAGTACAATCTAGCCCATTCCGGCGCTGCCCCAAAGGAGACCGTTCCATGCAGGTCACTCCCCACGTGTATGCGGCCCACATCCCGGAAAACCCCAGGGACGGCGGGGCCTTTCACCCCGGAGGGACCAACATCTACTTTGTTGGAGACGTCTCCGACCACATGGTCTTGATGGATTCAGGGGAGCCCTACAGAAGCTGGACACGCCGCATATTGGACTATTATGAAGAGTTGGGCAGACCTAGGATGAGCGCCATTCTCGTCACCCACGGCCACGGGGACCACGTCGGAGGCCTGGACCGGTTGCAGGAAACGTTTGGTTGCCCGGTGAGATGTCACCCGAAACTGGTCCGGCGGCTCCAGAGAATGTTGGGCGACGGGGTCGTATCCAAGCTGGGTTCGCGGGAACGCGTCCCGGTGGGAGGCGGTCTGTCGATGACGGCCCTCTTTACCCCCGGGCACGAGGACGACCACGTCTCCTACTACTTGTCGAGGGAACGGGTGATGTTCACGGGAGACACCATATTGGGAAGCTCATCCTCTACGGTCAAGAACCTTTCCGAGTATATGCGGTCCCTGTATTTGCTCTCCAAGTTCAATCCGAAGGTTGTCTGCCCCGGTCACGGCCCGGTTGTATACAACGGCAGCCGGAGGGTCCAATATTACATAAGGCACCGGGAGGAACGGGAGCGGCAGGCGATCGAGGCCCTGGAAGCCGGCGCCCGGACGGTGGAGGAAATCGTGGCCCAGGTCTATCCGCGCAACCTGCGCAGGGAGTTGAAGCAGGCCGCCGGGCGAAACGTGGCAACCCACCTGGGCAAACTGGTGGAAGAGGGCAGGGTTAAGTCGTCCTCGGGCTACTCCCTTGTCAAACCCCAAGCGCCTGCGCATGGCCCCTAAGGAATCTATTGACAGCCAAACTTGAGGCTACTACTATCGAATTGACCCATTGGTGCAATGCCCAACCCTCCGGCGCGTATGGGGCGCCAACGGGTCTTCCTGTCGCTGGCAGCCGGTTTATCACGATGAATATAACCTCTTAACCGCCCAAGTTAACCGCCCAAGGAGGTGTCCGCTCATGACAACTGTGGGGCAAGGCCAGTTTACGTATGAGGTAATTGAAGGCTGGGGCAACCTGCCCGATGGAATGACCTTCGGTCCCGTAAGTTCGGTGGCAGTGGACTCCCAGGACAGGGTTTATGCATTCCAGCGCAAAGACCCGGCCGTGGTCATACTGGACCAGGAAGGCAACTATGTCGATTCCTGGGGAAGCGGTTTCAAGTTTCCCCACGGCATATTCATAGGACCCGACGACCTGGTGTACCTGACCGACCGCGACGACCACGTGGCGCAGATATACACCAGCGACGGCAAACTGGTCCGTGAGCTGGGGAACAAGGGGCAACCGTCGGATACGGGGTGCGAAGTCGACGGCGGCATAGTCCTCAGGGCAGGCGGACCATTCAACAAACCGACCGAGTTGGTGCCCTCTCCATGGGGAGACCTGTTTGCCTCAGACGGATACAGGAACAGCCGGATACACCGCTTTACTTCCGAGGGCGACCTGATGCTCTCCTGGGGGGAGCCCGGCAAATTTGAGAACCACGAGTTTCATCTGCCCCATAGCGTCTACGTAGACTGGCAGGGAGTGGTCTACGTCTGCGACAGGGAAAACAGCAGGGTCCTGAGCTTTACGCGGGACGGCATTTGGATGAACACGTGGAACGACGTGTTCCGGCCCACGGACATATACATGGACAAGAAAGACATCGCTTACATCAGCGAACTCAGCCCCCGCATCAGCGTCTTTGACAAAGAAGGAAATTTGCTTGCCCGTTTCGACACGCCGTCCGGGCACGGTTTGTACGGCGACTCCCAGGGCAATCTCTATCTGGCTGAGGTCAGCGGGCAACGCATAACGAAATACGTGAACACACCCGAAGGCGGGCTGCAATACATCAAAGGGTTCCTATAGTCTCAGAAACCGGACGGTCAATGCTTGAATTCCGCATTGACACTTGTCAAGAGATAAAGTAATCTTGGGAAATAGCCCAGTGTTCGCCGCATCAGCCCCGATCAGCAAATAGTAAGGAGGGCGGAATGGCGCTCAAGGACCTTAGCCACAAAGTAACCAGGCCGGGAATGAGGCCCGGTGACCCTGACGTGGAGATTCCGGTTGCCGATGACTTGGTTACGGTTCCCGGTGTGCCTCTTCGAGAGGAGGACCTGAACTACTACGGCAGGGAAGAGCCTCTGGACGCGCTTTCCATATTCGAGAGTTCCTCTTTCGAATGGCTGCGTCCGCTTCGCCGCGCCAAGTCCGATGATTCGATAAGGCAGACGGTGTATTTCGAGAAGATCATGACGCCGTTGGCCAAGTGGATCAAAGAAAGCGGCGAATTGCAGCCCACCGCCGAACCCACCGGAGAGGACGTGGGCGACCTTATTAAAGCCAAAGCGAGAGAGCTGGGAAACGTGGAGGTGGGTTTTACCGCTGTTGACAGACGGTATATCTATCAGAGCAAGATGCCTGACTATGACGCGGAACTGCCCCACGCCATCTGTATCGCCATGGACCAGGACTATGAGATGACCTGGAAAACCCCCGGGTTGGCGTCCGAGTGGACCCACGACGACGTCTATGAACGCCAGGGGTCCCTGGCTCAAGAGTTGGTTGCCTACCTGAACTCCCTGGGCTACAGGGGCCAGGTGTCTCAGCCGTCAGTGGCCTACGGACCCGCGATGCCGCTGTTTGTGCAGGCTGGGCTGGGCCAGGTTGGGGCCAACGGCATACTGATGTCTCCCCACATGGGACCTTGGATCAGGCTCCAGACCATATTCACTGACGCTAAACTCACCTATGACCACCCGGTGGACTACGGAATCCACGCTTTCTGCCAGATATGCCAGGTGTGCACCAACCGCTGCCCGGGCAGGGCCCTTTCCAGAGAAAAGGTCTGGTTCCGCGGCGCACACAAGAACAAGGTCAACTTCCGCCGCTGCCAGCCCATGGTGGCCCGGTACTCCAGTTGCGGGGTCTGCCAGCGCGTATGCCCCATCGGCGCATACGGCATGAAGCCTGTCATGGACCACTACGTGGACACCGGCGAGGTCCTGGGCAAGGGCACCCACGACCTGGAAGGTTACAGTCTGCCTGGAAAGGGTTACTACGGGCCTGGAGAACTGCCTACATTCGACAAGGAGACTTTCAACATGCCCAAGGGCAGGACTGAAGACTGGCTCCTGATAGAGTTCCGCGACAGGCTCATTGAAACCAAGGAAGACGCTTCCATTGACCGCGACGCCATGTGGGGAGAGTTCCGCGACAAGGTCGAAGAGTCCTTCAACCGGACCTTTGTCTCCGAGATGGCCATGGACACCGGCGGTGAGTTGGGCGGAGTCTAGAGTCCGCTTCTTTTCGACGGTACGTAAAAGGGGCCTCCCTGTCACAGGGGAGGCCCTTTTCTATGCTGTGCATCCTATCGGTGAAGCTAACTCACTGAGTCAAGAGCCGTCTCCAACTCCTCTAGAGTGGCGTAGCCTTCAAACCGGTGTGTGACCACACCCTCCCGGTCGATCACAAATGTCCACTCCGGACTGGGGAGGTTCCATTCCGGCACGGTCGGCGAAAGCCGCGCCCGGCTGAGGTCTCCCTGTATCTCATCGGGATTGTCGTAGATGTCCACGTGAATGAAGTTGGCCTCACCTTTGCGAATGTCCTTCAGCTGTTGGAGCGTCTCCACCTGCGGCCCGCATACCGCGTTGGTGCAGAATGCGGGGCTGGCCATTACGACGATGGTCGGAAGACCGTTGTGCCGGGCGTCGGATATGGTCAACTGATACAAGTCAGGGTCTTGCAGGGACCCTGTGGTGAGTTGATGGAGTCCCTCCACGTCGTTGACTGTCTTGTTCTTGCTGGACGGAGCCTGCTGCCCCACTCCCACTGCCTCGGTTGTTTCATGGACGGGGAACCTGAGTTCAGCGGTCCTGGTGGAGCCTTCGATTGTGGGAATGGACATCTCCAGGCGCCATTCACCCACTCGGTCAAACTTCAGCTCCGTTGTGTAGAGGCCGCGAGTCCCGTACGGCCAGGGATGGTACCCCGCCGTGGCCGTTTCCACAAGCGTTCCCTTTCCTTCCCCTCCGGCCTCTCCTACGAAAAAGCTGGACACCTGTGAGCCGGGGACCTTTATCGCCTCTTTGGCCGACGCGAGAATGAACCCTACTCGATTGGTCCCCAGCCCTAGGTCTGGCGTGGCGAATATCGCCCACAAGCCGTCCGGAGATACGGGACCCCTGGTGACTATGAACGCTTCTTCGCTCAGGAGTATGGGTTGTTGTTCCGGGACCTCGGTCGGCGGTTGCTCGGTTGGGGGCAGTTCAGTTGCAACTTCCTCTGAAGAGCACGCGCCGGCAAGAACGGAGGCGGCAATCAGGAGCGCGGCGAGGAAGGCTTTCGGTCTGATGCGGTCCATGGTGGACGTTATATGCCCGCCTCATAGATGCCGAATGTGTAAGCGAATATGGCGAGGCCCAGGGCATTGGAACTGAGCTTGAGGTCATGTGAACCGTATTCGTCCGCCTCGATAACGGCGTACATCCGCGGCTCATCCACGTTGACGTAGCTCTGTCCGTCCTCGTCGAATACCACGTCGGCCCCTTTGTTGGACTCGGTGAGCGGGGCGTCGTCCAGCGTGACCAGCACTTTGGCGGTCTCATTATCTGCCCTGGGTTTGAAGACTACGTTGACGCTCTTGGAGTTGAAGCGCAGGAACACGGAGTCCTCATACTCAGCGGTTTCGCGGGAATGGACAACCTCCTCTTTCCCTGCATACCACTCGCCAATCAGGTACAGCATATCCTCTCTATAGGTTCCCGGGTCGGTGTATGTCATAACCATGTCTTGTGAGGAGTAGTATTCAGCGTTGGCGATGTACCCGCCGAAACCATATAGGGCGTCCCTGAACCCCCGGTCCCATCCTGCGTAAAGCTCCCTGGTGACGCCCGTCCCACGGTCCAAGAACGCCTGGTCCCGTTTCTGGTCGGTCGGCAGGTCGATGGCTACGTCGGACAGGTCCGTCCCGGACTCTTCCAGGAGACGCCGGATTGTCTCCTCGGTTTCAGCGTATGCGCCTTCCCCGAAATGGGTGTATCGGACAACGCCGTTCTGGTCAATTAGATATTTGGCGGGCCAGTAGCGGTTTTCGTATGCGCTCCAGGTCCCGTAGTTGTTGTCCAAAGCGACAGCCCAGCCGATGCCGAACTCGTCCACTGCTTTCTTTACATTCCCAATGTCCTTCTCGAACTCGAACTCGGGCGTGTGAATTCCGATCATCACCAGGCCGTGGTCGGCGTATTTTTCATGCCATTGTAGAAGGTAGGGCAAGGTGCGGATGCAGTTGACGCAGGTGTAGGTCCAGAAGTCTATCAGCACCACCTGGCCTCTGAGCTCGCTGATCTTCAGAGGGTCTGAGTTTATCCAGGCTTCTATCTGGGTGATCTCTGCGGCTTGGGGGCCCAACTTGGACGAGTCAAACGTCGGGGTCGGGACCGGGGTCGGAGCTATGGTGGGCTGGGCCGTCGGCGGGTCTGACGCCGTTTCAGGGGTTGACCCGGCTGTGGGCGCCGCCGGCGCTTTGGTTGGCTCAGGCGTCGGCGTGGACTCTCTGCCTCCACAGGCCGTTGCAGCCAGGATTGTGATGAGCATTGCTGAAAGAAGAATTTTAATCATATCAATATAATCATACGCCAATTGTACGCTACTGGATTACATTGGTTCTCGGTTCATCGAAAAAAGTCATTGACTTCGTTGCCGCCCATGTCTATCTTTAAGGCGCCATGACAAAAGTCTACTACGACGTGAAGGAAACTCCCATAGGTTGGGCTGCAGGGTTGGCGTCGGAGAAGGGCCTCCGACGGCTCAGCTTTCGGAGGTCTGCGTGTGAAGCGGTCGAGGAACTGGAACTAGACCTCCCGGAAGCCGAGACCTGCCCTGAAGCGCTGGCGGGGTTGTGGAGCTCCCTTGATCGTTACTTTGACGGACGCCCGGACGCCTTCTCCAGCCTGGCCCTTGACCTGGAGGGCGCCCCGCCCTTCCACAAGGCCGCTTGGGCGGCATGCCGCACCATTCCCGTGGGGGAGACCCGAAGTTACGGATGGTTGGCGGCGGAGGCCGGAAGGCCCGCCGCTTCGCGGGCCGCCGGGCAGGCTATGGCCAGAAACAAGCTGGCCGTTGTGATACCCTGCCATCGAATAGTCGCCAGCAATGGGGCGCTGCACGGGTACGGCGGCGGATTGGACCAAAAGGCGGCGCTTTTGGAAATGGAGCGGCGTCATGCGCTCAAGGCCGCCGGTTCCTAGGGGACGGGCAGGTCCGCCCTAACTGAGCCTTCACCCAGCAACGACTCCAGTCTGGTGCAGAGTTCGGCCTCGTAGCCGATGGTGACCACCGGCAGTTCCATGACCACTCTCTTGCCTTGGGTTGATATCTCCAGTTGGACACGATCATTGCCCGGGTATTCCAGCATAGTCCGTATGGCCTCACGGAGTACATGGGTGTCCTCTTCGGCATTGTCCGACTCGGTCATGGACACCAGGACCAGGGTCCCGCGACCATTCCCGTTTGAGGCGCCGTTTCCATTGGATTTGCGGGTGGGGCCCGCGTAATCTTGGGCATTGTCTTGAGCGATGGGTTGTTCAGTCTGCAGCTCCGGGTCTCCTTTCGGTGCGTTTTCTGTTGGATTCATAGTGAACTGCTCAGCGTTGTAGCAATGGATGGAAACCTCATCCCCCCGGGCCTTGGCCCTTCCGCTTACGAGAAGAAGTGTGCCCTCCTCCCAGAGAGAGCTTGTCTTTTCGAGCACGTCGGGCCATGCAATCACCTCCACCCTGCCGTAGACCAGGTCCAGGGAGGCAACGGCGAAGGCCCGCTGGTCTTTGGTGTAGCGCTTGGACACCGATGAGACCTGACCCAATACCTTGATGTTCTGACCGTCGATTTCCAGGTCCAGCTTATCCTGGGAGGTGATGATGTCGTCTCCCTGGACATTGACGGCGGCTTTCCAAGGGTTCTCGGTCAGCGGGACTCCGAGGAGCTCTCGCTCCCAGGCCACCTTCTCGCTGGGCTGCACGTCGTCTCCGCTGATGTTGATGGTCAACGCCGTGCCAACCGCCTCCATCTCAGGGTGTGCGTCAAACAGACTGGACTGCCCGGCGGCCTTCCTGCTGGACTCGGTTTGGGAAAGGGAGAGAATCTGGTCCATGGAGTTCAGGACCGCTCCCCGATTTCCCAAGCTCTCGAAGGCCCCTACTTTAATCAAGCTCTCGAGGGTCCGGCGGTTTAGGCCCCGTAAGTCCGCCCTTCCGCAAAAGTCGTCTATGGACTCGTAGACGCCTCCTATAGACCTCTCTTCCACAATGGGTCTGACGGCTCCCTCGCCGACGTTTTTGATTGCGGCCAGTCCGAAACTCAGGCCGGGAACGCCCTTGCCGTCTTTGGTGATGGAGAAGTGGACTCCGCTGGTGTTGACGTCGGGGAGAAGAACGGGAATTCCCATGCGGAAGCACTCGCTCACGGCGTTGGCAGTTCGTTCCGGGTGGTCGAGGCGGGAATTCAGCACAGAAGCCATATACTCCAGGGGATAGTTGGCCTTGAAATACCCCGTCCAGTAGGAGATGAGGGCGTAGCTTACGCTGTGGGCTTTGTTGAATGCGTATCCTGCGAAGGGCTCAATCAGGTTGAAGACATCCTGGGCCAAGTCCTCACTGAAACCTTTGCTCATGGCCCCGGCCACGAAGCGCGCCCTCTCCTGGCCCATGAGTTCAGGTATCTTCTTACCCATCGCCTTACGGACAATGTCGGCCTGCCCAAGTGAATATCCGGCAAAAGCTTGCAGGATCAACAGGACCTGGTCCTGGTAGACGATGACCCCGTGGGTCTCCTCCAGAATGTCCTTCATGCTGGCGTGTGGGTACTTGACCGTCGCCCGGCCGTGCTTCGCATTGATGAAGGTGGTGATGTGCTCCATAGGACCTGGGCGGTACAGGGCTATCATGGCCGAGATGTCCGCCAGGCAGGAGGGCTTCAGTTCCCTGATATAGCGCTGCATTCCGGCGCTCTCCAGTTGGAACACGTCGGAGGTGTTTCCCGAGGAAAGAAGCTCGAAAGTCTTCTGGTCATCCAACGGGAGTCTGTAGAGGTCGATCTTGATTCCCCGGGTCTCCTCGACCATCTTCACGGCCCGGTCCAGGATAGTGAGGTTGGTGAGGCCCAGGAAGTCGATCTTCAGCAGCCCCAGCTTGGCCACCGGGTCCATGGCGTACTGTGTCATGGCCAAAGAACCGGGGCTGTCTCCGCGCACAGCCCTTTGCAGGGGCAGGTATTCGGTGAGAGGCTCGCTGGCTATCACCACGCCGGCTGCATGGGTGCTGGCGTGGTGGACGGTCCCTTCCAAGGCCATGGCCGTCTCTACCAGCTTTCCTATGGCCTCGTCAGATTCTCGCAGCTCTCTGAGCTCGGGGGTGGCGGCCAAGGCATCCTCAAGGGTGCGGGCTTTGAAAGGCACGAGGCGGGCCACCCGGTCAACGTCGGCGTAGGTCATTCCGAGGCTGCGCCCCACGTCCCTCAGGGACGCTTTCGCTCCCAGGGTGCCGAATGTGATGATCTGGGCGACCCGGTCCTGTCCGTACCGTTCGGTGACGTAAGCCAGGACCTCGTCCCGCCGGTCATCCTGGAAGTCCATGTCTATGTCCGGCATCTCCTTGCGCTCGATGTTCAAGAAGCGCTCGAAGACCAGCCGGTGTTCCAGGGGGTCCACCTGAGTTACGCCGAGGCAGTAGAGGACCAGGCTGGCGGCGGCGCTTCCTCTGACTCCCAGCACCAGCTGTTTTTCGCGCACGAAGGATATGATGTCCCAGACCACCAGAAAGTAGTTGGCGAATCGGGTCTGCTTGATCACGTCCAGCTCGTACTCCAACCGCTGGACAGCCTCGTCGGTGGGACGGGGATAGAGGGCCTTGAAACCGTCCCAGGATATTTTGGCAAGGTACTCGTCGGGAGTCACCTCGTCGGGGACCGGGTAGGTGGGCAGGTGCAACTCCCCCATGGACAGGGTCACGTTGCACAAGTCGGCGACGCGTCCGGCGTTCTCAATAGCCTCCGGGAAATCAGGGAAGTCAGCGGCCATTTCCTCGCCGCTCTTGAGGTAGTAAGAGTCGTCCTCCATTTTGAGACGCTTTTCATCATTGACGGTTGTGCCGGTGTGGATGCAGATGAGAATGTCCTGGAGGGAGGCGTCTTCCTTATCGACATAATGGCAGTCGTTGGTCACGACCAGCGGGATGTCCAGCTTACTGCTCATGTCCACCAGGGCGTCGTTGATGGCCGGCAGTTCGGCGATATGCTCATGGCGTTGCAATTCCAGGAAGAACCCGTCGGGCCCCAGCAGGTCCTTGTACCAGAGGGCCGCCTTTTCGGCGTCCTCGATGCGTCCTTCGGCTATGCACCTGGGAACTTCAGCCGTGGGACATCCAGACAATATGATGAGTCCCTCGTGGCATTGCTCGAACAGCTCTTTGTCAATCCGAGGCCGGTAGTACTGGCCCTCCATGTGGGCGGAGGTCACCAGCTTGATCAGGTTCTTATAGCCCTGATTGTTCTTGGCCAGCGCCGTCATGTGGTGCGGGCTCCGCTCGGATGGACCGCGTTCATGGCGGCTGTTGTGAGCGACGTAAAGTTCACAGCCTATGATGGGCTTGATGCCGGCTTCTTTGCAGGCCGTGTAAAACTCCACCGCCCCATAGAGCGCACCGTGGTCGGTGATCGCGAGAGAGGCCATGCCCAATTCTTTAGCCCGGGCCACCAGCTTGTGGATGCGGCTTACGCCGTCGAGAAGACTGTATTCGGTATGGACGTGAAGGTGTGTGAACATGGGTGGAGAAAGGATAAGGCAGCCCCAGAACGGGATGTCAAGGCTGTTTCAACGGATTCCAGGGGAATCTGCTGGATTACTCTGCTTGTACCAGGTCTCCCCAGTTCGACCCAGTCTTGACGTCCACCTTTAGAGGCACGGAGATGTCCATGGCGTTGGACATCTCCTCCAACGCGAGTGCAGTCACAGCTTTGACTTCACCGACGGGCGCCTCAAAGATGAGCTCATCATGGACCTGGAGGAGAAGTCTGGTCCGCAGCCCCGACTCGCTCAACCGCTTGTGCACCCTTATCATGGCCAGCTTCATAATGTCGGCGGCGCCTCCCTGGATGGGCATGTTCACTGCCGCTCTTTCCGCTCCCTGGCGCACGTTGAAATTGGACGCCTGCAGCTCAGGGATATAGCGCCGCCTGCCCAGAGGCGTGGCAACGTATCCTTCCAGGCGGGCCTGTTCCTTTACGGAGTCGAGGTAGTCCCGTATGCCTGGGTACTTTGAAAAGTAGTTGTCGATGAACTTCTGGCCTTCATCAGGTGAAAATTCCGTCTGCTGGGAGATGCCGAAGGGGGACAGCCCGTATATGACGCCGAAGTTTAGTATTTTCGAGATGCGCCGCATGTCCGAGGTGACGTTCTCAATGGGAACGTCGTACATAAGGGACCCTGTGGCTGAGTGGATGTCCTCACCCTTGTTGAAGGCTTCCAGCAAAGCCGCGTCCTGGGACAGATGGGCGAGGACTCTGAGCTCGATCTGGGAGTAGTCGGCTGAGAGCAGGGTCCAGTCCGGGACGTTCTCCGCGACGAACGCCCTGCGCACTTGCCTTCCCAAGCCCGTGCGCACCGGAATGTTCTGAAGGTTGGGGTCACTGCTGGAAATCCGCCCCGTGGATGAACCGGTCTGGTTGTATGAGGTGTGTATCCGACCCGTTCGGAGGTTGATCAGCTCGGGAAGTGAGTCCACGTAGGTGGACTTGATTTTGGAAAGCTGCCTGTATGCAAGCACTCCGTCTATGACAGGATGGGCGCCCCTCAGGGCCTCCAGAGCGCCTGCGTCGGTGGTGTATCCGCCCGTCTTGGTCCGTTTCGTCTTGGGAAGTTGAAGCTCGTTGAAAAGCAGGTCGCTGAGTTGCTGGGGCGAGTTGATGTTGACGACGTGGCCCACGGAGTCGAATATCTCTTCCTCAACCCGCCGCAACTGCTGGGCCAGGTCTCTCGACATCTCATGGAGGGAGCCGACGTCAAGCCCGATGCCGTTGCGCTGCATGTTCACCAGAATGGGGACAAGGGCCATCTCCACGTCGGCAAAAAGTTCCCATGTCCCGTCCCGTTTCAATTGCTGGTCGAACACCGTCCTCAGCCGGCCTGTGATGTCGGAGTCCGTGGTTGAGTAGACAGCGGCCCGTTCTATGGGCGCTTTGTCAAAGGTGATTTGCTTCCTTCCGGTCCCGATCAGGTCAGTGATCTCTTCCATCTCGACGTCGAGAATTTGCAGGGCGAGGTTCTTTAGCCCGATGGACTTGCGTCCCAGGAGATGGGCGGCGACCATGGTGTCGAAGTCCACGTTGGCGACTTTGACCCCCTGGTTGGCCAGGACGCTCAGATCATAGTTGGCGTTATGGGCGGTCTTGCCTGAACTTGGCGATTCCAGCACGGGGCGCAAGGCGGCCAGCGCCTCTTCCAAGGGGATCTGCTCGCCTTCTTGGTGAGCCAGAGGCACGTACCAACCCTTGCCGGGCGCCGTGGAAAAGCTTAGTCCCACGAGCTCCGCCGCCATGGGATCAAGGCCGGTGGTCTCCGTGTCAAAAGCGAAACTTTCCGACTCCGAGAGCTCTGCGACGAGTTGAGCCAACTTTTCCCTGGTGTCCACAACGGAGTAATCAGTAGACTCAGGTCCCGGGACTTCGGGGGAGGGTTCCTCCATTAAAGGGGGCTGGTTGGAATTCGGGACCCTGGACGCAATGGCTTTGCTGAAGTCGAACTCTCTGAAAAGCTCAATGACGTCCTTCCGGTCATATTTCCAGAACCGGCATTCGTCCAGGTCCAGGTTGACGGGAACGTCTCTGACGATGGTGGCCAACTCCTTGCTCATGAAGGCCGTGTCTTTGTTTTCGCGTAAAGCCTCCCGCACCCTGGCCGGCTCAACTTGGGCAATGTTTTCGTAGATGTTTTCTATGCTTCCGTGCTCGAGGACGAGCCTAATCGCTGTCTTGTCTCCTATCGCCGGAACGCCGGGAATATTGTCCGACGAATCGCCCTTCAGGGCCTTGAAGTCCGGCTGCTGTTCAGGAGTTAGACCGCCGAAACGGGCGCGGACCTCGGACTCGCCGTATACTTTGCGGTCCTGAATCGAGTGGAGGACCACTCTCACCCAGGGTGAAATGAGCTGGAAGGTGTCAGTGTCTCCGGTCATAATAACGGTTTCAATCCGCTGCTCTTCGGCGGACCTGGCCAGCGTCCCTATCACGTCATCGGCCTCAAAACCTTCCTGCTCGAATATGGGCACTTTGAATGCCCGCATCAATTCTTTTACACGTTCGAATTGGTGGCGAAGCTCGAGAGGAGTGGATGGCCTGTGGGCCTTGTATGCCGGAAATTGCAAGCTTCTGAAAGTAGGCGCAGGCAGGTCGAATGCGATGGCGCAGTGGGTGGGAGACCATTCTTGGACTGCCCTGAGAAAGGCGTTGGCGAATCCGTAAACGGCTGTAACGTCCTCCCCGGTCTTTCCTACGGTCAGGTGTTGTCTGACGCTGATGGCGTGGTAAGCTCTATGCACCTGAGCATGGCCGTCGATGATCATAAGCAACGGCTTGTCGTTGGGCGCGAGCATCGGCAAGGTTCCGGGATCGCCGCGGTGTCGCAGGGCCAAGCGTCCCCTCTATTCTTGGCGCTTCAGGGCCTCTTTAGAGTTTCCACCGGTGTCGTCACGCCCATTATACACTAATGCAGCGTCCGGCCACTCCGGTTTCGTTAACATAACGTGACATGAAAACGCCTCCCTGCAATATGGCTGCAGGGAGGCGTTGCAGACCTCTGATGTATAATTCCTTCACCCTGTCATTTCAGGCGCCGGGGCGCATTCCGGACGTGCTATGGGCTCGGAATGCTGTTTAGACTGCGGCGCTACACGTGGGCTGCGGAGGACAGGCTCTCTATGCCTCTCCTAACCGATCCCAGGATCTGGGTCGCCTCTTTCTCCAAGCTCTTGAGTGACTGTATGACGTATACGTCGGAGTCAGAACGGGTCCTTCTGGACTCGATTTCCGCATGATCGACCATGCGGCTGGCCTTCTGCTCCGCCTCTGCCACAAGGTCTTCCGACCGACGGCGCGCTACGACCAACAACTCGTTCTCTTCCAGCCTGGTGGCGTAGTCGTCCTCGGCTTCGTTCCTAATTCGGCGGGCTTCGATCTGCGCCTGGGCGAGGATGGAATCTTTCTTTTCGATCACTTCCTGCGCTGCCCGCATGTCCTGGGGTATGGCCAGTCTTAGTTGCTCAACCAGCTTGAGAAGCTTGTCCTCTTCCACGATTCGCGCCTTGGTCCCTGGCATCCTCTTGGAGGTTTCCACCAGAGCTTCGACTCTATCGATGATATTGGTGATGTCCATGTCCCACTCCTTTTTGACGTAATGCTTCTATGGTCTGGAATCAAGTTTGGTTCTTACGGCTTCTATGACGTGGCCCGGCAGGAGATTGGATACGTCGCCATCAAGACCGATGACTTCTTTCAAAAGACTTGAGCTGACGTAGTGATATTGTAAGCTGGCCATCAGGCAGACCGTCTCAATGTCGGGCGCCAGCTTTTTGTTCATAAAGGCCATTTCAAACTCATACTCGAAGTCCGAACCTCGGCGAAGCCCCTTTACTATGGCTTTAGCGCCGAGGCGCCTGGCCGCTTCTACGACCAGACCGCTAAAGGCTTTAACCTCCACGTTGGGCATGTGGTGTACCGCCGTGCGGAACAGTTCTACTCGCTCCTCGGTGTTGAACATGAGCCGTTTGCTGGGTGTGTCATAAACTGCGACTATTACTTTCTCGAAGATGTTCGATGCCCGAGTGGCCACGTCGACGTGCCCCAGGGTAACCGGGTCGAAGGAGCCAGGGTACAGGGCAACGGCCATTTAACGCCCTCCTTTCGAATAAAAGTCCACCATGCTGTCCCCGTAACGGTGGCTGCTTATTCTTTCCATGTTTGTGTACCGGTCCATCAGGGCCAATCTCTTGGAATGTCCGACCACCAAAGTTGCGTTTTCCTCCAGGAGGTCTGAGTCTCCCAGTGCGTTCAGGACCTCGCCCACCGTCTGGAGCTTGTACGGAGGGTCCATCAACACCAGCGAGTAGACGCCCTCCATGTTTTCCAGGGCTCTGGCAACCTCCAAGCAGTGCACTTTCGCCCTGTCGCTTATCCGCACGGTTTCCAGGTTCTGCTTGAGAGCTTCACATTGCCTGGGATGCCTCTCTACGAAATCCACCCATTCAACTCCACGACTCAGCGCCTCTATGCCCAGGGAGCCGGACCCCGCGTATAGGTCCATTGCGCGCCGGTGGTTGATGTCCAGGGGCCCCAGGATGTTGAAGATAGCTCCCCTCACCAACTCAGAGGTGGGTCTCACTCCCGGGGCCGCAACGCCTTTCAGGCGTCTTCCTTTGAAGGCCCCTCCGCCCACTCGCATAATTCCGGTAGTATACAGGCGTCGCTGACGGAGGGTAAAGGCGATGTCAAAGCCAATTTCGCCGTTTTCTTAGATTATTCCGAAATACGTCCGTATGCCTGACGTATGGCTGCGGGAATGCCGGCGCTGGACGCGGAGGCGGGGAAGGGGCCCAAATCCACCATCTGATATGTGCAGTCGGGGTCAAGCGCCCCCGGTCATTCCGAACGGAGCAGAGCGCAGTGAGGAATCTGAAATCCATGTCCACAACCCCAGGCAGTCGAGGAATGCAACGCCCGGAATCGAAGTCGCTTTCGCTGGAGCGGCGCCGTGACTCCCGACAACGCCCTTAAATTCCTCACTGCGTTTCGGAATTGGGGAGCGTGTTGGTATGGCATGTGGCCTATATTAGACGGTGATTGGGGGAAGGGGCGCCGCTCGTTGACTTGGCTGCGGCTCCCGTGCTAATGTGGTTTCCAGCAAAGCCCCAGTCCAACATTCCAATTCGGGAGCTTGGGAAGCCAGGCTGAGAGGGTGGCCGATTCGTCACCGACCGTCCAAACCTGATCCGGGTAATGCCGGCGAAGGGAAGAGACGCGGAACCGGAAGCCACTGCCGCCAGGCGTCCCCTGGCGGCTTTGTTATTGTCTAAAGGGAGGCAGATATGGACGACCCTCTTATCATCGCTGGGAAGGAATTCAGCTCCCGTCTCATACTCGGCACGGGACGCCATCGCACCAATGAAGAAATGGTCGAGTCCGTTGAAAAATCGGGTACGGAAATGGTCACCGTAGCCATCCGCCGCCTCGACCTGGACGATCCCAACAAGAAGACCATCCTGGACTACATCGACTGGACCAAGTACCAAATTCTGCCCAACACCGCCGGATGCCGGACGGTGGAAGAGGCGCTGTTTATCGCCAAGCTGGGCCGCTCCGTGAGCAATTCCAACTGGGTGAAGCTGGAGGTTATACCCGACCCCAAGTATCTTCTCCCCGATCCCATAGGCACTCTGGAAGCCGCCGAGAAGCTGGTGTCCGAGGGCTTTGTCGTGCTGCCCTATATCCACGCCGACCCGGTTTTGGCCAAAAGGCTGGAGGAAGCCGGGTGCGCCACGGTCATGCCCCTGGGTTCGGCCATAGGCTCCGGCCAGGGGATTCACACGGCGGAAGAAATTCGGATAATCATAGAGCAGGCGAACATCCCTGTGGTCGTGGACGCCGGCCTAGGGGTGCCCTCCGACGCATCCCAGGCGTTGGAAATGGGCGCCGACGCCGTGCTCGTGAACACCGCCATCGCCCAAGCCCTAGACCCCGGCAAGATGGGTGAGGCGTTCAAGAAGGGCGTCGAGGCGGGCCGGATGGCTTACCTGGCGGGGCGCATACCAAAACAGGCGTATGCCGCTGCGTCCAGCCCCACGGAGGACGTGCCCCAGCCGATGGGAGTCACCGGCTAGCCGTGGCCCTCGGACTTCCCTTCCCTGCCCTGTGTCTCGTCACCGACCGCCGGATATGCGGCGGCGACTGCGGCGAGCTTGTCGAGCGTGTAAAACTGGCGGTGGACGGGGGCGTAAACTTGGTCCAACTGCGGGAGAAGGAGATGGCCGGCGGTCCCCTCTTGGAGCTTGCCCACAAGCTCAGGGATGTCACCGCGGGACGGGCGTTGTTTGTCGTGAACGAAAGGGTGGACATAGCGTTGGCGTCGGGGGCCGACGGCGTCCAACTTGGAGAGGACGCCATGCCGGTCGAGGCGGTGTGCAGGCTTGCGCCCAAAATCCTCATAGGACGCTCGGTGCACGACCCTCAGAGAGCGGCATCGGCCGAGAACGCAGGGGCCGATTTTCTGGTGGCGGGGACCATTTATAGCTCCCCGTCCCATGCCGACGGCAACCCCGCAGGTCCCCAACTCATTAGGTCCATAAGGGCCGAGTCCGGGCTGCCGATATTGGGAATCGGCGGGGTGACGGCTGAAAACGCGGGGGAAGTCATGGGCGCCGGCGCTTCCGGAGCGGCGGTCATCAGCGCGATCCTGGCGGCTGAGAGTCCCGAGAAGGCTGCGAAGGCTCTGATGGGCGTCATGGAAAAGGCCGTGCAGGGCGATGCGGCGCCTGTCCAAGCCGGCGGGACGGGGCGGCTGCGATGATCAGCCTGACGGTAAACGGCAAGCCCAGAGACGTTGACGACCCATTAGACCTGGTCAGTTTCCTTCTGAGTTACAACGTCAACTTGGAGCACGTGGCGGTGGGCTACAACGGCGAGGTCCTTGAGAAGGAACATTACTCGCAGGTCACTCTGAAGCCGGGGGACGTGCTGGAGATAGTCCGTCCGGTCGGCGGCGGGCGGGTCTAACCGGCGCCTACGACGCTGGCCCCTAGAATCTTCTCCAGGTGTTGAAGGGCCCATTCATGTGCCGCAGGATCAAAGCTGGCCACGCAGTCCCTGGGCGCTTCCACGGTGTAGTCGCGGTTTCTGGCGTCCGACGCTGTGTGAAGAACGCAGATGTCGGTGCACACTCCGCACAGGATGAGCTTGTCGGGGGCCAAGTCCTCCAACCTCTTCTCCAGGTCGGTGGCGAAAAAGGCGCTGTACCGGTTCTTGGGCACCAGGGCGCCCGGCTCAACGAACGCCGCCAACTCATCGATCACTTCAGTTTCCGCGGTCCCCTTGATGCAGTGAGGCGGAAACATCAGGAACTCCAGGTCGTCGGGTTCGTGGTTGTCGCACACGAACAGGATGGATGAACCGGCTTCCTTTTCCCGCTGTAGAAGGCCGGCCACCTTTGGGATGATACGCCGGGAGTGGTCGCCGCAATAGAGGTTGTGGCCGGGCTCCAGGAACCCTCTAACCATGTCGATCACTACAACTGCGTTGACCATCGGTTGTCCTCCTGGAGGGATGGCATAAGCGTATATGCTGACGTTGGAGATTTCAACACGCCCCGGTTGTATCCGGTGCATCATAGAACAGAGCGTCGGGCTGCGGAGGTTCGTTGTCAAGCAGCCCGTGCGGTTGTAGTATTTACGGCAGAACGTTCTCTGGAAGTCAACTTGGCCGGCCTAACGGGAAAGGAGCCCTGATGCTTGAAAGGTTTCACGTAGCAGAGGCGGACGCAATAAGGGTGGAGGAATCGGGGCTGAGGACCACTGTTCAGGCCATCTTCGAAAAGGTGGGCGTGCCCACCGACGACGCAGTGGTGGCCGCTGACGTGCTGGTGACGGCGGACCTCAGGGGAGTGGAGACCCACGGCGTGTCCAACATGCTGCGTTCTTACGTGGACAGCTACAACTCAGGCGACATAAATCCCAGGCCAGACTGGAAGACGGTCCGGGAGAGCCTCTCCACCGCAAACATAGACTCGGACAGGGGCCTTGGGATCATAGTCACGCCCAAGGCTATGGACATTGCGATAGAAAAGGCCCGCCACACGGGCGTAGGCATGGTGACAATTCACAACGGCCGGCACCTGGGTATGGCGTCCTACCATGCCATGATGGCGTTGGAACACGACATGATTGGCGTCTGCGTCACCATGTCGCCCGCCAGCATGGTGCCCACCTTCGGGTCCGAACCGCGTCTGGGCACCAACCCCATTGCCGTAGCCGCCCCCGCCGGGAAAGAGGCCCCTTTTGTTTTCGACGCCGCAACAACCGTCGTCGCGGGCAACAAGATAAGCCTTGCCATGAGGTTGGGGGCAATGCTGGACCCGGGCTGGACCGCCGACGAACACGGGACTCCCTACAGCGAACCCACGGTTCCTGTACGGCCTTACAACATGCTGCCCCTGGGAAGCACTCGTGAAAACGGCTCCCACAAAGGCTACGGCCTGGCCTGCGTAGTGGACATACTCAGCGGCATTCTGTCAGGGACCAGCTACGGCATGTATCCCGGCAGGCCCAACTTCGCCCACATGGTTGCAGCCTACAACATCGACGCGTTCACGGACGTGGACGATTTCAAAAGCCTGATGGACGACTTTCTCTGCACCCTCAAAGACACTCCGCCCGCTCCGGGACACGATCGAGTGTACTATGGCGGGCTGCCGGAGGCTGAGTCGGTCATAGAGCGGCGCGCCAACGGCATACCGCTCCACAAAGAAGTCGTAGACTGGTTCAAGGATATATGCAACGAGATGTCCATCCCTTACGGCCTGTAGCGGCCTGGACGCCTGTAAGGGGAATGTGTCCTTAGGAGGTCCCGATGGCTGACGGCAAGTACGACATAGCGATAGTTGGCGGGGGCATAATCGGCCTGTCCACGGCCCGCACCCTGGCCCAGAGGCATCCTGGGGTGAAAACGGTGGTCCTGGAGAAGGAAGACGCTCTTGCGGCCCACCAGACAGGCCACAACTCCGGCGTCATACACTCCGGCATCTACTACCGCCCCGGCTCTCAGAAAGCCCAGTTTTGCGTCGCAGGGGTGAACAAGCTCATCGAGTATTGTGACGAGAAGGGCATTCCATACGAGCGATGCGGCAAGGTGATCGTCGCCACCGACGAGTCGGAACTGGGTCGGCTGGATGACCTGCACCAACGAGGAACAGCCAACGGCGTGCCTGGACTGGAAGTCATCGGACCGGAGAGGCTAAGCGAGATCGAGCCCTATGCCGCCGGCATAAAGGCCCTGTACGCTCCCGGCACGGGGATCGTGGACTTCACCGCCGTGGCCAACGCCTACGCCGACGATATCAAAGAGCATGGCGGGGAGGTCAGGACGGGAAGCCGCGTCAACTCCATCACCCGGCGGGACGGGCTCCACCTTGAGACCAAAACAGGCCACGTGGAGGCCAAGCATCTCATCAACTGCGCGGGGCTTCATTGCGACCGGGTGGCCTCAATGATGGGAGTGGCCCCGAAAGTCAGGATCATTCCCTTCCGGGGCGAATACTACGTCATGCGTCCTGAGAGCCGCCACCTGGTCAAAGGACTCATATATCCCGCGCCCAATCCCAAGTTTCCCTTCCTGGGAGTCCATTTCACCAGGACGATTCATGGCCAGGTGGAAGCGGGGCCTAACGCAGTGCTGGCGATGGCAAGGGAGGGCTATGCCTTCCGCAACATTGACATGCGAGACGTGGCGTCAACCTTCAGCTTTACCGGCTTCTGGACTATGACGATGAAGCATTGGAAGACCGGCATCGGGGAAATCCACCGTTCGATGCTCAAAAGCGTCTTCTTGAAGGACCTTCAACGCCTGCTGCCGGAGGTGAGCGGCGGAGACCTGGCCCCCGGCGGCTCCGGCGTAAGGGCCCAGGCTGTGGACAGGAAGGGACGGCTGCTGGACGACTTCTACATCGAGGAAACTGAAGGCGCCATTCACGTTCTCAACGCCCCATCCCCCGGCGCCACGTCGTCCCTCGCCATCGGTGAGTACATAGCGAACCTGGCCGAAAAGTCCTTCGAACTTCGGCCCGCCGCAGCCTGACCGGCGCCCACCGGCGGGCTTTACCGCCAAAGGTTTGCGCCTTTCCTAGCGGACAGAGGAATGGCCCTACCTGGCGAGGACGACCCCCTCGACGTATTCTGCTCCGGCGTCTTTCAACGCATGTGCGCAGGCCGACAGGGTGCTTCCGGTCGTAGCCACGTCGTCGATTAGCGTGACTCTCATGCCCGACAGGTCCTTCACTGCCATGAAGGCCTGGGCGACGTTGGCCAGACGCTCTTCCCAGGACAGGGTCGCCTGGGGTCTGGTGTCGATTGTCCTTACCGCCAAGTCTTCCAATGCGGGGATTCCCGTCAGGCGGGACACTTCCCTGGCCAGCAGCGCCGACTGGTTGTAACCGCGAGACCTCAGCCGGCTTTTGTGGAGAGGCACGGGGACCAAGGCCTGTCCCTTTACAGGGCTGTCGGCCAAGAAGCAGGCCATCAGTTGGCCGAGGGCCGGTGCGGACGCCCGGACGTTCCTGAACTTCAGGTCGAGCACGGCCCTGCGAACTGCCCCTTCATACTTGAACGGCGCAATGATCCGGTCCACCGACAGCCGCGCCTCACGGCACCTGCGGCATAGGTCACCGGAAGGCGCCGGCTCGGCGCAGCTTGAGCAGTAGGGCGGCGCCAGGCGTGGCAGACTCGTCATACAGGCGGCGCAAATATAGGCCTCGGCGCTTCCGCATCCGAAACAGACGGGCGGAAAGACGAAGTCCAAGACGCGGCGTCCTAGACTCATCAGCCTATCCTTCACCGTGGACACCCAAGCCGGGCGATGAAGGCTCCCGTCTATCGCAGGAACGGGAGGATGACGTTCACGAAGGCGTCAGGGTCCTCCACCTGGGGTATGTGGGCCAGGTCGGGCAGGATCTTCTTGGTGCAGTTGGGCAGGTTGAACCGCAGAATGTCCTCGGCCAGGTCCCTCAGAAAATCATGTTCCCCGTACATGACCATGGCAGAGGACGCCTGGATATGGGGAAGCCTGGCTACGATGTCGTACCAGGCCAGGGCCGTCAGGGTCTTGATGAACCATATTCCGGACTGGTTTCTCGACTCGTTGTTCAGGTCCACCCACTCCTGTTTCGCTCTGTAGAAAGCCGCGCCTTGCTGGTCGATGGTCTGGTCTATGGGCATGCCGTCGGGGTCCAGCTGGGCCAGTTCCGCTATGTCTTTCAGAAGCGCGGGAGCGGTTCTCACGTCCCAAACGGGCAGTCCCACCACGACAATCCGGTCCACCCGCTCAGGATAGGATGCGGATATCTCGATGGTCTGGATGGCGCCGAAGGAGTTGCCGACTATATGGGCCCTGTGGACGTTCAGCACCTGAAGGGCATGGTCTATCGAGCGGGCATAGTCCGGCACTGCGAAGTTCTCCCTGTTGGGCTTGTCCGAGAGGCCGTGCCCCAGGGCGTCGAAAGCGTAGCAGGTGAAATGGTTGCTCAGACGCTCAATGGTCCCCTCCCAGACCCACGTTCCGGTGCCCAGCGGATGCAGCAGAACGACGGGGTGGCCGCTGCCCTGTTTGACGAAATGTATCTTCCCCTCGGGAGTTTCAACGAAATCGTCCACCCGGTCGGGACTTCCATAGTTCCTGCTCATTTGCGCCCTGTTAACCTGCATAGAGGTCATGTCTTCCTCCCGGTCCCGATTTCCGATATTCAATAGGCACGGCTAGCGAGGTCCGTTTCCCTCTTTCAAGAAGGGCAGCACTGCGTTCAGGAATGCCTCGGGCCCCTCCACCTGGGGCACGTGGGCCAGGTCCGGAAGAATGGCCTTCTCGGCATTCGGGAGGTTGAAACGAAGGATGTCCTCCGCCAGCTCTCGGAGGGGGTCGTGCTCACCGTATACTACGAGGCTTGCAGTGGCTTTTATCTTGGGCAGGCGGGACATGATGTCGAACCAGTTGAGGGCCTCCATTGTCTTCTTTACCCAGACCCCTGCTTGTTCTCTGGAAGCGTTGTTGCTGTCCACCCATTCCTGAATGGGCTTGTGAAAGCTGGTCACGACTGTCTCGGCGGTGCGAGGCACGGGCATTCCGTCGGGGAAGTAGCCCGCAGTCTGCTCTTCGAAACGATCGGGGGCGGCCCTCACGTTCCATACCGGCAGACCCACCAACACCAGCTTGTCCACCCGGTCGGGGAACGACGCCGCCAACTCGGTGGCGAGGATTGCGCCAAAGGAGTTTCCTATGATGTGGGCCCTGTGTATGTTCAGGACCTGCATAGCGTGGTCCATTGCCCTTGCGTGGTCCGGCGGCGAAAACTGGAACGGAGGCTTGTCGGACAACCCGTGGCTGAGGGCGTCGAAGGCGTAGCAGGTGAAGTGTTCGCTCAAGGGTCCCATGATGTTTTCCCAGACCCACGTGGAGTTGCCCAGGGGATGCATCATCACGACGGGGAAGCCGCTGCCGGCCTTTACGAAGTGGTAATTGCCCTCAGGCGTCGGCACGTAGTCTTGAAGGTCGCGGCGTACAAATAACGACATGGCTAGTCTCCTGACGGCGGCGTTTGATAGGCCCGATTCCGGCCGGACACAAGGGACACGGCCGAACAGGCCACACGGAGAGGTCGAAGCCTATATTACGTTGGCCCCATGAGGTAGTCAACCCGAACCCACGTAAGTGTTCAGACTTGGGGGGGGGGGGGGGTTAAATAGCCGAAAGGCGCTTGGTAGGGGGTAGCATGGGAGGCAGGGGTTATGTCATACCAAAGGGGTGTACAGCGAACTTGACCTGACCACAGCCAATCGTGAAGTGCTGTTGGAGGTCATTGCCCAGCAGCAGGCTGCCATTGCCCAGTTGCATCGGCGGATAGCGTCGCTGGAAGGGAGCCTCAAGCCGGGGGGACCGACCAGAATGCCGGGCAATAAACCGGTTCCAGGCCGAAGGGCGCCAGAGAAGAAGAAGGGGCCAAGAAAGCCACGGACCCATAGCTTTGCTCGCCAGCGTATGACGCCGACTCATCGGGTGGAGCATGCCCTAGAGACCTGTCCGGATCTGCCTGCCGGGGTTGTGGCGGGAGCCTGGCTGGGGGATGGGCACAGAGGACCCGGGAAGTCATCGAGATTCCGACGGTTCCGGTACAAGTGACGGAGCATGTCTACGTGGCCCGGACTTGCCCGGAGTGCCAGCGGCGTCGGGTGCCCAAGGTGGCGCTGGATGGCGTGGTCATGGGGCGCCAGCGCTTGGGGGTCAACCTGGTCAGCCTGATAGTGACGCTGCGAGAAGAGGGACGACTGCCCCTACGCACCATCCAATGGTATCTGCGGACGGCGCATCAGTTGCACCTGAGCGTCGGGGGCATCGTCCGGGTCATCCATGGGGCGGCTCAACAGGCCCAACAGGCAGTGGCCGAGGTGCTGGATCGAATTCGAGCCAGCCCCGTGGTGCAGGCCGACGAGACCGGCTGGCGCCAGGACGGGACCAATGGCTATGTCTGGACCTTCAGCACCCCCACCGAACGGTACTTCCTGCGCCGTGGCCGGGATAAGGGGGTGGTGGACGAAGTGCCGAAGAGGGAAGCCTGGATCAGTCCTTCGGCGGGGTGTTGGTCAGCGATTTCTACGCTGCCTATCATCATTACCCTGGCCTGAAGCAACGGTGCTGGGCCCATCTGCTGCGGGACATCCATGACCTGAAGACCCTCTACCCGGATGACTCTAGGCTGGCGCGGTGGTCTGTGGCCATCCACAAGCTCTACGCTGCGGCCAAGGCCTCGGCCCATCCCGGGGCGCACCAAAGGCGTCTTGACCAGCTGGGGCTGGAACGGAAATTGCTGGCCCGCTGCCGACCGTTCCTGGAAGACCCGTTGGCAGTCCAACGCAAGCTGTGTCGGCGCATAGAGCGGTTTATCAAGGAGCTGTTTGTCTTTGTGGCCGAGCCTGGGGTGCCATCCGATAACAACGCTGCCGAGCGGAGCCTGAGGCACCTGGTGATCAGCCGTAAGATCAGCGGCGGCACCCGCTCGCAGCAGGGCACCGATAGCAAGATGGCCCTGGCTTCCCTCTTCGGCACCTGGCGCGCGAGGGGATTAAACCCCCTCGTGGCATGCCGTCAGTTACTCACATCCCCTCAAGTCTGAACAGTTACGAACCCACATGTCGACACCGGGCGCCGCGGGTCGGCTTGACATGGGATAGAGGCCGAATAATAATCGGGCCAGACTTTGCCGAGAGCGAAACGGTCAGGGACCGGCAGCCGGAGGGGCGGCAAGGGCCAGCGGTCCGAGAATCTCGTTATAGGAGTGTGTGAGATGGCGACTTCCTGGGTACACGGAACAAGCATGCAGACGGAGTACGGCAACCGGCTGGTCTCCGTGAGGCACGCGGGACCCTTCGCCAGGGTGGAGGGCCAGGGGGGACAAAACACGTGGCTGCATTTCCCGGTCCCCGCCGCAGGCGAAAAAGTGAGCGCCGTGCGCATCAACTTTCGCACCAGGACGGACGAAGCCTGGGTCCACGAAGTGTTGCTCTATGACGGGACCAAGATCATTGCAGACTGCCAGGGCTTGAAGCTGCATGGCGACCAGTCCGGTTTCACCTTTGAGGTTCCCGGTTCTCCTGCTGTGGAGTTCGGCCTGAATGTGTCGGTGGGAGTGCAGTTTGCGCCCAATCCCCCGACCATTCAGCATACGTGGATGGAGTTTGTGGCAGTGGGCTGCGACCTGGAAAGCTAACAAATCCATTCGACAGTAAATAGATACTGTTTATCATACAATATCACTTGACAGGGGTGGAGACCGAATCCTATATTGAATTATGACGGATAGAGATATGCATAATCTCTTTTCGTCATCTTTATTGACGGCGGCATCGCATTCAGGCGCCGCCGTGAAATGATTCGCACCGGGCCAGGCGCTGTAGCGGCGGGTCCGGGTGCATGGAGGGTACAGTCTCTATGGGTAGGCGTCAGAAGAGGCCCCTGAGGCCGTTGACCGAGTCGGAAATTCAACAGCTTACGGAGATCACTAATTCTAAGGTAGAACGAGTAGAGCGAATTCGACGGGCCAGGGCTATCCTGGCAGTTGCAAACGGTCAGTCCTTCACCGGAGCGGCAAAGGCGGCCCGAATGCGCAGCAACTCCGGCATAGCGGCCATAGTACAGAGGTTCCACGACCGTGGAATGGGCTCTCTGGACACCGTCCCCGGCGCAGGCCGCCGCCCGGTGTACGGTGAAAAACAGCGAAGAGCTATCCTGGTTGAAATCGAAAAAGAGATGGAGCGGACTCCTTCTTGGTCCCTTTCAACTCTAGAAAAGGCGCTAAAACGGGCGCCTGACAACGTTCCCAAGGTAAGCGCCAAGACCATATGCCAAGCGCTCAAAGACGCGGGATACAACTGGCTGCCCATTGAGCACGTCTGGACCAAGAACGGCCAAAGCCTGGCCGAGACCTACGCAGCCGCCGATTAACCGGCTAGCCCCTGGCCTTGAGAGACAAGAGGGGGCCCTTCTCGTCCAGCGCTAATATTCGACGCAGCTCGTAGACCTCGTCCCTGAACATGGCCGCTTTCTCGAACTCCAGGTTTCGAGCGGACACTTTCATCTGGGATTCCAGGTCCTTTATGACCCTGAACATCTGGTCTTTGGGCATGGGCTGTTTTCCGGCCATGTAGGGCGCCCTGGTCTCTGCAATGCCCTTCACCCGGTCGGTGATGTCCCGCACCGATTTTCGTATTCCCTGGGGAACGATGCCGTTGGCCTTGTTGTGGGCGTCCTGCAACTGCCGTCTACGGTTCGTCTCGTCGATGGCGCGGTTCATCGACTTTGTGTTGGCGTCGGCGTACATGATCACGTGACCGTCGGCGTGGCGGGCCGCCCTGCCAATGGTCTGGATGAGGGAGGACGCGGAACGCAGGTACCCCTCCTTGTCGGCGTCCAGTATGGCCACGAGGCTGACTTCCGGCAGGTCCAGTCCCTCCCGCAGCAGGTTGATCCCCACCACCACGTCGTAGACACCCAGCCTCAAATCCCTGAGAATCTCGCTGCGTTTCAGGGTTTCCATGTCCGAATGCAGGTAGTGGGCCCGCACTCCCATCTCTCGGAGATAGTCGTCCAGCTCCTCCGCCATCTTCTTGGTCAGCGTGGTCACCAGGCACCGCTCACCCTTTTCCACTCGGGCTCCGATTTCTTCCAAGAGGTTGTCTATCTGGCCCCGAGTGGGTTTCACCTCTACGGTGGGGTCCAGTAGTCCCGTGGGCCGAATGACCTGCTCGACGACCTGATTGCAGACCTCCATCTCGTGGGGGCCGGGGGTTGCGGATACGAATATGACCTGATTTATATGGTCCTCGAACTCGGGGAAGTTAAGAGGCCGGTTGTCGATGGCCGAGGGAAGCCTGAACCCGAAGTCCACGAGGGTCTGTTTTCGTGACATGTCCCCGTGATACATGCCGCGCACCTGGGGAATGGTCATGTGGGACTCATCCACGAACATAATGAAATCTTCTGGGAAATAGTCCAGCAGGGTCCAGGGCGTGGACCCGGGCGCCCGCCGGGACAGGTGGCGGGAATAGTTTTCCACTCCGGCGCACGCACCCGTCTCTTGCATCATCTCCAGGTCGTATCTGGTGCGCTGTTCCAAACGTGAGGCTTCCAGGAGCTTGCCGGAGGACCGGAGGAACTCCAGCCTCTCCTCAAGCTCAACCTTGATGTCCTCAATGGCCGCTTCCAGCTTCTCCCGCGGGGTGACGAAGTGGCGGGCCGGGTAGATTTCTATGCTGTCCCGATGGGCCAGAATCTCCCCGGTCAACGGGTCCACTTCAACGATCTTCTCCACCTCGTCGCCCCAGAATTGGATTCTGACTGCTGTCTCTTCATAGGCGGGCATGACCTCAAGGGTGTCCCCCCGGACCCGGAAACGTCCTCTGCTCACCTCCATGTTGTTGCGCTCGTACTGCATGTTTATCAGGCGGCGGACCAGCTGGTCCCGGTTGAAGACGCCGCCCGTCGCAACTTGGGCAACGAAAGAGTGGTAATCGTCCGGGTCGCCGAGGCCGTAGATGCATGACACCGACGCCACTATGAGCACGTCGCGGCGGGACATCAGGGACGCCGTAGCAGAGAGCCGGAGCTTGTCGATCTCCTCGTTGATGTCGGAGTCCTTCTCAATGTAGGTGTCCGTCTGGGGAACGTAGGCCTCCGGCTGGTAGTAGTCGTAGTAGGAAACGAAATACTCCACCGCGTTGTCGGGAAAGAAGTCCCTGAACTCGGTGGCCAGCTGTGCAGCCAAGGTCTTGTTGTGGGCAATGACGATGGCGGGGCGCTGGAGCCGCTCGACGATGTTGGCCATGGTGAAGGTCTTTCCGGAACCGGTCACACCCAACAGAGTTTGGGAGCGGTCGCCCCGGACCAGGCCGTCCACCAGCTTGTCCACGGCAAACGGCTGGTCTCCAGTGGCCCTATAATCGGAGCTAATCTTGAAATCTGGCATAGTGTGCACCGCTCATTCGATGGAAACAGACATGTTTTATAACTGCGCCGACATCTGCCGGAGGGCCAGCCGGATTGTCTCCTCCACGGACAATTCGGGGCTGGCGTCGATGGACTCGACGGCCCTTCTGGACTCAGAGGCGGAATAGCCCAGCGCCATGAGGGCTGTCGCCACCTCCTCCCGGTCCTGGCGGCTGGCCCCCGGCGCATCCTCGTCGGGGACGAGTCCTAGATCGGAGAACTTCCCCTTCAGGTCCAGGACCAAACGGCCGGCGCTGCGTCTGCCCACGCCTGGGGCTTGGCTCAGCGCGGCGATGTCTTCAGACACCACCGCCGCCACGAGGGCCCTGGGACCCATGGACGAAAGGAGCGCCAGCGCCGTGCGGGGCCCGATGCCGGAGACGCCGTTGAGCATCTGAAAGATGTTCAGCGACTCCGGGTTGGGGAAACCGTAGAGCACGGGTTCATCATCCCGGACATAGAGGCGCGTGTGGAGGAACACCTCTTCCGAGAGGCCTCCCAGGTCGCCGATTATGGCCGGAGGGACGTATATCTGCAAGCTTATGCCGCCTATGCCAACCTGCACCCAGTCCTGTCCCCTGGCCTCCAGTGTCCCCCTCACTCCTGTTATCACGTATGCCTCAGCGGATCTCTCGACTCAAGACTTCATCGGTTTCTTGTCTTCTCAGGTGGCATAGGGCGATGGCCAGAGCGTCCGCGGCGTCCGACGGCTCGGGTTCGGACTCCAGGCCCAGAAGCATCCGGACCATGTGCTGGACCTGCTCCTTGGTGGCCCTTCCGTGGTCGGTTACGGCCACCTTCACCTGCGCCGGAGAGTAGCGAAATACGGGCACTGCGTGGCCCGCTGCGGCGATGAGCGCCACGGCCTGGGCTTGCCCTACGGCCAGAGCGGGGCCCGAAAATTGGTTTTCGCCGCGTCCGACGAATGGTTCTTCCACTGCAATGGCGTCGGGCTGGAAGATTCCTATCATGTTTACGACGTGGGTGAAGAGTTGGTACAAACGGTCCTCGATGGGAATGGTTGACTTCAGCGCCACGACTCCATAGTCCACCGCGTCGGCCAGGTTCCGGGAATCGTTCGAGTCCAACAAGGCGTACCCCATGCGCACGGTGCCCGGGTCGATGCCCAACACGCGCATCGCGGCGGCTAGGCCTTAGCCCTCATCCCGGTACTTTTCCAGGGTCTCGTCGGGGAAGTCGGCGTTGCTGTAGACCCTCTGCACGTCCGAAAGCTCCTCCAGGTCGTCCAGCAGACGGAGGGTCTGGGCCGCCTCCTTCTCTCCTAGTGACACCGTGGACTTGGGCAGCATGGATATTTCCGCGGAAGGAGTCTCCACTTCATGCCTGTTCAGGGCATCCCGGATTGATTCCAGGGTCTCGGGCTGAGTGTGTATCTCGACGTACCCGCCTTCCACCTTTACGTCGTCCGCAGCGGCGTCGATGGCCACCAGCGCTATCTCTTCAGCCGTGCCGGTGTCCACGTCCAGGGTGATGATTCCCTTGGGTTCGAAGTTCCAGGCGACGCAACCGGCCTCTCCCAGGCTTCCTCCGGCCTTGGCGAATGCGGACCGCACCTCGGCGGCGGTCCTGTTGCGGTTGGTGGTGAGCGCCTGAAGCATTATGGCGGCGCCGCCGGGGCCGTACCCCTCGTAGCGGATATCCTCCAACTGTTCATCTCCGTCGCCGGAACCTGCGGCCCTGTTTATCGACCGCTCAATGGTGTCCTGGGGCATGTTGGAGCCCTTGGCCTTGTCCACGGCCAATCTGAGCCGGAAGTTCATGGATGGGTCCGGGCCGCCCCCCTGATGGACGGCGATGGCGATGTCACGGCTGAGCTTGGTGAAGAGCTGGCCGCGCTTGGCGTCGGCCGCTCCCTTGGCTCTCTTGATAGTCGACCACTTTGAGTGACCGGACATGGGCGCCTCCTCCTAGTTGTCCGAGGCCAGGCAGTGTAGACGAATTTTATCACCGCCGTACAACGGGGGTAAAGCCGTCGCCGGCCGGAGCCGTAATGTTTTTCAACGTTTCCGCTCCATGATACAATTCACATCGCCCCGCCGCCCTTTCTTATGAATGTTAGAATACGTCCCATGACGCCCCAGGACATCAAGCAGGTGTCCCTCATCGAACGGGAGGCTTTCCCCACCCTTTGGCCTCCTACCAGGTTAAAGAATGAGTTGGACAATAGGGCTGCCCGCTACATGGTGGCCTTTGAGCCGGGACCGGAGACCCGGTCCGACGGGGCTGACGCCGCTCCATTCAAGAAGGCCGGACTATTAAAGAGGGTATGGTCTTTTATCAAAGACATCACACTGGGAACTGACCCTGACGACTCCACCAACGACAACATTCTCGGCTTCGTCGGCCTGCGGCTCATAACCGACGAGTCCCACATTACGTCCATTGCCGTTTCCGAATCTCAGCGAGGACAGTCGATAGGGGAGCTTCTGATAGTGAGCTCGATTGACATGGCGCTCAAGGAAAACTCCAGTGTGGTTACGTTGGAGGCGCGGGTTTCCAACAACGTGGCACAATCTCTCTATGAGAAATATGGGTTCCAGCGGATGGGGGTCAGGAAACGGTACTACTCCGACAACGGTGAAGACGCCGTAATCATGACTACTCGTCCAATACGGACTGACGAATACCAGGAGTTGTTCAAGGGGCTGAAAGAGGCCCTGAAGGAACGAAAAGGCGAAATCGGGATCAAGTTGTCCCTCTCCGACTAATGGTTGACCCGCTCTTGGGGCATTGGTAGAATACCGGCATGCTTTGGCCACGTCCGAAGCTGCCTGCATGGTATCTCCCTTAAGGGTCGTTGATGCGCGTAATCGGTCTCACCGGCGGCATAGGAACAGGGAAGAGTCTGGTCGCACACATGCTTGCGGAGCTCGGGGCGGAGATTATAGACGCAGACCGTATCGGCCATGAAGCCTATACTCCGCACACTCCCGTCTGGAAAGAGGTGGTGGAGGCCTTTGGCGAGGATATTCTGCAACCCAGCGGTGAGATAGACCGCAAACGCCTGGGTTCCATCGTATTCAGCGATCCGCAAGAGCTGGCAAGGCTGAATTCCATCATGCACCCCCGCATGGCGGAGATGATTCACGAACGGGTCAAAGAGTTGGAGGGTCAGGGCGCCCAAACGGCAGTTGTCGAGGCGGCGGTTTTGGTGGAGGCCGGATGGGATAAACTCCCGTGGGTCGATGAGGTGTGGGTGACGGGGTCGGGCGAGGAGCAGGTTGTTCAACGCATCAAGGAGCGCAACAATCTTCCTGACGATGAAGTAAGAAAACGCATCGGGTCTCAGCTTCCTTTCGAGGAGAGGTCCCGAAACGCCCAAGTGGTCGTGGACAATTCGTCTACGATAGACGATCTGAGGCAGGCGGTCGAGTCCATCTGGGAAAGCAGAGTGAAAGGTAAGGTCTCGTAGGTATGGTTGGAGTTGCCCAGGATTCTTACATGGAAGTGGACATAGAGGAATACGTCATAGCGTACGAGCCTTATTTCGCTCCCGTCGGAGATGAAATAGAGCTGTTCGAGGCCGCTTACTATCAGCAGCTGCCTGTGCTTCTAAAGGGCCCGACAGGCTGCGGAAAGACCCGGTTTATCGAGTACATGGCCTGGCGTCTAGGACGCCCGCTGACGGTGGCGAAGAAGAGGCGCAAGTCTGAGCCTCAGGCCAGAGTCAACGGTAGGCAGGTGCCCCTGATCACCATCGCCTGTCACGAGGACCTGACCGCCAGCGACCTGGTGGGGCGTTACCTGCTGGATCCGGACGGGACCCGGTGGATGGACGGCCCCCTCACCAAGGCGGTCAAGGCCGGAGCGATTTGCTATCTCGATGAGATCGTAGAGGCGCGCAAGGACACCACCGTGCTCATACACCCCCTCACCGACCACCGGCGTGTGCTCCCCGTGGACAAGAAGGGGCAAATCATTGAAGCCCATAACCGATTCCTGCTCGTCATCTCATACAACCCGGGATACCAGAGCGCCTTGAAGGACCTGAAACACTCGACCCGACAGCGGTTTGTGGCCATCGAGTTTGGCTACGCGCCCAAGGAGATAGAACGGGAGGTCATTCTCAGGGAGAGCGGCTGCTCTCCGGAGCACGCAGACTCCCTTGCGAAGCTGGGCGAGAAGGTCAGGAACCTGAGAGACCACGGACTTCAAGAGGGGGCCAGCACCAGGCTGCTGATATACGCAGGCAAGCTGATGGCCCAGGGAATCGCGCCTAGGCGGGCCTGCCAGGTTTCGGTGGTATGGGCCCTCACGGACGATCAGGAAATACAGAAGAGTGTGGAAGAAGTGGCGTCCTCCATATTCGAGTAGACGCCGCCGACATGGATGGGTAAGGTCCCGGTGGCAATTGACACTGACGACAGATCCTCGAAGGTTTTTCAAGCGCTTGGTCTCTCCCTGTCCGCTCGTGATAAGACAACTGTCCCAGCAGACGGCCTCAGACCTGCAGCCGTTCTCATTCTCCTCTACGACAAGTCCGGGGAACCTCATATATTGCTGAACAAACGCTCCCAGCAGGTCGAACACCATAAGGGAGAGATTTCCTTCCCCGGCGGCGGCCGGGACCCCGAGGACGCCGACTTTCTGGATACGGCTCTGAGGGAGACCCACGAGGAGATGGGCGTCGAACCCGGGGACGTTACAATTATCGGAGAGTTGGACGACGTTGTAACCAGGACCGATTTCTGCGTGCGGGTGTACGTGGGGACCATACCTTATCCCTACCCGTTCAGGCCCAGCGCGCGGGAGATCGCCGAAGTATTGGAAGTCCCCATGAGCTCCCTGCTGGACAGGGCCAACTGGAGAGAAGAGGCTCGGCTGACGGACGGGGCGTTGCACCGGTCATACAGCTATGCCTATAAAGAGCACCTGGTCTACGGCGCCACGGCAATGATGGTCAGCCAGCTTGTCGAAGTATACTCGAATCTGGAGACGGTCCAGAGAGGAAGTTGACTTGTCGGAGTCCAATGCAAAAACAATCCTGAATCAGGTGGAAGGGGAGCTTGTGAAGCTTCCCTCTATTGTCCTCCAAGAATATGAAGCGGCGAAAGATAAGATTTCGGCCGCATTCAATGAGGACGAGCTTGTTCTGTGGAGCAAAGAGGGACTGTCCATAGCCAACCAGACCGTCAGGTCATGGGAAGTGGCGGCGGAATACTTCAAGTCCGCACCCGACGTGGCGGCTTATCTTCCCTTCTCGTCCTTCATGCAGTGGGCCCGGTGCGGCTCCTATCTCGCTCAGGACTCGCCCACACTGGCGGTTGCCTTCTTCAAGGCCAGCCCGGACATCGTGCCTGCGCTGAGACCCCAGCACATACCCCGTTGGGCGGGACTGGGACGCAGCCTCTACAAAGGGACCTGGAAATCTTCGACCCTGGCCGGCCGTTTCTACGAGGTGAGCCCGCAGCTCATCAAGAGCCTGCCTTTTTGGGAGGTGGAGGTGTTCGCCGCCCTCGTGGAGGCCGTTTCTCTCAAGTCTTACGACATGGCGTCCGAATGTCTCACTCTCGGTCAGGACATACTTCCTCAAATGGGTAGGGAACGGGAAACGTTCCTCTCGATGGCCAGGGAGCTTACGGAGGCCAACTGGCGAGAGGTAAAGGCAACTATCGAGACCTCTGGGCGGGTCCTTCCCGGCATTGACGGGGCGCAGAAGAGCCGGTTCCTCCGTTTGACTGAACGGCTGGTCAAGTCGGGCCAGAAAGACGTTCCTGCGTTCCTGTCCGACGGCGCAAGGGCGCTCCAGCACGTCAACAGCTCCTCGCAGCGCTACATCATAGACCTTGCCGAAACGCTGCTGGGGGCGTCGCCTCAAGCCGTGGGGCCTTTCCTGGCCAACCTGGACATGGTCCTAACGCGGGTGACGCTAAACCAACTGGAAATCTGGTTCCAACGGGGTCTGGTCCTGCTGAAGGAAAACCCCGACGGAGGAATAGCCTACTTCAAGGTGGAGTCCAGCACGTCGGAGAATCTGCTGGAATCGCTGTCTTCCTCCATGGAGTTGGAACGTGTGAAGCCTGTCATCAGGCTGTACTGCTGCGCTCTGTCAGGTTCGTCCATCGAGGTCCAGAACAGCAAGGAGCTGGCCAACAAGAGCATTGGGTGGGTTTCCGAGTCGGCGGCCACCACCGAAGGCACCAAGGTGTTCCTGCCCCCGGTGGTGGACCGGTATTCGACCAAGGACAACAACTTCGGCTGGTTCAAGGTGGTCTCCACCCACCAGGTGGCGCACCTTGAATTCGGAAGCTTCCTCTTCGAGTACGACCGACGGTCCGCCCTTTTCGACGACCGCAGGCCGGACGAGGAGAGTAGAAGGGCGGGCGAACCGAAAACGCAGGATGAAACGGCCTCGCCGGAAGACTCTGTTGCCTCGGCCTTTGCCAAGCTCCAGGAGGACCTGGGAGGCTCCGCCAGCGCCGAGCGGGGATACCTGACGGACATGGGAAGGTTCTTCCACCTCTTTGACGACAGGAGGCTCGCCCTGGACGTCTTCACGATCCTGGAGGACGGCCGGCTGGACTTCCGGGTCAAGGTGGAATACCCGGGCATAGTGAAACACTACAGGACAGTGCAGCGGGACTCCCGGGAGGAGAGGCCCCCCATAGACGAGTTGCCCCTCGTGCAGGGCATGGTCGAGCTTCTGGTCCGGTTTAGCCTCGAACAGTTCCGCGGGTTGCCTGTGCCCAAGGGCTACGAGAAAACGGCACGGGTGCTGTCCAAGATTTTCAGGAAGCTGCTGGACGTCAACGCCACCGTTGAAGATACGGGGGAAGGGACCATACGTGTCTACGACATCCTGTCCAATCTGCCCAACGAGACTGTGCCTCCGGAGGATTACTCACCCCAGGACCTCGACGGTGACGAGGAGTACTCCGAAGAGGAGATGATGGAGCTGATGCAGGAGCTTCAGGCGGGCCAGACCATGCCCGAAAGCTCCGACCAGGAAGAGGAGAACTATGAGTCGCCCCAGGAAGTGGAGTACCGCGGGGACTTCAAACCGGAGCTTGTGCAGCTGCTCAACAAGCTGCGTGTCGACAAGTCCCAGCAAGGGGACGGCCAGGCGGAGCCCATAACCCAGGAGATGCTGGAGGAGCTTCTCAAGGACAACCCGGAGCTGGAGATGAGCGCCGAGCAGGGCCAGATTCAGACCACGATGGGCCTTTTCGTGCAAAACCTCATGAAGGAGGCCGGAGTGCCGCCTCCGGCAGACCCCGGACAAGGTCAGGGCCAGTTCGTCCACGAGCAGGAACAGGGCGGCCCGTTGGAAGCCAAGGAGCCCCGCTCCCAGGTCTACGATGAGTGGGACTTCAGGGCCGACGACTACAAGCCGAAATGGTGCATCGTGCGGGAGAAGGAGGTCGAGGAAGGAGACATAGGCTTCTTCAACGACACCATCCGCAACTATTCATCCCTTTCTTCTGACATACGGCGCCAGTTCGAGATGGTCATGCCCGAAAGTTTCCGTAAGGAACGGCGGGTCATCGACGGCGAGGACTTGGACCTTGACGCAGTCATCGAGGCCCAGGTGGACCGGCGGAGCGGCATCACGCCTTCTGATAAGGTCTGGTGGCGCCGGAACAAGCTGGAGCGGGACGTGGCGGTGGTGTTCCTGCTTGACATGAGCGCGTCCACGGCAGAGGCCATTGACGAGGGCAGGGCCGGGCCCGACGATCACGACGCCCCTGACGACCCCGTGGAATACATGATGTGGCTCCGTTCACGCCGCGAGGGTCTGGTCCGCAGGCAATATAAGCGAATCATCGACCTGGAAAAGGAGAGCACCGCCCTGCTTCTCCAGGCGTTGGAGACCATAGGCGACACCTACGGCATATACGGGTTCTCGGGGTACGGCAGGGAGAACGTGGAATACTACGTGATCAAGGACATAGACGAGATTCTCCACGACCGGGTAAAGAGGCGTATCGACAAGATTACTCCCATGCACGCCACCCGGATGGGCCCCGCCATACGCCACGCCACGGCCAAGCTGGACGCCCAGGACGCCAAGACCAAGATTCTCTTCCTCATCAGCGACGGCAGGCCGCAGGACAGGGGATACAGCAGGGAGGGTGTCGAGAAGGAATACGCCGTCCATGACACCCACATGGCGCTGGTGGAGGCCAAACGAAAGGCGGTGGTCCCCTTCTGCCTCACGGTGGACAAGTCGGGCCACGACTATCTGAAGACCATGTGCGGCGACATGAGCTACGAGGTGCTGGACAACATCTGGTCCCTGCCCCAAAGGCTCCCCCAGCTATACCGCATGCTCACCACGTGACGTGGAAGCGGATGCTAAAATTGGTCTATAGATAGGTGCAACATGCAAACCTATGTTTTTAGAGTGGTGGTTGAGCCGGATGAGGACCGGTGGCAGGCCCATTGTCCAGCGCTGGCGAAACATGCGGCTGATACTTGGGGATATACCAAGGAGGAAGCCCTCAAGAACATAAGAGAAGTCATCGAGATGGTCTTGGAAGAGATGGCGGAAGAAAGTGAGCCGATTCCCGAGGAGCCAGAGGATGAACCGCTTATCTCTCCTGAACATCGGATAGCCATATCTGTCTGATTTGAACATCGACTGGAGCAGATTACGCAGCTTAACCGCCCGTGAACTTGTCAGCGCACTCCTTCGGGATGGTTTCGAGTTCCGTCGGCAGGCCGGCAGCCATCAGCCATCAACATTATCGACATCCCGATGGAAGAAGAGTCACTGTGGCATTCCATAGTTCAGGAGATATTTTCTCTATCGGCATCCTCAGAAGGATGATTCAAGACCGTGCCAAATGGACTGTCGCTGACTTAATCCGGTTGGGCCTGCATTAGAGCAATCGGCTCCCTCCTGCCCGTTATTCCTCTGGCAAACAACCCGACTGACACCGCTGTGTCTCAAATTGCTCCCTGCATCTGCTACAATTTGTCAGTTGACCAGCTTTCCTTTTTCACAACGTCAATCGAGTCGAATGTGATGTCGGAATCCAAAACCAACAACCGGCTCTACTACGGCGACAACTTGGACATTCTGCGCGGGCACGTCGCCGACGCCAGCGTTGACCTGATTTACCTAGACCCGCCCTTCAACTCCAACGCCACCTACAACGTGCTTTTCCAGGAGCGCACCGGCCAGCAGTCGGCGGCGCAGATTACGGCCTTTGACGACACATGGCATTGGGGGATGGAGTCCGAGGCCGCCTACCATGAAGTGGTCACCGGCGGGCCGAAAGGGCTGGCGGACCTGCTTAAAACCGTTTAACTAGGGGTTCGTTAATATCAAACCAAAGGCAGGACAGGCGACAATGAGAGCTAAAGTAACGGAGCAGGGCGTTCTGATCCCCAAGGACCTTCTCCAGGGTGTGGAGGAAGTGGACATCGAGAAGAGAAACGGGCTGATTGTGGTCTCCCCGATCGCTGACAGCGACCCTATCTACGATCTAGGGCGTAACCCAATCCATCTGGGTGTCGAAGACTCGTCTGTCCGGCACGATGTAGTGTTAGATCAACAAGAAACGCTGGCAGATTTTCTCCATGAGCATGTCGGCGTCTTAGACAGCAGCGAGCACGTCCCCGGGGGCGCGCGCATGTCCGAAGGCAGCAGTAAGAAATTCGCTGATGGGCTGCTAAAACGGCATCGGCGGAGCGACGAATGAGGCTTACTGACACAGGACCCTTGGTCGCCTTGCTCGACGCCGGAGACCCGTACCATGACGAATGCTTTGCGGCTCTGCATCGTTTGCCGTCTGCCCCGCTGCTTACAACGGGGGTGTGTCTCACCGAGGCGATGTACTTGCTTGGGGAGGTTGGCGGTTATCGCTATCAGGCAGCCCTCTGGAACTTGAGAAAGACAGGACGCCTCGCCTTGCATGCTCTGACGCCAACGGAAACCGATAGAATGGCGGCGTTGATGGAACAATACCAGGACACGCCTATGGACTTGGCGGATGCGTCTCTAGTGGCAGTTGCGGAGAGTCGTTCGTTGCGGCGTGTGTTCACGGTTGATGCAGATTTTTATATCTATCGACTTGACGATGGTTCCCAGTTGGAAGTCATACGATAGGCGACTGGACCCATTCAAAGGGAGCAATAAGAGGGAACCGGTCCGGTTGCAAGGCTGCTTTGCCGGCCCCGGGCCTTTGTGCTTTAATGTTGGCGACATGACAAACGCGCTCTACTACGGCGACAACCTGGACATTCTGCGGCAGCACGTCGCCTACGCCAGCGTTGACCTGATTTATCTGGACCCGCCCTTCAACTCCACGTTCCGGCAAGCCCCCCGCCGCCGGCGCAACCAGGGGCAGCAGACAGGGTTTTAGGGAGCCTCTCCACCCGTCATTCCGGCGGAGGCCGGAATCCAGGAATCGCCCAAACTCTCGACAATGCCTGAAAAACTCCCGTGCGTCTACATCCTCGCAAGCAAACGCAATGGAACGCTATACATAGGCGTCACTTCGAATCTCCCACAGCGAGTGTGGCAGCATAAAGAGGGCCTAGTCGAAGGGTTCAGCAAACGGTATGGCGTGCATAGGTTGGTCTGGTATGAAGTCCATCCCACTATGGAAGGCGCGATTCAAAGGGAGAGGCGGCTGAAGGAATGGCAACGTGCGTGGAAGATAAGGCTTGTCGAGGAGTTCAACCCGCGATGGAATGACTTGTACGATGAGATACTCTAGTGCGGCGTCTCATTCTCAACCCACTGGATTCCGCCGGAATGACGGGATTGGGGGCCAGAATTGTGAATAACTTAACGGGAGGCTGGCATAACCGTTGAGCCGCCAGTTCATTTAGGCATAGTCTCCCTTGAAGCTGCGAGGCACGTGGAATTCGGACTCCGGCTCGTTTATAATGGGCGATGTTCGAGTTAGCCTTGAAAACAATCGGGAGGGCCTGAATGGACCGAGTCAAGTTTGTCGACAGCGACGCCCACGTGGTCGAGCCGGACAGCCTATGGGACAACTACCTGGAGAGCAAGTACAAGGGGCGGATCAAGTCCCACCTGGCCTACGAACGGGCCACCAAGCCCACCGACCCGTGGACCATCAACGTCTCGGTGGAAGTGGACGACTTCCCTCCCCAGCCCATGAGGCGGGCCAAGAACGAGAAGGAAGCGACGGACCCGGAAAACGCCCAGGAACCCGTGGGCGCCCAGGTCTTCACGATGGGTGTGGAGGAATACTACGGGAAGTGGCAGGAACGGGGCTTCGACGCCGAGACCTACAGGCAGGTCATGGACCTTTCGGGCATCGACCGAATGATTCTCTACCCCACCGTCGGGCTGTGGTCCACCTCCAGTCCCGAAATGGAGCCTGAGTTCGCCTCAGCCGTGCGCCGGGCCTACAACACGTGGCTCGGAGACTTTACGAAGGACATAGGAGGCCGGGCCTACGGCGCCGCCTCCATCGACCTGCGTGACCCCGAAGCAGCCGCCAAAGAGGTGCGCCGCTGTGTCACGGAGTACGGTTTCAAGTCTGTCCACCTGAACCCGTCTCCCGTGCCTGGCCGCCGGGTGTACGACCCGGAGTGCGACCAGGTATGGGCCGCCTGCGCGGAGTTGAACGTGCCGGTGGGCGTGCACCCCAGCGCATCCAACGGACTGGACATGGGCATGATCCCCTACTACCTGCCCGACCTGAGGAACGTGCAGGGGATTGTGGCCTTCTCCATCGGCAGCATGCTCTGCTGCTCCGCCTTCATAATGGGAGGGGTCTTGGAGCGACATCCTGGGCTGAGGGTTGCTTTTCTTGAAGCGGGCGCGGGATGGGCGAGCTACTGGCCCGAGCGGATGATGTCGGGAATCAACGGCGGCAACCGGGGGCTGAAGATCAACGGGCTGACCAAGTCTCCACAGGACTACTTCGCCGAACAGTGCTTTATCGCCGCTGACCAGGACGACCCGGGAATACCCCTGGTGGCCCAGACGGTGGGAGAGCAGGTGCTCCTGACCGCCACCGACTTCGGCCACCCCGAGGGATACCGCTACCAGACCGCCGCCCGGGACTTCATGAGCGTCCCCGGAGTGACCGACGAGGCCAAGAAGCGCATCCTCTGGGACAACGGCGTCAGGGCCTACGGCTTCTAAAGCCGCTCCCATGCAAGGCCCGGACAGCCATAAACCGAAGAGAAGGGACGCCAGTTTGGGCGTCCCTTCTGACGTCAGCGCATGGAAGGGGCCAAGGTTTAGGGTGCGCCGTTCCGCCTGCTTGTTGTAGACCCACAGGGTTTTCTCTATAATTAAGCCTATTAAGCGCCAATCGGTGGAGAGTAACGGAGGGTTTCGATGGAGAGACTCAGGTTCATAGACGGCGATGCGCACATTCTCGAGCCCCAGGACATCTGGGACGAGTACCTGGAGAAGAAGTACAAGGGCGCCGTGGGCAAGGGGTTTGCCCGCTGGGCCCACGCCTCTACGCTGGCGGACGGCGAGGCGCGTCTCCAGGAGAAGGGTCAGGAAGACCCCCTGTGCTTCAACATGGAAATCGAGATAATGGGGCGGCAGGTGCCTAACAGGACGCCGCGCGACCCGCGGGTGGGCGTTGACGGCAAGCCGCTGGTCCAAGGCACGGACACGGACCAGGCCTTCGGAAGCACGGCCAACCAGGAGACGGGCGTAACCATCATCGAGGACCGGGAGTTGAACGACCTGACCGATGCATACGGCAAATGGGCCGACGAGAACTTCCCCGCCCGCGCCTACCGCGAGGTGATGGACACCCACGGCATCGATTACATGATACTGTACCCCACGGTCGGGTTCTGGGTCACCGGGGCCCATGAAATGGACGGTGAGACTGCAACCGCCATCCGGAGGGCCTATAACCGTTGGCTGGGAGACTTCACCAAGGACATCGGGCATGGCGCATGCGGAGCAGTCTCCGTTGACCTGCGGGACCCTGAGTTGGCCCGCAAAGAGGTGGAACGATGCGTCAAGGAGTATGACTTCAAGGCTGTCCACCTCAACCCGGCGCCGGTGCCGAACTTGCGACTCTACGACGAAGTTTGCGACCCGCTGTGGGAAACTTGCGCCGACCTAGGCGTACCCATAGGGCTGCATCCAAGCGCCAACCATCCCTTCGACCAAGGCATGTTGGACTACATTCCGGGCCTGCGGAACTGCCGCACCACCGTGTCCTTCGTCATGGGCAGCATGATGGCTTGCACCGCGTTGATCATGGGCGGAGTGCTGGAGCGCCACCCCAAGCTCAAGGTAGTGTTCCTGGAGTCCGGCTGCGGATGGGCCTCCTTCTGGCCCGACAGGTTGGAATCGGGGATACAGGGAGGCACCCGCGGCCTGAAGATCAACGGCCTCAGCAGGATGCCCAAGGAGTACTTCTCCGAGCAGTGTTTCGTGGCCGCCGACCAGGACGATCCCAACATCACCGACGTGATCAACAATGTGGGAGACCACGTCATCGTCAGCGCCACCGACTTCGGCCACCCGGAGGGGAGGCATTACGCCTCAGCCGTTGGGGACGTGATGAAGCTGGAAGGGGTTTCCTACGAGAGCAAGAAGAAGCTGCTCTGGGACAACGCCCTCCGGGCCTATCCCATCAAACCCTAACCTCGGACGCGAGCCTTAAACGCCAAGGGGGAGCTTATGCTCCCCCTTAGTTTATCTTTCAGGTCCCCGCGCCTCAGGATGAATTCTCCCTCGCCCAGACCTCGGAGAAGGGCTCGCCGTCCACCAGGACGTCCTTGATGACTGCCTTGCCTCGCCTGTCCACCGAAACAACCACCCTGATATTGTTGGACCGCTCTATGATGTGCCCGGCGCCTTCCGGCACGAAGTACGTTCCTATCCCGAAGTCTATCTCCCTCCCTGACCCCAGCGTGCCTTTGATGAATGGGCGGCCGTCGGAATCGTCCCGCCGGACCTCGATCCGGACGGCATACCAGGCTTCCGGGCCCTCTTCCAGATAGACGTAGACCTCTTGTTGTCCCGGGTTGACCTTCCAGTTGTCCGGCGCCTGAGCGATCTTGTACCGCAATATCGCATAGTCCCCCTGAAGCAGGGACCTGGGGTCCACCGGCAGCGTTTCCAGGACGACCTCGACTCCTGACCGCAGCGTGTATTCACGATCGGCGATGAGTCCCAAGAGCAATAGGACCTGGGCCGCGACGATGACCAGGAAAGCCACCCTGAATTTAAGACTCATGGACGCCCCCGATTGCGTCTCGGTCCCTGCTTGTCATTCGTTCGAACACCTTTCGGCGTCCTCTCTCCAGAAAGAAACCTCCTGCCAGGAGGATAATCCCGGCCACGACGAAAACGACTGACCTGTCGAGAAGGTCCCAACTCAGCTCGAAGTACCGGGTGACCACATCCACGGCGAAGAAAGCCAGACCCATATTGATGAAGGACTCCATTGCTCTGACGTATCCCAAGACAACCAGACCGACGATTGCCAGTAGGAGCAGGAAGTTGAAAACCAGGGGGAAGGTGATCTCGCTGCCGTGGGGGGCGAACACGACGGTGAAGACAGCCGCCGCTAGAAACGCGGAGGCCAGGAACTCGAAAGAGAGCGCCTTGACAGTCCAACCCCGGGACCGGCTCCTGACGAAAGCGGCGATAAGGGTTCCGAATCCTATGGCTGCGGATATGAATAGAAGCGCCCACAACCCTATGGCGGCGTCAGGGTCAATCCGTTCGCCCGACAACAGTGAACCATAGCCGTCCCTGAAGCTAAGGGCATACAGGGCAGCGAAAACGGTGACCACCCCCATGATTTCGAAGGCCTTGGAATAATCAAGGGTTTCACGGAATGTCCCTTGCAGCCTGCCCAGGCCGTATAACCCCAACCCCAGCATGGCATAGATGGAGAAGGAGAATATCCATTCGGCTTTACCGTCGTCATTCAGATATTCATTGAGCCAGAAGCCCGTCGACGCCAACATCAGGCCAATGGCCAGGAAGACCGCCGGTTGGGATCGGGTCAGATAGGCTATAGGGATAACTCCGGCGAACCAGTAGGTGAAGAGTGTGGGGTCGTTGACAGGGAAATTGTAGATTTGGGCCACGAGGTGAATGGCGGCGCCGTAGGTTACAGCCGCAAGCAGAATGAAGGCTGTGCCGACTCTTTCGTAGCCTTTTACATAACGCATCCAATAGGCGGCGCAATACACGGCGGGAACACAGGCCATAACTAAGGCCAGCCGGACGGGTCTGAGAATGGCGTCCCAGTTGGCGGCGAAGAACAGGATGATTCCAATCCCAACCAGAATCGCTCCGAGAACGGCGAGTATGGATATGAGACGGCCGCGGGCCTTATCGACGGCGGCAGCTTTAGCGTCGGTGCCGTAGCTGTCCAGGATAGCCGTGGCCTGTTCTGGCGATATCATCCCCTGATTGCGCCATCTTTGGACCTCGATGGCGAGCTTCGTCAGGAACCGGCTGTCCCCGGTGTCTTCTGTTGAAGGCTTATCCGTCAAAGACGCACCCGACTCCACTACAGCCTGCTGAGGACACGGCGCAATTCTATGAGAGCCGTAGAAGAAGCCCGGCGCCTGATCACAAGCGGTCGAGGCGGCAAACGCAGGGGAACGTGGGTAACCGATTCTCCCGACACAGGAGGGTGGACCAGGGCTATGTGGACGGCTCCGGGGACCTGATCGTCCACGGCTGCCGGTCCTATGACGCCGGTTATTCCGATTCCCACGTCGGCGGCGGACGTTGACAGGCTTGCGGCGGCTTGGGCCATGGCCCGGGCCGTTTCGGGGCTGACCAGGCCGTAAGAGTCTATGGTCTTAGCGGAGACCCCGCTGCTGATTGCGGACTCCCGCCCGTATACTATCAGGCCCCGGCGGTAGTACGCGGCGCTTGCCGGAGCCTCGCTAATGCTGGCGGCCAGGACGCCTCCGGTGCATTGTTCCATAGTGGCCAGAGTCATTCCCTTGGCTGACAGAAGGTCGCCCACCGCTTGCTGGGGAGTCTCGTCGTCGTAACCCCATATATGAGGGCCCATTATGGAGACCAGTCCGTCTGCTACGGGTTGAAGCAGCGAACGGGCGGAGGCTTCATCCGGGCCCCTGGCGATGATGCGCAGGTGTATGCCGTCAGCTTTTGAGTAGATTCCCAGGTAGGGATTTTCCTTGCCCAGGTAGTCCGTCACCAGCTCGTCCACACTGCCCTCGGACATCCCGGAGGTCTTGATGTTCCTGGTCAGAATCACCTCGCCGAGGCTGATCTTACGCAGCCTGGGTACGACCTCGGCTTCCCAGATTGCCTGGAGCTCCGCGGGAGGGCCTGGCATCGTGACTATTCGCTTGCCATTGCGCTCAACCCACCAACCGGGAGCGGTGCCTCGTGCGTTGGGTATGATCTCCGCTGACGGGATCAGGCTTGCCTGCCTTATATTGGTGGCTGGCATCTCGCCGCCCCGCTGCCTGAAATAGGCGCGGAGCTTTTCAACGATTTCCTCCTGGACTTCCATCTCCTCACCCAAAGCGGCCGCGACCGCGTCCCGGGTGAGGTCGTCCTGGGTGGGGCCCAGACCTCCGGAAGTGAATATGATGTCAGAACGTTCCAGGCCCTGAGTCACTGCCTGTGCCAGGGTTTGCAGGTCATCGCCTACGAGGGAGATGTGCTGGAGGTTTATGCCCAGCCCAGGCAGCCTCGAAGCGATAAAAGAGGAGTTGGTGTCGGTTAGCTCCCCCATTAGAAGCTCAGTGCCGATGGATAGAATTTCAGCGTTCATTTGAATATAGGCCCATTGGGCTAAATTGGCGGGGCAGTGTGGCGCCCAGTATATAGGCCAAACCTATTCCGGCTCAACAGGGACGTGAATGGCGCTCTAACCCTCTCCCGTTAAGGACGAGGGGATAGTCCCTGAGCGCCAATGACTGACGCCTTGCGGCGGAGCGAAACCGGCGGTGGGCCTAAGAAGACTCGGATGAATCTTCAGTCTCTGCCTCGCCGTCCTCCGGTTCTTCCGGCGGGTACGGGGGTTCAGAGGCCAGCTTGGACACAACCTCGCACCATATGGCAACCACGGTGTACAGCCTGGCGTCGCCCGCGAGGGCCGCGTACCACTTCTGGCCGTCGGGTGTAGGGTCGCCAAGATTGAAGGATATGCGAGTGCCGGCATAGTCGGTCACCGTGACCCTGGTCTGGGGATCCTCCAGCCCATATACGTTCAAGTCCTCGACCGACCGGCCAACTACGTCCGGACTGGAACGAGGGCCGCTGAGCAACAGGGTGGTCCCTGACCATTTCTCCATGTAAACGGGAGTGTCGGCGCCGTCCTTGATGACCCACCCGTTTTCCGTGTTCTCATACTCCACGGTTTCTCCCAAGTGGGTCACCGAAATGTGAGCTATCGTGCCTGGGTCCACCTTGAAGAGCCAGGGGGGCTCCACCTCGGGCTCGCGCTTGTCCTGCAGCCCGAATACAACGCCCACGGCCCCTCCAATTACCGCCAGCACAACTAAGAGGAGTATGGTGAGTCGAACGTTCATCTTCTAAACCAGGGGAGCTAAGCTGCGCGCGGCTAGCGTCTTCTCCACCATACCACGCCGCCGGTTACGGCCATGAGCGCAGGCAGAAGGAGGTAACCCGACCACCGTATGAATTTGCGTTCCGTGTCCGTGGGGTTCAGGAACCTAAGGACCTGGGCCCTGGGACGGATATTGGCAAGCGGCTCGTCTCCCACAAGCCAGTTGATGGAGTTGAGGAACAGGTCCCGGTTGCCCGGGGCGAACAACAGATTGTTGGACGCAAAGTCGGAGTCGCCCAAGACAACAATCCGAGACTGGTTGACCTCAGCCGGATCGGTGGGGATTTCCTCGTCCAGGGGGGCCACGGCTTGGAGGGCGATCATCGTGAAGAAGGGGCCGACGGGATTGCCTGCAACATAGTTGTGGCTGTTGGGATCAACGCTTATCCAGCTGTTGAGGGGAGTCGTTATGGTCAGACCCATTCCGAATATGTTGGAGCTCAGCTCCTTGTCATCCTCATCGGGGTCCGCTTCCGTCAGCCGGGGCAAAAAGGGAATATCCTCGCTGGGGGTCAGGGCTGAGACGTCAGCGTAGAATGAGTCGCCAACCCCGAATGTAACCCCTGTGATGCCCGGGAATATAGTGAAGCACTGCGCCTCAGGGTTGTTGCATAGATATTGGTTCTGGCCGATCTTGATGTTCTGGGGATTAGCAGGGTCATAGTTGCTGAACTGGTCGACGACGTGTCCCTCCAACACGTCCACTCCCCACCGGGAAATGAAGTCTCTGAAACCGCTTTTGGTGGCCGGGTCCGCCATGAAGAGGAGATTGCCGCCGCTCTTCAGGTAGTTGTGCAACTCTTCCGGCTCGTTTACCACGTCGGACGCTTGAAGGTCCTCTTTGGGGCCTGCTATTACCAGAAGGCTGACGCCGTTTTCCTCTGTGCTCGCCCGAAGCCGATCTCGGTCCGTCGAACTTAAGAGGTTCAGGTTGGACAATGCGTAGTTCTCCGCCTGCGTTTCTGACGCTGCCAGGCTGAATCCCTCAGGGCTTTCCCGGTCGGCCAGCAGTTCTCGCTCGCCGTGTCCGGTCAGGAAGAAGACCTGCTTTTGCTCCTGTCCGGTTACGATCAGCAACCCGGTGACGAGGTTCTGCTCGATGGGGGCCAGTCCTGTAAGGAAGTATGTTTCTAAAGCAGTGGTCAGGGGGACCTGATGCCGCTGTCCTGAACTCTCAGCCTCCAACACGATGGTGGGGTATCGGGAAGCCCCGTATTCGGTGGCGACGCCCGGCTCGATAAACGGGTCAATGAATTCGTAGTCGAACTTTCCGGCGCGTATGCTGAACTCCCGGAGAAGGTCGTCCATCTGGCCTCTGAATTCTTCGAATCTCGGATCGACCTGTATATTGCTTTCGGGAAAGAATGCCCTGGCCTGCACTGTGTCTTCCAAGTCTTTCAAGAGAGTCTTGGTCCGGGGAGCCAGATCGAACTGCTTGGTCGCAGTCACGTCCAGCCTGGCGGGGGTTTCTATGGCGAGGAAGTTTGCCACGGCCGCTATTCCCACAAAAGCGGCGATCATCAGGGTCGTGTTGGTGGTGTAGCGCCCGCGCCTGCCGGTGACGGCCTCACTGACCGTGGGGAAGGAGATGATCAGAGAGAAGAGCAGCACGACCCCGCCGATGCCCAGCACGATGTAGCTGTAGAACCGAAGGTCCTCGAAGAAGGCGAATATGACCATGCCCAGAACGAGGGCAACGACCCCCACCAGGACTATGACCGACGCCACTCCGCCGAACCCCTGGCCTAACCTTCGGAGAGAGTCTCCCAGCCCCCCTAACAGGGTGCTCGACAGCTGTTCTTCTTCCAACTCCTGCTGTTCTTCGTCTGGGGGAAGCTGTTCGGACATAGGGGCTTTCTATCTCCACCTTCGGGTTTCAAGAGATCTCACAGTGAGGAAGAGGAACACGGCTGTCGCAGTGACGTAGTAGACAATGTGGCCCGTGTCCACTATTCCCCGTGTGAAGTCGTCCAGGTGGGAGATTATGCTCAGATGGTCGAGGATGGACGACGCGATGCCATCCACCAGGTCCGTGGCGAAGTCGATAAGGGCGAGTATGAGCATGATTCCGAACCCCACCACCAGGGCCACTATCTGGTTGGCTGTGAAGGATGAGGCCAGCAGGCCTATTGAGAGAGCGGTTGCGCCGTATAGGATGATGCCCAGGTATGAGCTCCATACGGGGCCGCTGTCCGGGTTGCCGTAGATGTACAGCAGCAACACGTAGAATAGGGTCAATGACAGAGTCACCAGGAAGAATGTGAAGCTGGCCAGGAACTTGCCCAGGACCACCTCCCAGTCCTTCACCGGGGACGTGAGGAGGAGTTCAATGGTGCCGAGCTTCTGCTCCTCGGCGAGGAGGCCCATTGTCAGCGCTGGCGCCAAGGGCACTAGTATCCAGGCGCTGGCTATGATGTAGAGGTCTATGCTGGCGTCCGGGAACGGGTCGCCCAACCGGAACCCGAAGAAGAAGCCGGTAAGAGCCAGATAAACCAGGGCTATGATGTAACCGATGGGGCTGGTAAAGTAGGCTTGGATCTCTTTCCAGGCGATGGCGGCGGCTACCCTCACTCTTCCATATCCTCGCTGGTGGTGAGCTTGAGAAATATCTCCTCCAGGCTCATGCCCACCAACTGAATCGTTAATAGTCCCCAGTTGTTGCTGATGACGACCCTCGAGATGGTGGACCGCAAGTCCAACCCTCTGCTGGCCTCCACCACGTAGGCGTGGCGGTCACCTTCCGATGAGACCCGGTTGACGCTCGTGACTCCCCGGACGCCTCTGAACGCCTCGGTGATTTGCGCCTGCGGCCCCCGTACCTCCACTTGTATCCTCTCGACGCCCTGCAACCGGTCCGCCAGGTTTACCGGGCTGTCCTCGGCCACTATCTGGCCTTCATGAATGATAAGCACCCTCTTGCACAACATGCTGACTTCGGGAAGGATGTGAGAACTGAGCACGATGGTGTGCTCTTCACCCAAGTCCTTGATCAGCTTTCGAGTTTCCACCACCTGGATGGGGTCGATGCCGATGGTCGGCTCGTCCATGACCAAGACCTGGGGTTCGTGCAGTATCGCCTGGGCTATTCCCACGCGCTGGCGGAACCCCTTGGACAACTTGCCTATCAAAGACTTTCGGTAGTCTTCCAGGCGGCAGATTTGTATCACGTCGTCAATGCGTTTCTGGATGCGCTTCGGTTCCATCCCGCGCAGCGTCCCCATGTAGTTAAGGTAGCTGTTGACGGGCATGTCCGTGTATAAGGGGACCGTCTCAGGCAGGTATCCTATGACCTTCCTGACCTCCAGGGACTTGTCCACTACGTCGTAGCCCACAACCTCAACGGACCCGCTGGTGGGAGGCATAAAGCCAGTGAGTATGCGCATGGTGGTGGTCTTCCCTGCCCCGTTGGGTCCAAGGAAACCCAGAATCTCGCCCTTGCCCACCTGGAAGGTAACGTCTTCAACGGCGGGGAAGGCGCCGTAGTATTTGGTCAGGCCCTTAACGTCGATAACTGCGGGCATCTCAGAATACCATCCTGCCGTTTTCTTGTATGCGTCCCGTGAGCGCCGGGACACCCACGGAGTCCACAGCGTCCTATTGTATTCCGTATCGGGCCGATTTGCTATATACTATTTGCCGCTAAAACAAGCTATTTTCGCCATTCTAACGTTTATATACGCCGCTCACCCGTTCTGCGGTTTCAGCGGCAGTCCCTTACCTTGGACTTGGAAGGGGCTTATGCTGTAGGAGGACGGACCTGGCGTGGAGCTAACATGCACCTGGCCATAGACGGCTACGGGGGAGACCAGTCGAAGATGTGGGACGAAGAGTTCGTCCGGCGATTTCTGGCTGAATGCCCCTCCAGTCTGGGGATGAACGTCATCCACGGTCCCACGGTCCTGGCGTATCACGCGCCCGACCCCAGGGACTCGGGAGTGACGGGGTTCGTGATAATAGCGGAGAGCCACATCAGCGTGCACACTTTCCCAAATCGCCAGTATATAAACGTCGACGTGTTCTCCTGCAAGTCCTTCGACGACCGGAAAGCCCTCAGCGACGTCAAGGAGCGCTTCGACCTCCGAGAGGTCAGGACGTGGGTGATGGACCGCGGTCTCGAACACCTGGAGAGGCTTCCGCCTGACTAATTCCCACAGGGCAGAGGACAGAGGATGGGCTGTTATGGCCGAGCAGGACTTGTCATGGACGCCCTTCAACTTTCTGGCTCTGCCCGATGATCAGTCGGCGTTGGAAACCTCTCGTGTCGTCCTGATCCCCGTTCCCTATGACAGCACGACGTCCGTTAAGTCCGGGGCTAGAGACGGCCCCAGGGCGATTATTGAGGGTTCCCAGAGTCTCGAGGATTACGACGCCGAGCTGGGCGTGGACGTTGCCTCAATAGGCATCCACACCACCCGGTGGCTTGAGCCTCACATGGACGGTCCCAGGGCCATGATTTCCAGGGTGAAGCAGGCCGTGAACGCCTATGCAGACCAGGGCAAGCTGGTGGGTCTCCTGGGAGGGGAACACTCCATAACTATAGGGGCTGTGGAGGCGTTCGCGGAACACTGCGCCGATTTGTCGGTCCTCTACCTGGACGCCCACGCTGATTATCGGGACAGCTATATGGGCACGTCTTGGGGGCACGCGTCGGCGGCCAGGCGAGTCTCCGAGCTGTGTACTGTGGTCCATGCCGGCGTCCGAAGCATGAGCCTGGAAGAAGCGGAGTTGTTGGGAGGAAGCGACAACATACCAGGAGTCGGGGCCTATCCCTGGGAAGCCGGGCCGACGGCGGCGCCTCTGGACCCCTATCTGGAGTCCCTGGCGGGACGGTTGTCCAACGAAGTATACATAAGCGTCGACCTGGATGTTCTGGACCCCTCGTTGATGGCCGCCGTGGGCACGCCTGAACCGGGCGGCATGGGATGGCGCCAGATAAACGGCATACTGCGCCACGTGGCGGACCGGAAGAAAGTAGTGGGTTTCGACGTAGTGGAGCTGAGCCCGGACTTGGGGCCTCCGGCATGTTCGGTTGTAGCCGCCAAGCTGGCGTATAAGATAATAGCCTACGCCGCGAATTCGCCCCACGTCCGTTAATAACGGACGCCCCGCTTCACTTAGAAAAAGTCGTTGCAAAAGAGCTGAGTCGGGACAGGGCGTTGTGTTTCAGGGTAGAATTCGATTATGGGCTAATCGAAATCCTGACGACGGCATAAGGCAGACGGAGACTTATGGGAGCATCTATACGACTCGGCAAGATAGCCGGAATACCGGTCAGCCTCCACGTTAGCTGGTTTATCATATTCGTCCTGTCGGCTATTCTCTTCGAGCGGGCTTTTTCCGACTCCAGTTACCAATGGACTTCCACCGAGCGGTGGGGCGTCTCTGTGGTGATGAGCTTGGCGCTTTTCGGGTCTGTATTGGCCCACGAGCTTTCGCACAGTCTTGTGGCCGTAAGGTACGGAATGCCTGTCAAAGGGATCACGCTGTTCTTGTTGGGCGGGGTCTCTCAGATAGGCAAAGAAGCGACGCGGCCTTCGACCGAACTGGTCATAGCGGCTGTCGGGCCATTGTCCAGCATCCTTTTGGGCCTGATATTCTGGGGTCTGTCTGAGGGCTTGGAGGGCGTAAATAGCCATGTCTCCGCCATAATGTCGATGGCCGTTTACATAAACTTCATGCTGGGCATATTCAACATGCTGCCCGCGTACCCTATGGACGGGGGAAGGGTGTTCCGCGCCGTGGTATGGAAGATCACCGGGAACCACTTCCAGTCGACTCGCGTGGCGGCGATTGTGGGACAGGGAATGGCCTCGCTGTTCATCATTGCAGGCGTGACGTTGTTTATCATGGGGTTCGTCCGGGATGGGGGCGGGTCATGGACCCAGGGGATATGGCTGGCTGTGCTCGGGGTGTTTCTCCTGGTGACGGCCTCGGCGACTCTCAAGCAGAGCCGCATAAAAAATAGGCTTGACCGGTTCACGGTCCGCGACCTGATGCACCATGAACTCCCGGTCGTTCCAGGAGATGCAACGGTGGCCCGGCTGGTCCGTGAGAGCCTGGCGTTGTCAACCTGGGGATTCACCCTGGTCTCGGTGGATGGGCGCATCACCGGAGTCGTTTCCCTGGAAACGCTCAAGGACGCTTCCGTGGGACCGGAAACCCGCTGCGCGTCAGTGATGGAGTCTATCGATGATGTTCCCAGCGTGAGCACGGAGCAGGGGGCCTACGATGTTCTGGAGGTCATGGAAGAACGACAAGCGTCCTACGCATTGGTGGTTGAAGGCGGGGCGCTGTTGGGGTTCGTATCTCGCCGAGAGATGATGGGGCTTCTGTCTCAGAGAATAGATTGGTCTAGAGAAGCCTGAATCAGGGCCTTTTCATTTTCTCCATGTCAGCGGCTTTTCCGTTCTCCATGAGCTTGTCAAAGGGCAGTCCGCTCATGGTTCGACAAGCTTTCAAGTAACTGGCGCCGGATGGCGGCGTGGGCGACCGCCGGTCGCCCCTACGACAGGCCACAGCCCCACATCCGTCTTTCCGGCGGAGGCCGGAATCCAGATGCACCGCCTTTCGACATGCTGCCAAGTAACTGCTTTCAGTTATTCGCTGTTGCTCGGCCCCGGGGACGGGGCGTAACGTTGCTCACCGAGAACGGACTGCCACAGCGGCTTCCGAGAATGAAAAGGCCCTGAAGCCTGAATCGTTTATGGCTGACTCCAGCGTCCCTGTGCTACAATACTTGGCGCCGGTTTCAGGGAGCTGCCGCCCTTATGGACGCGGCAGCTCTCAGTTATGATTGAGTTCATAGATTATGAATGGCACTGACAGTCTGATATACATGGACCACGCTGGGACTACGCCCCTGGACCCCAAGGTCCTCGAGGCGATGACACCCTACTTCTCCCGGATGTTCGGAAACCCTTCCAGCATCCACGCCTATGGTCAGGATGCCAAGAAGGCGCTGGATGAGTCTCGTGAGAAGGTGGCAGGCGTGTTGGGCTGCCGTCTTAGCGAGGTGATTTTCACCAGCGGAGGCACCGAGTCCGATTCTTCGGCTGTCAAGGGAGCTGCCGCCGCTCTCTGGGACACCGGAAACCACATCATCACGTCCACCATAGAGCATCACGCCATCCTCCATACCTGCCAGTACCTGGAAAGCCAGGGCTTTGAAGTCACCTATCTGCCGGTGGACCGGCACGGGTTGGTGGACCCCGAGGAGGCGGCTAACGCCGTCACAGACCGCACGGCGCTCGTCTCGATAATGTATGCAAACAACGAGATAGGGACCATCGAGCCCATCAAAGAGATTGCCGCCGCCGTGAAGGAGCGGACGCTGGCCCTGGAAAGGACCATACCCTTCCACACAGACGCCGTGCAGGCCGCCGGGTTCCTGGACCTGAACGTCAATGACCTTGGTGTAGACATGCTCAGCCTTTCCTCCCATAAGTTCCACGGCCCCAAGGGCGTCGGAGTCCTTTACATGAGGAGGGGCACACCCTTCCTGCCCCAGCAGTTGGGAGGCGGCCAGGAAAGAGAACGGCGGTCGGGCACCGAGAACATTCCAGGCATCGTCGGCGCCTCGGCCGCTTTGGTGATGGCCAATGATAGAAGGGATGAAATGAGCCGCCACTGCGCCGGTCTCCGTGATGAGATAATAGACCGGGTCACAAAGTCCATCGAAGGCGTCCACCTGAATGGGCACCCGACGCAACGGTTGCCCAACAACGTGAACTTCTCATTTGAGCATGTTGAAGGCGAGCCGGTCTTGTTGGGGCTGGACATGGCAGGCATAGCAGCTTCCAGTGGCAGCGCATGCAGCTCCGGCTCCCTTGAACCCTCTCACGTGCTTCTAGCGTTGGGTCAACCGGCGGAGCTTGCCCGGGGCAGCCTGAGGCTTACCCTGGGGAAGGACAACACCAGGGAGCAGGTGGACTACCTGTGCTCCGTGGTCCCTGACCTCGTGCGCCAGCTTCGCGAAATGCCCACCCTTACTTCTGCAACCTCGTGATGGAGACTGAGAACTCACAATGCTTTCCGTCCTGATTTCCGCTCTGACTTCACGCGCCGCAAAGATGTCCGGTCTGCTGCTTCTGGCCCTGACGTTCGGGGTGGGCGCGGCAGCCGCCTGCGGCGGCGATGATCAGCTGGGGCCCGGCGACGGCGCAAACGGCAGGCTGCTGACCGTCATTGTCAATGAAGTAAGAAGGACCCAAGACATCAGATATTCGACCGGTCTGTTTGCCCAACCTACGACTGTGGACGACCTGTTGATAACGGTCACTAACGTCCAGGCGGGCGAGTCCATTCCGTACACAATCGGAGACGGCGAAACGCAGTATGTCATCTCGCCGTCCAGAAGCGGCCGCCAAATCACGATCATGTTCGGCTCCATTCGGAACCAGGGAGAATCTCCCCGAACCGTCTCTCTGGACGGAGCATCGTTGGGTCTGAAGACACAGGCAAGCCCGGAGGTCTATCCCCTTCTGGACGTAACACCGTCCAATCCCGTCAACGTAAAGGCGTCCACTCAAGATTTACCCGAAAATCAAGTCTTTCGACTTTACCCGGGCGGCGAAATTACACTGGACCCTGGGACGACCCTCTCCCGGTGGCTGACGTTCGAGACGCCGTCCGGGGCAGCCATGGACGCGCTGTCGTGGCAAATAGAAGGCCAACAAAGCAGCGTCAATTTCGTAGCTGAACATTATCACGTGTTCCCATCATCGCCGGACAACGAGTTGGTGGCGATCAACCTCCAGGTCTACAACAGAGAGGCCAACACGGTGGCGATGGAAATAGCGGGAGACACTGTTGAACTCCGAGGGTTCGGCATTGACGAAGCCTACCCATTGTTGGACGTCACGTCGAACAACACCGCAAACGTGGCTACGACTCCTGGTTCCCACCCTGATGAAAACAGGTTCACGCCTTTCGTACGCGGTGTTGTTTCCAACCTGCCTTTAGGGAACTCGCTCTCCGGCTGGATCATCTTCGACGTTCCCAAGGGGGCCGGCCTGAGGGAACTGAAGTGGGACGCCGGAGACACCGTCTTCATTAGACCGAACTAGGCGGGAAGCCAACGGGCCTTAGCATGGAGAGGACTATCGGGCTCCACCCACGGACCGACGCCGCTCCTCCGATTTGGCGCCGCCTCTTCCACCTCTTCGCCGCCGGGTCCATTCCGCTGCTGGCTATATTTACCGGCTCGGGCGTGATGGTCCCGCTCACGTCGGCGCTGTGCGGCGCTGCCATCGTAATGGAGGCAGTGCGGTTCCGTCTGCCGGAGTTGAACCGCAGTATCCTCAAGCTGTTCAGGCCTTTGCTCAAAGAGTCCGAGGACAGGCGGGTCACCGGCGCCACCTACGTAGCTTTGTCCTCTCTGGCGTGTTTCCTGGCATTCGACGTCGAAGTCGCCATAGCCGCCCTATTCTTTCTGTCGGTGGGAGACCCGGCCGCGGCGTTTGTGGGAAGCAAGATGAGCGGGCGGGTCTTGGGATGGAGGCTCTACGGCAAGTCTCCCATAGGATCCCTGGCTTTCGTGGGCGCAAGTCTGGCGGCGGTGGGAGTTCTATCAGGGGGCGGGGCTATCGATTATCATTGGGGGTTCCTGGTAGGGGTCGCCGTGGCGGCGTTGATTGAGTTGGCGCCCGCCGTGATAGACGACAACCTGACCATACCCTTGATTAGCGGAGCCGTGATGACGGCCCTAGTCTAGGGAATCTCAGGAAGCCGCTCCGTCGAACACGTGGGTGGTGAACCGGTTGCGCTGAAACGCCACGTACTGGTCCCTGGTCATAGGGGGACGGAACTCCTCCACCGCCTGCCTGGCTTTGGCGGCCCCCTCAGCCAGCAAGTCCACCGCCACCATCGCCATTATCTTTGCGGGCATCACAACCGCCTGCTCGTAGTCCTTGATGCGGTAGTTCATGCTGTGGCCCCCTCCTGTCGCCCCTGCCGTGTACGGGTGGATGACCGGCATGATCTGGCTCAGATCGCCCATGTCGGTGGACCCGCCGCGAGTCCGCCCGTCGGGCGTGAGGGCTATCCGGTCGTTCCCGACCAGACCGGCTGCGTTGGCCCGAAACAGCTCCTTCAAGTTGTCGTCTTGGTTGAGAGAGAAATAACCGGCGATGTTGGTGACCTTCACCCTGGCCCCGACTGCCATCGCCCCGGCGCGGAAGCACCGGTCCACCATGGCGCTGTTCCGCTCCAGGTCCTCCGGGTTGGAAGACCTGACCCGCCACTCAACCCGCACGTCCCCGGGGACTGCGTTCACCGCCTCGCCTCCCTTGGTGATCATGCCGTGGGTCCGGGCAGTGGCTTTTTCGGTAAAGGTCTCACGGTTCAAGTGAATGGCCGCCAGCCCCAGGTTGGCGGCGTTGAGCGCATTGATGCCTTCATGGGGGGCGGCGCCGGCGTGGGCTGAGCGGCCGGAATACTCTACGAACTTGACCATGTGGCCGTTGCTGGCCCCTCCAATGGAGAAGGACCGCTCCCTCATGTCACTGGCCGTGTGGCACATCATGGCCAGGTCCACGTCGTCGAACTCACCCAATCGAATCAACTCCTGCTTCCCGCCCAGGAATTCCAATCGTCCCTGTTCCTTGAGCGCCAGCCTGTCCTCGACCTCCACGAACTCTTCGGCAGGCACGGCAAAGGGAACGACGGACCCCGACAGATACGGGAGCGCCGACCGGTCCATGAGTCCGACGGCGGCCCCCAGCATCATGCCCAGCTGAGCGTTGTGCCCGCAAGCGTGGGCGGCGCCCGTCCGGGCGTCGGCGTTGGGGTGGTCATTGACGATCAGGGAATCCAACTCGCCCAGGATTGCGACGCTGGGGCCGGGGCCCGCGCCTCCCTGAATCCTGGCCTTGATTCCGGTGAGCGCGAGACCGTCCCGGTATCCGAGCCCCAGCCTGTCGAAGAAACGGGCCACCGCCTGAGCGGTCTTTGTCTCATTGAAGCCCGTTTCCGGGTTCTCGAACACGTCCTTGGCAAGGTCAATGAATTCGGCCTTGCGCCGGTCGATGGCCGCGCAAACCCTGCGTTTCAGCTCTTCTCTGTCGGGAATCTGTCCAGGCATATACCGCGCCTAGTTTTCCTCGTAGTCGAAGATGTCTTCCCTGGCCAAGCCTCTCATAAAGCTCAGGTAGTCTGTCTTGGACATGGCGGGCTTGTGGTTGGAGACCACGCGCCCTCCCTGGGCGGCGCCCTCCGCCAACAAGTCAACTACGGTGCACGCCAGCGCTTTGCCGGCGGTGGTGACCGCCAGGCTGTAGTCTTCAATAATATAGTCGGCGCCATGCCCAAGGCCTGTAGCTCCGGTGACGTACGGGTGAATGACGGGCATGAGTTGGCTCACGTCTCCCATGTCAGTGGAACCGGTTCGGTGGCCTATGCTCCCTACGTTGTCCTGGCCCACCAGGGAAACGGCGTTGGCCTTGAAGACCTCGGCCAGGGCGTCGTTCTGTTGCAGGGGCAAGTAACCCGGCAAAGTCTGGATGTTGACTTTGCCGCCCACGGCCATTGCTCCGGCTTTGAGGGCCCTGTCCACTTTCTGGTTGGCCTCGAGGACTGCGTTGATGGTGCGTCCTCTGACGAATGACTCCATGCGAACGTCGGCGGGGACGGCGCTGACGGCCTCTCCCCCTTTGGTGATGATGGGATGCACTCTTATGGTGTCCTCGTCCTTGAAGGTCTCCCTATTCGCGTGAATGGCCATCATGGCGAGGTTGGCGGCGTTGAGTGCGTTGATTCCGAGATGGGGCGCCCCTCCCGCGTGGGCGCCCCGTCCGATGAACTGGACCTTCTTGGCGACTATGCCGTTGTTGGTGCCGCTCATGGTGAGCATCCCTTCTTCGCTGCGGCTTGACGTGTGGCACATCATCGCCATGTCCACTCCGTCGAGATGCCCAAGCCTGATGAACTCCGGCTTTCCTCCAAGGAACTCGATGGAACCCTTTCGGCGGAGCGAGTCCCGGTACTCGATTTCGATGTACTCTTCCGCCGGGACTGCAAAAAGCACGACCCGCCCGCTCAACTCAGGCAGGACTCCCGGCGCCAGCAGACCGGCGGTCGCTGAGAGCAGCATCCCTATCTGGGCATGATGACCGCATGCGTGGGCGGCGCCGGTCTGGGAATCGGCGTGGGGATGGTCGTTCACGATGAGGGAGTCCAGTTCACCGAAAAGGGCCACCGTCGGTCCGGCAGACGCTCCTTTAAGCTCGCCCCGTATTCCGGTGAGGGCTATTCCGCCCTGGGCCGCGACGCCCATCTCCCGGAGTTTGGTCGAGACGAGGCCCGAGGTTTTCGCCTCGCGAAACCCCGGCTCCGGGTTGGCTAGAATCATCTGGGATACGCCGACGATTTCATCGGCCTTGGAGTCGATGGCTGCGCAGACCCTGGCTTTAAGCTCATCTCTGGATGCCATTCGTCCCCCCTATCTCAACGCTCTCCAGCAGGCCGTAGGCTGCCGGAACGATTTTAACAGAGAAGGCCATAGGTTGGCATGTCCGCAGCCGGGGGCGAACGGGGCTATAATAGAAATCTCATGAAAATAGTGATAGCTCCACAGAGCTTCAAGGGCGGGATTTCGGGGTCCGATGCGGCAAAGGCCATCGAGGAGGGCATTCTCGACGTGGTCGGAGACGCCGAAACGGTCCGCATTCCCGTGGCTGACGGCGGGGACGGCACGCTGGACGCTCTCGTCAACGCCACCGGCGGGGAGGTCTTCAGCAGCAGGGTGACCGGGCCCCTGGGCGCTCCGGTGAATGCGGCGTGGGGCGCTATGGGAGACTCTGAGACCGCCGTGATAGAGATGGCGCGGGCGTCCGGACTTGCCTTGGTGCATCCCAGATACCGGGACCCCGGGACCGCCACCAGCTACGGCACAGGGGAGTTGATAGCCCAGGCTTTGGACAGCGGGTTCCAGAGGATAGTCGTGGGGCTTGGCGGAAGCGCCACCAACGACGGAGGCCTAGGCATGGCCCAGGCTTTGGGCATACGATTCATGGACTCCAGCGGGCGCGAACTGCCCCCCGGAGGTGCGGCGCTGGCCCGGCTCCACCGCATCGACGTATCCGGGGTCCGCCGCGGTCTTATGGAGGCCGAAATCATAGCCGCCACCGACGTCAGCAACCCCCTTTGCGGCCCGTTGGGCGCATCGGCCGTGTACGGGCCGCAGAAGGGCGCCTCGGCCGCGACCGTTGAAGAGTTGGACCAAGCCTTGGACCGCCTCAGCCGGGTAGTGGAGAGGCAGTTGGGCGTAAACATGCGGGAGGTCCCTAGAGGGGGAGCCGCGGGAGGACTCGCCGCGGGTCTGGTTGCCTTCGCCGACGCCCGGATAGAGTCGGGAATCGATCTGGTGTGCAAAGCGGTGGGATTTGAAGAGAACCTGGAGGGAGCCGACCTAGTAGTCACCGGCGAAGGCAGGACGGACGCCTCCAGCGTCTTCGAGAAAGCTCCTGTGGGGGTCGCCGGAAAGGCCAAGGCGCTGGGAATACCGGTGATAGCGCTGGTGGGGAGCCTGGGACCGGGATACCAGGACGTGTACCGGCACGGCATTGACGCCCTTGTGCCCATCCCGGACCGGACGATGGGGTTCGAGGAAAGCATCAACCGCAGCTACGACCTGCTGAGGACCGCTGCAGCCCGCACCATGCGGCTGCTCAGCGTGGGCGGGCGCCTGAAGCCGCCGCTGTAGGCGCCGCTCACATCATCTGGGCTTTGACGAATTTGATGACTTCGTCGGCTACGAAAACGGCGCGCTCGCTGTCCACCTCGTCGTAGGTTTCGGCTGGGATGCCTCCGGGCAGGTAGTGGGGATATCTGGTCATGTCCTCGTACTTGTCCAGCGCTATGGCCAGGGAGCGGATGACTTCAAACATCCCGCTGAACAGTTTGGCGTCCTCACACAGGTCGGCCAGTGCATGTCCCCATACGTCCTCGGCTCCTGCGTGGTACAGGAAAGCCTTGACCGCCTTCTCCCCGGCCTGCTTGCCCATGAAGCAGGCCGTGTTATGGCGGCCCCCTTCCCGCAGATATCGGGCGTCGTCCAAGTCTTGCTCGGCCTGACGCATCCACCGGGCGCCCTCGGCTTTGAGGTCTCTACTCATAGACGACTTTCCCCTTCTTCACGGCCTGGGCCAGGAACGTGTTGGTCTCCTGGAGCCTGTAGAACTCCTCACGAGTGTAGACCCAGTAGTTTGTTGCAACCTCAGGATGCAGGTGGCTGATAAAATAGTCCATGCGGCGTGTGAAGGCCCCCGGTATGTCCTGGACCATTATCAACTCGAGGGAGCTCTCAGGCCCAACCCTGTCTTCGGCCAGGTCGCCGAACAGGATGACCTTCTCAACTCCCAGTTGGGGCAATACTTCCAAGATCCGCGCCAACTCCTTCTCCATGGTTTGCTGGCGGAATTTCGTGAATCCAACTCTTACGGCCATATCCACTCCAGTATAACCATGTGGACCTCTTTGGGGCCATGCACTCCTATGACCAGCGTCTGCTCGATGTCGGCGGTGCGGCTCGGCCCGGTGATGAGGTTAGTGTAAGGGGGCCAGCGGCCTTGTTGATATAGGCCCTTTTGGGTGTGAAAGAAGCTGTCTAGGTCCGGCACGATGTCCGCCGGCCTTACCAGGGCCACGTGGACCTGCGGCGTCAGGGAAACAAGGCGGCTGAGTCCGGTCCTCGGCTGGACGACCACCGACCCGGTCTCGGCTATGGCGTAGTCCGCCCCCGTGACGCACATGTCCGCTTGTGAGAGCAGCCACTTCAATCCCGCATCGTCCAACTCGGCGCCGCGAGCGGCCAGGCCGGTAATGACTCCAGCCTCTCCAAGCCGCGAGTCCAAGTTGAGGTTGGAGAACACGTCCTCGTCGGACCGCAGGACCAGCTTTGCGCCGACGGACACGGCCAGCCGGGTGACGTATGATGCGGCGTCCTCCGGGTCGGCGCTGCGGTGCACGGTCCAGCCGCGAGCAGCGGCCGTAGATTCCAGCAGGTCCACAGCCTGGGCCGGAGATTCCAGCAGGTCCACAGCCTGGGCCGGAGATGCCGTAGAGCCGTCGTCAGGCGCCGGCGGATCGGGATAGGGGTGGGATGGACGGTCTTTCAACGGCCCCAACGCATCCCGGACCCTGGCCAAGAATCGCTCCTTATCCAGCGGGTCCTCCTTTGCCGTCGTCCGCCGCCTCTGGCCGGGCGAGGGACTGCTTCCATATATCCCGGAAAGACTTGGCCTTGAACGCAGGGAGGTCCCTTGACTTGGTCCACTTGGACAAGGGCGCCACGGGGATGCTTCTTATCCTGCCGCCCTTGGAAAACGGCGCTTGGGCCAAGCGTACCAAGGCCCCCGCCAAGGAATAGAGGCGCGGGCGCTTCATGATTTGAGTGAACCCGCCGGCGGTGAGACGCTCCCAGACGGATGCCCGGCGTTGCGGCCCCGGCGCCGACGCCTTGGCCCTGAGGCTCAGGAGCATCCTGGGCAGGTTGATGTTGACGGGACACGCTTCCCGGCACGCACCGCACAGGCTGGAGGCGAAGGGGAGGTCCATGCTCGCTTTCGATTCCGTCAGGACGGGAGAGACCACTGCGCCGATGGGGCCTGGGTACACCCATCCGTAGGCGTGTCCGCCCACTTTCCGGTATACGGGGCAAACGTTCAGGCAGGCGCCGCAGCGGATGCAGTACAGGGATTCCCTTAGCTCCGGGTCCGCCAGAAGCCGGGAGCGTCCGTTGTCCACGATGACCAGGTGAAACTCCTCCGGCCCGTCCTCATCGCTGCTCCTCCGGGGTCCTGAAATCATGCTCACGTAGCTGGTGATTCGCTGGCCCGTGGCGGCCCTGGGCAGGAGTCTTAGGAACACGGCCAGGTCTTCCAACGACGGGACGACCTTTTCCATTCCGGTCAGGGCTACGTGGATGCGCGGGGCGGACGTGCAAAACCGGCCGTTGCCCTCGTTGGTCACAATTACGACGGTCCCTGTCTCCGCCACCAGGAAGTTGGCGCCGGTGATGCCCATGTCGGCGGAGAGCAGCTTGCCGCGCAGGGCTTCGCGGGCGGCCCTTGCCATATCCTCGATGTTCACAAGGCCGGAGGCCACTCCGTTCTCTTCAAAGAGACTGCTTACCTGGCGCCGGGTCTTGTGCATGGCCGGGGCAATGATGTGAAACGGAGTTTCCTCGGCCAACTGTATTATGTACTCGCCCAGGTCGGTTTCCACCGCTTCCACCCCGGCCTGCTCCAGAGCGCCGTTCAGCCCGGTCTCCTCGGATACCATGGACTTGCTCTTGGTCGCGAGCTTGACGCCGCGTGAACGGGCCAGCCCGGTTACGATGTCGTTGGCCTCGTTGCCGTCAACTGCAAAGTGGACCTGGCCTCCGTTGGCCGTTACGCGGTCGTGGACAAGCTCCAGCCAGTGGTCCAGGTTCTCGATGGCGTTCTGCTTTATCTGGCGCGCCCGGCGCCTGAGCTCTTCCCACCGCTCCGGACCCAACTCGTCGATGGCCTCGAGCCGGGCGGCGTCGAAACCTCCCCCAACCCTGCGGAGGGATTCCTGGAGTTGAGGGTCTCCCAAAGCGTGGGCCGTCGCCTCCTGAAAGCGTCCGGTCTTCAATTCAACCAAGACGCCGCCTCCTGGTACGGCGCCCTGTTGAGTCCATGCGCTGACGGATTCCGGGTTTGGCCATGTCAGTCGGCGCCGGCGTCCAGCAGTTGGGCGATGTGGACTGTCTTTATGTCGAGACCCCGGCGGCTCAGACCCCCGCCGATGTGCATCAGGCAGCTCATGTCGCAGGCTGTGACGGTGTCGGCTCCTGATGCTGCTATGTCGTCCAGCTTGTCGTCCAGCATAGCGGTCGATATTTGCGGGTGCTTGATGGAAAAGGTCCCTCCGAACCCGCAGCATGTCTCCGGCTGTTGGAGCGGCGCCTCACTGGCGCCCACCACGTTCCCGATGAGCAGCCTGGGGGCGTCCCGAACGCCCAGCTCTCTCAGGAGATGGCATGAAGGGTGGTAAGCGATGCGGGCGCCGGGGGTCCTGGCGTCCACATCCGTGACTCCCAGGACGTCTACGATAAACTCGGAAAGCTCATACGTCCTGCTCGCCAACTCAACGGCGGCGCCGTGGAGCGTCGGGTCATCCTCGAACAACTCGGTGTAGACTATGCGGAGCATGGAGGCGCAGGAACCTGAAGGGACCACTATATAGGGCGGCGCTTCATCGTCATGCCGCTTCCCGAACGTCTCCAGCACGCGCATGGCCAACGCCTTGGCGTCGGACCTGAATCCCGCGTTGAACAGAGGCTGTCCACAGCAGGTCTGGTCCGGCGGAAAGTCCACCTCCACCCCCAGGCGTCTGAGCAGGTTGACGACGCTCACCCCCACCTCTGGGAAAAGCTGGTCCACCAGGCACGTGACGAACAAAGACGCCCTGGGCTTGGATGAGTTGGATGCGGTCTCCATAGCTTCTGAAAGCAGGGTATCAGACCCGGCCCCGGCTAACAACAAGACATGGCCGGATTACAGGGTCTTTTAATATTCAGAGGTCTTGGTTTCTACGTTCTTGGTGAGCAACGTTACGCCCCGGGGACGGGGCTGAGCAACGGCGAGTAACCCGGGGGAGCTTACCTGGAAGGCTGTTGAAGGGTGGCGCCTCTGGATTCCCTAAACTCACAAACGAAGTGCAACACCTTGTTAAGGTGTTGTCATGGGAATTCGATACAAGCATGTCACCATTGAAGAACGGTGTGAAATGGCCCGTCTACACTCCGCGGGACACTCGGTCCGCCAAATCGCGGCAAGTCTGGATCGCTCGCCATCGACTGTGGCTAGGGAGCTGAAGCGCAATGGTTCACGGACTAAAGGCTACGAGCCTGTCTATGCCCACCAACAGGCCCGTGCCCGTCGGTGGAGCGGCTCACGGCTGGAGCGGGATGCGGACCTGCGAGATGGGGTCCTCTCACGCCTCCAACAGGGCTGGTCGCCGGAGCAGGTTGCCGGGCGCATGGCCCTGGAGTCAGGCAAGAAGGTCATCTCCCACGAGACCATCTACCGGTTCATCTACGCCCAGTTGGCCCGGACGAAAGACTACTCCTGGCGCCACTATCTGCCACGCGGCAAGTCTAAACGAGGATGGCGGGGGCGCAAAGGCGGCAGCCCGGCTTCCTTCATCCCTCTCCGCCGCCCCCTGGCCGAACGTCCCCAAGACGCCGCTGACCGCCGGACCCCCGGCCACTGGGAGGCCGACCTGATGCTGTTCAGGACCTACGGCCAGGCCGTGCTCACCCTGCACGAGCGCCACTCTCGCCTCCTCATAGCGTTCCGGCCCCCGGGGAAGGCGGCCAGCCCCATCGCCAGCCTCATGACCCAGGTTCTGGGGGCTTTCCCGCCCCAGTGGCGGCGGACGATGACCTTTGACAACGGGACTGAGTTCGCCCGCCATCACCGGCTCCATGACCTCGGCGTTGATACTTTCTTCTGCGACACCCACTCGCCCTGGCAGAAGGGCGGCGTCGAAAACGCCATCGGGTGCATGCGCAGAACTCTGCCTCGGAAGACGGACCTGGCGGAATTGTCCGAAGGCAGGTTTGTGCAGTTGGTGCAGACCTACAACAACACTCCGCGCAAATGCCTGGGATACCGCACCCCGGCCGAAATCTTTTCAGACCAGGTGTTGCACTTGAAATGTGAATCCACCTTCCGGCCTCCGCCGGAATGACGGGGGGCTTGGCCTATCGTAGGGGCGACCGGCGATCGCCCAGGCCCAGCTGCGAGCAGTTGCTTGAAAGCCCGTCGAGCCATCCCTCGACAACCCCGGGGGCGAACGGAAAGAAATCGGTCCTGCCAGAAGATTAAAAGACCCTGGGCCGGATTAGAAGCGCGATTGGGAGTCCAAGGTGGCGTAGGTGACGGGCGTGACGGTGAGCAGCCCTGCGTCCACGGGAAGGACTATGCCCGTGACCCAGCGGGACTCGTCGCTGGCCAGGTATAGGGCTGCGTTGGCAACGTCCCACGCCGTACCCTCGGAGCGCAGCGGGGCTGAGCTCTTCCTGTACTCCCGGAGCTCGTCGCTCATTCGTCCGGCGGCCATGGGCGTGTAGGCCAGACCCGGAGCGATGCAGTTGACCCGGATGTTGTCCGGGCCGTGGTCGGCGGCCATCGACTTTGTCAGGCCGATGACCGCGGCCTTGGTGGTCGTATACGGGGTGCTGCTGTGGGCGCGAACTCCGGCGATGGATGAGATGTTGATGATGGACCCTCCGCCCCTCTTGACCATCTCGGGAATGGCGAACTTGCTGCACAGCACGATGCTCATGACGTTCACGGCGATGATGCGCTGCCACTGCTCCTCGGCGGCCTCGACGACGTTTCCCCGCACGGAGATGCCCACGTTGTTGTCCAGGATGTCCAGCCTGCCGTACCGTGTTATGGCCTCGTTGACCAGGGCCCGGCAGTCGTCGGCGCTGGTTACGTCGGCGGCAAACACCGACGCCTCTCCGCCCTCTTCCCGTATCATGGTGAGGGTCTCCTCGGCCCGGTCCGGGTAGGCGTCCACGAGAAGGACCTTGGCGCCCTCCCTGGCAAAAGTAATGGACGTGGCCTTGCCGTTGCCGATTCCGGGGCCGCTGGACCCGGCGCCCGTGACTATGGCGACCTCGCCTTCCAGACGGCCCGGTCTCTCAGCCATCGCTCGGCTGCTCCGGCGAGGGTACGGGGACTTCGATGTCCAGCAGAGGCGCGTATTGCTGCCCGCCGTAGCAGTCGCCGTCCTCCAGGTCTCCCGAGTATACGGGCCTGGGAATGGAGAACTTTATGGCCAGGGCGTTGTCGCAGTTGAAGAAGAGAACGTCCTCCTCCTTCTGCTTGTAGATCTCGGCAACCAGCTTCTTGTTCAGCGCCCCCGAGTCGCGCACCTTTTCGTATACGTCGGAGTCGTCGAACATAATGTCAAAGGTCAGCACGAAGGGTCCGGCGTTCTTGCTGCGCACCAGTTTTGTGACTTCCCATAGCTTGGCCATATTACGCCTCTATACCGCCGCCATTTGGGTTGGGAACATTTCGTAGGGGTCGGCGGGTTCGACTACGTGGTTCATGTTGAACCTGTGGGTGGGGCCCCGGTGCAGCACCGACGGGCTGTAGGGGAAAGCCAGGGCGCTGATCAGCCCGTGCCACTCGGGCACGGGGAAGTGGAGGGCCAGGTGGTGGGCGCTGTCCGCCAGTTGACCTGCCAGCTCGTGGTCGGGAGCGGTCACCTCGATGATGAGGCATATCTCGTGGGCAGGCGTGGTCACCGGCTCGAGGGCGCCCATTGTTCCGTTTAGCCCATAGACCCGGAAGAAGACGGAGTAGTCTCTGTCCATCTCCAGACCGCCGAATGCGTCCCTTATGCGCAGGGCCAAGCGCTCCTTCATCCTGCTGAGCCAGTCGTCGATCTGGCGTATGATGATGGGGTCTCGGATGGCCCCGATGACGATGCTCTGGTACCCAGCCAGCTCCACGCCTTCCAGCTTCACCGTATAGCGTTCCGCCGGGACCCATTGGCTGTTGGTGACCTTGACTGCCCGGTCCGAGACTGCCTCATACACCGAATGGGTCGTGTCCAGCATCCCGGACGATTCATAGAGGTGGTACGGGTCGGCGTTTTCGTACAGCGTATGGGAGGCGACGCTCTGGGGCGTGCACCAGAGTTCGTCGGCCGGCGGCTCCACGATGAAGTGGTCTTTCCGTATGGTGGCGAACATGCAGTCGGGCGACTTCCTGAGGGCCACGGAAGCGGCCCCGCACTCCAGAATCTTTGCGGCGTGCCACACTGGACCTTCAGGAAATCCCCGCGCTAGGGGCATGGCCGCAAAGAGGGTGGTGTCGCTGGCCCTGCCGCCGACTATGACGTCGGCCCCTTCGTCCAGGGCCTTGGCTATCGGCTCGGCCCCCATCATGCCGACGATATGGATGCTCCGGTTGATGACCTCTTCATCCAGGTGTGGAGCGGGGTTCAACGCCGTTATCTTGCCCTCTTTGAGCCTGGACTTCAGGTACTCCCGGTCCTGTTCCGAGTGTATGACCGCCATGTTGAAGTGCAGGTCCTCTTCTCTGGAGATCTCCTTGACAATGTCCACCGTCCACTGGACGTTCAGGTCTCCTCCCGCGGACCCGGCTGAGCCTATGATCACCGGAACGCCGGCCTTTCGCCCGGCTTGGAGCATCAGCCGGATGTCCCGCTTTACGGCGGGGCGGGAGAAGTGGCATTTCCCCGTGGCTAAGGCGTCAGGCCCGCCGTCGGTGGAGCCTGCGTCGGCTGCTATGAAGTGGGGGTCCCACTCCATAGCCTTCTTCAAGGACTCCTCCAGATAGCCTGACCCCAGCATACCGGTGGCTGAAAGGGCTCTTATCTCATACATTGGGGGTTCTCCTGCATCATCTGATCGTGACGCCTGACTGAGCGTCAAGTCACCGGCGCGTTTGCCTTGGAGCATACTTGGCCCTCATAACGCTGTCAAGAAACCCAGGCGTCGGGGGAAGCGGGCGGGCGCCTGCTTACGCCGCAGGGGCGCCGCTACTCTCTTATGTCGGTCTCAGGTTGAGGGTCGGGCTGTTCCGGCGACGGAGCAGGGGTCTGGGGCGCAGGCCGCCGGTAGGGTGTCCGCATGGTAAGGCGGCTGCCGAAGCGATTGACCAGATATGCGATTGCCCCCACTATGATTATCACCGGGCTGAAGATGGCCAGCCACGTGAGCACGATAAGGGCCACCTTTGCCACCGCCGACAAAGCCCGTACGGCCGATTTGGCGGCGCCGCCGATGTTCCAACCGCCTACGGTGAAGCCCTCCGTTTCGTTGACCTGCACTCTGAACGAAGACGAGCCCGACACCCGGCCGGCGTCGCTCATGGCGCTGACGGTCACCGACACCGTGTACGGCGTGGGCCTGTAGTCCGCAAAGCTGTGGGTGGTCGCAACCCGCGTCTCCCCTTCCTCGGGTGCCCCGGTGACCGTGGGAGAGCCGTCGCCGAAGTCCCAACGGTACTGGTAGTCCCACAGCTCTTCGGGCCGGGTGAAGGACGCGCTGTACTCACCGTCCTTGCCTTCCGCAACGGTGCGGTCGTCTCCGGCGAACACCTCGATGGTCGGGACGCGGCTCACCGCTGCCTCCAGAGAGTCCGATCCTTCGGCTCGTCCATCTACGCCTACGCCCGATAGGTCTATCTTGACGATGTAAGGGGAATCGCGGTCGTCGTCGTAGACGTGGTTCACGGTGGCAGTGACCCGCTCTCCATTCGGTCTCGGGGCGCTGCCTGCGCCCTCGGCCGACGTTCCGTCGCCGAAATCCCAAACGAACGAATAGTCTTCGATGCCCGGGGGCGGCATGAACGACGCCCGGAATCGCGCCGCCTCCCCGACGCGCACGGATGCGTCAGGCCCTGCGTCCACGGCAATGGTCACGGAGGACACTTGCAGGCTTGCCTCGATCAGGGAGTAGGCGGCCGTTTCCTGCAGATAGTTGAGCCGGCCTTGCAGTTCCTCGATCCCCAGTTGCAATTTCGACAACTCTTCCTGAACGAGCAAGGCGTCCTCCACGGTGTCGGCCTGCTCTAGAAACGACAGCAGACGCTGTTCGGTGGCCCGCAGGCTGGCGAGCCGCGACTGGCTGTCCACGAACTCGTCGGTGACGTCCTCGCTGGTCAGCTCCTGCGACTGGACCTCTATGGCCAGGTCCTCCAGCAGTTCCAGCGCCACGCTCAAGGACTGGGCCGGCACGCGAATGGCGATGGCTCCGCTGTGCCGGGAGGTCCAGTCGGAGTTGACCACCCATCCGCCCAGGTCGGCGGCTACGTCCCCGATTTGCGACACCGTCTGGGCCACGTCGTCCACCACCATGGATATGCGGGCGGTGTGTACGATGATGCGGCTCTGGGGCAAAGGCGCCGGCTGTGCCTTTGAACCAGGGCCGCCCAGCGGCACCTCAAAGGCTCCCGGCGCGGGAGTGCCCGTCGGCAGCTCGGGGGAGGTGGGCGCCGGCGTAGCAGTAGACGCCGATATTCTCACCGAACGCGAACCGTCCGGCGATCCCGTCGGTTCACCTTCTTCTCCGCAAGCCATAGACGCTCCCATGAGCAGGGCCACGAAGACCAAGACACCCAACAAGAGCGGTTTCATCTGGCGGGAACGCCTCCTCAATAAGTGCGCCTATGATACCAATGACGATTAACTGTGGTCAAAAGTTCCCGGGAATCCAAAAGGTTTGGCAATTGGGGCTGGGAGAAACTCAGCCCGACATCGGCGCCTGTCGCTGGAATGGGGAACGTGGCAGACTAAAACGGCCTATGGTGAACCTAAGGAAAGGATTTTCGTCGGCTAGTGCCCAAATTCCGGCAAATTCCTGAGAGCCTTCTGGCCAAGCTGTGGGCTGAGCGGGCGGCAAGGTCCGTAGTCTTCAGGTCGGCTGACGGGCGCCGGTTCAGGGTCATCTATCCCGGTAGGAAGGGCGCAGGGGCCGGTCCTGACTTCCGCGACGCCGTGCTGGAGGAAGAGGGTGTGGGCCTCATCCGCGGGGACGTGGAATTGCACGTCAGGCAGAAGGACTGGGACGCTCACGGCCACGGCAGTGATCCAAGATACAACGGAGTGGCGCTCCACGTCGTGGCCACTCCGGAGGCGGACTTGGACTCCCACGCTCTGCTGCGGAGCGGGCAGAAGGCTCCGGCAGTGTCGCTGGAGCCTCTCTTAAGGGGCAAAGGACAAAAACAACGTGGCAAAGAGAACAAGGTCGCCGGAGGCCTGTGGTCCATCCTGAAGTCCCACGGCTACAGGCGCCCCGCCAACGTCCTCCAGATTGCAAGGACTTTGGACCGGGCGGGAGACGCCAGATTCCTGGCCAAAAGCCTCTTCTTCAGGACGCTGATGGAGTCAGACTCCCCGGACCAGGTCGTCTACTCTTCCCTGATGGAGGCGCTTGGGTATTCCCGGAACCGCCATCCATTTTTTCAGCTTGCCTATAGGGTCCCATACGAGGACCTCTTGAAAATCGCCCAGGCTGCGCCTCCGGCTGATAGACGAAGGAGGTTGGAGACGGTCCTTATAGAGGAGGCCGGACTGTCCGATGGGGAGGGGGCTGATAAGCGCCGGCGGTACGGTTGGAGCCTGTCCGGGACCAGGCCCTCCAACCATCCGGCCAAACGCATAGCCGGATTCAGCCGCGTACTGGAAAGGTTAATGTCGTTGGAGGATGGGGAAGGCGGGCAGCCAGAGTATGACGGCCGAAGTTTGTCACGGTCCACAGTACAGCTGGCAGGTTCCCACGAAAACCCTAAAACTGTGTTAAGGACGTTGGAGAGGGCGCTGATGGGACTGAACGCCGGCGACGGCAAAGAGTCCTCAGCCGCCCAAGGACCGGTCCCTATCGGCAAGGGTCGGGCCCGGGACATGCTGGTGAACGGTGTGCTGCCCTTTTTGTTCGCCCTGGGCGGCGACGATAAAGACGACTCCCTGGTACGGCGGAGTCTCGCTCTTTTTCGGCAATGTCCCAAGCTCCAGGAGAACGAGCTGACCCGGGAGGCGTGGTCGGCGCTCTTTGAGCGGCTGAGATGCATGGACGACCCCGCGGACCGGATACGCAATCAGATAGTCAATGGAGCGAGAAGGCAGCAAGGGTTGCTGCACCTGAGAAAGTTGGCGTCTTCCCCTAACCCCGTTCCAGTCAAAGGCGAGGTCTGAAGAACGTCCAAGGTCTTGACGAATCCAAAGGATTGCATTCGCGGTTGTTGAAGCAGTTGGGGCGGCGCTATACTTTAGAGTGCATTGGGGATTCGTCTAGTGGTAGGACGGCAGACTCTGGATCTGCAAGCCGTGGTTCGAATCCACGATCCCCAGCCATAGACAAGGGCCGTCCCCCGTTCTTGTGGCGCATTCGTCTAGCGGCCTAGGACACCGCCCTCTCAAGGCGGAGACCACGGGTTCGAATCCCGTATGCGCCACCATCTTGGGCAAAAGCAAGAACCTTCGTGTTGAGGTTCACTTTCGAGCTGTAATGGCAGGTCTGCCGAATAGCCTCCGCAGCGGTACGTCTGCCGAACTGCGACAGGCTTTCACTCGTTGGTGGGGTCAAGAAGTAGCGCCATGTCACTGAGAGTGGTTACATGGAATGTCGAGTGGGCTACGCCCACCTCACGTCGAACCACTGAAATCCTGAGCCGCATTCATCGACATGACCCTGAGGTCGTCTGTCTCACCGAGACGCATAGCAGGCTGCTGTCTCAACAAGGGCACGTGATCTGCTCCCAGCCCGACCACGGGTACAAGATCAAGAAAGATCGGCGGAAGGTCTTGCTCTGGTCGAGGGAACCCTGGGAGCAGGTCTATGACGTGGGAATCGACTCGATGCCGCCCGGACGGTTCGTGTCCGGCGTCACACAGACGTCGGTGGGCGAGGTCGCCGTCATTGGAATCTGCATCCCCTGGTTCGGATCACGGACTGAGGCTAGCCGCAAGATGGAACGCAAGATGCGGTGGGAGGACCATGAGCAGTACGTGGCCGGTTTCACTGAGATTCTCGGACGGGCGGATGCGAAGCGCCTGATAGTGATGGGGGACTTCAATCAGACCATAGGGTTGGGCGGCCGTGCCCCTCTCGAGCTTCGATTGGCTCTTCGGAACGCCTTCTCGCCGAGCATGCGAATCGTCACGTCGGATCTTGTCTTCGAGGGACGCAGAAGCATCGACCACATCGCACTGAGTGCGGACTGGGCAGTTAACTCCCTGGGTGTGATCAGCAACATCCACGAGGGGAGGAAACTGTCAGACCATTTCGGCGTCGCTGCAGACTTGTCTGTCCAGCACCTTCAGTAGTGCTATGCCTGTTCCTGGGGCTACAGAAGATATGTGGTCGGATTCCCACAGGATCATTCGGAGGATGAAATGGCCGTAACGATAGTGAGTTGGAACATCGCGACGCGCCGAGAGCCGTGGCGTGGCCTCCTGCAGCAGGGCGACGTCGGCGTCCATCTGCAGGAGGCCACGCCGCCACCGGACGACGTGGTACGACTGCGAGACGCGGCTCTCCCGCCCGCGGACGAGGCCAGCCCCCTGGGCATCGGCCGTCGAGAGGCGTGGGACTCGCATTCGTGGAACTCCGACTGGTGGCGCGGGCGCGGCTACTCGCTGTTCGACCGATGGCCGATGGTCGTGCGTCTCTCGGACCGGGTCGACGTCGAGTGGTTCAAGCAGGTCGGTCCGACAGGGTGGACGGAGCAGGACGAGATTGCCGTCAGCGGCATCGGGACGATAGCGGCGGCCCGCATAACGCCGCGCGACGGCTCTATCGAGCCGTTCATCGCCGTATCTATGTACGCCCGATGGATTGCTCCACACCCGAGCGTCAAGACGGCGTGGGACTTTGGCTACTCAGACTCGTCCGTCCACCGCATCATCTCGGACCTCTCGGCCTTCATCGGTCACGAGAATCCACAGACGCATCGCATCCTGGCCGCCGGTGACCTCAATATCGCGCACGGTTATGGCGGTGATGGCGACGACCCATACTGGGAGGCGCGCACCCGGTCCGTGTTCGATAGGATGGCGGCCATAGGGCTGGAGTTCATGGGGCCACAGGCGTCGAATGGTCGGCAAGCGGAGACGCCGGCCCACTATACTATATAAGATCAATAACCTTCATGCTGAGGTTCAGGTTGGCGCTCTGATCGATGGCCTACGGCTGCCGGTCGTCCGCCTTGTCGTTGCACGATGAAAGTTGCCAGGAGTGCTTGGGCGGCAAATCAGATTGACAAAATGCGGCATTGGCAGGTACTGTTTCGGCGGTATGGTGGATGTTTTACGCTCCTTATACGCCAGGATGACCAGGCCAACGGCCGGGTGGTGTGGCCGACACGATGATGGTCCAGCTATGAGTGAAACGGCTAGGGTCTACTGGCGGTCAGTGGGGATTTCGGTCCTGCTCACACTGTTGTTGGCCCTGGCTGCTATGGGCTGCAACGACTCTGGACCGGTGGCGCCGACTATCACGGAGCCGCCTGCGGCGACGGCTGCGCCGGAGCTGACGGCGGAGGAGGCGACTGCGACCGCCTTGGCGCCCACGCTAGAGCCCACTCCAGCGCCGATAGAGGAGATCAACTTCGCTGGCGTAGTCACGAGAACGAACCTCCCGAGCCAGGTGCAAGTCGTATTCTCCCTCAGAAACCAGGACGGGCGCGCCATTGTGCTGTCGGCCGAGGATATCCAGAAGGCCACGAAGATATACGAGCGCAGGATAGAGACAGAGGACGAGAGCGGGACGGGGACAGAGGAGTGGGAGGAGATCGACTATACGGAGACCAGCTTCTTCGTTCACACGGCGGAGAACTTCGACCTGGAGGTCGTGTTCGTGCTGGACTTCACCAATAGCATGGCCCAGGCGAGGCTTCCCGACGGACGGAGTGGCATCGCAGCCATGTTGGACGCCTTCGGCGCCAGCCTCGGTGTGCTGCCGGGCGCCCACAGGATCGGCGTTGTCGAGTTCCACGACAGGAACCTAGAGCCGGAAGTCCTATCGGCCCTCACAACGAACCGACAGGCCATTCGCGACAGAATATCCGAATTCTCCGAAAGCAGCTTCGATCCCGGCTCTTCGCGGGTTTGGGACAGCGTAGTCGCCGGAGCTGACCTCTTCTCCACCCGTGCACAGAACCTGCGCGCCGTCAGGGCGTTGGTGTTCCTCTCCGATGGGAGGGATACGAGCAGCGTCAATGCGCGCGACGACGCGCAAGAGTATGCGCAGGCCCGCGGTGTCCAGCTCTACGCCATGGGCGTCGGTGAGGTCTTTCAGGAAGAAGAGCTGAGGGAAATGGCCGATTCGACCGGGGGCGGTTACTACCCGGCGCATGATGTATCGCTGCTTCAGGAGCAGCTTCAACTCCTCGTCAACGATCTGCGGGGCCAGTATCAGGTCAGCTACATCACATTGAGGAGAGCCGGTGAGTACAGCGCCGAAGTAGCAGTCGAATTGGACGGGGTTATGGGCAGTATGCAGACCGCTCCGTTCGATGCAGCCGCCTTCTTTGGGCCCGACAACCAGGGGGTCATCCAGTTCGATCCGCCTTCCGTCGACCGCAGTGACGGGCAGGTCACGGTCTTCCTCCGCGCGCTGCACGTGCCTAGAAACATCGACCGCATCCGGTTCAAGGCAGACACGTCCAAGCCGGTGTCGGTCGAGCTGGTGTCAAGGCGGGACGGCGGCCTGCTGGACGGATGGACACTGTCCGGCCCCGATGCCGACGGGTTCTACGAGGCTTCCTCGCAGGACCCGCTCGAATTTGGCAACCTCGGCCTGCTGTTCAAGCTGACCATTTCCGATGTTACCGAGCAGTCCCTGCACATCCCCCCGCTCGAGTTCGACAACACGATATACACCGCGGGAAAGAGCCTGGGGCGTACGGCACACCTCACCATAGACCCGCGGCGGATAGCGTTTTCCTCTAACCGAGACGGGGATTGGGATATATACGTCATGAACGCCGACGGATCGGGCGTGACACGACTGACGGATCGTCCTGGGCCGGATCTGTCCCCGGATTGGTCGCCTGATGGGGGCCAGATAGCGTTTACCTCTGTCCGCCGAGACGACGAGGAACAGGATATATATGTCATGAACGCCGACGGATCGGGCGTGAGGCGACTGACGAATCATCCCGAGCTGGACAGGGGGCCAGCCTGGTCGCCCGATGGCAGGCGGATAGCGTTTTCCTCTGACCGGGACGGAGACTCAGATATATACGTGATGAACGCCGACGGGTCGGGCGTGACACAACTGACCAACCATCCTGAATTTGATGTGTACCCAGCCTGGTCCGCCAGTGGGGAACAAATAGCGTTTTCCTCTACCCGTGACGGAGACTCAGATATATACGTGATGAACGCCGACGGGTCGGGCGTGACACAACTGACCAACCATCCTGAATTTAATGGGTACCCAGCCTGGTCCCCCGATGGTCGGCGGATAACGTTTTCCTCTAACCGGGATGGGGATTGGGATATATACGTCATGAACGCCGACGGATCGGGCCTGACACGACTGACGGATAATGCCGAGAGGGATGCGGAGCCAGCCTGGTCGCCCGATGGCAGGCGGATAGCGTTTTCCTCTGACCGGGATGGGGATTGGCATATATACGTCATGAACGCCGACGGATCGGGCGTGACACGACTGGCGGACCATCCCGAGTGGGATGCGGAGCCAGCCTGGTCGCCTCAATAGCCCGGTAGTTGGGCGGACAGCGGTGGACGATGACCAAGTGGTCATTCCAGGGGATGAACGAGGCGCCTACAGTCGCGCTAGAACGTCCTATGTTGAAGACAGAAGGGGGAACGGTTCGATCTCTTCTGGACCAACAGGCGTAGTCGCCGGGGTTGCGCCCCTGTTCTATCTGGGCGCTGTACAGGGCTATCGCGTCGTCCAGCAACTGCGAGTTCGATTTCGCCGGTGTCTGGATGTCCGTCAGGAGGATGAGGTCAGACATTCTGACCTTGTTCTCGGCCCGCCGTTTCATCTTCCTCTGTAGGTAGAGCAAAAGAGCCGCAAGTGCGACTACTGCCACCAGAACGCCCGACGCGAGCCAGACCATTGACGTGTCATCAGAGCGATAAATATCCCTAACTGCGAGCACTGACACCAGACCGCACACCCCGATCAGACCCGTTAACTTGTCATAAGAGGGCGAAATCTTCACTCCTGATGCTCCTATGGGAATGTCTGGGGAGACTAGCAGATCCCTATCCCCGACTTCAACGGAACACGGGATTGCCTACGGAAAAGGTACTTGGATACAGGTTATGGCCACGCGACGGCGCAAGACCCTTGTGGTCCGCCAAGCGTGCCACGCCGACATCCACGCCGGGAGTCATAATCCGCAAGAGCAGAAACAACCACTGGAGAGCCGGATGCGCTGAAAGGCGCACCTCCGGTTCGGAGGGGGGCCGATGGAAAAGCGCTCCGGTAACACGGAGTAACTCGCCAGCGGCCTACCCTACGCATGGAGAGCGCCGAGGAGTCCCGTCAGGCCCACCATTTCCGGCCTAAGTGCACTGCAGGCAGAACCGAGCCGCAGAGACCGGTCTCCTCGGAGCCTCCGCCCCGTTGCCAATCTACCCACCCATTCCAGGCGACCAGTTGTAAATCTTCGCGAGCGTTCCGCCCATGAGCGCGGAACGCTCCGAATCCGAGAGCCGTTCAGTAACCCGGAATGCCTCAACCCCCTGCTCATAGGTCAACAGATTCACTGCCCGGGTCCAGTCGGTGCCCCACATGCATCGATTGAAGCCGAACGCGTCGAATACCTTCCCTAGAGGCTCCCAGATGTCCGGGTATGGGAATGTCTCGTGGGACAGGGTACAGGCCCCGGAAATCTTGATGGCTACGTTATCGAATTCCGCCAGCGAAAGTACGTTGGCCAAATCGGCAAACGGTTCTGGCGGCGCCGGCGGCTCCATGGGCTGGGCCAGACCCACATGGTCTACCACCACCTGGGTGTCTGGATGGCGGCGAGCCAGCTCACCTAGAAGAGGCAGATTGCCCGAAGCCATGATGTTCACTGGAACGCCGGCCTTGGCTCCGGCGGCGAGTATGCGATTGAGGCCCAGGTGGTCCGCTTCGAATGGCTGGCCCAAGAGCATGACACGCACTCCGACCACACCAGGCAGCCCGGTCCACTCAGCTATCTCGTCAACGACCGTTTCCGACTGCGGATCAAATGGCTTGATCAGGCCGAACCTGCCCGGATGTTTCGTGTATACCTCGAGGACATAGCTGGCATCGTAACGGTACATACCGAACGGCGAAATCAGCAAAGCCCCGTCGACGCCGACAGCGTCCATCGCTGCCACCATATCGTCGCCGGTGACCTCATCAGGACCCTGCAAGGACCCGATCCAAGGACGTTCCGGACGGTTTCGCTCGTAGGCATGCACTTGTGAGTCAATTGTGGGAGTCCGAGTCGCCATAGTCTTTCTCCTTCCCATTCATGGATGTCGGGTTGGTCTGTACCGTCCTGCACCTAAGCTCCTCAGAGTTGTCGACTGAGGTATGTCAGTTTACACCTGAACCGGGCTTCAAGGGGCAGGTTGCGGTTGCGGCCAGGGACAAGCGGCGGTTTCTGGAGGAGATTTCGGTGCAGCCTCCCTCACGTCTCGTTGAACCTCGTAGTCTTGGCTCAAGCGCTTCCCCTATTATGAAGGCTACAGCCCAACCATACACCCAAAAATTTGTATACCAGAGCCGCTTCGTCCGCGGCCCAGACAAGCGTTGTGTCGCTGGGGGAATGGGCGTACACTCGACGCACAAGCTGGCGATGGAGGAGTCCAGTGGCCAAACCCGTAAGTCATATCGTAGCGAGACCCGGCAGGAAAGACGGAGACGCTGGCGTAGAAATCCCGGTCGCCGAGGACCTCGCCACAGTTCCAGGGGTGCCGCAGAACCCAATGGACGTGGCCTTCTACAGCAGAGAGTATCCGCTGGAGACCCAGTCCATAGATAAGTCTGCCGATCGTCAGTGGGCATGGGCGACGCAGGCGGACGACCTCACCGAGTTTCGCAAAGCGCAGGAAGAGCGCATGGAGCCGTTGTACGAGGCCGCTCTCGTCTCTGGTGACGTCGAGCCCACCGGAACGCCCGTGGCCGGCGAAGACCTCACCAACGACATTCGGCGATTCGCGAGGCAGATAGGCTTCGGGGAGGTCGGTTTCACGAATTACGACCGCCAATACACTTTCGAGGGCAAGAAGCGCTGGGCCAAGTATCAACACGCCATCTGCTTGGCGGTAGAGCAGGACTATCGTCAAACTCAGACCGGCCCTAGCCTGGAGGCCGATCGCGCCCGGTTCGAGACCTACGAGGTCCAACTGACGCTGTGCCTGGAGCTTGCCGACTACCTGAGGACGAGGGGATACCACGCCCAGGTCCACGACGGCGCCGACAACAGCGGACCGTACATCCCTCTGTTCGTCGCGGCCGGACTGGGGCAACTGGGCGCCAACGGCCAGCTCCTGTCGCCTCACTTCGGGTCCCGGTCACGGCTGATGCTCGTGACCACCGATGCACCGGTGACCTACGACAAGCCGGAGGACTACGGCATCCACAAGTTCTGCCAGAAGTGCCAGGTCTGCGTCAACCGGTGCCCGGGTCGGGCGATTACCCGCGACAAAGTGTGGTGGCGAGGAGTCGAGAAAAATAAGCTCATCTACGACAGGTGCAGGCCGATTATGGTGACGTACCACGGCTGCGCGGTGTGCATGGTCGTCTGCCCGATCCAGAGGTACGGCATGAAGCCGGTCATGGAGCACTACGTAAAGACTGGAGAGGTGCTTGGCAAAGAGACCGAGAACCTGGAGGGCTACTCGATGGCGGGTAAGGGCTACTTCGGCTCCGGTGAGCTGCCCCAGTTCGATCGGGACCTGTTCGAGTTCCCCCACGGTCGGGAGGAAGACTGGCTGTTTCACCAGTTCAAGGAGAGGCTTAGATCGACAGGCGTGCCCGATGACCCCCAGCTTGTGGACTTCGCGGCCGACGTCAAGCGAGTTCTGGATAAGGGCGAGACGACCGTCGACATCGCCTGAATATTCTCCGGCAATGGGGCAACAACGACTCCCGGATGCTGGTCTCCACTCGCGCCAAGAAGTCTCCCTGCCGACGCTTGCCCTCTCAGCGGCCCGAACAGCGCTTAACCTATCGACCTCCCGCTCTAAGGCGGTCCAGGCCCGTCTGGACCGTACCCAGCAGGTGTCGTAGAGGACTCCGGCTCCCTGCATTGACCGGCCCAGCCCGACCCGGCCGGAGAAGTTCGCAGGAGACGCTTTCACGAGGGCATTGAAGGTGTCCCGCCGGTCCGGGCGGCAGGTCGGGGTCTTTACACGGACACCCCGGTTGACTACGCGCTGCGGGGTCTCCAGCGGGGGAGGGTGTCCTCGGGAGTCACTTGGTCGAAGACAACCTCCATAGGCATCCCGACCTTCAATTCCGAGTTGTCTACGTCAATGGCGTTGCCCGTGATCTGTATCTGCGGGGCCTCTTCCAGGGCCACTTGGACAACGTTATAAGGGGCGACCTCCCGCCACTGTGAAAGCACGGCTTGATGCACGATTACGTAAGTATAGAGAACGCCCCTGCCGCTGACCTTAATCCACTCCACGTTTTCCCCGTAGCAGTTGGTGCAGGTCTTCTGGGGGGGCCACCTGTAAGTCTCGCAGTCCGTGCATCTGGGAACCCGCAGTTCCTTGTTGTTTACGGCGTCCCAGTACTCCTGGGTCTCGCGATCGGGCTGGGGCAGGAGAAACCCGTACTCGTCGCTCAAAGCTTACCCCTTCCTAAATACAATGCCGCCGCCGCCGCTGGTGGAGGTGAACAGGGCCACTTCCGGGTCCCTGACTTGGCGGCATATCGTCCGGTCGTAGGTATGGACCCCTTCGTCCCAGTTGGGGCATAGGTCCTCGGCGTCGCCCCGGAGCTGCTGTACGGCTTCCATGCCATTGTTGAACCCGTGCACGTACCCCTCGTTCATCAGACCGCCGTGGGTTGTCATGGGAAGCTCGCCGTCCAGGCTGACCCTGCCGCCGAGGATGAAGTCCTTCCCCTCGCCCCGCTTGCACCATCCGATGTCCTCCACGGCCCTGAGGGGAGTGTCGGAGAAGTTGTCGTAGGGCTCGTATATGTCCACGTCCTTGAGCTCTATGCCGGCGGAGTCCAGCAGGCGCGGCATCAACTTGGGAAAGCCGGTGTCGACGATGTCTTCTCGGGGAGCCTGGCTGTTGATGGCCGCAGAGATGTACACGGGACGTCTCTTCAGGTCCTTGGCCCTCTCGGGCGTGGTGATGATGACGGCGCCAGCCACGTCGGTCTCAAGGCAGCAGTCCAGGATGTGGTACGGGTCCACAATCCATCGGGAGTTCTGATGGTCGTCCACGGTTATCGGGTCTCGCATGATGGCGCGGGGGTTCTTCATCGCATTGGACCTGGCGTGGACGCAGTAGGCGCCCAGGTCGGCGCTGGTCACGCCGTACAGGTCCATCCAACGGCGGGCCTCCAAGCCGAACTGGTGGGGCGCTCCGGCCAGCCCGTACGTGGACAGGAACTGCCAGGGGCCTCCCACCCGCTGCGCGCCGCCGACGTTGGAGCTCCACCCGCCGTACTGCCCCATCCGGACTCCCGTGCGGCCGTTCATGCCGCGGTAAGCCAGGACGTAGTTGCAGATTCCGTGGTGGACCGCCTGGGCCGCCTGCAGGTAGCAGAAGGTGGAGCAGTTGCCGCCCCCTTCCAACATGCAGTCCCAGTTCACGTTCTTGACCCTCAGGGCGGTGAGTATCTGCCTGGGTCTGACGGTGTCCTGGAGGCCGTAGCATACGGCGCCGTCCAGCTCCTTGGGGTCCAGACCGGCATTCTTGCAAGCATCCACAGCGGCTCGGATTACCAGGGTCTGAACAGCCTCTCCGGACCGTCTGGTGAATCCGCCGGGGATTCCCGGGCTCCTGCTGTACCCTACTCCGGCCACGGCTGTCTGGTCGCGGAAGGCTTTCTCCCTATTAGTTGCAGACATGCGTCTCCTTTCGCCGCCTCAGCCCGGTCTACAACGGATCAATATCAGGCGGGGCGAAACTTGGGCAGGTATACGTCCTTGCCATCGTGGGCGCCCTGAACCTCGAAAGTTACTTTAACTTTCATGCCAACCTGGATGTCCTCGTTCGCAATATCCACGAGGTTCGTGTTCAGCCTGGGACCTTCTTCCAGCTCCACGACCGCTACGTTGTAAGGCAGGTAGGGATCGAATCCTGGGTGGTATCTCTGGTGCATAATGGCGTAGGTAAAGAGGGTTGCGTCACCTGAGGCTTGGACCCATTCCAGGTTCTCTGCCAGGCACTCGGTGCAGATGACCCGCACCGGGTCGAGATGCACACCGCACGCGCCGCACTGCTTTATCATCAGCTTGCCTTCGGCGGCGCCGTCGAAGAAGGGCATGGACTCCTCGTCGGGTTCTGGCACGGGCCTGCTTACGGGTCCGCTCTGTTGGGTCATGCTCACGCCTCCATGTGGGGATGTCTATGGATGTCAATCATGGACGTTTTCAGAATTCTATTCGATATGGGTTGCCCCGTCAACGGAAACAATGCCAGGTCAGTCGCCGTCTCCCAGCGCGTTGGCCTTAACGCCTTCAGACACTTGCTGCGCGGCGTTGTCCTTAGCGGGGAATTATTTGACATTTAATTCGCGCTCAACGGATAATTTCGGTACAGTCGCATTCGCTTTCCGGGCTGTCTCGCACACCGGTCTTTTGACACTAATCCCGAGAGGTGTCGGCCATGAGATTGTCGCTAATCGCCGTTCTGTTGTTCACGGTTGTCGCAGCTTGCGGCGGCTCCGGAGATTCGGCCCCTGCTCCTACAAACACGCCTCAAGCGCCGGCCAACACCCCCACATCCGCTTCGGGAGGGGCTTCCACGTCGTCCGCCGCGTCGTCCGCAGGTGGAGACACCGGAGGGGAGGAAACCGAGAAGACGGGAAGCGTGGCCGGCTACGGAGTTGGCGCCGGCCGCTCTCTGCCCACCATAGAGGGCAACATACAGGCGCATCAGCTGTCTATACTCAACTTCGCCCACGAGGACGCCACGGTCAAAGTTGGGACCACGGTGGTGTGGTACAACCTGGATGGAACATCCCATACGACCACGTCAGGCAGGCCGGAAGACGCCGACGCCGGCGCCCTCTGGGACAGCGGGAACCTGCTGTATGAAGGAGTCTTTTCTCAAGCCTTTGACCAGGCAGGCGAGTTCCCCTACATGTGCACCATACATAACACGATGCAGGGGACCATCACGGTGACCGAATAGCCCGACCGCCGCGGGGCCGCTCAGGGGCGCCCAAATCGGTTTATCGGCGCTATAGTGGCTTGTCCCGACGTCACAAGATTCAAGGGAGGGCTAGGCATGGCAGCACAAGAGCCAAGAATTCTCATAGACGGTCTTACATTCCCTGAAGGACCCCGCTGGCACGACGGCAGGCTGTATTTTTCCGACATCCACGCCCATCAGGTCAAGGCCGTGGACATGGAGGGGCGGCTGGAGGTAATCGCAGACGTTCCCACCAAGCCGTCGGGACTGGGCTGGCTGCCCGACGGGCGCATGTTGATTGTTTCCATGCTCACAAAGAAGCTCCTGCGCCTAGGCGCAGGCGGTCTTGAAGAAGCGGCGGACCTCGCCCCGTTCTTCAGCGGGCACGCCAACGACATGGTCGTGGATCAGGAGGGCAGGGCCTACATAGGAAACACGGGAGCCGAGATATGGAGTGACCCTCCAACCGAGTTTCAGCCTTGCCACGTAGCCATGGTTTCACCGGACGGTGAAGCCCGGGTGGTGGCCCGCGATCTTCTCGGCCCCAACGGCATGGTCATCACACAGGACGGGCGGACGCTCATAGTGGCGGAGCCGCGGGGCGAAAGGCTCACCGCGTTCACCATCGAGGCCGACGGTTCGCTGAGCAATCAACGGGTCTGGGCAGAGCTTGAAGGTCCGCCCGACGGCATAGCGGTGGATGCGGAGGACTGCGTGTGGGCTTCAGTGCCCAGGTCGCCGGGGAAATTCCTCCGCGTGGCCGAAGGCGGCAAAATCAAGCAGCGGTTCGAGGTGAGCGACAGGCTGGGAATCGCCTGCGCCCTCGGAGGGCCCGGCCGGAATACCCTCTTCATGCTGGAATCCTTCGCCTCGGCGCCCGACAGCAAGCCGGGCAACGGACGCATCCGCATAGTCGAGGTGGACACGCCGGGGGCCGGCTGGCCCTAGTCCGGGGCGCGCTTCTCGTTCCTGAGGCCCTTGTCCCCCAGGGCCTTTAAGGGCTGACCGTGCCGGATTCCGGGCGAGGCCGGAAGGCTGCCGCCTTGCTTTGGGGTTCGCCAAGGAGCAGGTAGAAGCAGGACCCGACGAAACTGACCGCCGCCACGGTTAGGAAGGGCATATAGAAGCTGCCGGTGAAGTCGTAGGCGTATCCGGCCATCAACGGCGCGACAAGCAGGACTACGTTCATGGGCACCATCGACATTCCCGTGATGCTGGCGAACGCTTTGCGCCCGAAATATACCCCGCGCACCGATGAGGTGGGGCTTGTCCTGCCTCCCCAACCTATGCCCATCAGCACGGCGAATAGAAACGCCATGGGCACACTGTCAAAGACCGTAAGCACGACTATCGACAGAGACTGAAACGCCGCGAACCCGAAGAGTGAGTAACGGATGGGGAGCCGGTCGGACAGCCAGCCGCCGATCAGGGTAAACACGGCGGCCACGCCCATTATGGTTGCGCTGACAAAGCCTACTGTGGTCAGGTCGAACTGCCGGTCGTCAAGCAACAGGCCAAGGTGGACCATGATGGTCACGTTCACCGTGGCGCCAAAGGCGTGGCCGAGGGAAATCAGCCAGAAGGACCTGGTCTGAATCGCCTCCCACACGGAAAAGTCGGAGTCTTCGTCCTCCGACGCTGAGATGGGCTGAGCTTGCCCGGCGGGAATGGGCGCCCTCTCGGGGGCGCCGTCGGGGCGCTGTCCGTACTCCTCCGGCCTGTTGCGTATCATGAGGCAGATGGGAACGGCGGCAATCAGTGTAAACACCCCTACGATTTCGGCCACGTCACGCCATCGCTCCAGCCCGTGGGCATCAGGGTCGATGGTCCATCCAAGGAGAGGCGGGACCGCCACCCCGCCTAGGTAGAAGCCTTCCATGGAAATGGCCATGGCCAGAGATCGTCTGCGGTGGAACCAGTGGTTCAGCGCCGTCATCATGGGCAGCCAGGTGCCTATTCCGCCTCCCATTCCCATGATCACAAAAGAGAGATAGAACATCCAGAGGCTCTGGACTTGACTGAAGAGGAGGAACCCTCCGCCCATAATCCACAGCCCGATAAGCGTCATCCACCGAGGCCCCAACTTGTCCACCATGTATCCGCCGATGGGGCCCATCACCGAGCCTTCCGCCCGCTGGAATGACCATGCCAGCGAGAGCTGCGCCGGACTCCATGCGAATCTCTGCTTCAGCACCACGTTCCACACGGGCATTCCCGTAAACAGCGGGCCTGTGCCCAGCATCATGACGACGGCGCCTATTCCCACCAGCCACCATCCGTAGAAGACGCCTCGAACTTGGGGCAATGAGCGAAGGGACAGCCTTATCTGGGCCAAGACGTCCGCCTATTGCGCGTCTCGAGTGAGCGGCCCGTCACGTTGGCCAAAGGGGAGCTTCCGGACGGCGTTGGGGCGCCGGGCGTGGAGCGAGAACCATGTAGAAGGCGGGGCCCGGAGGGCGTCACAAGTTGAATTGTGCCTCGATCCAGTCGCGTTCTTTGACGTATACCTGGATGCGGCTGGCGGTGGACTCCAGCACCATGATGCGGCCTTCCGCGTCAACCCTGACCGTCGTGGGCCTTCTGAAGTGACGCTCTACGGAGGTGTCAGCCCTTTTCCTTGCGGTCTGCTGCTCCGGCTTGGAGCTCACTTTGCGTTGGGTCCACGCCGAAAGCTCCGTCGCGTCTCCTTCGAAACGGTGGAGGAAGGCGCCGTCCGGTTCGTAAACGATGACCTGGTGTGTTTCCCAGTCGGTCACGTATACGTCTCCGTCGCCGTCCACGGCGACGCTTGAGGGACGGTGCAGCTCGCCCTGACCTGAGCCCGGAACCCCAAAAACGGCCAGCACGTCCCCGTATGGAGAGAACTTCTGCACCCTGGAATTTCTCCAGTCGGCCACGTAAACATTGTTTTCCTTGTCGACGGTCAGGTGCCAGGGAAGGTTGAACTCTCCCTCTTCGCGCCCGTAACCGCCCCACTTGCGCAGGAACGTGCCGTCTTTCGTGAAGACCTGGACCCGGTGGTTGTAGGTGTCGGAAACGTACAGCGTGTCTTCCGCATCGAAGGCCAGCCCTGTGGGGCCGTTAAGCTCACCGTCCCGAGTGGCGTCGCGGGCCCCCACCTTCTTCAAGTACAGGTCGAAGTGTATACCCCACGTATTCGGAGCGGGGAAAACCATGTCTTCGGGGGCTCCGTCTCCGGGTTTGTCAGCCCCCCAGCTTCCCACAGGATTGCCGTCCCTATCGAAGATGTAAATCCCATTCGTGTATTCATCCGCGACGTATACGTTCTCGTCGCTGTCCACGGCAACCCCGCTGGGGAAGGGGCCTCTTCCCTCAAGAAAGTCCAGTCCCCGGCTGTCCCAGAGCAGCTCTGAGTCCAACGTACATTTGGTGATGCCTTGGCTCGGCAGGAACTCGTACCCCTTGCTTATCACGTAGAGAGACCGATCGGAGCCGAGGGCGAAGTCCGACGGAAAAAAGAATCCGGCCCCGTTTAGGCCCACACCTCCGAGGCAATATTCATAGTTGAAAGTCCTACCCCGAACGTGTTTCGTGAACATGCTTCCTCCTATTGGCGCCCAGAACTAAGCGGCCGCCGCTTCACCGGCTCCGGCACGGCTTGGGACCCTGACGTCAAGCAAACTGGTACTCCCTGGTGGAGGCAATCAGCCCGAACATGTCTCCCACTCTTCGAGTGGACGCCCTGGACTCCTCCGCCGTGTCCCATTTCAGGGCGCCGTCCCGCTGGGCCATCGCCGCCAGCTGGTCGCGCGTGCTGTCCAGCGTCTCCAACGGCCCCAACAGGTCCAGGCAAGCGTCTACGAAGGCCGAGGGTTCCAGGGCGCCTCGACTGCGAATCCTCTGCACCAGAGCCTTGACGCCGGGGTACTCGACGTTGGACAAGGCGTCGGCGCAAAAGTTTATCCGGCGGACCAGAGACCCGCTGTCTATCCACTCGGCCCCGAAATGCCATCCTTCCACGCTGGGAGGGTCGCAGAGGAACTGGCCCATGTAAGTGCATTCCTGACCCAGGGGCTCGAGTCCGGGCCTGGGATAGATGAAGTCGCCCACCAGTCTCATGGTCCCCGCCACCACTTCAGCAGGGCTCTTCACCCTTTGGAAGCGCGCTTCCTTGAAGAAGTCGGAGTTGAAGATGACCCGGAGGGTGTCTCGGACCTCGTAACCGGAGGCGACAAAGGATTCTCCGATGACATTCACGGCCACCGGGTCTCTGGGCGGCGTGTGAAGCCATGAAGGCACCTGCGCCTCATCCGCGACGAAGAAATTATAGAGGTGCCTTGCTATGAAACGCACGGTGGCTGGCTGGCGGATAATGATGTCAATTACGTCCTCGCCGTTGAAGCGGCCCCGGTGACCCAGGAAGTTCTTCTCCCCGTCGTCGTGGTCGTCGGGCCTGTATTCGAAGTTCCAGAGGAACCTGCCGAGTCCGATTGAGGGCGGCTTAGGGGCTATGGTCCATCCCGTGAAGGCGCGGGCGCACTCGAACACGTCCTCTTCGGTGTAGTTGCCCTGACCCATTGAAAACAGCTCCAGAAGCTCACGGCCCCAGTTCTCGTTGAGCTGGTCCTTGGAGTTGTAGTTGTTGTCCAGCCAGTAGATCATAGCCGGGTTCTTTGCAAGCTCCACCAGCAACTCACGATAGTTGCCTAGGCCCTGGCGGCGGAACATGTTCAGCTGCCGCGCCATCTCCTGGGGGTTGTCCAGCTTGGCGTTGCCGGTGGCGAACACCATGTGCCAGAACAGGGATATCTTCTCTTCCAGCGGCCTGGGATTGTTAATCAGGTAGTAGATGTGACGGGAGCTTGAGCTCGGAGGGCCGAAGCCGGCCTCCATGAACGGGTAGGTCCTCAGCAGCAGTTCCGGGTTCATGGGAGGGACTCCATGAGCATCGGGGTCCAGAAGCTCTTCAACCGTTTCTTCATACCCCTTCGCGGCCCGCTCCTCAAGCTCGTCGCGGCCCACGCCGAATCCCGCTCTACGCATCAAGTGGGCCATGAGAGCCAAGTCTGCATCTGCCATTGCCGTCGTTCTCCTTTAACGGTTGGATAGGCCAGGCGTGGAGCGCTTGCCCCGATCATCGTCTAGGGATAGCATACTACAATGGCCCCGCACGGCGCATCCACCGCACTAGTTTCAAGGACTTGCACCGGCGGCGCCGTCCCCATGCGGAATTCGGCCGGTTGACAGCCTGAAATCGAGGAGTTCTTCTTATGGACCGGTTGTTCGATCTAACGGGCAAGGCGGCAATAGTCACCGGCGGCAACGGCGGCCTAGGGCTGGCCATGGCCTTGGGGCTGGCCGGAGCGGGAGCCGACATAGCGGTGGCGGCCCGCAACGCGGAAAAAACCGCCAAGGCCCTCTCTCAGATTGAGGCTCAGGGAGCGCGGGCCGTCGGAATCACCGCCGACGTAACCCAGGAGTCCGACATCCGGCGGATGGCAGCGGAGGCTTATGACGCCTTCGGGAGAGTAGACATACTGGTCAACAACGCGGGCACGGTCGTGCGTAAAGACCCCCAGGACATCAGCTCGGAAGAATGGGACTGGGTCCTGGACGTCAACCTTCGCGGCGCATTCCTGGCCGCCAGGGAAGTTTACCCCCACATGAAAAGCCAGGGCGGAGGCAAGATCATCAACATAGGGTCCATGTTCTCGTTGTTCGGCGGAGGGGGCAGCGGAGCGGCGTACTCCTCCAGCAAGGGAGGCGTCGTGCAGCTTTCCAAAAGCCTGGCTGTGGCCTGGGCCAAGGACAATATCCAGTCCAACGCCGTATTGCCCGGCTGGTTTATGACCGAGTTGGCCTCGGACATCCCCGCCAACCAGCCGGAGCGGTACGACCTGATCAACCGCCGCATACCTGCCCAACACTGGGGCGACCCGGACGACCTTCAGGGCGTTGCCGTATTTCTGGCGGCCAAAGCATCGGACTACGTCACCGGGGCCGTCATTACGGTGGACGGCGGCTATTCGATAATGTAGACCCCGCCGAATCTAACCGGGGCTTTCCGGCTTATCGGCTTCTTCCACGTTCGAATCGTCCACGTCCAGGCGTTCGCCCACCCCCTCAAAGGGCAGACCGTCCTCCGCATCTTCATTAGGCCCGAACTGCAGGTCTCTCCTCAAAGAGTCCAACAGGTTGTCAACTTGCTCAGGATCAGTTTGGTAGCGCATCAGCGTGTGGCGAAGTATCTCCAGCCCGGCCTCCATCTGGGGCCATACCACCTCCTTGACGCCCAACCTCATGAAACGCTCGCCCTCGTCGCGCCAGCGGACCCTCGCAACGATGTCCAGGTCCGGGTTCATCCTCAGTCCGTGCTGCGCCGCTACCCAGGCCGAAGCCAGGTCTCCGGTGCTGATGACCATCAGCCGGGAGTTCTTGACGCCGGCCGCCTCCAACACGACGTCACTGCTCACCGATCCGTTAATGACGTACTGTCCGCGGCCGCGGTGTCGCGCGACGACGTGGGGGTCCAGGTCTATCCCTGAGTAGGGAATGCCGTGGTATTCCAGCGTGAGGGCAACCAGAGCGCCCACCCTTCCGAGCCCGCATATTACTACGTGGTCTTTCAGGGGAGCGGCTGAATCGCGCATACGTGCGGTCTCCGCCCCGTAGGGCCGCAGCATGATGAATCTCTGACTGACCGAAGACAGCGCCTTGTGCCCGGCGGCGATGACGCCGGGAGTCAACGCCATCGTCACCACCGCGGACACCACAACCAGTGACAGGAAGTTCTGGTCTACAATTGCCCGGTCAGTTGCTGACTCGGCCAACAGGAAGCTGAACTCTCCGATTTGCACTACGCCCACGCCGGTCAGGAGGGCGGTGTAGGGCAGGTATCCAAACCCGCGCATCAACGTGGACACCAGTATGAACTTCACAACCATCACAAAAGCGGCGGTGGCCAAGACCAGACCCACGTTGTTGGCGAGATAGGTCCAGTCCACCAACATGCCAAGGGACACAAAGAAAAGCGCCGCAAACGTGTCTCTCAGGGGGATTATCTCCGACAAGGCCCGGTGCCCGAAGTCGGACTCGCTGAGCAGCGCGCCGGCAACGAAGGCCCCCACCGCCGCCGACAACCCGGCGACTTCCGTGATGGCGGACGCGGCGAAGGTGAGCGCCACCACCGTAAGGATGAACGCCTCCCGCGACCCCAAATGGGCCACCCACCTCAGCAACAGAGGCAGCGCCTTCCATCCGAGGACTCCCATTACGGCCAACACCGCAACGGCTTTGCCAAGCCCCAACCCGACTTCCGAAAGCAGCGAGCTCCCTGCGCCGCCCATTGCCGGAAGCACGGCTATCATGGGAATGAAGGCGAGGTCCTGTATCAGAAGAATGCCGGTCAGCAATCGACCGTGGACGCTGTCGAGCTCGCCCCGGTCCATAAGGGACTTCAACACCACCATAGTGCTGCTCAACGATACGACCATTCCGAAAACGACGGACTGCTCCGGAGACCAACCCAGTCCGAATCCCAACGGGTAGGCAAGGCCCACGACGGCGATAACCTGCAGAACCCCGCCGAGGACCACAGCTTTGCCCATCTTTCGCAGGTCCCGGAAGGAAACCTCCACACCGACGGCAAAGAGCAGCAACACCACGCCGAACTCCGCCAGAGTGCGCACCGACTCCACGTCGCCCACTGCTTCCAGACCGTGGGGCCCCATAATCATCCCCACTACTATGTAGCCGAGAAGTACGGGAAAACGGGCCAGGCGGGCCGCCAGACCCCCGGCGGCGGCCGCAGCAATTACGGTGGCGATGTCTAGGAACAGGCTGTTATCGAGTTGCATTTCGTTCCGGGAATGTTTCGGTACTGTCTTAGATTATCCCTGTTTTGTACTTGCGCTGAAAACAAACGGGGAAGGGGGAATCGATGTCTTTTCGCATCCCGTCATTGTCCGGCCGACCCTGTAAGTTCCCGCCGCATACCGCGGCAAAACGATGAAGAATCAAGGTTTAGCTGGTAGAGTAGCTGTGTGAGCCTATGAAACAAGACAGCCAAGCCCCCAACCCAGCCCCGGAGAGCCGTTACCGTGTAAGGACGTTCGCTTCGCTAGCCCACAGGGACTACCGGTTCCTGTTTGCGGGAAATCTGTTCAACAACATGGCTCTGTGGCTCCAGTTGATTACCCTGAGCTGGCTGACGTGGGAGTTGACCAAGGACCCGGAGACAGGTCAGGGTTCGGCCCTGTTGTCCGGGACCGCAGGCGGGCTAAGGGCCCTGCCCACGTTGTTCATCGGGCCGTGGGCCGGGGTGCTCGCAGACCGTTTCGACCGTCGGAAGCTCCTCTCCTGGAGCCAGATATTCATGGCGGTCATGGCCATATCGTTTGCCGTCATGATTATCGCCGGTCAGGTGGAGGTCTGGCACGTTTTCCTATATGCGGCGGTGACGGCAATCTCCAGCGCAATCATTCAACCCGCCCGCATGGCCCTGGTAGCCAACACCGTGCCGCGTCGCGACCTGGGGAATGCAATGGCGCTCTTTGCGATGACGGTCACCAGCATGAGACTGGCTGGAGCGTTCATAGGCGGCATGCTTATCAAGTACGCCGGAGTCGAATGGGCCTTCTTCCTGGAGGGAGGCTCCTACGCGGCGATGGGGCTGCTGCTCATCCCTATGAGGACGCCCTACTATGAGAAGCCCACCACCATGGGATCGGGGGCGCTGTCCAGCCTGAAAGACGGGGTTCTGTACATTTTGAACGAGAACCGCATCATTCTCCATTTGATGGGGCTTACACTGATACTCGCCTTCGTGTTCTTGCCGCTGGCGCCGCTTCTTCCGGCCTACGCATCAGGAGTCCTGGGCGAAGAAGCCAACGTCAACGGGTTCCTGATGGGAAGCATGGGAGCTGGAGGTCTTCTCACCACCTTTGTAATCGCCTCCGTCGGCTTTCCATTGGGGACCGGCAGGTCCGGTCTGGCGGCTCTGGTGTTGGGGTCCGCAATGATACTGGTGATGGCCCAGTCCCACTGGCTTCTGTTGTCCATGGTTGTAATTGCCTTTATTGGCTGCTGCCAGACCATCTTCATAGTGGGCAACATTACTTTGATTCAAAGCATGGTCCCCGATACTTTGAGGGGGCGGGTCAGCAGCATATGGAGCTTGCAGAACGCCCTGAATCCTCTGGCCATTCTGCTCACAGGACTCTTCATAGACCTTTATTCGGCTTCCGGAGCCTTCACAATCATATCGGCAGTCAGCGTGGGCGTCTCGCTGTTCTTCCTGGCGGCGTTCAGACAGGTCCGCAACCTGAAATAGCGCGGCTCTCTGTCCAAGCGTCTTTGGCTCTAAACATTCGAACGCCCGGTCACCACGTCAGCACGACCTTGCCGGTCGTGCTCGAATCGAACAGTTCGTAGGCCTCCCTGACCTGGTCCAGAGGGAAGGTGTGGGTGATATGGTTCTTGAGGGGGACCCTTCTCTCCACCACGAAATTGGCCGCCTCCGAAAGCCCGGAGAGGCTGAACGTCCAGGAACCGTAGATGGTCAGCTGCTTGTGAATGATTTGCTCGCTCACGTCGAAAACGGTAGGGTTGCCCTCGCCTACGAAACAGACCCTGCCCCATAACGCAACACTGTCCAGGGCGTTGTTTCGGACCTGGGCCAGCCCCGTGGCGTCCAGGACCGCTCCGGGCCCCTCGCCGTTGGTCAGGTCTCGGAGGGCTTGCACGACGTCGTCCTTGCCGGAGTCGACAACGGTGTCGGCTCCCAGCCGCTTGGCCAGCTCAAGCCGTTCGGGTACAACGTCCACGGCCAGGACGCGGACACCCATAGCCTTGGCGAACATGGTCCCGCTGAGTCCCACAGGCCCCTGGCCAAAGATGGCTAGAGTGTCCATCCCGGTCAAGTTGAGGCGCTTGAGACCGAAGAAGGCCGTGCCCGACCCGCACGCAAGGGCCGCGCCCTCTTCAAAGCTGATCTCATCGGGAAGGGGCACGCAGGTTGAGGCCGGACACAGCAGGTAGTCCTCGTGGCCGCCGTTTCTGGAGCTTCCGTACCCCTCTCGGCCCACCATGCACATCTGGGTGTAGCCGATGCGGCACATCTTGCACACGTTGCAGCCTGAGTAGTGGTGCATCATCACCCGGTCGCCTACGGCGACGCTGGTCACCCCGGGTCCGACTTCCGCTATGACGCCGCAGGGTTCATGGCCGCCTACTGCAAGGTTCTGAGGGTCGCCCCTCTCAGACTTGGGGACACGGTACCAGGCCCTCAAGTCGCTGCCGCAGAGGCCGGAGGCTTTTATGGCTATGACCGTCTCTCCGGGCCCGGGGGCGGGATCGGGAAGTTCCCTGAGTTCTATCTCGCTGTCGCCTAGAAAAATCGCTCCTCGCATGACGTCACCTCGCACTGGACAGAGATATTTTGACCGGCTCCTGAAGGGCGCAGCATGGCGCCTATGCGTCTATTATACGGGCATGTTCAACCTGTCTCCCTGAATCAAGCTGAAGTCCCTTATACTAGGGCCGGGCGCCCTCCGGAGGTCCGGTCCGGTGAACATGGAACGCTTGCCCTGAACAGACGATGAAAAACCGGTTAAGCAGGTCTTACCTCAACGACGTAAAGAGCGGCTATTTCCTCGCCTTTCGCGGCACCGAATACCTGTGGCTCTGGCTGGGCAACATCGTTTCCGGGGCCGGGTTCACGGTTGACATGATGGCCCAGGGTTGGATCGTGCTGGAGATCACCGGGCAGCCCTTTTGGGTGGGGTTTGCGGCGGGCGTACGGGGCATAACGTGGTTCCTTTTCGGCCCGCCCACGGGGGCGCTGCTGGACCGCATGGACAGACGCAAGGTCCTGGCGGGTATCTACATGGTGGGATGCGCGGGAGCCTCCGGTATAGCGGCGCTGGTCTTCACGGGGGCCATCGAACTTTGGCACATGCTTCTGTTTTCCGCGCTTATGGGCCTGGTGATGGCCGTAAACCAGCCCGTCAATACGTCGCTCACCTACGACATAGTCGGCCCCCAACGGGTCCTGAACGCCAACGCCTTCAGGTTCATGGGGTCGGGAGTGATCCGAATAGTTTCGGCCGTGGGAGGCGGGTTCCTAATCGACACTGTGGGCGTGGGCGGGAACTATACGATGGCGGCGGCGGCGTATGTGGCGGCCACCGGGTTCGTCCTGCTGCTTTCACGCCCCAAGGTACAGGCCAGCCTCAGAGAACCTTTCCTGAATGCGATAACAACGGGCCTCAGGTACGCTTTCACCACCCCGGCCGTTCGCAGGCTGCTGCTGATTAGCCTGGCGGTGGAGCTGTTCGGATTCTCCTACCTGTGGATGATGCCGGTCATGGCCAAGAACGTGCTGGAGGTGGGAGGGACCGGCCTGGGCTACCTTACGGCGGCGGCGGGCGGAGGTTCACTGGTCGCCATGATAGTCCTGGCGTCCCGAGGCGACGTGGGGAACAAGAACCTGGTCCTGGCCGTGGGCGCCGTGGGATTCGGACTTTTCGTGGCCCTGTTCGGCATATCGCCCTGGCTCCCGCTGTCCCTGGGGTTGGTGTTCATGGTCGGGTGTATGAGCTCAATCTACGACTCGTCCCTCCTCACGTCCATTCAGTTGTCCGCCTCCCATGAAATGCGCGGTCGCATCCTGGGGCTGTACGTGTCTACGTGGGGCGTCAACCAGGTGGGGGGCATAGGCCTGGGGGCTATAGCCACCTTCTGGGGAGCGCCGTTGGCCCTGTTCATAAGCGGGTTGACGGCCTCGGCGTATGTTTTGCGGTACGTCCCCCGCTTTTTACGTTCTTCGGGAGAAAGTGAGCGTTCACATTAGCAGTAGGTTTTCCTGTATTATCCTGATGTATTGCCAGGACAAAGGAGGGCGTCAATGGCATCACTGGAAGAGCGTTACCAAGCGGGACTGGAAACCCGTAGAAAGTTCGGCGCCGGGACAGTGGGGCCGGGGTCTGTGCCTGGGTCCACCGAAATGGCCCCGGACCTGCACCGCATAGCGGCGGAGGCCCTGTTCGGCTCGATATGGACGCGCCCCGGGTTGGCGATAGAACACCGGGAGATGTCCACTTTGTCCACGCTGGCTGTGCTTCAGCGTGAGAACCAGTTGAGGCAGCACACCGCCAACGCCCTGAACCTGGGGCTGACGCCCCAGCAGGTCATCGAGGTGTTCATCCACGTATCGTACTATGGCGGTGTGCCGACAGCATTTAATGCGATGGGCATCGCCAAAGAGGTGTTCGAAAGCAAGGGAGTGGACTTCGAGCCACTGTTGGTGCACGACCCCTCCGACTCCCCCGACGACCTGTATCAGCGCGGTGTGGAAATCAGGGAGAAGTATATGGGCGCCGGCTCCGGGGCCGGCCGAGGCGAGCCCGTGACCCAGGCTGAGAGAGACTTCCAGCGGTTGACCGGCGAATACTACTGGGGCTCCGTTTGGACCCGCCCCGGACTTGACCTGGAAGCCCGGTGCGTATGCACCCTGTCCGCTCTGACGGCGTTGGGGCGGGAAGGGCCGCTGGAGAGCCACATACGGGCCGGGTTGAACATAGGGTTTTCCCAGGAGCGCATCATGGAGGTGTTCATCCACACCTCTTACTACGCAGGGTTGCCCTTTGTCAGGGCAGCCATGGACATCGCCAACCGGGTGTTCAACTCGCGATGACTTGTTGTTGAGAAGTGAGCGGTCGTGGGGAGGAACACCCCGGTCGCAATCGGAATATGTGTAGACCACAATAATAGCTGAGGAGGATGGACATGGCACAGATCATTCGCGTTTTCTCAGGCGGCGACGGCGAGTCTCACTTTGAGGAGGTCAGTCCGGACGAGTTGGCGGAAATAGTCGCCAAACCTGGAGAGGGGTCCATAAACTTAAACAGGCGCGAGTCCCCTTCTTTCTCCGACTACCACAACGCGCCTCGCCGCCAATACGTCGTGAACATATCGGGAATCGCCGAGTTCGAGGTGGCCGACGGCTCCGTCGTGCGCCTGGTTCCCGGAGACGTGCTGGTGGCGGAAGACCTGACGGGTCACGGCCACATTGCCCGCAGCATTGGGGACGAGCTCCGAACCTCCCTGGCCGTGCCCATGGCCGACGAATAAGGAGTCAGCCGTTGTTGGGCGAGGGACGATTTGGATGTACGGCAGCCTGAAGTGGGGTCCTTGGAGAATCAGTTCACCCGGCTGGCGAGATTGCTCCGAAATGCCTCCATAGGGGACGTCCGGTTGACTCCAATGCCCGGCGGCGGCAGGCTCACCGGGGCCGCGGCCCGCGACATCGAGAGGTCCCTGGAGGCCATTCAGGGCGCCGTGCCGACCGGCTGCCTCGTGGTGTACGGAAACGGGCTGTTTGCGGCGGGCCGTTTCACGGAAGCCGCCGCCGTTTATTCCCGGCTTCTGGAAGGCATCCCCGGTTCCGTGGACGTCAGGTTCAACCTGGCGCTTTGCTTCCTACGTCTCAGGCGCCCGCTGGAAGCGGTCAATGAGCTGACGGTCGTGCTCCGGAGTAAGCCGGAGATGGCTGAAGCGTACTATCAGAGAGGGAACGCATACGACGACCTGGGACAGGGGGAGAGAGCCCTAACGGACTACAGGAAAGCGCTGGAGATAAATCCCGGCTATTTGCAGGCCGTTTACAACTCGGGCATCGTTCTGGCCCGCCTGGGGCTGCATGACAACGCAGTGGATGAGTTTACCGCCGCCATCACGATGCGTCCCGGCATCTCCAATGCCCACCTCAACAGAGGGGCGTCGCTGGACGAGTTGGGCAGGCATGAAGAAGCCTTGGCCGACTATGCCAAAGCCATCGAGATCAATCCCCTCAACACCAACGCCCACTATAACCGGGCGCGGACCTGCTACTATCTGGGACGGTTCGAGGAGGCTGTTTCCGACTATTCCAGGGCTTTGGAGTTGGACCCGGAAGACGCAGAGGCGTTTAACAACCGGGGACTGGCTTTGGACGCTCTTGGCGACTTGGACAGGGCCATTGCCGACTACGGAGCGGCCATGTCAGTACGACCGGGATTCGCCGAGGCCTTCAACAACCGCGGCGCGGCTCTGGAGGGCCTGGGAGATTATGAGGAGGCGTTGTCCGACTACAGGTCAGCTATATCATGTGCGGCGGACTTTATCGACGCCCGGTACAACGCAGCCCGTCTCTGCTCCCGCCTGGGGTTTACGGATGAAAGCGCATCGCATTTGGCGTGGGCCCTAAACTTGGACCCGGAACTCATGGCCGAGGCCTCTCACGACGACTATCTGAAGCCGGCGCTTGAAACGATACTGGCTGGAGGCGCCGGCGGCTCTTCATAAGCTTTAGCCGGCCTCTCCAACCGCCCAGGCGCGTATCAGTTGGTGGGCGATGGCGATTCGTCCGGGGACTTTGAGCAGTTCGCTCCGTTCCTCCAAGGCCAGCAATGTCTCGTCCTTGGAGAACCACCGGACATCGGACATCTCCTCGGGGTCCATCATAATCGTCGTGGTGGCGGCGTGGGCGTGGCAGCCTATCATCAGCGAGTTCGGGAAAGGCCAGGGCTGAGAAGAGTGGTAGCGCACGTTTTTGACCTCGATGCCCGCCTCTTCCCGGATTTCCCTGGCTACGGCCTCTTCTATTGACTCGGCCTGGTCCATGAACCCGGCCAGGGCAGAGTACATGTTGGAGCGGGAGAGACGGCCACGGGACTGGCCCAGCAGGCAGCGCTCTCCATCGGAAACCAGCGTGATGACCACGGGGTCAGTGCGCGGGAAGTGCTCGGCGGCGCAGCTTGGACACCTGCGCACCTGTCCGCCCCGTTTTATTACGGACTGCTGGCCGCATCGTGAGCAGTAAGCATGGCTCTTGTGCCAGTTCATTTGGCACCTGGCTTGGGCCGTTATGCCCGCATCCGACATGCTGAGAAACTCCGTGGCCGAACGTGCGTCCTCGAATCTCCTGCCGTCCCCTTGGGCGAGGGCCTCCACGGCGGCTTGGTTCTTCGTGACGTCCATTGCAAAGTGGGCGACGCCGTCCATAAGTCCCAAGAAAATCGGCTCACCGCTCCCACCAAGTCGGTCGATCTCATCTTTGGCAGTCCATGCGAGGCCCGGTCCGGCGTCCTCGGCGACAAGCACGCCCTGATCGGTCACGGGCAGATACCGGCTGGACGGGTCTACGGTCCTGGCCGCTATCCAGCTTTCGTCGCGGCGTTCGCGCTCCGCCCTGTCCAGCATGTTGCCTGCGTATACGTGGGTGATCTTGGGTCGCTGGGCAGTCATAATTCACCCCGATCTCGTCTTTAGCGGTTAGTTAGGCGTTGGCGCGCCCGCCGGAATGAGCCCCTCGGCCCGGAGTTCCTCCCACATATCCGACGGGATGGGGAACTCCACCATGCGGAAGTTCTCCGCGGCCTCGTCCAACGACGAGGCGCCGGGAATGACTGCCGCCACGGCAGAGTGGGCCAGCACGAACTGGAGCGCGGCGGCCTTCAGGGGGACGCCGTGACGTTGACATACGGCGTTGCAGCGTCTGGATTGTTCCAAGAGCTCAGGAGTTGCGGTCCGGTAGTTGTAGAGGACTCCATCGGAAAGGTCGGATGCGAGGATGCCGCTGTTGTACGGGCCTCCGACGATGACGCTGATATTCTTTTCCACACACAGGGGAAGAAACTCGTCCAGTGCGCTGTGGTCCAACAGAGTGTACCGGCCCGCCAGAAGGAAGCAGTCCAGGGACGTCTCCCTGGCGAATCGGGCCTCCATCTGCCACTGGTTCATCCCTGCCCCAATGGCCCTGACCACACCCTGAGACCTTAGCTCTTCCAGGGCTTTGCAGGCCCCTTCGGAAGCCTCGTCGTAATGGTTGTCCGGGTCGTGTATCAGCAAGATGTCTATCCAGTCGAAGCCCAGACGCTCAAGGCTTTCCTCCACCGAACGCAGGACTCCATCGCGGCTGAAATCGAACGTCCAGTCCACGTCCTGCGGTCCCGGCCCTGCCAGGGCGCCGACCTGGTCAGCCGCCACTGGATTCAACAAGCGGCCCACCTTGGTGGAAAGTGCGAAAGCGTCCCTGGGAACAGCGGACAATGCCCTCCCGAACCGGCGTTCGCTTAGGCCGCGCCCATACAGCGGGGCAGTGTCGAAATATGCGACGCCCATCTCCAGGCTATTACGCACTATCGCCTCCGCCTCGGCGTCAGTCGAGTAGGGGGGTTGAGAAGCGGGGGTGCCGCCTCCGACGCCCACGCCTCCAAGACCCAACCTTGTAACCTTCAGCCCGGTGGCGCCAATTTCCGCCTTGTCCGTAGGATTCATCAGCTCCTCCCCATGCCCGTCGCAGCCCCAACGATTTCAGGACCCGGTGATTTCAAAACATTGTAGGTTCCATCGGACGGGCCTTACAAGTAGGCGGCTAAGCGGCGTTCACGTCGGGGATTCGTAAACCGTTCGCGCTAAGCCCTTCGGCTGGCTCAGGACAGGCTCGTCGAAGCGCGCCTTGGGCGGCCCGGAGTCATACGTTTCCCGACAGGCCGTCGATGATCTCTCGCACTTTTTCTCTCGTGTCGGCGCGTTTCAGTCCGATGTCCAATGAGGCCCTGAGCAGCCCCAAGGGGGCGCCGCCGTCGTAGCGGGTCCCTTCAAACCGGTAGGCGTACATAGCCTGTTCCTGTAGAAGCAGAGCCATCCCGTCGGTTAGCTGTATCTCCCCTTTAGCCCCAGGCGGGGTCCGTTCCAGGCATTCGAATATCCGGGGCGGTAAAATATACCGTCCGACAATGGCGAGCCTGGACGGCGCGTCCTGCGGGTCCGGCTTCTCCACCAACCCGTGGACTCGATAAATTCGGCTCTCCAAGGCCTCCGCGTCCACAACGCCATAGGCCCCGACAGCTTCCAGCGGCACCTCTTCCACCGCAACAACCGCCGAGTTGAACCTGTTGTAGACCTCGATCATGCGCGGTGCGGCTTCGCTGGCGGGCCAGATCACGTCGTCGGGCAGAATCACCATGAAGGGCTCTTGCCCCACTGCGTGTCTCGCTGTCAGGACAGCGTGCCCAAGACCTCTGGGTTCTTCCTGGACGACGTAGGAAAATCGAGCGCTGGACGACAGCCTGTTTATCTGCCGCGCACGATCAACGTCGCCGGAGTTGATTAGCCGGCGCTCCAGTTCCGGGTCGGGGCTGAAGTAGCGTTCCAGCGCCTCTTTGCCTTGGGAGATGACAATGACCACGTGTTCAACGCCCGCCTCCACGGCTTCTTCCACGCCGTACTGAATCAGAGGCCGGTCGAGCAGGGGAAGAAGTTCCTTGGGGACCGCCTTGGTGGTGGGCAAGAACCTGGTCCCAAGCCCGGCGGCGGGAATCACAGCAGTGCGTATCTTCTTAGCCATTGCAGCTCCGGGTGAGATTTGTGGGCGCCCGTAATCCGTACCATATTCTATCACTGCACAGAACAGGCATCCCGGACCGTCGCCGCTCTTCTCAAGGGTTGAGGCGGTTGGATTGACACTCTGGCGGGACTCGACCTACCATAGTCGTAGAGGTCGTGCTAGGCGGGGAGCTAGCGGTGCCCTGAACCCGCAATCCGCTATAGCGGGGTTGAATTCCTCCCCGAGGCTTGGCCTTTGCGCCTATGTCGCCAAAGGGCGGCATTGACGGCTGGGTCCCCCGCGACGGAGACTTGTGAACCCCGCCAGGTCCGGAAGGAAGCAACGGTAAACAGGACTCTCTGGGCGCCGGGGGAGAGCCTGGCCCGAGCCGTCTCAGGAGATATGCGCAGGGGTGATCGCCGACGTGAGGTGCGCGGCCTCTTAATGTTCATGGCACGAATCACGGAACGTCAACATTCACCGGCGTCAAACATGTCCGGTCGCCGTCGGAAGGCCCTAGGCCAACATTTTCTCACCGACCGCTTAGTTCTGGATCAAATCGTAGATGCGGCGGAGCTGGTTCCAGAGGACGTGGTGCTTGAGGTGGGACCGGGCAAAGGAGCCCTCACCAGGAGTCTGGTCTGCAGGAGCCGGTCTGTCGTGGCCGTCGAGATGGACAGGGACCTGGCGGCCTCCCTGCCGGACCGTATAGGACGCCCCGCCAACTTGTCGGTGGCGGCGGGGGACGCCAGGGAGATAGACCTGGCCGCTTTGACGCCGGGCGGCGCCCGGTACAAGTTGGTTGCTAACCTCCCCTACTACGCCGCCAGCCCCATTCTTCGTAGATTTCTTGAGGCCGGAGACCGCCAGCCGAGTCTCCTGGTGGTCATGCTGCAAGAGGAGGTTGCCCGGAGCATCGAGGCGTCGGATGGCCGGATGAGCGTCTTGGCGGTGTCGGTGCATCTCTATGGGGCGCCTTCTATCGTATGCCGCGTCCCTCCTGAAGCCTTCGAACCTCCCCCCAAGGTCTCTTCGTCCGTGATAAAGATAGTCCCATATCGAGCTCCGGCGCTGGAGTTGGATGACGTGGACGCCTTCTTTGGAATAGTCAGGGCCGGGTTTTCCAGCCCCAGAAAGCGAATCAGAAACTCTCTGGCCATCGGGCTGGGGATAGAGCCTGGAGAGGCGGAACGGGTCTTGTCGAACGCCGGCATAGACCCCGGAATACGGCCCGAGAATCTGACTCTGGCCGACTGGCGCAGTCTTCATATTCAAACTTCAGGGGCGGGTTGAGTGGAAGTCAAAGCCCCGGCAAAGCTCAACTTGACCCTGGAAGTCCTCGGCAAGAGAGATGACGGCTACCACGAAATCCGCACCGTGTTCCAGGCGGTGGACCTATTCGATACGATACGGTTCACGCTGTCGCAAGCTCTTGAGTTTCACTGTTCGGACCCGTGCCTGTCGGGGAAAGACAATCTGGTGTGGAAAGCGGCGGCGGCCCTTTCGAAAGCCACAGGCAAGCTCACTCCGGCGTCCATCCGCCTTGAGAAGGCGATACCCCACGGCATGGGGCTGGGGGGCGGGAGCAGCGACGCCGCAGCTACGCTGGAGGCTTTGAACAGCATGTTTGACCTGGGATGCCGGGCGGAACAGCTTAGAGAAATAGCGGCGTCCATCGGGTCTGACGTGCCGTTCTTCCTGGTTGGCGGCGCGGCGCTGGGCAAGGGGCGAGGGGACGAACTGGCGTCCGTCCCCGACGCTCCCGAAAGCTCCTACGTGATTCTCTGCCCGGACCTGCCCCAGGAAGCCGGGCCGAAAACGGGCAGGCTGTACTCATTCTTGACGCCTGAGAACTATTCGGACGGGTCTTATACTGAACGTATGGTTGAATCCCTCTCCCTATGTCAGCCCATCCAACCTGCGTTGTTCAACGTGTTCGATCAGGTTGCCGACAGGGCGTTTCCCGGCTTGCAGGATATCAGGGCCGACTTTTCCCGGACCGCGGGGACTCAGGTCCATCTTTCAGGCAGCGGGCCCGCTCTCTTCTGTGCAGTCGAAGACACCTCCCACGGAGAACGGACCCTCAAATCCTTGCAAAGCGCTGGGCATAGGAGTTACCTTGTTACCGCCCTTGCATCCCGGGAGCACAGTTGGACAGCGCTGGAGTCGAATTCATGAGCATTCCCTTGGCCAGCATCCCCATCAACATAGACCCCGACATATTCAACGCCGGGAATCTGACCCTTACGTGGCACGGCCTCTTCACCCTGATTGCCGTCGCTCTCGCCGTATACCTGGTGGACAGGTGGTCAAGACAAGAGGGGTTGGTGTCCGATGCCGTCATGACCGTGGCGGTGTGGGCCATCATCGGGGGCATAGTCGGGGCCAGGGTGTTCCACGTAATAGACCGTTGGGACGACGTGTACGGTCACGACCCTGTCAGGATAATCCAAATATGGACCGGCGGGATCGCAATCTACGGGGCGCTTCTGGGCGGCTTGCTCTTTGGAGCCTGCTATATGGTCATCAGGAATCAACCAAAATTCATAAACGGGTGGAACAGGGTCTTTCCATGGGCTAAGCTGGACCGCGCTCCTCTGCCGTCGGTGGCCCGCTTCGCCGACCTTGTAACCCCTGCGCTGATTATCTCCATGTTCGTAGGCCGTATCGGGGACATAATCAACGGGGAGCACGTCGCCAAGCTGACGGACCTTCCCTGGGGTTTCGTCTACGAGCACCCGGAAAGCTCCAGCCACTTCACGCACGGTTTCCAGGCCAGCCACCCCGCCATTGCCTACGAGATGCTGCTTCTGATCGCAGTCTTCGCCATAATTTGGCCCATGCGGAACCGGATACGGCCTCATGGGATGTTGTTCGCTTTGTTCCTGGGCGCATACTCCCTGGGCCTCTTTTTCATCCGGTTCCTCAGGACAGGCCCGGTGCCCATGGATGAAGAATGGGCCGTTGGGCTGAACGAAGCACAATTCATCGCCCTGATCATCCTCATCATTACGGTGCCGTTGCTGCTGTTGAAGGCCCAGCTGGTAAGGCCGGAGAGAACGCAGCGCCGGGGCAGGACCGCCGCCGGCCGCGGCTCTTGACGATACGGGGTTTCCGGTCCAGGGCTTTTAACCAACAGGCCCGCGTATGTGGTAATCTATTGCCGGTGTAAACCCCGTGCCGTGCACCAGGAGGCGCAATGCATATAGGGGTGGCGTTTCCCACCACCGACATAGGCCACGACCTTGCCGCTGTCCGCGAATATGCGCAGGCTGTTGAAGAGCTGGGATACGGCCATATCCGCATACTAGACCACGTGCTGGGCGCCGTTCCCGAACAACATCCTGAGGTGGAGCATTTCATATACACCCACGAGAGCGTCACCCACGAGCCCATGACGCTGATGGCCTACTTTGCGGCGATCACGACCAGGATCGAACTGGTCACCAGCATATTGATTCTGCCGCAGCGTCAAACCGGCTTGGTGGCCAAGCAGGCGGCGGAGGTTGACTTCTTGAGCGGCGGCCGGCTGCGCCTGGGCATAGGTCTAGGCTGGAACCCTGTGGAGTACGAAGCGCTGGGTGAGAACTTCCGAAATCGGGGCAGAAGGTGTGACGAGCAAATCGAGGCGCTGAGGGCTCTTTGGACCGAACCGGTGGTCAACTACCAGGGCGCCCATCACCGCATCTCCCACGCCGGGTTGAACCCAATGCCAGTCCAGCGTCCCATCCCGCTGTGGATCGGCGGCGGCTGGTCCAGCCCGGAAGCCCTGCCTCCGCAGCGGACCCTACGGAGAATCGGACGGCTGGCTGACGGGTGGTTCGCGCACTTCACGCCCAGCCAGACGCAAACCATGATCGGTCCCATCAACAGGTACGCCGAGGAAGCGGGGCGCGACCCTTCAACCATCGGCATAGAAGGACGCCTCACCCTGGAAGGAGACGACCCCGGACCTTGGTTGGAAGTCCTCCGAGAATGGAAAGAGCTGGGGGCGACCCACGTGGGGGCCAGCGGCCCAAGAGGAGCAAACGCCAGCGCCCACCTTAGGGCCATCCACCGGCTTCAGGAAGCCGTAAAATCCGAAGGTGTCCTAGCTGACTAAGCCACAAGATCCCAAGACCCCCAAGAAAGGATAAGACATGAGGATAGGAGTCTCATTCCCAACGGTGGAGATCGGGCATGACATGGGATCAGTGCGAGCCTTCGCCCAGGCCGCCGAGGACCTGGGTTACAGCCACGTGCGCATCCTGGACCACGTGCTTGGCGCCAACCCGGAGTTTCACCCGGACGTGGACTACTTCGCCTACACCCATGAGAGCGTCACGCATGAACCCCTGACCCTCATGGCTTACATCGCCGGATTCACCGAACGGATAGAGATGGTCACGGGCATTCTCATCCTACCCCAGCGCCAGACAGCCCTGGTGGCCAAGCAGACCGCCGAAATAGACGTGTTGAGCAACGGGCGGCTGAGGTTGGGAATAGGGGTCGGCTGGAACCCCGTGGAATACGAGGCGCTGGGGGAGAGCTTCAATGACCGGGGTAGACGCTCCGAGGAGCAAATCGAAGTCCTGAGGGAGCTTTGGACCAAGCCGGTGGTCAACTACGAGGGCAAGTACCACAAGATTTCCCACGCCGGACTGAACCCGATGCCTATCCAACGCCCGATTCCCCTGTGGATAGGGACGGGCAGGTCCATCGCTCCCAGGCCGCCGGAACGAGTGCTACGGAGAGTGGGAAGGCTGGGCGACGGATGGTTCCACCAACTGCCCCCGGGCGACTTGGCGCAAGAGGTTATCGACCGAGTGCACCAATACGCCAGCGACGCCGGCAGGGACCCGTCGTCGGTGGGCATGGAACCCAGCATCAATCTTTCAGGGACGGACCCGGAGCCGTGGGTCACAAGAGCGCGAGAATGGGAGACGATGGGTTCCAGCCACCTGGCGCTCAACTTCAGGGATGACGCCGCCGACGGCTGCATAGAGAAACTCCAGACGTTCAAGGACGCCTACGGCCTCTGATTCGCCGAGGCGGTCGCTGTAATGAAGTGGACGGAGTTCAAACGCTTTCAGCCCGACTTGGCCCAGCTTGGTGAAGAGCGGTTCGACCGAACCGGGCTGGCGCTCTTGGCCACCCTGCGAAAGGACGGCTGGCCCAGAGTCTCCCCGGTGGAACATCTCTTTGTCGGGGACGACTTGTACCTGGGCATGATATGGCAATCTCGGAAGGCCTTGGACCTTCTCAGGGACCCCAGGTGCAGCCTGCACAACGCGGTGTCGGACACCGCCGGAGGTCAAGGCGAGTTCAAGGTGTACGGAAAGGCCGTGGAAGTGACAAACACGGCGGAACGCCGCAGCTACAGCGACGCCTACTACGAGAAGCTGAAATTACGCCCCGAGGAACTCGGCAACTACCACCTGTTCTCCATCGACGTGTCCTCGGCGGCTGCGGCCACTCTCCACCAGGGCCAATGGGTCCATGACGTTTGGAGGAGCGGAGCGAATGGCTAGCCAAATGCGCGTCGGGCTTACCTTTCCCCAGCGGGAGATGACCCCGGACAGGGGTTCGGTCAAGGAGTTCGTCCAGGCTGCTGAAGACCTGGGATACGATCACATAGTCTGCGCGGACCACGTTCTGGGCGCCGACCCCGCCCATCACCCGTTCCTGAATGACCGGCCTTACAGCCACGAGAGCATAGTCCACGAGGCTTTCATGCTGCTGTCCTTCGTTGCGGGGTTGTCCTCGAAGCTGCATATTCTCACCGGCGTGTTGATCCTGCCGCAACGGCAGACCGCACTGGTGGCCAAGCAAGCCGCAGAGCTGGACTTCATCTCCGGCGGACGGCTGAGGCTGGGCGTGGGCACGGGATGGAACCACGTCGAATACGAGGCTCTGAATGAGAACTTCCGGAATCGAGGACGCCGTTCCGAGGAGCAGATAACGCTGATGCGGGAGCTATGGACGCAGGAGACCGTGGACTACTCCGGGCGCCACCATCGGGTCGTCCATGCCGGTCTCAATCCCCTGCCGGTGCAGCGTCCCATCCCGGTCTGGTTGGGTGGCGGACGCGATGCCCAGCCTGGAACTCCAGCCGAACGGGTGGTGGAACGGGTCGGGCGCATGGCCGATGGATGGCTGCCCCAGTTCCCCACCGACGATACGGGGCTGGCCACCCTGGAAAGGATGCGCCAATACGCCCGCGACGCCGGCCGGGACCCGTCCCAGATAGGCATCGAGGGCAGGATTCGGGTTGCAGGCAAGGGGCCTGAAGAATGGGCCTTGGAAGCCGGTTGGTGGAAGGACGCCGGGGCAACCCACATCAACGTGGACACCCGTTGGTCCGAGATGCCCCGGCCTGACCAGCACATAGACGTGGCCAGTCGTTTCAAAGAGGCAATCGCAGGACTGCAATAACTTTATCGTTGGAGCCGAACATGCGTTTAGAGGGAAAGACGGCCCTGATAAGCGGAGGCGCCCGAGGTCAGGGCGCCGTGGAAGCCAGACTGTTTGCAAGGGAAGGAGCCCAGGTGGTCATTGGGGACATTCTCGACGATGAGGGAGCCAGGGTCGCCAACGAAATCGAGGACTCCGGCGGCGGCGCTCTCTACGTCCACCTGAACGTCACGGACCCGGGCGACTGGCGCAAGGCCGTCGATGAGGCGGTGACCCGCTTCGGAATGCTGAACGTGCTGGTGAACAACGCCGGGATATGGCGTGGAGGAAAGGTGGAGGACACCAGCGACGAGGAATGGGATGCGGTCATGGAAGTCAACGCCAAGGGAGTGTTCCTGGGCACCAGGGAATCCATCCCGGCGATGCGTAAGGCGGGAGGCGGCTCCATAGTGAACATATCGTCCACGGCGGGGCTGGTGGGAAGCGACCGTGCCACGGCCTACGTTGCATCCAAGGGCGCCGTCCGCCTATTGACCAAAGCGACTGCCGTCCAATACGCCAAGGAGGGCATCCGGGCCAACTCCATCCACCCGGGCCCCATCGACACGGAGATGATTCACGAAATCTGGCGTCAACTCGGCCACGACAGGGAGACTTCCGCAGGCAGGAGTCCCCTGGGACGCATCGGCACGTCGGAGGACGTGGCCAATTGCGCACTGTTCCTGGCCTCCGACGAGTCGTCATACATGACCGGCTCTGAGCTGGTGGTTGACGGAGGCTACACGGCCCAGTAGCGCCCGGCGCTAGTCAATGGTCAGGTCGGACACCATCGGCATGACTTCCTGGGCCAATAGCCGGGTGGACTTGTTCCATCCGTCCGGGTTGTCCATGTAGTCGTAGACCAGCACCAACAGTCCGCCAAAACCTCCGGAGTCGTTGAAGAGACCGCGGAGCTTTCCAGCCACGGTTTCCGGCGAGCCTATCAGCCAGAAGTGGTCGGCCAGATATTCCGGCGTCACGTCCTCGTCGGGGACGTCGGGATGGTGCTTGAAACCGGCAAAGAAGCCGAGGGACCCAAGGAGAGGCAGCAGGTATTCGCGCCAAGCCCTCCCCGTTGCGCCGCTCAAGACCTCTTCTCTGGCTTGCTCGTCGGTGTCGGCCACGTATACATCCCGCACCAGGCGCCACTCTTTGCGTGAGGGAGTCAGGCCGCCCCGCTCGGCGCCCTCCACGATGGCCTCCCACTGGCTGTTCACGTAGTCCATGTTCAGGGCGAGGCTCATGGGGATGTAGCCGTTCTCGCCGGCGATCATTAGGGTGGGGGACTTGAAACTGCCCCCCGCCACTCCTATGGGAGGGTGGGGCTTCTGGAAGGGACTGAGATAGACCTGGAGCATATCGAGCTTCGGCTCGTCGATGTTGATGTTCCAGAAATTCCCCCGGTATTCGAAAGGTCCCTCGTTGGCCCATATCTTCTTCATTATCTCCAGCGACTCGCGAGTCCGCTGGCGGTGTTCCCCTCCCTCCATGTCCACGTCGAACAGGGTGCAGTCGCTGGGAAGGCCGCTTGAACCGATGCCCAGCATGAATCTGCCCTGGGCCAGGTGGTCCAAGTAAGCGATGCGGTGGGCCAGCTCGGCGGGGTGGTGGAAGGGGAGCAGGTGGACACCGGTGCCCAGCTTGATGTTCTTGGTCCTCATCAACGCCTGGGCAATCATGATGTCGGGGGACGGGATGGGTTCCCAGGGCGTTGTAAAGTGCTCTCCTATCCAGGCTTCGTCGTAGCCCAGTTCGTCAGTGAGCTGGAGGTAGTCCAGGTCCCATTGGTGGGCGTCGTAGAGGCTCCTCTCGGGGGGATGAGACGGCATCATGAAAAGACCCAACTTCATCATCTGCCTCCTTGGCTGCGGCCTTCACCTTATGTGGTTGATAGAGTTTATCAATCTAGCTATGGGCGGTCAATGAGCGCACAAGCGCTGGCGGGAGAGGGTCGATAACCGAAACACCCTGCTCGGCGCCGCAGGAATGCGATGTTGAATAAGAAATCGTCAGTGTGGTATTTTGTATACGAGGTCGGGGCGTGGCGCAGCCCGGAAGCGCACCTGCATGGGGTGCAGGGGGTCGCCAGTTCAAATCTGGCCGCCCCGACCATTTTAAGCAAGCCCTCCGCCCATTATCTCTCCTTGAAAAGCCAGGAGATGTTCTAATGCCAGTATACATAATGATGGTCACCCTAACCCCCGAAGGCCGGAAGACTCTGGAGCGTATGCCGGACCGCAACCGGGAAGTGAACGAGGAGATCAAGCAGTTCGGCTGCGAGCTCATCAACCAGTACGCTGTGCTTGGCCTCTACGACTTCGTCAACATCATCGAGGCCCCGGACAACGAGACCATAGCCCATCTAGCCATCAACCTGGGGTCTCGGGGGACCATGAACATCATGACGCTGCCGGCCATCCCCATCGAAAGCCTTTTGGAGAACATCAGGTCTCCCAGAAGGACTTCATCATAGCTGTCCTCGGAGGCTGCGGCGATTCTTCATGTTTTCCCTAGGAACGCTGACCGTAAGCACCACAGGTTTCCACGGACAGCGGGACGACGCCAGCGGCGCAGTCATCAAAGAGATGCTGGCTCCGCCCGATTACCGCTGCATTCGCTACGAGATAGTTCCCGACGACTTGGGGATGATCGCCGCCCGGTTGGTGAGCTGGTCAGACGAAGGCATTGACCTGATCGTCACCACGGGAGGCACCGGGGTCGCTCCGACCGACGTGACGCCTGAAGCGTGCCAGTCAGTCATCGACCGGCAAGTCCCGGGTCTGGCGGAAGCCATGAGGGCGGGCACGTTGAGCAAGACGCCTATGGCAATGTTGAGCCGCCAAGTGACGGGGATACGAGGCCGCACTCTTATTATTACTCTGCCCGGCAGTCCAAAAGGTGTGCGCGAGTGCCTGGAAGTGGTCCAACCGGTGTTGGGCCACGCGTTGGACCTGCTTAGGGACGAGGCTGAAGGCCACCCCACGGGAAAGTCTTCCTGAGGCGGCCCGCCGGCTTAGTCATGCGGTTCGACATCCTGACGCTGTTTCCGGAGATGTTCTCCGGCCCCTTCGATCACAGCATGTTGAGAAAAGCGGCGGACCGCGGGCTGATAGACGTTCATGTCCATGACATACGCCGGTTCGCCCACGGCCCCCACCACGTCGCCGACGATTACCAATACGGAGGCGGGCCGGGCATGGTGATGAAGCCGGAGCCTATCTTCGAAGCCGTAGAATACGCTTTGTCCTGCCATGCGGGTCCGGTCCCGGTGGTCCTCCTGTCTCCCCAAGGCCGCCTCTTCGACCAGGACATGGCCCAGGAATTCGCCCAAGAGCAAGGGATGGCGCTCATCTGCGGCCACTATGGAGGAGTGGACGAGCGGGTGCGGACGTCGCTGGCCACCTGCGACGTTAGCATCGGAGACTATGTCATCACGGGAGGCGAGCTGGCCGCCATGGTTGTGGTCGACGCCGTAGCCAGGCTGACTCCGGGCGTCGTAGGCTCTGAAAACAGCGTTTCCGAGGACTCCATCGCCACGGGTCTTCTCCAGCACCCCATCTACACCAGACCGCCGGAGTATAGGGATATGGAGGTCCCGGCGGAACTGTTGTCAGGCAACCACGGGGAGATAGCCCGATGGCGGCGGGAGCAGTCTCTGCTGCGCACCTTGCGCTTGAGGCCGGACTTGCTGGCGAAGGCGCCCCTTTCCCAGGAGGACTTGGACTTCCTGCACCGCCAGGGATATGAAAAGGACTCGTCCAACCCGTGAAATCTTGCCCTTGTTTGGAGCCGCAGCAAGGGATAGAATATATCGGCTTGAAACTAAAGAACCTAGGATGGGATAACCTATGGAAGCCCGAACTGCAGTCGCCCTGACGCCCAACCCCAAGATACAGGACTTCGGGTCAGGCGACACGGTGAAAGTCAACTTCAGAGTCCGTGAAGGCGAACGTGAAAGAATCCAGGCATTCCAGGGAGTCGTCATAAAAAGACGGGGCGGGGGACCCGGATCAAACTTTACGGTGCGCAGGGTCACTCACGGCGTCGGCATTGAGAGAACGTTCCCCTTCTACTCGCCGCTGCTGGACTCTGTTGAAGTGGTCAGGCATGGAGTTGTCCGCCGGGCAAAGCTTTACTACCTGCGGGGCCGCTCCGGTAGAGCCGCCAGGATCAAGGAACGCAGGGCTCCGACAAGAGCGGAACGGGCCGCAGCCGAGGCTCGGGAGCAGGAACGAGCCCTAGCCGCTGCTGAAGCTGCGACGGCTGCGGAAGAGGCCGCCAGGCAGCTTGAGGAAGAGGCGCCGGAACCGGAGCCGATTGAAGCACAGTTGGCCGGACAGGAGCAATCCGTAGATATTGATGCGTCCGACGACTCCGAGACCGTTCAGGAAATCGTTGGGACCGAGAATGAGCCGGAAGACGACGCGGCAGGCGAAACGTCTGACGACGACTCAAAGGATGACAAGAGCTAGGTTCTGTAGAGTCCTTCGTGGTGTAGAATCACACCATTGAGGAGACTGAATGACAACATTAGAGGGACGCGTCGGCAGGCTCTAGGGTTGGATGAGTCTCCCGCCAATGAAAGAAGACTTGATCAACGAGAACGACGAGATCAGGGAAGCGTTCGCCAAACTAAAGGGCGACCTTACGTGGATTGTGACAGGTCTTCTACTTCCTACACTGGGCGTATTGGCGGCCAGCGTCAGGTATTTAACGTAAGTCTCTACCCCCTAAGGAGTTACGCTCCGATAACCTGCTGCCCGGCGTCATAGCGCCGGGCACGCTTTTTATAGGCCTGCTGTGGAAGTGTGGGATGCGAGGCGGCGTGTGGGCAATCAATTCCTAGAGGTGGCCGTAAACGCTCCCATTGGGCCCGGCAAGACTCTCTCGTACAGCGTACCCTCATCCATAGACCTCCCTGAACCCGGCCAAATGGTGTGGGCGCCCCTCGGCTCCAGGCCAGTGCAGGGCATTGTTTTCCAAAGGTCCGACAGCCCTCAGGTGGAAGCTGTCCGGGACATCATATCGGCCCTTGAGCCGTCTCCTTTGTTGGACCGTAACGACTTGGAACTGGCCTCGTGGATGAGCCGCTATTACCTTTCGTCCCTTTTCGAAGCCGCATCCCTCATGCTTCCTACCGGATTCGAGAATCGAGTCATTTCTTGGCTGAGGGTAGACCGGAATGAATCGACTGGTCAGCCCAACACCGACGCCCAGGCCCGGCAGGTCATGGAGATTCTGGATAGGAGAGAGGTAAAGGAAGGTGCAGTAGTCAAGTCCCTCGGAGCGGCCGGAGAGCGGGTGATTACCCGCCTGATAAACTCAGGACTCCTCAAACGCCGGTGGGAGTTCCCCCGCCCCAAGCGCCGTCACCGGTACAGGTCAATGGTCCATCCCGTCAGCGCCGCCTCTGCTGAACAAGTAAGCCAGCTGTCTCCGCGCCAGAAGGAGTTCTACGACGCCCTGATGGTCCAGGGCGGCATGGAGGCGCCCGACGCCAACAAAGCCTTCGGTGGTCCTTTAGTGGCGCGCATGGTGGAAAAGGGCCTGGCGTCAATGGAATGGGTCCGCCTGGAGGCTAACCCCGCTGTTCACGATGGAAGAACCGATTCGTATGTCAGACTGGAGCTGACGGGGGAGCAGATGCGGGCGGTGAGCTCCATCACCGACGCGTTAGACCGTAAACCGGGGTCTCCCTCCGGCTTCCTTCTCCACGGCGTCACAGGCAGCGGCAAAACGGAAGTCTATCTACGCGCCTTGGAGCGCTGTATATCCGCCGGCAAGCAGGGCGTCTACCTGGTGCCGGAGATTTCGTTGACGCCGCAGACGCTGCACAGGCTGAACTCAAGGTTTCCAGGTAAAGTGGCCGTATTGCACAGCGGAATGACCCCTGCTCAACGGTTCGAGCAGTGGTGGAGGATCAATGACGGCGAGTTCGACGTGGTTGTGGGACCCCGCAGCGCACTTTTCGCTCCGGTGCGGGAACCGGGCCTGATAATCATAGACGAAGAGCACGAGTGGACCTACAAACAGCACGACTCCGCGCCCAGGTTCCACACACGGACCGTTGCTCATAAGCTGGCTGAACTCAAAGGGGCGGTGGTCGTAGCTGGAAGCGCGACGCCGGACGTGGAGACCTATTCGATGGCGTCTAGGGGGAGGGGCAGACTCCTGGAGCTTTCCAAGAGGGTCCCTTCCGTTGACGGCTCTCGGCCAACCCTCCCCGCGGTGGAAATTCAGGACATGCGGAAAGAGCTTAGGGAAGGCAACCGGTCTATTTTCAGCACGGCGCTGTCGGAGGCCCTGTCAAACTGCATCCAGTCCGGGCAGCAGGCTATTTTCTATGTGAACCGGAGGGGTTCATCCACAGTAGTCCAGTGCCGGGACTGCGGCCACTCCCTGAAGTGCGGCGGGTGCTCCGTGACCCTGACCTTCCACGGAGACAAGGACCGGCTGGTCTGTCATCAATGCAACCGCCGCACCAAGTTCCCCAAGTCTTGCCCCAAGTGCCGAAGCCCGCGTGTCCGCCGATTGGGCCTCGGAACCCAGCTGGTCATGGAGGAAGTAAGAAGGCGTCATCCCTGGGTGAGAGCGCTGAGATGGGACAGGGACTCGGTCTCTTCCGGGTCACACGAGGCGATCATGGACAGCTTGTTGAAGCAGGAGACCCAAATACTTGTGGGCACTCAGATGGTGGCCAAGGGGCTTCATCTTCCCAATGTCACCCTGATAGGCGTGGTGTTGGCCGACGTGGGACTGCATCTTCCCGATTTTCGCGCCGGTGAGAAGGTGTTCCAACTCCTTTGCCAAGTGGCGGGCAGGGCGGGCAGGGGGCCTGTCCCAGGACGGGTGATAATCCAGACTTACGACCCCAATCACTATGCGGTAGCCGCCGCCGCAGCCCAGGACTACGGACGGTTCTACCATAAGGAAATGGAGTATAGAAGAAGTCACGGCAACCCTCCCTACAACAGGCTGATAAGGATGGCGTTTGGCCACGTCAGCCAGGACAAGGCCCGCAGGGAAGCGGAGAGAATGGGCGCTCTTCTAAGACAAAAAGTGTACGACTCCGGCGGGACCCATCTGGAAATTATCGGGCCGGCGCCGGCGTTTCCTGAACGTGTGCGAGGCAGGCACCGGTGGCATTTAGTCCTCCGCGGACGGGACCTGCACAGGTCCATCAGCGACGTGTCCATACCCCAAGGATGGACTGTCGACGTGGACCCTGTAAGCGTAATGTAGCTTCGAATCTCCTTTACACCGTGAGAGCGCCTTGTCTATAATCCAGTCCCAGAAAGAATCATCCCCAAAAAGCCGTGATGTTCTTACCCGCGGCGGCCCTCGGGAGGCTCAACGTGTCAAGCTTGCCATTGCGTATTGCACCCGATCCCATCCTCAGACAGAAGGCCAAGAAAATCAGTTCCTTCTCGCCCTCTCTGCAAAGGATGATAGACGACATGATCGAGACCATGCACGACAATCATGGCGTCGGTCTTGCGGCCAACCAAATAGGGGTCTTGCAAAGGGTTGTGGTCATACAACTCCCTGAAGACCCGGAGCCCAGGATTTTCATAAATCCTGAAATCGTTAAAGCCGAAGGTGAAAGGGAGGTCCCCGAAGGTTGTCTCAGCATCCCTGGGTACAGGGGACTGGTGAAACGTTCAGAGCGCGTGCGCGCCAAGGGCCTTGACCGAAACGGCAAGCCGATAAAGGTGACGGGCGACGAAATGTTGGCGCAGGCCCTGGAGCATGAGATCGATCATCTCAACGGAATTCTGTACATAGACCGGCTGGTGGACAGCGATAAATTGTGGAAAGAGAATGAACTGGACGACGAAGAAGAATCGGATGAGGACGCGGATGCGGAAGACTTGCAAGAGGCCGCGGCTCAGACCACGTACGCCGGATAGTCTATAGTCCAGTGGGCGTCAGGCGGAAGCCCCGTTCAGCATCGGTGATGACCTACTCCGGAGGCAAAGCAAGAGGCGCTCGGCGCCTGGACCGCTTACGTCGTTAAACAGTCGACCGAAACCCTAGACGGTCGTGGGCTGTCATAGGGTATAATCCCCAAGTTTGGCTGGGCAAGCCCATCCATGAAAGAAGGTGCAGCCGTAGTTTGGCGGCTGCGAACAAAGCGGATCGAGAATGACAAACTCAGAGTCGGAACTAGAGAGGAGCACGGGTGCGTAGGCGAGGGGTCCGGGTATTCATCTTCATCTCCATTGTGTTGGCGCTGGCTATTGCCTCCCTCAGCTTCCGAAATATCGATGTCTTCGGCTTGGAGCGCGGCAACGAAGGGCCGTTGGGGCTAAAGCTCGGCCTGGACCTCCAGGGGGGCGTCATGCTTTGGTATGAAGCCGACTTGCCCGACCGGATCGACGTTGTCTTCCAAGACGACGTGGCTTACGAAGACCTACGGGCTTTGCTCGATGACCAGGAACAACCCGACGGCGCTCTGTCTGTGCGCAGCTTCAACATCAGCGACGTAGATATCCTCCCCGGAGCCAGGAACAGGCTTCAGACGGCCCTTCAAGACCTGGGCAACAGCCGTGCCGAGAGTCCGGATGCCCAGACCGATGTTAGCTTCAACGAAGACAACGACGTTGACGTAGTCTTTCCGGTGGAAATCAGCGAGGGAGACGTCAACACTCTGCTGCAGAACCTTGGATACAACGACGCAGAGATAGAGGCCGGAGACGGCGCCGCCGCGTACTCGATTACCGGCCTCGACCACGAAACCATCGGGTTCGAGGCCTTGAGAGGCGCCCTGGTTGACCAGCTGACCGAAATCGACTCGTTTGATGCGGACGACGGCGTCATCTCCCTTCGCTTTACGGACAACGTGCTGGAGGCTGACTTGACGCGGGCTTTGGCGGCGGTGGGATTCGGGACGGCCCTTGTAGAAGCGCCTCCCCAAAGCCAATACTCGATTCGGAGCCTTGACCTGACTCTGGAGTCCCAGGGGACTATTGAAACCGCGTTGGGTGGACTCGCGGCGGTGACCATCTTCACGCCCACCCTCAACGACCCTGAGGAAGACCAGATGGACGGTGTGAAAGACATCATCCAACGGCGAATCGACGCTTTCGGGACCACTGACCCTGTGGTCCAGACCTTGGGGCAGGACAGGGTGGTAATACAGATTCCCGGACTGGGCGGGGCGTTCATAAACGTCACGATGCTGGCGACGCCTGACCAGAGCGTTTTACTGTCCATACTGGAGGACCTGGGCCGGACGGCCCCCGGAGACATAGTAGACCCGGGAGCAGAGGCCTTTAGCTACGTAGTCCGCACGGAAGAACCCTTGAATGAAGACGAGGTGGAACGGCTGCGGTCGTTCGCCAGCGCCGCCGCGCCAGGGTCCCGATTTGTCGTCTCCGGCGACGAAGCCCCCGAGATTCAAATAGGATTTCCGGCGCCCGCCACCGAGACGGGCGTCGCCGACGTCATGTCCCAGCTGGGATATGAGTCCGTCACTGTGACGCAGCAGGCGGGCCCGTTCCCAAGGTTCACGATAAACATGGAGCAGGCCCTGAGCACGGAGAAGCAGGATGAGCTTCGAGCAAGCCTGGCGAATTCATTCAGCGCCGTGACGGCCTTTCAGGCCGGGGGCGGAATCGAAGAAGCCAAGAGCCTGATACGCAGCACCGCCCAGCTTGTATTCAAGGAGCGGCGCTGCATCGGGACCCTGGCCGAGCTGGAAAACGTGCGGCAGCTTGGGCTTCCTGACCCATGCAACTCCGTCGAGGCGGGCGGCGGCGGAATCGAAGGCATCAACTACGTGGATATAGACATTGGCCTTACGGGCAACGATCTGGTCCGGGCTTTCCCGGACCGGGACCCAACGACCACCCTGCCTCAAGTCAGGCTTGAATTCGACAATAGGGGCCGGGGGATTCTACGGGAGGTCACCACCCGCATAGCCAGCAACCCGCTATTCCGACTGCCCATCTTCCTGGACGATCGGCAGCTCAGCGCCCCAACGGTGAGCGCAGTCATACTCAACGGCAACGCAGTTATCGAGGGCGGATTCACCCGTGAAGGCGCCCGCGAGCTGGCCATACAGTTGGAGTCAGGACGTCTCCCCGTGCCGTTGAAGCTCATACGCGAGGACACGGTGGACGCCATTCTAGGGGATGACTCGCTGAAAAAAAGCCTGATAGCCGGGCTTATCGGAATCGGCCTCGTCCTGGTCTTCATAATCGTCTACTATAAGATGGCCGGCGTTGTCGCGGCGTCGGCGTTGATTGTATATGCGGTGATCACGCTTGCGGTGTTCAAGCTAATACCCGTCACGCTGACCTTATCCGGAGTGGCGGGGCTCATCCTGTCCATAGGAATGGCTGTAGACGCCAACATACTTATCTTCGAACGGATGAAGGAGGAGCTAAGGGCGGGGCGCACCCTTTCCTCTTCGATGGAGGTGGGATTCAGGAGAGCTTGGAGCGCGATACGCGACGGCAACGTTTCAACAATCGTCACCTGCCTGATCCTGTGGTGGTTCGGTTCAAGGCTGGGGACCCCGGTGATAACCGGCCTAGCCATCACGCTGCTGATCGGAGTCACAGTCTCGATGTTCACAGCCATCCTGGTCAGCCGCAATCTGCTGCAAATCCTGACGCTGACTCCCGCCGGCAAGAGGTCGAGCCTGTTCACCCCTGAGGGGCGACAACAGGCTGTGGGAGTGGCCGGAGGGGAGAAGTAGTATGGACATCATCAAACGGAGGAAATGGTTCTTCCTGATTTCAGCCATCCTGATCCTCCCGGGAATCATCTCTCTCATCGTTCCTCCCGCCCTCAATCAGGGAATCGAGTTCAGCAGCGGGTCAGTCATCGACGTAACCTTCGATGAGCCGGTCTCGGAAGAGGCCGTCCGGAACGTCTTTACAGACTTGGGGCATCCGGAAGCGCTGATCCAGAAAACTTCCGACGATTCCATTTTCGTCCGCACCAATGTTTTGGAGGCGGAACTGCGCAACCCGGACGGGACTTTCACTTCGGAGAGGCGCCTTATAGAAGATGCACTAAACGATAGAGTCGCCGCAGTAACAGCCAGCGAGCTGGATTCCGTGTCGCCTATATTCGCCAGGGAGATGGTCCGCAACTCCATCATAGCCCTGATAGTGGCCTCGATCTTCATCTTCGGGTACATCACCTGGGCCTTTCGCAGCATTCCCAACTCTTTCCGGTATGGCGTCGCGGCCATATTGGCCCTTCTTCACGACATACTCTTCATCCTCGGCGTGTTCTCCATCCTGGGAAAGGTCATAGACGTCGAGGTGAACTCCATGTTCATCATGGGGATCATCCTGGTCCTGGGATACAGCGTCAACGACACAATAGTCGTTTTCGACCGCATCCGTGAGAACGTGGCCCGAAACATCGACCGCCCTCTGCCAGGCGTGGTGAACCAGAGCATTCTTGAGAGCGTCGGCCGGTCTTTGAACACCAGCGCGACGACCCTGTTCGTGCTGCTGGCGCTTCTGCTGTTCGGAGGACCCACCATCCGAGGCCTGATAATGGTCCTGGCCATCGGAGCCGTAGTGGGGACCTACAGTTCCATTTTCATCGCAAGCCAATTCCTGGTAATGTGGGAGTTGGGTGAAGTGGGCCGCTTCTTCCGTAGGCTGACGCCGTTCACGCGGCGCCGGGAAGCCTCCGCTTAAGCCGTTGAGGTTCGCCAAGTCCGCTTGACGGAGCACGCGGCGGCATAGGCCGGCCCGTTGAGCCAACTTAGTTCCGAGGGGCCAAAGGGAATACTATGCGAATCGGCGCACACGTCTCATCAGCCGGCGGCCTGGACAAAGCCGTTGACAGGGCCGTTGATATAGGGTGCGAGGCTATCCAGATATTCGGTTCTTCTTCCAGGAGTTGGGCTTTCAAACCACTTCCCGATGAGACCGCCCAACGGTTCCGGATGAAAGCCGAGCAGGCTGACATCGGCCCCGTATTCTTCCATGCCATTTATCTCATCAACCTGGCCACCGCCTCACCGGAAAACCACCGGAAGGGCATCGATTCCCTGGTCAAGTACATGGGCATGGCGCACCAGATAGGCGCTTCGGGAGTGATCTTCCACCCCGGGAGCCATTCCGGCGAGGGTTATGAGGCCGTCTTGGACCGGACGGTCTCAGGCATCGAGAAGGCTTTGGAGGAGTCGCCGGAAGGACCGTGGTTGACCATAGAAAATACGGCGGGAATGGGTAAGCACATCGGAGCCAGTTTCAGGGAGTTGGGGACCATAATCTCTTCCGTAAACGCCGCTTTGAGGAGCCGGTTGCGCATCTGCCTTGACACTCAACACAGCTTTGCCGCGGGATACGACGTATCCACTCCCCGCGGCCTCGAGGCGATGCTGGCGGAGTTCGACGAGACCATAGGTCTGGACAGGTTGGCCGCAGTCCACGCCAACGACTCGAAGTATCCCCTCGGGGGCGGAGTGGACCGCCATGAGAACATCGGCGAAGGATACATCGGCCTCTCCGGATTTGAGACCATAATGGCCAGCCCCGCCTTTGGCGAGGTCCCGTTCTTATTGGAAACGCCGGGGTTCGACGGGACGGGGCCCGACAAGCGCAGCGTTGACATGCTAAAGGAGATTAGGGAGCGCGTTTCCCCCGCATAGGCAATGCAGCTGAGGCCGGAAGAGTTTGACGAGTTGGTCCGTAAAGCGCATCTGGACTTGCCGGACAGCTTCCGCAACGCCCTTGAAAACGTGGCCATCCTGGTGGAGGAGTGGCCCAGCGCCGAGGACCTTGACGAGACCGGGCATGACGGGTTATCCGAGATATTCGGACTGTACCGGGGCATCCCATTGCCCGAAAGGGGCGCTTACCTACCGCTGCTTCCCGACACCATTACCATATTCAAACGGCCCATCGAACTGGCCTGCCAAACGAGGGATGACGTAGTGAAAGAACTTACCATCACCCTTTTGCACGAGATAGGCCATTACCTGGGCATGAGCGAGGACGACCTGCACCGTTTGGGTTACGGCTGAAAGCCGCGTTGACAGGCGCCAGGAGCCATAGGAGAATAGGGGCGGCAGCTTTTCAAGTAAGCGCCGGAAGCATCGCTCAAGCCGGAATGTCGAAATTCAGGGGGGAATGATGGCAGACGACGTGAAAGTAACAGTCCGACTAAACGGCCCCTACAGGATTGAGGGACCTATCACGATGGTGGACCAGGAGGGCGGTCAGTTCGCCCTGCCCGAGGGGCAATTCGTCACGCTTTGCCGCTGTGGGCAGTCGGACAACAAGCCCTTCTGCGATGGCTCTCACCGCAACTCCGAGCCGTCGTTCGACGCACCCACTACGGCCAGCTAGACGCTAGGACGCCGCATACACCTTTCTCGTCATGCGGGCGGCCCTCAACCTCTCCTCGGCTAGGCGGTCCGCCGCCATGTAGGTGGGGATGTCTTCTTTTGACGAGAGATAGAGTGCTTCGCACATCCTGTCGTAGATGCGCTCGGTGCGTTCCTTAGCTCGTTCCACGGTGTAAGGTCCGTCGATCTCCGTGGCAGCGTTGATGATGCCTCCGGCGTTGATGAGGTAGTCCGGGGCGTAGACCACGCCCTTTTCGTGCAGCGTCAGTCCGTCCTCGGGAGTCATCAGCTGGTTGTTGGCTCCTCCCGCTATTATCTTCGCCTTGATGCGGGGAATGGTCGTCTCGTTGATGACACCTCCCAAAGCATTGGGCGAGAATATGTCGCAGGGAGCGTCATAGACGGAATCGGGGTCCAGGAGTTCCACTCCCATCTCCGCTGCTTTGGTCCTTGCCCCTTCGCTAATGTCGGCGGCGGCCACTTGAGCGCCTTCGTCCAACAGGCGCCGGGCAGTGTGGGACGCCACCTTTCCAAAGCCCTGCATGGCCACTTTGAGTCCCGCCAGCGAGTCGCTGCCCCACACCTTCTTGGCGCAGGCCTTCATTCCCAAGTAGACGCCCAGACCCGTCATGATGGACGTGTCGCCGCTGCCGCCCTTATCTATAGGAAGCCCGGCCACGTAGGGCGTCTCGCTGCTGGCGCATTCGAGGTCGCGGCCCACCGTGCCTATGTCGGTGGTCATAATGTACAGGCCTCCGAGAGTATGCACGCGCCGTGCAAAGGACCTGAGCATGTCATCGGTCTTTCCCATCTTTGGGTCCAAGATTATGACGGATTTCCCTCCTCCCAGGGACAGGTCCGCAGCGGCCGACTTGTAGGTCATGGCCCGGGACAGCTTCAACACATCCCGTAGCGCATCCTCTTCGGTCTCGTAGGGCCATATTCGGAGACCTCCCACCGCGGGGCCAAGGGTGGTGTCGTGCACTGCTATGAATCCCTTGAGCCCCACCGAAGGGTCCGATACGACGAGAACCTGCTCATGCCCGTACTCTTCCATGTTCCTTAGAATGCCCATCGTTGCACTCCTTCCCGCCATTCGGCTCTGATATACAGAGCCCCGCAACTGTCCGGTTGCGGGGCTCATATTCTTTGTTGCTGTATTAGTCCGCCTCTCTTACCTATATTATACCTATATTATACCTCAGCTCACGGCAAATTACGATAATCGCAATATAATGCCAACATAAACGCCTGTGTCTACGAATTACCGAATATATCTCTCAAGTCGTCATCCAAGTCCGCATCAGATCGGGGGGAGTTCAGGTCAACTCCGTCGCCGCCAAACATCAAGTACGATTCGGCCGACCCATATTCTCTAGTATGCACCACAACGGGCATGGGAACTGCATGCCCGAATATCAGGGCCTGCTGGCGGGACTCCAACCTGGAAAGCACCGACCTGAGCTCACGGCTCCCCGGAGCGCCTCCGAGCACGGCGTCTATGTCCCTCTCGTTATCCAGGAGACAGGTGATCTTGGTGCCTATCTGACTCATCACTTCCGAGTCGATTGCGCCCGGCCTCTGGTCGATGACCATCAGGGTTACGTTGTACTTGCGTAATTCCCTGGCGATGGTCCCGAAGATGGTCTGGGGGGCCACCGACGGGCTGAGGAATTTATGGGCCTCCTCAATGGTGATGACCAGGGGAGTCGGCTCCTTGCCCTGTCCGCCCTCGGCTTCCTCCTTCAGGCGGACGTAGCGTTCGTGTATGCGCCGGGTGAGCAGGTTGGACACAAGGATGTAGGCGTTGAGGTCGTTGCCGTACCTTCCGAACTCCAACACCACGTGGATCCCCCTGTCCAGCTGCTCCAGAATGCGTCCCACGGAGTCATGGCGCCCGCCGGGGCTGGGCGTCAGGAAGCCGTACCGTTTCATGCGGGCAAGACGGTTGTACAGCGAGTTGAGCGCCTGGACATTCACTGAGATGGAGGCCGCCAGCTCGGAGAGGTCATCCCGTCCCTCCAAGTGAGTGAACTCCTTCAACCACCCGCGGCCATACTTCAGACGCAGATTGTGGGCGGCGTGAGCGGCGACCTCGGACAGGTTGAGGTTCTCCTGGAGGGCCTCGATGTCCTCCGGCTGCACCTCGTCATAACCGATGCGGACCACCTCGTCGGGCGACAGCCCCCGGCGCAGTGAGCTTTCCTCGTCAAGGCTAAACACGGCCACTTTTGATGGGAACAATTGCTTCAAGCCTTTGACGAGACCGGCGCCTTCGCTGCGGCCCTGCCATCCGTACTCGTTGTGCATGTCGAATATCAGACTTGACGCAAGACCGCTCTGGACCATGCCTATGAGGAGCATCCGCGTCAGGAAGGTCTTGCCGGTGCCGCTCTTCCCAAAGATTCCCATAGACCTCTCTGAGAGGGCTTTCAAGTCGAGGCAGACCTTGGTTTCCATGTCCAGCGGACTGCCGATCCAGAAATGCTCCCGGTCATCGCTTCCGAAGACCGTCTCCACGTCCCTTTCATCAGCAGGGTACACGCCGGAAAAATGAGCGGGCACGGTCTTGGCCGGCTTGAGATCGGAATCGTCTCCCAACGCCGTCGGCAAAATTAGCGTAGGCAGGACCGAAATTGTCCCATAGGCCGTCGTTCCGGCTATCACCTGGGCTATGAAGGGATCGGAGACGTCAGGAGGCGAATATTTAAGGGACGGGCTGGCTGAGCCTAAGGCGATGTCGGTGACGACGCCGAAGAAGCGTTGGCGTTCGCCTTGGATCGTGACGAAAGCCCCCACCTTCACGTCCTCCACCGAGGAAGCGGGCGCTAGACGGACTTCCACTCCCTTAGTCAAGGAGCCGTCCACGACCATCCCCAGGGGCCGGCGTTCCTGGTTCGGGTCCGTCATACGGAGAGCCTCTTAAGCAGAGAGTCGAGCCTGGGAAGGTCGGCGGACAGCTGGTTCGCCAGAGCCTTCCCCGCCCGGATGCGGAACCCCTCAGGATCGGGCAGGCGGCTGCTTAAACGGCGGATGCAGGCGGCAACCACCTCATCAGTCTGGCCTCCGCTTACGGAGTAGGAGTTGACCAGCAGGGGCAGAAAGTCGACCGACGCCGCAAACCGGGCCGCGTCTTCATCCGACGCCAGAAAGACGAACGCGTGGACGCGGGGCGGATGGTCGGGGAGATAGTGGCGGACGGTGGAGCCCGCATCGTGTCCGACGATGACGGCCTCGAACCGTGTGGACATCAGGCGCGCCAGCTGGGGATGGGACCTGTAGAGGTCCTCCTCGGACTCTTCCGACTCGCCCCGGGGCAGGATAGTGCGCCCGGGTTCCAGGGGCGCCGTGCTGACGCCGGACACCACCGCGTAAAGACCGGAGGCGCCGCCATCTTGGGGATTCCTAGACTCGGTCCTGACCAACGAGCCCAGGGGAGGAGAGTCGTAGAGCCTGTAGCACTGAGCGGCGAACCGGTGGGAGCTCGACTCCACCACTTCGCCTATACGTCTCCGCAGCGCCACTACAACCTAACAGGCCGCAGCCATTACAGGGACCGGACTCGCTTGGACAGGGCTTTTTCGGACGTGTACACGGGAAGGTCGGCGCCCTCCAGAGCGCCTTCCACCAGACGCCGGAAGCTGTGGCGGTCGGCGCCGGTTACAACGGCCTGCTCGTGGGCCTCGGCTATGGCCACGGGGTAGCCGAACCCCCGCCTGCATTGGTCCATGAGAAGCCCGTGGGCAAGGTCAACCAGGGCCGGATCGTCAGCCACCCAAGCAGGCATTTCTACCCGGGCTATCTCGTCCCCGGTGTTGAGATAGAAGAAATTGACCTCGTGGTCGCCGTAATAGTCCCTGGACACGGATGAGCAGGTGTAGAAAACGCTGGACCGCTCGCCCGGCCTCAAAAGCGCCTGAAAGAGGTCCCTGTCCAGGAAGCCTTGCACGAGATTGCAGGGGGACGTTCCCGAACGGTGGGCGCTGCACGTACTCCGGCAGCGGCCCAGGTCAAACGGGCATATCGAGAGGCGCAGTGCGTTGACCGCCTCGGTGGTCTGGGGAAGGCTGATATAGGCAGCCACGGCCAGGGGACGGGCCGCCAAGCGCCTCATCCGTTCCAGGGCGGGCAGCAGTCCCTCCACAATGATGCGGTCTCTGACGAAAGGCTGGTGGCCTCTTCCGGCGAGGCCCCACATTATCAGGGACCCGTCGACGAGGGCCAGGGTCGGTAAACTTGTGGAGGAGTCTTCCACCAGATCGGCCAGGCCGGAGACCTCGTCGACGGTGCGTTTGAGGCCCAGGAGTTGGCCCTCCACGGCCACGGTATCGCGCACGTTGGGGTCGGGGCTGGTCATGTACAGGTCATCATCCCCAAAGTGGAGCCTGGGCTTGCTGAACAGCTCGGCGTCCGATTCTGAGCCATAGGTGAGCAAGCAGCCGCCGATGTTTATCAGATAGCAACGCACGGGCAAGTGGCGGTCTACGTCCACGTGGGAACCGTCCACCGACGCCACTGTGCAGTCCGTAGGCGGCTGAGGCGCTGGGATGCGCTCGGAAAAACCGCTCTTGACTCCGGCACAGAGAAAGGGGCGCGTCCTGTTGGCCTCAACTTTGCGGGACAGCTCATCGGGGCTGGCCTCCGTCATGCTCCTGAGGGCTTCAGCCAGCCGCTGGTTACGGTCATCGCCGGTTCTGGCCTGGAAATGGGCCATCCGGTCTATCTGGTCTACTGTCTGAGTTAGGTCGAGCGCCATGTCTTTTTGGTGTCTGGGAGGCCTTCGATGATTGGGAAACGTGGTGGGCCGATTATAGCATAGGGGCCACGGCACTAAACCTAATGGCGACTTCATTTCGCGCGCTCAAACTGCAGTCGCCTTTCACCTGAATCAACACCCGGATGTCCGAACTGCCCGGCGGCCTTGTGGAGAGTTGGATCCGGTGCTTTGCTTGGTCGCGCAGGTCAAACCTCCGTCTCGGTCCACTTTCGCCAACTTCCGTACGTCCGAACCGTCAGGCGCCACTGTGAACAAATAAGTCAGGCCAGCCTCTTCCGTCCCCTCCTTGACTACGGCGATCCGGGAACCATCCGGAGACCAGGATGCGTGAGTGCCTTCGCCGACGTCACGCATACCACCGCCGTTAGCGTTCATCACGTATGTCATATACTTGTCGTTGCCACCGGCATGAGACCCGTGACGAAGGGAAAACAAAAACATTCTGCCGTCGGGCGACCAAGACGGACCGCTTACTATCGACGTTCCACTGCCCAATCTTATTAGCTTCCTCAAGCTTGAGCCGTCAGGACTGATTGTATACAGTTCAGTCTGAAGCAACTTCGCATGGTCGTTCCATGCGAAATGCGCAAACGCAATGGTCTGGCCGTCAGGTGACCAAGACGGCTCGATGCGGGGCGCATTCCAGTAAAACTCTGTCCTTGGGAAGACTCGTGTCAAGCCGGACCCATCCGGCTTCACCGTATATAACCCGTACAAAAAGCTAGATAAGATGTCAGAACGTTCTCTCACCTCAGGCTTCCGATAAACATGTTGCTCCACAACGAAGGCTAACGTTCCTCCGTCCGGAGACCACACTGGACCTGCGTGGTTCCCACGGTCGGCCGGAAAATATTCCTCTCCTTGAGCTTCCCACTCTATTGAATCAAACAGCACAACCGGGCGTAGGCCTGAGCCATCCGAAGCCATCATGTAGATTCCGTTGTCCACAGGCTCATCCCGGACTTTAATGGGCCTTACAAATGCGATACGACTACCGTCAGGCGACCAAGCTGGAAGAATGTCCGTGTCACCGTTTTCAGTCAATCTAGACCGATGAGATCCGTCAAGCCCGGATGTTTCTATATCGAAAGAGCGTAATCTTGTCTCCTTCGCCCGGTGCCTTGACGTGGCGTATACGAGCCGAGAGCCATCAGGGGAGATGTCGGGAGAGTAGCTGACTTCGTACAATCCTCTGCCTTCGGAGATGCGTTGCAGGCTTGAACCATCTGACGCGGCGATGTAGATGGCGCCTCGGTCACCACGACCGTTGAATGGAAAAACTATGTGGCCGCCGTCAGGTGTCCATTGAGGAAGAGCTTCATTCTTGGCTGTCGTTAGCGTCTCATGCCATCCTTCAGAATCCCATTCACCGGGACCACAGGGAGCGAGGCCACCAGCCGATGAAAGAGGGATGAGCAGAACCCATGGTGTTAGGGCTAGCCCTACCAGGCGTTTCATAAAGCCGCCAAGCTTGCCTGTTCCATCCACCGTCGGCCTCCCTTGACCGCCCGATGCACTAGCTCCTATTATACCTGCGATTGGTCAGGCCAAGGGCCATTGGAGGAGCAGCATGACAGACCTGAGACGCGCCGCTGCGATAGTGGGCGTCTACGAGCATCCCACCAGGTACGCCCCCGACAAGAGCGAGCTGCAGATACAGGGCGAGAGCGTCATCAAAGCCCTGGAGGACGCCGGGTTGGGGAAGAAGGACGTGGACGCTCTTTTCGCCGCGTCCATGGGCGTGCGCCTCAGCAGCCTATCGTTGGCCGACTACCTGGACATGGACCCGGTTTACATGGACAACACCACAGTGGGCGGGTCGTCCTTCGAGTTCCACGTCGCCCACGCCCTTTCAGCCATCGCCACGGGCAGAATCAACTGCGCCGTAATCACTTACGGCAGCGTGTCCCGCTCAGGAGGCGTGGCCGTGGGCACCGGCGGACTCTCCCGGCAGGAACACACCGTTCTCCAACCCTCTCCCGATTCTTTCGAGGAGTTGTACGGTCTGACCACCGTGGGACTGTACGCCCTGGTGGCCCAGAGGCACATGCACGCATACGGGACCAGACCCGAACAGCTGGCCGAGGTGTCGGTGGCTATGCGGAAGCACGCCTCCATGAACCCATACGCCCTCTACAGGAACCCCATCACGATGGACGACGTGGTGGAGTCCCGGTATGTGTCCCATCCGCTCCATCTGCTGGACTGCTGTGTAATATCCGACGGAGGCGGAGCCGTGGTGGTGGCGTCGCCGGAAGTGGCACGGAACTGCAAGAAGCCGCCCGTGTGGGTGTTGGGAGTGGGAGAAGCCGCCGGGCATCAGGGAGCCGGGAAGAAGGACCTGACCTACATCGCCGCCAAGCAGAGCTCCGGGCCGGCCTTTGAGATGGCTGGCGTCACCCACGACGACATCGACATGGCTATGGTCTACGACTCCTTCACCATCACGGTGGTGACCACCCTGGAGGACCTGGGTTTCTGCAAGAAGGGCGAGGGCGGAGATTTCGTCTCGGGGGGCAGGATTCAAATTGGGGGAGACTTGCCCCTGAACACCGACGGCGGCGGTCTGTCATCCAACCATCCCGGAATGCGGGGCATCTTCCTGCTGATAGAAGCCACCCGCCAACTGCGCCATGAGTTCGAAGGCACACCGAGACAGACGCCGGACTGCAAGCTGGCCCTGTGTCACGGAACAGGAGGAGCGATCGGCTCCAGACACAGCGGCGGGACCGTCATCCTGGGGAGGGACTAGCCCATGCCTGACTGGAAGAAACCATTGCCCAGCGTCACAGGAGAAACCAGGCCGTTCTGGGACGCATGCAATAAAGGCGAGCTGCTGATACAGCGGTGCAACAGCTGCGGAGAACACCAGCACTACCCGCGGGGGATATGCTCCAACTGCTGGACCCAGGACATTGCATGGGTCAAGTCAAGCGGGAAAGGTTCCGTCTGGAGCTATACGATCACCTACCAGAACAGAACTCCCGGATTCGCCGAAGAGGTCCCTTACGTGCTTGCCCTGGTGGAGTTGGAGGAGGGAGTCAAGATGTTCACCAACATCCACGATTGCGACCCCCGGGACGTGACCATCGGAATGCCCGTCGAGGTCGTTTTCGAGCGGGCCACCGACCGTATCAGCGTCCCCTTCTTCAGGCCCGCCGGCGCGGGCGATTCATAGCTTGAGCAGACCGCGGTAGAGCTTGCCGCCACGCGATCAATCTGCTTGGGGCATACCGTCACCTGGTCAATGACGAAGGTTTGACACGGAAAGTGATTAGCTATATGATTAGCTAATCACCTATCGTAGGAAACAGATATGCCAGTCGTAAACGTCCATGAAGCCAAGACTAATTTGTCACGCCTACTTGCCCAAGTCGAGGCAGGCGAGGAGGTCGTAATAGCCCGCAACGGCAAGCCTGTCGCACGGCTTGTACGCTGCAAGCCTCGGGGCAAACGTCAACCCGATGTTTTGCGGGGGCTAATTACCATAGATGACACCTTCTTTGACCCGCTTCCAGAAGAGGAGTTAGCTGCTTGGGAAGGGAATACGTAGCTGGTGCGGTTGCTGCTCGACACTCATGCGTTCTTGTGGTGGCTCGCCCTCAGCGAGCGGCTTTCGATACCAGCCCTTCGAGCCATCACAGATGAAGAGAACGATATACTGGTCAGCGCGGCGTCAGCTTGGGAAATCTCCACCAAACACAGCATCGGCAAGCTTCCAGAAGCCGAAACAATCGTCCTAGACATGGTCGGTAACATCGCAGACCAAGGTTTCGAAGAGTTGCCCATCACCGTACAAGACGCCGCTCACGCTGGAAAGCTGCCGGGTCCTCACCGTGATCCATTCGACAGAATGTTAATCGCACAGGCAAAGACGCACGATCTGGTTCTTATTTCCGTTGAAGCGCTTTTCGACCAGTACGGCATTCGCCGGCTCTGGTGACACCCAACTGACTAGCCCTATAGCTTCAGCAAGCGTTGGAGCACAGCCACGGCTTGGTCACGGGACACCGTGGGGTGGTTGTCGAGGAAATCGTCAAGCCGGTCGTCCGCTTCCAGGCGCTCCATCAATATCCTTACGGGGACTCTTGTTCCAGAGAACACCGGCGTGCCGCCTAGTATCTCTGCGTCTTTGTTGATTGCTGTATCAGTCATTGGGCCGCTCCTGGATGAATAGCCGGCGCCTCATAGCTTGAGCAGGCTGCGGAAACGCTTGCCGCTGCGGTAGGGGCCAACCACCGCCAGAGAAAGCTTGTCTTCCTGGATCAGGTCTCCCGCAACCCGGTCCAAGTCATCGGTGGTGATGGAGTCCAGCAGCCCGACAACTTCGTCCACAGTCCTGACATTGCCCAAGAGCTTCTCCTGGGCGCCTATCCACATAGCCGTGGCGCGGCTGTCCTCCATACGCAGCAACATACGTCCTTTGGTGAGTTCTCTCGCCTTTGTGAGCTCCGTTTCAGGAATCCCGTCCCGAAGTCCGCCCAGCTGTTCGATAATGGCGCCTATTGCTGAGACGGTCTTCTGTGGCTCCACGCCGCAGTAGACCGTGAAAGAACCGCAGTCCCGGAACAGGTTAAGGGAGCTGTGTACGTCGTAGGCGAGGCCCCGTTTCTCCCGGACTTCTACGAAAAGGCGCGAACTCATGCCTTCGCCCAGAATCACGTTCAGCAGGCCCAGAGTAAAGCGGTCGGGGTGGCCCAGCGGCAGGCTGTGGACTCCCAGGCACAGGTGGGCCTGGTCGGTCTTCTTGTACTCGTGGCTGATTCGAGGCTCGGACTGTCCGTTGACCACGGGAAACCAGTCGATTGCATCGCCTGGAGGCCAGCGCCCAAGACTGTCGTCAACGAGGCCGACGACCTCATCATGGGACACGTTTCCGGCGACTGCCGCCACCGTGTTGGCCGGATTGTATTGAGTGTGCATGTACTCCAGCATTCGGTCCCGTGATATGCCCCGGACCGAGTCCAGGCTGCCGCCCACGTCCCTTCCCATGGGCTGCTCCGGCCACATGGTCTGGTCCATCAGCAGGTCCAACTTCGAGGCGGGATGATCGTAAGTCATACGAAGCTCTTCCAGCACCACGTCCCGCTCACGTTCCAGTTCATCGGGGTCCATCAAAGGATGGAGCATCATGTCGGCAAGAGCTTCAAATGACAACTCCATGTAGGGACGGGCCACCTTGCACCAGTACACAGTCATTTCACGATCGGTGCTGGCGTTCAACACACCGCCCACGCCCTCTATGGTCTCGCTCAACTCACGGGCGGTGGGCCAGCGCTTAGTTCCCTTGAAAAGCATGTGCTCAATAAAGTGGGAGGCGCCGGCCATCTCATCGGTCTCGTACCGGGACCCGGCGCCCACGAATATGGCCATAGACACTGACCTGGTATGGGACATGGAACTGCTCAAGACCGTCAGTCCGTTGTCCAACACAGACCGCTCGTACATACTCACCTCGGTTTATTAAAGAAGGCCGGAGTCAATCTCTGAGCCACTGAACATCGCCGCAGAGGTCGGGGCTGTGGCTCCTGGAATCGAAGTCCCCGATCTCGCCTCGTGCGGACCCGATAGTCGTGTCGTCGCCGTGGCCTGGATATACGGCAACCGAGTCGCTCAAGGGCATAAGTTTTTGAGTGATGGAGCTTTTTATCTGAAGGAAGTTATCATGAGAGGCCGTCCTTCCCGGCCCTCCCGGAAACAGGGTGTCTCCTGAGAATAGACGGTCGCCGGCCAGGATGCAGATGGCGCCAGGCGTATGGCCTGGAGTGTGAATTATCTTGAGTGCCACCTTGCCCACCTCGAGGATGTCCCCATCCCGAAGGACCATGTCAGGAGGCATTGGTATGGCCGTCGCATCCTCAGGATGGGAAGCAACGGGCGCCTGGGTGGCTGATTTGATCTCTTCCAGCCCGGCTGTGTGGTCGCCATGACGATGGGTGATGATGATGGCTTTTATGGTGGCGTCGCCAATTTCAGCCAACAGCTTTTCCGGCTCGGCGGGCGCGTCGATGATCACGGCGTCGCCGGTCTCTTTGCACCGGATCAGGTATCCGTTGTTTCCTATCGGCCCCATCTCAGGAGTTTTGCGGACTTCCATAGCAGAGTCTACATAATGTTGCGGCAAAGCTCACTCCATCCCATTACTCAACCAGTATTATCAATCAAGGTCCCCATATTGACAAGGAACCGCCCGGCGCCATCCGGAGTCTTTCTTGTCATGTCTGTGGTGGACTTTGATCCCTTCGATTCTTGAACAACGCCAATCGAGTTGGTATGATGTCATACAGGCGAGACAGTCCAAGCAATCTCTATTAGACAATATCCGGATGGACTTGGGCCCGGTTAACGCCTGCTGATGCTGTAAGGGAGAATCTATAGGGCCGGACTGAAGCCCCCAAGGGGGTTGATAGTCCGGTCTTTTGCTTTTTGATCAAGAACAGGATGATTGATATGAATCGGAGCTGCCGATGTCAGGGATAGAGCTTGCGTTAATCCTCGTATTCCTACTCATGTCCGCCTTCTTTTCGAGCTCGGAGTCGGCTTACTTGTCGCTTCAAAAAACCCGCATAGCCCATCTGGTGAGCACCGGCAGGCCGGGGGCTGCCGCCGTATCGCGGATGATCAACAGGCCGGAACGGTTGCTGTCCACGATTCTCCTCGGAAACAACCTCGTAAACGTGGCTTTCACGTCACTGGTCACCGTTGCGGTGGTGTCCTGGCTGGGTGAAGGCACGGGTGTGATAGTCGCCACGGCCGTGGGAACCTTGACCCTGCTTCTATTGGGAGAGGTGATACCCAAGACTATGGCAGTGCGAAACGCCGAACGCTTGGCCTTCTTCTACGCGACTCCCCTGAGTTGGGTGGAGTACCTGCTGCTGCCCATCGTAGAAGCGCTCCATAGGCTTACCAGAGCCATAAACTCAATAGGCCGCGGACAGGATATGAGGGGCGGATATTTGATCACTGAAGCGGAGGTCAGGACGCTCATAGACATCGGCGAGGAGCAGGGAACACTGGAACCCGCCGAGGCTGAGATGCTGGAGAAGGTCTTCCACTTCGGCGACCGCCAGGTCCAGGAGATCATGACCCCTCGCCCGGAGATAGTCTGGGTCGCCCAGGGCGCCACCTTGCTGGACTTCCTGAGGACCTATTCCAAACAGACCCATACCAGGTTTCCCGTGTATCACGGGAACTTTGAAAACATAGTGGGCATCGTGTCGGTGAAGGACCTGCTCAAGACAATGGCCGACACCGGTCTCGGCCCCCAGGCCAGCGTCACTGAAGTCATGCGCTCCGCCCTCTTCGTTCCGGAGACGAAACCGGTGGGGGAACTCTTTTCGGAACTCAGGGACACGGGCCAACAAATGGCCATCGTAGTCGACCAGTTCGGCGGCGTTGCGGGGTTGGTTACGTTAAAGCAATTGATCGAGGTCATCGTAGGGCGTGTCGGCGAAGAGGGCGAGCCCGCCACCGAGGAGTTCGCCGCTGTCGGAGAAGACCTGTATGAAGTGGAGGCAGGCATGGCCATTCAGGAAGCAAACGAGGGCCTGGGGCTTGGGCTGCCGGAGGGAAGCTACCAGACCGTCGCCGGATTCGCATTGGACCGCCTGGGACACATTCCCCAGCAAGGGGAGGAGTTCGTTTTCAACGACCTCCGGCTTGAGATTACTGAAATGCGCAACCTGAAAATCGAAACCGTCCGTATCCACAGAGTGAAGGAGACTGTGGCCGAGACGGCTAAAACGGGCCGGCGGGGGGCATGAGCGCTTTGTCTTATCTCGGAGCTGCGGGCAAGTCGTGTTGACACTGCCATAGACCCCTCACATAATGGACGCGACGGGAGAGGGTTACACCCGGGGCGAATGTTATCCGGCAAACACGGGCAAACACGGGGGGACCTTGCCTCACAGGTCCGATGAAAGCGGCCTACTGGCCGACCTCTACCAGTTCACCGTAGCCCAGGCGTACTTCGACCTGGGAATGTTCGCTCCCGCCACCTTTAGCCTGTTCATACGTGGATATCCCCGTAACCGTGGATACTTCGTGTCGGCAGGGCTGGAGGACGTACTCGAATTTATTGCCGGCTGGAACATCTCTGCTGGGGCCATCGATTACCTTGGCTCCACCGGCAGGTTCACCCATCCCTTCCTGGAGCATCTTTCGGGATTGAGGTTCACTGGGGAAGTCTGGGGAATCCCGGAAGGGCGCCTTTTCTTTTGTGACGAACCGGTCATGGAGGTCACAGGTCCAATCATCCCTTCCCAGATTATCGAGGCCTACGTGATCAACCGGGTGAACTATCAGACGACGGTGGCCACCAAAGCCGCCCGGTGCGTCACGTCGTCCCGCGGCCGGCCTCTGACCGACTTCTCACTGCGCCGCGCGCCAGGACTTGATGCAGGCATGAGAGCGGCCCGCTCAAGCTGCATGGTGGGCTTTTCCAGCACGAGCAACGTCGAAGCAGGCCGGAAGTACGGCATTCCAACAACCGGCACCATGTCCCACTCATTCGTCGCCAGCCAGGATGACGAGTTGGAAGCGTTTCGGGCATATGCCAGGAGCTACCCGGACAACACGACACTGCTCATAGACACCTATGACACTGTAGCCGGAGCCAGGAAGGCCGCACTGGCGGGCAAGGAGCTGGAGGAGCTTGGATATAGGTTGAAAGCGGTGCGGCTGGACAGCGGCGACTACGCCCAATTGAGCAGGGAAGTGCGTGGAATCCTGGATGCCCAGGGGCTGGACTACGTGGAGATATTTGCCAGCGGAGGCCTCGACGAATATGCCATCGATGAGCTCCTGTCTGCTGGCGCTCCCATCGATGCTTTCGGGATTGGCACGAGGCTTGGAGTGTCCGAAGACGCACCTTCCACCGACATGGTGTATAAGCTGGTGGACTGCAACGGCAGGCCAGTCAAGAAGCTGAGCGCCGGCAAAGCCTACCTGCCCGGACCAAAGCAGGTCTTCCGGGTCAGGGATGCAGACGGTAGCTTTCAACGGGACATCCTCACCAGGAGAAGTGAAGGCTGTGAGGGCGAGCCGCTGCTGTGCAAAGTCATGGAAGACGGAAAAGCAACGGCCGCTCCCGCCTCTCTACAGCAGATAAGAGACAGGTTCCGCGACGACATCGGGAGCCTGCCTGCGAAATATAAGGCGCTAAGGGACCCTCCCCACTATCCCGTAAGCGTCGCGCCCGGGCTTAAGGAACTCTCCGACCGTATGGACGAGGACCTGATCGCCAGGGAGATCGAAGGGAATGTCAACGCCAGCCTGGAGCGTAGATGAAGATAGCCGTTTGCATAAAACATGTCCCGGTGGTGTCCCGGATACAATTCGACTACGAGACGAAAACAATCGTCAGGGAAGGCGTCCCCTCGGAGGTCAACTCCTATGACCTGCTGGGCGTGGACAAGGCCGGCCAGTTGGTCCAGGAGCATGGCGGAGAGGTCGTGGCATTCACCATGGGTCCGCCCGCCGCCCGCGACTCCCTAATCCAGTGCCTTGCTATGGGAGCGGATAGGGCCGTTCACATCTCTGATCCGGCGCTGGCAGGTTCCGACACTTTGGCTACGGCAAGGTGTCTGTCACTGGCGTTGCAACGGGAGACCTTCGACCTGGTCATATGCGGACGGCACAGCACCGATGCCGAAACCGGCCAGGTTGGGCCTGAGACGGCGGAGCTCATGGGACTTCCCCACGCATCAAACGTACGCAAGCTCGACTATTCGCCAGGCGATAACACTATCACCGTGGAGCGAGAGACCGACGAAGGACACCAGGTCATCGGCTGCCCGCTTCCGGCGCTTGTGACCGTGACAGAAGGCATCACCCCGGAGCGTTTCCCCCGGCGGGAAGCCATGCAAGCGGCTCAGCAGGAACCCGCTATTGAAGAGGTCAAAGCAGCCCAGCTTTCCAGCGATCTGAACGTTTTCGGCGCGAGCGGGTCACCCACTTGGGTCTCGGAAATCAGGCTAATGGAGCCCCAGCGGTTGGGCATTGTGTTCGATGAAGAACCCGCAGCCGCAGCGTCCAAGGTAGCCGATGCCCTCAAGGGCAGAAGAACAACCGGCGGCTCTCCAGCGCAGCGGGGCCGCCATAAGCGGTACGCCGGGTCGAGCGACAGGCCTATATGGGTGGTGGTCGAGCGTTCCGGGAAGGGCATTAGGCAGGCTACGTTGGAAGTCCTGGGAAAGGCCCGGGACGTGGCCGCGCAGACACATTCGGAGGTGGTTGCCGTCATACTGGACCAGCCCTCCGGGGAGGAAGTGAAGCAGCTGGCCGCATACGGAGCCGACCGGGTCCTCTCCTCCGGTCCGATTAACGGGCACCCCGCCGGGCTTACGGCCACGGGCGCTCTGGCCTCAGCCGTCGCGGAGCGCAAGCCCTACGCGGCGCTGTTCAACTCCACGCCCGACGGGCGCGACCTGTCCTCGCGGGTGGCGGCCAGGCTGGGGCTGGGACTGACGGGAGACGCAGTGGACCTGGAGGTGGACACCGAGGGGCGGCTCGTTCAATTGAAACCGGCCCTGGGCGGCAACGTCATCGCCCCGATTCTCTCCAAGACCCTGCCCTACATGGCCACCATGCGCCCGGGATTGATGACCCCCATCGAACCTGACGCGGACGCCGCCGTTGAAACCGAGATTCTGGAAGTATGCGAGTTCGACGGACCTGACATAAGGTTGCTGCATGACCATGTCCAGGAAGACGCCCAAGGTCTGGAGTTGGAGTCGGCCCGCATCGTGTTGGGCGTGGGCATGGGCGTCGGAGGGCCTGAAAATCTGCCTGCCATCCGCGCCCTTGCGGAGTCGATAGGAGCGTCCCTGGCCGCAACGCGGTCGGTAGCCGACGAGGGCTGGCTTCCCCGGCAGCTCCAGGTGGGTTTAACGGGCCGCGCCATTGCACCGGACCTGTACATAGCCGTGGGCGTGCGCGGGGACTTCAACCACACTGTCGGGATACAAAGGGCCGGGACCATCGTTGGCATTAACACCAACCCCAATCCGAGGCGCACTCCCATGTTGAACGCCGCAGACTACTCAATAGTGGGGGACTGGGAAGAGGTCCTCCCTCCCCTGATAGAGGCGATACGACCGGTCCTGGGCGACTTTCTGAAATAGTCTATTCAATTACGGCTCGCCAACGGGGCCCGATTCGAGGTGGATGGATGAGCATGCGCGTAGGTTTCATCGGATTGGGAAAGATGGGGGCGCCCATGTGCCGCCGCCTATTGGCGAACGGGTTTTCGCTGACTGTCCACAACCGGAGCCGTGAAAAGGTCGAGATGCTGGTCCAAGAAGGAGCCAACGCCGCCGACTCGGCCAGGGAAGTCGTGGACGCGTCGGACGCGGTGCTCGCCTGTCTTCCTGACGGCCCCACCGTTGAATCCGTGTTCCTAGGGGATGATGGGATCGTGGAGTCGGCCCGTCCGGGGCAGGCGCTTGTGGACCACAGCACCGTTTCATCTCGGATTTCCAAGAGAATCGGAGAGGCTGCCGCGCTGAAAGGGGCGTTGTTCATCGACGCTCCCATCAGCGGAGGAGTGGAACGGGCCGCCGACGGTTCCCTGACGATAATGGCGGGAGGAGACGATGAGGCGTTTAATGCAGTCCTGCCGGTGTTCCGGGCAATGGGCGGCAATATCCGACACGTTGGACCCATTGGGTCGGGCAGCACGGTGAAGCTGGTGAACCAGCACCTAGTGGCTGTGCACTCTCTCGCCGCAGCGGAGGCCCTTCTGGCAGGGGTGTCCCAGGGCGCCGATCCGGATGTGTTGATCGACATACTCTCCACCAGCTGGGGAAACAGCTTCATGCTGGAACGCAACGGACCCGCCATGCTGGACCGGGACTTCAACAACGCCAGGGCGCCGCTGCGACTGATATACAAAGACCTGGCATTCGCCCTGGAGGGAGCCAGGCAGTCAGGCGTCGCCACGCCCCTGGGAGAACGAACGATGGAGATAATCTTGGAAGCGGAAGAGGGCGGGATGCTGGACCTAGACGTGTCTTGCCTGGCGTTGCCCTTGGAAAAGCGGTCGGGGGCACAACTCCGCCGATCTTCCTCCTGATTCCAGTCTACCCCGTTCCCGACACTGCTGCGGGTCCATGCTTCCGCCTAATCGAGGCGCGACGCCCGCATGATAACCCTGCTCGCCTTCTGTTATACTACCGGCCAAGCGGTCCACTAAATCCTTCACAGGTCGGTCAGAATAGCCTTGTACCACGTAGTCGTATTCACCAACCAAACGACCGAGTCAACCTCGTTGCTGAGCGCTCTGGACGACGAAGGGGTCAGCTACGAGTTGCAAGACCCCGTTGTCGACGGTCCGGCCCTTAATGGGGCGCTGGCCAACAAACCCGACGCTATCCTTGTGGATACGGAGGCCGTTGACGCCGGAACGGTGAGGACGGCGACGGACGCCTGCCGTGAAATGGGGCTTCCGGTAATTACGGTCCTCACGGCGTTGCGGTTGGGACAATACGACCCTTCCATCAATCCCGACGACCTTATCGTCCACCCTTTCCGCGGTGGAGAGCTGAAGGCAAGGTTGGGCCAGGTGATCTTCAAGAATCGGCCCCCCCAGGGCAAGGACGTCTTGAAAGTCGGTGACCTTCGCATAGACCTGGACCGCTATGAGGTCAGTCTTGAGGGAAAGAGGGTTCTGCTCACCTACAAAGAGTATCAGATGCTCGTTCTCCTGGCGTCCAATCCGGGCAAAGTGTATTCCCGTGAGAACCTGCTGAGCCAGGTGTGGGGGTACGACTATTTCGGCGGCACCCGCACGGTTGACGTCCACGTCCGAAGACTCAGGTCCAAGATAGAGAACGCCAACCATTCCTTCATAGAGACCATCTGGAACGTCGGCTACAGGTTCAGTCTCAAGGAATCGGCCTAGGGCTAAGCGCCGGCGCTTGGCCGGGGTTTTTCGATTGTACCCGCTTCTCCGATTCCGTTAATGCCTTTCCCCCTCGCCCTCGATGGAAGAGGGTTGGGGTGAGGGTGAATAATCGAATGACCCTGGTACTGGGCGGCTCAGGTTGACACTTACGAGCGGCCACCCTATAATAGCCAGGCACCAGCCAAGAGCAGGAGGCCCGGTTTGTCCGAGGTCAGGGCCATAGAAGGGGAGACTTTCGACAGTCTCCTCAGACGTTTCAACAAGAGGGTCCAGCAAGACGGCATCCTCTCGGAGATAAGGCGCAGGCAGCACTTTGAGCCGCCCAGCGTGAGGCGCAAAAAGAAGGAAGCTGCCAAGCGGCGTAAAAGCCGCCGCAACAGCTAGTCTATAGCCGGCCACCCTGGCCGGCTCTTAGTTTAGACGGGTGGGGGTTCTCCAAGAGGAGAATGCGGTTCGGCATCGTCGTTTTTCCGGGAACTTGGAGTGACTCCGACTGCCACTATGCCATTGTCAACGTCCTGGGGCATACTGCGGACTTACTATGGCATCGGGATACTCCCAAGCTCAAAGGCGTGTACGACTGCCTAATTCTCCCGGGCGGGTTCTCCTACGGGGACTATTTGCGGCCGGGAGCCATGGCCAAGCTCTCCCCCATCATGAGCCAGGTCGCCGGTTACGCCGCCGCCGGTGGACCCGTCATCGGAATATGCAACGGCTTCCAGATTCTTTGCGAATCGGGGCTTCTGCCCGGAGCGCTGGTCCGCAACCATCACCTCCAGTACCGGTGCCAGTGGACCAACCTCCGCGTCGAAAACGCGGAGACCCCCTTTTCACGCAGCCTGACCCCCGGCCAGGTCGTGCGGATTCCCATATCCCACGGAGAAGGAGCCTACTACGCCGACCCGGACGCCTTGAGGCGGCTTGAGGAGGACGGGCGCGTGGTGTTTCGCTACTGTACGCCTGAAGGGGCCCCCGCTCCTGAAGCCAACCCCAACGGCTCCGCCAACAACATCGCAGGGATCGTCAATGCTGAGGGCAACGTGTTGGGCATGATGCCCCACCCGGAGAGATGCTGCGAAGCGATCATGGGCGGCGTCGACGGCCGGGCCATATTCGAGGCGCTGGCCGCTTCCAACCCGGCTCCGGTGAACTGACAAGGCGATTTCTCTAACATCATGCCGGTCTCGAAAGAAACGCTGGACGAGATAGCCCTCACTGAGGCTGAGTATCAGCTCATCGTCGACAAGCTGGACCGGGAGCCCAACTCCCTTGAGCTGGGCATGTTCGGCGCTCTTTGGAGCGAGCATTGCGGCTACAAACACTCTCGGCCCTTGCTGAAACTGCTCCCGTCTACAGGCCCCAGAATCCTTACGCGGCAGGGCGAGCAGAACGCAGGGGCCGTGGACATCGGGGCGGGTCTGGCCGTCGTCTTCAAGATCGAATCGCATAACCATCCCTCAGCCGTTGAGCCTCTTCAGGGCGCCGCAACGGGAGTGGGCGGGATAGTCCGGGACATACTCGCCATGGGCGCCAGGCCAATAGCGCTGATGAACACACTGCGCTTTGGGCCTCTGGACGACCCGCGCAACCGTTACCTGTTCGAGGGGGTAGTGGAGGGAATTTCCTGGTACGGGAACTGCATAGGGGTGCCCGACGTGGGAGGGGAGATATGCTTCTCCTCCGTCTATTCGGGCAACCCGCTGGTCAACGCTCTATGCGTCGGGCTGGTCGAGAAGGACAAACTCATATCGGCGACGACCGGCGAAGAGGGGAACGTTATCCTATTGGTTGGCGCCGACACTGGGCGGGACGGGATACATGGCGCCTCCGGGCTGGCCTCCCGCGCTTTCGAAGACGAACGGGAGATGCGGCCCACCGTACAGGTTGGAAACCCCTTCCTTGAGAAGGTGCTCATCGAGGCTTGCCTTGAGGCCGCCGCCTCAGGGATGCTGGAGGGGATGCAGGACCTGGGCGCCGCCGGGCTGACCAGCGCGTCCATCGAGTCGGCAGCGAAGAGCAAAGGCGGCATCGAGTTGGACCTGGGGCAAGTCCATAGGCGTGAAGCAGGGATGAACCCCTACGAAGTCATGCTGTCGGAGTCCCAGGAGCGGATGCTGCTTTCGGTGCGCCCGGAGCACGTGGACCGCATCAGGAAGATATTCGAGAAATGGGACGTAACCTGCGTCGCCATAGGACGGGCGGCTCCCGCCCGGCGCGCCCTGATAGCTGACGGAGGAGAGGTTGCCGCACAACTTCCGATAGATGTCCTGACGGACGCTCCCAAGTACAGGCTGAAAGGTATCAAGTCCGAAGAGTCCGTGCGGCGGCAGCGACATCCCCTGGGGTCGGTTCCCCTGCCCAAAGAGAGCCCTGAGGAGGTCCTGGTCAGTCTCCTGAGCGCCCACAACGTATGCAGCCGTGAAAACGTCTACCGCCGGTACGACAACCAGGTGCAGACCAACACCGTGCTCGCCCCGGGCGGCGACGCCGCTCTCCTAAGGGTCAAGGGAACTTCCATCGGACTGGCCTTGTCCACCGACGGAAACGGTCGCTATTGCTTCCTGGACCCGTACAAGGGAGGCGCCATCGCGGTCGCCGAGGCCTGCCGAAATGTCTCATGCACGGGAGCGACTCCCATCGCCCTGACCGACTGCCTCAATTTCGGCTCCCCGGATGACCCCGAGGTCTACTACCAGCTGGAATGGGCCGTGAGGGGGATGGCGGCGGCGTGCAGGGCCCTGGAGACGCCCATCGTGAGCGGCAACGTCAGCCTGTACAACAACACCCGCGGCCAGGCAATATACCCCACACCCATAGTCGGAGCCCTGGGCCTGCTTGAAGACATCTCCAAGCGCTGCTCGTCGGCCTTCCAGGAGCCGGGGGACACTGTCGCGCTCCTGGGCGCATCGGGCCTCAGGGGAAGGGCCTCCGACTTAGCCGGCAGCGAATATCTTGAGTCGGTCCACGGTCTGGTTGCCGGAAGACCGCGCATCAATCTGGACCTTGAACGCAGGGTGCAACGACTCTGCCGGGAAGCGATAGCCCTGGGACTCATCAGGTCCGCCCACGACTGCTCCGACGGGGGGCTGGCGGTGGCCTTGGCCGAGTCCTGCATCCAGGGATGCCTTGGATTCGTGGGAACTGCTAAAGTCCTTGGACGTTGGGACACCGCGCTCTTCGGCGAAGCCCAATCCCGTATAGTGGTCTCGCTGAAACCCGCCGACCTCCCGGACCTGGAGAAGCTGGCAAGTGAATCGCACGTCCCAATGGCCGTGATGGGCCGTACGTCCTCGGACGACTCCTTTACCATCCCCGGCCTTATAGACTCCCGTGTGGACCGGCTCCGGGAAGCCTGGTCGAACCAACTATGACATCGCCCGCGTTCTCTGACATTAGCTCTTTCCCCAACAGGCCATAGTTCTGTATAATTTGTCCGACACCCATCGGGCTTAACGTGACTCTAGGGTCCACCGCATCAGGAGCATCATAGTGAGAATCATATTTTTGGAAGACGTGCCCAACGTAGCCCACGCCGGCGACGTTAAGAACGTGAAAGACGGGTATGCGCGAAACTATCTGATCCCGAAGAAAATCGCCGCAGTCGCCACGGCGGAGCACATGAAGCGCATCGACCGCATCAAGAAAGCGGGAGATGAGCGGCGCGCGCGGGAAACTAAACAATGGGAGGAGTTGGCGTCCCTCCTGGAAGGCGCAAGCGTGTCCGTCTCCGCCAGGGCGACTCCCGCCGGCGAGTTCTATGGGGCCATCACACAAACTCAAATTGCCAATGAGCTTTCGGAAAGCATCGGACGGGAATTCGACCGAAAGCTGATTGAAACGGTTTCCCCTATAAAGGAACCCGGTGAGTACGAGGTAATCCTCAACTTGGCCCCGGGAATCCAGGCCAACATACAGGTGGTTGCACAAGCGCTGGAATAGGCTGCTGAACGAAATAAATGTACGCCGAAAGGCTGCTCCCCCACGATATAGAGGCGGAAGAGGCGGTGGTGGGGTCCCTGCTCATGGACGGGGAGTCTATCCTGAAGGTTGCCTCGTTTCTAAAGCCGTCCGACTTCTACCGCGAGAAAAACCGCTTCTGCTATGAGGCGTCCCTCAACCTATTCAGGCGGGGGGAGGCGATCAACCAAGTCACCGTCGCACACCAGTTGACGCTGGATGACCGGCTCGAGGAGGTTGGCGGCGGCGCCTACTTGAGCCACCTCGTTTCCACAGTTCCCACCTCCGTCCACGTCGAATACTACGGACAAATCGTCAACCGCACGTCAGTCATGCGGCATCTGATAGACGCCGCGGCCCAGATATCAGCCATAGGATACGGCGGGACTGAGGACGTTGGCGACACGCTCAGCAAGGCCGAAGAGGTCTTGTTCAGAGTGCGCTCAGGGCAGCCGGCCCGGGACTTCATACCCATCCGAGAAGTCCTCGACCAATATATGGAAGACAGGGCCGCCATCGCTGAGCCCCTGGGCACAATGGGGACTCCCATCATGACCGGGTTCGATTCGCTGGATGAGCTTCTCGGAGGACTCCACCGCTCCGACATGGTGGTCCTTGCAGCCAGACCCAGTCTGGGCAAGAGCGCCCTCGCCGTAAACATGGCGGTCAATGCGGCCAAGAGCGGAGCGTCGGTGGGAATTTACAGCTTGGAGATGAGCAGGGAGCAGTTGGCCCTCCGCATGTTGGCCAGCGAAGCCGGCGTGAGCGCCCAACTGCTTAGACTCGGCCTGTACACCGAGGCTGAAGAGCGGGCGATCATCGATTCCATAGGCTCTCTGTCTGAGCTTCCCATCTACGTTGACGACTCGCCCCTCCAGGGAATCGTCGAAATGCGGAGCAAAGCCCGGAGGCTGTTCCTGGAACGCGGGTTGGACCTGTTGGTGGTGGACTACCTGCAACTCATTCAAGGCGGAGGCAACGGCCGTGAGAACAGAGTCCAAGAGCTCAGCGAGATTACGCGGTCTCTCAAAGGACTTGCCAGGGACCTTCATATTCCGCTGTTGGCCATCTCCCAGCTCAGCCGGGCGGTTGAAGTAAGGCACTCGCACCGGCCCCAGCTGGCGGACCTGAGAGAGAGCGGTTCCATCGAGCAGGACGCAGACGTAGTCATGTTCATCTACCGGGAGGACATCTACCAGACCGAGGAGGAGTGGCTGTCCCGGTCTCCTGACAAACCCTACCCAAGAAACATAGCCGAAATCATCGTTTTGAAACACCGCCACGGTCCCGTAGGGAACATAAAGCTGCTTTTCCGGGACCGCTTGGTGCGGTTCGAATCCGCGGAACTCGACCAGGAATACGCATATACATAAAGAGGCCGCCTGTAAGACCCTCTCTCGCATCCACCCTGAAGTAGGCCGTAAACACATGAACTTCTCCGGTTTTCCCAAAGGTACGCAGTATACGCCGACGCCCAGTCCCCTGTTCGGCCCGCTTCTGGAGGAAGTCCAGGACCTGGCGGAGCTTAAATGCACTCTCCGGGCCATTTGGCGCATCCGGGAAAGCATTCGCGACGACAAGGGCCGACGGTACGTGTCGGAGGACGAGTTGACGTCCGACCTGGTCCTGACTAAGGGTGTGGCTACGGCCGGCAATGAAACCTCCCCAAGCGGCGCCATCCGGACCGCCATGAAGCAGGCAGTGCAGAGGGGGACCTTCATCACCCGTATGCTGGATACCAATGGAGGAACCCGCACGGTATACTTCCTGAACGATGAGGCAGGGCGTAAGGCGGCGCTTACGATGGGCCGGGTCCCCGACGATGCGGACTCATTGGCGGCTCCGGCGGAATGGGAAGAAACGGCGGTCCCCAAATCCAACATATTCAAGCTGTACGAGGAGAACGTTGGACTGCTGACGCCTCTGATAGCCGACCAACTGAAGGACGCAGAGGAAACGTATTCCTGGTCCTGGATACAGCAAGCCTTCAAGATAGCCGTCAACGGCAACAAACGGAACTGGAGATACATAGAAGCGACTCTGAGGCGCTGGGCGTCTGAAGGAAAGGACAATGGAAAGCCTGGGAGACATACTGAAAAGACTTCCGGCCAGGAGGAGCTCGTTGAGTACCTCCGGGAACGGGGACGGCTCCCTCCACACTGACAACGGCTTTGCCGGATGCCCTATATGCAAGGGCCGTGGATGGGTGAGCCGTCGGGTCCCTGTTGGGCATCCGGAGTTCGGAGAGATCTTCCCGTGCCGATGTCAGGAGGCGGATGCGGAAAAGAGCCGCAGGTCCGCCCTGATCGGATACAGCAACCTGGGCGCGCTCGCCCGTATAAGCTTTCAGGACACCGGCCCGACGGGAGTGTTCACCGACCCCGAAAGTCAACGGCGTTTCACCCACGCATTGGCCAAGGCAAAAGACTACTCCGAACACCCTGAAGGGTGGCTGGCGCTCACCGGACCGAGCGGCTGCGGGAAGACCCATCTGGCGGCGGCCGTGGCAAACAGCCTCATCGAGTGTGGCCAGACGGTTTTATTCGTCTTTGTTCCGGACCTGTTGGACCATCTGAGGGGCGCCTACTCGCCGGACAGCCCGATCAGCTATGACGACCTGTTCCAGCAGATAAAGGACGCACCTACGCTTGTCCTCGACGATTTGGGGGCGCAAAGCGGCACACCGTGGGCCAGAGAAAAGCTGCTTCAGATATTCAACCACAGGTTCAACGAGCGGATGCCCACGGTGGTAACTGTCCGCGGCCCGCTGGAGAGACTGGAGGAGGGCATCAGGAGCCGACTCCAGAACCCCAACATGTCGGACATAGTCTCCGTGGGCCTCCACGACGCCCTGCTCTTAAGAGAGGTGGGCGGCCTGCAAGGCCCCATGCTGGAAGAGATGACCCTGGACTCTTTCAGGCTGGGACGGGACGTGCGCGGGACCAGCCAGGAAAAGGAGACTTTGAAGTTCGCCTTCGAAAAGGCGCGGGCCTACGCAGAGTCGCCCACGGGATGGCTGCTTCTGACCGGCCAGCCCGGATGCGGCAAGACCCACCTGACCGTCGGAATCATCAACGAGCGGCTTAAACAAGGTGAACCCTCCTTTTTCGCCTTCGTCCCGGCCTTGCTGGACTACCTGCGGGCCACTTTCCGGCCCGACAGCATGACCGGCTACGACGAGATATTCGAGCAGGTCAAGACGGCGCCCCTCCTGGCGCTCGACGATCTGGGATCAGAGAACTCCACGCCCTGGGCCGAGGAGAAGCTGTACCAGATCATAGTCCATCGCCATAACGCCCGCCTGCCCACGGTGATCACCGCCAACTATCTCTCTCTCAAAGCCCTCGAGGAGGCCAAGCCCCGCATCAGGTCCCGACTGGGAGACCCCCTGGTGGAGTGGGCCCCCATTCTGGTCCCGGACTATAGAGACCAGCGGCCCATCAACAAGTCCAGGGACGAGAAACCTAAAGGCGCCAGAACGGGAAGGGCCAACCGGCGAAGGACCGGCCCTGAGCATGAATACAGCTAAAATAAGAGGGCTATATGCCTGAAATCATTAGAAGAGAAGGCTGCGTATTCTGCAAGATCGTGGCTAAGGAAGAGCCCGCCACGATTCGGTACGAGGACGACGAGGTCATCGTATTCGACAACAAGCTGACCTGGGTCCCTATCATGCTCCTGGCCATGCCCAAAAGCCACACCCTGCAGGAAGACCTTTGGAGCAGCGAACTTATCGGCAAGGTGGGCAAGGTGGCCTGCGATGTAGGAGACGAAATCTGCCCCAACGGGTACAGGCTCATCTCTAACGTGGGCCGGGACGCCATGCAGAGCCAGTCCCACGGCCACGTCCACATCCTCGGCGGGACGCACCTGGGCCCCTACGCCTAGACCGGCGCCTTGCAACTTGAAGCAATGGAATCCAGTCTACCTGGAATGGCACATCGCAAGTCGTTGAGTGTATGATGGTTGGGTATGGAAGCAATACGATGTGAAGGTCTAACCAAGCGTTTCGGCGGATTCACGGCCCTGGACTCGCTGGACATCACCGTTGAAAGCGGAATGGCCTACGGCTTCTTGGGTCCCAACGGCGCAGGGAAGACCACCACGCTTCGCCTTCTCACCGGCATCACAACCCCGTCCAATGGGCGGATGTGGGTGGCCAACGAGGAGGTTTCCGGCGACTCTCTTCACCTGAAGTCCCTGGTCGGTTACCTGCCGGAATCTCCTGCCTTCTACGGCTGGATGACAGGCAGGGAATTCTTGATGTTCATCGGGGACCTGTATGAGTTGGACCCTTCCACAGCCCGCCGGAAGGCTGACGAAATGCTCGGGCGAGTCAACCTGGAAGACGCCGCAGACCGGAAGGTGAAAGGGTACTCGCGGGGAATGCAGCAGCGGCTGGGACTGGCCCAGGCGTTGATCCACGGTCCGGAAGTGCTGTTTCTGGACGAGCCAGCCTCCGCCCTGGACCCCATGGGCAGACGCGACATGCTGGAGACCATCAGGTCCCTGAAGGGCCAGACCACGATATTCGTGTCCACCCATATACTGGCCGACGTGGAGAGGATTTGCGACAGGGTTGCCATCATCAATCGAGGGAAGCTGGTGACCACCGGCGCAATATCGGACTTGCAGTCGCAGAAGAGCGCAACGAGTTTCGAATTGGAGTTCGAGGAAGACCCGACCCCAATGGCGCAGGCGCTGGCGGGCATTCCGTGGGTAGCAGGAATGCGGAGCGAGGAGCACGGCGCTCACTACGTGTTCATCGTAGAGGTCAACGACGTTGACCTGGCCAAGAGGGAGCTGCCCAAACTGACGTATGAGAGCGGCCTTACGCTGATCAGGTATGAGTTGGCCGTCCCGAGCCTCGAGGACGTGTTCGTGGACCTGGTGGAGTCCAGGGAGCGGGCAAGTTGAAGGGGTTTATAGCTCTGGCCAGGAAGGAAGCCCTGGAGCAGAGGCGCACCTGGAAATTGGCTGGCATGACGGGCGTATACACCGGTGTGGCGGTGTTGATCGTCATCGTCACTTTCGTCGTGGCGGAAATCCGGGATGAATCCCGTGACGTCGAGATGGCCAAAGGGCTGCTTACCGCCTTCGGGTTTACGGTCAGCGGACTGGGCACGTTCCTCACCATCATGATTGCCATGGGGTCCATAGCCAACGAGCGGTCCAACGGCACTGCGGCCATGACCCTGAGCAAGCCGGTGACCCGCCTGGCCTTTGTCTCAACGAAATTCATCGGGATCATCTTTTCCATCTACATAGCCTTGCTTATTTCGTCAGGGGTCATGTTCGTAGTAACCAGCCTGTTCATAGAAACGTGGTCAGCCTGGCGGTTCTTCGTGTTCATGGCGATTCTGGGCGTGTATCTGGTGTTCACGGCATCCGTCGCCTTCTTCTGGAGCGGCATGTTTACCCGCCAGATTGTGGCCGGGGGCGTCGCCATTTTAATCGTGCTCATAATTCCCTTTCTTTCAGGGATTCCACGCACACAGGACTATTGGCCCACCGACATCATAGATTGGGCCGCCAACTGGTTCATCCCCGGTGAGGACTCTGGAGGCGGTTGGAAGTCGCTGCTCGTATCCCTGGCGGCCATTGGCGCGCTGGGCAGCGGCGCGTGGCTGGTCTTTCGCCGCAAGGAGCTATAGCCCCGCCGGTCTCGCCGGAACTGGACAGATTACATAAAGGAGGGCGATCATGCCTGAAGGCGCCAACCTGGAGATAGAAATACTCTACTGCCACGATTGAGGACACGCTCTGAGAGCCGCCTGGATGGCGGGTGAAGCCCTGTCCCGCAAGGGCGATCATATCAAGACGTTCAACCTGATGCCAGGGCCCCACGGCAAGTTCGACATCCGTATCGACGGAGAACTGGTGGCCGAGCACCTGCACAAACCCGACGCCCACATATTCCCGGACCTCCCCGACTTGCTCAAGGCCATCGACGAGAAGGTCGGCTGACCTTAGAGCAATCGAGAAATTCGAGGGGATGCAATGACCGTCCGCTACACTTATGGTGTCACCTGGTCCACCGACGACGAAGAGTACGTTGGATTGTGCGCGGAATTCCCCTCGTTAAGCTGGCTGGCGTCTACTTCTGACGCGGCGTTTTCCGGCATCCGAAAACTCGTGGCCGATACTGTCTCAGACATGCCGAAGCCCATCGACGAGAGGGCCGGCTGAAATTTTCCCCCGCAATAGGTCCGGCCGTCAGCCGGTGACCATCTCCAACAGCCTCCTGGCGCCGTCCTTGTCCAGAGGATAGTTGTTGTTGCCGCACTTGGGCGATTGGATGCAGCTGGGGCACCCGTCGTCGCAGGGACACTGGGTGACTGCGTTCAGGGTGACCCTCCATAGCTGCTCGACCATCCGATACCCCATCTCTGCAATGCCAATGCCCCCGGGATGCCCGTCGTATATGAATATTTGGGGCTGCCCCGTGTCAGGGTGCAGGGCTGTGGAAACGCCTCCGATGTCGTTCCGGTCGCACAATGCAAAGAGGGGAAGCACGCCTATGACTGCATGTTCCGCGGCGTGGAGGCCTCCCGACAGACCCAGCTTCTTGTCGGCCACTTCCTCCAACAGTTGGTCAGGAATGTCGAACCAGAGCGCCACCGTGTTGAATATTCGCGGCGGCAAGTCCAGGCGCTCCTCATCCAACACCTCTTCAGTCAAGGGTCTGCGCTTCTGGTAGCCCGTAACCCTGGTGGTCACTTCCACGTCTCCCAGGTACACCTGGACTCCCCCGGCGAATTTGGCGTCACGGACCCTGTTTATAGTGATGTCAGTGGTGTCTTTGCTCTGAGTGTAGTATCCCGCGTCCGTGCGGGAGACGTAAGCGGCGCCGTTCTCCAGGTCCAGGCCGGTGACCCTGAAAGCGTCTCCCAGGTGGAGATATACGGCGCCGGGGTGGAGTTGGAAATAGGCGGACGTCTCGTCCACCGTCTCAAGAATCACGCCGGACTCCTCCTCCACTACAGGGTACGCATGGAGGGACGCCGACCGTATGTTTACGAACTCGGCGGGATAGGGCATTTCAGGAGTCACATGCCATTTCCCGCGGGACTCCCTGAGAAACCCCTGGGAGGCCAGGTTGTCCACGTGGGACTTGAATCGCGGCCCGAAAAGCTGGGAGTCGGCCTCCTCCAGCGGCGCTTCATACGCGGCGCAAAGCAAGTGCGGTCCGATGATGTATGGGTTGTCGGGGGAGATTAGGGCGTTTTCCACCGGTTTCCCAAAGAAGAACTCCGGGTGGTTCATCAGGTACTGGTCCAGAGGGTTGGCGCGGCCCACCAGCACTGACAGGGCCTCCTCACCCCGCCGTCCGCTCCTGGCCGCCTGTTGCCACGTTGAGGCAATGCTGCCCGGATAGCCGGTTATAATCGTGGCGTCCAGGCTGCCCACGTCGATTCCCAACTCCAAGGCGTTGGTGGACGCCAATCCCAGAAGGCGTCCGTGGAGCAGGTCCGACTCGATCCTCCTCCTGTCCTCGGACAGATAGGTTGCCCGGTAGGGGCTTATCATTTTCCCCAGGCCCCTCTCCATCGACTCCAGCTGTTCTCTGGCGTACAGGTACACCAACTCCGCCTGCCGTCGGGTGCGTACAAAGGTAAGCGTGCGCACTTTCTTGGCGATCAAATGAGAAAACAGCGTCGCCGCCTCCATGTTTGTACTGCGCCTGGAGGACGGGGTGTTCTCGATGAAGGGAGGATTCCAGAAAGCGAACCTGCGTCCGCCGCTGGGGGCGCCGTCGTCGTCCACAACCTGAAAGTCAAGCCCTGTGAGCTCCGAGGCGAGCTCGCCCGGGTTTGCGATGGTGGCTGAGCAGAGGATGAACTGGGGCGATGACCCGTAGAGCCCGCAAACTCTCCTCGTCCGCCGCAGCAGGTTGGCCACGTGAGAGCCGAAGACCCCTCTGTACACGTGAGCTTCGTCCAGCACGATGTACTTGAGGCCCCTGAAGAAACGAGACCAGCTCCGGTGATTGGGCAGAATTCCCAGATGTAGCATGTCCGGATTGGTAAGAATGACGTGAGCGGACCTGCGGACGGCGGCCCGCTCATCATACGGGGTGTCCCCGTCGAAGACCGCCGCCTTCACAGGCAACCCGTCGGTGAGGTTCCTCATGCCCTTCAGCTGGTCCTGCGTCAGCGCCTTGGTGGGATGGAGAAACAGGGCCCGGTTGGACAGGTCCGAGAGTAAAGCGTCCAGGGCTGGAATCTGGTAGCAGAGGCTTTTCCCGCTGGCCGCCGGAGTGGCAACAATGACGTTGCTCCCGGCGGCCAGATGATTGATCGCTTGTGCCTGATGGCTATAGAGAGGCCACAGGCCGGCCTTATCGAGGGCTTTGATGACCTGGTCATTGAGAGGGGGTGAAAGGGCGCCTTCACGAGCGTCTTTGGGCGGCACGACCTCGATATGCACTATCTGGTCCTCGTACCAGTGAGAACCAGTCAGTTGCCCCAGAAACCCTGAAACGTCCATCCTGATTAGACCCCTGACACCAACTCCACCTCGTAATCTATCAGTTCCAGGTCAGGCCGGGTCTCCGTTATGAAGTCCACAACCTTGGATATCACACTGTTGGCAAGACGGCCGTCGTTGCTTACGCAGGCGACTCCCAGTACGAGGGTTTGCTGACTGTCGTTTAGCTCAATCTCCGCAGCCGACACGTTGAACTTGGAGCGTAAGCGGCTAAGGACGGACTGGGCAACCTGACGCTTGCCTTTGAGGCTGGAATTGCCGGGAATTCGCAGGATGACACGGCATACGCCGACGTGCACCGTAGACTCCTTCCAGCGTCTGTCCGCCGGGTCCGTTCGGACCGCCTATGACGACCCGGTAGCAGGAGCGCCCCCGCGCAGAGGTTGAAACATGCTGTCCGTACGGTCCTGGGCTGCAAAGGTGAATCCGTTCAAAGCGCGGAATTCGTAAGTGGTTGTAGGAGCACGCCCAAAAGCTGTAAGCAGTTGCCAACCGGCGGCGGAACGGCGGGAGTATAACAGACTCACGGATTTTGCATCAATACGGCTGTGGCGCCGCCGCCCGATGGTTAAATGGTTAATATGAGATTGCCTCGGTTGACTGCTCGTTGCCCTAGACAAAATACCCGCCGCCTATCCACACTAAAACGCGGCCCGAGGCATTGCCTATACGCGCCGCTCCCTGCTGTGGGGAAAGCGGCGCCCCAACACCTGTCCTCAGGGAGAAAAATCTAAGATGAAACTCACCCTCACGTTCGTCTGGTTTTGCTGACGCTGGCGACGGCCGCCGCATGTTCCAGAGACCCTATCCCGACTCCCACGCCGGCGCCGACGCTGGCGCCCCCTCTAGCTCCGACGCCCGTTCCGACTCCCACCCAGGACCTGAGCGTCTACACCCCCTACGAGGACCAGGAACTGGGTGTCTGGTTCCTTCACCCGGAGGAGTGGGAGGCGACCCTGTCCGACGACCCGGCCGAGCGGTTGACCCTAGCCGGCGGCGACGGCGTCTCACGCTTGACCCTGAAGACTGTGTTCGACGAGGCCGACGCGCCGCTGAGCGATCGGCTGGACCGCGCCATAGAAAGCCTCACTCCTGAAGACACCGCCGTTGGAGTCGAGCTCATCGGCCCGGTTAGGCCGACCTACGGGTCCGAGGCTGAACGCGCCGAAATCTCGTACGAGGAGGACGGCGTCTCCGCAGTGAGCTGGGTGCAGGTCGCCCGGCGCGGCGGGGCCACCTTCGTGCTCACCCTCTCTACCATCCCATCGGAGATGGAACGGCAGCAGGAGACGTTCGAGACGGCTCTGTCGAGTTTTACCAGTTTCCCGCCGGCGCCCTACGGCATAGCACGCAACCGCGCTTTTACCATGCCCCTCGGCCAACCCAGCTCCCTCGACCCCGCCATCGTCAGGGAGACGACTTCCCACTTCTTCGTGAGCAGCATGTTCAGCGGCATGGTCCGCTTCGGCCCCAACCTCTCCGTCGAACCCGACCTCGCCGAGCGGTGGGATGTGAACGAGGCGGGAGTAGTCTACACTTTCACGCTGCGCGACGGCATAACGTTCCACGACGGCAGCCCCATCACGGCTGACGACTTCAAGTACTCGATAGAGCGCGCCGGAGAACCTGAACTCCACAGCGACACCGCGCCGCTCTATCTCGGTGACATCGTGGGCATGAGGGAGAAACTGAGCGGCGACGCGGCCGAGGTCTCCGGCGTGGAGGTCGTGGACGAGCGGACCGTCCGCATCACTATAGACTCCCCCAAAGACTATTTCCTGGCCAAACTGACCTACCCGTCCAGCGCCGTTGTAGACCGCAGCGCCGTAGAGGCAGCGGGTCCCGAGTGGTGGATGGGCGAAGAGATCAACGGCTCCGGCCCGTACAAACTGATGCGGTGGGACCCCGACGAGGTCATCATCCTGCAACGGTTCGACGACTATCACACTCCCGCCTCTCTGGGGCACGTAATATCGCCCATAGTCGCCCTGCCCGGGGCCAGCGCCCTGGACATGTACCAGTCGTACGCCTGGGACGGGCTGTTCGTCGGCCCCAGGTCCCTCCGCATAGTCCGGGGTGACCCGGGGCTGAGCGAACAACTGCGCGAGTACGACCAACTCACGAGCTTCTTCGTAGCCATGGACGGCGCGCGCCCTCCCTTCGACGACCCTAAGGTGCGGCGCGCTTTTGCAATGGGGCTGGACCGAGAGCGGTTCGCGCAAGAGATATACAGCGGCAACGTCAGAGTCGCCAACGGGCTGCTGCCGCCCGGCATCCCCGGCTACACCGAGTCGCTCCGAGGCATTCCGTTCGACCCGGAGGCGGCACGCCAACTGCTCGCCGAGTCCAAGTACGGCGACGGCCTCCCGGAGATAATCTTCTCCACGGTGGACGTAAACGGCGAGGCGCCGCAGACCGTGCAGTTCCTGCTGGACGCGTGGGAGGCTGAGTTGGGCGTGAAGGTGGAGGCGGACTTGCTGGAACCGGAGGTCTACTACTACCAGCTGGAGGACGTAGCGCAGCACGTGCTCTGGTATGGTTGGGTGGCCGACTACCCCGACCCGGAGAACTTCCTCGACCTGTTGCTGCACTCCGAGTCCCACAACCCCAGGTACGTCAACCCGCGCTTCGACGACTTGGTGGAGCGTGCGCGGGTGGAACAGGACCGGGAGACTCGCCTGGGCTTGTACCGAGAGGCGGAGCAGCTGCTAATGGACGACGCGGGCATCATCTCGCTCTTCCACTTCCAGGACCACGTAATCTTGCATCCGTACGTGCAGGGCTTCGGAATAACACCGGTCGGCCACCCGCACGTGGCTGGGATCAAGCTGGGCCCCATCGGGCGGTAGCGGCGCCGGCTTGGGCGAATGTTACACAACAGGGCCTTTTCATTCTCTGAAGCCGCTGTGGTAGTCCGTTCGTGGTGAGCAACGTTATGACCCTGGGACGGGCCCGAGCGTCGGCGAGTAACTGAAAGCGTGTGCATGACAACATGTTGAAAGGCGGTGCATCTGGATTCCGGCCTCCGCCGGAAAGACGTATGCGGGGCTGTGTCATGTCGTAGGGGCGACCGGTGGTCGCCCCGGCCCATTCGAGAGCAGTTAGTTGAAAGCTTGTCGAACCATGAGCGGACGGCCCTTCGACATGCTCAGGTCGAACGGAAAAGGCGCTGGCATGGAGAAAAGAAAAGGCCCTGTGTTACACAACCGGCGCGTTGACTCTACGCGCCGTTGGGGAATACAATGAGTTACAAATTTCACAAACGGCAGGACTAATGGCCCGTCTTTTCGACATGCACGTACACACCACCAAGGGGAGCAGCGACTCGAACCTATCGCCTGAAGAGATGGTCCTGCAGGCGGAGCAATTGGGGCTGTTCGGGCTCTGCATCACCGAGCACAGCGGGCCCTGGGACAGGCACGATTTCCAGCGTTTCTCCTCTCAACACGACGTCACACTGATACGAGCTATGGAGGTCGAAACCGACATGGGCCACATCCTGGCGTTCGGGATGGACCGCTATCTCTCGGGCATAAACAAGGCTTCCAACCTGCGCAAAGAGCTGGACAGAGTAGGCGGATTCATGGTCAGCGCACATCCCTTCAGGGATATGTTCCCAGTGCGCCCGAAAGGCAGGCCCCTGATATACCAGGGCATGGACCACGTGCCTTCAACGGTGGCCGGAGCGGCTGAACACCCCATCTTCTCGATGGTTGATGCGATGGAGGCGGCCAACGGGGCTACGGCGGGCAATGAGAACAGCTTCGCCTTTAAGGTTGCAAAACACTTGGGCTTGAAGGTGACCGGGGGCAGCGACGCCCACTCCCGGAACGGGTTGGGCAGATATGTGACTGCGTTCGATGGGGAGATTGGCACGGCTGAGGAGTTCATGAATGCCCTCCACAACGGAAGCTTCCTGCCTGCAACGCTTTCCCCAAACAGGTCCAGCGCGACCGCTTCTTGGACGCCTGTGCCTGAGCCTTCCACAGAAGAGGCAATCGGGACTCGTAAAGACAGCTGACCCCGAAACGGCGGGTTTTTCCGTGGCGGTTGGATAGTGATGGGAGTGGGAGGGGCCCGCTCGTAGCATGGGACAAGACAACACACCTTCAGTATTCGTATCGCTGGACCTCGAAACAACCGGTCTGGACTCCGAGCGAGACGCCATAATCGAGATCGGCGCCGTGAAGTTCCGGGGCCGTCAGGTCCTGGATACGTACCAGACGCTGGTCAACCCCTTCAGGCAGCTGCCCGACTTCATCAAACGCCTTACGGGAATTACCCAACGCAGCCTTGACAGGGCCGTGCCTTTTGCCGCGGTGGCGGGAGAGTTGGAGGAATTCATCGGGGACCTCCCCATCGTAGGCCATAACATCTCATTTGACATAAAGTTTTTGGCCAGCCACGGATTGGCGCTGGGCAACGACTCTTACGACACCTGGGACCTTGCCTCTGTCCTGCTGCCTTACTCGACAGAATATTCCCTCTCCAGTCTTGCCCCCGCGTTGGGGGCCGACCACACCAACCCCCATAGGGCGCTGTCCGACGCCCAGGCGACCCACGGCGTGTTCGTCCACCTGTTGGACCAAGCCGAAAAGCTTGACCCTTCCGTGGCGGACACCATAGGCCGGATCTCCGCCAGAGCCCAGTGGAAAGTCGGACACCTCATGGGCAGGCGGGCAAGCGTCGAGTCCGCCGACGCACCGTCCGTTTCGGGCGTCGACACCTTGAGCCTGTCGCAGCGTCTGACCCGCTCAAGCAAGAGGCCGAGGCGAATATCCGAGTTTCCCGAGGCGGCGCTTGAGGGGATTTCGTCCCTGCTGGAGCCCGGCGGCCTCGTGGCCCAAGCATTCCCGGGTTTTGAGCGCCGCCCCGAGCAGGCGGCCATGACCGATGCGGTGGCCGGGGCAATAGCCGGAAACCGGCACCTGATGGTAGAAGCGGGCACCGGCGTAGGCAAATCGCTGGCTTACCTCATTCCAGCCATCGTCTATTCCGTCCAGTCCGGCGACCGGATAGTGGTGTCCACAAACACCATCAACTTGCAGGAGCAGCTGCTGAACAAAGACATACCCGATCTGGTGCGCCTGCTGGAGGACGGCGGGATGATTCCCCGGGGGGAGTTCAAGGTTGCTTCGCTAAAGGGGCGGGCCAACTACATGTGTCTTCGACGCTGGGTGCAGATGGCCCGTTCCGAGACCCTGAATTCCAACGAGGCCAGGCTTCTGAGCAAGACCCTCCTCTGGCTGCAAAAAACGGAGACGGGAGACCGGGCTGAGATCAACCTTGCCGGGCGGGACGCTGTGACCTGGAACCGGGTCTCCTCAGCCGAGGCGGGCCAGTGCCCTGGAATCAAGGGTGAGGGCCCCTGCTTCCTCCGCTCCGCCAGGGACAGGGCGGAAGGCGCACACATGGTGGTGATCAACCACGCTCTGCTTCTCTCCGACCTGGCGATAGATGGGGGCGTCTTGCCGGAGTATCAACGCTTGGTCATCGACGAGGCCCACAACCTGGAAGAGGGCGCCACCAGGCAGCTGGGGTTCCAGGTCTCAGAAAACCTCATGGACGAGACGCTGGAGGCGTTGGCCCACATTCTTACAGAGGCCAGCGTGCTTCTCAATGCACCTACCGTTTCGCCGGCCCAGAAGCAACTCGGCGGCGGCATGGTCGAAGCCTTCCAGCCCAAGTGGGCCGGCCGCATGAGGGAGCGGTGGAGCCGCCTTTGGAACCAGATAGATTCCTTCCTTGCGAACCACGGCGAAAATAACGATTCCGACCAGCTGAGGATTACGCGAGGGACCCGCTCACAGCCCGCATGGTCCCAGGTGGAGCTTAATTGGGAGAACGTGGACGCGGTCCTGGCCGAGGCCAGCCGGTTGTCCGACAACCTGGCGAATTTCCTGGAGAACATCGACGTAGAGGGCCCCATAACCCCTGAGAACGTCATCCTCGATATGATCGGCTGGGACGAGAACCTTGCAGCGCTGCGGGAAAGGCTCAAGACCCTCCTCGGTGTGGCCCCCCAGGAAGAGCGCATCGACTGGATATCCCGGGAGCGGGTTAGAGGCGGAGACGCTTCCAAGTCCAATATAGTAATAAACTCCGCTCCCCTGAACGTGGGCCGTGAGTTGGACTCGCGGCTCTTCTCCCAGAAGAGTTCGGTCGTGTTGACCAGCGCCACCCTGACCGTCGGCGGCGACTTTGGCTACATCCGCGAGCGCACCGGCCTGGAAGGGGCCGACGAACTGACCGTCGGCTCTCCGTTCGATTACAAGAAAGCGGCGTTGTTGATGGTCCCGGAGGATATGCCCAACCCCGACGCCTTCGGATACCAGGAAGCGCTTGACAACCTCCTGGTCTCGCTAACCCACGCCCTGGCGGGACGCACACTGGCCCTGTTCACTTCCCATGCTTCTCTCAGGAGGACGGCCCAGGCGATACGCGGCGCCGTGGAGGCCGAAGGTCTCCGTGTTCTCGCCCAGGGGGTGGACGGTTCGCCCGCTCAGATAATGCGGAGCTTCGGCGCCAGCGCCGACGGCATAATCCTGGGTACCAGCAGCTTTTGGGAAGGGGTGGACCTTTCCGACGGGGCCTTGAAAGCCCTGGTCATAGCCAGGCTTCCATTCAACGTGCCCACCGACCCCATCTTCTCAGCCCGGTCAGAGGGCTACGAGGAGCCGTTCACCCAGTATGCCATACCCCAAGCCGCGCTCCGGTTCAGGCAGGGGTTCGGCAGGCTTATCCGCGGCAGCGCCGACAGGGGAAGCATTGTGGTGGCGGACAAGCGGATCGTTTCCAGGTCCTACGGCAAGATTTTCCTTAATTCCCTCCCGCCGGTGACCTTCAAGAAGCCTGTGTTGAGCGCAGTGGCTGACGAGGCCGCTCTGTGGGCGGCGGGAGTCATGGAGCCACGGCCGTGACTGACGCCCCGGTAAAGCTGCACATTGACCAGCCCTTCGACCTGACGTCTTCGCTGAACAGCGGCCAGTCCCACCGGTGGGAAAGGACGGACAGCCCTTACGGGCCGTCTACGGAGTGGCGCTTGGGAATCATGCTGGGCCACTTGGTGCAGGTCCGCCAGGTCTCGGGCAACGGGATGGGAGGAGCTTCCCTGGAGCTCCGGTCGGACCCTCCAAGGGACCCTGACTGCCTCATGTCCCTGGTCCGCCGCTACTTCCGGCTTGACGACGACATAGAGGGGATTTACCGGCGCATCACGACCGACCCACGGGTGGCAGAGATGGTGCAGCAGTACCGGGGGCTGCGGCTGCTGCGTCTCGACCCCTGGGAGTGCTTTGTCGCATTTATATGCTCCGCCAATTCCAACATCCCCCGAATCCACCAGAACATGGAGTCAATGGCCAGGGCTTTTGGCGAGCCTCTGGAGATTGACGGACAGGTCCGCCATTCCTTCCCGTCGCCGGCGCGGTTGGCGGAGGTGGGAGAACAGCCGCTCAGGGACTTGGGTCTAGGGTTCCGGGCCAAATACGTGGCCGCGGCCTCCCGCATGGTCGCAGACGGAGACCTGGACTTGGAACAGCTTGTTTTTACTCCCTACGATGAGGCCAAGAAACGTCTAATGGAAGCGCCGGGCATCGGTCCCAAGGTCGCGGACTGTATACTGCTCCATTCTCTCGACAAGCTGGAGGCATTCCCCATCGACGTCTGGGTGCGCAGGGCTTTGAGCGATTGGTACTTTCCAGGACGCAAGCCTCCCCCTGACAGGGTCATGCTGGAGTGGGCCCAAGACTACTTCGGGGACCTGGGGGGCTATTCCCAGCTATACCTCTTCCACGGCCGCAGGCTCCAGAAATAGGCCAGGCGCCTAGAGCGGACAGTCGTGAGGTCAAAGGGTCCATGCGTTCACGATGGCGACGCCGTTGAGGTCGCCCTCAGCAGCCCGGTTATGAGTAAGGTATACATGGCAGGCATGGCGAGACGCCATCTGCTATGATGGGCAGACCGGAAGACCCTGAACCAATGAGGCAGTAGTCGCCTATTGCGACCTCAACTATTGGATCTATCGGACCCATGAACCGAGGCGGCGCTCTACATTTCATATTCCTAAGAAGTACGGCCTTACCCGTAGGATTGATGTTCCTACCACGAACGTCGAGACGAGAGCGAGGATGTGCCGTAATTCCCTTCAGAAACCGCCGCTTGTCCCTGGCCGCAACCGCAACCTGCCTCTTGAAGCCCGGTTCAGGTGTAAACTGACATGCCTCAGTAGACAACTCTGGGGAGCTTTGGAGCAGAACCGCACACACCAACCCGACATCTATGAATGACAAGGAGAAAGACGATGGCGACTCGGACCCGCACAATTGACTCACAAGTGCATGCCTACGAACGGGACCGTCCGGAACGCCCCTGGAGCGGGGTCTTGCAAGGTCCTGATGAGGTCACCGGCGACGATATGGTGGCAGCGATGGACGCCGTGGGCGTCGATGGAGCTTTGCTGGTTTCGCCGTACACTATGTACCGTTACGACCCCAGCTATGCACTCGAGGTATACGCGAAACACCCGGGCCGGTTCGGCTTGATCAAGCCATTTGACCCCCGGTCGGAAACTGTCGCTGACGAGATGGCTGAGTGGGCGACTACGCTTGGTGTGGTCGGAGCGCGCCTTATGTTTTGGGGCCAGCCATTCGAAGCGGACGACCCCGGTCTCAATCGCATACTGGCCGCCGGAGCCAAAGCCGGCTTCCCTGTGAATGTCATGTGCTCGGGCCAACTGCCTCTCTTACGGGAGCTTGCTCGCCGTCATCCAGACACCCAGATAGTGGTCGATCACCTGGGTCTGGCACAGCCCTTCGACCCGCCGCCGCCGCCAGAGCCGTTTGCCGATTTGGCCAATGTGCTTTCGCTGGCAGAATGCGACAACGTGGCCATCAAGATTTCCGGGACCTGTACCCTGTCCCATGAGCCATTCCCGTACCCGGACATCTGGGAGCCTTTAGGGAGGGTGTTCAACGCCTTCGGCTTCGACCGGTGCATGTGGGGCACCGACTGGACAAGGGCGGTGAACTTGTTGACCTACGAGCAGGGAGTTGAGGCGTTCCGGGTCACTGACCAGCTCTCGGATTCAGAGCGTTCGGCGCTCATGGGCGGAACCCTCGCGAAGATTTACAACTGGTCGCCTGGCATGGGTGAGTAGATTGGCGCCGGGGCGGAGGCTCCGAGGTAGATCGGTCTCCGCAGCCAGGTTCCGCCTACAGTACACGCAGGCCGGAAATGGTGGGCTTAAGGCGACTGTACTGCGAATGTTAGAAGTACCCCCTATAAGGGAGCGCAGGCGTGCACTCCATTATAGGGGCTATCGGTTCGCCAACCAACCAGACCCATACGGACGGCATTTACCTGGGCGTCGCAAGAGACCTTGAGTGGATAGTGGCCCTTCGCTGAATATACCTATCCCTTCTGTCGGAAGGTTGTAAAGCGGGCTACGTCATCCGCGGGTGTGATGCGAGGCGTTGATGGACTGTACGAGATGGAATCGCGCCACACTTAGTCAGAGGGCTATCCAACTGCGCTGTGGAGGAGTTGACGCTTTCCTGTGCCCCACGCCGCGAGTCCCTGGGGCGGCGAACCGGCTGCCCGCTTCGATATGCGGCGACTCGCCAGAGCCACTCTGCAGGTCCGAACAAGTAGCGACTCAGCCACGCTTGCGACCACCACATCTGCAGCGCCCACACTGCGAACACAAACACCAAAAGGGCGCTTCGGTTCACAAAGTCGACATCTCCTAGCAAGATTGTCAAAACAAGCACACGCAGCGCCGTCTGCGCCAAGTAGTTGGTCAATGCCATCCTCCCGACTGCGCGTAGACGCTGCTTGAGCCAGTTGTCTGCACGGTTGTTCCAGAGGATGATGAGACTCATGTATCCCAGCGAGGAGGGAATCGTGCCGAGCGTGTTGGGAATCTGACCGATAAAGGCGACCTCGCGAGAGTAATCGTTCACTGCGGTAATGATGACGCTGGCGCCGGCAAGCGGCAAACCGACGGCAAGCCCGACCATTGCGGTCAGTCGATATGTCCTCTCAGGCAAGCCGCCGTTCATAAAGCCGGTGCGATACAAGCCGGCGCCGACGAGAATCAGCCCTAATGCGCGCAGGAAATAGCCCAGCAGGACGGGAATCCCAATAACCTCTTGGTCCGAAATCTCGCCCGATGTCCAGAGACCGGATAGTGATGTGGTGGTCGTGTCGGCGATGTACTGCGCGAGCAGTGCACACGTAACGGATAGCGCGAACACGGCAACTCCAAGAGAGATGAGCGCCCAATTCGGCAGCTTTCGCAGGGCGACCAGAAAGACCGATGATACTGCATAAGCCGTCAGCATATCGCCATCCCACAACCAGAGGTGGAGGACGCCGACTAGCAGCAGTAGCGTGTTCCGCCACAGGTTCAGCACGACTGCGCGCCTTCCTCTCCCGCTGGCACGGTCGATGAAGAGAATCATCCCCGCGCCGAACAGCAGCGAAAACAACCCCATGAACTTCTGGTCGATGAAGACCTCGCCGAAGATACCCACAGCCCAGTCGAGCGGTGTCTCTGAGCCGCCCGCGCTCAGGTTGAAGTAGGGCGCAAAGCCGAACTTGAATGAAACAGCGTTCATCAGCAGAATGCCCAGCACCGCAACCCCGCGTATCAGGTCGAGGCTGGTTATCCGCCCGGACTCGCGAACGGGGCCGGAATCAATGGTCTGGGAACGTGCTGCCAATAGGTGGTACTCCTTGAGCGAGACTGGGAGAGTTAACGTAGCCTCAGCTCAGAGGGCGCTGCCAAAGTGTATTGTGAAGGTGACCAGGGCGCAGCATCAAGTTATTCATGGCTATCTGTATCCAAGCCTCACTGCCGCTCACCAACCACTCATGGTCCTTATTCAACCCATGAGATGGCTCAAGTCCCTTGGTTTAGGGGCTTGCAGTTGCGATCAAATCATCAGTGGGGATGCCGCGGTAGGATGATGGTGTCGTGAGTCACTTACACTCCTAGCAGAGAATGGTCACGTCCGATTATGGGCTGGCTTCAAGTCCACCGCCCACGAGTACCGGAGCTTTTTGGTGTCTATTGTGTACTGCGAACTTTTCGCTGGGTGGTCTCGCTGCAGGACAGTGGGCGCGGGTCAGACACTCCCGTTCCACCCCGAGCTCATCAACTAAGGAAACCCGGTAAGGAAACCCGGAGCACGAACAGGCCGTTTTCCTCCACGGCTTGTTCCTTGAACCCTTCAACGATCAACCCGCTGCGCGCCAGTTGGTGGCTGCTGACGTTGGCCTTCACCAGGCAGGAATCGGCGTACAGCTCCGACGAGAGCAGGCCCAGGGGTTGAAGCCATCGAAGATTTCTCCGAAGCCATCACGGCCAGTCCGGTCGATGAAATACGCGATGGTGAAGTGGGCGAACACCTTGTCGTCGATGGTGAGGAAACAGAACCAGCGGAGGTCGAAACCCCGACGCTGCTATTGATGACAGAGGAATCGCCCACCTCGACCCTGGAGCAACAGCGGTTTATGGCCAAGCAGTTGCCGGACTCCCCGTTGGTGGTCTATCCTGGGCCTGGATTACGGCATCAACGCAATCCACCCGGAGTGGTGCACCCGACAGGTGCGGGAGTTTGTCGCTTCGCGGACCATTTAAGGAGGGAATTATGTCCTACTACATGTATGTTGCCGTGCAAGAGGATAACAGAATATCGGTCTTTACCGTGGACCCCCAAACCGGAGGTCTTACGCATCAAGACGATGTGCCCGTGCCCGGCGGGCCCTTTACCCTAGCGATCAGTCGCGACCGCAATTACCTGTATGCCGGCTCCCGGGAAAACCCTCAGTTGACCAGCTTCCGGATTGACCAGTCCGGTGGAGGCCTCACGCAGACGGGGACGGCGCCGCTGGAGACGAGGCCGGCCTACGTATCCACGGACCGCAGGGGCAGGTTCGTGCTGTCGGCCTATTACCATGGAGGGCGTGTGGGCGTGCACCCCATAGGGGATGACGGGTCGGTGGGAGAGCCGCCCGTCGAATGGCTGGAGACGGCGACAGGGGCCCACGCGATGGAGACTGACCCGACCAACAGCTACGCTTTCGTTCCCCACATAGCGGGAAACGGCCCCAACGCCATCTGGCAATTCAAGTTCGACGAGGACACGGGCCATATTACCCCCAACTCGCCCGCCACAGTGGAACCGGAAGAATTCTTGGGGCCTCGCCACTTTTGCTTTCATCCTTCTCTGGACGTCCTCTACTTCTCCAACGAGCAGGGGTGTAGCGTGAGCGGCTACCGTCTGGACACCGCGTCGGGAACGCTGTCGCTCTTCCAGACCATAGCCACTTTGCCCGAGGGCTTCACCGAGCGGAACACCTGCTCGCAGATCCAGATCACCGGGTCCGGGAGGTTCCTGTACGCGCCAAACAGGGGACATAACAGCATCGCTTGCTTCTCGGTGGACACTGCCACGGGAGAGTTGACCGCCAACGGCATCGTTGCCTCCGAACCCATACCCAACGCTCTATGCCTGGGACCCGAGGACCGGTTCATCTACTCCGCCGGCCAGGAATCTGGCCAAATGGCCACCTTTAGTGTCAACCCGGATTCGGGGGAGTTGACCCGGTTGGAGACCACTCCATTGGGAAACAGTCCGGGATGGATATCGATTGTGGAGTTGCCGCGGTAACTGACAACACCGGAACAGAGGGCGCACACGCGCGGTGTGCGCCCATCCGCTCGCAATCCCGATCCCTCCGGCCCCATCAGATGCGCCTCGGGTGCCCAACCGCTTTTTTGCCCCTTCGAATCACCCCTAGCCCGCTGTTCCCAACCCACGGCCCCTCCCTGATGCCTCCCCTCAGCAAAATCTCGCCCTCAGCCGCCGCAGCGCTAGCTTAGGTGGTGGATTTGAGTACGACGCATACTGGGGTCAGCCTCAGCTTGTTGGTCCTATGCAGACTACGACCGCGTCGCGTCAACTGGCGCCGATTACGTTCCCCTCATCGTCCGTCAAGAGAATCCCCTTAGTGGAGTCCACCAACACCATCCGGTTGCCCCATCGATCCTCAACCACCGTGCATCGCCGGATCTGGATGTCGAAAGGCGGGACGATGACTCTGCCTCCGGCCGCTCGGACTCGAGCTGCTGCATCGTCTGCCGATTCAACCTTCAGGTCGGTCTCTTGGCCCCTACGCTCTACCTGGAGCACGATCTCGGCGTCCGAACCGGGCATCGCGAGACCAGCTTCTTTGTCAGTCCGCCAGAGGAGTCGGTGTCCAAGGTGGTCGCGGTAGAATTCCAGACCGACGTCAAGGTCCGGCACGTAGAACCTTACGCAATCGACCTTATCGACGAGCGGAGCCGAGCGATACTCCCGATCCATGAACGCCTCCATACGCCAGCTTGAGCGGCTCTAGCTTTCCTACTGCTCACCGTATCAGGCCTCCCGTTCACAGCGCCAAGCTGAACCTCAACAAGAAGGTTCTTGTGAACCAATTGACACGCACTCAGGCTGAGGGGACTCAGGGTCAGGAGAATCAGGGTCTGAGGAATCATCGTCGATGGGTATAGCCAGCGTGATGTCCACGTTGTTGTCCCTGTCGATGATGACCTGTTCCACGAGCATCTGGAGATAATCGTGACACTCCTCGGGGGTCAAGTCGTCCAGGCCCTGGCCGAACTTTCTCGCCCAGGCTAGGACCTCCTCCATCAGTCGCCGCTTCTCAGTTCCACTCTCCTCCAGAGCACGGTATTCGTCCAGCTTCGCCCTGGCGCTCTCAAGCCGCTCGGTGATGAACTTGCGCTGGAGGTCGAGTTGGGCCTCGGTGATCTTTCCCGACACGAACAGCCTGACAGCGCGGTCCTCTTCCATCTGAATGCTTCGCAGGTCTCGCTCGGCCTGAGCGATCTGCTCCTCCATTCCGCCGCCCTCCTGAGAATCGAGGGTGGCGATACCGGCGACGATCAGGTCGGGGTTCTGGAGTACCCGCTTCACCTCGCTCCATATCGGCTCCTCCAACTGCTCCGCCCGGATGTAGGGCTTCTCCCGGCAGCGCAGGCGCATACCCTGCATCCCGTTGCACATGTAGTAGCGGCGGGGGGCGGTCAGGTCGTAGGTGTAAGCCTTGCCTTTGCGAACGCTGGTGGTTGTCCAGGAGGCCCTCGTGTGGAAGTTGCGGCCGCACTCGCCGCATTTCAGCAGGTGCTGCAACTGGTAGAGCACCTTCGTGTTCCTCTTGGCCTTCGTGCTCCGCTGCTTCTTCAACTTCTGCGCCCGTTCCCAGGTCTTATCGTCGATCACCTGCGGGACCGGAATCTCAATCCAGGTGTCCCTGGGCTGGTCGTAGACCTTCATGCCGTCCTCGGTGGCGACATGGCGGTACTTTCCGTAGACCCACGTGCCCGCGTAGGTGGCATTCCCCAAGATGTGGTGCACGCGGGACTGAAGCCACATCAGCTTGCCGGTCTGGGTGGGGACCCCCTCGTCGGTCAGCCGCACGGCAATGGAGTAGGCCCTCATCCCCTCATCGACGTACATGCGGAAGATGCGTCTGACGACCTCCGCCTGCTCCTCAACCACCTCGGGCCTGCCGTCGTCCCCGATGCGGTATGCGTAGGGGAGGTTTCCCGTGGGCACCCTCCCCCGCTTGGCCGTGCCACGCTTGCCCATGGTGGACCGCTCCCGGAAGTTGTCCAGCTCTATCTTGCCGATGGCCGCCATGAGGCCGAAGGTCTTCATGTCGATGGCGTCCATGACGGCTTCGAGCCGAATCTGGTGGGCCTCGACCACCTCCATGAGTGCGGCGGCGGGGTACATGCCCCTGCTGAGGCGGTCGGACTTCCAGCAGACGATGGTGTCGAAGCGTCCCCTTCTGGCGTCGGCCAGCATCCGCTGGAACTCAGGGCGCTTCTTCGACCAGCCCCTGCCCACCTCCTGGTAGCGGGCGGTGATGGTCAGCCCTTTGCTCTCGCAGTAGGCTTCCATGTCGCCTGTCTGCTCGGAGATGGAGGTCTTGTCCTCCCCGTCCTGGCTCTTGTCCGAGACACGGGCGTAGATGGCCGCCCGGTTCGCCTCCGTCTTCCTCTTGGTGGTTCTCGCCATTACTGCCTCCTTTCCGATACCCTGAAATCAAAAAGACCCGCCTCCTGTCGGGAGCGGGTCTGCGAGTAGTACAATGCTACTGCATCACCTGTCTCGTCAGGTGGCGCCACGGCCCGGGGTGTTTGCTGCATCGCCGGGCCAACTTTCGCTCCCATGATACCGCGATTGGGGGGCCGTCGTCAAAGCGCGTCACCCGCCAGTAGGTCAGTCATTCTCTACCACCCCGCTGGCTTGGTTATAGTTCCGATCCCGTCAGTCAGCGTGTCGGGGAACAGGCTCCGTCTCAGGTGGCTCTTCCAGAGGCGCTTGACGTAGGTCGCGGCGTCCGCCAGCTCCCTCGGACTGCTGTTCCTGGGGTCCGGGTTGACCAGCGTGACCCGAAGCCCCAGATCGTCCCGAACGTAGCGCATCGCTCCCGCAAAGTCCGCGTCATTGGACACGACGACCGCCTGCTCGTACTCCCCGTTGAACCCATCGACCAAGAGACGAGTGGCGAGGTTCACGTCCGATCCCTTCTCCTCCGAGTCCCTTACCAGGACGTAAGACGGCAGCCCAGTCACAGGCTCCGCGAGTGGACGCCGCTTGACGCCGGACCGGAACACGCCGTAGTACGCGTCGAAGCCCGGCAGCGTCGCCAGGGCTCTCAGATACGCCTGCTGCCGCTGGCGTTGAGAGGGATTCCCAGGACGGGCGTCGAGCCGTGCGGTGAAGTAGCAGACCCGGTTGATCGAGTCTTGGGGGAAGAGCGTCTCGGCCAGCCTCCGCAGGTCCAGCCACCGGAACGGTGTATCCTTCAGGGCGCGGTAGTAGAGATTGAAGCCGTCGATGTAGAGGTTGGTGATCAATCGCTACTCCCATACAAAGACAGAGACCGCCCCGGAGGACGGTCTCGACCCTATCGCCGAAGAGATAGGGGTGGTAAAAAAACATACCATGAGCGACGGCGGCTGTCAACGCTCGATGCCGGTGAGAGCGCGTGCAGCTGTGGGTTGCCCAGACCTCTGTAGTTCGTCTTCACACCCACCTCACACTCCGCAATGACCCTCGCACTCGTTCCCAAACCCGTCTCGTTGTCCGTCATCTCCCAGGCCCGCCTCATCTAAGGCGACCGCCTCGGCCAGGGGCGTCCGCAGCGTGTGCAGGTACGGCGTCTTCTCCAGGGCCAGCCCGTCGCGCAATCTGGCGTCGATCTCCACCGCCTCGGCGAACAGCTCAGGCCACCTGCGCTTCGTCTCCACCCACCGCTGCCGGGACTGGAAGGGGCAGGCGACGCAGAGCCTGCCCTCGACCCGATCGGGGGCCGAGCGTTCCAAGGGCCTATCGTAACGCTCTTGCCACCAGTCCAGGCAGTCGCTGCGGGACATCCCCGCCTCGATTAGAGGGTAACGGTTCGTCATCCACCGGTCGCGGGAGGTCTTGATGCGCATGGCCTCGTCGGTGGAGATGCCCAGCCGCAGCTCGACGGTAGTTCCGGCGGGGACGCGCTGCCTGGGCCTGAGTCCCAACATCTCCCGAATCCTTCGGCGGATGGGCCTGATCTTGTAGTTGTCGGTGCATTGCCGCCTGCCGATGCCGTCGCCCTCCCCGTCGCGTCCCTTCAGATAGACGGGAATGTCCACGTAGTTTCGGGAGCCCGAGTGGTTGGTAAGGGCCTTCACATCCTCGCGGAGGCTGCGTCCGTTGTCCACGACATACAGGGGGAAGCTCAGCCGGTCTCTTAGCCACGTCAGGTGCTCGTAGATGCTGGGCGGCTCCCAGCGGGTGTCGGCGAATATGGCGCAGTCGGGGATGCGGTCGAATGCCCCCTCGTTTGCCATGAGCGCCATGACGGAGGACTGGACGCCTCCGCCCATGCTGATGACGGTAAGAGACGGTTCGGGCTTCATCATGCCTCCGCCTCGGTGGTGTCATCAGGTTGCGGGTCGCTCGGGGGAGTGTCCTCGCCGTGCGCGGCCTGCCTGTCCCTGGTGGCGTGCTTGATCATCAGGGTGATGATGCGGCGCAAGCGCTCCCGGGCGTCGGGTGCCGGTCTGGAAGAGACCCTGATGACGCCTATCTCAAAGGCGTCGCTGCGGGGCTTCCGCCGTCTGTTCTGTTCATTCTTTCCGGTGGTATCTTTCATGTTGCGTAGTCGCAGCGGCGGGTGGTGGGCCGCTGGCCTCTCGACACGGGATTGCGGCTGGGCCGCCGGAGCCGACGGAACGGGCGAGCGCCGGCGGCATCCAGCCGTCTCAGGCCCCGCCGTGCCGCCGTTGCGCCTGCGCCCGGCGGGGCCGCTTGTCTAGCTGTGCTCCTTGAAGAAGCTCATCTGGAAGCTCTCGGTGACGAGGATCGCCATGCCTCCGGGCATCCGAGCCGCGAAGCGGAAGAGGGCGTGCATGGCCCAGCCGCGGGGCTCGACGCCGTTGCGCCACCGGTGGACCAGCTTGGGGTCCACGCCGATGGCCCTGGCGAAGGCGGCCCACGTGAGGCCGCTGACCTCGTGCAGCCGTTCGAGGCGCTTGGGGAAGTCCTCCGCCAGCACGGCGGCCTGGAGCGCCAGGTCCTGTTCCTCGTCGAAGGTCTGCTCCGTGATCCCGTCGAAACGGGACGAATCGTTATGGTTCGTCATCTCTATCCTCCATAGTGAAAAGTTGGTCGAAGTCGTCGAAACCCAGGGCCCTGAGCATCCGGCGGCGAATGCGACCGGAGGGTGTGCGCCCCGCGTTGACCAGCATCGAGATGTAGCCGGGGCTGACCCCGACCTCCCTGGCGAGCCAGTTCTGGGAGCGGTTCAGCAGCGTGAGCCGCTCCCATAGGGCCGCCGTGTTGAGCCGGACAACGGTCCGTCCACCACGCCTCCGGGGGCCTTTCTTAGTGTTGTGGTCGTCTTGCGAACGCATGGCTCTCAGCCTTCCTTTGGGGAAGGGAGCGCGAGCCGTCGCGCCGCTTCCCCGATGTCAGTCGTTGGTCATTGCGGCGGCATGGCCTGGGGGGACTGCCAGTCGTCCGGGGCGCGCCATGCGCGTCCCAGCGGCCCCAGCTGCTCGATGGCGGCCCTGTGGGAGACCCACAGGGGCAGGGCCACGCCCCTGGCCTGCATCTCGTCCCGCGCCAGGCGCAGGAAGTGGGTCTGGACGATCTCGTCGTCGAAGACGATGAGGACGGAGGGCCGGGTGCCGTGGTCGTCGGTGGGCCGGTGAGAGGAGAAGTAGCGCAGATAGGGGGCGAGGCGCTCCGACATGGTCGAGGGCCGCACGGCCCTCCGCTCCCACTCCAGCAGGAAGGGCCACGTGGTCTCGCCCTTTCTGAGGACGCCGAAGGCGTCGGGGTTGACCGAGCGCATCCCGTCGCCGTGCTTGAAGTGCCGGGATGCCCTGCGGGGCGGGTCGACCTGGGTGACCTCCCAATCCAGGAGTCCCGCCTGCACGGTCATGGCTGCAAGGAAGGAGTGGACGGCCGCGGTGTGCTCGACGTTCCTGAGTAGCTGGCGGCTCCTCGCGCCCGTCACGTTGTCCCAGACGAATGGGGTGCCGGGGAACAGTGGAGCGGCGCTCCACCGCTTCTTCGCGACGGCCACGGACGTCCGGTCCCTGCGGGCCAGGAGGGCCAGGGCCCGGTCGGTGAGGGCCATGCGCCCGCTCCCTGCGATGGGCCGGGTGACGAGGCGGAACCCTTCGAGGGGGGTCACCAGCTGGGAGGCCCGGGGGACCGAGACGCCCAACATTCCGGCCAGGTCCGTCAGGGTGATCCAGGGCCAGTCGGAGATGAGGTCGAGGGCGCGCTTCTCGGCGGGCTTGAGGGTGGCGGGCAGCAGATAGTCGGGGACCTTCCACCCCGGACCCTCGACGGAGATGTCGGCTGGGACCGAGACCATCCGGGGCTCGTCCTCCTCGGGAAGGAGGCTTCCCTTCTCTATCCGGTAGAGGACAGAGCGCAGCTCGACGGAGGCGCTGACCGCGGGCGGGCTCCACACCGGGTCGTCCGGCGACGCCGCGACCGCCTCGCGCTCGAGGGCGAGATAGAAGGGAACGGGGGCGCCGGCCAGCGTCCTGCGGACGTGCCTGAGCCGCACGTCGTCGGCCATCAGCACGAGCACGGCTCCGGGGAGCGGCCCCTGGCGCAGCCTCCACATCCGGTTGGAGAAGCCGGTCCTATCGGCGGTGAGCCCCTGCCTGACGATGCCGACGGTGCGGCCGCCGGGAAGCTCGACGGCGGCGTCCAGGGTCGAGGCCCTGTACCACCGGAACCGTATGGGGTATGCGACGCCGGAGACGGCGGCCGCCAGCCGGTAGATCGCGGCGAGGGAGTCGAGCCGTCCCATCAGGTTGCGCCGCCACTGGGCGGAGACGGGGCGGTCGCGGACAAGCTCGTCCAGGGAGGCCTCCTCCTCCTCGGCCAGCCGCCCCAGCCCGGCGGCGGTGAGGTGGAACCTCTGGGTCGATGAGGGGAAGAGGGCGGTGGCGTGGGGTACGGCGGCGCAGAAGCCACCGGAGTCCAGCCTGTCGACGGCCTCGTGGACCGCGGCCTTCGACCAGCCGGTGACAGCCACCATCTCCGTCCGGTCGAGGAAGGGCATCGACGCCAGGGCTCTGAGGGTCTGGGCTTCACATCCTTCAGTTCTCATTGCTCGGCCTCCTCTTCCTCCGTCGTGTTCGGGTTTTTCGAGGCTTTGTCCTCCCGCTTCTCGTCCGTCTCCCCGCCGTCCTTCTCCAGGTCGGCTGCGCGGTCCTTGAAGTCCCTGACCTTCTTCTGGGCGGCTGACCCGGCGTCCTCCAGGTCCTGGGCCGTCAGGGTGTATGCGGAGGCAGCGCTGCGGATCTGCGCGGCGACGGCGGGGTCTCCCTCCTCCGGCTTTCTGACCATCATCGAGAAGGCGGGCATCCGCTCGATGCCCACGGTGGCCCTGACGTAGCAGTGGTGGACCGGCAGCGACGTGATGTCGTCCTCGGTCACCCGCTCCTTGCCCAGCTCCCACACCAGCTGCCTTGCGTCGCTCCCGGCCACCTGGAAGACGGCCAGGCATCCGACGTTGGCGAGGAGGGTGTCCCGCATGGTGCGGGAGAGGTCGTCGAGCTTTGCCAGGCTCTGGGTCGCGAGCACGAACGACGCCCCGAACTTGCCCAGCTCGCTCAGCATCGACTCGTAGTCCACTCCGGGCATCGACTGCATCTCGTCCACGACGACAAGCGCGCCGCGCCGCTGGCCGAGTGAGACGCTCTCCTGCTCCCGTATCACCGATCGACCAGGTTGAGGAGGGACGCTCCCACCAGGGCGGACACGTCCCTCCCGACGGCTCCCTGGGCGGTGGACACCAGCAGGATGCCGCCCTGGAGGATGGTGTCGCGCAGGTCGATGGTGGAGCGGCGCTGGCCCAGGATGGCCCGCGCCCGCTTGGAGGATGCGTAGTAGGAGAGGCGGGTCTGCACGGGGGCGAGGGCCTCGGCGCGGTACTGCTGGTGCCAGCCTCCGAAGTCCCTGGCCCACCATTCAAGCAGGTAGGGGTCCTCAATCCTCTTGAGCACGCCGTCCCGGAACTTCCTGTCGGAGAGGAGCTTCAGCCCGTCGAGGATGGTGTGCTGGCTGCCCTCGTCCGTCTCGGGGTGCTCGTTGGCTTCGTGGAGGGTCTTGACGGTCTGTTCAAGGATGGACTGCATCCTCGGCCCCCACTGCTCCCACAGGCCCTTTGCGACGCGCACCACCGAGTCGGCGGTCCGGTCGCGGTCGGCGAAGATGCGGGTGTCGAGGAGGTTGATGCCCGGCGCCCTCCGCTGGTCGGCCAGGTCGATGAGCCTCACCCGGTCTATGAGGGAGTCGGGCACCTGCCGGAGCAGCCCCGCCACCAGGTCTGCGTGGGGATCGACGACGACGATGGCGTCGTTGTCCCTGCTCTCGGCCTTCTCCCGCATCTTGTGTGTGACGAGGTGGTGCATGAGGGTGGACTTGCCCATGCGGGTGCGCGCCACGTAGAGGTGGTGCCGTCTGAGCAGGTCCTCGGGGAATCGGATGGGCCGGGGCTTGCCCGCGGTGGTGTCCCCCACCAGCGCGCCGCCCCTGACGCCCTTGGCGAACGGCAGGAGCGCCCTCGCGCCGGACCGCTCCACCAGGGGCGTCTCGTCCCCGGCGCCGGGTGGGTGCCACAGGCAGGCGATCTCGCGGACGCCGAGGACGCTTCGCCCGCCGAACAGGCCGGGGCCTGCGGGGTGCATCATGTCGGGGTCGGTCGCGGTTGGCCGGACCTTGCCGACCTTGAAGCGCGCCCCGGCGGGGTTGTCGAAATGGCGGTAGGCGGCGGCCACCGGCCCCAGGAGCTCGCCGGCGCGCTGGGGCCTCGTCCCGGCGGGCAGTATGGCGGTGACCTGAAGCTCGGCGTCGAAGGCGACGCGGGACACCTTCTCCTTGATGAGGAGTGGGTCCTCGACGCGCTTGCGGGCCTTCTTCCAGCGGTGCCATGCCCAGCCGCCGGCCGCCAGCCCCAGGGCCGAGCCTATCCCCAGGAGCGCCGCCTTCCATATCTCGCCGTCCTGCACCCACAGGTAGCCCTTGAGGGCCGCAAGCGCGCCCAGGCCGAGGACGGCCATCGTGATGCCGTCCATCTGCAGAGGCTTGGTCTGGAAGGTGTAGGCGGGCTCCCTCGGCTCCATGCCGGGCCGCTTGTGGGCCTTGTCCAGGTGTTCCTGCGACCAGTCGGGGCCAAGGGAGCGCAGCATCAGCTGCGCCACGACGCGCTCACCCTTGTTGATGTTGGAGAGAGCGCCCATGAGGGCGATGAGGGGGTCTGAGCCGGGATCGAGCAGGTCGTCGTCGCGGAAGGTTCGCAGGGGGACGTACTCGGGGCCGTCGGCCCGCAGGGTCATGCTCCACGCCTGCTCGCCCTCGCCCATGCACAGGGGATCGTCGTCCGGGTCCACCTTCCGGATGCAGGCCTGGGGATAGTGGGCGGAGAGCTGGCCGCGCACCACCTCGTCGTCGAGGCACCGGGCCATGAGGGTGACGCCGTCCATGTCGCCGGCCAGCTCCAGGGAGAAGGGCTCCGGCACCGCGATGGAGCCGAGCATGTTCTCCACGCCCAGCAGGGTGCGCTCCCCGGCGCGGGGCGGCGTCACCGTCAGCAGGACGGGCTTCTTCTCGGTGTCGTTTCCAAACAGGATTTCCTTCGGGTTCAGCTTCATAGTGTTATTCCTTTCTCTAATGGCGTCCGGGCGTCCACTCGATGACCGCCGTCTCCTCCGGGGTGGCCTCGATGCGGACGGGGAAGCGGTTGCCCTTCGACAGCAGCAACCCGTCTCCCCTGGGGCACGACAGGAGCCAGCGCTGGAGGTCCTCGGGCAGGTCGAAGGCGTCGCCGACGGTCCTGATGGCGGCGGCGTCCTGCTGGAGCAGCAGCTTGAAGGCGGCGTTCTGGAGGAGCGCCCTTCCCGAATGGCCGGTGATGGTGCGGGACGAGTCCTCGGAGAGGAGGTCCTGCACGTCCTGGGTGATGAACTGCAACCCCAGCCGGTGCTTTCTGGCGCGCTTCGCCATGCTGACCATGAAGGCGGCCCCCTCGGGGTGCTGCATGATCGACCACACCTCGTCCACCACTAGAAGCCTCGGCTTGGGGTCCTGAGCCGCGGCGGCCCAGACCGTCTCGGTGCAGACCATCGCGGCGGCGGGACGCAGCTCCGGTTCCAGCAGCCGCAGGTCGAAGACGGTGACGAGGGCCTCGTTGCCCAGCAGGTCGTCGCCCTCGTCGGAGAGCAGGTGTCTCAGGCTGCCGGTGGCGAAGGGCCTCAGCAGGCGGGCCAGACCCGCGTCTCCCGCCTCGTCTTCCTGAAGGTACTTGTAGAAATCGCGGAAGCCGGTGCGCTCCCTGGACTGGGCGTAGTAGCCCGCCAGGGCGTGGTCGAGGGAGGCCCGCCGCTCCGCGCCGAGACTCTCTCCGACCATCACCTCTATGAGGCGTCTCAGGCTGCCGATGCGCTGGAGAAGCTCCTCGGAGTCGCCCTTGTCGATGACGAAGGGGTTCATGCCTTGGCCGGGGACGCCCGGCGAAAGCACCCGCCCGCCCGCTGCGCGGGCCATGTCCGCGTACTCGCCCTCCGGGTCGATCACGTAGGCGGTGATGCCCCTGGTCAGACCCCTGAGCACGCCCAGCTTGGTGGCGAAGCTCTTGCCGCTGCCCGACCTTGCGGGGACGGCGGTGTTGGCGTTCATGTGCGTCCCGTCCCAGGGGTCGTAGACCACCGGGGAGCAGGCCCGCATGTCGATGCCGTAGAGGGTGCCGCTCCGGGTGTCCAGGTCCGGCGGCGAGAAGGGGAAGAGCCGGGCGATGCTGGACGTGTCCAGGCTGCGCCACTCGGCCACGGCGTTGAGGGCCAGCGGCAGGGTCGAAAGCAGCCCCTCCCGCTGGCGGAAGGCCAGGTTGTCCAGCTTGCCCAGGGTGGCGGCGAAGTGGGCCTTCGCCCGCTGGGTCATCTCCCTCAGCGACGCCTCGTCCTTCGCGTGAAGGGTCACGGACAGGGAGGCGTGGAAGAGCCGCTCGCGCCCGCGCTGGACCTCGTCGCGGAGACGGGTGATGTCCTCCAGGGCGATCTCCGCCTCGGGGGACATGGTGCGGCCCCGCTTGAAGGAGAGGGACTGGGCCGACTCGAAGCGCACCTTCTGCCACTCCAGGGTCCTGGCCGCCTGCTCCGCCGGTATCGGGCCGACGTGGACGGACAGGTCCATCGGCGCTCCGGCTGCCATCAGCCCCTGGAGGAAGCCGGGGGTCAATGACCGGGGCCACTTGCCCAGGTGAAGGGAGCGCACGAGGCTCCCGCCGACGCGGATGTCGCGTCGGCCAACCGCCACCTCGGTGGGACTCTCCTCGTCGAACTCTGTGGGTGAGCCGCCCAGGGCGGCTGCCGCCAGGAACATGCGGAGTTGCCTGCCCTTCAGCGGGTGGACGGAGAGCCCGGCCCTAGCCAGCAGGCCCCGTAGGTCGTCGATGCGGCCGAACTCGCACACGGCGTAGAAGCGCCGGTCGAGGATGCCGTCGCGGGCCTCAAGCTCGGTGAGCAGCCGCTGGAGGGACTCGGCGGCCTCCCTCGTCTGCGGGGGTAGGTCCTTCGGCTGGGTCTCCCGAAGGTCGTCTCGCAGGCGTTCCAGACGCGGCGCGTGCTGCCTGATGAGCAGCTGCGCGGGGAAGTCGAGGGCGTTGAGCGCCCCGGCGAAGGCCCCCAGCTTCGGCTCGTCCAGCTCCAGGCCCATCACCTCGCACACCCCCAGATTCACCCCGTCCAGGCGCACGGGACCGTCGTCGTCGAGGTGGGACAGCATGAAGAACAGGGGCAGCTCGGGCGGGAGCTTGGGAGGGGCCTCCGTCGTTCCACCGGGTGCTGACTCCGTGGGGAGTTGGCCCTCCGGCATCTCCTGCGGAGCGGTGGACTCCCTTGGCGGGGTCTCCCCTCCGCGTCTTGTGATTCGTTCAAGCAGCTTCTTCAATTCGGTTGATTCCTTTGCTCTATGGGGTTGGGAAGTCCACAAGGCCGCTGCTGAGCAGCGCGGCCACGCCCTTGGCCGACAGGACCAGGACGAGGCCCACCACCGCCATGACGACGGCGGCCTTTGCCCTGCCGCCGCCGCGTTCCTCGCCTCCCTCGGCCATGAGGATGAAACCGGCCCAGACGATGGCGAAGACGCAGATGCCGGAGGCGGCGTAGGCCATCGCCGTGAGCACGCGGTCGAACTGGCGGAGCATCTCCTGCTCCTCCGCCGGGGCCGCGCCGGTTGACGCCAGCGCAGCCCCGGCCAGCAGGGTGACCGCAATCGCGGGCCTCACCAGGGCCACTCCCATCCCAGCAGGTCGAACCAATGGCGCAGAGCCTGCCCCGTACTCGATACGGGGCCGCCGGCGGGCTCCTGCTCGGCGGGCGGCTCTTCCGGTTCCGGCTCGGGCAGGACCAGCGCCTCGAAGGGGTCGTCGCTGCCAATGGCGGACGCCAGAGACATCGTTTCGCCCCTGGTCCTCGTGATGGGCGACCGCTCCACCGTCTCGGCCTTGACGTGCTCCTTGTGCAGGACGTCCACCGTCACCTGCTTGGCGATGGTGGCGCTGGGGACGTAGGCGTACGCCGTCGCGGTGGCGGACGCCGTGGCGCCGTCCTCGCAGGTGGCCGTCGCCGTCTCACTGTCGGAGTCGCTGTCCCCCGGGCGATGGAGGTGCACGGTCCTGGTGACCTGCTCCACCCGCTCCGGGTGGTGGGTGAGCTGCGTCAGCGGGGGGATGGGGATGCGGAGGCTCGCCTCCAGGCTCACGTCCAGGCTCACGGCGTGAATCGCCTGACCGTCCCCAATGGGAAGGCGGAAGGTGGTCTCGCCGCCCAGGACGAACGAGACGCTTGCCTGCGACGCGCCGGTCGCGGCGGCGATGGTCCCCGTGACTGCCGTCACCTGGCCGTCCATCAGGGACGTCTCGGTGACGCTCTGGTGCCCGGCCACCATCTGAAGCTCCACCGGGTGATCGGTGTGCGTGACGCACTCGGACTCGATGACGCCGCTGAGCGCTCCCGGCGTCCAGCCCAGGGACGTGAGCCGCAGGTCGCAGAGCTCGCCCAGGGCGGCGGGGAGCGGGTACGGGATCTGCTCGTGCTTGACGGTCAGTGCCCCGGCCTGGCCGAGGGTGTCCTCCCACGAGACGGTGAAGGACGGCGCCGGGCCGTGGAGGGGGAGGGAGTAGTCGGTGCTCTCCCCCTCGGCCAGCGTTGCCGAGCCCCAGAAGCGCAGCCAGCTCCCCTGCGGGCCGCCGAAGGCCCGCACCCGGATGTCCAGGGCGGTGGCGGCCCGGAACGTGACGGCGGCCCGGTCGCCGGAGACGGTGAGCGCCTCGACGAATATCCGCCGTCCGGTGACGGGCTCCTTCACCTCGAAGTCGATCTCGTCCCGCCACGGCTCGTGGTCGTCGGCCAGTGCCGCCTGGGGGACGGTCACGACCGCCGCCGCCAGGACGGCGAGAGCCGCGATGGCGAGAAAGCCCCTGTGGGGTTTCCGGCGCCTGATCTCCAGCGTCTCGGCCATGTTGTCGTGACGCTGGCGGTTCCTGCCGTCCTTACCTCTGCGCTTCCCGAACCAGCGCATCCGTCCGTTGCGGCGCTCCCTGCTCTGGCGTGTCTTCTTGCGCTGCCTCCGCAATCCGCGCCGGGCTTTCCTGACCATCAGCCGAATGGGGCCGGGTCCGGTCTTCACCGGCTGCGGGGGCGCGGGCGGCTCGCTTCTCACCAGCTGGGACACCGGCCCGGCGTAGCGCCGCGCCCCCAGCCGGTACTTCAGCAGGTCGGCGGCCACCAGGGGCAGCCGCCGACCGCCTATCTTTCCCACCACCATCGCCACGCCGACGAGTCCGAGGACGACGGCCAGGGCCATGCGCACCTCGGACGGGCCGACGGGGGCGTAGCGGTATGCCCCGTAGGAGATGGCGCACACCGCCATCACCGCCACGACCTGCGGGAAGGTGAACCCCAGCAGCACCCTGTCCTCGGCCTGTACGTGAGTTGGGACCTCGTGTTCTCTCATGTCTCTCGTTCTCCTTCCTCACGTCGTTCTAGTTGGTGTCGCCGCCGTCGCCGCTGGAACCGGAGTCCGGCGCTTGCGGCTCTGGCAGCACGTCGTCCACCTCGATTCCCGGGTCCACGACCGCGTTCATCACCAGCTCCACGACGCCGTAGGCGACCAGGGCCAGGACGATGCCGGCGAGGGCGGTCATCATGGCGCTCTTGCCGCGCTCCATCTGGTTGGGCGCGCCGCTGGCGGTGAGGTACATGTACGCGCCGTAGATGAAGAAGCCCACGCCCACCGCTCCCACGACGCCCAGCAGGATGCCCACCAGGTTCGAGATGGTCTGTGTCAGTTGTTCCATTCCTATCGCTCCTCTCCGTTGCCGGTGGCCCTCGCGGCCCCGGCGTTCAGCTGTTCGTCTTATCGCCTCGGTGACTCCCCGTTATCTGCACATCGCTGGTCCTCCGTCGTGTCGTTCGCCTGGCGCGGGTCTCGTCCGCGCCGGTGGATTTCGTCGTTACTCCCCGCTGCTCCTGGGCTCGCCGCCGCCGTCTCCCCCGCCTGCCGATGGGGTCGCCATCGAGGCCGCCGAGCTGAGGCCGCTGGCGGCGGCCGAAACGCCCGCGCTGGCCGCCATCGCTCCGACGGCCATGCCTCCCGGCCCTCCCGCCGCGCCGCCCGCCACCAAGCCGATGGTCCGGGCCGAGCGCATCAGCGACGAGGGCAGGTTCATGCCGAAGTAGAGCATCGAGAGCCAGGAGTCGAAGGTGCCGTGATTGCCGAGCATCGACGGGACGCGGGTCGCCATGTAGACGAAGGCCACCGACATCAGGAGCTTCCAGATCAGGTCCTGCACCGGCTCGAAGGCGGCGATGGCGGCGAACTCCTTCAGGAAGCCGAACCCAAGCGCCAACGCGATGAGCTGGATGGCCTGCTGGAACACCGTCGTCATGAAGAGGCGCAGCCAGTGGCGGCCCCAGCCCGCCGTGTGGGGCAGAATCCAAAGCCCCAAAGCGATCGGGGCCAGGGCCAGGAGGATGTCGATCAACGCGAGGCGCAGCACCATCTGGACGATGACGTAGAGGACGAAGAAGCCGTAGACCAGGTAGAGGACCGCCAGGAGCAGGGCCATGCCCACGCTCCCGGCCTCCACCGCCGTCATCAGGGTGCGAAGCGTCGAGCGGAGCATGTCTCCGGCGGTGACGTTCAGGGAGACCGCGATAAAGCCGGACACGGCGTCGGCAACGTCCAGGACCAGGGCGCACCACCAGAGGGACGAGGCTGCGGCCACCAGGCCGAGCACCAGGCGGGGGACCATCTCCCGCCAGCCCGCCTGCTGGCGTCCAAGATGCTCGGAGACGATGAGGCTGAGGCCCATCCAGCCGAGGATCACCACCAGCGCGCCCGACGTGATGGCCCAGACGACCATCCAGGCATGGCGCACCATATCGTTGGCGTAGGTGAGGTCGGGAGGGGTGCCGGTGAGGATGTCGCTCATCTGCCGGATTCCCTCCGGCAGTTGTCGGCGTCCTCGCCGCTGGCACGCTCCACGACGCCGCAGAGGGTTCCGTGGACGCCCTCGATCATCCAGCCGGCGAAGGCCCTCGCCCAGCGTCCGGGGTTGAGGGCGGACAGGATCTTGTCCCAGATGCGGCCCGGCTGGTAGATGGGGACGACGGCGTAGAAGTCGCCCCTCAACCCGTCCTCGGCCGTGGCCAGCATGACCAGCAGGTAGGCCCGGTCGGGGTCGAGGTCGGGGTGTTCGTCGAGGTCGGGGTACTCCCAGGAGTACTCCCAGCCGTCGCCTCTCTTCTTCTCCCCGCCCTTGACGCGGTACATGGCGCTTATCCAGTCGCCGGTGTCGGCGTCCCGGACGGCGTAGAAGAGGTCCGCGATCTCGCGGTCGAAGAGGGGCCGGGCGACGAACTCGCCGCCCTTCTTGCGCTCGACGAAATCCCGGTCGGCGTTGACGAGGGTCAGCTCGTCAGGCGGGGCCTGGGCCCGGGCGATGCCGCTGGACGGAACCGCCACCAGCGCCGCCAGGAGCAGCGCGGATGCCAGGGGGATGAACCGCCTGAGTGACCGGAGTTTCGATTTCAGCGCCATCTCGTCCACCTCTCTGCCTATTGCCGCAAATCAACGATTCGCAACTTCTGCAACAGAGTTTGAACAAACGAAATGACGGTGGAAACTGCCCAAAAGGGGCGACATTTTTGTCGTCCCTTTTGAGGTTCTTGGCAAAAGACACCCTCCCGTGCAGTATGGGGGCTGTACAAGAAAACGAAGTTTGTTGCGAAGTCGCAAGCGAGGTCACGGCAAAGCTGAAACAGGAACAAATGGGGCCGAAATTGCGCAGAAGTTGTGAACACTTGGACTTAAGGCCCCAGGTCGGCTTCGCTCCGCAAAAAGGGGCGCAGCGGGGCCGCAAGAAAGAAGAGCGGAAACGGGCCGGAATCCCGCATTTCCCCCTACAGGTGGTCCACATGTCGCAGCCCGTGAAGAGCCGGGCCTTGGTCGGGGGCGAGACCGGGGACTAAGGCCGGCGCAAGGAGGAGGGCTTATGGAACCGAAGAAGGACGTGGTCGAGAAGGGCAGGAGCGTGCGGGACATGCACCACCTGCGGCTCATGTCGCTGTTGCAGGAGCTGGAGCGGGACAACGGGCGCAAGAAGGCGGCCGAGGTCCTGGGGGTGGACCGCAGGACTCTGGACGCCAGCCTCGACGAGGGTGTGCTGACGCGGCGCATCCGGGGGGCGCTGGAGAAGGCGCTCCAGTCGGGGGTGGGCTCCGCAGCCGCTGAGCAGCGGGACCGCAACGACAGGCTGGCGGACCGTCTGGAGGACTTGGAGGGCGGCTTCGAGGAGCTTGGCAAGGAGATGCGGGAGAACAACAGGGCCAGCGAGGACAGAGACAGGGCCATTCGGGAGGAGATGGCGCAGGGGTTTCGCCAGCGGGAGCGGGAACAGGCGGAGCGGAGGACGGCGGGGGGCGCCGGGGACGAGGCGAAGGCGAACGGCGCCGGCCCGCAGCCCAGGAAGAGGTCTTCGCTCAGGCGGGAGTACCCCGACCTCGTGACGTTGGAGCCCGCCGAGGACGACGAGGACGTGTTCGGGGATGTCTGGCCCCTGATCGTCGAGTGGCGGGAGCTGAAGGCCGTTCATCCCGACGCGGGAAAGAGCCTGTCCTGGCTGCGCACCGAGGAGCGGTTCCTGGCGTTGGAGCTGACGCTGTTGGAAGGGCACGGGTTGACGCTTCCCCCGGCGACGTTTCCGCTGCGGGGCTTCGACCGCAACGGGCAGGTCAACTGGCGGAAGACAGCGCTCTCCGACACGCGGAGGGCGCTGAGAAAGCGGGAGCTTCTGCACACGCTGACGCTCAGACTCTGGTGGAAATAGCCCGGCGTGTTGCCGCTCCGTCTGCCAGTGAACTTCCGTGAAGTCTTGTGAACACTTTTGGCGCGGAAGGCCCGAAAGCCTTCACATCGGGTCTTAGGTGGGTAATAATGTCTGCACTGTTTGGCTTTCAACCAAGGTTTCCGACCATAGAAACCTGGGGGCGCGATCCCTGTTGCCCGGGTCTGACTTGACGGATGATTCGCTCTCTGGAAGGTCTCCCACGAGGGAATTGCTGCCGCTGCGGATTTGACGTAGCTCTCCGCAAGCAGCACGGACCGAAACGACGGAGTTTGACGTAGGTCCTTCGTCCTCGGTCCACGTCCGGCGGTTGGAGTTTGACGTAAGTCCTTCTCCCGCTGGGCACCCGTCCGGCGATTGGAGTTGATCGCTTCTCCCGCTGGACACCGGTCTGGCGGCTGGGGTTGATCGCTCCATCCGCTGGACTCTGAGGATGGAGCGCCTTCTGCGCCTCGTCCTCGCCCAGTCGGTCGGAGTGCGTCTTTCGCCCCGACCGATTCAACATGCCTGCGGCACCGCTGTCTCACAGCCAGGGCCGCAGCTTCGACACGCGCCGGTCTGCGACTGAGAAGCAGGCTGGCCGCTTCACGTTTCGCAGCTTTCCCCCAAGCCGGACGGTATCCACCCTGGGTCGAGCTGCGTCTTCTTTCACCCCACTCCGTCTTCCGCGTTCGGCATTCGACCATGGGCGGAGTGCGTCTTCGGAACGGATGCACGGGTTCAACGGCAACGGCATACCAATCAGCAAGGAGGTACATAGGCATGGACGAATCACGGACACAGGACAGGACGGAACAGTACGTGGGGCCGAGCGCAATGCGGGTCGCCAACCTGCTGCCGCACCGGGTCAGCTTCGAGCGGGGCTGGTTTTGGACGACGACGGCCATCTGTCACGGCGGCAAGTCGGACGGGCTGGCGTTCCGGCAGCGACCGGACGGCAACGGCATCGAGGTCAAGTGTCACACCGGGGGCTGCTCGGCCGGCGTGGTGATAACCGAGCTGGAGGCGCTCATCGGGCTGCCCATCTGGACGGCCTACGCACAGGTGACGGACGCCCCGGTCAAGGCCCCTGAGAAGCAGCCGTGGTGGAAGCGGAAGCGGGTCGTCGTGGCCGGGACGGTCGCCCTGGTCGTTGCGGCGCCGCTGCTGACGCTCGACGTGGAGCTCTTCTTCCTGAACCTCGTCGGGCTGGGCATCGGGGCGGTGCTGCTCCGGCGGTTCATGCCCCGGCGTCCGGTAGGGAGGGTCCGTCGCCGCTGACGACGGGGCCTCCGGCTCCCTCATACCCATCCCAACTCAACGCAAAGGGCCGTCTCCCATCCGGGGGCGGCCCTTCTTCTTTGCCCGCAAGCGGGCGCAGATCGAAGGCAATCAAGGCAACAAAGCAAAGGCACTAAGGAGGTGCACGATGACGACGGCAACACTGGCAACTGGAACTCGGTCGATGGACACGGTGGACAGGCCCCGGCGCAGCCTCGAAGAGCTGGTCGACCAGCTCATGGCGGCGCTGTTCAAGGCGCAGGAGCCGGAGACGGCATCGGCGACGGAGATACCGAGCGTGGCCAAGAGCGTCCACGAGGCGAGGCGTCTCCGGCAGGCGGGAGACGTGGACGGTGCGCTGGCGGTCCTCGCCGGCGTGGACGCGGAGAAAGCGGAGACGAAGGAGGCTCGGTGGGCCTTCTCCGAGTGGACGCAGCTGGTGAAGCGGCGGTTCGGCGGCCGCGGCGCCCTGGTCTACAGCCAGGGCACGGGACGGGCCGCCGCGCTGGCGCCCCATAGCGACGGCGGATCGCTCGAGGTCGTGGCGGTCCTGGGGATGCGCTGGCGGCCCGGCAAGGTCGTCTCGCGGCGCAGCCTCCGGGGCCTCCGGCCCCTGAACGGAGGTGCGTGATGGTCACGGCCAACGTGGACATCACCGCGCTGAAGGCCCGGCACCCCCTGGGCGATACGGTGGAGGCCGCAGGGGTGCGGCTGCGCGGTCGTGGAAGGGTCCGCCAGGGCGTCTGCCCCTTCCACGACGAGGGGGAGGGCAGCTTCACGGTGTACGGCGACTCGGAGCGGTTCTACTGCTTCGGCTGCGGCGAGGGCGGCGACGTGCTGGACTTCATCCAGCGGGCCGAGGGCCTGTCGCTGCCCGAAGCCATCGCGCGGCTGGACGGCAGCCCAGGGCTTGCGCCCAGGGCCGCCACTCGTCCAGCCGGAACGCGGCGTCCGAGGTCCGCCGCGCTGCCTCCCCGCGACCCCGCCCTGCTGACGGCGGCGGCGCGCTTCTACGCCGGACGCCTCCGGCGTTGCCCAGAAGCGCGGGAGTACCTGGCCTCACGGGGCATCGGCCAGTCCGCCGCAGCCCGCCTGGGTCTCGGCTATGCGCCGGGCAGCGGGCTGCGGCAAGCCCTGGAGTCCTGCGGCTTCTCGGAGAAGCGCATCCGGGACTGCGGGCTGTTCATGGAGCGGGGAGCGGAGCGGTTCGCCGGGATGGTGGTCGTTCCCGACCCCGTATCGAGTACGGGGCAGGCAACCGGCGGCCTCGTCCGCTGGCTCGTCGGGCGGGCCATAGACCCCGACCGGACGCCCCGCTTCCAGGCTCCGCCCGGCCCCAAGCCGGTGCTGGGCCTCGGGCGCCTCGGCCCTGCGCCGCCCTGGGCGGTCGTCGCCGAGGGGGTCTTCGACTGGCTCGCCCTTACCGGATGGGGTCTCCCCGCCGTCGCTGCCCTGGGCACCCAGGGCATGGAGCGGGTCGCCGCAGCCCTGCGCGGCTGCCCCCGCGTCTTCCTCGCCTTCGACAACGACGACGCGGGCCGTGAGGCGACGGAGCGGCTTCTGACCCTGCTCGGGCGCGGGGCCGCCGCCGTCGCCCTCCCCGCAGGCGTCGGCGACGTGGGCGAGCTTGCCGCCCTTCCCCACGGACGGCCCGCCTTCCTTCGCCTGCTCTCACAGGCGGCCCGCTCCGCCCGCTAGCGGCTCCCCGCCGCTTTTCTGCGGGCTTCCCACCCCACCCCGCCTCTCCTAACGGGACTTGCTCCCGCCTCGCCGGTTCCCACTCTCACCGCACAGGAGGACCTATGCCCCATGCACGACGGGCTTTGCCCGCCCACGGATTCCCGTAGGGAACCCGCAACTTGCTCATTCGCTACAGGACACAACACCACTGACAAGAAGGAGACACGAAATGTTCAACAAGAACGGCAACAACAACGGGCACGGCAACGGGACGGGCAACGGCCTCGTCCAGGTCAACGGCAACGGGCACAAGCCCGACGCCGCAATCGTCAGCGAGCACGAGCTGCTCTGGGACGGGCTCTCGCCCGCCGTCAGCCAGGCGCTCGGACAGCCCCTGAACCCGGCGCTGGCCTCCCAGCGCAAGGGGCGCGGCGGGCGCAGCTTCGACTACCTCGAAGGCCACGTCGTCATCGAGCAGGCCAACCGCATCTTCGGCTACGGCGGTTGGGGCTACGAGTTGGCCGGCGACGTGACGCTGCGCCAGGTCGAGACCGTCGACACCCAGACGGGCGAGGTGAAGGTCTCGCTCGGCTACAGCGCCCCGGTGCGGGTCACCGTCGCGGGCGCGCTGCCCCGCGCCGACATCGGCGTCCACCCGGTGGCCGAGGACACCCTGGACGGCCACGACACGGCCATCAAGGCGGCCGTGACCGACGGCATGAAGCGGGCGTTCAGGAGCTTCGGCGTCCAATTCGGCAACGGGTTCTACGGCGACCAGCCGCAGGCCGGCAACCCGCCGCAGCCGCAACGCGTCCCCGCTCAGACCAACGGCAACTCCGGCCAGGCGCAGGGCGGGCGCAGCGAGTCCCAGATTGAAAAGCTGCGGAAGCGGCTCGTCGAGATCGCAGCCGAGCAGGGCCTCGACGAGGACCAGGTGCGGACGGCCGTCTTGGACCGGACGGGCAAGAGCATCAACGACCTGGACGGCACCGAGCTCGGGCCGCTCGTGGAGGCCGCCGCCAACAAGCTGCGGCAGATGCAGCAGGCCCAGGCCGCCTAGGTCTGCCGGTCAATCGGGTTCGGTTTCGAGCGGGGTCGTCTCTTCGGGGGGCGGCCCCGCTCCTTCATTACAGGACAAGGAGGCTACGAGCTATGACAACGACTGAGACCTTGGTAAGCACACCCTGGGGCTGGACACACGACATCGAGGAGCTGGCCGAGGGCGTCTGGCGGGTCTGGACGCCCAGCCACGGCGGGCTGAAGCTCAGCCGGGAGCGGTGGGCCGCAATCCCCGCCTGCGTCCGGTCCGCCATGTTCACGCCCACCTTCGCCGAGGAGGACTGCGAGGAGCCCATCGTCAGGACGCTGCTCGGCCTGGGCGACGACAACGAGAGGGAGATGGCGCTGAAGGTGGCGGGCTACTTCGACCGCTACGCTCCAGCGCTCCCGCACCTCCGTGACTGCCCGCCGGGCATCCACTACCACGCCGTCGCCTACCGGGGCGGCTTCGGGACGGACCCGTTCGGGCGGTTCGACACCCGCATCGAGGCCGAGTCGTTCACGGGCGACGCCGAGATGGTGCGGGCCTACGGGAAGCTGAAGGCCGTCGAGTGCAGCCGGACGCTCCCCCTCTGCCGGGCGGAAGGGGGCAGGCCATGACCGCGACGACACGGCCCAGGCCCCGCAGCCTGCCCAGCACAACGACCAAGCTCCAGACGGAGTTCGGCAACCTCTACGTCACCGTCTCGACGGACGAGGACGGAGAGCCCTTCGAGGTCTTCGGCTGGCTGGGCAAGGGAGGCAGCTTCCAGCACGGCGTCACCGAGCTGGCCTGCCGGTTGATCTCCCTGCACCTGCGGCGCGGGACTCCCCTGGAGGAAATCATCGATCAGTGCCGGGGGATTCAGGAGATGCAGCCGTTCTTCAACACGATGCCCGACGGCAAGAGCGTGGCGATCCTCGGACTCGGCGACGGGATAGCGCACATCCTCAAGGCCCACCTGAAGGCCAGGGAGGAGAGAAAGACGGAGCAGGCGGTCGAGGCGAAGGCCGCATAAGCCGCACGGACACCGGCATCGAGGCGGGGCGGTCTCACGGGCTGCCCCGCTTCTCACTTACAGGAAGGAGGCGACGACGATGGTAACGACGATTGACGACAGGGCGGAGGTCTTCTCCCGTCCCACGGCGCGGTTCGACGCAGACGGCAACCTGGAGGTGCGGGCATCGTCAGCCCTGGGCTGCCGCCGCGCCCTCTGGTACGCCGCGACCGGCTACGAGCCGACGAATCCCCCCAGCGAGGAGTCGCTGACGGCGATGGAGGCGGGCAACGCCCTTGAGCCGGTGGTGGTTCGGGCGATGGAGCGGGCGGGCTGGAAGGTCGATGCCGCCAATGCCCAGGACCCGCGGCAGGTGACCGTGCGGGTAGGCCCCAATCTGCTGGTAACCGGACACCCCGACGGCGCGGTGCGGTTGCCGATAGAGGGGGACGAAGCGGCTGCGCCGCAGCTCTTCCTCTTCGAGGGAGAGACGCACGGTCCCGCCTACGGCGACCCGATGGTCGTCGAGATCAAGACGCGGGGGCCGGAGGCGTTCCGCCGCTGGCAGACGCTGGGAGCCGAGCGCAGCCACCCGGCGTCGGTGGCCCAGGCCGCCTTCTACTCGCTCGGCGAGTTCGGCGACCTGCGGGACGCGGTCATCGCCACGATGGACACGGGAGCTCGCACCTGGGACTGGGAGCGGATTCCCGCCGGACGGCTGGAGCGGGCCTTGCAGGACGCCTGCGAGTGGCTCGGTGAGCTTGCCGCTCACCACGTCCGGAGCGGGCCTGACCCCGACGCGCTGCCGGAGCGGGACTTCTCCGCAACCAGCTGGCAGTGCCGAAGCTGCCCCTTCCTGGCGGTCTGCCTGCCGGGAGCGGCGGAAACGAGCGAAGAGACGGAGATAGAGGACAAGGAGGTGAGCGACGAAGAGGCACGGGACGCGGTGGCGGCCTACGCAGAGGCTCAGGAGTCCATCAAGGAGCCCGAAAAGGCCAAGCGCGCCGCGCTGGACACCCTGAAGGCGTGGATGCGCCGGCAGGGGGACTCGAAGGCGACGGTGGGGGGCCGCACGGTCACCCTCGTCAGCTCCACCAGGTACTCCGTGAACCACCGCAGGCTGAACGAGGCCCTCGACCCGGTGGTCCGGGCCGAGATCGTCACCGAGAGCGAGTCGGAGTACGTGCGGGTGAACACCTAGACGCTTCCCCTGTTGGGAGCGCAGGACGGGGCCGTCTTCCCTTCTACAGGGGGCGGCCCCGCTTTCATTCAAGACGGGCGCGGCAAGACCGCGCCACTTCACACACAAGGAGAATCAAATGGCACGCACCATCAACAAAGTCGAGCTATTGGGCAGGGTCGGAACGGACCCGGAGATGCAGTACACCCCCGGCGGCACGGCCGTCACCAAGCTGCGGCTGGCGACCGAGCGCTACCGCAAGGAGGGCGAGGACGCGACCGACTGGCACAACATCGTCTGCTGGAGCAACACCGCCGAGGCGGTCAACCAGTACGTCGCCAAGGGCGACCGCATCTACGTCGCCGGACGCCTCGTCCAGAACAGCTGGGAGGGCGACGACGGCCAGCGCCGCCACCGCACCGAGGTCCACGCCTCCGAGGTCGTGTTCCTCGACTCCCGCAACGGCAACGGCGACGCCGCGGACATCGAGCAGCCGGTCGGCGCCTCTCCCTTCTAGTCCCACAACCGCAGAGTGACGCCTTCCCGAAGGCGCAACCACGGGGCCGCTCTCACCTAAAGGGGGCGGCCCCGCTCTTTGTTCTAACCGATAGCGAAGGAGGCCGACATGACCACGAAGAAGAAGACCACCACCAGGGACGCCGTTCTGCTGGACGCCCTGCGGAGCAACCTGAACCTGCTGGGCGAGCTGGCGGTGCGCTACGCCGTCGAGTTCCACCCGGAGCGTCCCATGGAGGACCTGCCCGTCATCTCCTGCCCCGAAGACGTGCGCAGGCTGCTGGGACCGGAGATGGCTCCCCTGGCCCAGGAGCAGCTGCGGGTGCTCCTGCTCAACACCAGGAACCAGGTCATGGGCCAGCGGGTCATCTACCAGGGCAACGTGTCCTCGGCCATCGTCCGGAACGCCGAGGTCTTCCGCCCGGCGGTCATCGAGGCCGTCCCCAGCATCATCGTCAGCCACAACCACCCCTCCGGCGACCCGACCCCTAGCCCCGAGGACGCGGCCCTCACCCGCGAGCTGGTCCAGGCGGGCAAGCTGCTGGACATCGAGTTGCTGGACCACGTGGTCATCGGCGGGGAGCGGTTCGTAAGCCTCAAGGAACGGGGCCTCATGTCCTGACGGCCCACGCCGTCCGGCTCTCACGCGGGGGGACACCCTCCCGCGCTTGAATCACCCACATCAAGGAACGAAAGGAGACTGCCCATGTTGCAGACTCACACCATCGACCCCGAAGACCTGTTCACGATCACCGCCGGGGGTTTCTCGGCAACCGCCGACGCCTTCGCCCGCGACGAACAGACCGAGGGCCTCTGGTTCGTCTCGATGGTCGGCTCCCAGACGGCGCTCAAGGCGATCTGGGCGTCGCTCCTCAAGCAGCCCCCGGACGTTGCCCACATCATCAAGGGCGCGGACGGGATGGCGCTTCACGGCGGCTACCAGCGGTGCATCATCCCGTACGAGACCATCGGCACCTGGACGACCAAGATCGCCCGCCTGCCGGCGACCGGCGGATGGCACGCCCTGGTGTACACGAAAACGGCGGAGTTCGGATACGAGAAGGACTCCTTCCTTTTGCTGGCGCAGTCGGAGGAGGATGCCCCGGCTCTCCACCACCGATTCCTCGACAAGCGCAGCCCGCTGCCCCTCCACGGCACCTGGGCCGGATGGCTCTGGGAGCGGGGCCTGGAGGAAGGGGAGATAGTCCCGCTGCAATCGGTGGGCGTCTCGGCCTACCGGTGCTCCCCCAAGGCCAAGAAGCTGCGCGAAGACCTGTCCGACGCGGTGTCGTCGGGCAGGCTGACGCTGCCCAGGGAGGCGTCCGATGGATAGGACCCTGAAGCGGGCCAAGCGCAACAGCAAGCGGCGCGGACAGCGCAACCACGGGGCATGGCAGCGGTTCTCCCCCGACGGGAAGACCTGCCGCTACTGCGAGCACGACGGATCGAAGCACCTGTGCCGGTCGGGGCAGCCCCACTTCTACCGGCCCGCCACGGAGGCGGAGCGGCGCGACCCCACGGTCATGCTCTACCGCCACACCCCCGTATCGAGTACGGGGCAGGCTCTGCCGGACGGCGGATCGATGCTGGTGCGGCGGATGACCGTCGCTGCCCGCGCCGAGCTGATAACCGCCTTCTGCACGGCGTGCGCCGAGAGCATCGGGACGCACCAGGTCCTGTGCTACCAGCGCAACGTGGGCGTCGGAGAGGTGGTCGGCATCGACACTCGCCACAAGGACCTGGCAATCGCCGCCTGAAGCGGCATGAGAAAGGAGAGACGACATGAGACTCGCTGCACAAGCCAAAGGGGGCTACTACCCCACTCCCGAGCGGGTGGTGGACCTGATCGCCGAGCTGATTCACACCCCCACCGGCTACTACCACCGGGGCCGGGAGACCATCCGCATCCTCGACCCCTGCTGCGGGGCCGGGGACGCCCTTGAGCGGTTGGCCGAGCGTCTGGACAGGCCCAACGCCCCCGTATCGCGTACGGGGCAGGCTCTGTCCATCGAGACCTACGGCGTGGAGCTGCACCGCGACCGGGCGGAGGAGGCCGAGAAGGTGCTCCACCGCACCCTGGCCTCGGACCTGTTCGCCACCTCGATAGCGAACGGGGCCTTCGGCCTGCTGCTCTTGAATCCGCCGTATGACTTTGATTCCGAAGACAAGCGGACGGAGCACGCCTTCTTGACGCAAACCACGCGCTACCTGGCCGAGAGCGGCCTGCTGGTCTTCATCGTGCCACGGCAGCGCCTCGCGGTCTCGGCCCGCTACCTGTCCACCCACTACGGGCGGATGCGATGCTGGGCCTTCCCAGACCCTGAACGGGAGGTCTTCGACCAGGTGGTCTTGTTCGGCTATCGCAAGGCCGACCCCGTTCCCGACGCCCCCGCCGAGAGCATGGTGCTGGAGTGGGCGGTGGGAGAGCCGGAGCCCCTGCGCTCCCAGCGCCCACTCCTACTCCTACCCGGAGTACACCCCCGCCACCACGCCGAGCGGCGACGTCCTGTTCACCACCCGGACCGTCGATCCCGCCGCGGCTGCTGCCGAGGCCCGCCGGTCGGGGCTGTGGGCCAGCACGGAGATAACCGACACCCTCTGGCCCGCCAGGGACAACCGCACCCGGCCGCTGATGCCCCTCAAACGGGGGCACATGGCGATGCTGGTGGCGGCGGGCTTCCTCGACAACCTGGTGCTCGAAGGCGACGACAGGCGCATCCTGGTCAAGGGCCGCACCTCGAAGGAGATGGTGTTGGTCGAGGACGCCCCGGAGAAGGAGGTCCACCGCGAGAAGCTGACGACGACCGTGGTGGCCCTCGACCTGGGCGACGGACGCATCGAGGACATAGCCGCCTAGACGACTCACCCGGAGCTCTACCCACGAGGCCCCGTTCATCCCCTACGGGAGACCGGCGGGGCCTCGCTTCGTTTGGACGCAACGGACTACACCCTCATATAAGGAAAGGAAGGTTGAAGATGCAGACGACCATGACGCTGGAAGCCTGCTGCCGGTGCGGGCAGCCCATCGCCCCCGGCGAGCCCGCCATGCAGACCGCCTCGGTGGACATCATCGGCGGGCGGGCCGTCAGTTCCCCGGTGAAGGCGTACCACCTGAAGGGTCGGTGCTACGACGAGTACAGGGCCGCCGAAGCCGCCCGCAGGGAGGCCCTGAAAGCCGCATAGACGGCTGCACCTACAGCCGCACTCACGAGGCCCGCCAACTGCGCGGGTCTCGCACGTTCAAGCAACCGCCTGGGGACGTTTCCAGGGACCCGCGACTCAGAAGCGTCCCCCACCGGGGGGCGTGGTGCGTCCCGGGTCCCGGCGTCGTCCTCCGGCCCACCACGGAAAAGGAGGACGACACGACATGAACCTCGGAGATTTCATAGACACGTTCAAGGACGCCATCGCCAAGAGGGTGGTGGAGTCCTACCCGCCGCTCTACCGCCCCACGGAGAACGGCGGCACGCTCCCCAGGCTGCTCCGCAAGCCCCTGGGGGCGCAGGCCGACGCCATCAGGGGCGCGGCCCTCTCCCTCAAGGCCCACCGGGGCACCACGGTCGTCGGCGAGATGGGCACGGGCAAGACCTTCATCGGCGCAGCGGCGGCTCACATGGCGGGATTCGAGCGCATCCTCATCATCTGCCCGCCTCACCTGGTGCCCAAGTGGAAGCGAGAGGTGGAGATGACGGTGCCCGGCGTCCGCGCCGCCATCGTCGAGTCCATCACCGACCTGGAGCGGCTCCGCCTCTCCGTCGGCTCAGGCCCCCTGTTCGCGGTGATGAGCCGGGAGAAGGCCAAGCTGTCCTACCGCTGGATGCCCGCCGTGATACAGCGGTGGGCCACGTCTAGGGGAAGGCTCATACGGGAGGAGGAGACGGGGGAGCCCTTCCGGGTCCCCTGCTGCCCCGACTGCACGGCGCAGGTCGTGGACAAGGACGGCGTGCCGCTCACGGACGCCGACCTGAACCGCCGCAAGCACACCTGCGCCGGCTGCGGCTCTCCCCTCTGGCAGGCCGACCGGTCCGGGCCAGCCCGCTACCCGCTGGCCGACTACATCAAGCACCGGATGAAGGGCTTCTTCGACCTGATGATCGGCGATGAAGTTCACGAGTTCAAGGGGCGAGGGAGCGCCCAGGGCATCGCCGCCGGCATCCTCGCCGACGTGTGCGGCAAGTCCCTCAGCCTCACCGGGACGCTCCTCGGCGGCTACTCCTCGACCATCTTCCACCTGCTCTACCGGTTCTCGCCGGAGATCAGGACGGAGTTCGGGCGCTCCGACGAGCACCGCTGGATACAGCGGTACGGCTTCGAGGAGGTCACCATCGGCAAGCCCGACGACGACGCGGTGGAGGACGGGCGCAACAGCCGTCGCCGCAGCTACCGCAAGGTGGTCAGGGAGCGGCCGGGCCTCGTTCCCTCCGCGCTGTTCCACATCATCGGCAACACGGTCTTCCTCAGACTGGCGGACGTTGCCTCCGGCCTGCCGGACTACGAGGAGAAGATCCTCGTGTCCTCGATGGACTCGGAGGAGGACGCCACGGGCTACTCCCAGCGCACGGCCTACAACACCGTGTTCGAGGAGCTGAAGAAAGAGCTGGCGGCCGCCCTCAAGAGCGGCTCCAAACGGCTGCTGGCGACCTACCTCCAGACCCTATTGGCCTACCCGGACGGCTGCACCAGGGGGGAGACGGTCTTCGACCCCCGGAGCGGGGACGTGATCGTCCAGGTGCCGCCCCTGTCCGAGGAGAAGCTGTACCCGAAGGAGAAGGCGCTCGTCGACCTGGTGGCCGCCGAGCGGCTGGAGGGAAGGCGGGTGCTGGTCTACGTGACCCACACGGGGACCAGGGACATAACCGGGCGGATGGACGACATCCTCACCCGGCACGGGTTCCGGGTGGCGGTGATGAAGGCCGATGCGGTGGCCCCGAACCGCCGTGAGGCGTGGGTGGCCGACAAGGTGAAGGAGGGCATCGACGTCCTCATCTGCCACCCGCGGCTGGTGCAGACCGGCCTCGACCTCATCGACTTCCAGACCCTTTGTTGGTACGAGACGGATTACAGCGTCTACGTCGTCCGGCAGGCGTCGCGGCGGTCGTGGCGCATCGGGCAGACCCGCCCGGTGAAGGTCGTGTTCATGAGCTACCGCAACACGCTGCAGGCCGACGCGCTGAAGCTGGTGGCGAAGAAGATGCAGAGCTCCCTGGCCGTCGAGGGCGAGCTGCCGGAGGACGGGCTGGCCGCCTACGGGGACGACGGCGACGACATGATGATGGCGCTGGCCCGCAAGATCGTCAGCGGTGACGAGGAGGACGAGGCCGAGACGATGGAGGAGGTCTTCGCCCAGGCCAGGAACGCCGAGAGCGAGGCCGAGGAGCTGCTGGTGGACGACGGCTGGAAGCCGGTGGAGATCGGGCCGGAGGCCGTCGCGGTCAACGGCAACGGCCACCACGCCAATGGCAACGGTCACGAGGCCATCGGGCCGACGGTGGAGCTGGTCCCGGTCAACGGCCGACACGCCAACGGCAACGGGAACGGCCACGCGCCCGCCCCGGTCAACGGGAACGGCAACGGCCACCACGACGAGGCCCCGGAGCCGCAGCAGTCGCTGTTCTCCTGGGCGGAGTTCATGGCCGAGGAGCCGGTGAAGCCGAAGGGCCGCAAGACCCAGGCCCCGTCACTGTCCCTGTTTGAGTGGGCGGTGGAACAGGAGCGAGAGGAAGAGCCGGTCGGCCTGTCTGCCTAGCTACAGGCAGGCGCAGGACGCGAGACCGCACGGGTACAGGGGGGAGGACACCCACAGCCAGGCCGGATGTCCTCCCCCAAGGCCCAAACGGTGTCCCGAACGGGGCGCCGCAAACGTGGAGACGCAGCGAAACACAAGCGATGACAAAGGAGATGAACCAATGGCACGCATCTTTGTCTACGACGACCGCGAATTCCCCGACCCGGACCCCCAGATGAGCGTCGACCAGGTGAAGGCGACCCTCTCCGACTTCTACGGCGAGATCGCCAACGCCTCGGTCAATGAGACCAAGCGCGGAGACGACACCATCTACGAGTTCCAGCGCCGGGTGGGCACCAAGGGCGCCTTCACCGACGCCTGGAGCTAGGAAGGGGGCGTCACATGGACAACCGGACATTCACCGGTCTGCTGGCGGCGACGCCGCCGGCGGGCCTCAGCATCCTTGAGCTCACGGCGGAGCTCACACGGCCCGACGGCTCCTTCGACCTGGACGCCGCGGCCGCAAGGCAGACGGAGGTGGAACTGGCCTGCGTCCAGGCCCAGGACTACGCCTCGGCAACGGGGCGGCTACTGGAGGCGCTGCGATGGCAGCTGCGGCCCCGGCGCAACTAAGCGGCCTGGCGAACCTGCTCCTGCGGCGTCCGCCGTCGCTGCGGGATCTGGTCACGCTGGTCGGATACGCCGACGACTACGCCTGGTTCGTGGGGCTGGTGCGCCGCCTCTTTCCAAAGGAGGCGGCGGCGGCGCTGGCGGCCCCCGACGTACGCGGGAGGGTGGAGCGCTTCGCCAATCTCTTCGGGGAGCGGCACTTCCCCCTCTACACGCCGTTCATCGAGTTCTGGACGGAGGAGGAGGGGGAACAGCCTCCCTGGTCATGGCTGAGGCAGGGCATCCCCTTCGACCTGATGGGCTTCGGCTACGACGGCCTCCACGAGATGTGGGACGGCTACCGCGAGGGGCTCTCGGCCATGGCCCTGCTGGTCAAGCCCTCCGACGCCTACTACGAAGGACCCGACGGGCTGCGGGTGGCCTGGCTGGAGTCAGCCGCCGAGCGCATCCCGCAAGAGACATTGGAGAGGATCCCCCAGGGCGGCATACCCCTGGACGACCTCACCGAGGCGCTGAAGGGAACGAGGTTCGAGGGGACGGCCCAGGCGTGCTCCTGGGTCCTTGCCGAGACCGGCAACTTCTTCCTCGACCACACCTATGAGGACGGGTCGTACGACGGCTTCGCCGACCCCTGGGAGGACGACATCATCCAGGAGGGGACGGAGGAGTGGCGCAAGGCCAGCGCCCTCATGGACTCGGTCAGCCGGTTGATCGACTGGCTGGAGGAGGACCTCCCCGGTCGCTTCGCCGAAATGCTGGACTTCGTGCTGGAGAGGATTCCCGAACAAGACAAGGAGGGCAACGACGATGAGCAATGAACCCGATGTCACCCAATGGTCCCTGCCGGGACCGGCTACCGCGCCCAAAGACGACCTCAAGCTCCAGCTGGAGGTCTATGGGGAGACCATCCTGCTGCGGGGCTTCGAGAACGACTCGACCTGGGTCAAGACCGTCTCGGCGGACGGGATCGCCAACGTGTTCACCCAGCATCTGGGGTTCTCCTCGGGGCTCCTGCCCCAGGACGCCATCTGGTGGAACCAGGGCGAGACAGGCCAGGTGGTGGCCCTCTGGCGGCCGCCGCAGGTCTGGTCCGTGGCCCTGCAACGGGAGGCGTTCAAGCCCCCCGCCCGGCTCCGGCTCCCCATGCCGGGGCTGGTGTTCGTCTGCTCGCCGGGCCGCGCGCCCTGGGTCTACGCCGCAACGGACAGGCCCACCGACCCCGAGCAGCACCTCTTCCGGGCCCCCGCCTTCAACGTCTTCAGAGACGGGCGGGTTTGCCCCGGAAGCCACAAGTTCCCCGAGGAGGTGGGGCTGACACCGGAGTCCTTCTTCCAGTCCTACTTCTCGCTGACCGGCGATTCACGGGACCGCTCGAAGAAGCGCCCCGACAACCTGCAAGCGCTATGGGAGGAGCTCGATGGAACGACTGCATACCCGGTTGAGGACCTGGTTCCCCAGTGCACGGTGGGCCAGGCGATGGCGCTCTCCGAGGGGAGACGTGGCTACCGGTAGCGGGGCGCCGGGGCCGGTGGGCTACCTGGTCAACCACCCCGGCGGACTCGCGGGAGTCCAGGGGATCGGCTACGACTACGTCTTGGGATCGGGGGGCGTCTATGTCCAGTCCCAGGGCGCCCACCTGACGGCGCGGGTAACCGTCGCCCCCGGCACGGTGCGGGGGCTCGCTCCTGTGGCCGAGAAGCTGCAACTCACTCATGGCCCCATCCCGGCAAGCCTGTTCGAGCTGGGGCTGCGCTGGTTCCAGGACGCCCCGGCCACCGAGCGGCTCTTTGCGGTGCGCTGGGACGGGGACGGCTACCGGCTGGTGGTCCCCCCGCAGGCCGGGACCGCAACGAGACTCGCCTATCAGCCCCCCGCAGGGGTGGTCGCCGAGTTCCACTCCCACGGAGGCTCCCGCGCCTTCTTCTCGGCCACCGACGACCGGGACGAGCAGGGCTTCCGCATCTACGGCGTCGTCGGACGCCTCGACACCCCTCTACCGGAGCTGCGTCTCCGGGTGGGGGTCTACGGCCACTTCGCCCCGGTGGACTGGCCGCAGGTGTTCGGCGGCCCGGACCCGGGCGTCCGGCTCATGGGCGAAGAGGCGGAGTCAACACGAGACACAAACCCAACGACAGGGAGGTAACAAAAGATGCCCTACTACCTGGACAACGCGTTCCTGCTGGACAACCCGTGGATCACCGTGGTCGGCTGCGGCGGGACCGGCGGCTTCGTGGCCGAGGGCCTCTGCCGCCTCTTCCAGGGGCGGGAGGCCACCATCGTCCTGGTCGACCACGACCGTGTGGAGCCCCACAACCTGCTGCGCCAGAACTTCTACGCAGAGGACGTGGGCAAATTCAAGAGCCAGGCGCTGGCCGACCGGCTGGCACGGGCCTACCGGCGTCCCGTCGGCTACTCGGTCTACGCCTTCCGGGAGGAGGACTCCCAGCCCGACGGGTGCCGCTACCCCGGCCTGCCCGCCTACGGCGACAGCCTCATCATCGGCTGCGCCGACAACGCCGCAGCACGCAGGGCGATGGCGGAGTGCCTGCCGGGCGACCCGCGCCGGTGGCTCATCGACGCGGGCAACGACACCAACTGGGGACAGGTGCTCATCGGCAACGTCGCCGACCGGGACTTTGGGGACGAACAAGCCTTCGCGGGCGAGACGTGCCACCTGGCGCCCGCGCCCACGCTCCAGCGCCCCGACCTGCTGACGGCGGTGTCGACCAGACCGCCGGACGTGGACTGCGCGGCGGCCCTCGACCTCACCGACCAGGACCCGACCATCAACCAGATGATGGCGTCGCTGGTCTTACAGGTGGTCCGCCGCATGGCGGCGGGAACCTGCCCCTTCATGGGCCTCTACTTGGACATGGAGCAGGGCACGGTCACGCCGACCTACGCCACCCCGGAGACGGTGGCGCGGGTGGCGCGGTCCGACTCCGAGCCGGGGATGGCGTCATAGCGACCAACGCACACACACACATTCAGAGAAGCAACAAGGAGAAACCGATGCTTGACCAAGAAACAACCGCCACGACCGGCACGATCTGGCAGGACAACCACAGCGGGCTCCGCAGGCACAAGCTGATGACCAAGGAGCTTGCCGACACCATCCCGCCCCTGTACGCCAATGACGGCGCGGACGACCCCGACGCCGTCGTCGCCAGGGTGAAGCTGTTCAGCCCCTACAACGGCTGGCGCTGGTACATCACCGAGTGGGAGGCCGAGACCGGGCTGTGCTTCGGCCTCGTCGAGGGGTTCGAGACCGAGCTGGGCTATTTCGATCTCACGGAACTGGCGGAGGTAACCGTGTTCGGCGGCGTGCCAGCCGTGGAGCGCGACCTCTACTGGAAGCCACAGACCCTCGGCGAAATCAAGAGACAGTCGAGGGGGACGATGGCCGCCTAGCGGTCAACGCATGAACGCAGCCGGAGAACAAACAAGAAAAGGAGAGACCATGCCTGACGAGATTGGAACGGAGACAACCCGCTCGGACGCACCGGGCGCGGACGACGCGCCCGCTGCGGTTGCCGAAGGGCAGGACGCCGATAAGGAGACCGAACAGGACCTGCAGGGTTCCGATGACGCCGAGAAGCGGAACGCCGGCAACGAGGCCGAACAGGCCCAGCACAGCTCTGATGACGGCGAGGGGCAGGCGTCTGCCCAGGAGGACCTGAAAGTGGTCGTGTCCATCAAGGGAGGCAAGGCCACAATCGGAGTCCAACAGCCCTCATCGGACCCGCACATCGAGACGTTCGATGCCCCAGACGTATCGGGCCTGACCCAGCAGGTCCCGGCGGTGGTCGAGAGGGCGAGGGCCAGGTGGGAGGATTCGCCCAAGAATCCCGCCTACCAGAGACCCGCGCCCCCGGCCAGACGGCGGAACAGGGGCGCACAGGGACCGGCGCAGGACGCGACGACTGACACGGCAGACGCAGCCCAAGCCCAACAGCAGACGCTGAGGCTGTTCTAGGGGCCGAGCTGGTCGGCTCGGGACGCTGACCGCAGAGATACGGGGGAGAGGGTCGCCTGGAGTGCGGCCCCCTCCCCCGCTCACCGATGTATGCGGCCCTTTTTGCGTTTCGGAAGGTCTATGCCCAAGGTACGGGTCGTCCAGGGGGCTGACCGGCGCCGCGCTGCCTCAGTCGGTGAACAGGTGGCCGAGTCCCAGGCTTTCGGCCAGGTCGTGGAGCGCTTTCAGATGCCGATAGTTGGGACGCACTCCCTTCTTCCACCACCGCCTGACGGTGACGGGATCGACCCCGATTCGACGGGCGATCTCCGCCCACGTCAGGCCCGACGCGTGCTTGAACCACGCCAGACGCTGCGGGAAGTCGTCTGGGACGGGGTATGCTCTTCTCCTGTAAGGGACGCGCTGTCGACGCATGGCGCACCGGTCCTTCCGCTTGGCGCATCCGGACTCCCTCCAGCTGGTCGGCCCTGAGCCTTTCGGCTACGGGTACGCAGGACCGGAAGGGGAAGCTGGCTCCCGCCGCCCGCCCGCTCCCAGGGATCGGGAGTATCCCGTCTCCGGGCCGGTCACCCCGCCCCGACGTCCATGTATGCGGGCTCTTTTTGTTGCCCTAAGACTGCGATGTCCATCCGTTCGGCCCCGGCACGGTGATCTCCAGCCGGTTGGACAGCATCCTGCCGTCACCGGTGCAGAGAGCCCCTTCCGCCTCACAGTCCGTGGTGGGCGGCAGGACGATGGTTACCGCATCGTTCGACTCCGGCGTGACGCTGATCTCCCACCTGACGTTCTTTCCGGCGCTGTTCCCAGGCTCCAGCCGCCTCGCCTTGTTAACCTCGCCCCCCGTGACCGTGAAGGCGTGATCGCGAAGCGTGACGTAGCTGAGGGGGATCTGCTCGCTGAAGCGCAGCTCGAAGGTGAAGGTCGCGCTCCCGTCATGGGACGCAGGCAAGTCGTGGGCGCTGGCCGTCAGGCTAGGCGTCTCTTCCTCTTGCTCCGGCGCAGCCGCTACCACAGCCGTGGCCGCGCTGGTCAGCGTCTCGGCGTTGCCGCCGTCGTCGGTGAAGGACACGCGGACCTTGATGGTCTTGCCCTCGTCGGCGTCCACCAGGGTGTACGTCCTGCCCGTGGCGCCGCTGATGTCGGCGTCCCCATTGCCGTCGTTTGCCAGCCACTGGTATTCGAAGTCCGCGTCGTCGGCACCGTCGTCGTCTGAGATGCCGGAGGTGTTCGCCGAGAGGGTCTCCCCCACCTGTGCCGTGCCCGTGATGGTCGGAGAACCGGTGGCCGGGCTGTTCTGTTGCGGTGGAGGTGGGTCCGCCTCCTCGGTGTCGTTGGTCACCACCTGGCCGCTGAATGACTCCGCGGCGTTACCCGACTGGTCCTTCACCTTGCCCTCGGATTCACCCGTGGGGACAGTGTAGTCAACTGTGACGGTGTCGCCCGCGACAACCGCCGGGGATAGCAGCAGGACCACGTCGGACTGGCCCACCGCCACGCCCATGACGGAGCGGGCCGCTCCGTTGACGTTCACGGAGAAGAGACCCGAGGACAGGAATTCACTATTGTCCAGCTCCTCGTCGTAGGTCAGCGTCAGGCTGGACCCGTCCACCATCGCCGACTCGAGCTGGGGGGCCGCCGTGTCTTCCTCGACGACGGGGGCGAATATCGACGTACCGCCCTGGTGCTGGATGTCCGCATTCAGGTTGTTGGCCGCGTCGCGGATGGCTCCGCCGTTCAGCGCCAGGGTGTTCGGTTCAACCAGCAGGGAGCCGTGCTCCCCGTCCCCGTTGGCGAGGGTGTAGCCGAAGACCAGCCGGCCGGAGCCGCTGCCTCGCAGGTAGGTAGCCTGCCTGGCGTCGGTCCCGCTGAGGAGGACTTCCACCGAAGGAGTCCCGCCGGTGGTGTCCACCTGCACGGGCTGGCTGAAGATGAACGTCACCTCCACCGTCTCCCCGGCCCCGAAAACGCCGTCGTCGCCCGCGCCGTTAAAGGCGGGCACTCCAAGGATGGTCGTGGCCTCGGCCTGTCCTCCCGGCCCGCCTCCGGCCTCGTCGGACTGGTACCGCCTGTGGCCCAGGATGGCCGGCGCGCCCGTCGCCACACTGACGATGTTGCCTGGCGCCACGGTGTTTCCTGGGATGTTCAGGGTCAGGGAATCGCTGGAAACGCCCACTTTGGAGTCCGAGCGATGCATTGTATGAGTGAACACGGTCCGGGTGGTGCCGGTGCCGCTCGCGTAGTGAGCCTGCACGTGTCCCCCATCTTCTTCACCGTAGAAGAGCCACACAACCGGGTAGCGATTAGGGGTGGACGTCACCGTCACCTCCTCGCTCCACACCAGCGTCACCTCCACCGTCTCGCCCGCGTCGTAGCTGCCGTCCCCGCCGGGAGGATCGCTGAACTCCATATCTACGATATATGGCCCGTTGTTCTTCAGGCAGCGGAGCAGCACGTCCTCTTTGTGCCTGCAGTTGTGCCTGCCCACCTCGGAATGATTGGAATCGCACTCCAGCAGGTTCGACTCGCCGCCGTCGCAGATCAGGTCGTCCAGCCAGATTTTCTGATCATCATCTCCCATGGGGAAGATCGGGTTCCTGAAGAAGCCCCAATCCAACACTGTTCCGCCGGCGAATCTCAGCTGCCGGCAGGCCACGTTCGCATCTTCTACGCTCCAGAAGTCGTCGCAGATGGTCCCCCACTCCCCGTCGTAGTAGATCTCCAGCCGCCCCTCGCAGGGGTCCCCGTCCGCCGTGGTGCGCGCCCCGTCCACCAGACGAATGTCCCCCGTGTTGTCGTCGACGGTCACCGTCAGGTCCTCCGAGAGCCCCTCATATTCTGCCTGGCCTCCGGTGTGGATCAGAACCACGGAATCGTCCTCCCAGTCTTCGTCATGGGCCGCCGACACCGTCACGGTCTGGGTCATGTTCCAGTCCTGGTCGGTGAAGGTCAGCGTTTCGACGCTGAGGATCAGGTCGGTCCCGGCTTGCCCGGTTATGGTCACCGTCAAATCTTCCGTGGGTTCCGTGGCCAGCCGGACCGAGTAGTCCGCGCTGCTGCTCTCATCCACCATCAGCTCCGATGGGGTGATGACGATGCCCAGCGGGTCGTTGTCGTCGACGGTCACCGGCAGCTCGACTTCGAGGTTGTCATATTCTCCGCCGGCCGCGGCGTGGGTCAGGGTCACGTGGTCGCTGACGCCGTCGTCGTCGTGGGCCGCCTCAACCGTCACCATCTGGGGGCTATCCCAGTTGACCGGGGTGAAGGTGAGAGCGCCGTTGCTCAGCCGGCCACTCTCAAGGTTCAGGTCAGTGCCCGCCTGGCCGCTGATCGTCACTGTCACCGACTCGGTGGGCTGCGTGGCCAGGACGACGGTGTAGCCGGCGCTGTGCTCCTCCTCCACCGTCAGCGAGGGCGGGCTCAGCACGACATCCGCCGTGTCGTCATCGGCGATGCTGGCGCGGAGCTCATTCCGGGCGCCGGCGCTGACTCGCGGGTCCGGCATGGTTCCGAAGCCCAACCTGATGCCCTCGCCGTCGTCGTCGATCTGGTCCTGGGTGGCACTGAAGCTGATGGATCGTGAGGTCTCGCCCGAGTTGAAGGTGACGCTGGGCGGCACGCCCGAGTAGTCGGCGTCGCTGACCGTGCCCTGGGCCGTGACCCTGATCGGGATGATGATCGTGCGCTCGGGGTCGGCGCTCACCGAGACGCTCAGCTGCTGGGTGCCGCCTTCGGCCACGGTGAAGTCGCTTTGGCTGAACACCACCGTCACAACGGGGTCGTCGTCGTCGCCGATATCGAGGGTCGTGTGGGTCCTGGCCCCCGCGGTCACCCGCGCGGGCAGGCTGGAGCCAAACCCCAGCTTGACGCTCTCCTCGTCATCGTCCACGTCGTCCGTGGTCGCCGTGAAGGCAAGGGTCTTCACGACCTGGCCGGCGTTGAAGGTCAGGCTGGACGGCACGTCGTAGTCCGAGGCGCCGGCGCCGCCCTGCCCCGCCGCCGTGACGGGGATCGTCACCGTGCGCTCGGGGTCGGCGCTCAGGGTGACGGTCACGTGGACCGTCTCGCCCTCGCCCACACCCTGGGTGTCCTGCCCGTACTGCACCGTCACGTGCGGATCGTCGTCGTCGTCGATCGTCAGGCTGGCCTCGGCATGGACCCCGGCGCTGACCCGCTCGTCCGGCATGGTCCCGAATTCCAGCAGCACCCGCTCGTCGTCGTCGTCCAGGTCGTCGTCGGTGACGGTGACGGTGAAGGATGCCGACGTCTCGCCGCTGTTGAAGGTCAGGCTGGGCGGCACGCCCGAGTAGTCGGCCGGGCTGCCGCCGCCCTGTTCCGTGGTCGCGATCGGGATGATCACCGTGCGCTCGGGGTCGGCGTTCAGGCTGACGGTCACCTCCTGCGTACCGCCTTCGGCCACGTCGTAGCTGCTCTGGCCGTAGGTCACGGTCACGAACGGGTCGTCGTCGTCTTCGATCGCGACCGTGCTCTCGGTCCTCGCCCCCGCCGTCACCCACACGTCCGGCATCGTCCCGAGGGCCAGCTTCACGCGCTCGTCGTCGTCGTCCAGCGTGTCCTGGGTGGCGCGGAAGCTGAGCGTTTTGGAGGTTTCCCCGGCGTGGAAGGTCACGCTGGAAGGCGCGGAGTAGTCGGCGGAGGACGCGCCCTCCTCGCCCGTGGTCGTGATCGGGATGGTGATGCTGCGCCTCGGGTCCGCGCTCAGCTCCAGCTCGACGCTGACGGCCTCGCCCTCGGCGGCGGCGTAGTCCGGCGCGCTGAACTGGACCGTGACGTCCGGGGCGACCAGCACCGACATCTGCAGCACCATGATTGCTAAGAGCCCGTATGCGTCGTGTGCCAACAGGGACCAGGGAAGCAGTGCCGGGATCAGGGGGTCGTCGTCGCGGGCTGTGTCTGGATCGTCCCAGTACCAGGCCAGCGCCACCATGTCCAACGACCAACCGTCATCGCTGCCCGCGTCCGCCGGAGAACTCTTCACAAAATGAAGAGTCTCCCCCGGATTTTCCCTCGAGGGAAGCGCGAACGACCCTTCGGTGGACTGCTCCGGGTCGATCTCCAGCTGTCCCGCCCGGTTTAACTCCCTGAAGACTCCGTTCCATCGACCCCAGGCGGCAAATGCGACGGTGCCTTCCTCCACGGAGGACGTCTGGGAGATGACAATCCAGTACTTGGTGGCGGGTTCGAGACGCAATCCTCCGGTGTTCACCAGCTCCTCGAACGTATCCGAGCCGTTGTCGATGCCGGGCAGCGGGAGCGCCGCCGCCAACGGCGCGGCCGCCGGCTTGCCGCCGTCGTCGGCGTACACCGTCCACGTCCCGGACGCACCTCCTCCAGACTCGTACAGCGCGAGGCGCACTCCCAGCAGCAGGTAGCCGAGCGGGTCCGGGCCGGTGGTGAACGCTTGCGCAACCTTGTTTGAGTCCAGGTCGGTACTATTTGCGAGGCCGTACCTGAACCCTTCATCATCCTTGTGAGCGAAGCCCGCGTTGGAGACCACTGGTTTCGAGAGCACCGGCTGCTGCGTGATCGCCTGCGCCGTCCGGCCCGTGATGGTGATGTCGTTGTCGGGGTCGTCTTCAGCGTCATCGTCACGGTCATCAGGATCGTAAAAAAGGTCGTAGGTGACCTTGGCCTTCAGCCACATGCCCAGGTCGCCCGCCGAGGGAATGTACGGGTTGGAGCTGCCGCCCTCGGCTGCGGGAATGTCGCGGTAGGCGCCGTGCTCTGTGGCCGAGCGCTGCCACTGCCAGACTGCGTTTACGATGCTCCCGCTCAAGCTGATAGCGTATCCGGACTCGTTCAAGACCGGGTTTCCGTTCTCGTCCTCGAGAGGGTGCCGAGTCTCGTCATGGATGTGCCCGGTGACCCCGACGCCGACCTGGGCCAGACCCACCGAGACGATGCCGCCGTCGGTGATGACGATCGTCCTGGTCAGGTCATTTCTTGGGTGCAGGCTGACACCGGCCGGCAGCGGGGCGCCAATGCCCAGCAGCACGCTCTCGCCGTCGTCGTCGATGGTATCTTCGGCTGCTTCGAACGTGATCGATTTGTACTTGTCGTCAGGGTCGAACGTCACGCTCATAGGCACAACGTAGTCGGCCGAGCTGGCCCCGCCTTGGTTGGTCGCCGTGATCGGGATGACGACCTCGCGATCGGGGTAGTCACTCAGATAGACCCTGACCCTCACAGTCTTGCCTTCGGGCAAGTGCTCGGTCACCCCAAGCATCGAGACCGTCACCGTCTCGGGTATATCGTTGTCTTCGATGTAGACATCCGTATACGACCGGTAGCCTGCGGTCACTCCGGCAGGCAGGTTGGGACCGAATTCCAGCCCCACGCCTTCATCGTTGTCGTTTACTGAGTCGTCGATGGCGGTGAAGGTGATGGACCGGGAGGTTTCACCGCTGTCGAAGGTGACGCTGGCCGGCACGGAGTAGTCCTCACTGGTTGCCCCGTCGTATCCATAGACCGTCATCGGGATGACCACCGTCCGTCTGGGGTCGGCGCTCAACCTGATGGTTATCTGCTGGCTTTCGCCTTCGGCAACGCTGTAATCGAACTTTGCGAATGAGACCGTCACCTGGACAGGGCTCTGCGCCCAGGCGGGCGGGCCGGCCACGAGGACTGACGCCAGGAGCAGGGCAAGGATTGCAAGAAAAGGCAGTAGTCTAGTCAATGCAGTAATTTTCCTTTGAAGTTCAGTATGGTTCTCGGTTGTTCGGATCTGCCCGGTGGCGCGTGCCTACCCGCCCGGCCCCGGCACGGTAATCTCCAGGCGGTGGCCAGCTTTCTGCCGTCCCCGGCGCAGAGAGCCCCTTCCGCATCACAGTCCGTCGTGTGCGGCGGATTGTCGAGGGCGAACAGCCTCTGGCCGGGAGCTCCGTTGCTGTCGCGGTGGACGGCAACGTCCAGCGTCGGGGAAGTAAACAAGGAAGCCAGCCGAAGGGTTACTGAAGCCAGTCCGTAGCCGTCGGCGGAACCGGTGGTGAAGGAGGATGCGTATTTGGGATTACTGCCACCAGCGACGACGGTCGTTTCGGCGCCGAGGGCCAGGTTCGACACCAGGGTCACGGTGTTCTGCGCCTCGGCTGGAGCGAGGACGGCCGCCGCCGCCAACAGGAGCCGGCGGCCCCGCCCGTGGCGGCCAGCCGGCTCCGTCTTGATATATGGTTCGATTTCTCCCATGTTCGCGTCCGGCCTGCCTTCCTACCCGCCCGGTCCCGGCACGGTGATCTCCAGCCGGTTGGACAGCATCCCGCCGTCCTCAGTGCAGATAGCCCCTTCCGCCTCACAGTCCGTGGTGGGCGGGAGGACGATGGTCACGGCGCCGTTTCCGTCCGGCGTGACGCTGATCTCCCATCTGACGTTCTTTCCGGCGCTGTTCCCAGGCTCCAGCCGCCTCGCCTTGGTAACCTCGCCCCCCGTGACCGTGAAGGCGTGGTCGCGAAGCGTCGCGTAGCTGAGGGGGATCTGCTCGCTGAAGCGCAGCTCGAAGGTGAAGGTCGTGCTCCCGTCATGGGACCCGGGCACGTCGTGGGCGCCGGCGGTCAGCGGGGTCGTCTCCTCTTCCTCGTCCTCGGATATCGACGACGGCGCAGCCGTCACCGGCGCCGCCGCCGCGCTGGTCAGCGACTCGTCGTTGCCGGCCTCGTCGGTGAAGGACACGCGCACCATGATCGCCTTGCCCTCGTCGTCGTCCACCAGGGTGTAGCTGGAGCCCGTGGCGCCGGTGATGTCGGCGTCCGCAGCGCCGTCGTTTGCAATCCACTGGTAGTCGAACGTGTCGTCGTCCAGGCCGTCGGCGTCGCTGATGGCGGTTGTTCCCGCAGTCAGGGTCTCTCCCACCTGGGCAGTGCCGCTGATGGTCGGCGCACCGGTGGCCGCGGTATTCTGTTGCGGGACCGTCACCTCCAGCCTGCCGGAGAGCATGGCGCCGTCCTCAGTGCAGATGGCCCCATCCGCATCACAGTCCGTTGTGGGTGGAAGCACGATGGTCGCCGCGCCGCTTCCGTCCGGCGCGACGTGGACCTGCCAACGCACGTTCTCCCCGGGCACCAGCCGGTTCGCCTTCACCACCTCGCCGCCGGTCACGCTGAAGGCGTGGTCCCGCAGGGTCTTGTAGCTGAAGTCGTCCTCGGGCGTTTCGCTGAAACGCAGCTCGAAGGAGAAGGTCGTGCTCCCGTCATGGTCCGCCGGCACGCCGTGGGCGGTGGCGGTGAGCGGGACCGCGGCGGGGGGATAGGCCTCGCCGGACTCCCCACCACCGGACGAGCCTCCTGATGAGGCCGTGTCGTTGGTGACCTGCTGAGCGGTGAAGGAAGATGCGGCGTTGCCAGCCGGGTCCTGCAGCTTGCCCTCGGATTCGCCCGTGGGAACGGTGTAGTCCACCGTCACGGTGTCGCCCGCCTCCACCGGCGTGGACAGCGACAGCAGAACACTGGACTGGCCCACCCCCACGCTCACGAGGGGCCGCTCTTCCCCGTTGACGTTCACCGTGAAGGCGCTGGAGGGTGGCGAGGAGGTCAGGTCCAGCTCTTCGTCGTAGGCCAGGGTCAGGGTGTGGCCGTCCACGGAGGCCGATTGCAGCTGCGGCGCCGCCTGGTCGACGGCTTCCGAGGCCATGCTTGCCGTCGCACGGGATGCGTAGATATCCATCACCAGGCCCGCGTGACTGGTAACTACCCAACTTGGGGTGTCTGCGGAGGCACCGTAATAGGCGCTGTTGGCGCCTATGCTCCAGCCGCTGGCCGTGTAGTAGGGATTGATGGTTCCACTGGTGGTGCGCGCAACCCCGTACGAAGACCCGGGGAAGTTCTCGTCCTTGAACACCACCCAGTAGGTGGTGCTGGCCGTCAGGGTGGTATTGGCGGGAGCCCAAAAGCGTTGCGCGTAAGGGGAGGGCGCGCCGGTAAGCCGGCTGATCCTGTCGAAATCGAATATCTTTGTGCCCGGTGTATTGCCGGTGGCGTTGGTGTACAGCGCCGCCTTGACGGAGCTGTTGCCGGACTCCCGGCGCAGGCTGGCTACCACGTACGAGAGCTCGTAGCCGCCGGTTTTGGCTCCGGTGGTGAACGAATTGGCAATCCATCTGTTGTCGACCACTATGCCTGCTGTGTGGTCGCCGACCTCGGTGTAGAAGTCGCTGTAGTCGGCCCAGTTGCTCGCGTGTCGGGTGATGTGGGTGATGTCGGTCAGGGTGATGGTGTACGGCCCGAAGTAGTCCAGGGAACCGGTGTTCAAGGAATCGCTGGGCTTCACGACGAGGAAGTAGGTCTTTAGATGCCCGCCGCTGCCCCTTCGATACGCATAGAAATCAATGAATGCGCGGCCGTCGTCACGATTGTGGTCCCAGAGGTCGCCGCGCCAGCTGCCGTCGTGGATGTCGATGGTGCCGCCGCGGTTCGCGTTTGGCGTCGCCGAGGTGCCGAAATTGACCTCCACCCGGTACCGGCGGTGGGGGGGCATGCGCAGCTCCCACCAGTCCCCTTTACGGCGGCCGTCATCAACGGTGTCGTACATCGTGCCGGTCGAAGGGGCGCTGGTGTCGACGAACCCCCACGTGTCGTTTGAGAAGGGCAGGTCAAAGACCGCCGACTCGGTTCTGGTGGGGCTGAAGACCACGCCCTGGAGGCCAAACTTGATACCAGAAAAATTTAACTCCCAGGGGGAAGAAGTTCTGGTTCCTTTCCGAGAACGGGTATCGTCTCCAATACTCCAGCCCGGACTACTGCTGGCGTCCTCGTTGTGCCCAGATGTGGTTGGCAGGAGCAGTGAGCTGCCGGCGGCGGTGACATTGAGCCAGTAGGTCGTGTTGGGCTCCAGCCGAGTACCCGGCGGAGCGTAGAACCTGAATACCCTGAAACCAGTCGAAACGCTGTCAATGTCCGACGGATTGTCAAGGGTGAACAGCTTGGAGCCGGGCAGTCCGTTGCTGTCGCTGTGAATGATGAGCTCCGGCACCGAGGAAGTCCCCGAGGTTTGCAGCCTCAGCGAAAGTGCAGCCGAGGATAGTACGTACCCGTATTTGTCCGGCCCGGTGGTGAAGGAAGTTGAGCCTTCCCAATCGAATGTAGTTCCTCCTATGAAGGTGCTACCGCTGCTCCCCTGACCCAGGTTGGACACGAGCGTCGTATCGAAGACCACGCCCTCGACGGCCATCTGCATGCTACGCGCAGTGTTGGTGACCCAACTGGCGTCCGGCCCGGACATGGATACGAGACTGTCGCCGATGCTCCAGCCAGGCTGTTTGCCGGAGTGCTCGTCATCACTAAGCGTGCTAAAGATACGGAAATTGCCGCTGGTGGTACCGGCCACGACCCAATAGGTCGTGTTGGGAGTCAGCCTGGTACCCGGCGGAACGCCGATAGCGAGAGTAGTCGCACTACCAAAGTTGGTTTCCGACGGATTGTCGAGGGCGAACAGCCTCTGGCCGGGAACTCCGCTGCTGTCGCTGTGGATGGCGACGTCCAGCGTCGTGGAAATAGTCGTCGAGGCACCCAGCCGAAGGGTGACTGAAGCCAGTCCGTAGCCGCCGCCGGCCGGACCGGTGGTGAAGGCGCCGGCAAATTTCGGATGGCTGCCACCAGCGATGGAAGTCTGTTGGGCGCCGAGGGACAGGTTGGACACCATGGTCACGGTGCTCTGCGCCTCGGCCGGCGCCGGGGTCATGACCAGCGACGCGGCAAGCGCGAGGACGGCAACCGCCGCCAACAGGAATCCCCGGCGCCATTGCCCGAGACGGCCGGCGGGTTCGATTTTGCTAAACGGTGCGTTATGTCTCATGTCCATCCTGCCTTCCCGTCTGACCGGTCACGGAGACCGGCCTCCCGGTCCGTGCCGGCGCCTATTCGAGCCGGAAGTGGGCCCGTCGGGCTCCATCCCCCGGAAGCGAGCGTCCTCGTTCTCCCCGACGCAATAGTCCGCGCCCAACCGGCTGCGGTTTCCGCCGGGCCGCTCCACCCACTACCGGTGCCCACGCATTTGACTCGCCTGCGACGGCTATCTCTGCGCTATAGTTCACACACTATTTCCCATTCAATAACTTAGCCCCCCAATGAAGCCCTGCCTAGATTCGTTTGTACACAATTTGGGCTTGAGTTTCAGTGCTCTGTTTCGATACTTGGGACAGGGCTGTTTGTACATCGTTTCGAGGTGTACAAAGTGCTGTACATTTGTACAACCCGGATGTGTACGTTCCGATCTAGCATTTGCTGCAGCGAAGGCGATATATTTGACGCAGAGAACAGGGCAGTCCAGTAGTTCCCCCTATAGAGCGCATCGATGTGACGCCGCTCCCCTGGGCGAGCGCCTGCGGGAAGGGCGGCTATGGAGCGCCTGTTGGAAGGAGGGCCGGCTGCCGGATGCGCTGATGATGCACGTACATGCAATAGGGAAGCGGTTGGACCGGTTCGTCCAGGCCGACCCCGACGTGGTGCGCCACGCGGTGAGGGTCACTGTCTGGGGGCGATGGTTCGCACTGCTCGTCGTCGCATTCCAACTCGCCTATCGTCCCGGCTTCTGGTATCCGGACGACATCGAGCATCTGCTCCTGCAGCCGCCTCTGGTTATCTTCAATGGCCTGGTCCACTACCGGCTCGTGACGAACAGGCCGGTGACGTGGCGCTGGTTGCTCGCCCTGAGCGCCATGGACATAGCCCTCCTCACGACCCACGCCGTGGTCCGCGGCGGTTTCGACACCTACGTATTCATGGGCTACTATCCGGCCCTGAGCGCCTTTGCCGTGGTCTTCTCATCCCTCTGGCTCATCCTGGCCTGGACGACCGTGACGGCCGTCTCCTACTCACTCATCAGCGCGATGACGGGCCCCGGGCTGGACCTGGATGCGGGCGATGAGAAGGTGCTGATGGTCAGGCTGGCCGCGATGTATCTGATGGTCGTGGCCATCAGCCTCATCGTCCGGTTCGAACGCGCCAGGAGGCAGGAGGCGATGGCCAGGGAGCGGCGCGTGCTGCAGGAACGCATCGAGCTTTCCCAGGCGATCCACGACACCACGGCGCAGACCGCCTACATGATCGGCCTGGGCATAGAGGGCGCCATGAAGCTGGCGGGCGACTCGAACCCGAAGCTGGCGGAAAGGCTCGCGGCGACGGCTGCCCTGTCCAGGTCGGCCATGTGGGAGCTGAGGAAGCCCATCGACGCGGGCCGCATCTTCGAAGGGCGAGAGCTGGCCCGGGTGCTGGGCGCGCACACCGCGACGTTCTCGAAGATCACCTCCGTCCCCGCCGAGATGGTCCAGTCCGGCTATGAGCCGCCGCTGCCCACGGAGGTGCGGGCCGGTCTCTTCTCCATCGCGCACAACGCCCTGGCCAACGCCTTCCTGCACGCGCAGGCAGGAAGGGTCGCAGTCAGGCTGGAATTCGACGCCGCCGGCGTACGCCTATCCGTCTCCGACGACGGAATCGGCCTGCCGGAGGACTACGCCGAACGGGGCCGCGGCTTCAGCGGCATGGAGACGGACGCGGAGCGAATGGGCGGCAGACTAATTGTGGAATCGGGCGGATTTGAAGGGGGTACGACCATCACGTGCTTTGTTCCCCACGAATCTGCCGGAAGGGGAGACTGAAATGTCATCGACCAATGGAATCAGGGTGCTGCTGGTGGACGACCATCCCATCACAAGGAGGGGACTGAAGGAGGTCCTGGAAGACACGGGAGCGTTCGAAGTCGTTGCGCAGGCGGCGGACGGGGTGGAGGCGGTCACCCGGGCGGAGGAGACGCGGCCGGATGTCATCGTCATGGACGTGATGATGCCGAAGAAGGACGGCGTGGAGGCGTGCCGGGACATCATGGACCTGCTGCATGAGACCCATGTGCTGATGCTCACGGCCTCCACGGAGGACGACGCCGTGATAGAGGCGATAGCCGCCGGGGCGACGGGCTTCGTTCAGAAATACTCGGGGAGCGACGAACTGGTGGATGCCGTCCGAGGGGTAGCCGAGGGACGGTTGATGATCCCGGACGACGCCGTGAGGCGGGTCTTCAAGTTGCTGCGCAGTGGGGCTCATCTGACGCCCGGTCCGAAGGTGCTGACGGTGAGGGAGCGGCAGATCCTCACGCAGTTCGCCACAGGGAAGTCGTATGCCCGGATAGCGGAAGCCCTGGGCGTCAACATGGCTACCGTTCGTAACGCCGTCTATCGGGTACAGGACAAGCTGGGGGTCGGGTCCAAGCAGGAGATCGTGGTGTGGGCCGTGCGAAATGGGCTGCTGGACGACGACTTGGTTGGCATTGACGCTAAACCGACGCCGTAGGAGTGATGACTCGGCAGGTTGGTGATGGGAAGGGCATGGGGCGGGCTACGAGTCAATGGATCGAATGAGAATTGAAGGGTTAGCTTGACTTGGGCGTTTCCCTGGTGGCCGGACGGTTTTCCCGCGAAGTAACACGGGCGCGGCGCCGGGGTCCATCGACCCTGGCATGCCCAGGTCTTAACAGGAGGAGGGACGATGCAGCAGGTACGACTGTGGGAAATCACGGCAGACAGGAAGCTGTTGGAGATCCCGGCGAGATATGCCAGCTTGGAGCAGTGGATCGAGGACTGGTTGGCCGACGACATATCGGTGCTCGACCCCAGCCTCATGGTCATCGGCAGGCAAGTTCGCACGAGCTTCGGCGGCGCATTGGACCTGCTGTGCATGGACGGGGACGGGAACCTGGTGGTCGTCGAGCTCAAGAGGGGCCAGACCCCGCGGGACGTCACCTCCCAGGCCCTGGAGTATTCCTCATGGGTCAAGGAACTGCAGTTTGATGAGATAACCGGCATCGCCGATTCCTATCCGGGTATTTCAGGCACCCTGGAGACAGCCTTCCAGGAGAAGTTCGGGACGGAGTTGCCCGAACAGATCAACCAGGGCCATCGCTCTCTGATCGTCGCCGAGTCCGTCGACGCCGGCACCGATAGGATCGTCCGGTATCTGGCGGAGATGGAAGTCCCGATCAACGTGGCTACGGTGCAGCACTTCGAGGACGCCAATGGCAGGGAGTTGTTGGCACAGGTCTATCTGATCGAGCCCGATGCGGTCCAACCCAGGGCCCGCCGCACGTCCGCCAAGTCGGGTTACCGCACGGTGAACGGCCTTCAGGACCTGGCCGACGAGAAGGGCATTGGAGAGATATACCGGCGGCTGAGGGACGGCGTCAGGGGCATCTTCTTTGCCCAGGGGTACACTGAGACGGCGGCGTACGTTCGCCGCCTTGAGAGTGGCGGAGTGCGGACCCTGATGTTGGTCGACGCGGTTCCGGGCGACGATACCGGAGGCGTCAAGTTCGTCGCTCATGCCACCCGCTTTGAGCGGTATATGGATGTGCGAATGGACGATCTCAAGTCCTGGCTGCCGGACAACACTGTGGAGTCCGACGTAAGGCGCTGGAGCGGCAGCTCTCAAGAGGAGAGAATATCGGCCGAGGGGTTGGAGGGCCTGTTCCACAGTACGGAGGAGGTGGACGGCTTCGTGGGGAAACTCTCCGCCGCGCTGAAGAGGCGGCCTCATCCCAATGGGGAAGGAGTTGAATGAGCCTTCGCGGCCTCGGTCCACTTAGCCCCAGCTCGAACAAGACTCGAGGAGAGAAGGGAAACGACATGAATATGCAACTGGTTGACGGCGGATGGAGTGAGGAATTCACCAAGGCTCTTCTCGATGACTCCAGTGAACTTCGGATAATCTGCCCGTTCATTAAGGAGAGAGCCCTTCAGAGACTACTCCGCCATCACCCAGGTAACGTTCAGGTCATCACTCGGTTCAATCTCGCTGACATCGCTGAAGGGGTCAGCGATGTCGCCGCTCTGCGAAAGCTACTTGATGCCCACGCCAGGGTTCGCGGCGTGCGAAACCTTCACGCCAAACTGTACCTCTTCGGCAAGAGCCGGGCGATCATGACTTCGTGCAATCTCACAGAGGCTGCCCTTCGCCGGAACCATGAAATCGGTATGGTTATCCACGACTGGGCAATCATCGAGAAGTGTCTCGCCTATTTCGACAATTTGTGGCACCTTGCCGGCAACGACCTACTCCTCGATCAAGTTGATGCCTGGGACAAGACCATCACAGATCACTGGCTGAGGGGTGGCCGTCCGCATGAGACAGGCGGCTTAAGGGACTTTGGTGAAGATACGGGCATTGAGGATGCACCACTTGCCGTAGCGCCGATTGCAGTAGCCGATGCATCACAGGCATTCGTGAAACTCCTAGGTATGGGTGACAATCGTGTCCCGCTTTCGGTCTCCACCCTTGAGGAAGTAAAAGGAGGAGGCTCCCACTGGGCGGCCTGCTATCCTGCCAACAGGCGGCCGCGAGGAGTGAAGGATGGCGCCGTTATCTTCATGGGGCGCCTTACCAGCGAACCCAATGACATCCGCGTATTTGGTAGAGCCATCGGAATGGCGTACCGGCCGATAAGAGATGATGCGACACCAGCCGACATCGAACTGAGGCCCTGGAAGGAAAAGTGGTCAAGATACATCCGCGTCCACAACGCGGAATTCGTTGATGGCACGATTGCGAACGGCGTCTCGCTCAACGAACTGATGGATACGCTGGAGGCCGATTCCTTCGCATCTACACAGCGGAATGCCGCGCGTGGCGTAGGCAATACCAATCCCCGACATGCCTATCGCCAGCAGGCTGCGGTCGAGCTTTCTCCCGACGGCCTCACTTGGCTGCGCGACCGGCTTGAGGCAGCATTCGAAGCTCACGGCAAGGTTCCCAGGGATAGTCTCCAGCAACTGGATTGGCCAGATTCTTCTGTCGTCCCACTCTCATCCCATTGATGCTACTCTCCCAGTCCAAATGGAACCTTCGAAGTCAAGCTAGGTCACCGGGAATGGCATCCCGGTGTGATTGCTGACCAGAAGAGGGCGGAGCTCTGCGCTGGAGAAACGCTCACGGGCCACGTCAAAGTCTTGCAGTACTGTGAATGTTGGCTCACCGGCCGCCAAGCCAAATCTCGAAGACGGTTCTGTCTACACTGCACGTTGGTGGACTTGAATGCCACAGCGTTCTCACGCTTCGCCCGGAAGCGTGAGAACTTACAGACGAGAATCTCCTTGAAGGGGCCTCGGGCTTAGCGGCCTCGTCAAGCATTCTCTGGAAACGCGGGCGGGCGATGCGCACGCTATCGGAGAAGTCCCTATAAGAATCCGCAGTTGGACGGTCACGGACAGGTCGACTTCACTTGCGATCAACATCCCTATTGAATCTCGAACGGTTGTCTCCGCTCCTCTAACCTTAAGCTGTATTGTCCTTTCACAACCTCTGTCACACCCTTCTTGGGGGCCATGTTAGGCGATTGGATTCGCCAAAATAGCCAACCCTGTACCGCGTCTAGGTGCGTAGGTTGAGTGAACGGCCCCTTGACGCTTAGTCGAGTTACTAGCAATGGGCGGTTGATTCTGAATACCGGCCGATAGGCGATGCTTGTATCTTTGGTGCCTACGGGCCAGTAACACTCATACCAATCGAAACTGCCTGAATATGGCGGGTCCTTTTGGACTCTACGCGCTCCCACTCTGGTAAATGGACCCAACGATTCCTGCCCGTACCCATCAATCGTGAGGTTTCCGGCCACACCAAGTTCGAGAAGTGCCGCTTCAGCCATCGAGTTCGAGTCATTAGTGATCCCTACATAGATCGTGATTTCTTGCGCGTCATCGCGCATCTCTCGCTCCCAACGATCATCGAATCCAAAGGCCAAGCTAAGGTTAGGTCCCACCATCCGATCCCTGACCATCTCGATTCGATAGTGGTCCATAGCCTCGGCTTTGTAGTGGAATCGCTCGTAGTACTTCTTATCCTTCGCCTGCCAAACGTGCCCGATGCCGGGCTTTACCTCGACCACGAAGATATCGCGGGCGAGGTGGTCGACCTCCGTGATCTGGAACAGCGTGGCTTTCGGTATGGGTTGGATGCTACTAGTGATCAGGTTTTCGATGGTCTCCTTGTCAACCTTATCCCCGGGAGTGAATCCAATGTCCGTCGACTGTGCCAGGGGTATCGGAGCTCCTCCTGTCGAACTCGGGTCAGTTGCCTCAGGAACCCCGTATATGAGCACGCCGCCGTCGGAGTTCAGGAACGAGGAGACATCCTTGCTTACGTCCTCGGCCCTCTTCTGCTTGTCTATTCCTGGCCCGCCCTTTCCAGGTGGGGTGAGACTCCTCTTGTCCTTGTAATCAAGATGTAGACTCTCCGGCTCCTGAGTATCGAGAAGCCGCTTCAGTTCTACCTGCCAATAGTCACGGTCGTGAAACGTTGTCAACGTCTAACCTCTGGAGTTGGGCGTACAGGGAAACACATGCAGAATGCCGTAGCGCTTCAGGTCATGTCAACGACGCAGGCCCACCCGAAGAGGCTAGAACTCGCCGCGAGGGTAGCTGGCACCAGGCTCACAGGCCGCCAAGCCACATCTCAATGATGGTACTGTTTACCGTATACGCTGGGGGGTCTGCAAGGGCACCCACGACTGTGCGCCGCCCAATAGGAACGGCGGCAGGGTCCCGGCCAGTACCTACTGCAAGCGGGCAATCGCCCAAACCTCTTCGTCGCCGATCTTCATTGTCTCGAAGTGGAAGTCTCCGTAGCCAATGGGCCCTCCTGAACTCGTCTCCCAGGTGTCGAGTGCCTCGATCCCCTCCTTGGGCTCTCCCCACTCATCACGGAAGCCAAGCGTCACAATGCTGGACTCCGGGACCCGCATGTTCGGGTGGAACCGTATTCCCAAATCTTCTGCCGAAGGGCTGTATGAGCCATGCCGCACTCGCAGCTTGTCCTCAGGGGGGTCTTCGGGGAAGAAGGACATCTGGGGATCGTTCCGTCTTCGCACTTCAGAGGCCTTCAGGCCCATGTGGCACTGCAAGAACCAAACCGGGGAGGGAACGTACCGCAGGCAGGCGTTTGCGGTGGCTTCGCGGCTGGCGTCAGGTGCGATCCGTTCGCGGACTCTGTCGATTACATCAAAAGTGAAACGGCCCTCCCGCGCGTACTCCTCCCGGACAACAGGCTCGAACATATCTGGAAAGAAGGCCAGAGTTGCGGCCACGCGGTCTACTAGCACCTCTCCGGGTTCGGGCCGGTGTTGCCTTGTCCGGCGAAAGGCAAAGGCCAGCTGTTGGCCGTCGAGAAGGCGGTGGACGATTTCGTGCCACTTGCTCCAGTATCGGCGGTACCCGTGCCACCCCTGGCAGTTGATTATCGCCCAGTATTTCCGGTGCCAGGGCTCTGGGTCCAGGCGACGAACGGTAACGGCGTCAGTGTCTCCACGGAATTCGGTCTTCAGGTCGCCGATGGCAGCCTTCTGGACCGGCGGCTCCTGTGCGAGAACTGAATCAATTTGCTCTTCTGTGTGCACTTCGGTGATGCTCAGGTCTAGAGAAGCAGCAAATTCATTCGCCAGTTCGCTCAAGGTCGGCGGTGTGTCATGAGCAGCCACCCAGGCTCGAAGGCGCTCAAGGCAATGGTGAACGATCATGTCCTCAGAGTTACCGGCTGAGCCGAGTCGCAACTCCTCAGCGACGCGCTTGAGCTCGAGCTCATAGGTGCCGATTCGGGTCCTGCTCACTTCGCATCCTCCAGGAAGGGCTTTACCGCCAGATAGAGGGTGCGCCAGTCTTCCTTGTCCTTCCCCGTCCGCGGGCCGCCGCCGCGTCGGGCGACAATCGACTGGTCGATTTCGAGAAGCGTCATAGTCTGTCGATAGGTCAGACCCACTTCCTCCGCGAGTTCACCGAGGCTTCTTGGGACCTCGATCGATGGCGGCTCATATTCCTTGGGCGCTGACCCTCCCCTGAGCAGGTATTCCACCGACGCGTTGAGGGCATCAGCCACCTGGAGCAAACGTCGGCCGCTAATGCCCGAGCGGTCTTGTTCGACTTCCCAGACGAAGCTCTTGGACAGACCAGAACGGTCCGCCAGGGCTTCAAGGGTAAGGCCCAACTCATTCCGTATGAAGTTGATCCTCTGGCCCACAGTATCCAGCTGCGGCATAGTTCCCCCGCTTTCAGACTTGACATACCGGAATCCAGGAATTATAGTGGAATTATGGAAGGCGCATGGTCTGTCACTTTCGCTCCTATGGTACATCCCGGACTCCGAAAGCGCAAGCTGGGACATAGGGGAATACGGGAGAGAGGGCGTCAGCCCAGCGTGTCTGCAGCGGTGCTCTCATAGTGGGGGCTGCGTATGGCAGACCGAAATCTACATACGGCATGAAGGCCGAGGAACGAGGAGTTTGAGGAATGAGTACAGACGGAAAGATCACACTCAAGGTTGCGACTCCGGCAGGACCGTACGAGGACACCTTTCAAGTGACCTCCAAAGTCCGTGAGGTGGTGGCCATCGTTGTCAAGGCGATGGGGCTAAAGGAAGGGGATGCGTTCGAGCTGGCACACGATGGCGTTCCGCTCGACGATGACGGCCCGATCGGAAGCTTCGGCTTTGAGGACGGGACGGTCTTGGACCTTATTGCCTCGGGCTCGGCGGTGTAGCAGTGGCAACAGTCGAAGACCTTGCCGTCGAGCGCGAGAGCGAGGCGGTGAGGCAGAACGCCGAGCTGCACGGTTGGCCCTTCGAGAGTGTCGGCCCACGTCGCTTCCGGATCACTCTCACCGCCCACAATGGCGACACTTACCAGATTGAGGTGGAGTGCGAGGGCTTTCCTGTGCAGCCAGCCGCGTTTCACTGGCGCAACCAGGATACCGGCAAGCTGGATGATCCTGCCGACTCTCCCGCTCGGTACGGTTTCTTCCATGGCACAGGGAGGATCTGCGCGCCCTGGAACCGCCTCGCCTCGACGGAGGGCGGGCCTCACCGAGAGTGGGACCAGGCTAACTGGATGCAGCAGGCAGAAACCAAGGGCACGGTAAAGCTGGCCGCGATGGTCACCCGATTGCACCACGAGCTGCGCAGCCAGCATTACAGGGGGCGTCGGCAATGATGGGCAGATTCTGGGCCGCCCTTGCACGGCCGTTCCGTCGAACCCCACAGCCTCCTCCGAGGTACACGGTCGTCATGACGACTCAGTGCCGCGACCAGCTAACGAAGCAACTTCGTGGAAGCGTCCGGCGCGGTCACGAGGGTATCGTCTACTTTGTGGGACTAACAACGGGGTCTACCACTCTGGCCCTGTCTTCAATGGCCCCCAAGGCGGATTCGACTGTTGGAAGCGTCGACGTATCCGCAGTCGAGCTTGGCAAGGTCATTCGATTTGCCGCCCTGGCTGAACTGCAGGTCGTGGGACAACTTCACACGCATCCATGCGGCGCCTACCACAGCGACGGCGACCTCACTGGGATGAAAATCCGCCATCCGGGGTACTTCTCGATTGTGGCCCCCAAGTATGGCGCTGAGCTCCCATCACTTAGGGATGTCCATACCCTGATGTGGACCCCGGAAGGCTTCCTAGAGGTCGAGAAGCCGATCACCTTCTTCGATGGACTTGGGGCATGAACCAGCAGGAATACCAGCAACGGCTGTTGGAACGCGAAATGCGCTACCCGGAATGGAAGCCCCTTCTGGCCGACCGTCCCGTCCACATTCATGTCGACCCCGGATACGCCGCCACTTACGCTGGACAGGTTGCCACCATCACTGCCGCCAGCCTTTTCGGGCGGATGAGTACCTCGGTCTCAATCGATGTGCCTTCCAAGGCAATTCTCACGCCTTTGCCATGGTTGGGTGAGGCGCTCGATGTAGTTGCGATGCGAACCTTGAAGGCTGCGGACCCCTATGGCCTCTATGAGCAGCGGCCGTCGCATACCGAGGATTTGCGGCTGGTGCTTGGGCCTTATGGAGACGGGCTCGTCGTACACGGCTCCGGCTGGGGTGCGTACTGCGGGAGGGAACCGTCGCCTATCCCTAAGTCGGACGAATTGAATCCCTTCGGAGCCGCCTTCGCCGTAGTTGCAGCAGCATCGCGACTAACACAGGACATGGACGCGGCAACCATCGAGCCGGTCCTGGTAGATACCTACACCTGGAGCACCGGTCTGGCCTCCTCCGACGCGGCGACGGTAACGCCTCATTTTGATCTTGGGGAGCTGTGGTGCATCGGAGTCGGCTCCGTGGGAAGCTGTGCCCTCTTCTTCCTTGGCTTGGTCACCAGTGCATTTCACGCCATCCTCGTTGATCGAGACATCGTTGAGGTAGAGAACGTTAGGCGCTCAGCCTTGTTCACGTCGCAGGATGCGCTCGATGAGGAACCCAAGGTCAAGGTCGCGGAGCGCTGGCTAAGGGAGGTCGGTGTTCAACGGATAGAACCGCATTTTGCGTGGTTGGATGAAATGCCTGAGCGGTGGCTCGGTCGTGAAACGGGTACGCCCGATGTCATGATCTCAGCTGCCAACGAGAGGAGTGTGCGACCCCATATCGAGAATGGGTTCCCGCCTTTGCAGGTGTATGGGACAACTGGCAGGAACTGGCAATCCACGTTGTTTCGTCACATCCCACTAAGGGACGCCTGCTCCCTCTGTGTGCCCGGCGCAGAGACGGTACATCTGCCAGCGCTTTGCGCCACTGCTCCCCCTGCCTCCCTGGATGATGGATTGGATGATGGTGCAATTGAGGACGACGTGGCCCTACCGTTTCTTTCCTACGCAGCCGGCCTTATGACCGCAGAGGAGATTGCAAAGGTCGCCCTCACCGGAAGGGCCGCCGGTCGTAATCGTGTCTTCTTCGAGCCGCGCACGCCCACCTTAGTTCGGGCCGTGACGCTCAATCGTAAAGCTGGATGCGTCTGTGAGCTTAGGGATGCGTCTGTACACAAGGCCGCAATCCAGGGTTCGCGGTTCGCGTCGCTGTCATCGAAGGACCTACAGTGAGGTAGAGGCAGATGCCGTCGCAACAGCACGAACAGTGGAAGCAAGACCTCTTCGACCACCTGGACCGCAAGATGAGCGGATGTATCTCGTGCGAGTTTGGAGAGAGCAGGGACAGCCATGCCCCCACGTATCGCGGGAGGCACCGCGAGCCTTCCCAGCAGGTCCTGTGGACGTGCGAGCGAATGCACCCTCACAGCTACGACCTGCTGCGGGGCGCCGGGTTCGTGGTGATGGAGCATCAACAGTCTGCCCCAATCAACGGCCGATGCCGCCCGGACCTCACCATACTGGACACCCATCGCCAGCCCCTGGCATTCATAGAGATCGTGCGCACCAACCGTCCTAGCAACTCCCTTCAGGTGGCGCAGGAGCTGGGCATACCGCTCTTCACGATTCTCGCTCCTCACAGGCGCTCCCTTGTTCCCGGGCTTAGGCCGTCCCGGCCTTGGTGGGACTTCGACCCCAGTCTGTCGCCGGACGCCAAGCGCCAGATGTACTTCATGGAGCAGGTGGCAGACGAGTTGATGCGCCGTAATGGGGATGGCGACTCAACGTGGGCCGACCTGGACATGATGCTGGATGACGACGGGAAGCTGGTCTTTGCGAGCTTCCGCGGCTCCCCGCCGGACTTGGCCGGGCCAACGTTTCCCAGGGCGGGAGACCTGATTGTCGCGGAGCTGTGCTCTTGGGGCTGCGACAAGGCAATGGAGGTGCTCGGGCGCGAGCAGCTCATGGACCAACAGAACGCCATGGTCTCCATGCGCGAGACCCTGGAGCAGGACCTGGGGAGGATTCCGCTGGGAGCCATTCGAGGTGCGAAGGATGGGACGGGCCGGTTGGTCGTACCGGTCGGGTCAGAGGAGGTGCACGTCGAGATGAGCCTGAAGCCGCTCGATCCACGCGTGAGCGCTAACGACCCCGTAGTCCTCAACCTGATGGCCCAAGTCGCCAAGGCAGCCGATAAAGTTCGCACCCGCCATAGGCGAAAAACTGCCTCCTCCGTCGCGAACGAGCGTGAGATCGCAACTCTGACGGAGATGAGTGGCCCACAAGCCTAGGGCTGGGTCGGGACCTGAGAAGAGACGACGGAGGACACAGGTGGCAACAACAAGGTTTGACTTGGAACGAATCAGGAGGGAGTGGTCTTTCCATTGGCACCGCTCTTACCGGTTCGTACGTTGTCGGCTAAGTAGGCTTTTCTTCTTCGTAACAGTTTGCTGTGCGGCCGTCACCGCCCTCATCTGGTACTTTGCTCTGTTCGACGATCTGCAGGTCCGCATCTTCATGAGCGCAGTGATTGTCCTGGTGCCAATGTTCGACTTCCAGCCTCCACCTAGAACCTGGACATCGCGAGAGGAGCTGCTCTGGGTCTCCTCATTTCTTGCCCTAACTGTGCTGCTCGTGGCTAGCGAAAGGTTCGGCTGGGCTGGTGTTGGGATCCATGTTGTCCTATTGCTAGTGGCACTTCCTTACGGGTGGGTGGTCTGGAAGCTGATGCGCCGCAACTGGCTGTTGTTGACCGGATTGATACTGGCACTGACCGCCATGATGGCTTTCTGGGTGGCGGCGTTGGTCGGCGAGCAAGAATCCCTAGATGTGGTGCTATTGCCTCTCCTGGTCGTGCTTTTCTTTGGGGTTGCCTGGACACCGGTGGCGTGGCGGGCATTGGACCTTGCCCAACGATGGAAGAACCGTAGAGTCGGCGGCCCTGGTATGCGTGCAGTTGCCATGGCCATCCTGTTCTTCCCCGTAATCCTGGTTGCGATGGCCGTACCCGGCATGGTCGGTCTCAGTGCAACCTGGTCGGGCGTATCCCTGTTGCTCGTAGGATTTCTGCTGAGCACGGTGATCTCCGAACCATTGAGACGTTTTCTGCTGGAGTGGGGAAATCTAATGCCAGATAGGGAAACGGTCTCTAAAGTGTAGTACGGAAGCTCGGAAGGCTTTCAAGCATTGAATCTAGGCAGGCTATTCATGAAGAGAAACATGGACTTGATCCGACGAATCTTGCTGGCAATAGAAGGCGAATCATCCACCCAGCATGAGTTCAAAATGGCGGGCATAGACGATCTAGAGCTGTGGTACAACGTTGATTTGCTAGTACAGGCCAATCTCATTAGAGGCGTAGAAGTTCGCTGGGCCGCCGATGGTGCGGGGCCATACGCACATGCCAAAGGGCTGGTTGCATTGACTTGGGACGGCCATGAATTCTTGGAGGCAATTCGAAATGAATCAGTTTGGCAAAAGGCCAATGAGAAGGCGAATGCCACTGGCCTAGACTTTCAGAGCTTGACGATTGAGGTGATCAAATCACTTTGCGTATCGACTGCTAAGCAAATTCTGGGGGTGTAGGTGCTGGCTGACGGCTGCACCACCGCTTACACTGCACTGTGGGCCAACTGTAGTGCCATAGCAACTCCCCGACACCGAAAGCACTTAGGACAAGAATGGTCATAGACGCCCAGAACCCTCACGCACAGCGCTGTAACGAATCGGATATGGTCACAAATCCGTGCCGCATAGCCGAGGACGATAGTCTTCGCTCCCAATACATGAGACGGCTAATCCAAAGCGTGGTCCCGACAGCATCTCATCCTAATGCAACCACAATCCCGAAGGTTGTCATCCAATTCTGGCACGATTTTAACAACATACCTGCGGACGTCCAAGAGTGCCTCGACAGCTGGAAACGACTCGACAGTCAAGGTGTCAAGCGAATACTCTTTGACGACTGCAAAGCGAGACGGTTCATATCTAAGAGTTTCGGTCATAACCATGTTGCGGCTTTCGACCGTTGTCGCCACCCGGCGATGCGATGTGACTATTTTCGCCTATGCTACATACTGAAGTTCGGTGGCTTCTACGTGGACGCCGACGAGTTTTACCAAGGCGGAGACTACGACTTTCTGTTTCAAGACGATCGACTGAAGATCCAACCTCTGTGCTACGACGTCGCATCTGCGGCAATGGTTCCCTACGACGTGTTTACTAGAGAACATGGTGGCGCTCCGAGTTGGACCTTCTACGTAAACAACAACCCACTTGTGGCGCCAGCCTCCCACCCCATCGTTCGTTTGGCCCTGCGACGCTCGACTCGAATTCTCTTGAACGATGAGAGCAAACGACTCGACATACAATCAACGACTGGGCCAGGAAACTTAACCGCCAGTTTGGTTAGACACGCAATCATCTCCGAGCTTAGGAGTCATGATCGAGACTTTTCATTGATAACAAACTGGGAAGCCATCTCCATCAGCCGTTGGCCTCTAAGCTATCGAAGTGATGACCGGAACTGGAGGCTATGGAATGATGCGCAACCGCCTCTCTAGAAGTGCCTGGCGACCCCTGCAGCCCCATACTATGCCCGAGGCCGCTATCAACGTACATCGTTCCTACTGGCACCTCGATAGGAAAGGTAACTTGTACTTCTGATGAATACCAAGAGACAGGCTAGTTTCCTGTCGCGAATGTGGTTTTGGGCCAAGCTGGGTGCGAGATGCCTAGAAGGCAACACAACCTCTAGATCATTTGGCAGGGAGAGCGCACGCTGCCTTGTTCAGCGAATATACGTAATCAATCTAGACCGACAGCCTGATCGCTGGCGACAGACGAGTCGGGAGCTCAGCAGGCTACGCAATCGGTCCGGAAGCCCTTTGGCCAGGTTGAGCAGGCGCTTTTCCGCTGTTGACGCAAGGTACATTCGCGACGTAACCGGTAGAGATCTGGTTCAATCCAGTTATCAATTGTCCGATCAACTCTTCGTCCAGCCGGAGCCACGGTTGGACGAAATTGCCGATGCGCAAGCCCGTAATATCGAAATGTCGCCGCAGGAAGTAGCAGTCGCTCTCTCGCACATCGAGGTTTGGAAGCTAATAGCCTTGGGTCAGCCACGCTATACGCTTGTGCTGGAGGATGACATCTACTTTCCAAGGGGATTTGCTAACGTCTTTGACGACATTTGGGAAGAGCTTACTCATCGGAATGAGAAGGGCACCGTTGCCGACCTCGTTTATCTGTCGTATGAGAAGGCTGTAAAGCAAGTGCCGGGAAGCCCTTTCTCTGAGCTATTGTTCAGACCATCGACTGGTCTTTGGCAACTGTCTGGCTACATACTGTCTAAGGAGGGTGCGCAGAAACTCCTCCGACTACTACCCGTGCGGGGACCCGTGGATCTCTGGCTTAATCATCAGTTCAGAAGACTCGACGTGTTCGCGACACGGCGTCCCATCATAGTGCAGAGACCAGATGTACCATCCACAAATTCCTACTCTGTTCTACCGATTCTCTCTCAGGTCGGGGTGATCACCCGCGAAAAGCCGCTCCTCGTCAAAAGTAAGTCAATGCCGGGACCTGTCTTTGCTTTCGGCAAGAGTGGTTCGGGCTTAGCTTCCCTTGCAATGGCACTATCAATCTTGGGTTACAGGTGCTGCAGCAACGTTACGGTATTGCCTTCACGTGAACATGCTGACCTGTTTGGGAAAAAGCGCAGGCGAGTGTTTGACGCCTACGTGAATATTGGCGCACTGGATTCTCAGTCGCTGGTCGAACTGGCGAAGACCTACCCCAAGGCGCGATTCATTTTGGCAGTAAGCGATGATGCGCCGCTCAGTAGCTCAGCTAAGGAGTCTAAAATCGGAGGTACTGTAGATCCTGTAGTTAACGGATACCCTACTGACAGCATCTTGATGCAACCAATAGAGATATCCAACAGACTCCTGATACTGCCTACCCAACACCGTGACAAATGGGAGTTGCTTAGTGGTTTCCTAGGATGCGAGTATCCTGCTCATCCTTATCCCGATTACGAAGACCAAGTGCAACGTCCACTTGTGGTGGGAGCGGATGAGAGTCGCAATGGCTGGAGACCTCGGATAAGACATCTCAAGAGAGATTCTTCTCCGTGGATTGTACCCGGAAAAGACTGGCGCGGTCTGCCGCTCGCCGAGACTGGTGAGGCAGTACCGTTGGATCGCCACAGTAATGGCTTTTCTGATGAGTTCAGAGAATTGGATAGTGAAATCTGGATGCTACGCGATGACACCTTTCCAAGCAACCTTGCGCTATTCACGCCAGACAACTTCGCGATTGACACAAACGACGTTGGACAGCTCACGCTGCGTGAGGAGAGTGTGTCTGTAAGGCAATTCACATCCGCATCAATTGCTAGTCGGCGACGGTATCTTTACGGACGATTCGTAGCGGATCTGAGGCCATCAAACGTGCCGGGTGTGATTACGGGAATGTTCTTGCACCGCAATGCGCCACGTCAGGAAATCGACCTTGAATTCTTGGGCAAGGATACTACGAGTTTGCTTGTGAATGTGTACTACAACCCCGGAGTCGAGGGGACGAAGCTGGAATACGGCTACCGAGGGACTCCGACCCTCATCGATCTTGGGTTCGATGCCGCGTTGGAATTCCATCAATATGAAATTGAATGGTGTTCAGACTATATCCTATGGCGTGTCGACGGACGGCTTGTATACAAGCGAGATATTTGGGACCCCACGCCCATCCCACACTTGCCGATGCAGTTCAACGTGAATCTATGGCCCTCCAGGTCCAAGAGGCTAGCTGGAAGGTTGGATACTGGCGACCTGCCCACGCAGAGTTGCATCAGGAACATTGGTTTCCAGTCGCCGTCCTGAACCGACTCTGTTTCACACGCGGCCCTGCGTTAGCAGGACAGAATCCGGAACTACGTCTCCGTGCTCTATTCGAATTCGTTTGGGCGCTTCCCGTGCAAAAGGCCGTGGCTTCCAACTGCCCGCGTAGAAGCTAGGCACTACGAACATGTGGCCCTGCCTGAACTAGAGGCGGCCCCAATCAGACGAGTGCTGATCTAGGAGAATCTGTTTGTGCAATGACGAAGAGCTCCGGTGCTGGGGCATGTCCGATGTAGCTTAAGCAATGCGGCTCGATCTCTCGGCTAGCATTGCGGTGCTTGAGATCACAGACCCCCGAGCCAAAGCTCAAAGACGGTTCTGTCTACCGTATACGTTGGTGGACAATGGCGGCTAGATACGCTACGTTCCCACCCAGTTGAACGACCTTGAGTCCCCGAAGTGTGCGCTTGGGTGCAGGTCCTGCCGGCGGTCGGCGGCCTGGAGGTGGGCTGGGACCCCCCCTGGACCTGGGCAACCCCGGCGGCGACGCCCACCTGGCATCGCTGACCCGCCCAATCAAGCTAGACGGTATCGAGGATATCGTCTGCCGCCTCGTAGCCTTCCCTCGTAACCTCGAACGCCTCTCCCTTGTAACCGATGTCCCTGATGTACCCGAGCCGTGCTAGTTCCTCAAGGCCACCGATCCATTGAGCGATGGTTCTCGGTTTCTCATCTGGAATCATCGCCTTGCCATTCGTGGCAATGGACTGCCCACCAAAGGTACGAGTGAAGCTGATTAGACCATCTCCGCAAACTGCCTCCTGCAGAATAGACCTAGCCTCAAGTGATGCCTTCGTGCCCATAATCGGACTACCCCCTTCTCATCGATGTCTTCTATGCTATAATCACAATAACCCGCTCAACGTTACATTACTAGAGTATTACCATGTAGTTTACATCGAAACACTGCTGAGAGGATGAAGATGACGCTAGAGGGAGGACGACAGCCATTCCAGACAATGACAAGAGGACCGTTTGCAGCTCTCCTCCGAGTGCCTGAGGATGGTTTCAGCCTGCGTGAGGGTCTCGTCAAAATAGATGACGAGGGGGCTGGGAAGATTACTCCCGGACCCTGGTTGGTCAGACCGGACAGCTTGTACGTGCGCCAGTATCCACCACTGGCCGTTTCTAATCTGCACAGGCGGTTTGCTCGGACAGAGCCCATTGCTGAGTCCATCCTTGCCTTCGCCGACAAATATGGGCTCTTGGGTCACGGGTCATGGCTTGAGGACTCAGGCTCGAGCGACCAGGGAATGGTGATCGGGGAGTCTGTGGGGTTCTGGAAGAAGGAGATCGAGCGCATGGCCCGACTAATCTCCCTATGGGAGTTCATCATGCAGGGAGGCCGGAGGGAATTGAGCCAATTAGTCGAGTGGACGCCACAAGGCGCACCGCAACAGGTGCGGCTCTATCTCGTAGACATAGACGGTAAGCTCCGACCGGACCTCGCACAATTCATGCGGCAACGCCCCGACGAGTTTCGTGATCACTTCCGCCAGGACAAGGATCTGGCCACCCGAATGAGACACTCAGAGGTGCGGGTGCTCGCTCACGAGGAGAGCGGTAGTGATATAGAGCTGTTGGAACGGTGGAAGCATGGAGATCCCGTAGAGCCGGTCCGCTACTTTGTGCATCGAGAAGTGAACATCAGCCTAAAGGGTCACGTCAGTCCCGCCGTGCTCCCTTTCCGTAAAGGTGAGATCTTCTTCTTTCCAGACTGTCTACTGAGCTCGCTCTACACACAATTCATGCTGGAGCTCTCGGGGCGTAGCCGTCCTGCGATGCTTTGTGAGCGATCTAGCTGTGGACGCTATTTCGAGCCAATACATGGTCGGCAGAAATATTGCGATAAGCGCTGCCAGCAATTGGCCTACTACTACCGTAGGAAGGAAAGAGAGGAGACAAAGTCACGCTAACGGGACATAAGCCAAATTGCGACGTTTAAGTGACCAAGTTCCCTACTGTCAACGAAGGCCAGACTGTCAGCCGAGTGAAAGGATGAAATGAAGTTCCCAGGTTTGGAGCAAACACTAAAGGATCTCGAATCTGAGATAGATTCGATCAACATCCTCCACAAGGATTGGTGGCTAGCATCTGACGGATCGATTTGTGGGGCCTGCGAGTTTGTAGTTCCCGCCTTGGCCAAACGGACGAACGCGTTTATCGACGCATTCGCAAAAATGGTGCGCGAGGATAATCACTACGCTGCGACTTTATTCATTAGGCCCACGCTGGAGCATGTTCTCATAGCCGTAGCCAGCGACGAGTACGTAGGCGGTCACCACGAGTTTGCCCAACGCATTATGGCTGGGAATCGACTTCAACAGCTCAAGTCTGCTTCAGGCCACCTAATGCGCGAGCGGTACTTGGTGAAGAGGTTGCAAGCCCGCCTCGATTCAGGACGGCCTGACGCGAACGTTGTCGCTCTTTACAATTGGTCGAATGCCTTCGTGCATTTCGGCACTCAGCAGGCCTTCAGTTTAGTGGACGACCTAACGGAGCCTGAAGATGGCCAAAGCGGACGCATCGGGTTTGCGTTACGTGGTCCCACTTACGAGATCCCCCGCGTCACCCAGAAGAACGTGGACGATTGGATCCAGTGCATGCTGGGCATTGCTGTATTGATGAAGCGGTGTTTGGAAGGCTTGATTGATGTAAGGCGAAACTGGCGAAGCCACGATGGTTAGGAAATAGGACCTGAGTTGGCAGAAATTGGGGACTAAGCGCGCCGCTGCGCTCTGATTGGTTACCGCGCGAAGGTTCGTTGCGCTTGAAACAGGTATGAGTAAGCGGCCACATTGTTTGAATCGGAGCCTTTCAAGCCCAAGACACCCGAGACCAATCCCAACGCGGCGAAAACCAATCCCAGTGGATCACCCGTTGTAGCCGACCAAGCGCCCCCGGCAAGTCCGAAGGACCACGAGGGTAGGTTCCTCCCCAGTGCCCTGCGAGTAGAGCGTTGTAGGTCGTGGGCGGCATCAGAGATTTCTTGGCGTCGCTGTAAGAGAAGGGCCTCGCGTTCCTCTTGCCGACTGACGTCGGCAAGTTCAGCCATGAATCCCCGCAGGTCTCGCATATAGGCCCGGTGCGCAGCCTGATGCTCACTCCGGAATTGTAGGAGTTCATCAAGAGGCACCGAGTCCATGTCGAAGCTGACGGGTTCGAGGTCAAAGGCGATTACCCGGTCGCGTGACGGCATTCCCTCTCTCGAAAGGGTCTTGATGAGGTCCCGAAGGGCGCTTCCGTCATTGGTAGCTGGATGAATGGACAGGTCCTGCTTGGTGCCTGCCGAGCGCGCTAGCTGGGCAAGGATGACTAGGATGGTCGCCCGCACGGTCGGTTGCAGAGGTACGGACACGCCATCCTCACTGGGTTTCGCGAGTCCCTTGGCTCGGAGTTCCGACACCAGAGAATCGGCTAGCTTGACGTCGGCCCCATAGCCCAAGCGGGATTGAGACAATTCATGGAAATGGACGTCTTTGGATAGATCGTCGAACACGCCGTTCGCAAGTAGGCCACTGACGGCTTCTGCCAGCTTCTTCGCCATGTCTGGGTCTATCCAATTTGTGGGTTCCAGCACTTCCAGTAAGCCCCGGTCCTCAAGCGGCTCGGCCAACACGGGGTCGGCGAAGTGATGTCGCCCGTACATATAGCCCGGCAGCAGAATCGAGACCTTATCGAAGAACAGGAGCAGTGACTTCACCCAGCCGCCTTCGTCGATACCCCAATAGGGCGCAGGATAGTAGTAGGCGACATCCAGACGTTCGCTCATCGCGTCCACCGTGGGATGTTCATTCCTATTCCTTCGCCTGTATCCAGACCCGCCCGCCATCCTCGACGTCGACGTTCAGGTTGTGCCTGTGCAGCAAAGACATCCCGACGAGGGGTGTCGTATCCGATGCGTAGGCAACGACCACTCTTGGCTGGCCGTCCCACAGCACCGTTACACCGTAGACCTCAAGTGTCGTTTCGCTGCCGTCTGCCAGGATTACGCGGTTGACGCCTCTGTAGCCCAACCCCAACTCCGCGACCATCGTCTGCGGCAGTGTGAGGAAGCGGGTGAAACCGGTGTCCACCACGGCGTCCACGTCCCGGGCCTGTCCTGCCGGACCCCGCAATGGAAGGGACACAACCGCCTCATACGCTGTGTTCACGGTCCCCTCTATCACTCGGCCCTCCGCAGAGACCCGCCCCCGATGCTGGCCACCGCCCTGTACCCCACGCGAAGCAGCCAGACGTCAATGGCGTCCGGGCACTGCGCCCGCAGGCTGTCCGATGCAGCAAGCTCGCTTTCGGCCATGGCCCAGCTCCCGCTGCCCACATCGATGGCAATGTACTCCCCGTCGTGGTCGGCTTCCACCTGCGCCTTTACGTCCCGCCTGTAGATCTCATCGCCGAGACAGGCCGTCTCATCCTTGGGCCTGCGCTGGCGCGCTGGGGTCTCTGCGTTCGTCATTCGCGTCCTTCTCAAGTCGTTCTTCTACACAAAACATTCTACGACAACCGGCGATTTCAGGACAACAGAAAGGCCCCGCACGCGGGGCCTCGAACAGGAGGAAGGTCGAGTGGGCCGCGGGGCAGGGCTTCCCGCTGGCGCGTCGGTTCGCCTGGCCCCTCGGCTTGTGTTCCTCCGTCCATACTCGTCACACTACAGGAATCGCGAGTCTTGGTGCGCCGACAGGCTGCCGAGCGACATCTCGAAGATGGCGGTATCTACCGTAAGCGCTGGTGGGCCTACGTGGACGGTAGGCAGTACCATCTTCGAGATGTGGTTGGGGGCTCTGTGAGCCTCTCAGGGCCTGGCACCCCGTGACTGATGGACGGTATAAGAGTTGGCGACGCCGCTCCATGTCCCTCACTGGGAGGCTCCCTCAACCCAGACGCTGCCGCCCCCTCAGCCTATCAGTCGCTCGCCGGCCTAACCTGGTTTCGTAGAAGGCTAGACCACCGAGTCAGGGATGCTCCCCTACATACCGAAAGCCTAGCAAGGGAGTAGCCAATGCCCCGACCTGCTCCCCGTCAGTCTGGAATCTTGAGATTCATCACTGACTTTCAGCTCTCTTCTGTACTCACACTTCCAGAATACTCTCTATATCTATGTCGACAATATGCTGACTGAAAGCATTGCGTTCCTCTTCTGTCTGTCTATGCCTACTTACGGAAAGCCTCTTGGAGGTGTAAGTGACTCCCTTCATGGCCAACACCTTAAGACTTCTTACGTCCGGTCGTAACGTCGGGTCGCCTTCATCCTCCAGCTCTTCCGGTTCACTCTCCATAAGAATCCGAATGGGACCTCGCTGTCCCTCGACTTTCCCGGTTGCGGACTCTCCTTCAGGCGGGTTAGATGGCACGGTCTCAACCACTAGGATGCCGCCGTACCTGGATGCCGCCGTACCTGTCGTCCGGGTCGTCCAGTCCATTGCGAGGTAGTAGAACCTCCACGCTTGTCCCTTAGGGAAGGTTGTGTGGTTCAACTCCGCGGGCATGATTGAACAACACTACATTGCGACCGTCGCCACCAGTTTGGGAGGACAGGAAGATGATCCCGTCAATGCGCGGGTCCACTTTGTGGACCAGGTATTCAGCCACGGCCTGGGTGGAGAGATATTCCAGCGCCTCATCCTGTGGCATCACTGGTCGACTAATCTCGCTTACCAAGTGCCTGAAAAACTCTGCACGTCCTTCTTGCTCAGAATAGTTAGGATCAAAGTAGCTTCCTCTAGCATAGACATTGGACAGCACGTCTAAGTCAAGCAATCTTACCGACCGCAACAAGTCGAACCTTGCCACCACCACGTGCGCGCCCACAGGGGCACGCACGTGGGAAACACAAGTGCGATGGTCCATAGCACCGTAGAAGACCGGAATCCCCTGTGCGTTCATACGTCCTGATTTCGCCAACTTTGATGGCGGAGAACTCATTTCGCGGGACGGAGAACTAAGTACGGTCTCAAGTTCCTCGGTGGATAGGGCAGCGCGTGCTCGCCACACAGAGGCATCTTGGTCACCCGGGCTAATTTCACGTACCACCGGCCTGTCGTCAGTAGCCGTATGAGCACTTAAGTCTCCGAAGATAAAGCGCAGCATCTCTTCGGATTCTGTGCTGAAGAACCTTGAGCGAGACCGTATCTCGCGCCGAAGCTCCGCCCAAGTATAGAGGAACCCCAAATCATTTGGCCCTCGAGTCTCGTACATAGCATCGCTACCGTAGGAGTCTTCACTGCCTTCTCTTATAGCCCGATGGCCGTGCTGGTCAGACAGCAACGCTGTTATATCGACAGCGACCTTTTCATCCAGGCCAGCAATCTCTGCGATTATGTACTCTACAGAATCACCTCTGCGCTCCCACTTCCCCTCACTCGCCTCCATGTATTCGTATGGCTCACTCGGATAGTCAGGGGTAAGCTCAAAGTGTTCTTGTAGTACATCGTGGGTACGGTCAGCAAGGTTCTCAAGCGTCACCGCTTCTCGGGTTTCACCGCAGTAGCTGCATATGGTGGGACCGCATTGAGCCTTCACTTCGGAGGCTAGGAACTGGTTGCCGATGCATTCGTGGCAAACACATTTGGAACAGTTATCTTTCGTTGCCAATTTGGATTCCTTTCAATTATTCAGTCTTCTTCGCCAGGGGCGCTCTGCGACTGTTCTTGAGAGTCGCTTCGATTCGGCGTTAGGTTCCCCCATTCCAGCAAGAAGCGCCTCAACGGGTCCGAAACCACCGTGCTTAGCAGCACACCAACTATAGTCAGAGATACCGCCGACCAGATTGGTGTGAGTTCAAGCATCCAAAGGAACGACAACAGCAACCAGAATGACCGGGAAAAACAAGATAGCCATTGCGAGCGCCTGCGTTCCTGGGCCGCTCAATGGGCAATCTTTCCGCTTTTTGGCGATGTCAAGAATCCACCGAGCCGCCGGCGCCCAGAAGACACCGCCGAACAAAACCGTTGGCAGCGGCAATATCAGAATCTCCAGCGGACCGCCAACTTCACTCAATGCTGCAACCCAGTAAATCATCATGACGGCCAGCGCAAGCGCCTAGATTCCCCACCTAGATAAGAGGAAGACCTCGTTGGAGCCCGCTTCGCAGCGGGCTATGATGTTTGTTGCACAGACAAAGCCATCACCAACGAGGTGCACCTATTATGAAGCAAGGGGTTCTGCCGTTCCAGTACGAGGAGGAGAAGGTAACTGTTCAGACTGGCCTGAATCTGCGTCGAGGCCACGAGTGGAAATAGGGGCGACACAGGTAGACTGTCGGCATGGATCTGCCTTTGGATTTAGCCGCGGTCTCCCGTGAGGAATTGATTGAACTCGTTGGTCAACTGCTCAGCCATAATAGGGCTTTGGAAGCCCGAATCGCCGAGTTGGAAGGCCAACAGAAGCCTCCGACAAGTAGGCTAGAGGAGAGGAACCCGCCCTCGTGGATCAAGGGCAACCGGCCGGCCCATCCCAAGAAGGAACGCCGGAAACGCACCCACGGCTTTGCTCGGCGGCGGGATGAACCCACCCATAGAGTGGAGCACGCTACGGCCAGTTGCCCCGACTGCGGGATTTCCCTCCAGGGCGGCCGGGTGCGGGGTCGCCGGCAGGTGATTTCCATACCCCGGGTGCGTGCACGGGTGACCGAGCACGTGGTGTTGGAACGCACCTGCTGGAACTGCCGGAAAAGGTGGACCCCAGAACCGGACTGGAGCGTCTTCGTTGTGGGCCGACAACGGATGGGGATATCGGTGCAGAGTGAAGTAAGCGTGCTCCGGGAGGAGTGCAGACTGCCCTTTGGCGTGATTCAACGCTACCTGAAGTGGCGCTATGGCCTGCCTCTCAGCATGGGAGGACTGGTGGCGTTGACCCGTGGGGCGGCCGAGCGCGGCCGAGAGGATTACGCCCGGTTGCAAGAAGAGATACGAGCCAGTCCGGTGGTGTACGGGGACGAGACGGGCTGGCGCCAAGACGGCCGCAACGGCTATCTCTGGAGCTTCAGCGCTCCCACGGTGCGTTGCTTCCTATACCGGCCAGGCCGCAGCCAGACAGTGGTGCAGGAGGTGTTGGGAGATGAGTTCGACGGGGTGTTGGTCAGCGACTTCTACGGCGCCTACAACGTGCACCAGGGTCTGCATCAGCGGTGTTGGACCCACCTGTTGCGGGACATCCACCATCTGAAGGAGCAACACCCTCAAGACCCGGACCTAGCCGCATGGTCCCTACAGGTTCGGGAAGTGTATGACCATGCCCAAGCCTACCCCGGCCCTGACCCGGGACTGCCGGAAACGGTGCAGCAGTCCCAGCGAGTAAAGCGCCAGCGCCACTATCAGCAGCAACTATGGTCCATCTGCAAGCCTTACTTGGACGCCGACGCGCCAATGAGGGTGTTGTGCCAACGAGTGGAACGCTTCTTGCCCGAGCTGTTTACATTCGTCGCTGACCCCCGGGTGAGCGCGGACAACAACGCCGCGGAACGCAGCCTGCGTCCGCCGGTGGTGAGCCGGAAGATTAGCGGCGGAACCCGTTCAGAGCAGGGCAGTGAGACCAAGAGCATCCTGGCCTCTCTATTCGGCACATGGCGCCTGCAAGCACGCAACCCCTACCAAGCCCTGTACTCCATCCTCTCCAAACCCCTATCCGCCCCAGTCTGAACAGTTACCCGCCGGGCCATTGCCCAAATCCCCCACCTAACATTGTTGGGAGTTGCTTCGTGTGGTTGCAGGGCGTGTTCGGTGTCGACCAGGGGTGACGCATGACATGATCGGGCGTGGACAGGGTCTCGGGCGAGGCCTTTGAGGGTATCGGCAGCGCTCCCCCACCAATTGTGGGTGTTTTCAGGCCGAAGAAGGCATGGCTGGGCCTGGCAACTCGGCTGAGTCGCCTTCAACCGATGGTCCAGCAGGACGGCCTATGCCGGCTACGGCTCGGCAGCCAGCGCCGATATCCTCTGGCGCGCCCTGAGCAGCAACGCGTATGAGGGATGGCCACGGGCCAGACGGATGATCAGTCTCCTGGCGTGACTCACCACACGGCCCGGCAGGGCGATCAGTACGAAGCGGACTGCCTTCAGACGCCTGCTCACCCACTCCTGGCCCAACACCAGCCGCTTCATCGCAGAGTTCAGGTTGAACGCCAGCGCCGCTATCGCCCACCATGCGGCGTTGGCGCCGAACAGGCCCGACGGCAGCCTGCCCCCGGCAAGGTCACTCTTGAGAACGCCGTGGACCTCCTCGCCCTTGCCGCATCTCTGCCTCGACCACCAGATCAACTCATCTCCCGCAAGAGTCCGGTTGGTCACCACTCCGAATACCTTGTGCCAACCCCTGCCGGACAACTCCATGGCAGCAAAGGGCAACTCCATCTGACCCTCCATTCCCGGCAGCGGCTGTTCGATCAACCGCTCCCTGGTAGCTATGAACCGGTACTCAGGGCTGTTCCTGGCGTGGCCTATCCAGTTGGGAACGAAGTTCACCTCAGCCCACTGCTGACCCGTGTCCACACGGCGCTCGCCCACCTTGCGGTACAGTGGCTGCCACTCCTCATCGGCAACCTGCGACACCGCGCGCCGGAACTCCGCCGTCACGTCAACCCCCACCGCAAACTCGATCACCCCGAACCGCTCGTCCCTGCCCTCGGCGCAGTACCGCAGAAGCTCCTGCTGGTACCCGGCCGTGTCAGACCGCAGCATCACCTTGTCCACCCCGGCAGGCAGATGCCCCAGCGCTTCGGTCAACACTCGCAGCTGCTGATGGCCCGCAGGTACGTTGCCGTCCCGAAACTCCGAATGCAACACCAAGTCAGCCTCTGCCCAGTAGGTCGTCAGCGGCTGGTACGCGCTGTACTTCTTGTAGCTGTAGAGCGACTCCTGCTTGTGCGTCTCCACCAGGGTGGCGTCCATGTCCAGCGTGGCCTCCCTATGAGGCGAACGGCTCTGCACGAAGCCCACCAGGTCGGCGTTCACCTTCCCCAGCCCTCTCAGCGCTTCGTTGGGAGAAGGTATGAATGCCCTGTGAGCTTCCCGCTTCGCCTCCTCGTCCGCGTCGTGGAACCTCTCCAGGTAGCGGAACACCGCAGACTCCGACGGCACGCTCCGTCGACGCTCCACACGCCATCTCTCCAGGAGCGCCCTGCGCTCTCTGCCACCCATGCCCCAACTCTCGATCTCGCGAATCACCCTGCACAGCCCTTCGTCCTTCTCGAGGATGTCCAGGTCGGACACTGACTCGCCCCCTGCCAGGTTCAGCAGTATCAGCGAGGTGACTATCTGGCTGTCCGTCCAGCCCTGTCCACACCCCCGTAGTCCAACGTGGCGCTCTGCCGATGACCTCAAGCCGGACGCGTGTATCAACTCCAGGTACGTCATCAGCCCCGACAGCCCCGTCATACCCGTCGAACTCTTCTCCTGCTCGTACTGGAACGGCAGTAAGCCTTGCCTCATAATAGGTGCACCTCGTTGGTGATCGTTTCTCTCTTCCAAAAAACATCTTAGCCCCCTTCACGGCGGGCTCCAACGAGGTCTTCCTCTCACCTAGGTGGGGAATCTAAGATTGGTTGACAAGTTGAATCGCATTGGATTACTTTATACCCTGATTGCCTATTGCGTTTAACGTAGGGGATAGGCCGAAGTTTGAGAGCCGGCGGGAAGGGGTGGACGTGTAGTGTCGGACTACCTTTTGCCGCGGGCGCTCTACAATAAGGGTCACCTGGACAGGTCGCATTATTGGAGGGAGCAATGAAGATTCGGTCTATCGTATCCAGTCCCAAGGTTCTGGCCATTATTCCCCTGATCTTGACACTGCTCTTGGGTGTGGCGTGTGGGGGAGACGCAGCCACGCCACCGCCGGCGGCGACGGCCACCCCCCCCCCCACGGCTACGCCCCAGCCTTCCCCCACGCCCCAGCCCACCCTCGACTTCGCAGCGCTGGCTCAACAGTTCGGCGCTCAAGTACAGCGCGACATCGCTAGCCAGATTGCTGGCATCGAATTCCCAGAAGGGTTGACAGCAGAGGACGTACAGGCCATCGTGGCCGCGGCAATCTCCAATATCCCCGAGGGGCTAACTTCTCAGGATGTCCAGGCTATAGTGTCCCGGGCAATATCCGAAATCCCTGAGGGTTTGACTGCGGAACAGATGGAAGCGGCAATCAAGAACGCCGTCGATGCCGGTGTGCAGCGGGCGGTGTCCGAGGCTGTGGCCCAGATACCTCCCACGGCCACTCCCGCGCCTACACAACCACCCTCTGCTATGACGCTCGTGGAGACCCGGCTGGCGGCTGCCACCGAGATGGACGTGGAGTCCAACGACCCGATCCGGTCAAACTCTCAAAACTCACCCCAGGTCGTTCACATGTATGAAGCCCTGGTGGGTTTCGGCTTCGAAGGGGAGTTGCTGCCCATGCTGGCCGAGTCCTGGGATGTCGACTCGACGGCGACGGAGTGGACCTTCAAACTCCGCAAGGGTGTCCCGTTCCACAGAAAAGCAACCGACGAGGATGACGGCGAGTTCAGCGCCGAAGACGTGAAAGCTACGCTGTTGCATGGGACTCAGCCTGAGTTGCTATCGTCCCGGGCAGACTTGTGGCAGGTAGTACACGATAACATGAGGATAGTGAACGACTACGAGGTGACGTTTGTGCTGGATGAGCCACAGATCGACTTTGACTGGCTCCTGAGTCAGCGCAACGAACTGTTGATGCTGAGCAAGGCCCACTTGGATGCTGAGGGCCAGGAAGGTGTGGAGGCCAGTCCCGTCGGTACGGGACCCTACCAGTTCGTGGAGCGGGCTTCAGGTTCCTATATCCTCCACGTACGAGTACCGTACAAGCACTGGCGGGTGACACCCGACTTCCCCCAAGTCCAGATTTTCAGCGTCAAGGAAGTTTCCACCAGGCAGGCCATGCTCCTAGCCGGGCAGATTCACCTCACCCAGCTAACTCCAGACTTGGAGCGAGCTGCCATCGCCAACGGCATGGTTACCATCGCCTCCAATATCCCCCAACAGAACCCCTACGTGATTTTCGGAGGCCAATACTATCCCGACAAACTTGTGGGCAAGAGGACGGGGGCTTTCCCAGACCTGCCCTTCTCTGACGTGTACCACCCGGCAACTGAAGTCCCGTGGGTGAACAAGAAGGTACGCGAGGCATTGAACAAGGCGATAGACCGCAAGACCATCATTGAGACCATCTTCGATGGGAAGGCTGTCTTAAACTATAACTTCCCCTTCCATCCGGCCCTGAATAACGGCCGCGGCTGGAACCCCGAGTGGGAGGAGCGCTGGGAGGAGAAGTACGGGTATGACCCGGAACGCGCCAAGGAGCTGTTGAAGGAAGCGGAGGAGGAGATAGGCCAACCCCTGGACTGGTCCAAAGTGCAATTCCGGATCGCCATCCAGGCGGAAATGCCCCAGGCAACAGACTTGACCCTCGCCATATACAACTACTGGAAGGCCATTGGCGTACCGGTGGAGTCGGAGGCCATGGATGACGCCAGTCGCGGCCCGCACCATAGGGCAGCGTCATGGGGCGGCGTCACAATAATGATCGACGGTGGCTTTCGCCCAGAACCCACTTTCCTCCTGATATATCTCAACAGCGGACGAACGTTGAGAAACGTCTGCTGCCAGTTCTTCGAGAACGAGGCCGTTGATACTCTTTATGAGCAACTATCAACTGAATTTGACCTGAACAAACGGCACGAGATATTGCAGGATATAGGTGACGTCGTCTACAACGAGTATGGGATCATGGGCCTGGTCTCCCTCCCCATAGTCTTTACGGTAAACCCCAACGTTGTGGCCGACTACAAAACGTCGGGTATACTGGGGATCAGAGACCTGGAATATGTCAAGGCAGTGAAGAATTAAGTCGGAGTAGGCGGCCCGGGGAAGGCCCAAGGACCCACGTCGGGCGCCACGGGCCGCTCAAGGTCTTAAGGAAACTAGGGTCCAGGACAAGCCAGATGATGGGGCCAGCCGGTCCTCGCGGCAGCGAGGGGGCCGGCTGGCCCATCGTGGCTATATCCAGCCGTCACCACGGTGACCGGCAACCTATAAAAGGGGCGTTGGCCCGCCGCCGAATAGGACATGCAACGTTACATCTTGATCCGCCTGATCCAGGGCGCATTTGTTGTCTGGGCCGTCGTCACCTTCGTCTTTGTCCTGAGCCGCCTCTCAGGAGACCCGATAGAGTTGATGGTGCCCCTAGAGACAGCTCCCGAAGTGGTCGAGGCTATACAGGAGCACTGGGGGCTGAACGATTCGCTCCTCCACCAGTACTGGAACTTCGTGAGCAATGCCGCACAAGGGAAGTTTGGCAAGTCCTTTAAATGGCCCGCGGAAGACATCATGGACCTAATAAAGGCCAGGCTGTTAGCCTCTCTGCAGCTGACTTTGACAGCTCTGGTTCTGGCCTCGCTAGTGGCGCTGGCGCTAGGGGTGCTGACAGCGATCAAAAAGGACACACCATGGGACTACGTCGGGAAGAGTTTCGCCTTTCTGGGCCAGTCGGCGCCCAGCTTCTGGACGGCCATAATGCTAATGTGGCTCTTCGGAGTGGAGTTGAAATGGCTTCCCACAGCAGGGAAAGGCGGGATCGACCACATGGTCCTGCCAGTTGCCACCTTGAGCGCGTTCCAGGTGGCGGCGATGATGCGGCTGGTACGCTCCTCCATGCTGGATACCCTGGACAGTGAATACGTGAAGTTGGCCCGCATAAAAGGGCTGCCAGAGTGGAAGGTGCTGTGGAAACATTGTCTCCGCAATGCCGCCATCGCTCCCCTCACCTACTTCGGTCTCACGGCTGGAGTGCTCCTCACCGGCTCGGTGATAGTGGAAACCATTTTCGCCTGGCCCGGCATAGGGCTGCTGATAATCAGCTCAATCAATGGAAGAGACTTCCAAGTGGTGCAAGCTGTAACGCTGGTCTTCTCTGTAGGCTTCATCCTGCTGACCCTCATTGTTGATATCATTTATGCCTTCGTCGACCCCCGCATTCGTTATGGATAAATCCGGAGGAGATTATCCTGAGGACTTGGCCCTGGTATGGCTGACATAGCTGTAAGACGCCGTTGGTCCACCCTCTCGATGGTGGGCGCCGGTATGCGTGTGGTGCGCCGGTATCCCATTATTCCCGTCATTGTTCTGATAATAGTTCTCATAATCCCCGCCGCCTTTGCCGGCCTGATCGCACCCCATGACCCATTTGAGCAGGACCTGCGCAATCGCTTGGCGCCACCGGCCTGGATGGGCGGCAGCCTGGTCACCAAGACAGTGGTTGAGAGGGTTGAGAGGGGGGGAGACACCACGACCCAGATCCCCCTTGCCAGCGCCAGACAGCTAAGGGAAGGGACGGGCATCAATCAGGTGCCCAACTTGAAGCAGGATATCGAAATAGGCGATGAGATACAGATTGTAAGTACAGTAGAAGGCAAGTGGACAAATCCCTTGGGCACTGACAAGCTGGGCAGAGACCTTCTCAGCCGCATAATTCACGGCGCCAGGGTTTCTCTGATCGTGTCCCTGACAGTGATAGCCCTTTCCGGGGTCATAGGGACCACCCTAGGACTCATGGCTGGATTTTTCGGTGGCCGCGTGGACTACGTGATATCCCGGCTTATAGATCTGGTTATCGCTATGCCCGCAATCCTGGTAGCCCTCGTACTAGTGAGCGTCTTCAAGCCGGGCCTGCCCATTCTGATAGGGGTGATAGTGGGCTCCCTCTGGGCTGACTATGCGCGCATGGTGCGGGGAGAAGCTTTGAGTCTCACACAGCAAGACTTTGTGGCCAGAGCCAGGGTGGCAGGATGCTCCAATGCGCGAATTATGGCCAACTACGTTCTGCCCAATTTATTCAATAGCCTGGTCGTGCTGGGTACCTTGCAGGTTGGCTATGTCATCATCATCGAGTCCTCACTCAGCTTCCTTGGCCTTGGCATTCCACCCCCCGAGCCAACCTGGGGCAACACAGTTGCCGAAGGAAGGGACATCATCATCCAGACGGCCTGGTGGGTTTCCCTCTTTCCCGGCCTCGCCATCGTGCTCACGGTGCTGTCCATGAACCTGCTCGGGGACTGGCTGCGGGACACGTTGGACCCCAAGCTACGCCAATTGTAAGATGTATACCACCTCATCATCAGTAGGCCTATGCCCCGGTCTCCGTCGTCAAGGTAGGGACCTAGCCTGCCGACGGTTCTTTCCAATTCAGGTAGGCACTGGGCTAAAAGTTCCCGACGACTAAAATTGGATGGATGAGGAACGAGATGGGGACTAGACAAATTTCGGACCCCGATGCGTATAACGTCTGGAGTCCCCCGGCGACATGGCAATGGAGGACCATCCGCGTCAAGAAGGCCTTGGGGGAGGGTAAGTGTGCCACTACCCTATACGGGGTGGGCGCCCCAGAGATGGTGGACTTCATGGGGCAGTTCGGATTCGAGGGGATATGGCTTGAGATGGAGCATACTCTCCCCGTCCTGTCCCTAACCGACATAGCTAATATGTCCAGGGCCTGCGATCTCTGGGGCATAAGCTCTGTAGTCCGTTGCCCAACGACCCCTGGGGCATCCAACGTGTACTGGACTCGGGCGCCGATGGCGTGGCCGTGCCCCACGTCAGGACCAAGGAAGCGGCCGAAGCAGTTGTCAGGGCAGTAAAGTATGGCCCCATCGGCAGACGCGGTGACTACATCGGACGCCAGGGTGTAGGAGTCGCTGATGCGCGCCGGAAGTCCAATGAGCAGACCACGGTCATCCTCTTCATCGAGGAGGTGGAGGGTATCAAAAACTGTGACGAAATCCTCACAGTGGACCATGTAGATGCCTACTTCATCGGGGCTGGAGACCTCTCCCAGGATATGGGCCTCGCCGGTCAGCGGTACCACCCTGATGTGCAGAAGATCGTCGACGAGTGCATAGCCAAATGTGTAGCGGCCGGCAAGGCGGCCGGTTGTTTGGTCACCGATGATGTTGTTGAAGACTATATAGACAAGGGCGCCCGCTACTTCCAGATGGGCTGGCAGTCGTGGGTGGCCAGAGGTGCAATGGAGTATGTGGCAAAGGTCCAGGCGAGGATGGGGTGAACGGACTTCGCTCAGCAGCATAGTACAGGCGGAGACCGAAGAAGGGGAGAGCGACGCCCCTTCCCCGGCCTCGTCATCATGTTTATTTTGCTGTCCATGAACCTGGGGGGCAGGTGGTTTCGGGAGACTTGGACACCAAACTGCGGTAGATCCGGGTGGCTCCCGGCAAGGCCCCGACGGTCTCCAGGGCGGAAGGGCCGCCCTTGGTTCAATGCAGCTTTAGGCGCCGCTACACTAGGAGGTACCGATGTCCCTGTCCCATCGGGAAACGGCCGAGTTGCCACAAGCTCTCGCGGGAGTGCGTGTTGTTGATTTCACCTGGGTGAGGGCAGGCCCATGGGCCACCCGCTGGCTGGGAGCTTTGGGCGCCGAGGTGATCAAGGTCGAGTGGCCCGACAGCGAGAGAGGTAGGGGCGAAGGAATAGCGACGCCCCCGGGAGTGGAGACCGGTCTGAACACCTCGGGGAACTTCAACGATACCAACTGTAACAAGCTAGGCATCACCCTGAACCTGCGCAGCCCAAAGGGCCTCGACCTGATAAAGCGTCTCATCTCCATCTCGGACGTGGTCATCGAGAACTTCAGCACCCGGGCATTGGGGAGCTGGGGATTGGGTTACGATGAGCTGCTCAAGCTGAAACCCGACATAGTCTATGTATCCCAGGCAGGGTTTGGCCACACTGGACGTCATCGGCACTACACCACGTTCGGCCCTATCGCCCAGGCCTTCTCGGGGCTGACCTACCAGTCTGGACTGCCCGGAAAGCCTCCTGCAGGCTGGGGCTGGTCCTACCTGGACGACACCGGGGGCATGTACATGGCCATGGCTACCATGACCGCCCTCTACCACCGCGACATGACCGGCCAGGGGCAGCACGTGGACCTTTCTCAGATGATCGCCGGGATCACCCTGAACGGGCCCGCGCTGCTGGACGCCACTGTGAACGGCCGCCCATCCCGCCGCGAGGGATATCCCCCTGGGAACCGCACTGTTTGGCCGGGGACCACGTTTGCGAACAACTACCGCGGCCGCACCGTCGTTCCCCACAACGCCTACCGCACCAAGGGGGATGGCTACAACGACTGGTGCGCCATCGCCTGCTTCTCCGACGAGGAATGGCAAAACCTGGTCCGTACGATGGGCAATCCCGCCTGGGCCATTGATGGCCGATTGACCAGCCTCGAAGGGCGGCTCCAGCACCAGGAGGAGCTGGACCGGGGCATTCAGGAATGGACCCTGACGCTGGAGAAGTACGAGCTGATGGAGCGCTGCCAGGCCGCCGGGGTGGGCGCTATGCCGGTCCAGAGCACCGAGGACCGGGTGGAGCACGATCCCCAGCTCCGCCACAGGGAGATGTACACCGAGCTGGACCACCCGGCGCTGGGACCTCGCAAGTTCCAGAACGCACCCTTCAAGCTTTCAGAGAGCCCCGCGTTCCACTATCTGCCCGGCCCGTTGATCGGCCAGCATAACAGGGAGGTATTGGAGGGTCTCCTGGAGCTGAGCCATGAGGAGTTCGTGGAAGGGTACGAAGACGGCACCTTTTGGCCCAAGACCCGGGATCGGTATCCGTACATGGAAGAGATGCTGCAGGGAGGTCCCGTGCCCGCGGGTTTGGAGTGTAATGCCTCCCGCCGCCAGAACCGAAGGCAGGAGAAATCTGAGGAGGGTACTGCGGAGGCCGTTAGCCAGAACATGGCAGGGCCCCTGTCAGGCCTCAGGGTACTGGAACTGGGGGACGAGAAGGGGGAGTTCTGCGGCAAACTGATGGCGGACCTGGGGGCCGACGTCATTAAGATCGAGCCGCCAGGCGGAGGTTCCAGCCGCACCGTTGGGCCCTTCCTGGATGACGTTCCCCACAGAGAGCGAAGTATCGCCTTCTGGCACTACAACACCTCTAAGAGAGGCATCACCCTCAACCTGGAAACGGAGGACGGGCGAAGCCTCTTCCGACGCCTGGCCTCCAACGCCGACATCTTATTGGAGACTTTCGCACCGGGCTACCTGGCATCCCTTGGGCTGGGGTACGAGGAACTGAAGAAGATAAACCCCCGGTTGATCTTCTGCTCTCTGACTCCCTTCGGCCAGACGGGGCCATGGCGGGACTACATCACCAGCGACCTGTTGCACCTGGCGGTAGGGGGCCAGATGGGGTGCTGTGGGTACGACGAGGAGGACTTCCCAGATAGCCCACCGATAGCGGGAGGAGGCGGGCAGGCCTGGCACATAGGATGCCACTATGCCAACATGGCCATCGTGGCAGCTCTGATGTACCGGACCGAAACGGGGCGGGGGCAGTACATCGATGCCTCCATTCATGACTCCTGTGCCCTCACCACCGAGTTCCACGTGGCTAACTACATCTACACCGGTGCGGTTCCCCTCCGGCAGACGGGGCGTCACGCCTCTGTCACGCGCCGTCCCCAGTCCCAGTTCCTCTGTAAGGATGGCAAATATATGCACGCCTCCGTCGGCCAGCTTAGCCCTCGGCAAATAGGAGCGCTGGCTGAGTGGATGGACACCTATGGCCTGGCTGGAGACCTGCAAGATCCCAGCTACCAGGACCCCAAGGTGGTCCGGGAGAAGGTCTCCCACATCGGTGACCTGTTGACGCAGTTTGCCGCCAACCTCACCGCAGAGGAGTTGGCCTACGGGGGCCAGGAGAGGGGTTTCGGTTGGGGATTGGTCCGGACTCCCGAAGACCTGCTAGAGGACGGCCACCTGGAGGACCGGGGCTTCTGGGTCGAGGTGGAGCATCCTGAGTTGGGGCGTAGCTTCAAGTATCCCGGTCCCGCCGGGCTATACAATGGCTCTCCTTGGAGGATCCGCCGACGTGCACCCCTGATCGGAGAAGACAACCAAGAGGTGTACTGCGGAGAGCTGGGGCTTCAGCCGGCGGAGCTGGCGCTCCTCGCGGAGTCCAAGGTGGTTTAGCCTTCTATTTTCCGCCCTTCCAGAGGGTGTCGAGGATAGCCCCTGAGACATGGGCAGTTGCTCCATTCTGAGACCCACGGCCCTGTATATGGCATTAGCCAGAGCAGCCATGGGAGGCGCCAGTGGCGCCTCTCCCACTGCTCTCAAACTCCACCCCGCATGGGTGGGTTGGCCACGTTTTCCAACCCTTCATGCAAAATAGGATCTCCGTCCTTCATGGCGTCCAGGACATCCAGCACGGGCTCCAGGACCTGGTAGTCCACCTGGATCAAGCCAAGGGCCTCATCAGTGATATGGAAGTTAGTGGCTGCCACAGCCTGGCCTTTGTAAAGGACCTTGATATCTGCGATGCAGTTGTTGCTCAGGAACTTGGGGTTCTCGATCGTGCCGTCCAACTGATCCGAGCCCTTGTCCGAGAGCTTGGGGAAGTCAGCCGGCGTGGTCACAGCCTGAACGCCGGGCAGGGCTTGGGCCTTGTTGGTACCTATGGATACGATCCTGGCGTGGAAGCGAGGGCTGCTTAGTTGGACTTATTCAGGGTCAGGTGATCCAGCAGCCCAGCTTGGCGACGTCATCAATCTCACACCCTAGCCAGGAGTGGCGCTCCACACGGTAAAGTCGCCGTCCAAGGGCATGGGACCGCCGGAGACGGCGATCTCCGGCTTTACCCCCGTGATCTGTCGCGCGCCCGCCCGTCCCTGCAGCTGCTGGATGCAGTCCGTGTGCATCCAGAAACGGCTGCGGCCGCTCCCGATGTTGCCGCCGCTGGGGGAAACGGGGTTCGGCCCCTCGATACTGATGTCCGTCTGGTAAAGGTCCAGGGCTTCTCCGAATTTTATGCCCCGGTAGCCCAACCCCTCTATGTGGAACTGGTGGAACAGGGAGAAGCCGTCATACATGTTCTCGAAGGAGAGATCGGCTGCGGAGATCCCAGCGCCCTCGTAAATCTTCCTCGCCGTCCTGGCGGTGTCGGCCTCGACCTCATCCAGGGTTGGAGTGAGGCTCCTGGGCTTGGTCCTGCTCGACGCATGGTTGAGGATGTAGACGGGCTTCTGCTTCATGTCCTTGGCTCGTTCAGCGGTTGTGAAGAGGTAGGCGGCGCTTGCCATGACGGGTATGTCGTTATCGAAGAGGTTCGCCGGCTTGGCTATCCAGCGGGCGGCCAGGTAGTCCTCCACCGTCAATTGCTCAGGACGGTGCTGGGCCCAGTACCCTTCCGGGAACAACAGTCCGTTCCTTCTTGAGTTCACGATAAAGGGGGCCATCATGTCGTGGGTCTTGCCATACTTCCGGCAGTACTCGGCGAACTGCAGGGCCGTCCCATAGGACGCCGGGGTACCCCATAGACGGCTAATCCCGCTAGTCCCGGGGATGTCGTCCCCAGCGTTAGCCCCTCCTTGGTAGTACCGGCCTTCCATGTTGTGCCAGCCCTTGAGCACCAGGCAGGTCTGAGCGAGACCAGCGCCCACAGCTTGGGCGCCAAGGACGACAGCTTGGGACATACAACCGTAGGGTGGCACCCGACCGTACATGGTGAACTTGACATTCACCAGCTCCGGCATGTTCTTCAAGAGCCACTCAGCGCTCAGCTTGGCGATACCGTCCAAGGGGTCGCTAGTGGGATTGAATGCGTTTATCACTTCCATGGGAAGGGGCTGGCCTTCCGGCCAGTGAGCCCCCGTAGCGGTCCCTGGGTCAAGGACCAAACCGTCGACCTGGTCCGGCGAGACGCCCGCGTCCTCTATAGCTCTCCTAAGCGCCAGGATGCTGTTAGCACCCACGCTGGTCTCCGGTTTCCAGTCCCAGCGCCGGGCAGTGGGAGAGTGCCCAACACCGACGGCCGCCACCTTCCCTCTGTGTTCCCATAACCCCGTTCCCTCTGCTGTCCGGTACATGGAAATTGGAGCATGCTGGGTGGTCATTGGTCATTCCTTTCTGCGAGCCTTAGTCCACAAGGATGTGAGTGTCTAGCTAACTACCCGCCACTCGGGGACCTTTTGGCCGTTTGCTGTCGCCTCGAACAGGACCTCCACACTGGCTCCCAACGGGACCTCGTCCACTGGAGTTCCCGGGAGGTGAGAGTACATCTGGATACTCGGGTCGTCGTCCAACATAACTACTGCGACGTTGAAGGGTTGATCCTCCTGAAGCAGTCTGACCGGGCAGTCGTACACTACCCCGTAGTTGTATATCTTGCCCCGCCCACTCATCTGCTTCCACTCCAGGTTGTCCCCCGAGCCACATTGGTCACACGCCGGCGCCGGGGGGTGCAGGAGCCTGTCGCAGGCTTTACAGTTCTGGATGACCAGCCGCCCTTCGTTGGCGGCGTCCCAGAAGGGCTTGGTCAGCTCATCGGGCGCCACACCCTGCTTTACCATATCTGCCCTCTCCTTTTGCTAGTTTCCAGCGGACTCAAAAACGAGGAGCTTTACCAAGTCTACAATACAGTCCGTGTTGGCCGAGTCCCGGCTCACACGATCCCTGTGGCGACGCTGGCGCTCGAAACACCACAGCAGATATAGGAACAGACCACGGGCAACTCACCCGGCACCCTGGCTTGCCCGGGACTTATACTATACTACGGGGTATACATCGCCGACAACGACGCGCCAATTCTGTACACGGAGAGCGAGACGGTCTCAGAGGGCGATGGTAAAGTCGAGTTTCACGTAACCCTCAGCCAACCCAGAAACGTGACAGTCGGCTACGCCACGTCCGACGGGACAGCCGAGGCGGGCAAGGACTATACCGCCGTAAGCGGCGCTCTAACCTTCTCGCTGAGCGCCGGCGCCGTCCAGGTCGTTAGCGTCCCGATGGAAGACGACGGGGAGGACGAAACCGCGGAGGAGACCTTTACCCTCACCCTGAGCAACTTGCAGGGGGACGACCAGGCGGGCCTGATCGGCGGGGAAACCACCCTGGCCGTGACCGGGACCATCATCGACGACGACGCGAGGGCGGAAATCAACTTCGGCCAGGCGGAATACACCGTGGCCGAGGGCGGCGAGCTGACAGTGCCGGTAGCCGTGAGCACGGAACTGGACCCGGACCTGGTCGATCTCCAGCAGGCCCAATGGGCGAGCGCCCCCGGGCCCGGGACCTCGCTGAGTGACTATTCTGTGAGCGGTGGGTTCAACAGACTGGGCGATGGCCCGACACGGGGCTGGTTCTTCTTCACAGGCGGCCCGGCCGAGCAGAAGACCATCACCTTTACGGCCAACCAGGACACTGTGGACGACGACGGAGAGACGGTGGCGCTGAGCTTCAGCCAATTGTCGTCGGGTATATCCCTGGGAGAGACGGCCACGGCCACGGTGACCATCACCGACGACTACGACCCGAAGGTGAGGTCAACTTCGCCGAGTCGTCCTACACCGCGGCCGAGGGCAGCGAGGTAACGGTGACCGTCACCCTGAACTAGGACCCGAAGCGGACGGTGACCATCCTCTTGTTGAAGGCGGACCAGGACGGCGGCGCCGCCGCCGACTACTCCGGCCTGCCGGCGCGGCTGGTCTTTGCAAGCGGCGAGACCCAGAAGACCTTCGCCTTCAACGTCGCCCAAGACACGATTGACGACGACGGCGAATCGGTCGCGCTCTCCTTCAGCACGCTGCCCGACAGAGTGAGCGCCGGGCGCACACCGACGGCCACGCTAGCCATCACCGACGACGCCCCGGATGTAAAGGTCAGCTTCGACAAGTCGTCCTACACCGTCGACGAGGGCGGAGTAGTATCGGTAACCGTAATCCTGGATCAGAACCCGGAGCGGACAGTGAACGTTCCGTTGATTGCGCCGCCGGGGGACAACGCCTCGGCGGATGACTTCTCCCTTTCCTCTGCCCGCGTGCCCTTCGGCCCGGGAGCCACCCAAAGCATCGTCACCGTCACCGGCGCCAACGACGACGTGGACGACGGCGGCGAGACCGTGTCCCTCAGCTTCGGGACGCTGCCCGACAGGCTGACGGTGGGAGACACGCCAACCGCCGCGGTCAGCATCTCCGACAACGACGAGCGGGGAATGACCTTCGATCCCGACCCGATGAACGTGACCGATGGCAGCAGTGCCCACTACACCGTGGTCCTGGACACGCAGCCGACGGGCGACGTGACCGTCACCGTCACCGGCACCGCGCCGCCCGCAGGCCGACGGCAACGTCTTACGACGTCCGCTTCTGGCTGGTGGCTGTGAACGGCTACGTGGAGTTGCCGCCCGATGCCACGGTTCACGGCATCGCCATCACGTTCAATGGTTCCAGCTCTGCGGTCACTGGCCTGTCGACTACCGACCACGACGGGTGGTACGCCTTCCAGATACAGGCCGTGAACGATGGCGGCGTATCGGGATGGTCGGGCAACAACCGCATCCCGGTCCCTCCCGATACTCCCGATCGGCCCTCCGGGGACATAACCAGCCCCGGAACGATGGCGCTGGACTGGAACGACGTGCCGACGGCAACATCATACAACGTTCGCTTCTGGCTGGTGAAGGTAAACGGCTTCGTGGAACTGTCGCCGGGTGTCCCCGTCCACGACATCAGCATCACCTTCGATGATTTCAGCGCCACGGTCTCAGGCCTGTAGAACAATAAGAATGACGGCTGGTACGCCTTCCAGATACAGGCCGTGAACGATGGCGGCGTGTCGGAATGGTCGGGGAACCACCGCATCCCGGTCCCGTAGGCAGACCGTCATCCGGGCTTGACCCACCGGACGCGCGGGTGGCCGGGTTTACAGTTGAAGACGTGCAGATTCTCGATGGGGTCTACGATTTGGTCGTCGGTGCCGCCAAGCTGCTTAATGGGAGCTTCTAACCTCGGTCAGCCCTGGGTGCGTCCAGTTCCACTGCCCAAAAGTACCGCAATTTTCCGTTGCGGTTGCCTCGCGCCCATCAGCAACGGAACCGAGCATGTCTGCAACCTCCCGTTAGGCTCTCAGCCTGGAGCAACGACGGCTTGTCAAATAGGTTTTGTGGTAAAATACATCAACAGCTCTCATGCCTTACGGGACACAGCAATGACCATGCCAACGAGTTCACCGTACCCCGGGCGGCGGCTTATCTCAATGTGAGCGAGGAGGCCGTTCGCCGGAACATCCGGGCAAAAGGGCGTTTATTGTCAGCGTCGCAGGACTGCGCGGAAGCTCCGGCTATGTCAACGTCGAGGTCAGTCTATAGGCTCGCAGCGGAACATTCGCAGTACACAATAGCCACATAAAACTCCGGTACTCGTGGGCGGTGGACCTGAAAGCGGCGCATGGTCAGAAGTGACCATCCTTGGCAAGGCGCACGACCAGCGCACAACACTGTCGCCCTAGCGGAGGGTACCCCTGATGGCGCCGCCACTGATGGTGGTCAGCCGCTCGTCCAGGGCAGCCAATGTCGGTCTGCTGGCGCTATCCAGTTCCCCAGCCCGCCCAAACCGGCAGGGCCGGGCTTGTCTTCACCAAGGCACAGCCATGATAATGAGGCCCTGGGCCAAGCTTGCGTCTGCTGATAAGGGGTAGTAGCGTTGCGGCCTCAACCGGCGCGGCGCAGCGCAATCGAGGGAGTCGCGCCAGAGCAGTCTCTCGCATGGATTGGACGAGCCCCCACCCCCGGCAGGTCGGAGGCTCGTCGGTCTAGCCGGTGTCGCCGGATCGCCTCCGACCTCCTAAAGCGGAACCCCCCAGCGAAAAGTTCGCAGTAGAGCCTGTCTCAGAAGTCTTAAGGGCAACGAGCGTCACTCTCCAATGTCCGCCTGTGCCGTGGATTGGGTACTGAGAGCGGTTGCTAGCGGTCCGATATGATGTCTCAGGCTTTGGGCCAAGGTAGTGTCGACTTGAACGAGCGCGATGAGGGTTTGTTGATAGAGTTGCTGCCTCCTAAATTCCAGGGCACCAGTAATCGCATGGAAAACTTTACTTTCGCGGAGCGGGTAGCGAGCAACCAACTGCTCGAACTCCTTGGCATCCAAAAGGTCTCTGAACCGGGCCAACTCATGTAGAAAAGGAGACTCAACCTTCAAGTTGATTTCCGGAAGTGTATTGTCTGCAATGGCGTTCCAGGTTGGGATAAGAGACATAATACGATCACGCAAAAGTAGTTGGCGCCGCCTGGCAGCCATCCTTTCCGCAAGTCCACCTTCCCCCAGTGCAACAAGAGCTGCCCGAATTGCCGATTCCTTCATTTCGCCAGGGTCTCGACCCAATGACTCCGCCTGGCGGTGAGCCACGGCAGTTATAGCAGCCGAACACTAATAGAGGGATTCAGAAGAGTGAACGTCGAGCGCAAACACTCCATGCTCAGCCAGCTTGTCCACATCCTCTTCGGTGCGACCGTCCTCGTCAACAAGCCCGTATGCTTCGACGTAGTTGAGTTCGGGTGTCCCCCGAAGGCCGGCTACAGCCCTTTGGACTTCAGTGCTACTCCCCTTACTTATAACCGAGAGGTCAGGGAACAGGGCGTGGTAGATCGGCAGGTCCAAGCTCCCTTGGGTCCCTTCGACGAAAAGGACCTTTTGCCGTGAGTCCAAGACGGCCAACCTCAACTCTTCCGGCAAGTCTGTCTCCGGCTCTAATAGGTCGATATCCCAAGCTCTGACCTTGTCGTTGTCCCACTCACATGATCGCACCATTAAGACGCGCGCTTCCGGGTTGGCAACGGGCAGGGCCAGCTCATGCGTGGAGATAATGAACGTGCAGTCCTCGCGATGTGCGAACAACGCTGACAGGAATGGCTCGATGATGGAACGGTGGAGATGCCGCTCTGGTTCGTCAATCAACAGTACAGTTCCAGGCTCTACAGTAAGCACCGTGGCACCGATTATCGCGGCGTTAAGCTCTCCATCCGACATCTGAACGATACTGTAGGAAACGCTGGAATTTCTATGCTGTGCGAGTATATCTTCATCATTGGAGTTTTGTAGGGTTACTAATAGCGTTCCCAGCGCCAGCAATTCATTGAGTTGATCGAATGAGGATGCCGACTCAACAGCGAGTTTCGTCGCCTCTTCCGCTTTTTGATCGTCCACAAGGCGGGCGATAGAACGGGTGAGGGTGTTTTCCCTAGCAACTAGGTCGAAAAGGACTGCGGACTGCTTCTGCTGAGAGTTAGAATCCCTCCACCGGGCTGTGTCGTTCCGTTCATTGCTAGAGTTGTTTTGCTCAAACTGTTTGCGGCCTAGCGGCGTGAGGGTAAGGCTTCCTGAGTCGAGCCATGTCTGTCTATGGGCTGATATGCGGCGGACGCCTGTGCCTTGGTGTTCTGACACAAAGCGTTGTATCAAAGCTGATTTTCCAGAGCCGTTCGCGCCGACAACAAAGACGCGATCATTGGCCTCCAGAGATAAATCCAGCGGTTCCCCTGAAAGGCGCGGAATATTCCAGTTCATGCCAAAGCTCCGATGTGGATTAGCTGTCCTTATCTCAAATACGTCCCACCGCCGCCACTGGGTTAGGCCATTCTCTATTCGTTGCTGCGGTTGGCCCTGTCTTGAATATCGGCGCATCTGACCATAAGGGCCTCAAACCGCTCTTCGTCGTCAAGCAACATCCCATCACTGAGCATCCTGCCGTAGTCGTCAGCCAGGGCGTCATAGGCCGGGCCGTGCGGCACCAGTTGCAATTCACCGGATACCGCGGCCTCGTAGTCTATCCAGCTTCCCTCGGCATCCTTCTCCCGGAAGAACATCGACTTGTGCCGCGCTACCGATTGGGCTAGGGTGCGGTCAGTGAGCGACTTATCGGCGAAGCCCGCATCATCCAGCCGGACTAGGTCATACCAGTGCCGGGACAGCCGCTCCCCTCGACTTCGCTGCTGGCGGCAGAAGACGTGCACGGCCGTCGCCTTTTCCCAGAAGGTGCGCTCCGCCAACATGACGAAGGTATGAGCTGAGGGGAATATCACCCCCGATATGTAGGGAGCCGCATCGCACTCTATCGGACGCTCTTCACGAGGCTCCCCGGTCGAGCGCGCCCCGAACTCCACCATCACTTCCGGCCTTACGAAGGCGTAGTCGGTGAACAACGGCATATAGCCGACGAATACCCGGTCTCTGTCAGCTCGCACCCGTGCGGACAGGTCTGATCCAGACAGGTTAGCCTCGATAGTGGGCAACGCATGGTTTTCCACCCACACTGCCAGCCGCTTCTTGATTTCCCGCGTCCAGCTTCGCTCCTGGCTGCGAGTGGATGGCAGCGCATCCTCTCCACGGTCTGCAACTAGGTCAGGGGCAATGGCCCGGATGTCATAGGTGATGTCAAGGTCTTCCGAGAATCGACGAATGGCGTGATACGCCTTGGCTAGAAAGGTGCCTCCCTTGAAGGTCAGGTCCCTACCAAAGGGTCTCTCCATGAGAGCGCGCAACGTATGCACGACCCATATGTCATTCTCCAGGAGATGTGCACGCCTCCCACTGAGGCCGGCGGCCACCTCCAGGGCATCCCGTCGGTCATCGGGAGAGAGTGACTGAAACGGCGTATCAGCCATTGGCAACCATTGCGCTTACGGGTTCTGCTATCCAGGCAGGCATCACAGCACGCGATGCCGCCAACTCCTGAAAGTCTTCGGCGGAGAGCTTGCGCCCGATCACGTCCAAGCTCGCCTCCACTTCATCGGGACCCAGCCAGGACAGGGCACGAACTGCTTCGCCGGCTGGTCGGTGTGGCGCCGCCAACTGCCAACGGGGGGCATGGCGCAGCTCCACCGTCAACTCACCGAGCGTCAGCCTACGATTGGGTCCGGAGGTCAGGTAAACCGAGCGCACCGGCACCTGTATTGTTAGCCCAAGGGCATTCGCCGCCGCACCGCCACAAGGTACAACCGTCTCGCCCCAGAGTGCGGACAGCGATGCGATCACCTTCTCGACGGCAGGAGGGCGGGGACCGAAGCGGGTCTGGATGGGCCGCACGTATATCCCCTGGCAGACTCGAATCAGGTGTCCGCTACGGGTAAGGCGCGACAACGCTTGGTCAATTGCCGCTCTGTTCCCCAAGTGGAGAAGAGCGCTTGGGCACAGCAGCGCACCCTCCGGTGACCCGGCAGCCTGGTTCAATATTTGACGAGGAAGGCTTGGCACTGAGGTCATCTCCATGACAGAATGTCAGAATCTTAGTATAATGGCTGACTATTCGCAAGGTGGGGATCGCGTGAGCACTCGTTGGTCCGCCATGCGGGAGAGCTATTGAACATGAACGGAAACTCCATGCACACCGGCACTGGCGGGGAAGATCGTAGACCGAGAGGAGAAAAACGAATCGGTGGAGCGGCGGGACGAGTCAATTGTGTGGCATATCCGTCCAAGTGCTTGTCCTAGCCGTTACCCAAACTCGACAACGGTCGGAACGATGCCAAAAGTGCATGAAGTCTAAGTATCGAAACTAACAGAGTTCAATACTGACCCGAATCAGCGATAGCGCTGGACACCAGCGTATCCGACAAGGCGGCATCGTGGAACCCTTTCAACTCAAACGGTGGAAATTAGACATCTCACCAAACGACGCCGCATATTTCTACACATGCGCCCGGCCCGGCAGGTCGAAAGGCCGAGATAAGAAGCTTGTGGCAGACGATATCGTTTCCGCCTGGGTTTGCGGTCTACCAAGGCCGGATACGGCGATTATCTCGCTCTTGGGCCGCAAACAGGGTCCGGAGGGGCTTAGTGAGTTCTCTTACTATTCATTCTGGGGTGACTTTGATACGCCCTCAGAGCGTGGAAGTCAACCATCCTTTCAAGAGTGGCTAGATCAGCAGCATGAGCACCTCAAAATCCTCGTCCGAGAGCACCCGACCTACGATGATCGGCCAATTCCCTACAACACGTTGGCTGCCGTCGAGTCTGACATACGCGATCTTATTTCTGAGGGCCGAATGGTAGTCGTGGTGGACTCTGGCGGGGTGGATCGGACAGGGCAAGCAGGCAAGCACATGAAGGCGACGAGGTCGCTCTGACCGCTCTGGAGCCTCCAACCCCAACAAGCTAGTCTGGGCCCCTAACAGGGCTCCCGCATCCTTAAATTGAGACCTCCCATCCGAAAGTTCGCAGTAGAGCATGTCTCAGAAGTCGCCACTCACGATTTGTGTTGGACATTCCGGGGCGATTTACGACGCCAAGGCACATGCAACAGTATTGAATACGGTAATGTGTGCCGTTATTTCGGCGAAGGCCGGAATCCAGGACACTGTGATCCCGGATCTCTCAGCTTTATGAGACAGGCTCAGTACAGTACGTGTAGACCCACCCAAGAGGATTCGAACCGGTCATTCAAGCCGCTCCAGCTTTGTATGCTTCAATACATTCTACTTGTGTCTCCTCTGGAAGGCTCGATAGAGACCGCAACGTATGAATGCCTAACGTCTTTCCCTTGATAGGGTCACCCAGGCTCAGAATCACTTCTCTCGCTTCAGGGGCAGGGTGATTCAGGCTCAAGATCTGGGTGACATGAGCTCTTGTAATGCATAGCTGACGCGCGAGCTCTGCTCTGGAGGCAACCTCGCCGGACTCTAGACGCTGCTGCCATCCCTGCGCCAGGGCGACTGGGTTGTGCCTACGATAAGAGGTTGATGTGGACGCGGTACGCTGAAATACTGGCTCTTGGTACTCAAACCGGGCCCAGACGAAAGTACGTAATACTGGGCGCGTTGTGGAGCCAACGTTCCCATGTGGGGCTTCAAGACAAACTCGCAGCGAAATCCCTCTACACGTTTTTCTGCCCCCCGTCGGTACTCGTAAGCGCCGGGCAGCAACTCGCGCGACCCATCTCCCATACTCACTTCACCGCTGTGCAACGACCCTTGCAGGTATGAGTACGCGAAGGGGACCATTTCTCACCCCTTGGTCAGACATCTGTCCTCTTCTTCAATTGAGAGGAGGAAGTTTGTTAGTCCTGCGGGGACTTCAGCGAGTGAATCCACGCGACCGGGTCGCTCCACCGCAGGTTCTGGTCTCCCCCGACCCACGGACCGTCTACGCCGATGAACCCGGCGATTCGGGTGTGGGTTGACCCCCATTTGCCCTGATATCGCATCCACCACCAATCGGAGTCCGCGGCAGGGGGACCTTGCGGCATGATCTTCAGCTCGGGTTGAACGACCACGCCTCGGCGCCGGTCCGCCGCTGTCGAGTCCCTCTCCGGGTGGGCCGAGGGATGGTCACGCCATCCGAGGAGGGGAATCCGGCTCTTGACGAGCCGCAGGAATGTCTGTGCCGGCGCCAACCAGCGAAGCCATAATGGGAGATTCCCCTCAAGGTTCATGCCCACGACGGGATAGCCCCTAGTCCTGTGGCTGAAGTATCCACCGTGGGACCCGCGGCCCACGTATACGACCGGCCTGTCTCTCTCCTTGGGGGCAGCGTCCCACGGGAGCTTCCAGCCCCCATGGTGACAGGAGATTCCAATGGATATCGGAGAGCCGTCGGGGCCTAGCTCGATGGAGGCCATCTCCCAGTCGGCCTCGTGGTTGTTTCCGAAATCGTTGTAGAGGTACAGATACCAGTACTGTAAGCTGGTCCCGGAAGGCCCCACACGCCAGCGGCCGTACACGACCGTCTCGTAGGGGTCGTCGTCCTCTTTCAGCAGCGCGCCGTAGGTCCTCCATGCCAGTGTTTCGTTCTGAGAGGGAATCTCCGCCACGTCCAGCTCCCAGCGGCTGTTGTCCTCCGGGCTGGTCTGGGCGAGCGCCTGACGTAGCTCGTCCAGGCCCGTACGAGCGCCTGGTCTCCAGTCGCGCCGGAACCATCCATTTATGTCGTACAGCTTTGGTCTATCCCGTCGCTGGACTCGCGCCAGGAAGAACTCCGCCGGGCATGGATGATAGTCTCCCCATCCCACGATGCCTACCCGTTTGGCGCCAGGTCTCATCCGTGTTGGGTCTTGGGGATAGAGCACAAGGATCGGGTTATAGCGGCGGAGCAATGCGCTGAAGTCGAGGCATGTGGTCATCTGACTGTCCTCCAGACGTCGAGTAACGGAGGCTGTCCCCGCCGGCCGCAACGCATTATGGCGTAATAGCCGGTCGACGGCTACCCGACGGACCAAGGTCGTTCGCCGCCGAGCCACTGTGTCTTATGGTTGTCCCACGACGGGTTCGGTAAGGGAGTCCCCGTTTGGGGTGCCGTCAGGCTCAGTGGGGAGCCCAAACGAGATGGCGGCATCCTAAACCGGCCTGTTGATGTCGGTCAATCCCCGGTATCTCCAAACAGTGGAGTAAGAGGATTCGGACCGTGGACTGTAGCTCACCCAGTATAGCCGGGGCAATCGCATGTAAAGTTGATGCGTAATTGATAGCCCTCAGAACTGCCATCTATGGTAGCTGTAGACCGGGTAACGGATATTTTCGCAGACGTCCATAGGGTTCACAGCGCTTGAGTTTCTTACCCGCAGCGCCAACCTGAACCTCAGAGAGCAGTCGAATAAAGACGATTGATGGCCCCATTGGGGAATCCCGCAATTATCTGATAGATGGAGATTGACCGCCAACGAAAAAATTGTTATCTTTGATCATTATGAATAATGCAAGGCAGATAATTGAACGTTTCGGCGGCCAGTCCTCGCTGGCCTCACTGTTGGGCAAACGTCAAAGCACTGTGCAGCACTGGGCCAGGACTGGGAGGGTGCCGTCGCAGTGGCACGCGCGGCTCTTGGATCTCGCGTACCAGCGAGGAATCAGCTTGGAACCGAGAGACTTTGTTGTGACCTGCGCTCCCGACATCAGGCCAGCAGGCGGGAGACTTGGCGTCCTGCTGGTAGGTTTAGGTGCGGTGTCTTCTACGTTGATAGCTGGTGTCGAGCACATCAGACATGGAACCGGGAGGCCGGTAGGCTCGGTCTCCCAGTTAGCAACCATCCGACTCGGCAAGCGTCCGGATAGGCGAACACCGCTTATACGCGACTTTGCTCCGTTGGCAGGACTCGACCAACTGGTCTTCGGAGCGTGGGATCCGATCTCTGACAATGCCTACGACGCGGCTGTAAAGGCTGGTGTTTTGGACCGCCACGAACAACTGGAACCCATTGCCGATTTCCTGAAGTCGGTCAAGCCCATGCCGGCCGTTTTCGATAACGATTACGTAAGGCGTATCCACGGCGCCAATGCCAAGGTTACAGATTCCAAGCTCGCTTCCGTGGAGGCTATACGGAGTGATATCCGACGTTTCAAGAAGGATAACGATTGTGACCGGCTAGTTATGGCCTGGTGCGCCTCTACCGAAAAATTCATTGAAGAGACTGAGACCCATCGGAACATTGGGAATTTCGTTCGCGGGCTTCACGACGACGATGAAAACATCGCCCCCTCGATGGTCTACGCCTACGCGGCGCTGATGGAGGGAGTCCCCTTCGTGAACGGGGCTCCCGGCCTGACAGCAGATATACCTGCTCTGGAGAAGCTGGCGAGGGACAAGGGTGTGCCCATATGCGGCAAAGACTTCAAGACCGGCCAAACCCTCGTCAAAACCGTTATTGGGCCGATGCTAAAGGCCAGGATGCTGGGACTGGACGGCTGGTTCTCAACGAACATACTAGGAAACCGGGACGGTGAGGTGCTCGACGAACCCGAGAACTTCAAGACGAAGGAAGAGTCCAAGCTCGGCGTCTTGGAGTACATCCTGCAGCCCGACATGTATCCGGAGCTATATTCCGATGCCTATCACAAGGTGCGAATCAACTACTACCCTCCACGAGGAGACAATAAAGAGGGCTGGGACAACATCGATCTCTTTGGCTGGCTCGGCCACCGAATGCAACTCAAGGTCAATTTTCTATGCTCGGACTCGATATTGGCCGCTCCCTTGGTGCTCGACGTGGTCCTGTTCATGGACTTGGCACAACGCGCCGGCATGGCAGGCATCCAAGAGTGGCTGTCTTTCTACTTCAAAAGCCCGCAGCATGCACCGTCGGTCTATCCGGAGCACGACCTGTTCATACAGCAAACGAAGCTCAAGAACACCCTTCGGTGGCTGATGGGTGAGGACCAGATCACCCACCTAGGAATGGAATACTATCGGGATGATTGAAGCCGTTGCAGATTCGGATCGACCCCAGTCCAGCACCGTTGAGAAGCAGTGGTTCGATTGATTTTCGAGACTGTGCCGCCGCTGTGGCCGTTGGATTGTGGGCCGTGCGGTCAAGGTGGTCTGCTTTTCTTACTCTTTGAGAGGCCTAGATACCGAGGAAGTGGCTCTATATGGTCCGGTTTTTGATTACAACACAAGCGCCCCAAAACTGGTGGGAGAAGCCACACTTCTTCCAAGCCACTGGACAAAATCAAGAACCTTTGTGATCAGGTTTAAGTGGCCCTGTAACCGGTATTCCAACATGTGACGCTGTTTCTTTCCAGTCTCTGGCCACCAAGGGCCTTACCACGCTGCCCCATCCGCCAGTCCTTCCACCCGCCTTGCTGGTCTGGAGCGGCGAGTCAAGGCGTGTGTGCGTGTTGACGATTGTGAATACCCAATGTTACACTTCGCAAACTCAGCCCGGCACGAGTGACTGGCAGGCGCCCGGCTTGCGAGCCTGGCCGCCTTCGGGTCTTCTAGGCCTGAACATGAGGGACCTCGCTCCACCTAGAGAGGGTGGTTTCGAGCCGGGGAACCGCCGGCTTTGTTTATAGGAAGCCTTATGCATTTCTATGTGATAAAGCGGCTGCTAGCCTTCATCCCCACCATAATCTTGGTTTCCTTGATCGCCTTTGTCATGCTCCGGGTCGTGCCTGGAGACCCTGCGGTGGCGAGACTCCGGGGACCCACGGGTGAGGCCGACTATACCGAGGAAGACCTGCGGATTCAGCGTCAGAAGATGGGCACCGACGCGCATGTGGTAGTGCAGTACTTTACTTGGGCAGGCGGGTTGCTCCACGGCGACATGGGCAAGTCGCTTAACGATGACAGTGAGGTCCGGCAGGCTATATGGAAGCGTCTTCCCATTAGCGCTGAGCTGGCCATAGGAGCTATCGTCTTCAGCATGGTCTTCGCCATACCCCTGGGCGTCCTCTCCGCCGTAAAGCAAAACACGTGGATAGATTACGTCGGAAGGGCGGTAGCCATCATGGGGGTGAGCATCCCCCTGTTCGTATTTGCCATTTTGGTGATCTTTCTACTGGTAGTGGTGTTCGAATGGCTTCCACCCCCAGGGTACGCCAATCTATGGGAAGACCCGTGGACAAATATAAAGCAGATGTTCTTCCCTATTGTGGCCCTCTCCTTTACTAGAATCGGCTACATGGCACGCATCACGCGCTCCGGGATGCTGGAGGTGCTCCGCGAGGACTACGTGCGCACCGCCAGGGCAAAGGGCCTGAGCGAAAACTTGGTCGTGGCTCGGCATGCCCTGCGGAACGCCATGCTGCCGGTGGTGACCCTGGCCGCATTTCAGTTCGCAGTGTTGATAGGCGGGACGGTCATCATAGAGGGCATCTTCCGGCTGAACGGCATGGGCCAGCTTCTCCTCGCTTCCATTGGGAACAGGGACTACACCACTACCCAGGCCATCGTCATGACCATGATCGGCGGGATTCTGCTCATCAACCTATTCGTGGACATTCTGTACGGCGCGCTGGACCCGCGAATCCGGTATTCATAGTGGACAATATCAAGCCTTTACATGCCTACTAGGAGGGCCAGGTGTCGGTAGCAGGAATCGAAGCCCGCGGCGCCGACCTGGGACGAAATCTCAGGGTGGCTGGGGTCTTGCGGGTCGCGAAGGAATTCGCCGCCCGGCAGCCCCTGGGGGCAATAGGTCTGGTCCTGATCCTATTCCTGGTCACGGTGGCGATCTTCGCCCCTGTGTTGGCGCCTGCCGACCCACTTAAACCCCATGCGCGTGATGTCTTCGCCGAATGGGGTTCGGGAGAGGGCGGACTTTTTATACTCGGGGCCGACCAGCTGGGCCGCGATGTGCTAAGCCGACTGATCTACGGAGCCCGAATCTCCATTTACGTCAGCGTGGTTGCCACCTTCGTCGGAATCTTAATAGGCACAATGTTGGGGATTATCAGCGCCGTCTCAGGCGGCAAGGTGGACATGATTATCCAGCGGGTCGTTGATTCCTTCATGGCCTTCCCTTCCCTCATCCTGGCCCTGGCCATCGTGGCCACCTTGGGCTCCTCCCTGGAGAACGTGATCATCGCCATCAGCTTCGCCATTATCGCTCCAACGGCCCGAGCCTTACGCGCCCAGGCCTTGGGCATCGTTCCCATGGACTACGTGATGGCTGCCAGGGCTATCGGCAGTGGATACTGGCGTATCCTCTTCCGGCACGTCATGCCCAACTGCATGTCCCTGGCCATCATTCTGTTCTCCATTACCCTGGGCGCTGCCATCGTTATCGAAAGCTCTCTAAGCTTCCTGGGCCTGGGGGCTTCCGCGGAAGAGTCAACCTGGGGTGGAATGATGAGTCGCCAAACATATCGGTACCTGAGGGTGGCTCCCAGCCTGGTGTGGCTACCGGCTGTTGCCATAGGCTTAGTGGTGTTCGCATTTAATATGTTGGGCGACGCGTTACGAGACATGTGGGACCCGAGACTTCGCGGCGGCCGATAGCAGCCGGGCTCGTCCCTCAGCCATAGATGCCATCGAACGCCGCAGAGGAACGGGCGCCTGGGACCTTCAACTGCATCCGCCCCACGCCGGACAGGGTCTTACACTCAACTCACCCGCGTTGGAAAGCTCTTGAGCAACCCGCCGCCGGGCGGCTAGGCAAATGAACATCTCGACAAAGCCGGAGGCCCTGTCGTTGCGACCGCTAGCTGCGTGAGGGACCGGATTTATCTGATGCCGTAGGTCCTGGCCGCGTTCTCGTAGAGGATTTTGCGCTTCTCCTCGTCGGTGCAGGGCTCCAGGAGCCTCTCGGCGATCTCCCGGGACTTGGGGAAGGTGCCTTCATCGTGGGGGTAGTCGACGCCAAACTGGATATTGTCCACCCCGATCATGTCCCGCAGCCTTATGGTCAGTGGGTCCTCCTGGAAGCCCACGAAACAGTTCGAGTACCAGTAATCGCTGGGAAGTACGCCGTCCGGGAACCTATATCGTCCCTGCCGAGTCGATTGGAGGAACCGGTCGGTCCAGGTGTAGTCCATGCGCTCCAGGAAGTGGGGTATCCAGGCGACCTCGTGCTCGATTACGCCCACCTTCAGCTTAGGGTACCGCTCGAACACGCCGGCGAAGATCATGTCGGTGAGGTTGATTCGGGGGTAGTGATCGACATTAGCCAGGAAAGCCGCAGTTACGGGGTCTGGGCCAAGGAACTCGTTGTCCGGCGAGGGGCGGTTGCACCCTATGTGGAAGACCACGGGCATCTCCAGGTCCTGGCAGGCCGCCCAGAAGGGCTCGTACATGGGGTTGCTGTACCTCATTCCCGGGCCGGGGCCTTCGGGGACCATGCACCCCACGAATCCCATATTCTTACACCGCTCCAGCTCCTCCACCGCCTCATCCACGAGCTCGGGATTGAGCAGGGCAGTGGCGTAGAGCCTGTCGGGATGGGCGCTGCAATACTCGGCAATCCAATCGTTCCAGGTCTTGTGTATCTCGTGGAGAAAGGCTTGGTCGGGCACTTTGTAGAGGTGCAATCCAACGGTGGAATAGATGATGGTCTTGTCGACACCGTCGATGTCCATGTCCTTGATTCGTTCATCGGGATCATAGGCTCCAGGGCGAAGGTGCTCCTCCCTGACGCGGGTCAGGCTTATGTCCTTTCGCACCTCAGGGTCCTTCTCATACCGTCTGCCGGGATGAGTCCCGGGTGAAATCCCCCGCATTATTATCGCGTCTTCACACACCCACATATCCGATTCTTCCCCGTGGACCAGGTGGGGAGCCCGGTCCCGGTACTTGGCGGGCATCCTGGTGACCCACAGGTCCGAGCGCTCAAAGGTATGGTCATCTTGTGATAGTATCTTGTAGCCTTCCAGAGCCATGCTCAACCTCCTTGTTGCGGGTCTCCTCCACAGCCTTAACCCTGTTTTAAGGCAGGATTCTCCGGATGAAATCGTCTGCGCTTCTATCGAGATTAGCGCCATATGCTGACGGGGTCAACTCCCGTCCACATATCTTGTAGAGTTTGGTCTGCTCGTTGAGCAGCGACAGGTCCCGGTAGACGTCCTCGACTAGCTCCACGGAGTGGGCGCCGGATAGGCCCGGATAGGTGATGAGCCTCTGGGTCCCGCCGTCCCTTCTCAGTGGGAGATTCCGGGGATTCCGGACGCTTGTCCCTCCTCAGCCTTCGCCGGTGATAACCGACAGCGGAGGCTCTCCCGACAGAACCCGTCTTATGTTGCCGAAGACGAACTCGGCTTGCCGCTGCTGGCTCTCGAGAGTGGCTCCTGAATGGGGCGTTATGACCACGTTGTCCAGGTCGAACAAGGGATTGTCGGGGGAAGGGGGTTCGGGGTCGGTGACATCCAGGGCTGCTCCGGCGATGGTCTTGTCTACAAGCGCCCTGTACAACGCCGGCTCGTCCACCACCTCGCCCCGGCACGTGTTGATGAGATAGGCCGTCGGCATCATCATCCCCAGTTCCCGCTGTCCTATTAACCTTCGCGTTCTCGAAGTGAGGGCTACGTGCAGGGTCACGAAGTCCGACTGGCGCAGCACAGCCTCGAAGGATGCGGGCTCCGCCTTGAGCTCGTCCTGAACCTCCCTGGGGACCTCCATTGAGTCGTAGTAGATGGTCCTGGTGTCAAAGCCCCTGAGCAGCCTGGCTACGTTCTTGCCGATGCGCCCAAGTCCTATGATTCCGACCGTCCTGCCCGTGATCTCTATGCCCGGCGGCCTCGACAGACCCTCGTTCCAACGGCGCTCCTTGTGTACGTTGTGCCACTGGGTCATCAGGTTCCGGCAGACTCCGATCATCAGCCCGATGGTTTTCTCGGCCATGGCGTTGGCGTTGGCCCCCCCATTGTCCGCCACGGGAATTCCCAGCTCGGCGAAGAGCTTGAGGTCCAGGAGGTCGTTGCCGGCGCTCCCGGACTGGACCAGCTTCACGCTGGGGCAGCTCCTGAGGAACCCAAAGTCCACCCCCTCGTTGGGGGTCACCATAACCTGGACGTCTTCAAACAGCCGGATTTTCTCCTCTTCGGGGAGTTCGGCATCCACCACGAAGGCATCCAAATCAGGCGGGGCCTGGGACACAAACCTGGGTCCGGAGGCCCTTCCGAAACGGGGGCCGGCGAGGAAGGCTACTTTGGGCCTGGCTGCGGCCATGACTCCTCCCACTGGACCTGGGAACGAGAGTATCCCTATTCCCTACTCCTTGTTCCTAATTCCTATAGGGCTTATAAGGCGCCGCGAGGCACGGGCACGCCGGGGACTTTGAGCTGGATGCGACCTATGCTGCCCATGCCGGTGTAATACAAGGTCTTCCAGTCGTCTTGTCCGAAGCCGATGTTGACCGTCTGGTCCCTCCAGGGCAGAATCTCTTGAATCACGGGGTGGACGGGTTCGCGGACCCATATGATGCCCAGGTGTTCGCCCGAGGGGGCCACCACCCAGATTCCCCCAGGACCGGCCATGTACACGTTGCCTTCCATGTCCGTCTTCATCCCGTCGAACACCCCCGGCGGGGCCGTTGGTTCCAGCTGGTATAGCATTCTCCGAGAAGACAGGTTCAAGCAGCCATTGGCCTGCACGTCGAAGGCCCACAACTGCCTGTTCCTGGCGTGGACCAGGTAAAGGATCTTTTCATCCGGGGAGAAGGTCAGGCCGTTGGGCGAGGTAAAGTCCCGGATAAGCAGGGTGATGTCCCCCAGGTCCGGGGAGACTCGGAACACCCCGCTGAAGTCCAGGTCGTGTCCGGGGGCTGGGGCCCCGGGATCGGTGAAGTATGTTGATCCATCGGAGGTTACGACCACGTCGTTGGGGCGGTTGAGGCGCATGCCCATATACTTGTTGGCGATGACCGTGACGTTGCCGTCGTCATCAACGCGGGTCACCCGGCGCAAGCCCTGCTCACAGGCAACCAGCCTCCCTTGCGCGTCCCTGGTGAGGCCGTTGGCGAAGTTGGTAGGCTCGCGGAACACCGAAAACTCCTCACCTTCCACCCACTTCATCGTCCGGCTGTGACCGATGTCGCTCCACACGAGGAAACCGCCCTCTTTCCACCACACCGGACCCTCGCCGGGGTTAGGGAAGATGCCGCCGTGGGCGCGGGAGTCATCCTCGGGAGAGGCCTCGGGTCCGAAGCCATAGGGCAGCATTTCGTACTCGGGATTCGCGGAGACAACGCGCTCAAATCCGGGGGAAACTTGCTCGATCTCTATCTTCATAATGTCCTTCTCTCCTGCTGGCCCCCAGGCCATCGGTCGGGCCGGGAAGTGAGGTTGGCATCTCCCAGGCACGAGAACCTCTGCCTGCCCGTATATTGCGGCACAGCTATACGTCTGCAAAGGGTCCCGCCGGGTCGTCCGTTATATGGCGACCTTGGGCCTATTCCAGATTGTAGACCCTGGCCGCGTTGCCCCAGAGAATCTTGTCCTTCTCTTCCTCGGTGCAATCCGCCAGTAGCCTTGCCACTATCTCCTGGGACTTGGGGAAGGTGCCCTCGTCGTGGGGGTAGTCGGCGCCAAACTGGAGGTTGTCCACGCCGATGATATCCCGTAGGCGGATGGTCAGGGCGTCTTCCTGGAAGCCCACGAAGCAGTTTTGGCGCCAAAAATCGCTGGGAAGCATGCCGTTCTTGAATTTTTGCCGGTTGCGGCGGGCCGAACCGGTGCGCTGGGTGTAGGTGTAGTCGATGCGCTCCAGAAAGTGGGGCACCCAGGCGGTCTCGTGCTCGATGACTCCCACCCTGAGCTTGGGGAAGCGCTCGAATACAAAGGCGAAGATCATGTCGCCGAGGGACATGCGGGGGAAGTGGTCGACGTTGGCCAGGAAGGAGCTGGAGAGGGTCTTAGTGTCCATGAACTCGTTCTCGGGGGCAGGGCGGTTGCAGCCGATGTGGAAGCTCAAAGGCATCTCCAATTCCTCGCATGCCGCCCAGAAGGGGTCGTACATGGGGAGGTTGTACCGCTTGCCCGGGCTGGGACCCTCGGGGATCAAGGCTCCCACCAGCCCCATCTTCTTGCATCGGTAAAGCTCCGCAACCGCTGCTTCCGTGTCTTCAACGCTGATAAAGGCGATGCCGAACAGCCGGTCGGGGACCGCGCTGCAATACTCGGCGATCCAGTCATTGTAGGCCCTGTACAACTCTGTCAGGTACTGGTCGTCGTCCACCTTGTTCAGGTGCATGGCTATCGTCGAGTAAACGATGCTCTTGTCAATGCCGTCGATCTCCATGTCCTTAAGCCGCTCTATCGGATCGTAGCCCCCCGGGCGGAGATGTTCCCTCCGTATCCGGGTCGCGGAGATATCATCCCGTACTTCGGGGTCGGGCTCGTATCTCCTGCCCGGATGGGTGCCGGAGGAGAGGCCCGCCACCCTGAGGTCTCCGACCCACCAGAAGTCTCCGTCGTCGTTTTGCACCAGACGGGGGATCTTGTCTCCGTACTTGGGGTCCATCCGGGTGAGCCACAAGTCCCAGGGTTCATGGGTGTGATCGTCCGAGGACAGTATCCTACGCCTTTCCATGACCGCACCTCCTTAGGGGAGCATTATTCCCCAACTGGTTACGATATCCCGCCCTCTCTCCAGACCATGGCGCCGTTTTTATCGTGATGAAGGCATCAAGACACAACCCACCCTCAATAGTGTTGTTGCCGCCGCCATACCCAGGTAAAGCCACTCTCCATGGAACCGTCGCAGCCCAGGCGAATGCCTCGACCTCAGGCGCGTTCCACCCTTTCATCGGCCTCCTGGTAGTCGTCCCAGGACCAAGGGGGCTCTCCCTCGGCCAGCTGGAAGTTGATGCCGCAGGCGTCGTCAGGATCGACATCGAAGCGTATGTAACCCTTCGGACTCTTGACGATTGCATCCCTTTTAATTTTGGACCCTTTGGCTTTCATCTCATCAAACAGGCCCTCAATGCCATCGACTGCATAGGCCACGTGGCTGATGGCGGGTCCCTTTTCCTTCAGCTCACGTGCCAAGGCGGAATCTCCCACGGGAGATATAAAGTCCATGAGCGTTTCGCCGACCCTGTACGCGATGTAGTCGAAGCGGGTCTGGGTCTCGGACCGCCCCTCCATTGTGGGCAACATCCCGAAGTTCTTCTCAAGGTAGTCCCGCATTTGTTTGACGTCATGGACTCTATGGGTTACATGGTGGACTTTTAAGAACGGCATATCGAGGTGTTTCCCTTCTCAATAATGTGGTGATTATGCTCCAGGCGCCGGGGAGTGTCAAACTCCAAGCCCGGTCTTGGAGGCGTAAATAGGCTTGGGGAGCCCGCTTCTGGGCTCCCCAAGCGCCTGTACCCTGTCTCTGCCGCTTCGATCCCTTACGGTTCGTTCAGCCAGAGCTGCTCCATCTTGGTCTCCAGATAACCCGTCTGAGTGGGCATCTGGCCGCTCACTTTGTCGGCGTTGAATATCTGACCCCAGGCCTTGACGTAGTCTATGATCCAGTGGCTGTCTATGGTCATGGTGATCAACTCAATCTTCCGCAGTATCGCCCGCCTCTCGGCCACGTCTATAGCCGCGCTCTGTTGTTTGATGAGCTCCCGCAGGTCTCCCTCCGGCCCTACGTAGGTCCAGTTGTAGGGGTTCTTGGGTACGTCAAACTGGTAGTATTGGTTCAGGTAGTTGTCGGGCGTGGTCATGCCTCCGGTGCCCGAGACGATGATGTCATAATCTCCGCTGCTCTCCGCGGGCACGAAGGCTTCTCGCTCCAGCGTGACCAGTTTGACATCTATGTTCAGGTTCCGCTTCATCTGGTCCTTGAAGATGATGGCCGTCTCCTGGGAACCTCCGATCTGGGTGGTGCTGGAGAGTATGGTCGTGCTGAAGCCATTGGGGTAGCCGGCATCCGCCAAGAGCTGCTTGGCCTCTTCGATGTCCCTGGGGTCCTTTGTTATCCCGTCGTCCAGGTACCTGTGCCCGGGCAGCGAACTGAGTTCCTCCACGCTCATGCACAGGGGTCCCGGAGCGCCGCAGGTGGTCCCCCGCGTGCCCAGGCCCGACCAGATCAACTGGTGCAACTCCTCCCGGTCCAAGGCCCGCATAATGGCCTGCCGCACCCGTATGTCGCTAAAGGGTTCCTTTGAGACGTTCAACGTGTAGCCGGTGGGGCAGCAGGGGACGCCGTAGGATATGATGCCCCCGTCACTCCGATCCACCAGCTCCTTCAGCTGGCCAATGGCCATGCCGCCGTTGGTCCGGGTGGATGTGGCAACCACCTGCGCGACTTCCCAGGCTGCTTGGGCAGCGGTCCGGTCGTTGATGGTGTAATAGGTCATGCCGTCCAAGTAGGGGAGTCCTCGGCCGTCGGGGTCCGTCTTCCAGTAGTTAGGGTTCTTCTCCCAGTTTTGTGTCACGTCGTCAGGCACACCAGACACCATGAAAGGCCCTGACCCCATCATGTTCTTCCAACCGTTGTCCCAGGTGTACACGTCCTCGCCGCCAGCCATCCGGGCGTCCAAGTCCTCATAGTGAGCCTTGGGCACGGTGAGAATCAGGTCGTTGGCCATGAAGAGCAGGAAGTCGGCCCAGGGTGCGTTCAGGGTGATCCTGAAGGTAAGGGGATCGGCGACCTCCGAGCTTTCATAGTGGGGCCTGATGAAGTTCTTGAACTCGTTGCCCAGGTCCGGGCGGTCGGGCAGCTTGCCCAGGGCTCGCTGGAAGCTATAGTGCACGTCCTCGGCGGTCACCGGCGTGCCGTCCCGGAAGGTGGCGTGGGGCTTGATCTTGAAGGACCAGACCGTCCCCTCATCGTTCTCCTGTGCCCAACTCTCGGCCAGGTCTCCCCAGATGTCGAACCGGTCGAAGGTCCAGGGGTTTAGCTGTAGCAGGCTGTTATAGGGGGGGCTGAAGACCGAGGACCGGGCGCTGAACGTGGGGTGGGGGTCCCAACGCTGGACCTTGGACCAGTACTGGACGCCCAGGATCCCGCCGTAGGTGGGCTCCCCGAACTCCTCGATCGCCCTGCCGACCATTCCATAGCCGATGGCTCCCTCGGCCACCGAAGCACGACCTACCGGCCTGGGTGTGGCCGTGGCTGCCGGAGTATCGGTGGGTTGAGGCGCCGCAGTGGTGGCGGTGGGCTGAGGCGGTGTAGTAGCGGTGGGTGTCGGTGTAGCGTCCTCACCGCAAGCAACCGCGGCGATTAACGCCAGCAACAACGGAAGCCCCAACAACCACTTAGTTCGAAGCGACCCTAGATATCTCATGATTCCCCCCCTCATGATTCACAAGAGACGTGGCTCAACGCATAATCGGGCAAAATATAGTTCATTGTCTCAAGTCTTGTCAATAGTTTGTCGACGGCGTAACTGTTCAGTCTCCGTGAGAAATGGATAGTCGCCCGAGTCACCCAAAGGGGGAAAGCCAAAGTCCCTTCCCTCTTTGGGGGAAGGTTAGGATGGGGACGCGTCCACTACTCTGAACAGTTGCTCCGAATGTTTCAACTTGACACCGGACCAGGAAGGCGGAAGCCGAACTACCGTCCTCAGCTTCAACGAATTCGCCGCCGGTGTGACCGAGCCCGAATGGAACATACCGCCATCATCGCGGTGAACTTCACTTGGCGGCAGTGGCGGCGCCGTCTCTCGAACCATCGACCGGCGGTCGCAGGACCGGGTGGACTGATATGCCAGCGGCGCCTACCGGAGAAACCGAGGCCAGTACGTGACCGACACCACCGCGGCCGCCGCCCCCAGCAGTGCGGCGACGAGATAGACGTCTTTGAAGGCGAGTATGAACGCATGTGTGTCGCCTGGGTCGCCAACCACGCCCAGCCCGGCCAGCGCCGGCGCGTGCCACTCTTGGCGGGACGCGAACAGGGCGCTCAACGCCGCCACACTTGAAACGCTCCCCATACTGCGCGACAGCGTCATGATGGCCCCGCCGGTTCCGAGCCTGTTCGATGGCACGTTGCCCATGACAAGGTTGGCGTTGGCGGCTTGGTGCAGGCCCATGCTGATTCCCATGGCCGCGCTCCTGAACGCCAAGTCGGACACCGAGGCGCCTTCGCCCAGCATGGTGTAGCTGAAGATAGTCAACGCCATCATTGCCCCCGCGACTGTGCTCAGGTACGCAGGCGGGACGCGGTCGGAGACCCAGCCGCCAATTGGCGCGGAGGCCGCTATCGTGAGCGGCATCAGCATCATCACCATGCCCCAGGTCTTGGCGTTTGCGCCCATCACGTCGCTCACGAAGAAGGGCAGGATAAACCAGTTGACGAACGAGCTCATGGATATGAGGTAGGCCGAGACGAACGCCGGTGCTAGAACACGGTGCCTGAGCAGCCGGAGGTCCAGCACAGGGCGGCGCGCGCGGCTTTCTACATAGGTAAACGCGCCAAGGGACGCTAGGGACAGCAGCGCCAGCGTCAGCGCCACAGGGGCCGTCCATCCCATTCTTCCGCCAAGCGTAAGGAACAGGATGAACGACACAAGGCCGGTGAACAGAGTGACCGCCCCGCGCAGGTCGAACCCCTGCTTCGCCTCCGCCGACGCTCTCTCGCTCAGCGCCACGAGCGACAAGGCGATTGCGCAGACGCCGAACGGGACCCTCGCGGCGAAGATGGCCCGCCAGCCAAAGCTGTCCACCAACACCCCTCCCGCCAGGGCGCCTACCAACATTCCCAACGTGCCTAAGCCGGCCATCATGCCGAGCGCCTTGCCGCGCTCCTCGGGGAGGAACATGCCAGTGACTAGGGCGGGAGCACAGGCCATGAGCAGTCCGTTGCCCACCGCCTGCAGCACACGGAGGCCAAAGACAATCGGCAACGAGGGTGCAAGGCTTATCAACAGCACGGCCAGGGTGTACACGGTCAGACCGATGATGAAGAAACGCTTGAGTCCATAAGCGTCCGCTGCGCTGCCCAGGGTGATTTGAAGCCCGGCGCTGCTGCCCACGTAGAATATGATTATCCACTGAACAGTCTGAATATCAGCGTCAAAGCTGCTGGTGATGTTGGGAAGAGCGACGTTGACCGTGATGTCGAGGCTGCCGAGGAACATTCCGGTTGACGCCGCAACGAGGCCAAGCCACTTGTTGGCTGAACCGCGCGTTACGCTATCGGAGGCTGACCCCATGTCACGCTGCTCTTCCTCTGCTGGATTGACAGGCGTTCCCGGCGCCCCTCACCCGCCTCGATGCGTCGACGTGGCGCAGGGCCAGGAACGACCTAACGGCGCTCATGAAGCATTGGCCAAGACGGTAGCGCCGAGCTATGGTATCGTCAAACGGCGTCCGGCTGTCATCGCAGATTGTCAGCGAAAATGGGACAGAAGCGATTAGTATACCTCGGCCTCCTGTTTAGATCGGTCATCATATCCAACGGATGCTATGCTGCGACAAATATCGAGATACGTCCTAAGTTTACGGGCATGTCAACCTATGAGGATGTGGCCTGAGATATATGGCCATCTTAATTTCTCGGAGGAGGAAGACGGCTGCCGTCGGGACTTCCGACGGAAGACTGCTGCGCTCGTGGGCAGTTGATGTGGCGGGGAGTTGGTTGACCTAAACCGAGAGCAGACTGAGCAATCATCCGGTCCGGAGACCGTTGCTCGGCGGTGCGGACGCCCTAAGTGCTGCTGCTCTTCCTCGATGTTCCCCTGAGTCACTCCCACGCCGGTGACGGTGGAGCGAATAGCCGCTTCTCACCGGGCCGTGAAGGTCTCCGTCACCTGGCCGTTGATTACGACGGTGTACTCTTCACCGGGGGCGAAGTCGCTCCCCAGGGCCAGCTCGCCTTCGTGTATTTCGTAGACGGCCAGGCACGCGAACGGGCCGCTGGGCCGGAGGTTGGTGACGGTGACCTCAATCCGGCTGCCGTCTCGGTTCAGCTCGTAGCTCTCGAACTTCGCGCAACTGTCGGGCAGGCCGGACACGATCAGCAGTGAGTACTCACGGGAGTCTTTGACGACTACCCCGACGGACTCGATGGGCGCGAGCTCCCGGACCACGTCCGGGTCTTCCGGTTGCGTGTGGGGAGTCGGCGGGCTGGTCTGGCCAGGCGGGGTCTGGGTCGGGGCCGGGCCGGACGGAGCGCTGTCACACGCGATGGCTGCTATTATGAGCAGGCCGGCAATGACCGGGACCGTGGTCGATAGTCTGATCGTCATTTCGTCCTCCCGGCGGTGGCGCAACGGCGCTGCCGCTTGCCAAGGGCGTCCCGCCCGGTGTCGATGGTCAGCTCCCAGGAGCCGGGGCTGCGCCGTCGGAGGCTACTCTTGTCGGCTGTAAGCCCAAGCACGGTCCAAGTACGCCAACGCGCTCGCGATTAGAAGAACTATGAAAGGCCAGACGAAGAAAGCAACATTTTCAAACATGTGTGTACCTGAGATGATGGCGGGGCCAAGGAACCACGAAATTGCGTCCAGCCGGCCCCAGAAGATGGACTTCTCCTGGCGAGGGCGCAGAAACCACACCGCAATAGACCCAACCAGGGCGAGGGCCGCCAGCGCGAGCAAAAGCGCTCCGTCTCTGACGTTCTTCTCGATGTCGAGACCTTCCTTGAGTTCGGGATCGTCTATGAGTTCCGTAATCCCATAACTCAACAATAAAATGGCTCCGGCTAATCCGAACAGTGTGACTCCGATTCTTAATGCTATCTGCATTTGTCTTCCTCCTCTTATTCCCATCTCGCTTAAAAAGCCCGTCCCGTGGCGGAGGCATCATCGCCAAACGCGCGTTGACGCAAGGCGATGCAGCCCCCCGAGAGCGGGCAATTTGTTATTTGATCGGACGTCCGGCTTTCACCGCATCCGGCTCTCCAGTGTCTTCACAAAGCGGTAGTGTCTGCCGTTGTGGAGCCTAGTCCGTTATGTCGTCTTTCAACGACCACCAAGCTATAGTCATCGTCAGGGCCACGGCCAACATGACGCCGGGTGTCCCGAATGATGACCAATCGAAATCCCGCTGCAATGGCACGAGACCGACACTTATCGCTGTGAATATCCATAGCAATACCACTGAGATAGTCATTACTTTGCGATGCTTACGATTCATTGCGTGTTCCTTTCTTCCCCGATGGGAATGATTTGTTATTTGATGGTGATGTCGCCGTTGGAAGTTCGGATTTCTAATGAACTGCTTCCGTCGCCGATGTCTCCGGTCAATTGATCATCGTTGGAGCGGCCGGTGATTGTGATCGGCAGCTCGCTGCTGATTTTGCCGTTTCCGGTTTCGGCGTCCAGCTTTACTCCCGGAGTATTCACCAGGGTTACCTCGACATCGCCGTTGGAAGTCCTCAGACTGTTTTGGGACCCTGGCTCCAGACTTCCGTCGAATGTGATGGCGCCGTTGGAAGTCTTAGCGCTCAACTCCAGTTGGGCCTTTTCCGGCACCTCCACTTCTACATCGACTCGGGCATTGATGTTGACCACGCTGGAAAAGTCGGCTGACACAGACACAGTATCGCCATTCTGGTCGGTCTGGTATTCCACCTTGTCCGTGTTTGTGATGGCTGCGGTTACTCGAACTTCTCCCGCGCCGCCCGAGGAGCGCACCGTAATGTCGCCGTTCTCGGTCTCTACCACTAACCGGGGAGAGCCGCTCACTTGGAAAGACTTCACTACCACGGACTCCTTTACGCCTATTTTGACTGAGCAACCGAGTATGACCAGTGGCAACGCCAGAGCAAGTACGAAAACGGCTTTCATGGTTATCCTTCCTTTCTAAATTTGTCTTCCTCCTCTAGAACGTGTGTGACAAATCCCCTCTCCCTCTCTATATCGAGTCGGGGTCGTCTACGAGTTCCACAATGCCGTAACTGAGCATTAGAAAGGCGCCGGCTAATCCCAACAGCGTGACGCCGGTCCTCAATGCTATGGGCATTATCTCTCCCTTAGTCCCATCTCGCGTCTACCAAGTGCCAAGCGAACCGCCCCAAGGCTTCCGCCTCTATCTGAGCACCGCCAGCGGTGAAGAAGTATTTGCCGTCAACCTCTGTCGGCGTGGCTGGCTTGAGGATTGCGCAGACGTCGACTTCCCGATGATCTTTCCCATCCGCTCTTTCCAGTTCGATTTCAACTTCTCGAACAGTGTGAACGGCTCCCGTGCTGTCAGTGACTTCTGTGAGTTCCAGACCTTGGTAGAGACACTCGCCTTCCCCTATTGAGATTGATGCATCGCACGCAAGCGCCGCCAACAGCGGCAACGCCAGAACGAGTATGAAAACGGCTTTCATGGTTATCCTCCCTTTCTGCATTTGTCTTCCTCCATTAGAACGTGTGTCGCAAATCTCCTCTCCCTCCGGGGGAGGGTCAGAGTGGGGGCGTCCCCTGCTTTCGCAGGAATCACGGATGCTGTCCTAGCCTCCTTCTCTTAGAACTGTCTGTCCCGTTGCGGATTCGTTGTCTTGATCGTCCACGCCAGCCGCGTCACTCTCCCCTTGCGCCGGTGACGTCCCTGCGCTGGAAGAGCCAGAGCGCGGCGCCGACCAGGACCGCCGTGTACGCCAGTATCACGAAGAACGCCCGGAGGGTGTCCGGCTGCTCTATGACTGTTCCGAGGGCCTGTTGGGCTTCCGTCGCGCGCCCCGTGCTCATCCATTCACTCGCGTTCTGACCCAGGAGAGCTACGTCGATGACCTTGTCGAGCCAGTCGGCTCTCCCTCCGAGGACGAAAGGGAATATCAGCTCGACGACGTAGTAGCTCATCGACAGCGCGATGGCCTGGGCGGTGGACGACGTCAGCACCGCCAGGAACACACCCAGCGCAACGTATGGCGCCAGGGCGAACACCAGTTGGGCCGGCCCTCTAACCGCGTCCAGCCATGCTCCCGCATCGTTGGCGATGAGCGATCCCTCCTCGCCCGGCGGTATGACTCCCGCGAGGAGGCTGGCAATGCCGATGAGGACGCCAATGACGATGACCGCGGAGACGGAGGCGCCCATGAGCATGATGAGCTTCCCGCTGAGCATCTGCCAGCGTCCGACGCCCCTGGCCAACGTGGTCCTCAGCGTGCCCAAACCGTACTCTATGCCCATGACCGACGCCGCCAGGATCAGGATGGGGATGACAAAGAACAATAGGGCCCCCTCGGTCCAGCCGCCGACGCTGTACGGCAGAGTGAACGCTTCCCGAGCCTCTTCGGGCGTAAGGTAGACCTCGCAGGTTTCGCGCCAATCCACCGCCTCCGCGTCGACCCTCTCGCGCTCTTCTCCGACGAGCTTCCCCGAGATGAGCGCGAACTTCTCTTCGGCGCGCCCCTCCACCGCGTCATTGCACGTCACCACAATGGAGCCCTCGCTGTCGTTGTACTCATACGGCGGAACGAGTGCGCCGAATGGGTCGTCGCTGACGTGATGCGCGGCGTAGGACCCCCACAGGAAGCCCTGGGAGATGAGGACGATGAGGCCCAGCAGTATCCAGGGTATCCACCGCCGGCGAATCTTGAGCGCTTCTCCTATGGATAGGCGCAGGACGTGGGCTATCATTCCGCTCCTCCTTCCTCGATGCTTGTGACATCCAGGAAATACTCCTCAAGGGACGTCTGGACTGGCCCCATCTCGGTGACGTAGACCTCGGAGCGGCTCATAGCCGCCGTCAACTCGCCCGACCGCTCGATGGGCGCCATCACGAACAGCGCGCCGTCCTCCGTCGCTCCCACCTCCCCGACCCAGTCCAGCGCCGAGAGTATCTCGCGGGCCTTCACGTCGTCGGTGGTCTTCACGCGGACCTGTTCGCCCTTGGCCGAGCGCACCAGCTCGGCCACCTCTCCCTGGACTACCAGCTTTCCCTTCGAGATGATGGTGACGCTGTCGCAGACCTGTTCGACCTCGTGCAGCAGGTGGCTCGACAGCAGCACCGTCCGGTCGCCGCCGAGGCTTCGTAGAAGCTCGCGCACCTCGATCATGCCTGCGGGGTCCAGGCCGTTGGTGGGCTCATCCAGGCACACGATCTCCGGGTCGCCGAGCAGGGCGTAGCCTATCCCCAGCCGCTGCTTCATCCCAAGGGAATAGGTGCGGAACTTGTCGTCGCCCCGGCCCGCCAGTCCCACCCTTTCGAGCAGGTCGTCGACGTCCTTCGACGAGCCGCGTCCGGAGATGAACCGGAAGTATTCGAGGTTCTGCCGCCCCGTCATGTAGGGATAGAAGGCCGGGCTCTCGATGATGGCTCCGACGCGGCGCAGCGATTCCTCGTGCCGCGCAGCCGAGCCAAACAGCTGGAAGCTGCCCGCCGTCGGCCTCAGCACCCCGAGCAGCATCCCCATCGTCGTAGTCTTGCCGGACCCGTTCGGTCCTAGCAGCCCGTAGACGTGGCCCCGGCGCACCTCCATCGAGAGATCGTCCACTGCCGTGATCTTGCCGAAGCGCTTGGTTAGTCCGTCGGTCTGGATGACCATGTCGCTTATCATGGCAACCTCCAATCTACAATTGATGTTCTGATGTTCCCGGCAGGCTGAATTACGGAGGGTTAACTCTCCTGTAGCTCCCGGGAGTCCGTCGCGTCTTATGTTCTCGGGTCGGGGCCGAAACGGTTTTGGCCTGATTCACCCCGCCGCACCATCCAGACTATCTCCCAGACAATGACCGCCAACGTTATGATGATCGCCGCTATAAGCACGATTGCAGCCGGCGGGAAGGCAGCAAAGATTGCCTCTGAGTTTGCCCAATCAACATTATCTGTGTCAAAATTCCATCCGCCGGAAGGGTCTTTGGTGCGGTACTCCAAGAATGCACCAATCACGTACGTTATGCCGGTGACCAGCCAAGCTGTTATAGGGATAGCAATCCACCCAAATTGCCACCAGCCGGACTTGCCGATGTCATGCAGACGGCGGGCGGTAACGGCCAAGGTAGGCAGCAGGGTTGCCAGGAAGAACAGGGTCTCAAGGATGCTGCCCCAACCAATGAGAGTGTCAATGCTGGAGAAAACGGCGGTGCCAATGACGTAGAAGAGCGCCCACCACCAGAATTCGGCCCGGGTTGCCCGCCCGCCAAATTCGACATACTTGCGGAACCCCTGCACGACCGCTTCAACTGGATTCACCATTGGGTTGGTTGCCGATGTTGTCATTTTCGACCTCCTAGAATGTGAACTTGCGCGGCACGGCTAGAGCGGAAAGAGACAGTCTGAGTTTGACGGCGCTGACCTCACTTTCGGCAACGGAGGTCGCCTGAGCGCACTCAGGAGCGGGCGTTGAGCGTCGCGTCGGTTGAAGGGGCCTGGGCCTGTGCTGCGGGCGCGGACCAGAGAATCGTGCAAGCAGCCATAACGAGCGGCAGGATCGCCGCAACTGCCAGCCAACGTAAAGAGTGGGAGAGAGTGGTACGGCTAATAGAACATCTGTACGGGGGGGGGGGGGGGGTAGAATGTTTGTTCTAGGTACGCTGTGGGAGGCGCCCTCAAGCGCGGCCGTTGCTCCCGCCGTACGTAGCGCATCTATGAGCCTGACTAAGGCCAAACGCATACGCCCAACTGAAAGGCTAGCGGTGTGTAGTGTACAACAATTCGAATGCCAGAGGGACCAGGTGGCACACCCGTTTGTCGACCCGCTTTACCTACCCGGCTGCATCCAAATCGACCGCCCACGAGTACCGCAGTTTTCCGTTGCTATTGCGTCGCACCCATGAAGGTTCTTGATTTTGTATAGCCTGGTGGGCCTAAGTTGACGGTAGGCAGTACCGTTTTCGAACTAGTCGTTGTACTCTAAGAGCCGGAGCATAACGAGACTTGTCTGGTTAAACTAAATATCCTGGGAGACACCCGCGCAGGAGGGCGTCACAAACAGCGATGCCCTTCACTTCCGTTCTGGCTTTGACGGTGACCGAGCCCAACATCCGAGACCGCGGGATTGTAAGACCCTCCAATCCGAGGACAAAATCGACGAATGTGACTTGTTCCCCCATGGCCGGGTTTCCTTTGCTTGTTAGCGTTTGTTCCCAACACCCGGACTTGGGGACTCTCTTTCCCGTGGAAAGCAGCTCATCCAAACGCTCCACATTTGCGGGTAACGTCACTCCTATTCCTGACGTGCTTCCGAGTTAATTGGTCGAGCCACGTTTCCGATTATCAATATTCTCTCTGAGACTGGCAGCGGACAGCCATGTACGACGGTCCATGGTAGGCCACGCGGTATCGTATTACAAACCTTTGAGTGGTCGTTTGTCCTGTTACTCCTGAATGGTGTATGTGTTGGGGCCGATTCCACCCCTCCACAGGCCGCAGGTGCGAGGATCGCCAATCCAAGAGCGGCGGACATGAGAAATGACATGTTACTACCTCCAGTATGCAGAGCATTGAAGAAATCGCGCGTGCGTCTGGTTATGATACGATCCGGTCGAGGTCCACCCCAGGGCGGCGGGGGCGCTCTTAGACCTTCGAGCTCTCACGCTCACTTCAACTCCAATAGCCGCTCCCATGCTTCTCAAGCCCATATCTTTGAGCGCAGAGATGCTTTGGCAGGGACCCGCCAGGGAATGCCCACTAACCGTTGGCGTTTGCGCTGGCGGGCGTGGGATGATACCCTGCGCCATGTAAACTGCTGGGCGCATTGGCGCCGCGAAAAACGGAATGTTAGTGGAGGTGAGCCATGCCAGGCAAGGGGTCTGTGAAGGAGAGAATACGCAATGGCGAGACTGTAATCGGGACTTCTCCCGGGAGAACCGCGGACCGGCGCAGGCTTGAGGCCTTGCTGAACCACTATCCCTACGACTTTTTCACGATAGACATGCAACACAGTCCACTGGACGAAGTGGCGCTGAGTGAGCTCTGCGGGATCGCGGCCGAGCTGGAGACATCGGTCCAGTTGCGGACCAGGCATCCCCGCCAGGCCTTCTTAATCGGCTCCACCCTGGACCTGGGTCTGGGCGGGGTCGAAGTTCCCCAGATCGACAGCGTCGCGACGGTCAGGGAGGCGGTGGACTCCTTCTACTATCCGCCGACGGGCGGTCAGAGGGGCTGGGGCGGCGTGAAATACTCCGTGGGCTTCACCGGCGGCGACGGACAGCCCCACTCCAGCCAGACCAAGGCCGACTACTCCGAGTATTGGGCCAATACGGGCGTGCTCATGCTGCAAGTGGAGTCCGTCGAGTCCGTCGTCAACGCTCGCCAACTCTGCCTGCCTGGCGTGGACTGCCTCTCCTGGGGAGCCCACCCCGACTCCAACGACCTGGCCTTCAGCCGCGAGCAGCACCCCGAATTCCCACTGAAGACTGACCTGGAGTGCTTGGCCTACGTAATAGACCTGGTGAAGGACACTCACGTAAAGGTGTGCATGAGGAGTGGTTCACCGGATAACCGGGACATGTACCTGAAGATGGGCTGCACCGTGCTCATGGAGACCGCCGGGGTCTAGGGCCGGATACGCGCTAGTCCACGTCGGTGATCAGGGCCAGGGGCGGCTCCCGTCCAGGACCCGCCTAATGTTGCGGCAGCAGAACTCGATCCCATGCTGTGCGCTCTCCCGGCTCGCGCCGCCGGGTGGGGGTAATCACTACATTGGGCAGGTCGAACAAGGGGTTGTCCGGGGGAGTCGGCTCCTCATCCAGCACGCCCAACCCGGCTCCTGCGATGCGGCCCTCCTTGAGGGCTGTGTATAGCGTCTGCTCGTCCACCACGCCCCCACGGCAGGTGTTGATCAGATAGGAGTCGGGCTTCATCATCTCCAGCTCGCACTTGCCCACCAGCTTCCGGGAATCTACTTGGCAGGGCGTTTCCAGATACAACATTCGCAGTACACAATAGACACCAAAAACTCCGGTACTCGTGGGCGGTGGACTTGAAGTCGGAGAATAGCTAGGTGTGACCATCCTCTGCTTAACAGCCGATGCCGTGGGACGCTGCAACAAGGGACATCGCTCCGGTCGGGGTTGACTCCAGAGACTCAGAGGCTCACAGGACCAACCACATCTCAAATGTGGTACTGCCTACCGTCAAGTTAGGCCCACCAACCCATACGGTAGATACCACCGTCTTCGAGATGTGGCTCGGAAGCCTTTCGACACACCAAGGCCTCTCGATTCCGGTAGTGTGATGTCTAGGGACGAAAGCAGAGTCATGTCGGCTCTGGCTGGGACGGTAGGTGATACCGTGTTCGAGATGTGGTTGAGGCTCCGTGATCCTTGGCGCCGCGATAATGCGACAGTTCGAGCCCCTTCGGGTGGGCCTATTTTGACCGAAGTCCGAACTGTCCCGAGAATGCGGCGGGCCAGTCTGCAAACCGGCATTGGACGGTAGGCAGGACCATCTTCGAGATGCGTCTGGGGCACCTCTAAGGCCGAGCAGGCCCACCACCGTGCACTGAAACTAGTACCATCTTTGAGCTTTGGCTAGGAGGCCTAGGACGGCCCGAACGATAGGTTGCAGCCCCTTCTATTGGCCTGACCTGCGAGATGGCTGAAATCCGGCATGTTCATTCGACGGACACAATAGCAACGGAAAATTCAGGTACTCCTGGGCGGTCGATTCGGGTCTATTCAAGCTAGGTCGGACTGCTGGACAATAGCGTGCCCCACAACAGCCTGTCAAAGAGGGTGGGGCCGTTGGGAACGGGCGTGGCGCGCAACCGAGGGCTCCGAACGGCTGCGCCGTCCGGTTCAATGCTGGCCAGCCCGGACGGACAAGTGGAGGTCAGGTGACGGCGCTGCCGAAGAAGCGATGGCCTGTCGATAGCAGAGGTCAACGTGCTCGGGCTTCACCACTCTTTTGGGCTTGCCGCGAGATCGCATCGAGGGACTTTTCGTGCTCGACCGCTACCCGTATAGAAGATAGTGCATCTGCCTTGCGGAGTCTCTGGAGTGATGAGGGTGGAATACCGAGGCGTCGGGAACCAAGTTCCGCCAATTGGGCTTTCGTATATCCGTCGTCGTTAAGAAGTTCTTCGATATCTTCCAGGAGTAAAGACTCCAAGTCAGGAGGAAGGCTTGCTTTTGCTCTTCGCACAGAAGGTTTGCGATAACTCGCAGCCTTCGCCCCTCTTAGGGTGCTGGCCAACTCGTGAACTGGACAATTAGAGTAGGGACGCAACGCACGTACGACGTGTCGTAAACTTTCGCTCAAAACCGGATTGCCAATCTTACCCAGCTCGCTTAATCTCGCCAAATCTGACAGATACCGGGAAACGTCCCTGACGAGCATTTGGCTCTCGGGGGCGTCGGGTTTGGGCTCTTCGTTCAGTTGGAGCTGCTCAGTACTCATAGCGCATCAACCTTTCGCTTAATTGTAGCAGTCAATTCAATGAACTGAGTATCAATCTCACGCCTATGTATGTTTTGGCGCCAACGCGGAGCACTTCGGTCGTATACAGATTGTCTGGCCGACAACGCAGCTGATACACCTGTACCGTGCATAACATAGGGTTTAATCAATGCATTTCCCCAACGTCTCTGCAAGGATGTGAGGTGTCGGGAGTGTTCATCAGTGAAATCCGCCATACCGGCAACCTGGATCCGAGTAATAACCAGTCCAACTAGTTCGGTATCAGGCACGTATGCGGTTCGTGGTTCTCCCATTGGAGCGTAGCGTCTTAAACTGCCGTCAATCCCTGACCTCATCATATCTCGAAGATGAGGTGCTCCACGCTCCATCACCGCTTCAGGCACTACAGGGATAATATAGCCGTGGCTAGCAGCAATGGCGTTCTGAGAAACTATCTTCGTCGCGGGAGGGCAATCGAATATGATGTAGTCATATTTGTCATCAATTCCTGACTCTTCAATCCAGCGGCATATTAGCGTTCTCTTGTTCCATTCCGACGATATCGCGTTACCCTGATGTGACGCTGTCAACTCGATTTCTGTATCGTCGAGACTAAGGCTGGCTGGTACGACGTCCATTCTGCGATGATTGCGTAATCGGTTAGCGCCGTCACGCCAAGAATTGCCCATAGGGGATGTGACGATAATTTCCTCGCCGGGTAGTGAACTCGGGTCCATGAAAGATCGGAAAACACCGTCAACTGTCCGATTTGCGTCAGCCGCTCTTTCCCAAATGCCGGGCCCTAGGCAAGTTATGGATAGACTGCTTTGATGGTCCATATCTATCAACAGAACCTGCGCATCGTGAAACGCTGCGAGGCCTATGCCAATATGGAAGGCTAGGGTGGTTTTGCCGACACCGCCTTTGAAATTGATGATACTTATGCGCTTTGCCATATTTGTCTCCTTAACTCGCCCTCGCCTGCCGTTCTTCATCCCGCTCCTTAGCCGCCGCGAAAGCGTCCGCCGCCCTGATAATTCGCCCAACTGCCCACAAGTCTATAATCCTCATTTCCACTTCACGCAACTCTAATATCGACCTCAACATGTCCTCTCTGCCATCCGTCGCTCGCCATTCCTGTAGCGTGACGCTTGGGATTGTCTGTAACGATCTGGGAGAACCGTGGTCAAGACAGCACGACTCGTTGCCCTCTGTCGCTGTCCCCCGGTACTAGACGTAGATGTGATTCAGATCCAGATCTCACCGCCCTCTGGACGGTTTCAGGTTCGGCGAGTCGGGCGGTCTCGATGTGAGTCCTAACGCGCCCTATCGAAATCCTTACGCCTTCCATGTCGAGCCACATGTCTTGTTCCATGAGGAAGGAGCGCGCACGGCCGTCCAGCAGATCCTCCAGCCCTGGGCCCCAATGATCCAAGCCCAAGTTCAACGACTTCCATGTAAAGTCAATGCTTTCCCCCTTTAGCAGGGTCACGGCCGTCACGATCTCCTGTCCTTCCTCGGGAGTAAGTGAAGGGAGCAACTCCCAATAGGCGCCCCTGTGGTCCTGTAGCCAGGAGAGTGCCTCGACTACCCTGGCTAGGCCTTCGTCGACTAAGAAGGGCATCTGAATCTCAGTACTCATGACTACACCGCCAGGCCAACGGAATGCGAGGCGATGCGGTGGCTGACAGGCATCTACCCATCGAAAAAGTGGAACTAAAGCGGCTGGCATGGCTGGTCTTGGATCCAACCAGAAGTTGGCCTCAAGCTTCCCAGGCTCGATGTCCACCCTCAAGCGAGTCTGAAGCCACCCGGTGCTGTCGGCTCCGGTCAAGATGGACCCTTTGAAACCTCTTGTCCGTTCAGTGAGATTGACCGGCCAACTTGCTATAAGCCTGTCTTCGTCCATGATGTCGAGAGCGAGACTGATTGGCTCATCGAGTGCACCGTTGGGTTGCAGTAGGCTGATCTCCGCTTCAGTAAAGCTCCCTCCGAGACCAGAAGGTGCATCTACCGTTACGCTCCTAACCATGCTAGGCGGAATGGTCGCCCCAAGCCCATAGTCCAGTGCGTCCTGTACCAATTCGTCATCCTGACCGATGGCGACATTGACCTTGATGGTGACAGGTCGATCATTAACGGCACCCAAGTATTTGGGATATACGTCAACTCTTGCATCACCGAAGTTGACGGAGAGAACAACGTCCGTTGGCCGATGATTCGCCGCGGTTGTTCCTGTGGACACCTCGTAGCGATAGTGGGGATCAATCTCATTCAGGCGAGTGTGGAGGATTCTAACCCGGCTCACTGCGTCATGCACATCGGTGACTCTCGCCTGCTCTTCTCGAATTTCGCGGAGCAAGTGAAACACCTCATCTTTCGCCCCCTCCAGGAAGTATCGCCGAATGTCCGGGAACGCTGACATTTTCTCGTCTAGCCATGTTCTTCCAAACCATACGATTGGAAAGCCATAGCCTTTTCCGAGCTGACGAAACCAACGGTCTTCGGCAGGAGTAGGGTCAATGGGAACCACAAGCGACCATCGAGCCGGGCTGAGGGTCGCAGCCCGCTTTAGGGAGCGGGACGTCTGTGTGCGCCGGCTAGGTGTCATTCTGCCAGTGAAGGACTTTAGCTCGAAGGCGTCGATGATCTGGTCGTGCTGTCCGTGGACGATTTGTACATCCCGACCACCATCTCCGCCCTTACCATCGATCCTCTGCGCGTCTGGGTGCAGCCTGCTGAGCAGAACCGAGACCATATCCTCGTATCTTTGACGGTCGACGTCCTCCCACCGAATCTGCATCAGCTCTCCTAGCGATCGAGGTTTAGGGTGATAATCCTATCTGGAATTGGGACAAAGTGTTGGGTGGCGTATCTCTCCACCAATCTCTCCAAGTTGAGTCGGTCCATGAGTTCTTGCATGTCCACCAAGTGGCCATCGTCAATCAGATAGCCGTCGTCAACCAATCGATTGTCGTCAACTTGACGGCCACTCCTTGGGGTAAGCGAAGAAAAGAACTCTAGTGCCTCCACCCTCCCTCTGCTCATGCCCTCTTCCTGCTGCGGACTTGAAATGTCGTATACCCCTGCTCGTGTACAGGAAGGATGAAAGAGGCACCTCCACGGTACTACGTCAGGGTGACGGTGGATTGTATCGAAGCGCTTTGGACCTCGTCCGTCATGAACTGGCCTCACAACGTCTAGCGGAGCAACCGTGCATCCCATTTGTGGTGGGTCTGGCGGTTGTTGTATGCGACAATTCCAATGCCATCTTGCCGTATGGTCGTCTACGTGGTTGTAAAAGCAATACAGTGGGGTCGCGCCTATCCAACGTGCAAACTCCTCAAGAGCGTCCATTTGGTACCCCGAACCGGCCTTATATCTCAACCTACCGTATGAATAGGTTGATGTGTGGTCCAGCTTGAGCTTCTTCGCCTGTACAACATAAAACCTAGGAGTCATTCCGGGCCTAGAAATCACCCATAACCAGTCGAAGCCTACTAGCCGCTCATCCAGTTTGGAAACGCGGAAAACGCCCACTTCGTTTGGTACCGTGCGTCCAATTTCCAGCATCGCCAAGTCCGAGACCGTATCTTCGGAAAATCCGAGACCCAGTCGCCTTGAGTCACGCAGCCAGCCCCAGGTCAGCTCGGCCAAAGACTCATACAGACTTAGGGCATCTGTGTTCCGAGATGGTCCATACGTTTGGAAGTTACTCATTAGTCTTTGCCCTCCCCTACGGCAGCCATCGCATTCGTCGCCGGCGCGGGCCGCCATCCTCCAATCAGCTATTCGAACCCTAGCTTTCTTCGTAAGGGCGGATACCGGGTCGCCATATTTCTGATGTGGTCATTGTCGATACTCAACAGCCGGAGCAAGTGCAACTGCACTAGGGCTTCAAGTCTAGAGCGTAGTTGAAGCAACTCTTCGGGGTCGGTCACAGCTTGATTCCTGATGCCTTGGTCATAGTGGGTCAGATAGTTTCGTGTGCTAACTACCTGGTTGACGAATGCTGCCCGAGTGGATTTGGTGCCGAACAGATCTTCGAAGGGAGCGATCATCTGATTGATCCTGCTCCGGAGGGAAAGTTCGTTTGCATATCTCAACCTATCCTCTATCCAGCTTCTCCATTTGCCTGGGGTACCCCGTAGGATGGAGTCTCGCAGGCCGTTGAATTCTTCCGCGGGCATTCGCGTGTCTGAGGAACTTCTCCGATGTAGGGACTCTATGCCATTGACGAGGAACAGAAAGCCTCCTTCCAGGTGCATGTACCTGTTTGCCATGACTGTGAAGTACAGGTTGAACGTGGGTTCATATTCCTCATAGTTCTCCAGCCATCTGGGAAGGTACTCATGGACATCGCGGGACATTTCCTCAAATGAGATGAGAAAGTTGCCTGCGCTGATGTCCTCTTTAGGTAGGTCATACGGGTCGAACCGACCGTATATGACGACCGTGTCGCGGGGATCGTAGGGGGCGTTCTGTTCGCTGAGGGAACCGGTGATGGAGGTGAATGAGACGGAGCGGTCAAAGGCCAGGCAAATGAAGTTCTTGACTTTCCGCAATGCCGGCATGAACTCTGAGAATGAGCGTGGTCGGCTCGATTCTATCCTGATGCTCATATTGGTGGAGATGGCTTCCTCGAACAGGCTTGACTTCATTCCAGCACCCATATGGAACCCTAAGTTGAGATCGTCTGAAAGTGGGAACGTAATCGGCTCAGGCTGGTTAAAGGTTACGGACATTGGGCCGGTCAGATCCCCATCGTGTGAGAAGGGGCGGTGATGAAAGACGAACCACTCGTCTAGCCCTTCGACTGAAAATGTCATACCCCAGAAACAGATTTCCTCAGTATCGAAATGTGCTCCCCAGAACACGCAATCTACATGCAGACTGGACTTGGACAATGCTTCAACGTTAACCACGTTTTGCTGTTCAGTGACTATGCAATCAACTAGAGTCACTGGGCCTGCCTTGTCCGTCACTCCCAGAATGTGTAATCTCTCTCCCGTGAGCTGCTGAAGTGGTCTGCCGCTGGGCGAGTCAAAGGCGCCGAACATTTCTAGAGACGCTTCCCCGCTGTCAGAGATGCGAAGCACTCCCGTCAGTCTGTTGTCAGGCTTCTCTGCGAGCCAGAAGTAGCCATATGTTTCTATGGACTCAGGAAGTTGCATCAGATACCCCTTGTGGAATGCGCCACGTAGGACGTGCCCTCTTTGCTAGAACCGCTGTATCGGCCTTGGCACGTCAACCGCCGTCGACTCGTGGTATGATAATGCGGTAGTACAACAATGATACCAGACCCGACCCATGCTTGAGAACTACATAGACGTCATCGAGGCGTCCAAGATTCTGGATGTTCATCCCGAGACGGTGAAGCGCCTGATACGGGAAGGCAAGCTCGCCGCCACCAAGTTCGGCAACAAGTGGATCATGGAGCGGGACCGGCTCCAGGTGTTTGCCAACACCTATGACGGAAGCCGCGGGAGGGTGAGGAGACTACTGTGATCCAGATCAGTAGGTTAGAGAGGGCAAGTGGCTAAGCGTCCCGAAATCCACGATGCGCGGCAAGTCTCCTGGGGCAGCGTCCTTGACGGGACATCGGAGACCGACGGTGTGCCGCCGCCCCATCGAGTGGCCCAGGCTGCTGAGTCGGGGGCCGGGCTCGAACAGCAGTTTGATCCGACGTTTGCTACTCGGCTGGCGCTCAGAGAGAAGCAGATTCAGCAGAACTATCGCCCAATCATCGGAATACACAAATGGTTCGCCCGCCGCCCCGGAACGATTTTCCGCACCCTCCTTCTCGCGGAATACAACGGCGCTGAGCCAGTGGAGACCAGCTATTGGCGTAAACACAAGCTGAATGGGGTGATAGCAGATCCGTTCATGGGAGGCGGCACCCCGATATACGAGGCTAATCGCCTTGGATTCAGCGTCTTGGGTGCGGACACGAACCCGATGGCGTTCTGGGTAGTCCGCCAGGCCCTGGGGCATCTCGACACTCAAGAGTTCGCGGCGGCGGCCGAGGAGGTGGCGTCAGCCATCGAAGACATCGTCGGCGAGTTCTATAAGACTACGTGCCTCAAATGCGGATTGCCAGCACAGGTAAAGTACTTCATCTGGGTGAAGACTGAGCGGTGCCCTACTTGTCAGACGGTGAACGATCTGTTCCCCGGATACGTGCTGGCCGGAGATAGCAGGCACCCCAGGCACGTGGTGGTGTGCAGTGAATGCGGATCTCTTAACGAGTGCGACGAAGAGCCTTCCAGGGACACACCTATACCATGCGCCGAATGCAGTAGCGCGGTGTACACGGAAGGGCCTGCGCGCCGGCAGCGGGTCGAATGCAGACGATGCGGAACCGAGTATCCGTACCCGGAAAGGGACTCAGGCCATCCGCCGGTCCACCGCATGTGGGCGATGGAGTACCACTGCAAGGAGTGCAAACCAACCCACAAGGGACGCTTCTTCAAACCCCCTGACGCAGATGACCTAGATCGCTACGAGCAAGCTCGCCTGCGACTCCTGAAGGAATCGGAGCTGCCAATCCCCGATGACGAGATTCCCCCGGGAGACGAGACGGACCGCCTCCATCGATGGGGCTACCGGCGTTATAGGGAGATGTTTACCGAGCGCCAGTTGCTAGGGCTGGGGCTGTTGCTGCGCCGGATCACCCAGGTAAGCAACTCCCCCGTGCGACACGCCCTGCTTACCGTCTTCTCGGACTTCCTGCGTTACCAGAACATGCTGTGCCGGTACGACACCTATGCGCTCAAGTGCCAGGACATCTTCAGTGTCCACGGTTTCCCCGTGGGTTTGGTCCAGTGCGAGAACAATCTCCTGGGCATACCCAAGGTTGGCGCCGGAGCCTTTCGCCACTTCGTAGAGAAGTACCTTCGGGCCAAGCAATACTGCGAAGCTCCGTTCGAGACACGTCTGAATGGCAAGCGAAAGGAAGTCGTACCTATTCCCGGCGAGCGGATCATAGCTGAATTCGTCCATCACTTCCCGGCCGAGGACGAAAGACAGGCGCAAATTGCAGCGTCCCCTGCGACCGGGATGACCTTATCGCCGGGGTCTCTTGACGGCGTATTCACCGACCCTCCCTACTTTGCCAACGTTCAATACGCCGAACTCATAGACTTCAACTACGTCTGGCTCCGGCAGGCGCTTCGGGACGAGTTTGCCGAGTTTGTGCCCCCGACAACCCGCTCGTCCGATGAACTGACGGGCAACGTGACGCTGGGGAGGGGGATCGAACATTTCACTGAAGGCTTGTCGGCAGTCTTTAGCCACTACGCGGCAGCACTCAAGCCCGGCGCTCCCTTTGTCTTCACCTATCATCACAACGACCCAGCCGCCTATGTTGCGGTCGTAGTTGCCATTCTGGATGCTGGTCTGGACTGCACCGCCACCTTGCCAGCAGCAGCCGAGATGAGCGCTTCGCTCCACATCCTGGGTACTAAGTCCTCAGTCCTCGATTCCATCTTCGTTTGTCGGCGCACGAGTGTGGTTCTTCGGGTGGGCGCCAAAGTAGAACGAATTCTAGAGCGCGATGCGGCGCTGATGGCGGCCGCCGGCGTCAAGGTGAGCCCTGGCGACATTCGGTGCCTGGCGTCGGGCCACATAGCGCGGGTGGCTATCAACGAATTGCGTGAGGGATGGGACAGAGGAGCTTCGCTCTCGGACCGCATGAAGGGAGTTGAAGAACGTCTCGTTGAGCTTGCCGACAACTTGGAGCTTGACTCCCTCCCTAGCCGGGTGCTCGAAACCTTGGCTCAAGAACAGGGGCCGATGAAGGGTGGTAGAAGTGCCGCGACCGTTTGAGATTGCATCGGCCGACCTGCAAGACCACTTGGAGGAGTTGGTCGACGCGACCTTCTCCGATATTCAGTCCCAGTTCTTGGTTCTGCCCAGGGGCGACAACTTCGTCGAGTACCAAGAGTTCCAGAATGCCTATGAGGTGCTCCGGCGGCGAACAAACGCCTTCGCTGATTTCTCAGAAAGCAGTGTTCGGACCGCACTTCGCGAGAACAGTATGTCCTTGGTCGTGGTCCGAGCGATGCTGGGCATGTCCCCGCCCGAGTGGGCTGACTTGGCCCGAAGCGACCGAAACAGCGACATCACCCAAGGGTATGCTCGGAGTTTAGAAGGTCGATGCCGCAGCGACCGCGCTTGCATCGGCAGGCTTGTCCGCCCACGTAACGCCAAGTCGCTGGATCGTATAGATGCCCTGGTGTCCGTCGCTGTCGAGTACATCACCAGAGGTGCACCTCCGGGGGCAGCCGACACAGTTCACCGCCTTGATAAGGTGGATACCTCTCACGGATTGGAGTCTCTCCGCCACATCGCCTCCCAACACGTCCCCTACGCCATGTTGCTGTACGAACGGTACCTCGGCAGACCGTTCGCTACGCACCGAGACGCGGTTTCTGAGCTTGTGGGGGATACGATGGAAACGGCTATTGAAGAGCGGCTTACGCGTGCTCGCATCACTTACCGCAAGACAAAGCGAGCCGAGAGCATCCCGGGCTACGACCAAGTGCCTGACTTCTTCGTTCCCGACGAGTTCAACGCATCTGTAGTCATCGAGGCCAAGATCACCGGTGACGACGGGACGGCTCGTGACAAAGTGGCGCGTATTGAGCGGCTTACCCGGATGCGCGATGATCGCCGCAGGGACGGTCAACCTGACTTCGAGGTGGTTGCATGCATCGACGGTCGGGGATTCGGTGTGCGCCGAGAGGACATGCGTAGTTTGATTGCTAGGACCGAAGGCAAGGTGTTCACACTGGCCACGCTAGACCAGATAGTTGCCCACACACGGCTAAAGGAGTTCCTTCCCGCCAATAGTGATTCGTAGCCCTTACTTCAGTTATAGCTATCGCCCATGCCCCGTCACCCATAATGGCCCGAGCAATGAGAGCTTACAACTGGCTAAAGCGTGCTGTTCCTGCCTGGATTTGGGTGACGGTCTGATTGCGCTAGTCCTTTTGGTCGGGAGTGCCCTCTCGTATCGCTATTGGGATTGGCTAGCCTCGTCGACTGAATCAGGCAGCACCACCGTCCGTAATATCGCCCTGATAGTGGCGGGACTAGTAGCCCTTATCTTGGCTTTGTGGCGAGGCGCGATAGGTGAACGTCAGGCGTCGGCAGCGTCCCCGTCCATGCACAGCAGGTCCAATGCGCCGCCGAAGCTCGTGCGAACCTGCCTGCCGATGACCATGAGGCTGGGGTCGAGCACCGATATGTCGTCGGCCAACCAGTCCTCGATCCACTGCTCCAAGCTGGCATATCTCGCCGGGATCTCCAACAGCTTCCTGTCTGCCGTGATTTCCCACAGTCGTACCTGCTGCATCGTCCCTCCTCCTGTTAAGACCGGGGCATGCCAGGGTCGATGGGCCCCGGCGCCGCGCCCGTGTTACTTCGTGGGGAAACCGTCCGGCCACCAGGGACACGCCCAAGTCAAGCTAACCCTTCAATTCTCATTCGACCCATTGACTCGTAGCCCGCCCCATGCCTTTCCCATCACCAGCCTGCCGAGTTATCACTCCTACGGCGTCGGCTTAGCGTCAATGCCAACCAAGTCGTCATCCAGCAGGCCGTTTCGCACGGCCCACACCACGATCTCCTGCTTGGACTCGACCCCCAGCTTGTCCTGTACCCGATAGACGGCGTTACGAACGGTAGTCATTTTGACGCCCAGGGCTTCCGCTATCCGGGCATACGACTTCCCTGTGGCGAACTGCGTGAGGACCTGCCGCTCCCTCACCGTCAGCACCTTCGGACCGGGCGTCAGATGAGCCCCACTGCGCAGCAACTTGAAGACCCGCCTCACGGCGTCGTCCGGGATCATCAACCGTCCCTCGGCTACGCCTCGGACGGCATCCACCAGCTCGTCGCTCCCCGAGTATTTCTGAACGAAGCCCGTCGCCCCGGCGGCTATCGCCTCTATCACCGCGTCGTCCTCCGTGGAGGCCGTGAGCATCAGCACATGGGTCTCATGCAGCAGGTCCATGATGTCCCGGCACGCCTCGACGCCGTCCTTCTTCGGCATCATCACGTCCATGACGATGACATCCGGCCGCGTCTCCTCCGCCCGGGCGACCGCCTCCACCCCGTCCGCTGCCTGCGCAACGACTTCGAACGCTCCCGTGTCTTCCAGGACCTCCTTCAGTCCCCTCCTTGTGATGGGATGGTCGTCCACCAGCAGCACCCTGATCCCGTTGGTCGATGACATTTTCAGTCTCCCCTTCCGGCAGATTCGTGGGGAACAAAGCAGGTGATGGTCGTCCCCCCTTCAATTCCGCCCGATTCCACAATTAGTCTGCCGCCCATTCGTTCCGTGTCCGTCTCCATGCCTTTGAAGCCGCGGCCCCGTTCGGCGTAGTCCTCCGGCAGGCCGATTCCGTCGTCGGAGACGGACAGGCGTACGCCGGCGGCGTCGAATTCCAGCCTGACTGCGACCCTTCCTGCCTGCGCGTGCAGGAAGGCGTTGGCCAGGGCGTTGTGCGCGATGGAGAAGAGACCGGCCCGCACCTCCGTGGACAGCGGCGGCTCCTCTCCTGACTGGACCATCTCGGCGGGGACGGAGGTGATCTTCGAGAACGTCGCGGTGTGCGCGCCCAGCACCCGGGCCAGCTCTCGCCCTTCGAAGATGCGGCCCGCGTCGATGGGCTTCCTCAGCTCCCACATGGCCGACCTGGACAAGGCAGCCGTCGCCGCGAGCCTTTCCGCCAGCTTCGGGTTCGAGTCGCCCGCCAGCTTCATGGCGCCCTCTATGCCCAGGCCGATCATGTAGGCGGTCTGCGCCGTGGTGTCGTGGATCGCCTGGGAGAGCTCGATGCGTTCCTGCAGCACCCGCCGCTCCCTGGCCATCGCCTCCTGCCTCCTGGCGCGTTCGAACCGGACGATGAGGCTGATGGCCACGACCATCAGATACATCGCGGCCAGCCTGACCATCAGCACCTTCTCGTCGCCCGCATCCAGGTCCAGTCCGGGGCCGGTCATCACGCTGATGAGTGAGTACGTGACGGCCGTCACGGTCGTCCAGGCCAGGATGAGCCAGAGCGATGAGAAGACCACGGCGAAGGCGCTCAGGGCCGGATAGTAGCCCATGAAGACGTAGGTGTCGAAACCGCCGCGGACCACGGCGTGGGCCGTGAGGAGGGCTATGTCCATGGCGCTCAGGGCGAGCAACCAGCGCCACGTCACCGGCCTGTTCGTCACGAGCCGGTAGTGGACCAGGCCGTTGAAGATCACCAGAGGCGGCTGCAGGAGCAGATGCTCGATGTCGTCCGGATACCAGAAGCCGGGACGATAGGCGAGTTGGAATGCGACGACGAGCAGTGCCAGCCATCGCCCCCAGACAGTGACCCTCACCGCGTGGTGCACCACGTCGGGGTCGGCCTGGACGAACCGGCCCAACCGCTTCCCTATTGCATGTACGTACGTCATCAGCGCATCCGGCAGCCGGCCCTCCTTCCAACAGGCGCTCCATAGCAGCCCTTCCCGCAGGCGCCCGCCCAGGGGAGCGGCGTCCCATCGATGCGCTCTATAGGGGGAACTACTGGACTGCCCTGTTCTCTGCGTCAAATGTACCGCCTTCGCAGCAGCAAATGCTAGATCGGAAGATACACATCTGGGTTGTACAAATGTACAGCACTTTGTACACCTCGAAACGATGTACAAACAGCCCTGTCCCAAATGCCGAAATAGAGCGCCGAAACTCAAGCCCAAATTGTGTACAAACGAATCTAGGCAGGGCTCATTTGGGGGGCTAGGTTATTGACTGGGAAATAGCGTGTGAACCATGGCGCAGAGAGAGCCGCCGCGGGCGAGCCGAATGTGCGGGCATCGGAAGTGGGTGGAGCGGCCCGGCGGAAACCGCAGCCCGTTGGGCGCGGACTCTTGCGTCGGGGAGAACGAGGACGCTCGCTTCCGGGGGATGGAGCCCGACAGGCCCACCTCCGGCTCGGATAGGCGACGGCACGGACCGGGAGGCCGGTCTCCGTGACCGGTCAGACAGGAAGGCAGGACGTACATGAGACATAACGCACCGTTTAGCAAAATCGAACCCGCCGGCCGTCGCGGGCAATGGCGCCGGGGACTCCTGTTGGCGGCGGTTGCCGTCCTCGCCCTGGCCGCGTCACTGGTCATGACCCCGGCGCCCGCCGAGGCGCAGAGCAATGTGACCATGGTGTCGAACCTCGCCACCTCACTCGGCAGCACAACGAACGTCTTGGCCGGTGGCAGTCATCCCAGATACGCATCCACCTTCACCACCGGTCCGGCCGGCGGCGGCTACGGACTGGCTTTAGTCAGGGTTTATATGGGCATAGGTAGTAGTGGTTCCCGGACGCCGGATGTCGCCATCCACAGCGACAGCAACGGAGTTCCCGGCCAGAGACTGTTCGCCCTCGATCCGCCGGACGCCGTGACTGGTATACCCGATTTCACACCTTTCGGCGCTCCGCCGGGTACCCGGCTGACTGCCAACACGACCTATTGGGTCGTGGTCGGTACCAGCAGCGGCGATGTCCGTCTTCTTTTGACAGATGCGGATGGCGAGCTCTCCGGCAAACAGCCGGGCTGGAGCATCGGCAACAACCTGGTATCCATGTCCGGACCGGACGCCAGTTGGGTCAGCGATCCCCGTAGCGTGCGGATGGCCGTCGAGGGAGTGGTCTTCGATTCGTTCGTCTCCAACCTGGGCCTCACAGGGGACAGTGGGGCAGCAGTAGGTAGGTTTGGAACTTTTACCGCCACACAAGCATTCAGCTTCACCACCGGGACGAACAGGGGCGGTTACCGTCTGACCTCAGTCACGCTCCGGTTGAGGCGAGGTGACGACACCCTAGTGGGCGACGCAATTCCTGACATCAGGATCTATCGGGACAGCGACGGAGTGCCCGGCTCGGAGTTCATCGACCTCTTCCATGTGGGGATAATTGGCAATATGCCGCAAAGCTATACCAATCGCACTTTCTTCCCGGCGACCAATGCCGATACCAGGCTCCCACCCAACAGGACCTATTGGGTCGTAGCTACTGGCACCTGGCCGAATGGTCAGGTCTTTTGGTCAACCACGCGGTCCAGCGCCAGCGCGGAACAGGCTGGCTGGAGCATCCCCAATGGCCGTCTTCAAGGTGGTACGCCTTGGCAATCTGGGACTAACACCCTAATGGCGAGTGTACAGGGCGAGGTCCTGCGGACATCAGACCTGCCCACCAGGACCGAGTGGGCGGACTACGACCTGCCCCTGTCAGACGACACCTGGGGCTACGTCGACACCAGCGGCCCGTCGAGCGGCACCCTGAACGACCCCCTTGATGACCTGCGCAGCAACGGGGACCGCTGGCGGCTGCACGTCGACTCGGGCCGGCGCTACCGGGTCGAGGTCAATTTCGGCTCGGCGACGCCCCAGGACGGCTACGACGAGGGCGGCGGCATCGATGTCTGGGATTTCAGGCCCCGAAGCGATCTGTGGGACCACAGGAGTGACGACGGCCGGGCCTTTGTCGAGTTCTATACGTCCCCGAGGACGCCCTACTACCTGCTGGTCCGGGCCCGGAGCTTTGGCGAACACCAGACCTGGGAGTACTTCGGTGACTACACCATCACCCTGACCGACATCAGCCACATCTGGCAGATGGTGAGCAACGGGGGCGATGCCATTCCTATCCTTGGTGAAGATAGCACGTTCCCAATTTCCGGTGCCACAAGTCGCATCGGCGAACTTCCTGAGTTTGAGGGGAGCGTCAACACATATGAGCGGGCGACGTCCTTCACCACGGGTCCCCTCTCGGCGGGCTACCGGCTCGAGTACATAACAGTCGGTCTATGGCGTGGGAGCGGAGTCCCTTCCGTCAAGGTGGCCCTGTACACGGAAAGCGACTTCAAACCGGGCACGAAGCTATTCGACTTTGAACGGATCAGCGGGATTACAAACGCATACAGCGCCCTGATCGGGGACAGGTTCTGGGTCCCCGCGAACGCCGCTCACCTGACGGCCGGCACCACCTACTGGGTGGTGTTCGAGAACGAGACCCCCGGGACCTATTACCGCGTCCGAAGAACCAGCACCGCCAAGAACAACGCAGGCGCGGCCAGCGGCTGGTCGATCGGCGGCAAAATCAGTCAGCGTGATACGAACCTTGACGCTCCACATTGGGGCACAATAGCTGGGGCCTTCGTGATGGATATCCACGCATCCCACGCAAGCACAGGAAGCGCCACAGAAACCGTCGACCAGGCGGCCCCGCAACTCCAGTCGGCCTCCGTGGACGGCTCGACCCTGACCCTGGCCTACGACGAAGAGCTGGACCTGACCTCCTCGCCTCCCTCAAGCGCCTTCACCGTGAACGTCAACGGGGAAGAGCGGCCCCTCGTGAGCGTGGGGGTGGGCCAGTCCAGTGTTCTGCTGTCACTGTCCACGCCGGTGGAGGCGGGCGACACCGTCTCGGTGGACTACACCGTTCCCACGGGCGAATCCGAGGGCAAGGTGAAGGACCCGGCGGGCAACGCCGCATCTTCCTTCACCGGACAGCAGGTCACCAACGACACTGCCTCATCAGGAGGCTCTTCCGGTGGCGGGGAGTCCGGCGAGGCCGATCCCCCCGCCGCGGTCCCGCTCACCGCCACCGCCCACGGCGTGCCGGCGGACCATGACGGCAGCACGACCTTCTCCTTCGAGCTGCGTTTCAGCGAAACGCCCGAGGACGACTTCAGCTACAAGACCCTGCGGGACCACGCCTTCAGCGTGACCGGCGGCGAGGTGGTGAAGGCGAACCGGCTGGTGAACGGGGAGAACGTGCGTTGGCAGGTCCACGTCGCGCCGGACGGAAGCGGCGCGGCGACCATCGTGCTTCCACCCACGACGGACTGCGAGGCGGAAGGGGCTGTCTGCACCGAGGACGGCAGGATGCTATCCCACCGCCTGGAGGTGTCGGTCCCGAAGGAGAACACTGCGGCCACCGGTGCGCCCACCATCAGGGGCATTGCCCGGGTGGGGCAGACACTGATGGCGGACACGTCCGCCATCAGCGACGCCGACGGCCTGGACGACGACACGTTCGACTACCAGTGGATTGCAAACGACGGCGCTGCGGACGCCGACATCAACGGCGCCACGGGCAGGACCTACACCCTGGTGGACGCCGACGAGGGCAAGGCGATCATGGTGCGGGTGTCCTTCACCGACGACGGCGGCAACGCGGAGTCGCTGACCAGCGCGGCCACGGCTGTGGTGACGGAGCGTCCCAACACTGCCGCCACGGGGTCACCGACCATCACGGGCACTGCCCACGTGGGCGAGACCCTGACTGCGGGAACAACCGCCATCAGCGACGCCGACGGCCTGGACGACGACACGTTCGACTACCAGTGGATTGCAAACGACGGCGCTGCGGACGCCGAGATCAGCGGAGCCACGGGCAGAACCTACACCCTGGTGGACGCCGACGAGGGCAAGGCGATCATGGTGCGGGTGTCCTTCACGGACGAGGCCGGCAACGACGAGTCGCTGACCAGCGCGGCGACGGCGCTGGTGACGGCCGCGCCGTCGTCGATACCCGAGGACGAGGAAGAAGAGGAGACGACCCCGCTGACCGCCGGCGCCCACGACGTGCCCGGGTCCCATGACGGGAGCACGACCTTCTCCTTCGAGCTGCGCTTCAGCGAGCAGATCCCCCTCAGCTACGTCACGCTTCGCGATCACGCTTTCACGGTGACGGGGGGTGAGGTGACCAAAGCGCGGCGGCTGGAGCCTGGGAACAGCGCCGGAAAGAACGTCAGGTGGGAGATCAGCGTCACGCCGGACGGAAACGGCGCCGTGACCGTCGTACTGCCGCCCACCACGGACTGCGAGGCGGAAGGGGCTATCTGCACCGGGGACGGCGGGATGCTGTCCAACCGGCTGGAGATCACCGTGCCGGGGCCGGGCGGGTAGGAAGGCAGGCCGGACGCGAACATGGGAGAAATCGAACCATATATCAAGACGGAGCCGGCTGGCCGCCGCGGGCGGGGCCGCCGGCTCCTGTTGGCGGCGGCGGCCGTCCTCGCTCCGGCCGAGCCGCAGAACACCGTGACCCTGGTGTCCAACCTGGCCCTCGGCGCCGAAACGACCGTCGCCGCCAGTGGCAGTAATCCCAAATACGCATCCTCCTTCACCACCGGTTCCGCCGACGGCTACGGACTGGCTTCAGTCACCCTTCGGCTGGCTTCCTTGTTTACTTCCCCGACGCTGGACGTTGCCGTCCACCGCGACAGCAGCGGAGTTCCCGGCCAGAGGCTGTTCGCCCTCGACAATCCGCCGCCCACCACGGACTGCGACGCCGACGGCGCCGTATGCACCCAGGACCGCAGACCGCTGTCCAACCGCCTGGAAATCACCGTGCCGGGACCGGGCGGGTAGCTACGCGCCGTACATACAGATCCGAACAACCGAAAACCATATTGAACTTCAAAGGAAAATTACTGCATTGACTAGACTACTGCCTCTTCTGGCAATCCTTGCCCTGCTCTTGGCGTCAGTCCTGGTTGCCGGCCCGCCCGCCTGGGCGCAGAGCCCTGTCCAGGTGACGGTCTCATTCGACAAGTTCGTATACGAAGTCGCCGAAGGCGAAAGCCAGCAGTTAACCATCAGGTTGAGCGCCGACCCCAGACGGACGGTGGTCATCCCGATAACGGTCGCTGGATTCGAGGGGGCTACCAGCGCCGACTACTCCGTGCCGCTCAGCGTCACCTTCGACAGCGGTGAAACCTCCCGGTCCATCACCTTCACCGCCATCGACGACTCAGTAAACGACAACGATGAAGGCGTGGGGCTGGAATTCGGTCCCAACCTGCCTGCCGGAGTGACCGCAGGCTACCGGTCGTATACGGATGTCTACATCGAAGACAACGATATACCCGAGACGGTAACGGTCTGGATGCTTGGGGTGACCGAGCACTTGCCCGAAGGCAAGACTGTGAGGATCGGGGTCTATCTGAGTGACTACCCCGATCGCGAGGTCGTCATCCCGATCACGGCGACCAACCTGAGCGGGGCCAGCTCGGCCGACTACGTGGTGGCCTCGAGCGTGACCTTCAGCAGTGACGACAAGAGCAAAACGATCGAGTTCGCCGCGATCGAGGACAGCGTCGACGACGACGGCGAGAGCGTGCTGCTGGGCATCGGCGCCCCGCTGCCGGCCGGCGTCAGCCTGCACCCAAGAAATAGCCTGACCAAGACGATCGTCATCACCGACGGCGGCATCGTCTCGGTCGGTCTGGCCCAGGTCGGCGTCGGGGTCACCGGGCACATCCATGACGAGACTCCGCACTCTCTCGAGGACGAGAACGGAAACCCGCTCTTGAACCAGTTCGGATACGCGATCACCGTGAGCGGAAGCATCGTCAACGCAGTCTGGCAGTGGCAGCGCTCGGCCACAGAGCACGGCGCCTACCGCGACATTCCCGCAGCCGAGGGCGGCAGCTCCAACCCGTACATTCCCTCGGCGGGCGACCTGGGCATGTGGCTCAAGGCCAAGGTTACCTACGACCTCTTTTACGATCCTGATGACCGTGACGACCCCGACGACCCCGACGACCCCGACGACCCCGACGACCCCGTCGACTCGGTCGACCCGGTCGACCTTGAAGATGACCCCGACAACGACATCACCATCACGGGCCGGACGGCGCAGGCGATCACGCAGCAACCGGTGCTCTCAACACCGGCGGTCTCCAACGCGGGCTTCGCTCACAAAGATGATGAGGGGTTCAGATACGGCATCTTCAATAGACCCGACTTGGACTCAAGGAAGCTTGCACAAGCGTTCACCACCGGACCGGACCCGCGCGGCTACCTGCTGCTGGGAGTGCGCCTAGCGCTGCGCCTCAGTGGAGAACGTGCGTCCGGGGCGTGGGCGGTGTACGCCGACGACGCCGGCAAGCCGGCGGCCGCGCCGTTGGCGGCGGCGCTCCCGCTGCCCACAATCGACAACCGTGCGGAGACGTTCGAGGAGCTAATCAACGCCGGAGGATTACGTCTCGAACCGGCCACCACGTACTGGATTGTCATCTCACAGACGTCCTCCCCGGAGGAAGGCTCGATCACTTTTGCCGCCTGGGGCAGATTCGGCGGATTTTTTCACGAGTTAGATCAGGCGGGGCAGCTGGAGATCGACCCGGAGCAGTCCACCGAAGGGTCGTTCGCACTTCCCTCACCGGACACCCCGGGGAGGACGACTCTTTACTTTGTGAAGAGCTCTCCGGCGGACGCCGGCAGCGAGGACGGTTGGTCGCTGGACCTGGTGGCGCTGGCCTGGTACTGGGACGATCCAGGCCGAGCCCGCGACGATGATCCCTTGATCCCGGCACTGCTTCCCTGGTCCCTGTTGGCATACGACGCTCTCGGGGTCGTCGCAATCATGGTGCTGCAGATGTCGGTGCTGGTCGCCCCGGACGTCACGGTCCAGTTCGGCGCGCCGGACTACGACGCCGCCGAGGGCGAGGCCGTCAACGTCGAGCTGGAGCTGAGCGCGGACCCGAGGCGCAGCATCACCATCCCGATCACGACCACGGGCCAGGAGGGCGCGTCCACCGCCGACTACTCCGCGCCCTCCAGCGTGACCTTCCACGCCGGGGAGACCTCCAAAACGCTCAGCTTCCGCGCCACCCAGGACCTGCTGGACGACGACGACGAGCGCGTGAAGCTGGCCCTCGGGACGATGCCGGACGTGTGGGTGACGGCGGGGGCGAGGACCGAGAGCACGGTCGCGATCGAAGACGACGACGACCCCTTCGTCAAGGTGAATTTCAGTCATGGCTCGTACAATCTGGCCGAGGGAGAAACACAGCAGGTCACCGTTACGCTGAACGCCGACCCGGAACGGGATCTGGTCATCCCCATTACTAAGACGGGTATGGGCGGCGCGATGGACGACGACTACTCCGGCGTGCCCGAGAACGTGACTTTCAACAATGGAGAGACGTCCAAATTCTTCACCTTCACCGCTTTCGACGATGACGTGGACGACGACGACGAGAGAGTGAGACTGGGATTCGGGACCATGCCCGACGAACGCGTAAGCACGGGGACGACGAGCGAGGTGGTCCTGGACATTATCGACGACGACTTACCGCACGTTAACGTGCAGTTTGGGCAGGATTCCTATCTCTTGGCCGAGGGGGAGACGGTTAACGTGACCATCTCCTTGAGCGCGGACCCGGAGCGCATGGTGACCATTCCCATCACGGCAACGGGGCAGGACGGCGGCGGTTCCTCAGACTACTCCGTGCCGAACAGCGTGACCTTCAACGAGGGGGTGCTGGAGAAGACCGTAGCCTTCACGGCGGTGGATGACGACGTGGACGATGACGACGAGAGCATAAAGCTGGGATTCGGAACGAGCCTGCCCGAAAGGATGACCGTTGGGACCAGGAGCGAAACGACGCTCAACATCGGCGACAACGACAACCCAATCGTGACGGTGATGTTCGGCCAGGCATCCTACGAGGCGCCTGAAGGCGAGTCGCAGCAGGTGACTGTGAACGTCAGCGCCGATCCTGAGCGGACAATCATCATCCCGATCACGGTCTCGCCCCAGGGGACGATAAGCGCCGCCGACTACTCCTTTCCTCCCAGCGTCACCTTCAACTCCGGGGAAACCAGCAAGGCCATCACCTTCAGCGCCTCCCAGGACCTGATCGACGACGACGATGAGGGATTGCAGCTGGGCTTCGGGACCATGCCGGACGACCGGGTCAGCCCCGGAACACCGGCGGAGAGCGCCTTGACCATTGTAGATGACGACGTTGCGGACATCGTCATCAGAACGGGCGCTGCCAACGAGGCGCAGGATTCTCTCGGCCGCTCCCTCGGGCTTAAATACGTGAAGGGTCCGGCAGGCTACAAAGTCCTCCCCGGCAGCGAACCCGCGGTCAGGGCGAGCTTGGCCGTCAGCAGTCACACCGGCAGGGAAATCATCCTGTATGACCCCGAAATTATCATCAGCCAAACGAGTCTCACCGTGGAGGAGGAAAATCCTTTCACCTACACTGTCCGGCTGGACACCGAGCCCACGGTCGAAGTGACCGTGGGCGTCAGCGGCCACGTGGACACGGACATCATCCTGGAGACCACCACGCTGACCTTCACGCCGACGAACTGGAACATCCCCCAGACGGTGTCGGCTGTGGCGGGCAACGACTTCGACGGCGTCAACGACAATCAGACCCTGACCTACGAGGGCGACGGCGGCGAATACACCGGGCTGACCAAGAACCTGCCGGTGACCGTCAACGACAACGACCCGCTGGGCATCGTCATCACCCCATCGGAGCTGATGGTGGATGAGAGCAGCAGCGCGGACTACTCGGTCCGGCTGGCCACGGAACCCACGGAAGACTTGACGGTGACCATAACCGGGCAAGCCGGGACCGACCTGACCCTCAGCAACGAAACGCTGACCTTCACGGACCAGGACTGGAACATGACCCAGACCGTGACGGTGTCGGCGGCCCATGACGAAGACTGGGAGGACGATTCCGTGGTCCTGACCCACACCGGAGGCCAGGCAGAATATGAGGGGCTGGCAGAGGACCTGACGGTGACCGTCGACGACAACACGGGGGACATTCGTCTGGTGGACGGGGCGCGCACCACGGCAGACGGGGACCCCTGCGAGGGGCGGCTGGAGATCTACTACGACGGGGAGTGGGGGACCATCTGCGACGACTTCTGGAGCGTAGAAGATGCGAACGTGGCCTGCCGGCAGCTGGGATTCGCCGGCGGCACGGTGTTGGATTGGGGCTTCTTCAGGAACCCGATCTTCCCCATGGGAGATGATGATCAGAAAATCTGGCTGGACGACCTGATCTGCGACGGCGGCGAGTCGAACCTGCTGGAGTGCGATTCCAATCATTCCGAGGTGGGCAGGCACAACTGCAGGCACAATGAGGATGTGCTGCTCCGCTGCCTGAAGAACAACGGGCCATATATCGTAGATATGGAGTTCAGCGACCCTCCCGGCGGGGACGGCAGCTACGACGCGGGCGAGACGGTGGAGGTGACGCTGGTGTGGAGCGAGGAGGTGACGGTGACGTCCACCCCTAATCGCTACCCGGTTGTGTGGCTCTTCTACGGTGAAGAAGATGGGGGACACGTGCAGGCTCACTACGCGAGCGGCACCGGCACCACCCGGACGCTGTTCACTCATACAATGCATCGCTCGGACTCCAAAGTGGGCGTTTCCAGCGATTCCCTGACCCTGAACATCCCAGGAAACACCGTGGCGCCAGGCAACATCGTCAGTGTGGCGACGGGCGCGCCGGCCATCCTGGGCCACAGGCGGTACGAGTCCGACGAGGCCGGAGGCGGGACGGGAGGACAGGCCGAGGCCACGACCATCCTTGGAGTGCCCGCCTTCAACGGCGCGGGCGACGACGGCGTTTTCGGGGCCGGGGAGACGGTGGAGGTGACTTTCATCTTCAGCCAGCCCGTGCAGGTGGACACCACCGGCGGGACTCCTTCGGTGGAAGTCCTCCTCAGCGGGACCGACGCCAGGCAGGCTACCTACCTGCGAGGCAGCGGCTCCGGCCGGCTGGTCTTCGGCTACACCCTCGCCAACGGGGACGGGGAGCACGGCTCCCTGCTGGTTGAACCGAACACCCTGGCGCTGAACGGCGGAGCCATCCGCGACGCGGCCAACAACCTGAATGCGGACATCCAGCACCAGGGCGGTGCGTCGATATTCGTCCCCGTCGTCGAGGAAGACACGGCGTCCCCCCAGCTCGCGTCGGCGATGGTGGACGGGTCCAGCCTGACGCTGACCTACGACGAGGAGCTGGACAATAGTGAATTCCTGTCTCCGGGTCTCTTCTCCGTGAACGTCGACGGAGCGGCCCGCTCCGTCATGGGCGTGGCGGTGGGCCAGTCCGACGTGGTCCTGCTGCTATCCCCGGCGGTTGTCGCGGGCGACACCGTCACAGTTGACTACACTGTCCCCACGGGTGAATCCGAGGGCAAGGTGAAGGACCAGTCGGGTAACGCCGCGGAGTCATTCAGCGGCCAGGTGGTGACCAACGACACCGAGGAGGCGGACCCACCCCCACCGCAACAGAACAGCCCGGCCACCGGTGCGCCGGCCATCACGGGCACGGCACAGGTGGGGGAGACCCTCTCGGCGGACACCTCCGGCATCTCAGATGACGACGGCGACGACGACGCGGACTTCGAATACCAGTGGCTGGCAAATGACGGCAATGGGGACGCCGAGATCAGCGGAGCCACGGGCAGGACTTACACGCTGGTGGACGCCGATGAGGGCAAGACCATCAAGGTCCGCGTGTCCTTCACCGACGACGGCGGCAACGCGGAGTCGCTGACCAGCGCGGCCACGGCTGTGGTAGCGGCTGCGCCGGAGCAAGAGGAAGAGACGCCTAGCCTGACGGCCAGCGCCCACGACTTGCCTGCGTCCCATGACGGGAGCGCGACCTTCACCTTCGAGCTGCGCTTCAGCGAGCAGATCCCCCTCAGCTACGTCACGCTTCGCGATCACGCCTTCACGGTCACGGGGGGCGAGGTTACCAAGGCGAGGCGGCTGGAGCCTGGGAACAGCGCCGGAAAGAACGTCAGGTGGGAGATCAGCGTCACGCCGGAGTCGAACGATGCGGTAACCATCGTCCTTCCGCCCACCACGGACTGTGAGGCGGAAGGGGCTCTCTGCACCGGGGACGGCAGAATGCTGTCCAACCGGCTGGAGATCACTGTCAACGGGCCGAGCGGCTAGGCCCCGCAAGTCGCGGGCAACATACAAGGGCCGCATACATGAATGTCCGGGCTGGGAGATGTTCTCCCTGCCCGAAAAGAGGAGTCTCTTACAGGCAGTGAGCGGGTGGGGCGGCGGGAGGCCGCACTTGTCGTCCCGTGAGCCGATGACGGATGGCCTCGACGCTCCCGCCGACAGGGAGTCCCGGCGAGTCTTGTGGAAGGACCGGCTCGATGCCGAGGCAGCGCAACAACTACTACGCACAACCCAACAACTTCCCCGACGACTTCCCTGAGCGCCTCAAGCGGTTCCAGAGGGAGTCCCGCCTGTCGTGGTCGGAGATTGCGCGACGCATCGGGACCTACCGCTCCACCGTATCGCGTTGGAAGCGAGGCGAAGGCCGCCCCAACATGAAGCACATGATGGCCCTGCTCGACCTGGCCGAAAGCCTGGGCCTCCGCCACATCTTCACGGACTGAGGCGGCTGGAAGGCGGCGGACCGCTGACCGCATTACAGCCGGGGTCACATACGAGACCGTGCAGGAGCAGAACGCATGGACAAGGCAACGAGACCGGCAACGGAAGTGCCGTCCAGCTACGCGGCGCGCCTGTTCGGCGAGGAGGCCGCGGGCAACTACGGCGTAATGGGCCGGTTGATGGAGATCAACCGGCTCCCGGTCGGCGATCTGGGGCTGCTCACGGTCGGGTTCCGTATCACGGACCGGCCCGGCGAGAAGTGGACCCGGCGCTTCAACCGGTTCAAGTACGGCGAACCTGCCGCCGCCAGGGCGGCCACCCGCACGTTCTGCGCGGCATTCGCGGGTTTCCGCCCCGCCGGGAACCCGCGCGTCGTCGTCTTCTCCTCGGTTTCTTCGGGGCAAAATATTGTGCAACACGACACGCCGGCGTCGACACTGGCGTCCGCGCTTGCGCGATCCCGCGCCTGGGAGTGGCTTCCGCATCACGTTACCAAGGACCGGCATCCCCGAATCACCGGCCTCGCCTCCGCGGCCGAGCGGGACGCCACCGTGGACGGAGTGTACTTGTCTGCCGTCATCGGAGGCGAGCCCGGCCTGGTGCTCGTCGTCGACGACTTCTGCACGCGGGGCGCGACGCTCGCGGACATCGCCCGCGCGGTCCGGGAGTCCAACCCCGGATGGGAGGTTCAGGCGGCCAGCCTCGCCAAGGCGGAGCGCGCCGCCTACTGGAAAGGCGAGCTGACCAACGCACACATCCCCGACTTTCTGGATGCAACCTGGCGCGGGGACCCGGAGGTCGCGTCGCCCTTCTATTGAAACGCAGCAAGGGCTGCATACATGGCCGGCGCCCCCGGCCCTACACTCCGCAAACGCAAAAAGCGCCCACATATGGGCGGAGTAGGACATGACAACCAATGAAGATGGGTCATTGACGTGGGCAGTGGAAACCAACAGGAGATACGAAGTCGTGGAGATGCACCTGTTCGACGAGAATGCACGCCGCGAGGAGGCCCTCTGCGGGACCAACAGCTCGCCGGTCGACCGCAGGAGCGTGAGCGGCTACCTGGAGGACCGCCTGCACGGGAACCGGGTCGGGAGCGTCTGCGAGTCGTGCGAGGCGTTCGCGCCGCCATTCGCCCTGCGCCTCAGCCGCGACCTGGAGGCCGAGGATATGTTGGATGAGGCGGAGGAGTATCGGCGGCTTGCCGAGACGCTCCAGAAGGAGACCGGCCAAGACCGGAGCGGCGACTAGGAAACAAGGCCTTCTATATTTCCCAACTGTCCCCGAAATGAAGAGAGACCCCATACATAGACGCGCAACCGGCCTGCAACGCAAGAAAGGTCACACATATGGATGGCGGGGGAGACCGTCGCAATGGCTGCGACGACCTCCCCCGTGCTTCGCGCTCAGGCTTCCTAGAACAGCTTCAGCGTCTGCTGCTGCGCCTGCTCAGTCTCCGTTTCCCCGTTCGCGTCCTGCGCCGCCCCCTGGCCGCGCCGGTTCCGGCCCCTGGCCGGGGGAGCGGGTCTCTGGTAGGCGGGATTCTTGGGCGAATCCTCCCACCTGGCCCTCGCCCTATCGACCACCGCCGAGACCTCCTGGGTCAGCCCGGACAGGTCCGAGGCATCGAAGGTCTCGATGTGCGGGTCGGAGGAGGGCTGCTGCACCCCGATGGTGGCCCTGCCGCCCTTGAGGGACACGACCACCTTCAAGTCCTCCGGCCCGCCGGTCTCGACTGCGTGGGCCTTGTCCTCGGCGTCGTTGTCGTCGGCCTGCCCGTCCTGTTCGATCTCCCCGCTGGAGTCCTGCTCCTCGACGCTCGGGGCGTCCGAGCGGGTTGTCTCCGTTCCGTTCTCGTCAGGCATGAGTCTCTCCTTTCCTTGTATGCAGGTGTGTGCCTTGTGCGCCGGGCCGCTAGGCGGCTGCCCTTCCCCTCGACTCTCTCTTGATCTCGCCCAGGGTCTTCGACTTCCAGTAGAGGTCGCGCTCCACGGCGGGCACGCCGCCGAGCACCTTCGCCTCCGCCATCTCGGTCAGGTCGAAGTATCCCAACTCCTCTTCGAGCCCCTGCACCAGGCCGAAGCACAGCCCGGTCTCGGCCTGCCACTCGGTTACGTACCAGGTCCAGTTTGCATAGGGGCTGAACAACTTCACGTGGGCGAGTACGGCGTCGTAGTCGGGGGCGTTCTCGTTGGCGTAGAGGGCGGGGATCTTCTCCCCGAGTTCCTTCGTCATCAGCTTGTGCCTGCGCAGTCCGCTGTGGTTGTCCTGCCACATCGTCGTGGTCGTTCCGTTCTTGTCAGACATGTTCTCCTCCTTCTTTGTTCGTTCTCCGAGTGTGTTCATGTGCGCCGATCACTCGGCGTAGGTCCCCACCGTCCGCTCCACCGCCTCCGGCGTAACGTAGGTGGGCGTGACCGTTCCCAGGTCCATGTCCAGGTAGAGGGCCATGAAGGGGCAGGTTCCCGCCACCATGCGGCGGACCACCTGTAGCACCAGCGACGCCATCATCTGGTTGATGGTGGGGTCCTGGTCGGTGAGGTCGAGGGCCGCCGCGCAGTCCACGTCCGGCGGCCTGGTGGACACGGCGGTCAGCAGGTCGGGGCGCTGGAGCGTGGGCGCCGGGGCCAGGTAGCAGGTCTCGCCCGCGAAGGCGGGCTCGTCCCAGTCCACGCGGCCGGAGACGTTTCCGACTAGGACTTGGCCCCAGTTGGTGTCGTTGCCAGCGTCGATGAGCCAGCGGGCCGGATGCCCCGGCAGGCACTCGGCCATCGCCTTGCGCGCGGCGGCGTTGTCGGCGCAGCCGATGACGAGGCTCTCTCCGTAGGCGGGCAGGCCCGGGTAGCCGTGCCCGTGGGGTTGCGACTCGTACTCCCGGAATGGATAGACCGAGTAGCCCACGGGACGCCGGTAGGCTCTGGCCAGCCGGTCGGCGAGGGCCTGGCTCTTGAATCGGCCCACGTCCTCTGCGTAGAAGTTCTGGCGCAGCAGGTTGTGGGGCTCCACCCGGTCGTGGTCGACCAGGACGATGTTGGCCTCCCGCCCCTGGAAGAGGCGGCAGAGGCCCTCTGCGACGAAGCCGCCGGTCCCGCCGCAGCCGACCACCGTTATCCAGGGGTTGTCCAGCAGGAACTGGTTGTCCAGGCGGTAAGGCATTCGATCACCTCCTTTGCGATTTGATCGGTCGATTCCGGCTCCTCGCCCACCAGCCGGACGCCGGGGTGCGGGCCGTCGAAAACCTGCGGCCACTCCACCGGGGCGAAGTGGCCGTAGACGCCCACCCGGAGGTTCATCTCCGGTTCAGGGTCATCGAGGCGTCCCACGACGCCGTAGACTCGGAAGCCCTGCTCGTCCCCGTCGTCGGTCTTCGAGAAGAAGGCGCGGGAGCTTCCGTGGGAGTGGAACTCGGCCACCACTCCGGCGGGCGGCGTGTACTTGAGGGACGAGGCCGTCCCCTCTTGTACGGGGACCACCAGCCGGTAGGAGCGCCCGTCCCAGCGGACGGCGAAGAACCGCTCAGTGTCCGGGTCGTCCAGGAACCAGCCCAGCCCCAGCTCGAAGAGCCGGGCCGGTATGGGACCGTGGGCAAGCTCCACCTTTTCGGCTACGGGCGCCAGTCCCCGCACCGTGCATGGTGCGACGAGCACCCGCGCCGTCAGGTGTGCGCTCTCGGACTGGACATAGAGGCCGCCCGCTCCGAGAACGTAGTCGAACCCGATCCCCTGTACTCCGGTCAGCCCCTCTTTGCGATTGACGAGGTAGCCGACCGGCTTCGGCCTATCGGTCGCAGCAAGCCCGCCGCTAGCGGTAGGCAAGTCGCCTCCCCTCGGAGGCCGCCATCGCCTGGGCCACCGTGCATTGGGGAACAAGGTCCTCAACCGGGTACTCAGTCTTTCCATCTATCTCCTCCCATAGGGCGTGCAGGTTGTCGGGATGCTTCTTCGAGCGGTCGCGGGAGTCCCCGGTGCCAGAGAAGTAGGACTGGAAGAAGGACTCCGGTATGAGTCCGACCTCCTCGGGGAACTTGTGGCTTCCGGGGCAGACCCTCCCGTCCCGGAAGACGTTGAAGGCGGGCATCTTGTAGAGATGCTGGTCGGGGCCGGTCGGCCTGCCCAGAGCGGCGTAGACCCAGGGGGCGCGGGCCGGAGAGCAGACGAATACCAGCCCCGGCATGGGAAGCCTGAGCCGTGCGGGTGGCTTGAACGCCTCCCGTTGGAGGGCCACCGGCCAGACCTGGGGCGGCCTCCAGAGGGCCGCCACCTGCCCGGTCTCGCCCTGGCCCCACCAGAGGGTCTCCTGGGGCAGCAGGCCCGAGGAGAACCCCAGGTGCTGGATGAAGGCGTTGGCGATCTCGTCCGCCGAGACGGTCTTCACCCAGTTGGTGTCGCCCTCGAAGCCCCGCAGCAGGATGGTCTCCCCGTAGACTTCGAGCTGCACCTTCAGGGTGTCCCTGGGCGCTTCCGTCGCGCCCGGCAGGGACCACCCGGTCTTTTCGGCGTCATTGGTCATGGTAGTTGTCCTCCTTTTCGTGTTTGGGCAGCCGTGGCAGGATGAAGTCCAGCATCTCGGCGAAGCGGGCCGGAAGGTCCTCCTCCAGCCAGTCGGTGAGCCGGAACACCGAGTCCATGAGGGCGCTGGCTTTGCGCCACTCCTCGGTGCCCTCGGCGATGATCTCGTCCTCCCAGGGGTCGCAGAATCCGTCGTATGATCCGTCTTCGTAGCAGGCGTCTAGGAAGAAGTTGCCGGTCTCGGCCAGCAGCCATGAGGCGGCTTGCGCCGCCCCCTTGAACCGGGTCTCCTTCAGCGCCCCGGTGAGGGCTTCAATCGGTATGCCGCCCTGGGGAATCCTCTCCAGGATCTCCTGCGGGATGCGCTCGGCGGCCGATTCGAGCCAGGCCGTCCGCAGCCCGTGGGGGCCGTCGTAGTAGGCGTCGGGGGGTCTTATCAGCAGGGCCAGGGCCGAGAGGCCCTCGCGGTAGCCGTTCCACATCTCGTGGAGGCCGTCGTAGCCGAAGCCCATCAGGTCGAAGGGGATGCCCTGCCTCAGCCAGGACCACGGGGGATCGTCCCCGTCGTCCGCCCACAGGTCGATGAACGGCCCGTAGAGGGGGAAGTGCCGCTCCCTGAAGAGATTGGCGAACCGCTCCACCCTCATGCGCACGTCGGGAGCCGAGAGCGCCGCCTCCGCCTCATCGGGGAAGAGGCGGCGCACCAGCTTCGCGAACCATGCGTAGTCGTCGGCGTGGCCGACTATCGTGACCAGCTCCCGCAGCGACGGCGGACGCCGCAGGAGCAAGTCGGCCAGCCCGCTCAGGAGCGCCGGGGTCGCAGTTGCCATCGCAGCGCCTCCAGGAGGCGTCCGGTGGACGAGGCGTAGTCCTGCGCCTGGACGCAGGCCGTCTCGACCTCCGGCTGTCGTGCGGCCGCGGCGTCCAGGTCGAGGGAGCCGTCGGGCCGTGTGAGCTCCGCCGTGAGCTCGATGATGCTCAGGTTCACCGGCGGCGTCGCCGCCAGCAGACCCGTGAATGTCGGGGTGTCCATGCGACGCCCTCCCCTAGCTCCGGGCGGTGGCGTGAGCGCCCTTGGTGCCCACCCGCCGCTGGAACTCGTAGATGGTGTCCTCGCCCCGGGCGGTCTCCTTCACCGAGGCGTTGGCGATCTCCCCGTAGAAATCGCTCAGGGTCTGCTTCACCTCGTCGACGGTCATCCCGGCGTCGGGGTCGGGGAACTCGCGGTCGTCGTATACGAAGATGCGTGCCATTGGTTCTTCTCCTTTGCGTGTGATGCTTCTTTCCCTAGCCGTGCGGGGAAGCCGCCGCTTCGATTGCGACGGCCTCCCCGTGCCTCTGCGGTCTAGCGTCCCGCGCCGACCGTCTCCTTCTCCTTCTCAAGCTCCATCGCCCACTCGAACATCGAGAGGCTTGCGGGCTGGGGCTTCCCGTTGCTGCGCTTCGGCTTGACCGGCTCGGCCATGAACTCGGCCCAGGAGAACAGCGACTGCTGAGGCTCGTCGGCCTCGTCGTGGTGGTGCCCGTTGCCGTTGACCGGGGCAGCCCCGTTCCCGTTGGCCCCGTTGCCGTTGGCGGGCGCGTGGCCGTTGCCCAGCGCCAGCTCCACCGTAGGCCCGATTGCGTCGTGACCGTTGGCGTGGTGGCCGTTCCCGTTGACCGCGACGGCCTCCGGCTCGATCTCCACCGGCTTCCAGCCGTCGTCCACCAGCAGCTCCTCGGCGGTGGCCTCGGCGTTCCGCGCCTGGGCGAAGACCTCCTCCACCGTCTCGGCTTCGTCGTCCTCAGCCTCTCCGCTGACGATCTTGCGGGCCAGGGCCATCATCATGTCGTCGCCGTCGTCCCCGAAGGCGGCCAGCCCGTCCTCCGGCAGCTCGCCCTCTACGGCGAGGGAGCTTTGCAGCTTCTTCGCCACCAGCTTCAGGGCGTCGGCCTGTAGGGTGTTCTTGTAGGACATGAACACCACCTTCACCGGGCGGGTCTGCCCGATGAGCCACGACCGCCGCGACGCCTGACGCATTACGTACACACTGTAGTCAACCTCTCCCCAAACGATAGTCTGAAAGTCGATGAGGTCGAGGCCCGTCTGCACCAGGCGGGGATGGCAGATCATCACGTCGATGCCCTGCTTCACCTTGTCGGCCACCCACTTCTCCCTCTTGTTGGGAGCCACGGCGTCGGCCTTCATCACCGCCACCCGGAAGCCGTGACGGGTGAGGATGTCGTCCATCCGCCCGGTGATGTCCCGGGTCCCTGTGTGGGTGACGTAGACCAGCACCCGGCGTCCCGCCATGCGCTCGGCGGCCACCAGGTCCACCAGGGCCTTCTCCTTCGGGTATAGCTTGCTCTCGGAGAGGGGCGGCACCTGGACGATGACGTCGCCGCTCCTGGGGTCGAACACCGTCTCCCCCTTGGTGCACCCATCGGGGTAGGCCAGCAGGGTTTGCAGGTAGGTGGCGAGCAGCCTCTTGGAGCCGCTCTTGAGCGCATCCGCCAGCTTCTTCCGCAGCTTCTCGAAGACGTGATTGTAGGCGCTGCGCTGGGAGTATCCCGTCGCGTCCTTCTCCGCGTCCATCGAGGACAGGAGTATCTGCTCGTCGTAGTCCGGCAGCCCCGAGGCCACGTCCGCCAACCGGAGGAAGACGGTGTTGCCTATGAGGTGGAAGAGGGCTGACGGGGCGAGCCCCGGCCTCTCCCTGACCACCTTGCGGAACTTCTTGCGCCTGCTGTTGCGCCCGTCCTCCATCGACTCGTCGTCGGGCTTGCCGATGGAGTGCTCGACGAAGCCGTACCGCTCGATCCAGCGGCCCTCCTCGGAGCGCCCGAACTCCGTCCTGATTTCAGGGGAGAAGCGATAGAGCAAGTGAAACAGCGTCGAGCTGTAGCCGCCCATAAGGGTTCCACTCAGGCTGAGGGACTTGCCGCAGGCGTCTGCGAGGACTCCCGCCGCGATGCCCTGGGCCGAGCCGCGCCCCTTGTACTCGTGAACTTCGTCCGTGATGAGCAGGTCGAAGAAGCCCCTCATGTGGGTCTTCACGTAGTCCGCGAGCGGATACCTCTTGGGGCCGGACTTGTCCGCCTGCCAGAGGGGGGAGCCGCAGTAGGGGCAGACGTGCCGCCTGCGGTTCAGGTCGGCGTCGGTCAGGGGCACCCCGTCCTTGTCTGTGATCTGCGCCGTGCAGTCGGGGCAGCAGGGGACGCGGTACGGGTCTTTCGTCTCCTCGTCCCGCACCAGCCTGCCCTTCGACGTTGCCCACCGCTGGATGACGGCGGCCTGCCAGCGGTAGGACAGCTTGGCCCGCTCCCTGGACATGACCGCGAACAGGGGGCCGGAGCCGATGGAGAGGCGCAGCCTCTCCAGGTCGGTGATGGACTCGACGATGGCGGCGCGAGCGCCGGGCACCGTCATCTCCACCTCGCGCTTCCACTTGGGCACCAGGTGGGGCGGGCAGAGCACCAGGATACTCTTGAAGCCCGCCATGTGCGCCGCCGCCGCGCCGATGAACGTCTTTCCCGTTCCCATCTCCCCGACGACGGTGGTGCCCCGGTGGGCTTCGAGGGAGAGGGCCGCGCCCCTGATGGCGTCGGTCTGCGCCCCCAGGGGGGTGCGGAGCAGCCGGGGGAGCGTGCCGCCGTTCTCCGAGGGGCGGTAGAGGGGCGGGTAGGACTCCACCACCCGCTGGGCGATGGCCTCCTTGTAGGTGTCGATGAACTCTCCGAGGTTCATGTCGTGTCTCCTTCCTTATGTAGGGTGTGGGTGTGTCCGATGACCCCGTATCGAGTACGGGGGCAGGCTTGGCGAGGCGTGGGGCCTCGTGGGGGGCGGCTCGATGGCGAGCCGTCTAAGCGGCTTTCAGGGAGGCCCTGAGAGCGTCCAGTTCGGCGCGCTCCCTGCGCCTGGCGTCTTCGTAGCAGCGTCCCGACAGGTGGTACGCCTTCACCGGCGAGGAGACGGCCCTGCCGTAATCGTCGATGTCCACCGAGGCCGTCTGCATGGCCGGTTCGCCGGGGAGGATGGGCTGCCCGCAGCGGCAGCAGGCTTCGAGGGTCATGGTTGTCTGCATCGTTCAACCTTCCTTCCTTACATGGGGTGTGTTGCGTCCGAAACGAGACGAGGCCCCGCCGTCCCGTAGAGGAATGACGGGGCCTCGCGATTGCGCTTGTGGTGAGTCGTCTACGCCGCTATCTCGACGATCTCGCCGTCGCCCAGGTCGAGGGAGACCACGGTGGTATTGAGCCGCTCGCGGTAGACCTCCTTCTCCGGGGTGTCCTCGACCTGCACCATCTCCTTGGAGGTCCTGCCCTTGACCAGGATGCGCCGCTCTCCGGCCTCCAGCACCAGGTTGTCGAGGAAGCCCGCCGCCACCAGCATCGCCATGTGTCCCCTGCGAAGGGGCATCAGGGGCCGGGTGCGGTTGTCCTTCGCGGGCCAGAGCGAGTCGGTTATCTCCGCGCTGGCCCACAGCCCCGTCCGCCTGGCCTCCGTCGCCGCAGCGACGGGATCGACGGTGCGAGTGGTGAACAGGATGTCTCCCGCCGGGGTCGCCTTGGCCTTGAAGAAGGGGTACCGCACCCCTCCCAGCCGTTCGGGGTCTCCCTCCGACCACCTGTTGACCGTCTCCTCGGCGGAGGCGTCGGGGATGGGGTCGGCCTTTCGGTAGCCCAGGAGCGCCACCTGGTCGAACACCTCCCGCTCCGGGTCCGGGAAGGCCCAGCAGCGCAGGTTCCGGTAGTGGGTGGAGAGGTAGCGGGCCGAGACCGCAAGCCGTTGGCGTGGGACGATGAAGACTAGCAGCCCGCCCTCGGCCAGGTAGCGGGTGCAGTGGGTGAGGAAAGCGTGCTCGACGCGCTTGTCCTCCTGGTCCCAATCGTATGGCGGATTGACGTAGGCGAGGCCGAAGGCCCCGTTTGCGATGGAGGTGGCGAACAGGTCTGCGGCGAGGGCGCGGTCGAGCCGCTCCTCGGCCTGCTGCGCCCGGTCCCGGTGAAGCTCCACTCCGTAGGTCTCGACGGGGAGGCTGCCCCGGTGGCGAAGCTCCTCCGCAAGCTGCGCCACGGCGTCCCCGCCCCCGCAGCAGGGGTCGAGGATGCGCAGCGTCTCCCGGTTGTAGTTGTGGTGGCCGTAGGGCGTGTCGATCAGCCCCGCGATCATGTCCACCACCCTGTCCGGCGTGGGGTAGTAGCCGCCCTTGCTCTGAGCTGCGAGTCTCATGTCGTCTCTCCCTTCTGTGTGTCGTCTTTGGTGTCCGTCGAAGGCCCGAACCGGCAGGGTTCGGGCTGGCAGAAGTGGCAGTCCCTTCTCGCCCTGGTCGGAGGCACGTAGTCCTCGACCGTCATGGCCTGGAATATCACCTGGATGCCGCAGTTGCCGCAGTGGTATATCTCCCCGGTGTGGATGTCCTTGTCCGGCTCCTCCACCTGCGCGAACCGCTCGTTGCAGTGCGGGCAGGTGAAGAACAGCGTCTGTTCCGTCATGGTTCGTCTCCTTCCCGCCGCCGTCAGGCGGCGATTGCCATGTCTTCGTGTTCGTTCCTCCGCAACCCGACCACCTCTCCGATTGCCAGGTTGCGCTGGAAGCAGAGGACCTGGGGTGTCCCCATGCTCTCGGCGCAGGGAACGCAGTAGGCGGTGATGAGCTCGGCGCGGTTGGCGACGGTCATCCGCCGCACCAGCACCGAGTCGCCCTCCGGCAGCCTGTGGCGGTAGAGCATGACCGAGGGGTCGCTCCGCTCCGCCTCCGTCACTGGCCGGAAGAAATGCGGCTGGCCCGAGCTGACCAGGTGCTGCGAGCCGTCGTGGGGGCAGTAGCGGCAGGTCTTCCCGTCAGGGGAGAAGCACCGCCAGGCCCCGCCGTTGCGCTGGCCCCTCCGCTTGTTGTTGCGCTTGGCCCGTTTGAGAGTCCTATCCATCGCTTCCCTCCTCCGGCAGGGTGAGCCAGCCCGACCCGACCGCCTGGGACAGGTCGTCGTGGAGCTTCTTGGCCTTGGGAGCGCACCTGTAGGCGGAGACGCCCACGGACTGGAGAGGAACGATCTCGCCCTCCTCCAGGCCCCGGTGCCAGAGCCAGTCGGCCCAGGAGCGGTGCAGGGGGAGCGGGCTGCGCTTGTCGAGGAAGCGGTGATGCAGCGCCGGGGCCTCCTCCTCCGACTGCGCCAGCAGCAGGAACGAGTCCTTCTCGTAGGCGAACTCGGCGGTCTTCGTATACACGAGGGCGTGCCAGCCGCCGGAGCCGCGCAGACGGGCTATCTTGGTCGTCCACGTCCCGATGGTCTCGTAGGGAATGTGGCACTGCTGGTAGCCGCCGCTGAGGGCCATGCCATCCGCGCCACGGATGATGTGGGCGGTGTCCGGGGGCTGCTTGAGGAGGGACGCCCAGATCGCCTTGAGCGCTGTCTGGGAGCCGACCATCGAGACGAACCAGAGGCCCTCGGTCTTGTCGTCGCGTGCGAAGGCGTCGGCGGTGGCCGAGAAGCCGCCCGCCGAGATGGTGTAGAGGTTCTCGGGGTCGATGGTGTGGGTTGCGAGCATGTCGAGTCTCCTTTCGTGGTGGGGGTTGAGAACCGATGCGCGGGGGAGTCCCCGCGTGGTGAGCCGGACGGCGCAGGCCGCCCGGTCGAGCGCCGTCAGGACATGAGGCCCCGCTCCTTGAGGCTGACGAACCGCTTGCCGCCTATCACGATGTGATCGACCAGCTCGATGTCCAGAAGCTCCGCAGCCTGCTTCAGCTTCCGCGTGATGAGCACGTCTTCCGGGCTGGGATCGGGGTCTTTGGAGGGGTGGTTGTGGGCCACGATTACCGAGGGAACTGACTCGACGACGGCGGGGCGCAGCACCTCGGCGGGGCGCACCACAGACGAATACACGTTGCCCTGGTAGACGACGCGCTGGCCCAAGACCTGGTTCTTCCTGTCGAGAAGCAGCACCCGGAGCTGCTCCTGTGCCAGCGCGGACATCTCCGGCCCCAGCAGGCCGTAGGCGTCGCTGGGGGTGTTGATGGACGGGGGATCGTCCGGGCCGTCCGTCCTGGTGGAGACCTCGTAGCGTATCGCCAGCTCTCCCAGCAGGCTCAGGTTGCTGCGCAGTGCGTCCAGCAGAGCCTGCCCCTCCTGACTGGCAGCGGGGGCGTCATCGGGGAAGAGCGGGAGCGTCTCGTTTAGGTTGGCCTTCTTCTTCCTGGGCATATCAGCCTCCTCGTAGTCGGTTGGGACGAGAAGCGGGGCCGCCCCTGTAGGTGGGAAGCGGCCCCGTGGTGGTGCGCCCGGTGAAGGGCGGCGTCGCTATGCGGTTGTGGAGAGGCGGTCTACTCGAAGGGGGAGGCGTCGGGCGCGTGTCCGCCGTTCCCGTTGCCGTTCCCGCCGTCGAGGAACACGACCTCCGAGGCGTGGACCTCGGTGCGGTGGCGGCGCTGGCCGTCGTCGGTCTCCCAGGAGTTCTGGACGAGGCGGCCCTCGACGTAGATGCGCTCGCCCTTGCCGACGTGGTTGTTGACGGCCTCGGCGAGCCCGGCCCAGCACGTCACGTCGTGCCAGTCCGTCTCCGGTTCCGCGTCCCTGCGGTAGCGGTCCGTCGCCAGCCGCAGCTTGGTGACGGCGGTGCCGCCCGGCGTGTACTGCATCTCCGGGTCCGTTCCCACTCTACCCAACAGCGTGACTTTGTTGATGGTTCTCGACATTTCGATGTCCTCCTTGTGGATGTTGTGGCGCAGTCTTCCCGCGCCCGTTTGAAACGAGAGCGGGGCCGCTCCCCGATAGAGGGGAAACGGCCCCGTGCTGCGCTCCCGTGAGAGAGCGTCTAGCTGACCCGCACGTACTCCGACTCGCTCTCGGTCACGACATCGGCCCGCACGTCCGGGGCGAGCAGCTCATTGAGCTTCTTGTGGTTGACCGAGTACCTGGTGGACTGCACGAGGCTGACCGTCCTGCCGTGCACGGTCGCCTTCGCGTCCCCCTGGCGGCGCATCCACGCCTTCAGGGTGTCGAGGGCTGTGCGCTTGGCCTTCTCAGGCTCCTTCAGGGATTCCTGGGCCTCCGAGTAGGCGGCCACCGCGTCCCGCGCCTCCTCGTCGCTCACGTGCTCGATCTCCGTGTCCTCGTCGGTCCCGTCGTCCTCCGCCGCACCTGGCAGGCAGATGTTGAGGAAGGGGCAGGAGCGGCATTGCCAGCTTGTCGCCGTGAAATCCCGGTCGGGCAGCGCGTCGGGGTCAGGCCCGTTCTGGACGTGGTGCGCCCCCAGCTCGCCGAGCCATGAGCAGGCGTCCTGGAGGGCCTTCTCCAGCCGTGCGGCCGGTATCCGTTCCCAGTCCCAGGTCCTGCCGCCCGTGTCCATCGTGGCGATCACCACGTCGCGCAGCTCCCCGTAGTGTCCGAGCGTGTAGAAGGCGGCCTGGGCCACCGACGCCGGGTGGCTGCGCTCGGCCCCCAGCGTGCGCCAGCGGCGGAACGCCTCCGGCCCCCGCGTCTTGATCTCGACCACCATCTCGTCGCCGTAGGCAGGGGCCTCCGGTTCCCCCTCGAAGAGGAACATCTGGGGCGGTGCCTCACCTTCCGGCAGGGGAAGCCGCACCGTGCCGTCGGGGTGGCCGGTGACCAGCATGTTGGGGCCGACCCTGACCGCCACCTGCTCCGGGTCCTGGGGATCGGGCGCATCGACCTTCCAGCCAGCCCGCTCCATCGCCCGCACCACCACCGGCTCAAGGGCGTTGCCCGCCTCCATCGCCGTCAGCGAGTCGTCGCTGGGGTGATTCGTCGGTATGTATCCGGTCGCGGCGTACCAGAGGGAGCGGCGGCAGCCGAGGGCCGCCGATGCCCGCACCACAAGCTCGCCGTCCTCGTTTATCTGTGCCGAAGGGCGGGAGAAGACCTCCGCCCTGTCTATCGTCTCCGTCGTCATTTCTCACCTCCTGGGTGTCCTGTAGATGAATGAAGGGGCCGCCCCCGAAGGAGACGACCCCATCTCGATTCCGTTGTGCGCCGCTCATGCGGCGGCCTTTGCCTCGGCCTCAACCTCTTGCTCCGCCTCCCGCTCCTCCTTCGCCTTCTGGTGGGCCTTGAGGATGTGGGCGATGCCGTCGCCGAGGCCGTGGACGGGCACGCTCCTGCCGTCGCCCATCTGGTTCCAGAACGGCTGCATCTCCTGGATGCCTTGAATCTGGTCAATCACCTCTTCCAGCGGGGTTCCCCTTCTCAGGTGCAGGGAGATCAACCGGCAGGCAAGCTCGGTCACCCCGTGCTGGAACGACCCTCCTTTGCCGAGGAATCCGAAGACCTCGAAGGGCTCGCCGTCCTCGTCAACGGACACCGTGACGAACAGGTTGCCGAACTCCGTCTGGAGCTTGGTCGTGGTGCTGGGAAGGCTGCGCGGCCTGGGCCGTGTGGTCATGCTCATGGCCGCCTCCCCTCCGCCATGCAGAGAGGACGCGTCCCGGTGCAATCGACGGCCTCCATCCGCCCGTACTTCCTCACCATCTCCGGGTCGTTGGCGAAGGACTCGGCCTCCACGCGGGTGTCGAACCGCTCGAAGGGGTCCGACGCCAGTCCTCCCCAGTAGAAGAAGACGTGCTGGTGCAGACCGGGCGGGTAGTGCCTGATGAAGCGCAGCGCGGGAGCGTAGCGGTCGAAGTAGCCCGCAACCTTGAGGGCCATCTCCCGGTCCCGGTCGTCGCCGACGCCCAGGAGCAGCCTCACGATGGGCTCCTCGCAGTCCTCCTCGGCGAAGGCGGCGGTCAGCATCGTGCCCCGGACGGCGGCGGGAAGCTCGTCCCACCGCTCCCGGCTGAGCTTCAGCCCGCCGTGCGAGGGCGTGGACACTCTCCAGACGCCCTCGGCCAGCTCAACAACGTCCTTCGTCCAGCCCCAGGGTGTATAGGTTGTGGTCATGGTTGTCATTTCAGACCTCCTTGGTCGTCCTGTAGATGAGAGAGCGGGGCAGCCCCACGATGGAGACGGCCCCGCTCGATTCCGAACCCGGTTGACCAGCGGACTAGGCGGTCTGCGCCTGCCGCATCTGGTTGAGCTTGTTGGCTGCGGCCCCGATCAGCAACCCGAGCTCGTCGGCCGTCAGGTCGTCGATGCTCTTGCCCGTCTCCCTCTGGACGGCGGCCTGCACCTGCGCCTCGTCGAAGCCCTGCTTGGAGCACAGCTCAATGAGCCGCTTGCGCAGGGTCTCCACCTGGGAGTCGTTGCGCCCGCCCTGCGGTCCGGTCGAGGGCTGGCTCTGAGCCTGCCGAACGGGGCGGTTGGCTTGGGCGGGTACGCGCTGGGGCTGCGGCGCCGCGCCATTGGACGTGGACTGGTCGCCGTAGAAGGCGTTTCCGAATTGACAGCCGAAGCTGCGGAACGCCCGCTTCATGCCGTCCGTCACGGCCCCCTTCATCGCCGTGTCGTGGCCGTCCAGGTTGTCATCGGCGACCGGGTGGACGCCGATGTCGGTGCGGGGCAGCGCGCCCGCGACGGTGACCCGCACCGGGGCGCTGTAGCCCTGGGAGACCGTGACCTCGCCGGTCTGGGAATTGACCGTCTCGATCCGACGCAGGGTCACATCCCCTACCAGCTCGTAGCCCCACCCTCCGTAGCCGAACACCCTGTTGGCCTGGTCGATGACGACGTGGCCTTCGAGGTAGTCGAAGGTGCGCCCGCCCCGGCCCTTGCGCTGGGAGACCAGATCGGGGTCGATGGGCTGCGAGAGGGCGTTGGTGACGGCGGGCGAGAGCCCGTCCCAGAGCAGCTCGTGCTCTGGGGGGATTGCGGCGTCGGGCTTGTGCCCGTTGCCGTTGGGGTGAACGACGCCGTTGCCGGTCCCGTTCTTCTGCGATCCGTTGTTCCTTCCGTTGAACATCTCGTTTCTCCTTGTGTGGTGTGTGTTCCTGTAGCGAATGAACCGATGGGCGGGGTCCCTCTACGGGAAGCCGTGCGCGGGCGAAGCCCGTCTGAAATCGGGCATAGGACCTCCTGGGTGGTGAAAGTGGGAATGGGGAGCGAGCGGGAGGGGGTGCCCGTGGGAGAGCGGCGGGGAGCCGCTAGCGGGCTGAGCGGGCAGCCTGCGAGAGCAGGCGGAGGAACGCGGCCCGGCCCTGGGGAAGGGCCGCAAGCTCGCCCACGTCGCCGACGCCCTGGGGAAGGTCGACGGCGGCGGCCCTGCGACCGAGCAGGGTCAGAAGCCCGTCCGTCGCCTCGCGCCCCGCGTCGTCGCCGTCGAAGGCGAGGAAGACGCGGGGACAGCCCCGGAGGGCGGAGGCGATGCGCTCCATGCCCTGGGTGCCCAGGGCGGCGCAGGCGGGAAGGCCCCATCCGGTAAGGAGGAGCCAGTCGAAGACGCCCTCGGCCACGATGACCCATGAGGGTGCGGGGCCGAGCCTGCCGAGTCCGAGCACCGGCTTGGGGCCGGGGAGGGCCTGGAACCGGGGCTTCATGTCCTCGTGGACGGCCCGGCCCTTCAGCCACCGGACGAGGTCGCCTGCCTGCCTCGTACTTGATACGGGGTCGGGGACGACGACCATGCCGGCGAACCGCTCCGCACCCCGCCCCATGAACAGCCCGGAGTCCCTGATGCGCTTCTCGGAGAAGCCGTGGGACTCAAGGGCCTGCCGCAGACCGCCGCCCGGCGCATAGCCGAGACAGAGGCGGTCTGCGGCGACGGGGCCGACGCCCCGTGAGGCCAGGTACTCCCGCGCTTCTGTCGAACGCCGGAGCTCACCGGCGTAGAAGCGCGCCGCCGCCGTCAGCAGCGTGGGGTCCCTGGGAGGCAACGCGGCGGACGCAGGACGCCGCGTTCGGGCTGGACGATTGGCGGCCCTGGGCGCAAGCCCTGGGCTGCCGTCCAGCCGCGCGATGGCCTCCGGCAGCGTGAGGTTCTCCGACTGCCGGATGAAGTCCAGGACGTCGCCGCCGAGGCCGCAGCCGAAGCAGTAGAACTTTTCGCTATCGGCGTAGACGGTGAACGAGCCCTCGGCCTCGTCATGAAAGGGGCAGACGCCCTGGCGGACGCGGCCCCTTCCCCTGAGCCGGACCCCCGACGCCTCCACCGTGTCGCCCAGGGGGTGACGGGCCTTCAGCGCCGGGATGTCAACCGAAGCGTTGGCCGTGACCATCACGCACCCCCATGCAGGGGCCTGAGACCCCGCAGGCTGCGCCCGGAGACGACCTTGCCGGGCCGCCAGCGCATCCCCAGGACCGCAGCGACCGCGAGCGTCCCGCCGTCGCCCTGGGGCACCAGGGCGGCGGCCCTGCCCGCGCCCTGGCTGTAGAGCACCGCACCCCCGCCCCCGAACTGCCGCCTGACCATCTGCTTCCACTCGGAGAAGGCCCAGCGAACCTCCCGCGTCTCCGCCTTCCCCATGTCCATGCCGGCGAGGATCGCCAGCCCGCCGTCCACGTCCCCCGCCTGCCTGAGCCGCCGGGCCTCGTGGATCGAGCGCGTCGCGCTCTGCTCGACCGCCTGAATCTCCGTCTCCGTTTCCGTTGCGAACAGCGCGTCGATGAGCCGGTCGACCAGCTCTTCGAGGCTGCGCCGGGGCCTAACCGCCGTGTCCATCGTCCGTCCGTGAGTCACCAGTGTTGCCGTCGTCATTGCGCACCTCCTTAGTGCCTGTGCTTTGTGTTGCCGTCGATCCGCGCCCGTCCTGCGGGCAAAGAAGAAGGGCCGCCCCCCGGATGGGAGACGGCCCTTGCGTGTTGAGAATGGGTTGTGAGGGGCCGGAGCCCCTCGGTCAGCGCCGGAACCTCCGCGCCGGACGCCGGGGCATGAACCGCCGAAGCAGCAGCGCACCGATGCCAAGACCGAAGAGGTTCAGGAAGAAGAGCTCCAGGTCGAACGTCAGCAGCGGCGCCGCGACGACCAGGGCTATGACCCCGGCCACGACCACTTTCTTCCGCTTCCACCAGGGCTTCTTGGCCTCAGCCTCGACCGCCGCGTCCTTGACGGGCTCGTAGGCCGTCCAGATGTCCAGCCCGACGAGCACCTCGATCTCGGTTATCACGACGCCGGCCGAGCAGCCCCCGGTGTGGCACCGCACGTCGATGCCGTTGCCGTCAGGCCGCTGCCGGAACGCCAGCCCGTCCGACTTGCCGCCGTGACAGACCGCCGTGCTCGTCCAGAACCAGCCCCGCTCGAAGCTGACTCTGTGCGGCAGCAGGTTGGCTATCCGCAGGGCGCTGGGTCCTGTGTACCGTTCCGTCATGTCCGTACCTCCTTCGCATGACCGTGCTTGCTCTTATCCAATGCCGATGCTCGGCGAACCGAGATGTGGTATCCGAGCCGGTGTGTCGACTGAGCGCGCCGCCCGTGAGCACGAATGTCCCAATGGAACGGCGTGTCGGGATCGAAGCCCAGCAGACGCCGGACGATTGGCAGGACCACGTCGACGTCCAGGCCGTGGTTGATCCACAGCAAGGCGCGGTCGCGGCTGGGAAGCGTGTAGCTTACGCCTCGTGTCACGACCGTCTGCTGTCCCGCGTACGCGTCGACCACGATCTCGTCTCCTTCAGATGTGGTGACCAGATGCAGCTCATGACGGCTCCCCTCTGACCTTGCCGGAAAGAATCCCATGTGCGTTACCTCCTTTGCTTACTTGAAACTCGTGCCGTGCCGAAGACGCAGCTCGACCCAGGGCGCAAGACGTCCAGGGGGAAAGCTGCGAGACATGAAGCGGCCAGCCTGCTTGAGACGGCAGACCGGCGCGTGTCGAAGCTGCGGCCAGGCTGTCAGTCAGCCATGCCGCAGGCATGTCGAATCGGCCGGGGGCGACAGGCGCACTCCGACCGATTGGCTGAGGACGAGGCGCAGAACACGCTCCGTCCCCTTGAGTCCAGCGGATGAAGCGATCAACCCCAACCGCCAGACGAGTGTCCAGCGGGCGAAGCGATCAACCCCAACCGCCAGACAGGTGCCCGGTGTGTGAAGCGATCAAACTCTACTCGCCGGACGGGTGCCCAGCGGGAGAAGGACCAACGTCAACTCCAACCGCCGGACTGGACTGAGGACGAAGGACCAGGGTCAACTCCGTCGTTTCGGTCCGTGCTGCCTGCGAAGGACCAACGTCAACTCCGCTTCAGCAGCATTCCCTCTTGGGCTAAGCCCGTGCAACAGGGATCACGCACCCAGGTTTCTATGGTCGGAAACCGTGGTGAAAGCCAAACAGTGCAACCATTATTACCTGAGCGTTCCGGCGTTGAGTATGCCCTGGAAGCGATACGGCCCAAGTCCGTTGATTTAGGTCATACAAACATCACAAAGACATCCACAAAAGTTCACATTGTTAGTGCGGGAGTCCGGCGCATTGTCACGGCCCGTCACTTCCGCCAGAACCGCAGGGTCAGGATGCGCCACGCCTTGTGCATAAACTCGGCCTTCTTCCGCCCTCTCCGCGTGTCGGAGAGCGCGGTCCTGCGCCAGGTGATCTGACCGCTCCGGTCGAAGTCCCGCAGCGGCTGCTTCTCGGGCGGCAGGGTCATCCCGTGGTCTTCGAGCAGGGCCAGCTCGACCTCCAAGACCCGCTCCTGGGCGGTCAGCCATTCAACGCCCTCTCCCCGTTCGGGATGGGCGTCCAGCAGCTCCCGCCACTCGCCGATCAGGGGCCACGCCGCGCCGAATATCTCCTCGTCGTCATCGGCAGGCTCCAGCGTCGCAAGGTCGGGGTACTCCCGGCGCATCGACGGCTTCGTCGGAGGTTTTTGTCCTCCGTCCGAGGGAGCGGCGCCGGCATGACCGGCCCCGCTCCCCTGGCCGTCGTCACGCCCCCGGGCCGCCACCTTGCCTTCGACGGCAGCCACCCGCCTGCGCAGCTCCTTGCCCATCTCGTCGTGCCCCTTCTCAAGCGCATCGACACGCCCTTCGAGCTTCTCGTTGCGCTCACGCTGTTGGGCCGCAGCAGAGCCGACGCCCTCCTGCAACGCCCGCTCCAGCGAGTCCCGCGTCCGCCGTGAGAGCTGCCCCGTCCTGATGCTCTCGGCCACGGTCTTGGGGTCAATCTCCAGCACCCTGGCCGCGCCCTTGGGACCCCGCTTTCGCACCAGCTCTTGCAGCAGCGCCATGAGCCGCATGTGGTACATGTTCTCCACCGCTTTGCTCTCCTCGATGCCGTGTTCGGTCGATTTCATGGCAATTTCCTCCTTCTCAGAAACTCGTATCGACTTCGCCCCAGCTACGGCCCGGCTGTGGCCCGGCGTTCACTCCGGCTGTCCGAGGACGTAACGCACCCCCACGTCGCCGGGGTTTTGCGGCCCGTTTTCCGCTCCACCCGCCGCTTTCCCGTGATGCGTGCCCCCCACCATCCAACGGGTTTCGAGCCAAATTGCCTGAACGCACTCTTTCAACAAAGTCGTCTCTGTCTACGTCCTGTAGGGGGGTGATTTCCCCTGTTTCAGCTACGAAATAAACCGCATGTTTGCTTCGCCACGAAACTCCATTTCCTGTACACCCCCATTACTGCATAGATGGAGGCGTTTTCCAATGACCTCGTAAGGTGCATTACTTTTGATGCACCTTACGAGTAGTTTCTTACTGTTTTCCGGTTGTTCACACTCTCCTGCGGCGGCCTCAGTTCGATGAGCCGCACGAAACCGCAGAGAGGTGGACAACGTGGCGCTGAGATCGAAGCTCCGGTCATTCAGACGGCTCTTACCCCTGGCAACCGCGCTGCTTTTGGCGGCGCTGGTGGCGGTCCCGTCCAGCGGGATCGCCCAGGCCCAGGCCCCGCCCGGCGACGGGATAACCCTCGTCAACTGGGACAGGGACTTCGTGGAGCGCAAGAAGAAGGGCGAGTTCGTCGCCCGTCCCGTGTTCGACCGCGAGATCGCCGAGCTGTTCTACGCCGTGCGCGACGCCGACACCGGCGACTGGATAAGCGCCATGTACCGGGTGCAGGGGGGCGAGAAGAAGCGCAGCGACGGCTGGGAATACTCCTGGGAGTACCCCAAGCTCGACGAGCAGCCCCGCCTCGACCCCGACCGCGCCTACCTGCTGGTCATGCTGGCCGTCGCAGAGGACGGCCGGAGGGGCGACTTCTACGCCGTGGTCCCCATCCACCAGTCGGGGAAGATCTGGGACAAGATTCTGTCCGCGCTCAACCCGGCGAGATGGGCCAGAGCCTTCGCCGGCTGGGTGATCGAGGGAGTCCACGGAACGCTCTGCGGAGTCGTTGAGCGGGCCAGCGGCGAGGACGCCGACAACTGCCGGAGGCCATCCCGCTGATGGCGGACATCCTCACCGGCACTCCCCCCGACCTCACCTACGGACACGACCTGGTGCGCCATGCGTGGATGGTCGTCTGGGCCATAACGTCCGGCGCGCTGGTGGTCATCCTCGGCTGGATGGGGCTGACCTTCATCATGTCCGAGCACCTGGGAAGCCGGCAGGCGGGATGGCGCGAGATGGTGCCCCGGCTGGTCCTGGGCCTCGTCGCCGCAGCTTCCTCCCTCTGGTGGTGCGCCCTGGTGCTGGACGTGGCCGACGCCGTTTCGGGCTTCATCGCGGCCGAGTTGAGAGTCACCCCCGGAGACCTTCTCCGGGCTCCCCTCGAAACCTTCCTCACCGCAGTCCAGGCGGGCAGCGTCGGTATGGCGCAGTTCCTCGCGCTGCTGTACCTGGTCTACGGCTTCTTCGTCCTCTACGTCATCGTGCAGATGGTGCTGCGCCTGGCGCTCATCGACATCCTTCTCGCCCTGGCCCCCATCGCGTTGGGGCTGTGGATTCTGCCCCACACGGCGGGCTGGGGGAGGCACTGGCTGCGCCTGTTCATGACGACCGTGTTCCAGCAGGCCATCCAGCTCATCGCGCTGGCCCTGGGGTTCGGGTTCCTGAACGAGGTGGCGCAGATAGGGGCATTCGAGCCGGTGCAGGACCTCATCTGGAAGCTGCTCATGTCCCTGGCCTTCGTCTACATGGCGACCAGGGTGCCGTCCCTGTTGGGCAACGCGGGCACGTTCGATAGCTGGCTCTCGATGCTCTATTTCGGCATGAACCTGCCCGCGTCGATGGTGCGCTCCGCCAAGACCATCGGGCTGATGGCGGGAGCCGCAGGAGGCCCCGGCGGGATGGCTGTCGGGGCGATTGCGGCGAGCGCGGGCGTGTCGGCTGCGGCGAGCGGCCTCAGCTCGGCGGCTTCGATGGCGACCCCATCGGGCGGCGGAGCGGACGGAGGCGAGGCCCCCAGGAGCAGCGGGGAGTAACGACGAACGCAACCCAGGCGCGAACAAGACCCGCGCCGACCAATACCACGACGGAGGCGGAGCGATGTGCAGCTAACGGAGCTTAGGAACACCGACCGACAGAGACGAGCGGAAGACTCTATAGCGGAGAGGAGCAACGGAATGGAAGACCTTACACAGACCATATCGAACCTGGTGGGAATCCTGCTGGGCGTCGTGGGCGCCATCGGCGTCGGCTTCTTCATCTACGGCGCGTACCTGTACCTGACGGCATCGGGAGCGCCCCACCAGATGGAGCGTGGCAAGAGCGCAATGATGACCGCCCTGGCGGGCATCGTCCTGGCCCTGGTCGCCTACGGCGTCGTGGAGCTGGTGATGAACGCGGTGGTCAACCCCGGCATCGAAATCGACGACGCGCTGCCCAAGCCCGACGCGGGCACACCCGAGCCCACCGGATAGGCGCAGGCGAGGAAGGAGAGACACATGAGAGAACACGAGGTCCCGACTCACGTGCAGGCCGAGGACAGGGTGCTGCTGGGGTTCACCTTCCCGCAGGTCGTGGCGGTGATGGCGGTGTGCGCCATCTCCTACGGCGCCTACCGCTACGCCCCCGTCGGCCCGTCCGAGGTGCGCACGGCCCTGGCCGTCGTCCTCGGCCTGGTCGGCGTGGCGATGATCGTCGGCAAGATAGGCGGTCGGCGGCTGCCCCTGGTGGCCGCCGACCTGCTCAAGTTCAACCTGGGGGCGAGGCTCTACGCCGGGCCGGTGGCCCAGCTGGTGCGCGCCGAGGCTCCGGCGCCCCCGCAGCCGGTGAACAGTGGCCCCGGCCCCCTGCGCCTGATGGCAAGGCGAGCGAAGAAGACGCTGCGAAGCGTTGGCAGGAGCCGCAAGAAGAACCGCAAGAACAGGGACCGGCGCGACGGCCGCATGCCCTTCCGTCCCCACGGCTGGTTCGGCAAGCGCCGCCGTAAGGCGGACAGGGGCCAGCAGGGCCACAGGGCCGAGACGCTGGAGAGCAGCCGCCGGAAGCCCCGCAAGGGGTGGGTATCGGTCGTGGCCGTCGTCGCAGTCATGGCGGCGGCGGTCATGACCGTCCCCCAGCTTGCCCTGGCTGACGGCCACGAGCCGTGGCGGGACGAGATCGACTTCGAGATCACCGAGCCGGTGGAGGGACGGCGGATATTCGTCGAGGGCCTCACCGTCTCCGGCGACCGCGCCCTCGTCACGCTCCGCGCCGCAACGGACGTGGACATCCGCATCCGTGCCTTCGGAGGCCCGGACGGGACGTGGCTGCGATTCTGGGCATCGGACCGGCTCGACCAGGGAGAGATCGGCCGCTACAAGTTCCCCCTGCACGGACCCGTCCCGTCATTCACCGTGTCCTGGGAGGACGGCCTGGGACAGGCCGGGGCGCTCACCGTCGAGCACGACCGGATACCGTACCCGCTCCCAGAGGCCGAGGGCGAGCTCTGCGACCTGCGCATGGCGTCCCTGGGGTGGACGCCGGGGGCCGTCACAGGCGTCATCGTCTCCGAGTGCGTGACGCGCATCGAGCACCCCATCGAGCTTCAGACGGTGGCCGGGCACGAGAGCGTCACCGAGACGGCGCTCATGGAGGCTCAGGTTACGGCCATCGCCGGGACGCTCTCCGCAGCGACGGGAGCGTCCCATACGAGCGTCCCATTCGTCCCCGGCGGCGAGACCAGATTCACGGTGCCCGTCGGGTACGGCGAGGCGGTTCACCCCGTCACCGTGGACGTGAGCCTTGAGGCAAGTCTCCGCATCCCCATCCCCCCGCTGACCGTGCTCACCCACCACCCGGAGCGGACGGAGGAGCGCACCGAGACGGTGAGCCTGTGGAGGCCGGGGGCGAGCGACTCCGACAGCGACAGCGAGACCATCACCGTCACCCACGACGACGGCACCACCACCGAGCACACCGTCTCCGCCTATGCCTATGCCCACGTGCCGGGCAGGACGATCGACAAAGAGGTCACGCTCACCATCGTCCACCCGGAGCACGTCAAGGCGGAGGTGGTGGAGCGTTCGCCCGTCGCCCGGAGCCGTGACGAGACCCTGGCATTGGCCTCCAGCGTCGGCTCGGACGATCCCTTCTCCGCCCTGGTGGTGCCGGAGCCCGAGCCGGAGGACCCGCCCGCAGAGCAGACGCCCGCGGGCGGACTGCGCGACTGGTTCGAGCGACTCGGATGGGAGTGGCCCTGGTGAGGCGGGCGCTCACGTCAACCCTTCTGGCCGGGGCTGCGCTGGCGACAACCGGCGCGGCCCCGCCGGAGGAGCAGGCCATGCTCGAAGCCTTCGACAAGGCGCTCACGGCGATGGCCTACGCGGGCTCCGGCCTGTGCCTGTTCGCCATCGTGTGGGCCGGGTTCGTCCTGATGGCCGAGGGGGGCGAGGAGCGAGGCGGGGGACGCGCAAAGTCCGCCGTCGTGCTGGCAATCGTCGGCCTGGTCCTGGTGCTTTCGGCGAAGGGCGTCGCCGCCCTGCTGAAGCACGGAATCATCCCATCCTTCCCAACCCCATAGAGCAAAGGAATCTACCGAATTGAAGAAACTGCTTGAACGAATCACAGGACGACGGGCGAAGACCACGCCGGGAGAGTCAGAGTCCCCGCAGGAGACGCCGGAGCACGGTCTTCCCGCCGACCCCCAACCCGTTGCCGAAGCGCAGGCCCCCAAGCCTCTACCCGAGCTGCCCCTGTTCTTCATGCTGTCCCACCTGGACGACGACGGGCCGGTACGCCTGGACGGGGTGAAGGTCGGCGTCTGCGAGGTGATGGGCCTGGAGATCGACGAGCCGAAGCTGGGAGCCTTCGCCGGGGCGCTCAACGCCCTGGACTTCCCGGCGCAGCTTCTCATCAGGCAGCACCCGCCGCGCCTGGGAGGGATGCGGGAGAAGCTGCAAGCGGCCCAGCCGGACGACCTTCCACCGCAGACGAAAGCGGCGGCCGAGTCCCTCCAGCGTTTGTTGACCGACCTTGAAACGAGGGACGGCATCCTCGACCGGCGCTTCTACGCCGTGTGCGAGCACCCCCGCATCGACGACCTGCGCGGCCTGCTGGCACGGGCCGGGCTCTCCGTCCACCCCCTAAGAGGAAGGCAGCTTCGGATGTTCCTCGCATCGGCAGCCCTGGGAGGCTCGCCCACGGAGTTCGACGAGGAGACACCGGTCGAGGTGGAGATCAACCGCAGGGACATGCGCATCGGAGACCGGCTCGTTCGCTCTCTGCACCTGGGCAAATGGCCCCGCTCGCTGGCCCCCGGCTTCCTGCAAGGGCTCATGGCGGCGGGTGCGCCGATGGACCTGTCCGTCCATGTCGGCCCGATACCGACTGAGCAGGCGGCGAGGACGCTTGAGTGGCAGAAGGTCAGGTTCGAGTCTGCGCAGTCCCTCTCCTTCAAACGGGGCCGCACCATGTCGCCGGAGGCGGAGATCGCCCTGGAGGACATCACCCGGCTCAGGGACGAGGTGCAGCGGGGCAGGGAGCGCCTATTTCACTCATCTCTATCCATCACGCTTCATGCCAAAGATGAAGCTGCCCTAAAGGAGATGACCCAGCGGGCGAAGGCCCACTTCGCCGCCACCCTGGGCAAGCTGGACGACCTGGCCTTCAGGCAGCGCGAGGGGCTGCTATCGACTTTGCCCCTGGCCCTGAACGCCGTCGCCGAGTGGCGGACGCTGGACACCTCCAGCATCGCCCGTCTCTTCCCCTTCTCACCCCCGGACCTGGACACCCGCAGCGGCACCCTCTACGGCATCGACATGCGGGCCTGCTCGCCCGTGGTCTACGACCCCTGGGACGGCACCCACCTGAACGCCAACACCGCCGTCCTTGCCAGGTCGGGAAGCGGCAAATCTTTCGCCACCAAGCTGGGCGTGCTCAGGGGAGTGACGCGCGGCATCACCGCCTACGTCATCGACCCGGAGGGCGAGTACGCGGACATGGCCCGCGCTGCGGGCGGGCGCGTTCTATCCCCCGGCGTGCCCGGCGAGGGCATGAACCCCTTCGTCATCGACAAGGGCGACTCCGAGGAGATGCTCCAGCGCATCGGCAGCCTTAGAAGGCTCATCGAGGTCATGATCGGTGAGAGTCTCGGCGCGGAGCGCAGGGCCTCCCTCGACCACGCCCTGGCAGGCTACTACGCTCGGCCCCGCGAGCGCACCGGCTTCAGGGATTTCTACAAGTATCTACAGGAGAGCGAGGCGGGAGACCGCGACCCCGAATCGAGTTCGGGGCAGGCTCTCGCACGGCTGCTGAGGCCCTTCGCCACCGGCAGCCTCCGCCACCTGCTATCCGACGAGGGAGACGACCTTCTCTCCAACGAGGCGTTGGTGACGGTCTTCGACCTGCGCCTTCTCGAACCGGAGCTGAGGCCCGCCGCAGCGATGGTCTGCACCGAGACGGTCTGGGCGGCGGCGGCCCAGGACCCCAAGCCCCGCCTGCTGGTGGTGGACGAGGTGTGGTCGATCATGCAGCACCCCGAAGGGGCCGCGTTCATGGTGTCTTTGGCGAAGCGCGCCCGCAAGCACCGCCTGGGGTTGCAGTTCATCACCCAGGACGTCCAGGACCTTCTCTCCGAGGACTCCTCCCGCACCATCACCGGCCATTCGGGAAGGGCGCTGCTACAGAACGCCGCCTTCAAGCTGCTCTTGCAGCAGGACGCGGCGGCCATAAGCACGGTGGGAGACGCCTTCGACCTGCCCCAGGACCTACAGCGCTGGCTGCTGTCGTGCCCCAGGGGAGACGGGCTGTTGCTGGCGAAGGGACACCGCTTCCCCGTGCGCATCGAGGCCACGCCGGAGGAGACGGCAGTGATCGAGTGGAGACCCGGAACCCATTAGAGAAAGGACTAAACGCTATGAAGCTGAATCCGAAAGAAATCCTGTTTGGAGACGCCGAGCAGAAGAAAGGCCCCGTCCTATTGGCGGTGACGCCGCCAAGGACCGGGGAGCGCACGTTGCTGGGAGTGGAGAACCTTCTCCAGTCCATCGCCGTCCCCGAACCCTTCTCCCTGGAGCTTGCCGGGGACATGGACGGCGTGACGCTGATGGCCCGCTGCCTCGACGACCGGGTGGTGCGCGGCCAGCTCTCGGCCCACTACCCCCAGGCCCGCATCCAGACGGTTGACCCCGACGAAGACCCTTTGCGCGTAGGCGAGAAGGAACAGGCGTGGTCGATCACTCTGCGGGCGGACGGCCCCGAGTACGTGCCCCTGCGCACCTTCAGGGACGACGACCTGCTCGACCCAGGCTCAGACCCCCTCATAGCCCTGATGGGCGCTCTGTCCGCCCTCTACGAGGGGGAGCGGGTGGTGGCCCGTCTGTTGCTGCGCTCCCTGGGACCCGACTGGTCGCAGCCCCACATGGACAAGGCCCACAAGCGGCCCGGCATGGAGGCGAGGGAACCCGCCTACACCTACCAGACCAAGCCGTTGCAGCTGGACGGCGTGACGATGGCCGTGCTGGGCATCGGCGCTCTGGCCGCCCTGAAGGGCTACCTCTGGGTGCAGGACGGCGAGATTTGGAAGGCCGCGCTCCTGGGCATTGGCACGGCCCTGGGGTTGGCGGCAGGCGGCTGGGCGTGGTGGCGGTGGAAGAAGGCCCGCAGCCGCGTCGAGGACCCCATCCTGATAGGGGAGAAGGTCTCCCGCATCGCCTTCGACGCCGAGCTTCAGGTCACGGCCATCGTGCCGTCCCGCACCATGCCGCAGCGAGCCGGGGAGCTTCTCGGGCCGGTGGCCGCCGCCTACCGCCACTACGACAACCCCGCAGGAGCGCGGTTCAAGGTCAGCCGCGTCCAGCCCGCCGTTCCCGACCCCGACATGCTGCACCCGCCAGGCCCCGGCCTGTTCGGAGGGCGCAGCGTGCTCGGCGTCCGTGAGATCGCCTCGCTGTGGCACCCACCAGGAGCGGGCGACGAGACGCCCCTGGTGGAGCGGTCCGGCGCCAGGGCGCTCAGCCCATCGGCGAAGGGAACCAGGGGCGGCGCGCTGGTGGGAGACACCACCGCAGGGGCGAGGAGGGAGATCCGCTTCCCCGAAGACCTGCTCAGGCGTCACCACCTCTACGTCGCCCGCACCCGCATGGGCAAGTCAACCCTCATGCACCACGTCGTCACCCACAAGATGGCGGAGAAGGCGGCGGGCAGGGACCCGGACGCCATCGTCGTCGTCGATCCCCACACCGATCTGGTGGCCGGAATCCTCGAACACGTCCCCGAGTCCCTCATTGACCGGGTGCGCCTCATCGACCTCTCCGACGAGTCCCGCGCCCCCGGCATCAACCTGCTGGACACCCGCATCTTCTCCGACCGCGACCGCACCGCCGACTCGGTGGTGCGGGTGGCCAAAGGACTCTGGGAGCAGTGGGGGCCGAGGATGCAGTCCATCCTCGAACAGACCGTCAAGACGCTTCACGAGGCCAACGAGCAGGTGGAGGCGGAGCGGCAGTACACCATCCTCGACGGCCTCAAGCTCCTGTCCAACGAGCCGTTCCGCAAGGACGTGCTCAAGAAGGTCTCCGACCCCTACCTGCTCGAATGGTGGGCCAACACCTTCACCGGCTGGAGCCGCGACTACAAGGCCGACTCCCTGGCCCCGGTCCAGACCCGCCTCTCCTACTACGCATCATCCAAGCGGGCAAGGGCCATCCTGGGCCAGCGCCGCTCCACCATCGACCTGCGCAGAGTCATCCACGACGGCGGCATCCTGCTGGTCTCCACCTCCCAGGGCACCGTGGGCAGGGACGTGGCCGCCCTGGTGGGCGCGTCCCTCCTCAACCTCGTGGACGCCGTGATACGGGAGCAGGGACGGCTGCCGCTGAGCAGGCGCAGGGGCGCGCTGGTGGTGGTGGACGAGATGCAGTCCATGCCCGGCGTGGACTACGAGAGCATGTTGTCCGAGCTTGGGAAGTTTGGGGCGAGCTTCATCCTCGCCACCCAGAGCCTTGCCAAGCTGGACGACCTTTCGCGGACGATGAGAGACACCCTTCTCGCCAACACAGGCTGTCTCGCCGTCTTCCAGGTGGCCGGAAACGACGCAAGGACGCTGGTGTGGGAGCTGGGCAAGGAGCGGGTGACCGAGGACGACATCACCTCGCTCCCCGTCCACCACTGCTACGTCCGCGCCACCGTGGGCAAGGAGCGGATGCCCGCCTTCTCGATGATGGTGCGCAAGCCGGAGGAGGGAGAGCCGGACATGGCTTCCCGCATTCGGGCCGACGCCTCCGCCTACACCGTATCGGCCCGCCAGGGCGAGTACGCCGATGCCGACGGCCACAAGAAGGTCGGCGACTACCGCAAGGGCGTCGAGGACCTCGAAAAGGGTGGGCAGGGAGAGCCGCAGGCGGAGGAGGACGCGGACCGCAGAACGCAGAAGAGCAAGCGAGACCGAGGAGCGGCGGACGCTGGAAGCGAGGCGGCGGACACGGATGAGGACCGCGCAGCCGAAGACGAGGGAGAGGAGGCTGACGAATGAGACCCGAAGGATGCGAGGCTGAGCTGCTCCGCGCCCTGGCCTCGATGCCCTTCCTCGACCGCCTGGAGATGGTCGCCGTCACCGGCTGGTCGAGGGGGCCGGTCTACGAGGCCGCCGCCAAGCTGGAGTCGGAAGGCTTCTGCGCCTCGGCGCTCCACGCCACCGACATCCTGCCCCCGGCGCGGAGGTTCCACCTCACCGCCGCAGGGCTGAGGCGGCTCGCCGACGAGGAGGACGTGCCCCCGGACGAGCTGGCGCGATCCCGTCCCGTCTCCGCCCAGTGGCGGCGCAACCTGATGGAGCGCATGGACGCCCTGGCCGCCGTCTATCACGTCGCATCCATCGTCTCCAACGTCGAGTACCCCATCGCCTTCCGCTGGTACAGGGCCATGCCGATGGACGCAGCCATGACCCTCCCGGACGGCAGGACCATCGGCGTCGTCAGGCAGGGACTCACCGCCGACAGGTCGGGCTTCGCCAAGCGCATCTGGCGGATGCGCGACGAGCCGATGCCCGGCGTCGTGCTCATGCTCATGGCCGACGACGTGCGGCTCAGGCACGCCCGCAGGCTGCTCTCCACCACCCAGGTCCCGGCCCTGTTTGCCGTCGAGCGCGAGGCGGCCCTGTCCAAGCCCGGAGACCGGATATGGAGTCCGTCCGCCGTCAGCGCGTCCCTCGACCTGCGCTACGTCCTCGACCGGCTGAGTCCGGGCGGGGAGCTTCCGGTAGAGCGGGAGCCGCAGCGGGCCGACTTCCCCGCCGACGTCGCCATCGAGGGGCCGGAGTGGGAAATCTCCGACCCCATGCTGCCCTTCATGCTGAAGGCGGCGGAGAAGCGCGCCCTCGACATCATCGCCGACTGGCCCTGGATCGCCCTCGGAGACCTGGCCGGACTGCTCGGCGTCTCGCCGCAGAGGGCCTCCCAGCTGGTCAACCCCCTGGAGGGCCTCGACCTCGCGGAGCGCCCCCGGGACGCGGGAGGACGCCTCGTAGCCGCCGACCGGGGGCTGGCCCTTCTGTCTCGCAGGGACCGCACGTCGGTCGGCCTGGCGAAGAAGCGGTGGAGCGCCGCCCTACAGGACGCCGACGCTCCGATGGAGTGGCGCAACGTCTCCGGCAGCAGGAGCCGCCAGCTTCTCAGGAACACGGAGCACACCGCCGCCGTCCACGGCTTCCTGGCCGCGCTCACCGCGCAGGCCCCCCTGCTGGGGTGGGAGATCGTCCAGCTCGACCCGCCCCGAAGGGCGTCGAGGCACTTCAGGCACGAGGGCCGGATGCGAGCCGTCAACCCCGACGCCTTCGGCGTCCTGCGCAGGGGCGATGCGACCTGGGCCTTCTTTCTGGAGTGGGAGCGAAGGGCCGTGCGCCCCTCAACCATGTCGCAGCGACTCGCCCCCTATCTGCGCTATTACTCATCTCACAGACCCACCGACGACCACGGCACGAGGCCCTCGGTCCTGATCGTCTTCGACGACGAGATCGCACAGACCCACTTCCTGCGCGTGGCGCGGGAGGAGATGCGGGCGGAGGGCGCCACGGTGCCCTTGTGGGTGTCCCACAGGGAGGCCGTCCACGCCCTGGGGCCATTGGGACGCGCCTGGCGCGCCCCTGGCGACTGGGAGTCGCCCCAGGCCCCGACGCCCCTATGAACGACGATAAACACGGCGGGAGCGTGAGCCGCACGGCCGCTCCCGCCTCTATCTCACAGGAGACCGAAAAGCCATGAGTTCGCAGGACGCCAACGAAGCCAAGGGACACCGGAGGCGTGAAGGACGGGCAGTTGTCCGGCTCGACACGGCGGCGCTCTGGCAGCGGTTGGCACTGCTGAACCGCTCCCAGAGCTGGCTCGCCAGAGAGGTCGGCATCAGCCACGGATACCTCTCCATGCTGGTCAACACGGGGCGAGCGCCCTCCGGTCGCATCCGCTCGCGGATGCAGAAGGCCCTCGGAGTGGAGAACTTTGAAGACCTTTTCAGACTGGAGGATAGCGATGACACAAACCAACGGTAAGCCCCGTCTCGACGGGAGCCTGGAAGACTACATGGACGAGCGCCTGCTCTACGGAAACCACCTGCCGGACGACTTCCCCGAGCGCCTCGCGCGCCTGAGAGAGCTCGCCGGCCTCACCTGGAGCGGATTCGCCAGGGCCATCGGCGTCGACTACAGGCAGATGTACAAGTGGCGCAAGCACGGCGTCGAGCCGAGCGGCGCCGCAATGGACCGCCTCTACAAGTTCGCCAGCCTGTTGCACGGAGGTCTGGCGATCCTCCTGGGGAGGGAATACCAGATGACCTTCCTCAGGGACTGACCCCATAGCGCCGCCGGTGCTCGCCCCGTCCGTCCGCACCGGCGGCCAAACCCCCCACCTGAAAATGAGAGGCCAGCGGCCCCAAGAGTGAAGCCGCTGCGAGTGCGCACCGTGAGAGATACCACCGGAAGGAACGAGCACAACAGAAGAAAGAGGCCCAAAGGCCGGGAGCTCGAGGAAGCCCTGGAGCGCTCCATGCCGTCCTACTCGCCGGAGCATCGCAGGGCCGTCCTGAAGGGGCTGCGCATCCTGGCCCGCGTCGCCATCCGCTCCTACATGGAGGAGAAGGCGGAAGCATCGTCCCGGTCCGAGGCCGTGGAGGACGGCGGCCAGGAGGCGGGCCAATGACCACCCCTCCAACCCTGACCGTACTCAGCCTCGGCGGAGGCGTCCAGTCCACCGTCATGGCGCTGATGGCAAGCCAGGGAGCGTTCGACCGCGTGCCGGACTGTGCCATCTTCGCCGACACCCGATGGGAGCCGCCCAGCGTCTACGACCACATCAGTTGGCTCAAGGACCGGATGAGCTTCCCCCTGTACGTCGTGGACAACGGACGCAGCCTCCGCGAGGACGTGAAGGCCCTCACCAGCCACTCGGGCCACCGCAGCTACGTGGACATCCCCGTCTACCTCAAGGGGCGCAACGGAGAGGGCGACGGCATCGGCAGGCGTCAGTGCACGGAGAACTACAAGGTCATACCCATCAGACGCAGGATACGCGAGATGCTGGGAATGAAACCGAGGCAGCGCGTCCCGTCAGGCGTCAACGTCGAGATGTGGCTCGGCATCTCGATCGACGAGGCCATCCGCATGAAGACCTCCCGGGACCGGTGGGTGAAGAACCGCTACCCGCTGATAGAGGCGGGCATGACCAGGCAGGATTGCATGGGGTGGTGGAATGCCCGGTACGACAGGCCGCTGGAACGCTCGGCCTGCGTCGCCTGCCCCTTCCAGTCCCGACACAGATGGGTGGAGACCAAGCGTCGTTGGCCGGAGCTGTTCGCCGAGGCCGTGGAGATCGACGCCAGACTCAGGAGCGGACTGGCCCTCGACAAGACCCCTTATCTGCACAGGCAACGGAGGCCCTTGGCCGAGGCCGTCAAGACGGACGAGCGGGACCTGGGGGCTGCCGGGCAAGCGGACGGGTTCGGGAACGAGTGTGAGGGGCACTGTGGGGTGTGAGCCAGCGCGGCGGGCGAAGAAGGCACGCGGTGGGCGCAGCAACCCCTTAGTACATGATGAGGTGAGTGGGAACGAGTCGCTGCGAGGTTGGGTCCACCGCCAGGGCCAGGCCCTCAAGCGTGTAAGCCCCCAGCAGCGCCGGTCCGTCGTCCTCTCCAAAGACCACGATGGTCACTTCGCTATCGCCGTTGACCGTGGCCCAGGCTCTCCCGTATTCCATATCCACCCGCCGCCCGTCCGCCAGCAGGAACGTCCGCTTGTCTATCGGCTCGATCCCCAGCTCGCGCAGCAGGCTGGCGGGCAACGTCGTGTAGGCGGCGCCGGTGTCCACCGTCGCCTCTATGTCCCTGGCCTGCTGGCCGTCCATGTTGGAGATGCGCAGCGGCCACTTGAAAGTCCCCATTTGGGAAGCCTCTACATCACAGTTTCTACAACCCCATTTTACCCCATTCGGAATCTCTCTCATAGGGGCTCCGTCCCTTGACACCGGGGCCGGATTCGTTCATGATACTAGTATGACATTGTAATACAATGAGAGGCAAAAAGAGAGAATGACCACTCCCAGGAAATCGAAGGTCATCACCTTCTCGATGCCGCCCGAGATGGCGGCGGAGGTGCAACGGATAGTCGAGGAGGAGGACCGCACCATGAGCGAGTTCCTCCGCGAGGCCATCCGCCTGTACATCGACGAACGGGAGTGGCTGCGGCAGCAGCGCCGCCAACGGGCCGAGGCCCGCAGAAACCAGACCGAATGAAGAAGGAGGACTTATCTATGAACAGCAAGACCGACCGCACGCCGGCGGCCCTCTACGCCAGGGTCTCCAGCGACCGACAGGACGTGGACCTGTCCGTGTCCGCCCAGCTGAGGGCGCTCAGGGATTACGCCGACAAGAACGACTGCAAGGTCGTTCGGGAGTACGTGGACGAGGCGGAGAGCGGACGCAGCACCGACCGCCCCGAGTTCAAAAGGATGATGGACGAGGCCAAGAGGACCCAGGCCCCCTTCAAGGAGATACTGGTCTGGAAATACTCCCGCTTCACCCGCAAGCGGGAGCACGCCGTCCTCCTGAAGTCCACGCTCAGGCGCAAGGGCATCCGAGTGATCTCCATCACCGAGCAGGCCGAGGACAACCCCACGGGCAGGCTGATGGAGGGCATCATCGAGACCATCGACGAATACTACTCGGAGAATCTGGCGACGGAGGTCTTGCGGGGTATGAGGGAGGCGGCGTCCCGCGGCTTCTGGGTCGCTCCCATGGCCCCCTACGGCTACAGGAAGGTCAAGGTGCAGGACGGCCCCAAGCAGAGGCCCACCCTGGAGCCAGACCCCGAAACCAACGCCATCGTCAAGCGCATCTACGACCTGGCCGAGTCCCGGAAGGGGATGCTGAAGATCGCCCGCGCCCTCAACAACGACGGCATCGCCAGCCCCAGGGGTAAGCTCTGGAACAAGCCCACCGTCCACAACATCCTCAACAACGAGGTGTACTTGGGCACCCTGGTCTGGGGCAACAACGCAAAGGACGGAGCCGACCCGGTGCGGGTGGAGAAGGCGTTCCCCGCCACCGTCACCAAGGACCAGTTCGACCGGGTGAACAGGATAATGCGCTCCCGCGCACCCAAGGTCACCAACCCCCGCAGAGTGGGGAGCACCTTCCTGCTGAGCGGCCTGGTCAAGTGCTACAGGTGCAAGAGGGCGCTCTCGGGCCGGTACTCCAGCAGGGGCACCTTCCCCTACTACGTCTGCCACTCTTTCGTAAAGCGCGCGCCCGGCTTCTGCGACTCGCCCAGGGTGGACGCCCGGCAGTTCGAGGAGCTGGTCGTCGGCCTGATTCGCTCCAACATCCTGACCGAGGGCAACATTCGGAGCCTGGTCAACGTCGTGGACGAGCAGATGGACGACGTGGCCGGCGACGAGCGCAAGCGGCTGGAGACCATCGAGTCGGAGCTTGCCGACGTGCGGGGCAGGCTCGACCGGCTCTACGACCTCGTGGAGACGACGACCGAGTTCAACATGGCCCATTTCGCCGACCGCATCCGGGACCACAAGGAGCGAAAGGAGCGCCTTGAGTCGGCGGCTGAGGGGGCGAGGGCAATCCTGGCCCAGCGCAGGGCGGTCCTCGACGACGTGAAGACCATCACGGCCTACGCCCAGGACATGAGCAGGTTCCTCAAGAAGAGCGAGCTGACCGAGCGCAGGGCCTTTATCGAGACCTTCGTTAAGGAGATCGAGCTTCTGCCCGACAACGCCGTCGTTCGCTACTCCGTTCCCATGCCCGACGACAGCTTGATTCCGGGAAAAAAAGTGCAGGAGATACCGCTGAACGGCTCAGTGGTATCTTCCGTAAACGGTAGCCCACCAAGCTTTACAAGATCAAGAACCTTCGTGCTGAGGTTCAGGTTGACGCTATAGGTATACTGGGGTCATCCGGCCCTTAGAGTACATTGAGCAAAGCGAAAGGAAATATAGGGAGCGGCAACACGCCGGTAATAGATCAAGATACTGTCCGGAGGAAGAGCCATGGCTTCACAGGAGAAGGCAGACAGGATCGACGCACAATGGCGGGAACGGTCCACGATGTGGGGCCGGGATAGCCATAATCTCGTGGAGGGCCTTTTCGCCCAGTTTCTGGGCAGTTGGACGAGCCGAGACCGGAAATCTTACAACGGCGAACATAGGATGCTCTATGACATACTGGACGATGACGAGAACATCGAGTACTGGTTGGGCGGCCGTTGGGGCGAAGAAAACGAATTCGGAGCGCCGGGGTTGGGAGTGACGGAATTGCAGGGGCACAAAGGCATCGCCGTGGCGACCAGCAGCCGTGTCCTCTTGTTGAACAAGGGCAAAATCACTAACAACGTGGCGGAGTTGCCATACCAGAACATCGAGACCGTGGAATTCAACGACGGAATGATGTCTTCGGGCGTTAAATTCAGGGGCCGCCTCATCGAGGAGTACGATTTCTACTTCGACCACATGAATAAGGCTGACGTCAAGGGCCAAACCTATCCGCTGGTCGATTGCATAGAGGGCCATCTGACCGCTTCGCCTTAACCCGACGGCGCCGGCAGTCAAATGATCTCATATCCAGGGGAGGAGCCATGCCGAAGAAAGAGAAGGTCAACAGGATCGATGCTCAATGGCAGGCGTTCCAGTCCAGTTGGGGCCGAAAGGACCACGAGGGCGAGCGCAAGATGGTCTACGACACCTTGGGCGATGACGAGAACATCGAGGGCTTGTTGGGTTGCATCTGGGGACCCGAAGAGGCATTCGAAGGCGTGTCCCCATCCTTTCTCCAGCGCAGTTCTCAGTTCGACGGCATTGTCCTGGCAACCAGCCGCCGTGTCCTCTTTGTGAAGAAAAAGGGGTTCTCTAAAATCGTGAGCGAGATGCCGTTGCGGCGCATCGAGACGGTGGAACATGGAGATCCCGGGCTTGCGGAGGTGGCAATCACGGGCGTATGCGGCGGCAATTGGATGGGCGTCGGCAACAAGCCGGGCGCCAATTCCCTTCGCACTTACAAGTTGCGCAACGCTCGGGGGAGTGAGGCTCGGCGGTTTATCGATTTCGTGCGGGACCATCTCTCCACGCCGCCTTAACCGACTGTATCCAAGCGGCCGGCCGCAGTTGAGACCCTAGCAAAGCCCGCGCCGCCGATGGAGCCTGCGCGGCCGGATACGGATGAGATTCCGGCAAAGCCGCCTGCGGCGAAGGCAGACAGGATTGACGCTCAATGGCGGGAGCGGTCTCCGGGTTGGGGCCCAAATGAACACCGCAACGAGCGTGAGTTATTCTCCGACATCCTGAGAGATGGAGAGAACATCGAGTCTTTGTTAGCCGGCCGTTACAAAGCCGAGTTCAGAGGCGCATCTGAGTACAACGGCATCGTCGTGGCAACCGACCGCCGTGTCATTTTTAGAACACAGGCCACATCACCGAAGATGTAGTGGAGATGCCGGTTTGGGGCCTGGAGGAATACAGCAACGCGTGCGCGGTTCGGCCGCCAGGCCTGTGCCAACGCGAATGGATTGCGCCGACGGTGACAGGTTGGCTCGGATTGGCCACGCGGCGATACTGGGTTCTGGAACTCGAACCAGGTCCAGACGAAAGCACGCAATTCTGAGCGCATCGGGGAGCCAACGCTCCCAACATGCCCTTAGCCAACTGAATTAACTGAGAAAATAGAGGTTGATGACCTCTATAGCCTGGTCCCTGGAAATGAGGTCATTGAAGTAATCATTTATGGCTTGGATCGCCTCATCTCTGTCGATCACGCCGTTGTTGTCGCGGTCATATACGCTAAGCAAGTCCACCCCCGGAGTTCCCGACGCGATTGCCGACCAACCGCCTGCTCCCCGGGCATTGACCACCCTCACCTGAACGTCGTACTGGGCGCCGCCGGTCAGCCCGGTGATGGTGTACTCCAGGTCGCCGCCAGCAGCGGCGGTCCAGACGTTATTCACGACGGTCCAGTTGGAGTCCACCGTCCCGTCTGCGTCGGCCTCAATATAACGCATGTCGTAGGAGGTGACCGCCAAACCCGCGGCCTGGCTGGGAGCGGTCCAGGCAACGGTTAGGGATTCCACGCCGGCCGTGATCGAGTCCACGGTGGGAGGGTAGGGTGTAGGTTCGTGCCCATAGACGGTGACGCTCCATGAATCGAGGGTCCCGTCCACGAACTGAATGCGGTCGGTGACCCGCAGCTGCCATACGCCGTTGGGGTCTTCGCCCAGGTGTCTCGCCGAGCCGAAACGGAATTCACCGAGCAACGGGACGAGGTTAGAAGAATAGAAAAACGTATCAAAGCTCTCGACCAACTTTGAAACTGCGCCGGACGGAGACACCAACTCGATGTCCAAGTCCCGGAAAGAATCGTGTTGGAAGGAGACTGTGACTTCGACAAACTCGGTGAACCCTATGGCGGTGTCTAGTGTAAGTGTGACCGTCGTGGGGTCGTCGGTGTCCGGGGCGTCGGGGACCTGCACGTTTAGCCCACTCGACTCCGCCGTTGAGCTTTGCAGCGGAGGCGCGTTAGTCCATCCTTTCGCCAGATCGACTGCGGCCCTGGCGTCCACCACGCCGAACCCGTACTCATGGTTGAAGTGATAGCGGTCTGCGGCTGAGTCGGACCCGTACTTGCGGGCGCCGTCTTCCCAGCCGGGGTTTTCGGCGTCGTTTTTCCGCGCGGAGGCGGCGAGAATCAGTTTCAGGTCCCGCCACGTCAAGTCGGGGTTGGCGCTGCGCATCAGCGCGGCTGCGCCTGAAACGACGGGAGTTGCCGCGGATGTCCCCCCGAAGTCGTCCACATAGCGGTCGGAATTTTCGATGGTCACGATTCCCCTGCGCTCATCTCTGTTTGTGTCATTCGAGGGGGCGCAGACCCACAGGTTGGCGCCCATTTCCGAGAAGTCGCTTCTGGTGTCGAGGTCATTCACCCCGCAAACGGCGGTCACGGCATAGTAATTGGCGTATTCTTCAAGGTTCGAGTTGTCTCCTTCCATATGTCCATTGCCGGCGGCCCAGGCATAGAAGGTCCCCTTGCCGTCGTAGCCGGTCGTGACCCCGGTCTTCACCGCCTCCTCCCAGAACGAGTGGGCGTGTTCCAAGCGTGGGGTGTCAGGAGGCCCCCAACTGTTGTTGGACACGGCGGTTACAACCCCGTTGCGGGTCATGGCGTCCGCTTCGTTGATGTCCGTCGTGTCAACTAAGAGGTTGTACCCATAGATTGTGGCTCTTGGGGCCACGCCACGCACGCCGACGCCGTTATCCCGGGCCGCGATGAGGCCGGCCACGTTCGTGCCATGGTGTGCGAAGGGGTGATGTATGTTGCCGGCGCCGGTGTAGTCGTGATTGCGGGAGGCGTCGACGTTGTCGGTCAGGTCTTCATGGGTCGAGTCCATCCCGTTGTCAACCACGGCGACGTTGACGCCTTCTCCCTTGACGCCATCCTCCCATACGGCTTCGACGTTGACGTCCTCCCCGTCACGATTGTTTAGGTGCCACTGGCATCCATACAGAGGGTCGCTGATCTGCGGGTCGTTCAATGAACGCGTCCTGGCTTCGCAGTCTTCGATAAAATCGGAATAGACAGTATCTTCAAGGGCATGGATGGTGTAGTACGCAGGGCGATAAGCGGCCCTATCAGGAGTGGTCACTCTGATGTAGTAGGCGCCCGGGCCGAAGTCGTCCTCAATCCGGAAACCATATATGGTCGGGCTGTTGGGGTTTATGGGGTTTGTAACGACGTGGGGATACACATTGACGGGAATCTCTCTGCCCCTCCTGTCAAACACGTGTCCGTCGATAGGCGCACGAATCAGGCCTCTGGCATAGAGGATCAAATGCTTGGATTCGGTGAGGTCCAGCCTGAAGTAGTCTACGTCGGTTGCCGTGTAAATCGTTCCCGGGGTTGGAGAATCGAGATGCAGCCTCCTTGCCGTGCTGGCGGCGCTGCTGGGGTCCGTTACGGCCTCGGCGTACAGAGTGTAATTCCCGGTTTCCGTCAAGTAGCTGACGACGAGGACGTAGTAGACTGCCGGCGAGAGAATCCCACGTAAATGAAAATTGGTCTCCCTGCCCTCGATGCGGCTGTCGTCGTTGAGGGCAAGCAGGTTGCCGTAGCCGTCATACAATCCTCCGACGGTGTCGAGACCGCCGGTGGTGTGTATCCAGACGTCGGTAGGTCCGGATGCGCCGGACAGGTCCAGCTTGAAGACGTCCCTGTCGCTGCCGGGGTTGATGCGTCCGGCCGCCGAAGAACCCAGTGGAAGAGGCGTAGCTTCGACGGACGTATCGCCGTGGTCGTCAACCGTCTGCGCCACGGCCCCGCCCGTGTCCAGGATGAACCATAAGGAGACGGTAACCGCCAAGAGGAGCATCCCCGCCCCTGACGGCAGCGAGGACGCAAGACGTGCTGGCATGAAGTGTATGGTGACCTCTCTCACGCCTAACGGGGGCCGAGCGGCGGCGCCCTCACTTAGCCTCTACTTCTCGCCACCAGTTTGGGCTGGAAATCACAACGCCGTCCTGGGCGGCCAGCGCGTTGGCCAGTTCCAGCGACGGAAAGCCCGCTTCGGTCTTCACCAGGAAGCCGTTCTCCAGGAAACTCAATTCCGAAGTCTGGTCTGTCGAGATGTTGTTCCGGGAGAAGAAGCTCTCAATCGCGGCCCGGTCCCACTGTGGGTCCAGGGCCAGCAGAACGCCGCCGGGCAGCGTCATCAGCCCGCCGCCCGATTCCGAACGGAACACCGGGGGAGCGTCCTCGCCGTGGTTGGCCTGTTTCTGGACGATGCTGTCTCCGGCTCCCTTTACAACCACAACGTCCTGAGGCGTGTTGGCGGCGGTTTCCTGGACAACCAGATCGGTCTGGAGCATGACCCTCAGAGTCCTGTCGCCGTCCTGCCAGGTGTAGACCGTGTCCTGGCCTGAGACCGCCGACTCGGAACGAGTCCCTTTTGTCGATTGTTCCTCCGGTGAGGCCGGCGGCTGCGACTTGTCCGGCGGATCGGGGAGCTCCAGCGGCACAGGAGTAGGCGCTGCTGTTGCTGTCGGTTCGTCCGTGGGTGTGGGTGTGCGTGTGACCGCTGGTGTGGGTGTGACCGTGGGTGTGGGTTCAGCCGCGGAGTCGCGCGCAAAGAGCGATCCGCTGGCGGCCAGTCCAGCCATGCCGGCGCCTAAAAGCGCCATTCCAACAATGGCTATTGCTGGAATGGCAAGTCTTTGGAGTTTCATGTTGACTATTGTCTCAGATGTTCAGTGTTTCCCGCGTCCCCGATGCTATCACAAGGCGTCCTGTCATGCGAGACTGGAAGGCTCGACAGAGACCGCAAAGTATGAACGCCTGACATCTTCCCCGCCGGGTCCTGTAACTTGAACCGGGCCCAGACGAAAGTGCGCAATGCTGCGCGCATCGGGAGGGCCAACATTCGTGGAATTGAACGCCTCTGCTGCGCCGATTGACCGGCGCCTTGGCTGGGCGGATTTTGTATACTTGGCTGGCGCCTGGTTGCAGTTCCCGATCTGCGCCGCGGCATATGGAGAAGGAACATGCCGGGTGGTCACCCTTGGAACCTGTATGTAGTATAGTATAGCGCAGGGAGAGGCGGCGCCGAGGGTGATTGCGCCCTTGGCGCCTGTCCCGGTCCTTGGTGAGTGTTCTGATCGCCGGCGGCGCCGGAAGGCCCAGGGAGTTGACAAGCCAGGGCTAGTTGAAGTGGAATGTGCTGTCGGCCCTAACTTTCCAGTCCGAGGAGACGCTGGCAAAATAGAGGAGAGATATGACAAAGCAGAGAGTGGAGCCCGATCAGTTGACTAAACCCTTCTGGGACGCCGCCAACGAGGGGCGGCTGGTCATCCAGAACTGTACAGCCTGCAGCAGGCTCCAGCACCCGCCGGCGCAGACCTGTGATCAATGCGGCTCTGGGGACGCGCTGGAGTGGAAAGAGATGAGCGGGCGGGGAAAGATATACAACTACGGGGTCGTGCACGATTGCCCTATCAGGTTGCTCAAGGAGGACCTGCCGTTCAACCTGGCGGTAATCATGTTGGACGAGGACACCGATATCCAGATGTACTCCCACCTCCCCGGAGTTCCGGTGGACGATGTCCCGGTCGGGGCTGATGTAGAGGTCGTGTTCGAGGCCACCGCAAACGGCCAAAAGGTCCCCGAATGGCGGGTGGCAGGCTAGACCCGCTTAACATCCAAATCAGGTTGGGCGCTTATAGAAAGGAGAGCACAATGACCACCCAGACTCCTCATGCATCCATGTATCGGACCACGGAGGGATTGGGGCCATGGGAACACAAGGGGAAGGTGGCGGCAGTCGGCATCGGACACTCTCCCACTGCCCGGCGCTGGGACGAGAAGCCTGAGACCAGTGTGGGCGCCTGGAGCATCCTGGCGCTAAGGAAAGCTATGGAGGATGCGGGCGTCTCGCCGGACCAAGTCGATGGTTTGGTGGTGGTCCCGGAGACCACTACCGGGGCGCACTGGCCGGAGGGCCAGACCATCCCTGCGAACGTCCTCAATGCCTTCAATCTCACTGGCGACCACTTGGACGGCATTGCCAAGCTCAGCGCTGAGTGGCTATTGAAGAACATGCCGGAGCTGACCAACGTCAAGTTCACGATGCACGCTCAGGGATGTATGTCCCATGCCATCGTAGTCGCCGCCCAGGCTGTGGGCGCCGGACTCGCCAACACATGCCTGGTCCTAAAGGGTTGGCATAACCTGGAAGGCCGGTACAATCATGGAGGGATAAGCGCCGAGGACGCCGTTTCCGGCGCTTTTGCGATGGGGCCGGGGCGGAGCCTCTGGGGCGCCCCCGGTTGTTACGGGACCGCCCTACAGTTCGCCGAGTACTGCCGGAAGTACGGCAAGACCCACGACATGATGGCCCCTTTCATGGCGAACTCCAGAAGGAACGGCTTGTTGTTCCCAGAGGGATACTGGGCCCAGCACCGGCCTGAGGAGCTGACCGAGGAGGACTACCTGGGCGCCCGGTGGATAGCCAAGCCGGCGAACCTCTTCGACAACGACATACCGATTATGGCGTCCGCCGCCTACTTGTTCACGGCCGCTGAACGAGCCAAAGACATGAAGCAGAAGCCCGTGTACATCCTCAACCATACAACGAGCAGGGCCAAGGCCAGGAGTCTCACTCCCACTCTCGATGAGGTCGAGTCTGAAACCGCCAAGACGGGAAGGAAGCTCTACGAGGGAGCTGGAATCACCGCAAGCGACCTATCTTTCGAGAACATGTATGACGGCTATACTCTGTTCCACCAGTTCCACCTGGAAGGCCTCGGCTACCGCGGCATTAAGAATGGAGATGCCCTGGACTTTTACCAAACGGACATCAGCATCGAAGGACCGAACCCGATTCTGCCCAGCGGCGGCAACATTGGGGGCGGCCGCAGCCGTTTCTGGATGCACACCGACAGCATTCAACAGCTTCAGGGACGGGCAGGCGCTCGACAACTCACGGGGGTGAAGCCGGAGATCGGAGTCTCCGGCGGTCCCATGCCGTTGGCCGGCAACTTCACCGTGTGGAGCGCCACTCCTGACTAACCTATGCAGGGCCATCTTTATTCCAACGTTTATGAGGCCCCGGCCGGTCCGTTGGACCATGAACTAACGTGGGGAGAGCCAACGCGGCTGCCAGACACACTAAAGAGAGGAATCTGCCTGGTGATACTGATAAGTTTCGACATAGACGGCACCTTGGACATAGGTGATCCCCCTGGAATTCTGACCATGGAAATGGTGAGAAGAGCTCAAGAGAAGGGGTTTTTGATCGGCAGTTGTTCCGACCGGCCGGTCAGCGGTCAGCGGGCTATCTGGGACAGCCACAACATTCCGGCGGACTTTGCCGTTTCAAAGCACATGCTTCCTGACGTTAAGGCGAAGTTCGAGGCCGATATTTACTATCATATCGGTGACAGAGAAGACCTGGACAAGAAGTATGCGCTAGAGGCGGGGTTCGAGTTTCTGTGGCCGAGCGAAGCTGTTACGATGCCTTGGTTCCTCTCCGACGGCAATTCTGGGCGCTCGTAAGAGCAGGGTCTTTCGACAGTCGGATGCCTTGTTTGCCCCGCTCTCGGACGCCTTGTTTGCCCCGTTCGTGGTGAGCCCGTCGAACCACCCCTCGACAAGCTCTGGGCGAACGGAACTGCATCGGCATGTAAGAGCGGTTACATTCGATTGACAGTATAAGCGCACGTATGCTACGTTACTCTCCGTCTTTCGACGGCTATGAATCCAACTGGCCCGGGCCTACTGTTCACCGAGCCGGGCATTCGCAACCAAATATAATAAGGAGATGGACATGCCTCGTATTAGGTCGATAAAACCAAGTTGGTGGATGCTGTTAACACTGGCCGCTGTGCTCCTCGTAGGCCTAGCGGCAGCTTGCGGAGGTGAGGACCCGACAGCCACGTCGGCGCCTCCTGCCGCAACGGCGACGCCGCAGCCTACGCCCACCGAGGCGATGATGATGGAGGAACCCACCGACACCCCGGTGGCTATGCAGCCCACACGGACACCCACCGCCGTGCCTACGGCGACTCTTCCCCCATCTCCGGACGAGGTGCTCGGAGTAATCAGAGGCGGCGTCATCAACATGCAAGCGTACGCCTCCCCGGACGCAGGCATGTTCTTCGAGCCCATTAACTACAACAACTACCATGTGAATCCCATCGTCAACCAGATAATCGAGACCAATCCTGAGACTGCGGACCTTCTCGACATCAGAGGTGATCTGGCACAGGAATGGGAAGTCTCCGACGACGGTACGGTCTTCACCTTTTACATACGTGACGGAGTCACGTTCCACGACGGTTCACCGCTCACCATGGACGACATAATGATGAGCATGAACGGGTGGTTCGACCCCGACAACTCCGGAGTTCCCCTCGTCGTGGAGTCGGCTGGAGGACGGATCCAAACCCAGGCCAGACAGGTCCTGACTTACATGGACACCTGGAGAGCCGTTGACGCGGGCACCTTGGAAGTCATAACGAAGTTCCCCTCCGCAGCCTTCTTCACCACTTTCAGCAGGCTGAACTTCCATGTGCTCCGCAAGTCCGCCTACGAAGCCGGAGACGGGTTCACCTTCTCCAGGCCGGAGACCTTGATCGGGACAGGTCCCTTTATGCTGAAGAACTATGACAGGGACATCTCCTCGGAATTGGAGGCCTACCCCGGCTTTTTCAGGGACGGCAGGCCCTACGTAGACGGAATCAAGAACTTCATCATCACCGACCACGGCGCCGTTGCCGCAGCTTTCAGGACGGGGCAGGTGATGATGCCGGCAGGCTGGAACACCAACCTAAGCATTAAAGAAGCCGCCGTGTTGTCGAAGGACGCTGCCATCTCCGAACGGTTCGACTTCTACATCAGCCCCAGCCCGCTCTACACTTTGGGCGTAATGATGAACGTCCGGGCAGGCGCTCCCTGGGACAACCCCGACGTCCGTAGGGCCATGAACCTTGTGCTGCACAGGCAGCCGGCCATTGAGACATTCAGCGGCGGCGCCGCCCTAATCGGGACTCCCATTCCCTCCGGATTCGATTGGAGCTTCCCGACAGAGGAAGCCCTGCAGATGCCCGGCTTCCGCGAGGACTCCCCCGGCGTCAAGTCGGCGGCTGACATAGCCGAAGCCAAGGCTCTTATGGAGGCCGCAGGCGTGGGAGAAGGATTTGCGCCGACTCTAACCTGCCGGACGGTGATTGAGTTCTGCGACGTAGCGGTGTTGGTCAAAGAGCAACTCAAGGACTTCCTTGGCTGGGAAGTCACCATCCGACAGATGGAGAGCGTGGCCGGCATGTCCGCCTACGTAAACGGGGACTTCCAGTTTGCAGTCATGGCCAACAGCTTCTCCTACCCTGACCCGGACGCTTCCGCCAACTCCTACAAGAAGGGGAGCACGGCAGACGTGGCCCGGACGGGTTACTACAACCCCGAGGCGGAGCCTCTCTGGGACCAGATAGCCACCGAAACAGACCCCGACGCGAGAAGAGCGCTGGTGATCCGGGCCAACGACATCCTGCTGGAAGACAACTCGTGGCCCTACATGTACTTCAAGGTGGAGTCCATGTTCGTGGACAAGCGAATCAAGGGCTTCTACCCGCCTCCGGCTCTGGGTCACTACCAGGACTGGGCCCACATCTGGTGCGACCCCGACTGCGGCTAAACTAAGTAGGACAAACTATCGAGGGGACAGGCGTCTGGTCCGTACCAAGCCTGTCCCTTTGATAATGCGGGGATGTAATGACGCCCGCTGCAAGGTCTGCTAAAATTCCAGCAGCTATAGTCGAGCCTAAGTAGACGAAAGTGGCGGCGAGAGTCGATCAGAGCGAGCTAAGAGATGCAGGCCTATATTCTCAAGCGGGTCCTGATGTTCATCCCGACCCTCATCATCGTTACTTCCCTCGTCTTCATTCTGCTTCGGGTCGTCCCGGGAGACCCGGCGGCGGCCAGGCTCGCGGGAGCGTCCGGAGAGGCCGAATACACCGAAGAGGAACGGGCCGCTCTAGCCAAGAAACTGGGCACCGACCGGCCCCTCATCAACCAATACGGCACGTGGGTATGGGGAATGCTTCAGGGAGATTTCGGCAATTCCTTCCACTACAGGACCCCCGTCTGGGACGACATGAAGAAGAAATTCCCCGTCACCATCCAGTTGACCATAATGGCGCTTCTGATGGCTGTCGCCGTGGCCGTGCCCCTCGGCGTGCTTTCGGCCATTAGGCAGGATGGAGTTTTTGATTATCTAGGCAGACTAATCACCATCGCGGGAATAGCGCTCCCCAACTTCTGGATAGGCATAATGGTGGTGTTCATTCTATCCGTCGAGTTCGGCTACGGGATTCCCTTGGGGTATGCCAACTTATGGAAAGACCCGGGGCTCAACCTGGAACAGTTGGCGTTTCCCGCCTTGGCCTTGGCCTTCTCCAACATGGCCTTTATCGCCCGCGTAACCAGGTCCGCCGTACTTGAAGTGTTCCGGGAGGACTATATACGCACGGCCCGCTCCAAAGGTTTGACCGAGTTGGCGGTGATAGGGCGCCACACCCTTAAAAACGCGTTGCTGCCGGTGATTACCGTGGCGGCGTACGAATTTGGACGCCTGATGGGCGGGACCGTGGTGATCGAGCTCATATTCAACGTGCCGGGAATGGGCAGGCACCTAATCACGTCGGTTGGACAACGGGACTTCCCCGTTGTCCAGGCCATAGTGATGTCCATTACCGTGATAGTGCTGCTTCTGAACTTGGCCACAGATGTGATTTACGGCTGGCTGAATCCCAGAATACGCTATACTTAGCCCTTGATCCCGAGAGGGCTTGAGACGGACGATGAGTCAAGAGCCAAGAGCAGAAACTTCCATTCCAGACCGGACATATGAAGCCCTCCGGCCTAAACGCTCCGTTTTGGGCCAGATTGGGAACTTCGCCAGCAGGAAACCTCTGGGCGCAGCGGCGGGAGTCGTTGCCCTGCTCCTGATTGCGGTCGCCATATTCGCTCCCCTCATTCAGCGCCATGACCCTTACGACACTGACCATACCAAGCTCTACGCCTCTCCCAGTTCCGACCAGCTGCTGGGGGGCGACGAGTTGGGCCGCGATGTATTCAGCCGCATTATCGCCGGCAGCCGGATCTCCCTGAAAGTGGGCCTGATAAGCGCCTTCGTCGGGTCGTTCATCGGGCTGTTCATCGGTGTGTCCAGCGCATACTTTGGCGGGTTTACGGACCTGGTCGTCCAGCGGTTTATCGACGGCATGATAGCCTTCCCCTATATCGTCCTGGCCATTGCCATCGTGGCGGCCCTGGGCACCTCTCTCACCAACGTGATCATTGCGTTGTCCATTCTGTTCGTGCCGAGCACGGCGAGGATAATCCGATCTCAGGCGTTGGCCATTAGAGAGATGGACTACGTGCTGGCGGCCAGGGCGGTGGGCGCTTCAGACTGGCGCATAATCGTTCAGCACCTGGTACCCAATACGATGGGCATCCTGATCGTCATGATTACCTTCCAGCTGGGGATAGCCATTATCGCCGAGGCCTCCCTGAGCTTCCTGGGACTGGGAGCGGCGGTGGACGACCCGTCTTGGGGCAACATGCTGAGGGGCGCCACGAAACAGTACATAGGAATAGGACCGTGGCTGCCGGTATTCCCGGGGTTGGCCATCGCCGTGGTGGTGTTCGCCTGGAACTTACTGGGGGACGCATTGAGAGACGTGCTGGACCCCCGGTTAAGGGGCGCGAACTAGCCCCAGCCCCGCCAGCCGTTTCCCACGGAAATAGACAACCGCTGCCCCTTCTCCCCTGGCGGGAGAAGGTTGGGATGAGGGGGCCAAGGCCGCATTCAAAGGCGAGATTGTAGAGAACGACCCAGATCACCCTAACCCGTCAAGGGCGAGGGGCTATCCCTCGTTGCCAATGACTGCCCACCGTCACTCCGGCGGAGGCCGGAGTCCAGAAGGGGGACGCGTAAAGGGGGCCGGAATGAACCATTCCGGCCCCGGCATATTCGTCCAGCGCGTCGTCGGGTTTAGTTGAAGGGCGCTCCGATGGCCCCGTCTATGTAGTCGGGCTCCAGCCAGTTCTGCTCCTTGTGGTAGACCTGCAGCCGATGATGGAGCGCCTCCAGCGCCATTACCCTGCCTTCGTTGTCTACGTTTACGGCTATCGGGCGCCAGAACCGCCAGGTTGGAGTGAGGTCCACGAGACGCCTCTTCTTCTGGATGAGCGGGTCAGCCGCTATCCTATCCGCGGCCCATTGGGAGACCTCCCAGGCGTCTCCCAAGAAGTCGGTAATGAACGTGCCGTCGGACTCGTATACACGCAGCAGGTTGTTGCCCCAGTCGGCCACGTAGATGTCCCCGTCCTTGTCCACTGCCACGCCCGCCGGGAACTTGAGCTCCGCTTCAGAGCCCGGACCTCCGATAGTGGCCAAATGCCTGCCTTCGGGACTCAACTTCTGGACCCGGTTGTTCCTCCAGTCGGCCACGAAGATGTTCCCTTCAGAGTCGACCGTGATGCCCCAGGGCATGTTGAACTCGCCCTCCTCAGAGCCGAAGCCGCCGAACTGGGAGATATACTGGCCGTCCTTGGTGAATTTCTGCACCCGGTGATTGTGGCCGTCCACCACCAGCAGGCGCCCGTCGGGATCGAAAGCCAGCCCTGATGGGCCGTTCAGCTGGCCGTCTCCCGTGTTTCCGCCGATGTACTTCCTGAGGTACAGGTGCAGAGACCGTCCGGTGGCGTCCACGGTGGAGCCGGCGTCCACATCCTTCGACCCCCAGCTTCCCACCAGCTCTCCGTCCCTGTTCAGAATGTATATCTGGTTGTTGAACTCGTCGGACACGTAAACGTTCTCGTCCTTGTCCACCGCGATCGCCTTGGGCATGGCGCTTTCCCGGTTTCCGCCAAAGGTGTAGCCCCGGTCGCTCCAGTAAATCTCGCTGTCCAGGTTGCAGGCGGTGATTCCCACGTACTGCGGGTAGAACTCGAACCCTGTGTTCACCACGTAGATGCGCCCTTCAGACCCCAAAGCGAAGTCCACGGGTGCGAAGAAGCCCCGGTCTCCGCTTGAGCCTCCCAGGCAATGGGAGTAGTTGTACACCCTGCCCTTTACCTGCTGTGTAAGCATCCCAGTGCTGCTAGGCATCTCTTCCCCCTTTTGCTCTCAAAGTACGTTCGAAAGCCGGATGATCTGTTAAGCGAACTGGAACTCTCTGGATGAAGCGATGAGGGCCAACATGTCGGCCACACGCTGTGAAGAGGCTTTCGCCTCATCTTCGCTTCCCCAAGTTACGTCTCCGGCCCGGTGGGCCAGCGAGACAAGCTCCTCTTTGGTCCCTTCCTCCACCTGGACCGGCCCCATCAGGTCGAGGCATTCGTCCACCATTTCTGCGGCGGTGCGGTCTCCCAGGGCGTGTATTCTCTGGATGATGGACTGGACGCCGGGCATCTCCGGGTTGGAGAAGAGGTCGGCTGCAAAGTTGATGCGCCGCACGAGGGCTCCGCTGTCGATCCATTCAGGGCCGTAATGCCATCCCTCTACGCTGGGCGGGTTGATGATTTCCTGACCCATGTAGCCCGTCTCCTCCGCCATGTCCTGCATTCCGGGCCTGGGGAAGCGGAAATCTCCGGCCACCCTCAGTGTGCCAACCACCAGCTCGGCCGGGCTCTTGATGCGCCTGTACATGGACTCTTTGAAAAAGTCCGAGTTGAACAGGACCCGCAGGGTCGTCTTCATGTCGAACCCGGAGTTTATAAAGGCGTCCCCGATGATGTTCATCGCCACGGAGTCGCGGGGCGGCGTGTGGAGCCACGCGGGCACCTGCACCTCGTCGGCAACGAAGAAGTTGTAGAGGTGGCGGGCAATGAACCGGGATGTGGCGGGCTGCCGGACGATTATTTCTATGATGTCCTCGCCGTTGAACCGCCCCCTGTGGCCCAGGAACTCCTTTTCGCCGTCGTCGTGGTCCTCTTCGTTGTAGATGAAGGGCCACAGCTTCCTTCCGGTGCCTCCTCCCGGGATCTTGTGGGCGATGGTCCAGCCGGTGAAGGCCCTGGAGCACTCGAACACGTCCTTCTCGGTGTAGTTGCCTTGGCCCATGGAGAAGAGCTCCAACAGCTCACGGCCCCAGTTCTCGTTGGGTTGGTCCTTGTGGTTGTAGTTGTTGTCCAGCCAGAAGATCATGGCCGGGTCCTTGGCCAGCTCGACCAACAGGTCCCGGTAGTTGCCCATGGCGCAGCGGCGGAGCATGTTGATTTGCCTGACCATCTCCGGGGGGCTGTTTATCTTGGCGTTGCCCGTGGCGAACACCATGTGCCAGAAGAGGACCATCTTCTCTTCCAGCTGCCTGGGGCTGTTTATCATCTGGTAGATGACGTTGCAGCGCCCCTGGGGCGGCGGCTCAGGGTTTTCGATGTTGGGGTAGTACCTGAAGAGCAGCTCCAAGTCGGCGCCTGGTATACCCCGCGCCTCGGGATCAACCAAGTCTTCCACAATCTCCTCATATCCCCTGGCGGAGAGAGCTTCCAGTTCGTCCCTGGGGCATCCGAAACCGGCTCGCCTCATCAAATGGGCCATCAGTGCAATGTCTTCGCTGCCAGCCATTTTAACCCTCCTTAGATTGCCTGCCTCACGCCGTGGATGGGGTGTTTGGAATCTGGGTGAAGTCGGATATGGGGTTGGGAGTATTGTAGTATAGGCGGTAAGGCCCGTCAACGAGCCGAATGGACTCATTATAACATCGACGCCTACACCGTCGTCGCGCCTCGGAAAGCATGGCGCCGGAGGGCGAGCCGAGCGAGTTTCCGGGTGTCAGCGTCCGGTTCTTGACCCGCTCTTCCAGGGGCGCCAGAATGGTCAAAATTCATCTGCTTAATGGAGGACCACGATGAAATGGTGCCGCTTTCAACAAGGGGACCGGATAAGCTACGGGATCGTGGACGAGGACCGGGTGGTGGAGGTCGGGGGAAGCCCTTTCGACACCTATGCGGAGACTGACCGGAGTTACTCATTGGACCAGGTAAAGCTGCTGGCGCCGGTGGCGACTTTGACCTTCTATGCCGCGGGCATCAACTATCCTGAGCACGTGACCTGGGCCGCGAAGAAGCTGGGACGGGAGCCGCAGATTCCCGCCAAGGCCGACATCGGCTACAGGGCCGTCAACGCCATCATCGCTCACGACGAGAACATCGTCCGCCCCAAGGACGCCACGGACTTGCATTACGAGGGTGAGCTGGTGGCGGTCATCGGCAAACAGGCCAAGAACCTTTCCTACGACGAGGCCCTTGACTGCGTGTTGGGATACACCATTGGGAACGACGTGAGCGAACGGGCTTGGCAAAAGGAGGACCGCACTCTGTGGCGGGCAAAGAACACCGATACGTTCAAGCCCATGGGACCCTGGATAGCCACGGACCTGGACCCGACCAACCTGGAAACCACCATACGGCTCAACGGCCAGGTGGTGTCCCAGTTCAACACTGGCACGATGATCTTCGATACGGCCACCTATATATCCGAGATGAGCAAGTACCTGACTCTGTACCCTGGGGACGTGGTCTGGATGGGCACCGAGGGCGTCACCGAGGACATGCAGCCTGGTGACGTGGTGGAGATAGAGATTAGCGGAATAGGGACCTTGCGGAACACTATTGTCGCTGAAGAATAGCCCTAACGGCGGCAAGGGCGGGGGCTGATGACTCGGAAGGCCGTTTTCGTCTATCGAGACGCCATGTCCCGGCACGTGCTGCGCCGGGACCATCCCATGCGCCCTGTGCGCTTGATGTACACCCACCGGCTCCTCGACGCCTATGGAGCGTTCGGCTCGGAGCAGTCCCGCACGGTTGACCCTCGCCCGGCTACTGACGAGGAGGTGGGGAGCTTCCACGAAACAGGCTACATAGAGGCAGTCAAGAGCCTGAGCAACGGGGAAAGACTGTCCGATGCACACCTGTACAACTTCAGTTCAGCCGGTGACAATCCCATCTATGACGGAATGTACGAGGCGGCCATGTTGAGCGCCGGAGCGTCGTTGGCGGCCTCGGAGATGGTGGCTTCCGGGCAGGCCGACGTTGCATTCAACATAGGCGGAGGACTTCACCACGCCGCGGCGGGACACGCCTCGGGCTTCTGCATCTTCAATGATCCTGCGGTCGCCATAAAGCGCCTGCTGTCCTACGACATGAGGGTGGCTTACGTGGATATCGACGTGCATCATGGCGATGGGGTACAGGCGGCTTTTTACGATGACCCGCGGGTCCTTACCATATCGGTGCATGAGTCGGGCCGCTACCTGTTTCCGGGCACCGGCTCCGTCGATGAAATCGGCGCCGGAAGCGGCAGAGGCTACTCCGTCAATCTGCCCCTGTTCCCCTATACCTACGACGAGCTTTACCTGAGCTGCTTCCGTGAGGTCGTTCCGCCGTTGCTCGATGCGTTCAAGTCGGACGTGCTGGTCACACAGCTTGGAATAGACACCTATTACAATGACCCGCTGGCCCATCTGCTCCTCTCATCCACCGGCTTCTCCCAGGTCGTAGGTGAGTTTGCGGCGACGGGAATCCCCTGGGTGGCCCTGGGCGGCGGGGGCTATGACGTGGAGGCCGTGGCGCGGTGTTGGACCCTGGCCTACGGCGTCATGTCGGAGCAGGAGTTGCCGGAGAGGATACCGGCGTCGTTGACCGAAACCCATCCGGGAGGGTTCCTAAGAGACGGAGAACTGGACTTGGGCCTTGAAGACGGCCTGCGCGCTCAGTCCCGGGATTTCGCCAGGGCCAGCGTTGAAGAGGTCAAGCGCCTTATCTTCCCCTACCACGGCTTATGATGCGAGAGACCGGCCTAGAGCGGCTACTCTGAAGGGCCGCTCTGGGCGATCAGCAGCTTGGCATGGTCTTCCATGCCATTGTTCAGACAGTCCCGGTAGGCTGAGTAAGCCGCCTTGCTCAATGCTAGGAGTATCCACTTTTCCATGTCCGGTTCAGACCTGTACGTGGCATACAGGTCCGCTTGGCGCTTTAGCTTGTCCAGGTAGTGGACCTGGATAGCGCTCAGTTCTACGTCCGCCGAAGAAACATCCAACTCCAAAGGGGACTGTTCGAACCCTTCCTCTTTCTTTGACCTCTTGCCTGTCATGACGCACCTCTCCAGCGGCGCCGCCCGGTCTCCGAATGGGTGCGGCGCGGCGCGATGATTGATCGCAGTTATTACAACTCCCTGTATTCCCCTTCCACCGTGCCTCCCGGCTGTTCACCGTTGCCCTGGCCGTCCTCAGGGGGAGCCGATTCCGGCGTCGCCCCGGAAGAACTGTACACGGCCTGGCCCAACGCCTGCAGGGCGATGTTCAACTCGTTGATTCCGGTCTGCATTGCGGCGATGTCGTTGCTCTGGATTGCCGTTTTTAATGTTTGGACCTTGTCCTGAACGTCCTGTTTTAGCTCGGCTGGCACGTTTTCGCCCTGCTCGCCGAGGAGCTTCTCCGTGGAGTAGACCATGCTGTCGGCTTGATTCCGGGTTTCGGCCTCGGTGCGCTTCCTCTTGTCCTCCTCGGCGAACTGCTGGGCTTCGTTTACCATGCGGTCAACCTCATCCTTTTCGAGGCCGGAGGAGGATTGAATGACGATCTTTTGCTCCTTGCCTGTGCCCTTGTCTTTAGCGGAGGCGCTGAGGATGCCGTTGGCGTCGATGTCGAAAGTCACCTCGACTTGGGGCATGCCTCTTGGCGCGGGGAGGATGCCGTCCAGGATGAAGCGGCCTATGGACTTGTTGTCGCCGGCCATCTGACGTTCACCCTGCAGAACGTGAATCTCCACGCTGGTCTGTCCGTCCGCGGCGGTGGTGAACACCTCGCTCTTGGCGCTCGGTATGGTCGTGTTGCGCTGTATCAGAGGCGTGCATACGTTGCCCAGGGTTTCAAGCCCAAGGGTGAGGGGGGTGACGTCCAGCAGCAGGATGTCTTTTACGTCTCCCACCAGCACGCCCGCCTGGATGGCGGCGCCCACGGCGACGGCTTCATCGGGGTTGACCCCTCTGCTGGGTTCCCGGCCGAAGATGTCTCTCACCTTGGCTTGGACAGCGGGCATGCGGGTCATGCCGCCCACAAGAATGACCTCATCAATTTGGCCGGCCGCCATTCCCGCGTCGTCAAGCGCTCTCCGGCAAGGGGTTTCGGTCTGGTCCAGAAGGTCGGACACCAGCTGCTCCATCCTGGCCCTCGTCAGGGTCAGGACCATGTGCTTGGGACCGCTGGCGTCGGCCGTGATGAAGGGTAGATTGACTTCCGTTTCGGGGACCGTGGAAAGCTCGACCTTTGCCTTCTCCGCCGCGTCACGCAAACGCTGCAGGGCCATACTGTCCCTACGGAGATCGATTCCCGACTCCTGTCGAAACTCCTGCACAAGCCAGTCGATGATACGGTTGTCGAAGTCGTCCCCTCCCAGGAAGGTGTCCCCGTTGGTGGACTTGACCTCGAAGACCCCTTCGCCCAGTTGGAGGATGGTTATGTCGAAGGTGCCGCCTCCCAGGTCGAATACGGCCAGGGCAGGGTCGGACTTCTTCTTGTCTATGCCGTAGGCCAGAGAGGAGGCTGTCGGTTCGTTGATAATTCGGAGCACTTCCAGTCCGGCTATCTGTCCGGCGTCTTTGGTGGCCTGCCTCTGGGCGTCGTTGAAGTAGGCCGGAACGGTGATGACGGCCTGGTTGATGCGCTCGCCCAGCTTGGATTCGGCGTCCTGCTTTAGCTTTTGAAGCACCAGGGCCGATATCTGGGGAGGCGCATAAGCCTTGCCGCCCATCTCTACGTGGGCGTCGCCGTTGGCCGCCCTGACTATCTTGTAAGGAAGCATGCCTACGGCCTTCTGCACCTCAACGTCGTCAAACTTGCGGCCCATCAGGCGTTTCACTGAGAAAATCGTGTTCTCCGGGTTGGTCACGGCCTGACGCTTGGCCATCTGGCCCACGTATGTCTCACCGGACTTTGCATTGACCGCAACCACCGAGGGCGTAATGCGGCCGCCTTCGGCGTTCTCCAGGACCAACGGGTCGGCGGCCTCTATGACGGCCGTCACTGAATTGGTGGTCCCGAGGTCTATGCCTATCACCTTAGGCATCTTCATTCTCCTTTCCATCGGAGTCCGTAACGCCGGACTCATGCGCGGTTTGTCGGCTGCGGTCTTCCGGCTCTTTAGCCAGCACGACCAGAGCCGGGCGTATCACCCGGCCGTGCATCCTGTACCCTTCCCGGACCACGGACATTATATAGCCTTCCGGATACGCGGCGCTCTCCTGGTACCCCATAGCTTCATGTTCCAGGGGGTCAAAGGGCTTTCCTTCCGCCTCGATCTTGTCGACCAACTCCGACTCCAACACGGTGTTCAGCTTTCGCTGTATGAGCCTCACCCCTTCCAGCCAGGAAGACTGGGCGTCCTTTCCGTCGATGCCCGGCTGCTGGGGCGCCGCCGATTCCGCGTGGGAGATGGCCAGAGCGAACTCGTCCAGTACGGGCAATATCTTGAGGACGACGCGGGAGCTTGCGTACTTGAGCGTCGCCTCCTTCTCCTCTGTGGCCCTCCGCTTATAGTTGATGAGCTCGGCCTGGGACCTCTGGAGCATCGCTTTCATCTGCTCTTGGTCCAACTCTTGTTCGACGGGAGGAGAGCTTTCAGTCCCGCCGTCTTCAAGGCCGGTCCCATCATTGTGATTGTGGTCTCGTTCCATCGACTATTCCCTCTCCTCACCCCGCACATCCTCATCGAGGCGCAGGTTCAACCACCGGAACATCTCCCTGATTTCATCGTCAACCTGCCCGGCGAAGTCATCGGCGGCATTGACGCCGAGCAGCCGCCGCCGCATCTCGATGAGCCGGTTCACAAGGGTAAGGGCGAACTCGACTCCGGCCAGGTTCAGGCCCAGGTTTTCCTCGAGATGCCTGATAAGCCGCAGCTTTTGGATGTCCTCTTCCGAGTAGAGCCTCAGCATGCCGATGGTCCTGAATGGCGTGATCAACCCCAGCCGCTCGTACTTGCGGAGGGTCTGCGGGTGCATGGCCAGGATGCGGGCCGCCACGCTTATGATGTATACCCCCTGGAACTCGCCGTCGATGTTTCGCCCGTCTTCCTGAGCGCTCGGTCCGGCGGGGGGATTGGGCGGCGAATTTTTAGCCACACCCATCTGCTCAGGCCTGGTCCTGATAACCACACGGTTTATCTCGGTCCGCGTTGTCGTCTCCGGCTTTCCGCGATGCCTTTGTTGCATGTCACAGCTCCAGGTGAACTTGAACATATCCTACTACTTGACACAATCAGTGTCAAGTCATATAATTCCATCAAGCTGACTTACCCTTCGTCAAATCGTGATTGTGACGATGGGGTTGGAGAATTAGAAGAAGGTCGGAAATGGCCCCGAAAGGCAACGGACTCCCGATGGTTTTCCTCAAGGCGTGCCCCAAATGCAGGGGAGACTTGGCAATGGCAAGCGACATATACGGAGACTTCCTGGAGTGCCTCCAGTGCGGTCTGATAAAGGATAGGGCAAAGCAGACAGCCACGGGAGCTCGGCGCGCGGCTTCCGACCCGAAGCCACAGCGGAAGGCGGCGTAGCCGAGCCTCAATCCCTGTGATATGATTATCGTGTCAACCTTGGATGATGGAGGTTAGCTGCAATGTGGAAGTGTGAGCATTGCGGATCGGAGAACGGGCCACTCCGCAGCGTGTTCTGCAAAGAGTGCGGCAAGCGTCGCACCGGTTGGTAATGCGCCAAGGGTTGTGGTAGAGCGCCCCTAGCCGGGCGCCGTCGCCGGCATTATCCGAAATAAAGGCGGCCAGCTACGGCTGGCCGCCTAGTTTCTTGTCAGGCTTTTCCCCGGTTCCGCTAGGTCAACTCGGGCCAGAAGCGCTCTTCCTTCCAGGGGTCGGCGTTGTTGCTGTATCCCCGCTGCTCCCAGAAACCCGGGTGGTCCTCCGCCATGAACTCGATTCCCGTGACCCATTTTGCGCTCTTCCACGCATACTTGGAAGGCACTACCAGCCTCAGGGGCCAGCCGTGGTCTTTCCCTATCTCTGACCCGTTCTGCACGTGGGCCAGTAGGGAGTTGTCGGATGCGAGCGTCTCCAGCGGGATGTTGGTCGTGTAGTCGCCGTAGCAGTGGGCCATGACATAGTTGGCCTCGGGCTTGGGGTTCACGAGGTCCATCAGGTCGGTGAACAGAACACCCTCCCAGGTGTTGTCCAGAGAGCTCCACTGGGTTACGCAATGGAAATCGGCGTTGACAGTGGTCCACTTGAGAGCCTTGAACTGCTCCCAGGTCAACTCCAGCTCCTTTTCCACAAGACCGAAGCAGCGCAACTTCCAGTCCTTCAGGTCGATGCGTGGAGTGGGCCCGTAGGTCAGCACAGGGAATTTCTGGGAAACGAACTGGCCTGGAGGCACGCGCTCACCAAATCCCTGGTCGGGCGCTTGCTTGACTTGGTCGGCCCTCTTCATAGAGCAAGGCTCCTTCTGTTCCAGGACCCCGTCCAACGGGGAATCCGGGGCCTGCGGTATGCGCATCATGTTACGGTCGGGCAATATCGATGTCAAGGAACGGGGCTGCGGGAGCGTGAGTGAAGCCTTCTTCAGTGGCTCGGATGGGTGATTCCGGTTTCCCAGAGACGAAGCGGGGAATATCAACTGACGATGCAACCCGCTAGAGCGAGACGGTCGAACGCCTCGGCGTCCATTCTGTTGCCCTCATCGTACATCGCCAGAGCCTGGGGGGATTCAAAGTCTATGACCCCCGTTCTCAACCGTTCCTTCCACCAGGCGATAACGGCGGCATGGAATCCCGACACTTCCGGCGGCGGCGTCACCTTCCCCCACTCCGTAAGCAGGTAAGTTTCGACGGCTTGCCGGGTGTCAAAGTACGGGACTGTCAACAGAATGTCTCTACACTGTTGAGCGTATTCGTCAATGCTCAAGGGTTCCTCTCTCACATCCCGTTCCGCCATGCGCGCCTTGGCTTCAAGGGTTCTGGTGATGTCGGATATTTCGGACCTGGAAATGCAACCTGTGGCGACAAGAGCGTTCTGCAGCTCTGTGGTCATGGCGCCCACCGCTTCATTCTTTAGCTCAAAGGCGGCGTGACTCGTTGGCAGGCTGTCTTCATTGCTCCCGTCAGGCGATAGAAGGTATTGGTAGTGGACCATCTCAGCGTTGTGGAAGTCCCTGTATTCCACGGGAGGGGTGATGGACCCCCACAACTCCACTTTGTCCCCCGGGGCCGCGATTTCATACCCCATCATCGACCCACACGCGGCTGGGTATTCATCGACCGACAAAGCACGTCCATAAAAGACGGAAGTGGGAGTCGGAGGCTGCTGAGGCACGTAAGAAGGATTGGGCCTGGGATAGGGATTGGTTGGACGAATAGTCGAACGGGAGATGGGTGTGGGAGGTATTGGCGTCAGGGTGGGAGGGAACCATCTGTCAGTCAGTCGAGGGGTTGGCGTCGGTTCTCCCGCGCAGGCCATGTGCGCTATTAGGAACAGCAGGAGCAGAGGATATATCAGTCTCAACATGGGAACGGACTCCTTGTGAAAAAAGTCCGCCCGTAGGGTAACAGAGAGACGCCGTAAATTGCTATCACCGTCAACCGAACGGAACCGGATGGGTTTCTCGGTTGCGGCAAGTTTTAGAAGCGGTTTATCATGGTTGGGTGGTGTCTCCGGCTGCAGGCCAAGCAATTGTCGTAACGGGTCTACGCAAAGGATTCGGGGATTGGCCTGTCCTGTGGGACCTGGACCTGACCGTGGAGTGGGGCCGGTTCCTGGTCATATTCGGCGCCAACGGCGTCGGAAAGACCACTCTACTGAAGACCCTCTCCACCCAGGCGCGCCCTGACGGCGGCCAGGTCTGGGTCGGCGGAGTGGAACGAAACCGAGACCCCCGCGCCGTTCGTAGAATGGTCGGAGTGGTCCCACACAGGAGTTTGCTGTACGAAGACATGACCTGCCAGGAGAACTTGAGGTTCTTTGCCCGCCTCTATCGCGTCTCCGACGCAGACCGGCGCATCGGCGAGGTCCTGAACATGATGGGCCTGGAGTGCCGCAGAAACAGCAAGGCAGGGACGCTCTCCAACGGGATGCAGAAGCGCCTTTCCATAGCCAGGGCCATCCTTCATGAACCCAGGATTCTATTGATGGATGAGCCCGAAGCGGGACTGGACCAGGAAGCGTTGGATATGCTGGGCGCCCTGCTGGAGGACTGGGGGGCCGAAGGACGCTCGGTGGTGATGACGACCCATAACGTGGAGCAAGGGCTGGCGTGGGGGGACCGAGTCGCCATTCTATCGGGCGGACGCATAGCCTACGAAGAGTCCAGGAGCTCTCTGGACGTGGCGAGCTTTCGAGGCGTCTACCGCAGTTGCCTGGAGGCCGTCCAGTGAAGGATTTCTGGGGGCCGGTGTTCACCATCGCGTGGAAGGACATCCTGTTGGAGGTCCGGACCAAGGACATCGTTGTTTCGGTCTTGGTGTTCGCCCTGGTGGTGGTTGTGGTGTTCAACTTCTCCCTGAACGTCACACCTCGGGTCGTGGACGACCTGGCCCCAGGCATACTGTGGGTGGCTTTTGCCTTTGCCGGGGTTTTAGCGATGAATAGGGCGTTCTCCCTGGAGAAGGACAAGGGAACGTTGGAAGGTCTCTTGCTGGCGCCCGTGAGCCGCGACGCAATCTACCTGGGCAAGATGTTTGGAACGTTTCTGTTCATGGTGGCGGTGGAGGCGGTCGTGCTGCCGGTTTTCGCCGCTGTTCTCGGCTTTTCGGCCTTCTCTCTTGCGCTCGTGCTGACCATAGTTCTCGCCACGCTGGGGTTTGCCGCGGTTGGGACTCTATTTTCCGCCGTCGCAGTCCATACCCGGTCCAAGGAGATCATGCTGCCGGCCCTGTTCTTCCCTGTAATCCTGCCCGTAATAATCGGGGCTGTGGAGTCATCCTCCGCGGCGATAGGTTCTGACAGCCCCATAGGAATCACCCGTTGGCTGGGCCTGATAGCTGTATTCGACGCTGTGTTTCTGGTACTCTGTCCCTGGCTGTTCGGACTGGTGGTGGAGGAATAGCTGAGTGGCAGGAACCGGCGTAAACAGAATGGCGGGCCGCCTGGCCGTTGACTCCCGTTTTTTCGGAAGTTTATTGCGGGCCGTTTCCCTTCCCGTGATGTGCGGGATGATGGTGGCCAATCTCTATTTCATCTTCATGTGGGCGCCCACGGAACAGGTCATGGGGCACGTACAGCGAATAATGTACTTCCACGTGGCCATAGCATGGGTTGCCTTCCTTGCCTTTTTCATCGTGTTCATCGGGTCGGTGATGTATCTATGGAAACGCAACCCGTGGTGGGATTCCCTGGCCCATTCAGCGGCGGAGATAGGCGTCGTCTTTGCAACGCTGGTCTTGATAACCGGCACAATCTGGATGCGCCCCGTTTGGGGAGTGTGGTGGACGTGGGAGCCCAAGCTGACCACCTCGGTGATACTGTGGCTCATCTACATTGTCTACCTGATGGTCAGGGCATACGCGCCCAACAGAACACAGGCGGGGGTGTATTCAGGCGTATTGGGCGTGGTGGGTTTCGTGGACGTGCCTATAGTCTACTTCGCCGCAACGTGGTGGAGATCGGTCCACCCGGGCACAGTGGTGGGCCCCTTTGCCGAGCCCGGAAGCCTGGACGGCGACATGCGAACGGCGCTGTTGTTCTCCGTGATTACCTTTACTCTGCTGTTTGCCTACGTTCTCAAGAACCGTCTCTCGTTGAAGATTGCGGAGGACATGGTCAAGCAGACCAGATTCGCGGCGAGGCTTAGCCCAAATCCCTTAGACCGGCGGTGACCGATGGATGACAATCTGCCCTGGCTTTTTACTGCCTACGCCATAACGTGGGTGGTGTTCTTCGTCTATCTGTTTTTCGTGTCCAGGCGCCAAAGCGAGCTGGAGTCCGAGATCCGGCAGCTGAGGGAAGCCCTGGAGAGCAAGGAGAACCCGTCTCGCTCCCTGTCGGCGTAATGGTATGTTGATTAAGCGCTCTCCGGCTATTATCCTGGATGTGGCCGGACGATCTTGAGAAAATGAAGCCATGATAGATGAAAACAGGGAGACAGAACCGTCGGAACTGAGCAATTCGCCCGGGTTTCTGGGCGGCAAGGGGCGTTTCGTTCTGATCGGGGTCGTGTTGGCGTTGGCCCTCGCATACTTGGTGTATGAAGCGTTTCCCGGCAACAAGCTCTACTACTATACCGTAGAAGAGTCTCTTTCGGATGAGTCGAACCTGGACGGAAAAAGCATCAGGGTGGTGGGGACGCTGGTCCCCGACTCTTATGAAAGGGTGGGGGACGGCGAGCTTCTAGCCAGCTTCACAATCACAGACGAGGTGCGGGACCTGGACGCCACATACAATGGAGTGCTGCCTGACCTGTTTTTCAATCCCCAGTCTGAGATCGTCCTCGAGGGTTCCTTTGTCGGAGACGGGCTGTTCCATACCGACAATATCATCGTAAAGTGTCCTACGAAATATCAGGCTCGCGACCAGGTCGAGGTGGAAACTTAGCCCTGTGCGTCTAGCTTCTGTAGCAATGTGAAAGGGCCGGACTGAGACATGTCCGGCCCTTTGACGTCTCCTGACCGGCATACACCGGAGACTCCGGGTTATAGTAGAGTGCGGTGCTTGTTGATAAAGCTGCCCACCAGCGTCTCCGCCCCCGATTTCGTCAGGTAATACTCGTGGGCGCTTCTGGACAGAGCCACCCATCCCCGCTGCTGAAGCCAGGCCAAGTACCCACCCGCCTTTCGATGGTACCCGCTGACGCTTGGGGACTCCGATTCCGGGTCCAGGGACCACATCATCCAGGCGAACTTCGCCGGAGTCATCGGTCCGTGGTCGCTGACTATCTGCAGAGCTTGGATAGCCTTTTCCGATGGCCTCATGACGCTATTCCCCAAGGGTTTTATGTTATAGCAGAATTATATATTGTATCGCTGAAATCCGTTCAGCGGTAGACAATCAAGCAAGAAGGGCGCCGTCGTCAGGGCGCCCTTTTCCGTCAGCGGCTTGCTTTTCGAATGGGTCTAAAGGGTGACTGCGTCCATCAATTCCTGGACCGACTTAGCCGACACCTTCTTTCTCACTTCATCGGCGCGCTGGTCCAGAGAAAAGGTCTCGGTGTCCTGGTAGAGAACGCCCAATGGGCAGCCCTCCGCCCGGGCAACCGCATAAGCTGCGGTGATGTCCGAAGCGTCATGGTCTTCTGGAATGTTCCATACCTGGGAGGGAATGTCCTTTTGGGGGTTGCCTTTCAGGATGTCGTGGGTGTCGTTGTAGGTGGTACACGGTGATTGGACGTGGACTATGGAGAATCCCTTGTGTTCCATGCCTCGTTTTATCAAGCCCGCCAAGTCTCTGACCCTGCTTGAGTAGGCGTTGGCCACGAATGACACTCCGAGGGTCAGGTAGAGTTCCAGGGGATTGACAGCTCCCTCCATCTTCCCATAAGGAGTGCTTGAGCTGATGCCGCCCAGTTCCATTGTGGGAGAGCTCTGGCCTTTGGTTAGGCCGTATACGCCGTTGTCCATAATCACGGCGGTGATGTCAAGATTGCGTTGGGCCTGAGGCCCGATATGCTCTCCCCCTATGGAGAGGAAGTCCCCGTCCCCCGCCACAACCATAACGTTGAGGTCCTGCCGGGCCATCTTTACGCCTAAAGATATGGGAAGAGTCCGTCCGTGTATTCCATGGAACCCGAAGGGTTGAGGCCCTTCAAGCAAGTGGACCATGTTTCCCGAACAGCCGATGCCCGCGACTACCACGTTGTTCTCGATGGGAAGCTCGGTTTCGGAGGTGCGGTCTTTCAGAGCCATCTCAATGGCGCGGCGCACTCCGAAGTCGCCGCATCCGGGGCACCACTGAAAGTCGTATTCGGGGTTCTTCTTGCTCATACTGCTACTGTCTCCTGCTTATGGGATTCCACTCGTTCTCGTATCTCAGACACCAGCCTGCTTACCTTGAATGGCAGGCCCGTGTACTGGGTGATGGAAACGGCTTTCACACCCAGGGACCTCAGATGTGAGGAGAACTGGCCTTGATAGTTGAGTTCGGGCACTATGACCAATTCCTTCTCGCGCAGGTCCTCCAGAAGTTTGGGCGGGAGCGGGTTCAGGAACATGGTGAAGCGCCAGCCAATGGGGTACTCCATCTCTTTTAGCTCCAGGAAGGCCTCTCTAGCCGGGCCGCTGGTGCCTCCCCACGGCATCAGGACCACCGGTTCGTGGGAGTCAATGGCGTCGAACGTGCCGTCCTCGAGCAGCTTTAGCTTCTCGAACCGCCGTTCGCTCATCTCGATGTGGCGGTTGGGAAGATGGGTGGTGTCTCCCATGGGGTCATGCTCGGAAGGGTTCGCCACGTAGGCTCCGGGTCCGCCCGGTATGGGCATGGGGGACATCCCGTCGCCGGCGTATCTGAGGTATCCGTTGTCTCCCCGGTACACCTGCCTCTGTTCTACTTGAACGGACTCAATGTCAGGCTTTTCTATATTCTTGGACTGCTCAGCCAGGTACATCTCGGTCAGGAGTATGACAGGCCCCTGGTACCGCTCTGACCAGTTCATTGCGTGGACAGCGGCAACGAAGCAGTCTTCGACAGACCCCGGAGCGATTATCGGAATGCTGGCGTCGCCGTGAGCCGGGTGGAGGCATATGTTGAAGTCTGACTGTTCGGTCTTGGTGGGAAGTCCGGTGGCGGGTCCTCCCCGCTGCACGTTGACTATGACCACGGGTATCTCGCACATCCAGGCCATGCCTATTCCCTCGCTCATGAGAGAGAGGCCGGGCCCGGCTGTGGACGTCATGGCCTTCTTGCCTGAGTATCCTGCGCCGATGATTGTGTTGATGGACTCTATCTCGGAGCTTGCCTGGTAGGCGAACTTCCCTTCTCCCACCAGATTGCGCTCCATGTACAGGAGAATGGTGGTGGCCGGGGATATGGGGTATCCGACAAAATAGTCAAGGCCGGCGGTCAGGGCTCCAAGGGAGATTGCTTCGTTGCCCTTGACAAGCAGCTGCTTGAAGTTGGGCGGGTTGGGGCTGGGTAGACTGCCCACGTTGAAGCCGCTTTCGGCCGCATTTTCGCGTCCAAGCTCAAGGGCCATGACATTGGCTTTAATGATCTCTTCATCGCCGGGGCGGCCTCTGGAGAAACGCCTCACGACGAACTCCTCGAGGAAATTCAGGGGCATCCCGATGAGGTGGGCGAAGGCGCCGATGACGACCATGTTCTCCGCCCTGGGATTTCCCGTCTTCCGTGCCAGTTCCGCAAAGGGCATCCCGAAGCTCATCCGGTCGTTTTCCAGCTCGAAATCCCCTGAGTTATAAACAATCACGCCGCCGTTTCTTACTTCCCATTGGTGCGTGTCATAGGCTTCTTTGTTGAATGCAACCAGCACGTCAAGTTCGTCTCCAGGACTGAGGACAGGGGCGTTGGAAACCCGGGTCTGGGCCCACGTGGGACCTCCCATGATCTGCGAGGGAAACGTGGCGCTTGACTGCACGTGATATCCTACGGACGCCGCCGCCTGGGCGAGAACCTCCGCTGAGGTCACCATGCCCTGACCGCCTTCCCCTGCAAACCGTACCACGAAACTCTGACTTGGCACCTAAGCCCTCCTCTTATCGTCCCGGTTCACGAGCCTCTGTCAAAGGGCGCACGGGGTTGTTTTCTAAAAGATGCGATTACCTGATGGAGTCAGATGATTGAAGCGATTAACCGCAGCATTGCCTGTCTATCTTGCCGAGTGTAGGCCATAATATTCCACGTCGGAGACAGCGATGTAAATATAGCGCCGCCCACTCTCCATTGTCAACGAAAACCGCCCTAAAATGAGGCAAGACCACGCTGCGGTAAGAATTGTGAAACCAGAGAATGCTCAACGCATTTTTCTGAAGATGCCTTGGCATTTCCGTTGTAAGTCGGATTCGCGGCTGGAACGCCAGCCATTGGTATAATCCGTGGGCAGGCAGAGGCAGTGGGATACGACGCAATCCCAGCGGGAGGCCATAGTGACAATGCCCCTGGAGCCCGAATTCCTAGCCCGGTTGGAAGAGACGGCTGCGCGGACCGTGGGTGACGTGGGGCGGATGCTGAACGCCAAGCTGGGCAGCGAACTGAAAGTGGAATACAAGGACGAGGCCCAGCGGGACCCCGTCACCTCCGCCGATAAAGAGGCACAGGAGTACATGGAAGGAGCGATCCTGAAGCGGTTCCCCGACCATTTCATACTGGGTGAAGAGGGAGAGGACGCCGACCCGGACCAGGCGCCGACGTCGGACCTGGTATGGATGCTTGATCCCCTGGACGGCACCGGAAACTTCCTCAACGGGCTTCCCATCTTTGGCTCCTCCATAGGGGTGACCTGTAAAGGTGTTCCGGTGGCGGGCGCCATGGCGATACCCTGGCCGTCGGCGGAGGGAATCAGAGTGTTCCACGGCTCCAGAGGCGGGGGTGCCAGGATTGACGGCAAGGACTGGGTGATTCCTGAAGCCGACGGGTCAAGCTCCGGGGGGTTGGCGAGTCTGCCCGGGTCGTTCGGCGGCCGGTACAAATTCCGCAAGGGGATGCGGGGCAGCGTGGGGGACGTGCGGGTCTCAGGCAGCGTCGTATACGAGCTGGCGATGGCAACGCTGGGCGTCTTCCAGTATTCCCTGCTGGGAGGCCCGCGAGTCTGGGACGTGGCGGCGGGGGCCGTAATAGTCGTCGAGGCGGGAGGCGCAGCGCTGGCAAGCCTTGGAAGGGGCGCGGGATGGGGACCGCTTACCCATGTAGGACCTTCTTGGAACAGAGGCGACGGAGGCGCAGACGCTCCTCCCAGCATCAAGGAGCTCCGCGCATGGGCAAGGCCCATGATAGTTGGACGGAAGGACATAGCGGAAACGGTGGCGGCCAACCTGGACGACCGTTACCCCATGGGTATGAGAGCGCGAAAAGCCGTTCGACGAATTTTGGGCCGATGACCAAATGGACCAACGGCGCCGCAACCGAGGGTTTTGCGAAGCCCGTCTACCAGCATCATCGGGAGCATCGGGTTTCAATCAGGAGTTTGGTGACGGCTTTACATGACAATTCATTGACCAACCCTATCCAACTGGTTCGATTATCGTGGTACTATGTATGGTAAATTTCCCTCGAGGCCGGTTGAGTGGATATTTCCGAGAGTCCCGTTAGAGGGACCGGATAAGCAGGAGGTCTAGGTGAAGGTCCAAAAAGTCGCCTTTATAAGCGCTGAATTGCCTTACTGGAACCTGGTAACTCATGCCGTCTTCCCGGAATACGGCATGCCGCTGGTAGCCACCATAGTGAGGGACGCCGGCTATGACGTGGACGTGTTCGTGGAGCACATCGGCCCCATAGATTGGGATAGAGTGTTGGCGGCCGACGCGGTCTGCTTCCACGCCTTCAGTTCGACCATGCCTGTGACCATAGATTACATAAACAAGATAAGGGACTCCCGGCCCGACATGCCTATCGTCCTGGGAGGGACCCACGCTTCCGTTATGGTGGAGGATACGCTTCAATACTGTGACGTGGTCGTTCGCCAGGAGGGCGATGAGAGCCTCCCTGAGGTCCTTGAACGATGGAGGAACGACGAAAGCTTGGACGGCGTCCTGGGGGTTTCCTACTGGGACAAAGGGTTGATGAGGCACAACCAGGCCCGGGCCTTCGTCCAGGAATTCGAGACTATACCCGACCTGGAGCTCATCAACGGGTATCTGGACTGGCCAAAGTGGAAGCTGCTATGGAACTTGAGAATGCGTTGGCAGGTGCTCCAGACAAGCCGCGGTTGTCCCTACGACTGCTCCTTCTGCATTGCCCCCAGAGAACTGGGCAGGGGATACCGGGTGCGAAGCATCGACGCCGTCATAGACGACATCAAGTACCAGCAAAGTCTGGCCGGGACAAAATATTTCTTCATGGTGGACAACCACTTCACCGTAAGACGAGACCGCACCAAGGAGCTTCTGCGGAGGATCATCGACGAGGAGATCCAATGGTACGGCATATGCTTCACAAGGCTTGAGGTGGCCCGGGACGAGGAAACCCTCGCCCTTCTCAAGGAAGCTCAGATTAACACCCTGTACATAGGACTGGAGTCCTTCGACAATCGAGTGTTGAAACTCCTCAACAAGCAGCAGAACAACGAGAGCATGAGGCAGTCCCTGGCCAAGATAAAGAAGCACAATCTCAGGGTGCTGGGGTCATTCGTTCTGGGATCGGACGATGACAGCGTGCAGAGCATCAGGTCCACTATAGACTCGGCCATCGAGGCGGACGTCGACTACGTGGCCCTCTTCCCTTTGAGCGGATACCCGGAGGAGAATGCGCCCACCATTCCTCTGAACCGCTTCCTGCTCCCCTCATGGGACAGGTTGGACGGCACCTTCGTCATCTTCTTCCCGAAGAACATGAAGCCGTCCACGTTGCAGAAAGAGATCAACAAGGCATACAAGAAGTTCTATGGCCCCAAGCAGATAATGAGGCGGTTCCTCCAAGGAGACATCTTCGCGGCCACCAAGAGGATGGCCTACTACTACTGGGTGTGGGAGATTCGGAAGAGCACGTCAAAGTGGGTCAAGTACCTGGAAAGCGTCGAAGGGCCCTACTATGACGAGAATGAGCAGCTAATCGAGGAGAGTCTTGGTGAAGGAATCCACCCGGCCAAGTTCCCCGGCAACTCCCGGAGCGCCGGAGTGGAGTGGACGACCATCGGCGCCTCCCGCTAAGCTTTGGGGAAAGCCCTCTTGAGAGACTGCCGGAGGGTGCCCCGCCTCTTTAGGCGGGGTCAGGCTCCCAGCCCCACGGCCTGGGGCCCCACTCAGGCTCGAACACTGCTCCGCGTTTCACCGTGAGGGCCGGCACAAAGCACTTGTCCACCTTGAGCGGCGCACGGAGAATGTCGTACACCACCCAGTCGCCCTCGCGCTCTTCGAGGACTGAAATATCCGCCTGCATCCCGACCTTGAGGCTGCCTAGGCGGTCTTGCTCGCCGATGGCTTTGGCAGGGTTGGCGGTGCACATCGTGACCACGTCCTCAAAGCTGAACCCCAGCCCCATGAAGCGGGTCATCATCTCGGTCATGGAGTGGACGGTGTTGAGCCGTCCGGGGACCGTTATGTCGGTGCTGATGCAGTGGGGCAGCAGCCCCTGGTCCACGATTCTGCGGCCCACATCGAAAGAGAAGTTCATACGCCCGTGGGCGGTGTCCAGCCATACGCCCCGGGCGGCGGCGTCTTTAGCTTCCGGGACCAGCCTGTTGTTGGCGTCCAGCACGCCTCCGGGGTTGGCGGTGAAGTAGTGGGTCAGGATGTCCCCCTCGTCCATGATGGGCAGGAGCTCCCTTATGACGTTGGGGTCGTAGCGTTTTTCTGTGTCTCCTATGTGCACCATCAGCTTGATGCCGCTCTCACGCGCCGCGCGTTTTGCCAGCCTGGGCATCTCCATTCCGAATATCTCCAGGGCAGGCGACACCATCCGGGCCTTGATTCCCCTGACCAGGCCCCGGTGCTCGTCGCAGGCTTGGAGCGTGCCGTCCAGGTCTATGCTCCTCTCGGCGATTATGTCCGGCATAGTGGACAGGCCGGTCTGGCAGATGTGCATGAAGGGGAGGATTTCCGTGTGGCAGTTGGGGATGATGTGGGCGGGGAAAGCCCGGAAGTTGGCGCATCCCGCGCTGCCTGCGTCCACCACCGTGGTCACGCCTGCATGGACTCCGGCCATGTCGGGATGGACTCCGTTGGCGGTGATTCCTCCAAAGACGTGAGCATGGAGGTCTATCATTCCGGGTATGACCAACTTCCCTGAAACGTCAACCGTTCGTTTCGCTCCATCGGCCGGCAGGTCGGTTCCTATGGCCTCGATCTTGCCGCCGGTGACGGCAATGTCCGCCGGTCCGTTGAGTCCCTGGGATGGGTCTACGACGTTGCCGCCCCGTAGTAGCAAGTCGGGCATGGGGAGCCTCCTACATTCCAAGGCGCCGTGGGAGATCGGTTGGGCGCCGTGGCTGAACTATCCGATGACCTCGGCCTCTCTGAGCTCGTCCAACTTATCCTGGGAGAAGGACAGCAGGTCCTTCAGCACGTCGTCGGTGTGTTCTCCCGGCATGGGGGTTGAGCCGACCACCGCGGGGGTCCGGCTGAAGTGCCAGAAGTCTCCCGACACGTAAATGCTGCCGGCGATGGGGTCAGGCACCTCGACCATGGCCCTTCGTTCCCAGGGGTGGGGGTCGTCGGCGGCCTGGGCGATGGTGTTTACAGGGGCGGCGGTGACGTCGCTCTTGGTCCAGTGGTCCACCGCCTCCTTTATGGTCATGTTGGCGTGCATGGAGTTGACCGCTTCGTTGATCACCCCGGCGTTTTCCATCCTGCTGTGTCGTTCCGTGAACCTCTCGTCCTCCATCCACTCGGGTCTGCCGAGGGCGTCGCACACCCTGGGCCATTGGTGCTGGTCTCCCGTGGATAGGAGTATCCACCCGTCCTTGCATTTGTAGGCCCCGTTGGGAGCGGGCTGGACTCCATCCCCTCGCTTCGGCTCGCCGCCGCCGCCTACGTATGCGGTGACGGGAATCTCGGTATAGCTGTAGCCAGTGTCCGCAAGGCATACGTCGATGGTCTGCCCCTTGCCGGATATGTCCCGTTCCCGGAGAGCGGCCAAAGCCCCGATGGCGGCGTGGAGGGCGGTGGTGCGGTCAATGATGGGGACGCCGGCCCGGATGGGCGGCATGCCTTCCTGGCCGGTGACCATCATTATCCCTGACACGGCCTGGCCCACCGGGTCGTAGCCGATCTTGTCCTTATAAGGCCCGAACTGGCCGTAGGCTGATACGTTGACCATGATTATCCGGGGGTTCAGCTTCTTCAAGGACTCCCAGCCGTATCCCATCTTCTCAATTGTGCCGGGCCGGAAGTTTTGGAGAAAAATATCGGACTTCTTGACAAGTCCGTCAATGATTTCCCTGGACGCCTCTTTCCGCATGTCGATGCAGACGCTCTTCTTGCCGCTGTTGTACTGGACGAAGTAGGCGCTCTGTCCGTTGGCGAAGGGTCCATGAGTCCTGGTCTCTTCCCCTCCGAGACGTTCGACCTTGATGACCTCCGCCCCCAGTCTGGCCAGCACTTGGGCGCACCTGGGACCCGCTTGGTGTCTGCCAAGGTCCAGAACTCTTACGCCTTCGAGGGGTGAGCTGACTTCCGCCATAGATCGACCTCCGATTGAGTGGCTGATTCCGGTAATTTTACGCCCACAGCTTTCAAAGGGCAACACGCACGCGTGCAACAAGGGACATTGCCGCCTCGCCCTGTACTGGTGAGGGTGAATAATCGAAAGACCCTGGGCAAGTAAGGGAGCCAATGGCTTGCCCCCAGAGCCTATGCTACACTCTCATGTAGTCAGCCCGGGCAGACCAAGGCAGTCCGGAAAGGACCGCCGATTGGAGGGATTCCATGTTGGACATGATTATCCGAGGTGGGCAAGTGGTGACTCCGTCGGGCGTGGGCGCCTGGGACGTGGCCGTGTCGGGAGAGAAGATTGCGGCGGTGGCCGAACCGGGAACGTTGACGGACGACGTTGGAAGAGTCGTTGACGCCTCGGGAAAGATCGTGGTCCCCGGCGGCATTGAGCCCCACGCCCACATTGCCGCTCCCGTGGCGCTTATGTCCGGCGTGGAAACGGCCCCTCCCGACCAGGTCAGCAGGGCGGCCCTCTTTGGCGGCACCACGACCTTGACAGACTTCGCCGTGCAGGAACCGGGCGTGGACATCCCCGGAGCTTTCGCGGAGCGGGCCTCCAGATGGCAGGGCTCCTCCTACTGCGACTATTCCCATCACTGCATGTTGCTGGGGCCGACTCCGAGCAACGTTCTGGGGCAGATAAGGGAGGCCGTGCAAGAGGGCTTTCCGACAATAAAGATATTCACCACCAACGTCCGCCCCGTGTCCAAGATGTCCGTGGAGGAGAGAAGGTTGGTGGGAATGGGCCACCTTTCGGCGATCATGGAGGAGGTGAAGGGGGCCGGGGGCATGGTGTTCGTCCACTCCGAGGACGATGACATAGTGCAGTTCATGTACTCCAAGTTGCAGGAAGAGGAGCGCACCGAGCACCACCGCCTCTATGAGGTGCACAACAACATGTCCGAGGACATATCCTTCCGGCGGGTCCTCAAGCTGGCCGAGTGGACGGGCGCCGCCGTCTATTTCGTCCACGTCAGCGCGAAAGAGGGGGTGAACGCCATACGGGAGTTCCGTGGAAAGGGCCTGCCCATCTACGGCGAGACGCTGCACAACTACGTTACCTTCAATGCTGAGAACTACAAAGAGCCCGACGGCATGAAGTACCATACTTACCCGTCCCTGAAGTCGGAGGACGACAGGCTCGCGCTGTGGGACGGCCTGATAAAGGGCGGCATCAACTGCATGGCCACCGACGAGTACTGCACCGATCTGGCCACCAAACTTGCGGGGCAGACGGTGTTCGACGTGACCGGCGGACACTCCGGGGCCGAGACCCGCGTCGGCATCGCCTACAGTGAGGGCGTAGCGAAACGGGGCATGGGCCTGGAGAGGTTCGTGGAGATCACGTCCTCCAACGCCGCCAAGATCATGGGCTACTATCCGAGGAAAGGCGCCATAGCCCCGGGAAGCGACGCCGACATCGTCCTCATAGACCCGGATGTAAGAAAGAAGCTGACCATGTCGGACCTGCACATAAGCGACTACTCCATCTGGGACGGCTGGGACATACAGGGCTGGCCCACGTCCACCATCCTCAGGGGCAAGGTCGTTGTGGAGAACGGACAGTTCTACGGCCAACTCGGAGACGGCCAACTGGTCAAGCGCAAGATAGCAGCGTCGGTGGTTGAACGCCCCGCCTGCTAGCCCTACATATCAGAGCGGCTGCGTCGTAGGGGCGACCGGCTGGTCGCCCTGGCGCTCGGAACACCAAGGCGCCTTTCTGGATTCCAGCCTGCGCCGGAAAGACGACATTAGACAAGGAGTGAAAGCATGTTTGTACGCATATACACGGGAGACGACGGGGAGTCCCATTTCGAGGACCTTCCAATGCCGGAAGGGATAAACTGGACAGCTGACCTACAGCCGGCCACGGGAATCCGGTTCAGGTGCGTAGAATCCGGCAACTTCTCTGACTGGCACGTTGCGCCCAGGCGTCAGTACGTGATTACGCTGCAGGGCGGCGTAGAGATAGGCATTGGCGACGGGACTGTCAGGAGGTTCGGCGCCGGAGACGTGCTTCTGGCCGATGACCTGACAGGCAGAGGCCACACCACCAAGGCAGTGGGAGACGTGCCCCGCGTCTCCGTCGCCATCCCCCTGGCCGAATAACTGACGCCTCGCAGCGGGTCTATTTTCGCGGGCCTCATGTCATCAATTAAGGTCGATGGTAACAAGCACATGGGCTGGACATGCCGCCGTAGGCTTCGAACGTCGCCTGTGATAAGGTAACCGAAACCAAGACTCGACGAGATTACCGTCCTTGAGTCTTCACCTACTCTTGATGGCGTTTTCTGAGACTGACATACTCATGCGTGGAGAAAAAAGTCGGGACGTCTTGGTAGAATGGTCACCATGCCGGCGCAACCATAATCAGGAGGGGTCAGGCGTACGATGGGAAGTTTCCAGACTTGGGTTGAGGTAAGCAATCTCAATGACGCCGAGTTTCAGTCGGTGGAAGTGCTGGTTGACACCGGTGCGGTGTATTCGATGTTGCCTGACTCTTTGCTCCGACACAAACTTGGTTTGACGCCGATGGAAGAAATCAGCTTCACTTTGGCCGATGGGAGCACAAAGGTGTTGGGCGTCGGGGAAGCGCGTTTCAAGATTGGAGATAGAGAACGCGTCAGTCAGGTCATGTTTGGACCGGAAGGCAGGTTTCTGTTAGGCGCTGTGACGTTGCAAAGTTTCGGATTGATTGCCGACACAACTCACCACCGTCTCATCCCTGCGATGGAGCTGACTCTTTAAGAGCGTAAGGAATAACCGCATCTCTGACGAACTCAACCGCATGATAACGCCGTAAAAGGACGGAACATGGCCTCTCAGCCCGGGAGCGACATTCCAAAGGCGTATAAGGCAGCGGACGTGGAGTCCCGCATCTACCAGTCGTGGATGGATGCGGGGTACTTCACCCCGACGCCCGACCCCAACAAGGTCCCCTTTGTCATCATCATGCCCCCGCCGAACGTCACGGGCGAGCTGCACCTGGGCCACGCCTTGACTGCGTCCGTGGAAGACATTCTGGCCCGCTGGCATAGAATGATGGGCGACCCCACATTGTGGCTGCCGGGGAAAGACCACGCGGGCATCGCCACCCAGTGGGTGGTGGAGCAGCAGCTGGCCAGGGAAGGCTCATCCCGGTATGAAATCGGACGGGAGAAGTTCGAGGAGCGGGTATGGGAATGGGTGAGGCTGTACGGCAACCGGATTGACGAGCAGCACAAGCGTCTGGGCGCCTCTTGCGACTGGACCAGGCTCAGCTTCACGCTGGACCCGGGCCCCAGCCTGGCAGTGCGCACTACGTTTGTGAACCTGTACGACCAGGACCTCATATACAAGGGCGAGCGCATCATCAACTGGTGTCCAAGGTGCTCCACTGCCCTGTCAGACCTGGAAGTGGAGCACGAGGAATTGGAAGGGGGCCTCTACTACATCCGATACCCCTTGGCCGACGGCGCCGGCTCGGTGGTGGTTGCAACCACGAGGCCCGAGACCATGCTGGGAGACACCGGCGTGGCCGTCAGCCCTAACGACGAGCGATATGCGCATTTGATCGGCGGCAAGCTGGTTCTTCCCATCATAGGCAGGGAGATACCGGTGGTCGCCGACGACGCCATCGACCCGGAGTTCGGAACGGGAGCATTGAAGGTGACCCCCGCCCACGATCCCGTAGACTTCGACATAGGGCAACGCCACGGGTTGGAGCAGGTTACGGTCATCGGTCTGGACGGTACCATGACCTCTGACGCCGGGCCGTATCAGGGCCAGGACAGGTTCGAGGCCCGGAAGGGCGTGGTTGCCCAGCTGGAGTCGGAAGGGCTGCTGGAACGGCGAGAGACCCATCACCACTCGGTAGGCCATTGCCAGCGCTGCAAGACGGTCGTGGAGCCGCTGGTCAGCGCCCAATGGTTCATCAACGTCGGACATCACACCGATTCGGAGTCCATCGCGGGGATGGCCTATTCCGCAGTGGCTGAGGGGCGCATCCGCATTATTCCGGAGAGGTTCGGAGCGGTGTACCGGAACTGGCTTGAGAACATCAGGGACTGGTGCGTCAGCCGCCAGCTGTGGTGGGGCCACAGGATCCCCGTCTGGAATTGCGGAGCTTGCGGCAAAGAGTTCGCGGCAGTGGAGGACCCGGCGGAATGCATCGGGTGCAAGTCGGCTGACATCGAACAGGACCCGGACGTGCTGGACACCTGGTTCTCTTCGGGTCTATGGACCCACTCCACCCTTGGCTGGCCCCAGGACAGCGACGACATGGGCTACTTCTACCCCTGGCAGAGCCACGACCACGCCTCTATGGGCCATGACTCCTTCGTCATGGAGACGGGGTATGACATCCTCTTCTTCTGGGTGGCCCGGATGATCATGATGGGTCTGGTCAACACCGACCGCGAGCCGTTTCACACCGTCTTCTTGCACGGCTTGATCAGGGATGCACAGGGCATAAAGATGAGCAAGACCAGGGGCAACGTGGTGGACCCTCTTCAGCTGCTCGACGAATACGGAGCCGACGCCCTCAGATTCGCGCTGACTGCGGGGACCGCCCCCGGCAACGACCTGCGCGTCGGTGAGTCCAAGCTGGAGTCCAGCCGCAACTTCGCAAACAAGTTGTGGAACGCGTCGCGGTTCGTTATGTCCAGCTTGGAGGGGGCTGATCCTGACCTCTTGAAGGGATGGTCCGATGGGGAGGTCGCTCAGGACGCGCCCCGCCAGGACCGCTGGATTATGCACCGGCTGAACCAGGTCACCGGCGCCGTTCAAGCCAATCTCAAAGCCTATGAGTTTGGTGAAGCCCAGAGAGAGGTGTACGAATTCCTTTGGGGCGACTACTGTGATTGGTATATCGAGCTGTCCAAGATACGGCTTAGGGCGGGAGATACGTCGCCTCTGCGTGTCCTTTCCCACGTCCTGGAACGGACCCTACGCCTTCTTCACCCATTCATGCCCTTCATCACCGAGGAGGTATGGAAGAACCTGCGAAGCCGGTTGCCGGACGAAGGCGATTTACCCGAGTCCATTATGATTGCGCCCTACCCGACCTACGACGACAGCCGTGTGTATGAATCGTCCAACCGGGACATGACGGCCCTCATATCCGCCATCAGGGCAATCCGGAATGCGCGGGCGCAGCTCCGAATTCCGGCGGCGCAGACGCTTGAAGCCACCGTCGCGGCCAACTCCATGAGGGAAGCGGTGGAGGAGGAGGCCGAGTCCATCAAGGCCCTGGCCCGCGTCTCGCCGCTCCACATCGTGAACAGTGGGGCTGAAAACCCGAACGGCGACGGCAAAGCCGTCCAGTCCATGACCTTGGTTGTAGACCCTCTGGTGGTCACGCTGCCTTTGGAGGGCCTGGTGGACCTGGCCGCTGAGCGCGACCGGTTGGGAAAGGAGATGAAGGAGTGCGTCTCCAATCTGGACCGGGTGGAGGCGCTTCTTTCCAACCCCAACTTTGTCGCCAAAGCCAAGGAAGAGGTTGTGGAGCAGGAGCGGGAGCGTCTGCAGGGGTTGGCTGACCGGAGAGCCAGGCTCCATGAGGCGCTGGACCAACTCAGGGGCTAGGTCCGGCTTCTGTCGCCAGGAGACCTTTGCGGCAACCCCCTCTCCCTTTGGGAGAGGGATGGGGTGAGGGCGTTCCCCAGCTTCGGGCAAGGCCCTGGATTCCGGCCTCCGCCGGAAAGACGGAGGTTATGCAAAGGTCTCCTTTGGGAGAGGGATGGGGTGAGGGCGTTCCGTAGCTTCAGGCAAGGCCCTGGATTCCGGCCTTCGCCGGAAAGACGAGGGGTGGGAACTTGGTTCCCGCTCATCCCAACCTTCTCCCGCCAAGGGAGAAGGGGTAGTCGCAGGCTGATCAGAGCCTTATTGTACGCGCGGAGGCGGACGCCTTCAGCCGTGTGAGTCTGTCCAGTCCTTTGCGGGTGTCGCTGGCCACTCTGGCGGGGTCCCATAACTCAACCCTGCGCTTGAACAGCCAGTATGTGAACTCCTTTAACTCCGTCAGGCTCATTGACCGGCGGGTCGGAGCGCCTTTTGACTTGAGGAATCGCCTGGCAAGGTCGGTCCTGTTTTCCTGGTAGAGAATAGTGAAGGCGTCTTCTATCAGGTCTTCACTGTCGGTGTACCCCTTGGCTAGACGTCGTTTCCTGGCCTCTTCCTCGACGGCCAGCTGAAGCGCCTCTTCCACGACCACTCCGTACCAGAAATTAAGCACGGCCTGGTGCTTGCTCGACCCTATGAGGCCCTTGAACTTCCGATCGTCCACGTCCCCGGGCAGCAGGCCCTCAAAGAGAAGGTCCTCCTTCTCGTCGGCCGGGACCAGGCCGTCTATGTCCGAACATAGCCTCTCGGCGAGCACCACCCAGTCGAAGGCTTCTCCGTGAAGCAGGTATGAGTATTCTCGACCGTCATGCTCCTCGGCGGCGACAGTCCACATACCCACGGCTTCCAGAAGCGCGAGGGTCCAGGGCTGACCCGACTCGACCGCTTTACGAAAATGACCGAGGACTTCCGCATTGTCCGGTTCGGACTGCGGTTCCGGCGCATGGTCGGGAGAGTCGATGACCTGGGCGGTGTCTTCCCTGTTCATGCGGGACCGTTTCCCTTGCCGCGCATGTATTCGATGTGCTTGAGAAGGTTCTGGGCAGCCTTCTCACCCATTTTTGGGACCTGGTGGATGCGCCCGTCGTGGATGGCCTGTTCCAACCCGTCGAGGCTGGATATTCCCAGCTCCCGGGCTATGGTGATGGCGGTCTTGGGGCCTACGCCGGGAATCTCGGTGAGGTCGAGCACGCCTTCGGGAAACTCTGCCTTCAGCTCCTCGTAAGCGGCCATCCTGCCGGTGGTCACCAGCTCTATAGTCTTGGAGCTTATGGCCTCTCCGAATCCGGGTATCTCAGCAAGGTCCATCTCGTCCCGGACTGCGTCTTCGAGGGAAAACGAGAGGTTCTCGATGGTCCTGGCGGCCCGTTGGTATGCCCTGATCTTGAAGAAGCTGTCGCCCTTCATCTCAAGGAACGCGGCCATGTTGTCGAAGACCTGAGCGATCTGTTGGTTGTTGATGGGCATAAAGACCGCTCTTTCCTGCTAGGCCGCCATGGCATGGCAGCGTTTGTATTTCTTGCCGCTTCCGCAAGGGCAGGGGTCGTTTCGTCCCACCTTGCGGCCCCCCATGACGCCATTCCCTTTCTGACGCCCTGAGGCTGCTTGCATTGGGCTGGGGTTGTCCGGTCTGTCCCTGGGAGCTCCACGGCTTCCGCCCTTGGGGGGTCCCAGGGACGAGTTGAAGACAGTGTGTACGATGTCCTGCCGCATCCGGTCCTGAAGCTGCTGGAACATCCTGCTGCCTTCCGATTTATACATAACCAGGGGGTCCCTCTGGCCGTAGGCATGAAGCCCGATGCCCTGGCGAAGGTTGTCCATGGTGGTGAGGTGCTGCACCCAATGAACGTCGGACGTGCGCAGCATCAGAAGCCGCTCCAGGGTCCGCATGTCGTTTTCACCCAAGACAGTTTCCCGTTGGGAGTAGACGTCATGGGCCGCCTCGACCAACCGCTCCTGTATCTGACTTTTCGAGAAGGCGAGCGCCTTCTCCTCGGTGTCCAACTCTCTGGGCGCTGGGAATATGGCGTTAAGTTCAGCCAGGAGACCGTCGACGTCCCAGCCTTCATGTTCCCTGCCCAGCAGATGGGTGGATATAAGCGCGCCTATCTCCTGCTCCACCATCTCGCCGATGGCGCTCTTCAGTTCCCCGTTTCTCAGAGCCTTGGTCCTCTGGTCGTAGATGACCTTGCGCTGGTTGTTCAGCACGTCGTCGTATTCGAGAAGATGCTTGCGCACCTCGAAGTGGTGGCCTTCCACCTTCACCTGTGCGCTTTCCAGGGACTTGGTGACTATGCGGTTCTCGATGGGCGTGTCTTCATCCAGGCCAATCATGCCCATTATGCCCTTTATGCGGTCCCCTCCGAATCTTCGCAGCAGGTCATCCTCGAGGGATGAGTAGAACCTGGATGAGCCGGGGTCGCCCTGGCGTCCGGACCGGCCCCGGAGCTGGTTGTCTATGCGGCGGGCGTCATGGTGTTCGGTGCCCACCACATAGAGGCCGCCCAACTCGATTACCTTGTTGTGGTCCGTCTCCCACTGGTCCGGCGGGATGTCGAGGCTCTCAGGGTTGCCTCCCAGGACAATGTCCGTTCCCCTGCCGGCCATGTTGGTGGCTACGGTGATGGAGCCCGGTTTTCCGGCCTGGGCGACAATGAGAGCTTCCCGCTCGTGCTGCTTGGCGTTCAGCACCTCGTGTTGGATGCCCTTGCGGTTGAGCATCGAACTGAGGCGCTCGGAGCTCTCTATGGACGTGGTCCCAACTAGAATCGGTCTGCCCAATTCGTTGACTTGTTGGAGGTCTTGGACTACGGCGTTCCATTTGCCTTCGACGGTTTTGTAGATCAAATCGGGGTGGTCGTCTCTGATCATCGGACTGTGCGTTGGTATGGAAGCCACGTCCAGCCCGTATATCTTGAAAAACTCCTCCGACTCGGTGACCGCCGTTCCGGTCATGCCTGCCAGCTTGTCGTACATTCGGAAGTAGTTTTGGAGGGTGATGGTGGCATAGGTAATGCTTTCGCGCTGGACCTTCAGCCCCTCCTTGGCCTCCACCGCCTGATGAAGCCCGTCCGACCAGCGGCGTCCCGGCTGCAGCCTTCCGGTGAATTCGTCCACGATGATAACTTGGCCGTCCCTTACCACGTAGTCCTTGTCCCGCTTTTTGACAATGTGGGCGGTAAGGGCGTTCTCCACGTAGTGGACCATGTGATAGTTTTGGGCGTCGTACAAGTTTTGTACGTTTAATGCTTTCTCAAGCTTGGAGATTCCGCTGGGGTGGAGGGAAATGCTGCTGGTCTTGTCGTCGAGGCTGTAGTCTGATTCGTCCAAGCTGGGCGCCAGACGTGCGACGGTGTAATAGAGCTGGACCGGTTCTTCCGCGGGACCGGATATGATTAACGGAGTCCTGGCCTCGTCGATAAGGATATTGTCCACCTCGTCGACGATGGCGTAGTTTCTCTCTCGTTGGACCTGGAGCGCCGGGTCCACCACCATGTTGTCCCTGAGATAGTCGAACCCGAACTCGTTGTTGGTGCCGTGGGTGACGTCGGCCCTGTAGGCCTCGGCGCGGGTGACCTGCGTGAGATGCCGCATGGAAACGTCGCCGTCTTCCGAGTCGGGGTCGTACAGGTAGGCGGCGTCGTGCTGAAGGCAGCCGACGCTCAGACCCAGCAGACGGTATACGGCTCCCATCCAGACCGTGTCCCGTTTGGCCAGGTAGTCGTTGACCGTGACTATGTGGACGCCGCGCCCGCTGAGGGCGTTCAGGTACACCGGCAGGGTGGCCGCCAGGGTTTTCCCCTCGCCGGTCTTCATCTCGGCGATCTTGCCCTGGTGGAGTACGAGTCCTCCCATGAGTTGAACGTCGTAGTGGCGGAGGCCGAGAGTGCGCTTGGCCGCTTCACGCACGACGGCAAAGGCTTCGGGCAGCAGGTCGTCCAGGCTGGCGCCCTCTTCCAGGTCCGCCTTGAATTGAGCCGTCTTTGACTTTAGCTGCTCGTCGGTAAGCCCTTCCAACCGGCTCTCGAAAGGGCCTATCTTGTCCACCAGCGGTTGATGCTTCTTGGACGTTTTCTCCGCCGGGTCGCTGAAAATCTTACCGAGGATGCTCATCAAAACACCTTTGGGACACCCCTTGGCTGAAGGGCTATCCGAACAAGGCCCCTACGGATTCCCCCTCGTGGATGCGGCGTATTGCTTCCCCCAGCAGAGGGGCCACAGACAGCACTGTTATCTTTCCGTTGCGCTTTTCTTCAGACACCGGGATGGTGTCCGTCACCACCAGCTCGGTGAGGGGGCTGTTAATGATATTCGACGCGGCGGCGCCCGTTAGGACGGGGTGGGTGACGCAGGCGTAGATTTCCTTCACTCCCCGCTGGTTGAGGGCCTCCGCCGCCCCCAGCATGGAGCTGCCGGAGGCCACCTCGTCGTCGAAGACCAGGGCCGTTTTGCCTTCGACCTCACCGATGATGTTCAGGGTCTCACTCTGGTCGTCGTTGCTCACGCGCCGCTTCTCGATGATGGCGAGGGGGGCCTCCAAACGCTCGGCCATGTCTCTGGCGCGTTTGCTTATCCCGATGTCCGTGGCCACCACCACCGGGTCGTCCAGCTGCTTGTCGAGGAAGTAGCGGCTCAGCAGAGTTAGGGCCGTGAGCTCGTCCACGGGGATGTTGAAGAACCCCTGTATCTGGCCCGCGTGCAGGTCCATCGTAAGCAGCCTGTTGGCTCCCGCAGCGGTAAGCAGGTCCGCTACCAGCCTAGCCGTAATGGGCACTCTGGGTTGGTCTTTCTTGTCGGTGCGGCCGTAACCGTAGTAGGGAATGACGGCCGTCACCCTGCCCGCCGACGCTCTTTTAGCGGCGTCGATCATGATAAGCAGCTCCACAAGGTGGTCGTTAACCGGAGCCGACGTGGGTTGAATGATGAAGACGTCCTTCTGGCGGATATTTTCCAGAATCCTCACAAAGGTGTTGTCGTTTCCGAATTTGAACACCTCCGCCTGGCCGACGGGAATGTCGAGATAGCCGCACACATCCTTGGCCAGTTGACCGTGAGCGTTGCCGGTAAGCACAGACAGCTGTTGGAATGGACCCATCGTTCCCCTCTCACAACAGTCTTTGACCCGTTTGCCGTCGTACGTCGGGCCGCCGGATTATTCTCTTACAGAAGCCGTAGTTCCACCTGAGATTATAGCATAGGGGAAAGGGCTGACAAAGAAACGGCGCGCACCGGGCCTTTCGATTGTACCCGCTTCTCCGATTCAACTAATCCCTCGCATGCCTCTCCTCTTCATTCCTTCGGCAAGCTCAGGGTAAGCTCTAACCTTCTCCCGCCAGTGGAGAAGGGACATTGCCCCCTCGCCTTGACGGGAGAGGGTGGGGGTGAGGGGGAATAACCGAAAGACCCCGTGCGGTGCGCGGCCGTCCTTCCTTTGGGGCGCCGTTTTTGGTATACTCCTGTGAGCTTTTTTGTAAGTTGGACCTTCTATTACAGGTCGCTCCAGCCCTGCCGTCTACGACCTCGGAAACGATTCGCTTCCCGTATATTCGGCGGGCTGACTGTGCGCAGGACTCCAACTCCTCGGAGGAAAGATGCCGGCTTATGCCGCCATAGGCGGCCAGTGGGGGGATGAAGGCAAGGGGAAAATCGTGGACTACCTGGCCGAAAAGACCAGCTGTGTAGTCCGCTACGCCGGCGGCAACAACGCCGGACACACTGTCATCAACGACCAGGGGCATTTCAGTCTCCACCTGGTCCCCTCCGGTATATTCTGGCCCCATACCCGTTGCGTAATCGGAAACGGCGTCGTCGTGGACCCGGACGTTCTCATGGAAGAGACCGAGGGGCTGCAAGAAAGAGGTGTGGACACCAGCCGGCTTTACGTGGACGAGAGGGCGCACCTGATCATGCCCTACCACATCCTGCTGGACCGTCTGGAGGAGGAGTCCCGTGGTGAAGGGGCGCTGGGGACCACCGGACGAGGAGTGGGACCGGCCTACATGGACAAGACGGCCCGGTCCGGAATCCGAGCCGGGGACTTGCTGGACCTGGACTCTCTCAAGGCCCGTTTGAAGGGCATCCTGGACTGGAAAAACTCCCTGATTACCAAGGTGTACGAGGCGGACCCCGTCTCCTTCGGCGATGTCTACGCCAAATGCATCGAGTGGAAGGAGACGCTCAACCCGTACTTGACGCCTGCGGAGCACATAGTCCACGAGAGTCTGGGCAGGGGTGAAAAAGTTCTTCTGGAGGGCGCTCAAGGGACTCTTCTGGACTTGGACCACGGCACGTACCCCTACGTCACCTCGTCGTCCCCGTCCATCGGCGGCGCATGCACCGGACTTGGCCTCAGTCCCAGGGAAATCGAGGGCATCTTGGGGGTGTTCAAGGCCTACTCGACTCGGGTGGGCAGCGGACCTCTGGTTGCCGAGATGGACGAGGAGACGGCGTCTGTGCTCAGGGAGAAGGCCTGGGAGTATGGCGCAACCACCGGACGGGCCCGCCGCATCGGATGGTTCGACGCCGTGGCCGCCCGCTACAGCGCCAGAGTCAATGGGTTCACGTCGTTGATACTCACTCGGCTGGACGTGCTGGACGGCTATGAGTCTCTGAAGATATGCGTCGGATATGAGTTGGACGGAAAAGCTATAGACCACTTCCCGTCCTCGGCGGACATGCTGGCCCGGTGCATTCCCATCTACGAGGAGCTCTCCGGCTGGAGTGAACCCACTGCGAGCGCCACCGAGTTGTCACGCCTTCCATCCCAGGCGTTGGCCTACATCAGGCGGCTGGAAACGCTGATGGGTTGCGAGGTGCACCTCATCTCAACAGGCCCCGAGCGCTGGGAAACCATCCCCATAAAGCCCGTCCTCTAGCGGCCTTTCGCGTGCCTTGGCCTTAGGCCCCCCGGTGTGGCGACGAGTACGCTCGGCTTAAGCGACCGGCAGGTCTATGTGGTAGCGCTCCAGGACGGAGTCAATCTGGGCGGCTGAGGCGGCGTCGCAGGGCACCAGAGGCAGTCTGGGCATCCCCACGTTGAAACCGACCTTGTTAAGCGCGTACTTGAGAGGTATGGGGTTGGATACAACGAAAAGGACCTTGAAGATGGGATGCAGCCTGCGGTGCTCCGCGCCAGCCTTCTCCACGTCTCCCTCAAGCAGATAGCCCATCATCTGCTTGATCTGGCTTCCCACCAGATGGGACGCTACGCTCACCACGCCGTAGCCCCCCATAGCCATCATGTAGAAGGTCTCGTTGTCGTTGCCGCTCCATACACGGAACCCGCCCTGGGAGCCGTCAATGATGCGGGCAATCTGGTCCATGTCCGAGCCCGCTTCCTTTACGCCCACGATGTTGTCCACGCGGCTGAGGCGGATGGTGGTGTCGTGGGTCATGTTCAGGCTCGTGCGGCTGGTCACGTTGTATAGAATGCAGGGAATGTTGACACTTTCCGCCACGGTCTTGAAGTGTTGGTAGAGTCCCTCTTGAGGGGGTTTGTTGTAGTAGGGGACCACCAGCAGCAGGGCGTCTGCGCCAGCGGCCTCGGCCTCGCGGCTAAGCTCGACGCTCTCGGCGGTGTTGTAGTTTCCCGTGCCGGCTATGACGGCTCCCCTCTCTCCTATGGCCTCCTTGACTTCAGAGAAAAGGCGCAGCTTCTCGTCCGTGGAGAGGGTTGGGGACTCTCCGGTGGTGCCGGACACCACCAGGCCGTCGGAGCCGGAGTCCAGGAGAGCGTTGGCAAGACGTTTGGCCTGGCCGTAGTCCACCTGTCCCGCCTCGTCGAAAGGCGTGGCCATCGCTGTGATTAGTCGGCCTATCTCTGCCATGTTGGACCTCCTTTTCAGGCCAAGGCTTGGGCGCCGGAGGTGGGGGAGTGGGGAGTCATATTTTAACGCGCCTATATCGAAAGATAGCCCACGAGCGTAAGAGCTTTTTAGATGGGCCGAACGCACCGCTTTACCGGCGACAATCGCTGTGACATTGGGTCCACTGTGAGGCTAAGGATTTCCAGCGTTGTAGCTCCCAGCAAACTCTCGACATCCAGACCAAAAATCACAGGGCACCATCCATCGCGCCCTTCCAAAATCATGCGAGCCGTTCCGACGCCATATTCAATATCGGCGCCGTCTGCGAGCTCGAATGTCTCATACCGTTGAGGTTGTATATGCAACCGGTTCAAGATTGAAGCCGGGACCATTGAATAAAGGGCGCCCGTGTCAACAAGAGCCTCTATGGCCATAGGCTCGCTGCCGTCTATGTTCCCAACTTCAACTGTTACCGAAAACGTTCCCACTGCCCTGTCCGTTAGAATTTTGTCCTTTGAAAAGGCATCTGATGAGCTCCATCACAATCGCCCGTTACATCGGACCGCTAAAGAGTGTACGTAAAGGGACTCTACACCATGAATATCAAGTTGGCAACTTGGCATCGACGCCATTGTCACCCTCACCCCTTCGGCAGGCTCAGGGCAGGCTCCGACCCTCTCCCGTCGAGGCCGAGGGCGTGAAGGCCCGCACAGATTGTGGGCCCGGGCCTAGGAGAAGCTGCCGGCCGTAGTGGGGATCAGGCAGCCGCGTTTGAGGACCTCTTCGGCAATCTGGAGGGCGTTCAAAGCCGCTCCCTTGCGCAGATTGTCCGAAACCATCCACAACACCAGGCCGTTGGGGTGGGAGGCGTCTTTCCTGATACGGCCCACAAAGACATCGTCGGCGCCTGCGGCGTCCCAGGGCATAGGGTATCCGCCGCTTTGGGGGTCGTCCACCACCCGGACTCCAGGCATTTCCGACAGGAGTTGCCGGGCGTCGTCGGGAGAGATGGGGTCGTCGAACTCCACGTGCACTGCGGCGCTGTGGGAGATGTAGACCGGGACCCGTACGCACGTAGCAGATACGGCCATGTCCGGCTTGTGCATGATCTTACGGGTCTCGTTGATCATCTTGGTCTCTTCTCTGGTGTAACCGTCCTCTCCGAACGAATCTATGCGCGGGATGACGTTGAAGGCTATCTGGTGCGGCTGGGCCTTGGGAGTCGCCTCGCCCCCGTCCAGAAGAGTGCGGGTCTGCTCTCGGAGTTCGTCCATCGCGGCGCCGCCGGCGCCGGAAACCGACTGGTACGTGTCTGCCACGACCCGCCGGATAGGACTGGCCCTGTTCAAAGGATGGACAGCCATTACCAGGGGAGTTGTGGAACAGTTTGGGATGGAGATAATCCCCCGGTGCTGCTCTACGTCCTCGCCGTTGACCTCGGGGACCACCAACGGCACGTCGGGGTTCATGCGAAAGTATGAACTGTCGTCGATGACCAGCGCGCCCCTTTGTGCAGCGATGGGTCCGAGTTCGCCGCTCAGCGCGGTGGACGCGGATATGAAGGCGATGTCCACTCCGTCGAAGCTCTCAGGGGCGGCCTCCTCCACAACCAACTCTTCTCCGCGGACCTTGATGCGCTTTCCGGCGGACCTATGAGAAGCGCATAGCTTAATGTCTCTCAGGGGAAAGTCTCTGGTTTCCAGGATGTTGAGGAACTCGCGTCCGACGGCGCCGGTGGCGCCGACTACGGCGATGCTTACGGGTTTCATGGTCCTACTCAGCCGTCAAAGGCCCAGAATCTTATCCAAGCCTACCACAAGGCCTTTCAGGTTCACAACTTCCCGGATGGCCCGCATAACTCCCGGCATGTAGCAGTCCCGTCCCAATACGTCGTGGCGCAGGGATACGGTTTGCCCAGCCGTGCCAAAGACGACCTCGTGATGGGCGCTCCGTCCCGCCATTCTCATGCTGTGTACGCTGACGCCGTTGTGATTGCCGCCCCGGGTCCCGTCCAAAGTCTGCTTTTCCGGGTCGTTGTGCTCGAACTGTTTGTCTCCGGCGATGGACCGGGCAATGGCCAGGGCCGTTCCGGACGGGGAGTCGATTTTCGCCTCGTGGTGGGCTTCGATGATCTCGGCGTACTCGAAGTAGGGCGCCGCCTGTTTGGCCAGGTGCATAAGCAGCACGGCCCCGAGAGCAAAGTTGGGGGCTACGAATATCCCTACGCCGTTCTCGTTTCCCATCTGGTCCAACTGCTCCAGGGTGGCGTCGCTCAGGCCGGTGGTCCCGATGACCATGTGGACTCCGGCCACCGTGGCTGCTCGCGCCGAGGCGGGCACTGCGTCGGACGTGGTGAAGTCCACCACCGTCTGGGGGCCGGTCGCCTCGATTGCCTGGCTGAGGTCGTTTGACAGCAGTATGGAACCTGAGCCGTCCGGGAGGGCCAGAGAGTCACGGTCGGCGCGGGGATCAATTCCGGCCACAGGCAGCATGTCCGGCTCTTTGCAGAGGGCCGAGACCACCTCCGACCCCATCTTTCCCAGCGCCCCGTTTATCGCAACTTTGATGGAAGCCATCTGAGCCTCCCCACACAGAGTTGAAAGTCGGCGGTTGTAAGTGGCGCCCTAAAACGCTCGGTCGAGCAGCATTAGGCCGATTGCTTATCGTTGGACCCCTGGACCGTTTCCCTGGCGGCCTGGGCCTCCTCCCGGTCTGCCGCCGCCGAACCCTCCGCGTCTGGGTCCTCCGCCAGGTCCACCAGGTCCACCAGGTCCAGGCCTCCCTCTGCCGGGAGCGCCTCTTGATCCAAAGCCTGGGCCGCCTGGCCGAGGTCCGGGTGGGCGAGGTCCCCTTAGAGAAGGTTCCCGCGACTCCCGTGGAGTTGCATCGCCGAACAGGGCCCGCCTGGAGAGGTTTATCCGGCCCATGTGGTCTATCTCCTGCACCATCACGGTGACCTCGTCCCCGATGTTGAATTCCTCGTCGGTGTCGGCCATGTCGTCCGTGCGGATGAGGCCGTCTTTAGCTGGAGTGAGCTCTACGAACACGCCGAAGCTGGCGGTGCGTGACACCTTTCCGGTGAATATGTCGCCCACGGTTATCTCCCGGGTCATGCCTTCAATGCGGTCCCTCGCCCTCTCGAGGGTGTCCTGGTTTGACCCGCCGATGGTCACCGCGCCGGTGTCCTGCGTGTCTATCGTGACTCCCAACTCCTCCTGAATTCCGCGGATGGTCTTGCCGCCGGGACCGATCAGGGTCCCGATCTTGTCCACTGGTATCATCAATCGGAGCATCTTGGGGGCATACTGGCTGAGGGTCTCTCTTGGAGTGGATATTGCCTCGACCATCTTGTCGAGTATGAACAAACGGGCTTCCTTGGCCTGGGCCAAGGCGTCCTTTAGAATCTCATGGGTTAGACCTTTTACTTTGATGTCCATTTGCAGGGCGTTGATGCCTTCCGAGGTCCCGGCCACCTTGAAGTCCATGTCTCCCAGGTGGTCTTCCATGCCTTGGATATCGGTCAAGACGGAGTATTTTTCACCCTCCCCCTTGATCAGCCCCATGGCTACACCCGCTACGGGTCTCTCTATGGGAACGCCGGCGTCCATCAGCGCTAGGGTGGAGCCGCAAACGCTGGCCATGGACGTCGACCCGTTGGAGCTGAGGACCTCGGAGACCAGGCGTATGGTGTAGGGAAACTCCTCTTCGCTCGGGATCATCACCTCAACGGCGCGTTCGGCCAGCGCCCCGTGGCCTATCTCTCTTCGGCCCGGCGAACCCACCCGTTTGACCTCGCCGGTGGAGTAGGGAGTGAAGTTGTAGTGGTGCATGTAGCGTTTGAACTCGTCGGGGCTCAGAGTGTCCAGCATCTGCCTCATGCCGACGCCGGCCAGAGTGGCCACCGTGAGCACCTGGGTCTGCCCCCGCTTGAACAGGCCCGTGCCGTGGGTGCGCGGCAGAACCCCCACCTCGCAGCTGATGGGCCGGATGTCCTTGAGTCCCCGGCCGTCGGGGCGTTGGCCACGGTCCAGTATTCGGGAGCGCACCTGGTCTTTGAGTATGGAATCGAAGGCTCCGGAGATTTCATCTGCGGCGTAGTCGTCCTGGAGTCTCTCTTTAACTTCAGTTTCCAGGTCGTTCTGGCCGTTCTCCATTTGGGCCTTGTCGCTTCCCGAGTCCAGGATTTGACCCAGCCTGCCGTTCAGAATGGTGTTGATGGCTGACATCAGGTCATCGTTGGACGTTTTGGGCGTAACCTGCATCTTGGGGACCCCGGCTTTAGAAGTCAACTCGTCGATCATGTCCACGATCAACACGTTTGCTTCCTGGGCTTTCTGGATGGCGGTAAGGACCTCTTCTTCGGAGACTTCCTTCGATCCTGACTCCACCATCATGATGGCGTCTCTCGTGCCTGCGACTATGGCGTTAAGCCTGGCGCCGGTCAGGTCCTCGTAGGTGGGGTTGATGACATAGCCGCCGTTCACCATGGCCACCCGGCTGGCGCCGATGGGCCCGTCAAAGGGGGCATGGGATATGGACAGCGCAGCGGACGCCCCGATTATCCCCAGAATCTCAGGCGGGTTCTCCTGGTCCACCGACAGGATGGTCAGGATGACCTGGACCTCGTTGTAGAAACCTTTTGGAAAAAGCGGCCTGATGGGACGGTCTGCCAAACGGCCATAGAGTATAGCTTCCGTGGAGGGGCGTCCCTCCCGGCGGAAGAAGCTGCCGGGGATCTTCCCTCTGGCGTAGAGCCTCTCCTCGTAGTCCACCGTCAGAGGAAGGAAGTCTATGTTGGGTCTGGGAGATTGGGACAATACGGCTGTCGCCAGCACGATGGTGTCCCCACACCTGACGGTGACTGCGCCGCTGGCCTGCTCGGCCAACTTGCCGGTTTCCAGGGTTATTTGCTTGCCGTTGATGTCGCGTTGTACGGAATATTGCATAGCGAAAATGTCAATGCCTCACATTACGAATGATTGAGAAGGAAAACGAAAAAGGCCCCGAAATTTCGGGGCCGTAGACTAACGGCGAAGACCCAAACGGGTTATCAGGGAGCGATACCTTGCCACGTCTTCTCGCGTCAGGTAATCAAGGAGACTGCGCCGTTGTCCGACCAGCTTCAACAGCCCGATGCGAGAGTGTACGTCCTTGTGGTGGACTCTCAGGTGGCCGGTGAGTTCCTTGATCCGCTCGGTGAGGAGAGCTACTTGAACTTCGGTTGAGCCGGTGTCTCCGTCCTTTAGTTGGTACTCTCTTATTATCTGGGACTTTGTCTCCCCGTCTATCATACCCTTCTTTTCCGGACCTTTTCCTTTTCTTTCTACGAGGGAGATTATAGCACAAGCGCCGGACGCCGCCAAGCGGCAGGAGGTCCTGGCTTTTTGGTTCGTTTGGTTATAACGTAATTACGTGATTTGGCTTGGTGCCTCGACTCAATCACAAGGTAACAAATCTGCGAGGGTTGTTTTTTTCGGTGCTCTTGGGAGCTTGAAAGGGGATGAAATCAAAGGTTCATCCCATAGAAAGCTGTATTCTGGATTTCCAACGAGTAATGCAGGTCTGCGTCCAAACCTATCAGGATAGCTTATATCTTTGTGCCAATTTCGGGATTCGCAATGGACATGCTTTTCGCAAGGTTCCAAGTAGCACTCGTGAAGATAGGGGTCGCCCGACTTGTCCTTTGGTTGATAGATATCTCCAAACCTATCCAAGTGAGCCGCCTTCGCAATCTTTGCTTCTTCTGCAATAGAGTTAGAGGACCAAAATTCACTGTGAGATTCGAAGGCTTGTGAAACCATCATTAGGTAGAAGAGCTTGTTTTTCCCCAGGTGCGTGTAACTTGTAAACCCTGCAATCCACACTCCTTCCCAATGCTCTGGATCCCTATATGTCCGCATCAAGTGTTTGCAGGAACACAGCGTGACCAAATCCCCCTGAAAATTAGGACCGCTGCCTGTTTGGAATAAGCGACCGTCACGATATTCAACTGTAGCGACAACGTAAGAATACACGGTGGCTTGCCGGAACGGAGCAATCCTCTCCAACAAAGTTTTATGCGGTAGGTTGAGATTCTCTGCCAGTCTTCCAGGACGCGGCACAACCTGATAGGTGTTGTCGTCCACTATCTCAACTCTGAGTGCGGCTCTTGAGAAGATCGTTTACTGACCCTTGGGAGTGCTCAGAACTGGCGAATCTTCTTATAGACACCCGGCGAGCCTTCCGCGTGGGTCATCAGGGGCCTGATTTTGGCCGACCACGGGTTGCCGTCTCTGGTGGCCGCCCACTCCGGAGTTTGGGACACCCCCTCGTGGTCGAACTCGTAGACCACTGAGTATTTGGGCTGTCCGAGCACCGCCCTGAATCGCCTGGCCCTCCGGCATCCTTCCACCTTCTCGAAGTCGGGCACGAAGACGGTGTTGTACCATTCGTTGAACTCGTCCTCGTTCTCCTCCGGAACATCCATACGTCCGATTTGCAGTATCGGCGCCATCTCACTGGCCGCCGCCTCGGGCGACAACTCGGCGGGGTGTATCATCTCGTAGATCATGCGGGTGAACTTGGTGCCCGGATGTCCAGTCACTTTCTTGGTCCAGTCGCTGGGGTTCTTCACGAGCTCCTGAAAATGGGGCTGGCTGACAACGTCGGCGGTCTCCAGTTCCATTGCGGCGATGTACTTGGGGCCGCCCCGGATGGCTTCGTAGCGGGCCACGCTGAGGATTCCCTTAACGCCAACCCGCTCGGGCATGTGTTCCTCGTTGTACCAACGGTTGTACTCGTCGTCGATTTCGGGGCTTACGTCGGCGAAGACCAACGAGAGTCCCTTTCCCTTTATAGGCGCCATAATTCACCCCTTCTTTATCGTTCTGTCCGGTCTTTCCGGCGGCAGCCGCGGAATGGGGCCTTAGCCGATGTGGAGGGCCGCGGCCCCGGCATGAGGATGATAACACGCACGATAAGTCTATGACCACGCGGGCTTATGACCACACGAGCCGATGGCGGGGCCTGCCCATGCTATAATCAGCCCCGCATCCTTTGGTTGGGGAGGCGGACATGAAGATGGCCGTGCTAGGCGCCGGAGCCATGGGCGGAATCGTGGCTATCGGCCTCTATAGAGGAGGCCGCGACCTGACCGTCATCGACCCCTGGAAAGCCCACGTCGAGGCCATACGGACCACCGGGTTCCACATGACGGGGTTCTACGGCGGCGAACGGTCGGAGTGGAAGGGCGTCATTCCGGCGGTCCACACCGACGAGCTGGACCGGTTGGCTGAAAAGCTGGACGTGGTGTTCCTGTCGGTAAAGGGTTACAACACGCGGAGCATGTGCGAGCTTATAGAGCCATACTTGTCCGGGGATGCGATGGTGGTCTCCGTCCAGAACGGCATCAACGAGCCGACCATCGCCGACGTAGTGGGCCCCCAACGCACCATCGGATGCGAGACCCTGATGGGAGGCCAGACCTGGGAGCCGGGGCACATTCACCGCACACAGGGAGGCGCTCCCGGCGTGATGGACTACATGGTCGGCGAGTACCAGGGCGGAGTCACAGAGAGAGTGGAGAACCTGGCCGCCGTAATGAACGAAAGCCTGGGCGCCTGCGGAGTTTCCGAGAACATCATGAACGAGGTGTGGACGAAGTTCGTCGTCAACTGCGGCTCGAACCTGTTGGCGGCCATAACCTCGTGGGACAGCCGGGAAATCACCCTCAACGGCTGCTCCCGATACCGCTGGGCGTTGCAGGCCGAGGCCATCGCCGTCGCAGAGCAGCTTGGGATGAAGCTGGGGAACTTTGCAGGCAGCGTGGGAGTTGTCCTGGGAGTGGACGATATAAGGCAGGCGGCGGCGGGAGAACGACCCGATTTGGAGGAGGCGGCAAGGCAGGCGGCCTACAACATGAAGTCCGTCACCCGCCCTTCAACCCTCCACGACGCCCTCCGAGGGACTCCGATGGAGGTGGAACAGCTTAACGGAGTAGTGGTGGAAAAGGCCGCTGACCTGGAGGTCCCAGTCCCCTACAGCCGAGCAGTCGTGAGAGTAGCCCGGCTGGTCAACGAACACAAGCTGCGGCCCTATCCCTCGAACCTTGCTCTCTTCCAGGAATGCCTGGAGGAGGAGTTGGCCGCCGTCGGCAGCTAGTCCGGTCTACTTCGACCAGGCGTCGTCGGGGGGAAAGACAACGCTGGTGCGAACACGGGCCAGGTCGGCCGCGAACCAGTCGTCCACGGTTTCCCGCCACTTCTTGTAATGGGGCTGCTCCCGGTGGCTGAGGTGGTCCTCCTCGGACCGGTACACTTCATATAGGTAGACGGTGTCGGGGTCTTCCAGGTCCTGGAGAACGTCGAACCGGAGGCAGTTGGGCTCGTTTTGAACGGAGCCCCTGGCGTCGTCCAGGGTGGCCTCGATGAACTGCTCCCGGACCTCTGGCTTCATCTTCACCGTTACGAAAAGCGCGTACATTCTGTAGTCCCTCCTGATTGTCCGTGATCAATCCCCCGGAGCCGTGAGTCCCCCGGCGCTCCAGGGCGCGGCTATTATACATGCCCCCCAAGGGCCGGGTGAACCTTTCGGCGAGACCGGCGGCGCCGCCAAGTTGCAAATCCAGGACGTTCTTGCCACAATAAGGGCATGAAAATCGGCGCTTTTCAGGTGGACGAGCCCGTTCCTGAGTCCAAGGAGACCCACGCGCTGGTCACCGTCAGGCCATGGGTTGACGTGGGCCGTGCGGGGCGCCATGCCCTGATCCGGATGGAGCGGCACCTGGACGCCAAGGAGATGGGCCGCATAGAGCGGCCCGGCAGGTTCTACGACTTCAGCAGATACCGCCCCAGGATGATGAACGTGGGCGCCGAACGCCGCATCACCATACCCAACACCACGGCGCTGCACGCCACGCGCGAGGACGGCCCTGACATACTGTTCTTCCACCTGCTGGAGCCCCACATATTCGGGGAGGACTTTGTGGACTCGGTCCTGGAGTTGCTGAAGCATTTCAACGTGACCAAATACACGCAAGTGGGCAGCGTGTCCGACGCCGTGCCCCACACCCGCCCACTGCTGCTGACCGGATTCGTGCCGGAAGACGCGGCCAAGCGCTACGGCATACAGAAGTCCCAGTACCAGGGACCCACGTCCATAACGACTCTCATCGGCCAGGAAGCCGCAAAGGCAGGCATAGAAACCCTGGTGTTCCTGGTCCGGCTGCCCCACTATGCCCAGCTTGACGAGGACTACTCAGGCGTCTCTCGGATCCTGGAAGTCCTCTGCTCTATGTACGACCTCCCCGACGTCCTGATAGATGCGGAGCGGGGACGCCGCCAGTACCAGCAAATAACTTCTGCCCTCACCAGGAACCCGCAAGCGAAGAAGCTTGTGGAGCAGTTGGAAGCCAGCTACGACGCCGCCCATAAGGAAGCCGAGTCCACCCCCCTTCCTCCGGAGGTGGAGAGGTTCCTCAAGGAGATGGACGAACGCTTGGGTGAAGAGCAGGGAGAGACGCCCAACGAATGACGAAGCAGGGCTGACGGGCAGTGGGACAGTTGCATAACCTCCGTCATTCCGGTGGAGGCCGGAATCCAGGGCCTTGCCCGAAGCTGGGGAACGCCCTCACCCCAGCCTCCTCCCAAAGGGAGAGGGGGTTGCGCAAAGGTCTCCAGAGGGAGAGGGGGTTGCGCAAAGGTCTCGCAATGGGACAGCCGGTGGAGGTATGGAGAAGATGCACTGTATCGAAGAGCAGCTGACCAAGAGCAAAAACATCGCGGTGGTGGGTCTGTCGCCGGACCCCTCCCGTGACAGCAACCACGTAGCCGAATATCTCCAGACGCAGGGCTACAGGATATTCCCTGTGAACCCCATGATAGAAGAGGCGTTGGGAGAGAAGTCCTACCCGGACCTGAAGTCGATCCCCGAACCCATCGACATAGTGGACATCTTTCGCCGGTCGGAGTTCGTCCCGCCCATCGTCGACGAGGCCATAGAGGTCGGCGCCAAGTACATCTGGATGCAGGACACGGTTGTTCATGAAGAGGCGGCCCAGAAGGCCCTGGACGCAGGCATGCTTGTGGTGATGGACAACTGCATCGCACGGGAACACGCCAGACGGTTCGGCAAGAAGAACTAGCCAGCCCCGCCGCATTCAATCGCTCTGAGATAACTCCGTTCGCCCGCGAGAGGGCGGCTTAGGACAGACCCAAGGAAGCCGTCATTCCGGCGCAGGCCGGAATCCAGGAGCGTTGGGGTCTCGGTTCCCCCTCATCCCAACCTTCTCCCGCCCGTGGAGAACGAGCATCTGCCGCCCAATCGGACCGACATCTTCAGCTTACGCCCAAAGTTACAGGGGTATGTTGCCGTGCTTCTTGGGGGGGAGGGTGTCTCTCTTGTTGCGCAGCATGTTGAGGGCCTTGATCAGCTGCGGGCGGGTCTCCGCCGGGTCTATGACGTCGTCCAGGAAGCCCCGGTTGGCCGCCACGTAGGGGTTGGCGAACTTGTCCCGGTAGTCCTGGACAAGCTCGGCCCGCCGCTCGTCCGGGTTATCGGCCTTGGAAAGCTCCTCCCGGAATACGATGTTGACGGCCCCGTCGGGCCCCATGACGGCTATCTCGGCGGAGGGCCAGGCCAGGTTTATATCCCCCTTCAGATGCTTGCTGCTCATGACGATGTAGGCGCCGCCGTAGGCTTTTCGGGTCATGAGGGAAATCTTGGGCACGGTGGCCTCGGCGTAGGCGTAGAGCAGCTTTGCTCCGTGCCTGATGATGCCCCCGTACTCCTGGTCGGAGCCGGGCATGAAGCCGGGCACGTCCACCAGGGTGATGAGGGGGATGTTGAAGCAGTCGCAGAACCGCACGAACCGGGACGATTTCACCGAAGCGTTGATGTCTAGGACGCCCGCCATGTATGCGGGCTGGTTCGCCACGATTCCCACGGTCTGGCCGTCCATGCGGGCGTATCCCACCACGATGTTCTGGGCGTAGTCTTTGTGGACCTCGAAGAAGTCCTGGTCGTCTACGATGCGTGTTATGACCTCACGGATGTCGTAGGGACGGTTGGGCTCGTTGGGGACCACTGAGTAGAGGTTGGGGTCGATTCTGTCCTTATGGTCCATCGAAGCCAGCCGCGGCGGGTCCTCCATGTTGTTGGATGGCAGGAAGCTCAGCAGACGACGCATCTGGGAGATGCACTCGTCGTCGGAGGCGGCGACAAAGTGGGCGACGCCGCTGCGTGTGCCGTGGGCTTGAGCGCCGCCCAGCGCCTCGTGGCCGATGTCTTCGCCGGTGACGGCTTTGATCACGTCGGGGCCGGTGATGTACATCTGGCCGGTGCCCTGGACCATGAATATGAAGTCCGTAATGGCGGGGGAGTATACGGCGCCCCCCGCCGAGGGTCCCATGATGGCGGATATCTGCGGGACCACGCCTGACGCCCTGGTGTTGCGGAGGAATATCTCGCCGTAGGCGGAGAGGCTGAGCACGCCTTCCTGGATGCGTGCGCCCCCTGAGTCGTTGATGCCCACCACCGGGCAGCCTGTGCTCATGGCAAGGTCCATTGCCTTGCATATCTTCTGTCCCACGACCTCGGACACGGAGCCGCCCATTACGGTGAAGTCCTGGGCGAAGACGAATATCTGACGCCCGTCCACGTTGCCGTAGCCGGTCACGACGGCGTCGGACAGCGTTTTGTTGTCTGCCATGCCGAAGTCCGTCGCCCGGTGGGTGATGAAGGGGTCGAGCTCCTGAAAAGTCCCCGCGTCCAGCAGGTTGCCGATCCTCTCCCGTGCGGTCAGCTTGCCCCTGTCGTGTTGCTGCTGGACCCGTCTTTCGCCGCCTCCCTGGCGGGACTGCTCCCTCATGGAGACCAACTGTTCCAGCCTGTCATCAGATTGTCGTTCGATGGCCATGCACCACTCCGGCAGCGAGGAATACGGGAATACGGCGGAAAATCTGGGCAACATGCTAGCAGAAGGGGGTATCGGGCGCAACACGCGCGCACGGCCCCTCGGACAAGGGGCCAGTGATACAATGTTGAAGCTCCTGTCTATCGGCCTATAGAATTGAGGCGTTTGTCATGCCAGGTCTTGGTTCTTCCATCCCCTCTGTCCCAATACCCCCTGTCCAGTGCGGTCGGCTGACTCTCCGGTGGGGTCAGCGCACCTATGTCATGGGCGTGGTGAACGTCACGACCGACTCCTTTTCCAACGATGGACTGGGAGACGACCCCGAAGCGGCGTTGGAGCAGGCGCTTCGCATGGAGGCGGAGGGCGCCGACATCATCGACGTGGGGGGCGAGTCCACCAGGCGGTATGACGACCGGCCGGGGGCCGTTCCCGTCAGCGCGGACGAGGAGCTGAGGCGGGCGCTTCCGGTGGTTGAACGCTTGGTCAAGTCTCTCCGGGCGCCCGTCAGCATCGACACTTACAAGCCGGAGGTGGCGCGCAGGTGCATCGATGCGGGGGCCGGGATGATCAACGACGTCTGGGGAGCGGCCTCCGACCCGGAAATGCTCCGAGTGGCGGCTGAGGCGGGCGTGCCGTACGTGCTCATGCACAACCGGAAGGGGCATGAATATGGCGACGTGGTGGCTGAGATTGTTTCGGACCTGGATGCGGCCTTGTTGAGGGCTGTCGAGGGCGGCGTCTCCCCTGAGAAGATTATCCTGGACCCTGGGATAGGGTTCGGAAAAGCAGCCGACCAAAGCCTCGAGCTGGAGGGGCGGTTGTCTGAGCTTGCGTCTCTGGGACGGCCCATTCTTGTGGGGCCGTCCCGCAAGTCCCATATCGGTCTGGCGCTGGGAGGGCTGCCTGTGGAGGAGCGTCTGGAAGGAACAGCCGCCGCAGTGGCTCTATGCATAGCGGGAGGCGCCGACATAGTCAGGGTGCATGACGTTAAGGAAATGGTGCGGGTCGCCCGGATGTCCGATGCTGTCGTCCGGGGCTGGCGGCCTGAAGGTTGGCCCGGTTGAACCGCGGGGAGCGCCAGAGGGTCTACATGGGCTTGGGCGCGAACCTGGGTGACCGCGCAGCCAACATTGGCAGGGCGATGCTGGCTTTGGAACGCTTGGCGGCGCTCGACGGAGCATCTTCCCTCTATGAGACGGCGCCTTGGGGCTACCGTGAACAGCCCAGCTTCTTGAACAGCGTATGCACCGGCGTCACTAAACTCGGACCGCGTTCGCTGCTGCAAGGCGTAAAGGCGATTGAAGAGGAGATAGGTCGGGAGCAGACCTTCAGATACGGGCCGAGGCGCATCGACGTGGACATTCTCCTCTACGGCGACCGAATAGTGAACGAAGAGGGTTTGAAGATACCCCATCCGGGTATGTCGGAGAGGGCTTTTGTGCTTGTGCCCTTGTCAGAGCTGGCGCCGGACTTGGTCCATCCCTTGCTGGGGAAAAGGGTCAGGGAGCTTCTGTCCGAGTTGGGGGGCGGCCCGAAATCATCCGACCGACTTCCGCAAGGGATCACTCTTTGGAAACCGTCCCCGACGTTGCGCCCGACTTTTCGAAAGCCCTAGCGCTCGACTCGCTCGACGGTGTAGTGAAGGGTCCCACGCGGCACGGCGATCTGTACGTCGTCACCCACGGCCCTGTCTAGCAGGGCCTTTCCCACCGGAGAAGCGCTGGAAATCCTTCCGGACGCCGGATCGGCCTCCCGGGAGTCGACCAGCACGTATGACACCTTCTTGCCGGTGGTCACCTCCTTCAAGGTGACCTTCTTTCCCAGACGGACCCGTTTGTAATCGGTGGGTTTCGTTTCGGCGGCCACTGCATTCGCCAGAATGGTCTCCAGCTCGCGGATGTTGGACTCAATCATCCCCTGGCGTTCCTTGGCCGCGTCCAACGGCGCGTTCTCCCGGAAGTCTTTGTCGGCCATGGCATTCTTGATGTCCGCAACTACGTTGATCCGCTCCTCTTTGAGGATATCCAGGCGTGTCTGTAGGTTAGTCATGCCCTGCTGAGAGAGCTCCGCTTGTTCGGATGCAGCTTTGAAGTAGAGCCTGTTCCTGCCTTTTCCCTTGGTGGCTTTCAAGTGGGGAGCGAGGCTTATTTCTGTGAACCCTTCCTTTTTCATGAAGGTAAGGAAGGCTTTTACGTGCTTGAGACGGCTGATGGTGTCGCCGCTCAGAAGGCTGGCGGTCTCCCCGTAGGAGGCCACTTCATGCGGGCTGATGCCGCCAACCCTGCGGTCACGTCCGCACCATTGCACGAACCTGTTCAACTCAAGCTGACTGACTCGCTGGTCTGCCGGTTTCAGGTTCACCGAATATGAACTTAGAGCTTCGGCCAGGGACGGACTAGAGCCTTTTGCCACGTTGATGCCTCCTTTACGCTATACCCGTGTCGGCGAGAGAAATTTCGCCTTCGGGTGAGAGTGAAAGACCCTGGTCTATTCCCGCATGGTAAGCCTGCTTGAGGCCCACAAGCGCCGTTTGGACCGGCCGTTTCCCTTCGCCGAGATGCCGTGCCAACTCTGATATGGAACCATAGGCCCGGTCCACCTTCCAGTAGAAGGACAGCAGCCAGGCCAGCTCCCTTTCGTCGAGCGGAGGCGGGATGTCGCCCATACTGTAGATGGCCTCGTTGACCTTGGTGTAACGTAGAATCCCCGCCTTATCCTCGGCGTTCCGGCCGTAGTACCGGCGGCGGCTTAGCTCAACAATCCGCCGTTTGTACTCCTCTTCGCCGTATATTATGCGGGGGAGCCACTCCTGCCTTAAGTCTTCAATCTCATCGCCCTGGGCGTTGACTATGGCAACCGCCACGTCGGAACCCAGGAGATCGTCGTATTCGAACTTGACGGCTTCCCTGAGCAGCGCTTCTTGAAGCTTGAGCGTAATCTCCCGGGGCACCTTGCGATAGAGTTTCCCAGCGGCTTCCTCGTTGGTGTCCGCTCCAAGGCCTCCGGTGTTGAAGGCATAGTATTCCTGCGGAGGACCCCCGTCGGCCATTTCGCTGAGGATTCGGTAGAGCAGGTTGGCGTTGTCATCCTCAAGGCCGATGATGAAAGGGTCAGAAAAATATTCCACGTAGGGCCGGCCGATAGCCCCGGCCGCGGCGCCCATTTGGACAGCCTCTCCGTACATCAGGACGCGGATGTATTGCTCCAGACTGAGGCGGCGCAGGGGCGGGACCACCGTGTTTTGCCGCATGACCGCCTGCCACAGCGCTTTGTCCGTGTCCTCCATAGGGATGTGGACGGACTCGGTGAGCCGCCCTCCGGAGATCGTTTTAATGATGTGGTCCGACCCCTTCCGTTTCAGCAACCGGGGACGGGAGAGGACCATTCTCATGTTTCTTACGGGATTTTCCAGGTAGTTGGGCGCTCCGCTGGCCGTGTCAACAGGGACGTTTTCCAAAGTCTCCTGGGGGTTGGGGTCCCCTTCGCTGCCCCGTACCACGTCGAAAGTGATGGGGTCGTCCTCGTAAGTGAGTCCAAAGGGGACGGCGTAGAAGTTGTTCTCGGTGCCGTCGATTCCGTAGGAGATGCGGAAGCGTTGACCGTCCCGCGTGGACTCGGCGGGTTCGTCCAACCGCTGGAGGAGGACGATGTCGTCGTTCATAGGGTAGACGCCTTCTTCCGGGTCGTGCTCTATCCCCAGCGTCTTGGACAGCTCGCTGTTGGTTATCTCGATCATGATGGTGAGCGTGCTCTTGCCGTGAAGGGACGGGCCGATGGTCACGAGGGCGTTGTTCTTCAGCTTCCCGCCAATGGTTTTCACCCTGGCCATGCTCAGGGCAGCCTGCACGGCCACGCCTTGGGCCTGCTTCACCAAGAACATGGCGATGGAGAGAGGGCCCATCTTGTGCTCACCCACATAGTCGAAACCTAAGTGGAGCGACAACCCCTTGGTGGGAGCTTTGAACACCAACTGAGTGATTCCCAACTCCCGGACCTGCGCCTTCAGCTCCTCGTCCATTCCCAGGTCATCCATCCAGTTGGGAACGGAGACTTCCAAAATGTCGGGAGAGCCTGACCACCGTTCTTTCGGAAGATCAAAGGTCAACTGCCGCCACATGTAGGGTATCTGCATATACGCAGCGCCGAACAGCAGCTGCCTGGCGTGAAAAGACCGGCCCGGAACATCCCCGATCTGCCGGTCTGTCTGCACGATGGCGTCGCCTGCGGCGAACTTCTCCCGCATGTACCGGTTCACATATTGGAACGCCTTGGCGAAAACCCTCTGGTTTTCTTCATTGAAGGCCAGCGCATCCCGGTTGCGTTGGAACCCGTCGATATAATATTGGGTCAGGTCAGGGCGGCGGGCCACGCCCAGTTGGCTGTAGAAGGCAAGGCCCCCGTTGTCCAGCTTGACGACGACTCCCGGTCCGGCTCTCTTCGCTGCTTTGCCTTCTGCGCCGGCGATTCTGGCCTCTTCGTCGATCTCCTTAGCTTCCGTCGTGAACCTGTCCCGTTGTTCCTTGGGAAGGTCCTGGAGGATGTTCATTTGACAGGCGATCCACTCCGCTGATGGATTGTAGAAGGGGCTTTCTTGTCTCTGGCCCTGCCTGGCTATGGAGACCAACTCATCCAAGGCTTGGGCAAACTCTGGAACTTTGGCGGGGCCTTCCAGCGCGCCCCCCAACTTCTGGTCGGTATCGTCGGCCAATTGGGATCCCCCTGAAATTTGAAACTGCTGTTGTGGGCTTTTTGTCTTGGCGGAAAGTCTAGTTTATCTCGGTGGCCGTCAACTCTATGCTAACTTGTGACTGGGCCTGTGTCAAAGACATTTCAGCAATTTTTCAGGATACCAGTTTATAGGCCTGATGGCTAAGTTGGGCGGGAGTAGGCATCGCCTTTTATTTTCTCCATGCCGGCGCCTTTTCCGTTCGCCCTAAGTCCGTCGAAAGGCCGTCCATTCATGGTTCGACAAGCTTTCAAGTAACTGGTCTCGAATGGGCAGGGGCGACCACCGGTCGCCCCTACGACATGACATAGCCCCGCATACGTCTTTCCGGCGGAGGCCGGAATCCAGATGCACCGCCTTTCAACATGCTGTCATGCAAACGCTTTCAGTTACTCGCCGACGCTCGGCCCCGTCCCGGGGCGTAACGTTGCTCACCACGAACGGACTACTACAGCGGCTTCCGAGAATGAAAAGGCCCTAGGGGGCAGGCATCCACGGATTCAGCCTCTCCCTCCACTCCAAAGCAGCGATTGGGGAGGAGTTTTGCCCTACAACTTATTGTAGGGCATTGGCCTTTAGCTTTGGCATAAGGTACAATATATCGGATATGGCTTTGGTGGTTGTCACGGCTCGGACCGAGCAATGCGCATCTCAGTACATACAGGCTTTAGGGGGGCGGGTGGAGGCGCGGGCAGTCACTCTCCAAAATTCTCTGGACTGTCCGGTGGACTGGCTGTCGGGCGCCGGGGGCCTGTATCTCTGCGGCGGCGGCGACATCCACCCTTTGACCTATGGCATGGACCCGGACCCCGGCGTCTCCCTTGATCTGTGCCCCGAATTTGACAGCCTTGAACTGGGACTTCTCAATGCGGCCTTGCAGCGGGACATGCCGGTGCTGGGGATATGCAGAGGCATGCAGCTGCTCAACGTGGCCTTTGGAGGCGCCCTGCTGCAGGAAGCGCCTGGCCACCGTTCATCCGGTGATGAGGACGAGGACTCCCTCAAGCACATGGTCTATCTGTCGCCGGGGAGCAAGCTGGCGGCTATTCTGGGCACGGGCGGTTTCTTCAGGGTGAACAGCCTTCACCGTCAAGGGATCAAAGAAGCTCAAAAAGCTCCGGCGCTCCTGGCTTCCGCGTATTCATTGGAAGACGGCTTGATTGAGGGGCTGGAGAGTCCCGGGCATAGTTGGGTGTTGGGCGTGCAATTCCATCCGGAGCGCACCAACGAGGTCCCCAAGGCTTTCAACAATCTGTTCGAGTCCTTCAATGACCGGGTGGAAGACTATGGCGCCCAAAGCGGCTAGGTGCGCGCGAGCCAGTATCCAAGAGAGGATTTGTAGATGACGACAACGACAGAGAATATTCAGCCCGTCCCCATAGAACAGGAAATGCGGACGTCGTACTTGAGCTACGCCATGAGCGTGATCGTGGCAAGAGCTTTGCCCGACGTAAGGGACGGGCTCAAGCCGGTGCAGAGGCGCATTCTCTATTCGATGGACGAACTGGCGCTCAGGCCGAACTCCGCATACAAGAAGAGCGCCCGCATCGTCGGGGAGGTCATGGGTAAATACCATCCCCATGGCGACAGCCCCGTCTATGAGGCCCTGGTGCGCATGGCCCAGAGTTTCTCGCTGCGCTATCCTCTGGTGGACGGCCAGGGCAACTTTGGCAGCGTCGACAACGACCCCCCGGCTGCCATGCGGTACACAGAGGCCCGCCTGGCGTCGATTGCGGAAGAGATTCTGGCGGACCTGGACCAGGACACGGTCGATTTCTCCGCCAACTTCGACGGCTCACTGCATGAGCCGACCGTGATGCCCGGACTCCTGCCCAACATGCTGCTGAACGGCGCGTCGGGCATTGCCGTGGGAATGGCCACCAACATCCCTCCCCACAACCTCAACGAAATATGCAGCGCAGCCAGTTTCCTCGTGGACAACCCGGACGTAAGTGTGGAGGAGCTCATCAAGATGGTCCCCGGACCGGACTTCCCCACCGCCGGAATAATCCGGGGCCGGTCCGGAATCATAGACGCCTACACCACCGGAACAGGCCGTGTGGTCATGCAGGCCAGGGCCGAAGTAGAGGAGGTTCGAGGGAACCGTCAGCAGATAGTCGTCACAGAGCTACCCTTCCAGGTCAACAAGGCCTCGCTGGTTGAAAAGATCGCCCAGCTGGTGCGGGACAAGAAAGTCGAGGGAATTTCGGACATCCGAGACGAGTCCGACCGGCACGGGCTCCGGGTCGTAATCGAGTTGAGGCGGGAAGCCCAGGGCGAAATCGTTCTGAACCAGTTGTACCGCCACACGTCTCTCAGGTCGTCGTTCAACGTGATAATGCTGGCCCTGGTGGATGGGCAGCCCCAGGTTTTGGGCCTCAAACGGGCGCTCCAGCTTTACTTGGACCACCGCCGTGAAGTAATCCGGCGCAAGTCCGAACATCAGCTCAAGGTGGCCCGGGACAGGGCGCACATAGTTGAGGGCCTGTTAAAAGCCATTTCAACCATCGACGAAATCATTGCAGCCATCAGGGGGTCGGCTGATGCGGCGACGGCCAGAGCAAACCTGGTGCAGCAGTTCGACCTGACCGAGGTCCAGGCGACGGCAATCCTGGACATGCAGCTGCGCCGGTTGGCCGCATTGGAGCGGGAACGGCTGGAGAAGGAGTACGAGGACCTGAAGAAGACCATCGCCGAACTGGAGGCCCTGTTGGCCGATCCGGCGAAGGTGTCGGCTGTCATCAAAGAAGACCTGGCAAGGCTGAAGAAGAGGTACGGCGACGCGCGCCGGACCGAGATAAGCGATGAGGAAGCTGTCCACCATACGCTGGAAGAGCTCACCCTTCATCAGGAAGTGGTCGTAACCCTGAGCCAGCGCGGTTACATCAAACGCATTCCCCTGGCCACCTACAAGCTGCAGCACAGAGGCGGCAAGGGGGTCAGAGGCCAGACGACGCGGGAGGATGACGCCCTCCAAGACCTGTTGGTCGCCGACACCCATGACGCACTGCTCTTCTTCACCAACAAGGGCAGGGTCTATAGCCTCAAGTCCTATGGAATACCTCCCGACACCTCCAGGACCACGAGGGGCACTCCTGTGGTCAATGTGATGAAGCTGGGCCAGAACGAAAAGGTCAGCGCCGTTGTGGCCGCGGGTGACCTCAAGGGAGAGGGAGTCATCGTCATAGGGACCCGGAAGGGTGAGGTCAAAGCGATGAACCTCTCCAACCTGGCCAACATGCGCTCCAGCGGCCTTAACGCCATGGATATGGAACCCGAAGATGAGTTGGTCTCGGTTAGATTGGGAACGGGCGACGAGGACGTGATGATGCTCACCGAGTTGGGCCAGGGAGTCCGATTCCCGCTCTCGGAAGCCCCCCGGCGGTCGAGAGCCGCGGGCGGCGTCAGGGGAATCCGTCTGTCCCCCGGCGACAAGATGGTCGGGATGGAACTGGTGAAGCCCGAGGACAACTTACTTTTGGTGACCCGGAGCGGCTACGGCAAGCTGGTCCCCGTGGACCGCTTCCGCGGCCAGCATCGTGGAGGTCTTGGACTGAGGGCGTACAAGACGGGGCCCAAGGTCGGACTGGTCTCGGCCGCCAGGGTGGTGAACAAGGAGCGGGACGAGGAGTTGCTGCTGGTGTCGGCAAAGTGCCAGGTCTTCAGGACGAGCCTCAGTGAGATTAGAGTTCGGGGCCGGATAACCCAGGGGGTCATTGTCTGGAAGCCTGACGCCGGCGATGAGGTGGTCTCTCTGGCCTGCATGACTGAGAGAGACGTAAGCGTGGACGGCCACGGCGCCAACGGCAAGGCCAACGGCGCCGTTCCATCCGCCAACGGGTCTGATCATACAACCGAAAGCTAAGCCGTATTGGTCCTAGTCCTTGTTCATGGCGCGGGTGAGTGTGGGCTTTCCTTTGCGCTTCAGGCGGCCCATTTTCGGGATGCTGTGGCTGTTGACCTGCCTGGACATCCCGTGGGCGAACCCAAGACCAGCATAGCGGGTTACGTCGAGTGGCTCCGGAGCTTTCTGGCCGAACAAGAGATCAGCCGACCCATAGTTTGCGGCCACTCTATGGGCGGCGCGATAGCGCAGCTGTTTGCCCTCACCTATCCCGACGAACTGGCGGGCCTGATTCTTCTCGGCACGGGGGCCCGGCTCCGAGTCCATCCCAAGTATTTGGAGGAATGCGAAGACGGGATTCACGACCCGGACTCTTGGCTTGACGGCAGGCGGAGCGACTATCGTCTGGTTGAAGCTGGGTTGGCTGCGGACCTGCTGGACAGGGCGTCCCGGATAGGCCCTGCGGTCAAGCTAAACGACCTGCACTGCTGCGACGTTTTCGACGTCATGGAGAGGGTTGGCGAGATAAAGGCCCCCACGCTGGTCTTGTGCGGCTCCGACGACGTGATGACCCCTGTAAAATACTCCCACTACCTGTATGACATGATAAAGGGTTCTGAGATTCGGATAATAGAAGGCGGCAGCCACTTTGTTCAGCTTGAGCAGACGGGTGCGGTGAATTCCGCCATAGAAGAGTTCTTGTCAAAATTCTCTTACGCCTGACCCTCTCCTTGACGGAACATGAAACAACAGTCTTGAGCCACGAACTTAACATAATTGTCTGCGTAGACCCACGAGTGTGTGGACATCCGGCGTTCCCTGGGACAAATGGGCATGAACTTCTCGATGGTCTCGATAAGTCGGTCCAGGAACATGGGTTGGAGGAGCGGGTTAGGGTTTCCCCGTGCCAGTGCATATTCGGATGCACCTACGGGCCAAGGGCCGACGTTATCAGGCGATGGGACGGGAACAAGCGGCTCTACGGCTCGGTTTCCGGTCGTGTGACCATCTCTGTCAGGGGGCGTGTGGACATGAACGCTATACCCGTCGACTTATCGGACATGCTCCGGGACAACCTGCCCTCCGATTGACCCTTACGCGGCGTCCAAAGTAGAATCTCCCCGTCCCAAACATCTCCTCCGATACAGATGATCGGCGGGTGAATGGTATGAGCGACTCCCTCAGCCGCAGGCTTGGCGGTTTTGCATCAACCCTGGAATATGAAAAGCTGCCTCCCCACGTCGTGGACAAGGTAAAGGGACTGATTCTTCATGGGCTGCTGGTGTCCATAGCCGGGGCGCCTTTGGCAAGGGTGGCCTCGGTCGTAGAAATGACCAAGCGGGAAGAGCCCCGTCCGGACGGCGCCGCTATATGGGTGGACGGCGCCAGGGTCAGCCGCCGAGGCGCCGCTTTCGCCAACGCCAAGATGATGCACGCCACAAGTCAATCGGACTCCTACCGGATGCTCACTCACCCCGGGCCTTGCGTGATTCCCCCCGCCGTGGCGTCCTGCGAGATCGACGGAGGATCGGGGAAAGACTTGATCACGGCCGTGGCGGCAGGGTATGAGGTGGAAACCCGCATAGCCAGTGACTTCATTCCAACCACGCAGGCCCGCGGGTTCAGGTCGAGCCCGGTTTACGGCGTTTTCGGGTCGGCGGCGGCCACCGGAAGGTTGTTGGGTTTGGACGCAGGCCAAATGGCCAACGCCATTGCTCTGGCCGCAACGTTTTCCGGCGGAACGGGGGAGGGCGGCCGGACGGAAGGCCAGGAAGCCACAATCCACGAGTCCAATGCCGCCGTCAACGGAATCACGGCGGCTCTGCTGGCCCAGGAAGGCGTCAGGGGCGCCGACCTGGCCCTGGAAGGGGACGCAGGGTTCTACAACGCCTTCACGGGGAACAACCGGGGGGAGCTGTCCTATGCCTTTGAAGGGCCCCTTTCGACGGACGTGGACAGCGTAGCAAGCGGACTGGGTGAGCGTTACGTTCTTATGGACGTGACCCCCAAGATATACCCCACGGCGGGATACAATCAGCCGGTGATAGAGCTTATGGCCCGCCTCAAGGCCCAGCATGACATCCAATGGGACAACGTGGACAGCATCGACATCGAGATGAACTGGCTTGAGACCCTCTACCCATCTCCCGCGTTTCCCAACCCCCAGAGGAGCGATCGGAGGGTCGGAGGCACCCATTACTTCGCCGCCTATACCTGTGTGTATGGCCATTACCCGGCCATCAGGGCGGGAGTGTCCCCTGGGTCCGAGGCCGGTTCGTCAGAAGAAAACCAGGTCCTAGAGCTAATGGAGCGTGTGAACGTCACCGGGGTGAAGGACAGAGGGTCCTACTCCCCACACATGACGGTGGTGACGAAGGACGGGAGAAGCTATACGGACGAGATGACCGGCGACGAGACCAAATGGGGACTCGATACGGTTTCTCACCGCCTGCGAGAGATGTTCGACAGTCTTGTGATTCCCGCGGTCCAGCTGGAGGAATTGGTTTCGACAGTCACTCATCTTGATGAGTTGGACAGCATAGGAACGATGGTGGGGCTGTGCATCCGAAAGGATTGAGGCGGAAGCGGGCCGGTCGGACCCAAATCCGTGGAGAGACGGGATGGACCTGGGACTGAACGGAAAGACGGCCATAGTCACCGGCGGCAGCAAGGGCATCGGACGGGCTGTGGCGTTGACGTTGGCCCGTGAAGGGGCTGATGTCTCAATATGCGCCCGAGGCCAGGCGGAACTGGAGGCGTCCGCCGGCGAGATTCAGGCCGAGACGGGCCGGCGCATCCTGCCGGTCCAAGCGGACATGAATGACCCGACGGCCATCAAGAGGATGGTGGACGCAACGGCCAATGAGCTTGGCGGCGTAGACATCCTGATAAACAACGCCGTCAACTCGTCAGCGGCTCCTTTCATGGAGCTCACCGACGAACAGTGGATGAATCACATCAACGTGAAGGTGATGGGGTATATCCGCTGCTCCAGGGAGGTATTGCCGCACATGGCGGAACGCGGCGGCGGCCGGATAATCATGATTGGGGGCATGGCCGCTCGGAGGCCGGGGAGGCTCACCAACAGCAACGGCGTGACCAACTCAGCCGTGTCCAACCTGGCTAAGAACCTCTCCGACCAGTTCGCATCACAGGGCATACTGGTCAACTGCATCCACCCGGGCTCCACCAAGACGCCCCGCCTTGCCGAACTCATGGAGAGGCGCGCCAGGGATGCGGGAATCGACGTTGAGGAACAGGAACAGAGGGAAGCGTCCGCGACTCCCATCGGACGGATGATTCTGCCGGAGGAGGTGGCCGATCTCGTCCTCTTCCTTGTGTCGGACCATGCAGCGGCCATCACAGGCCAGACCATCGCCATAGATGGAGGCTCAGCCCAGGGAGTCTTTTATTAAGCTTGTCCTCGACCCGTCCACTACAGCGCGGCGCCGGAAGACCATGAACGCAGCGAGCGTCTGCGGCCGGAGAGAGTGGGCATGAAGACCGCAAGGCGGTTAGCCGCGCTGATTTTCTTAGCCTTGGCGGCGCTGGCCTATGCCGCCTGTGCATCCGCCGAGCCGACCTCGCCCTCCGCGACCGACACCCCTGCGCCAGCCGGGGCCGTAACGGTTCAGGTCATCTCCACCGACTTGAGTGTGGGCCGCAACAGAGTGGCCTTTGCTCTTTTTGACGAGTCCGTCGCATTGGTTTCGACGCCGGATGTCGGGGTGACTGCAACGGCGCCTGGCAGTGAAGGGACGCCAGCGCAGGAAGATCGGGCGGTCTTCAGGAAATGGCCTGTAGGAAACTTGGGGATATATACCGTGCAGCTGGACTTCCCTATAGCCGGCGCGTGGGAGTTGAGTGTATCTACGGTCGGTCAGGACGGCGTCGAGAGGTCCGGCGGCGCAACGCTGGAAGTCAAACGGGAAAGCTCCACTCCGGCCATAGGCTCACCCGCTCCGGCCAGCCGCAACAAGACCATCGATGACGTGGAGGGGTTGGAGCAGCTTACAACGGCGGACCCCGCCGACCCTGACTTGTATCAGATGACCATTGCCGATGCTTTGGCCCTCGGCAAGCCGCTGGTGGCGGTCTTTGCGACGCCCGCGTACTGCAAGACAGCCACCTGCGGCCCGCAGGTGGGAGAGATTGAGACGTTGAAGGAGCGGTTCAAGTCGGAGGCCGCTTTTATCCACGTCGAGGTGTTCGACAACCCCCACCTGATTCAGGGGGACCTGGAACGGGCGGTCCCTGTGCCGGCCACTGAGGAGTGGGGACTGCTGACGGAGCCGTGGACCTTCGTAGTGGATTCCCACGGCGCCATAGCGGCGAAGTTCGAGGCCTTCACCACCGCCCAGGAGATAGAGGAGGCGTTGGTCCCGCTGCTGAATTGAGCTCAGTCGGTGACTTCGACGGCCAGCAACCCGTCGTCCGTCTCCCGGTAAAGCACCGTCACCGGCTGTCCGAAAACCTGGTGCTCCCTAAGGTGCGAGGGCGTGAACCCGATGGGTCCTTCGGTCCTGAACGCCCATAGGCCGCCTTCATCGTCCCTGACCACCAGAGACTGCACCTCGGTCAAAGAGGCCGGTTGCACTCCGACCACTGCGCCTCTGACCTGCTTTATCTCATCCCCTCCGCAAGCGGCGCCGGACAAAGTGGGGAGCGTCAAGGCGGCCAAAGCCGCTGCCAAGAGGATGCCTCTCACGCTATTGACTGGCCCATGCTACCAGTTGGGTGCGTAGTCGTCGGCTGGATTATTCGTCAGGCGCGTCTGTTCGGTCCCATCGGCGTTCATGACGATGATCTCGCCGTTGCCGTGGGCGTATGAGACGAAGGCGATGCGTTTGCCGTCAGGGGACCAGGCGGGCTGATCGTCCACGGCCTGGTTATGGGTAAGCTGTCGTTGATTGCTGCCGTCGGAGGCCATGAGGTAAATCTCGGCGTCCCCGTCCCGCTCGGATACGAACAATATGTGAGTCCCGTCCGGCGACCAGGCCGGTTGATAGTCAGGCGCCTCGAAGCTGGTTAAAGGACGTTCGTTCTCACCGGAGTCTGACATCACGTACACTTCTTCGTTGCCGTCCCGCATGGACGTGAAGAGGATGAGGTCTTCCTCAGGGGACCACCGGGCATTTCGGTCGTCGGCTTCCGTCAGGCGTCTGATGTCCACTCCGTCCGGGTTGCGTGTGAAAATCCCCGGCTCGGATCCGGGGCCTTCAGCGAGGTTGAACACCACAAAGCTGCCGTCTGGGGACCAGCCGGTGAGCGCAGGGACGGCGTCTCCGGTGGAGTACACGATGTTCAGGGTTCCTTTGCCGCCCCCGGCGTCGATGAGGAGTATTTGATGGGCGTCGTTTCGCTGGGAAACGAATGCGATGCGCTCGCCGTCGGGGGACCAGAGAAAATTGCCGTCCGGGCCTTGTATATCCGTCACTTTGGAGTTGGCGGAGTCTTTATCCTTGGGGTTAATCCTGTATATCTCGCGGTCTCCCGACTCGTCGGAAACGTAACCGATCCACTTACGGTCGGGGTCCCATTTCGGCTCTCCGTCAAAGACGCCGTTGGCCGTCAGCCGTTTGAGGTCGTCTCCGTTGCCGTCGCGGTCGGAGTCAACCGAGTCCATCACGTATATCTCCGGGTTGCCGTCCCTTTCCGACACAAAGGTGATTTGATCGCCTCCGCCTCCTCCACAAGCGCCGGCGAGAAGGGCTATGAAGACCAACGAGCAAGCCAGCATCCCGCTCAGCGCTGAAGAAATCCGGAACCTAGCCGGGCATGACCCTAGAGGGCGCCGTGAAGCATGAGTCTCCCGCCGGTGCATCATCCACCCCTCTCAACTCTTGCTGCGCCGATTCTATCAAACCGGCCTGTATACGGAGAAAGGGAATAGCAGGCGGATTTCGGCGGTTCCACCGCACGGGTTCCCTCGGTAGACCGCCCGCTCCGGCCTTAACCGCTCAGGCCGCGGGCAAAGGCGAGCCACGTCCGAGCGCAGGGCGCCGGCAGGATGTGTTGGACGAACCCCCGGACTCCCGGGAAGACCACCCGGCGTCCGTTGGGGAAGATGTCGGAGGCGTGCCGGAAGTCCCCAAGGAACTCGCCCTCCAGGTTTTCAGCCGCCATTATCAGGACCGGGGTTTGAACGTTCTTGAGAAGGGGGCGCAGGTCGGGCATTGCGTCGGCTGAACCCTCGAAGGCCATCACCACCGCCGGGTCCGTGGCGGCCATCTGGTCTATGTACCACCGCGTATAGGCGGGGTCTACTATTAGCGGGTCCATCCTGCGGGAAATCGTGTCCTCGACCCAGGCCCGGATGCCTTCCCGTTCGATTAGCTCGGCGGCGACTACATTGCTCTGGGGGTTGGCAAAGTTGGTGGGCGACGTGCAGGTCGTCAGGCTCAACAAACGCTGCTGGTGAAGGGTGGCAAACCGCATTGCGATGGTCCCGCCGACGGTCTCCCCCACCAGGTGGAACTTGTCCAGGCCCAGGCCGTCGGCAAGCTGGAGGATGTCGTCCGCGTAGCTGTCAAGGGACCATTTGAAACCCGGCTTCACCCGTTCCGAGTCTCCCATGCCCCTCATGTCCATCCTGACGACCCGGTAGTGGCGGGCTATTATGGGGACCCATCCGAACCACATGCGGTGGCTCTTGGCCATGCCGTGGTGGAGTATGACGGTCTCCGGTTCCGTCCAGGGGTCGGTGAAGTCGTCGACGGCATAGAAGAGTTCCATGCCGTCCTGCAGCTTGAATCTCATGGCGCCCTCCTTCCCAAACTGAAGTCTTGGGCTAAACTTTCGGGATGATGTCTTTGGCGAGCCAGTCCAACCTCTCGAGCGTGGCAGGCATGTCTTGTCCTCGGGCGTCGAAGATCAGGTGTTTAGCCCCCGCCTCCTTATAGGCCTGGACGTCGCCGATGATGTCGTCCGCCCCTCCGGTGAACCTTCGCCGCTTGCCGCCCTCCATGGGCAAAGCCGAATCGTAGAGCGGGGCCTTGAGCGAAAGCTCGATCTCCTCAGGGTCGCGGCCCGCCGCTTCGGCGTACTGGCCCAGCAGCTGGAGGTCCTGGACCACCTCTTCCGGCTCCAAGGGCGCAACGGGCTGGGCGCCCAGGGGATGCCAGCCGTCACCCAAACGGGCTGCACGGCGGATGGCGGCCCGGCTCTGGCCGCCCACCCAAATGGGCGGATGGGGTTTCTGGACCGGCTTAGGCAGAAAGGTGAACCCGGAAAAGTTCACGTATTTCCCGTGGAACTCCGGCTCGTCGGACGTCCACAGCTCTATGATGGCCCGCAGGTACTCGTCGCTGACGGCCCCACGTTCCTCGAAGGGCGGCAGGTCCAGCGCTTCAAACTCCTCTTTCATCCATCCCACGCCGATTCCCAGGGTCAGCCTTCCCTTGGACAGGTAGTCCAGAGTGGCCAGGGTCTTCGCCACGATGACCGGATGCCGGTTGGGAAGTATCATCACGCTGGGCACCAGCCGGAGCTTCGTGGTGGCGCCTGCCAGGAAAGTTAGAAGCGTCAGCTGTTCGAGGTAGTCTCCGCCTCCGGCCCCGGGAAATTCCCCGCTCACTGTGTACGGATAGGGAGAGTCGATGGTCTTGGGTATGATGATGTGGTCCCCCACCACTGCGCAATCGAATCCCAGCTCTTCGCCCTTCTGGGCTACGGCGATCAGGTTGTCCGGGGAGACGGTGGGTCCATTGTTGGAAAGGTAGAATCCGAACTTCATTCCTTCCTCCTGCACAGATTGGGGGGTTCCCAGGGGGCGCTGGCCTATCCTAACACATTCGCCTGTAAGCGGCGGACTTCGTGCAGTGGCCTATAATGTCAGGGTCGTATACGCTGGCTGGAAATTCCAAGTACAGGAGGTTATCGTATGCCTGCGCTCAACCTGGAAGAAGCTGAAAGGATTCTGGCGGCAGCCAAGGCAAAGGTGCAAGAGATGGGAGTGAGGCTCTCTGTGTCAGTGGTGGACCCGCGAGGGGACCTGATCGCCATGTTTCGCACCGACGGCGCTTCGTGGAGAACGCCCCTGATTTCCCGGGGCAAGGCTGTGGCGGCGGCCTGCTTCGGGATGTCGTCAAAGGACCTGGAAGAGCGGTCCGGAATGCCCTTCATGCAAGGGTTCATGGCCATGCAGGGCGGGCACATGATACCCGGCCAGGGGGCGCTGCCTGTGTTCCGGGACGGGGAGCTCATCGGGGCTGTCGGCGGCAGTGGGGGGACCGGTCAGCAGGATGAGGACGCAGTCAGGGCTGGAATAGAGGGAGCGGGCTTCATGGCGGAGTCCTAACCGCCGCCGGAGACGGAAGCCTCTAACGCATTTTCTATTGAGGAATGCGAGTATCGCGTATGGTCTCAGTTTGGCGGTCCATGAATGGAATAGGCTTTTCTGCGGCGGGAAGGGCCGGCGTCGTATTGATTGTCGTTCTTGTGCTGGCAGTGACCGGGGCTTGCGGCTCGAATTCCACTCTCACCGTTACATCCGTCCCTACAGCCACGCCAGTTCCTGACCCTACGGCTACATCCGCGCCTGACCCCGTGGCTACACCCACGCCTCACCCCAAGGCCACGCCCATGCCTAACCCTACTGCCACGCCCATGCCTAACCCCACAGCCACGTCCGCCCCTGCCCCTACGCCGCGGCCTGTTCCTACAGCAACACCTGCGCCTGACCCCACAGCCACGTCCGTGCCTGCAGGCGCCGCTGCCAGGGCGGTGATTGGAGACAAAATGTTTAGCCTGGAGGTGGCCGACTCGCCGGAGGAGCGGGCGCTTGGCTTAGGCGGGCGGGACGGCTTGGAGGAGGGACACGCCATGCTCTTTGTGTGGCCCGAGGAGCGTTCGGTGACAATGTGGATGAAGGACGTGCCCTTTCACGTGGACGCCCTCTTCATAGACAAGGACCTGAGGATAACTGCAATTCACGCCATGAAAGCCCAGCCCGGGGCGTCTTCTTCCGAGCTGGTCCGCTATAGTTCGGGAGGTCCGGTGATGTACGTTCTGGAGATAGCGGGAGGTCTTGCCGAGAAGTGCGGGATGGAGACCGGGATGAGCGTCAGGCTGGAATGAGCCTAGTGCACGTCCAGTGTGAACCTGGGGCCCTCGGGAGACTCGACAAAGTCCAGCACGGATGAGATCAGGTGGGCGTTCAATTCCATGTCCACCAGAAGCACCGGCGTGTCCAGGAACTCCACCACTTGATCATGGTTCCCTTTTTCGTCGATCACTATTCCGAAATCCCCGTCGCCCACCCACATGGGCGGCGTAGCCAGACGCAGGAATTTGCCCGGTTCCAGTTCCCTGATTTCCAGGATGCGGTGCAGCTCATCTTTCGCCGGCTCTGTAACGTCGAACATCCCCGCCGCCTGATGCATGTTCCACAGAAAGGAACGACCCAATGGACCTTGCGGGGCATCCCTGGCGGGACTTCCAACTCAGCTCATTGGACCGTGCTAGAGGTCATAACATACCCGAAAGCTTTTTGTCAACTTTTTGTATGTGGAGCGAAAACTTCCGGGATTCAGATTCGGACGACGAGGACTCGGACCTTCCATGCGCGGAGGATCATGGCGGCGATGACTGCGTGGCTGGGCAGAGCGGCGCAAGGTCTGCGTCTATTCTGCCCGTATGGGTCGCCGGAGTAAGATAGATGCTGGGACCCTTGGCGGAGTCCGGCAGAATTGGGTGACGGTCTGAATGGACCGTCACTTCACAGACTTCAAAACTGTCGCCGACCTTCAGAGGTATCCCGCGAGCGTCGTTGGCGTATATCCAGAGCACGCCGCTCTCCATCGTGTAACTTAGCCCCTTGTGGTTGTCCTCGCACCAATCCTTGAAGCACACTCGTGCATTGGTCCGGGTTGGGCCATGGGCAATTATCCCGTACTCTTCGTATTCGCCGTTTTCCGCGGCTTTCACGTCAAACGGAATTAAATATATTCCTGGGAGTTTCCTACGCTCCACGTCGGCTGGGACGCCGGGCGGCAGATCAGGCATATCCGCGCCAATTGTCTCCGTGTCGGTCGCCCCGGTGACAGCGCCGAATGTCGTGTACTTGTCACCGTCCACCCGCTGATAAGAGCCGACATTGCTGAAGGTCCCAACCCTAGTGTCAATGTTCGCCGCCTCAATCACCGTCTCCACCCAGTGGTCCTTGTCCGTGTACTCCAGGCGGAGCATTTGTCGCGGGTCCACAAGTTCATCGCCGACGCTGACCGCCTGACCTTGAGTGAATACGAACGTCATGGTGAAGCTGGGTAGGTCGAAGCCTGAGGAGCCCTCTTCCGCCTGGCGCAGTCCCATCCACCAGAAAGCCCATAGGAACAACACGGCCGCCACTGCTGCTATGATGACCGCTGCCTGCACTTTGAATCGCTTCATGGCGTTTCACCGCATCGTCCGTCCATGCGTCGCCACGTCTTCCATATAGTTTTGCCAGTTGGGCGCGCCGCACTCCGACCACCACACGCCCCAGACAATCCATGCAGCGGCCACCATAATGATGACCGCTGCATAAAGTTTTCGCCGCCAGGTCATCTATGGAATCGTTTGCTTTGCTGAGTTGACCGTAACCTCGATCGCCTGGAAATCGTCTCCAATCTTGAGTGGGATGCCCCGTGCATCGTCGGCATACACCCACGTCTCGCCGTCTATAGTATAGCTCCGGCCAGTATGGTTGTCCTGGCAAGCGCCGTTGAAGCACACCCGCGCCGTGGTGGAGGCCGCGCCATTGGCGACTATGCCATGGGAGCTGTCTTCCGCCGACTCTATGTCGATGGGAATCATATAAGCGCCGGGAACGCGTATGCCCGAATGCTCCTGGGTGTAGGTGCTCGTCAAGCCGGTCACGGCATTGTATTCCGTGACGGTGGTCCCATTGACGCTGATGTAAGAACCGGCAGCGTTGAATGTGCCCCAGCTGGTGACAATGTCCGGTGAAGTTGTCACGGTTTCAGTCCAGCGATCAGGGGCGGTATAGTCCATGCGGCGCGTCTGATTGGACGCCACCGCTTGGCCGCCCACCGAAACCGCCTGGCCGTCAGCCAGCGTGAAGGTCATGGTGAAGCTGGGCGGCGGCGTATAGGAGGCATCACCGCCTTCCCCGCCGATGGACATCATGCCGCCGGAGATGAAGACTACCAACAGAAGCAAAGCCGCTGCCGTCAGCACATATCTGTTTTTCAATATTTTTGTCATGGCTCAACTCCTTTCTTTAGTTTCTGTCACTCCAGGAAATGCTGGTGCAGTTCTCCGGTTATATCGATATCGCCAGTTGGCGGCCATACCTGAAAGAGATAGGCGTCGGCCCGTTGTTCAACCAGTCCGCCGCCATTCAAACCTTCGTGGCGACCGAAGGAATGCCAGACTAAGTTAGTCCCCGAGGCAGGAGTATACCGCCAGGACTCGCTGCCCGTGTCATGCCTCTTTACCCACTGCCCAACGTTCCATTCGTAATACCTGGTGAACTCGGTGCGCCACCTCTGGTTGGTCCAACTGCTGTTGTCCGGGTCGGGTCTCCGGGCGCCATAGTACACCTCTCTGACATTGGCATAATATGGATCATACCATACCTGATAGTACACATAGCTCTTATGGGATGTGCCTCCACCGTCATGGATTTTATCCGATGATATGGGACCGTTTTCCTCATATTCATCGTTGTGATGCCCGGCGACGGGAGTCACCGCGAACAACGCCACCATCGCCAGAGCGAGCAGTCCCAGCATTGCCAGTTTCCGCATATCCGTTTCTCCTTCCAATTGTTAAAGACGGTAAACATTAGCGTCAATGATACGGTTTGTCAATCGGCAAGATCAGGTGTTGACAAATCCTAATAATAGAGCCTGTCTCATAAAGCTGAGAGATCCGGGATCACAGTGTCCTGGATTCCGGCCTTCGCCGAAATAACGGCACACATTACCGTATTCAATACTGTTGCATGTGCCTTGGCGTCGTAAATCGCCCCGGAATGTCCAACACAAATCGTGAGTGGCGACTTCTGAGACATGCTCAATATGGTATAATTATGCCAAACAAAAAGAGGCCCAAGGGCGGCAACCCTCGGACCTCTAGTCCACTTTAGATGGTCCCTCCTATCTCGTAGGCTTAAGACGCCCAGTAGACAATGACCAAGATGAGCATCGCTATCAGACCCGCCGCCACTAGGACGATCAGCGAGTCCAGACGGCGTTGCACCTGATTGCCTGCGACAATCACCGACGCCACCAGAGTCCACACCGTCGCTGCGGCGAACCATTCAGCGGCTGCGAATATCCGACGCCGTATCATGGCGGCGATGAGCCGTTGCTCCGCCTGACGATCCATTGCACCCTCTTAATCTGGGCCGAAAATTTGGGGGTCCGGATTCGGTCTGTCCAGTTTTTGTATGGGAACTGTGACAAGGCCCTGCCTGGGCACGAACCCTTTCCCTTAAAGAGAGAAGGAGCAGAGTTGGGTTAGGACGTTTCGGCGGGCAGCAGGGCTTCGAGCTTCTCCACGAACTGGCGGACGTTGTCCAGGTCGCGTTGCACTATCTCGGAGGTCAGCCAGTCCTCGTAGAAGTTGACATGCAGGTTATGGGCTTGGGTGAACAGACCGAGCAACTCCGAGCCGCCTATCTCCCTGTCAAGGTCCCTGACCGTCTGAAAAAGAAGCGCATGGGTGTCATGCCGCCAGCCCCGATGCGCAGCGATGGCCTTAACGATTTGGGCGGCGGAACCCCAACCTTTTTCGGACGCTTGCCGCAAGTCCCTGGCGCCGTACTCCTCTTCCGCCTGGGCCTCTAGGCGGCGGCTGGCTTCGCGATAGGTCGCGGTTGTGGTCATGCCCTCACCTCTCTTAAGCGCATTGTAGCATAGGGCCGTATTCCCCTCCTCTTCTTTGTCTTTCAATGCTATCCGCTTCTCGTAAGATAAAGGCAACAGGGCAATTCTTGACACCTCTGGGGGGCCAATCTAAGATTGTGCCCACTAGAAGAACGACGCCTGTGACGGCGCCGAAAGAGAGTCCGACGCATGTTTACGGGGGCGCAGCACGTATTCCCAGAGTCAACCGACGTGAACGACAAGGGCCACCTGGTTATTGGGGGCTGCGACACGCTGGACTTAGCCGACGAATACGGCACCCCCCTGTACGTATTCGATGAGGACATGGTGCGCAGCATGTGCCGGAGTTTCGTGGAAGGATTCACTGCCAGGCATGCCGACACCGCAGTGGTCTACGCATGCAAGGCCTACGTGAACCCGGCCCTTGCTCGTATCCTGATGGACGAGGGCTTGGGCTTGGACGTGGTTTCCGGCGGCGAGTTGGCCGTAGCCCAAGCGGTGGACTATCCATCCCGCCTCGTGTACTTCCACGGCAACAACAAGGGCGCGGTGGAGCTACGAGACGCGCTCGATTGGGGCATCGGGCGGATAGTCGTGGACAGCTTCTACGAGCTGGAGCTTCTCGACAAGTTGGCCGGTGAGATGGGAAAGGTGCAGGAAATCATGGTAAGGGTGTCTCCAGGCGTTGACCCGCACACCCATCACCACACTACCACCGGCACGCTGGACTCCAAATTCGGCTTTCCTATAGAAACGGGACAGGCCGACGAGGCCGTCCGAATCGCCCTCAAGTCTTCCAACCTGGACCTGATAGGCCTCCACTTCCACCTGGGGTCGCCCATCTTCCACGTGGAACCCTATCAAGCCGCCATGGACATTGTCTTGGAGTTTGCCTCCAGGTTCCGGGAGGAAGGGCTGAATCTACGAGAAATCAGTCCCGGCGGAGGCTTCGCCATAGCCTACACCAGGGACCAGGAGCCTCCTTCCATAGGCGAGTACGCCGACGCTATAGTCTCTTCCATGCTGGAAGGGTGCCAGCGGCTGGGCATGGACGTTCCCAGGCTGGTGATCGAGCCCGGACGTTCTATAGTGGGACGCGCCGGAGTCGCTCTGTACCGCGTGGGCGCTGTGAAGGAGATTCCGGGGGTCAGGAAGTACGTTTCAGTGGACGGGGGCATGGGCGACAACATCCGTCCGGCCCTCTATGACGCGGCCTATGAAGCTGTGGTCGCCGGGAAGGCTGACCAGAGCGGCTCGGACCTGGTGACCATAGCCGGCAAGTACTGCGAGTCGGGGGACGTTCTGGTCCGCGACGTGAACCTTCCCAGGATAGAGTCCGACGACATCATCGCCATCCCGGCGGCGGGTGCATACTGCCTGTCCATGGCCTCCACCTACAACATGAACCCCCGTCCCCCTGTCGTGGCCGTCAAAGACGGAGACTCCAGGTTGATGCGGCGGCGGGAGAGCTACGCTGACCTGATGGTCAATGATGTTCTATAGCTCATGTGGCGGGTAAAGGGGCAGGACCGGCTAATCCATCAGCTTGACCGGAGCATACGACAGGGCGCATACGCCCACGCCTACCTCATAGTTGGACCTCCCCAGACCGGCAAGCTCACTTTGGCCCTGGACATGGCCCAGGCGGTCAATTGCACCGACCCTCCCAATGCTCCCTGCAAGGAATGCTCACAGTGCGTCCGCATTGCCGCACGTCAGCACGCCGACGTAGTGGTCTTGGGAACGTCCGGCCCCGATCCCCAGACCGACGCGGCGGGCGCTTCCGACGGACGCCGGGCCCGGACTGAGATAGGCATCGGAGACGTCAGGGAGATACAGCGTCTGACTAGCCTGACCCCCGCCGAAGGGCGCAGCCGTGTAATCATCTTCGAAGACGCCCACCGCTTGAGTGAAGAGGCCTCCAATGCTCTTCTCAAGACCTTGGAGGAGCCTCCTGACCAGGTGATGCTGATTCTAACCACCCACTGGGAAGACGGGATACTGGGCACCATCAGGTCACGGTGCCGAACTCTGGAGTTCAAACCCATGGGCGCCGCGCAGGCGGTTGCCGCCCTGACCTCGGACTTCGGGATTGAAGAAGGGGAGGCCCAGCTCCTGGCCCGGCTCTCTATGGGCAGGTTGGGCTGGGCGCTTGAGGCCCACGCCGACGCTTCCGTAATGGAGGACCGCCGGAATGAACTGACCCGCATCTCCGAGCTTCTTGACGCCACGTTGGAGGACCGTTTTGCCTACGCATCGGACTTGTCCAGCCATTTTTACAGGAACAGGGCTGAGGCTTTGGACATACTGGGCCTCTGGCTCAGGTGGTGGAGGGACATGCTGGTTGTCTCGGAAACGGGGGACGATGGCGGAGTCACTATCGTCAACGTGGACTGGCAAGAGAGCTTGACCAAGGCTGCCGCCGCCTATTCCACAGGCCAGATATCCGGCTTCATCAGAACGCTTCTGGAGACGATGGAGTCGCTGGAGCGCAACGTCAATGCTCGCCTTGCGTTGGAGGCGATGATGCTGGTCATGCCCAGCGCCGGAGCAAGAATTTAGGCCAAGTCCATCCAGGGCAAGAACTTGCGCCACTCGTCCAGGATCGTCCTGTTGTGGAGCACGTAATATGGGTTGGCGTAAGGCTCTTTGGGACGTTTGGCCAGGTTCATGCCGGCTTCAACGGGGGTCCGGCCCGCCTTTCTGCGGTTGCAGGGGATGCAGGCGGTTGCCACGTTCTCCCACGAGTTGTCGCCGCCCTGGCGCCTGGGAACGACGTGGTCGAGGGTGAGCTCTTTAGGCTGATCGCCGCAGTATTGACACGTGTGGCGGTCCCTCAGGAAGACCTCTTTCTTGGAGAGTTTCCTTTTGGCGAACGGCCTGCGCACAAGATGCACCAGGCGGATGACGGACGGTATGGGGAAGGTCATGCGCTGAGTGCGAATTTCACCCCGCCCGTTTACGAGCAGTTCGGCTTTACCCTTGCCGATAAGCACAACGGCCCGTTTAACGTTGCACACGTTAATGGGCTCATAGTTCAGGTTGATCACCAGAACAGGAGCATTCAGCATTGGCCTATTATACTTCTCGGCGCCGGAGTCAACCAGAAGGGTGATTTCTCGTCAGACCTAGCCCACGGCCAGCGCGTAGACCTCTCTGCCTTTCTCAGGCAGAGGGTACTCTTGCCACGAGGCCCCGTCGTCCAGGGAGCCGTACACCTGGCCGTCCCGGGTGGCGCAATATATCTGGTTTGGGCGCCGGTTGTTGATGGCCACGGCCATCATCGTGGAGGGGACATCCAGGCCGTGGTCGACTCGTTCCCAACTCTCTCCCAGGTCCGGGCTTCTCCATAGGGCGCCGGTCTCGCTGATGGCTTTCGCGCCCAGGGTTACGTAGAGGGTCCTGGGATCATGGGGAGATAGCAGCAGGTCGCGTGTATAGGTGATGGGGGAGTGGCCGGAGATGTCGATGGGTTCCCAAGACTCACCCCGGTCCCTTCCACGAAACATGCCTTCACGGGCGCTGATGTACGGCACGCCGGGCTGGGCTGAGCTCACCTGGACCCCATGCAGGTCCAGCCTGTCGGGTCCGCCTTCAGCGATGCCCTTGTTTACCGGTTCCCAGGTCTGGCCGCCGTCCAGCGTGCGGGTCACGCCGCCCACTTCCAGGGCGGCGTACATCTCGTCCGGGTGAGTTGGGTCAGCGGCCATTGCGATGACCCGCGTAGGGAAGGACATGGTCACCACGTCGTTTCCCAGCCGGATGGGCAGGGGCTCCCAGCTGTCGCCGCCGTCCTGGGTCCGGAATATCTGGGCCGGCGCCATTCCGGCGTACATCACGTTGGGGCGGTGAGGTCGAAACATCATGGACCACACCTGGCTGCCCGAAACGGGCATGTTCAGCCGCCTCCAGTGGTCCCCCTTGCTCCCGCTGCGATATACGCCGTCGTTGGTCCCGGCAAAGACCACGTCAGGCTGGAGCGGGTGGACCTCTATTGCCCGGACTTGCGGGTTCTCAGGAAGTCCGTTGGTCAGTTCCTCCCACTGGGTTTCTCCGGGCCGCTTGCGGAATAGCCCGCCGGTTCCCGAACCGGCATAAACAGTTGGCTCTGTGGTCGCCGCTTCCGATGTCATTTTTCAAACCTCTACGCCTAGTTTTTCGATCAGTCCAATAGGAACGGACCGGCTTCATGTCGTCACTCCCGATTCCATCAAAAAACGTGTGGGCTGTCAAGCTGGGTCATGGAGTGGATCGGCCTCACTGTAGATGTTGCGCAACGATAAACGTGTGGAATCCAATGCATTCATGACATTCGACAAGGAGTATACTTTGTCGCTACCCATTTATACTTTCTTCACGGTCGTTGGCTAACCTGTCGGCGGGTAGGAACACCGCAGAAGCGGACGAACGGGATGGATGGTTTCATGGGGACTCCGGGAGCAATATGATCGCGGGCATTATAGCCGGCTCGATTTCGGCCATCGCAGCAGCACTGGTCTCCCTTCCGCTGCGGTCTCCGGATGACGCGCTTCTTAACAGCGCTACGGTGGCATTGGCCGCTCTGGCGGCGGGTCTAGCCGCCGGGCTACTCTGGAGAGTTGCGTCCAACAAGCGAAACGGCCTGCTCGTTTTTTCAGGGATGTGGACAGCGGCGTTCGTGGTCGTCGCCGTCATATCATTGGCCGGAGAGACTCAGCTCGACCATTTCCTCGCTTTTGCACTGCCGTTGGCGGCCATCGTCTTTCCAATGACAGGTCTGCTGACGGTTTTGCTGGAGGGCAGCCGCATCGCCGATCGCTGGCAGCTGGCGGTGGCCGCGGCAGTCATCGCCCTGGCAGTGGGCATTCCTTTGGCCGGGCAAGGGGACCAGGAAAGCGGGAGGCTTGAGCTGCCCCCGAGAACGGGCAGTCTGACCCCCTCCCGGACTCCGGACCTTGCCGCCGTGAGCGTTCACAAGACATTTGGATTCTCCAAGGAGGCGTTGGACAGATCTTATGCGTAATGCAATTCATCTTCCGATAAGAATAAGTTTGGTTTTGACGCTGGCGGCGTTTCTGGCGGTTGTGGCTGTGTCATGCGGCGGCGAGTCCCCCACGTCCACTCCCCCGCCGACGGAACGTCCCACGGCGGCGCCAACGGAGGCTCCGGCCACTCCCATGCCGACCCCCGATTCGACTCCAACGCGTGAACAGTCGCCCACGGGAGCATCGCCAACTCCAACCGTTCGCCCCACCGACACGCCTGCGGCGCCTGATCCCACACCCGCGCCGTCAGGCGGTGAGCGCGAGATAGGTCAGATCGAAGGCGTGACGTTCATTGTCGGCGAAGGTTCACAAGCCACTTTCACGGTGGAAGAGAAGCTGGCGCAGCTTCCCCTGCCAAACGACGCAGTGGTGCGGACCTATGGACTGACCGGCGAGGTGCATTTCGACGGCCGTCCTTCAATAATCCAGATAGACCTTCACCAGTTCCAGAGCGACCAGCCCCGGCGGGACAGTTATATTCGCGACCGTATGTTCCCGGATCATCCCATTGCGATATTCACTTTGGATGACGCAGGGCCATTGCCCGAGGGTTTCACTGAAGGCGAGGAGGTCACTACGAGGATCACGGGGCAGCTTGAGGTACGGGGAGTTCAGGCGCCCGTCAGCTTTGACGTGGAAGCAAGAGATGACGGCGATGTCATCTTCATCGTGGGCCGCACCAGCTTTGTCTGGTCGGACTTTGGAATGACTGCCCCCAACTTGTCATTCGTCCAGGTGACCGACGAGGTGAGTGTCGAAGTCCTTCTTTCCGTTGCGCCCGATTCCGGGCCCTAGGGGACTTGGATTAGGAATCTTCCGGGAGCCAGGTCTCCAGCGACTCGATTGCTTCCCGGAACACTAGCGGGACCGCATCGTCCTGGTCGTGGGCTGATTTCCAAATCCACCATCTAATACGTGCGGGCGAGGTCAAGCGCCGCCTGTCATTCCGAACGGAGCGGAGCGCAGCGAGGAATCTACAATCCATGTCCACAAACCCACGCAGTCGAGGAATGCAACGCCCGCAATCCAAGTCGTTTTGGCTGGAGCGGCGCCATGACTCCCGACAACGCCCTTAGATTCCTCACTGCGTTTCGGAATGACAATTGGGAAGCGCGTTGGAATGACAATTGGGAAGCGTGTTGGAATGACATGCGGCGTATATTAGACGGTGGATTTGGGGGATTTCTGGACCTTTGACATGAACGAACTGTCCATGTACAGAGGGATCCCCAATCTTTCCGGCGCCGGGTGGCTGCTGCTTCTGGACCTGCTGCGATGGACCTATGAGGGCGGTTACGCTGTTGTGCCGGACGTCAAAGTCCACGTACGGTCCTCCATCTGCGTTGGCGCCGGTTGGTGACGCAGTGATGCTGAACATGGAAGATGATGCGGCAGCTTGCGGTTGGGTTGGGGTGTCCGCCCTAGGAGGACGGCGACCGCTGCGGGAGAGGGTAACCGCAACGGAGGCGCCGCCCCCTAGGGAGGGTTGAAGTCAACCTTATTTGATTATGGCCAGGTTATCCTGGTAGGTCTCGGGGGCCTCGGCCACGTATCCGACTTCGCGGACCAGTGGGGGGCCTTCATTCATGTAAAACTCCACGAAGGCCCTGACCTCGGGACGCTCCAGGCTCTTCTTGTTCACGTAGATGAACAGAGGGCGGGCCAGCGGTGTGTAGGTCCCAGCCTCGATGGTTTCGTCGGAGGGAGCGACGCAGCCGCTCCCGCTGTCGACGGCCACGATCTTCAGCTTGTCGGTGTTCTCCGCATAGTAGGCGTACCCGAAATATCCAAGGGAATCCTTGTCTCCGTAGATTCCCAGGACCAGGACGTTGTCGTCTTCGGAGGGCGTGTAGTCGGGCCGAGACTTGCGGGCCTCTCCGACTATCTCTTCGGTGAAGTAGTCGAAGGTGCCTGAGTCGGTGCCTGGGCCGTAGAGTCGGATCTTATCATCGGGCCACTCGGATCTTACGTCTTTCCAGGTGGATACGCTGGAGCCCGGTTCCCAGACGGCCTTGAGTTCTGCGACGGTGAGGCAGTCGACAAAGTCATTGTCAGGGTTGACCATGACGGAGAGCCCGTCCGTGCCGACCTTGAGTTCGAAGTATTCGACGCCGTTGGCGGCGGCGGCCTCGGCCTCGGATGACTTGATGGGGCGGGAAGCGTCGGAGATGTCGGTTTCACCGACGGTGAAGCGTTTGAAGCCTGCGCCTGTGCCTGAGACGCCTACAACGGGCCTCACGTCGGAGTTGAGCTTCTGGAACTCTTCGGCGACGGCCTGGGAGACCGGGGCCACTGTGGATGAGCCGTCTATCTCTATGACCCCTGACAGCTTGGTCATGGCGGGGGTTGGGGGTTGTGTGCCCTCGGCTGGAGCTGTGGGCGTTGCGCCCTCACCGCATGCCGCCGTAATGAGAACAAGCGCTATGGCGATGGGGACCAGGGCGAAGACACGGCGTATTCGGGCGATGGTCTTTGCTAACATTTCGTGTGTACATCCCTCCTTAATTTTCTACCAATTGCTACCGTAAGAATGGTTGGTTAACGACGCCTTAACGCACGATTAAGGCGCCGTTAAAGAAAGATTAAAAGCCGGGCCCGGCCCTAGTCGGCGCCAACTTCACCCAAGAGCAGCGGGGCTTTAGCCGGGGCGTGAGCTTTGGGGGCCCGCTTCCGGGTCCTGGCAGCCGCTTTGGCTTCCGGCGAAGCGATCATGGGACTCCGGAGGCCTCCTTTAAGGCCCTTTTATGACCAATGTGTCACCGATATTCCGGCCGATGCCCGTTAACGGAAAGTTATCCTGGGTTTAGTGCACAGTTAAGAGAGGAGCAGATTTGCCAAGGTATGTTTCAGTATGCCGACGGTCGTTTGGACAAGGCCAAAGCAAGAAGGGGAGCGGCGCCGACAGCAGTTACGGATAGTTAACCCTTACGTAATTCATCGGTGACATTCCGGGTAAAGATAAGCGGGAGGTCCGTGCAGTTGGCGTGGATGGAGTTCAAGCTCCTTAGGTTCCTGTGATGCGATGGACCTGGAGGGCAAGGGGCTTGGGCTGGTCCGTTATGGGGAGCGGAACACGGCCCTGGCGTCGGTGTTGAGGGACAGGGGAGCAGGAGTCCAGGACCTGTGCCTGTACGAGTGGCGTCTGCCGGAGGACCTCGCCCCGTTGGAAACTCTTGTGGCCGGCATTGTCGGCGCCGGAGGAAACGCGGGAGCGGTCGCCGCCGGTTTCCTCTTCCGCATCGAATCGCTGAGCTCGGAGGGAGCCCTGCTAGTCCTCGGCGTAGGCGTCGCGGCAGTGTCGGGGTTGACCTTCGCAGTCCGTTTCTCACCGCAGACGGAGATGGAGGAGAAGCGGGCCCTTTCAAACGCCCTTGTGAGCAAAGAGTTGGCGCAAGGCGCCGCGGCCGCCGGAGACTAGACGGCATGCACCGGCCCGGCGGCATGTTCAGGGCTGTCCCGGTCTGTCAGCAGCCGGGTCCGGCGGCTTGTGCGCCCATTCAGGGCGGCGCTTTGTCCTCTTTTAGTCCCGGGGGCTCCTGGCCGCGGCTTACTCTTGTTGCATGTCTGAGGCGTCCATGACACGGAAGCCGATCCCCAGTTTCACCTGGTACCAGCCTATCTTTCCGTCGCTGATATTGCCGCGGATCTCTCTTACCTCGAACCAGTCCAGGCCCTTGAGGGTTTCGGAAGCTCTCGATACGGCGTTGTCGATGGCATTTTCCAGCCCTTCGTGAGAGGACCCAACAAGCTCTATGATCTTATAGGTGTGTTCCGTGGTCATTCTTTCTTCCTCCTAGTGGATGTAATGGATTTTCAGAGGCAAACACCAGGTCTCTAGCCCCCTAGTTGTTCCTGGGGAGACGGGAGACATTGAACCAGTAGTTGAGCACATCCTTCACTACGGAATCGAACGCCTTTGAGTCCACGGGCTTGCTTACATAACCGTTGCTGTGAAGGTCATAGGCTTTCAGCAGGTCCTCTTGGGTGGGAGAGCTGGTGAGGACCACCACAAGTAGGTTTTGCAACGCCGGGTCCGATCTGATGTCGGACAGCACCTGCCGGCCGTCCTTCTTAGGCAGATTCAGGTCCAAGAGCACCAGGTCCGGGCGAGGTGAATCGGCATGGTCTCCTTGCTGCCGCAGGACATCCATAGCCTCTTCCCCGTCCATGGCGACGGTCATATTAAGATGGAAGTCCGAGTTTCTCACCGCTCGTTCGACCAGCTCCACGTCACCGGGATTGTCCTCCACCAGCAGCACCTCTATAGGTGTATCAATAGTTCCCATGACTCACCTCCCTTCAGGCCGGAATTGTGAAATAGACGGTGGTGCCCTTCCCTTCGTCCGAGTCCACCCAGATGGCCCCGCCATGCCGCTGTACGATCTTGGAGGATATGGCCAGCCCCACACCGGTTCCCGGGTATTTCCCCTTGTGGTGCAATCTCTGAAACATCTGAAAAACCTGTTCGTGGTGGCGGGGAGCTATCCCTATTCCGTTGTCCTTGATCGCAAAGAGCCAACGTTCGCCTTCCAGCTCGGCTGAGACATCAATCCGAGGCGCCTCGTCCGCTCTGAATTTAATGCCGTTGGAAATCAGGTTCTGGAACAGCTGGTGCAGCTGCATTCCATCGCCTTTGACAGTCGGCAGGTTTCCGCGGTTGACGGAAGCCCCCGTTTCCACGATGGTGGGTTTCAGGACCTCGACCACTCGGTGGATCACTTCGTTGCAGTCCGTATCGTCGAACCTGTTTATGCCTGCACTGAGCCTCGAATAGGCCAGAAGGTCGTCTATCAGGGCTTTCATTCGCTTCGCGCCGTCCACCGCATAGCCTATGTATCTATCGGCGTTTTCATCCAGCTTGTCCTGATACTCTTCGCCCAGTATCTCAACGTAGCTGGTCACCATCCGGAGGGGTTCTTGCAGGTCATGGGACGCGACGTAGGCGAACTGCTCCAATTCGGTGTTTGACCGAGTCAGCTCTTCAGCATGTTGCTGCAAGGTCTCGTACAGGCGGGCGTTCTCTAAAAGCAGACCCAAGCCGCTGCCGACGGCGGTTAAGAAACGCACTCTTTCGGGCGTGAAGTAACCGGTTTCCCTTGAGACCACGTCCAACACTCCGACAATTCCCTCGCTTCCCTTGACCGGAAGCACGACGGCTGACCTGACGCCCTGGGAGATGCCGGAGGGTATCGAATCGGGGTGGGTGGTGTAATCATCCACGACTACGGGCTGTCCATCCCGAAAAGCCTTGCCGGATACACTTTCGAAAGGGATTAGATTATTCTGAACTTCGGGGTTGCCGAGACCGGCGACTCCCGCTTGCCGCAAGCCTTCTTCGTACTCGTCTTGGACCAGGAAGAGGGCTCGGTCCGCCTGCGTGATTTGGGCCAGATCGTTCAGCACTCTGGAGACTTTCTCCTGAAAAGAACCCGGCCGGCTGAGAAGGTTGGCCACCTCGAACAGCGTCTCAAGCTCCCGGTTCCTGTCAATCAAGGAACCTTCTATTCTTCTGTGGTCTTGCTCCAGGCGCTCCAACTCCGTGTTGCGCCTGCGCAGGAGTTCTACGTCATTGGATATTGAAGTCTCTCTATTCGTCACTGTTTGCATTTCCTCGCCGACCGCGGGCTTCACCTGCTTCATACGGAGCCACGATGCTCTAATATACTATAATCTCAAGCCAATTACCGTAACCCTGCCCTACATTAAGGTTGTCCGGTGAGCAACCGCCAGGCTTGGCGGCTCTCCAAGCCGGCGCGGGGCGTTGCAACCTTGCACGCCCATATTCATCGTTCCGCGGGCAATATTCAACTTTGACCATCCGATTTGTCGCCTCCTGAGTGGCTCATAGCCGACAAGTGACCACGCTAGCATTGTCCTATATCAATGGGGGTCGATGTATTGACATTTTATAATAGTAACTATTATAATACCAAGTGTAAAGCCCAGTCAGTCGGACGCAAAGGGAGAGACGAGCCGGATGGAGAAACGGGGACCTCAGAACGTTGGAGCATCCGGTTCGCGGCGACCAGCAGGGGTGAGGGTTTCCGGCCGCCTGGGTTTTCGTTCTCTGCAAGCATCGTGAAAGATGGGATGCAAGAGAGCCGTACCTAAGGAGCTCGCGTAGGGAGAGGAGGGGTCATGATACTTCTCAAGTCCTGCCCTAAGTGTCTAGGAGCCACAGTGACCGACAGGGACCGTTACGGAAGGTTCGTGTCCTGCCTCAACTGCGGGTGGCTTCGGGACCTGAACGAGCCGCTAGACAACGTAGCTCGAAACCCGCAGGTCCGGCCCCTTCGCCGTCCAAAGCAGGCCTCAAGCCCCGCTGCAACGCCTCTATGACACCTGCGGTTGGAAGCCGTCATGCGTGAGGGAGGGGCCTAGAAATAGGCCCCTCTTTATCTCAGGGCGTCCATGCTCTCAGTCACTCGTGACGGTTACGCTGCGACCAAGGGTTTCGCCTCTCCATTGCGGGTTGTAGTAGGAGTAGACTTGGGAAGCAACCGGCTGCGCCCGCACGGGGTGGAGAGCTACGGCGTCGAACTCCAACATCATCGATTCCCCCGAGGCCAGGTCTTCGATGTACAGGATGACCTTCCGCCCGGCGATGTCATAGCGTTTGACCTTGGGATTATCGCCCACCAGAGCTTTAACTGTTTTGGTCACCGGGGCGAAGCCCGTAGGGACCGAGACATCGAGGACGACCATGCCGGCCTCGATGGGAGCGGGAGGAGTGAACCGCACCTCGGCGCTCACTGTGATCAGATCGTCCACCTCTATATGATCGGCGCTGTAGTCGACCTCGATCTTGAACATCTCGATGGGTTCAAGGTCGACTTCCGGACGGTTGAACCTCCTCACTGCCTGTACGAGCGCTTCTCCGGTCCCTTCCGCCGATATTCGGATGGGTCTGCCAATCGGCGCATCCATAATCTGGACCACGTCCGCGTTGGTCTCGTTTATCACAACACTCTTTGTCCAACTCCCCGACGTCAGGGTGACGGTCAGGTCCACGTCAAGTTTGGCATGGGTCGCGAACCGGATCAGGGCCTGAAGGCCCACCACCGTGTCCTGGGTGGACCCGAATCCACCAAAGGCGTTCCGCTGTGAGACCAGCCAGCGGGCGGCATTGGACGCGGTGATTCTGTCGCCATGTTCGAGGAGGGCCAGGACAGCGTATGCCGTGGTCTCAATACCGGCGGTTTGCTGTGATTCATCCGGGTTGGGGCTCCAGTGTGTACCGTCATCATCGGTGATTGCCATTGACATCAGCTTATCGTAGGCGTCGCCTGTGCGGCCGCTCCGGCCCAATTCCAGCGCATAGGCGGCTATGCCCATGGTGTAAGGGTCGGCGATGTCGTCCAACCGGCTTTCGAGGAATCCGATCGCCGACGCTGACCTGGCAGTTTCGCCCGCCTCCAGCAGGGCTATGGCCACGTATGCAGTCAGAGCCGTGTTCCCCCGGAGTCCTCCCAGGAGTTCCTGGTGGTGGAGGAATCCAACCGGCTCGAATGAGCCGTCCTGCCGCTGATACTGAATGATCCAGTCGGCGGCGCTTTCGAGGACGCTTTCGTCCATGTAGATAAGGCCCCTGGCCTGGGCGAAGGTCTTGAGCACGAACGCAGTGAGCCACAAGCTGCCCTCTTGGTCACTGTTTCCGAAAGCGGAGAAACTGCCGTCGTCACGGCGGTAGGTCAGCTCCCGCTGATAGCCCGTCATCATCAGATGCTCGGCCTTGGCCATCACCTCCGGCTTTATCTGGCCCGTTTCCCGCAGGTATCCGGCAACGTAAACGTTGGGCGCGAACAGAATCATGTTCTGCTCACCGCACCCATAGGGCATCTGGAGAAGGTCCTCCAGCCCTTCGATGGCCTGGCCGACGTAGCTTCCGGTGAGAGCAACCTGAGTCCGGGCCGATCCGGGAATCGACCCGGCGGGAGCCGAGTTGGGGATTTCGGCGCCGTCTTCCGCCGAGATGATCAGGTTTTCTACAACCTCGTGACGGACGCCCTCCGGTTCGACCAGAAGGTCTTTGACCACGGCGTCAGCCGAATCGCTGCTTCGAGCCGTTACCTTTAGCGGCAAGTTTCCCAACTCGGTCAGGCGTATCATGAACTCCACTCCGCCCACGTCGTTGGGGCCGACGGTGACGGTCTTCGCAAGGTCATCCAACAGCTCGTAGCTCTCGGACTCTTCCAGCTCAACGAAGAAGTCCTGGGGGGAGTCGAGATAGTTGTACAGCGCAACTTTGACGGGAAACTCCTCGCCGCGGATGGCGGAGTAGGGCAGGTCCACCTGCAGGAAGAAGGGTTGAAAGACCCGCAACTCGGCGTCAGCAACGCCGAGCCCGTGCTCCTTCGACAGCGCCACCGCTCGCAGCATCCAGGTCGTGATGCTGTCGGGAGCTTCCACGGGCAGGTCCGCCCTTCCATTCTCGTCCGTCATGACATCAGTCCATAACCATGTCTCGGGGAAAAACTGGCGCACCCGCTGCACTTCCGCCAGGTCCCCTTGCGGTTTGGAGTCCGCAGGGGCGGGCATCGCGGCCGGGACAGGCGTCGCGGCCGGAGCGGGCGTCACAGCAGCAAGCTGGACCGCCTCTTCGGCCATGAGCGCCGGAGCCGGAGTAGGAGTTGGCCCCCGGTGGTCTGGGCCATTGGGCACATCCATATTCGACATCACCACGAGGCCCGCGTCCTCGAACGTCTCCCTGGCGCCGCGAGTGGTGACCTGGGAGAAACGGACTCCGTGGAGCTCGACTTGGGGCTGCATGTAGAGGCGTTCCAACTCCGCGAAAACCTGGTGCAAATTCAGACGGTTCTCGGAGAGAATGAACACCGACCGGTCCACTGCCGCCAGCCCAACCTTTGCCGGGCCCTCGGTGGTCAAGTTGATGTCCACCTCCTCGCCGGGGCGGGCTTCCGCGGCGCTGAATTCAGCGCCGACCTGCATGGGATAGCGGCTGGCCACACTGAAGGGGATGTAGTCGGCTGCAACTTCGTTGTTGGGCAGTATCTGGTACACCACCAGTCTCGACGTGGGCGCCATGACGGGCGTGAGTCCGAAGGCAATGTCCGGAGAAGAGGACACGTCGGAGAAGACCACCCTTCCCCTGGAGATTACCTCGTAGTAGAGATTTCCCCCCGCGTTTGTCGAATGGACCCTGAATTGCGCTTGGCCCCCCGCTTCCAGGGGGACGCCTGTGGACTGCTCCACGTGAATGAAGCTGCCCGACGGCGAGTAGCTGGCCTTGAGGTTAAGGAAAGCGAAGGCCTCGGCGGTTTCGGCTTCCAGGACAGCCGCCACAGCGTCCTCGGGCGGATCGATAGTAAGCAGCGCCTTTCCTGCGACGGTCTTGACGGCAATCGTCTTTTCGGACATGAGCGAAAGATTCTCGCCGTAGTAAGAGACGTAAACGGAGACCTCCCGGTCGACGGGCCTGTTGTCGGGAGTCTCCGTCACCAGCAGCAGAGAAAACGGCAAGGTCGGTTTGAATGCGGGGCTCTCCGGTATCATCTGCAGGTTCACCGGGGAAGGAGCCGCGGTAAGAAGCCACGTGGTCTCCTCGACATAGCCCGTGGACGGTTCGCGGACTGTAACGGTGAGGGTAATATTGCCCTGGCCCCCGGCGCCGGGGACGCCGGCCACGTACCTCGCTGGCGGCAGCTCGAAGGCGGTTGTTCCGTCGATCTCATCCGTGAACGTGGCGAACTCCTCCCAAAACCCCACGTACCGCGATGCTCTGACCTCGACCTCTCCACGGACCGGCTTGCCGAAACTGTACTCGGCGGAGACTGTGCCGACTATGGGATCGCCGGCCAACACCCATTCGCTGGGAAGGTTTACATCCACCTCGTACTTGGGAAGCGTGTACAGTTCGACTCGAATGTCCACCTGCGCCGTTTGTTCTCCGGCGGCGGCGGTCACCTTCCACACTCCCAGATTGGGTTCGGCGGACAGGGGCATCGTCAGGGTCGCCATCCCGAAATCGTCAGATCGCGTCTCTTGTTTATAGACCTTGATTCCCTTGGCATCCTGGATCTCCACGGTTACGTCGCCAGGCGACGGCTTAAGCTCCGGGTCGAGCAGCAGGACGCGGATATGCACGTCCTGCCCGGGCTTGTATATCGGTTTGTCCGTCTCCAGAAATAGGACCGTTCCATCTTCAACGCGCACTATCGTCGAGTCTTGGAAGCCCTGCCCAGTCACTTGAAGAGCGTAATTCCCCTTGGGGACTTGAGGCACGTGAAGAGAGACTGTTCCGGACCCTTCTATAAGGTTAGCGGCCTCGGCCACTATATCCCGGCCCTTCATCAAAGCCAGGCGGACCTCTCCTCTTGCGGGCCGCCGTCCCGAGAACAGGGAGACGGAAACGCCCGCGGTCTGGCCCGATCTCAGAGTCTCGGGGGCCAGGGCCACGTACCCGTCCACTTCACCCGACGTGACCGCAGGTCGGGTCGCGGCTGTCGGAGGGCCGGGAGGAGTGGAGGATGGGCCGGGACGAGTAGGGGATGGGCCGGGAGGAGTGCCGGATGGGCCGGGAGGAGTAGGGGATGCTACGGTCGGTCCGTGCGTAGGCGCGAGTGTAGGCGTGGGCGTCGTCGTGCGCAACGCACCTTCATTGCAGGCTGCGGCAATCAATCCGAGCATCGCCAATGCAGCCAATATCAGGGTTAGTCGCAGCTTCATTTTGGACCTCTTCATTGACCCGTGCGCGTAATTGGTCATCCCACACGGGCCTCAAAAATTCGACGGGCCGTCGATCCTTCTCTTCAGTCCGTCACTGCTATGACGAAACTTATCGCGGATTTGTTCCAAGGGCATTCGGGGAACCAGAAAATGAGTGGACGCCGCCGACCCGGAGGAGGTCGGCGGGTCTTTGATGACGATGACGACGGGGATACGGGGCTGCTTGTTGGAGGAGTGGGAGCGTCGCTATAGCCGCAGCGGGCCTTAAGTTGCGAGTCTTGCCGCTGTCAGCCCGGCAAAGAGGCGGTACCGGCGGGCCGCCAATTCTATGATTGGCTCCACGTCTTCTTCCAGTAGAAATCGGCCTTCCACCAGCTTCCTGGCCTCCGCCTCAACCAACGCTAGGTAGGACTCCAGGGAGTCGTAGCGCTCCTGTATGGACGGACGAGGATCATTTGAAGCCTCGCGGTCACCTTGGGTTGCGGGGAAGACAAGGGTGGACCCCATGAGCCTCAGTATTTGGTCCGGCGCTCCGATTTCCGGGTGACGCAGGTTCCAGCCGGTGTATGCAGCCAAGGGGACGCTTATATCGGGGAGCCTTATCCCCGATACTTCGTTGCCGTCGGCGTCCACCGCAGGCGTCAGAAAAGGGTAGGCCTTGCCCAAGCGGGGGGGAAGCTTGGAAGCTGTTCCAGACTTGGCCTCGTCTCCGAAGTCCATCCGGTACAAGGGCGGCAGACGTCCCGGAAATCCGGTTTCGGGGATGGAGCGGAACAGCGGCTCAAGAGACCTGGGATCGACCAGATCGCCGTGGTCAAGTCGGGGATGGCAACTGGGCGGCGGCTCAGCTCCTGAGCTGACCCAGGAGTCCAGGTTGACCAGCATGGACCTCATCAAAGGGCCGTAGTCGACGGTGTTGAAACAGTGTTGACCTCTTATGCCGTCCAGCGGGTTGGAGTCGGTCAGGGGAAGGGCGCCCCGGCTGTGCTGCGTACCCGCCATCAAATAAATTCTCACGTTGTCCGAGGGATCGATGTCCTTGGTCCCTCCAACGTCGGAGTGGACCAGGGAGGCGTCGCCCCGCCAGTATTCGGAAGACGAGTTGGTCAGGAACACTTTGGGCGCCGTCCCCCTTTTTTCCAGCCTGGCCAGCAGCCCGTCAGTCGATCCCGTCTCGGGATCGGTCTGGAGAGAGTCAGAGAAGGGAAACGTGTGTCCCAGGCTATGGCGCACCATGGAGGAAGGTTGGCCGTACCGCTGGTTGAACTCTCCTCTGCGCCCTCCCGCTATGTGCGGGATGACTCCGTCGAATACGGTCCTGTGTTCCTCGTCCTCGTTGAGCCCCAGATAAAGGAACTCTCTCAGGAACCGTCCGCTCTGGGACGCACCGAAGGCGTAGGCGTAATCTATGTTCCCCGCACAGGGATTGTCTTCTGTGAGGGAATGTCTCAGGTGGGAGACTATGTCCCTGGTCCCAAGCAGTCCCAGTCCGACAACAGGAGCGTAGTTCGTTCTGTAGACCGCCTGGTAGATTTTGCCTGGTTGAAACCCTGACTTCATATAGATATGGTCCGGGTCGGGCGTCAGCTTGCCGTCGACTATCTTGGCGAAAGACCATGCCTCTCTGGGCACGGTCTCCCTGGGCGAGTCCTCTTCGTCTCTCACCGTCAGTTCGGCTTCGAGGTCGTCCACCGCAGCTGCGGGGTAAGGCTTGTGGGCCCGGTCCGAAAGGGGCTGGGTGTAGATCAATGACACAGGTTGGAAAGTGACGGCGACCTTCCCGATGAGGGGACCGCCTTCCGGGCTCAGCGCCTCGGGCACATGGGCTTTCATGAGCCCCCTTATGTCCGGGACGTCGTGCTGCCAGCCGCACCAGACCACTGCAAATCCCCGCTCCATGAGAAACCCGTTGCCGGGATCGATGGGGACGTGGGGCGCCGCCACCTGATCGGAACCGTTGAAGTAACGAAAGGCCGTCCTGCCGCCCCTGTTCAGCACGTCCAGCAGCATTCGACGGGCGCCCCTCTCCGGGTCCGTAGGCAGCAAAATGCTGAAGTCAGTGCTGAAGGATACGCGGCCGTTTGAGTCTCTGGGAGAAAGGGACAGGTCGGTGATGGGTCCGTTGGCTTCGTTGTTGGGGTCAACAGAAAAGTATGCCGCACCGTCGGTCCGTTGATATGGACCGACTTTTCCAAAGCTTCTTCCTCCATCCAGGACGGTTGGAGAGCCAAGCTCCAGTCTGGTGAGAGCCATCGGGTCCTCCTTCCGGGCGGGAATGATGCCGTGCGCCGGTTTGGTCGGTGTGAGTATAAGGGCGGGCCGACAACGCGGCAATGCAGGCGAATGCGCAATAGCAATGTAATTATTGATATTGAGCATTAGACTATATCTATTGACAAATGCATTGAGCCTACAATATCATTGAGAAGATATAGATTAGGGAGCTACATCTATATATAAGCGTTAGACTATGCGGAAACGGATGTAGGCGCCCCTCGAAATCATAGGCAAAGGAAGGTTACTGTGGCAACGTTGACCCTACGCAAACGGCAAATCGGACCAACCGAAGAACATCCGAACGTGCACAATCTTCTCGCCCCCGTCAGGGAGCGCATCGCGTCCGTCTTGGACAAGCTGTCGGGGCCTCCAACGACGGAGCGCAAGCGGATTGACGACCGGCTGTTTACCACCCGGTGGGACCGTTTGTACCCCAGAGGATAGATTCATCCTCTGTCAGACTGAGTAGCAATCGAGCCGGTGCCACTCCACCCAATTCTTTCCGGCTTGAGTGTTTTGCCGGCGGGACTGCGCCTCCTCCTTTACCCGGTTGGCCTGTCCCGCTGGCTCGATTTATGGCGGCGCCGTAAGGCGTCTCCTTCTTTCTGAGATCGCAGGTTCCCCACCGGCATCCAATTCGGCGGAAGCAGACGCAGGGTTCCGATGAAGGTCAAACTCAAGGACCAAGCTGTCCTGATCGACGCTCCCAGGGAGTTGGTGTTCCAGATGCTCAGCGCCATCGGCAAGGGCAGTCTGCCGGGAGGAAGCGAGTATTCACGGGTCATCGAACGGGACGGCAACGAGATCATCGCAGAATTCATTACCCCGTCGGGTTCCAGAGTCTATCGCACCGTCGAACGGGTTGTCCTTTACCCGCCTGAACGCATTACTTACTTCCACCTTGAAGGCCCTCTGAGCTTCTCGGAAGAGGCGTTTACCCTTGAGGAGACGGACACCGGCGCCCGCCTTAGCTACTGGGGCGTAATCGAATTCAGGGCTCCCTTCTTGCCAGGAATAGGCTGGCTGATCGCTTTGGCATACGCGCGGCCGAAGTACAACTCCATCATTCGAGACCACATGTCCAGGTTGAAAACCGCGGCCGAAGCCCGTGCAGCTCGAAGCCATGTCTTTCCTCGCAATCGGACTGCTCGGGGCGAATAAGCTCCGGAAGCCGGTCTGACATCGCTCGTTGCACCGGTCCGGTTAAGGACCGGCTCCGCTCCGCGCATTCCGGAGCTTGATTAGCGGATGCGCGTCCGCCACCGGCAAGCCTCCGAATCTCGTATAATGCACAGGACAATGACTTTGCCTCTTCCCTATGCATGAGAATACGGGTTACCCTGACGCTCTCAGATTATGGCTTGGCTGAAAGTTCTTCTATGGCTCTTGCCCAAACGCCTCAAGTCCTCATGGATGTTGTTGGCGGTTGCAGGCTTTGGCATCCTGGCGTCGGTGACCATCATGTCCGTCGGAGCCGGGTATTCAAACGCCCTGGCTGAAGGCGGACTGATTTATGCGCTTGAGACGACCCCGTCTATAACGCTCAACGTCCATATCATTGCGCAAAACAGGCCCCTTGAGCCCACCGACTATCCTCTGCTGAATTCCACTATGGAAGACGGGACTGCCGCTGCACTGGGCTACGCCGTCACTGAGCAACATCAGCGGGGCGGACGCACCACACCCGACCTGCCCATCGTTCCGATCCTGGACGGTGAAGTCCCTTCGCAGGGCGGCGCCGTAGGCCAGTTCCATTTCCTGACGGACATTGAGAAGCGCTCCAGGCTGACGTCTGGCCGGTGGCCGTCCAAGACGCCGGTCCTCGTTGAGGGCGGGATAGAGATGGAGGCGGTCGTAGGCGTTGACGTGGCGTCAAGGCTCGGATGGGAAGTTGGCTCCAAGGCGTTTCTCCTGCCCTTCGCATTCGACGCTTCCCAAGGCATTGCGTTGGACATAGTTGGGGTCGCCGAGCCTCTGGATGCCAGGGAGGAGTACTGGGCGGGTCTGTCTTCCACGTACTTCAACGTGGTAAATCCGGCTTTCGGTCCCGTAATAGTCCCGATAGTCATCAGGGAAACCGACTTTTTCAACGGATTGGGCCAAAAATTCCCACTGCTGGTGGGCAATTTCTCCTGGTTCTATTACGTGGATAGGGCGCTGCTTGAGGCATCCCTGGTGCAGCCCACCATAGACGCCGTATCCAACCTGGAGACCGACCTGAACAAGAGCTACCCCAGGACTCTGGTCCTATCGGGGTTGGATTCCACTCTGGAGGAGTTCCAGGAGGACTTGGTGGAGGCCAGGGTGGGCATTTTCCTCTTCGTGTCCATGGTCGCGCTGGTCATTCTCTACTTCCTGGCTGTGGCTTTAAGCCTATTGGCCCGCGTCCAGTCGGCGGAAGCTGGACTCCTCAAGAGCCGTGGGGCCAGCTTGCCGCAGCTGGCCGGACTGATGAGCACAGGAGTTTTGGGGCTGGTCATGGCGTCGGCGGCCCTGGGGCCGTTGCTTGCATGGGCGCTGGTGAAGTTCCTCTTGGCGGAGGGAATCGATCCCGCCGGGTTGGGCCGTTCGATCCCCGTTGGGCTCACCAAGGACATGTACCTGATGGGCGCTTTGGGTGGAGCCTTAAGTTTGATAGTGATAGCGGTGTCGGGCTCCGGGCTGGTGCGGTCGGGGTTGGTGGAGTTCTTGAGCGCCCGCGCAAGACCCCCTGAGAAGCCCCTGCACCAGCGTTACTATCTGGACGTGCTCGTTCTCGTAGGCGTAGGGTTTCTCTGGTGGCAGATCAATGAAAGGGGAGGGTTCCTGGAAAGGGACCTGTTGAGCGGGGCGTTGGAGGGAGACCTCACCCTGCGTCTGGGCCCGGTGTTGCTCCTGCTGGCGGCGGCTCTTTTCGCGTTTCGCCTGCTGCCCTTTCTGTACAGGTCCGCCGCTTCGTTGAGCGCCCTTGCGGCGCCCGCCTGGGTGGACTTCGCTCTACGGAGGGCCGCGCGAGACCCTATACCGCATGGCGCCATCTTTATAATGCTGATGGTCTCTGCGGCGGTGGGGATGTTCGCCGCCACCTTCCAATCGACGGCGGCCAGCAGCGTGAGCCACCAGGCCCTGTACCGAGCAGGAGGAGACTTGGTCCTCATTGATTCAGGGACCTTCCTTCCGGAGACCATTGATTCTCTGGCTGCGCTGGAGGGGGTTGAGGCTGTCAGCCCGGTGTCCAGGGTTTCGGTGCGCCTGGCGGACAGGGCGACCCGGTCCGGCGGAGCCGTGGTGGCCGTTGATCCCGACACCTTGACAAAAGCGGCCTGGTTTAGGAACGACTTCGCGGACGAAAGTCTAGATGACCTTATGTCTGTGCTGCGTTCCCTGGCGCCGGAGGGGATGGACTCGGCCGCCATCCCCTCCGGCGCCGAGAGCATCGGCGTGTGGGTTGACGGCAGCGATTTGCGAGAAGAGCACTCGCAAATCACTGTATGGGCCAGGGTTTCCGACTCCCAGGGCAGGCGCCACAGCGCCATATTGTACGACACGTCAGTGGAGGAAGCCGACGGCGGCCTGACGCCCGGTAAAGGATGGACCTACCTGGAAGCTTCCCTTCCTTCATCGGAGAGATACCGGGAACCCTTTGGGCTGGAGTCCATATACATGACCATGCCCAACAGAGGCTCTGTGACGCAAACTCCCGGGGGCGTGATGCACATCGACGACACAACGGTCAAAGGGCCTGGGATTGCCGAGCCGGACGGGCTGGTGATTGAAGGTTTCGAGTCCCAGGGAAGCTCCCAGGCCTGGGTATCTCTCCCCAACGCCGAACCTGAACCCGACGTGTTGACCCTGTCGAGCAGGGCCGCAAGAAGCGGAGATCAGGGCGTCACGTTAGCCTGGAGACGCTCCCTGGGCCAGGTCCCAAAGGGCATATTCATACCGCCGGGCGTGTATCCGCTGCCCGCTGTCGGAGGTCCGGGATTCTCCAAAGGTCAGTCCCAACGCCTCTGGGCGGACGGTCCTTTGATAACACTGGACGTCAGGGGTGTGACACGCTACTTCCCGTCTCTGGACCCGGAACGGACTCCCTTTCTTATCGTGTCCCGCCAGGACTATGATCAGCTGGTGCACCGGACGCCTAACGGGAAGCCTCTGTCCCGTCCGGGAGAGCTCTGGCTGGCCCTGGACCCCTCCGTTCCGAGGAGCTCTATCATCGGCAAGATCAACCGAGAGAACGTCGAGGGTCTTTCGGGTTCGTTCCGCATTAGGGACAGCCGTGCGGTGGAGGACCTGGCAACCAGCAATCCTCTTGAAGGAGGGGGTTGGAATGCCCTGGCGTTGGTGAGCCTGTCGTCATTGACCCTGGCCGTGGCGCTTGCCCTGGGAATCTTCGCCGCCGTTTCGGTCCAGACCGGGCAGGTTGACCTGACGGTGGTGAGGGTACTGGGGTTCTCCCGCAGGCAGTTGATTATGTCCTTGGGCCTTGAGAGGCTGCTGGGCGCCGCTTTGGCCGTTGCCGCGGGAATCGGACTGGGCTACGGACTGAGCCTGTGGGTCTTGGGACTGTTGGACACGACTTCCACGGGCGGGGATATACTTCCTCCCGTGATAACCACGTATGACGGGATGTTGATCACGGTCCTGGCAGTGGACCTGGCAGTCGTCCTGGCGGCTGCGGGACTGTTCACGGCTCTGATTGTCAACAGACTCAATACGACCGAAGCGCTCAGGACCGGGCAGTAGGAATCATGTCGTTCCTTAAACTGGCGTACATAATCTCCATACGCAGGATAATCTCAAGTTGGAAGCTTGAGATGGCCCTGCTCATAGGCATCACTGTCGCTGTGGCCCTGATGTCCAGCGGCATCGTCTTCTCGGACCTGCTGGCCGACGTGGCGCTTCGGCAGACTCTGGAGGAAGCCTCACCCGAGGAGGCCAACATCTCGGTCCGGGCTTTCAACAACCTGGAGGACCCTGCGTTTGTCAGAAGGGCGGACACGGTCTACCGGAAGGCCCTGGACGGAGTGTACGGACGGGTGACGCGGCGGCTCGACGAATATATGAAGGAACAGGTCTACGTAGTCGAAACCATCACTTTCCTGTTCCAGGGTCACCCGCAGCTGGAGCTGGAATTCGAGGTGCGTCCAAGGGGGCGGCTCAAGTATTTGCAGGGGATGATGGACAACCCCGCCGGCAAGGCCGCGGACAGAGTGACTTTACTCAAGGGCGAGTGGCCCTACTCCCGGCGTGCGGGCGACGCCGGAGTCCTGCAAGTGGCCTTGGACGAGCAGGGGGCGGCTTTGCTTGACTTGGACGTTGGGGATAGGATGGAAATATTCCCAGCCTCGGGGAATACTAGAAAGACGCCCACCACGGTGGAGATAGTCGGAATCTTCAAGGCCGTGGACCCCCAGGACGAGTTCTGGTATGGGAACACCACCTCCTTTAATTCCACCAACAACGATTTTCCGATGGTGCACATGTTCACCACGGAGCCCACCATCACCGAAAGCGTGGCGGGCTTCTATCCGGGACTCCAGTTTGACGTCACCTGGTTCTACTTCCTGGACCGGCAGGCCCTGACTGCCGATGAAGTGGGTCTATTGCAGAGTGTGCTTGCCAGCCTGCAGTTCGACGTGCCTGCCAATATTGCAAACGGCTCCATTCGCATCACGCTGGATGATGTATTGGACCACTACGAAGAGCGGCTGCTTCTGGCTAGAGTTCCCCTTTTCCTGATGGTGTTCCTGGTCACGGCGATACTTATATATTTCATGGCCCTCATGACCGGGTTGATAGTAAAGTCCCGCTCCAACGAGATTTCTCTGATGAAGAGCCGGGGTTCGACCATTCTTCAAATAGGTGTGCTCGCCGCCACCGAAGGATTCCTGCTGGCCGCTCCGGCGCTGGTGGTGGGCCTGGTCCTCGGACTCGGAGTGTCCAGAGCTTTGGGTGACTTCTTCTTCGACGTGGGCGTCAGTGGAGACCTGCCGGCGGTAAGCCTCTCGGCCGGGGCGATTCTCCTGGGTCTGGCGGGCGCCCTGCTGTCCGCGGCGGTTTTCACGGGCGCCTCCATAATGGCGGCCCGGCACGGAATAGTGGAGCTCCGCCAATCGGGGGCTCGGCCTCCGAGGTCCCCCTTCATCCACCGTTACTATCTGGACGTGCTGTTGCTGGCGTTGATCGGCCTTCTCTGGTGGCAGCTCCAGACCAGGGACACGGTCCTGGTGCGTTCCGTAGGGGCCGACGGCGCAGAGATAGACTTTACGCTGCTGCTGGGTCCCGTACTGGGACTGATTGCCTTTGGGCTAATAGTGATGCGTTTCTTGCCGGCGTTGTTTAGCCTGGCCGCCAACTTGACCCAGCCGGTGGCGCCCCCCTGGCTTCTTCAGGGGCTAAGGCACGTGTCCAGAGACCCCATAGTCCCTGGGTCCATGGTCGTGCTGCTGATAATGGGCGTCGCGCTGGGCGTCCTGGGAAGCTCCTTCAGCTCGACGTTGGAGGGCAGCCAGCGTGACAGGGGACTCTACGAAGCGGGCGCCGACGTCAGGGTCGAATATGTCCCGCCGCGACAGTACCGGCCCACTCTGGGGTTGGCTGAAGCAATCGGAGAGGCGGATGGAGTCGCGGAGGCTGCCGAGGTTAGGCGTGTAAGCGGGAGTCCCCTGACCACCGGGTTCAACACAGGTTCCGTCTCCATCATCGGGGTCGAGTCGGAGAGGTTTGGGGAGGTGGTCTGGGACAGGCCTGACTTCTCAAGAGAAGGCTCTTTGACCGAGGCCATCGGAAGGTTGGAGTCCGCCACAAGGTCCCTAGACTTGGACGACAGTGGAACCCTCTTGCCGGAAGACGCCGTGAGCCTGTCGCTTTGGGTGAACCGCACGAGGCCCGACACACGAAACAGGCTCTACGTGCGCCTCCAGGACGCCGCCGGGACGTACTTCGACATTGAGTTGGGAAGGCTGGATTTCACAGGATGGATGAGGCTTGAAGCCCCCATATCTCCCATTGTGCTGGGGAGTTCCTTCAGGAACAGACAAGCTCCGCCGGAGATTGTCCCGCCCTACAGGGCGCTGGCTATCCACGGTTCCACATCCGGGTTCGGCGGTTCGGCGGGCTCGGGCAGCCTGCTGTTGAGCGATTTCTCAGTGACAACTCCCGGGGGAGAGCGAGTCCTTGAGCCTTTCGAGTCCGCAGACGGTTGGCACGTGCTGGAGGACTACTCAAAACCGGGCCTCTATGCCTTGGAAGTGACTATGGCGGCGTCAAGAGACGGGACCCAAGGATCTGCTAGGTTCACTTGGGCTCCTGGAGGGACTGGAATTCGCGGGATTAAGACGGGGGCCGGTGAGCCGCCCATTCCCGCGCTGGTGAGCAGTTCGTTTCTGGACGTGGCGGTGGCCGACCTGGGAGATAGGGTTGGAGTCTTTGGGCTGACCACCGCCCTTCCCATAGACATCATCGGCGTCGTCGAATATTTCCCAACTATGGAGGACCCGGAAGAGACGCCTTTTATGGTGGTTGACCTGTCGGCCCTTAACCACTACGTGAACCTCCACGCCAGGAACCTGGTTGGCGGCAGCAATGAGCTTTGGGTGAGTTTGGACGGGAGTGCTGCATCCGCAGACAGCGTCACCGGTCTCGCGGAAAGTTCGGGGGTCAGGGCGCTTCAGACCCACGTTGCAGCGGACATTGTGGAAGCGCGCCTGGACCGGCCCTTGATGAACGCAGGTTGGGGAGGCATGTTGGCTATAATGTTCATGGCTCTTGTGTTGGTCAGCGCCACTGCCGTGATGCTCTTCTGCTACGTAAACATCCAGGAGAGAAAGACCGAGTTCGCCCTGCTGCGAGCTATGGGTTTTTCCGGGCGGCAGATAAATGCCGTCGTATGGTTCGACCTGCTTCTGGTCCTGGTGTTGGGCCTGGGGTTGGGGACTCTCGCGGGAGTCTGGATGGGTGTGGGCTTGCTGCCGGTGATGGAAGTGGCCGAGGAGGGAGCGCGAGTGGTCCCGCCCATGACGCTCAAGACGAATTCATCCGCCCTTATGATATTGTCGCTGGTCCTCGTAGGAGTGACGGCGCTGTCCTTGGCCTGGTCGTTCTGGTTGAACGCCAGGGTTGAGGTGCAGAGAGTTCTCAGGATAGGCGAGGCGTAACTCATGTCCTTCATTTTATCTGACGGGGCATCTGACGGGAGAAGAGAATGAGAAGTCGCAACAGGCAGACGCGGCCGGTGGACTTAGACGTGGCTGCGGAGCGGGAAACTCTCGACCAGGGTCAGAGCGGCTCGACGGCCGCCGGGCGCCCGTACATAGAGTGCCGAGACCTGTTCAAAATATACAAGAGGGCCGACCTGGAAGTTGTCGCGTTGAGGGGTGTGGACTTGGAGGTCCGGTCCGGTGAGATGGTGGGCATCGTGGGGACCAGCGGAAGCGGCAAGAGCACCCTTCTCAACATCCTTTCGGGACTGGACAGGCCCTCAGCCGGACAGGTGCGGGTGGGAGACCGGGATTTGCTGGACATCTCGGACCGGGAGTTGGTCATATACCGCAGGCTCGAAGTGGGCTTTGTATGGCAGGCCACCGGTCGAAACCTGGCGCCCTATCTGAACGTACATGAGAACCTGGAGTTGCCTATGGCCGTTGCGGGAGTGGAGGGGGGCGCCCGGAAAAGGCGGGTCAGGGAGCTGCTGGAGGCTTTGGGAATCGGAGACAAGGCGCGCAGGCTGCCTCACGAACTTTCGGGCGGCGAGCAGCAGCGAGCGGCCATCGGCATTGCCATGTCCACCCGCCCGCCGCTGGTCCTGGCGGATGAGCCCACGGGTGAGTTGGACAACCAGACGGGGTCCCAAGTCATAGAGCTTCTAAGGAACATGAACCGCACCTATGGCGTCACCGTAATCATAGTGACACACCATCCCGGAGTGACCGAGGCCGTGGACCGGGTGTTGCACATTAGAGACGGGCGGATCAGCTCCGAAACATATATGCAGTTGACCTACCAAAGGTCGGGGGAAAGAGTCGAGCGGGAATATCTCGTAGTGGACCGCGCGGGACGCCTTCAACTTCCCCAGGGCTACTCCGACAGGTTCAGGTCGGCGAGGTTGGCCACGGCACAGGTGGACGGGGAACAGGTCACCATAAAGCCGGCTTCCCCATCTTCAGGAGACGCGACGTCCAGAAATGAGGAAACGCCTCAACTCCCCAATGACCCGGATTCGTCCGCAAAGGAGCCGGACTGAATGACGACTTCAGGGGCGCTCATATCCACCCGTGAGCTGACCCGCACCTTCGGGTCCGGCGACCGGTCCGTCTCCGCCGTAAAGAACGTGAGCCTCGATGTGTTCCCCGGGGACTTTCTGGCCGTAGTGGGCCGTTCGGGTTCGGGTAAGACCACCCTGCTGAATCTCATGGCAGGGCTGGACCGGCCTACGACCGGAAGCGTGGTTTTCGAGGGCGCCGACCTGACGTCCATGTCCGACGCCGACCTTACCGAGCTTCGGAAGCGCAGCATAGGCTTCGTGTTCCAGTCCTTCGGCCTCATGCCGCTGTTGTCCGCATACGAGAACGTCGAGCTTCCACTCCACATCAGAGGAGTCGGGTGGCGGGAACGGCGGCGGCGGGCCCACCGAGTTCTGGAGGCGGTGGGCCTGGGTTCAAGGGCCCGTCATAGACCCTACGAGCTGTCCGGCGGCGAGCAGCAAAGAGTGGCCATCGCTAGGGCCTTGGCGGCGGAACCCCAGGTTGTCTTCGCCGACGAACCCACGGGAGAGTTGGACACCCAGACCGCCATGACCATCGCCTCCATCCTGGGAGAGACGGTCCGCGCTCAAGGCGTAACCGTTATCGTGGCCACCCATGACCTGGCCCTCGCCGGAATCAGTTCCCGGACCATCGAGCTGGTCGACGGAAGCCGGGTCAGCGACTCCGGCCCAACAGCCCCGCCCTAACGCCGTACATCAAGTCTCAACACTCCAGCGCCGGAGGGCTAAAATGTCCCTTCACTACAGGGCGTCCCCAACCGTCTTTCCGGCGGAGGCCGGAATCCACACTTCGCTTGGCAATCGTACATTTATGTACTATCATAGATTCAATGAACGGGAGGGAATTCGTGAGGCGAGCCAGGAGGTACGCCCGCAGGAATCGTCTGGAATTCAGCTTTGACCCCACCGCTGGGAAGGGCAGCCACGGGACGATCACCATCGGCGACCGACGGACCATCGTGCAACATGGCGAGATCGCCCCGGCAACTTTAGCCTCCATGTTTAGACAACTTGGAATCAACCGGCAGGAGTTCTAGACCATGCGCTATATTTTCCCCTGCAATATCGTTCGTGATGAAGAAGAGGCAAGGGAGACGGGAAGAGAAGCCTATAACGTGACCTTTCCCGACGTACCGGAGGCCATTACTTGCGGGTGGTCTTGGGAAGAAGCGCTAGAGATGGCTGAGGACGGCCTTGGCGTGGCGCTAAGTTTTTATGTAGACAACCGAGAGGATATTCCCATCCCCGGTCCCTTGGCCGAAGGCCAGGTGTTGATCCCCGTCCCGCTAATCGTCGCCGCAAAGCTGACCCTCTACACCGCGATGCGGGAGCAGGGCGTCACCAACGTCGCCCTGGCCGCCCGGCTGGGCCTGAGCGAGGGCGCCGTCCGTAGGCTGGTCAACCCGCTCCACAGGTCCCATATCAGCCAGGTTGAGAAAGCCCTGAAGGCCGTTGGACGGTCCCTTGTGGTCGAAGATGTACCGGCTTATGCACGTCAGCCTGACCTTGTCGCCGCCACCAGCGTCCTGGCATAGCGCCCGTTCCTGGGTTCTAAATCACTCCGGACTCGGCCAGGAGAGCGATCTCCTGCCGGCTGAGGCCGAGCTCTCCGCAGAGAATCTCCTCGTTGTGCTCTCCCACCAACGGGGCCCGCCTGGAAATCCTCCAGGGAGACCCGTTGAATATTGCGGCCGGCCCGGGGTAGGTGAAGGATTGCCCCTGCTCCGGGTGGTCAACCTGGGTGAAGAAACCGCGGGCCTCCAGGTGAGGACAGTCGGCAACCTCGTCCATGGACCGGACGGCTCCCCAGGGGAAACCCATCTCCTGGCCCTTGTGCCATATCTCATCCTGGTCCTTGGTCTGAAGGAACTTCCGCAGGGTCTGCCAAACATGCTCCTTGTTTGCCTGGACCCCTTCATTGGTCTCGTATGTCTCTTCCAGCAGGTCTTGGGCCATGCCATGCTCGTCCATCCACTGGGCCAGTTGGCGCAGTCTGGCCGGAGTCTCTATCAGCTCTCCAAGGGCGAGGTGGACCCAGCGTCCGTCCCGCGTCGGCATCTCCATGCCGCCCCTGCGGGACACGTCTATGTAGTCCACAGTGGCATGGCGGCCTGTGTGACGGTACACCACCTTGTCCGTGTATATGTATGTGTTTACGGCGCCCTCGGTGGAGAGAGCGCAGGCGTCGTGGATGGAGGAGTCAATGTAGGCCCCTTGCCCGGTCATAGCCCGGGCCATCACGGCGGAGACCACGGCGATGTAGGCGTATTCGCCTCCCAGGTGCCATGACTGCCCGCCGCCCGGGGCCATCGGGGGCCCTCCTTCCACGTCGGCGTCGTCGTATCCGCAGGACGCCATCTGTCCTCCGCCGGCCATGTGGATCATGTCCGAAGGCTTGAAGTCACGCCACGGCCCCGATTGGCCGAAGTGAGTCAGGGAGCACATGATGAGGCGGGGGTTGAGGGCCGACAGGTCGCCGTAGCCCAGCCCAAGGCCGGGCAGATAGCCGGGCCGGTGGGACTCCAGCAGTATGTCGGCGGAAGGCGCCAGCCGGTTCAGTAGGGACTGGCCGTCCGATGTTTCCAGGTCCAGGGTTATGCCCCGCTTGGACGTGTTGTAGTGCCAGAACCATAGGCTGCCGTTCCGGTTGGGGGTGTCATTGTAGAAGGGGCCTTTGAAGCGGGAAACCTCACCTCCCGGCGGCTCGATCTTTATGACGTCGGCGCCCATGTCTGCCATGAGCTTTCCGCAAAAGTCCGCCTCGTGCCCGGACAGCTCCAGGACTCGCAGGCCCGATAGCGCTCCGGCGGGTTGCCCCTTCTCCATTGACGGGAGAGAGTGGCCTGTTGATTGAGACGATGTCATAGCAGCGCCTCCTCTACGTGCGGATACCTGGGCATGCCCTCGGGCCAGAAGATGCCCTCGTCGAAACCGTCGCGTATCTTGCCCAGGTCCATTCCCAGAAGTCCCTCCATCACGTTCCGCGTATGTTCTCCTATCAGCGGCGCGGGCATGGCCACCTCCGGGTGTGCCCCGGAGATGGTGAAGGGGGCGTTCTGCTGCCTCTTCCTGCCGAGAATCGGGTGGTCGATCTCTGTGTGCAGCCGTCTGCTCTTTAGCTGAGGGTCATGCTCCACTCTATTCTGGGAGCTTTGCACCGGCATTGCCCTGACTCCGGCGGCCTGGCACTTCTCCATGAGCTCGTACTTGTCCAGTCCTATGGCCCACGACTGAATGCCCTCGTCGATTTCCGTCTGTCGGGCGAGTCTCCCCCTCAACGTGTCCAGGCTGGGATCGACGGCCCAGGCAGGGTTTCCCATCACGTCAACCAGCGCCTTCCACTCGCCGTCGCTCAGGCAGGCGATGGCGCACCAGTCGTTGTACCCTCCGGGTTTGGTCCGGTATGCGTTGTGAGGGGCCGCCGGGCCGTCCCGATAGTTGGGGGCCAGCGGCGCTCCGGGCCAGGCTGCCCGGTTCCCGGGCGGGTATCCTTCACGCCGGGCCGGGCGGTCGTTTATGGTGCGGTCTATGAAGGCCGGTCCCACGATCGTAGGCCCTACGGACATCTGGGACAGGTCCACGTATTGCCCCTGCCCCGTGGCCTGCCTGTGGCGGAGGGCCGTGACCATGGACATGGCCCCGTAGATGCCGCCCACGTCGTCCATGTAGGAGTAACCCCATCCTGAGGGCGGCTGGTCGGGCAGCCCCGAAATGAACTGGAGACCGCCCAGAGATTGGGCCGATGGTCCCATTGTCGTATAGTCAACCCAGGGTCCAAAGTGGCCCAGGCCGGCCATGGAGACGTATACGATGTCTGGACGTATCTTGCGCATTTCGTCGTAGGGGATGCCCCAACGTCCCATGACTCCTGCGCTGAAGTTCTCGATTACGGCGTCGGATATGGCGATGAGCTGTTTGACCAACTCCATGCCCTGGGGCGTCCTGACGTTCAGGGACACTCCCAGCTTGGCCGGGTTGCCGTCACAGAAGCCCCCGTTGGAGTTGGGCTCGGGCTCAAGCTCGCCCGGACCGGCAGCGTCGGCGCTGCTCCGGGCCCTGACGCCCAGGTTGCCCGGCCACTGTATCTTGATGACCTGCGCGCCCAGGACAGCAAGCCACCTGGTGGCCCATGGCCCGGCGCGCACCCACGTGAAGTCCAGGATACGGAAACCTTCGAGGGGACGAGAAGGGTCCACGCTCAACCTCCTGTGTCGGTCCGGAGGGATAAATGGGGGACCGCTGGTTTAGGGGATTGTCAGCGTGGACAGGAGGGCCTGTCAATAGAGCCTTATTGTCCACGATGGTCTAACCCGGTCGTTTGCTGCTGGCGCACCTCCGGAGGAGCTTTCGTCGCACGGAAGTGATGGTCGATAGATGAGCCCGCCATAACATCTCATGGCGGGCTCTTCGGGCTCAGAGACGAGAGGATTCAGAAGGGTTTTGTTACTAGGGAGACTGCGTCTCTAGGTAATGGATACGCGCCGCTTGGTAAGCTAGGGTCCATGCTTGAGGATCCTTGCCGGTTCTATTTGGGTTATGGAAGTTGTCTATCGACGTACGTACCGACTGGATGAATATATCAGCAGCAACCCCGTCTCGTATCAACTTGATTGGGTTGATCCCCTTACTCCACGTTAAACTCCCATTCTTTTCTACTAGCATAGCCCTAAAGGAACTCAGCACTGGATAGATGTATCCGGTAGGTATATCGTATGGCGTACCCTTATTGATAAAGTGCAGAGGCCTGGGTTTTTTGGAGTGTGGGCCTTTGACTCCCGTCAACTTACCGAATTTTCCACTGATTCCCGGTTCAGGCCCTTTTTGGTTGTATTGCCCTGGCAAGTGAAGCTGGATTTCATCCCACATTTCCAAGGCATCCCCTGCGATGCTGTACAGCTTTTCGTAGGAGGGCTTGTATTCATCTGACGCGAACCTCTTGAGACAAGCCTCTTTCCCAGAATAGGCGATAGTAGGGTGTGTATTGGCGGAGTAAGAGATAGAGTCCAAAGCAGTTAGAATACCAATGACTTCTCGTACGTCGATAGGTCCCTCTTCGTTCTCCTTCCAACTTATGAGATTGGCCCTATCCCCGAGTGCGTGTTTGAGCTGATTAAAGGAGCCTTCAAGATTGAGCAGGCTCTTAGATGCTACCTGCTTGGAGGTGTTTCTAGCTTCAACGACGTTCGGAATTTCGGATTTATCAAGCCCGGTGAAGATTTCTATGTTGCAATAGCCTGACTGGGTCTCCTGTCCAGAATGCTCGCGGGTGTCGAGAATAGCCCTCAAAGTGTGCCCGCCGTCGAGCAATCCATGATAATTAGGGTCTTCGAATCCCAGAGTCATCAAGTTGGTCTTGTTGTCCCAGTGGATGTTCGACGCGACAACAGTCAGACCCCTGTTAAGTTCGGCAAACCACTCTGGATTGTCTACGAGAGTCTCTCGTATGGCTTTTGGAACTTTGCCCTTATCGGACGTATCCCGAGCGTTTACCTCAAGCCATTCGGACCAGTCGCCTGGGATTTCCGAAATCGGAACGACGCAGTAGTAACGCTTGAAATCGCCTTTGTCAGGTGAAGAGTGGAGGCGGGAGAAGGACTTAGAGGCCAGTGTGCAAGTGTACATAGCGAACTCCTTCCGGTGCATCTTGCATCCGGGGGGGCATCAGCCCCAACTAGTTAGGTCACGCTGAACCTGAACTAGTCTCGCAGCCCAGATGGGCAAACGACTTACTTAATAATATTATACCCGATTCTGAGACGTTTAGCAATGGGTTGCAGCCGGTGAATGGAAGCATACGTGATGGACTCAGACAGTATGAACCTTGTTGACCGTGGGCGTAGGGGTAGTCTAGAATCCCTTGTAGCCTCACCAACGAGAACGAGCCGGTCGCACCCACGTTTTTGCGGCAGTTGACATAAAGGGGAGTGGTCATGGCAGAGGACTTGGCATTGATGGCTCACTTGCTCCGCAGGGCAGGGTTCGGCGTCCAGCGGGACGAGTTGGAAATGTGGGCTGAGAAGGGATACGAGCAGACCGTAGAAGCGCTTCTCGACCCGGAGAAGTACGGGATAGCCGACCTGGACCGGGACGAATTCTTCCGCTACTACCCGGATATGATCACTCCCGCCGCTCCCCCGGGCTCCGGGGAGTACATGGTCTATCACATCATGGCCAGTCCCCGGCACCTTCTAGAGAAGATGACCCTGTTCTGGCACATGCTCTTCGCCACCGGAAACGGCAAGGTGGACGGCCCTGTGGACATGACCACCTACTATGACACCATGCGCAAGCACGCTCTCGGCAACTACCGGGAGATGTTGCTGGAGATATCAAAAAATCCGGCCATGATATTCTGGTTGGACAACAACTACAATCACAAAGACCAGCCCAACGAGAACTGGGGCCGGGAGCTGTTGGAGCTGTTCTCTATGGGTCAGGGCAACTACACGGAGAAAGACGTTTTCGAGTGCGCCAGAGCCTTCACTGGCTGGACCATAGCGGCCAAACCGCCCAGGCGCCCGTTCACCCGGTTCCCCTGGAAGTTCGAGTACCGCGACGACGATCATGACGATGGTGAGAAGGAGCTTCTGGGTCACAAAGGGAGGTTTAACGGCGAGGATGTCATCAACATCATCTGCCGCCAGCCCGCCACCGCCCGGTTCATGGCCCGCCATCTCTACAACTACTTTGTGGCCGACGAGGCGCAGGTCCCCTCATGGCTGGACGTGCCTCCCAGGGACCCGGTGGCCGTCAACATCATAGGCGACGCGTTCATCAACTCCGACTTCGACATCAAGCATACCCTCCGAACGCTCTTCAACTCCGATTTCTTCAAGGAAGCCAGGCTCCGTCGTGTGAAGAGCCCGGCGGAGGTCATCGCCGGCACGATGCGCCTGATAGGAGACTACAAGTTTCCCAGGCCGGGTCTCAACATCATGTCTATGGAGAGCGAGTTCATGGGCCAGATGCTACTCAATCCGCCGTCGGTGGAGGGTTGGCACTATGGAGCAGAGTGGATAGACAGCGGCTCGCTGGTGCGGCGCATCAACTTCTGCGCCGAGGCCGTGTCCAACACCCGCTACCCTGGAATCCGCGCCATAGTCGACCGGGTCAAGGCCTTGGGCAATATATCCGGCTCGCAGCTGGTGGACGCCTGCCTGGACCTTCTGGGCCCCATCGACGTGGAGGAAGGGACTCGCACGGAGTTGAACACGCTGGCCGAACAGGCTGGGCCGCTGACGTGGGGCAGCGGGCAGGAAGAAACGGCGACGCAGAGGGTGGCTGACATGCTGGCCCTCATCGCCTCCACCCGCGAATACCAATTCGTCTAAAGTTGGCGGGGAGTTAACGGATGCAGACTAAGTTTGTCCGCAACAGGGTTTATAACTACTCCCACTGCCTTGGACCGTCGATACGGCAGGGCAGGGGGTTCAGCAGGCCAACCGACTTTGCGCTTGGCCCGGACAACATTGTCTACCTGGCCTCCAGAGGGGTGGAATTCGCCACCTTTGGGGGAGGGGTCACCAAGGCTGACTTTTCCGCCGACAAACACGAGGCCATCTGGGAGTATCGCGGCCCCGAGGTTGGGGACGGCTTCTGCCCCTGGCCCACGTCCATTGCCCTGGACAGCCAGGAGAACGTCTACCTGGCGGATGAATACACCAACGGCATATTCATCTGGGACAAGGACGGGAACCCCAAGGGTCGCTGGGATATTGGCATGACCCTCGACGGGGACCCGGATGCAGACCGCATGGAACTGCTGAACACCTTCGGCCTGCCCCTGGAGTACTATCTGCGCAAGGTGGCGCCGGGCATGGGGACCGAGCAAGGCAAGCTCAACGGCCCGTCGGGGATAGAGTTCGACAAGAACGACAACATGTACGTGGTGGACAGCCGGAACCACCGGATTCAGGTCTATACCAGGGAAGGCAAGTTCCTCTTCGGATGGGGCCGGTTCGGCGCAGGGCCAGGGGAGTTCAATCTGCCCTGGGGAATCAACTTCGACAAAGAGGGCAATGTTTATATTGCGGACTGGAAGAATGACCGTGTGCAGAAGTTTGCCTCGGACGGGACTTACATAGCCTCATTCGGGACCCCGGGATGCGGCGATGGGGAGCTGCACCGCCCGTCCAACGTGGCGGTTGACAAGGACGGGGACGTTTACATCAGCGACTGGGGCAACCACCGGCTGAACGTCTACGATGCCGAGGGGGACTTCATCACCGACTTTTACGGCGACGCCGAGAAATTCTCTCCAGCCACGCAGGATAGGGTTGACATAGACCAGGATGCGAAGAAAGCCATGCTAAGGGCCGACATGTCCGAGACCCACCGGATACACTACCCCGTCTCCGTGAACGTGGACGACAGAGGAAACATCATGGTTATGGAGGTCCGCACCTCTCGGATCCAGGTGTACCGCAAAGAGCAGAACTGGTCGGACCCCCAGTTCAACCTGTAATAGAAGCTCCCCAACAGGGTCCACCGACATGTGAGTCCTACGGCCCTGGAAACTCGTGGCCTTCAGCCTTCTGGACGCACGACAATCTCTTGACGCTCAGGGTTCTCGGCGGTGTATAATTCGGCCTATTCAGCCCAAGCCCCAAATCGTTCCTGCTGATAAACCACACACACTTTATTAGGGAGGGCGAGTATGCCTGACCAAGACATTGCGTTGATGGCCCACCTGATGAGAAGGGCGGGATTCGGAGTCCACCGCGACCAATTGGAGAAGCTCGTGGAAAAGGGATACGAGCAGGTGGTGGACGAGTTGGTAGAACCGGACAAACACGGCGTGCCCAAGGTTGACGAGGACCTGATCATCAGGTTCCATCCGGACCTGGAGACCCCGTGGGCCCCTCCAGGGTGCAGTGACTGGATGTTGTACCACTTCCTGGTCAGCGAGAGGCAGCTGGAAGAGAAGATGGTCCTTTTCTGGCACATGCTCTTCCCGACGGGCAACGGCAAGGTGGACAACCCCTCCGAGTTGGTGGCCCAGACCGACATGTTCCGGGACTATGGGTTGGGCAACTACCGCGACCTGCTGATTGAGTTGGCCAAAGACCCGGCCATGATCTTCTGGCTGGACAACAACTACAACCACAAGGACGAGCCCAACGAAAACTGGGGCAGGGAGCTTCTGGAGCTCTTCTCCATGGGCCAGGGCAACTATACCGAGAAGGACGTGTTCGAGTGCGCCAGGGCTTTCACTGGCTGGACCATAGCGCCCAAGATGCCCAGGCAACCCTTTGGCCGCTACGACCGTTGGAAGTTCCTGTACAACGGGGACGACCACGACGACGGCGATAAGGAGCTTCTCGGACACAGAGGCCGTTTCAACGGAGAGGATGTCATAGACATCATAGCCCGTCAGCCCGCCACGGCGCGGTTTATGGCCAGGCATCTCTACAACTTCTTCGTAGCCGATGAAGTGCAGGTGCCGGCATGGCTGGACGTCCCGCCGAGAGATGCAGTCGCCGTCAACCAGATCGGCGACGCGTTCGTCAACTCAAACTTCAGCATAAGTGAGACGCTCCGGTTCCTGTTCAACTCCGACTTCTTCAAAGAGGCCATGTACCGGAAAGTCAAGAGTCCCGCCGAGGTGGTGGTAAGCGCCATGCGCATGGTGGGTGACTTCAAGTATCCCAGGCCAGGTCTGGAGCTGTACGCCAACGAGTCTCAGTACATGGGCCAGGCTTTGCTGGACCCGCCTTCCGTGGAAGGCTGGCACACCGGCCATGAGTGGATAGACTCGGGCTCGTTGGTCAGGAGGATCAACTTCTGCGCCGACGCCTTTGGAAACGTAGACTACCCCGGAGTGCGTTCCATTATTAACCGCATCAAGGAGCGGGGCATCACGTCTCCGCCGGACCTCGTGGACGCGTGCCTGGACCTGATTGGTCCCTTTGAGGTCCAAGAGAGCACACACGAGGAATTGGTGGCCCTCGCCAAGCAGAATGGTGAGCTTAGCTGGGACACTGATGAGTCGTCCAAGAGGTCCCGAGAGAAAATCGGCAATGCGTTGGCGCTCATCGTCTCGTCGAGGGAGTTCCAGTTCGAGTGAGGGTTGTGGGCGGTCATAGGACAATCATGTAATTTAGGAGGCGGCTGACGGTGTCGTAAGCCGCCTCCGTTTACGGTAAAACTGGCGCGGGGAGGCAAGAATGCGGACGGCTGCGGTCAAAGGCAGGGTCTATAACTATGGCTTCTCCTTTGGGTCACAGTTCGTCGGAGGTCGGGGCGTATTGCGACCGGTGGACTTCGCGTTGGGACCCGACGGAGCGCTGTACATTATCAGCCGCGGCATCGAATACACCCCCAGCCAGGGTCTTCTGAAAGCTAACCTCGACTCCACAACCGAGTGGCAGTACAGGGGCAGCGATTTCGGAGACGGGCGGTGTCCCTGCCCCAGTTCCATAGCCATAGACAGCCAGGAAAATCTTTACGTCGCCGACGAATACACCAACCACGTTTTCATCTATGACAAAGATGGGGACTACAAGGGCCACTGGGACCATTCCATATCCATGGATGGAGACCCCAACCACCGCCTGATTCCCATACCCAACACCATCGGCGGCCTGCCCTTCGACCACTATTTGCGTATGGTTGAGCCGGAGCGGGGAAGCGGCCCAGGCCAGCTTAACGGACCGTCGGGACTGGCTTTCGACTCAGACGACAACCTCCACATCGTGGACAGCCGCAACAGCAGGGTCCAAGTCTTTACTAAGGACGGCGAGTTCATTCGAATGTGGGGCGGTCCCGGCGGCAGTGAGGGCGAGTTCAACATGCCTTGGGGCCTGACGGTGGACAAGGACGGCTTTGTCTACGTGGCTGACTGGAAGAACCATCGCGTCCAGAAGTTCACGTCCGAGGGAGAATACGTCATGTCCTTCGGGATCCCCGGCGAGGAAGAGGGCCAGCTGCGTCTCCCTACTGACGTGGCTGTGGACAAGGACGGCGACGTCTACGTAACCGACTGGGGCAATGAGAAGCTCAACATATACGCTCCGGAAGGGGAGTTTCTCCATTCGTTCTACGGAGATGCGAAAGAACTCTCCGAGGTCGTATACAACCGGTTGTCGGTAAGCCCCGACCATATGAACGCCAGGCTCAGGGCCGTCGATCCCTCGATTGAGTGGCGGCTCTGGAAGCCTTCCGCAGTGAACATAGACGAGGATGGCCGGATTATCATATGCGAGACCAGGATGAGCCGGTTCCAGGTGTATAGGAAAGAAAAGAACTGGGCAGACCCCCAGTTCAACCTCTAAGGCCTTGAAGGGCGCGAGCTTGGGTCTGAAATCTTGTCAGGGGGATAGGGAATGGCATCCAACGTAGTGCTATCCACACAGGAATACGACGTGATCGGGACAAGGCCGGTGCGCCACGACGGCGCCGACAAGGTCACGGGGAGGGCCCAATACGGGGCCGACATCATCCTTCCCGATATGCTCTACGCCAAAATCCTCCGCAGCCCACACGCCCATGCCAGGATCAAGGGCATAGACGCCGGCAAAGCCGAGGCCTTGCCCGGAGTCAGGGCCGTGGTCACAGGAGCCGACTTTCCCAAGCTCTCCGGCAAGGGGTCGGACCAGGTCCGCGGTATGTTGGAGAACTTCAAGTTCCTTAGCAACAACTGCATCGCGGACGCCAAGGCCCTCTACAAGGGGCATGCAGTGGCCGCCGTGGCGGCGACCAGCGCCCATATCGCAGAGGAGGCCCTTGCCCTGATAGAGGTGGACTACGAGGTCCTCGATCCCGTCTTTGACGTGTTGGAGGCCATGAAGGAAGACGCTCCCATTCTCCACGAAGGACTGGAAAACGTAGGCAACCCTCCCATGCGGGGCGGCAGCCTCAGGGCCGAGGGAGAGCCTGGCCAGGACACAAACGTCGCGGCCACCCACGTCTTCCAGCTTGGCGACCTGAAAAAGGGTTTCAAAGAAGCCGACTTGGTCGTGGAGCGGGAGTTCCGCACGAGGCCGGTCCACCAGGGGTATATCGAACCCCATACGGCGACGGCCCACTGGGGCGCCGACGGCAAGATAACCGTCTGGTGCAGCAGCCAGGGCCAGTTCAACGTAAGGGACCAGACATCGCAAGTGTTGGACTTGCCGGTTTCCCAGATAAAGGTGATTCCGATGGAAATCGGCGGCGGCTTCGGCGGCAAGGTGACCGTATACCTGGAACCCCTGGCCGCAATGCTCTCCAAGAAGTCCGGCCATCCCGTGAAAATCACCATGAGCCGCATCGAAGAATTCGAGGCCACCGGGCCCACCAGCGGGGGATACATGAAGGCGAAGATCGGCGCAAGGAAGGACGGCGTCATCACCGCCGCCGATGCCTTCCTCGCTTTCGAGGCGGGCGCCTTTCCCGGTTCGCCCATAGCCCCCGGCTGCCTGTGCATGTTCGCCCCTTACAATCTGGAAAACGTGAGGGTTGAAGGCCACGACGTGGTGCTGAACCAGCCCAAGACGGCGGCCTACAGGGCCCCCGGAGCGCCCAACGCAGCCTTCGCCTCCGAGACTCTGATAGACGAACTGGCGGAGCGGCTGGGCATCGACCCGCTGGAGATGCGCATAAAGAACGGGTCCAAAGAGGGGACTCGCCTGATAACGGGAGTTCCTTACTCCAAGATCGGATTCATCGAGACCGCAGAAGCGGCTAAGGCCCATGAGCACTACAATGCGCCGTTGGACGGCCCCAATCGTGGTCGGGGAGTGGCTGCGGGATTCTGGACCAACTCCAGCGGCGCCTCAAGCTCCGTGGTGAACGTCAACGCCGACGGCACTGTCAGCTTGGTGGAGGGGTCGCCGGACATCGGCGGCTCCCGGGCCGCCATTGCCATGCACGTGGCGGAAGTGTTGGGCATCCCCGTCGAGGACGTAAAGCCGTCGGTGGCCGACACTGATTCCATCGGCTACACGTGGGTCACCGGAGGCAGCAGCACCCTGTTCAAGACCGGCTGGACGGCATACGAGGCCGCCCAGGACGTCAAGCGGCAGCTTATCGAGCGGGCCGCAAAGATATGGGAAGTCAGCGCGGATGACGTGGGCTACTCACAGGGAGTCCTTTCCCACAAGTCGGACCCGGAACTCAAGCTGACGTTCGGGCAGATGGCGTCCAAGCTGAACGGCACGGGCGGACCCGTGGTGGGCAGGTCCAACTTCACGCCCTCCGGCTCAGGGGCGGCCTTCGCGGTGCACATCGCCGACGTGGAAGTGGACCCCGAGACAGGCAAGGTGGAGATTCTCAGGTACACGGCCCTGCAGGACGCCGGAAAGGCCGTCCATCCCAGCTACGTCGAGGGACAGATGCAGGGCGGCGCGGTGCAGGGCATCGGCTGGGCCCTCAACGAAGAGTATTTCTTCGCCGACGACGGGAAGCTCATGAACTCCAGCTTCCTCGACTATAGAATGCCCATCAGCCTGGACCTGCCCATGATAGACACCGTAATCGTGGAAGTGGCCAACCCCGGACATCCCTTCGGCGCCAGAGGCGTGGGAGAGGTCCCGTTGGTGCCTCCCATGGCGGCTTTGGCCAACGCTATATACAGGGCCGTCGGAGTGAGGATGGAGCGGCTGCCAATGTCGCCGGGGGCCATTCTCGAGACTCTTTGGAACGGTGAACAGTAAGCGCGCAGGGTCTCATTTGACATTCCCAATATCGGTCTGATAATGTTCTCCAGAATTTCGGATGGGAGCCGGTTGCCCGGTTCGTACAGGCCGAAGTAATCGCTCCTGATGAGGCGCGAATCGGAAGGCCGCAGAAAGCGGCGTCGAGGCAAAAAGGGAGGGAACATGCTGAAAACCTGGTTCAGGAATCGTACTTTGTGGCTGGGGGGCGCACTGGCGTTGGTGTTTGTCTTGGCTGCGGCTTGCGGCGGAGATGAGGCTACGCAAGGGCCTGCGCCTACGCAAGCTCCTACGTCTACTCCACAGCCCACGGCTACCCCACAGGCCACGGTTACCCCACAGGCCACGGTTACCCCACAGCCAACCCTCGACTTTGCGGCTCTGGCGCAACAGTTCGGCGCTCAAGTACAGGCCCAAATTGCAAGCCAGATTGCAGGCATCGACTTCCCGGAAGGGTTGTCAGCAGAGGATGTACAACGCATCGTGGCCGCGGCAATCTCCAATATTCCCGAGGGGATCACCCCTGCGGACGTGCAGGCCATAGTGTCCCAGGCAATATCTGAGATTCCGGAGGGTCTGACTGCCGCACAGATGGAAGCGGCAATTAAATCGGCCGTTGACCAAGGTGTGAAGGATGCAGTCGCTTCCGCGGTGGCCCTGATACCCCCCACGGCGACTCCGCTGCCGGCGATGTTCGGCGGAGTCACCCCCTTCGGCGGCGTGGTGCCCATGCTGGCCTACGACTCCCCCAACCCCCACTTCATCTGGGGCGGGGTGTCTTATAAGAGCCAGGTGCACTTGAAGCCTGTCTTCAACATGACCATTGATTGGGACCACACGACTCCGGAGAAGCTGGACTGGGTGTGCGATCTCTGCTCCGACTGGAGCGTGTCAAACGACGGAATCACCTATACCTTCACAGTCAACCCTGAGGCCAGGTGGCACGACGGCGAAGATGTTGGAGCCGACGACCTTGTGAACAGTTTCAACATCTGGCTGGACCCCAAAGGGGCGTTGACGCTTTTGAACCCCGCTTTCGCCGATGTCCCCGACGAAATAGCCGGCGTGGGCCAGTCTGCCCTTGAAGGCGTGCAGTCTCACTTGGCGGGCCCGCCGACGATGATTGACGAGAACACCTTCTCGGTGTCTCTCAACGATCCGCCTTCCGGGGTCTTCCTTAACGACCTGCTGAACCAGGAGTTGATGATACTGCCCAAGCATCTGTTCGAGCGGGGAGTGCTTCCCGCCAATCCGACGGACAAAGACTCTGTCATAGGCTCGGGCCCGTACCGGTTCGTCGAATACACCACTGACGTATCCACTGTTCTCGAGCGGAACCCCGACTACTTCAAGGCCGGCCTGCCCTACCTGGACGGCATCGAGCACTTCATTATCACGTCCGCCTCCGGCAGGGCCGCCGCCGCCTTCGAGACGGAGCAGGTGCTCATGTCCAACTCCTTCCAGGCCAGTCTGAACGCGGCCGCTCTGTTGCAGTTGGAGAAGGACACCTTCGGCTCAATCAACCTGCACTGGCAGGGCCCCCTATACGCATATTCCATTCACTTCAACACCAGGGTGGCGCCCTTCAACGACGCCAGGGTGCGCAAGGGGGTTCAGCTGGGAATACACCGGCAGTCGTATCTTAAGAGTGTGACCGCCGACCGTGGAGGCATGGGAACGCCCCTGCCGGACGGTTTCCCGTGGAGCTACAGCAGGGCGGAGTCGGACCAGTTCCCCGGATTCAGAGAGAGCCCGGCCGGAGTAAAACACCCTGACGACATTGCGGCCGCCAAAGCCCTGTTTGAAGAGGCGGGCTACGGAGAAGGCACCGAGGTTACGCTGACCTGCTCGACCTCCCTCGCCTACTGCGACGTGGGAATCGTGATCAAGGGGCAGTTCCTGGAAGACTTCGGATGGACCATCAACATCGACGCCGTTCGCGGAGCGGTGGCCAGGGAGAAGTACACATCCGGTGACTACGAGTTCAACATCCAGGCAACAGGGTTCTCATTCCCCCACCCAAGCCAGGCTATCAGGTCCCAAACGGGTGCACGCAACGCAGGTTGGACCGGCGTGACGGATCCGGACAACCCTCAGCATGGCCTTTTCCTGCGCCTGAAGGAGATATACGCTACGATGCTCCTGGCGTCGGACCAGAATGACCCCATGGTGCGGGAGTTGATGCAAGAGGTCCACAACCTCCAGATCGAGGACCCGTACATCATTCCTATGCTCTACGTCACCCAGGCGTGGCCGGTGAGCAAAAGGATCAAGGGGTTCTACCCGCCCCCGGTGGTGACCGGCGGCAACACCCACGAGTCCATCTGGTGCAACCCCGACTGCCCATAGACAAATAGAGGGCTATCAATCCAGAACTAAAGCTAGGGGCAGGCCTGAAGTAAAATGCTTTGGGCCTGTCCTTGTAATTAGATGGGGACCTCCCAACCGTGCTACAGGGAGAAACTCGGGTCCCGATGCCGTAAGGGTTAGCGGATAGGACAATGCAGGCATATATCCTGAAGAGGCTGCTTCTCTTTGTGCCGACGCTGGTACTGGTCGGCACCATTGCATTTGTCATAATCAGGCTTCTGCCCGGCGATCCGGCCCTTCAACTTCTTGAAACCGGCGGCGACTTCGGCAATGAAAGTGTCATCACCGGCGAAATGTTGGCCAAGAAGAGGGCGGAGTTGGGGACAGACAAGCCTCTATTCCCCCACCAGTGGGGCGTGTTCCTGTGGAATTCCGTGCGCCTGGACTTCGGAGACTCTTACAACACCAAACAGCCCGTCATAGACGAAATCAAGAACCGCTTTCCGGTCACCCTGGAACTGGTCATCATATCCTTGTTCATGGCCGCTTTCGTGGCCGTTCCGTTGGGCGTGTTCTCCGCGGTTAAGCAGGACACTCCCATGGACTACGTCGGCCGGTTGGTGACGACGGTGGGCATAGCGCTGCCCAACTTCTGGGTTGCCTTGCTGATGCTGTTGTTCCTTGCCTCGGTGTTCGACTGGAATCCGCCTCTGAGATACAGGGACTTTCAAGACGACCAGATAGAGAACCTCAAGCAAATGGTGTTTCCGTCCTTGGTCCTTGCTCTCTCCCACATGGCGTTCCTGGCGCGGGTGACCCGCTCGGCTATGCTCGAAGTGCTGAGGGAGGACTACATACGCACGGCCAGGGCCAAGGGGCTTTCGGAGCGGGTGGTGATAAACCGCCACACCCTTCGCAACGCCTTGCTCCCGGTCGTCACCGTGACCGGCTATGAATTCGGGCGGCTTATAGGCGGCACCGTTATAATAGAAAGCATATTCTTGGTCCCAGGCATCGGCCTGTACGTGATCACCGGTTTCGAGAAGCAGGACTTCCCCGTGATACAGTCGGTGGTCATCATAGTGACCCTCATCGTGCTGGTGTTGAACCTGCTGATGGACCTAACCTACTCTTGGTTGAACCCTAGGATCAGGTATTCGTAGAGATGGCGCAACAAGACGCAATAGCAGGCATCGACCAGTCCGTCTTGGCCGGACTGCGTCCGAAGCGGCCGCTTCACGTTCAATTCAAGAACTTCGTGTTCAAGAAACCTATGGGCGCCGTGGGAGCGGGAGTGGCCGTCGTACTGGTCGTCGTGGCGCTGCTGGCCCCCGCTATAGACACCCACGGCGTCCACTCCACCGACGCAGACAACCTGCGAGCCAAACCAAGCGGCGATCACTTTCTTGGAACCGACTGGCTGGGACGGGACGTTTATAGCCGTCTGATCCATGGCGCCAAGGTGTCATTGATAGTCGGGCTGTTCAGCTCAGTGATTGGATGCTCTATAGGACTGCTCATTGGAGTTACAAGCGCGTATTTTGGAGGCGTGTTCGACCTGTTGGTTCAACGGCTGATCGACGGCTTGATGGCGTTCCCCGCCATTATTTTGGCGATCGCCATAATGACGGCGCTGGGGGGGTCTATTCAGAATGTGATTATCGCTCTGACGGTGTTGTTCGTTCCGGCCACCGCGCGAGTGATACGGTCGCAGGCGCTGGGGTTGCGGGAGCAGGACTACATTCTTGCGGCGAGGTCCATCGGGGCCCGCGACATTCGGATTATCCTGCTCCATATGGTCCCCAACACCATGGCTGTGTTCATCGTTCTGGTGACCTTTTACATGGCGGCGGCTATAATTGCGGAAGCCGCGCTGAGCTTCCTTGGGGTGGGCATCCCCATAACAGATCCCTCATGGGGAGGCATGCTCAACAAGGTCACCTACTCGGACATGCGGGCGAACCCTTGGCTGGGTGTGGTGCCTGGACTGACTATATCCATTGTGGTATTGTCCTGGAACATGCTTGGCGATGCCCTTCGGGACGTGCTTGACCCGAGGATGCGCGGAAGCCAATAGAAGCCTGAGCGAAAAGGTCTTGGAAAGGAGCGGTCATGCCGGTTCAAGAAGTCCTGCTAGACGATCGGGCCCACGAATGGGTCAAAGCCACCAGTAAGTACGCCAGGGGGTTTTATTTCAAGCATCTCTCCGACGGCCAGGAAGGGCGCCCTTATGCCCACCTAATGGCCATACCCAGAGACGGGGACAACAACGAGGGCCATTTCCACGACGCGGCCCAGTTCCAGATAATGTTGACTGGTTCCATGGTGTTTCCTCACCTGGGTCTTGACGCTCCCGAACTCCATTACACGGACACCAACACAGCCTACGGGCCGTTCGTAGCCGGAAAGGCCACCGAATCGTCCATATGCGCGGTCCTCAGGAACAAGTCGGCCGGCATAGTTTGGAACTGGGAGCGGGACAAGTTCAGGGCAGAGTTGAACCGGGATGGCCGGGAGATATTGGGCAGGTTCGCCGACCAGGAATGGGAGGAGTCCCCAAGGGACCTCCGAGGAATAAGGCGAAGGACTCTCTTCGGCGGCGACGGCGCCAACGAGCCCAAGGCTCACCTGTACGAGTGCGAGCCCGGAGCGGTCCTCAAGATACCGGCTGCCCCCTACGGAGAGTTCCAGGCTCTGTTGAAGGGGTCTGCAACCTACGGGGACACCGAAATCAAGCCCTTCTCCATGCGTTACATAGTCGGAGACGAGCCTGCCAGCGACCTGGAGAGCGGGCCTCAAGGGTCAACCTGGGTGATAATGACCTTCGACGACAGGGGTTTCGCCTAGGCGTCGGAAAGTCCCTTTAGCTCGACTATCCAGGCCTCGGCCTTGCCGTCCTTTATCTCCAGGATGGCTACGTGCCCCAGACCAATGTACATGTTGGGGCCGGGGGCGGTGGGGCTGCCTGGGTTCACCCGTAGAAAGCCGTTCTCTGTCACCACTTCCGGGACGTGGGTGTCGCCGTAGACCACCACGTCCACGTTGCTGCTGAAGAACCTATCGAGGGGAAGTTCGGGGTAGTTGAAGACGTGGACGACGCCCACTTTCAGACCCTCAACCTCCAGAATATGCACCGGCTTTATTCTGGGGTCGACAAGGCCGTCGTCGTTGTTGCCTTCCGCGGCGTATACCGGGGCGATGCGTTCGAGCCAGTCCAATGCCCTGCCCACCTGAATGTCCCCGGCGTGGAGCACCATGTCCACACCCCGGAAGGCCGTCTCGACTTCCTTGGGGATTTCTTTCGCCACGGTGGGAATGTGAGTGTCGGAGATAAGACCCAGCTTCATGGGACGTCCTTAGACCAGGACTCCAAAGCCCGACTTGGTGCACACTTCCAGCCTGTTCCCGTCGAGGTCCTCGAAATAGAAGGCGCGTTGCCCGTCGTGGCGTGTGGATATTTCAGTCAGCGCGGTCACACCCAGGGACTCGTAATGGGTGCGGGCTCCCTCGATGTCGTCCACTTCAAAGGCTGTGTGGTGGGAGGGGGCGGATGGAGCGTCCGGGTTCTCGATGATGTGGACCATAGCTCCGCTGGGAAGCTGGAGCCAGTAGAGGTTGTCGCTGTCCACCATTTTGGGTATCTGCTTGATGCCCAGGACTTCCTGGTACCAACCGAGGGCCTTATCCTTGTCCTTCACGTTGTAGGTAATGTGATTGATTCCTTTGAGCCTGATGGAGTCGTCGACCATGGCGCTGCGTCCTCCTTTGGCGGTTCACCGCTTGGTTCCCCAATCATAGCAGAGTTTGCGCCGTGGGCAAGCCCGGAGGCGACCCAGCCGGAAGAGGCGCTCAAGTTGACACCCATACGGACACTAAGTATCCTGTTTTGGTTCCTGGCCCCGGCTTGGGACCGAGCGTTGTCCGCAGTGTTCAAGGAGGATAAGCATGGACCTTCCACGGCCGCTGGATGGAGTCCGAATCCTGGATTTCACGTGGGTTAGAGCCGGCCCGTGGTCCACTCGGTGGCTGGCTGCTCTGGGAGCCGAAGTGCTGAAGGTGCAGTGGCCCTACAGTCTGGGCCCCGGCCAGCGCATCCGGCCCGGCGAGCTTCCCCGTGACCCCAACTCCGCGCCCAACTCCGACGAAAACAACACCAATAAGCTGGGCATAACCCTGAACGTGCGCAGTGAGAAGGGCCTGTCAATCACCAAGCGCCTCATCGCAAAATCCGATGTTGTAATCGAAAACTTCAGCGCCACCGTGATGCAGCGATGGGGCCTGGGCTACAGCGACATGACGGCTGTAAACCCGAAGATCATATATATGTCCATGGCGGGATTCGGTCATACGGGACCCTATCTCCCCTACACCACCTTCGGCCCCGCCGCCGCCGCCCTCGCCGGCCTCAGTCTCATGTCCGGGCTTCCCGGCAAGCCTCCTGCAGGATGGGGGTACTCCTACCTGGACGACACCGGAGGAATGTATGGAGCTATGTTCGTAATCACGGCCCTGGAGGCCAGAAACCGGACGGGCGAAGGCCAGCACGTGGACATGGGGCAGATGGTCATGGGCGCCACCCTCACGGGCCCTGCTTTCCTTGACTATACGGTCAATGGGCGCTCCACTAATCGGGAAGGCTATCCCGCGGGGAACAGGTCCATGTGGCCTGAAGCGCCGCCCATAAGCGGCTTCCGTGGGCGGGCCGCCGTGCCCCACAACTCATACCGGACTAAGCCGGGGGACTACAACGACTGGTGCGTCGTGGCCTGCTTCACCGACGCGGAGTGGCACGGGTTGGTGAAGGTCATGGGAAGCCCCGCATGGGCCTCGGCCGGCAAGTTCTCAACCCTTCTGGGCCGCATCCGCAACCAGGAGGAACTTGACGAGAAGATAGAAGAGTGGACGCTCACCCTCGACAAGTATGAAATTGCCGAAAGATGTCAGGCCGCAGGCGTACCGGCGGCTCCGGTCCAGTCCTCGCAAGACAGGGTGGAACGGGACCCCCAGATGAAGGCTAGGGGGCACTTCAGCTCCGTGCTGGACCATCCCGTGTTGGGGCCAAAGCGCCACCAGAGCGCTCCTTTCACCATGTCCAACGCGTTAGTTGGAGTGCACCGCCCGTCCCCCATGTTGGGGCAGGATACGGCTGAGGTGATGCAGAGGGTGTTGGGCATGACCAAGGAAGAGGTGAAGGAGGGCTATAAAGACGGCGCCTTCTGGCCTGAAGACCTGGGCTATTACCCCCAACTTGAGGAGGCCATGAATGAGCTTGGATAACCAACCTCCGGGGCCTCTGGCTGGGTGCAGGGCGCTTGAACTGGCGGACCACAAGGGGGAGTTTTGCGGCAAGCTCCTGGCGGACATGGGGGCCGACGTGATAAAGATCGAACCTCCTGGAGGCCAGAGCACCCGCACCATCGGGCCTTTCGTTGATGACGTTCCCAACCTCAACCGGAGCCTGAACTTCTGGCAGTACAACACCTCGAAGCGCGGCATAACTCTCAACCTGAAAACCGAAGACGGCCGCAGGCTGTTCAAGAGCCTGCTCTCAAGGGCTGACATCGTCCTGGAAAGCTACGATCCTGGGTATCTTCCGTCCCTGGGTCTGGGCTACAAGGACTTGGAAAAACTGAACCCCAGGCTGATTATGTGCTCCATAACTCCCTTCGGACAGGAGGGCCCCTGGGCCCATCTGAAAACTTCGGACCTGGTGCATCTGGCCGCAGGCGGCATTATGGGTTCTACGGGGTACGACGACGAGGATGTGGCCGGTGGGCCTCCCATGGCCCCGGACGGCGGGCACGCCTGGCACATGGGCTGCCATTACTCCTACATGGCGATCATGGCGGCCCTGTATCTGCGCCATTCAACCGACCGCGGGCAGTACATAGACTCCTCGATTCACGAGGCTTGCTCCCTGACCACCGAATCAGCCATCCGGTTCTACGTATATGACGACGTGGTCGTGTACCGGCACACAGGGCGTCACCAGACCCCGCAGCGCATCGACAAGATGCGTCCCGCCGCCGTGGAAATGGAAACGTCGGACGGCAAGTGGGTCCATCTGGCTATGGGCGGCCTGCTTATGACTCCGCCCATGCTGCGCAAGCTGGCCGAATGGATGAACGAGACGGGAATGGCACAGGACCTGCTGGACGACAGCTACATGGACGCCGACTTTGTCCGTAAAAACGATGACCACGTGTACGACGTGCTCAGGGCCTTCTTCAAGACCCGCAAGCAGGACGAGCTTTGGCACGCCGGGCAGAAGATGGGCTTCCCCTGGGGAGCCATCTACTCCAGCGACCAGATGGCGACGGACCCACACCTTGAGGAGCGGGGTTTCTTCCTGAACGTGGAGCACCCGGAGCTGGGCAGGAGTTACACTTACCCCGGCCCCGCGGCCATCTTCAACGCATCACCTCAGAGGATATACAGGAGAGCCCCACTAGTGGGGGAACACAACGAAGAGGTCCTCTGCAAGGAGATCGGCGTCAGCAAGCAGGAGTTGGCTATTCTGTCCGAATACGGCGCCGTCTAGCGCCGCGCCTGGCATTATTCGCCCTCACCCCAACCCTCTCCCGTCAAGAGGCCTTTGCGTCACTTTCGTCATACCGGCGGAGGCCGGTATCCAGGGCCTCCTCTGAAGCTGCGTGACGCCCTCACCCCATCCCTCTCCCAGGGGAAGAGGGGGTTTTGCGAAGGTACCGTCAATGGAGAGGGGGGAAGCTAATGTCCCTTCCCCTAGCCGGAGGAAGGTTAGGATGGGGGGTTATCCCTTCTTCAAGACCAGGCCCGCTGCGCCGGTCACCGCCGTCTGTAGAGCGATCTTGGGGTCTTTGACCTGCCTGCAGATGGACCTGTCGTAGTTGTGTTCGCCGTTCTGCCAGTTGGGGCAGAGGTCCTCGGCGTCGCCGCGCAGCTGCTGTACGGCCTCGGCGATGTTGTTGATGCCGTGGGCGTAGCCTTCGTTCATCAGCCCGCCGTGAGTCTGCATGGGAAGCTCGCCGTCCAGGGCGATGCGCCCGCCTTTGATGAAGTCCTTGGCCTCGCCCGGCTTGCAGAACCCTACCCCTTCCAGGGCGCGCATGGGGTTGTCGGTGAAGTTGTCATAGGCTTCATATACGTCGATGTCCTCAAGCCCGATGCCGGCGGCCTCCAGAAGCCGTGAGCTTACGTGAGAAAAGCCCGTGTCCAGTATCTCGGGACGCCTGCCCGATCCGCCGATGCCGGCGGAAATAAGCACGGGAGTCTTCCTCAGGTCCCTGGCTCTCTCCTTGGTGGTGACGATCATGGCGCAGGCGACGTCTGTTTCCAGGCAGCAGTCCAGCAGATGGTAAGGGTGGACGATCATCCGGGAGTTCTGGTGGTCGTCCACGGTGATGGGTTCCCGCATGATGGCCCTTGGGTTCTTGGCGGCGTTGGAACGGGCGTTTACACAGAAGTTTGCCAGGTCGGAGCTTTCGACGCCGTACAACTCCATCCACCGTTGGGCTTCCATGGCGAAGATGTGGGGAGCGCCTGCGTAGCCGTAGACGGCGGTGAACTGGGAGGGCCCGGCAATCTTGTTGCTTCCGGCGCCGACGCCGTAGGACGCGCCGCCGAACTGTCCCATGCGAACGCCGGACCGTCCGTTCATGGCCCGGAACACGAGCATGTACTTGGCGATGCCGTGGTATACAGCCTCGGCCGCTTGCACGATGGTGAAGGAAGAGAGGTTGCCGCCTCCCAGCATGGGGGAGTTGAAGTTGACCTCTTTGACGTTCAATGAATGGAGGGTCTGTTGAGGCGCTACAGTGTCGTTGAAGCCGTAGTTCACACCTCCGTCCAACTCCTTGGGGTCCAGACCGGCGTCCTTGCATGCGTCCATGGCCGCCCTGACCGCCAGGGTCAGGACCGAGACGCCCGACCGCCGTGAGAACCCTCCGGGGACTTCAGGGCTCCGGCTGTAGCCTACTCCGGCTATGGCAACTTGGTCCCGGAAACTCTGCTCTCTCTGTAAAGCCGCCATGCCACTCCTTTCGAGGTTAGACTGCGGTCTTCAAGCAGGCTTCCACCGGAATATGGTGTCTTCGGGGGTTACGTCGTCGTAGACGATTTCCAGGGGCATGCCTATCTTCAGGCCGGCGTTGTCCACGTCCACCACGTTGGAGACCATGTGGACGTTGGGGGCCTCGTCCGGGGCGACTTGCACGACGTTGTAGGGCGCTATTTCGCGCCACTGCGGGAAAACGGGCTGGGTGATGATGATGTAGGTGTACAGCGTGGCTTTGCCCGACAGCGTTTGCCACTGGTAGTCTTCCGACTGGCAATAGGGGCAGGTCTGCTGGGGCGGCCATCGGAATTGCGAGCATGGCCCGCACTGTTGGAGCTTGAACTCATGATTCCTGACGCTCTCCCAGAAGGGTCCGGTTTCGAAGTCCGGGTCGGGGACCAGGAACGGGTATTCAGAGTTGGTTGACATTAATCACCTCTCTTGAGGACTAGGCCCGACGCTCCGGTGACTGCGGTGGACAGGCCGATCTTGGGGTCTCTGACCTGCCTGCAAATGGACCTGTCGAAAGTGTGCTCGCCGTTTTGCCAGTTGGGACAGAGGTCTTCCGCGTCCCAGCGCAGTTGCTGCACCGCCTCGGTGATGTTGTTGATGCCGTGGGCGTAGCCTTCGTTCATCAGCCCGCCGTGGGTCTGCATGGGAAGCTCGCCGTCCAGGGAGATGCGTCCGTCTTTGATGAAGTCCTTGACCTCGCCGAACTTGCAGAACCCCATCCCCTCGATGGCCCGCATCGGGTTGTCGGTGAAGTTGTCGTAGGCCTCGTAGAAGTCCATGTCGCTCAACTGGGTTCCCGCAGCTTCCATCAGTCGAGGGCTTATCTTGGGAAAGCCGTTGTCGGTGATGTCCGGCCTTATGGAGAGTCCACCGATGCCGGCGGAGATAAGCACGGGGGTCTTCCTCAGGTCCCTGGCCCTCTCCGCAGAGGTGACGATCATGGCGCAGGCGACGTCGGTTTCCAGGCAGCAGTCAAGGAGATGGTAGGGGTGGACGATCATACGTGAATTCTGGTGGTCGTCCACGGTGATGGGCTCCCGCATGGTGGCCCTTGGGTTCTTGACGGCGTTGGAGCGGGCGTTGATGCAGAAGTTGGCCAAGTCCGAGCTTTCGACGCCGTACATGTGCATCCATCGCTGTGCTTCCATAGCGAAGATGTGGGGAGCGCCTGCGTAGCCGTAGGTGGCGGTGAACTGGGAAGGCCCGCCGATCTTGTTGCTCCGGGCGCCGACGCTGTAGGACGCGCCGCCGAACTGTCCCATGCGCACGCCGGAGCGTCCGTTCATGGCCCTGAACACGATGGCGTAGTTGCATATTCCGTGGTAGACGGCCTGGGCTGCTTGTACCACGGCGAAGTGCGAGAGACCGCCGCCTCCCAGCAGGGGCGAGTTGTAGTTGACCTGTTTTGCGTGGAGGGAGTGGAGAAGCTGTTGAGGAGCTACGGTGTCGTTGAAACCCCAACATGCCCCGCCGTCCAGGTCCGTCGGGTCCAATCCCGCGTCCCCGCATGCGTCGAGCGCCGCTCTAACCGCAAGGGTCAGGACTGACACTCCCGACCGTCGCGAGAAACCTCCGGGGACCTCGGGGCTCCGGCTGTAACCTACGCCCACCACCGCAGTCTGGTCCCGGAATTCTTTTTCGGACATCAGTCCCCTTTCCTATAAAGCGAGGCGTACCCCCTGACAGGCGTACGCCTCACCAAGTCGTGTCTGGAAAGCGTCCCCAATCTAATGCATGGCCTAGGTAGTGTCAAGTGTGCGTGGAGATACGATCAATGAAGGTGGCGTGCGTCGATTTTGGGGACACACGTAAGGTCTTTCGCCCTCGGATTGCAGAGGGTTCGGGTGACGGTGGTTAACATAGGATTACCATGAGAATAGACCATCTATATCTACTCATAAGTGGGAGCCGAAGTGATGGGCGATGCTAGAGCAAGCCAGAATGATGGGGGTGGGAAAGAACGGGATAAGAACCCAGTTGATACCGAGTACTGTCGAGTATTAACGTGTTTGGAGGACGTTTATGCTAAAATCGAAAGCAAGTACCGCCGCTTGATAAGGAAAGGGGACTCTTAGGCACTATGGAAGCGAAAATTGTCAACCTTCAGACTTTGTTCGGTACGGAGGTTTCGTACCGGATCCCCCAATTTCAGAGACCTTATGCTTGGAAAAAAGAGGAACAATGGAAGCCGCTGTGGGACGATGTGCTCAAGGTCGCTCGTACCATCCTTGAGAAAGAGGACCAAAAGATTCCTCCCCACTTCATGGGAGCCATTGTTCTGCAACAACAGAGCAGCGGAACAGGAGAAGTAGCCAAATGGATAGTGGTTGACGGACAGCAACGACTTACAACACTCCAATTGCTAATTCGGGCAACTCAGGAAGCATTTCAAAATATTGACGACACTGAACGAGTCAGCCGATTGACAAAACTGACATTAAATCAAGACAGCCACTGGGGAGGGGACCCAAATAACGAGACTAAGGTTCGACAGTCCAACATTAATGACCAGCAGGCATTCCAAGAAGCAATTAGGGGCTTGAGCGATGGCAACCGGGCACTGCGTTCCATCGGTGAAGCCCATAAATTTTTCAAGGATGAAGTGACCGTATGGTTGAACGAGCGACCAGCAGAGAGGAACATCAAAGCAGAGGCACTAGAAAAAACCCTAACGGAGAAGTTTCAATTAGCAGCTATTGATCTTGATGAGGCTGAAAAGCCCCACTTTATCTTTGGGGTCCTCAACACACGAGCTGAGCCCCTGAAACAGTCTGACCATGTGAAGAACACTGTAATGTACGAAGCGAATGTTGTTGACGACGCGCAAAAAGCGAATGAGCTGTGGGGGATGTTCGACCGGGACGATTGGTGGCGGGAAGATACCAAAGAAGGACGGCTGAATCGAATTCACCTAGACCGATTCTTAAATTATTGGGTTATTATGCAAACTCAGAAGGACGTTACGGCGGAGCGAGTGTCTGCTGAGTTTAGCACCTACTTTGAATCCACAGGTCTGTCTATACAGGAAATTACTGCGGACGTTAGACGTTCTGGGATCATCTACCATGACATGGAAAAAGCCAAACACCCCGGTATTGAGACTTTTCTGCAACGTATGAAAATCATGGAAATCGGCGTAGTGGTTCCTCCATTGCTATGGCTTTATACGCGCGAAGTCCCCGACGAGTCTCGGAAGAGAAGCGTCCGAGCATTAGAGAGTTATCTTGTACGGCGCATGCTCTGTGGTCTGACTTCTATGGGACTGAACAGGCTCTTTATTGAGCTATTAGGGAAGTTGGAAAGTGGAGAAGTTAATCAAGTTGACAAAATATTGATAGACCACCTTAGCGGACAAACCGTTGAGAACCGTATATGGCCTAGAGACGGACTCTTGAATGAGTATCTTACTACAAGACCATTACGAGGCACCTCTGGCAGGCAAAAGATGGTGCTGGAGGCCATCGAAATGAGTCTGCGAACCGAGAAGACCGAAGATATAGGCAGCGTCAAGAACCTGACTGTTGAACACATAATGCCTCAGTCTTGGGAGCGTAACTGGCCTTTGTCGGAGGATGTCGTTGATAAAGACGAGGCTACGGATTCTAGAGAGCAAGCTGTAAAGAATATAGGTAATCTGACGTTAGTCACCAACAAATTGAACCCGAGTCTTTCCAACGCGGCATGGAGCGAGAAGCGAGGGACGTTGGAAAAGCACACCTCGTTGCGCCTAAACTGGAGTTTACTGAACGAAACTCTTGGTGTATGGAATGACGAAACAATCCATCAACGCAGCGAAACCTTATCCAAGATGGTTGCCCATATATGGCCCTATGCTGACAATATCTAATACGTGCTCCTAGACTTCTATCAACCAGGATGCTGGTCATCAACGTAAAAAGTTCTCTTAAGGATGGCCAAGCCCTAACTACCTCGCTCAATGATCTACACAATGAGGCACGGACAGCTCCAATTGATCCACTACTACACTCTCCACAACCTACTGAGGAGATACCTTGGCGGGTTGGAGGGCTTGGAGGCCGTGCGGGAGTACGTTACGGCCCGAGTTGGGGCCGTCTACGATGAACCCATCGACTATGTCTCCATGGAAATCTGGTACCTTGACGACGGGTTTGTGACCGAGGAACGCCTCCGGACCCGGCTGGGCGAGTTCCTGAAAGAGAAGAGCAAGCTGCCAGTCTAGCGCCTACGCCGGGGCCATGAGGCGGGCCATGCGGCGTTTGTGGTGGATGGCGTCTCCCAGGTAGTGCTGGAGGGTGCGGGCCCTCTTGGTGTATTGGGTCAGGCCGAACTCCAGGTCAGTGCCTATGCCGCCGTGGACGTGGTGGGACGCCTCGCACGCTTTGGGGAACCCCACGCTTGCCACGGACTTAGCCATCGACACTCCGATGGGAGCGTTGGGGTCGCCTTCGTCCAGCTGCCACAGGGCTTCGTAGGCCGTCCACTTGGCGGCGTCGGCCTCGTTTAGGGCGTCAATGACGTGGTCCTGGACCCTCTGGAAAGTCCCGATGTGGACACCGAAAGCTACGCGGGTCTGGCTGTACTCCCTGGCCATGTCGGTGACCCGGCGGGCGCCGCCGGACATGAAGCTGCACAGCGCCGCCGTAGCCCGGTCCATGGCGGTTTCCAGGGCGGGCCAAGCGCCGCCTTCTGGGCCCAGCAGGTCCGACGCAGGCGCCTCTACATTGTCGAAGTTGACCTCGCAGACCTTGGGGCCGATCCATCCTGTTTGGACACGGATCGAGACTCCAGGGGAACGTGTGTCCACCGCGACAAGGCTGATGCCCTGGGACTGGTCCGCCCCGTCGCCGCTCCTGGCGGCCACCAGGATGCGGTCTGCAACGTTGGCGTCGGGTATGAAGAGCTTTGTGCCGTTGAGGACTACGGTCCCGCCGCTGACGGAAGCCTTCAGCCGGACGAATTCGGGGTCCCAACCGTACTCCGGCTCGGTGAATGCCAGGGTGTATATAAGGTTTCCTGAGGCGATGGCCGGAAGGAGGGCCTTCTTCTGGTCGTCGCTCCCAGCTTCCAGGATGGCGTTGGCGCAGAGGACGGCGGAGGACAGGTGGGGGCTGGGGCAGGCGAAATAGCCCATGACCTCGTAAAGCGCGCCCAGGTCGGTATGGGAGTTGCCGGAGCCGCCGTACTCCTCCGGGATGGACATTCCGGCCCATCCGAGCTCGCACATTGTCCGCCAGATTTCGGGGTCGAACCCCGTCTCGCTGTCGTCGATCTCAAGGACGCGGGACTTGGGCATCTCCGTCTCCATGAACTCCGTCGCCGTGCTCTGGATAAGGCTCTGAATTTCATTGAGGGACAGGTCCATGGAGTCCTCCTTTGGTCAACCGGGTGGTCAGCTGGTCAACGTGCGGGGCGGGAAGCGCCCGTATTATACGACAGGCGGGCAACCTAGACCAACGGAAGGGTCAAGCAACCACGGTCTTTCGGTTATTCACCCTAACCCCTTCGGCAGGCTCAGGGCAGGCGCCAGCCCTCTCCCGTCAAGAGACCTTTGCGTAACCTCCGTCATTCCGGAAGAGGCCGGAATCCAGGGCCTTGCACGAAGGTGGGGAACGCCCTCACCCCAGCCCTCTTCCAAAGGGAGAGAGGGTTGTGCAAAGGTCCCGTCAAGGGCGAGGGGGCGATGTGTTCTGTAGGTAGGCCGGCGCCTTCTCCAGGCCCAGGCTTATGGCCATGAGCTGGCGGGGCCAGTCTTCAGAGGAGGGCGGCCCGTCAGCATTGTGGGGCGCCAGCAGCGACGGCGCCCTGGGGTCGTTGGCGTCGAGCAGCGCGTATGGGCCGGCGACTTGGTCTGCGGCGTTTTTGACGGCGGCTTTGGCGCGTCTCTCCACCAGCGTGGACTGAGCGTCATGGTAGGTCAGCTCCTCCCCCGCCAACCTCATCCAGGAGTTCCGCCGGTGCATGAGTTGGGCAATGCGGCTTTCGATGAAGGCGTCCATGAGAATAAGCTGCCTGACCGGCTCCAACATCAGAGGCAGTCCATCCCGCTCAGCTTCAATCGCGTAGCTGAGCAGGTCGTCCATTTCGGCGGTGGACTTCAGGGGACCGAACGGTGGTGGGGAGTCCACCGCGCACCGGGCTATGTCCCAACCCGCGCTTTCTTCCCCCAAAGCGGAGTAGATGGGAACGTGGACCTGCCGGAACTCGACCCTGCTGACCGGAGGTCCAACGCTTTTGACGGGGCCCGTTATCCGAATCCCCTCGGCGCCGCCAGGGACCAGGAAAGACAAGGGGGTGTCGCCGCCGGTCCCATGCAGGGCAGCCCATGTCCAGATGAGTCCTGGAAGCTCGCCTTGCCCAACGAAGTCTCCATGTCCTTCCAGGATGTAATCGTCCCCGTCCCTGGAGGCGGCGATTGTGAGGTTTGCAGCGTCCAGGTCATGCGGCCCGCCAGCCCTGAGGGTCCAAAGGGCTGCATTCCCACCGGCTAGAGGCGGGATGAAACGGTCGGCCTGGTCTGAAGAGCCATAGGCATGGATGACGCGGCGCAGAACGGCGCTCTTGGGGTCCAAGACGCCTGCCAGGCCCCGTGCGGCAAGCTCTTCGGCAACGACGGTCTCGTGGAATTCAGTGAGGCCCGCTCCGCCGGATGTGACGGGTTCAGCCGCCGCCAACCAGCCCAATCGGGCCAATTCCTGGCGGACCTTGCCCGGACCTGCGTTCTGGGGAACGGAGTCTAGGAGACGGGCGACCTCGGCGCGGAACCTCTCCAACTGGGGAGTGTATCCCGGTTTGAAGTCCATGGAGAGCTTGCTGGGGCTGGCCTGTTAGACGCCGGCGACGCCGGAGCTTGAAGGGGTTGCGGCGGCCCTTTCCCTTGTCCGGCTGATGCCCAGGCGCCGGGCCATGATGAGCCGTTGCACCTCCAGCGTCCCGCCGGGGTGGGCTCCCGTCAGGCTGGAGCGCTGGTAGACTTCCGGCGCTCCCTGGAAGGGGGCCCTCGGCTCTCGGACGCCCAGCACGGAGTACATGCCCAGTATGTCCCGGGACCGGTCGGCGTTGCGGAGAGCAAAGGTCTTTTTCTGATAGTCGGACTGGGACCCTTCGTAGGTCATCTCCTGGCGCGACTGGTACATGGAATAGTTCCTGCCCTGGAACAGCCGGTTGACCTGGGAGTCGGTGTATGCGTCCATGGCCAGCTGTTGAAGGATCGGGTCGTCTCCCAGCGTGTGGCCGTTGCGCCTGGTGTTCCATGTGTAGTCCAGCAGGTTCTCCAGGGCCTCGTCCCGTTGATAGGCGGCGCCCCGTCCCCCGTGCTCCAGCTCCAGCGTCGTCTGGGTCACCTTCCAGCCGTCGCTTTCTCCGCCGATGAGATGGTCTCCTGGGACTCGAACTCGGTCCATGAAGACGAATATCTGGTCGTTGCCGGTGAGCAGGTTCAAACGCTGCAGCTCAAGACCCGGCGAGGGATAGGGAACCATGAAGAATCCCAGGTTCTGGTGGCGTGGAGCGTCGGGGTCGGTGATGATGGGCCCGAAGAGCCAATCGGGGTCTCCCATGCCGCTGACGAAGGTCTTCTGGCCCGTGATGACCCAGTCGTCTCCGTCCCGCACGGCCCTGCTCTGCAGGGACGCCAGGTCCGAGCCGGCGTTGGGCTCGGTGAAGTTCTGGAAAGCGATGGTCTCGCCCTTGATAAGGGGAGTGAGGAACTTTTGCTTCTGGTCCTCTGTTCCCCACACGAGGAGCATTGGGAACACGTACTGGTTGGTGAAGGCGCGGGGAACTCTGGCTCTGGCAAACTCCTCGAGGATGATGGTCTCGTGTTCGCCGCTGAGTCCTCCGCCGCCGTACTCGGTGGGGTAGGTGGGGTAGCGCCACTGGGCTATTTTTACGTTCATGTCGCGCCAGAACCGGTAGAACTCATCGGTGATGTCCAACCGGTCCACCGGGTCGCGCATGTCCTCCGGGATGTTCGCCTCAAGCCAGGCGCGGACTTCCGTGCGGAACTCCTCCTGGTCCGGCGTGTACCTGTACTTGAAGTCCATGCGGCGCCTCCGTGAGAGTTGGGGGCTGTTGGGCCGATTATAGGCAGCCCCACGCCTGAGTGTCAACGCACGTGAGCTTGACCCTCCAAGCCATCATGGGCCAGTGTCAGGTATAGACGTCAATGAGCTTGCAGGCTGTAGGATATGGTGAATCCGAGGCCAAAGGGGTAGCAACGGGGGTTATATACGGTTATACCCAGCGCTATTTTTTGCCGGCCTCTCGAACCAATTGCGCTGATTCCTTGTACGCTTCCTTTTGAAGACCATCAAAAGCCGTTGTGAAACTCAATGAACGGGGCTGAACTATGGGAACCCCACTAGTGAGCGGAAAGTGTAGGTGTATGCTGAAGCGCCAGCCGTCACTTTTTGGACAAGGACGGTCCCTAGTTTGTTGGTCTTACGCAGGTCTGTGACAGCAGCGAGCTCGCTATCATATACTCCAACGACAACGCCGCCAGTAATCGCAACGACTTTGCCGTCATATTTGTCAACCATTTCATCTTGGTTGGCGAGGTAGAACTCAAACTCTTTTTCTAGTACATCACTGCCGCGAGACATGTTATCCTCCCCCGCCGGGCATATCGCCATCCACTGATGAAGTATATCAAATGGCGCCACAACGTGTGGGCCCCTCTCCTTTCTTAACCTCAGTTATGAGTCGATCCGTCAGCTTGACAGCCCATAGACCTGTGGGTACTATCCCAGCGTACCCCACCCAGACCTCCGGAGGTGATTTATGCCCGTAGAGCAGCATGCCCCTGAGCTTGAACGTTTGGTGGACCTCAACGTGGAGATCGAAGAGCTGGGTGGAGGTTTTGGCAACGCTGAAGGCGACCCGGCGGAGGGCCCTGTGTGGTGGAAGGATGGAGGCTATCTGCTCTTCTCCGACATTTTCAACAACAGGCGCATGAAGTGGGCGGAAGGGTCGGGCTTCTCCGTCGATCTCGACGGCAGCAACCAGCACAACGGCCTAACCCGCGACCTGCAGGGCCGGCTGTTGGCGTGCGAGCATCTGACCCGCAGGGTCACCCGGACTGAGTCGGACGGGTCCATCACCGTCATAGCCAACAGTTTCAAAGGGCGCCAGTTGAACCGGCCCAACGACATTATCGTGAAGTCCGACGGCAGCATCTTCTTCACCGATCCCTGGACTCATCGCAGACCCCAAGGGCAGTGGGACCTGGACTTCTCGGGGGTGTACCGCCTCGCTGCCGACCTGAGCTCCCTGACCCTGTTGGTGGACGACTTCGCCCTGCCCAACGGGCTGGCCTTCTCGCCCGACGAGAGCATCCTCTATGTTAACGACTCACGCCGCGGCCATATTCGTTCCTTCGAGATGAATCCCTGGGGCAACCTGGCCCGGCACACCGACCGCACCATCGCCGACCTGACGGGAGAGCGTCCCGGAGTCCCCGACGGCATGAAGGTGGACGTGGAGGGGAACATCTACTGCGGCGGCTCCGGCGGAATCCATGTTTTGGATGCCACAGGAAAGAGCTTGGGCGTCATCGTCCACGGCCAGACCGCCACCACGAACCTATGCTTCGGCGGCGACGACTGGCAGACAATCTTCTTCACCAGCCGGACCACTGTGAGCCGGTTCAGGGTGAAAGTCCCCGGGGTCCCCGTTCCCGCCAATAGAGCTTAGACGACCGGCTAGTCCCTTCTCCCCCGTTCGGCAGGTTCAGGACAGGCTCCAACCCTCTCCCGCCCAAGCGTAAGGGGGAAACATGCCGACTTTGTTGTATAATCGCCTTCACAAGCCAATCCCCACTGCATATGCGAGGTGAACATGGCACAACTTACAGGCGGACAGGCAGTCGTTGAAACCCTGAAGGCCCAGGGCGTGGACACCATATTCGGCATCATCTCGACCCACATGATGGACATCTACGACGCCCTTTACGATCACCGGGACGCCATCAGGTTCATCTCGGCGCGTCACGAGCATGGCGCGTCCCTCATGGCCGACGGCTACGCCAGGGTCTCCGGCAAACCGGGAGTGTGCCTGACCAGCACCGGCCCGGGAGCGGCCAACTCCATGGGCGGCATGGGCGAGGCCTATCTGGCTTCTTCCCCAGTGCTGAATCTTACTTCTACGGCTGAAGAGGACGTCTACCGTCTTGGAGTCGGCGCCACCCACGAGGTGAAGGACCAGCTGGGAATGTTTACGTCCGTGACCCAGTGGAACTCCCACGTCGGCCGAATCGACGCAATCCCCGACAGAATATATGAGGCCTTCGAGCGGTTTCAGACGCGGCGTCCACGTCCCATCGAGGTGGAAATCGCCGTGGACGTTCAGTTCGACGAGGCCGACCTGGAAATCCCTCAGTATCAGCAGAGGAGCCTTCCCGCCCCTGACCCGGACCAGATCGAACAGGCGGCGCAGCGGCTGCTGTCCGGGAAGAGGGTGGCCATACTGGTGGGAGCCGGGGTGCACAGGTCGGGGGCTTCCGGCGAGCTTGTAGCCCTGGCCGAGGCCCTGGGCGTCCCGGTGCTGACCACCGCCGAGGGCAAGGGCGCCATTCCCGACGACCACCTGCTGGCCTTGGGGTCCCACAAGGGCATTCCACGGGGCGGCGACCTCAACTCGGACCCGCTCCAGTTGTTCCTGGACGGTCTGGACACGCTGCTCGTGGTCGGCTCAAGCCTGGCCCAGTCCAGGACCAAACAACGTGGATGGAGGCTGCCCGAGAACCTTATTCACGTTGACGCTGACAAGACGGCCATCGGAAAGGTGTATGACGCAAGCCTGAGTGTGGAGGGTGACGCCAAAGCGGTCCTGGACGCCATCAAGAACGCAGTGCAGGGAAAGCCCGCTCAGGTCGAGGCCGGCTTCGATAAGGATGTAGCGGACCTCAAACGGACCATCCAGGCCCACAAGCAGGAGACCATGCCCAACCAGTTGAGAGTGATGGAGGCCATCAGAAGCGTAACCGCCAGGGACGCCATCTTCACCGGTGACGTCAACGTGGCCACCCACTCGGCCGCCAACTACCTGCTGCCCGTTTACGAACCCCGGAGCTATCTTCTGTCCCACTGGGGAGGCCTTGGCTTCGCGCTGCCGGCGGGCGCGGGCGCAAAGGCCGCGTTCCCGGAACGGCAGGTCGTGTGCCTGACCGGCGACGGGGGGTTCCAGTTCAACATGCAGGAACTGGGGACCTGTGTGCAGTACGGGCTGAACCAGGTGGTCATGGTGTTCAACGACAGCGCCTGGGGAGTGTTGAAACAACGCCAGGCCACCGACTACAAGGGACGGTTCATTGGCTCGGAGTTGCAGAACCCGAACTTTGCGAGGTTGGCCGAGTCGTACGGCGCCAACGGGGTGCAGGTGGGCAGCGTGGCTGAGATGACCTCGGCGTTAGAGGATGCCCTCAAGTCCGACGTGCTTACGGTCATCGAGGTCCAGACTCCCGACGGGTTCGCCAACCTTAGCTAAGGCGATCCCAGGCGCTTAAGTCTTGCAAACGGGGGTCTTTAGAAACGAGGCCCTATGAGCCGGGCAGACGACACCGGTTTTTGGTGTCTTTACCGCGGACGAGAGGACGGGAAGCGGTGGGGTGTAACTGAGGCCAGCTACTACGAGCTTGCCGAATGGTCCGACCTGCCTGCTTTTCTGCATTACATGGGCGCCGTGCCTTTTCCCTACGACATCGAAGCGGCGGTGGGGAGATACGAGCAGGCCAAGCGGGACGCTCACGATTCAGGGATGGTCTTCAACCACCGCCATTACGCCACGGGGTTCCTGGAATCGGTGTATGAAATATGGCATCAGGACCGTTTAGAGCCTAAGGGCCGGTAGGCGGAGGACGGAGGGTTAGGCGTCCTTCTTGGGGACTAGAAATCGCCGCCTGAAGGTCAGTATCTTCTCGTCCCGCTGGTTGTGGGCGCGAGTTTCCACGTAGACGACCCCCCGGTCTCCCTTGCTGGTCTCACGCTTTTCCAATATCTCCGTTTCTGCGTAGACCGTGTCGCCTATGAAGGTGGGGCCGTCGTGGGTGATTTTCTCGTATTCCAGGTTGGCAATGGCCTTGCCGCTGGTGTCACGCACGGTCATGCCGACCACGAGGCTGAATACCAGGGTGCCCACCACGAGGATTTTGCCGTACTGGTGGGAGGTCTCCATGTAATGGAGGTCCGAGTGCAGCGGCTGCTCGTTCCGCGTCAGCAGGCAGAACAGGTTGTTGTCCGAGTCGGTGATGGTCTTGCCTGGCCAGTGCTTTATCAGCGTGCCCGGTTCCAGGTCTTCGTAGTAGTAGCCAAAACGCTCTTTGGCGTCCACGATGGCGCTCACGTTCTCCCCCTTGGTCTTGTGCTTGACGGATCGGGCCTAGTCCAAACCCAGGCGCTCTCTCAGGTCTGCAATCTGCTCCAGGTGCGTCTTCCAGTGGCCGACGAAAATCCGTTCCACCAGGTTGCGGACTGTGCGGGGTTCCGTGTTTCCGGTGCGGCTCAGGTAGACGCCGGCCTGGGCGTTGTCCATGTCCTCTTCGCTTGCCGACGCCAACGCCTCCCGCAGCCCGGACAGGAGCTCCGCTATGTCCTGACGGACTCCGTCCAAGTCCTTCTCCTGGCGTTCCGGCGTGAGGTGAGTTGCGTCGGCGACGAGGTTGACGGTCTCCGGCTGTCCTGCGAGCATTCCCCGGACCGCATTGTGTATGCCGCCTTCAGGGCTGTGGAGCATGTGGTAGATGACTTCCCGGGCTGACCATTCCCCTTCTTCCGGGCGCCAATCGAAGCAGTAGTCGATGCCCTCCAGCAGTCGCTCCAACTCCTTCTCGTAAGAGTCGATGGCTTCCAAGTAGGCTGCTTTCTCGCTGGTCAACTCTCCTCCAACAGTCCTGGGACAGACTCGATGGGCCGCTTCCAGCCTAGGTTGGAGTGTAGATGGGCCGCTGTCCGCTGTCAATCTGCCCGGTGGCTCGCTGGGCCGCCCTGTGCTAGTATGCGGGCCATGAAGACGACAGCGCTCCTGCGGGAAATGCTGAAAGCGCCGGGACTTATCAGGGCCGTCAACGTATACGACCCGCTGACCGCCCGCATAGCCGAGAGCCTGGGATTTCAGGCCCTTGCTTTAGGAGGGTTCCAGCTGGGCGCCCACCTATGCACGACCGAGCCCTTGCTCACCATGACCGAGGTGATGAGTTCAGCCCGGTATATTTGCCAGGCGGTGAACGTGCCCCTCAAAGTGGACTGCGGGGCCGGATTCGGTGAACCGGTCCACGTCCACCGTACCGTGCGCGAGGCCGAGTCGGCGGGAATTGCTTGCATCCACATCGAGGACCAGTTCTACCCCAAGAGGGCCCACTACCACAGGGGCGTCGAGCACGTCATCCCAACTGAAGACATGGTGGACAAGATCAAGGCGGCGGTGGAGGCGCGCTCCGACCCGGATTTTGTCATCGTGGGCCGCACCGACGCCATGCGAACGGACAGCGTTGAGGAGGGGATAACGAGGGCCAACCTATATGCGGAAGCCGGATGCGACATGGTGGAGGTCTTCCCGAACAACCTGGATGAGGCCAGGCTGGTCCCCAGGGAGGTGAACGCCCCCGCCATCTACGTGAACAGCCCAGGCAATAGGTTAGGGCGTCCCATTCTGTCCTGGCAGGAGCTGGAGGACATGGGCTACAAGATGGTCCTGGACGCCACCACGGCCGCCATCGCCGCAGCCCAGGCGGTCAGAGACGTCCTTTCCGCATACATGGAGACGGGAAGACCCCAATTTGACCAGGAGACGGCCATTCAGGCGCGGGAGTGGATGGAGGGGATAATCGGGCTGCCGGAGCTGTACCGCATAGAAGAGCGTACCACTGAGCGCAACGGCTAGGTTTCGTCAACGGGGGCCGGAGTAAGACAAATGGGAAGACTAGACGGGAAGGTCGCCCTTATCACCGGAGGCGCCATGGGGCAAGGCGAGGCGGAAGCCCGACTCTTTGCCCGTGAAGGCGCCAAGGTGTTGATTGGGGACGTCGCTGAGCAGCAGGGCAACGCCGTGGCCCTGGACGTGGGAGAGCAGGGCGGACAGGCGGTCTTTGTCCGGCTGAACGTGGCGTCGGAAGATGACTGGCGCCTTGCCGTTGGGACGGCGGTGGAGACCTATGGCCGACTGGACATTCTGGTGAACAACGCAGGCATCCGGGGCCCATTCGGAATAGAAGACCTGTCGGTGGAAGACTGGGACCGGGTTGGGGATGTGAACCAGAAGGGCGTCTTTCTGGGTACCAAACACTCAGTCCCGGCCATGAGGAAGGGCGGCGGAGGCTCCATCGTCAACATATCCTCCGTGGCCGCCATTCGAGGCAGGGGTTCGGCGGCCTACTCGGCCACAAAGGGCGCCGTTCGCACTTTCACCAAGGTCACCGCGATCCACTATGCTAAGGACAACATTCGCTGCAACTCGGTCCATCCGGGTCCGGTTGACACCGCCTTCTTTGGAGATGCCTTGAAGGACCAGGCCGTTCGGGACCGGACGGTCAGGCCCGTTCCAATGGGCCGCCTGTGCACACCGCAAGACGTGGCATACGCGGTGTTGTACCTGGCTTCCGACGATGCGTCGTTCGTGACGGGGACTGAGCTTGTGGTTGACGGCGGCCGCACCGCGATGTAGCGCAGGGCGGCTAATCCTTGGCTTCGAAGGAGCCGATCAAGCGGAACTGCACCTGGGACACCGAGTCGATCAGGTCCGACATCTCGCCCCGCTCCGCCTCTTCGGCCCGCTTCCGCCCTCTGACTTTCATGGTCTCCGGCAGGTCGTCGGTCTCGATTTCGTAGACGGCGATGTACTTGCCCCGTCCCTCTTGGGGGCTGGATATCTCGTACCGCGCCGCTGATACGAACCCGGGAGTGGCCAATACGTTGGGCATATGCACCTTGTCGTACCAGTCGTTGTATTCGGTCTCTCTGCCGAGGTCCTTGCAGTTGCTCTCCACGATGTTGATCCACCTGGCCATTTGTCACCCCTTCTCCCGATTGTTGTGGTCCCGATGGCTGTGGCGTAAATATACGCCATCGACATACGACGGGCAATCACGGCGTCGGCCCTGGCTGTCAACGCTGCAATTTCAGGCGAGCATTTGGGGGGTCATCGTGTGGCGTTGCGCCTCGTCCGCGACCCGCATATACTGTGAATCACAGAAACTGCGAGGAACCGGACATGAAGAACATTACGGTATCCGTTGACGAGGAAACGCATAGGATCGCTCGAATCAGGGCGGCGGAGCTTGGCACTTCGGTGTCCGCGCTGGTGCGGGGCTATCTGAGGAGCCTCGTCCCCGAGGGGTCCGACGGGTTCGGGGCCGACGGTCAGCAGTCGGAGACCGCTCTCGAACGTCAAATCAGGCTGATGAATGAAGTCTTCGAGGACATCCGTAAAAATAACAGCGAATTCAAGGCGTCTGACAATCTCCCCCGGGAAGCTCTGTACGACCGAGAAGCGGCGCGTATGGAAATGTCGGGCGAAGGACGCGGACAAACCCGGGACCAATGACCTGCAGATGGAGACGGCGCGCTAACGCCGAATTCGACTGTTGAACGAGGTTATCGAGGAAATCACCGGGAAAGGCCACGGACTGGGAATGACCAACAACCTCCCCCGGGCAGCTCTGTGCGACCGCAATGCGCTTCGTTGACACCAACGTTCTCATATACGCCGTTAGCCCCATTCCTGAGGATGCGGAAAAACGACGCACTGCGCAAAGTCTGTTGCTAGAACCCGACTTGGCCATATCGACGCAGGTACTCCAAGAGTTCTATTACCAGTCCACTCGGCCCAGCCGCCCAGGGTCGATAACCCACGAACAAGCCTTGCTTTTTATCGAGTCGATAGCCAGCTTTCCGGTGCTGGCCGTTACGGTCGAGTTGTTTCGCGCCGCGGTGTCAATCAGTCAGCGGTTTGGATTGTCGTACTGGGACGGCGCCGTCCTTGTCGCCGCCCGTTTCACCGGCTGCGACGCCGTGTATTCCGAAGACATGAGCGCGGAGCAGGACTACGACGGTCTCCGGGTGATAAACCCGTTTGCAGGCCTGAAGCGCCCTGCGTAACCCGGTTAAGCCCGCCCTCCTGTGCGGGCTTCTGGACAACCTCCCGATGCTGCACTATAGTTTTAACGCTTCCCACACCCGGACTTCCGACCCTGATTTAAGCGAGGTGCAGAGTTGAAAGCGGCGAGATTAGCTGGATTCAAGAGATTCGAGTTCGTAGAGACTCCGGCGCCGTCGCCTGAGGACGGCGAATGTCTCATCAAGATGGAAAAGCTCTCCATTTGCGGGAGCGACATCCACAACGTCTACGTCCGCGAACGCCCGGAAGAAGAGTACCCCTTGACCATCGGAGCGCCCAACCACGAGTGCGCCGGAGTGGTGGTTGAGAGCCGGACTGATGAAATTAAAGAGGGGCAGCGCGTTATCGTGCTTCCGTCAGGGCGGGGCGGTCTGGTGGAGTATATGACCTCCAAGCCCGGCAGGATGATACCCCTGCCCGACCATGGGAACTTGGACGAATGGGTGATGTGTCAACACTCCGGGACTGTCCTCTACTCCGTGCAGCAGATGGGCAACGTTCTGGGCAAGAGGGTCGTGGTCCTGGGCCAGGGCGGCATCGGGCTGAGCTTTGCCATGATAACGGCCAGGCAAGGCGCAAAGGATGTCATAGCGTCGGACCCCGTGGACTTCCGCTTGGAAATGTCGCAAAAGCTGTCCGGCGCCTATACGATCAACCCGGACAGGGAGAACATCGTCGAGGCGGTCCAGGAGCTCACGGAGGGGGAAGGCGCCGACATAGTCGTGGATGCGGCTGGGACCCACCAGGCCTTCAATGATTGCTTCCGCTTGGTGAAGAAGTTCGGCAAGGTGATCATCTTTGCATCACAGGACGACAACCATGTCCTGCTGGAAGACCACATGCAATTGCTTACCAAGCAGCCCACCATCATCCCCACGGTCGGTGGAGCCAGCGGCGATCCCACCACCCACATAAAAGAGATCGTCCGGCTCAAGGACAAGGGGTGGGTTGATCCAGGGCAGCTGGTGACGCATAGGCTGGGCTTTGACGACGTGCAGCAGGCCTACGACATGTACGAACAGAGGACGGACAACGTAATCAAGGCGGTTATGAGCCTTTAGGGCGCCAAAGCCGGTTGGGAATCTCCCGTCGCGCAGGCGCCTAAGAACCGACAAAGGGAGGCTGCCGTGCCAATTGAAAAGCTTTCACCGGAACTGGACCGCATCGTATCGCCCAGCGAGGATGTCGAAGTGTTGGGCCGGGGATACGGTCCCCACGACCCCGCCGTGGACTCAAGAAAGTTTGACATCCATCCATGCGCGGAAGGCCCTGTTTGGATGCACGAGCAAGGTTGTCTGGTATTCACCGACATCACCAACAACCGTCGCATGAAGTGGTCCCCGGAGGACGGAGTAACCCTCCACGACCAGCCCAGCGAATACGCCAACGGACTAACCCGGGACCAGCAGGGGCGGATAGTAGCCTGTGAGCAGTATCTCAGGAGAGTGGCGCGGCTTGAGCCGGAAGGCCCCAAAACCGTCATCGCCGGCAGGTACCGCGGCGCTCGCTTCAACCGGCCCAACGACGTGGTGGTCAAGTCCGACGGAAGCATTTACTTCACGGACCCCGGAGCTCCCCGCCCGGGATGCGACCTGGACTTCGCCGGCGTTTACAGGGTCTCGCCGGACCTGGGGGAAGTGACGCTGCTGGTCAGTGATTTTGTGACTCCCAATGGGTTGGCCTTTTCACCGGATGAGAAGATTCTCTACGTGGACGACACTCTGCGATACCACATCAGAGCCTTCGACGTACAGGCCAACGGCATGTTGAACCTGTCCTCCGACAGGGTCTTCTGCGACATGAAAGGTGACAGGCCGGGCATGCCCGATGGGATGAAGTTGGACGTTGAGGGGAATGTCTACTGCACTGGGGCCTAGCGGAGTTTGGATCATCGACCCGTCAGGGACGCCGCTGGGCATAGTCCTGACCAACGAGGAGCAGACCACCAACTGCGCCTTCGGAGGCGATGACTGGCGCACACTTTTCTACACCACGTTCGATGTTGTGGGGAGAATCAGGCTCAACATACCCGGCGTGCCTGTGCCCTTACCGAAACCTGGCTAATGAGCGCCCGCCCGGCAGGCCCTTACCTGAAGGCGGCGAACCCGTCGGGGATTTGCACTTCGATCAGCTTGAGTTTGTCGGCCTTGACCGCCGAGTCCAACTCCTTTGTAAGCTCGTCCAGAGTGTCCACTTTGACGCCTTCGAACCCGTAGGACTCGAACAGCTTCACGAAGTCCGGATTGACCAGGTCGGTCCCAATGAACCGTCCCCGGAAGTTGTTCTGTTGGTACTGCTTCAACACTCCCCAGGCGTTGTCGTTGAACATCAATACAATCGGGTTGATTCCGTATTGGGACGCAGTGGCCAGCTCCTGGAGGTTATATTGAAAGCCGCCGTCTCCCGTAACGCATATTACCGGCGCGTCGGGTTTGGCTGCCTTGGCGCCGATGGCTGCGGGGAATGCAAAGCCCAGCCCAACCCATCCGTGGGGGTATATGAAGGTTCTGGGTTGATAGGCTGCAAAACCCCTGGTTGCCCGGCTGGTTGGCACCGTGGGGTCCCAGACGGTTATCGCGTCTCTGGGCAACGCCTCGCGGATGGCTTCCAATGCCCTGACCTCGTTGGGCCACTGCTCCGCAAGGCCGGCGTCAATCCTGCTCTTTAGCGCTCGGCATTCCTCTCGATAGCCGTCGGAGACCTGGAATCCGCCGCCTCCGACGGCGTCCAGCAGTCGGGCGAGGGCCTCTTGCGGATTGGCGGCTATGGCGACGGTGGCCGGATAGTTCCTTCCTATGGCCTCTTCATCCATCAGGACGTGGACGATAGCGCCGGGCATCTTGAGGCCCACTCCCACCGTGGACCTGTAGGGGAGAACGGATCCGACGACCAGCGCCATGTCACAGCCGCCGATGAGCTCCTGGACCGGGTTGTCTCCCCATATACGGCCTCCCAGGGCCGGCCCCAGGGAGAGGGGATGGTCTTCCGGGAAAGCTCCCTTCCCCCCGTCGGCGCTGACGACCGGAGCCCCCATAGCCTCGGCCAGGCGTGTAAGTTCGTGGGTCCCTCCGTGATAAAGCGCCTCCTCGCCCACGACAATGACAGGCCGTTTTGCCGCCTTGAGCATGTCCGCAGCCTGCGCGATCTCCGCTTCATATTTGTGGACCGGTCTCGTGTCCATGGGAGGCACGATTTCCACGTCGGACTCCATGCCCAGGACGTCCGTCGCCAGCTCCAACTCTATAGGCCGGGGGCGGCGGTCGCGGAAACGCCGGAAAGCCTCGTGGACTGCGTCGGGTATAGCGTCCACTTCTGTTATCAGCGTACTCCAGTCGGTGACGGACTGGAACATCTCAACCTGGTCCTTGGGCTCGTGTGTGACGCCGCGGCGGGAGTTGACGAACTCCCGCTCGACGTTGGTGGTGATTTGCAGGACGGGGGACGCGGAGTGGTAAGCCTCGCCCATAGCCCCGATGGAGTCGGCGGCCCCGGGCCCCGTGCTGGTGATCAGGACGCCCGGTTTGCCGCTGACCCGGGAGTAGCCGTCGGCCATGAAGCCGCATCCCAGCTCCATGCGGCCTCCGATGTACCGGAAGGAGTCCTGCTGGTCGAACAGGGCGTCGTAGAGGTCCAGATTATGCACCGATATGATGCCGAACAGAGTGTCAACGCCGTGGGCCTTCAGGGACTCCAGAACGGCTTTGCCTCCGGTCATTGTGGCCATAGCGAGCCTCCCGGACTGTAATAGCTGGCCGTCTAACGGCTGTGATGGAGCTTAGAGGAGAAGCAGCACGGGGTTCTCAAGGCAGCGCTTGATTTCCACCAGGAACCGGGCGGCCTCGGCTCCGTCGGCCACCCTGTGGTCTGTGGAGAGGGTGGCCTTCATAATTTGGGCCGCCCTTATCTCGCCTTCTCTCACCACGGGCTGTTCCTTTACGGCGCCCACGGCCAGCACTGCGGCGTTGGGCGGAAATATGATGGCGGTGAAGCTGTCCACGTCGAACATACCGAGGTTGCTTACAGCGAAGGTGCCTCCCGTGTACTCCTCGGCCCTCAGGGCGCCGCCGTGGGCCCTGTCAATCAGGTCACGGCTGGCCGCGGATATTTCCGCCAGCGACTTGTTTTGGCACTGGCTGACCGCGGGCACGATCAGGCCCTGCTCCAAAGCGATGGCAATTCCCACGTTGACGTCCCCATGTATCTGGAGGGCGTCTCCTTCAAAGGACGAGTTGAACTTTGGGAGCTTTGCCAGCGCCAGAGCCGCCGCCTTCACTATCATGTCGTTGACGCTGATGCGAGCGCCTTCTTCCAGGGCTTCATTCATTTCCCGGCGCAACGACATGGCCCGCGTCATGTCTACCTCGGAGGTTACATAAAAGTGGGGCGCCTGGGTCATGCTCTGCACTGTCACTCCGGCGATGGCTTTCCTCATGCGGGAAAGCTCAACCCGCTCCCCCGGCCTGGGCTGGGCCGATGCGGCAGCCGGAGCGGCGACGGGGGCGGAGGGCGTAAAGTTGCGCACGTCGGCCTCTACGATTCGGCCTGCCGGCCCTGTCCCCGTCACCTGGGCAAGGTCGATTCCCAAGTTGTTCGCCAAGCGGCGGGCTATGGGGCTTGCCTTGACGCTCCCGGTGTCGGGGGCAGAGGGCTGGGGCGCTGGGGCGTCTGCGGCGGTCTGAGCGGCGACCGGCTGGCCCGGTTCAGCGCCTTCGACAGGGATTTGCTGGGAAGCCTCAATGGCCAGACTCTCGATGGGCGGGACTTCTTCGCCTAGAGCGGTTATGACGGCAATGAGGTCTCCGACGGGTATGGAAGCCCCCTCGTCGGCTACGATCTTGCCAAGCACTCCGGATACGTAGGCTTCCATTTCCACGGTGGCCTTGTCAGTCTCGATTTCGGCGATGACCTCGCCACGGGCGACCTGTTCGCCCTCTTTCTTGCGCCAGCGGACGACAATGCCCTCTTTCATGTCGTAGCCCATGGACGGCATGGTAACCACAGTGGCCAACCTAACCTCCTTGGCCGGACTCTTTGGATATGTCGCCGTTGATGTCCAACGCCCTAGCCGCCCATCGTCGATCTGACGGCGGCGGCCACCTTGTCCCCGTTGGGGATGGCGGCCTGCTCCAAAGGCCGTGAGTATGGCATGGGCGCCTCTTCACCGGCCACTCTGCCGATGGGAGCGTCCAGGAAATCAAAGGCTTGTTCCTGTATGGAAGCCGACACCTCCGCCGCAAAGCCGCCGGTCTTCCATGTTTCTTCCACCACCACCGCTCGATGAGTCCTTTTGACTGACTCCACAACCGTTTCCATGTCCAACGGCCTCAGACAGCGCAGGTCTATCACTTCGGCGTCTATTCCCTCTTGCGCCAACTTCCCGGCCGCCTCCAATGCTATGTGGACCATCCGCGAGTAGGAAACGATGGTTACGTCGCTGCCGGCTCTCTTCACGTCGGCCTTGCCCAACGGTATCTTGTAATGCTCGGCCGGGACTAGGCCCCTCGTGCTGTACAGCAGGATGTGCTCCACGAAGAGCACCGGGTCCACTTCATCCCGGCATGACCGGAACAGGCCCAGAATGTCGTGGGGAGTGGAGGGGACCACCACTTTCAGCCCCGGGACCGATGCATACCATCCCTCGAAGCATTGGGAGTGGGTGGCCGCAACTTGGGCGCCTCCTCCGGTGACTGTTCGCACGATGAGGGGCACCGAAAGCTGGCCCCCCGACATGTATCTCATCTTAGCTGCGTGGTTGACTATCTGGTCCATGGCCAGGAGCGTAAAGTTGATGGTCATGATCTCCATGATGGGTTTCATGCCCCCCATGGCGGCGCCCACTCCCGCTCCTACTATCACCGATTCCGACAGGGGAGCGTCCCGGACGCGCTCAGCGCCGAACTCTTCCGTGAACCCTTTGGTGACTGCGTAAGCTCCGCCGTAGGGGCCTATGTCCTCACCGGCTATAAAGGTGAGAGGGTCCTCGTTGAGCGCCTCTCTCAGCGCTGTGCTTACGGCTTCTCTGTAGGTGATTTCGGGCATTCCTGTCTCCTGAAAGGATCTAGCTTCCGTATATGTCCTCATACAAGGCCGAGGGGTCCGGGAAGGGACTGGAAGCGGCGAAATCCACGGCCTCCTCGATTGCTGTCAGGTTGGCGGCGTCAATCTCAGCCAGTTCCGTCTCGTCGGCAATGCCCTCGTCCATCAGCTTCTGCCTGTAGGAGTAGACGGGATCGCGGGCCAGCCATTCTTCCACTTCGGAGCTGAGACGATACGCGGCGGGGTCGGCGATGGAGTGCCCTCGGAACCTGTATGTTTGGGCCTCTATGAATATGGGGCCGCCGCCTCCGGACACATATTCCACGGCCTGCTTCATAGCGTCTCTGACCTCCAGGACGTCCATCCCGTTGATCCGTCGTCCGGGCATCTTGTAGGCGTCGGCCAGCTTGTAGATGTCTGCGGCCAGGGCGAGCGTCTCCCAGACCGAGGCTCCCATGCCGTACTGGTTGTTCTCGCAGAAGTAGACAACGGGCAGCTTCCTTATTGCCGCCAGATTCATGGACTCGTGGAACTCGCCTTCGTTCAGGGCTCCGTCACCCAGGAAACACAAGGCCAGCCTGTCCTCTCCTTTGAGCTTGGCGGCCAGTCCGAGCCCTGCGGCCACAGGCATCTGGCCTCCCACTATGGCATAGCCGCCCATGAAGTTCTTGGACACGTCAAAGAGATGCATGGAGCCGCCCTTGCCCTTGCTGCACCCGGTGGCTTTCCCAAAGAGTTCCGCCATCGCGACTCGCGGTTCTATGCCTCTAGCCAGGGCATGGCCGTGGTCCCTGTAATGCGTCAGGACCCAGTCCTGGGATCTCAGGGCGGACAAAGCTCCGACCGCTATGGCCTCCTCGCCTATGTAGAGGTGAAGGAAGCCCGCTATGTTGCCCTGCATGTACTGGCGTTGGCACTCTTCTTCGAAGATGCGGATAAGTCCCATCTGGCGGTAAAGGTCCATCAGCTGGGACTTGCTAAGCTTCTCTTCCACCTGCATCTGCGACCTCTTTTCTGGATTTGACTCCGAGAGATGGTCTGGAGCGGCGCCTAGATATGGATGGCCTTTCCGTCGGCGGCTAAAGCCGCCTCTTTCAAGGTCTCCGACAGGGTTGGGTGGGAGTGGACCATCCAACCCACCTCCCGGGTTGTCCCTTCGAGCATCTTGGTCATCGACAGCTCGGCCAGAAGCTCCGTCACCTCCGGGCCTATCATGTGGCCGCCCAAAAGCTCGCCGTACGTCTTGTCCACCACCAGCTTGACGAAGCCGGTGTAATCTCCGGCGGAGACGGCCTTGCCGCTGGCCTGGAAGGGGAACTTGCCCACTTTGACGTCGAATCCCTGGGCTATGGCCTGCTTCTCCGTCAGTCCGAAGCTGGCGACCTGGGGATTGCAGTAGGTTGCCCTCGGCATGTAGGTGTAGTCCAGAGGAGGGGACTCTTCTCCGGCGATGGTCTCGGCGGCCAATACTCCCTGGGCCGACGCAACGTGAGCGAGGGGCAGCTTTCCGGTCACGTCTCCGATGGCGTATATCCCCGGTACGTTGGTGGCCATGCTTCCATCCACCTGGATGAAGCCATTTTCTAACGTGACGCCCAGAGAGTCCAGCCCCAGTTTCTCTGCGTTGGCCTGGATTCCGATGGCAGCCAGGACCTTTTCGCTCATTACTTCTTTGGCGCCGTCGGGAGTGTCTACGGCCAGCTTGACTCCCCCGTCCACGAGGGTCATGCCGGAAACCGAGGAGCCCAGCAGGAAGCTAACCCCGGAGTTTCCCAAGGCTTCTTCAAGGGCGGCGCTGATTTCCTCGTCCTCGTTGGGCAACACCCGTGGAAGCGCCTCCACGACCGTAACCTCTACTCCGTATGCATTGTAAAGGTAGGCGAACTCCATCCCTACGGCTCCCGCTCCCACAATGGCAACGGACGCGGGAAGCTGGCGGGCTTCCAGTGCGTGGCGGCTGTCCAAGACCAGTTCTCCGTCTACAGGGAGCGAGGGAATGGTGCGGGGGCGGGCGCCTGCGGCGATGATGATGTTCCTGGCCTTGAGCGCTCGCCCATCCGGGGACACCTCAATAGTGTTGGCGTCGCGGAGCGCGGCCTGTCCCTTTACGTGTTCAACTTTGTTCTTACGCAGCAGGTAGTCCACCCCGCGGGTCATTCGTTGGACGACGCGCCTGCTTCTATCAAAGGCTTTCGAATAGTCCACCTTCAAGTTGTCGAAATGGAATCCAAAGTCCTCCGCCTTGTGTAGAAGGGAGAGCACTTCAGCGTTTTTCAGAAGGGCCTTGCTGGGAATGCAGCCCCAGTTAAGGCAGACACCGCCCAACTCGTCCCTCTCCACCACTGCGGCTTTGAGACCCAGTTGGGCAGCCCTGATTGCGGCCACGTAGCCTCCGGGACCGGCCCCAATCACGACTACGTCGTATTCTTCATCCATCGGCGTCCTTTGCCCGCTGTATAAGCGTAGGCTGGACATAGCCATTGCCTGGCTCAAGATTATACATAAGCGGCGATGCGCCCCACAAGGCGGCTAAATCCGTTGTCCTACGATTTCCCCGATTTTTGCTGTTGGGTGGATGGCGCTCGCGGCCATTGGGAGCGCTTCTTATTGCTCCAATTGCCCGAACCCTGCTATTATTGAATTGGCTCCAGGGAGCCGACGTTCAAGTGTCAACCGCCCTGGAGCCGTGTCAAAGGAGGAAGTCATGAGGTTGCCTGGACCGGCTGAGATTGCCATCATTGTAATCGTGCTGCTCCTGATATTCGGGGCAACTCGACTGCCCAAGATCGGCTCCTCGCTGGGCCACAGCATGCGTGCTTTCAAGGACGCCATCACCGGGCGCGACCAACCGGAGCCCGACCCAGACGAACCCAAGGCCAAGGTCAAGTCGGCGTCCAAAGACACCGACTAGCAGAGAACGTTTGACAATCGCCGCCGCCCGGCCTTTTACTGACCGGGCGGTTCTCTTTTGCCCGATGCGAGTGACAACCGGATAATGAGTCAATAGAACCGGTGTTGGTATAATGGCTAGCTGTTGGCTGTCTGTGGCTGCAACTTCCGTAAAGGGAGGGGCGTATGCCCTCCATGATCGAGTGGACGGATGAAACCTGGAACCCGGTGACCGGTTGCAGCAGAGTGTCTCCCGGTTGTGACCACTGCTACATGTTCGCTCTATACCCTCGGCTGAAGGCTATGGGCGTCCACGGTTATGAAACGGTCCCCGATGATGTCCGACTCTTGCCGGAGCGTCTAGGGGCGCCGTTGTCTTGGAAGAAACCGCGGCGCGTCTTCGTGAACAGCATGGCCGACGTGTTCCACCCGAGCGTCCCGTTCAGCTTCGTAGATGAGATGTTCTCGGTGATGGATGAGGCCGCATCCAAGCATGGGCACGTGTTCCAAGTCCTGACCAAGCGGCCTGGGAGGGCTGTGGCTTGGTGGCAAAGGCGCAGGCAACTCCTTACGGACGACTGGCCGCCCAACGTATGGATTGGAACTTCAGTGGAAAGTCAGAAGTACGCCCCGAGACTGACCGTATTGGCTCGTCTGCCTGCTCCGATACGTTTCGTCTCCGCCGAGCCGTTGCTTGAGCGAATTGACCTGAGTCCGTGGCTTTCAGTTGGAACATTGCAGTGGGTGATCGTCGGCGGAGAAAGCGGTCCGTGCGCAAGAGGCATGAGCCTGAACTGGGTGCGTGCTCTGCGTGACCAATCCACCAAGGTCGGTGTGCCATTCTTCCTGAAACAACTTGGCGGTGTAAGAAACAAACGTGGCGGTGCCGCCGCCCTCATCGATGGCGTGCAATGGCGCGAAATGCCGTTTGGGGGTCGGTGAGTTCAGTGGCCCAAACGTCTTGCGGCGGACAATGGACGCTGGACAAAGGGACTGGTTCGCATGGGGCGGTGGGGTTTCCGGTTCTTAGGAGCTGGCGGGTTCCGGCGCTGGCTCTCGTCCCCTTGCGGCCAGCCTGGCCAACAGGATTCCCGCCTCGTAGAGAAGGATTAGAGGCGCGGCTACGAGGGTCTGGCTGATGGGATCGACAGTGGGTGTAATGAACGCCCCGATGATGAACGCCACGACGATCCAATGGCGCCTCCACCTGGCGAAACCCCTGGAAGAGACTATCCGCAACTTTGCCAGCAGGAACATCACGAAGGGAGTCTCGAACACCACGCCCATCCAGAACAGCAGCCTGAGCACGATGTTTACGGAGTTGGATATGCGTATTTGCGGGGTGGCGAGGTCCGTGCCCCACCCGATAAGGAAATCGACTGCCCGGGGAATGAGCACGTAATACGCGAAGAAAGCTCCGCTGGCAAAGGCAAGAACCGTCGCAGGCATGAAGGAAAATAGGTAACGGCGTTCCTTGGGCGTCAGGCCGGGGGCGGCGAACATGATTATCTGGTAGAGGACCATTGGGAAGGCGCCCACCAGACCCGCCACGAAAGACACTTTAAGGGTGACGCCCAGTGTCTCGGTCAACTCGGTCGCGATGAGTCCGGGCTCTCCTCCAGTGGAGGGTCCCAGTCCCACGGGATCCAACAGCAGCTCGATGATCTGCTTGTGGAAAGTGAAGGCCAGGATAGTGACGGCCACCACCGTTATGCCCGATATGAGGACCCTTTTGCGGAGGTCTTGGAAGTGCTCAGTCAGGGACTGTTCTCGGTCCCTCAACGCTTCTCCTCGGCCTCCGTATCCTTGGCGCCCTCGCTGGCGGGACCGTCTTCGGCGCCGGGCCGCCCGCCCGAGCCGGGCGTTTGGGCCGAGTGTCGTTCCTCTTCTTCAGCCATCTTGGAGAGGTCGCTGAAGGCGCGGCGGACTTCTCCGAAGATGCGGCCGGCGTTTCGGGCCATTCCGATGGTCTTTCCGGGTCCTAGGACCACCAATGCGATGGCCAAGACCACCAGAAGCTCAAACGTTCCCATGCCGAAAAGGTTCAACGCATCACTCTGCAGGGCAGTGGGCGCATTCAGGGGGGCGCTCTACCGTGTTAGCCGACATCCCCGCTTTAACCAGCATATCCGCCAACAGACAAGTGGGCAGTCCCATCACGTTATTGTAACAGCCTTCCACAAGAGAGGCGGGGTGGAAGCCTTGGTCCTGTATGGCATAGCCGCCCGCCTTGTCCATCGGCTCTCCTGAAAGGACGTAGGTCTCCAACTCCTCGTCGGAGTATTCCCGCATCACGACTCTGCTGCGCCTGCTGGAAACCGCTTCACCCGTGGATCCCACCACGGCCACTCCGGTGTAAACGTCGTGCTCCCTGCCTCTTAACGCAGTCAGCATGGAGCGGGCCTCGTCGAGAGTCCCCGGTTTACCAAGGACCCGGCCGTCCAGCGCCACCACACTATCGGCGCCAATGATGACCCTGGCGCCGGAGTCGCCGTAAACGCTCCAGGCCTTTGCCAGGGCTAACCGCTCCACCATTCGACGTGGAGACTCGCCGGGCAGGGCGTCCTCGTTCACGGAAGGAGACGCGGAGTCAAAAGCGGCGCCCATCCGCTTCATAAGCTCTCTCCGGCGCGGTGACGTGGACGCCAGCACCGGGGGAAGGTCCACGGTCTCGCTGTCGGACCCTCGGGGCGAGTCCCTCAGGACCAGGACGGCTACGCATTCCACGTGGTGGGTTTGGGGGAACATGTCCACCGGCTGGACGGACTCCAGTTGGAAGGTCTCTCGGCAAAGCACCGCCAGGTCCCTGCTCAACGTGGCAGGCTCGCAGGAAACGTAGACAACTCGACGGGGTCTGAGGCCAATCAGAGCTTCCAGGACCCGGGGATGGCAGCCGGCCCTCGGCGGGTCGAGTACGACGCCGTCCGGCGGGTCTGACAGGCTGCTGAGGACATCTTCCGTCTTGGCTTGGACCAACTCGATCTTGTCCATTCCGCTGACGTTCCTCTCGGCGTCTTGAATAGCCGACGCCGACTCCTCGATGGCAATGACCCTGCGGCACTGGTCAGCCACAAGGACGGCAAAGGCGGCGACTCCCGCGTAGGCGTCTACTACCGTCTCCCGCCCGGTGAGCAGCAGGCCGGTCCTCACCAAGCGGGCGAGAGCTTCGGCCTGCTTGGGGTTCACCTGGAAGAAGGAGGAGGCTGCAACCTGGAAGCTGCGGCCCTCAATGGTCTCGGTGTAGTGTTGTTGGCCCGATTCAACCTCGATGTCCGGGTTTTTCAGCCGTGGCTGTATCAGATAGTCGCCCGACTCCATCCCGTACCTGATGGACAGCTGGGAAGTCTCAGCAGCCTTGCGCTGAAGGTGGGCCAGTGTTTGGTTGATCCAAGGCTGCATCAACATGCAGCTTTCCACCGGAACGAACCGCCTGCTTTCGCGGTTGACAAAGCCTAGTTCCCCCCACCTCCGCCCGACGGTGAACCGGGCGTGGTTCCGGTAGCCGTACTCCTCCGGCGAGGCCAACGTCGGGGCCACTGGAGCTTCCGGCAGCCCGGCCTCGGCAAGGGCCTCTATCACCGTCTCACGCTTTATCTCCAGCTGGCGCCGGTACTCCACGTGCTGCCACTGGCACCCGGTGCATGGCCCGAAGTATGGGCAGGGCGGGACTCTCCGGTCCGGGGACTCGCTCAGCGCCTGCACCACCTGGGCCGCAACCCTGCCCTTGCGGTCTCGGACAATCTCAACGATTGCCTCCTCGCCTGGGATTCCCCCCAAGACGTGGAGCTCTTCGCTGTCCACGTGCGCTATTGTCTCTCCCGAATCGCCCCAGCGTTTCAGGTCCACGGTAAACTGCCGGCCTATGCGGTTGGTCTTGGTCAATGGCTTGCTCCAGTGCACACTATAAACCCAACCGTGCGGCAGCGCCAAGGTTGTTTGAACAGTGATGGATAGGTTGACCCAAACAGGGGGGCCGTATACACTTGACCCTGTACACAATCCACTTTGAGGTGACGTCGGCGCAGGCGTTCCCTGGGAACGTCCACCTACGAAGGAGACATAGATGGCTGGACCTGTAGCAGTAACCGATGCGGACTTTGAAGAAAAGGTCGTAAAGTCGGAGTTGCCCGTTCTGGTGGACTTCTGGGCTGACTGGTGCATGCCCTGCAAGATGGTCGCCCCTATAGTTGACGAGTTGTCCAATGAGTACGACGGCAAGGTGGAGTTCGCCAAAGTGGACGTGGACTCCAACCCCCGGACCGCGATGGCCTATGGCATACGCAGCATACCGACTCTGCTGCTGTTCAAAGACGGACAGCCGGTGGAGCAAATCGTAGGCGCCGTGCCCAAGGGAGCCCTGCAGAAGAAGATAGATTCGGCGTTGGGATAGCCTGTTCCAGCGCCGGCATCGCTCTCGGCAATGGGAGTGGATGGGGCCCGGTGGCTCTTGCGGACTTCAAATCCGTTGTGCCTCGTTAGCACGGGGTAGGTGGGTTCGACTCCCTCCCACTCCCGCCAGACCAGAAACGCCGGTCAGTGCGCCCGGCTGAAGCGTCCCAATACTCGGTCCAGCATTAATTCCAAGAGAAGCGACTAATCTGTGGAGTCGCTCTCGCTGGCGCGATTCCTGCCGGTTGAGGCGTCGGCAGGTGCGCTGCCCTCAATGCGGATATGGGGATCTTCCTTAGGAGGGATGGGGGCGTCCCACGAGAGTTCGAGACGGAGGCTGTTTTTTCCCTTTTCAGGACTCGATTCGGCAGCAATCTCCAGCTTGATTTCCCCTGCAACGGTCAGCCCAATGCTTTCGGTCCCGGCTGAAAGCTGCAGATGCCCGTTCCTGATGTGTTTGGCAACCTGCTCCAAGTAGTCCGCTGTTTGCGCTTGGTCACACCTTGTCGAAAACTTAAAAGCCTGGTCCTCGTTGGGCATTTCTATACTCCCTTACGATTCGCACCCGCATCATGTTCTCAGTGGTTGGAGGCCCGGTGTGCCAAGTAGACCATCGAGACTTCATATTATAGACCCTTCTTCCACCTCTACATGGTACCAATTGATTTGGCTTTCCTCAATGGAATACAGGCATAGACATAACCTAGTCAGGCGTATTCCACCGGTTAGTTTGAGCCTTCCGGCTGAGCGCAGCAGGTGAGAGACAAGAGTCCGGTCGTGGTTGCTTACACCTGCCTATACAGTCAAGGCTCCCTTGAAAAAGTCCAAGACCTGTTCAGCTAGGGCGCCCCATGCTATGGACACTTGCCTTTCCCCTCGGATACAATTGTTCCCCACAAGCTCCCGGGATCGCGCATGACAGATTCCACAAATACCATAAGCGTCGGTGCAGCGCCGGATGTTGGCCGGGCAGTCCCTTCATACGGCCAGGCGCCGTCCAAGTCAACCCCGTCAATTGAAGCCAACGGCGCAGGCGCCCGCTATACGGGCGAAGACGACTATATTGAGCTCAAGCGGATCGTAACGGAACGCGGGTTCCTGGACCGGCAGTACGGGTATTACGCCTTCAAGATTACCCTCACGCTGACCATTCTCGGCGCAAGCGTGGCCATTCTCCTCATAGCCGACGCGCTCTGGATGCATCTCCTGAACGCCGTTTTCATGGCCTTTGCGTTCGGCCAACTGGGGTTGTTGGCCCACGACGCCGGTCATCGTCAGATATTCCGGTCGGGCGTCAAGAACGACGCCGTCATGCTGTTGGTGGGGATTCTCATCGGGCTGGACCGCAGCTGGTGGATGGACAAGCACAACCGCCACCATGCCAGTCCCAACAACGTAGACACCGACTTTGACGTGAACCTGCCCATCATCGCCTTCACTGAAGAGCAGTCCTTGAGCAAGAGGGGGATCGCCAGGTGGATTGTGCGATACCAGGCTTTCCTGTTCTTCCCGCTGCTTCTGGTCGAAGCCTACAGCATCCGCGCAGACAGCGGCCAGTACATATTGCGGCGGCAGAACGTCAAGTACTTCTTTTGGGAAGCCATACTGGTCTTCGGGCACCTGCCCGTCTACTTATACCTGGTCTTCTGGCATATTGGAGGAATGGACGGCCTATACTTCTTCCTGCTTCACCAAGGGCTTCTGGGTGTATACCTGGGGTCCGTCTTCGCAACCAATCACAAGGGTATGCTGATGGTGGACAAGAACACCAAATTAGACTTCTTCCGGAGCCAGGTCCTCACCACCCGGAACGTCACGGGCAGCGTAGTCAACGACTTTGTGTACGGCAGCCTCAACTACCAGATCGAGCACCACCTCTTCCCCAACATGCCCCGCAACAAGTTCAAGGAAGCTCAGGGCCTGATTCGGGACTTCTGCAACAGCCGCTCCGTCGAGTTCTACGAGACGGGCGTGGTCCGCTCGTACCGCGAGATATTGGGGTTCCTGCATGAGGTCAGCGCCCCCCTCCGCAGACGGGGGTAGTAGTTCCGCTCACCAGGTTGGCGGCGGCTTGCCGGCTTATCCACGCACATCTAGGCGGTTCTGGATGGTTAAGGAGTTTGTGAGGCCGTAAACGCGACCACTCCGAACTGCCCTAAATCGAGAATCTTTGTGCTCAGGTTCGTATTGGCGCTCTAGTCCAGTGTCATGCTTCCGTCGGAGGGCATTGACAGAGGTTACAGGAGAATGCTGGCTCACCGTGACCTTGTAAGAGTACAAAGAATCACACAAGCGGCTGCGAGGATTGGCTTGTTGTGTTTGCTGGTGTCGACGTTACTGTCAGCGTGTAACGACGAGCCGGAAGCCACGGCTACAGCGCAGCCGACTCGTGCTCCTACTCCACCGACAACATCAACCCCTACGTTTCTCCCTTCCACCCCAACCCCGGAACCGACGCCCACCTCAACCCCGGAACCGACGCCCACACCGACCCCTGAGCCAACGGCCATACCGACCCCTGAGCCGACTGCCACTCCAACCCCTGAGCCGACTGCCACCCCAACCCCTGAGCCGACTGCCACCCCGACCCCTGAGCCGACTGCCACCCAGACCCCTGAGCCGACTGCCACCCCAACCCCTGAGCCGACTGCCACCCCAACCCCGAAACCTCCGCTCGTGCTCGAGGTCGTTCCCCGATCGCCCACGGAAGTAAACTTGGCTTGGTCATACGACTTGGATAGACCAGTACACCAGGAACTCTACAAGGACGGTGAGCTGCTAGCTACGCCGCCACTTAGCCAAACTTCGTACACGGATAACGGACTCAGCCCGAACCGCCGCTACAAGTATCGGATGGTCATTCAGTTGGGGGATGGCTCTGAGGAAACGGTCGAGACGTTAACTGTGACCACGGCTCACACTCCCGCGCTGGCCGGTCCGATGAACGTGAACGAAGACGGCTTCACACTGGCAATAGTGGACGAAGTAAACCCACTTGAGACCACATATCGGGTAACCGTTTCGGATGGGACGGAGGTGATTCAGTCCAACTGGGATACACTGCGATGTAGGACGTTCAAGGGTCTTCGATCCAGTCCAGGATACAGATTCGAAGTTGTCGCCAGGAACCTAGATGGAATCGAGACGGAACCAGTCCGTTGGATGTACAACGAGGGGCCTGATAAGCCTGAGTACTGGGGTGCTCAGAGTCGAACAGGCAGCGATGATCCCTGGGTTATCGATCGCATCAATGATGCCGCCTCTCTCTATAGACTCACTGAGCGTGCCCGTATGTGGATGCTGTCGGACATCCATGTTGAAGCCCTGAGAAACGAACCGGGCTATGGAGGTTACATTGCGCCAGACCTTGTTAGAATCGGACGCATCAGTAATCCTTCGGTGCTTATGCATGAGGTCATGCATGGCTTTACAGAGCATTGGGACGGCTTTCCAGAACCATGTGACTTGATGAACATTTACACATTCAAGTGGGACGTTGCACAATTCATGCTTGAATTCAAGAAATATGACGAATCTCCGCAATCGAATCCTTGGGAGACTTGGCGACCATTCTATAACTATTTTGTCGGCCTCTCTATTAACTACTCAAGCCCTAACGGTAGGGATGTGTGGCAACTTCTTGCAGAGGGGGCTTTTGATGAGTTATGGGATGCGTTGTATCATTCGGCAGATACAAACGTTCCCATGTTGGTGGCAGGGAGACTACATCTCATACCTCCACCATTGCGGCCGTATTTCGACGGCTTCCTCGCTGAAGGCGAAGAAACTACGTGGCATGAAGAGCTAATCTGGTACTCTAATCTTCTGCCGGAGGACCGTTATCTCTGGGATAATGCTTTTCTCCATCACGTTGTTCTGTCGTATTCTCCCGAATACCGCGCATCAGAATCCGCCCCGAGAACTAGCATTTCTGAGCCACTCAGACAACTGCTACGAAACGCGGATCGCCAGAGATTCGCTGATTTCGTGAATACGCTAGAGGATCTGTCGTGTAATCAAGAATGTGTAGAGGTATGGAATGCAGATTTCAGATTTTGGACCCGTTACACAATAGACCATCTTTTTCGCTCTCAATTCTACTTAGAAGAGTTGAGTGCCAGTATGGGAGTCGAGCTTGAACAGCTAAATTGGGATGCTGTTCAACAAGTCCTTAAAATGCTAGTGTCAGAAACTTTTTGTGGCCAGACAGGCACCACGGAAGCTCACGAGTTTGTGAACGCGACAGCGAATATTACCGAGGCCCAGCGAGCAGCATTTATTCAGATGATCAGGGTTCGTGAGAACATCGAGTGGGACTTTTGTGTCACTTGGAGACCGTAAGTGCGGGCGTACTGGCTCTTTCCCCGGTTCCTGCTGAAGAAAATCTTGAAATTCCCCCCATTAAAGGAAAAGGCAGTGAGCAACGAGGCTTACGGCGCAACCACTACTTCGCAGGTGGCACTGCCTATAGTGTCGCTACCCCGCAGGCTGGAACTTGAACATGGTGACGTCTTCGGTGACGTCCTCGAATGTGATTTCGAGGGGCATGTCCAACACGAGGGACTCGGGGGTCTGGTCCACTCCCGTGAGGTTGGTCATCATGCGGGGGCCTTCGTCCAGTTCCACTATGGCAATGGCGTAGGGCGTTTCTTCCTGAAATCCCGGCGCAGGCCGGTGGCTGATGACATAGCTGTAGAGCGTACCCTTGCCGCTTAGCTCCTCCCAGGTCAAGCTGCGGCTCCAGCAGTGGGGGCATATAGCCCTGGGATAGTAGTGGAGCAGGTTGCAGTCTCCGCAGCGCGGCAGTGTCAGCTTTCCCTCTTTGCAGCCTTGCCAGAAGGGTTCGGTATCGGGAGTGGCCTTGGGAAGCGGCTTTTGTGGCGTCGTCATTGGGGTCCTCCTATAGCGGTTGACGGCATGGGCAGTCGCACATTAACGGGGGTCCGGCACAAACTACGGGACTTCAGTTCCAAGGATGGCAGTCCCCGAGGCGGCGAACATTCCGCCCGGTCCATGCACCACGGCTGTCTTGGCGCCCTCGACCTGGCGGTCTCCCCCCTGACCCCGGAGCTGGCGCACGGCCTCCAGGATGATGAACATCCCGTACATTCCAGGGTGTGTGTAAGAGAGGCCGCCGCCGTTGGTGTTCATGGGAAACTCTCCGCCGGGCGCCGTCCTCTGGCCCGAAACGAACCTGCCGCCCTCTCCCCGTGGGCAGAACCCCAGGGCTTCGAGGGCAAAGATGGGGGTGTGTACGAAGGCGTCGTAAAACTCGACGACGTCGATGTCCTCGTGCTTTACTCCGGCCATCTCGAAAGCCCGTTTGCCCGAGGTCTCGAACGCGTGGGACCAGGTGAAGTCGGGCATCTGTCCGATCATCCAGTGGCTTACGGCCTCTCCCGTTCCCAGCAAGTAGACGGGCTTCTGCTTCAAGTCCTTGGCCCGGTCGGCCGTGGTGAGTATGACGGATCCCGCGGCGTCGGTGACCAGGCAGCACATGGGCAGGGTAAGCGGGTAGCAGATCATCCTGGCGCTGAGAACGTCGTCGACGGTCTGGGGTTCCCTCAGCATGGCCCTGGGATTGAGGCTGGCCCATTTCCTCGTGGCCACAGCCACCTCGGCTAGGTTCTCCAGAGTCGTGCCCGTCTCCTTCATGTACCTTAGGATGGGCAGAGAGAACAGAGTAGGAGGTCCAAGCGCCCCGAAGGGCTGCTCGAACTGTCCCTGGGGCGTGGACGGGTCCACGGGAGCGCGGGGGTCTCCGATGCGGCTGCGTCCGCTCTGGCCGTGGCTTATGAGGGCGTAGTCGCACATGCCGTGTTCGAGGGCCATCATGGCGTGCTCCATCATAATCACGAAGGAGCAGCCCCCAACCGTCGTGCCGTCAATGTACCTGGGTGTCATGCCCATGTACTCGGCCAGGACGGCGGCGTTGGTCCCTGCCGTGAAGAGGCCGTCGATGTCGCCCTTTTCGAGCCCGGCGTCGTGCATTGCGTTCACCGCGCCTTCGGCGTGGAGTTGCAGCACCGACTTGTTGGGTTGGACGCCGTTTTCGTCGGCCTCATCCGCGCCGACGATGGCTACCTTGCCCCGAAGTTCCTTGTATGACATTGCCGCCCCCTCTAAATCTAATGCCGCTGTTCGGGTGAGACCTCTATCTAAGGTCGAGCCGCAGGCATGACAGCTTTGACCCTACTGGCGGGGCAGTCCCAGCCCCCTGGTGGCGATTATGTTCCTCTGTATCTCGCCGGTGCCGCCCGCGATGTTGGCGCCGAAGGAATTGAGATATGCCCTGGAAAGGCTGCCCCGTAACCTGACCCACTTGGAGGTCTTCCAAAGCTGTCCGTATTGTCCCAGTATCTCCATGCCCGTATTGGCCACGTGTTGTGACAGCTCTGAGCCGAAGACCTTGGACATGGACGCCTCGTAGTTGGGCACCAGGCCCTGTCCCTGCATCCAGGCTACCCTGTAGGCGATCCATCGGCCGGCTTGAATCTCTGTGGCCAAGTCGACCAGCTTGTGGCGGACTACTTTGTTCTGCGAAAGAGGCTTGCCGTTGTGGTTAGTCTCCCTGGCGTACTCCACCAGCCGCTCCAGGTTCCTTCTGCCGTTCGAAGAGTAATGGACTCCGGCGCGCTCGAAGTCCAGGGCCACCGCCATGGTGTACCAACCCCTGTCCTGCTCACCGATAAGGTTCTTCTTGGGCGCCCGGACGTTGTCGAAGTAGACCTGGTTAAACTCATGCTCGCCGGTCATCTTTATGACGGGCCGCACCGTGACGCCCGGAGTCTTCATGTCTACCATCATCAGGCTGATGCCTCGGTGCTTGGGAGCGTCGGTGTTCGTCCTGACGGCAATCCAGCCCCAGTCGGCGATGTGGGCCCCTGAGTTCCATATCTTCGACCCGTTGATGACGTAGTCGTCGCCGTCCTCGGTGGCGGTGGTTATCAGTCCGGCCAGGTCGGAGCCCGTCTCCGGCTCGCTGTACAGGGTGGTCCAGTACCTCTCGGCCCTGGTGATGGGAGGCAGATGTTCCTTCTTCTGCTCCTCGGTCCCGAAGCGAATGATGGTGGGGCCGATCCATGCCACGGCGCCGCCTCCCACGTCGGTCCCCGGCGAACCGCGATACGCCACCTCGTCGCTATAGATCGCCTGCTCGATATACGACCTGCTCTGGCCGCCGTACTCGACAGGCCAGTGCATGGTGAGCCAACCCTTGTCCGAGAGCTTCTTGGCCATGTTGTGGGCGAACTCCCTGGTCTCGGGGTGGTACATGGCGCCGGAATCCATGGGCTCGAAGTCGGCGGGCAGCGTTTCTTTGAAGAAGTCCCTTATCTCCTGGCGGAAGGCATCTTGCTCCGGGGTGAACTGCATGTGCATTGGCGCCTCCGGCGGGCCGCTTGGCTTTTAGGCTAGGGACAAGTCTATGGCCTGAAGCGCAGGCGGTCAACTTGCCCCGCGCTAATGCCCCCTCTCCACTCGCGGGAGAGGGTTGGGGTGAGGGGGAACAACTCCCGTTCGGCCTGAGCCTGTCGAAGGCCCGACCCACGCCCATCAATGGGTACCCGGACTCCGCTGCGTTGCGCTCAGTACGGCCTGGTGGAGGAAAGACGGGGTTGGGGGATAAGGGCCATACCCCCTCTCCACTGGCGGGAGAGGGCTGGGGTGCGAGGAAGAACGGGCAATCGTTCGGCGGAAGGGCTAACGGCGGGGAAGCCCCAGGCCCCTGGTGGCCATGATGTTCCGCTGGATTTCCCCCGTGCCTCCGGCGATGTTGAAGGAGAAGGCGTTGAGGTATGTGTGGGCGAAGGAACCGTTGAGCCGGGCCCATCTGGACCCCTTCCACAGCTGGCCGTATTGGCCCAGAATCTCCATGCCCGTGTTGGCCAGCCGAATCTGGAGCTCCGAGCCATAGACTTTGGCCATAGAGGCTTCGTAATTGGGGACCATCCCTTCACCCTGCATCCAGGCCACCCTGTAGGAGAGCCAGCGGGAGACCTCCACGTCGATGGCCGCGTCCACGAGCTTGTTCCGCACGACCCTGTCTTGTGAAAGAGGCTTGCCGCCGTGCTTGGTTTCCCCGGCGTATTGCACCAGTGTCTCCAGGTTCCTTCTGGCCACCGCAGGGAAATAGACTCCTGACCGCTCGAAGTCCAGCGCCACGGCCATGGTGTACCAACCCTGGTCCAGCTCGCCCACCAAATTCCTTTTAGGGACCCGGACGTTGTCGAAGAACACCTGGTTGAACTCGTGGTCGCCGGTCATCTTCAGGACGGGCCGTACAGTGACGCCGGGAGTCTTCATGTCCACCATCATCAAGCTGATGCCCCGGTGCTTTGGAGCGTCGGGATTGGTCCGAGCCGCAAGCCAACCCCAGTCGGCTATGTGGGCGCCGGAGTTCCATATCTTGGAGCCGTTGACCACGAAGTCGTCCCCGTCCTCGACGGCGCTGGTCTGGAGGCTGGCCAGGTCTGAGCCGGCCTCGGGTTCGCTGTACAGGGTGCACCAGTAGCGTTCGGCCCTGGTGATTGGCGGCAGATGCTCGGTCTTCTGCTCTTCCGTGCCGTAGCGTATGAGAGTGGGGCCTATCCAGCCCACCGCCCCTGCCCCCAGGTCCGTTCCGGGGACTCCTTTATAGGAGACCTCGTCGCTGTATATGGCCTGCTCTACGTGGGACCTGCCCTGACCGCCGTACTCCACAGGCCAGTGCATGGTCAGCCATCCCTTTTCCGCCAGCTTCTTGGCCATAAGGGCGGTGAACTCGCGGTGGTCGGGGTGGTACATGCCGCCCAATTCCATGGGCTCCCAGCTGCTGGGCAACACCTGGTCGAAGAAGTCGAGTATTTCCTGGCGGAAGGCTTCCTGCTCAGCAGTGAACTTTAGCCGCATGGCGGACGCTCCTTGGGGCCGCTCGACATAAGGCTAAGTCTATGTGGAGCAGCCGAGGAGGTCAATGCGCCGTATGTTGGCGCCACAGATGGGGTTTGTGAAGAACGAGAGGGTGCCCACAAGGGTACGTCCCTACGAGGTGCGGCTCGGCCTCACAATTGGCGCGTACATGTACGTAGGGGCAGGTCTTGTGCCTGCCCTGTCGCTTAGGGTGGTATGGCGGTGGGCATAGGCGAACGTCCGATTAGGCCGCAAACGGGGCCTATGAAGAACGATAGGGCGCCCACAAGGGGACGCCCCTACGAGGTGCGGCTCGGCCTCACAATTGGCGCGTACATGTACGTAGGGGCAGGTCTTGTGCCTGCCCTGTCGCTTGGGGCGGCATGGCGGCGGGAATAGGCGAACATCCGATTAGGCCGCAAACGGGGTCTATGAAGAACGATAGGGCGCCCACAAGGGGACGCCCCTACCGTCGGGTCTCTGAGCAACGCGAAGCAGGTCAATGGAACAAAATGGAAGAGGGGAGCGGACATTCCGCTCCCCTCTAGCTTATGCGTACGTTCCGTTGCGGTTAGTCTCTGGGCAGGCCCAGGCCGCGGCGGGCGATGATGTTGCGCTGGATTTCCGACGTGCCGGCGCCTATGGTGGCGGAGTACTGGTCCAACGCGGCCCTGGAGAAGGTGCCGTTGAGCCTTGCCCACTTGGAGCCCTTCCACAGGGGACCGTACTGGCCCAGTATCTCGAGGCCGCGGTTGGCGAGGCGCTGCTGGAACTCTGAGCCGTACACCTTGGACATGGAGGCCTCGTAGTTGGGAACGAGGCCCTGACCTTGCATCCAGCCGACCCTGTACGACAACCACCGGGACACCTGGACCTCAATGGCCGTGTCCACCAGCTTATTCCTGACTATGGGGTCCTTGGCCAGAGGCTCGCCTTTGTGAGTAGTCTCCCTCGTATACTGCACCAGGGACTCCAGGTTCCTCTTTCCCACGGCGGAGTAGGAAATCCCCGACCGCTCGAAGTCCAACGCCACGGCCAGGGTGTACCAGCCCCGGTTTAGCTCACCCACCAGGTTCTTCTTGGGGATCCTGACGTTGTCGAAGTAGACCTGGTTGAACTCATGGTCTCCGGTCATCTTTATGACAGGGCGGACTGTGACGCCCGGCGACTTCATGTCCACCAGCATCAGGCTGATGCCCCTGTGCTTAGGGGCGTCGGGGTCAGTGCGGGCGGCCAGCCAACCCCAGTCGGCGATGTGGGCGCCCGAGGTCCATATCTTGGAACCGTTGACCACGAAATCGTCTCCGTCCTCCACGGCGCTGGTCTGCAGCCCGGCGAGGTCGGAACCCGTCTCCGGCTCGCTGTAGAAGGTGCACCAGTAACGTTCGGCCCGCGTGATTGGCGGCAGATGCTCCTGCTTCTGCTCGTCGGTGCCGTAGAGAATGAGGGTCGGGCCCACCCATGCCACTGCGCCGGCGCCCAGGTCGGTGCCGGGGACGCCGTTATATGCGATTTCTTCCCTGTATATCATCTGCTCGATATGGGACCGTCCCTGGCCGCCGTACTCCACAGGCCAATGCATCGTTAGCCAGCCCTTGTCGGCTAGTTTCGTCGCCATGCCCTTGCTGAAGTCGAGCTTGTCTTCGTGGTGGTGTTCCCCTTGCTCCATGGGTTCCCAATCGGCGGGCAACTCCTGATGCAGGAAGTCCTTGATTTCTTGGCGGAAAGCGTTCTGTTCTTTGGTGAATTGCAGCTCCATTGGGCAGCCTCCTTATCCCTCTCCCCCGACCTTAGTCTCGCTGGGGCTGATCATCCGAGTCTTCTTGCGTTTCATGTTGGATAGGCTATTTGTCGGCCCGCTTCCAAAGAGGAAGGGTGACCTCTTCTTCAGTGTGGTCCTCGAAGACGATCTCAACGGGCATTCCGATGTATATGTCGTCATAGTCGGCGTCCACGATGTTGCCCACCATCCGGACGTTTCCCGCCTCCGGTATTTCCACCAGCGCCACGTTGTAAGGCACCCGCTCGCGGAGGATGGGATGCACCGGGTATTCGCTGTTCATGTAACTGTACACCACTCCCTTGCCGCTGGTCTTCACCCAGTCATAGTTAAAGGAGTGGCATTCGTAGCAAATTATCTCCGGAGTGTGCCGGAAGGTCTTGCAGTCAGAGCATTGCTGGACCACCAACTCGTGACGCTTGCAGGCTTCCCAGAAACCCGCATCGGCGCTGTCGGGAGTCCAACCGGGAAGCGGCATTCCTTCCGTAAGGTAGTAGTCGGCCATTATTTACCTCCGCAGTATCAAAGAGCTGAGGGGCGAGACTCCGGGTCCGCTGGCGACGAAGGATATCTCCGCTCCTTCCACCTGGGCAGTGGAAGAGCCGCGCACCTGTCTCACCGCTTCAGTGACAATCTCAAACCCGTGGGTGTAGGCCTCGGCCAGGTTCCCGCCGCTGGTGTTGATGGGCAGGTCTCCGTCGGGCCATTCGATGCGGCCTCCCTCCACGAAGGGTCCGCCCTCGCCCTTCTCGCAGAACCCGTAGTCCTCGATGGACATGAGCACCAACGGGGTGAAGTTCTCGTAGAACTGGGCCACGTCCACGTCCTTCGGTTCAATCCCCGCCATTCCCCAGAGGGAGTCGGACAGGGCGTCGTGGTTGGAGTGGACGAGGCTCCGGTTCATGGCGCCCGCGCCGTAGCGGAACCCGCTTCCCTGGGCGGCTGCCATGAGGTAAGCCGGCGTCTGCTTCATGTCCTTGGCCCGCTCAGCCGTGGTCAGGATCACAGCAGCTGAGCCGTCAGTTTCCTGGCAGCAGTCGAACAGATGGAGAGGTTGGGCGATCCAGCGGGAGGCGTGGTATGCCTCCATCGTCAGCGGTCTGCCGTACATGACGGCGCGCGGGTTCGTCTGCGCGTGCTTGTAGGATGCCATGGCGATGGAGCCAAATTGTTCCTGGGTTGTTCCATAATCGTACATGTGTCGCTGAGCCTGCATGGCTGCCAGGGTCTGCCCGGCGGACATGCACCCAAAGGGGGCCTGATAGGCGGCGAGGTCCATGACTCTGGACTGGCGGGCCGCAAGGGCCTGCCCGAAACGTCCAAACTGGCCCTGGGCCAGTCCCCTGTAGGCCACCACGTACTTGGCGTACCCTGCGACGAGAGCCGCCGCTGCGTTGCCCACGGCTCCCGATCCGCCGCCGCCGCCGCCGCCCCAGAACATGGTGTTGAAACCTACTTTGGGTGAGCCGAGCGCCGTGGAAACGCGGATTGGGTCGTTACGGTCGTTTGCGTAGGAAGCGTAGCCGTCGATCTCCCGGGGATCGATTCCAGCATCCTCGGCGGCGGCCATGATGGCCTGAAGACACAGATGGAACTCGCCGTAGGGGCTCTGACCTCTCTTGTAGTAGTCGCTCTCGCCGATGCCGACGATGGCGACCTTGCCGTTGATGGTGTTCTCCGCCATTTAGCCTGACCTCCTGAAATAAGACCGATGCCTTTTAGGATTTTACAGGCAGGGTCACCAATGCGTAGGTGGGAGTGGTGACGCCTTCCCGCTGGTTTTCGGCCCATAGTTCGCATTCCACGAAATGCTCGCCGTCCTCCTCGTACTTCCGGGTCACCTTTCCCCTGAGCGTCATCACGTCACCCGGGCGGTTCATCCTGCGCATTTCCATGCGGAACTTGCGGAGCATCCCCCGGTCTCCGATCCAGCCGCAGATCAGCCTGTTGAAGCAGCCTTGCATGAACCCCGTGTTGACGAAAACGTCGGGGTGGCCGCCGTTCTGGGCGAAGGGCACGTCGTAGTGGACCTCGTAGAAGTCCTGGGAGCCGCTGACCTGCTTGACGATGCGGTTGGGGTCGATCTCAAGCGCATATCCTGGGATTTCTTGGCCCTCGTTCACGTCGTCCCAGTAGACTTGCTTGTGGGCCATGTCTACTCTCCCGCCTCGGCGATCTGCTCGGGCGTCCGGTGCCGCAGGCCCAGGTTGGTCATCTTGGCCACCATATCTCCATCCTGGTTGTATATGAGGGTCTCGATCTTGGTCCAGAACGCCTTGGCGTCCAGCCGGATGGGCTTAATGTAAACTTCAGCGATGCGCCTCTTGTAGGATATCCTGTCCCCGACCACGATGGGCTTATAGAACTCCAACTCGCGGGTGAGGTTGATGTTCCTTTCGCCCGGAGTGGGCACCCTGGGGAGGGCTGAAGCCGGCTTGGAGGATGGGGGCCACAGGTTCTCCTTAACAAAGTACTCCACCATAGTGGGAGGGCATACAGCGTCTCTGTATCCTGACGCTTGGGCGTATTCCGGGTCCATGAAGAGCGGGTTGGGGTCTTCGGTCATGTGGCAGTAGCGCCGGATGGAGTCGTATTCCACGGGATAGGGGTAGCGTTCCAGTTCCGTTTCAGCGCCGATGAGTTCTTTCGCTTCTTCCAGGAACTCCTCCGGGGTTTTCGGCATGGCACAACCTTGGCAATGATTGAAAAAGGTTAGGGGCCGCTCTGCGAGTTGGTATTATAGAGCGGCCCCTTACTAGCGTCAACCCAAGCTGCCCCAAGCTATTCGTAGGGCTTCAACTTGATCTCTTTCAGGGCGGGTATGACCTCGGTCCCGATAAGCTGGAGTGACCGCATCACCTTATCGTGGGGCATGTCGCCCTCGTTGCCGTAGCAAATCAGGTAGCCGGGCGCCAGCCCTTCGAGGATATCCGTCAGCTTCTTGGTCACCGTATCCGGGTTTCCGACCACTATGCTGTTGGCCTCTTGAAGGTCGTCATAGGTCCGGTACTGCTGGCCGAACCGGGTGCCGACTCCCGCCGGAATCTGCCGGACCACTGCGGTGTCGGCCCGAGAGCGGTATCCCGGAGGGTCGTTGTGCTCTTGGGGACCTTTGAAACGGTGGTCGGCGTTCCACATGAAGGTCTTTCCGATTTCGTAAGCCTCTTCGTCGGTGTCGGCGCAGAAGACCATGACGTTGCCGCCAAAGTTGCCGGGGCCGGGAGTGTAGCCGGCTTCCTTGGCCGTGTCTATGTATATCTCTTTCAGCCACTCGGTCTGGCCCTTGATTACCTGGAGGTTCAGGTAAGGGTAGCCGTGCTCGGCGGCCCAGATGACGCTAGAGGGGCTGCCGGTGCCGGGGAACCAGATGTCGGGGTGGGGCTTTTGCATGGGCAGGACCCAGGGATTCACCATGCGGCGATGGTAGTATTCACCCTCGAAGCGGAAGGGGCCGGGTTGGGTCCAGCACTTGAGAATCAGGTCGTGGGCCTCTTCAAACCGCCCGCGGTTCTCGGTGGGGGAGTTGCCCGACTGGATTGTCTCGATGGCGCTGCCCCGGACGAAGCCCGAGATGATCCGGCCTCCGGAATAGCAGTCCAGCATGGCAACCTCTTCCGCCAGCTTCACGGGGTCGTTCAGTCCAATCACATTGCCCAGAAGAGCGATCTTCACGTTCTTGGTCACCTTGGAGAGGACGGCGCCGTCCAGGTTGATGGCCGGTTTCATGCACCAGTAGGCGGTGTGGTGCTCGTTGGACATGATGCCGTCGAATCCCACTTCGTCCACCAGGGCGTACTGCTCGTGGTACTGGTTGTAGAGGACATGGGCTTTCTCCGGGTCGAAGTAGGTGTTGGGGAACGTCATCCGCGTTCCTGGGAACTTCTCCAAGTCCTCTTCCTTGACGTACCCGTTGGGTTGCTCTGTGAAGAAGTAGACTTCAACTTTGTCAATAGGCCGTTTCAGCTGTTCTACCATGCTTTTCTCCTTGTTAAGCCTCGCTTCCGGCGGGGGATTCGGCCCAGTATACCAGAATCAACAAGAGGTGGGGAATCCCTGGCTCTTGTACCAGGGTCATTTTGATTGTACCTGCAACTCCGATTCCCGTTATGAGGGTTTGACGACGGGTGAGTTGGCTAGGCCGACGCCGATCATGCTGTCCCGGGTAACCAGCGCGACGAGTTCCTCCTCGCTCATTCCGTCGGTCCCTTCGGGGCGTAGGGGGAGCGCCATGTATCTGAGGTCTGCGGCGCTGTCGACTACCCGGACCTCGACGTCGTCGCCCACCTCAAGGCCGAACTCGCGCATAACGCCCCTTGGGTCGACGACAGCCCGCGACCGATAGGCGAAGCTCTTATACCAGTCCGGCGGAAGCCCGAGCAGCGAAGTCGGGTAACAGGAGCACAGGGTGCAGACGACCAAGTGGTGCACCTTGTCGGTGTTTTCGAGCGCCGCCAGCTTGGCGCTGCCTACAAGAGGGTACCCCAGCTCGGCCAAAGCCGCTTCTGGCTCTTCGAGCAGACGACGCTTGTAGGCCGGGTCGACCCATGCGCGAGCCACAACCCTGGCGCCGTCAACCGGCGACCTGGCCTCCGTTACGTCGATGAGGCGCCGTACGTCACCCTGGGCGATGACGCCTTTCTCTACGAGGAGCCCCTCCATAGCAAGCACACGCTGGGCGCGGTCGCTCAGCTCGACATCCTCCTCCATGCCAGGGTGGTCATGGTCCCCGTGGTGTCCGTGCCGGTGATGCTCATCTGAGCTCATGGCTCTCCTCCACCGCAAGTCGGCTTGTTAGGCCGGCTCCAGCCATTGTTCGTAGATGTCGACAAGTAGACTGTCGCGTGACGGCCCGCTATATCGCTCTCCCCAGATAGCCCTCATATCGAACTCGACCAGGTAGAGCGCCCGCTCCGGGAGCCCGTCCCCGCCGTAAGCCCGCGACTCAGGGTCAAGGAAGGTCCCGGACATCGCCTTCACCCGTCCCATCTTGCCCTTGACGTAGCCGGGGGTCCTGTGGTGAGTGTGAACAACCGTCGGCAGGACCCTTATCGGGTCTCCGGGACAGAACTGCGCCATCTCAGCCCCACCTTTCCTTGAGAGCGGCCGATCGGTTGTCGATCTCCTCCGATGTGAGCAACTCCTTCTCGACCAAGAGAAGTTCCAAGGAGGCCGACCATCGCTCGTAGTATGTGAGGCTCTCATACTCATGCGCCGGGATCGTCTCGATGCCGCGGCGCAGTTCGTCGGTGTTTATCAGTCGCTTCTCTCTCAGGACCCCTACGAGTGCGTATATCCGGCGCTCCCAGTCCGATAAAGTGTGTTCCGACTGGTCGATTGGCTCGTTGTAGGGCTTCCCGCCCATGTCATGCACTGCACTCATAATTTTACTCCGTTCACCGCCGTCAGCGTGGCCTCACATCGCCGGACCTGCTTGAGATTATAGTAGATGAATGGCTTGTCACATTCAGGCATCCCAACGTCGTACCCGCACTGTGAGGCGTCGCTGCCGCGTTGTCCCAACCTCTCAAGATTGACATAGGCATGTTAAACGCCGCTTTTACGCTGGACATGTAAGCGCCTTCTAGGCGGACATCTTCGGGCACAGGCCCAGCATCAGATTGAAGTTCTGGACCGTCGTGCTGGACGCCCCTTTTCCGAGGTTGTCGTGCAAGGCGGTAAGCAAAAGCCGCTCGTTGCGAGGGTCAGCCAGTCTGGGTGGTTACCCGCACATGAGCGCCACGCTGCCGTGTAGCCTCATAACCCAAGCGACGAAGCGCTTTCTCTAATTCCGTTCCGCGCAGATCGCGCGGAAGCTTCATAGAGCAAAGACTTCGTCGCGGACGAAGTGAAGGCGAATCAACGCGGGTCGTTCCATCGTTGCGTCGAAGAAGCAATCGACGGCTTCTCTCACGTTGCGTCGAAGTTCCTCGATCGTTTCGCCGTCAGTGTGGATGCCATATCCAAGTGCGCTAGCCGAGTATCCGCCGTCGATATCGTCCTCGCTGACCTCAAATATGACTTCAGAGCCGATGGCGGGCATTATTGCGTTCTCCTCTCACACAAGGCGCCACGCATCGCACAGCCACTCGCCTCCGGAGGGCTTGTAGATGGGTAGGGGATTCGGATATAGGCCCGCTATTCGTAGGGTTGGAGCTTGATTTCCTTGAGGGCTGGGATGACTTCCGTGCCGATTAGCTGGACGGAGCGCATGACGTCCTCGTGGGGCATGTCTCCCTCCAGGCCGTAGATTGAAACGTATCCAGGGTTCACGCCGTCTATCAAGTCGGCCAGCTTGGCGATCACCGTGTCGGGATTGCCGACGACGATGCTGCCCCACTCCTGGAGGTTTTCATAGGTCTTGCGCTGCCCGCCGTACCGCAAGCCTGCGCCGCCGGGTTGGGCGCGCAGCACGTCTATGGCCGCCCGCGACCGGTATCCCGGCGGGTCGTTGTGCTCCTGGGGACCCTTGAACATGTGGACGTCGTTCCACATGTACGCCCGGCCTATTTCCTGGGCCTTCTCGTCGGTGTCGGCGCAGAAGACCTTCACGTTGCCGCCGAAGTTCCCGGGGCCGGGTGTGTACCCGTTTTCCTTGGCCGTCTGGATGTAGAGCTCCTTCAGCCATTCGGTCTGTCCCCGGATGATCTGGAGGTTCATGTAGGGGTAGCCGTGCTCCGCCGCCCATACAACGCTCTCAGGGCTTGCGGTGCCGGGGAACCAGATGTCGGGGTGGGGTTTTTGCATTGGGAGCACCCAGGGGTTGACCATCCTCCGGTCATAGTATTCGCCTTCGAAACGGAAGGGGCCGGGCTGGGTCCAGCACTTCAAGATCAAGTCGTGGGCCTCTTCGAACCTGTCCCGGTTCTGGGCGGGGGAGAGGCCCGATTGCAGGGTTTCGGTGGCGCTCCCTCTGACGAACCCCGATATGATGCGGCCGCCGGAGTAGCAGTCCAGCATCGCCACCTCCTCGGCCAACCTCACCGGGTCATTCAGCCCTATGACGTTTCCAAGCAGGGCAATTTTTACGTTCTTCGTGACCTTGGCTATGACGGCCCCGTCCAGGTTTATGGAGGGTTTCATGCACCAGTAGGCCATGTGGTGCTCGTTGGTCATTATTCCGTCGAAACCTACCTCGTCCACCAGGGCGTAGACCTCATGGTATTGGTTGTAGAGGGTGTGGGCCTTCTCCGGGTCGAAATATGTGTTGGGGAACTCCATGCGGGTGGCCGAGAATTTCTCCAGGTCCTCACTTTTTACGTACCCGTTCGGCTGCTCGGTAAAGAAGAAGACTTCCACCTGGTCGGTGGGACGCTTGAGTTGGTCTACCATCGAATCCCCCCCTGGTTCAGTATTTTGTTGCAGTGTCTCCGGGACCGGCTGTTTTGCTGAAAGTATAACAAAAGGAACGGGAAATATCAGCGCCGGGTTAGACATGACGTCCATTGACCCGCAACGTCTTGTTGTATAATCTGCTCCGAACTCTCTATCTTTAAGGACATGGACGGGCGTTATGGGCAGATTGGACGGGAAAGCGGCGATTGTTTCCGGCGGCGCCAGGGGACTTGGCGACATAATCACCCGCGTCATGGCGCGGGAAGGCGCAGCGGTGGTGTTCGGAGGCCGCAGGCTCGATGAAGTCTCCCAAAGTCTCGAGTCCGAGCTTAAAGAGCAGGGCTTTCAGGCCGCCAACGTCCGTCTTGACGTGACCCAGCCGGACGACTGGAAGGGCGCTGTGGAGGCGGCTGAAGCGGCGTTCGGGAGGGTGGACGTGCTGGTGAACAACGCGGGCGTAGGCGGCCGGTCCGACATAGACGCCATGCCGGAAGAGCTTTGGGACATCATCATGGACACCAAGGTGAAGGGCGCCTTCCTGGGACTCAAACACTGCCTGCCGGCCATGAGAAGAGCGGGGCGCGGCTCGGTCATAAACATAGGCTCGATAACCGGCCTTATCGCGCGCCCTTATGCGTCCGCGGCTTACAGCGCCGCCAACGCCGCCCTGGCCAGTTTCAGCAAGTCCGTGGCCGTGAGCCACGCCAAAGAGTCTATACGGAGCAACATAATCCACGCTGGCTCACTGCACAACGAAAGGTGGCTGGCGTCGGTGGCCGGCGACGAGGAAGCTCTGCGGACCAGGCTCGCGAAAATCCCGATGGGCCGGCTGGGCGGAATGGAAGAGATAGCCGCCTGCGTCGTCTTCCTGGCCTCCGAGGAGTCCGCCTACGTCACGGGCGCCGACCTGGTCGTCGACGGCGGAGCCGTAGCCTGGTAGCCGGCCTGCGGCGGGCGGTTGCTGAAAGTGGAGCGCCACGGTCCTCGGGGGAGGCGCGCAGCCATCGGCGCCGTTCGCGGAGGGCTATGTCCCCTCTTCACTCAGCGATTGTAGTCGGTTAGGTCGGCGACGGCGTCGTAGTCGGCTTGGTGCAGCCAATGACACCAAACGTTCGAACCGGGGACTGACAGCCTCAGATACCTATGCGGACTACTCCAAGCCGCGACTGCCACGTAACGAACACCCGGATACCGATCGCGCGTAAACTCAAGGGGCGGCGGCAAATCGGTGTCCGTTGACATGATCACCACCACGTCATAAGCGCCGTCTACTGCCATTGATACGAAGTCTATCGCCAAGGCAACGTCAATGCCTTTTTCTTGAGCTCTTTGATTGGACCAGTCTGATGGATACCTGAGATGACGGTGGATCACGGTCACTCCGTCCGTCTCCCATGTGGAGCATTGTTTCATGTGGGCTGCGTATGTCGTAGGGTCCTTTTCCGGGTCCGGGCGTCCGGTGTAAGCCGGACTTCCTCCAGAGAACAAAGAGCGCCGTTCGGTCCGCCTCGTGACTCTATAACCTTGCCTAGTTTCACCGGATCGAATTGCCCGTTGACTGAAGGTCCCTGGCTACGGAAGAAACTCTCTCTGGCGCTCCTGTAAGTGTTTTGTGCGTCAATAAACAGCGCCAGTTTCAAAGTAGTGGTCTTGAATATCGTTGGAAAGCCGGACAAAATAACAGCCCCGCCAATCAACCTGCCGTTAAGGCAAGCGGACGACGGGGAGCATTGACGCAACTGTAAGCGTCCGGAATCCGTTTGTCAATCCGGAAAATGGGTGTGTCAAGATATCCTTTGATAGTTTTTGTTAGTCACACTACAACGGATGCCCCTTTAGCCTCAGTCGTTAAAAATTGTATTGAATCTGCTTTCCTTGGACAGGTTGAGGTATTTGTCAGTAGTGAAGATGATGATGTCACTGCTGGTGATAAATAGTTCCGGCAGATTGAGGCCGCACTAGGTGGCGCTAAAGTCCTGATGGTTATTTGCAGCAGCGCCTCGGTATATGGGCCGTGAATTTACTTCGAAGCAGGGGCAGCCTGGATCAAAGATATCCCGGTTATCCCCGTTTGCCACTCTGGTCTGAACAAAGATAAACTGCCTGCTCCGCTGTACTTCTTTCAATCATTGAACGCCAATGAAGAGGATTTTACGCGAAAGTTGTTGGCTGCCGTATCTAAACACCTTGGTTTTGATAGAGAGCCTCAAGTCCCTTATCAAGAAATGACAACTGAAATTAAAGGTGCGTTGTCGGAAATCTCCGAGCAGGCTGGTGAACTGACCCAGGAAGAAGGCATGGGGTTTCTCGACTATCTTTTGGCGGGGCGTGTTTGGAATGGCATGCGGCGTATATTAGACAGTGGATTCGGGTAAAGGCGGATGCTTCCCGTAGGCGGAGCGCCGCCGCCCGTTGACACCCTGATTTCATGCGTACATAATCCGTAAAACATGGCTTCAGGGGGCTTCTATGAACGTTCAGGTGTTCACCCAACCTGGCTGATTCAGCTGCCGGACGCTGGAAGCGTTCCTTACTTCCAACGGCGTAGAGTTCCACAACCATGACGTGCTCAACGACGAGGCGTCCAGAGAATTCCTCGCGGGCCGCGGCATAAAGGCCCTTCCGGTCACCATCGTAGACGACGAAAAGGTGGTCATCGGCTTCTACCCCAAGAAGCTCGTCGAAGTCCTGGAGCTTGACGCCGCCGTAGACCTGTCCTCATCCGCCCAGTGGCTCGCCGAAAAGTACGAGGCCATTCTGGGCGCCGCCTCCAGGGCCGCGGGTCAGCTCATGCCCATCGAGTTGGACGAAGCTCCCGCGTGGCGGCCCAGGACCCTCCGCGAGTTGCTGCTGCACATCATCTCCTTCCCGGAGTTGGCGTGGCGGGCCCACGAGCACGGAAGCATGAGCAAGGAGGACATGGAGGTTTCCCGCGAAAAGACCTCGCAAATCAAGTCTCCAAAGCAAATCGCCGATTACGGCCGCGAGGTGAGAGAGAACGTGACGGCGTTCTTGAAGAGCGGCGCCTCAGCAGGGTTCGAGAGGGTGGTCCCCGCCCATTACGGGGGCGAGGTGACCGTGCTGGAGCTGCTTCACATAATCCTGCGCCACTCCACCCACCACCTGAAGCAGGTCTACCACATCATGGAGACGGACCTGAAAGTCAAGCCCGAAAAGCCCGCGTCGGCAGAGGACTTCGAGGGCATATCCACGCCGGAAGAGCTCATATAGCCGCCGCCCACGCGATGAACGATCAACCCAACTCAGCCCAGACCACCGTCGGCGCATGGGACGCCGACCTCTACGATTCCAAACATGCTTTCGTCTCGGAGTACGGGCTGGAGCTGGTGGAAATGCTGGCGCCGCAGCCCGGCGAACGCATCTTGGACATGGGGTGCGGCACCGGGCGGTTGGCCGGAGAGATCTCCAAGAGCGGCGCCCAGGCGGTCGGTCTGGACATCGACTCTTCCATGATCGAGCGGGCCCGGTCCGCCCACCCCGACGTGGAGTTCCATGTGGCCGACGCCGCCGGTGTTACGTGGGGCGAGCCCTTCGACGCCGTCTTTTCCAATGCCGCCATCCACTGGATGAAGGACACCCACGGCGTCATGGCCACCCTGGGCGAAATCCTCAAGCCGGGCGGACGCCTGGTTGTCGAGCTGGGCGGCAGGGGGAATATAGCGTCCATAATCAAAGCGGTGGACCAAACCCTGGAATCAGTGGGGCATGCCCGCCCCGGCCAGGGGTTGCCCTGGTATTTCCCCAGCGTCGCCGACTTCACCTCCAGATTGGAGGAGAGGAACATCATCACCAGCTATGCGGCCCTTTTCGACAGGCCCACTCCACTGGAAGACGGCGCCCAGGGGATGCGCCACTGGATGTCCATGTTCGGGGCCGAGCTCTTGGTCCACCTCCCGACCGAGTTTCGGGAGCGGGTGGTCGGGGAAGTCGAGTCTCTGCTCAAGCCGCTCATGTTCCACAACGGCGTCTGGACCGCCGATTACCGCCGCCTTAGAGTTATGGCATACAAAGACAAATAGGCGCAGGAGCCGCCGCCAGGGAGGCATATATGATCAAGTCATTCTCCACCCTTTACGCAGGCCACGTGCTGCAAGGAGACAAGATTGGTTTCGATGGGACTCCGGCCAACGAACGCCGGTACTCGAATGAGCGGCTCATAGAGGTCTTCGACATGGCCAAGGAGACGGCCCAGGTCACTGAGGAGTTGGGCTACGACATTCTGTGGATGGCTGAACACCATTTCCAACGGGAGGGGTACGAATGCATTCCCAACCTGCTGATGCTCAACGTCTGGCTGGCCCAGCACACCAAGAAGATAAAGCTGGGCTGCGCGTTCAACATCCTTCCCATGTGGCATCCCATTCGCCTGGCCGAGGACTTCGCCATGGCCGACGTGCTGACGGACGGGAGGGTCATATTCGGCGTGGGCCGCGGCTACCACACCAGGGAGGTGGAGACCTTCGGCGCTCCCATGCTTGACGCCGACGCCAACAGAGACCTCTTCGAGGAGCAGTTGGAAGTGATAGTCGCCGCTTTCAATAACGATTCCTTTTCCTTCAAGGGCAAGAACTATACCCTGCCCCCCGAAGTCCCATACAGGGGCTATCAGCTTAAGGAGCTGACCCTGGTGCCGAGGCCGGTCCATACTCCGGTGGAGATGTGGCAGCCGGTGGTGAGCGGGTCTCCCAGGGGACTGGACTTCATGGCCAAGCATGGGATCAAGGGGATAATCGCGGGGACTGCCATAGACCACGTGGATGGATGGATTCACGAATACCAGCTTGCAAATGCCCGGTACGGGCGGGAGACCGAATTGGGAGAGGGCCTGGCGTTGGGAATATGGTGCCAGGTGGACGACAGCTACGAGAAGGCAAAGAGCCTGCTGAGACCGCTCTTCGAGGAGCATGTGAAGTTCGCAGCGCCCCTGGGGATGCTCCGGTACAGCGACGAGCAGATGGAAGCGGTTGGCCCGGCGGGTGCCGCACGCCATATTGCGGCCAGCGGCAACTTCGAAGACGTGTTGAAGACCCGGGCCTGGTTCTGCGGCAGCCCCGAAGACACCATCGCCTACCTCAAGGAGGTGGAGGACAAATACCCGGGGCTGGACCAGATCATGATCGCCTGTCCCATGGGGGCCACAATGGACCAGTTCCATGAGCAGGCGGCCCGCATCTCCAAAGAGGTGATGCCCGCCTTTCCAGGGGTGAAGCAGAAGCCATGAGCGGAGGCGCGCCCCTCAGCCGATAAGGGCGATAAGGGAATGCTGGAAACTCCGGAAGAATATGGTAAAATGGGTTTTCCTGCCGAGGTGGTGGAATTGGTAGACACGCCATCTTGAGGGGGTGGTAGGCGTAAGCCTGTGTGGGTTCAAATCCCGCCCTCGGCACCATTTCGGTGAAGGACCGGGCGACGTAGCCAAGTGGTTAAGGCGGAGGTCTGCAAAACCTCTATTCGGCGGTTCGAATCCGCCCGTCGCCTCCAATTTTTGGCGTTAAGGCGCAGGGATAGGGTTCCTGCGCTTGTTTTATCTCTCAGCAGGGATGCCGAGGTGGCGGAACGGTAGACGCGGCGGACTTAAAATCCGCTGCCCGCGAGGGCGTGTGGGTTCGAGTCCCTCCCTCGGCACCATAAGCCCAGTCCCCGCCTGCGCCGCCCCATATGCCGGCTTATTCTTTACCCAGCGGGGACTTCTAAGCGGGCATCCTTAGCTAAAGCTGGAGGCGGAAGAGCCGATTGTATTCCTCTAACGTTGATGTTGGAGACGAGGACCATCGACTCGCCGTCTCTCCGCATATCCATGCTCACGGAGCCTTCGTCCACGTCCAGGTAACGGGAGACGACCTCGAGGAAGTCCAGTTTCATAGATTCTATGTAGTTGAATGAGATTCCCACACGGTCCAGGACCAGAATCACGCGCAACCGCTGCCTGGCTGAGTCCTTAGACCTCTCATGGCGCTGTAACGCCCACCGGAGAAGATCTATCATGACAGGTCTCCGTGGTAACCGTTCCTTCCGTTGCCGTTTTTGGAGAACATCTTCATAAACTTGCCCAGGAATCCGGGGCTGGCTCCAAGCTCCAGGAAGGGCATCTCTTCCCCCTCCAACCGCGCCGCGACCCGCCTGTACGCCTCACCCGAGAGGGACTTCTTGTCGTGGACCACGGGCAGTCCCTTGTTGGTGGACACAATGATTCCGTCGTCGTCCGGGACCAGTCCGATGAGTTTCACGGACAGGAGGTCAAGGATGTCTTCATGGTCCATCATATCCCCCTCCTTGACCATTCCGGGACGGATCCGATTGATTACCAGGTCCGGAGTAGGCAACTCGGCGGCTTCCAGCAGGCCGATGACCCGGTCGGCGTCTCTTATCGCCGACACCTCCGGCGTCGTGACTACGATGGCTCGGTCCGCCGCGACTATGGCGTTTTGGAACCCCTGCTCTATGCCTGCCGGGCAGTCGATGAGCACATACTCGAACTTTTCCTTGAGATCGTCCACCAGCTCCTTCATCTGTTCAGGCTTCAGGGCGGACTTGTCCCTGGTCTGGGCGGCTGGAATCAGATAGAGCTCGTTGGTGTGCTTGTCCCTTACCAAGGCCTGGTTTAGCCTACAGCGTCCTTCCACAACGTCAACCAGGTCATATACGATGCGGTTCTCCAGCCCTAAGACCACATCCAGGTTCCGCAGTCCGATGTCCGTGTCCACTACCGCCACGCTTCGACCCCTCATGGCCAGAGCGGAGCCAAGGTTGGCCGTGGCGGTGGTCTTGCCCACTCCTCCTTTTCCTGAAGTCACTACAATAGTTGTACCGCTCATCTTCCCTCCACCTCCCCGGTTCTTTTACGCCAGCTTGTAAATGGTTCGACCACAATGGAAGACGTTCCGTTGACATAAGCTATCTCGGGCATCTTCGTTCGGGACCTGGATTTCTTCTTCTTAGGTTCTTCCGTCCTCACATGATTTCCTATCCTGAGTTGCAAGGGTTCCATCGCTGCGGCAATTATTACCGAGGACGACGCGCCGACGTCGTTGCGTCCGGCATGGGCTATTCCGCGCAAAGCGCCCACCACCACGATGTCGCCGGCCGCCGCAATCTCCGCGCCCGGATTCACGTCTCCGAGCGTTATGAGGTCTCCGTCGTGGCTCACCGCTAAGCCGGACCGGCAGGTGGACTTGATGACCAGAGGTTCCGGTTTTACCCGTTTCTCGGCTGCTGCGCCGGCGTGGATTTTCCCGTCGCCTCCGTTTGGAGCGAGGAGTGAAGCATTGTGCGGGGCGTCGAGATGCTCCGCCAAGCCCAAGTTCACAGGAACTCCCACTTCTTCGGAAAGGGCGGCTTCAAGTGACTCTGCGTCGCCTAAGTCGAACCTGGATATGGGAATATGATGCTCGCCTTCGATGACTTCCCGTATCATTCGGAGATCGTGGAGGTTGGTTGCCCTCGCTCCCACGTTCACGGTCACCGGGAACCCTTTGAACCAGCCGGAGCTGTCCGCCAGATGTCTCCGCAGGGAATCCAGCAGAACGGCGCAATCGACCTTGTCGTCCAGAGTGAAGTCGATGTTCCAACCCCTCCCGTTCACTCTCACGAGGATCGGGTCCATCACCGCCCCATCCGGCGTTCCATATTCGATCGTTCCGTTGTTCACTTCCACCGATTCTTCACAACTTCTCAAGGAGGCGCTAGACGCCCCATTATTCAAAGCTAACAATGTTACAATCCCCATTCAATAACAGTCTTTACGAGTTTCGGTCACTTTTCATCCAAGATGGAAAAACGCTTCTCAAGACTGTTTGACGACGGGGCTGAACACAGAGACGGCCAGCTTTGAGAAAGGACCGGAAAACATGGAAACAGCAGTCGAGATGCTGTCAGGAGCAGGCGATGTCGTTCTGGAAGGAGTCTTAGGGCTGCCGGACCACGGAGTCGGTCCATTCCCGGGGGTCGTGCTGTGCCATCCACATCCGCTCTACGGCGGCGACATGAACAACAACGTGGTGCGTGCCGTCTATCACGGTCTGATGGACAGGGGCCTGGCCGCGTTGAGGTTCAACTTTCGCGGGGTAGGCAAAAGCCAGGGAAGCCATACATCGGGAGAGTTGGAACCACAAGACGCCCTGGCCGCTCTGGAGAATCTAAAAAGCGCCGACAAGGTGGACCCGGACCGGCTGGGAATGGCCGGATACTCCTTTGGGGCGGGGGCGCTGCTTGGCAGCCTTGGCCTGTACGAAGGCGTAAAAGCCTTTGCCCTAGTGTCGCCCGGGATAAGACACCTGGATTCTCAGGGAGTCGCGTCGGACACCCGGCCCAAGATATTCATATCAGGATCGCAAGACCACGCGGCGCCGGTGGATGAGCTAAGGAGCAAGGTCCGTGATTTGGGCCCCGCCGTCAGCTGCGAAATAGTCCCTGGTGTGGACCACTTCTGGGCGGGCCAGGAAAGGGAGGCGTCCCGGTTGGCGGCGGACTTCTTCGTACTGAGCTTAGGCGTTTAGGGCGCTCGGCCTACCATCCGATGGCGTACGTGTCCCGGCGTGGGTCGGCCCCTGCGGACATGGCGCCGGAGCTCGGGTCCCTGTGGGTCACGACGGCGCCCGTCCCCGAAGCGTTGACTTCTGAGACTCTGTGGCCTCGTCTCTCAAGCTCGGCTCGGACCTCGGCCGGCGTCTCCTTTTCCACGTTAAGCTGGCCGGGCAGGTAGACCCTGGGATAGAAGGAATTTATCAACGTTTGAGCAGCAAACCGGGGGGCTTCCACGGCTTCCTGAGGGTCCATGCCAAACACCAGCGCATTGAGCACGAGTTGCAGGTTGGCTTGCGCCTGCGCATCGCCTCCGGGACACCCGGCGGTCATAAACGGGACCCCATTCCTGGCGACCAGGTAGTTGACGAGGGTGGTGCGGGGCCGTTTGCCGCCTTCCAAGCTGTTGGGGTGGCCGCGTTCGAGGACGAACATTTCACTTCTGGTGCTGAGGCTGCACCCGATTTCCGGGAAGTACACCGACTTGGCCCACACACCACCGCTGGGCGTGGCCGCCACCATGTTGCCGTCCCTGTCGATTACTGCAAAGTGGGTTGTGCCCTGGTCTCCGCCGCCGTCGGCTGCCCCTCCCACCGCAGGCGCGGCCGTCTGGCGGTTTCCCGCGTTGCCCTTGAGGGCGGAAAACTGCCACGGGTCGCCCGGTTCGGGCATCTCGGGCATGGCGTTGGCGCCGTCGATGAGCTTGGCGCGGGTCTTGGCGTATTCCTTGGACAGCAGGCCGTCTATGGGCACAGTGGAGAACTCCGGGTCGCCGTAGAATCGTTCCCTATCGGCGAAGGCCAGTTTCAGGGACTCGGTGACGGTGTGGATGTAGTCGGCGGAGTTGTGGCCCATGGACTTCAAGTCGAATCCCTCCAGGATGTTGAGGGCTTGGAGCAGTACAGCCCCCTGCGTCCACGTGGACTGCCCCAACACCTCGAATCCCATGAAATCGGTCCTGATGGGTTCGTCAAAGCTGGCATGGTATGAGGCCATGTCGTCGGCGCTGAAGAGCCCCCCGACTCGCTGTGCGCTCCGGACGATAGTCTCGGATATCGGGCCCCTGTAGAACGCTTCCCTGGCGGACCCAATGCCGTCGGCCCTGGAGCCGGAACTCGCCCGTTCCGCGTCTATGAGCTTCTGGAATGTTGCCGCAAGCTGGGGTTGACTTAGGAGTTGTCCCACGGCCGGCGCTTCTCCATCCTGGTAGAAAACGTCCAGCCCGCCTGGCGGGTAGAGGCGGAACTGGTCCAGGGTCTCGGGGGCCATGAGCCTTTCGCGTAGGCGAGGATACATGGGCATGCCCCGCTGGGCGTACTCAACGGCGGGCGCCAGGGTCTCCGCCAGGGTTTTCGTGCCGTAGGTTTCCAGCATCAGAAGCAGGGCGTCCACGATTCCGGGGATGGTGAAAGACAGCTCTGCGTTGGCGCCTGGGCCGGTGGGAATCTTGTCCAGACCCTTACTTTCAAATAGGTCTATAGTTGCTTTTCCCGGGGCGCCGCCTTGGCCGCTGAGGGCCCGCACCCTGCCTGTGGCCGCATGGTAGACCATGAAAGTTCCCTCGGAGCACAGCGTATATGACGCCGCGGGTTCCACCACCGCAGCCGCAAAACCGGCCGCCACGGCTGCGTCGAATGCGTTGCCGCCGCTCAGGAGCATTCGGGCGGCGGACATGGACGTCAGGCAATGGCCTGCGGAGACAATTCCTTGAGCGCCCAACACCAAGGGACGGGTGGACTGGGCCGGTGTCCGCGCGGAGTGGTCGGCCTCCATGACGTCGATAGGGTTGCCTCTATAGGTGTCTGACCTGACCAACGTGCGCCTCCATTAGGGGTTTGGGGCAATTCTACGGAAGGCGGCCCCGTGGGTCAAATCAGTCCGCCGAGATTGACGGCGCTGGGGCGGCAGTGCGCTTGGCCTTGGCGCGATAGCCTGACAGCCGGCCCTTCAAGCTGGTGATTGTCAGTACGAGGACAAACAGCAACGCCGAAAGCAGCACGACGCTGGCCCCGGAAGACACGTCTATGAACCAGCTGATGTAGATTCCCGCCAGCCCGCAAGATGCGCCTATTCCGGTCGAAAGCAGGACCATGTTCTTGAAGCTGTTGGTTATCAGCCGGGCCACCACCGGCGGAATGACTATGGCGGCGGCTATGAGCGTGACGCCCAGCACCTGCATTGAGACCACTATAGTGGCGGCGAGCACAAGGGAAAACATGGTGTCCACCCAGCCTGTGGGCACTCCGTAGTAGGACGCCACGTCCTGGTCGAAGGTCGAGAACAGGAAGAGCTTGTATCCGACGAACACAATCGCCAGCGTGGCGGCGGTGACGACGGCGATGGCCAGCAGGTCTCCTTGGGACACCCCCACGATATCGCCGAAGAGGGCCGCTTCAAAGTCCCGGGTGAAGGTCCTGTACCTGCTGATTAGAGCTATGCCCAGGGCGAAGCTGGCGGTGGTGATGATGCCTATGGCTGCGTCGGCGCCTATCTGCCTCTTCCTTGTGGCGAGGGTGATGAGCAGCGCGGACAGGAATCCCCAGATTATTGCGCCCGCAAGGAAGCTGAAGGACATGACGTAGCTGACCACCGCGCCGCCGAACACGGCGTGGGAGAGCCCGTGTCCTATGTAGGACATCCTGCGCAGCACTATGTAGACGCCCATCAAGCCGCATAACCCGCCGACTAGGCTGGCGGAAACCAGCCCGCGAACGAAGAAGTCATACTGGAAGGGCTCAAGCATCCGAGCCGCCGGCCCTATGGTCCAAATGTACGGGGTCTCTCGAATGGGGATGGTCCCTGTCGTCGGGGCGGGTCCGGCTGTGCTCGTGGGGCACGTGGCCCTCTATGTCAACCCCGTCCCGTTCCCCGTCCGTTCCAACAAAGTGGGGACTTTCCCCGACGAGGGTCATTCCCTGGTAGTGGATGACCGGCATCTCCGCGCCGTATGTCATCTTGAAGGTCGCGGGAGTGAAAACCTGGGCCGGCGGCCCCTCGGCCACCAGCTTGCCGTTGATGCACACGACCCAGGGCAGGTGGGCGGCCACGGCGTTTATCTCGTGGGTGGTCATGATGATGGTGACCCCGTGGTGGTTCAGCTCATGGAGCAGGTGCATCACGTCGTCCCTGGTCTTGATGTCCACCCCGGACGTAGGCTCGTCCAGCAGCAGCAGCCTTGGGCTGCTCACCAGCGCCCGGGCCAGGAAGACCCGTTGCTGCTGGCCTCCCGACAGGTCCCGAATGTGGCGGTCCGCCAGGTCGGCTATTCCCAACCGATCGAGCATCTCCAAAGCCAGGTTCTTCTCCCTCTTATTGAACCAGGGAAACGGCAGGTTCTCCATCGTCCGCCCCATCATCACGGCTTCCCGGACAGTGACCGGGAAGTTCCAGTCTATGGTCTCAAGCTGCGGCACGTAACCCACTTTGGGCCGTTTCCGAGAGGTGGGAGCGCCTTCTACGGCGACTTCGCCCCCGTATATGTCCACCGCGCCGAGGATGGCGCGAAGCAGGGTCGTCTTTCCGGAGCCGCTGGGGCCCAGCAGTCCGATGAAGTCTCCGGCCATGATGTTGATGTTTACGTCGCTCAGGACGGCGCGGCCGTCGTAACCGCAGGTCAGGGCTGTCATCTCGACTATAGGCGGGCCTTCTCTATGGGCTCCGGGCATCGGGTGAAGCATATGGTTTACTACTGGGGGTATATGGCCCCGCTCTCTCCTTCAAAGACTGGTCCCGTGTCGAATTCGTCCAGCGCTTCGGCGCTTCCGCCAAGGGCGGACACCATGATGCGCACGTCCTCGGCCATCAGCCCCATGTATGTGTGCAGAGAGTCGCCGGGTTCTCCCGGGAGGTCGTCGTCCCGCAGCCGGTCGACGAACTGTGCCCCGCCCTCCTTGGCGATCTGCTCCATCACCGGGCTGGAGAAGACCGCAGAGCCGAATATGGCCGGGACGCCCGCGGCTCTGACTTGATCGATGAGTCTGGCCACTTCTCTGGCGGAGGGCGCGGTAAAGTCGGAGGGCTGTACTGCGCCGATGATTTCCAATCCGTACCTGTCCCCGAAGAAAGGGAAAGAGTCGTGGTAGGTCAGAAGCTTCCGGTTCTGAGGGGGGATGGTCCCCACGGCTTCGGCGATTCTCCGGTCCAATTCTTCAATTCGGTCCTTGAGCTTACCATAATTTACGGCATAGTAATCGGCGTTGTCGGGGTCCAGCGACGCCAGTGCGTCTCTGATCAACTCGGCGTATCTTAACGCCAGGTTGGGGGCCGTCCAAAGATGAGGGTTGGGGCGCCCGCCGGTCTCGGGAAAAGAGAAGTCATGGACCCACTCGTCCCTGGAAATGGCCTTGTCGCCGAGGGTGAGTACAACGGCGGCGGGTTTCTTGTTCGTCCGGGCCATCTCTATGGCGGGTTCTTCCAGGAACAGGCCGTTGGCGACGAACAGGTCCACCTCCGACAGGAGCTTGGCCGTTGACGGCACGGGTTCGAAGGTATGGGAGTTGGTCCCTTCGGGAACGATTCCCTCCAGCTTTATGCGTGGGCCGCCGATGTTTTCCACCAGGCTGGTGATGGGAGACACCGTTGCCGCCACCCTCAGCATGTTAGTCTGCGAAAGAGCGTTCGGTTGAGTGACGTCCGATGAGGAGGAGGTTGGGCCGTCGCCGCCGCATGAGAGCGCTGTTAAAGCAGCCCCAAATAAGAGCAGCAAGGCAAGAAGGCGCTGTTTGGGTCTCCTAGCGCTCTGTTCTTTCGTGCGTACAGCCCATCTGCAAGCATGGCGCGGGCGCACGTCATTTTTTTGGGGCATGTCTGTTATTAGTGTTAGATGCCATAGTTTGCATTCGCAATGCATAGTAACATCTTTGGATTGGCAACGCAAACATTCCGCGACTTTTCGATGGGGGCGCCGGCGCCAGACGCATCCATGCCTGTATACGGTCAAAATGCAAGAGTTGACTGGCTATGGGGCCTAATCTATAATCTTGGCGGTCGAGCCGGAGTCCGGTCAGGGACGTTCATCCGAAGTTTTCATCCATACGGAAGCACACTTTGACGCTGCCTCGTCCCCTTGCGGGAACCAGAATAGTCGATTTCACCTGGGTGCGCGCCGGTCCATGGTCCGGCAGGTGGCTGGGGGCGTATGGCGCTCAGGTCCTGAAAGTCGAGTGGCCCCTGAACATCGACTCCCTGCGGGGCAACCGCCACTCCATTCCTCCCGGCGTGGAGCCTGGGCCCAACTCCGCGGGATTCTTCGCCGACACCAATGCCAACAAGCTGTCCGTCACCTTGAACACCCGCTCGGACAAGGGCAAGGAACTCATCAGGAAGCTCATCTCCAAGTCCGACGTGGTGATGGAGAACTTCAGCTCCACCGTCATGCGCCGGTGGGGACTGGACTATGAGGGGCTGAGAAGTCTCAAGGAAGACATCATATACGTTTCGATGGCCGGTTTCGGGCACACGGGCCGCGACCACAGCTATGGGACGATGGGGCCGTCGGCCCAGGCCCTCTCCGGCCTCACTTACTTGTCCGGGCTTCCGGGCGCTCCCCCGGCCGGATGGGGCTGGTCCTATATGGACGACACCGGCGGGATGTACGGGGCCATGTGTGTGTTGACGGCGTTGGAGCGCCGGAACAGGACCGGCGAGGGACAGCACGTGGACCTGTCCCAGATGATTACGGGAATCACTCTTACGGGGGCGGCCTTCCTGGACAAGACTGTAAACGACAGGCCATCCAAGAGGGAGGGGTATCCACCCGGCAACCGCGCCGTTTGGCCCGGGGCGCCGCTGCTCAACAACTACCGCGGTCCGACGGCCGCGCCTCACAACGCCTACCGCACCAAGGGCGGCGGCTACAACGACTGGTGCGCCATCGTATGCGGCGCCGACGAGGAATGGGAGCGGCTGGTGGAGTTGATGGGGAGTCCCGACTGGGCCGTGAACGGCAAGTTCTCGACCCTCCAGGGGCGGGTGGACAACCAGGAGGAGTTGGACGGCGGCATCGAACAGTGGACGCTGACTCTTGAGAAGTACGAGTTGGCGGACAGGTGCCAGGCCGGCGGAGTGACGGCCATGCCCGTTCAAAGCAACCAGGACCGGGTGGACAACGACCCGCAGTTGAGGTCTCACGGGTTTATCAACGAGATTCCCCACGCAGTGATTGGGAACGGCAAGTACCAGAACGCGCCCTTCAAGATGTCCGGATCCGACGTGTCAGTCCATACCACTGCGCCGCTTATAGGCGAACACACCCGGCAGGTGGCCGAGGAGATTCTGGGCATGACCTCCGACGAGATCCGGGAAGGGTTCGACGACGGCACGTTCTGGCCCCTGGACATGGCAAAGCATCCCTATATCGAGGCGTCGCTGACATGACCGATTCAGAGCAGCCCGGACCGCTGGCCGGGCTCCGGGTCCTTGAGCTTTCCGACGAGAAGGGGCAATGGTGCGGCAAGCTGATGGCCGACCTGGGGGCGGACGTAATCAAGATCGAGCCTCCCGGAGGACAGAACACCAGGCGCGTGGGTCCGTTTCTGGACGACATCCCCCATCCCGAGCGAAGCCTCTACTTCTGGCACTACAACACCTCCAAACGGGGCGTCACCCTGAACTTGGACACGGCTGACGGGCGGGAGCTGTTCAAGCGGCTGGCGTCCACGGCCGACGTGGCGCTGGAGACCTTCCAACCCGGGCGCATGGCCTCGTTGGGCCTCGCCTATGCGGACCTGGCCCCTTCCAACCCCGGACTCATAATGTGTTCCATCACCTCTTTCGGGCAGACCGGCCCCTGGAAGGACTACTCGTCAACCGACTTGACCCATCTGGCGGCGGGCGGGCAAATGGCTTCCTGCGGCTACGACGAGGAGGATGTCCCGAATGCTCCGCCCATAGCCCCGGGCGGCGGCAACTCCTACCACATCGGGTGTCATTACGCCTACATGGGGATAATGCTGGCGTTGTTTCAACGTCATTCCACTGGTGAAGGCCAATACATAGACGCTTCTATACACGACGCCTGCGCCCTCACCACGGAGGCGGCCGTTGACGTGTACCTGTATTCGGGAAGAGGCGCCATACGGCAGACGGGTAGGCACGCGCAGCCGGTGGTGACGCCCAAGTTCATGCTTCACAACAGCGACGGCGGCTGGATCAACACCACCCGCTCCAGGTTGAATCCCACCAGGCTCAGGAACCTTGCCGAGTGGATGGACCAACACGGTATGGCTGACGACCTGCTGGACGACCAGTACAACGACCAGCAGGGGATAACCTCGAATGAGGCTCACGTCAACGACCTCATCGAACAGTTCATCACCAGTCTGCCTGCGGACGAGGCCTATCACGGCAGCCAGAAGATGGGTCTGCCTTGGGGCTCGATCCGGACCATGGACGAAATCGTCGTCGATGGACACCTTGAGGACCGGGGATTTTTCATCGACGTCCAGCATCCCGAACTTGGCAGAAGCTTCACTTACCCCGGCCCTGCGGCCATATACAACGGGTCCCCCTGGAGAATCTATAGAAGGGCTCCCCTCATTGGGGAGCATAACGTCGAGGTCTACTGCGGTGAGCTTGGATTGACCAAGAACCGCTTGGCCATGCTGGCGGAGTCGGGAATAGTCTGAACACACGAACACGGAGGCGCTGAAATGACCACACCCAAGTCCCTGGAAGGCATACGAATCCTCGATTTCACCTGGGTCCGCGCCGGCCCGATAGCCACCCGATGGCTGGGGACCCTGGGCGCCGAGGTCATCAAAGTCGAGTGGCCTTTGAACATGGACATCCTGAGGAGCAACCGGTTTACGGCCGCTCCGGGGCTTGTCCCCGGCCCCAACACCATCGGCCAGTTCAACGACACCAACGCAAACAAGCTGGGCATCACGGTCAACACCCGCACGGACAAGGGGTTGGACCTGATAAAGAGGCTCATCTCTATATCCGACGTGGTCATCGAAAACTTCAGCTCGCGAATAATGCAGCGCTGGGGGCTGGGCTATGAGCAGCTGAAGGAGTTGAAGGAAGACATCATCTATGTGTCCATGGCCGGGTTCGGGCACACCGGGCGCGACCACTACTACGGGACTATGGGCCCCGCCGCCCAGGCCCTGTCGGGCCTTACGTTCCAGTCGGGCCTGCCTGGAGAGGAGCCCGCAGGATGGGGGTGGTCCTATCTGGACGACACCGGCGGAATGTATGGCGCCATGACTGTCTTGACCGCTCTCCATCACCGGAGAAACACGGGACAGGGCCAGCACGTGGACCTGTCCCAGATGATCACCGGAATCACCTTGACGGGTCCCGCTTTCCTGGACAAGTCTATCAACAACCGCACGGCACGCCGGGAAGGCTACCCGCCGGGGAACCGTACAGTCTGGCCGGGGACCGAGCTTACGAGCAGCTATCGCGGCCCTACTGTGGCGCCCCACAACTCCTACCGCACCAAGGGTGGCGGGTACAACGACTGGGCAGTCATTGCTTGCTTCTCCGACGAAGAGTGGAAGTCCCTGGTCAATCTCATGGGCGACCCTGAATGGGCCCAGGCTGACAATTATCAGACCATAAAGGGCCGGATTGACGCTCAGGAGCAGATGGACGCAGAGATAGAAAAGTGGACCCTGACAATGGGCAAATACGAGCTCATGGAGAAGTGCCAAGCCGCGGGCGTTAGAGCCATGCCGGTGCAGAGTTCACAGGACCGGGTGGAAAATGACGCCCAGATTCAGTCCAGAGACTACTTCACCGAGCTAGAACACCCGTTGATGGGGCTGAGGAAGTTCCAGATGCCTCCTTTCAGGCTGTCAAAGAGCCCGGGAAAGGTCTATATTCCCTCGCCCCTTATAGGCCAGCACAACCGGGAGGTCTTCTGCGGCATGTTGGGACTCAGCCACGGCGACCTCGCGGCGGGTTACGAGGACGGCACCTTCTGGCCTCCTACGATGGAGAAGTACGACTACGTAGAGGAAATCATAAAGAACCCCCTTGGCGCCTCCCACGCCGAACAGGCTAAACCCGCGGACCCCAGAGCGGCTGGAGAAGCCTCGGAGCATGGGCCCCTCCATGGAGTCCGGGTCCTGGAGCTTGCCGACGTAAAGGGGCAATGGTGCGGCAAGCTCATGGCGGACCTGGGCGCCGACGTCGTGAAGATAGAGCCGCCTGGCGGCGAGTCCACTCGAACCCTCGGCCCTTACTACGAAGACTTGCCCGACAGGGAGAGAAGCCTCTCTTTCTGGCACTACAACACGTCCAAAAGGGGCGTCACCCTGAGCCTGGACACGGCGGACGGGCGCGAGCTGTTCAAGGAGATGGCGGCCAAGGCCGACATAATATTGGAGACCTTCGAGCCGGGTTACATGGCCGAGCGGGGGCTGGGGTACGACGAGCTTTCCAAGTCAAATCCCGGTCTCATCATGTGCTCGTTAACCGACTTCGGCCAGAAAGGGCCCTGGGTTGACTACAAGATGTCCGACCTGCTGCACTTGGCGGCGGGGGGCCAGATGGCGTCATGCGGGTACGACCCTGAGGACGTGCCCGATGCGTCTCCAATGGCGCCCGACGGCGGCAACGCCTACCACATGGGCGGGCACTTCGCCTACATCGGCATCATGGCCGCCCTGGCCTACCGCGACGTAAGCGGCGAGGGGCAATACATCGACTCGTCGGTGCATGAAGCCTGCTGCCTTACCACCGAGTCCGCCGTTCCCACGTATCTCTATACGGGGCTCGTGGTGGAGCGTCACACGGGGCGCCACGCCGCTGTCGGACCGTCGGAAAAGATTCAGATTCAGACCCAGGACGGCGGATACGTGAACACCACCCGCTCCGGGACCAACCTGAACCCCAGGCGGCTCAACAGCCTGGCTGAGTGGATGAACGAACACGGCATGGCCGGCGACCTGCTGGACGAGAAGTACCAGACCCAGGGCGCCATCGAGGACAACCGGGAACACATCACCGACATGATTAAGGATCTCTTTGCCGTGCTGCCGCTGGACAACGCATGGCGCGGCGGCCAGGAGCGGGACTTCCCCTGGGGCGCCATCAGGACGATGGACGAGCTGATGGAGGACCCTCACCTGGAGGACAGGGCGTTCTACGTGGACGTGGAACACCCCGATCTGGGCAAGTCCTTCGTGTATCCCGGAGCCGCGGCCATCTACAACGGCTCCCCATGGAAACTATCGAAGAGGGCGCCTCTTATCGGTGAGCACAACGTGGAGATTCTTTGTGGAGAGTTGGGCCTAAGCAAGGCTGAGCTCTCAGCGCTGGCGGAGGCCGGCGTAGTATAAACAGGTCCGTCTATCGCATTCCGGCAAACGTAGAAGGGAGCGCCCATCGAGGCGCTCCCTTTTCCATTGACTGACTTCGACCCGGGTTATGCGCCGTCCAGGTCCCAAAGGTGACCGAGGGCGTCGTCCACGTACACAAAGTGGAACCCGGCTTTGTTGGCGTAGTGAAGGTCCATGTCCGTGTCGCCTATATGGTAATACTCTTCCGCCGGGAACCGTTCCATCACCTCATGGAGCATGTGCTTCAAGGATATGAAGTCCACCTCGATCCCAGCCTGTTCCCAGAGGTATTTCTGGTTGGCCAGAGTACGGTCCGAACAGCTTCCGATGATATGCCCCAGGCTTTTTACCATACGCACCACGTCGAGAGTCACCACTCCCGGAGGATCGCCCACCTCAAGCGTTCCGTCTATGTCGAAGCTGATCAGCTTGGGCAGGTTAGTCTTGTCTTGGCTCAAGGGGAAAGCTCCCGCAGCGTTTCGGACGCCGCTTCTATGGTTCGGTCGATGTCCTCGTTGGTGTGGGCCGTTGATACGAACCCCGCCTCGAATTGAGAGGGAGCCAGGTACACGCCTCTTCCCAACATTCCGTGGAAGAACGCGGCGTAGGTCCCGGTGTCCGACGCCTCCGCGTCGGCTAAACCGTTGACGGGACCGGGGTTGAAGAAAGAGGTCATCATCGACCCGATGCGGTTGATGGACACAGGCGCTTCAGATCCCCGTGCGCCCTGGGCCAGTCCGGCCGCCAATCGAGCGGCCTTTGATTCAAGCAGGTCGTACACCCCCGGCTGTCTGAGGGCGGTCAGCGTGGCCATTCCCGCGGCCACTGCGATGGGATTCCCGGACAAGGTTCCCGCTTGGTACATGGGTCCCACGGGCGCCGCCATATCCATCACGTCGGCCCGTCCTCCGTAGGCCCCGACAGGCAGCCCTCCCCCGATTATCTTGCCCAGGCACGTGATGTCGGCGCGGACGCCGTATCGCTCCTGAGCGCCGCCGTACGCTATGCGGAAACCCGTTATCACCTCATCGAATATCAGAAGTGAACCGCCGTCGGAGGCGGCCCGGCGGAGGCCCTCCAGGAACCCTTCCATCGGCGGGACCACGCCCATGTTGCCTGCCACGGGTTCGACGATGATTGCCGCAATTTCGTCGGGATAGCCGTCGAAGAACCTCTCCACCGACGCCAGGTCGTTGTATTCGCCCACGAGGGTCTGTCGTGCGTAAGACTCAGGGATTCCGGCGCTGGTGGGCACGCCCAGGTCCAGGGCGCCGGAACCGGCCTTCACGAGAAGACCGTCCGCGTGGCCGTGATAGCATCCGGCGAATTTGATGATCTTGTCTCTGCCGGTGAAGGCGCGGGCCAGCCTCAAGGCGCTCATGCATGCCTCGGTGCCGGAGTTGACCAGACGCACCCGTTCGATGGACTCGAAGGCGTCGCATACCAGCTGCGCCAACTCGACTTCGCCCGCGGTGGGGGCGCCGAAGCTGGTCCCTTTTTCCGCTGCGGCCTTGACAGCCTCCACGACCGTGGGGTGAGCGTGACCGAGCGCCAGAGGACCCCATGAGCCCAGGTAGTCTATGTACTCGTTCCCGTCTTCATCCCAGACCCGGCTCCCGGCGCCGCGCACCATGAACCTGGGAGTTCCCCCAACCGACCTGAATGCCCTGACCGGACTGTTGACGCCGCCGGGGATGAGTCCCTGGGAGCGGGTGAAGAGGTCTTGAGAACGAGACGAGCCCAAATAAGTTCCCTAGTCGTCCTCTGGGAGGGTTTCGTTAGAGAGGAAATCTATTCCGAAGACGTCCCGGACCATGCGCACGCGCTCCGGGTCGGCGGTGTACTTGAGGTACGCGGTGGGCGCATGGAGCAGCTTGTTGACTATGGCCCTCGTCATCGCTTCCATGTCCTTGACGTCCGAGGGGCTAAGACCCGACTCCACTCGACGGAGCAGCTTTTCAAGCTCGCCGGCGCGGATGTCTTCCGCCATCCGGCGAATGGCTGTGATGGTCGGCGCCGTCTGAAGGGTATTGAGGGCCTTGTCGAACCGGCGCACTTCCTCGGCTACGATCTCCTCGGCCTTGGCCGCTTCCTGCTCCCGTTCCAACCTGTTGGAGTCGGATATGTTTCGGAGGTCGTCTACGTCGTAGACAAGAACGTTGTTGAAGAGGGCGCATTCCGGGTCTACGTCCCGGGGCACTGCTATGTCTATCAGATAAAGCGGCCGGTTCGGGCGCGCCGCCATGGCCTCATAGACCGTTTGAGCGTCAATGACGTATCCGGGAGCGTCGGTGGAGGTGATTATGATGTCCATGTCTTTAAGGGCCTCGGGAATCATCTCGAATGCGATTGCGTCGCCGGACAGGGCCTCGGCCAACTCCACTCCGCGCTGGAAGGTCCGGTTGGCGACTACGACCTCTTCGACCCCCGAGTTCTTCAGGGCGCGGGCCGCAAGCTCGCCAGCCTCGCCGGCCCCTACGACCATCACCTTTAGCTGGCTCAAGTCGCTGCGCAGGTTTCTGGCCAGGTCCACGCAAACCCTGCTGATGCTGAGGGCGTTTCTGCTGATGCCTGTTTGCGTCCTGACCTTCTTCCCCACCCTGAGAGCCTGGTGGAAGAGGCGCGACAGCGGCTGCGGGACGGCGTCCGACTGGACCGACGCCCCGAAAGCGTCCCTCACCTGACCCAGGATTTCACCCTCTCCCAGGATCATTGAATCGAGCCCGGAAGCAACCCTGAAAAGGTGGTGAACACAGTCCACGTCCCGGTAGCTGTATAGGCAGCGTTCTATGTCGGTGATGGAGACGCCGAAGTGGTCCGTAAGGAATTCCTCGATCGATTCGTCTATATCAGGTTCTTTGCCTTGAGCGTATATCTCGGAACGGTTGCAGGTGCAAAGGAGCACGCCTCCGCCGAAGGCGTCGTTCATTGCTCTTAGGGCGTCGGGGAGTTGGGTCTTGGGAACGGCCAGCTTCTCCCGCACTTCAATGGGAGCGGTGCGGTGGTTGAGGCCCACTACAAGGAAGTCCAAAGCGCCTCCTTTATTAGCGGGAACAACCTGTGCATCGGTGCAGAAGAGAAATGTGTCGGCTGGGGATAAGGCATTTCTGAACGGTTATAAACCAGTCTAGGGTATAACACAGGCGAGCCGTTGAAGTCAATCGGATTCACCGTCAGACCGCGCGCCCCAGCGCCCCTACGTCCTAATCAGGTCCGATGAAGGAGCGAATCGCACGGGCCAGCTCTGCAGGTTTGTGGTAACCGATGTCGTGGATGGTGTCCGGAATCCATTCGAAACGGCAGTCTGCAATGCCGGACTGGGCGGCTTCGGCCATATCCATGCGAAGGGCCGTGAGCTCCGGGTTGGCGTTGGCCCTGGGGCCGGCCGCCACGATTAGAGTCGGGCATTTCACCCGTTCGAACCACGTCGTGGACGGTTCTTCCCACATGGCGTCCAGTATCTGGGCGTGGGTGGAAGGCTTCAAGATGTCCGTCACCTGGCCGTCTTCTCCGACCCGCACCATGGACATGATGATTTCCTCCATCCGGTCGCTCCAGCAATCGCGCAGATGGAATTGCACCTTGGCTAAATATTCATCGGGAGTTCCGCCCACGTTGCGCGGGCGGAGCCACTGCCGGAAGGTGTCGTAGGTTGCGCCGGGCCGTTTCCGCCAGTCGGAAAACCCGCCGTCGATCATGCACAGTTTGGCTACTCTGTCCGGATGCAGAGCGGCCATAGCCAGGGCCACGAATGCTCCCCAGGAATGGCCCAGGACGACGGCCTTTTCATAACCGAGATGGTTCAGGGCCTCTACAGCGTCGCTGGCGATGCTCCGCCAGTCGTAACCTGCGTCCGGCTGGTCCGTCTCTCCGTGGCCCCTCTGGTCCAGGGCGACGCAATGGTATGAATCGGCCAGGTATGGCAGCACAAGGTCATACCACTTGCTCGATGAAGCCAGGCCGTGGAGGCAAAGCGCCACGGTGTTGTCGTACTCCGCCGGATGGGCGTCAGGTCGGCCCCAATCGAGGAACCTCATGCGTATCTGCGAGGTCTGGAGCCACTTGGCTTGTGGGACGCCGGGCTGCATGGACTCTCTTCTCCTCCTATGCTGGACCCTGACTATGGCTTAATGCTGCGAGGGAAGGTCAAAGGAGCCGATAGTCGCGTTCCAGTCTTCCGTATCCAACACTGCGTAGGTCCGCCGGTCGGGGTTGTCAGTGTCTCTGGACTGCCCCACCGAGCCGGGGTTGATTACCAGGGTGTCTCCCACGTTAGCTACGATGGCCCTGTGGGTGTGGCCCACTATGAGAACGTCGGCCTGGGACTCATATAGACTCTTGAGCGAGCCGTTCCGGTTGTCTCTCAGGTCGCGCCCTCCGCCGGTGGGGTCCAAGGGGCTGGTGTGCATCATCATCAACCGCTTGCCGTCGAACTGCATGTCGACTCTGGCCGGCAGGCTTTCGAGGAACTCCAGATTGGCCGGGTCAATGACGCCGTTGGCTCGCATCATGGCGCCGGCGGAAGAGAGGATCGAAGCGTCGTGGTTTCCCATGACGGTGAGAACGTCCTGTCGCCGAATCAGGTCAACAACCTCGTTGGAGAACCTGTATTGAAGCACCATGTCCCCTGCGCAGAACACCCGGTCCACGGGCCCCATGTGTTCAAGGGCCATCTTAAATGCTTTGATGTCGCAATGGATGTCTGAGACTAGGCCGATCCTCAAGTCCTGGTCCTGCTTTACTCCTGGTCTATTCCCGGGTGCAGATAAAGGCCGCCCCGGTGCTTGCGAAGGGCCCCACCTCGCAGAGGGCTGCGTCGACCTTGTCCAGCTGCCGGGGTCCTGCGGTCCCCATCATCTGCTGAGCGGTCTCCCGGATATGGCTCCAGCCGTGTAGGCGTCCCTCGCCGAGGTTGCCTCCGGCTGTGTTCAGGGGATGCGGTCCGTTGATGTCTATTGTTCCGCCTTTCACCCAGTTGTGAGCCTCGCCTTCCGGGCAAAATCCGAAGACTTCCAGCCAGTTCCACACCATAGGGCTGAAGCCGTTGTAGACGTGGATCAGGTCGATGTCCTCGGGCTTGAAGCCAGCGCTCTCGTACGTGTTGTCGGCAAAGCGGCGTCCGGCTTCGTATTGTTCCTCCAGCGTGACGAAGGGCCAATTGCGCCCCATCGTAGGCACCGTGGCGTAACCCGCGATGTACCCGCCGGGGTGGGGCGTGTCCTTGGCCCTGTCCTCCGTCGTCATTATCACCGCTCCGGCCTCGTCCACCGGCATGTCGTTGTCGAAGATGTTCATGGGGTAGGCGATTATCCTGGAGTTGATGTAATCGTCATAGGTGATTTGCCGCCCGTTCCACACGGCATACTCGTTGAGTTGTGCGTTTTTGTGGTCGTTCAAGACGGTGACGGCCATCTCCTCCCGCTTGGCCCCGTACTTCTCAAGATACCGCAAGTAGTGGAGCGCCTGGCGTTGGGTGGCCACTCCGCCTCCGTAAGGCCTCTGCCACTGGAGCGCCCCGCCGATTCCTCCGGGCCTGCTCTGGTTATAGCGGACGCCCGCGGGATGGTGCAGCGCCCTGAACACGAGAGCGTAGTTGACGGAGCCTGACGCCAGAGCGTTGGCTGCCTGGATTATGCCGGTGGCGGCCATGTTGTTGATGGAGGTCATCGTCCAGCGGACGTTGGTGAAGGGAAGCACGTGGGACATGTGGGCGTCGTCCACCATGTCGTAGCCGGGTATGTTCTGGGCGTTGCCGTAAGGGGCGTTGGGGTATGTGCAAATCCCGTCTATGTCCTCGACCCTGATGCCGGCGTCTTCAACGGCGGCTGAAGCGGCCTCGTTTACGAGAAGGGAAAGCTTTCGCTTGCCGTATCGTTCAGCCTTGGTGTTTCCGGCCCCTATGAAGACCGGCCTCTTGCCCTTGGGCCACTGGACAGGCATGGAGTCGCCCCTTTCCTGGCGGCGCTGTGCGGTTTCGGCGACAATGAACGGGAAATCAGGCTTGCAGCGTTCTCAAAGATACTAATGGGCCTTGCCCAATGTCAAGCCGAAACACGAAGGGCGCCACGAGCTGCCCACTGCCGACTTCAGCATGATATATAATATGCATATACTGGCAGCAGGCTCTTGTCATGGATGGAAAGTCACGTGTCTCCAAGTGGGGCGCCAGCCTTGCGGTCCGCATTCCCAAGCGCATTGCAGAGAAGCGGGGTGTTCAGGAGGCACCGGTCATAGAGACCATATCGCAGGGCGACCATGTATTGCTGCACAAGAAGGGCGATGATTTGGCTGACATGCCGGCACGGATGAACGCCTGTAATCTCCATCCGGAGCACGACACTGGGTCTGCCCCGGGCCGTGAAGAATGGTAGACCAAGGATATGTGCCCGCAAGAGGGGATATTGCATAACTTTCGTCATGCCGACGAAAGTCGGTATCCAGGCCCTCCCCTGAAGCCGGGAGAAGCCCTCACCCCAACCCTCTCCCGGAGGGAGGGAGGTTGCAAAGGTCGCCAAGGGGGATATTGCATGGCTGAGCTTCACACCTTTGAATGCCGGGCGCCACGGCAGGTTGTCGCTGAAGTCTTGGACAAAATCAATGTCCTCTTGGAATAAGGGTAATTGACCTACGCACTGATCCTTGCAGGAGGCAGGGGTGAGCGTCTCCGGCCTCTGACCGACGCTCTTCCCAAGCCCATGGTCCCGCTGAATGGGAAGCCTTTGCTTTGGCATCAAGTCCAATGGATGAAGGATGCCGGAGTGACCGACGTGGTGTTCCTGGCGGGCTATCGGCATGAAGCCATCCAGGACTATTTCGGCGACGGCTCCGGCCACGGATTCAACGCCCACTACAGCATCGAGGACAGCCCGCTGGGCACAGGCGGCGCCGTCAAAAAGGGCATGCACCTTGTGCCTGAAACCGAGGAGGCCGTATTCGTCACCAACGGCGACATCGTTACGTCGGAGCAGTTTTGGGCGGTTTTGGACAGGCATCGCAGACGCCGCCTGCTGAACCCGGACCACCTGGGCACGGTGATGGTGGTCCCCTTCGTCAGCCCCTACGGCCTGGTGGAGGTGAACACCGAAGACCTCGTCGGCGGTTTCTGGGAGAAGGCCCAGCTGCCCCACTGGATTAACGGCGGAATCTACGTTTTCTCCCGGGCCATTCAACAGAGCCTGCCCGACGTGGGCGCCCACGAGGACTGCACGCTCCCCGATTTGGCGCGGGCGGGTCTGCTGGGGGCTTTCAGGTCAACCGCTTTCTGGCGGAGCGTGGACTCACACAAAGACCTGAGAGAGGCGGAGGCCTTCCTGAAGGACTTCGAAAGCCCCTAGGCTATCGGCGGAATGTTCTGGCCCTTGGTGTAGACTAACGGGGCGCCGCCCGAATACACGGTGACTTGGCCGGCGCCGAGGACTGTCCACTCTCCCGACGATATGACGCATCCCGTCATGGAATCAATTCCAACGACGGTTATCTCGTCGGGAGTTTCCGACCGGGCCGTCTCGTCTTTGTCCGCCCCTTCGTGGTGGGGGAATACGGCGATATTGGGCGCCAGTCCCAAGCCGCCGATCCAATTTCCGGACCTGGGTGTCCGAAGTTGGGACCCAAGGACCATTGCTCCGGCGCTGGACCCGACCACCGTCAGGTCTTCATTTATCCCCGTCATGATACGGTGAAGCAGTGTAGACCCCCGGAGGGCCGCCAAGAGGATGTCTGGACTGCCCCCGGCGAAGTAGAGCACGGAAGCGCCGCGCAAACGGTTCACGTACTTGGGGTCGCTGGCCTGACGCCCGTCCCGGATCATCAGGGCTTCAGCTTGCGCTCCAAGCGATGAGAAATACTCGACTCCGTTGTCGGCGGCTTTCTGCACTCCGCCCACTGCGGCCGTGGGCACTATGATAACCCGGGGATTGTCCTTTCCGGTGGAGGACAGGATGTCCCGGTCCATTTCCTCGCATCCGCTTCGGAACTCGTCTCCGCCCATGAGTACAATCGCACCAGCCATCGAAACACCTCACGTTAGGAATTCGGCCACAACGGTGTTGAATGCCTCAGGGTTGTCTTCAAACACCATGTGGCCGGCCTTCGGGACCTCTATGCACTTGGCGTTGGGCATATCGTGAACCATGCGGGCGGCAACCTCCGGCGAGAGTACGTCGCTTTCCTCTCCGCGCACGATAAGCGTGGGGCAGGCAATCAGGGGCAGCTTGGGCCAGAGGTCTACGTCCGGGGCCCCTCCGCCCCTGCGCCTGTTCTCCCGTATGGCGACGTCGTAACGCCATACCGTCTTTCCGGGAACGCCGTCAGACTCATCGGGAAGCTGCCTTGTGGCGTATCTCATGCGCCTTTGGAGTGTCTCTTCGGAAGCGTACTTGTTCTGGGGCCTTGCATAGTCCATGACCGCGTCGAAAGATGCGAACTCTTCGGGGGCTTGTTCGACCTCCCGCTGTATCCGGGCCAGCCCCACTGGGTCTGAGACCGGTCCGATGTCCACCAGAACGAGCCGTTCGACCATTTCCGGGTGTCTGGAAGTGAATTCCAGGCTGTTCCTTCCCCCCATGGAGTGGCCCATCAACTCGAATCTGCCAATGCCCAAAGCCAGGGCAAAAGCTTTGACGTCCTCGGCATAGGCGCGCATGGAGTAGTCTCCGTCGGGGGCCCAATCGCTGTCGCCTCTGCCGCGCTGGTCCAGGGCCAGAACATGACGGCGCCGGCTCAAGGCTGCTGACACGTCGTCCCACGAGTGGGCGTGACCGCGAAAGCCGTGAAGCAGGACGACGGGCGGGTCATCGGGAGACCCCCATTCCAGGCAGTGGAAGTTGATGCCGTTGACCAGTGCGGTCTTGTCTATGGGTTGTGTCTGTATAGCCAAGTTCACCTCGTTGAGAATGCTCCGGCATGAAGGAACATGCCGGTTATGGAGAATTGATTCGTCTTATTCTAGTCGAAAACCGGACTGCAATCCACTGCCTCATAGTGTCATCGAGGCCGTGACAAAGCGGCGCGGGAAAGGTTCAATGGTGTCCAGGGCCGTCGCGAGGAGCCGGCTTCGTTGGGCGGCCTTGATTGAATCGATTGATTTATTCGGATGTATAATTCCCAAGGCGGCGACCCTCGCCAGGTCAGGCCGCGGGACGAGGAGCAGCGATGACAGCCGACGGCAGCGGCCAGTACAGCACGATGATAAGAGACCTGCCCAGTGGCGAACGTCCACGGGAGCGGTTGAGGGACCACGGGCCGGGCCACCTGAGCAACGCCGAGCTTATCGCCATTCTCCTGCGCACCGGAGTCGCCGGAGAAAACGTTCTCAACCTGTCCGTGCGGCTGCTTTCCGAATACGACGGCCTAGCCGGACTGGCCCGTGGGGACTATCGGGAACTCTGCTCCGTCAAGGGCCTCAGCGACGCAAAAGTCTGCCAGCTTCTGGCCGCCCTGGAGCTGGGGCGCCGCCTCGTTTCATTGCACCCGGAGGACAGGGCCGTGATTACAGGGCCGGAAGACGTGGCCAATCTGCTGCTGGCCGACATGGGGCGCCTGGAGCAGGAACACTTGAAGGTGCTGATATTGGATTCCAAGAACTGCGTTTTGGGCATAAATCAGGTTTATATCGGCAATGTCAATTCGGCGGTCGTGCGCCCGGCCGAGGTGTTCAAGGCGGCGGTAAGGGCAAACGCAGTTTCGATTATCGCCGTCCATAACCACCCGTCAGGCGACCCGACGCCCAGCAGAGAAGACGCCTCCATCACCGAGCAGCTCCGGGTCTCAGGCGACATGCTGGGCGTTGAGTTGCTGGACCACGTCGTCCTGGCCGGCAATGCTTACGTGAGCCTCAAGGAAAGAGGACTGGGGTTCTGAGCCATGCCCTGCCTTTACCTGGCAGCCACTCCCATCGGGAACCTGGAAGACATCACTCTGCGCGCCCTCAGAGCTCTGGAAGAGTCCGGCCTGATTGCAGCCGAGGACACGAGGACCACCGGAAAACTTCTGCGCCACTACGGGATAGAGACCCCGCTGGTGAGCTTCAACGAACACAACCAAAAGTCCCGCACCCCTGAAATCCTGGCCAGGCTTGCAGTGGAGGACGTGACGCTTGTCACCGACGCCGGAATGCCGGGCATCAGTGACCCTGGCCTTTATCTGGTTGAGGCGGCGCGAGACCAGGGGATCGATGTGGTGCCGATTCCCGGTCCGTCCGCAGTCACCGCCGCCGTAGCCGCTTCCGGAATCCCCAGCCGGTCCTTCTTGTTTCTGGGCTTCCTGCCCCGGCGGCGGGCTGAACGAAAACGTACACTGGAAGCCGTCGCAAGGGAAGAACACACGCTGGTCATATTTGAAGCGCCGCATCGCTTGAAAGCGTCCCTGGAGGACGTCCTTAGCTGTCTCGGCGACCGGGACCTGGCTGTTTGCCGTGAGATGACTAAATTCCACGAAGAAATATTCCGAGGCTCCGTTTCTCAAGCGATGGCCCACTTCAGCGAACCCAGAGGAGAGATCACGCTGGTTATTGCTCCGCCAATGCGATTGGCGGCTGAAATTGATTCTGATCAGATCAAGGAGCGTCTATCCGACCTGAGGGCTGAGGGGCTTCGGGCGCGCGACGCAGTGGCCCAGGTCGCCAACAGCGTGGGGGCTTCCAAGAACCAGGTCTACCGCATCTGGTTGGAACTTGGCGGGTGAATAAAGCCATTCGTTATGAGCAGAGTTATGCCCGGGGGCCGGGGGCGAGGGTCGGGGGCGTTCGGAGAGACGTGGACATGGCCTCGGGCCTGTCGTAGGGGCGACCGGCGGTCACCTTGGCTGACACCCGGAAGCAGTTACTTGAAAGCCGATTAGCGCTCTTGAACCCTTTGGGCGGCGGGTCTACAATTAGAACCCAATCGCTGGAATCCCATTACGGACGACAAGTGGAAGATCAATGTTTTTGTGCGGCGCCGGGTGGGACTGGCGTCGTATTGCTATAGAGCGCCAATGACCAGGCCGCTGACATTCATACCCCCATCCGATAAAGAAAAGGACCCTTTCCCGTGTCTCAACGAATTCTCGTAGCAGTGGCGTGGCCTTATGCCAACGGCCCCCTTCATCTTGGCCACCTTGCCGGATGCTACTTGCCTGCCGACATATTCGCCCGGTATCACCGCATGAAGGGCGACGAAGTTCTGATGGTCTCCGGGGGCGACCAGCACGGCACCCCCATTACTTTGAGAGCGGATGAAGAGGGGAAGAGCCCGCAGGAGGTCGTAGACCGTTATCAGGCTGAGTTCCTGGACTCGTGGGAAAAGATGGGGATCACTTTCGACCTTTTCACCGCCACCGGCACTGAAAATCACCGCCAGGTCGTTCACGACGTATTCCTTAACCTTCAGAACAACGGCCACATCTATACCGACGTGATGCTTCTGCCCTACTGTCCCACTTGCGCCAGGTTTCTGCCGGACCGTTACGTGGAGGGCGCGTGTCCTCACTGCGCCTCCGCCAATGCCAGGGGCGACCAGTGCGACAACTGCGGCCGCACGCTTGATCCTCAGGACCTCATCGAGCCGGGCTGCCGCATCTGTAGATCGGCGCCGGAGTTTACGTACTCCAAACACTTCTTCTTGCGGCTTACCAACTTCCAGGAACCCCTCTTGGAATGGGTACGGAAGCAGGACCACTGGAGACCGAACGTACTGAACTTCACCCGCGCCTACCTCGAGGATGGACTCAGGGACCGGGCTATATCCAGGGACCTGGAATGGGGCGTGCCCATTCCCGTCGAGGGCTACGACGAGAAGAGGATATACGTCTGGTTCGAGGCCGTAATCGGCTACCTGTCAGCCTCCAAAGAGTGGAGCCAACGCAGCGGTCAGCCGGAAAAGTGGAGGGACTTCTGGACGGACCCGGAAGCCAAGTCCTATTATTTCATCGGCAAAGACAACATCCCTTTCCACTCCATAATCTGGCCGGCCATGTTGATGGCCTACGGCGGTCTGAACCTTCCATACGACATTCCGGCCAACGAGTTTTTGAGCCTGGAGAACCGCCAATTCTCCACCAGCCGCAACTGGGCCGTATGGCTTCCCGACTATCTGGAACGGCATCCGCCGGACCCATTGCGCTACTACCTATCCATCAACATGCCGGAATCGGGCGACTCCGACTTCTCCTGGTCGGAATACGTGCGCAGGAACAATGACGAACTGGTGGCCACCTACGGCAACCTGGTGAACAGGGTCCTGCGGTTGGTCCAGAGGAACTTCGACGGCGCCATACCGGAGCCGTCCGAGTTGGACCCGGCCAGCCGGAAAATGCTGGACACGGCTGGAGAGGCCATGAACGCGGTGGACCAGAGTCTTGCCGTCTGCCGGTTCCGCCAGGCCATCACCCAGGCCATGGGGCTGGCGCACGAGGCCAACAGGTACCTGGATGCTAAAGCCCCTTGGACCGCCGTCAAGACCGACCCGCAAGCAGCCGCCGACGCCTTGTGGACTGCCACCAGTGTGATAAACTGCCTCAAGGTGTTGTTCAATCCGTTCCTGCCGTTCACCTCACAGAAACTTCACGAGATGCTCGGCATGGAGGGGAGCGTGGAAGCGCAAGGGTGGACGTGGGAGGGCGTCCCGGCCTTCACGCCTCCCGGCCAGCTTCTGAAGGAGCCGCAGCCGTTGTTCGCCAAGCTGGACGATGCGGTAATCGAACAAGAGACGTCCCGGTTGGGAGAAAAAGCCGCATAAATGGGTGAGATGCTTAAAGGTCTGGATGCCCGCACACGGGAGATATACGGACCTGTTATAGACAAACTTCTGGACGTGGAATCTCGCCTGCGTGGGCTTGGGCGGGCTGAGAGTCCCTACCTCTCCGGCCTTCTCGACTACGTGCTGCAGACCGGCGGGAAAAGGGTGCGGCCAGCGATTACATTGCTGGCGTCCATGTTCCATCCCCATGACAACGACAACCCGATCACCATGGCGGCGGCGGTGGAGCTTCTCCACATCGCGACCCTGATTCACGACGACACGGTGGACAACTCGGCGTTGCGCCGGGGCAAAGCCACAGTCAGCGACCGTTGGGGCAAGGACGTGGCGGTGCTCATAGGCGACTATGTGTTCGCCACCTCCGCGACCTTCGTGTGCGACACCAACAACATTCGGGTGATACGGCGTTTTTCGGAGACGATCATGGAGCTGTCCAGCGGCGAGCTGCTGGAGTATTTCAACGCAAAAAATTGGAGACAGAAAACTGAGGACTACAGCGACCGCATCTATCGAAAAACCTCGTCTCTGTTCCGGACCTCAGCGGAGACGGGAGCCCTGCTCTCAGGCGCCCCGGAAGAGACCGCCAAGGCCCTGGACACCTATGGCTACAATCTGGGCATGGCTTTCCAGGTGGTGGATGACATTCTGGACGTGGAGGGGGACGCCAACCAGATAGGGAAGCCCGTGGGCAACGACCTATTGCAGGGGGTCTTGACGCTGCCCGGCATCATGCTCATGGAACGTTTTCCCGATTCCAACCCCATCAAGGAACTGTTCAGTTCGGAAAACTACGGCAACGGAGACCGTCTTCAGGAAGCGGTGGAGATGATCCAGAACTCCGACATCATAGACAACTGCTATGCCGTGGTCCGGGGATATTGCAGCGCAGCCCGTGAAGCTCTGGCCGCTCTGCCTGAAAACCCCGCCCGGGACTCGCTGGAAGAACTGACCCGATACGTAATGGAGCGCAACCGCTAGCTCTCCCAGACCGTCTCGCCGCCCACTATAGTCTTCAATGCACGGATGTCCCTGATAGCCTCCGGCTCTACTTTGGTCGGGTCTTTGTCCAACAAGACCAGGTCTGCCAGCTTGCCCACCGCTATGGAACCGGTCTTTTTCTCGTCGAAAGACGCGTAAGCTCCTGCCAGCGTGTGCATTTTCAGGGCCTCCCATACGCTTACACGCTGGTCGCCGGCAAGGATTTCTCCCTCTTGGGACTTGCGGGTGACGGCGCTGTATATGGAAACTAGCGGGTCAGGGTCCGTCACGGGCGCGTCGGAGCCCGCCGCCACCCGAACTCCCGCCGACCTGAGCCGTCCCGCAGGGTAGAGGTGCGGCGCGACGGCAGGCGCCGCCGTGCGGATGTAACGGCCCCCGTTTTCGTATATGAAACCTGGGTTGGTCACGACCACGGCGCCGCTATCCCGTACCAAGTCGATTATATGGGGCGGACACTCAGCGCAATGTTCGATCCTGTTGCGGAGACGGTGCTGGGGGCGCTTGGCCCGTGCTTCAATCAGGGTCTTCGCGACGGCTTCGATAACCTGGCTTTCGACGGCGTGGAAAGCCATTTGCAGCCCCTCTTCATGCGCCTGGAAAATAAGCCGCCTGATCTCCTCCATTGGCGGTTGGAGGGACCCCGTGGTCAGAGTGACCATCACCTTGCAGGCCCCCAAGGCAAGCCGGTGTCCGAGTCCGGCAGGCGGGTCTTCCTCGATTTCTATGGCCCCCAGCTCCGACAGGCCCGGCATCATCGTCAATCTCGGCATGGGTCTGCCGGACCGGACGGCGCCGTTGAAGATTCTCCATCGTTCGGCCCCGTTGTTGGGGCCCGCGTCATGGACCGATGCAACTCCCCTTGACAGGAGTAAAGAAGCGGCGTCCTCCAGAGCGCTCATGGCTTCTTTGGGCGGCGGTTTCGGCATATACGGCCGGACATGCCCGGCCATCTCCAGCAGCAGTCCGGTGGGGGCGCCTGCTTCGTTCCGCTCGATGACGCCGTCGGGCGGGTCGGGAGTGTCGTTACCTATGCCAACCAGCTCAAGGGCCCGGCTGTTCAGCGCCATTGCATGACCGGACTGGTGGTCCAGCCGCACCGGGCGGCCAGGGGCGGCGACGTCCAAGTCCCAGCGAGTCGGATGGCGTTTTTCGGCAAGGTGGAATTCCTGGTAGCCGCGAGCCCTGATCCATTCATCTCCCAATGATGATGCGGCCCTGGCTCGTATCGCGTTCTGTATGTCAGATATCGACCCCACGACTGACGGGCGGCAGTCAACACTCCTTAGGCTGTGGCCGAGGGCCATGAGGTGGCAGTGAGCGTCGATGAAGCCGGGAGCCACGGTCATGCCCTGGCAGTCGATTACGCTGGCGGTTGGGCTTTTGTAGCGTGCGACCTCAGATTGGGGCCCAATGACGCTGATGCGGCCACGCCGTACCCCTATGAACCCTTCCGTGGAAGAGCCGCCGCCGCCGCGGAAGCAAAGGATTCGGGCGTTGGTCAACAAAAGGTCGGGATATGCGCCGGAAGCCATGCCGGTTCAGGAGTTTCCGCCCACTTCTATGAAGACCTTGACAGCGTGCCAAACGAACATTTCGGGAGTCATGCCGAGCTCCCGGGCTGAGTCCCGTACCTGCAAAGCCATAGGCCCCGTGAAGGCGGCGAGCACAGGGCCGTCGCCCTCGCCCGCCCATGACAGCAGATTGCATAAGGTGTTCCAGTCCCACTGGACCAACACCTGGTCTCCTTCAGCCGTCGACCTGTGGACTGTCAGGCGGCCGTCGAGAATCTGCGCCCAGTCCGTATAGGAATCGGTCCGCGTAATTTGGAAAGATGTCGGGGGCAAGCGTCACCTCAAGTCAGCGCCGGCTATATGAATCAAGCGGGAGGGATGTTCAGGTCCAGGAGAGCGGAGGCCGCGTCGTGCTGGTCGTCGGCATGGTAGGAGCTGCGGACCAACGGACCGGAAGCCACGTGCTTGAATCCCATGGACTCGCCCAACATTCGCAGTTTATCGAACTCGTCGGGAGTGTAGAACCGGTCTATGGCGACGTGGTTCTTCGACGGGCGGAGGTACTGGCCGATGGTGAGCAAGTCGCAGCCCACTGCTCTCAAGTCCTCCATTGTTTCCATCACCTCGTCCCATGCTTCACCCATGCCGACTATGATGCCGGACTTGGTGGGCATGTTCGGGTCCAGGTCTTTCACACGGGCCAAGAGGTCTATCGAACGACGATAGTCGCCCTTGGGTCGGACTTTCGGGAATATCCGGCGGGACGACTCGATGTTGTGGTTCAGCACAGCGGGACCTGCCTCGACCGTGGTCTTGAGAGCCGGCAGCGAGCCGTTGTAGTCGGGGATGAGGACCTCAACCCTGCATTCAGGCGCCAGCTTGCGTATCCTCCGGAGGCACATGGCGAACACGAGAGAGCCTCCGTCGGGCAAATCGTCCCGGTTCACGGAGGTTATGACGCAATACCGCAGCTCCATGTTTTGGACGGCCCTGGCAACACGGTCGGGTTCGGCCATGTCCAGCCCCGTGGGTCTTCCGGTTGTTACAGCGCAGTAGTGGCACCGCCGCGTGCAGATGTCGCCCAGGATCATGAAAGTGGCGGACCGTCTATCCCAGCATTCCCCTATGTTCGGGCAGCGCGCCTCTTCGCATACTGTGTGGAGGCCGGATTCACGGAGCAGGTTCTTTAGCCGGATGTATTCCGGCCCGCCGGGCATGCGGACTTTCATCCACGGGGGCAGGCGCCGGGGAGGGTTCTCTAGTCCGGCGTTTGACGCCGGAGGCGGCAGGTTTGTGGAGTCCGCGGCGCCCATTATCTGCGGGGCTCCCAGCTGAAGAATCGGACGGCGAAGATAAGGCCGGCCGCCCCCCAAGCGGCCATGATTCCCAGGTGGGTCCACTCGAACCCTGAGCCGGTTTCAAAGGGATTGAACGCCGTCTGGAGCGCCAGGGAGAAGTGCCTTACGGGGAAGATATTGGCGAATGTCCCCAGCCATTCGGGGGCGGCGCTCATGGGAATGAATATGTCGGATATGAACATCAGGGGAAGAATGGATGCGTTTACGACGGCCGGCGACGCGTCGGCGTTCGGCACGGCTCCCGTGATGGCCAGCCCAAGTATGGAGAATACGGCTGCGCCAACCGCCACCGAAACGATGAACGCGGGCATGGTGTTGGTGGGCACGTTCACCCCGTAGAAGAGGGCCCCGGCGGCCGTCACCAGCACGACCAGAAGCAATCCTATAAGGCAGGCGTGGGCAATCCGCCCGAACATGTACGCCCAACTGGGAAGGGGAGTCCCTCTAATGCGTTTCAGAAGCCCCATGTCCCTTGAGAATGAGATGCCCATGGCGATATTGGTGTAACACGCGCTGATCACCGACAATGCGGCGATGCTGGGAATGTAGAAGGTTGATGTAGTTGTCGTCCCGCCAGGAACGGTGAACTCATTGCTGCCGAATATGAGATTGAAGATCACCAGGAATATCAGCGGGAACACCACCGTAAAGAAGGCTGCGGGAGGGTTGCGCCAAAAGGCCCTGTTCTCGTATCGGACCTGCCTCAGAGCCAGGGCGAAAGAGTTCATTCTACGCCTCGCTCTGAGGCCATCCCCGGAACTAGCTCCAGGTAGACGTCCTCCAGTGAAGGCCGAGAGACGGTCAGGTTTTCCAATTCTACGTCCTGAGCAATGGCCCATCCGGTTAGACTGTGTACGGTCGCTGTAGGCGTAGAAGTTCGTATGCTCACATGCCCGTCTGCGGGCGCCGACAGCGCATCGAATTCAGCCGGAAGCGGCGGTGACTGTGGGACCGGTCTGAAGGTTATGGTGGTCACGTTTCCGATGCGGGTCAAGTCCTGTGGAGAACCCAAGGCTGCTATCTCGCCGTGGACTATGATCGCAACCCGGTCCGCCAGGTTTTCCGCCTCGTCCAGGTAGTGGGTTGTCAGGAACACAGTCTTGTTCAGGGATCGCAGGTTCTTGATCATCGCCCAAGCTTCTCTGCGGGCCACAGGGTCGAAACCCGTTGTGGGCTCATCGAGGAAGAGCAGCTCCGGGTCCCCAATCAGCCCTATGGCTACGTCAAGCCTCCTCTGAAGACCGCCAGAAAGCTTTCTCGCCCTCGTGTTCCTGTGCTCTGCAAGGCCCACCAGGTTGAGGGTGTCTTCCACCGAGCGTGGATGGGGGTAGTAGCCGCCGAACACCTCTAAGATTTCCTTGACGGTCAAATAGGGTTCCACACTGGTTGTCTGCAACACGACGCCGATGCGCTGCAAGAAGTCGATCTTGTTGTCCGCGGGATCGTTCCCCAGGACCGTCACTTCCCCGGCGTCTCTCCGCCTGTGGCCTTCCAGAATCTCGACGGTTGTCGTCTTGCCGGCGCCGTTCGGCCCCAGGAACGCAAAAACTTCGCCCCGCGGCACGTCCAAGTCAATCCCCCGAACAGCCATTACTGGACCATAGGACTTGTGCAGTCCTCGAACGACCACGGCCAAGTCATCCACGGTCGGATGCCAGTGCGATCATGATATAGACACGCGGCGCGGAGGGATTCTGCACTTTTCGGCGGTTATGATGGAGTCGATGCAACTCACGGCCTGCGCCAGCCCGCCGTTCCTGTTGATGACCCTGTAATCGAAGGAGTCCATTTGCTCCATCTCCGTCTCGACGATGGCGGTCCTCAGCTCTATGTCAGCCTCGGTTTCAGTGGCCCGTTTTCTAAGGCGGGACTTAAGTTCGTCGAGAGAACCGGGGACCATGAAGATGAACAAAGCCTCCGGGACTGTCTTGCGAATGGAAGCGGCGCCCTGCACGTCCACCCTGACAATAGCGTCGAGGCCATTCTTGAAAGCGTCCCGCACCTGCTGCTTGGGAACGCCGTACCAGTTGCCGTAGACCTGGGCGCACTCGAGAAATTCACCGGCATTCACCCTCTTTTTGAATGCATCGACGTCCAGAAAAATATGAGGGTCGCCTTGCTTCTCTCCGGGGCGCATGGACCTTGTTGTGGCCGTTGCGGCGAAATGCCACGGGCGCCCCAGATTGCGCAATTCGTTAAGCGCCGCATCTTTTCCCACACCCGAGGGGCCGGACAGCACGATCAACAGGGGCGGGGCGGAAGATTCGCCGCCCCGTTTGACGTCGTCGGTCATCCCGAGGCCGCCGGAATCTCGCTCAGGGAGGATAGGTGGTCCCAAAACTCCGGGTATGAGACGCTGGCCAACTCGGCGCCGTCTATGATCGTTTCACCGTCGGCCAGCATTCCTGCAACAGCCAGAGACATGGCCAGCCTATGGTCGCCGTGGCTTTCACAGGCCGATCCGGTCAGCTTTCCCGTGCCGTGGATGACCATTCCATCGGGAAGCTCTTCGATTCGCGCTCCCAGACGGGACAACTCCCGGACGACCATGGCGATCCTGTCCGTCTCCTTGTGCCTGAGCTCCTCGGCGTCGGTTATGCGCGTGACGCCGTCGGCGAAACACGCCGCAACCGCCAGGACAGGCAATTCGTCTATCATCCGGGGGACGGTTTCTCCGCCGACGTGAACGGCCTTCAGTTCGCTGGACTGCACCACCAGGTCGGCCACGGGCTCTCCGCCTTCGGTCCGGGGGTTCACATAACTGATGTCGGCGCCCATTTCCTCCAGGACATCTAGAATGCCGTTGCGGGTGGGATTGATTCCCACTCCACGAACGGACACCCTGGCGTCGGGGTGACAGGCCCCCGCCGCCAGCCAGAAGGCGGCGGAGCTGACGTCGCCCGGCACGAAAACGTTCACAGCCTCTAGAGACGCAGGACTCACGCGTATGGAGAGACCGTCTTCCTCGATGTGGGCTCCCATGGCGCGGAGCATGCGCTCGGTGTGGTCCCTTGACCGGGCGGGCTGGTGGACCAATGTTTCCCCGTCGGCGTATATGCCTGCAAGGATTATCGCCGACTTGACTTGGCCGCTGGCCACAGGCAGTGAATATTCGATGCCCTTGAGAGAACCCCCTCGTATGGCGAGGGGGGCCAGGGTGTCGCCGTTTCTGCCTGAAATAGCGGCGCCCATCTGGGACAGTGGGCCTATGACCCTTCCCATGGGCCGCGTCCTGAGGGAGCCGTCCCCCGTCAGGATAGAGAAGATGGGCTGCCCTGCGAGGACACCTGAAAGCAGCCGCATCGAGGTGCCGCTGTTGCCGGCGTCCAGGATGTCCGCAGACTCCTGGAGGAAGCCGCCGGACCCGTGCACCTTAACGCGGCCCTCTGAGAATTCGAACCGGACGCCAAGATTGCGTAGGCACTCCATGGTCGATGCAACGTCTTGCCCAAGAGAAAGGCCCGACACTGTGGCGGACCCGCTCGCAAGAGCGTTGAACATCAACGCCCGGTGTGAGATGGACTTGTCGCCGGGTATGTCAACCGCGCCACGCAAGGTCCGCGGCCTACGCAGCGCCTGCCTGGCCAATAACCTCTACCTCCGTTTGTACTCGTCCGAAGCCCGCTCTCCGGTGATGCTCCGGCCAAAAAGCTTCTTTTGGGCTGAGGGGTCTCCCGTGAACATCCGCCCCATGCTTTCCATGGCTGTTGGAGGCCGTTCTCTGGTGGAGTTGAACCGCATCTCCGGGCTCACGGCTCCGGCCATCCACCGGGCCCTCTCGTGTGCCGCCTGATAGAACAGGTCCTTAAGGGCGGCGTTTTTGTCTTCATGCTCCATCAGGATCTGGCGGACTTCATAGAGATGCCCGATGAACGAATCGATCCACGACACAACTCCCTCTCGATTGCTGAGGACTGAGTCGCTCGTCGCCTGGGGATCAAGGGCAGCCGGTTTTGTCATCTCTCTGTACTGGACGGAGGCCACCTGGGCTATATCGTCCCAGGATGGGCTCTGAGACGTGCAGCTCACCAGGGCCACACCAAGCAGGGTCGGCAGCTGGTCGACGGCGCCGACGAACGAGTCGTGCTCCGCCAGGTCTATGTAGTACGGCTTTCCTCCTATGGTGCGTATCAGGTCGTTGAGAGTCTGTACGTGGTTTTGGGAGGCCCTCCGACTGGGGATAAGGCAATAGGGTCGATTGTTGAAGGCGTCGGCCCGTGCGGCTTCCGGCCCCGATCCGTCGCTGCCGATTATGGGATGCCCCCCCACAAAGTTGACGTTGGCGGGAAGGCGCTCCTCGGCCCAAGCAAGGACAAGTCCCTTGGAACTGCCCGTGTCCGTCACAAGACATCCGGGTTCCAACGACGGCCCGATTATATCCATAACGTCTTTGATGGCCATGACCGGCGTGGATATGACCACAACCTGGGCGTTCTGCACTGCACCCACCAGGGAGCCTGAGACTCTGTCCAGGGCTCCCATGTCTTTTGCCTTGTTTGCGTTCCGGCGCTCTATGTCGGAGCCAACGATCTCCAGGTCTCTCACCTTGGCTTGCTTTACAGCCAGACCCAGGGAGGCGCCAACCATTCCGGTCCCGATGATTGCCATTCTAGACATTAGTCTCCTCCATATCGGCCTGTCGTCCGGCAGCGCCTTGATTCGTCATAGTCGATGTCCTCTGCCACGTGACCGCCCATGGGCAGCAACGCTTCCGCCCTGCCTTGAGACTTGCGCTGTCGTCGTGAAAGACCTTCCAGGCGTTCCTTGCACCTCTTGAGGGCCGTCTTGGACATAGCGGTGGCGTCGACGACGATTCCATCCACTCCTATGTCTCGCAATCCCTCAAGTTCGGCTGACGACAGGTCTCCGGAGAGCTCGACCAGCAGGTATTTGCCGAAGGCGCCCCTGACGGCGCCTATGGTCAGCAGGTGGTCCAAGGTTAGGGGAGGCTTGACCGAATCCAGCGACAGAAGCACGGCTCCAACAGGAAGGTCCTCTATGACTTGAAGGCACCTCTCATCCATATCCGCTCGGATGCACAGGATGCGGCCCTCTTCCTCCTCGTCCTTGCCATCGTCCGAGAGCGCTTCCAGGAAGGCTTTGTCGGGATGGAAGGCCAGAAAATCGCATCCCTTCTCCCTGGAACCCGCCACGAGTTCTTGAGTAACCTCGTCGAGCTTCAGTCCCCAAGGCACACCCTTCAGGGAATCAGCCAACTTTCCCGCGTCATCGATTCCGATGCCGTCCAGAACGGCGCCGTCGAACCCTACATCCGATAAAGCGGCCGCGGTTGACGCCGCCTTAGCCTTGCCGATTTTGCCGACCAGGACCATTGGGGGCGTCTTCTCCACGCGGGTGGCCACCCCGAAACCTATCTGGTTCACAGTTCCTCTGCTGATCCTGTCAAGCCTGTCTAGGAGCTTGCTCATCTATACCTTCCTGCAAGTTCACGCTATACGGGTTTCCGGCGGCCTTTCGGTCCGCCGTGCCATCTATGATAACATTCCGGCTGTCGGGGTTCCAATGCGGGTTAATGCGCAAGGCGGCCCACTATCGGGTCCCGTGATATGATTCTAGGACAACGATGCGCAAACTGATGGTGGAGGTCGAGAGTGGCGGAAAGCCAGATAGGCGTACTTATAGATTTTGAGAATGTCGGACTGGGATCAATACAGCACCTGTTCGATCAACTTTCCGATGTTGGAAGGATAATAGTCAGACGGGCCTATGGCGACTGGTCCAAGGCGCCGAACGTGAGCGATCAACTGCTGTCGTTGGGAATCGAAGCGCGGCACGTTTTTAGAAACACGAATTCCGGGAAAAACGCTGCGGACATTCAGCTGGCCATAGACGCAATAGACATGATGCATAGGAACCCGGCTATGGACACTTACGTCATCGTATCTTCCGACACCGACTTCGTTCCCCTTGTGTCCACGCTAAGGGGATCAGGCAAGACGGTGATAGGGGCGGGACATATAGGTGTGGTCTCTCGGGCTTTGGTCAATTCCTGCGACAGATATATGTCGTTGTCCGATGGGAAAAAGCCCTCAGTGGACACGTCAGCCCTGAAACAAGAAACCGACTCTTTGTTGGTGCGCGCGATGGAGGCGTCCTTGGATGATCAGGGTCAGGTGGTCGCCGCAAAGCTGCACAACACCATGCTCCGCATGGACCCCAGCTTCGATTACAAAACATTGGGGCACAGGAACTTTACGCATTTCCTCAACGGCTCTCCTCTGGTGAAATTGCACCGCTCGCGGGGAAGAGGAGGAGACGTGTTTGTTGAGCTGATAGGAACGGCGGCGGCGCCCTCCAGGGCTTCACAGCAGGTCTCCTCACAGGTCTCCTCAAGTGAAGAGGAGCCGGCGTCCTATGGCAACGACATCGGAAGCGGTCTGGAGGAACGGATAGAGGAACGGATAGAGGAACGGATAGAGGAACGGATAGAGGAACGGATAGACGAGGCCTGGTCCCAGGTCCCCGGTGAGAGCATCGCCGGGTCCAAGGCGGCGTCAGAGGCCGCCAAGGCTCTGGGGGTCTCCAAACTCAGTTCCTCCCGGTACAAGAGCCTTCAGGGTCTCCTTAACGCCAGCGACCGGCTCCGTTCACGTTGGACGAGGGTCAAGAACACGATTCTTCGGAGCTAGTCCCTGCCGGTCAGATGTTTGGCGGCCTGCAGGCCCAGGCAGTATCCGTAGACTCCCACTCCGTATATGCACGCCTTGGAGACGGGCAGAAAGGTCGAAGAGACTCCCCGTGAGGCGGGGTTGGATGCGTGGACCTCGATTACGGGATAACCGACCTGGGTCACGGCGCTGATTAGCGGTCCGCCGGCCGTGGTGTACCCGGCGGGATTTATGAGCGCCGCATCCACTCCGCTTTCGTGAGCTTGGTAGAGGGCGTTCACAACCTCTCCGGCGATATTGGAGTGGAAGAATTCCACCTCCATGCCCAGCGCGTCCGCGTAGGACTGAACCTTTTCGTTGATCTGCTCCAGCGTATCCGGTCCGAAGATGTCGATCTGAGCTTTGCCTCGCATGTTCATTCCCGCTCCCTGAATCACTAACGCCCTTGTCATCGAATCCTCCGTCGTCTGGCTGATTTTCGGCCCAGTATAGCATTTCCCCTGTGCTAAACTTGGGGCAATCGACTTATACGACGGTGGCGCTGCTTGAGCCGAAACACCCGCATAAACCTGATACTTGCCGCCATGTCCGCGGTCTTTGGCTGTTACTCATGCAGCACCCGGCTGCGATATGGAGACTTCGAGTGTCCCCATTGCGGACTTGACCAGGAGGACCATTTGCGGGCGTGGGCCAAGGCGTTGCTGGACCGGCTCGATGCCGAGGGGCCTCGGGACGCTCCATGAACCTCAGGGCCGCCTACGAGAATTCAGCGTTCTCCTGCTTCCGCTATCGGGAGTACAGCCTTTTTTGGGTGGGCGCCGCCTTTTCCAACATAGGGATGTGGTCCCTGATCGCGGGCCGTCTATGGCTCATGCACGACATGACCGGGTCGGCTGCCAAGGTTGGCTTGGTCACCACGGCCGGATTGGGGCCGGTGTTGCTGCTGTCGGTGTGGGGAGGCGTGCTGGCCGATAGGGTGAACCGCCTGAAGCTTCTGCGTGCAACGAGAGGTCTATTCGCCGTCCTGGCCGTTGTTACGGGAGCATTGATAAGCGCCGACGTGATAGAGCCGTGGCACTTGATAGCCATATCGTTGGCCACCGGCGTCCTGTTGTCGATAGACATCCCTTCCCGTTCGGCGATGGTCCCTTCCCTTGTGCCCAGGGAGCAGTTGGCCGGGGCAATAGCCCTTTATTCCATGGTGTTCGGGGGCGCCGCAATCATTGGCCCTATACTGCTGGGTCCCCTTACGAATTTGTGGGGCATACAGAGCATCTTCTACCTCATCGGAGGCGCGTACGTTTTTACCGTGGGCGCTCTGTGCCTAATGGACCCCGAAGGCCACAAGCCCAAGGCCAGGGAGGAATCACCCGTCCAAAGTCTCTTGCGCGGGATACAGTACATCAGCCGCAGACGGACGATAGCCGGGGTCATCGGACTGGGCCTGGTGGTGAGCATGTTCGGGGCCGCCTTCCAGAACCTTATGCCGGTACTGGCGGACAAGGTCATCACAGGGGGCATCGACACGTACAGCCGGTTGCTGCTGGCCGCGGGCGTCGGCGGCCTCGCCATGACGGGTGTCGTGGCTATGGTGGGAGCCCGGACGCGTCCCTTCAGGCAGCTCTTCATCGGAGGCATCGGCTATGGGGCGGGCCTTCTCATCCTTTCCCAGGTCACCGGGTTCGGATGGGCCTTGGCCACGGTGTGCGCCATAGGAGCTTTTCACGTGGCGTTTCAGATTATGAGCGTCACCATGCTGCAAACCCTGGCCGACGACGAATACCGAGGCAGAGTCATGAGCGTCCACATGATCACCTGGGGATCTACGGCTCTGGGGGCGTACCTGATGGGCGAAATAGGAGAGCGCCAAGGCGCAGCCTTTGCGTTTGGCCTGAGCGGGGCCATAATACTGTCATGCACCTTGATCGTCAGCCTGCTGATGCTGGGGCGCAAGACTCGGGGAACGTCGGTCGTTTCTTCTGAGGCGGGCGAGGCGGCCCCGGCCCGGACCTCCGGCTGACTGCGGGCTGTTCTTGACGGGCGCATTGGCCCTAAGTACAATCCCATCGTTCCCAATGAAGCCTCACGCCCAGGGAGCGCACGCGCCCGTCTCAGACCAAAGGAGGGCGATGGCATACGCCTCCATTTGGACAATCTGTCAAAGCAGCTTCATGGAATCCGAACGGCCCGAACTTTCGTAAAATCTTGCATAGGGGGAGAACATGCCTAGATCAGCATTGGACCTGACCAACCCCGATCACCTGAAGCTGGCCGGAGGCCAGTGGCGTTTCGGACCCGGCCTGGTCCCGGGTGAGCCTAACCAGGGCCTGGTGGCCCTGTTGGAAAACAGTCCGGCTCGTCTTACGGACTACGACGACTCGTCGTGGGAAGTCATAGACGACATAGGTCAGTGGAGGTCGCACCGTTTGACCTTTGGGTGGTACAGGACCAAGCTCGTCATACCCGAACAGGTGAACGGCAGGGACACGAAGGGCGCCCGTACATACTTCGAGACCTGCATCGACGACTACGGCGAGGTCTGGGTAAACGGCGAGATAGACCTTGTCAGAGGTTCGGTCCAGGGTTTCAACATTCCGCAGCGAGTCCCGTTGGCCGTTGAGACGGAACCGGGCTCCGAATACACCATAGCCATGCTCGCCATCAATGGACCCCTGGCCCGACCAGGCGGAGCGATTTTCGTACGCTATGCAACACTGGCCTTTGAATGGAGAGCCGAAGGATACTGAAGAGCAGCGTCGTGACCAGGGTAGGACTTCTTCTATCGAGCGCGCTTTTGCTGGCGGCCTTAGCGGCCTGCGGCGGAGAGAGGCCTACGCCCTCTCCAACAGCGTCAGAGGTCTCGCCAACGCAAACGGCTGGGCCTTCACCCACCGGCGAGCCGGCCGCGCCGACACTGTCTGCCACGGCAACCACGGCGGCTGAACCGACTCAGGCCCCTAGCCTCGAAGTGGGCTATGAAGTCGGGGAAATGGCGCCGGACTTCGAATTGACCACCATCGACGGAGAGACGCTGTCGCTGTCGGACTTTCGGGGGGACAGTCCGGTCCTGCTCTATTTCTTCGCAACCTGGTGACCACACTGCCGCGCCGAGTTACGGACGCTGCAAGAGTTGACCGCCGAATCCGATGAGGTGAAGGTCATAGCCATTGGGACAGACCCTTCTGAATCTTCGGATAAGGTGCGCTCCTATCGGGACGGTCAGGGCATAGCTTATCGCATGGCCGCCGCCCGTACGGACATCGTCCGCTCCTATAACATCACCTCCCAGTCCTCGAAAGTCGGAGTGGATCGGAACGGGGTTGTCCAGGTCCGGTCCGGTCCCGGCACCCGGGGAGACGGCTGGTGGTCGGACGCGTTCGGCAAGCTCTCGGAACAGCCTGTAACCTCGACGGCGCCGTCGGAACCTGCGCCCACGCAAAAGGCGTCGTCGTTGCCCGCCAGCCCGCCATCCACACCGCTCGTACGCACCAGTGACCCGGACCCTGAACCTGGAAAGCCCGCAACGGCTACGGCGGCCCCGCCCATCAGGGCTCCTACAGCCACCGCTGCCCCGGCGGCCACGGCCACGCCAGTCCGGCCCGCCACTTCTCCGCCGCCTACGCCTGTCCCCACCGCTACATCGACAGCTGTCCCGCCGCCCACAGCAACCCCAGTTCCCACTGCCACGCCTCCGCCGCCCACACCGACTCAGGCGCCGAGCTTGAAAGTGGGGTATGACGTCGGGGAGATGGCGCCGGACTTCGAATTGACCACCATCGACGGAGAAACGCTGTCCCTGTCGGACTTTCGCGGGAGCGGTCCGGTCTTGCTCTACTTCTATGCAACCTGGTGACCGCACTGCCGCGCCGAGTTACGGACGCTGCAGGGACTGACCGCCCAGTCAGATGACGTGACCGTCATTGCCATTGGCACCGACCCTAATGAATCGGAGGGCACGGTGCGTTCCTACCGGGACAACGAGGGCCTAAGCTACCGCATATCCGTTGCCCGCACGGACATCGTCCGCACCTACAAGATCACCTCCCAGTCATCCAAAGTCGGGGTGGACAAGAACGGGGTCGTCCAGGTCCGCTCGATTTACGGCAGGCAGGACATAGACTGGTGGACGGACGTGTTCGGCACACTCACCCAATAGTCCCCCAAACTGGACAAAATCAAGAACCTTCACTTTGAGGTTCGTTCTCGACCTGTGACCCAGTCCTAATTCCCTCCGCGCATCTATGCTGTAGAATTCTTTGGCATGTTGGCTCACCTGCTGAAAAGCATTCATTTGGCATTCTACGGGCCGATTGATAGAGTAGAGACAGCGGTTGGCGCGGCCCTTCCTTTTGCCCAAGCCAAACGTCCATACAGCGACCGCTCCTTGCTTGCCTCGCGGCTGTTCGCCGAGGCATTAGACCATGAGGAGGCAACGCTATGACCGGTAGACCTGACAACCGATGCGCCAGCTTCCTGATGATTCCGTTGGGAGGCGCTCTGGTCCTGCTCCTAGCGGTCCTGGTCTTGGCCCTGGCCGCCTGCGAAGGCGGCGATAAGGCGGGAGGCGAATTCGCCTCCGTCAGCGCCGGGGGGGACATTTGGGACGGCCACACCTGCGGCGTCATGGTAGACGGCTCCGTCGCTTGCTGGGGCGAAAACTACTACGGCGAGGCCACGCCGCCAGGGGGGAATTCGCCTCCGTCAGCGCCGGGGGCTCCCACACGTGCGGGGTGAGGACCGACGGCTCCGTCGCCTGCTGGGGCGATGATGAGGACGGCCAAGCGACGCCGCCGGATGGTGAGTTCGCCACTGTCAGCGCCGGGTATAACTACATATGCGGAGTGAAGACGGACAGGGCCGCGTGGCCTGCTAATCGACCGCATTGGCGGGTTAGGCAGGCAGCGGTGAGCCTCTTCTGAGAGGCGGTTTGGGGTGAATGACGATATGCTGAGAAGGAACACAGGGGAACGCCCACTGGAGGCGCTCTTGCGAATGGCAGTTGGCGCATCGGCCCTGCTGATGATGCTGGCCTGTACCGACTCGACGGGAGAGACGGGGGCATCCCCGACGCCGCCTCCCGGTATGTTCTCTACTCTCTCCGCCACGGAACCACCCCTCACCGGCGACCAACGGTCAACCATCGAACTGAATACACCAGAGCCAACTTTTACCCCGCAACCCACCCACACTCCCAATCCAACCTACACGCCTGAACCCGCACCCGTGTCCACCGTGCCCACGCCTGAACCCACACCCGTGCCCACGCCTGAGCCGACGCCCACGCCCAACCTTGGAGGGCAAGCCCAGATAACTGGGCCCAAGTACACCTCCGTCAGCGTCGGGCGCATCCACACCTGCGGGGTAAGGACCGGCGGCACCGTTGCCTGCAGGGGCGATGATGAGCACTATTACGGCTCTGCGTTCAGTGATGTGGATGGCCAAGCCATGCCGCCGGAGGGGGAGTTCGCCTCCGTCAGCGCGGGGAGCCGCCACACCTGCGGGGTGAGGACCGATAGCACCGTCGCCTGCTGGGGCAGTGATAGTAGCGGCCGAGCCACGCCGCCCGAGGGGGAGTTCGCCTCCGTCAGCGCGGGGGGCAGCCACACCTGCGGGGTGAGGAGCGACGGCGCCGTCGCCTGCTGGGGCTGGGATGAGTACGGCCAAGCGACGCCGCCCGAGGGGGAGTTCGCCTCCGTCAGCGCGGGGGGCAGCCACACCTGCGGGGTGAGGACCGACAGCACCGTCGCTTGCTGGGGCGATGATGGTAGCGGCCGAGCCACGCCGCCCGAGGGGGAGTTCGCCTCCGTCAGCGCGGGGAGCCGCCACACCTGCGGGATTAGGACCGATGACGCCGTCGCCTGCTGGGGCAGTGATGATCGCGGCCGAGCGACGCCACCGCAGAGGGAGTTCGCCAGCGTCGGCGCCGGGGAGTTGCACTCCTGCGGAGTGAAGACGGACGGCGCCGTGGCCTGCTGGGGCTCTGATTGGAAGGGCCAAGCGACGCCGCCCGAGGGGGAGTTCGCCTCCGTCAGCGCGGGGAGCCGCCACACCTGCGGGGTGAAGATCGGAGGCTCCGTGGTATGTTGGGGTTCCCAGGCTCGCGGGTTGACGGCGCCGGGCAACTGACCCGGAGACGACCTGGACATCCGCTGGGGACGACCTGTACCCACTTCCACTGCCGTGCTCATATCGGCGCATGGGCCACAACATACGCCGAGACAGCCCGGGAAGTGCTGGTTGTCCGGCAAAGACCCCTATGCCCGGCTTGGCTCCGGGCCCGTCCGCGAGGGGGGCGTGGAGTACAGCACCAGCGCCGCCGCCACAGCCACCGCCGCGGCAAAGAACAGGAAGGCCGCGTGATAGCTGTCCCGGGCGTCGTACATGAACCCGGCTATCACCGGGCCGCAAGCCTGTCCGGCGATTTGGACCGGCAGCGTGACTCCCCTGATGCTCCCCAGGTGGCGTCTGCCGTAGTAGTCGGCCCAGGCAATCCGCAGCAAAGTATGGAGTCCTCCCACGCCTGCGCCCAGCAAGCTGGCCGAGGCGACTCCCGCCGCCAGCGTGCTGCTGTAGGCAGTGCCGACCGCCCCTGCGCCCACCACCAGACCTGTGGCGGCCAGCAAAAACCGGATGGGGATACGTTTGGACGAGTAAGCCCAGAACAAGCCGCCTGGGACCTGGGAGAATGCAAAAGCGCTGACCGTGCCTGCTGCGCCCACCGCGCTTATGCCTCTTTCCAAATAGTGTCCCGCCTGGTGCAGGCTTACTCCGGCTTGCACCATGAACCCCGCCGCTGAAAAAGCCGCCAGAGACCAGAAGGCCCGGGTGTAGAGAGCCTGCCTTAGTGTGTACTCCGGTTCCGTTCCGGCTTGTCGACGAGCGGCGTTGGCTGCAAGCGCTGGGTCGGCATCCGATGCGGGCTCCAGGTCCGGTTCCAGACCCATGTCCTCAGGGCGTCGGGCCACCAGCAGGAGAGCCGGAACCACGGCGATGGATAATGTGTACGCCCCCAGCACCCACCACGCTGTCTTCCAGTCATATCCCTGAATCAGCATCTGAGCGACGAAGGGCATGATCGTCAGGCCGGTCCCGTGGGTCACTCCCAACCACCCGAGGACGGATGCCCGACGGCGCACGAACCAATTGCTGAGCGAAGTGGACGGCCCCAGTTCCAAAGGGCTGGCAAAGGCCATGCGGCCGGGTATGTAGAGGCCGTAGAATGCCGCCGGATGGGCTATCATCGACAGGCCGATGGCGCAGCCGCCGGTAATGACGCCGCCGGCCGCCACGACTACCGCAGAACCGTACCGGTCCACCCACCATCCCACCAGCGGCGATATTCCGACTGCCAGCACTCCGCCCAGGCTTACCGCGCCGGCGAACTGGCCGCGGGACCACCCCAGCTCCTCGGTCATGGGCACCATGAAGACGGCAAGGGTGGCTACGGCCATCATAGGCCGGGAAGAGTAGCTGACGAGGCCCATCACGCCAAACACCACCCATCCATAGTAAAAAGGCAGGGACTTGGCTAGGCGTATGCGCCAGTCGGAAATCAACAAGGAGCGCGGAGCTCCTGTTTCAACCAGGCGTTGTCAGAGGCGTAAAGACGGACCAATTCCAGGCTCCCGCTTGGGATTCCGTGGAATTATAACTTAACGCGACTTACGCAAGAGTGGGTCCTTGAACCGGCTGTCCACGACGCCGGACGCATCCCTGAGCCGGGAACCCTAGACAGTCTACCGTACCGCATCCGAATACCATCCGGTCCAGATGGTCTTTCTGCGTCGGAAGAGTGAGATGAGGAGGGGATTGGTCCAGACCAGAATCTTCCACACCTTGAACCAGCAACCTCTTTTTCGCAGCCGAATTGCGCTTCTTAACGAACGTTGCTCAGGTGGGGGTGACTTAGTTCAATTGGACTTTCGCCTAGCTCGTCTGGATATATCACCTCGTCGCTGCCTAGCGACGAACTCTTTCCGTTTTGCTTCCCGTTCTTGGTACTCCTTGAGCTGGGCGCGTAAGCCCTCGTTTTCAGATATGACTTTTTGGGTAAAGGCTTCATCTAGAGATGCCTTGCGGTTGGCCATGCTTTCTGCTGAAGACAGAACGGCGGGCAAGTCTTCGTCCGCATATCCGTTGAGGTGTTCGTCAGTTAGTTCAATGCCGAGTATCTCCTGTACAAAGGGGTGCATGCCTTGAAGCTTGTCTTTCGCGGCATCTATCACGGGTCTAAAGAAAGTTCTATAACGCTCCTTATCGACAAAGTGGTCTGACATTCTGAAGTAGGATGAGCTCATCAGGCTTCTGAATTCAGGCAAGTCAGCTTCAGCCCTACCGTTGAGGGTCGTAAGAACTTCCCAAATGACCTCAGGCGGCACTGACACCATGACAGTCGAGGCATTAAGAGTTGTGCCAAGTCGACCGACTGTTGTCCCGTAGGTCAAGTAGCTGCATCTACTTCCGGCCTCTGCTTTCAATATGTTTCTAACGGTATTCCAGTGTCTGACTATGACATAGGCTTCTGCTTCACTCTCTATCCTGCGATCAATTTTTCGTTCGTCCTCCTTACGTTGAAGGTTCCATTGTGAAATTTGAGAGATGGCGTCGTCGTACTCTTGTTGGTACTGCTTTTTCACGTCACGGACAGTTGCTTGGTCAATCACGATTATTCCCAACTGTTCAGAGAAGAAGTTATGGAAGCTGGTGGAACTGTAGCTTCCACCGAAGCAATCGCGAATGTATTGCTTGAACGACCGGTCGCGCGACTTGGGATCAAGTGCAATAAAGCCTTTTAGGAAGGCATTAGCTTCGTAGTGTCCTTCGCCTGTAGCGGCATACAAAACCTCAGAAGAGAGTGTTCCGAACTCCTCGGTCAGGTTGATAGCCCACCGTACGTGTCTCGAGACCTCATCGGCAGAGGACACTGTTGTGTATAGGCGAACACCTGCGGCTCGGCACGCTTGTATGACAGCAGCGATAAATTGGTGCCGGTCTTCGTATCGGGCTGTCAGCGGAATAAGGATGTTGGCGTCGACTAAGAGTGCCCGATCACCGATGACATCAGCAACAATTCCGTTAACCGTTTTGTTTGTGCCAAGTGCTTGTATGCAGAAAAAAGCCTTGGCGAAGTAATTCAATACGCTTCCGTATATCCCTCTGGGTTCAAACATAGTAGTGAGTACCAGGCGAACGAACCTGGGCCTATCCGCAGGATCGCTAAGACGGTTTGCCTTGCGCCAGACCGTCTCAATGAGTTCTAACGCCCCTGATGGACTGATAGGACTGTCCTCGAAAGCGACTCTTAGTATCTCGCGACCTCGGTTCTCGAATATGTCGATCAAAGTTTCGACAAGAAGTCGCGAAAACCTCGGGCCAGCCTCCTCGTCAACGTCGAATAGTTTGACGGCGTCCATGGTTACCTGTTGCTCGAACGCCGTCATCATGTTCTCGAATCTTCGTTCGTAGGCTCTTATCGTACTCCGGTTTCCGGATTCGACCCGGTATCTGCCTCCGGAAGCGTCTATCCATCCTGATCGTCCGAGTCTCTCGATGGAGTTCTCGATATCCTTTTCATAGGTCGCCGTTTGGACTCCCATTTCTGATGCGACCTTTGTCTTTATCGAACTAATGTCCAATCCATCTGGACAGTCAACAAGCAGACTGAGGATCACTGATTGCAACGCATCTACCGCGGCGGTCTCACCATGGCCTGGTGAGAATCTGTACCAGAGGTATAGTGCCTCGGCCCTTTTCAATTCCTCGGTGCTATTTCTCTCCTCAGCAATCGGTCCAGTAGAGAGAACCTTGGACACCGATGTCAGAATGGCGGTCAACTCGCTGTGGTCTTGGTCCACGGCTCGATATGGCAGTACGTCAATGTTGTAATCTATGCTCCACCGCCTCCTTTCGTGATCTGGCACATTCGCTAGGATCGCTATCGAGCGGACTTTTCTTCTCAAGTTTACCTGTATCTCTTCCTGAAACTGGAGGATTTCAGGGTCACTCATTGAATAACCAACAAAGAGGAGGCGGTCTCTAGCTAGGAAACTACGCAGGAATATCCGGAAGCCTTCACCATCTCCGCTTTTGTACCAACGCTGATAGTCCCCGCGCGTAAGGATGGCGTTGTTCGGGTCCGAAAAGTCACCATGTAGCTTTACAAGAGCTGGAGTGACGTCAACGTCGACAGTGGCAAGGTCCTCTGAGGTGTTAAGATACCTCGTGAATACTTTCCCGGCTTGGTCGATATGCCGAAGCAAGAGGTCATCATAGTTCGTAGTAAAGTAGGCTAGAAAACCTAGTGTCGCGAGTGTCTCATAGACAACATTCGTACCGCCTGGGTCTTGTAGCAGTCCACTACATGTATTAACTAGGAACTCCCTCCCGTAAGACCTCTCGACCTCGTCAAACATCTCTGGGTATTTGGCTTCGCGATAGAAAGCCTCGATCTCCTGGAAACTATATCGTCGTTGCCTGCGGCAAGACTCTAGGACCTCTTGGGCTAGCTTCCGCCAACCTGGAAGTCCTACGTCGATGGAAGGTCCGGAACCAACCCAGGCTACGCACCTGCCAGTGCTAAGGTATACGACTAGATCTGTGATGCTGGCCATTGCAGGTTTCTAGAGCCTCCTATGGGAATCACAACGAATAATAGCATAAGACAGTGGCCCTTTAGCTGACACTACCTCTTATCGCCGTCCAACTATCGCTTATACAGATGACGTGTGCCTAACCGTAGTAGCGTCTACAGTATTTGTCGCGCGTACGGGAAGGGAGCCATGAATGCCTCCCATACCGTCCGGCCAACCCTGCTGATTACGCCTCCTTTGCTGCCATGCGGGTGAGGATGTCGCGTATCTCGGTCAGAAGACCTGTGACTCCGGCGGGCGCCGCAGGGGAGTCGGCAGTCGGTTCGGCTGCCGACTCCCTTTGCCTCTGGAGCAGCACGGCGTTGCGGAACTCGACTGCGTCGATTATGCCCACGAGGTTGCCCTCGCTCCCCGTGGTTCCCCCTTGACCCGCAGTCTCGACCTTCAGGCCGCGCAGCCCGTAGTGGCGCATAAGGGGATCGTCGTGCAGGCGCAGGTCGGTGATGCGGTTGAGGGGGATGGTGGACTCGGTGCGGAAGAACACGCCCTTGCGTATCTCCAGCGCCTGAGCGGTCAGCCGCCCGGACATGCGCCGGTGGGATTCCGGGCCGTACCACAGGCTGAACCACAGCCAGAAGGGGATTAGTGGTATGCCCACGACCGTTATGATGAGAAGAAGGGTCACGAGCCACTGCCCGTAAGGGATGACATTAGTGTCGAACTGGGCTTCCAGCAGGACGTCCCCGGTCACGGTGTCCTGGCTGCTGCTGCCTCGGTCTTGGCTCATGTTGCTGCCTCTTGGCTGAGTGTTGCAAGCTTCTAGAGTCGCTTGGCCGGCGGCTCGGCGGTCATTATACCGCCAAGACCTATGACTGTCCCTGGTATATGACGGTTTCTGGTTTGAACGCCGCCCAGGCGAACCAGAAGTGATTGGCGTGCACGACGGGGGTCAATCGGGTCCCGGACAAGGGACCGCTGACGGCTTCTCCCACTATGTTCCAGACGCTGCCGGTCTGTTCGTCCACGATGTCGCCGCCGGCCGGTCTGAAAATCAGCTTCTCGCCGTTCACGTGCGGGTCGAACACCCCGGTCGCTCCCACGTCTTTCGAGAGGGCTATGATTCCGCTGTCAACGGCGGACTTGGTCCCTGGCTTGAAGAAGACGACCAGATTTTGGTCGCCTAACGAGTAGTTGACCACCCGTTCACGCTCCAGGACTGAGAAAGGAAAGGCGACGTCGGTCTCGTTGACGGTCACGGCGGCGACCCTCTCCTTGGGCTGGAGCCGCCCGTCAAGCTCGCCGTCGTACAAGAAAGGCGGACGGTCAACCGTATCGTACCCGCCGTAGGGATTGGAGCCGTAGTCCCTGCTGAATCCCGTGTCCCTGGACAGCACGTCGCCATCTGAATAGGCGTCTTTGAAGCTTTGATAGGAGATGATGGAAGCTGGAAGCATGGCCAGAGTCTTTCCTGTGAGTTCCCCAACGATGGCCTCTCCGGTGAACTGTTGCCACCACGACTCGGTCTGTCTGTCCCACATGATTAAGTCGCTGTTCCGTAGGTTCCCCGACGTTCCGAAGTCATACTCCACGCCGTCCAGCCTCCGGTCGAAGGCGACGGCGGAGTTGCATAAGGGGCAGAAGGTCACCGCCACCGGCGTTCCGCCGACTGCATCGTTGACTATTTCGTGCCATATCAGCACCTGAAGGGGATACGCCCTGGCGACTCCACCGATCTCCAGGGCAATGACCGGCTCTTGAGGGTCCATCCATGCGTCCGCGTCCTGAAAGTCGGTGAAGACCGGGCGGTCGATGGGAGGGATGCGGTCCCTGCCCTGGATTCCGACGGTGATTTCATCGTAGGGTACGCTGTGCCTGCTGAAATCTGTGGCCCATCCACTTGTGGAAAAACCGGCCGCGTCCAGTTCTTCCCGAAAATTCGGGTCCCGACCGAGAAGGTCCCTGGTGGGCCCGGGGTCCATCGTAGGCTCAGGCGATGGAGCGTCGGCGCCTCCGCAAGCCGCAGCGAGAAGAGCCATCCCGAACAGGACTCCCGCGGCGATAAACGCTGTCCACACCTGCGACGGGCGTTCCCAGTAAGACGGCTCCGGCGCCGGGCATGCGGCCTGGGAGCGCCGAGTGCGGCGCTTAGACGCCCAGAAGCGAGCGGCCAAGTGTCAGCCAGTAGAATACGATGTACATGCCTGCCACCACCATCAACACCGCGCTTATAGGCTGCACCCAGGGGAGGACTTTTCTGAGAGCGCCCACCATCGCGCCTTTGAATATGGCAATGCCGATGGTGCACACGATGATGACCACTCCCATGCCTAGTCCGTACAAGGCCATCTGTCCCAGCGCTGAGGGCACGTCCGATACAGTGAGGCTCGTGCCCACCACCGCCAGGAATATTGGCAGCGTGCAGCTTAGGGACGCGATGCCGTAGCTGAGGCCGAAGAGGAAGTAGCCCTTTATGCTGACCTGGTTCGGGTTGCCTATCTTGGACGCTGCCTGGGTGGCGAAATTGGAGTAGAACTTGCCCCCAGAGAGCATCCAGGCCCCGAGACAGACCAGCAGGCCTCCAACAATAAGTCCTATCCACGGTAGAGCGTCCCTGACGAGTTCACCCCCCCCGCCTATTATGAGTCCGATGGCTCCGAACAGCAGCAAGAATCCCGCGGTGACCGTCAGCCCTACCAGCAGCGCCTTCGCTATTGTCTTGGCGTTGTACCATAACGAGCTCCAGAATTCTAATTCGTATTGGGCGCCGTGTTGCCGAACTCGCGACCCAGTTAAAGCTAGAACTAAGATCGTATTGCCGACGGTAACCACACTGTAGATGATTCTCAGTGCGATGTGCACATCCTCACGGAACCATTGCCATAGAAGAACTTGGCCGGCGACGACAAATATGAGGAAGCTAAGCGCTGCACCCGACCTTATCATCCACAAGCGAGCTGGAGATATGATGTCAGTCGCATCGATGGGACCGTCTATACCTACCGAATCCGAGGGCAAGTTAGAGCGTTGCAATGCAAACTTCCGGGTCTCCTGTCCCTCGTTTGTGCCCAGATACAGGCCCAGGTAAGCCGGAAGCATTGCGAAACCGCACGGGTTCACCGCCGCCACCATTCCGGCTGCAAAAGCGAATCCGAATCTCGCTGGGGCGATATCTCCCAGGTTGGTGGTAGAGCCGCCGGACAGCTTTTCAACGAACCCGTTGACGCCGTCGATGCCGCCCTCCCCACCCACTATCAGTCCCCCCACGACCGCCACAGCCAGGGCGACCCCTCCCATTAACAGAGGGACAATGTAGCTTTTAATCGGCTTGTCTTTGAACAGGCCCTGCATCAAGCGGGCGTTTCCTAGCATCGACAGCACCTCGCATTTGTCCTTTGCCGCATCGAACAAGCTGAATCAATTGTATGCCCACCTGACTTGAGCGCCAACCGGTCAGGTCTAATCCCGGACCCGATATCTTAGGGGACCTCACTATTTTGATACGACGCATTGACTCAATCGGCTTTATCGGCCCGTGGCTGCCTCCGGGCCATTCGGACTTGGACATAAAACGGGCCTGGGCCGATGGACACGTGAAACGGCGGGATGTAGTATCGACGTATCCTGGGGCTAAAGGCTCCCCTGTCAAGCGTTCGCCACTCAAAGATGGAACACTACGACGTACTGGTCATAGGTTCAGGACCGGCCGGTCATGGCGCAGCCATTCAGGCCGCCAAGCTGCACACACGGGTCGCCGTAGTGGAGAAGACCCAGGCGCTGGGAGGCGCATCGGTAAATACGGGCGCCATCCCCAGCAAGGCCCTGAGAGAGGCCGTCCTGCACCTGACCGGTTTCAGGCAAAGGGGCGTCTACGGAATAAGCTACAAAGTCAAGGAAGACATATCCATCCAAGACCTGACCTTTCGCTGCGACCATGTCATCGAGAACGAGATACAGGTGCTGCAGAGCCAGTTCCACCGCAACCGCGTTGCGCTGTACGAAGGACGAGCCAGGCTCGCATCGTCCAACGACGTGGAGATCGACGGCGCGACAGACCGGACGACCGTCTCTGCGGATAAGATAATCATAGCGGTGGGAAGCGCTCCGGCAAGCTCGCCCCAAGTTCCCGTTGACGGGCGCTCGGTAATAGACTCGGACCACGTTTACAGCCTGAAGTCGATTCCCCGCACCATCACCATCGTCGGGGCGGGCGCAGTAGGGATGGAGTACGCGGCGATTTTCGCCACCTTGGGAGTTGAGGCCACTGTCGTTGACAAGCGGCGGGAGATTCTAGAGTTCCTGGACGGCGAAATACTTGAAGCCCTCTTGTACCATCTGCGCCAGCAAGGTGTAATCTTCCGCCTGGGCGAGGAGGTCACCCACGTGGAAACCGAGTCCTCAACGGTGACCGCCTACACTGAGAGCAATAAGCGCATTGCTTCGGAAGTCCTCCTCTACACCGTGGGACGCAATGGCGCCACCGATGGGTTGGGTCTGGAGTCTGTCGGCCTTGAGGCGGACTCCAGGGGCCGCATCCGGGTAAACCGTTTCTACCAGACGGATGTTCCCCATATCTATGCCGTTGGAGACGTGGTTGGATTCCCGGCCCTTTCGTCCACGTCGATGGAGCAGGGCCGCATCGCCGCCTGTCACGCCCTGGGAATCGAGATATGCCAAATCTCCGACACTATCCCATACGCTCTTTACACGATACCTGAGATATCGATGGTCGGAGGGACTGAGGAGCAGTTGACCCGGGGAAATGTGCCCTATGAGGTGGGCATGGCCCGTTACAGGGAGACGGCCCGAGGACAAATCATCAACGATCCGGTGGGAATGTTGAAGCTCTTGGTGCACAGGGAGACCCGGAAGATACTGGGAGTCCACATTATCGGAGAAGGCGCGTCCGAGCTGGTCCACATCGGCCAGTCTATTATGGGACTCGGCGGCTCCCTGGACTTTCTACTTAACAATACATTCAACTATCCCACTCTCGCCGAGTGTTACCGCATAGCCGCTTTGGATGTATTCAACAAGCTGGAGTCGCACTGATGACGGAGTCCGGCGGCGGAACAGGTACAGGATTCCTGTCCATCGAGACCCTCACCCGTGGGCTGGGCGGTCATATCGAACAGGTCAGGCATGGCCTCAAGGCGTTAGAGCAAGCCCGCGTAGTCCCTCGAATATGGGACCGCGACCATACGGTTTGGAGACCTGGTCCGACCGAAATCTCCAACCGGCTCGGATGGCTCACTGCTCCCGAAGAGATGACGCACAAGGCGGCCGAACTGAAGACCTTCGCTTCAGACGCGGCAGGCTCGTTCGATCACGTCGTACTGTTGGGCATGGGAGGCAGCAGCTTAGGCCCCGAGGCCCTCCGCCGGTCCCTGGGACCCTCCGGAGGCTATCCGAAGCTCATTGTCCTTGACTCAACCGTGCCCGCTTGCGTCCAACGAGCGGCGGAATCCATAGACCCTGCGCGGACCTTGTTCATAGTGTCGTCCAAGTCCGGGGGCACCATTGAGACTCTGTCCCTCTACTCATACTTCCGGGACTTGGCGGCGAAACGCGTAGGGGACGCCAGGGCGGGCGCCTCCTTCGTGGCTGTCACTGACCCTGGCACGCCGCTGGAACGGATTGCCGGAGAACGGGGGTTTCGGAAGGTGTTTTTTAACCCGACTGACATCGGAGGACGCTATTCCGTGCTGTCCAACTTCGGCATGGCGCCGGCGGCGCTGGCAGGCATGGACTTGGAGAAACTCTTGGAGTCGGCCGTCAAGATGGCGTCGGCGTGCGGTCCCGACGTCCCATTGGAGCACAATCCTGCCGCGTGGTTGGGAGCGGCCTTGGGCGCTCTGGCCGTCGGCGGAAGGGACAAGGTTACGCTCGTGTCATCTAAGAGGATATCGAGCGTCGGACTCTGGATCGAACAGCTGATAGCTGAAAGCACAGGCAAGGAAGGACGGGGAATTATACCTGTGGCGGAGGAGCCTTTGTTGGGTCCCGAAGCATACGGGGACGACAGGCTGTTCGTTTACCTGCGGCTGGCCGGCGACGACAACCAGGACTCAGACCTGGCTTTGCAGGCCCTTGAATCCGCCGGACACCCAGCGCTTAGACTCGAACTGGACGACGTCCACGATTTAGGCGCTCAGTTCTACCTGTGGGAGATGGCCGTCGCCGTTGCCGGGTCCATTCTAAAAATAAACCCGTTCGACCAACCCGACGTTCAGTCGGCAAAGGACATGACCGACAGCATCATCGAGCAATGGCTGTCCACCGGACTCCTTCCTGAGATAGACTCAAAGTTCAGCCGGGAAATCCTGGAGGGCCTGGATAAAGGAAACTACCTTGCCCTTCTTGCCTACACTGACCGGACGCCGGAGATGGACCGGGCGGCCGCTGAACTGAGAGAAGCGGCGATGAAGAGATTCAAGGCCGCAACCGCCTTCGGCCACGGACCTCGATACCTCCACTCCACCGGCCAGCTGCACAAAGGAGGCCCGAATTCAGGCGTTTTTGTCATGACGCCCCCGGAGACCGCTCCGGACCTGCCCATCCCAGGGTCGCCCTATACGTTCGGCACGTTGGCATCCGCTCAAGCTTTAGGTGACATGAATGCGCTGAGGGCGGCCAATCGGAGGATGACGCACACCGCCCCGGGCGGCGCAGGAATCGACGCCCTGCTGGAGACCGCTCGGTGGTTGGAAGAAACGGCATGAAGGGATGGGCCAAGACTTCGAAGCCGCCGGAATGGGGCGTGGTTGACCGTATCTGTTACGCCGGCGCGGACGGCGCTTGTTGATAAAAGCCTTCATATTCGACATGGACGGCACGCTCATCGACTCCGAGAGACTCTACGAGGGCGTCTACGCCGACGTCGTGACCCAGCTCAGCCCTACGCCGGTAGACCGCCGTCAGGTCACAAAGGAGTACGTCAAGTATATCGGCAAGCCCAGGGAGGCGATTTGCAAGGGTTTCGTAGCTTATTTCGGCCTGGAAGACGCCTGCCGGGACCTTATGCCCCGGTACGGTGTGGACGAGCCCTGGCAGGCGCTGGAGGCCATGCGGGTGAGCATGTACCAGGAGATGATTTCCGATCCTGGGTTCATAGTGGACAACAGCATCGCTCACAACGTGGACCTGGCCAGATGGGCCGCGGCGCAGGGACAGAGGCTTGCGCTGGCCACCTCCTCCTTTTCCCATGAAGCAGTGCAAATACTGGAGGCCCTCGACCTGCATGGGAGGATGGAACTGGTGCTGGGGGTGGAGAATGTCAGCCGGCCTAAGCCCGACCCCGAGATATACCTGCTTGCGGCTGAAGGGTTGGGACTGGCGCCGCAAGAGTGTCTAGCGGTGGAGGACTCGGCCATAGGCGCCTCGGCGGCCCTCGCCGCCGGAATGTGGGTCATCGTGGCGCCGACGGACTGGACACGGACGGGTCTAAGCGACGTAGCCGGTCTGCGCACCGACTGGGTTGTGTTGGAGCCGTCTCAAGTAAGAATCACGGCCCAGAAAATCATGTCCCGGGCAGGCGGCGGCTGAGGTCCGGGCGGTCCCTGGATATACGCTGAATCGTTTAACGGAGGAACAATGGAGCTTGGCATGATAGGGCTTGGGCGCATGGGAGCCAATATGGTCCAGCGCCTCCTTGCCGGAGGTCACCGCGTGGCGGTCTACGACATAAGCGCTGACGCCGTGGACGCCAGCCGGGGGCACGGCGCAGTTGGCGCCTCGTCCCTGTCGGAGTTGCTGCGGGAGCTCGCCCCGCCGCGAGCCGTATGGATAATGACTCCGGCGGGGGACGCTGCCGAGTCCACGATCGACCGGTTGGCGGCGCTGATGTCTCCCGATGACGTAATCATCGACGGAGGCAACGCCAATTACAAGGACACCGTCCGCAGGGCTGAAAAGCTGGCGGAGCGCTCGATTCGTTTCGTGGACGTGGGCACAAGCGGCGGGATATGGGGCCTGACGGAAGGGTACAGCCTGATGATCGGCTGCGAGGCCGAGACGTTCAAGAGGCTTGAACCCATCTTCCAGACCCTCGCCCCCGGTCCTGACCGGGGCTATGGTCACGTGGGCCCCAGCGGAGCGGGCCATTTTGTGAAAATGGTCCACAACGGCATTGAGTACGGCTTGATGCAGGCCTACGCAGAAGGGTTCGAGCTTCTTCAGGCCAAGGGCGACTTTGGGTTGGACATTGCCCGGATTTCCCGGATATGGAGCCACGGAAGCGTGGTGCGCTCCTGGCTATTGGAGCTGACCGCCCGTGCGTTGGAAGAGGACCCCGCGTTGGAGGGAATTCAGTCCTACGTGGAAGACTCGGGAGAGGGACGCTGGACCGTCCAGGAATCCGTGGACCTGGGAGTCCCGGCGCCCGTCATCACGGCTTCATTGCAGGCCAGGTTTCGCTCCCGTCAGGACCAACCCTTTGCCGGAAAGCTGTTGGCGGCTATGCGCCAACAGTTTGGCGGGCACGCGGTCAGGAGTTCCGATTAGTCCCTCCGCCCGCATCCGTTCAACGGGCCTTCAACCGCCCCGACGCCTTGACCATACGGGTATAATAATTTCACTCCCTGAACATTCCGGGCGCTTCAAAGCGGGTGACGCTGCCGTCCGGAAGTCGTAAAACTGATATGGAGGAGTCGAGATGATAACCAGGTTCGGCAGTCTTTACGCCGGAAATGTAGACATGGACGACATAGGGCTTGAAGGAGCTCCGGTCAACGAACGGTGGCTTCCCGACGAGCATCTGGCTGGCGTATTCGACAAGTCGGAAAAGATGATCAGGCTCATGGACGATCTGGGTTACGACACCTTCTGGGCCGCCGAGCACCACTTCCAGAGGGAAGGCTATGAGTGCATTCCCAACCTGCTCATGCTCTACGTCCACATGGCGCAGGTCACCAAGAGCATAAAGTTCGGCTGTGGATTCAACATAAATCCCATGTGGCATCCTCTGAGGCTTGCCGAGGACTACGCCACGGCTGACCACTTAACCAATGGCCGGGTGATCTTCGGAGTGGGCCGCGGCTACCACAGCCGGGAGGTGGAAACCTTCGGGTCTCCCATATTGGACCAGCAGGCCAACAGGGAACTCTTTGAGGAGCAGGTCGAGGTCCTGTTCAAGGCCTTCAATGAGAAGTCATTTTCTCACCACGGACAGCATTACGACCTTCCGCCCGACGTACCCTATAGAGGCTACGACTTGCAGGAGCTTACCTTGGTGCCCAGGCCCAAACACCTGCCTGTGGAATGCTATCAGCCCATAGTCAGCGCCAGCCAAAGGGCTATGGACTTCATGGTGAAGTACAACATCAAAGGGATTGTCGGCGGCGGCGCCGCCATCGGAGGCGCTTCCGACGACGTCGTCGACCGGTGGAGGGACACTTTGGCCAAGGCTGGCGTAGAGACCGAACGGGGAGGCCGGCTGATTATCAGCTTCTCCCTCTTCATGGCCAACTCAAGAGAGGAGGCCATGGACCAGGGCCGGAAGATATTCCAGGAAAACATGAAGATGTTCGGCCCCTTGGGATTCGTGGCGGGGCTGACTAAAGAACAGATAGATGCCATGGGAGACCGGCGCAGGGCTCCGACAGCCGGACTGCCCACCATAGAGGACGCGGTCGAAACCGGCCAGTGGATCATCGGGCCTCCGGACCAGGTCATCGAAGAGATAGAGAGCATACAGAAGAGGTTCCCAGGTCTGGAGGAGCTAAACATAGGCGTGACCAGCATGGGCTCGCCCCTGTCCCTGTCCCTCGAACAGTTGGAATGGTTCGGGAAAGAGGTAATGCCTCATTTCAAGAAATAGGCAAAATCCAACTGAGGAGGGGGTTGAGGACGTTCAGTGACCTGATTTTCGGAACGGAAATACGATGGCCCCGACTCTGACATCGTGGGGCCATTGTTAGAGTTGTTAAAAACGTAATCTGGAGGTAAACCAAAATGGAATTCGGCGTATCTATATTCTGCCAGAACTTCAACGACTGGGACAGGTTCCTGGAGGGAGGGTTCGACAGGCGTCCTAACCAGTCCGACGGCGAGATGTACATGGAAGATTTGACCCTGGCCGACCTCGTGGAGCCCCTGGGGTACGATTCGCTGTGGACTGTCGAGCACCACTTCACCCCCTATACTATGGTGCCCAATGCGCTCCAGCTGCTGACTTGGTTCGCCGCCCGGACCGAGAAGGTGGCCCTGGGGACTATGGTCGTGGTGCTTCCCTGGCACCAGCCCGTGCGAGTCGCCGAGCAGTTCTCCATGTTGGACTGCATGACCCAGGGACGGCGTATGATATTGGGCTTCGGTCGAGGCGCAGCCCGCAGGGAGTACGCGCCGTTCGGCGTCTCCATGAGCGAAGCGACCGACCGGTTCGTGGAAGCTCACGAGGTGGTCAGGAAGGCTTTGACCCAGGAGCGTTTCTCATACGAGGGGAAGTATTACCAGTACCCTGAGATGAGCATAAGGCCCCAGCCAAAGACCAAAGACTTCGGCAGGCTTACGTACGTGGCAGCCCAGAGCGAGGCCTCCGTACGCAGGGCCGCCGAGATGGACATGGGAATGCTCATCATCCCCCAGAAGACCTGGGAAGAGTACGCCAACGACGTCGCCTACTTCAACAGCCGTCGGAGGGAGTTGGGCCTGGGCTATTTGCCTCCCATATCGGGGTGCTTCATCTACTGCGCCGAGACCGAGGAGGAGGCCCGTGAAGGGGCGCGTGTGTACATGCCCAACATGTCGTACACGTCCACTGTCCACTACGAGGCCGACGACCCTGACCACTTCAAGACCATCACCGGATACGACCACTACCGTGAGCGGGCCGAGTTGCTGCTGCAAAAGACTCGTGAACAACATGCCGAGCAGGGCGGGCAGGAGAACTACACCCGCACCCAAATCTGGGGCACACCCGAGCAGTGCCTGGAAAAAATCAGGAACGTCATCGACAACACCAAGCCTTCAGAGATGTTCGGGGTCTTCCGGTTCGGAGGCATACCCATAGACAAGGCCGAGAAGAGCATGCGCCTCTTTGCCAAAGAAGCCCTTCCGGCGATCCAGAAGATGTCAGCCTCGACCCCTGACCTCGTCACCGTCTAGTGCATCCTCTCTCTCGCTTCTGAAGAAGAGACGACCTGAAGTCCGGCCCGGCTCACAGTCCGCCGGGCCGGACTCCTTTTGCTTGACTCCCCGCCGTCCCCTCCATACAATCGGCCCGCCGGACGTTCCCCTGTCCGGCATTTCCCCCAAGGAGGCGAATCGTGATTATCCGTGTATATTCGGGAGACGACGGTGAGTCCCATTATGAAGAAATCGCTGCGCCGGCCACAGAGCGTCAAGCTCCAGCCGGACGGAGAGATGGTCTTTCATGTCGTCCCGGAAGGCCGTTGGTTGGACTGGCACACGGCATCCAGACGCCAGTTTGTCATCACGCTGTCCGGTGAAGTGGAGATCGGTTTTGCCGACGGCTCCATCGTCACCCTCAAGAAAGGCGACATAATGCTGGCCGAGGACAGGACGGGCAGGGGACACACCGCCAAAATCATCAACGGACCTCGGGCGATGGTCTCCATCCCCATCAGCGACGACGACCCAATTTAGAATCCCGACGTGGGCGCGTAGAACGTACCGGGGAAACGGCTAGGAGGCGGACATGATCACAGGCAAGGACATTCTTCTTACGGAAGCAAAGGACCACATATTCACAATGACCATAAACCGGGAGGAGAGGCGGAACGCCATGAGCCAGGAGCTGATGGACCGCCTCGCCCAGGAATGGGAGAGGTTCAACGAGGATGAGGATCTATGGGTGGCCATATTGACGGGCCGCGGCGACGTGTCCTTCTCCTCGGGGCATGATATGAAAGAGGACGTCGAGGGCGACGTTAGGGGAGGCGCCTTCCGGAGCCACAAGCGGTACTCTCCCCGCAAACCCCATCCCACCATACCTACCTGGAAGCCCACTATCGCGGCCATCAACGGGTACTGTCTTGCGGGCGGCTGGTCATTGGCCCAGAACTGCGACATACGCATCGCCTCCGAACACGCGACGTTCGGCCTTCCTGAAGTCAAGTGGAACCTGTCGGCGGGCTTTGGCGCTCGGCTGGAGTACCAGATATCCATCGGGGTGGTCTGCGAGATGCTGATGTGGGGCCGCAACATCGACGCAAAGCGGGCCTACGAAATCGGTTTCGTCAACAGGGTCGTGCCGGGCGACAAGCTAATGGATGAGTGCATGGAGTGGGCCGAGTACATGTGCACCTTGGGGCAACCCTCGGTCCGGGCCCATAAGGAGCTGATATACAGGGGACGGGACATCGCCAGCTACGAAATGGACTCTCTCAGCAAGGACCTCTTCTACTGGTTCCCGGCCAAGCCCGGAGTGTACATAGACGCCACGGAAGGCCCCAAGGCGTTCCTGGAGAAGAAGGACCCGGAGTTCGACAGGACCGTAAACGCATAGCCGTCTTGAAGGTGAGGCACGGCTCAGGGTCTTGCGATAGTCGGAAGCCTTGTACGCCCCGTTCGTGGTGAGCAACGTTATGCCCCGGGACGGGGCTGAGCGTCGGCGAGTAACGAGGGATGGCGCCTCTGGATTCCGGCCTGCGCCGGAATGACGGGGCCGGGGTCTGTCGTAGGGGCGACCGCCGGTCGCCCAAGCCCATCTGAGAGCAGTTACTCGAAAGCCAGTCGAACCACCCTTCGACAAGCTCAGAGCCTGCACCGTACTCGATACGGGGGCGAACGGAAATGTGGCGGGTTCGGAGACAATCGAAGGACCCGGCCGGACGCGCTATGCAAAGGCGGGAATCACGTATTCTCCGAACATCTTGACTGACTTGTAAGCGACTTCGTTGGGCATGGGCCCGATCCGGTGGTTGGCGCTGAAGATGTCGTAGCCAACGTGCTTATGCTGGTCTTCCAGCTTCTTGATTACCGTGTCAGGACTGCCGACGATGGCCAGGCCGTTGTCTAACCAGAAGTCGAGGGACGCCGTCATTTCCGTGAAGACTCGCCCTAGCTCCTGAAAGGTTGTCGTGTCATTCCTCCGGTTGTAGCCCTTTCTCGTGGCGGCTATGGCCTGGGTCTGGAGGAAATGGGGGTATGCCAACGCCTCCCTGGCTTCTTCTCGTGCGATTGCATCGGTTTCAGCGACGTGGACCGCGCGCATCAGGAAGGTCTTGGGGATGGGGCCTTCATGGTCCGATTCTCTCCATACCTTCCGGTAATAGTCGAACTTGTCGGCGATGACCGAGTCCACGTCCAGGTTCTGAGCGGCGTTGTAGTTGTTCTTGGCGGCGTATTCCAGGGTCTCGGGGCTGTGGCAGGCGACCCAGACGGGCGGGTGAGGTTTTTGGTAAGGCTTGGGGACCGGCAGGGCCTCATCCAGCTGCCAGTGGCGGCCTTCGTAGGTCACCGAATCCTCGGTCCACGCCTTGATTATTATTTCCAGAGCCTCGTGGGCCATCTCCGTCCGGTGTTCGTAGGGAAGTCCCCACCTGGAGAACTCATGCTCGGAACTGCCCCGCCCGGTCCCGAACTCCAGCCTGCCCAAGGAAAGCTGGTCCAGCAGAGCGGCGTCCTGCGCCAGGCGTATCGGATTGTGGTAGGGGAGCAAGTTGACCATGGTGCCGAGGCGTATCTTGCTGGTCTGCTGCGCCACGGCGGCCAAGTATACGCAGGGCGCCGTAACGTGGCCGATGGTGGTGTTCTGGTGCTCGATGACGTGGTAGTACTCATACCCGAGGAGCTCCGCCAGCTCCACCTCGCGTATGCGGCTCCGGTAAACGTCTCCGGGACTGGGTCCCTTGGACACCTCTTGGGCCTCGAAACCGTCCCATAGTCCAAACTTGAGTTTGCTCATAGAATGACTTCCTTGAATGTATGGACACAATATACCATGAGTTGGACGGCTTGAGTCCATCCCTTGGCGAAGGGAGCCGCCCGCGTCTTTCCGGGATGGCGCTCGCTCCAGGGCGTTCAGGCGAGCGCCCGCGCTTGCCGAAGTCGAGAGGCGGTCCTCTACGGCGTCCAAATGGCATTATTCCCAAATGGCATTATAATAAGAAGTAGGGGAGAGGGGGAAGGAGACATTGGCTTGACTTCTCGGACTGTCCTGATCGTAGACGACGAAGAAAATCTCACAGAGGCCATCAAGTACAACCTGGAGCAGGAAGGCTTCCGGGTGTCAACCGCCGCCGACGGCGAGCGGGGCCTCGCAATGGCCCGCGAGTTTGAACCCGATTTGATCATCCTGGACATCATGCTTCCGGTGGTGGACGGGCTGGAGGTGTGCAGGACTCTCCGCCGCCGTAGCAACGTTCCCATTCTCATGCTCACAGCCAAAGCTGAGGAGATAGACCGCGTGGTGGGGCTGGAGTTGGGCGCCGACGACTACGTGGTCAAGCCCTTCAGCATGAGGGAACTGGTCGCCAGGGCCAAAGCGATGCTAAGAAGGTCGGCGTCGCGGCAGCCCGAAGGCTCACAGGTGTTGGTTGACGGGGACCTCGAACTAAACCTCACGAGCCACGAGGTCACCCTTAGGGGCGCCACCTTGGACTTGAAGCCTCGAGAGTTCGATCTGCTGGCGCTTCTGATGGAGAACCGCAGCCGGATCTACACCCGGAACCAGATACTGGACCAAGTGTGGGGGTATGATTTCGTGGGAGACATGCGCACCGTGGACGTGCACGTGCGCTGGCTGCGGGAGAAGATTGAGGACGACCCTGGCAGTCCCAAACGGATCATTACCGTTCGGGGCGTCGGGTACCGTTTCCAGGGATAATGTTTCCCAGGTCTCTTCGGTGGCGGCTGGCGTTGGCCAACGCTGCGCTGGCCCTTTCGGTGATGGTCGCCGCGAGCGTCGCCGTGGTCTTGCTGATGAAAGGGTCCGGATCAAGTTGGGACCTGGGACCCGTGATCGCCACCGCCGCCATCGCCACTCTTGCGGCGACAGTCCTTGCTCTCGCCATAGGCTATCTCCTGTCCCAGCGCACTTCCCGTTCCGTCAGGTCCGTGACGGAAGGAGCACGGCGGCTTTCGGGAGGCGACTTGGGGCACAGGGTGGAGTCCCTGTCGCAGGATGAGACTCTGGACCTTGCCGACGCCTTCAACAACATGGCCGCTACGCTGCGCAGGACAATACAGAACCTTTCTTCGGAGAGAAACAAGCTGTCGGCCATCCTCGAGACCATGGCCGACGGCGTCGTGATGGTGGGACCCGAAGGAGGCGTCGAGCTTGTCAACCAGGTCGCGCGTGAACTGCTGGAGATAGACCACAAGGACGTTCTGGGGCGGAGCTTCATGGAGTTGGCCCGCGACCATGAACTGCACAGGCTTGTCTCCAGATCGTTGGAGACCAACGCACCGCAGTTCGGAGAGGTGGAGCACCGGCCCAGGCGGTTCGTCAGCGCCATTGCAATACCCCTGGGGGGCGACACGGGCAGGTCAGGGGCCATTCTCACCCTCCACGACCTTACGAGAGTCCGGCGGCTGGACACCACGCGCAGGGAGTTCGTGAGCAACGTGTCCCACGAGCTCCGCAATCCGCTGGCGTCCATCAAGGCCGCGGTGGAAACCTTGCAGAACGGCGCCATCTCCGAACCCGGCACGGCACGCAACTTCCTCCACCGCATCGAGGGAGACCTTGAGAGGATGATCAAAATGGCCGACGAGCTCCTGGAGTTGTCCAGGTTGGAAAGCGGCCAGGCGCCTTTTCACCTATACCCTATTCAAATCCCCCCCCTCCTCAGAGAAGTCCAGGACAACATGCAGGAGGCCGCCCTGCTCCGGGGCGTCACAATAGCGGTGGAAGCGCCGGAGTCGCTGCCTCCCGCCACAGGCGACGGGGAGAAGCTCAGGCAGGTCGTCGTCAATCTGGTCCATAACGCTTTGAAGTTCACGCCAAGCGGCGGGACTGTCAGCTTGTGGGCGGCGCCCGCCGGCGACAGCGTGAAGGTGGAGGTGCGCGACACCGGCGTAGGCATATCGTCGGAGCATCTTCCCCACGTTTTCGAGCGGTTCTATAAGGTTGACCGCTCCCGGAGAGACGAGGGCACGGGCTTGGGGCTCGCCATCGTCAAGCACATCGTACAGCTTCACGGAGGCGACGTGGACGCGAAAAGCGAGGAGCGGTCAGGTTCCACGTTCAGCTTTACCATACCCCGCGCCGACTGACTTGAACCGGCGCCTCGAAAGCCTGAAAGGATGAAAAGAGCGGGAACGGAAGCGCTTTCTTTGATGCTGTTCGTTGCGACGTATCCCAACATGGCATTGACAGAATCCATAAATACCGATTATTTTTGATGCACATTCCGGCGGTGGAGGGGAGCATGATCAAGACCATCCACGACAACGAGTTCGCACCGGACGTAATAGCCGACCCTTACTGGTACTACGGCACGATGCGCGACGAAGACCCGGTCCATTGGAACGAGAAATACGAGGTTTGGGACATTACCCGTCACGACGACCTGGTATGGGTGACGCGCCGCCACGAGCTTTTTTCATCGGCCGTGTTCAAGAACGACCCCAGGCCCCCATATCCGGAGATATACGAATCGGACAATTCGTTGTACGAATTCGCCAAGGAATACCAGGGCGACCAGTTCATCCAGCATGACAGGCCGGCCCACTTCGACATGCGCAAAATAGTCCACGGCTACTTTACTCCCAAGGCCATGGAGCTTTGGCGTCCCCTGGTCCAGAGCGCCATCAAAGAGCTGTTGGACGAGGCTGAAAGCAAGGGGAGCATGGAGGTGATGAGGGACTTTGCGACCCCTCTCCCGGTGTTGGTCATTGCCCAGATGATGGGAGTCCCCCACGAGGACAGGCCGGCGATTCGGGCAATCGCGGAAAAGCTGCTCAACCTGTTTCGGGGCGAGCCAGACCGTATGAGGTACGTCGTTGACGGCATGAAAGCGATGGTTGAGTATGTGTCCCCGCTGGTGGAGGAGCGCATAGACAACCCCGGCGATGACTTCATCTCCGTTTTGGCCAGCGGCGAGAAAGCCGGCGCCTTCAGCAGGCATCAGGTGCTGGTCAACTGCTCATTGCTGCTGTTGGCGGGACATGAGACCACCATCAACCTCCTCTGCAACGGGACCAAGGCTTTTCTCGAAAATAGAGAGCAGTGGGACTTGTTCAAGGAGGACCCGGCGGGAATGACCGTAAGGGCAACCGAGGAGTGCCTCAGGTTCGACCCACCCGTGAAGTCCATAACCCGCATAGCCTCGGAAGACGTGGAAATGCGAGACAAGGTCCTCAAGACCGATGACCGCATACGCTGGTTCATATCCTCGGCCAACCGCGACCCCAACATGTTCGACGACCCCGACAGGTTTGACATAATGCGGCATCCAAACCGGCACGTCGCTTTCGGTTCAGGCATTCACCATTGCCTGGGCGCCGCCCTGGCGAGGCTGGAAGGGCAGGAAGCGTTCAAAGCGCTGGCGGAACGGTTCCCCGACATGACCCTGGCCCCAGTGGAATATGAGTACCAGCCGAGCATAGCCTTCCGCTCTTTGAAGCAGCTGCCCGTCACACTCAACTAGGCGGCCATAATTGCAAAGGGGAGCGGAGCTCACGGCTTGGATTACCCCGCCGTCCGGGCTGGAATGCCCGCTTACTGTTGACGGAGCACGGGCAGCCTCCAGAAGGCCAGGCTCAGAGCGGCCACACCGGCCAGCGACATGCTCAACAGGGCTACTTGAGGTCCCAAAACCTCTGCAATCGTCCCCGCTATGAGCAGCCCCGGAATGGAGGTCCCAATTCCCAGGGCTACCGCTCCCATAGCTCGACCCCGCATCTCCGGTGGCGCCGCCTGGAGGGTGATGGACGATTGCATGTTGGCGAACCCCGACATGCCTATCCCCACTATGAGCAGCAAGAAGAAGGACAATACATAAACGGTTGAAGCGGCGAAAAACGATACTCCGATCAGCATCACGATGGCTCCCAGGGCGAAGACGACGCCGGGTCTTCTGACCCCCCTGGAAGCGATGAGCAGGGTTCCTGAAAGGGAGCCGATTCCCACAGCGGCTCCCAGTATGCCAAATCCCAGCGAACCCACGTTAAGGATATCCCTGGCTATGACGGGCACCATCTGCATGAAGGGGATCCCGAAGAAGTTGAATCCGATGGTCACTATCACCACGGCCCATAGCGTTGGGTTGGAACGGACCGTCTTCAAGCTCTCCACGACCTGTTCAGCGACTCCCACCGATGTCCTTTCCGTCTTCCGAGAATAGGGAGCCTTTAGGGTCGAAAGCATCAGTAAACCAATCGTCAACGCGGCGCACATGAAGAGGAAAACGCCTTCATATCCGGTGACGTCGATCATGGCTCCAGCGAGGATTGGCCCCAACAGGCTGCATCCTGTGACAGCCGCCGAGTCCAACGCTATGGCGTTAACCACACGCGTGTCAGCGAACAGCTCGGAATAGAAGGCTCTCCTTGATGAAAATTCCACGGTCCAGGCCACGCCAGTAATGAACATGGCCGGGAAGATGTGCCATGCCTCGATGGCGTCGATGAAGACCAGAACGGTCAAGACACCGGCAACCGCGAGGTTGACCAGTTGGGAGACTCCCATGAGGAACTTCTTGGAGAATCGGTCGGCCAGGCTGCCGGCCACCATCCCCAGCAGAAGCATGGGGGCCAACCGGCTCACCCCCACCAGGGTAACCATCAGGGGCGACTCCGTCTTTTCCAGGACCAGCCACGACGCGGTCATAATCTCCATCATCCGGTAGAGATAGAACAGCCAAGCCGCCGGATAGAGGCGGCGGAACGATGGATCGTACAGGGCTTGGAAAGTGCGTATCCGGGGTCGTCCGGGCGGAGTGTGGGTGGAATAGCGGTCTGCCATGGGAGCGTCAGCTAGTATACCCCAGAGGAAGGGTCATGGGCATGTCTTGGGGTCCACGTCGCCGAGAGAAAACAGGCTACATCGAGCGTGAGTCCAACGACCCGACGCTGGCCAGCACCGTAAACTCGGCCCAGTACATACACATGTATGAAGCGTTGGTCCGTTACGACAAAGACGGCCTGAGCGAACCCATGCTGGCCACCGAATGGGAGTTCAGCGACGACCTCCTCACCTGGACGTTCAAGCTGAGGCAAGGGGTCGAGTTCCACAAGGGCTTCGGCGAGTTCACGGCGGCTGACGTCGTGGCGAGCCATCAGCATTTCGTACGTGAAGAGTCCATAACGTCATTGAAGGGCTTTTACGCCGACGACGTGGTTCCCGACTTTGAGGTTGTTGACCCCTACACAGTGGTCTACCACCTAAGCGAGCCCAGGACGGACCTGGACTGGATAGAGAACAACCGCAACCAGGACTACATGATGAGCAAAGCCCACCTGGATTCCGAGGGGCAGGCAGGAATAGAAGCCAACCCCATCGGGACGGCCCCCTACCAGTACGTTAGCCGTGAGTTGGGCTCCCACATCCTGTTCGAACGGGTCCCCTATGACCATTGGAGGCAGACCCCCGACTTCCCGGAACTCCAGATGTTCATCGTTCCTGAGCCCGCGACAAAGTTGGCCATGCTGTTGGCTGAAGAGGCCCACATGGTTCAACTTCCTCCGGACTTGGAGAAGACGGCCGTTGACAGCAGATTCCGAGTCATCTCTTCGGAGATTCCCATGATCAACCACTACACATTCTTCGGAGGCAACTTCCATCCTGAGCCGAACGCTGGACGGAAGGGAACTCAGCCCGACCTTCCCTATTCAGACGTGTACCTGGACTACACGAAGGTGCCCTGGGTTGACATAAGAATCCGAGAGGCGCTCAACCGGGCGGTCAACCGCGACGAGCTTCAAGCCACCATACTGGGCGGCAAGGGCGAGCGCATGATGGTGAACCCCTACCACCGGACCCTTCCCGGCTGGAACCCGGAATGGGAAGACAAGTTCGACGAGATGTACGGCTACGACCCGGACCGGGCGCGGGAGCTCATAGCTGAGGTCGAGGCCGAGTTAGGCGAGCCCATAGATTGGTCCCAAATGGTGTTCCTGCTCACCATACTGCCCGAGGCCCCTCACGTGCTCAACGTGGGTGAGGCGGTTCTGGGCTACTGGCAGGCTGTCGGGGCGGACGTCACCGTGCAAAGGGACGAGTTCGCCAACTTTGTCGCGCACATCATTGACGGAAGCGTAGGCGGAGTTGCCTGGACGGACGGGACCAAACGTTGGGAAGAGCCCTCGATGATAGGCATCTTCTACTACAGCGGGAGAACTTTGCTAAGCCGGTGCTGCCACTTCTTCGAAAGTGAGCGAGTGGACGACCTGTACGAGCAGCTCATCCCCACTTTGGACCTTGATGAGAGGGACAGGCTGCTGCGAGAGGCGGGCAATTACCTCTTCGACAACTATGCCACGGTGCCGCTGTTCTCCCTGCCCATGGACTTCACCATCAACCCCAACGTGATCGAGAACCACATCTCCTCAGGCATTTGGGGCATCAGGGACCTGGAGTATGCGGTGGCGGTGAAAAAATAGGCTGACACAGGGAACCCACATCTCGGACCGGGGACTTTAGCCCCGGAAGGTTGGAGCAGAGACGTCCCCAGCTAGGGGCCTATGGCGGAAACGCACCCCTGGCTGGGGACGCTAATCATAATTGAGGCCCCAAACGTATGAAATCGCCCTAAGACTCCTTTTAGGGCGGTGACCTGAGAAAGCTATGCAGCGCTACATCTTGATACGGTTGGTCCAGGGCCTCTTCGTACTGTTCGTCATATCCATTATCGTCTTTGTTCTGACCAGGGCTTCCGGAGACCCGACCAATCTCATAATCCCCATCGACGCGGACCCCAAAGAAAGAGAAGCTCTGAGAGAGGCGTGGGGCCTGAACGACCCGATAATCGTCCAGTTTTGGTCCTATCTGACCAACGCCCTTCAGGGAGATTTCGGAGAATCAACCAAGTTCCCAGGCCAGAACATCATGAGTCTCGTGGTGGACCGGCTCCTCGCATCATTCCAGCTGGTGGGAACGGCATTGTTTATTGCGACCATGGTTGCCGTGGGACTGGGGGTGCTGACCGCAGTCAGGAAGGACACCCCGTGGGACTACGGCGGCAAGATTTTTGCCTTTCTAGGCCAGTCGGCCCCCACCTTTTGGACAGGGATAATGCTGATATGGATATTCGCTGTGGAGCTTGACTGGTTCCCAACATCGGGCAAGGGCGGCTTTAGGCAGATGGTCCTCCCTGTCGTCACCCTGGGGGCTTTCCAGGTGGCGGCAATAATGCGATTGGTGCGGTCCTCCATGCTGGACACCCTGGACAGCGAGTATGTCAAGATGGCAAGGCTGAAGGGGTTGCCGGAGTGGAAGGTGCTCTGGAAGCACTGCTTGCGCAACGCGGCCATAGCTCCTCTGACCTACTTCGGCATTACAGCCGGCATTCTGCTGACCGGGTCCGTCATAGTAGAGAACATATTCGCCTGGCCGGGAGTTGGGCAGCTTGTGGTTTCCGGAGCCGTAGGAAGAGACTTCAAGCTCGTGCAGGGCTCCGTGTTGATTATTTCGGTCGGCTTTATACTCCTCAACCTCATCGTTGACATCCTTTACGCCTACGTCGATCCGCGAATCAGGTACAGCTAACGTCAGGATATCTCCGTATGACAACCATTGCAGCAAGAGTAGGATGGGGGTCCATAGTCAGAATAGGCAATGGGGTCCGCCAATTGCGGCGATACCCGTTAATACCCATTTTCTTCCTGCTGACGGTGCTGGCGCTTCCCGCCGCCTTGGCCGACGTAATCGCCCCCCACGACCCCATAAAGAACGACTTGAAATTCAGAGAGCAACCTCCCGCGTGGACGGAAGGCGGCAGCTTCATCACAAAAACCGTGGTTGAACGCGGGCAAGAAAAGGACTATACGACGCAGATAGCCATCGACAAGGCCCAGAGATTGACATCCGGCGGAGGGATCGGCCAGGTCCCGGGCCTGAAAACGGACCTCCTGTTCTCAACCGGCCCAGAGGTGCAGGAACAGCTCGACCTGGAAGCCATCCCTCCCGCGCTCACTCAGGAGTTTGGGTCCAATGGCGTGGCGCTGTCCGAAGACACTGCGGTCATCGTTCAATCCCAGGGTAGAAGATGGGTCTTGAACGACGAGTCCCAACAGACCCGGTACACAGTTAGGATTCAAGAAGGGGTGGCCAACGCATATCAAGGCGGGTACCTGGTAGGCGACCAGATACAGATAGTCGAGGCCGTACAGGGTGATTGGAGTTACCCCTTTGGCCGAGACCAGTTGGGTAGAGGTCTGCTGAGCCGGATGATTCACGGGGCCCGGGTGTCTCTGATTATTTCCCTGGCTGTCATCTCCATCGCCGGAGTGATCGGCACGGTTTTGGGAGTCATAGCCGGGTATTACGGGGACGCCGTGGACTACGTAATATCCCGCCTTATAGACATAGCAATGGCGTTGCCGCCCATCCTGGTCGCCCTGGTGCTGGTGATAGTCGTCGGGCCAGGCATGGGTGTGCTGATTGCAATCATCGTCGGCTTCCTGTGGTCCCAATATGCCAGGCTGGTCCGCGGTGAGGCGCTGAGCATCGTGCAACAAGATTACGTGGCCAGGGCCAAGGTCGCGGGCTCTCCAGGCTGGCGAATAATGGTCCGGCACGTGCTCCCCAACGTATTCAATAGTCTCATCATTATCGCCACTCTGCAGATAGGGTACGTGATAATCATCGAGTCGTCTCTGAGCTTCCTGGGTCTGGGCATCCCGCCCCCGACGCCGTCGTGGGGGTCCATAGTGGCCGACGGGAAGGACCTGATCATCAAGACCGGATGGTGGGTTTCCCTGTTCCCTGGACTGGCGATAGCCCTCACCGTGCTTTCGGTGAACCTATTGGGGGACTGGCTCCGGGACAAGCTGGATCCCAAACTGCGGCAGGTCTAGCAGCGACGCCGAAGGGTTACGCACAGGTCTCGCCAAGGTAGACGCGGAGAACTGTGGCATCGAGCCGTTGGTTGACAAGTTGAATCGCATTGGATTACTTTATACCCCGATTGCCTAGGTGCCAGAGACCAATCGGGACAAGCGGGATGAGATTCTACGGAATACAGGCGACGTGGTCTTCGAAGAATACGCGTTCTTGCCGCTGTTCAGCCTCCCGGGCACGTTCACTGTGGACCCCAACGTAATCGCCGAATACAGCACGTCCGGGATCCATGGGCTCAGGGACATGGAATACATTGTCACAGTAAAAAATAGGCTCCCGTGTATCCCCACCCCACGGTCGGGAGCAGTTGTGACTCAGGGCGCAGCGCCCTGCGCCCTGAGGTCCCCGCCGAAAGGCCCAACGTGATTTACAGGCCCGGAACCTCGGTTGCCGTATAGCCTATGCAACGCTATATCTTGATCCGGCTGCTCCAGGGCGTTTTCCTGGTAATTGTCATATCCAGCATCGTCTTTGTCCTTACCCGCTTGTCGGGAGACCCCATAGAGCTGATGGTGCCCCTGGAGACTCCTGACGAAGTGATCGAGTCCATCAGAGAGTATTGGGGTCTGGACGAACCCTGGCACATTCAGTACTGGAACTTCATGTCTAACGCCGCCCAGGGGAACTTCGGCGAATCGTTCAAGTGGCCCAACCAGGACATCATGGGCTTGATCAGCGTCCGGTTGGTCGCCTCTCTGCAAGTGACTTTGACCGCTCTCCTACTGGCCTCGCTTATCGCTATGGTCCTGGGAGTGCTGACTGCGGTCAAGAGAGACACTCCGTGGGACTACGGCGGCAAGTTCTTCGCGCTTTTGGGCCAGTCCGCGCCCAGCTTCTGGACGGCCATCATGCTAATGTGGGTCTTCGGAGTCGAGTTGGGATGGCTTCCCGTTGCGGGGCAGGGTGAGGGGGACGGACTAGTAAGGGTGAGGAACGAATTAAGACACATGGTCCTGCCGGTGGCCACTTTGGGCGCCTTTCAAGTGGCGGCCATGATGCGTCTGGTGCGCTCCTCTATGCTGGACACCCTGGACAGCGAGTACGTGAAGTTGGCACGCATCAAAGGAATTCCGGAGTGGAAGGTGCTGTGGAAGCATTGCCTCCGCAACGCAGCCATCACACCTCTCACCTACTTCGGCCTCACGGCGGGGGTGCTGATGACAGGCTCGGTGATAGTTGAGACCGTCTTCGCCTGGCCCGGCATCGGCCAGCTGATAATCACGTCCATCGAAGCAAGGGACTTCCAGGTGGTGCAGGCCACCACCCTAGTCTTTGCCGTAGGCATCATCCTGCTCAATCTAATCGTTGACATCATATACGCCTTTGTCGATCCTCGAATTCGTTACGGAAGCGCTTAGGTGGGAGTTCTTCAGGAGTTGACTGCGGCATGGCGAATATAGCAGTCCGCCGCCAATTCACGTTCCCAAGGGTCGGGCTCGTCCTTGGAGTTGTCCGGCGATACCCTGTATTCCCGGTGATCGTCCTGGTGATTGTCCTCATCATTCCCTCGGCATTCTCCGGTCTGATCGCACCCCACGACCCCCTGGAACAGAACCTGTTCAATCGTCTGGCGCCGCCTGCATGGATGGACACTGTCCTGATAACCAAGACCGTCGTACAGAGGGTGGAGAACCGTAAAGACCGGGAGACGCAGATTCCCCTTGCCAGCGCCAGACAGCTGACCAAGGGCACGGCCGTGGGGGAAGTCCCCAACCTGAAGCCGGATATCGCTATAGGCGACCAGGTACAGATAGTGGACAGGGTGGGAGGCACGTGGACGTATCCCTTCGGCACCGACGGCCTTGGCCGGGACCTGCTGAGTCGTACAATCCACGGCGCTCGGATTTCCCTGATCATATCCTTGATAGTGATAGCCTGTTCCGGAGCCATCGGCGTCTCCCTTGGGCTTATGGCCGGATTCTTGGGCGGCTGGATTGACTACGTTATATCCAGGCTCATAGATATGGTCATCGCTTTGCCCGCAATCCTGGTGGCCCTGGTGTTGGTGGTGGTGTTCCAGCCGGGAATGACCATTCTGATATTGGTGATTGTGGGTTCCTTGTGGGCGCAGTATGCGCGGCTGGTGCGGGGCGAGGCTTTGAGCCTCACCCAGCAGGACTTCGTAGCCAAGGCCAGAGTGGCCGGGTGTTCCGACGTGCGAATCATGGCCAAGTACATTCTACCCAACATCTTCAACAGCCTCGTCGTATTGGCCACCTTGCAGGTCGGATACGTCATCATCATCGAGTCTTCACTTAGCTTCCTGGGGTTGGGTATACCGCCGCCGGAGCCGACCTGGGGGAACATAGTTTCCGACGGGCGGGAACTCATCATACGGACGGCTTGGTGGGTTTCACTATTCCCTGGGTTGGCTATAATGTTGACCGTGCTGTCCATGAACCTGCTGGGCGACTGGCTCCGGGACAAGCTGGACCCCAGATTGAGGCAGGTATAGACGAATCGGGGTCCCCAACCCCAATAGACGCCTGATAAATGAAGGAGGGATATACATGGCGACGCGAGACGCATCGGACCCGGAAGTCCACAACGTATGGAGTCCACCGGCTGTACGGGACTGGAGAGTCAATAGGGTCAAAAAGGCCCTGCAGGAAGGCCAGTGCGCAACCACCTTGTTCGGAGTGGGCACTCCCGAGTTGGTGGACTACATGGGGCAATTCGGATTCGAGGGGATATGGCTGGAGTGGGAGCATACTCCCCCGGTGTTGTCTCTCAAGGACTTGGGCAACATGTCCAGGGCCTGCGACCTCTGGGGGATAAGCTCTGTCGTCCGCGTCCCCAACGACCCTTGGATTATCCAACGGGTTCTGGACGCAGGCTGCGACGGTGTGGCGGTGCCCCACGTCAGGACCAAGGCGGAGGGAGAGGCGGTGGTCAGGGCGGTGAAGTACGGCCCCATCGGGAGACGCGGAGACTACATGGGGCGCCAGGGAGTTGCCGTCGCTGACGCCCGCACGAAGTCCAACGAGCAGACCACGGTCATACTGTTCATCGAAGAGGTCGAGGGAATAAAGAACTTCGACGAAATTCTTACAGTGGAACATGTCGACGCCTTCTTCATAGGAGCGGGCGATCTTTCCCAGGACATGGGCCTCACCGGCCAGCGGTATCACCCAGACGTGCAGAAAATCGTTGACGACTGCATAGCCAAGTGTGTGGCGGCCGGCAAGGTGGCCGGATGTCTGGTCAACGACGAGGATGTTGAGGACTACATAGAGAAGGGGGCCAGGTACTTCCAGATGGGCTGGCAGTCGTGGGTGGCCCGCGGCGCACTGGAATACGTGGCCAAGGTGAAGCGAAAGATGGGCCAGTCGTAACCTGCCCTTCCCAGTGCCAGGCCAACGTTGAGATAGGCTACAGAGGGCCGGCTCCGAGACTAGCTGGCCCCGTTGACTTGCTCAACGCAGCCCAGTCGAAAGGTTTCCGCAGGCCAAGGCCGGCGCCGGGCTGCCTTTATTGCGGGGAGACTCTTGAAAATAGCCGAGAACGACAGAATCACATCATTCAGTTGACAAGGGCAATCAAGTAGGCGTAATTTATACCCCGATTGCCATCGGTTCCACACGCAGCCACTGAGAGTTAGCGGGGAGCGCCGTCCAACCACGGAGTCGACCCCTCTCCCCACCAACGCTCCATGATAGCAATGCGGTAAACGCGTGGTGTTTATTTGGAGGGAGTAATGAAGATTCGGTCTATTTTCCGTAACCCGATGGGCATAATGGCCCTGTCTCTGGCGCTGGTGTTTCTAATAGCAGGCGCCTGCGGAGGTGACGCAACTCCCACATCGGAGTCGACCGACACCCCTCAGCCTACCGCCACACAGGCGCCTCAGCCGACTGCTGAGCCCACGGACGCCCCGGACGCTCCGTCAGCCACGTCCACTCCGATGTCTGCCCCGCCTACAGCAACTCCCACGGCTGCTCCTAAGCCAACAGAACCCCCAGCCGCGATGGTCCCCGTTGAGGAGAGGTTGTTGGTAGGCAGCGATATAAACGTCGAGTCCAACGACCCGACCCGGGCGTCGTCCTTTAACCAGCCTCAGTACGTACACATGTACGAGGCCCTGGTGCGCTATGACCCGCTGGGGCAGATGGAACCCATGCTGGCCGAGTCCTGGGAAGCCAGCGCCGACAAGATGACCTGGACCTTCAATCTTCGCAAGGGAGTGAAGTTCCACAGGGACTTCGGCGAGTTCAACACCGGCGACCTGATGGAGACGCTGGTCCACGAGGCCCGGGAGGAGTCGCAATCCACACGTAAGGCATTGTGGAACAACCAGGTAATTCCGAACCTGGAAATCGTGGACGACCACACAGTGATATTCCACCTTGCAGAGCCCACCATCAACTTTGACTGGATACTAAGCAACCGGAATACCACCTACATATTCAGCAAAGCGCACTTAGACTCCGAAGGAGACGAGGGTGTGGCGACTAGCCCTGTAGGCACGGGCCCGTACCAGCACGTGGAGCGAGTGTCCGGGGCCTATGTGCTGCACGAAAGGGTGCCCTACGAACACTGGCGCGTGACGCCGGACTTCGCCGAGGTGCAGGTATTCAACATTAAGGAGGCCGCCACCCGGATGGCAGAGCTTCTGACAGGCCAGATTCACATGACTCTGCTGCCGCCGGACCTGGAGCGCACCGCCGTGGGCAGCGGCATGGTCTCCATAGCGTCCAAGATACCTCACTCCAACCCATACCTGCTCTACGGCGGGACTTTCTACCCCGACAAGTTCGTGGGCAAGAGGACGGGCGAGTTCCCGGACCTGCCCTTCTCAGACACCTTCCACCCAGCCACCGACGTGCCCTGGGTGAACAAGAAGGTGAGGGAAGCGTTGAACCGTGCCGTGGACCGGAAGGCGATCCTTAACACTATCCTCGGGGGCAAGGGTGAACTGGCCCACGTGCATCCCTACCATCGCACCATTCGCGGCTGGAACCCGGAGTGGGAAGAGAGGTTCGAGGAGAAGTACGGGTACGATCCCGAACGGGCCAAGGAGCTGTTGAAGGAGGCCGAGGCCGAGATAGGCCAGCCCCTTGACTGGTCCAAGGTGTTGTTCCTGATAGGCAAGCAGCCCAACTTCCCCCAGGGACCCGAGCTCACCCAGGCCATCTTCAACTACTGGAAGGCCATCGGCATACCTGTAGACGAAAGAACGGAAGTCAAGGAGCACGCCAGCTACACGCCGGCCTTCAGGACTGCGTCATGGGGCGGTGTGGCCTGGATGGACAACGCGGGCCGCTGGGAAGAGCCCAGCAACGTCCAGATATATCTCTACAGCGGGCGGGAAGCGGTCAACTTCTGCTGCCAGTTCTTCGAGAATGACACCATCGACACCCTCTACGAGGAGTTGCTCACGGTGACGGACCTGGACAGACGCCACGAGATTCTGCAAGACATCGGAGACGTGGTGTTCGAGGAGTATGCTTTCATGCCGTTGTTCCATCTGCCCAGCCTATTCACGGTGGACCCCAACGTTGTGGCTGACCACATAACTTCGGGTGTGTGGGGAATCAGAGACCTGGAATACACAGTCGCAGTCAAGAAGTAACCCGGAACTTAAACGGCGCTCCGTTATGAGGGCGGGCAGCGGGTCGACAAGGCCGAATGCCCGCCCTCTAAGCTGTGCGTTCGGTTGGCCTGCGGGACACCCGGCTTCTAAGCGCCTGTTCGTAGATGGATACGGGCGACCGGCCGGTCGCCCGTGCGTGGTCCGTTGCGCGCGGCGCGATGCTTGCGCTTTCAAGCAACTGAAAGCAGTTACTCACTGTTGCACGGCCTGTCGGCAGGGCGTAGGGATGAACAGGGCCAAGCTGGACGAGAAATGCGACAGGTTCTAGGAGCGGGAGCCGCTGGCGGCTCAGTCGTAGAGGTGGCAGGCCACGTTGTGGCCGTTGCCCATGTCTTTGAGGAACGGGACCTCTTGTGAGCATCTGTCAAAGGCCATGGGGCATCTGGGGTTGAAGCGGCACCCTGAGGGCGGATTGATGGGAGAAGGCACCTCTCCCTCGAGGACGATTTCCTCTCGAACGGTGTCCGGGTGGGACGGCAGAGCGGCCGAGAACAACGCCTTGGTGTACGGATGCAGGGGATCCTGGTACAGCTCTTCAGTTGGGCCGTGCTCCACGATTTTCCCCAGGTACATCACGGCTGTGCCGTGCGCCATATACCTGACAGTCGCCAGGTTGTGAGCCACGAGGAGATAGGCCACCCCGGTTTGCTGCTGCAGGTCCACCAGCAAATTCATGACCTGGGCCCTGATGGACACGTCCAACGCCGACACCGGTTCATCCAGGATAATCAGCTTGGGATAGGAAGCCAGGGCTGAGGCCACCGCCACCCGCTGACGCTGCCCTCCGCTGAACTCGTGAGGGTACAGGTTGGCCTGTTCCCTGTGGAGGCCGACCTGCTCTAAAACTTCGGAAACCCGCCGGTCCTTTTCCTCCGGCGATACTTTGCGGTTCACCACAAGCGCTTCAGCTACTATGTCCTTCACCTTCATCCTGGGGCTCAGTGACGACCAAGGGTCTTGGAATACGGCCTGCACCTCAGTGCGGAACTCTTTGAGGTCCTGTCCTCTGAAACCCTGGATGTCCCTGCCCTCCAGCAGGATGCGGCCGTCGGTGGGCGTCTCCAGCTTCAGCATCAGCTTTGCCGTCGTCGTCTTCCCGCAGCCGGACTCTCCGACCAACCCCAATGTCTCACCGTGTCCAATGGAGAAGTTTATTCCATCCACGGCTTGGACGTGGCCGATGGTCTTCATGAACACGAGGCCCCGGGTCACCGGGAAGTGTTTCTTGAGGTCCTCAACTCGAATAAGGTCTTCTTGCATGTCTATTCGCCGGCTGTTTCTTCCCACTCGGAATCAAGTCTCCAGCAGTTGGCCGTATGGCCGTCGGAGACGGCGTAGGACTTCGGATATTCTTCATAGCAATGGGGCTGAGCATAGATGCAGCGGGAGGCGAATCTGCACCCCTCCGGCAGATCGAACATAGGGGGCGGCTGTCCTTCGATGGAGAAGAGGCGCTCCGTGCGTTCCATCTGGGGCACCGACGCTATGAGGGCCTGAGTATAGGGGTGGCTCGGCTTGTTGAACAGGTCCCTCACGTCTGCGCTCTCGACGATGCGGCCCGCATACATCACCGCCACCCGGTCACACATCCGGGCCACGATTCCGAAATCGTGAGTGATGAAAATGATGGCGAGGCCGGTTTCCGCCTGTATGTCTTTGAGGAGACGGAGGTACTGGAGTTGGATGGTCACGTCAAGGGCCGTAGTGGGCTCGTCCGCTATGATCACCTTGGGGAAGGACGACAGCCCGATGGCGCCGACCACTCGCTGCTTCATGCCGCCGCTCATCTGGTGTGGGTAGTCATCCATGCGGCGTTCCGGGGCCGCAATCTTCACGCCTCTAAGGGCCTCTATCGCCTGGTTCACCATGCTCTTGTGGGAACCGCCGTGGGTGTTGTGGGTCCTCAGCGCCTCTACGAGCTGGTTGCCGATGGTGAACACGGGGTTCAATGATGTCTGCGGGTCCTGGAGGATCATGGATATGCGGCGTCCACGGACCTCCCTCATCTCCTTTTCGGACTTTTCCAGCAGGTTCTCGCCTTCAAGGAGCACCTCCCCCTCGACGATCCGCGCAGCGGGTCTGGGTATGAGTCTCAGTATCGACAAGGCAGTCATTGACTTGCCGCACCCTGACTCGCCGACAATGCCCAGAGTCTCCCCTTCGGAAACCGAAAAGGTGATCCCATCAACAGCCCTGGCGATGCCTCGGCGGTTGAAGAAATAGGTGTGGAGGTTGTTGACCTCCAATAACGGCTTTTTGGTGTCTTGCGCCATATTTCCGGCGGTTTAACCGCCTACTCCGTCGGTTATTATAGCGGCTAACTCAGAATGTGTCTGTAGCAAATGAATGGAGCCGACGGTGGGATTCGAACCCACGGCCTGCGGTTTACGAAACCGCTGCTCTGCCACTGAGCTACGTCGGCGGTTTGTTAAATTTAGCGTCTTTTTAGGACGTTCACAACACTTTGTCAAATCTTGTAGCGCATCAGCCGTCTCTTGGCGTCGTCCGCAAGTTCGACGCCGGTTTGCATTTACCCAAGGGAGGCTTGTATTGTGGTACTGAAAGTGGCGCTGCATACATAAACATGAGAGGCAAGCACAGGCGGACCCTGGTCCGTATCTTTACCAGGCCAACACCGGTAGACATAAGATGGTCTGACATCGCAACGCTGTTGCAGTTGGCGGGAGTGGAGGTTTCCTCCGGGTCGGGTTCGAGAATGCGTCTCATAAAGGGTTCTAAAGTGATGATCATACACCGGCCCCACCCTCAATCGGAGACAGGAAGGGCCACGGTACGCGACATTGCCAGCTTTCTCTCTTCCATAGGAGTTGAGCCATGATGGAGTATAAGGGATACATCGCAATGGTTGAATTCGACGATTCCGTTGGGCTGTTGCACGGGAGAGTGATGAACAGCGGCGATTATCCCATCGCCACTTTCGAGGCGACCGACGTGGAAGGGTTGCGCAAGGAATTCCATATCTCCGTGGATGAGTATCTAAACGCATGCCAGGAGGCTGGAATTGAGCCACAGAAACCCTTCTCGGGCAAGTTCAACCTTCGGCTCGGGGCAAGCCTCCATCAGCGTGTGACGGCGGCCGCCACGGAGGACGGCATGAGCCTGAATGCGTGGATCAAGCAAATGCTGGAGGAGAAAGTCTCTCCGCGACCGAAGCGGGTTTATGACCGGACCGCCTGACATAAACGGGATGACATTCGACGAGATTGCCGCCAAATACGGCGAAGAAGCCGCAATCCAGGCTGGCGGCGACGCCGACCCGGATACGTTCGAGTTGGACGAAGGGTGGTTCAAACAGGCTCGACCGGCCAATGAAGTCGTCCCTCACATTGTTGAGAGCTTTCATCAAACGAGGGGCAAGCCGAAAGCTCCAACCAAGAAACTTCTTTCGATCCGACTTGATTCGGACCTAGCGGACTACTTTCGTGAGAGCGGGAAGGGATGGCAGACACGGCTCAACGACACGTTGCGACGCGCTGTCTTCGGCCCGTAATACGCCCGGCTGGGGTGTAGGAATCAGCAGCAAGGGGCGTTAACGGTTCGGCCTGATTAGTCCACCGAGGTAATCAGGGACTCCGCCTGGCCCCCGGCCAGGACGCGCTGGACGTTGCCGTAGCAGAACTCTAGGCTGCGCATCGAGCTCTCCCGGCTGCCGGCCGCCGAATGGGGGGTGATGATGACGTTGGGCAAGTCGAACAGAGGGTTGTCGGGCGGCGTCGGCTCCTCTTCCAGCACGTCGAGTCCGGCTCCGGCGATCTTCTGGTCCTTCAAGACCTGGTAGAGCGCTTGCTCGTCCACCACGCCGCCGCGGCAGGTGTTGATGAGGTATGCCGAGGGCTTCATCAACCCGAGTTCTCTTGTCCCCACAAGTTTGCGAGTCCTGGAGCTCAGGGGGACGTGAAGGGAGACGATGTCCGACTGCCGGAACACTTCGTCGAAAGCCACGGGGCGGGCCTGCAGCTGCTCCTGCCTTTCGGCGGACACCTCTATAACGTCGTAGAAGATGGTGTCGACGTCAAATCCCCGGAGCAGCCTGGCGACGTTGCCGCCGATGGGCCCAAGGCCCACCAGACCCACCGTCTTGCCGGTGATTTCCATGTTGGTGCGGGGAGTCACAGCCGAGCGCCACTGGCGCTCCACCGTCGTGCTGTTCCACATGCTCATCATGTTGCGGCATATCGCTACCATCAGCCCTATGGTGTGCTCGGCCACGGTGATGGCGTTGGCGCCCCCGTTGCTGGCCACCGGTATGCCGATTTCGGCCAGTTTCCGCAGGTCCAGTAAATCGTTTCCCGCGCTGAAGGATTGGATGAGTTTGATGGAGGGGCAGGACCGGAGAAACTCAAAGTCGTAGGGTTCGGACAACAGCATCAGGGCCTGCACGTCCTTGCAGAGGTCAATCTTCTCCTGGTCTGATAGGGAGTAGTCGATGATAAAGGCTTCAAGGTCGTCGGGCGCCCCGCTTATGAACCTGGGTCCGGCCGTGCCGCCGTACATTGGGCCAGAAAGAAAGGCTACCTTGGGTTTGCTTGAAGTCATGCCAACCTCCCTGTGCTGAGATGGTTCGCGCCTGTTTTCGGGATTATGGTATTCCCCAGAATGGATGTCAAATTGGAAAGTTTTTGGGCGGACTTACAAGAGGACCTGTCTAGCGAACTTCTCCATCTCCTCCGCCACGACTTCCGTCGGCGTCCCGGGGACATCCGAACCAGGCATGAGGACCACGACCCGGTCCGTCCCCGCCTCTTCATAGGTCTTCAAGGTCTCCCTGTCGGGCGGCGGATAGTCGAAACGGTGCCCGCCCAGTGAAATCATTATTTCTATGGTCTTTGGGTCTCGGCCCGCCTTGAGAGCGAGCTCGTCCAGCTTTGCGCGGCCGGCGCGGACAGTTTCGGGCCTGCAACGGCTGGCGTGCCATCCGTCCCCGTAGTCCACTATGCGCTGGAAAATCCTCTCTGCCCTGCCTCCCAATATGATGGGAGGGTGAGGCTTCCGGTAGGGTTTCGGATAGCACCAGAAGGGCGGGAAATCGTAGTGTTTGCCGTGAAACTCCGAGACGTCGGTTGTCCAGATGTTCTTCATCGCCATAATGGCCTCTTTAGTCTGTCCCCACCGCCGGTCGAAGTCTCCTCCCATGATTTCCACCTCTTCCCGGAAGATGCCGGCCCCTATGCCGAATAGGAACCTTCCTTTGGACAGTTGGTCCAGGGTGGCGACCTCCTTTGCCGTGTGGACCGGATGCCTCTCGGGAACAAGGCAGATGGCCGTGCCCAGCTTCAGGGTCGTTGTCACGGCGCCGGCTTGAGCTAAGGCTACGAAGGGGTCCATCATGTGTCCGATCCACTGAGGCACCGTGCCGTCGGGGGACCCGTGCCACCCGGGCCAAGACCGGCGTTCCGCAGCCTCTTCAGGCTCCAGATTGTACTTCTCGCGGACCTCGTCGGTGATTCCCACGGAACCGGTCCAGGGAGTGGGGCCCTTAACGTATTGAGGGTCGGCGACCGCCGTGGGCATCACGGGATGCTCTCCGAACCATATCGACTCGAACCCCAGAGACTCGCCCAGCTTGGCCAGGGGCGCTACGTCTACGGGCGCGTCAACCACGTATGGAGGTGAAAAGGCGATTTTCATAACTGCTCCTTCTCAGTAGTCCAGCCTCTTTGTCTCCTCAAGCTCCAGCATTGCTTGAAGAAAGCGGCTATTTCCTGGAAACCTAACTTCGACGTTCCCTGCCTGCGGTCAACGAATATTATGGGCACTTCTTCCACCTTGGCGCCCCGGTTGCGGGCCAACACGTCCAGCAGGAACTTGAATCCCCTGGGATCGATGTGAGGCATAGTCTCAGCCATCAGCTCCCGGGGGAAAGCCGCGTACCCGGAAGTTAGGTCTCGGACGGGCAATCCGACCGCCATTCTGCCCAACGCCGAAGCCAACCTGCTGCCCATGCGCCGGCGCCTAGGCCAATTCTCCGTGCCCCCGAATTTAACATAACGGGAACCTATGGCTATTTGCGCTCTCTCCAGGGCCTCCAGCAGCCGTGGAATGTCTTCGGGGCGGTGAGAGAGGTCTGCGTCCATCATGACCCAGTAGTCTCCGCGAGCCGCCCTGAAGCCGTCGGCCAGGGCGCTCGCGAGTCCCAGCTTTTTTGGCCTGCTGACAAGGCGGACCCGATCATCTTTCTGCGCCAGACCGGCCACCTCCGCCGAGGTGCCGTCCGGCGAGTTGTCGTCCACGACAATCAGCTCGAAGTCCCATCCCGGTTCGAGCGCGTCACGGACGGCCCCATACAAAGGCGCTATGTTGGGGCGCTCGTTGTAGGTGGCTGTTACGACTGATACGGAAATCCTATGCTCAGACACGGGAATCCTTGCCACTGCCCAAGGGGTCGTATAAGATATTAGCACATCGGGCCGCCTTGTCTTCATGTACTCGGCGGAACATATATTAGGCATGAAAATGGCGGCATTAAGACAAATTTAAGGGGGAATTCATGGCCCAGAACGTCGGAGCCAACCTCACCAGAGACCTGGCTAAATTCTACTCGGAACTCAGCTATGAAGACCTGTCGCCGGAAACCGTGGACTCGGCGAAGTACTTCTGCCTGGACTATCTCGCAATGGCTCTCAGAGGCGCTGTCAGCGATTCCTCGGAGGTGATGCAACGCGGCGTGGACATCCTCAGCGGCCCCGGGGCCGGCGTGGTGGCGGGAACGTCGAAGAAGGTCCTGCCCCAGTACGCCGCCCTGGCCAACGGATGCGCGGCCCACAGCCTGGAGATGGACGACACGGCCAACGACGCCTCCATGCATCCCGGGGCCGTTGCATATCCGGCAGCGTTCGCCTGCGGCGACATGACCCAGGTCAGCGGCCGGGAGCTCATCGCCGCCGTAACGGCGGGATACGACCTTATGGTGCGCCTCGGCTACGCTCTGGACCCGCGCAAGCACTACGGCCGCGGCTTCCATCCCACAGGCACCTGCGGCACGTTCGGCGCGGCTCTTATAGGCGCCCATCTCTATAAGCTGGACACTCTTCATACCGCCTGGTCGATGGGAATAGCAGGCAGCCAGGCGGCGGGTTCCCACCAGTACCTGGCCGACGGCGCTTGGACCAAACGGATGCACCCCGGTTGGGCGGCCCACAACGGCGTGGTGGCGGCTACTCTGGCCAAAGAGGGTTATACAGGCCCCATGGAGATACTGGAGGGCAAGAGCGGATTTCTCCACGCCTACTCCGACGACGTGGACCATAATGACGTGTCAAATGGCCTGGGGGACTGGTTTTACATAAACAAGACCAGCATCAAGCCGCACTCCTGCTGCCGCTATAACCAGGGTCCCATCGACTGCATACTTGAACTGTTCGGCGCCCACGGCCTGGCGGCATCGGACGTGGAGAGGGTCAGAGTGGGCATGTTGGAAGCCGGAATGGACATCGTGGCCAACCCTGTGGACTACAAGAAAAACCCCAAGACTCTGGTGGACGCCCAGTTCTCCATGCCCTTCAGCGCGGCGGTGGCCATCACCCACGGGAAGGTTTCCCTGAACGAATACACCCAGGAGATGCTCGACGATCGGGGAATCAAGGACCTGATGGCCCGGACCGAATGTGTGGAAGACCCGGCTCTCGAGGTGGACTATCCCAGCAAGTGGCCCGCCTGGGTCGAGATAGACACCAAGGACGGACGCACCCTGCGGTCGGACGTCGAGTACCCCAAGGGCGACCCGCAGAACCCCCTCAGCTGGGACGAGCTGAAGGACAAGTTCCGCACACTGACCCAACCGGTCATCTCGTCCGAACGGCAAGAGGAAATAATCAAGGTCGTCGAGTCCCTGGAAAGCGTGGATGACATCCGCGTCTTGTCCAACCTGACCGCAGTGTAGGCCCGGTGTCGAAATCAGAGGGTCCCCTAGACGGAATTCGGGTCCTGGACCTCTCCCAGGCGTTGGCCGGCCCCATGTCAACCAGGCTTCTGGCTGACCTGGGGGCCCAGGTCATAAAAGTGGAACCGCCAAAGACGGGAGAGGCGTCCAGGGGCATGGGGACCACCTTCACCAAGGGCGAGAGCCATTACTACATGACCTTCAACCGGAATAAGCAGGGCCTCACCCTGGACCTGCGCTCCGAGCGGGGACGGGCCGTCTTCTACGATCTGGTGCGAATCTCCGACGTCGTGCTGGATAACTTCCGTCCGGGCGTCACAGAGCGTCTAGCGGTCGATTATGAGACAGTCCGCAAGGTCAACCCGACCATCGTCTGCTGCTCCGTTTCCGGTTTCGGGAGAGACGGCCCCTACAGGGACCGCCCAGCTTTCGATTCGGTGGTGCAGGCCCTGTCAGGCGCCATGAGCGTCACCGGAGAGCCTGGGGGAGGCCCCGGTGTGATGGGATTCGCCGTGACGGACATTGGCGGCGGCTACGGAGCCGCGGTCGGAGTGTTGTCGGCCTTGCTGGCCCGCGAACGCACCGGAAAGGGCCAACGCCTGGACCTCAGCCTGCTGGACATTCAACTGACCTTCCAGGGGCATCTGTCGGAGATGTACCTGGGCGGGGGGAGAATACCCACGGCGGGCGGATCGGTCCAGTCGGCCAATCTTCCCAACGGCGCCTTCAAAACCAGCGACGGGAAGTACGTGCAGATTCACTGCGCCACCCAGAAGTTCTACGAAGAGCTTGCCAAGCAGTTGGCCGTTCTGGTTGACGGTTATGAATCTCTCATCGAAGACGGGAGGTTCATTACACTGGAAGGAAGGCAGAAAAACTGGCCGGAGCTCAAGCTGGCGCTGGAGAATGCCTTCACTGCCAAAACACAGCAGGAATGGATCGACCTGTTGGGCGACCTGGTCCCCATCGCTCCCGTGAACAACGTCGCCGAGGCCTTTTCCGACGCCCAGGTTATCCACAGGAACATGGTGGTGGAGGCGGAGCATCCGGTCGTAGGGGTCTACAAGATGCCAGGGAATCCCATCAAGTTCGTTGGCCGCAATGATGGCGCGGAGGAGTTTCGGCCCGCTCCAACCCTTGGCCAGCACAACAGAGAGGCGCTGACGGGGCTTCTCGGCTACTCTGAAGACTACATAACACAATTGGAGAAAGATGGAGTGATCTAGCCGTCAACGCTTCCATCCGAATCGGAGGACCTATGCCTGTCTACGAATACTACTGTGAGCCTTGCGACGCCAAGTTTGACAAGATGCGGCCCATGTCCCAACGTAACGAACCCGTGGACTGTCCGGACTGCGGGACTGCCACCGGCCAACGGGGGTTGGAGATGTTCGGGTTCAAGTACGAGGGCCACTACTATATGGGCAGCGCGAAAGAGCGCCACACCGAGTATCACGACTAGCCGGGGAAATCATGCCCATCTACGAGTAAGGTAGGCCTCCGGCGAGTTACCCCGTGTTACCGGAGCGCTTTTCCGTCGGCCCCCTTCCGAACCGGACGTGCGGCTTTCACCGCATCCGGCTCTCTAGTGTCGTTACAAAGCGGTAGTGTCTAGGCGGTGTGGGGATACCAGAAATCAGCCGACTTCTAGGTATGCGCTCCAAAAGGTGAAGGGTTGACTGTCTGCTGGGAGGGTGATTTCCACTACCTGACCGGGAGCCAGGTCGACCGGGATGGTCGGGCCTAACTTAATCCCGTTTGAGAGGTGGACTTCAACCCTGACCCTGCGCAGCGTAGCCTTTGTGGTGTTTTCCACCGTACCCGTGAAGGCGTTGGTGGCCCCGTCGTACGACAGAACCAACTGTGCCCCGGCTAGGTGACCGTGGAGGGTATCGATGAGAGCCAACTCGAGACGAGGGTTCTCACCGTCCTCGTCGAGCGCCGCATACGCATAGATGCCGAACTCTGAGTCTTGGCTATTTGGGCCGGACTCCGAGCCGCTGCTACAGCCGATGAGGCCGAGGATGAGGCCAAGCGTCCCAAGGAGGATGCCGACCTTGACCCGTTTCCAGCTAGGTTGCTGCACGTTTGCCTCGTAACGTGGGTAGAATGGAGCGTTGTTAGTTTACCACCGTTGGCACACTACCTACTGTTGCTTGCGCGGGTTCCAACTGCCGTCGTGGGCGTTTAGGTGGCAGGGGCGACAAACCACAAGGGTCTTGCGTCGCCGGGCTGCCATGACCTGTACCCACTTGGGCTTTTCCCGTCGGCCTTTCGCGTTCAGGTCGCGAAGCGCGCGGATGTGATGGACTTCTACGTCCACGGTTGAGCCGCACATCTCGCATTCGTCCGCTAGGAGCCGTTTGACCAGCTCGTTGCGTTCCGTCCTGTATCGCTGAGGCTGTTGGTCTATGAGAACTGCCTGCCGTTGCCGTTTCAGGGGTATGCCACCGAAGTACGTCACTAGGGGACGCTTGCCGTTGTCCCGCTGCTTGATGACCTGTAGGCAGACACGCGGCCCGTGCTCGGTTTCAACGACGCTCTTGTATTTGCGACGCATCTTCCGTGCGGTGGACTTGTGCTTTGCCGCAAGGGTTTTGGCCAGCGACCACTCCATGACCCATTGCAGCCTCCCGAAGTGGGAGACATTGTGAGCCAGGAGGTAGTACTGGACGACGCCCCGGAATTCCGCTTGATACCTGGCCACGATGGTATAGTCCTCATCGTGGATAAGGGCGTAGCGGTGTGTCGGTTTACCGTTTTCCATGTAGGCTTGGCAGTGTTGTTCGATGACTTTGGCGGGAACCCGCAATCCTATTTTGCCGTTGACCGCTCTGCGCCCGGATAGGTCGTGTTGGTCATTGGCCTGTTGGTTCACGAGTTCATAGCCGAGGAACCTCGCCGCCTGGCTGGTGGCGTGGGTTATGAGAGTTTTCTCCCCGGATAGCTCCAGCGCGAGAGAGTCGCGCAGGAACGTCGCCAAGGACTCCTTTATCTGCTCGGCTTCGGCCTTTGGCCCGATGAATCCCAGCACGAAGTCGCCTGCGTAGCGTACGTAACGGAGCCGCCGGTAGCCGGGGTCGTGGGGGTCGCCTGACGAGAGCTGTTGCATCTGTTGACGCAGCTCCGTTGCTAGGCGATGATGCCCCATTTTCCCGTGATAGACCATGCGACTTCGCAACGCGTTCCATGCCGGGTTGCGCCTTCGGCGGGCGCCTCGGGTGTAGGCTGGTATGAGCATGTTTTCGACAAACTTGTCCAACCGGTCTAGGTGGATGTTGGCGAGGATGGGGCTGACCACGCCGCCTTGCGGGGTTCCGCTCAACGTGCGGCCATACTTCCAGTCCTCCATGTAGCCCGCTTTCAGTAGGCGCTTCAGCAGGCGTAGGAATCGGTTGTCGTGGAGCTTCTCGCCGAGCGCCGACAACAGGACATCGTGGTCGATGTTGTCAAAGCGCCCCTTGATGTCTCCTTCGACGAACCAGCGGGTTCCGTTCCAGGTGGTGGCCACTTCGCTGAGAGCGGTGTGGCGCCCCCGGTCGGGCCGGAAGCCGTGAGAGTGGTCGGAAAACTGCGGCTCGTAGTAGGCTTCCAGAATCATCCGGATAACCTCTTGCAGCAGCTTGTCCGGCCCCGTCGGTATGCCCAAGGCGCGGGTCTTGCCGTTAGGCTTGGGAATGTTGACCCGTCGCACCGGCGTCCACCGGAACCGCTCGTAGCGCAGGGCGTCGATGATGCGGTCGATTTTCGCCACTGACATGCCGTCCACGGTCTCTGCGGTGATTCCCTCGGTCGTGGCTCCCTGGTTTGAGTAGATGCGACCGTAGGCCCGCACGTACAGGTTCCGGTTGTAAAGCAGCCGATAGATGTTCTCCAGCGGCAATCCTCGTTCTCCGCGTTCGCGTATGACGTTCAGTACAGTTTCGGCATTTTGCATTCTGCATACCTCCCTGTCGTATTCCGTCGTTGACACCTGCCCTCCTTCGCCATGTGCCGGGCCTTCCCCGGCTCGGACTACTACGAGGGCTCCGTGACCATAGGGGTCTCCCCCCGTAGGCCATCCCGCGTTCCGTTGACTTTGGGGTGACGGCTTGGTTAGTCTCAACGTGGTGCCATGGTGTTCCATCTCCATGGCAAGGCGCGGCCAACCATAGGAGACCTTATGACGAGTAATTCCGGTGCAAGAGGGTTCTTGTACGGGCGTCGAGGCCCCCTTATTGGCGCAGTTGTGGTAACGGCGCTGGTGGTCTTGGTGGCCTTTTTCATGGTTTGGCATTTCCTCGGTGGGGATGCTTGGCACGAAGTACGCGTAGTGGAAGCAAGGTTGATTGCCCCGATGGGCTTAGAACTCTTTATTGCTACCTGTAGCGCACCGCGTGTGTCGCTGTGGGAGAGGGACGTGGACGTACAAGTCAGTGCGATGTCCGTCTCCGGGCCGTCCCAAGGTGGTGTAGTCTGCCGAGTTAGCGTTGAGTTTGACCTTCTGAAGCCACTGGGAGACCGGGCCATCGTTGACAAGCACACTGGGCAAGTCGTGAGCGTCACGACTGCTCAGTGAGTATGCTTGCGTCCGACAGGCCCATAGCTTCCCAAGCGGCTGTTTGAGCCGTATCCCGTTGGGTCGTTCGACATAGGACGTTCTAGCGCGACTTAGGCGCCCCGTTCGTTCCGTGAATAGACCTCGTTGGTCCTTGCCCACTCATCGGAGATGCACGAGTCGTGGCTTCTAACCTGTGCAATGAGTGGCGCCGGGTTACAAGCGTTTTACCGGCGGGCGGCGCGATACGCCGCATAGAACTGGGGTTCAGGCAATCCAGCTTTCACCGTATCGCGCGGGTCTTGCGGAACCGGCCCTACAACGCTTTCAGGCCGTAGCCGCTTTACCGACATGCTGTTGTCCCCCTAAGCTTTCGCTTCGAGGTAGGTCGGTTGACCCAAGAACTTTCTCCGAGTCCTTCCTAGCTGAACTAGGTATCCTATGCCGCGTCACGCGGCGCACATACACCTGCGCGGAATGCGGCTTCAAGTTCGAGTCCATACGTGCAGTGTCCCGCATGGACGAGCCCGCCCCATGCCCGACGTGCGGCGGGGCGGGAGAGCGTCAGTTGTCCTCTTTCGCATTCAAGGACGGCCGCTACGGCGGTTTCTTCAAAGCCGGGAAACCTACGACGCAACCCGGCGCCGACAAGCCCGAAGCGCCTGAATAGCCGCAAACGCTGCGATTCTTGCAGTGACGACATGCCGCCCAAAGCCATAAAGCTGGAATACACCAGGCACGCGACTCACATAATGGCGGAACGAAGGGTCCGCGTGGAGTGGGTAGAATGGGCTGTGACTAACCCGGCGCGGCGCGAGCCCGATCCAAACGATACCGAGATGGGGCGTTTCTTTCGCCGCATCCCGGAACAGGGTGACCGGGCGCTGCGCGTAGTCGTGAACACCAGTGTTTCGCCCGGGCGCGTCGTGAGCGCATTCTTTGACCGCAGCGTGAAAGGAGAATTATGAAACTGAACGTGGATAAGGAAGCTGACGCGCTTTACTTGCGTCTCGACGACTCCACCATAGTCGAGTCCGAGGAGGTCTCGCCGGGAGTCGTGCTCGATTACAACGAGTCGAACGAAGTGGTGGGCGTAGAAATGCGCTATCTCTCGAAACGTTCCTCCAACCTGAATCTTTCCGCTCTGGAATTCGAGACGGTTTGACCGCATCGACTTCCATTCTCCAACCGGCGCTTCCCGACGTTGGCATGACCCAATCCAATTAGGGAGACGGAGGGTTGGCGCTAAGCGGTTGGAATCGATCAGGAAGCCGTCTCAGCGTTAGTCGCTGTCGGGCCTTTGTCTTGGAATAGGAACTGACTGGCGTATCCGGCGTTGCGGCCAAAGTGTTCTTGGGCCCATTGCAAGTTTTTTCGATGCGTAGGCGGTTTCCGGTCGGGAAAACCTCGCCCTCCATACTGCTTCAATAGGCCTTGGCGGATATTGGTGTCTATGGGGAAAGCCTCGGGCTTGTCCAGGGAAAACAGCAATACGCAGTCGGCGATTTTCGGGCCGATGCCTTTGTACTTCACCAACCGTTCCTTGGCCTCGCCATAGGGCATTCCGGCCAGGGCGTCCAATTTCAGACAGCCTTTCTCTACGTCCTTAGCGACCTTGGATATGCAAGCGGCGCGACGCCACATCACGACCACCCGCCTTAGTTCGGCCACTCCGACCTTGGCTAAACGCACCGGGGTTGGGAAGGAACGGCGTTCGACACCGTCCAAGGACACTGGTTCACCATATTCATCGGCCAACTTCTCCACCATACGGCTAATGCCTTCTACGGTGTTGTTGTTGGAGCAGATGTAGGAGACCAGGCATTCCCACGGTTCCTGCCGCAGTATGCGCAGCCCTCAATGCCGTTTCACCAATTCCGCCATCTTGGGGTCGCTGCGGCTCAGCTCGGCATAGATGGACGATACATCCTCGTCGAGCCGGAGGTAGTGTTGCAGTAGTGGTCTTACGGACTCCTCAGGGGCGGAACTGCTGAACTCCAACACGTCTGCGGTCTGGCGGACTTTGATGAAGACGCCATCGACCACCCCGGAGAACCAGCCCTCTTCTTCCTTCCACCGGAAGGCTTGACCCATCGTCAGATTGAGTTTCAGGTTCAGGGGCTGGTCGATGCGCAGTTCCACTCTAGCCGTCCTTGGGCTGGCCGCCGGCGGCCAGGCAGGCCATGCAAGAGCAGAGGCCCCTGAGGAGCTCGTAGGTGTAGATCCCCGTGTAATGAGTGTCGCTCCACAGAAACTCCACGGCATATCTGCCGATCATCATGTGGTCCACAGCCTCCACGTCTTTAGACACGGAGTCCGGGTCCAGCAGCGGCCGGCCGCTCATTTCTTCAACGCAATGGGCGCATGGACAGGCCAGACGAAGAAGCCGGTGAGGATAGACGCTTTTGTGGCCGTCGCTCCATTCGATGCGTATCCCCTGACCTGCTCTGCCCCCCAGGTCTATGTTTTCAGGCGTCGGCGTGGGCATAAGAAACCTCTGACAGCTATGGAATATTGACGACTTGGGGCGCCTGGGCCTTGGAATCCCGCACCTGGGACAGAAGCTTAGCACATGCGTAGACCGATTTGGTGTAGGGCATCGGCACGTCCACCATTTCACCAAGCTCTACGACTGCGCCGACGAGGGGTCCAAGTTCCATGGGCCGCCCCGCCTCCAGGTCCTGGAGCATGGAAGTCTTATGGCTGCCCACCTTCTCGGCTCCGGCCATTCTCCGGTCGATGGACACCGGCATCTTGACTCCAAGGGCCTCCGCGACTGCATCGGCCTCTTTCATAACGCACCGGGCCAACTGGGCCGTCTCGGGGTGGGTGGCCATCTCTTCCAGCGTTGCGCCGGTCAAAGCGCTGACCGGATTGAACACCAAGTTCCCCAGCAGCTTCACCCACAGCTCGTTGCGGATGTCCTTGCGGACTCTGCATCTGAACCCTGCCCCGCTAAAAGCCGCCGCCAGGTCTTGGGCTCGGTCGGTCTCGGAGCCGTCAGGCTCCCCAAGCGTCAGCCTGTCTCCCTCGACGTGCCTGACCACGCCCGGTTCCGACACAACCGCGGCCGGATAGACTATGCACCCTATGACACGGCGCGGGTCTATGGCCTCCGATACGACTCCGCCGGGGTCAACGCTCTCCAGCCGCATCCCCTCCCACTCAGGCCCCAGGCCGTAGAAATACCACCAGGGTATGCCGTTCTGGGTCGATACGATCGCCGTTCGGTCTCCCAGCAGTGGGCCCAAGGTGGGAGCCACTTCCTTTAGACCGTGGGCCTTTACGGTTAAGATTACATAATCGACTACGCCGATTTCGCGGGGGTCGCCTGTGGCGTTGGGATGGACTGTGAAGTCCTCTTCAGGGCCGGTCACCCTGACTCCGTTGGCGCGCATCGCCGCTAAATGGGGTCCGCGGGCTATGAGGTGGACCTCTTGGCCGGACTGATGGAGCTTGGCACCGATATAGGCCCCGATGGCCCCGGCCCCTACGACGGCGAACTTCATGGAAAAGGCCCTGTGAGGAGTCCCGGCTTCATCGCTTAAGCGCCGGCGGCTACGGCCTCAGCCACCAGCCTTCTCTGGACTTTGCCCGTCGCTGTGCGGGGAATCTCCGTGACGATGTGTATGGTCCTTGGGCACTTGAAGGCTGCCAGATGCGCTCTGCAGTGGGAGATAAGCTCCGTCTGGGTGGCGTCCCCGCTGAGAACGACCGCCGCCGACGGTTCCTCGCCGTGCACGTCGTGGGGAACGCCGAAAGCCACGGCCTCGGCCACGGCAGGGTGGGTGAGCAGGACCTCGTCGATTTCCACGGGGGCGATCTTCTCGCCGCTGCGGTTGATGAGCTCCTTGATGCGGCCAACCAGTTTGAGATAGCCGTCGGAGTCCATCACACCCTCGTCGCCGGTCCTGAACCAGCCATTGGTGAAGGAGGAGGCGTTGGCCTCTGGGTTGTCCTCGTAGCCGCCGATGACGTTGGATCCCTGGATGACCACCTCGCCCTGAGACCCCTCGGGCAGCAGGGCGCCCTCCGCATCCATGATGGACACCGAAACGCCCGTTCCGCGGCCCACGGAGCCTGGAACGCGCTTTTCGTCGGGCAACGGGTTGGACGCCATCTGATGAGCGGCCTCGGTCATGCCATAGGCTTCAAGGACCGGCGTGCCGAAATGCTCCTCCATCTCCAACATGGTTGATGGAGACAGGGCTGAGCTGCATGAACGGATGAACCGCAGGTTGCCGCCTACGGACGGTTTCTCCGACTGGGACCTGGACTTGGCCCGGTTCAGCAGCGTCTGGTGCATGGAAGGGACTGCCGAGTACCATGTGACCCCGTAGTCCTGCACGAGCTTCCAGAATCCCAAGGCGTTGAACCTGGGAGGCAGCACCATTGTGCCGCCGGTGAAGAGCGTGGCGAGGGTGGACGCCACCAGCCCGTGAACGTGGAACAGAGGCATTACGCACAAGGAAACGTCTCCGGCCCCAAGCAGGTAGGTCTCGGCTACGTTGCGCACCGAGACGGCCAGGTTCCTATGAGACAGGGGGACCCGCTTGGGACGGCTTGTAGTGCCGGAGGTGTGGAGCACCAGGGCAACGTCGTCAGGGTCCGGACGTACGCGGGAGGACTGGCCGGATTCAAGCTCTCTCAGGCTGACTCGGCCCGCTTCGTCCGCCTCTATGGTCAGCTGGATCGTGGACTCCGGGGCAGCCCGCCTTGCCTCCTCCCCGCCGTCAACCGGGGTTATCAGGGCGCGGGCGCCGGTGTCCTCCATGTAGAAGCGAAACTCGTCTTCTTTGTAAGCCGGATTCAACGGAGCGGCGGTGGCGAGTGACGAAACCGCAAGAAAGGATGCGACAGTCTCCAGCCTATTGGGCAATGCGATGGCTACGCGGTCGCCCTTTCCCAGGCCGATGGACGCCAACTGTCCCGCCAGCCCATACACCTGTTTCCTGAGGTCCTCATACGTGAGGGTTGGACCATCGGGGACTGTAATCGCCGGAGAATGGGGGGCGCCCCTGTCCAGCAGGTCCACCAGCGTTGACGCCGCTTCATATGCCATGAGTTCTCCTCAAGAGCCAGAAATCTAGGCCCAGAATATCCAGAGGTGTTGGCGGTGTCAACCGGAGTAAACGCCTGTCAGGCAGTCCAGGTTGATGTTGCCTGACCTTATCCGTCCCAAGACTTCTGCGTAGAACCGGTGTTCCGTCTGCAGGACCCGTTGGGCAAGCGTGTCGGCGGTGTCATCCTGCAACACCGGCGCCTGGGTCTGGGCCACTATGGGGCCCTGGTCGTACTCTTCGTCCACCAAATGAATGGTGACGCCCGTCATGCGGTCGCCGGACTTTATCACGGACTCGTGGACCCTCCGGCCGTACATCCCGCGGCCTCCATGCCTCGGAAGCAGGGCAGGATGTATGTTCAGAATCCTCCTGGGATACGCGGCAAGGACAGCCGGGCCGAGCTTCCGCATGTATCCGGCCAGCACGACAAGAGTCACCCCGTGCTCTTTTAGAACATGAAGAGTTGCCCGGTCCAACTTTTCCGGGTCCGGATGCGTGCTGCGGCTGAGGTGGAAAGCGGGGACGCCTTCCCTATTGGCGCGCTCCAGGGCCCGGGACTCCGAGTTGTTGGAGACCACGACGGCAACCCGGGCGTCAAGGGCGCCCGACCGGGCGGCGTCGATGATGGCCTGCAAGTTGGACCCTCCGTGGGAAGAGAAGACTCCCACGCGCATCTCGTTCGAGGCGTTGACTGTACTCATCCGGCGTAGCCTTCACCCGCCTTGCATTTACTAAACTAACGGAGCATCGTATTCTTTGCTTCCATTATATTACTTCCAAAGGGGACTTGCAGGGGTCAACGCGGGATGCCCTGTGCATTACATAATTACATTTATATTGAGGCCAGCCGGTTTCGCAAGAGCTGTGCGATAGTGGACCAACGAGAGGGCTAAGCGGATTACATAATGGATTACATTTTTACATTTCTATGGAGCATGACGCCTGTGTGCGAGCTTCGCTGCGCCATACCGCTGGCCATGGAGTCCTACAACATTCCCCTTATTGGGATGAAGGGATACGGTCTCCCCTGGTTCGCGGTCTTGCCCATAGCAGTATTGGGCAACCTGGTCCCCGCCGTATTCTGGCTGCTGGCGCTGCCCCGGATAGGCCGGGTCCTGACGAGCTTCAGGAACCCCGTCGGCTCGGCGCTGGTGTGGAGGAGCGGGAAGCTCCGGGAGCGCCATTCACAAAGGTTCGAGAGGTATGGACCTCTGGCGCTGACGGCCCTTGTCGCCGTGCCGCTGCCGCTCACGGGTGTCTGGACCGGTTGCCTAGCCGCATGGGCTTTCGAGATGTCTTTCAGGCGTGCTTTCCCTCCGATAGCCTTGGGAGCGGTCATCGCAGGAATCATCGTAACTGGTCTTACAAGCGTTGGAATTGCGGTGTCCGACCTGCTATAATTCGCCTAGAGTCAATGGTGTTCTATAAAAGTCTAAAACTTGTATAAAAAAATCCATGTAACTATTGACGCCCTGTTACACCCGGCGCTACTCTTTACATCAGGCGCCCAAATCGCCCCCACACTGCCAAGGAGGATGAAATGGCCCGGAAGACCAAGTTGATGTTGAGGGTTGAGGGGGACCACCAGAGGCCGCTGGAAAAGCTGCTTCCTGAGATGGTGAATGAGAAGGGCCTTTCACTTACGGCTCACGACTTGGGTGTAAGCAAGGCGACCCTCGGATACTGGCTGCTCAAGCTGGGGATCAATGTACGGAGAGTTGCGTTGGCCCCAGGCGAGACCCTTGAGGTGAAGCGGGTCAGCTGACGCGGACTCGGCTCCGCCGCTCAATCGTTTGACACCTTAAAATACGACGCCTTAGAATCAATCGGGATCAAACTAACATGCGGCCCTCTGGGGCCAATTGTTTTGTATGCGAGGGATTGCCGGTGAGAAAACGGATGCTCATTATCACGGTCCTGCTTAGCGTAGCGGCGCTGTTGGCCGCGTCATGCGGCGGCGGCGGACCTGAACCCACCGCCACCAGGGCGCCGACCAAAACTCCCACACCCGTTTCGGGCGGTCAGCCCAACCCGACCGTCCAGGAAACGTCCCAGGCGCCGACCGGCGGACCGGTCAGCCTGTCCATCAGCGTCGAGGGAGACGAGCTAAAATACACCGAGAGGTCTTTCACCGTCGCCTCCGGCTCTCAGGTGACCCTGACGCTGGACAACGTTTCCACCACTCAGGAGCACAACTGGGCGCTGGTGAAGTTCGGGACCAAGGATGACGTAGCCAACGCCGGGGCCGTAGCAGGCCCTGACAACGGCTGGATAAACCCCGAAGACCCGAATGTGCTGGCCAAGACCAATCTGCTGGCCCCGGGCAATTCTCAGTCGATCACTTTTGAAGCGCCCTCCGCAGGGACTTACGAGTTCATTTGCACCTTCCCAGGGCATAACCCCACCATGTTCGGAGACTTTGTAGTCCAGTAGTCCAGCGTAGTTCAGGCGTCTGAAAGTAAGGCCCGGAATGGTGTTTCGGGCCTTACTTTTGCCCAGGAATCCCACCTGGGATTCAGCGTTGACGCTGCCAGAGGCGCCCTTTATACTACTGCCACTTAACGAGGAGCGGGAAATGAGAGTATCGTGTTTACAGGAGAACCTTAATAAGGGTCTCGCGACGGTGGGCAGGGCGGTGGCTACTCGCACAACCCTCCCCATCACGCAGAACGTCCTTATCGCCACAGACCAGTCGATGCTGAAGCTGTCGGCCACCAACCTGGAGATAGCCATCACAACCTGGATAGGAGCCATGGTCGAGGACCAGGGGTCCATAACCGTTCCGGCCAGACTCCTAACGGAGCTCGTCAGCTCGCTGCCGTCGGACCGCATCGAGCTGAACGCTTCGACGGCGCCCAAGAGCCTGCACCTTAGCTGTGCACGGTCCCAGGCGCACATCAATGGGACGGACATCGCCGATTTCCCGCCGATACCAACCGTCGAGGAAGGCGTGGGCGCTAAGCTGGACCCCCAGTCCCTTAGAGAGGCGGTCAACCACGTGGTCTTCGCCGCGGCCACCGAGGAGTCCAGACCTGTCCTGACGGGAGTGAAGCTGGAGCTAGAGGGCTCTAAGTTTACGATGGCGGCGGCTGACGGGTTCAGGTTGGCGGTCCACCACGGTGAACTGTTGGAGCCTGTCGAAGAACCGATCAATCTGATCCTTCCCGCACGGACCCTCAACGAGGTCAACAGATTGCTGGGCGACCAGACGGACCCCGTGGAGATGACCATGACTCCGGCGAGGGGGCAGGTCCTCTTCAAGCTGGACGGGGCCGAGCTTGTGTCCCAGCTGATTCAAGGGACCTTCCCCAACTACTCTCAGCTAATACCGCAGAACTACAACACCCGGGCGGTGTTCGACCTGCAGACCTTCCTCCGGGCCGCCAGGACCACCTCTATATTCGCCAGAGACGGCAGCGGGATCATCAAGTTGCAGATGACGCCCCAAAACGGTGAAACTGCGCCCTCCGGCGAAGAGGCGGCGCCTGGCAAGGTGGTGATTTCCGCCAGAGCCGAGGAACTGGGCGACAATGAGGACGAAGTGGATATGCTGATCCAGGGGGGCGAGTCGAAGATCGCGTTCAACAGCAAGTACCTTCTGGACGTGCTTCAAGTGCTGGAGCGGGGCCAGATGGCGCTGGAGACCACCTCCCCCTCGAGTCCCGGTGTGTTCAGGCCGGTTGACTCGGACAACTACGTCCACGTGGTCATGCCCATGTTCGTCCAGTGGTAGCGGCGTCCGGCGGCGTCGCGCACAGCCCCGTTCACCCCCATCTCAATCTTCCGGCTCAAGGAAACCTTTGATAACTTCCGTCATACCGGCGGAAGCCGGTATCCAGGGTCTCCCCTGAAGCTGGGAGACGCCCTCACCCCAGCCCTCTCCCAGAGGAAGAGGGGGTTTTGCGAAGGTCCAGCCGGGGGCGAAGGAGTAGGTTTCGTCAAAGCGCCGATGGGCGAATTGGCCTACTCGTTCTGATGCTCGCAGTTAAGTTGCCAGTTGATGCCGAACCTGTCGGTGCAGGAGCCGAAGTACGCTCCCCAAAACATGTCCGCGAGGGGCATCGTCACAACGCCTCCCTCGGAAATCTTGGCGAAAAGCGCATCCGCTTCCGCCCTGCTCTGCGATGAGTAGGATATCGAGAAATTGTTGCCCATCTCCGTCGGGCCGAACCTGTCGGGGGTGTCGCTGCCCATGAGTACGCTCGACCCGATTGGATAGGATACGTGCATGATGTTGTCCAACTCGTCCTCCGGAACGCCCATGTCCGGGGGGCCGTTCCTGAACGTTTCAAAGATGGCGAACTCGCCTCCGAAAACCGATCTGTAGAACTCGAACGCCTCTCGGCAATTCCCCTTGAAGTTTAGATATATACTGAGCGTCATCTATGTCTCCCAACCCGTTCTATCGACTTGTCGTTGCCGCGTTCCGCGAGTATAGCATGCTGCTTTATGGGCCTAACGGACATAGTAAAGAGGCCCGCTCGAACCGAGCGGGCCTCTTAGCTTCGTCTGTTGTCCTGGCGTTTAGATGGCGGTGAGCCCCCCGTCCACTACCAACTCGGCGCCGGTGATGTAAGACGAATCGTCGGAGGCCAGGAACAGGGCCACATTGGCCGCTTCCTCCCTGGTCCCCGCCCGTCTGAGGGGTATGGTCCTCATCGCTTCTTCGTTGCGCTCCCAGTAGGGGCCGGGGTCGCCCGTGGTCATGGGGGGCATCCGTCCGGGATGGATGGAGTTCACTCGTATGTTGTCCACCCCCAGCCGAGCGGCCATGGCCTTGGTGTAGAGTCGTAGGGCCGCCTTGGAGGCGTTGTATCCCGGATGACCGTGGACGGTGCCCACCAGGCCGTTGATGGACGAGACGTTTACGATGGATCCGCCGCCCTGGTCCCTGAGCTTGGGGACGCAGTATTTTGTCCCCAGGAAGGGCCCCTTGGCGTTGATTAGCATGTATTGGTCCCAAGCGTCGGCGTCGAAGTCGTCCTTGTAGATCGTGGAGCTTATGCCGGCAAAGTTGACGAGAACGTTCAACTTGCCGTACCTGGAGACCGTCGTGTCCACCGCTTTCTGCCACGAGTCTTCGCTGGTCACGTCGAGCGTGAGGTAGACGGCGTCGCCGCCGGCCTCGTTGATTTCCGCCTCCACCTGTTGGCCGAGGTCTTCGTTGCGGTCTCCTATCCCGACTTTGCAGCCCTCTCTAGCGAACAGGCGGCACGTGGCGGCGCCCATTCCTGCCGCGCCGCCGGTCACTATAGCCACCCTTCCGTCAAGTCTCCCCATAAGAGCCTCCTAAGAATTAGGGTTTCGACCCCCATTATCCGTTCCTGGGATTCGGCGGTCAACCACAGCGCCGGCCAGGCCGGTAGCCCCTTCCTCCGCCGGGAAACGAGAGTCCTGCTATAATGCGAGGCTACAGGATTGCCCGTTCAACCTATCGACGGAGATGCATCATGACGTTCAAAGCCAAGCCCCTGCGTTCCGTGCTGTTCGTGCCCGGCAACAAGGAAGATTGGATGCGGAAGGCACCGAAATACGGAGCTGACGCGTTGATACTGGACCTCGAGGACTCGGTGCCGCTCCAGGAGAAGGCCGAGGCCAGGACGCTGGTCGGGAAGATGCTGAAGGAGCTAGGCACAGCTGGACAGACCCTCTTCGTGCGGGTCAACGAACTGAGCACGGGAATGACCGCCGACGACATCGAAGCCATCGCCTGCGACGAGCTGTATGGAGTCATCCTGCCCAAGGTTACGGGCCCCGCCGACGTGGTTGAGACAGACATTCTACTCAAGCTCTTCGAAAGCCGGGCCGGGTCTCAGGTGGGTAAGACCTTCATAGACCCCTCCCTTGAGACGGCCCAGGGGTTGCGGCAGGCCTACGAGGTGGCTATGGCCTCGCCCAGAGTCGCCCACATGGGCGCCAGTGGAGGCAGGGGCGGCGACACAGCCCGGGCCCTTGGGTACCAATGGACCCCAGAAGGCATGGAGACGCTTTTCGTCCGCTCCAAGACGCTCCTGGACTCACGGGCTGCGGGAGTGTCGTATCCCATCACCGGCGGCTGGTTCGACATACAGGACCTGGACGGTCTGCGAGCCCACGCCCAGCGGGCAAAAGATATCGGGTACGTCGGGATGCACCTGATTCACCCCTACCATGTGCCTGTTGTCAACGAAGTGTTCACTCCCAGCGCGGATGAGCTCGCCGAATGGCAGGGCCTCGTCCAGGCCATGGAGGAGCAGCGGGCCCAAGGCGGCGCCGCCGTCACCTACAAAGGGAACATGGTCGACATCGCCCACGAGCAGACGGCCCGCGCCATGCTGGACATGGCCCGGGAGTTGGGGCTGGTCAGCTAGAATGTCGTCGGGGCCCGACAGCGGCGACGCGGCAGAAACCGGGACTCCAAGTTCCGGCGCCCTGGACGGAGTCCGGTTGTACGACGAGTTGGCCTACCTGTGGCCCATCATCAGCCCTCCGGAAGACTACGCCGAGGAAGCGATGCATTGGCGTCGTGCCATCCGAGAAAAACTAGGCGGCGGGCGGCATAAGATTTTGGAATTGGGTGTTGGCGGCGGGCACAACCTATCCCATTTAACTGCAGACTACCAAGCGACAGCGGTGGACATCTCCCCCCGTATGCTGGACCACTCCCGTGGCTTAAACCCCGGCGTGGAGCATCACGTGGGCGACATGCGGACGGTGCGGCTGGGTCGAAAATTCGACGCGGTGCTGGTCCATGACGCCATTTCCTACATGTTGACGGAGGACGACCTGCGGGCTGTGTTCACCACAGCACGGATACACCTAAGGCCAGGAGGTCTGCTGTTGGTCGCACCGGACCTGGTGCGAGACACCTTCGTGGGTGGGAAGGTTCTTCAATGGCCTGCCCGCTCTCCGCAACGTCCTGGCGACCCTGTGGTGAGTGTGGAGGAACACCTGAACGACTGCGACCCGTCGGATACCGTAGTCGAAAGCCTGTTCGTCTACACCATCACCGAGGGAGGCATTCAGCGGGTGGAGTGCGACCTCCACCGCAGCGGTCTGTTTTCCATCGCCGCCTGGACCGCGTTGATGCAGGAAGCCGGGTTCGCCGTGGAAGCGCTCCCTTTGCCGGGCGATGGAGACGGCTGCGGGGAGCATTTGTTCCGGGGTGTACTGGCGCCGCCCTCGACTTAGCCCCCCGGCTGGGCAACGCGGCCTTCTGGGGCCTTTTGACTCCACGGCTGGGCCAATTGCTTGCCGTTCACCTTGAACGAGTCGAAGAGCCGTCTCCCCTTCTAGCGCTTTTGCTCCGGACTCGACGGGGCTTTGGAGCGTCTCGCGTAGCGGCGTTTTTTCTTGGGGCGGCCTCTCTTGCCTTCGTACCCCTTGGAATACTCTTGGACAGCGGAACGGGGTATGAGGTATACGCCGCCGATTTTGACTCCGGGTATCTTGCCCTCGCGTGTCAGGCGGGATACGGCGGAAGGGGTAATCCCAAGGATGGCGGCCGCCTCGGATGACGAAATGTGGTCAAACCGAATCTTAAGCAATTCCATATATGAAATTGGCATTGTAACGACATATTAATGCCTGCAGACCCGGAGGCCCAACAAGAGTGGGGACAGATTATTGGCTATTCGTTTGACGCGTCAGGGGACATGCCGGAGTAGAAACTCTTGATCACACCGGCCAGCTCCATCAACCGCTTATGGACCCGCCAGTTGACCGTCCCTTTGGGATAACCGGAGCTTGGGACTCTCTCTCCGGCTTCGATCCCTGTGAGCGCTTCTATGCCTTCGTCTATGGTCTTCACGGCATAGATATGGAAATCGCCCTTCTGGATCGAGTCAACCACGTCCTCTCTGAGCATAAGATTCTTCACGTTCTGGTGAGGGACGATCACCCCCTGCTCCCCGGTGAGGCCCTTCACCCGGCATAGGTCAAAGAACCCTTCAACCTTCTCATTCACGCCGCCTATGGGTTGTATCTCGCCCCGCTGATTGACAGAGCCGGTGACGGCGATGCCCTGGGCTATGGGCGCATCGGCCAAGCTGGAAAGTATGGCGTAAAGTTCGGTGGACGACGCGCTGTCTCCATCCACCCCTTCGTAGGACTGCTCGAACGACAGGCTGGCCGAAAGCGTCAGCGGCATGTCCTGGGCGAACATGGATCCCAGGTATCCGCTCAGGATCAAGACTCCCTTGTCGTGGATGCGCCCGCTGAGCTGGGCTTCCCGCTCGATGTTGATGACGCCGCTTCTTCCCGCGTAGGTCCTGGCTGTGATTCTCGACGGCCTTCCAAAGCTGAAGTCGCCCAAGTCATAAACGGCCAGACCGTTGACCTGTCCCACCGCTTCTCCCGACAGGTCAACCATGATGGTCCCGTCGGAGATCAGGTCCCTGATCCGCTCCTCCATCAAATTCAGCCTGTGCGCCTTGCGGCCTATAGCCGTTTTCACGTGGACGCCGGAGACCTTGTCCGCCCCATCCTGGCGGGCCCAGTAGTCCGACTCTATCAGCAGGTCTTTGACGAGCCCGAACCTTGTCGAGAGTTTTGACTGGTCCGCCGCCAGCCTGGCGCCGAACTCTACGATTCGGGCGACGCCAGTGCGGTCACAGTGCAGCAGCTCCTCGTCATGGCATGCGCTGTGGATGAACGAGCAGTAGTCGGCTACGCTTTCCTTGGAGAGGTCAATCTGGGAGTCGAACTCCGCCTTGACCTTGAACATCTCCCGGAAGTCGTCACGGTCGTGGGTGGAAAGGGTCCTGTAAACATTTTCGTCACCGGTCACAACCACCTTGCCGTTCCAGGGCATCGAATCGGGCCTCAGACCCTGAGGCGTCATCATGCCGGACTGGACGGCCGGATCTTCGAGACGCACCTCTTTGTTTCGTATGACCCGTTTCAGCCCTTCCCAAACGCCGGGATTCACCATGAGGTCATTGGCGTTGAGGACCAGGTATCCGCCGTTGGCTTTGTGGACCGCTCCAGGTTTGAGCATCGTATGGTCGCTGAAATAGGCGCCCATAAACGCGCGCCTGTCGATGGCGCCGAACAGGTTCACCCAGTTTGGGTTGGACTCTATGACTATGGGCGCCTGGTCTTTTGCCGAGTTGTCCACCATCACGTTCACTTTGAAGGAGATGTAGGGGTCACTCTGCTTTGGAGGCGGTTGCAAGGGCGCCTGATTCCCCTCCCCACGTTCATTCAGGTCCTCTTCGGAGAACAGCCTCAGGTTGCTCAGGCTGTAGCCCTTCACCCCGGCCAGGAAGGCGACGACGTCTTCCGATTTCTCGAACTCTCTGTTCAGAGGCCGGAACAGCTCTCCCAGGCATGACTCACCCACTTCTTGATCAAGCGCCGCGGCTTTGTCCTGGGTGTCCTTCTCAATGGCCCGGATGTTCTCCATCCTGCCCTGGACCTCCTGCATCAGACGCCCTCTAGTCTCTTCAATGGATGTCCTGACAGCCTGGTCCAGACCTAGGAACTGCTCCGGGGAAATGGGCTGGCCGTCGGCGGCAACCGGGAACAGGTTTGCTCCCATCTGGGTTATCCGGAGAGCGAAGCTGGCGCCCCGCGCCTCCTCTTCCAGTTCCCTCATCTCCTGCTGATGCCTGGCTCTCCCCTGTTCCTCCAGTTCCTTTCTCCGCTCCGTGTACTCCTCGCTGTTGAACGCCTTGGGCAGTTCTACTCTGAGGGACTTCAGCAGGTCGTCCATGGCCTGGGACAACCTCTTCCCAGCGCCTGGGGTGAGGTGCAGGATTTTGGGGCGGTCGGGGTCCTGGAAATTGTTTACATAACACCAGTCTGATAAGGAAGGGATGACTCCCTGGGCCCTTTTCTGCTGCGTCATCGACTCGAGATGGGCCTTGACGGCCGATGCTCTTCCCGTGCCTGTAAGCCCGGTGACGAAAATGTTGTATCCGGGCTTTTCCAGGTCAAGACCGAACTTGATGGCGTCCAACGCCCTGTCTTGCCCTATGATGCCTTGGAGGGGCGAGAGCTCGTCGGTGAACTCGAAGTCCATGTCTGCGGTGTCGCACTGCCAGCATAAGCTGTCTTCAGGGACCTCATATTTCTTCGCCCTTGTGGAACGGTCCATTCTCAACTCTCCGTCGCTTAAGGCAGGCGCGGACGCCGATTTCTCGTCCTTCAGGGCCGCCCCGAAATAGATAGGCGCACGCGCAACATTTCCCCAAAAGGGCGACTTGTGTGGTGTAGGAGTAAAAGTGGAACGCCCGGATCGACCGGGCGCTCGGTCAGATCCCCACGATCTTGATGGTGGAGTGGGCTTTGTACCGACGGTTGATGTTCACCAACAGAGGGGTCAGATTTTCAACATACTTGGAGTTGGCCAACGCGCCTCCGTCAACGGGGCGCAGACCCGAAATTTTGGTCACAAGGTCCATAACCGTTTCTTTGGCGCCTTTGTCATCGGAGCATACGATGACGTCGCCTTCCATGGTCTTGGGAGCCTCCATCAGGTCCACGGCGCTGGCGTTCTGGAACGCAGCGACAACCTTGGCGCCGGGCAGGATTCTCTGTGCCTCCATAGCAGCCGAGCCGTCCTCCACGTCGAGCGCTCTGGCCCTGCCGTCGCTGAACTCCATAGGGGCCACGGTGTTGACGAGGATTTTCTCTCCGATCTCGTTGGTCAAGGCTTCCAGCGTAGGACGCTGGCCTTCGTAAGGAGTGGTCACAAAGACTATGTCGGCCTGCTCGGCTGCCACGGAGTTAACGTCTCCGGTTATGGAGGCGCCAGGGGCCTGCTCCAGAAGAGACTGGGCCGCATCCTGCGCTCTCTCTTGGTTCCTGGAGCCTATAACCACCTCCTCGCCGGCGAGGGCGAGCCTCAAAGCGAGTCCCTTGCCCTCCGGTCCGGTGCCGCCTATGAAGGCCAACATAGCTCTCCTCCGCTTCTTCAGGCTTATTGGTCCGACTCTTGACGCACGGTCATGGAACGTTCCCATACTATAACGGCGGCCCAACTTTTTAGGAAGAGCCTGCATTCTCTCCACGATTTCGAGCGGGGCGTCGGTTTCCCAAGCTCAAAAGGGACGTTGAGCGGGCGCTGAGGCTCCTTGAAGTCAGTATCCGCCGGTGGTGTAAAATACTGGACATGGAACCGTTGCGACGGCTTAGAGGAATGCGTGACCAGGACCACAGTTCCTGGCTGGAGTTGGCCGGGGCCCAGGAACGTTTGAGGGATTTCTTTTCCCTCCACGGCTATAGGGTCCTGGATACGCCCCTGTTGGAGCCGACAGGCCTGTTTCTCCGAAAATCGGGAGGCGAAGTGGCCTCCCAGCTTTATAGCTTCTCGGACCCGGGCGGCGCGCAGGTGAGCTTACGCCCCGAATTCACCGCCTCCATCATCAGGCGTCATATCCAGAACGACAGTCCCGACGTTTATTCTGCCAGAGTGCAGTATGCCGGCCCTGTGTTCCGGTACTCGCCCGCATCTCCGCATTCGGGTGAACCACAGTCAGGACAACCGCTCCGCCAGTTTACCCAGGTGGGAGTTGAGCTGTTGGACGCCGCTGGACCTAAGGCCGACGCAGAGATAATGTCCCTGAGTTGGAACGCCCTGAGAGCATTGGGGGTTGCAGGACACCGCCTGGTCATAGGAGACCTGGGGCTGCTTACGGGTATACTGGAATCGTTTGACCTCTCGGAGAGGGCGTCATCCGCCGTCCTGAGAGGTCTGTCGGCCGGGGGCTCCGCCGATGACTTCACCAGAAAGCTTTCGGACCAACCTGGGGATGGCCGCCTGGCCGCCTCACTGGCGGGGATGAATGATGAAGAAGCCCGGGAGATGCTGGGAGGCCTTCTTGAATGGACCGGCGCAGGCTCCCTGGGACAGAGGCAGCCTCAAGAGGTCGTAGACCGCTTGTTGCAGAAGTTCAGGGGTTCCGACGACCCCGGGGCTGTGAGCCAGGCTGCGGAGCTGGTGGGGAGTCTGTCGGGCGTCAGGGGGAGGCCTGAGGACGTGCTGGCCGACGCCAGACGGATCGTCGGGTCTAACAGGGCCGGCGCCCAGGCGTTGGACAGATTGGAAGAAGCAGTAGGCTGGCTGTCCATGCAGATCGAGCAGGACGACGTGACGCTTGATTTCGGTCTGGTCCGGGAGTTGGCATACTACACGGACGTGGTTTTCGAGATCAGGTCGGCCTCCGGAGAACACATGCTGGGCGGCGGGGGCCGCTATGATGGACTGGCCCGGGCGTTGGGAAGCGCCAGGGACATCCCGGCGATGGGGTTTGCATACACTCTGGAGTCGCTGCTGGAATCCCTGGCCGTGGACGACGACCCATCGTCGTCAGCCCCGGAGAGCGTCCTGGTCACCTCTGCGGGCGGAGACGGATACCGTCACGCGTTGGCTCAGGCCAGGCTCTTGAGGGAGCAGGGAATCAACGTGGAGTTGGACCTGTCGGAATCGTCGTTAGAAGATTGTCTAGCCCATGCGCGAGACGCGGGGTTGGACAAGGTCATAGCCGTGGACTCCGACGGTAAATCGGAGTCCCACTGGGCGGCGCCAAGACGGGACGGCGGTCCATGACGCGGGGTCCCGGGGGCCGTTCTATGGCTGGAGAGCAATTTAGGTCTTGATTAGACAATGATAGACGGTTTGAAGAGTCTGGACAATTCGGGGGCATCGGTGCAGGCCGAGGGCGTCCTCAGGCTGGGTCTGCCCAGCGACGGCGACCTGTACCAGCCCACTTTAGCCTATCTGGAGGACTGCGGCCTTGCAGTGGACAGGCCCAACTCGCGCCGTTACACGGGCGCCATCCCGACGCTCCCGGGCGTTTCGGTCATATTTCAGCGCACGGCCGACATCACCCAGAAGGTTGAAGAGGGCAGCGTAGACCTGGGCATCACTGGTCTGGACCGCTTCAAGGAGCACCAACGGGACGATTCCGACGTCATCCCCCTGATCGATGACCTGGGTTACGGCCAGTGCGACCTCGTGGTGGCCGCACCCGAGTCCTGGCTGGACGTGGAGTCGTTGGAGGACTTGGCCGACCTGTCGGTGGAGTTCCGGAATCTGGGGAGGCAACTCCGCATAGCAACCAAATACCCCCGCATCGTGGGCAGGTTCCTCACCGCCAGGGCCGTCAACTACTTTACCCTGGTGCAGGCCAGCGGCACGCTGGAGGCCGCTCCCGCCGCCGGATACGCAGACCTCATCGCGGACCTGAGCGCCAGCGGCGCCACCTTGAGGGAAAACAGGCTCAAGGCGTTGGATGGCGGCGTTGTGTTGAGTTCCCAGGCCTGCTTGATAGGAAACAGGAAGTCGCTGGCAAGCTCAGCCGAAGCCCTGTCTCTGGCCAAGTCCATCCTCGAAATGGCGGAAGGGCGCCGGAGGGCTGGTTCCTTGTACCGTATCACCGCCAACGTAAGAGGGCCGTCCGCCGAGGCCGTCGGCGCATCGGTGCTGTCCAAGCCCGATTTGGCCGGACTCCTAGGCCCAACCGTATCCAGGGTTTATAATGTGGACGCGGAAGACTGGTATGCAGTCACTCTGGTTGTTTCCAAAGACCGGTTGCTTGAGACGGTGGACCATTTGAGGGGATCAGGAGGACGGGACATCTCCACGTCGCAGGTGAACTATCTCTTCAAAGAGCGGAGCGCCGCTTATCAATACCTGCTGGACTCGCTGACGCCCACGTCCAATGGCGCCCGGGGGTCTGATGCCTAATCTGCCGACTCATCTTTCCCTGGCCAGCAGGACGGCCAACAATCTGGCGGCCCCGGAGATCAGGGACCACATGGGCAGCTTCCTGCTTGGTTCCACCTCTCCCGACATCCGCATAATGACCAAGTCCAAGAGGGACGACACCCACTTTGCTCCACTAAACTTCCGGGATGTGGGATCAGGGATCAAAGGGCTGTTGGACGCCCATCCCGGTTTAGGGCGCCCCGACGGTCTATCCGGCCCGACCAAAGCGTTTCTGGCCGGATACTTCACCCACCTCGTAGCCGATGAAACCTGGATCGTCGAGATATACCGCAACTGTTTCGACGGCGGCTCGTCCTTCGGAGATGAGGTCAGGGCAAACCTGTGGGACCGCGCAGCCCAGCTGGAGATGGACAGAGCGGCCCGCCTGGAGATGGGGGACTTCCACGACGCCAGGGCTATGCTGCGCGGCTCGGAGGTTGACGTAGCCGTCGGCTTCATTAACGAGGAGACGCTGAGGGAGTGGAGCGACTGGGTCACGAAGTTCACGGAATGGGATTTCACCTGGGAACGCCTACGATTCGCGGCCAAGCGCCTCTACCAGGATGAGGAGCGCGCGACAAAGATCGTGGAGGAATTCCTGCAAGACGTGGAAATCGGCCTCGAGCAGGTCTACAGTGTAGCGCCGCGTGAACGTATCGACTTCTTTCAGGACCAGGCGGTACGGACCGCTTCACGGTTTATATGGGAGCGCCTCCTTGGACCTTAGAGTGATCAAAGGCTTGAAACAGGCGAAAACCGAACGCTATCGGGTGGACCCGGCTGACTTAGACTCTCTTCCCGAGGAAGTCGCCGATAGGACCCAGGCCGTTTTCGGTGAACGTCTGTCGCCTGAGCAGTCGGTCAAGAGGATTCTGCAAGACGTGGAATCCCAGGGCGACGATGCGGTCAAGCGATATGGGAAGCTGCTCGACGGGTTGGAATCGGAGTCGTTGGAGGTCACCGCCGCTGAGATAGACCATGCCAAGGCGCATCTGTCCCTCGACCTTCTCCAAGCCCTTCAGCTTGCCGCCAGCCGTGTGGAGCAGTTCCACCAGGCCACGATGCGCAAGAGTTGGGTTGACCTTGGCAGCGGGTTGGGCGAGCTTGTGACGCCTATAGAACGGGTCGGCATATACGCACCCGGCGGCTCCGCGGCATACCCTTCGACGGTGCTTATGACGGCCGTGCCCGCCCGCGTCGCCGGCGTAAAGGAGATAGTCCTGGCGTCGCCTCCCCAGGGAGGCGCGGACATCAATCCGGCGGTCCTGGCCGCCGCCTCCATAGCCGGCGTGGACCGGGTGTACAGGATTGGGGGAGTGCAGGCCATCGGCGCCCTTGCCTACGGGACCGAAACCGTGCCTAAAGTGGACAAGATATGCGGCCCCGGGAACATTTTCGTCACCCTTGCAAAGAGGATGGTCTTCGGCAACGTGGACATCGACGGTCTGTTCGGTCCCACGGAAACGGTTGTAATAGCCGACGAGACGGCCAGCCCGGAGCTGTGCGCCGCCGACCTGCTGGCCCAAGCGGAACACGACTCGCTGGCCGCACCTATACTGGTGACCACCTCCCCGGCGCTGATTGGCGAGGTGGAGGGAGAGCTGGAGCGCCAGCTGGCACTGCTGGACCGCAGCGAGATGGCGGGAGCGTCGATTGAACAGCGGGGCAAGGTCATCCTGGTGGACTCTCTGGATGAGGCGGTAGACCTGGCCAATCACATCGCTCCTGAGCATCTTTGCATGATGATAGACCGGCCCTGGGAGTGGGCAGGCAAGGTGAAGCACGTTGGAGGACTCTTCCTGGGAGCTTTCTCTCCCGAGGTGATGGGGGACTACATAGCCGGTCCGAGCCACGTCATGCCCACCGGAGGCAGTGCCAGGTTTTCCTCGGCCCTGAGTGTGCATCACTTCCTGCGTACTGTGCCGGTGGTGGGGCTGAAGCCTGAGACCTATCTGGAGTTGGCAGCGGCGGCTACGACCATCGCCAACGCCGAGGGTCTGACGGGACACGCCAGGGCAGTCCAAGCGAGACTTGATTATCTGGACAGGATGGACGGGGAGGCAAAGTGACCGCGTCCGACAATCTTGACCTTGTATTGCCTCACTTGCGTTCTTTCCAGGCGTATCAGGGAGTGGACCCGATGGAGGCGCTGGCCGAAAAGGCCGGAGTGCCTGCCGACCAGATCATCAAGCTGAACGGCAACGAGAACCCCTATGGCCATTCGAAAAGGGTCGCTGAGGCCCTTGCCGGATACCCTCATTACAACCTGTACCCGGACCCCGGCCAAAAGCGGCTGCGCGAGGCCCTCTCCAAGTACCTGGAAGTGGACCCCGAACGCATCGTCGCAGGCAACGGAAGCGACGAAATCATCGACCTGATCATGCGGATGTACGTGGGCCCCGGCGACAAAATCATTGACCCCAACCCGACTTTCGGAATGTACTCGGTCTGCGCCAAGATATGCGGCGGAGAGGTCGTTACGGTTCCGAGGGACGAGTCTTTCGAGATAGACGTAGAGCAGACCAAGCTGGCCATAGACGGGCGGACCAAGGCCATCTTCACCGCCTCTCCCAACAATCCCACAGGAAACGTAGCGCCGGTCTGGCAGGTCAGGGAGCTGCTGGAAGCTGGAATCTTGGTCGTGGTGGACGAGACCTACTACGAGTTCTGCGGAGAGACTGCGCTCTCGCTGCTGGACGAATACCCGAACCTCATCGTCCTTCGCACGTTCAGCAAATGGGCGGGCCTGGCGGGGCTGCGGATAGGTTTCGGCATCATGAACCCCGACGTGGCTAGCCTGATGATGGGCGTCAAACCTCCGTACAACGTGAGCCTTGCCGCTGAGGTCGCTCTCCTGGCCTCGTTGGATGACCTTGACACACTGCAGGGCCACGTCAGGAGCATTGTCGCCGAGCGGGAGCGCATGATGGCCGAGTTGGAAGCCATACCGGGCATCGAGCCGTGCCCCTCCAAGGCCAACTTCATCCTTTTCCGAACGCCGGAAGGCATGGGAAGGGAAGTGTTCGAGAGCCTGTCCAGCAAGGGGATTTTCCTCCGCTACTTCTCGACCGAGCGGCTGAAGAACTACGTCAGGACCAGTGTAGGGCTGCCCCATGAGAATGACGCGGTAATTCAGGGGCTTCGGGACATATTCTGCGGGGGCAAGGAGTAGGCATTGACGCCGCGTCAGGCAAAGGTCGAACGAAACACTAAAGAGACCAGTATATCCCTGTCATTGAACATCGACGGCCAGGGTGAATACGACGTCAAGACGGGCAACGGCATGTTGGACCATCTGATAGCCCAGCTGTCCCGGCACGGTCTTATTGACATAACGCTTCACGCACAGGGAGACCTGGAGACAGGATGGCACCACCTGGTGGAAGACACGGGGCTGACTCTAGGCAGGGCTTTCCGTGAGGCGCTGGGGGATGGGACCGGCATACGCCGCATGGGTCATGCGTACGTGCCCCTTGACGAAACGTTGGCCCTGGTCGCGGTTGACCTGAGCGGGCGCCCTTACTCGGTCGTAGACTTGGACCTGGAAAAGCAGACGGCCGAGACTCTTCCGGGGGACCTGGTTGAGCACCTGCTGGAGAGCTTTGCCGCAGAGGCACGCATAAACCTTCACGCCCGGGTCCTTGCGGGAGTCAACGCCCACCACAAGGCGGAGGCCACGTTCAAGGCTCTGGCCAAGGCCTTGCGGTCCGCCGCCGAGCCGGACCCGCGGGCTCCAGGAAGCGTTCCGAGCACCAAGGGCACCATCAGCGGCTAACGCTGGCGCTGCACGGAATCCCCCTGCCCACGGCCAGCGTTTCGGGGCTTAAACGGTTTCCACGGTAGGCGTAGTAGAAGTCCTCTATGCGTTTCTCATCCACTCCCCGGAAGAGGTCGACTATCGTCCACGCCGAGAGGCCCACCATGCCCTCGTCGATCTTGGAGTAGGGGCGGAGCAGGCCCCATTTGTCGAAATCGTCCAAGTCTTCCGCCAGGGAGACAAGGCGTTCCGCTTCCGACTGGTCCGCCAGGTTGTAGCTGATTACGACCTGGCCGTGTTCCAGGTTATGAACGATGCGTTCATCGGGTATCTCGTCCGCATACACGCCGCAGGCCGCCCACCGGGGCCAGTGCTGACCCGAACTCGGCGGCGTAGCGGCGTACTCGACGGCTGTTTCTTCTCCGACGTGGCCGTCTCCTTCATCCTGGGCCTTGACTCCTATTCCCGGGACGTATGAAATGCGTCCCATACGGCTGGCGAGGGAGGTCGGTGTGGGAGTCGGCTGTGGCTCGCTTGTAACGCCTGGCCTGGTGGGCGGGGCGGCTGTGGGAGTCGGAGCTGCTCCGCCGCAGGCGGCGCCTATGACCAGCGTCAACGCGGCCAGGCAGGCGGCTATGCCAAGAAGCCGAAATGGAGCTTGCATAAGGCGGGATTGGGTCTTCATGGTTGAACGGGTTGGCTGCGTCTTTGCGACGATATATACAGCCTGCCCTGCTATAGTCCTCAGCCTCCCAGGTCCTCCAGCTCGAAGGTGTACTGCTCGATGACCGGGTTGGCCAGCAGCTTGCCGCACATGTCGTCCACGGCGCGTTCCGCTGCTTGCCGGTCGTCACTGGCCAGCTTCAACTCCAGATACTTGCCCACCCTCACGCTTTCAACGGCGTCGAACCCCAGGGTCTTCAGACTGCTCTGGACCGTCAGGCCCTGGGGGTCGTTTACGGTGGCCTTGAGGGACACGTATATCCGAGCTAGGAACATCCGGCTATCCGGTATGGACGGCGGAGTCGCAAGGAATTGCCCTGCCAAGACCGCCCGTTTCGTTGCTGAACCGGTTGCGGCGATAGGTGTCGTAAAACTCCTTGATCCGCTCTTCGTCCACTCCCTCCACCACGTCGATGACGGTCCAGGCTGACAGGCCGACCTTCCCCTCGTCGATCTTGGAGTAGGGGCGGAGCAGTCCCCAGAGGTCGAAGTCATCCAACTCTTCGGTAAGGGCCACAAGGCTGGCAACGTCGTCTCCGTCGGGGAGGTTGTAGCTGATGACTATTTGGCCGTGTTCCAGGTTGTGGACGATGCGCTCGTCAGGCAACTCGTTGGCGTAGACTCCACATGCCGCCCACCTGCCCCAATGGTTGCCTGAGTGGGGGGGTGTTGTGGTGTACTTCACCGGCGTGGCTTCGCCAACGTGCTCGTCGCCCTCATCTGCGTAGACCGTCCCAACGCCATCAATAGGAGAAGTGGGACCTCCGGCCGCCGTCCGTCCCCCGCCGGCGGGAAAAGAGGTCAGGGCGAAGCTGAGGATCACCAGGACGGCGATGAGGCCCGCCGACGCCAGGTACACCCACCTTCTCATTCGCCGCCATACTCTGGGCGGGATGCCCACTCTGCGGGCGGCCCTCGTCCCGAAACCAGGCGGCGACTGTTCCTGAGACCTGCTCCTGTGGCTCCTCGCTGGGCCGCTCTTGGGCCGGCGGCGTCTTCGTGATTCCGGCAACCTGCATCTCTCCTAGCTAATTGATGAGCAGCTCTTGACCTGTCAGCCTGCGGTAGGCCTCCAGGTACCGGCTGCTGGTGTGCTCCACTACGTCGTCGGGCAGGTTGGGGGCCGGCGGTTCATGGTCCCAGCCCTGGGCGTCCAACCAGTCTCTCACGTATTGCTTGTCGAAGTTGGGCAGAGACTTCCCGGGCTCGTAGCCCTGGGCGTCCCAAAACCTGGACGAGTCGGGTGTGAGCAATTCGTCGATGAGAATAAGCTCGCCGTCAAGGACCCCGAACTCCATTTTGGTGTCCACCAGGATTATGCCCTTCTCCCGGGCGTAGTCATGGGCGTGATTGTAAACGGCCAGGCTCAGGGCTTCCAGCCGGTCGGCCGTCTCCTGGCCCACCATGTCGGCGACTTCCTGGCGGCTCATGTTCTGGTCGTGCCCCTCTTCGGCTTTAGTGGTGGGAGTGAATACGGCGTCCGGAAGGACCGCTCCCTCCACCATGCCCTCAGGCAGCTTCTCTCCCCAGACCGTGCCTTGTCTGCGGTACTCCGACCACGCCGACCCTGCCAGATAACCCCTGACGATGCACTCAACGTCGATGCGCTCGGCCCGCTTGACGATCATGGCCTGCCGAGCGATTTCAGGGGAAAGGTCTGAAAGGAGCCCGTTTCCTGGGTCTACTCCGGCGACCGCCGCAGGGTCGTCGGCCATTCCCACGAGGTGATTGTCCACTATGGACTTTGTGCGCCCGAACCAGAAGTCTGAGATGCGGGAGAGGACCAAGCCCTTGTTGGGTATGCCGTTGGGCAGCACCACGTCGAACGCTGAAATCCTATCGGTGGCCACCATGAGCATCAGTCCGCCGCCCAAGTCAAACGTATCACGCACTTTTCCCCGATAGAGCCTGTCAGGAAGCTCCGCCTCGATGATCATAGCTGCTCCTCCACCGCCTGGCCGACCCCGATCTTTTTGGCCGACAGTCCCACACGCTGAAAGGTCTCGTCCACGTACCGCAGATAGTAGGTATAGTCGAAAATGTCCGCCAACTCCTCAGACGAAAGGTAGACGGCGACCTCCGGGTCGGCCTTCACCAGCTCCCGGAAGTCCAGCCCTTCATCCCAGCTTGGCATGGCGTGCCTCTGGACCATTGCATAGGCTTTTTCCCGGGGAAGCCCCTTTTCGACAAGGGCCAACATGGTCCGCTGGCTGAAAAGCAGTCCGCGGGCGCTCTCCATGTTCTCCCGCATCCGCTCCGGGTGGACCTTCAAGCCTTTGACCACTCCGGTGAACAGGTCCAGGATATAGTCCAAAGCCAGGCAGGAGTCCGGGATGATGAGCCGTTCGGCTGAAGAGTGGCTGATGTCCCGCTCATGCCAGAGTGCGACGTTCTCCAGGGCCGTCACGCTGTGTCCCCGAATAAGGCGGGCCAGGCCGCACACCCGCTCTGAAAGCTCCGGGTTGCGCTTGTGGGGCATGGACGACGAACCCGTCTGACCCTCTCCGAACGGCTCCTCAGCCTCCCGCACCTCGGTGCGCTGGAGAGAGCGGACTTCAGTTGCGAACTTCTCGAGAGACGCCGCTGTCAGCGCCAGGGTGGTCACGAAGTGGGCATGACGGTCCCGTTGAATGATCTGGCTGGATACGGGGGCAGTCTGAAGGCCCAGGCGACCGCAGACCTTTTCTTCCACGTCCGGCGGTATGGTGGCATGGGTCCCCACTGCGCCCGATATCTTGCCCACTCTGATGGTTTCGATGGCCTGGTCCAGCCGTTGACCGTTCCGTCGCACCTCATCCCACCACAGGGCCAGCTTGAGACCGAACGTGATGGGTTCCGCATGGACTCCATGAGTGCGTCCCATCATGGGGGTGTCTTTGTGGGCTAACGCCTGGACTTTGACGGCTTCGGAAAGGGCCTCCAGGTCCTCCTTCAGTATCTGCCCGGCTTCCACCATCTGCAGGCTCAGGGCCGTGTCCAGCATGTCGCTGGAGGTCATGCCCAGATGGAGCCAGCGGCCCTCATCTCCAAGGCCCTCCGTCACCGACTGGAGGAAGGCGGTTACGTCGTGCCGCGTCCTCTCGAATATTTCCTCCATGCGGCTGTGGTTGTAGCGTGCATGGCGAAGCGCCTCCATGTCCTCCGACGGTATTACACCGGCTTCAGTCCACGCTTCGCAGACTGCAAGCTCCACCTGCAGCCACTTGCCGTACTTGTTCTCATCGGACCATACGGCTTTCATTCTTGGCCGGGAGTACCTGTCGATCAACGCGCCTCTCCCTCCCAAGAATGACCTTGCTGAGTCATGCCGGCGTCGACGGCAGCCTGAACGGCGTCGGCGATGTCTTTGAAATCTTCGAATTCGGCGTGTCGCAGTCCTTTGTCTTTGCAGACCTGGGCTAGAAGGCTTCTAGCAAACACAAAGTCAGCTATGGACGCGGGGCAATAGTCGGATACGCCGTCCCCGACGTAAATCACGCTATGCCCCATTCGCCTGTAGCCGGTGACCACCGAGCATTTGCACGTTCCCCAGCGTCTGCATTCCTTCTCGCTGGACGCTCCTGTTCCATCCCAGCCGTTGGGGTAATCGAACTCGATTCCGTCTGCGGAGAAGGAAGCGGAAGCCGAGTAGCGGGGAATGTGGCCCAGCCCTTCCCTATCCAGCAGCGCGTCCACGTAGAAGTCCAGTCCCACCGTCACTATGGCCAAGGGTATCCCATGGGACCGGCATATCTGGGACAGCTCCTTGAAATGGGTTCGGAGGGTCGCCCGCCGCCTCACCAGGTCCTGCATCTGTTCAAGCCCCATTCCGGCCCGTCGAAAAGACTCTTCCTGGTATTCCCTGAAGCTGATGGCGTTGGACTGTGACCGGAGGCGCAAGTCCTGCCATGAGTTTGCCCCGGGGGACTGGTCCAGGATCAAGTGAGCTACGTTTTCGACCGCTGTCGTCTCGTCGAAATCACAAATGACAGCAGGGCGGCGTCCGTTGGCTGTCAGGTATGATGAGGCGCCCGTTTTATCTCTCCCGCTGTCGTTGCCGGTAGTCGTCATAGGATTCTCTGATTTTATCATATTTCAGACCCAGGATTGAGGCGGCCAGGAAGGCTGAGTTTCGGGCTCCCCATGAGCCCACGGCAACGCAGGCGACAGGCACTCCGGGAGGCATCTGGGCTATGGCCATCAGGGCGTCTATCCCCTTCAGCTCGCTGGTGGCCAGGGGTACGCCGATGACTGGCTTGGTGGTGTGGGCCGAGACAACGCCGGGCAGCGCCGCGGCCCCGCCCGCCGCGGCAATGAACACTTCCGTCCCGCGGCTTGGGGCCTCGGTTACATATTCTCTCAGGCGGTCGGGGTTCCGGTGCGCCGACATCACCCGTACTTCATAGTCGATGGAGAGGTCCTCCAGGACTTTAGCCGTCTCCTGTACAAAGGGTTCGTCCGTCGGGCTTCCCATGATGATGCTCACCAGAGGCATGTTAGAAGACCTCCCGCAAACCTAATAATGTTATGATGAAGACTTTTACAAACCTATATCAGACCGGCAATGTTCCCCGCGAAACACGATTCTCCGGGCGTTGTCATAGGCATGGCGCCTGGCTTCCTTCACGTTTGCCCCCATGCCGACAATCGTCATCACACGGCCGCCCGTGGTCAAGGTGATGGGGCCGTGCGGGCCGTTCATGGTCTTGGCGCCTCCCTGGAATACCAGGGCGTCGTCGTCTAAGGCGTCCAGTCCCCAGACAGGGTACCCCGTCTTGTAGAAGCCTGGATATCCTCCCGAAGCCTTGACAACTCCAACCCTTGTGTCAGCGGCCCATTCAAGGGATAAGCGGTCCACGGAGCCCTGGATGCAGGCTAACATAACGTCGATGGGGTCGGTGATAAGTCTGGGCAGGATAACCTGCGCCTCCGGGTCGCCCAACCTACAGTTGAACTCCAGGACCTTGGGGCCGTCGGCCGTCAGCATGAGTCCGGCATAGAGAGTTCCCTGGTAGTGACTTCCTTCCGCCGCCATAGCCTTCACGGCGGGTTCCATTATTTGCCGCCGCACCAGGTCTTCCAGTTCGTCATTCCAGAACTCCGGCGGGCTGTAGGCTCCCATGCCTCCCGTGTTCGGACCCTGGTCTCCGTCACCCACACGCTTATAGTCACAGGCCGCCGTAAGGGAAGATACGTGCTCACCGTCGGTGAAGGCGAAGACGCTGACCTCCCGGCCCTCAAGCCATTCCTCGAATACGACGACGTCTCCGGCTGAGTCGAAGGTCCGATTGACCATGCACTCGTCCAAAGCGCCCAGGGCTTGGTCTCGATTCGAGCAGACGAACACGCCTTTGCCTGAAGCCAGACCGTCGGCCTTGACCACGACTGGACGCCTGTACTTCATCAAAAAATTCCGTGCGGCGTTATATTGGTCGAAGATAACGAAATCGGGGCCTGGGATGGAGTGCGTCTGCATCAGCCGCCGGGCGAAGGACTTGCTGGATTCCAAGCGGGCCGCCGCCTGGGTGGGTCCGAATATGGCCAGGTTTCTTTGACGGAAATGGTCTACGATTCCCGCCGCAAGCGGGGTCTCCGGCCCGACAACAGTGAGATCGATGGCATAGGCCGCCGCCGCGTTCGCCATCTCAACAGGGTCGTCAGGAACACCGTCCAAGCCGATGGAATGGGAGACGGTCCCGGGAACAGAGTACACCTGGTCCACTTTGGGGCTTCGGGCTAGGAGCCAGGCCAATGCGTGCTCGCGGGCCCCTGAGCCGACGACAAGGACCTTCACCAACCGGCCCTCGACGGGCCCTCATGCAGACGTATGGCGTGGGGCGTAAGCTCCGGGAGCGGTTGCGCTACTCCCATTCTATAGTCCCCGGCGGCTTGCTGGTGATGTCGTAGACCACCCGGTTGACGCCGGGCACCTCGTTGACTATGCGGTTGGAGACTTTGGCAAGCACATCGTAGGGAAGGCGCACCCAATCGGCGGTCATGGCGTCCTCGCTGCTGACCGCTCGTATGGCGACCACGTGGTTATACGTGCGGTAGTCTCCCATCACGCCCACGCTCTTGCTGTCCGTGAGCACTGCGAAGCTCTGCCAAAGCTGGTGATAAAGGTTTGCGTTCTTGACCTCGTCGATGACGACCCAGTCACAGGCGCGTAGAGTTTCCAGTTTCTCCGGGGTCACCTCGCCAATGATTCTGATGGCCAGGCCCGGCCCCGGAAAGGGCTGGCGGTTCACCATCTCTTCCGGCAGACCGAGGGCCAGCCCGACCTCTCTAACCTCGTCCTTGAAAAGATATCGGAGCGGCTCCACCAGCTTCAGCTTCATGTTTTCGGGCAGCCCTCCGACGTTGTGGTGGGTCTTTATGCGCGCCGCGGCCCGGTTCTCGGGGGTCCTGCTTTCAATGACGTCAGGGTAGAGGGTCCCCTGGGCCAGAAACTCGGTGTTCTCTATCTCGGTGGCCGCCTCCTCGAAGACGTGGATGAACTCCTCGCCCACCGTGCGCCGCTTGTCCTCCGGGTCGGTGATTCCGGCCAGTTTCCCTACGAACCGCTCCGAGGCGTCGATATAGAGCAGGTTCAGGTCCATGTTTCGCCTGAAAGTGTTAAGCACACGCTCAGGCTCTTCCAGTCTCAGCAGTCCGTTGTTGACGAAGATGCAGGTCAGCTGGCTTCCCACCGCGTGGTGGACCAGCGTGGCCGTGACCGCCGAGTCCACGCCCCCCGAGAGGGCGCATATCACCTTGCCGTCGCCCACCTTACGCTTGATTGCATCCACCGACTCCTTCACGAAGTTCAACGGAGTCCACGAGCCCTGGCAGCCGCACACTTTGTAGAGGAAGTTCTCCAGAATCGTCTTGCCGTTGGGGGTGTGGACAACCTCAGGGTGAAACTGCAGTCCGAACATGCGCGAACCGCTTCCCATTACTGCGATGGGCGAGTTGTCGGTGTAGCCCAGGGGCGAGAAGCCCGGCGGCGCCTCTTCAATCCTGTCGCCATGACTCATCCAGACGGGCATTGAGTTGGGCAGGTCTGAGAACAACGGGGAGTCAGCAACATTCTGGTGAAGGACCGAGTGGCCGAACTCCTGTTTGAGTCCGGGCGCCACTTTCCCGCCCAGCTGGTGCACCAACACCTGCATCCCGTAGCATATCCCCAGAACGGGCAGCGACTGGTCGTACACCCAGGCTGGGGCCAGGGGAGCGCCGTCGTCATATACGCTTGCCGGCCCTCCGGATAGAATAACACCCTTGGGATTGATGGCCGCCGCCTGCTCCCATTCGGAGTCGGGGCTGACTATTTCGCAGTAGACCTTGAGCTCACGGACCCGGCGCGCTATCAGACGGCTGTACTGGGAACCGAAATCTACGATGACGACGCCCTCGCCGACGCCTATGGGGGCTGACTCCGGGTCGGAAGCGCCGCTCTCTTTTCGGGCGATCTCCAGGTAGGTGGACACTTCCAAGTGGTCGCTGGTGGCTACTCGGTGGCTTGAAGCGTTGTCCCTCGCCGCCATACTTCCCTTCCGCCTCCCGACAATTCGACCCAAGATAGCGCCTGTGCTATACTCAGTCAAGCCTGAAACAAACTCAGAACGTGGTTGATTCTCACACATGTCAAGGGTCAAGTCCAGAGCGTCTATGAGCGCTGCGCAAGACGCTGGCGGCGGTCTGGCGGAAGCCTTGGAAATAGGTGTGGAAGTCCTCAAGAAACACGGCGTCGTGGCCTATCCGACAGACACCCTCTACGGCCTTGGCGCCGCGTTCGACGACCTGGAAGCCGTGGCGCGCGTGTTTGACATAAAAGGGCGTCCTCGGGACGCTGCCCTGCCTCTGCTGGTGGCCTCCCGGTCGGATGTGGCGCAGGTGAGCGTGGGGCTGACTCGGCAGGCGGAGACACTCATGGAGTCCTTTTGGCCCGGCCCACTGACGCTGGTGGTTTCAAGCGCGCCGACAACGCCGGACATGGTGACCGGAGGCAGGGGGTCGGTTGCCGTGAGGATGCCCGACCATCCGGTCCCCCAAGCGTTGGTGCGCGGCCTTGGATGCCCGATTACCGGCACCAGCGCCAATCCAACAGGCGGTCCCGACCCGGCGACCGCAGACGATGTCAGATGGGCGCTGGGTGACCGGATTGATTACATCATAGACGGAGGGCCGGCCCCTATAGGCCAGCCTTCAACTGTCATCGACCTCACAGGAGAACGTCCCCGCTTAGTCCGTGCGGGCGCTTTGACCGTGGAGGCGATAGAGGAAGCGCTCTCGGAGTCCATAGAGGCGGCTTAGAGATTACGCAGTGAAGAGTTAGGGAGGAGAGGCGTGCGGATAGCCATCGGAAGCGACCACAGGGGGTTTGCACTAAAGCAGTCCCTGATAGTCATGGTCCGCGAGTTGGGTCACCAGCTTGATGACATGGGTTGCGACGGCGGCGACGCCGTGGACTACCCTGACTATGCTGAAAAAGTTGCGACAGCAGTAAGCAATGGGAAGGCCGATCGCGGGGTGCTCATATGCGGGACGGGCATCGGGATGAGCATTGCCGCCAACAAGGTCCCGGGAGTCCGCGCCGCGCTGTGCGTTGATGCACTCAGCGCCCGGATGTCCAGGGAGCACAACGACTCCAACGTGGTGTGCATCGGAGGGGAGCTTGTGGGAGAATGGTCGGCCAAGGAGACGGTCAAAGCCTACTTGGAAGCCGAATTCCAAGGCGGGCGCCACTCGCGCCGGGTCGGCAAGATAAGCGACATCGAGTCCGGCAAGAAGAGTGTTTCTTAGGACGATATGACCAACCCCGTGGACCTCTTTATGACCGGCCGCCGGGAGCTGCTGGACGACGAGATCAAGGCAGTCTTCTCAGGCCAGGACGGGCTTCTTTCCAACATGTTCCATTACCAGATGGGCTGGATGGACCAGCACGGGAACCCCACGACGGCTTCCACCGGCCACTTCCTCCACCCCGCGATGTGCCTGGCGGCGTGCGAGTCTCTATCGGGGGAGTTCAGGCCGGCCCTTCCAGCGGCGGCCGCCGTGGAGTTGGTGTACAACTTCTCCCTGATTCACGAGGACATACAGTCCGGGAACCCCAACAGAGGCGCCCGCGAGTCGCTGTGGTGGATATGGGGGCCGGGCCAAGCCATCAATGCCGGCGACGGCATGCACGCCGTAGCCCGGTTGGCCCTCATGCGCATGGCGGACAACGGCGCTCCCGCAGACCAGGTTCTTGGAGCGCTGAGGGCGCTGGACATGTCATGCCTGGACATGTTCGAGGGTCAGCATCAAGACCTGGTGTTTCAGGAACGGCTGGACGTGGGCGTCAGCGCATACCTCAAAATGGCTGAGTTGAAGGCCGGCGCCCTGATGGGCTCGGCCATGTTCCTGGGCGCTCTTTGCGGAGGCGGGTCGGATGAGGACATGGAGGCGTTCGGGACATGCGGCGCCCGCCTGGGGACGGCCTGGCAAATCCAGCAGGATGTGCGTGAGCTCTGGTCCTCCGATGGCGGGGATGTTCCCAGCCACACTCTGAACAAGAAGAAGCTGTTCCCAGTGGTCTTGGTGTTGGAGACGGCGGAGCTTGCCGTCAAACGAGAGTTGGGGACTCTTTACTTCAAGCGAGTGTTGGAGCCGGACGACGTTAAGAAGATCGGCGACATACTTGACCGCCTGTCGGCCAAAGACCGCTGTCAGGAGAAGGTGGACGAGCTTTGCCGCGAGGCTCTGGCGCCGTTGGACGGCATGGAACTCACGGGGTCGGGTCGGGAACAGATGCATCTTCTTGCCCAGCATATCCGAGACCTTGGCGGGTGACGGATGGCCAAGAAAACTTTGGATGACATAGACGTGGGCGGGAAAACGGTGTTGGTCAGAGTGGACTTCAACGTTCCCATCGAGCAGGGCGTCGAGTTTCTTTCCCAATACGACCACCGGCTAAGGGCTACTCTCCCCACGCTCCAGCGTCTCCACCGGAGCGGCTGCAGGCTGGTCCTCTGTTCCCACCTGGGCAGACCCAAGGGTCAGGTCGTGGAGGGCTTGAGAATGGCGCCGGTCGCCGACAGGCTCTCGGCGTTGATGGGACTCCCGGTCAAGTCTCTGGACGACTGTATAGGAGCCGAGGTGGAAGCGGCCGTGTCGGCCATGACGCCGGGAGAAATCATAATGCTGGAGAACCTGCGCTTCCATGAAGGCGAGGAGAGCGCCGACCCGGAGTTCGCCAGATCGCTGGCGGCTTTGGCGGACATATTCGTCATGGACGCCTTCGCCGTAGCCCACCGGGCCCATGCGTCGGTGGTGGGCGTCCCCCAACATCTGCCCACTGTCGCGGGGGAACTGGTCAAGGCTGAATTGGAGAACATGGGCCGAGCGCTGGAGGCGCCCGAACGGCCCCTGGCGGCGCTTATGGGAGGCGCCAAAGTCAGCGATAAGATCATGGTGTTGGAAAACCTGATTGACAAAATCGACCGGCTGTTCATCGGCGGGGGCATGGCCGTAACGTTCCTGAAAGCCCAGGGATATTCGGTGGGAGCGTCGAGAGTTGAGGAAGACAGGCTGGAGTTCGCCGACGGAATCCTGGAGAGGGCGGGTCAATTGGGAGTGAAAGTCCATTTGCCCACGGACGTGGTGGTTGCAGACGAAGTCTCCGCCAACGCCGGAGGCATACATAACGTGGGTGTGGATGAAATCCCTGGGCACAGCTATGCGTTGGACATTGGGCAGGCCAGCGCCGCCGAATTCGCCCTGGGGCTTAAAGACTGCGGGACCGTGATATGGAACGGCCCGATGGGAGTGTTCGAGTTTGAACCTTTCTCCCTGGGCACCCGCAAAGTAGGCGAAGCGCTTGCCTCGGCGAAAGCCGCTGCCATCGTGGGCGGAGGTTCCACCGCCGAAGCCGTCGAGGAGATGGGCATCCAGGACCGGATGACCCACGTTTCCACCGGCGGAGGCGCGTCCCTAGAGTTTCTGGAGGGGAAGGAGCTGCCCGGCATCGCGGTTATTCTTGACAGAGACTCTTGAACCGGACCGATTGGGTCCGACGGCGTAGTTCCACGGAGGATTATGGATGGTCAACCTGGAGGTCTTGAAGGACTCTTTCCAGACCACCGAGTCCAAGATTGTGATGCTGGTGGCCGACGGCCTTGGGGGGCTTCCGCATCCCGACACGAAACTGTCGGAGTTGGAGACGGCCCGGACGCCCAATCTCGATGCGTTGGCTTCGGAGAGCGCATGCGGCCTTACGGTCCCTGTCATGCCCGGAGTGGCGCCTGGTTCGGGTCCGGGGCATCTGGCCCTGTTCGGGTATGAGCCCACAGAATATCTTATAGGCCGCGGCGCCCTGGAGGGTTTGGGCATCGAGGTTGACCTCAGGGAAGGCGACGTGTGCGCCAGAGGCAACTTCTGCACCGTGGACGCCCACGGCGCCCTGGTGGACAGGCGGGCCGGAAGGGTCGCCTCCGAGGTGACCATACCCCTCTGTTCCGAGCTTGATAAAATCGAAATGGATGGCGTCGACCTGCGGGTGTATCCCGTGGAGGGATACCGGTTTGTCCTGCATCTTAGGGGAGAAGGTCTGAGTGAAGCGGTCTCCGAAACCGACCCTCAACGCATTGGCGTACCCGACGTTGCGGCCTATGCGTTGGAAGAGAACGCAGAGAAGACAGCCGCAATCGTGCGAGATTTTGTGTCTCAGGCGCGGAGCATCCTGAGCGATGAAGAGCGCGCCAACATGGTCCTTCTCCGGGGCTTCTCAAGCCTTCCGCATCTGCCGTCCATGGGGGACGCCTTCAGGCTGAACCCTGCGGCCATCGCCGCATACCCCATGTACCGGGGGCTGGCCCAAATCGTCGGCATGAAAGTCATTCCCACGGGCAGGACCTTTGGGAACGAATTGGACACGCTGGAAGAGAACTACAACGACCACGACTTCTTCTACATTCATTACAAACCGGCGGACGCAGCCGGTGAGGACGGGGACTTCGAGGGCAAGGTGAAGGCCCTGGAGGACCTGGACGCTTACATTCCCCGCCTGCGGGACATGAAACCCGACGTGCTCATGGTTGCGGGGGACCACTCCACACCGGCCATCATGGCGGCCCACAGCTGGCACCCTGTGCCCTTTTCTCTGCGGTCGGCCTACACTTTGGGAGAGGGTGTGGACGCCTTCTCCGAGCGGGCTTTCGCCAACGGGTCCCTGGGACGAATGCCCGCCGCCAACGTGATGCTCCTGGCGCTGGCCCACGCGGGCAAGCTGGCTAAATTCGGACCCTAGTCTCTATATTCGGGAGTTGACCATGCCCGTTCCCCTGGCAGCCGGAAACTGGAAGATGAACACCACCGTAGATGAGGCCGTGGCCCTGGCAGAGGCTGTGAAAGAGGCGGTGGAGGGAATAACCGGCGTGAACGTATTGGTTTGCCCTCCTTTCGTGTCACTGGCGCCGGTGGCGAAAGCATTGGAGAACAGCCGGGTGATGGTCGGGGCTCAGAACATGCACACCCAACCCAGCGGCGCCTTCACCGGCGAGGTGTCCGCCGGCATGATTACGGGAATTTGCCGGTACGTCATCCTGGGCCATTCAGAGCGGCGTCAGCTTTTTGGCGAGGATGACCGCCTGATAAACCTGAAGGTGAGGGCGGCGGTGGACGCCGGACTCATCCCCATCCTCTGCGTTGGTGAAACCTTGGAGCAGCGCGAAGGGGGAAAGGCGGGTGACGTCGTCGGAAACCAGGTGAAGACGGGTCTTGACGGCGTGTCTCCGTCGCAAGGCCTGGTCGTCGCTTACGAACCCGTGTGGGCCATAGGCACGGGTGTGTCGGCGACTCCTGAGACGGCCGCTGAGATCATGGGCGGGGTCATTCTCAAGACGCTGGAAGACCTTTACGGCGGCCAGACGGCCTCCCAGACGCCGCTTCTCTACGGCGGAAGCGTGAACCCCGACAACATTGACGGTTTCGTAAGCCAGGACGTCATACACGGCGGCCTGGTGGGCGGCTCAAGCCTCAGGGCCGACCAGTTCGCAGCCATCGTGAAAGCGACCGCCGACGCCAAGTCCGTCTGACCGGACCGATGGACGAAAAGCTGATAGTCGTCCTGGGTCCCACCGCAACAGGCAAGACGGAACTGGGCATCCATCTGGCTGAAGAGTTCGACGGCGAGATAGTCAGCGCCGATTCACGGCAGGTATACCGGTTCATGGACGTGGGCACAGCCAAACCCACCGCGGAGCAGCGGGCCCGGGTCCCGCACCACCTCATCGACATTCTGTATCCCGACCAGGACTTTGGCCTAGCCGAGTTCCTTAGACTTGCCAGGCAGAGCATCGCGTCCGTCCGGTCAAAGGGTCGCCTCCCCATCATCGTCGGCGGGACAGGGCAGTATATCTGGGCTTTGCTCGAAAACTGGCAGGTCCCCCGAGTTCCGCCCAACCCTGAGTTCCGGCGTGAGTTGGAGGAGTTGGGGGCAAGCGCTTTACATAAGATGCTTGAACAGACGGACCCTGCCTCCGCTGAACGAATCGACGCAAGGAACATCCGAAGGGTAATCAGGGCATTGGAAATCCATCGCGCCGCCGGTTCGATTGATGCCGATACAGAACGGAAAGAGGTCGTTTCAGACCAGGTTTTGGTCCTGGGTCTGACCGCGGAACGCAAGCTCCTCTACCGCATGATAGACGCCAGGGTTGACCGTATGGTGGAGGACGGCTTGGCCACCGAGGCGGCGAACCTCGTGCAGAGAGGCTACTCTTGGGACCTTCCCTCCATGTCCGGCGTGGGTTACAAGGAAATGGGGGCGTATCTGGGCGGGCGGTGGTCCTTGGAAGAATCGATTGCGCGCATCAAGACCAGGACCCATAGGTTCGCCCGCCAACAGTACAACTGGTTCAACCTTGAGGACTCACGAATACATTGGTTGGATATGGGGTTGGATATGGGGTTGACTATAGAGAGCAGCCCGGAGACGGCGGAGGGCAACAATGATCATGCGGGCGCCTTCGGTAAAGCCAAGCGTCTGGCGGGCGATTTCTTAAGTCGGACGCGGGTGGTACAATAGCGGCTATCCACCGGGAGCCGCCTCCGCAGAGGACAAAGTTGTGAAATTCACGAAAATGCAGGGAGCGGGCAACGACTACCTGTACATCGACGCCCGCGACATGGAGCGGGACTGGGCGTCTTTGTCGGTGGCTATGAGCGACCGCCATTTCGGCGTGGGCGGCGACGGCGTCATAATCATCGAGAACTCCGACGTGGCCCAGTTGAAGATGCGCATCTTCAACATTGACGGCTCCGAAGGGGAGATGTGCGGCAACGGAATACGGTGTGTGGCCAAATACGTCATCGACAGGAAGATCGCCCAGCCTTCCACCGAGGGTCTGGCCATCGAAACTCTGGCGGGTGTAAGGTCGGTCCAAGTCGTCAAAGACAGGGGCGAAATCGTTGGAGCGCGGGTGGCAATGGGGGAGCCCATATTCGCGCCTGCCGACGTGCCTGTAGAGCTTCCTGCGTCAGCCGGAGGGTCGGCGGATTCGCCCGTATTGGAGTTTCCCGTCGAGATAGGCGGCGCGGCTCTCAGCCTGAGTTTCATTTCAATGGGCAATCCCCATGCAATAGCGTTCATAGACCAGCCGGTGGACGAGTTTCCCCTCCATGCCGTCGGGCCGCAGGTGGAGCGCCACTCCATGTTTCCCAACAGGGTGAACTTTGAAATAGTGAACATCCGGGACAAACACACTCTCGTCGCCCGGGTGTGGGAGCGAGGCTCCGGTGAGACTATGGCATGCGGCTCAGGGGCGAGCGCCATAGGCGTGGCTTCATACCTGCTCGGGCACACTGAAGAATTCGTTGACATAAAGCTTCCGGGAGGGATGTTGAACATAAGTTGGGCGGGGAAGGGCGACGTTTACATGGAAGGCCCGGCGGTGGAGGTCTTCGAGGGGGAATGGGGAGAGCCGGAGTAGCTTTGGATATATGAATGGAGATGTAGACTGATGACGGCAAAGTTCTCCGAACGTCTGGGTAAGCTGGCTCCGTATCCCTTTGTCGAAATATCCAGGATATTGGCCGAAAAGCGGGCCGCCGGCGAGGACGTGGTCACCTTTGGCATAGGCGACCCGGACATTCCCACGCCCGACAACGTCATCGACCGGCTCATAAGCGCCTCCCACACCCCGGCCAATCACCGCTATCCAGAGTCCGACGGCCTTCCCGAGTGTCGAGACGCCATAGCGGCCTGGTACCGGAACACCTTCGGAGTCGAGGTGCAGGGGTCCACGGAGACTCTGCCTCTCATAGGCGCCAAGGAAGGCATTGGGCACGTGGCATTCGCCTTCCTGGACCCGGGCGACGTAGCGTTGATTCCCGATCCGGCATACCCGGTTTACGGCGTGGGGACCATGTTCGCCGGCGCCCAGAGCTATTCCATGCCCCTCAAAGAGGAAAACGGATGGCTCCCCGACCTGGACGAGATTCCGGCCGACGTCGCCAGGGACGCCAAAATCATGTGGCTGAACTACCCCAACAACCCCACCTCCGGTGTGGCGACTATCGACTATTATGAGAAGGTCATCGAGTTCGCACGAAAATACGACGTGGCCGTTCTCCACGACGCCGCCTACAGCGAGGTGGTCTACGACGGCTACAGGGCGCCCAGCTTCCTGGAATTGGACGGCGCCAAAGAGGTGGGAATGGAGTTCCACTCCCTCTCCAAGTGCTTCAACATGACCGGATGGCGATTTGGAATGGCCGTGGGCAATGCCCACATGATCAAATCCCTGTTTCAGATCAAGGCCAACCTGGACTCCGGCATACCTCAAGCCATACAGGAAATGGCGATGGAGGCGCTTATCGGACCCCAGGACGCCATAGCGGCAAACAACGCCATATACCAGCGGCGCAGGGACAAGCTCTGCGACGTCCTGAACCGAATCGGTCTCAAGGTAATCCCGCCCAAAGCCTGCCTTTACGTGTGGGCCAGGGTCCCTGAGGGGTACACGTCGGCGGAGTTCGCCGCCCGTCTGTTGGATGACAAGACTATCGTGGTCACCCCCGGGTCCAGCTACGGCAAGTACGGAGAAGGTTACATAAGATTCTCATTGACCACGCCGGACGAACGCGTCGACGTGGGCGTAGAACGCCTGGCATCCTGGAAAATACCCCCTCCGTCGGGGTCTTAGGAGCCCAAGCCTATACCCAGGTCACCCGAATCCACCGGACCGCCTATTGAACGAGTCGTCCTTGTAGGAATCGAGCTCAAGAGCGGGCCTGCGCTGTGGAGCCTGCAAGACTCTTTGAAGGAGCTTGAGTTCCTGGCCGACACGTCGGGCGTCCAAGTGGTGGGTAGAATCAGCCAGAAGCTGAACAGGCCAACCCACCATTACCTTGGCGCCGGCAAGCTGGAAGAACTCCAGGACCTGGTCCTTAGCTCCGAATCCGATACGGTGGTCTTCGACGACGAGCTGACGCCCACCCAGCAGCGGAACCTGGAGAACGCCCTCAGCGCCAAGGTAATCGACCGCACGGCCCTGATTCTAGACATCTTCTCCCGCCAGGCGTCCACGAGGGAAGGCCAGCTTCAGGTGGAGCTTGCCCAACACCAATACCTGCTGCCGCGCCTCGTAGGCCAGTGGTCTCACCTCGAACGCCTGGGAGGCGGCATAGGGACTCGCGGCCCCGGCGAGACCCAGCTTGAGACGGACCGCCGCCTGATAAGGCGGCGGATTCAAAGGCTGGAGCATGAGCTGGAAAACGTCAAGAAGCGGCGGGAGTCCTATATGGGCCGCCGGAAGCAGGCCCGGCTCCCCGTTGTTTCGATGGTCGGATACACGAACGCCGGAAAGAGCGCCCTCTTCAACGCCGTCAGCGGCGGCGAGGTAAAAGTGCAGGACCGGCTCTTTTCCACCCTGGACCCGGTGACCCGTCGCATTTACCTCCCCGGAGGACGGCAGGCCCTGCTCACCGATACGGTGGGTTTCATCCACAAACTCCCCCCGGCGGTGGTCAACGCTTTCAGAGCAACGCTGGAAGAGCTCCGGGAAGCCGACCTGCTGCTCCACGTCATCGACGTTGCCCAGCCAAAGGCCCCGGAGCAGGCGGAAGTGGTGGAGCATCTTCTCGACCCTCAGGGAGTTGGACCTACACGGTAAGCCGCGCATCCTCGTGGTGAACAAGATGGACCTGCTGACCGAATCGCCCAACGGCGCCCTGCCCCCAGAAATCTCCGGAGCTGCCGCGACAGGGCCGGTGGTGTTGGTGTCGGCCCTCAAGGGATGGAACCTCGACGGCCTGCTGGAGGAGATAGAGCGGCAGCTTTTGGCTCAAGGTGTGCTGCCGCCGCCGGAATGGCAGTCGTCTGCATCAACCCTGCCCTCCGGCTGAGGCTGGTGACGGAGCCCCACCGCTGCTGCCGTCAGGTGCCGCACATACTTCAAGCCGTTACACCCCTGTAGGTTCAGGTGATGAGGGAGTGAACGAGGAGCCATTGAGAAAAGCAAGCACATTGTTGTTGGAGGTGTCGACGCTCCTAGCCGTAGTCGTCTTCGTCGCAGGTTGCAACAGCGAGCCGACGCCAGCCCCGCCGCCCACTGCTGCGCCAGCTACTACATCGATCACCGTCTCCCAGTACGCAGAGACGGTATGCCCGGGTAGGGACACAGTCAGGGACACAGTCCCACCGGACGAGGACGATACATGGGGTGAACGAATAGCTGACTTGGACGGTAGGCTCACACTCCTAAACAGTGTGACGCCGCCCCCAGAACTCAGCGACCTTCACTTCGCTGCCAGGACGTTTTTGAGATCGACGCTCAGGGAGATCCACCGGTTTGCGCCTGACCGTGACGCCCCCGCAGAGTATCCGGACAGTTCTTTCCTGGCCAGGCTGCACGCGATCTCATACTTGTTCCAGTTTGCCGTAGAGGAATTGGACCCTGACGACTTTCGCGTGCTAAAAGAGCAAGGATGCGTCAGCGATCCAGTCCCAACAGAACCGCCGCGTACACTAACGCCGGAGGGACCTGCCCATACGCCCACGTCACAGACGCCGACGCCGGACTCGGCACGAGAATAGCAAGCCCTTGTTGGGAATCTCCGGCGGTTTTCACGGCCTGTCCGACCCCTTCCATGTCGGCGGCGCCAAACGCCCTTCTCCGTCGATTCCAATTATGTCATCCGCCCCAAAAACGGTTATGTCATGCAAACCCCAGGCATGTTGTCAACATAACATATGTTGTGCGAACCTATGTTAGAAAAAACATCCGGCGGCCCGTCGTGGTAGAATTCCCCCAAAAATGGAAGGTGAAAGATGTCCGTGACCCCCTTCGAAGTCAATGTTGCCGACGCGGTTCTGGATGACCTGAAAGACCGGCTGGGCCGGACCCGGTGGCCCGACGAGATACCCGGCGCGGGTTGGGACTATGGCTCCAACTTGGCATACATCAAAGAACTGGTGGACTATTGGCGGATCGGGTTCGACTGGCGGGCCCAGGAGGCCCACCTTAATTCATTCCCTCAGTTCAGGACCGAGGTCGAGGGAATGGGCATCCACTTCTATCACGTCAAGGGAAACGGCCCCAACCCGATTCCCATCATCATCACCCACGGTTGGCCCAGCTCCATTTTCGAAATACTGAAGTTGATCCCTTTGCTGTCCGACCCTGGCGCCCACGGCGGCGATCCGGCTGACGCCTTTGACGTGATCGTGCCCTCCATGCCAGGCTATGGCTTCTCCGACCAGACCAAGGAGCGTGGGATGAACGTGGCCCGTATCGCGGAACTTTGGAACAAGCTGATGACGGAGAATCTGGGTTATCAGCGTTACGGCGCGCAGGGCGGCGATTGGGGCGCCAACGTCACCGTGCGCCTGGGGTACGCGTTTCCCGATCAGCTTATCGGCGTCCACGCCACTTCAGTGGGCACCGCCCAACCGGACCTGGGCCCTGGCTCCAGGCCCCTCTCCGATGCAGAGAAGGCCCTTCTGGCGGCCCGGGAGAACTGGCAGAGGAACGAGGGAGGGTATGCCCACATCCAGGGCACCAAGCCCCAGACGTTGAGCTACGGCCTGAACGACTCCCCCGCCGGGCTGGCGGCATGGATAGTGGAAAAGTGGCGCACCTGGAGCGACTGCGGCGGCGACGTGGAGAGCGTATACACCAAGGATGAGCTGCTCACCAACGTCACTATTTACTGGGTCACGCAGACCATCAACTCGTCGGTGCGCCTCTACTATGAAAACACCCACAATCCCTGGTCCTATGAGCCGGGGACCGGCGTCACCGTTCCTTGCGCCCTTGCCATCTTCCCGAAGGAGATATCCCAACCTCCCAGGGAATTCGCCGAGCGTCACTTGAACGTGCAGCACTGGACTGAAATGCCCAGCGGAGGCCACTTCGCCGCCATAGAAAAGCCCCAGCTGCTGGCCGACGACGTCAAGAGCTTCTTCCGAGCGCTGCGTTGATGTCTTATGTAATCTAATGTGCCTGGGGAACCCCTGTTCCTTAGCTGAGGGGCGGTCCGAATGGCCGCCCCTTGTCCATACGGCGCCTATCGAATATGATACGCCAAGACCGGGCGCTGACGGGGCGTCCACGCATTCTGAGAAATCCCCCTGTACGGAGGCGTTTTCTATGACTGACAGGCACATTCCCACAGAAGATGAAGTCTTGAGTTGGATGAAGAAGTACTCTAACTGGGGGCGTTGGGGACCCGACGACGAAATGGGGACCCTGAACTTGATAACCCCCGGGAAACGGGCCCAAGCGGCGGCGTTGGTAAAGGAAGGAATATCCGTCAGCGCTTCGCGGCCTATCATACCGGAGCTCACCTCGGACCTTATGGGCATCCCCCCCATACACTATATGGCCAACTCCGGCGACACCGCCCCCGAAAAGGGGCCCGGCGGCGCCTCCGACTTTCTGGGGCTGGCGTTCCACGGCTATACCATCACCCACCTGGACAGCCTGTGCCACATGTTCTGGGACGGATTCATGTACAACGGCAAGCCCGCGTCCATGGTGGGCGTCCAGAAAAAGGCCACTGCCGGAGGCGTCGAGAACGCAAAGGATGGAGTAATCACCCGCGGAGTCCTTCTCGACATCGCCGGACTCAAAGGCAAGGAATGGCTTGACGCCGGTGAGCCGGTCTTTCCTGACGAGCTTGAGGCTGCCGAGGAAGCCGCCGGTGTAAAGGTCGAGGAAGGCGACTGCCTGATGGTCCGCACCGGCTGGTTCAAGAAGCGGCTCGTGGAAGGCCCCCATCACAACACCGATCGTCCGGGGCTGCACGCGGCTTGCATTCCTTACCTGTACGAGCGCGGCGTGTCCATTATCTACGCAGACGCCGCCCAGGATGTCGGCCCTGCGCCCGAATATCCCATCACGGGCCTGCCCATCCACCGTGTGGGCATCCCCCACATGGGTCTATGGCTGATTGACTGCGGCAACTGTGAGGAGGTCGTGGAGGTCGCCCAGCGTCTAAACCGCTATGAGTTCATGTTCATAATGGCGCCGCTGAGGTTCAATGGGGCCACCGGGTCTCCCATAAATCCGCTGGCGGTTTTTTAGTGTTATGTCAGCTTCATGCCGGCCTCCGGCGGCAAAGATATGACCGACCGCAAGGCGCCTACCGAAGCTGAAGTCATGGCGTACATGCAGTCCCTGTCCAACTGGGGCCGCTGGGGGCCTGACGACGAGTTGGGGACCCTCAATCTCATCACACCACAGAAAAAGGCCGCGGCTGCCGCCCTTGTCACTGAGGGGCTCGGAGTTAGCTGCGCCCGGCCCATCATCGCTGAGATTGCGTCCGACACAGGAGTCGACCGGGTCCCGCCCATGCACTACATGATCAACTCCGGCGAAGCCGCCCCTGCCGTAGGCCCGGGCGGGGTCTCCGACTTCATTGGGGTCTACTTTCACGGTTGGACGATCACCCACCTGGACTCCATCTGCCACCAGTTCTGGGACGGCAAGATGTTCAACGGCAAGAGCGCCAAGGACGTGGGCACCCAGTCTAAGGCCACCGTGGGCGGCATCCAGCTGACCAAGGACGGCATCGTCACCAGGGGCGTGCTGCTGGACGTGACCAAGGTACGGGGCAACCCTTGGTTAGACGCGGGCGAGGCGGTTTTCCCCGAAGACCTGGAAGCGGCTGAAAAAGCCCAGGGAGTTCGTGTTGAAGAGGGGGACGCCCTTATCGTGCGCATGGGCTGGTACAAAAAGCGAGAAGAGGTGGGACCTCCACCCGACGGGGGCAGACCCGGATTGCACGCCGCCTGTCTGCCCTGGCTGAGGGAGCGGGGTGTGGCGTTGATTGTGGCTGACGCGTCTCAGGACGTGCAGCCCAGCGGCTACCCCAGCCTGCGCATCCCCATACACACCATCGGCATGGTGTACATGGGACTCTGGCTCATTGACGCCGCCAACCTGGAAGAAGCGGCTCCCGTATGCGAGCGGCTCAATCGATGGGAGTTCATGTTCACAGTGGCGCCCCTCAGGTGGGACAAGGCCACCGGGTGCCCCGTCAATCCTCTGGCCATCTTCTAAGGAGGACCTGAATGGCTGACCGCAAGACACCCACTGAAGAGGAACTCATCGGTTATATGACGTCCCTGTCCAACTGGGGACGCTGGGGCGTAGATGACCAGTTGGGCACGCTGAACCTGATTACGCCCGAAAAACGGGCACAGGCGGGAAGGTTGATTCGGAACGGCGTCAGCGTCAGCTGCGCCCGGCCCATCATCCCGGAAGCGGCCGTGCCCGACGTCACCTCCATGCCGCCGCTGCACTACATGATCAATACCGGCGAGATGGCCCCGGAAAAAGGCAACGGGTTCGCTTCCGACTTCCTCGGCATCTCTTTCCACGGGCTGACAGTGACCCATCTGGACAGTCTGTGCCACCAGATATGGGACGGGCGGATGTACAATGGCCGCCCGGCCCGCGAGGTGAACGTTCTCCAGAGGGCCAGCTCTCTCAGCGTCGATCAGGTGAAGGATGGGGTCGTCACCAGGGGCGTCCTTTTGGACATCGCCAAGCTTAAGGGCAAGGACTATCTGGACCCTGGCGAGGCGGTGTTCATAGATGACCTGGAAGCCGCCGAGGAGGCCCAGGGAGTGCGGGTCGAAGAAGGCGATGCGCTGTGCCTAAGGTTCGGATGGTACAAGCGCAGGCTGGAGGAGGGGCCTATTGGAGGCGGCGGGAGGCCCGGCCTTCACGCCCAGACTTTGCCCTGGCTGCATGAAAGGGGAGTCTCCATCCTCTTTGCCGACGCCTCCCAGGACGTCCATCCCGCGCCGGAATATCCCAACGTATCGCCGCCCATCCACAAGGTTGGAATCGTCTATATGGGTCTGTGGCTCATCGACGCCGGAAACTGCGAGGAGTTGGTTGAGGTGTGCGAGCGGCTTGGCAGATGGGAGTTCATGTTCACGGTGGCGCCGCTGGTGTTCAAGAACGCCACCGGCTCCCCGATAAACCCGGTGGCTATATTCTAGGACCGTCAGCGAACGTTCGGAGGCCATGTTATGACAACAAGAAAGCTCCCCACTGAACAGGAAGTGCAGGGGTATATGAAGTCCCTCAGCAACTGGGGCAGGTGGGGAGAAGATGATGAGATCGGGACTCTGAACCTGATCACCGAGGCCAAGAAGGCAGAGGCGGGAGCCCTGGTTAAGGAAGGGGTGGCAGTCAGCTGTTCACGGTTGATCGTACCGGAGATTGCGCCGGACCTGGGCGCCTTTCGCATTCCGCCGGTCCACTACATGATCAGCAGCGGGGAGGCGGCCCCTGAAAAGGGTTCCGGCGGAGCTTCCGACTTCCTGGCCCTCTATTACCACGGAGTTACCATCACCCACTTGGACTCCATCTGCCACCAGTTCTGGGACGGGCAGATGTACAACGGCCGGCCCGCAGACTCAGTCGGCGTCCAGAAGAAGGCCGCTGAGGGCGGCATCCAGCTGGCGAAGGACGGGGTGGTCACCCGCGGCGTATTGTTGGATATTGCGAGGCTGAAGGGCGTGGACTGGCTTGAGGCCGGTGAACCCGTCTTCCCCGAGGACTTGGAGGCCGCCGAAGCCGCCCAAGGGGTTAAAGTGACCGAAGGAGACGCACTGGTTGTCCGGTTGGGATGGTACAAGCGGCGTCAGGAGGCCGGCCCTCTGGACACCCCTGACAGACCTGGCTTGCACGCCGCATGTCTGCCCTGGCTAAAGGAGCGGGGCGTATCGCTGCTGGTGGCCGACGCGTCGCAGGACGTGAGCCCCAGCGGGTACACGAATCCCGGCGGTCCCATCCACGTCGTCGGCATCGTCTTCATGGGTCTGTGGCTAATAGACGCGGCAAACTGCGAGCAGCTGACGGAGATGTGCCAGAAGCTGGGCCGCTGGGACTTCATGTTCCTAGTCGCCCCTCTCAGATGGGACAAGGCCACCGGCTCCCCCGTTAACCCCCTGGCCATCTTCTGACGCCCCTGCCAATATCGCTGCGTCGGAGACAGGCATGGGAACCTTAATGGACCAACCCTACCCCACTTGGCGGAACTTGCGCAGGCTCTTGAGCTCCTGGGGAGGGTTCCTGTGCTGGCCCCGGATGGTGTAGGAGACCTCGCTGACGTACAGGTCGCCCCGGGAGTCCACTGCGATGCCGTGGGGGGCGATGAACTGGTGAGGCTCTTCTCCCTCTTCGGGGTCTCCGAACCGGGAGACCATGTTTCCTTCCAGGTCGTATATGCTGACCCGGTGCCCCAGGCCGGGTGCGTCGTCCACTCCGCTCATGCCGTTGAGCTCGCCCACGTAGATGTGGCCGTGGCGCAGCACCATTGCATCAGGTCGATGGATGTTGCTCCACATGGTCAGGAAGTTTCCCTCGGGGTCGAATATCTGGATTCGGTGGGCTTCCCGGTCCACCACGTATATGCGGTCATTCTCATCGACGGCGATGTTGTGTGGACGTATGAACTGACCGGCGTCGATGCCCGGCTCACCCCAGGAAAACTTGTACTCGCCCTGTGGTGAGTATACGTGGATGCGAGAATTGCCGTACCCGTCGGATATGTAGAAGTCTCCGTTGGAGGGCCTTATGGCGCCGGAGGTGGGCCGGTTGAAGGGTTGGCCGGACCACTTGGGCGCCGGGTGGTCCCTCTCGCCGATCTCCATGAGCTTCTCACCCTCCAGCGTGAATATCTGGATGGTGTGGATTCCATCGTCGGCGGCGACCACCCGGTCGTCCTCTGAAATATAGAGGCCGTGGGTCCGGTTGCTGAACAGGCCTTCACCGAAAGACCTGATGAAGTTGCCGTCCGGGTCGAACACTATGATGGGGTGTTCACCCCTGGTCAGCACGTAAACGTTGTCCTCAGAGTCTACGGCGACGCCCGGACATTCCTGGAAACTCCAACCCGGGGGCAGCTTCTCCCAGTCGGGCACGGGCTCGAAAACGTGTTTTCCCTCGCCAAGTCGCATGTTCATATCTCAAACGCCTCCGAATCAGCTTTATGTTAAACGACAGCTTACGCCAAAAGCTCTCGGACACTATAACACGTCGGACGTGAACGTGACTAAATTGCGCTCAATATGAGCCTGTCGGACCAACGGAAGAAGCCGCCCCAGGGAGGGCCGGCCGGGCGCTGTTTGCCTCAGAACCGGAATTGATCCGCCTCGCCGTTCCGGTAGTCGTCCGCTCTGGGAAGGGAGCCGACCTGCGATAGGGCATAGGAGTGCGAGGGCGCTTGGACAGGCGGGGGTTCCGCCGCCTCCTCGTCCTCCGCAACGGACTCTACGGACTCGATCGCGTCGGCTTCGACGGTCTCCATCACGGGGGCTTCCCCGCGGACTGCGAAGCTTGGAATTTCCGGGACCTCGTCGTCGGCTTCGTCTTCCTCGGCGGCTTCGACGGCCTCCATTGCGGGGGCTTCCCCGTGGGCCTCGTCGTGTTGATGGGCGTCCATGCTGGGGCTGTCGTCGGCTTCTGCGGGGACTTCTAAGGTTGGGAGCGCGGCCACTTCCGGATACGCCAGGCCATTCTCCCTGTCGCTCAGCCGGACGCAAACGTTGTTGATGACAAGCGCCTCGACGTTCCGTCCCAACCATTCGTCCACGAAGTCGATGGTCACGTCGAAGTGGGGCGGGACAGCTTCAGGCTCATCTTCTGACCCGTTGGACAGCAGCAGTTTCCCGTCTCTGATTTCTCCAAAGCAGCCGTAGACCTTGGATGCTTGTAAAATCCTTCCTGAATCGGTCACCTTTAACCTCCTTGTGGATGAGAAAAAGAAAAATAAGAATACATAGGGATTATAACCGCCCGCGTTTCGAGGACCCAAGACGCTTACAGCGACTGTTATCGCGTCTTTGGCGCCAACTTCCCCCTCTGGCGTCAGGGTAAAAGGGGCCTGCACTCCGTCGTGGGCCGGAGTGACGGACGGGGAAGGGCGTAGATTGGACAGGGTGTTGGCTTGGGAGTATATTGGGGCGGAACGCACCGAAAGGAGGACTGGCATGGACGAGGACATCGGCCTATTTGAAGCGATCTACTCGCAGAGGGCTCTCCGTTATTTCAAGCCCGACCCGGTGGAGGACAACCTGATATGGAAGGTCTTGGACGCTGGGATCAGAGCTCCAAGCGGCAGCAACTCTCAAGGTTGGGGATTCGTGGTCATCAGGGACGCTGAACAGCGGAGGAAGATCGGGGAATATTCACGGCAGCACCCCATCACGCCGCCGCCAAACCTCAACAAGTCCGAGACGATAATGTACCGTGGAGCAGTCCACTTGGCTGAGCACATGGAAGATGTGCCGGCCTTCGTTCTCGTGTGCCAGGAGACCAGATCGGGCGCAGGCCCAGTCGGTTCCTCCATATATCCCGCAGTGCAAAACATATTGCTGGCGGCCCGCGGCCTTGGTTTGGCCAGCGCGCTTTTGACACGCCAGAAGTCCTTTGAGGAGGAGTTGAAACGGGACCTGGGAATGCCTGACGACTGGGAAACGATATGCCTGCTCCCGTTGGGATATCCTGACGGCGTCAAATACGGCCCCAACAACCGGCGGCCCATTGAAGAAGTGACCCACTTTGACAAGTGGGGGGCGCGCTCTTCATAGACCTTTCGCTAAATTCGATCCCAATAACTCAGTCGTTAAGGAGGCTGCAGCAATGAAATTCGGAGTATCCGTTTTTGCACAAAACTATACGGACTGGGACCGGTACCTGGCACGAGACTTTACCAACCCGCCGGTTCAACCGGACCATGAAGTCTTTCTGGAAGACCTGGAGTTGGCGGATCTGTCGGAGAGCTTGGGGTATGACGCCATTTGGGCCACTGAGCACCATTTCACCCCCTACGAACTGATGCCCGACGCCCTCCAGTTCCTCACCTACTTTGCGGGACGGACGCAGCGGGTGGGAATGGCGACTATGGTGGTGGTCCTGCCGTGGCACGACCCCATACGCGTCGCCGAGCAGATTGCAATGCTGGACGTGATGCTGAAGGGCAGGCCCATAACATTGGGATTCGGAAGAGGCGCCGCGAGAGTGGAGTTCGAGACGTTCGGAATCCCCATGTCGGAGTCCAGGGACCGGTTCAAGGAGTCGCAGGAGATAATCACCCTCGCCCTGAGCCAGGAACGGTTCTCTTACGATGGGAACATCTTCAAGATTCCCGAGATGAGCATACGGCCTCAGCCGTTGTCCAAAGACTTGCCCTCGCGGATTTACATCTCGTCCATCACCAGCACGAGCATTGAGGCCGCCGCCGAATCGGGCGCCGGGCTCATGATCATCCCCCAAAAGACGTGGGACCTGCATATCGCGGACCTGGATTTCTACAACTCCAAGCGCGTTGAACAGGGGCTGGCGCCTCGAAACCCCGCCGTGGGCTGTTTTATGTACTGCGCGGAGACTGAGACGGAAGTCGAACAGTGCGTCAAAGAGTACATGCCTAACATGAACTGGACCGCAACCAGGCACTATGAGTTCGATGAGGCGTCCCACTTCCGTGCCACCAAGGGTTATGAGGCGTACGCCGACGCAGCGGAAAAGCTAGCCAGGGGCGACGTCAGGGCCCATCAGGACGATACCCAGGTCATCGGCACACCGGAGCAGTGCTTGGCGAAACTGCGCAGAATCCAGCAGTCCGTCAAACCCATAGAGATGTTCGGGATGTCCCGGTTCGGCGGAATGCCTGCCGAAAAAGCCAGAAAGAGCCTTGAGCTTTTTGCTAAAGAGGTCCTGCCTGCCCTCCATGAGGACCCGGTGCTGGACCCGGTGACGGGCGTTCCCAAGTCCTGATGGGAACATTGACCAACGCATTGGAAGGCGCCTGCTGACCAGCAGGCGCCTTTCCTTGATTCTGGGGTGGGTGGGATTCTGGACTGCGCCGAGTCTGAGACGCATCCAAGTCGCAGGCATGACCTCTCGTCCATGACCCGGAAACCGCCCACGCCGCCGCAACGACGCTTAATTGCCAAAGGTATAGAATAGGGGCCTGATGGCTCAGCTGGTGCAACAACTATTGGCGCTCCGCCGTCCGGGAGGCGTCTTCTACGGATGGTGGCTGGTTGGCGTATCGGGCGTCTTCCTCGCAATAGTCATTGCTCCCTACTTTGAAGCGCTGAGCATCTGGAACGTAGCGTTAAAGCACGAATTCGGATGGACCGTAACTCAGCTCAACCTGGCATGGATATTCGCGCGCATGGAGGGCGGCCTGATGGGGCCGATAGAGGGATGGCTGACCTCCAGGCTGGGCAGCCGCCGCATGGTGTTGATTGGGGTGAGCATCATGGGGATAGGATGGATACTATTCAGCTTTATCGAAAACTTGTGGTTCTTCTACTTCTCTTACATCATCATATCCCTGGGGATAGGACTTGGCGCTTGGCTGGCCATCATGACGGCCCTCAACCACTGGTTCGTGCGAAAACGCTCGATGGCCATGGGAATTTCCAACGTAATAACGAGGGTCATGGCGATTCCGCTGCTTTTCGTTCTTGCCTGGGCGATAGACCCAGACGAAGCCGGCCACTGGAGGGAGACTGCCAGGGTGATCGGAGTCGTGCTGCTGCTCATAGCCGTGCCTATGCACCTCTTCCTCAGGAACCGGCCTGAGGATTCCGGTGAGCAGCCCGACGGCCATTACGACGGTGCAAGTCGAGACGTCGGGGCCTCTCCGGCGTCGTCACGTACGGAGTTGATGCCCGGGGAACCGTCCTTCACGGTCCGCCAGGCGCTGAAGACGCCCGCCTTTTGGTACCTTGCGTGGGGCCACGCTTTGTCCACTATGCTTGTGGTGACCATCGTCGCCAACCTTACGCTCATCTTTGAGGACTACGAAGTCAGTCATGGACTTACAACCCAGCTGGCAGCGAGGGTGATAATCACCTATCTGGCGGTCTGGACCGTTTTTCAAATCGTCGGGGGATACCTGGGGGACCGGCTTCCCAAGAACGTGATAATATTCGTGGCTACGATTATCATGGCCTGCTCGGCTCTCGCCATAACCAGGACTCACACAGCGGAAATGGCCTTCGTTTTTGCGGTGCTGTTCGGCCTTGGAAACGGACTGAGGGGTCCCTTGGTCACGGCTATACGCGGCGACTATTTCGGTAGAAAGGCGTTTCCGGTGATTCTGGGTCTCTCGATGATGTTTATGAGCATAACGTTAATCGCGGCCCCTCTTGCAACGGCCCAATATAGGGACCACGTGGGTGAAGGCGGGTTTATTCTTCCCATCGAGGTGATGATCGGCATCACGATATTCGGGGCCTTCCTGTTCTTGATGGCCAGGAGACCGGCTGCTCCAAACCCGGTGTCCGGCGGCGTGAATGTTCCAGGGGAGCAGCAGTCTGACGGCGGTCACCTCGATGAGAGGGGCCATTGAAAGAGGTCCTGCTGGTGATGGGCGGCGGCGCTGGGGGCGCACTCGCCCGCTACGCTGTCAACATGCTCTTCGCAGAGCTCAAGTGGTCTTCCATCGGCGCCACTATGACCGCCAACGTAGCCGGCAGTTTTGCTCTGGGGCTTCTCTTTGCCGCAGCTTTGAACAGAAGCAATTTCAACTCCGACGTGCTGCTTCTCATGTCCGTTGGATTCCTGGGCAGCTTCACCACCTTCTCCACCCTGATGTGGGCTACGTTTGACCTGGCCAGGGACGGCTCAGTCCATACGGCTGTGATGAACGTAGGAGTCAGTCTAGCGGCGGGGCTGGCAGCCGTGGGCCTGGGCTACGTGGTTGGCCGGCAAATATAAGACCGGCTGCCTCTATCAAGAAGCAGCCGGCCGAGGCGCGCGTGACGATTTTGGTCGGACTTCAGTTCCAGCCGACGTTAAGCTCCTTCAGTGTGCGGCTATTTATGTGTGGTTGGTACTCCATGTCCTCGTTTAACAACTCCAGCCGAGAAAACCTCTCGGCCAGAGCGGAAAAGGCTTCCTGCCCCTCAAGACGGGCGAGGTAGGCGCCCAGGCAATGGTGTACCCCTGAGCCAAAGGCTACATGGGGATTGGGATACCGGTCGATGTCGAACCTGTCGGGGTCGGGGAACATATTCGGGTCCCGGTTGGCTGAGGCTATCATCCAAATCAGCCGGTCGTATTCTTTGATGTCCTTGCCGCCGAACTCCATATCCTGGGCGGCGATTCGCTCGATTCCCTTCACCGGCGGGTCATAACGGAGACATTCTTCCGTCGCCCTTACCGCTTTTTCAGAGGGGTTCTCCTTCAACAGGTCCCACTGGTCCGGGTTGCGGATGAACGCGAGGGTCCCGTTGCATATCAGGTTGATGGTCGTCTCGTGCCCTGCCAGCAGCAGCAGCATGGAGTTGGTGATCACTTCTTCCCTGTTAAGTATGCCCGCTTTCTCACCTTGGCAAAGCCGCGAAAGAAGGTCGTCCCCGGGATCCTTCAACCGCTCTTCTGCAATGGGGTCCAAGTAATTGCTCAACTCCTTGCGGGCGTGGAAGGTGGACTTGGCGCGGTCCTCCGAGGCTGTAGCTACGTCCAAGAGCCGCTTGGCCATCTCGCGGAGGAAAGGCCGGTCCGCTGCGGGCATGCCCATAAGCTCCGATATGACCAGAAGGGGAAGAGGAGTGGCAAAGTCCGTCATGACCTCCATTTTGCCATTGGCCTCGGCGTCGTCAAGCAGGAACTTGATGGCGTCTTTTATCATCGGGCGCCACTTTTCCATGGACTTAGGCGTGAAGTACCCGTGTATCACGCGGCGCACCTCGGTGTGCCTGGGCGGGTCTTTTTGGATCACCTGAGTAGTCTGACTGCGCCTGATGGCTGCATAGAGTTCCTTGTCCTCCTCGGGAATGGGAGGATACGGGGTCCGTCGGTCCCTGCCCCTGACCTCTGACGAGAAGAACTCCGGATGCCTGGCAATCCAGGTGAGGTCCCTGTAGCTGGTCATAATCCATACTTCATGTTTCTCGTTCCAGTGAACAGGGTCCTCTTCCCGGAGCCGACGGTAGTAGGTGTAAGGATCAGCGGTGACGCCGGGAGCGAACAGGTCTTCGTTGATTGCAGTAGTCATACTTCAGTTCATTTGCCTTCAGAACAGATTTTTGGCGTTCCTAGTCCAATGTCGTCAAGGCGGCGCCCTCAGTTCCAACCGACGTGAAGCTCTTTAAGCGAACGTCCGTGGAGGTGTGAGTGGTATTCCACGTCGTCGGTCAGCAGCTCAAGATGTGGAAACCTCTCGGCCAGGGCGGAAAAGGCTTCCTGCCCCTCAAGGCGCGCCAGCGGCGCTCCCAAGCAGTGGTGGATGCCGGACCCAAAGGCCACGTGGGGGTTGGGGTATCGGCCTATGTCAAATGCGTCGGGGTTGGGGAACATCCGCGGGTCCCTGTTGGCCGAGGCTATCATCCAGATTAGCCGGTCATTGTATTTGACGTCCTTGCCGCCCAATTCCAAGTCCTGGGCGGCGATGCGCTCGATGCCCTTGACCGGCGGGTCATAGCGGAGACACTCTTCTGTTGCTCTCACTACCCGTTGGGGCTCCCGCCTTAGAAGTTCCCACTGGTCCGGATTGCGGGTGAATGCCAGGGTCCCGTTGCATATCAGGTTGATGGTTGTCTCGTGGCCGGCGAGCAGCAGCAGCAACGCGTTCGAGATGACCTCTTCCCTAGTGAAGGCGCCCGACCTCTCCCCTTGACACACAACGGAAAGAAGGTCGTCGCCGGGTTTCTTCACCCGCTCTTCCACAATGGGGTCCAGGTACTGTATCAACTCTTTGTGGGACTCAGCGGCTGTCCGTGCGCGGTCTTTGTTGGGTCTTGCCAGGTCGATGAGCTTCTTGGCCATTTCGCGGATGAACAGCCGGTCCTGCTGGGGAAAGCCCATAAGCTGGGCTATGACCAGAAGCGGAAGGGGGGTGGCGAAGTCGGCCATGACCTCCATATTACCCTTGGCTTCAACGTCGTCCAGCAGGTCTTTGATGGCGTCTTTAATCATGGGGCGCCACTTTTCCATGGACGTGGGAGTGAAGTATCCGTGGACCGCCCGCCGCATCAGCGTGTGCTTCGGAGGGTCCTGCTGGATCATCCGAATCGCTTGCTGATGTTTTACGTACTCATAGAGCTCCCGGTCCTCTTCGGCAATGGGAGGGAACGGGGGCCGGTGGTCTCTTTGCCGCACCTCGGATGAGAACAGTTCCGGACGCCTGGCGACCCAGGTGAGGTCCCTATAGCTGGAGATGATCCATATCTCATATTTTTCATTCCAGTGGATGGGGTCCTCTTCCCGGAGACGACTGAAGTAAGAATAGGGATCGGCCGTAACGTCGGGAGCGAAGATGTCATCATGGAGGGCGATGGCCATAGGTCAGTCCTTTGCAGACCGGTCATTTTTTGCATTCTATTTATCCGTGACTTACAGTGTCAAGCGTAAGAACGGGACTTAAATCCCTGCCGTGAAGCCTATTCAGGCGATATACCGGAGGGGAGTCTCAAGCTATCCCACGCCCCTATACCTGTACTGGAGCGCCTCGGCCACGTGTTCGACCGTAATGACATCGGCTCCCCTCAAATCCGCGATGGTCCGTGACAGCTTGAGCATCTTGTGGAAACCCCGCGCCGAAAGGTTCAGTTGGTTCATTGCTTTCTGTAAGAGTCCCTTAGCCTTATCTTCCGTGGGACAGAACCCCCATATATCAGCCGGCCCTATATCGGAATTGGCTAAGTAGCGTGTGTCATGGAATCGCTCCCGCTGGACGGACCTGGCCGCCTCCACTCGACACCGCACCTGCTCAGAAGTCTCTCCTTCGCCGGAGTCCACCAGCTTTTCGTACTCCACCGGCGGAGCCTCTATGAAAATGTCGATGCGGTCCATAAGGGGTCCGCTGATTCTCTTCTGGTAGCGGGACACCATGTGGGAAGAGCAGACGCATGGGCGAACGGGGTGGCTGAGGAACCCGCATGGGCAGGGGTTCATGGCGCTCACCAGAGAGAAATTCGCCGGATAGGTGGTCGTGCCTCCGACCCGGCTTATAGTGATCGTCTTGTCTTCCAACGGCTGGCGAAGCGACTCCAACGAAGGGTGTCCGAACTCAGGAAGTTCATCCAGGAACAGGATGCCCCTGTGACTCAAGGTTATCTCACCGGGCCTGGGCAGACGGCCTCCGCCAACCAGACCCGCGTTGGATATGGTGTAATGAGGGGCCCTAAAAGGTCTGCGCTGCATGAGAGGCTGGTCTGAAGGCAGCAGACCCGCGATGCTGTATATCTTGGTCACTTCCAGGGACTCTTCAAGTGTCATCTTTGGGAGTATGGTGGCCATAGATCGGGCCAGAAGCGTCTTGCCGCTGCCTGGAGGCCCGCTGAGCATCAGGTTATGTCCTCCCGCCGCCGCCACTTCCAGAGCCCGTTTCGCGTGCTCCTGTCCTTTGATGTGGGAGAGGTCGGTCCCGCATGACCCACCGTCCCCTTGCTCCATGATAGGCGTGGAGCCCGGATGAGGGGCAATGGATGAGCCGTCCTTCAAGTGGGAAAGAAGCTGCCCCAAGTTGTTCGTAGGAAGCACCGATATGTTGCTCAGCAAGGCGGCTTCACCTGCGTCCGGCGAAGGCACGTAGATGTTCCTGAAGCCCTGTTCTCTGGCCGCCGAGGTCATGGACAATATGCCGCTGGTGTGCTTCAAGCTTCCGTCCAACGACAACTCACCCAGGAACAGGGAAGAGTCGGTGGTTTCGGGCAGCTGGCCGGAACTCATGAGAATCCCCAGGGCGATGGGCAGGTCATAGGAGGGTCCGGCCTTGCGGGTGTCCGCCGGCGCCAGGTTCACCGCAATGCGCCTCATGGGAAACTCACATCCCGAGTTTCTTATGGCGGCCCTTACCCTTTCCTTGGCTTCCTGGACAGCCGTATCCGGCAGGCCGACGATGTTGAAGGCGGGCAAGCCCGGAGAGATGTCCACTTCAACTTCCACTATGTAGCCGTCAAGCCCCTGTACGGCACACGTCTTCACCTTACCCAGCATAGGACCTCCCCCTCGGTTGCTGCATTCATGCTAGTAAGGCCTAGGCCGTCAGTCAAAGAGCAAATGTCAGTCTAGGTTGAAGCGCAGCCTTGACATAGGGCGTCGGCAATCAGATACTGGGCACAATCTCGTAACGTTCCGTAGGCAAATTCTTCAAGAGGGCAGTCGTATGAAATTCGGAGTATCTCTTTTCGCACAGAACTTCACAGACTGGCCCAGGTATCTGGACCGGGACTTTGACAAACCCCAGGAAGTCCCTGACCACACGGCAGTCCTGGAGGACCTGGAGTTGGGCGACATGGTGGAGGACTTGGGGTATGACATGATCTACTCTGTCGAGCACCATTTCACGCCCTATGAGCTTATCCCTGACGCCCTGAAAATGCTCACCTACTTTGCGGGCAGGACCAAGCGTGTGGGCATGGCCAGCATGGTGGTGGTCCTCCCCTGGCACGATCCCATACGAGTGGCGGAGCAGATCGCTATGCTGGACGTCATGCTGGAAGGGCGCCCCCTCCAGATAGGGTTCGGCAGAGGCGCAGGCAGGGTCGAGTTCGACAGCTTCCGCATACCCATGGGAGAGTCCAGAGACCGGTTCAGGGAAGCCCACGACGTGATAAAGCTCGCCTTGACCGAGGAACGTTTCTCCTATGACGGCGAATACTTCAAGATACCGGAGATGAGCATACGCCCTCAGCCCCGCTCCAAAGACCTGGTGGAGCATATGTACAGCGCCGCCAACAGCACCGCTTCAGTGCTGGCCGCGGCCAAGGCCGGGCTGGGCATGATGATAATCCCTCAGAAGGAATGGAGGACTACCGAGAGGACTTGCTGACCTTCAACTCCATGCGCGCCGAAATCGGAATGCCTCCAAGGCAGCCGGTGACCGGCGTCTTCGTCTACTGCGCCGCAACGGAGAAGGAAGCTCGGGAGGGCGCCGGCGTCTACATGCCCAACATGTCCTACACTTCGCTTAAGCATTATGAGTCCGACGACGCGGAGCACTTCAGGTCGGTGGGCGGCTATGAACACTACGCGGAGAGGGCCGAGGCCATCCAGAGGGCGAAACAGGGCGAACAAGTCTCCCAGCGGAACACCGGGACTCCCGACCAATGGTCTACGGGAAGGTCCGGAGAATACACCCAGACTCAGGTCTGGGGCACCCCCGAAATGTGCCTGGAAAAGCTGGAGTACATCCGCCGGATGACCAACCCGAAGGAGATGTTCGGCATGATGAAGTTCGGGGGCATGTCCCTGGATACTGCCAAGAATAGCGTCTCCCTATTCGCCAAAGAGGTCCTGCCCGAACTGCACAAGGTCCCCGTCGGCTCCCCCGACTTGCTGTAAGCTTAAGTGGCCTTTAACGCAGCGGTCCAAGGGCTATGGACGGCAGGTGCGGATTCTACTCCGACGGGTCTACGTCGTTGCCTGAGTTTGGTCCGGCCCCGTTCTTGGTTATAGCGTCCTTCAAGTCCCTTATGTCCCCCCGCATGTCCGCTATGTCGCCGCGCATGCCCGTCATTTCCCTTTGCATGCTCGTGACATCCCCCCGCATGTCCGTTATGTCGCCACGCATGTCGGCAATCTGCTTCCCAACGTCCTTGAAACCGTTCTCCATCACCGTGATGCCTTGCTTCATCACCTCGGCGGCTGTAGAAGCGAGCACATGCAAGGAAGTCAATCCGTCATCGTGCTGATCAACTCTGGTCTTTAATTCGTCGAATTCTTCCCTGTTGACCTGCATGGTCGGTTCCCCTTCCCCCTCATGTCTGACACTACTCTGACATCGTGATTTCTTGGCCTGTCAAGGCTGGTTTGACAAGCGGAGCGCCCATCCACCCAAAGAGTTCGGCCCGCTGACCTGGCTTGAGCGCGCCGCTATTCGCGTACGTAGGCCACTTTCTTAGCCTGACGGGCCAGCGCTTCGGCAACCGCCTCATCCCGGGTGCGGAACATGTCTCCGTTGCGTGGCAGTTTGAAAGCGTCCAACAGCCTGTCCATAGCGTCGGCGTGGTTTTCCAGGCTGCCGTCGGCGAGGATATGTTCGACGGCGACGCCCTGCTTCGTCAGGGCCCTGGCCACCAGCAGGGTGCGATGGCATTCCAGCGGCTCCTTCTCTGCACACATCAGGGCGATGCGGCGCTCATCGGAGGCGCGGACGATGCGGCCAAGGGCGTTGACGAACGGGTCGGTGTGGGCCACTTTGTCATACATGACCCGCCCGTCGTCATCGTAGCAGGAAGGGTCTGCCGGTCGGCCGCCAAGCTCCGTGCCTAGGAATGTGTACCCGATGTCCGCTTTCTCCAACAGCCCGTCTAACACGTCCTTATTGAAATGGGAGACATAGCGGCTGTAGGGCGACGAGCGGACGTCCGCCACCTGGTCTATGCCATGTTTTTGCAGCAGCTCCAGGAATGTTCCCAGTGAGTGATTTGAGTGTCCGACAGTGAACACCGGATATTGCGCAGCGCTCAAGATCAAATTCTCGTCAAGGCTCGACAATGGCGGCGATTAGTTTGTAAGCGCCAAGGATTGGGGCGGAAGTTGCGCCCGTTAGCTGCGTTTCCCCGGATAGTCCATGGTCTGCACGGCGATGCCCTGGGCCTTCATGTCGGCAATCTCGGCAGCGGAGTAACCGGCTTGCAGAAGTATCTCGTCGGTGTGCTCACCCAATACCGGTGAAGGACGTCCCAGCTGGGCGGGCGTTCCCGAAAGCCTGGCTGCAACTCCCAGGTGGTCTACGAGACCTAACGCCGGAAGCTCGCGGTTTACTATGAGTCCCGCCTGGCGCACGTAGGGGTCGTCCCGAAAGTCTGGGATGGACAGGTTCTCTATGCAGCTTACACCGGCGGCCTGCAGCGCCGCCAGCCATTCGCTGCGCTCCTTTTCGTGGAAGATGGCCTCCAACTCGGCGCCAAGCGCTGCGTCGTTGTCAGACCGCTTCTCAGCCGCGGCGAACCTTTCGTCCTCCGCTAGATGCGAGAACTCACGGAGACCGGTCAGCCGTGTCCAGGACTCCTCATCGGGAGCGTGCAGGTAGAACCATCCGTCGGAGGCCTTGTAGAGGCTGGAAAGAGTCGAAATCCCTCTGGCTTGAAGCCCTTCCGTCTCTTTTCGCTGGTGGCCTTCGTAGTCGAGGAAGAATGGCGACTGGAGTGTGCACGCCGTATATGACAAAGCTCCGCTCACGGATTGTCCCTCGCCGGTCCTGTTGCGGTGATAGAGGGCCAACGCCACGGCGAACGCTCCCGAGATTCCCGTTCCGTAGTCGTTTACGGTGTAGTGGATAACGGTGGGCGTTCCGTTGCGCCCGCCGTGCCGGACCTGTATGCCGGTGGCGGCTTGAGCGAGCTGCTCCCAACCGGCCCGGTCGGTCCACGGGCCTCCGTAGCCGTAGGTGTTCATGGACACGTGTATTATGTCGGGCCTGCGCTTCTTTATGTCTTCATATCCCAGGCCCATGCGTTCCATGGCCCCCGCCCGGTTGTTCTCCACCACCACGTCGGCGCCTTCCAACAACCGCCAGAAGACCTCTTTGCCCTTCTCCGTCTTGAGGTCCAGCTTGATGCTCCGCTTGCCGCGGTTCACGTCCACCGTCTGAGTTATGTCATACGGACGCTCTGGGTCGTCTATCTTGATGACCTCCGCCCCAAACTCCGCCAGGGTGCGCCCGCAGGTGGGACCGGCCAGGATGAGGCAGAGGTCCAGGACCTTGATTCCCTGGAGAGCGCTCATGATCTCTTCCACGGAGCCTTCGGCGCCTGAGTCGACAGGCGGGGCGGCGGCGCTCTCAAGCGCTTGGCTTGTATGTTCGCCGAGCATAGGGGCTCTTCCTTGGACTCCGCCTGGGGCGCCGTGGAGTCTCACCTGCAGGCCGGGCTGCTTCATGCGGCCCAGTACGGCGTCCTCCACTTCCACGACCATACCGGCGGCTTTGGCGTGGTCGTTTTCCAGCCACTCGTCCACGGTCCTGCACATCACGCAGGCCCCGCCCGCCTTGCTGATGGCGTCCTCCCACTCTTTTGCGGTCCGCTGTCGGAATATCTCCTCGAACCTTTGCAGCCACATCCTGCCCGTCGCGTCGTCCACCTCCTTGCCCAGTAGGCCGGTGGTCTCTTCAATCCACTCGGGGCGGCCCGCCTCGTTCAGAAAACGATGGAAGAAGCGGGAGAACATGCCGTGGTGCTGGACCCACCGGCCGTCTTTGCATTGGTATTGGTGGTTCATGATCCAACGGGCGATCTGGAACTGGTCGAGGCTCTCAGGCCCGGGGACAACCGACAACCTCCGTCCCATAGCTGCGAAGATTGCGCTGTGCAGGGGTATCTCGATGCGTTGGCCTTTGCCGTTCCGCTGGCGCGCTATGAGGGCCACGGTCACCGAGACTCCCCCGATTATTGCGCTGAAGGCGCTGGCGGCCGGTATGGGTGTGTACACAGGGCCGTCCGAGTCTCTAGCGGGCTCGTAGAGGCCGGCAGAAGCGCTGACAATGGGCTCCCATCCCCGGCTGTGCCTGTGCGGGCTGCCCTCTCCGAACCCCGGAAGAGAGCAGTAGACCAGTTTGGGGTTCGCTTCCGACAGCGTTTCATACCCGATGCCCAGACGGTCGGCCACTCCGGGCCGGAAATTCTCAATCACCACGTCGGAGTTGGCGGCCAAGGCTCTGGCATGGGCCTGGCCAGCTTCCGTCTTGAGGTCCAACACCGCCGATTGCTTGCCCCGGTTCCATACGGCGAAGGCCGGGTGTTTCCTGGCAGGGTCTCCCTCCGGGCGTTCCACTTTGATTACGCTGGCGCCCTGGTCCGACAGGAACATGCCCAGCAGAGGGCCGGGGATATAGTGTCCGAAGTCGAGCACACGGACTCCGTCTAGCGCTCCTTTAGCCATCTGTTCCTCCATGCTCTGCCAAGACTGTTTTCTCCTGGGCGGGGCTCTCCGGAGAGGGAGCCTCCAGCGGAACGGTTTCAGGACGCCGCAGCATCACGGATATGACGGCGCCCACGGCGGCGGCGGCGATGGCCAGAACGTAGGCCCAACCGATGTCTCCCGTGATGTCGGCGACTTGTCCTCCGATGTAAGGACCGATGGCCTGCCCAAGACCCGCTCCTACACCCATAAGGCCAAACGCCGCCGGAGAGAATTGCGGCGGCACATAGTCACCGGCGCAGGCTGCGCATATAGTGTACGCAGCGCGGATGGTGAACCCCACCAGTATAGCTGAAACTATGAAGCCTCCTAAGGCGGTGACTTGCCAAAAAATGACGGCGCCCACGGCGAAGGCAACAAAGGACAAGAGAAATCCCATTCTTCTACCGATGAGGTCCGACCCATAACCCCAGACGATTCCGCTGATAATGGATAGTACGCCAATGAGCTGGAAGAGCCGCCCGGTTGTGTCGAGACCGATGCCGCGCTCTTCGAGGAAGACGCCAAAGAACGTGGTGTATAGTCCGATGCTCCAGCCTGCGCAAAAGGCCACGGCAGCAACAGTCCAAATGAGCCTGTTCTTGTATACCTCGGTAGGCCAATTGCTTAGCCCCCTCTTTGGAATGCTCTTCCCGCCTGGCTGTTCCCTCAAGAAGGCCAAGGCAATCAGTCCAACGAGACCGGAGATGGCAGCCAGGGCCCACCAGCTATGTCTCCACCCATCCACCGGATCACGGTTTACCAACTCAGGGGTCAACGCTCCTATGACGATAAAACTGATTCCTCCCCCGGCGGCGGCCAGACCGGCGGCGGCTCCCCGTCGTTGGGGGGAGAACCAGGACGCCAGCATTCCCATGACCGGTGTGGTGGCTGCTGCGGAAGCTATGCCCAAGAGACCGCTGGCAACAACAGCCACGGCAAAGTTTTCGGAAAATCCTATGACAACCATGGCCAGAGAGCCGATGAACGCTCCACCCGCGACGAAAAACCGGGCGCCGTACCTGGAGGCCAAGACGCCGAAAGCAAAGGCGCCGGCCATCAACAGTATTGAGTACGAGGTTAACAGGATGCCAAGCTGGGCGTAGGAGAGACTCAGGCTGTCAGTGAGGTCGGGACCTGTCACCGCGTAGGCGTTGCGGCCCATCTGGGTCACCAGGTTGATGGACACAGCCACCAACAGTATTACCCATGCGTATCCCGTGGAGAGACCTGCAGTCGACCTGAGCATTCTGGCACGCATTATACTTGGACTGGCGCTGCTTTTCACAACCAAGCCGCCGCCGCGCCGATTCACCCCAAGGCGCATGGAACCGGCGCCCCGCCTATGCGATAATGGAGCTGCCCTATAATGCCCGGTGGTGTAGTGGTATCACAGGGGACTTTGGATCCTCTGACCCAGGTTCGAATCCTGGCCGGGCAGCCATCTTTGGAACGATTGTGGCTAGTATGTAGGCTGACCAGCCGCCACACCTTGGGCCGGTTCCCGCAATGTCGCGCTTGCCGTTCGCCTAGAGCATAGATTTGCCGCCAAAGATTCGTGAATTGGTTTCTGATTTGGAACGAGCGGGTTTTGTCAACCGGGGTGGCCGGGGGAACCATCGGAACTTTGTTCATCCAAAAGTCAAGGCCTGTTACAATATCAGGCAATCTAGGTGATGAGGCGAAGACCTACCAAGTCCGTGCTGTCAGGGCCGCCATTGAGGAGTCCAGAAATGAAGGATAGCGCCCGGTACGCGAAAATAATTGAATGGTCCGAGGATGACCAGTGCTACGTGGGCAGCGCTCCGGGCCTGATATACGGTGGATGTCATGGAGCCGACGAGGGGCAGGTGTTCGAGGAACTCTGCCGCATTGTTGAAGAAGCAATCGAGCTTTATCGGTCCGACGGCAGACCTTTGCCGCCGGCTACCTCCGGCCTTGACCTCGCCAACAGGCTAGGAACTTTCGTCTAGCCGCACCGCGTAGAAAGCTCGGCTTCCGGCTCGGTATAGCGTAATCTCCAACTCGAATCTTCCTGTACAGTCGCCTTTGGACGGTGAATCGTTGACGCCCTCCAACAGCGCCCTGGCGTTGAGCTACAACGGATTTTCCGGCGGCTACGCTGGGTTCGGCGATGCGAATCTCTCCACTTTGATGTGCTCGGCCCGGTCCCGCGCCTGCCAGAGATCGTAGGCCATCTGAATGCCCAACCAGGTCTCCGGCGAGGAGCCGAACGCCTTGGACAAACGGATGGACATATCCACCGAAATGCCTGACTTCTCATTAACCAGGTCCGACAGCGCCTGACGGGTTACTCCCAGACCTTCCGCCGCCTTGGTCACCGTCAACCCCAGCGGCTCAAGACATTCCCACCGCACAATCTCGCCCGGATGGGGAGGGTTCTGCATAGGCATAATAGAGCCTCCTTCAATGGTAGTCTATGTAATCAACATCGACGACGTCTCCGTCCTCGAACCTGAAGGTGACCCGCCAATTCGCCGAAACCGATACGGCGTAGTGACCTTGCAAAGACCCAGACAAGGGATGCAGTCGGAATCCTGGAATGTCCATGTCCCGCGGCGTCCGGCTTTGATCAAGCATAGCAAGGATGCGGGTCAACTTTCGGGCATGGTCCGGGGAAACTCGCTGGGCTCCGTGTCCGTTGTAGAGCGCCTCGAGGCCCCGATGCCTGAAAGACAGTATCATGCGTATAGATTAAGGCGTCGCCTGTCGCTTGTCAATAGACAGACATGCAAATATCGCATCACCTTTCCCACCAACGTGAAGGGTGAACCGGAGGCCGTTTGCACGTGCCTAGACTCCTCCTACTGGGGCTTGGCCGTGGCTTCCCGGATAAGCCGGAAAGCAGTGGAACCCAACAGGAAGGGAACCGTCGAGTCGATGAGTATCCACACGAGGGATTCGGTGTTGGTGGGGTTCGACCACTCTATTCCGAACCAGTTCCAAAGCAACGCCAGCAAGAGCGCCCCTGAGAAATAGAAAGTGAAGTTCGCCTCCAGATATTCCCGATTGACCGACTGGTCGGACGTGTCTTTGCACACGCAACACTTTCTGAAGGCGGCTACGATCAGGACGATAACCAGTCCAACCACCATGAGCGGGTCGAGGACTCGCCATATGCTGAGCGCCGTACCGCTCAGGGCAGCGTCGTAGACCTGTGTCGCGAGTAAGTGGCCAGCCACCACCACGGCCAAACCAATCATGTAGACCGCCGCCGACAGTTTCAGAACATTCACTGCATTCCCCTTCTAATGGAGATTCACATTCTCTATTCTTAAAATAAGTCTACCTTGGACTACAGGCTTGGTTTCAATGTTAACCGCTTCGAGATTCAGTTGGCAACGTTGCGGCGATGCGACGCGGCGCACCACTTGGAACTCCTTTTGGGGGGTCAGCACGGTCTACGCATGCGCGTCTTGTGTCCAAGAGCGTAAGCTGGTAAATTCGAGCCGCCCTCATTCGATGTCAGGCTCATGTTCCAAGGCCCTATGCCCGCCGGGCGGCTAACCCGGATTTTCTATGCTGTAGGATGAAAACTTATGAAAGACACCGTCGAGTTCTTCTATTTCACTGAGCAGCCCTATTCGGTGGTTACGGAAGAGGACCTGAACCAGTATCCATCGGGCAGGCTGGACTTCCCCAACACTCATTTCGACCCCCACCAGGGGATCAAGCTGTACAACCAGTACCACGAGCAGTACGCCTCAGCGGACCAGGTAGGGTTCGACGGAATCATGACCAATGAGCACCACTCGTCCTACTGGTGCATGAAAGCCGCAGTAAACCTTGATGCGGCGGTGATCACCAAGCTGACCAGGAACGTCAAGATAGCCATCCTGGGCAACGTCATAGCCATTCACGATCCGGTGCGGATGGCCGAAGAGCTGGCGATACTCGACCTTTATTCGGAAGGCCGATTGATCTCCGGGTTTGTCCGTGGGCTGGCCGTAGAGAGCCTCCACGGGGGAATCGATCCTTCTGAAAACTGGGACCGCTTTCAGGAAGCCCACGACCTGATCATCGACTGCTGGACGCGACCGGGGCCGTTCAGGTATGAGGGCAATTACTATCACCATCGCGTGGTCAACCCCTGGGTCGTGCCGGTCCAGAAACCCCATCCGCCGATATGGTTCCCCGGGACCGGCAGCCCCGACAGCGTTTATTGGGCCGCCAAGCACGGGTACCCCTACATGAATCTGGGGGCCCTCCTCCACATCACTGAATGGCTGCGTGACACTTACGTGGAGGTGGCGAGAGACTACGGCTTCCGGGCGGGTCCGGAGCATTTCGGGTACTTGATCCGGGTCCTCTGCGCCGACACCGATGAGAAGGCGAAAGAGGTCGGCCGCAATTTCATGTGGACCAGCGCCCATAAGGGCCGAGGACCGCGGGAGCATAACGACCCTCCGGGGTATCAGACCCGGGAAGCTATGACTCTGAAAACCAACCGGCAAGCCATGGGAGGCGGATTCGGCGTAGAGGTTGGCTACGAGGACCTGTTGGAACTGGACAACATCATCGTGGGGAGCCCAGAGACTGTCACCCGTAAGCTGAAGATGGTCATAGAACGGCTGAACCCCGGCTACATACACATCTACGGCAACGACGGTCCCATGCCGCAAGAAGATGTGCTGAGGTCGATTGAGTTGCTGGGTAAAGAGGTAATTCCGGCTCTGAAGGAAATCCAGCTCAAGCCTTTCTTGTAAGCCTCATTATCCAACCTGCGTACCGCAGCGGCGATTTCGCCCAGAGGACGCCAGGCGTCTAATATGTAATCCGGGTCCGATGGCGGCATGGTCCTGGGAGGCAGTCTGACAGGACTTCAACAGGAAGGTGGAGAAGTGGCTGGAGATAGCTTGGGCCCGCCGGTCGGCCGCCGGGCTGAATCCCCCGACACGTTCGCCCCCGACGGCTCCGAAATACGGCTGCTGCTGGGAGCTCCGGAAGCGGCGGCCAAGGCATCCTTATGTGAAGTGACGTTAGGGGCTTGGCAGGTCTCCAGGCCCGTTTGGCATCGCAGCGTGGAGGAGCTCTGGTACGTGTTGGAGGGGAGCGGGAGAGTATGGCGCTGCCCCTCGGACCAGGACCCTGCCTACGTAAAGCCTGTCGAGGTCGGCCCCGGAGACGCCCTGACGATTCCGCCCACGTGGAGTTTCCAGTTCGCCGCCGGGCCGGAGGCGTTGACCTTCCTCTGCTTCACTTCACCCCCGTGGCCCTACGAGGAAGAGGCGCAGCCTGCTTCCTTTGGAGGTCTTGGAAGGCCGACGGTCTAGCTCAGCCGGAATACCAGCGCTATAGCTCCGATGTAGCCGACCAGCATCAAAGCGGCAATCGGTTTGGCCCTGAGGATGTCGTGCGCTCCCCGCGTGTATATCAAGAGGGCGCCCGCCGCCATCAGCGCCACAGCCGCCACTCCCGCGGCTACGTGCTCCTGCCCTGAGGTTGCGACCAACACTCCTTGCCTGTAGAAGGGGTCCGCCACGGCCAGCGCCGCCACGTTGAAGGCGCAGCTTCCATAGATGTTTCCCACCGCGAGGTCGGGTGACCCCATGCGGGTTGCCGTCACGGTTGTAGCCATTTCCGGGAGAGCCGTGACCACCGCAACCGCCAGGACGCCCAGGAAGCTGGTGGCGAGGCCGGTCTCTTCCGCGATCTGTTCTACGCTGTAGGTCAACGCCGGAGCGGCAATCAGTATGCACAGCGCCGCGGCTCCAAGGAAAACCCAGGCCCGCGCTATGGGCCTGCCATAGTCGGCGGTGTGGGAGTCGTTGAAGGCCGCTGGCCTGTTGACGTAGAGAAGCCCAATGCCCGCCAGGTAGGCAGCCAGTATGATCACGGAGGCGAGGCCCACTTTGAAGACCGAAACGTCCAAGCTGGACACTCCCAGGACCACTGTCAAGCCGGTGACTGACAGAGCTACGCCCGCCAGGAGTTTGTGCTGTGGAGCAAGGCGGCCGAAGAAGCGTCCCATTCCGAAAGCGAGGGCGACCGCGGCCATGAAGAACATGTTGACCATGTTCGCGCCGAATATGTTGCCCACCGCCAGTTCCGGTTGATCACGCAGCGCGGCCGTCACGTTGGCGGTCAGCTCGGGTAGAGACGTGGCTGCGGCCAGAAGGATTGTGCCCACCCACAGGCGCCCCCAGCCCAGCCTGTCGGCAATCTCATCGCCGTACTTGGCGAGGAATGACCCGCTTACAATGACCGCCGCCGCGCTAATGAAGAAAATGAGTAGGGCCAGGACAAGGTCGTTCATGAGCGGACGTTATTATAACTCCCTACTCACCCTGCGGCGCCACAGAGTTCGGAAGCTGATGCAACAAGGGAGTCCGCTTGGCTTTGGAAATAGAAGACTGAAACAGGGGACTTGAGGATTCCAACCTGACGGCGTATTCTAAATGGCGGACGCACAACGTCATTAGACTAATTGGGCATAGCCTCACTAGGCTGGGTCCATAAATGGGGGAATGGCATGAATAAAATCGAGGCGATCATCAGACCCGACCGGCTCAACGCCGTGACCAACGCCCTCGCCGAGGTGGGTCTCGTCGGGTTGAACGTGGTCCACGTCACCGGCAGAGGCGTTCAAAGAGGGGTGACGTCCGGCGGGCCAAGGGGTACGGGCCGCTATGTGGTGGACATGCTGCCCAAGGTGAAGCTCGAATTGGTGGTCCCAACCGATGACACTCGCAAGGCCGTGGACACCATCATCGAACACGCCCGCACGGGAGAAATCGGCGACGGCAAAATCTTCATAACCAGCGTGGACAACGCCATCCGCGTGCGCACCGGCGAGGAAGGCGAGCAGGCCCTTTAGGGTAGATGTCCCGCCGGCCTGATCTCGTCCGCCTGCGCTGTCGGATTTAATCAAAAGAGGAACTATGGAAATTACGAAGCATCAACCTGGAATGTTTAGCTGGGCGGACCTGGCGACGCCGGACGTGGACGGGTCCAAGAAGTTCTACACCGAACTTTTGGGCTTGGACTTCGTAGACATTCCTATGGGCGAGCACGGCGTCTACGTTATGTTGAATAAAGGCGGCAAAACCGTCTGCGCCATGTACCAGATGGATGATTCAATGAAGGCACAGACCGGCGGACATCCGTTTTGGCAGAGCTATTTCACCGTGGATGACGCCGACGAGTCCACCGCCAAGGTCAAGGGCCTTGGCGGCAATGTGCTTATGGGGCCATTCGACGTCTTCGATTCCGGGCGAATGTCTGTGATTCAGGACCCTACCGGGGCCGTCTTTAGCGTATGGCAGCCCAAGGACCACATAGGGGCCGATTTGTTCGGTGAGCCGGGCGCTCTGGCGTGGAATGAGCTGTACACCACCGACACCGACGCGGCAGCCGGTTTCTACGGCGGGCTATTCGGCTGGTCGGCTCAAAATGGGCCTACTCCGGACGGAGGCGAATACTTCGAATATAAGCTGGGCGACCGGTCTGCCTGCGGCATGTTGGAGATCAAGAAGGAGTGGGGAGAAGTCCCCCCCAACTGGTCCATCTATTTCGCCGTCGCCGACCTGGACGCCTCCTTAAAGAAAGCCAAGGAGATGGGCGCCAGCGAGGTGATGCCGCCCATGGAAGTGAAGGACGTGGGCCGGTTCTGCCTAATGAGGGACCCACAGAACGCCTATGTGTCCTTCATTCAGATTGACCCCAAGCTGATGGCCTAGCTGAGGCGGCGCCTGGGAGCAGCGTGCTGAGGTTGTGGGCCGTCTGTATTTTTGGAGCGGGCGAAGGGATTCGAACCCTCGACTTTCTGCTTGGGAAGCAGACACTCTACCACTGAGTTACGCCCGCTCGCTGCGCCGCTACAACTGCTCGGCCCCAGCTGTTTGAGGGACCATTCCATGCAAAATGCGTTGTAAGGCCATGGTGTGGCTGCAGGTCTGATGACTCGCGAAGAAATAGCATGGGCAACTCCAACGTCCGTCCATGTAGCTTACGTCATAGCTGTTATGGTTGCCTCGAAACGAAACGGTGAAGGACTGGATGCTGATTCTGTCTCTTTCCTCTGCGTAGATCCTCGCCTTTTCGATCTTGCTGACTAAACTTGAGTGCATTCCGGCTCCTTGGATGATGTGGCCTGTCTTTGATTTTAGAGAAACCGGACAGGCCGGTCAATCCGTTTGACCGCCCTGACGCGTCGATTGATGGACTAGGCGGCGCCCATTCGATATAGTTACACTGATTCGGCGGCCCCAGCGGCGTGGGCGCCAACCTGATAGAGGGGAAAATGGACGGAGACCTGATCCGCAACGTCTTCCTGGAGTTTTTCCAAAACAGGGCGCATACCGTCGTGCCAAGCGCTTCTTTGATACCGGCAGGGGACCCTACGCTGCTTTTCACCAGCGCCGGCATGGTCCCCCTCAAACCCTACTTCATGGGAGAAACCACACCGCCTGCGAAACGTTTGGCCTCAGTGCAAAAGAGCTTCCGCACCTCGGACGTGGAGGAGGTGGGAGACCACAAGCACCTGACCTTCTTCGAAATGATGGGCAATTTCTCCTTGGGGGACTACTTCAAGCCGGAAGCCGTGGACTGGTCCTGGGAGTTCGTCACGCAGCATTTCAAGCTGGACCCCGAGCGGCTCTTCATAACGATATACCTGGATGATGAAGAGGCCTTCAAGCTGTGGAACGAGGGCGTAGGGGTTCCCTCGGAGCGGATATTCAGGTACGGCGATAAAGACAACTGGTGGGGTCCCGCGGGGGTTGAGGGCCCATGCGGCCCCTGCAGCGAGATACATTATGACGGCGGCGTCGAGCGGGGCTGCGGCCAACCGGACTGTCACCCCAACCACGAGTGTGAACGTTTCGTTGAGCTTTGGAACCTGGTCTTCATGCAGTATTACCAGAGCCCGGACGGCGCCCGCACGCCTCTCCCTGCGCCCAGCATCGACACGGGCATGGGTCTGGAGCGGGCGGCGGCCATCCTTCAGGGAAAGAGCAGCGTATACGAGACGGACCTTCTGCGGCCCATAGTGGACCGGGCCGTGGAGCTAAGCGGTAAGCCCTATGCCCAAGACCCCGAAACGGACTACGCGCTGCGCGTGGTGGCTGAGCATGGGCGAGCCGTGGCGTTCCTCATCAATGACGGGGTGGTCCCCGGCAATGGAGGCCGGGGCTATGTCTTGAGGAGGGTGATTCGCCGGGCGATTCGATACGGGAGGCGTCTGGGGCTGGACGGGGCCTTCTTTACCAAGGTGGCGGACGCCGCAGTTGACCGCTTCGATAAAGCCTACCCTGAGTTGTCCGCCAACCGTGCGTTCATCCAGCGGGTTGTAAGCCTGGAGGAGGAACGCTTTGCCCATACATACGAACGAGGCATGGGGATTCTGGAAGGGCTTGTATCCGCTCACGAGGGCGATGGAACTCTTCCAGGGTCTGACGCCTTCACGCTATACGACACCTATGGATTCCCGCCTGAGTTGACTTCGGAGATTGCCTCGGAAAATGGCCTCGCCGTGGACATGGAGGGATTCGAACGGGAGATGGAAGCCCAACGGGAGAGGGCGCGTTCAGCCCACGCGTTTGTGGGAGGCATGGAGAAGCTGACGACCTACGAGGACCTGGGCGTCGATGCTGTCCGGTTCGTCGGGTACGAGGACCTGGCCCAGACGTCGGTTGTCGCAGCGTTGCTGGAGGACGATGTGCCCGTGGGCCATGCGTCCGAGGGGAGAAGAGTCGAGGTCGTGCTCCAGGACACCCCCTTTTACCCGGAAGGCGGAGGCCAAGTGGGGGACGCGGGCGTCATCACCGGCCCCAATGGAATGGTCAGGGTGCGGCATACTCATGCTCCCGTCGCGGGGCTAATAGTCCACCAGGGTGTGGTGGAGCGCGGAGACATTTCCCTGGGCGACCGGGTGGAAGCGATTGTCGAGGGTGGGCTGCGGGCCGATGCGGCGCGCAATCACAGCGGGACCCACCTTCTCCATGCGGCCCTGCGGCAGACCCTTGGGGCCCACGTGCGCCAGGCGGGCTCTCACGTAGCGCCTGAAAGGCTGCGCTTCGACTATAGCCACGTCGGTCCCCTTTCCAGGGAAGAACAGCTGGACGTTCAATCACTGGTCAACGACAAGATCATGGGAAACTTGCAAGTGAGTGTGCGGGAGTCCAGCTTTACACAGGCTGTTCAAGACGGCGCCCTGGCGTTTTTCGGAGACCGGTATGGGGACGTGGTAAGGGTTGTCGAAATGTCCAGCGGAGGAGACCCCTTCAGTGTGGAGGTGTGCGGCGGCACCCACGTTCACCACACCGGGGAAGTGGGTCCTCTGTTCGTCATCGGCGACTCCGGCATCGGCGGGGGCATGCGCAGAATTGAGGCGGTTACAGGCAGGGCCGCCCATGACCTGTTCCTAGAACGCTCGACGCTTATCGAGTCGCTGGCTCAGAAGTTCCAGACTCCCGCCGTGGACCTGGAAGCCAGGCTGGAGAGTTTCTTGCAAGACTTGGACAACCTTCGTAAGAGGTTGGAGTCCCTGGAACGCATGAGCCTAAGAAGTGAGGCGGAAGAAGCGTTGCCCCAAGCGCAGGACGTGGACGGCGTCAAGGTAATCGCCGTGCGCACTTCCGCCGCAAGCTCCGACGCCATCCGCGAGATGGGCGACTGGCTTAGAGACAAGCTGTCCAGCGGTGTAGTCGTCCTTGGCTCCGTCTCGAACGGGCGTCCGACGCTCATGGCAATGGTGACCAGGGACCTGGTTGAGGCGGGTCTCCATGCCGGGAACATCGTCAAAGAGGCGGCTCAGGTGATGGGCGGCAGCGGAGGCGGGAGGCCGGACATGGCCCAGGCCGGAGGCAAAGACCCGGACAGGTTGGACGACGCCCTCCGGGCGGCGCCTGAGTTGGTGAGAAAAGGGCTGGCAAAGTGAGGGTGTTGTGCCTGGACGTGGGTGACCGCAGAATCGGGATGGCCCTTAGCGACCCAACCGGAACTCTTGCCCGGCCCATCGGCCACCTGGTGCGGAAGAACCTCCGGGCCGACGCAGCCCAGGCAGCGCATAAAGCCAAGTCCGTGGACGCCGAGGTGATACTGGTGGGCATGCCCGTCTCTTTGAACGGCTCTCTTGGACCCCAGGCCAAGAAGGTGTTCAGGTTCGTAGAGGAGTTGTCGGCCGGCACGGGACTGCCGGTGGAGACCCAGGATGAGCGGTTCTCCACCGCCGAAGCCGAAAGACTAATGGTGCAGGCAGGCCGCAGCCCTTCCAGGTCCAAAGGCGATTTGGACGCGGCTTCAGCCGCAGTCATACTCCAGGAATACCTGGACAACGCACGCAGTCCCTAGAAAACCTCAACGCAAGCGGGACATGCGCGATGGCATAGCGCTGCCGTACTTTCAGAGTCGCCGTTTCCCAGCCCCCTGCGCTCTGCCACAGATTGAAAACCCGTGTTATAATATTGTCGCTGGGTTGGTGCGGAGCGTTCCGCATAACCGGGCGACATTGATTCTTGCGGAGGGCCGTTAGGATATGACTTACATCATTGCAGAACCGTGTCTGAGTGTAAAGGATGCAGCGTGTGTGGATGTTTGCCCGGTGGACTGCATATACACCACCGACGACGACCAAATGTACTACATCCATCCCGACGAGTGCATCGACTGTGCGGCTTGCGAGCCGGTGTGCCCGGTGACGGCCATATTCGCCGAGGACTCAGTCCCCACCGAGTGGGCTGAATTCATCGGAAAGAACTACGACTACTTCAAGGATCGGGATACTTCCACGCTGAAGAACACCAGATAACCCCCGCCCATCAGACCCCGGAGTCCTATTTGAAGGGTACGCCTTGTTGGAGGTGTACCCTTTATTATGGGTCTAAGCGGGAATCGAAATATGCCGCAACCCTGTCCACGTACTGGCCAGGATAATTTTCGAAAGCCGATGCGTGTTCGACTCCGGGAATAATCCAAAGCAGGCTGTCGGGGTGGGCGTTTTTATGGACCCTGACCCCGTGTTCGACCGGGACGCGCTCGTCACTGTCGCCGTGGATGACCATGATAGGACTCATGATGTTTCTCGCGGATTCCTCAGGTTTGAGCGCGCCAATGTCCACCCCGTATAGGCCGCTTCCCATGATCTGAACGGTGGGGTTGAACACCGGCATTATCCACCTTGGGAGAGGAGTCTGGCGGGCGGCTTCTCGATTCACCAACTCGGAAGCATTGGCGTAGGCGCCGTCGACCACCAGAGCCCTGATGCGCGGTTCCTCCGACAAGGCTATCAGGGCGGCCCCTGCGCCCATTGAGACGCCCAACACTCCGATCTCTTCCTCCGGCGCCCCCCTGCGCACCAGATAATCGAAGGCCCCCAAGACGTCCCACCTTTCCTCGTGCCCGTAGGTGGAATTTTCGCCTCCCGAAAGTCCGTGAGCTCTCAAGTCAAAGAGAAGACTGTCGTACCCTCTGGAGAACAGCAATGCCGCCAGCGCCACTCTATTGCCGCCGGCCCTGTTGCTGTTGATGCCGTGGACGAATATGACCGTAGGCCGCTTTTCGCCCTCCCTCGACGGGTCATGAATGTGCCAGCCTCTCAGCTCCACCTCCCCGTCACGGGGTAGAAACTCCACTTCCTCGTATGGCAGGCCGTAGTTGCCGGGTGAGTCCTCCTGCTCTGTCCGGTCGACGCTTGCTATTCCCGACACGATCATGTAGGACACGAGGCCGTATATGACAACGAGAAGCGTTATAAATATCGGCAGTCCGATTTTTACGGCCTTCAACAATCGCCGCTTCATGGTCCTCCTGTTCGGCTGCAGCATGGTGTGGCGGGAGTGTACCAACGGCCGGATTTTAGAGTCAATCGGAGACTGCGGGAGCGGCTGGCCGCTCTTGCCGCCGGAGCGGCCCTCTGTTAGGCTACGTTTTCCACCTTGCCAGGGGAGGGCCGACATGGCGGACGGCGCAGGCTCCACGAAAGACTTAGAAAGCTATATCTCGGACGTGAAAGGGGAATTCGAAAGCGTTCTGGCCGATCTCGTTCAGATACCCACCGTCTCATCCGACCCTGAGCGGGCCATGGACGTAAGAAGGGGCGCCGCGGCCGCGGCCCAAGTCCTCCGGAACTTTGGCGCCGAGGCTCAGGTGGTGGAAACCGCAGGGCACCCTGTGGTCTGGGGAAGAATGGATGCTTCCCCGTCCCATCCGACCCTCATCATCTACAACCACATGGATGTCCAGCCAGCGCAGGAGGCTGAATGGGTGCGGGACCCCTTCAGTTTCGCCGTCGAGGGAGACCGCTATCTGGGCCGCGGGTGCACTGACGACAAGGGGCCTGCGCTGACTGCGCTGTTTGCGGCCAGGTACGCCCTTCAACAGGGGGCCCCGCTGAACATACAGTTCGTATGGGAACTTGAGGAAGAGGTGGGAAGCCCTAACTTTGCCCAATTCATCCAGTCCAACCGGGACGGCCTGAAGGCCGACTCAGTCCTGGTGTCGGATACGGTGTGGCTGTCCAGAGACGTTCCGGCCATCCCTTATGGACTGCGGGGCATGCAGGGAGCGCGTCTGCTCCTGGAGACGGCGGAGAAGGACGCCCACTCGGGCCTTACGGGCGGAGCGGCTAGGAATCCCATCGGTGAGTTATGTCAGCTCATAGCGGAGCTATACGACGCCAAGACCGGAGCCGTGTCGATTCCAGGGTTCTACAGTTCCGTGGAGCCGGTGGCCGCCGACGAGCTTGAGAACTTCCTGGCGTCGGGTTTCGACCTGGACAAGTTTACCGGCGCCCACGGCCTGACCACACTCCGTACCCGGGACGTTTCCGACGTGGTGAAGAGGATTTGGTGCGAGCCTACCTTTGAGGTCCACGGCATATCGGGCGGCTACACCGGACCGGGCATAAAGACGGTGGTGCCCCCAAGGGCCGAGGCCAAAATCAGTATGCGCCTCGTGCCCAACCAGGACCCTAAAGATGTTTTGGACCTGCTGAGGAACAGGGTGAAGGAGCTTAACCCCGACGTGAAGGTGGAAGACGGCGGGTCGCTTAAACCCTACCTTGGCCAATTCCAAGGCCCATATTCGGACGCCGCACGGGAGGCCATAAGGCACGGTTTCGGCAAGAGTCCCGCCTTTATACGGGAGGGAGGCTCAATCGGAGCAGTGGTGACCATGCAGGAACTACTGGGCGCCCCCATCACCTTTATCGGCCTGAGCCTTCCCGAGCACAGCTATCATGGCCCGAACGAACATTTCGATTGGGGCCAAGCTTCGGGAGGCATGAAGGCGCTGGTAAGATATTTCGAGATGGTCTCTCAGATTCCCGCCGGACCGGATGGAACCGGCGGCAGCCCAGAGGCGTAGAAAGAAATAAGCGTCCCTGACGTACTGCTCGTATCCCCGGTTTCGCAAAGGCGTCTACCCTAAACAAGAATGCAGAGTCTTTAAGGGAGGAAGTTTTGGCGCGAATGTTGAGGCCCCGCCTCCACGTACGTTTCACGGGGTCGACGAGACTTGTGGGCGTATTATTTCTTGTCGCGGCGGCGGCGGGACTGTTGGCGGTGGCAGGGGCCTGCGGCGGCTCCGGCGGCGATAATCCGACTCCCACCTTTACCAGGGATGTTGAGGATGTCTCCCTCAACTTGAAGCCGGCCCCTAACTTCAACATCAACGCGTACCAAGGCTCGAATGTCCTCGGCGGGGACACCCTGGAACTGAGCGACCTCCAAGGCAAACCGCTGGCGCTCAACTTCTGGGGCGGGCTTTGCCCTCCGTGCAGGGCGGAGCTCCCGGATTTCCAAGCCTTCTACGACACGAATAAGGACCAAATAAACATGTTCGGCCTTGACGTTGGTTCTCTCGTCGGTCTCGGCTCCAGGGATGACGGGAAGGCCCTGCTGGACGAACTGGGAATCACCTTTCCGGCGGGGTACACGGACGATGAGGACATAGTAAAAAAGTATCGGGTCCTCGGCATACCCGCCACGGCGTTCATCACCGCCGACGGCGAGATATTCCGGCTGTGGCAAGGTCCACTGACGGAGGAGAAGCTGGCCGAAATCACCGAGGAGATGCTGGCGGCTACGGGTTCTTGAGCGGCCTCTAACTGAGGCGGATATCACCGGGCCGCGTCTTTGATATTCACCAAGCGGGTGATAGAATCCATCACGGGCGACTTCAGGCGCAACCCTGCACTTCCTGGCTTGGCTTGCCCATACCCCTTACCGAGACCTTAGCCCCGGAGGGAACCCCTTGCGCAAAGGTTGGTCCTTCAAGAGAACATCGTTAGAGAAACTGCTGGGACTGCGATTCAAAGACCCTGAACTGGTGGAACAGGCCCTGGTGCATCCTTCCTACATCAACGAAGCCCGGCCGGCGAAAAGTTCCCTGGAGTCCTATGAACGGCTGGAGTTCCTGGGCGACTCCGAGTTAAACCTCATCGTCACCGCCGAGCTTTACAAGCGGCGGCCCGACCTGCTTGAAGGCGAGTTGACCAAGCTGCGCTCTTCCCTGGTCCGCGGCTCTTCCCTGGCACAGATCGCCCGCAACATGGAGTTGGGCCGTTTATTAAAGCTAGGCAAGGGAGAAGAGTCCACCGGAGGCCGGGAACGCGAGTCAAACCTCGCGGCGGCTTTTGAAGCCCTTGTCGGGGCCGTGTTTCTGGACGGCGGTCATGACCCAGCCAAGCGCTTCGTGCTCTCCGTCATGGAAGGTGAATTGGAGTCCCTTCTGGCCAAAGGACAGGCCCCCGAGGACCCGAAGTCCAAACTTCAGGAACTGGTGCAAAGCAAGGGAATGAGTTCTCCCAGGTACAGGCTGGTTGACGTCCAAGGGCCGGACCATGCAAAACTCTTCAACGTGGAGGTCATGGTCGGCGGCGAGGTGGTGGGCAAGGGACATGGCAGGCGCAAGTCCGACGCCGAGAAGCTGGCGGCGGAGGACGGATTCGAACATTTCCGCTCCTTGCCGATTTAGGCGCATCGAGACATTATGCTCCGTTTCTTGAGAAGAGACCCAAATGAGACGAAAAAGCGCACCCAACAAGGTGTCCGCAAGTCCAGGGACACCTGGTTCGGGAAGATTATGGGGGTCCTCCGATCGTCCCAACTTGACGACAGCGTATGGGAGGAACTGGAAGAGGTCCTGATATCAGCGGACGTGGGAGTCGAAACTTCCCTGGACCTGGTGAATCGTCTCCGGAACATCACCGCTGACCAAAAATACAGCGACCCGCAGCAGGTCTTCGACGCCTTGAAGCTTGAGCTATTGGCCGGGCTGAAAAGCGATGCGTCATCGGATTTAGAGGCTGAGGCTGAGCTTTCAGAAACGCCCCTGGTGGTCCTGGTCGTAGGGGTCAACGGCGCCGGCAAGACCACCAGCATAGCCAAGTTGGCCCATCACTTCCAGCAAGGCGGGAAGCGGGTGTTGCTGGGGGCCGGAGACACCTTCCGAGCCGCGGCCATCGAGCAGCTTCAGGTGTTGGGTGAAAGGGTGGGCGCTGATGTAATCAGCCACAGGCAGGGCGCCGACCCCGGGGCCGTGGCCTTTGACGCGTTCCAGGCCGCGAGGGCGCGGAAAGCCGACGTCCTGATCATCGACACGGCGGGACGCCTCCACACCAAGTCCAATCTGATGGAAGAGCTCAAGAAGATAGTGCGGGTGATTGGGCGGCAAGACCCTGCCGCTCCCCACCAGGTCCTGCTGATTCTCGACGCCACCACGGGCCACAACGGGCTTGCTCAAGCCAGGTCCTTTACCGAGGCCGTTGGCTGCACCGGCGTGTTTCTGGCCAAGCTGGACGGCACCGCCAAGGGCGGGATCGTGCTTTCTATCAGGGAGAGCTTGGGCCTGCCCATACTCTTCATAGGAACGGGAGAGAAGCTGGAAGACATGGCCGTGTTCGATCCCGAGGAGTTCGTAGAGGCCATATTGGAACCGGCTTCAGGCTGACACGTGCGATGACCGGGGGCTGCTCTGCCCTGGGAGCGCGTTCGTCGGCGGGGCCCGTCAGAATCCCAACAAATAGCCCAACTGCATTGCGTTGCACCAAGCATTAATCTGGCTTATCGCTATCGAAGCAGTCGGTGTCATCACCCTGCCGATGACATACAGGCTGCTTGGTTCCCTGCCGGACCGGGGAATCATCTTTTCCAAGGCCATTGGCCTGCTTTTAGCGGCCTACCTGTTTTGGGCGTTGGGTCTGGTCGGCGCTCTTCCCAACGTCCAGTGGGCCGCAGTCCTGGCGGCGGCGGCGCTGGCTGTTCCGTCGGCGATGATTCTCAAGAGAAACGGTCGCGAGATTCTGGCATTCCTGAGACGGGAACGGGCGGCCATCATCGCGGCGGAGCTGGTCTTTCTGGCCTTCTTTTTCATATGGGTTGCGTTGGTCTCATTTGCTCCGGCCATCAACCACACCGAGCAGCCCATGGATTTCGGCTTTCTCAACTCGATACTCAAGAGCGAACAATTTCCCCCTCAAGACCACTGGCTGTCCGGCCATTCCATCAGCTACTATTATTTCGGCCACTTCATTATGGCCTTCCTCACCAAGCTGACGGCCATCCCGTCCAGCGTTTCCTACAACCTGTCCATAGCCCTGATAGCGGCCATGCTGGCAGGCGGAGCTTTCTGCCTGGCGTTGAACCTGGTCCGTATCACAGGCGCCGGACTTAAACAGGCCATACCCTTCGCGTTGGCCGCGCCCGTGTTCATAGCGGTCCTGGGAAACCTGGAAGGGGTGGGTGAACTCATCAACGCAGTCGGCCTGGGGGGCCAGGGGTTCTGGGACTGGCTGGGCGTCAAGGGCCTGGACGAAAACACGACCACGGGCCGAGGGTTCTTTCCCGACAGCTACTTCTGGTGGTGGCGTTCGTCCAGGATAATCGACACGGTGGTGGACGGCGCGAGCCTGGACTACACCATCACCGAGGTCCCCTTCTTCAGTCTTCTGCTGGGCGACCTTCACGGCCACGTCAGCTCGCTGCCCTTCATGGCGCTTAGCCTTGCCTTGATTCTCAACCTGTTCCTGTCCAAAGACAGCGTGGACTTCAAGAGGCTGCGGGCCCATCCCTGGGAAGGCGTCGCCATCGGGCTGCTCCTGGGAGGGCTGGCCTTCATAAACATTTGGGACTTCCCCGTCATGGCGGCGGCGCTGGCAGTTGCGGTGGCGGCCAAGGCCGTTGGCCGGGGTGGGATCAGTTTGCAGGCCCTCACGCCCGTGTTGGGATGGCTGGCGCCTGTGCTGGCGGTCGCCGTGATTGCATATCTGCCGTTCTACGTTGGATTGAACAGCCAGGCGTCGGGCATTCTCCCTGTCAAGGACTCTATGAGCACCCGTCCCATCCATTTCGTCATGATCTGGGGGCTTCCACTGGCCATAGTGGGCGGGTTCATGATCAAGCAGGCCCTTCGCACTCCCGGGATTGCGGGGCGCAACCCCGGTCTGCTGGGGACAGTCGCTGCGATAACCATACTCCCCTTCGTCCTTTGGGTGGCGACCAAGCTGATATGGAGTCCCTTCGACGACGGAGTCGTCGCGGCTTTGGGGGACATAGCCGTCAGGTTCGCCCGGCTAATCCCGGCGATGGCGCTTGTCGGGGCGGCGCTTTACACACTCATTCTCAGGGTCCGGAGCGGAGCAAATCCGGCGGTTTCCTATCTGCTGATTCTCGGGGCGCTGGCCTTCTATCTGCTCATGGGGTCCGAACTCTTCTATCTTTCAGACCTGTTCGGCAACCGTATGAACACGGTTTTCAAGGTGTACTACCAGGCGTGGATTCTTCTTGGTGTCGTGTCAGCCGTCGGCCTATACTACGTCTGGCGCGGCCCTGTGCCTTCCGAGAAAGAATCGAATGACCCGACCCCGGCGCCGGACGCTGCCCGCGTCAAGAGCATGGCGCCGGCGTCTATCGGAAGCCTTCTCAAGTTCGGATGGTTGAGCATAGTGGTCGTCCTGATTCTCGGAGCGTTATACTTCCCCGTGGCCTCAGCCAGGGACGTATACGTCAACGGCGGCGGGAACTCTCTGGACGGCCTCGACTACCTTAAAAGGTTCGGGTCGGACGACCTTGAGGCAATCCTCTGGCTAAGGGATGAAGCCCCGGAAGGACGCATAGTGGAAGCCGTGGGGGACAGCTATACGGAGTTCGGAAGGGTGTCGGCGGCCACCGGACTGGCGACCCTGGTGAATTGGCAGGGGCACCAGCGCCAGTGGCGGGGCCATCTGGACATTTTGGGTGAACGGGAGAAACTGGTTGAAGAAATTTACACCGGCGGCGACCCTGTCCGGGTCCGCCAGCTGTTGGACGCCTACGACATACGTTACGTGTACGCCGGTCCAAGGGAGCGGTCCAAATACGGCCGGCTGGAGTTGGACGGATTCGGCTCGTTCTTGAAACCCGTTAGGGAGTGGGACGGCGTAGTGATATACGAGAGAACGTCCACCGAGTTTGAGGCAGCTCAAAGGTAATATGGCGGAGGAGGCTACAATTCCACCGGCGGCTTGGCCCCCCAAGCCCTCTATCCTGTCCCGTTTTTGGGAGGGGTTGAAGCCCCATCTGGGGTGGGAGCTTGCAATCTTCGCACTGATAGCGCTGGCGGCTCTTGGGCTCAGGTTGTGGGAGCTGGACGGCCGCACCATGCACTACGATGAGAGCCTCCACATCCACTACTCCTGGCGCATGGCGGAAGGTGAAGGCTATTCCCACAGCCCCTGGATGCACGGGCCCTTCCAGGTGCACATGGTCGCGTTCATCTTCAAGATATTCGGCGACTCGGACTTCACCGCCAGGCTGGGCTACGTGCTTTTCGGCGCCGGGTTGGCGATGCTGCCCTACTTTTTCCGAAACTACATGGGCAGGGCGGGCGCTGTGGCCACGTCGCTGCTGCTGGCCCTGTCTCCCAGCCTGCTCTACTTCAGCAGGTTTGGCCGCAACGACATACTCATAGCAGTCTTTGGCGCGGCCTTGCTCCTGGTGATGTGGAGATACGTCAACGAGGGGAAAAACCGGCATCTATACATAGCCTCCAGCTTGCTGGCCCTGATATTCGCCACAAAGGAGACCAGCTACATCGTTGTGGGAATATTCGGAGCGGCCCTGTTCCTCATCTCCCTTCCGCAGCTGATTCCCTGGGCTTTGGGGAGGATAAAACTGCGGGAACTCAGCGGCGCCCCCATATTCCTGCTGTTGATGATCACTTTAACCCTGCCCCAGTGGTCCGCCCTCTCGGCCATCCCTTTGGGCGCCTTCGGGACCAACCTGGTGAGCGACGGGGTGACAGAAGTGGGGCTTCCGGTGTGGCAAGCGCCCTTTGTTGACTTCCCGGTCGTGGATATCCCGGTGGCCGCCAATGCCGCGGCGGCCGCCATCGTCTTTCTTGTGCCTGTGGGACTGTCCATCTTCACCAGCGCCGGCAGACGATGGGCCCATCTATTGGTCCCGCTGACCATCGCCGCCACCCTTGTGTACGTGTTCCTGGCCTTTCCAACCGGATTGATTGGACGCGATTACCTCACAACCTTCGTCGTCCTGTTCTCGACGCTGCTGCTCTCCGTACTCATAGGCGTGGCATGGTCGTGGCGGGTCTGGCTCATCAGCGCCGCAATCTTCTACACGGTATGGACGTTCTTTTACACCAGCGTATTCGGCTTCTTTACCCAGAGCCACGGTTTCTGTCCCGCGGAAGTGGGAGGAGCTTTCCACAGCTTGTGCAACAGGTTCGGCGGGCTGTATACGGGTTCCTGGCAGGGACTGGGTTACTGGGTGGAACAGCAGGATGTGGCCCGGGGAAATCAACCCTGGTACTACCACTTCCTGATCGGGTCTATTTACGAGTTTCTTCCCCTGATTTTCGGCGGAATCGCGGTCATATACTTCATACGGAAGGGCAACGTGTTCGGGATGCTGCTGGGGTTCTGGGCTCTGGCCACCCTGTTGGCGTACACCGTGGCCTCCGAGAAGATGCCGTGGCTTCTTGTGAACATGGCCGTTCCCTTCATCTTCCTCGCCGGCATGTTCATGGGAAACCTCATAGACAACATCCCCTGGCGCAGGGCGCTTGCCAGCGCAGCCTCGGCTCCCATGTACCTGGCCCCGCTCATTCTGCTGTCGGGCGTATACCTTTTCCAGAAATACGCCGGCGCGGGAGACCTGGTGTCGTGGCAGCAGTGGGGGCTTCTTGGCGTCGTCTGCGGCATGACCCTGGGGCTGTTCTACGTCTTAGCCAAGACTCCGCTTAATTTGAGCGCCGCAATGGCCGGACTCGGGGTAGCCGTTCTGCTGCTGGGGTTCAGCGTTTTCGTCGCCTTTCGGGCCAGTTACAACTACGACGACGACCCGGTGGAGTTGCTGGTGTACGCCCAGGGGAGCTCCGATATTGTGTCCACCGTTGACTCGCTGAACGAGGAGGTCCTGACGACCCCGGGGCCTCCCGAGGCCGTGGAAATCGACTATGAGGTCTGGTATCCCATGAACTGGTACGTGCGCTGGGATCAAAAGAACGGGAGCGCGGTATTCAAATGCTACAAGACAGAGTCGGAACACGGTTACCAGGACTACTGCAACACTCTGGACGGGCCGCCGTCCACCCAAGCCATCCTTCTTAACAGCAGTCATGCGGACAGAGACGGGAAACACTTGCAGGACTTCGAACGCTCGGCGAAGCTGAAGAACCTACTGTGGTTCCCGGAGAATAGCTACCGCAGGCTGGGGGAGGCCAGAAACGATGAGAACATCGTTCAGGAGTTGAAGATGGACTTCTCTTACATCAAAGACGTGGCGGCAGACCTGGATGCATGGGACGACGCCTTGGATTACTTCCTGGACCGGCGGATAGCCAGCGAGTGGTGGAGCTCCGACTTCTACGCCTATATCCACAAGAACGACGCTTCCTAGCCCCGAACCACGCCTGTTTCGGATTGGCTCGGGTTGACACTCAAACGCGCCCACGACTACAATTATTCTCACGGTCAACGCTCACCGAACCCGATTGGAGGCTCCCCGCTAATGCCGGAGATGGTGATCGACAGCATAAGAGTAAGCATGATGAACTACCAGAGGGTGGTCATCCTGAAGGAGAAGGACTCCGACAGGTACTTGCCCATCTGGATAGGCCCCGCCGAGGCGGACGCCATAGCCGTCAAGCTCCAGGACATAGCGGTGCCGCGGCCCCTGACCCACGACCTTCTCAGGTCGGTGCTGGAAACGGTGGGCGCCTCGGTAAGCCATATACTGGTGAGCGGCCTCGAGAGCGACACCTTCTACGCCAAAATCACAATCAGCATGAACGGCGCCAACCTGGAAATCGACTCCCGACCCAGTGACGCCATCGCGCTAGCGGTCAGGGCTGACGTGCCCATTTATGCCGAGGACCAGGTGCTGGAGAAAGCCGGGATACTGATGGACAAGGAAACGGGGAAACCCATCCTGCCCGGTGAGTCCATGGACAGCGCCGAGGGAGTTGACCCCCAGGTAAGGGAGGAAGACCTTCGCCGGATGTCCGCCTTCACCGACTTCATCAACAGCCTGGACTTGGAAGACTTCGACAAGCCCCAGAGCAGCTCCTGAAGGTCCGGCCCGGCGTTATTGGGCCGGCCGCTGTGGGAATAGAATCCTGTTGACTTGCCCAGGGGTAAGTGATAGGATTCCCTAGGTTTTTAAGGGGGGTACCCTTTGGGAACAGCCCTCCGCTTTGTGGGCGTAGGCTGGTACGTTGCCGCCTGCATAGTCGTAGGAGTCCTCGGCGGTCTTGGTCTGGACCGTCTGGCGGGGACCCGCCCTCTCTTCACACTCCTGGGTGTGTTAGTGGGAACAGCAGCCGCCTTCTACGGAGTATATAAGCTGGTTCAGCCAATGCTGAAGGAAAACGATAAGGACGCCGGCGAAAATGGGGGTAAGCCCTAAGTGTCGGCAGGGGCCAAGAGATTAGCTCTCATAGGCCTGTTGGCCCTATTGGCGCTCTTTCTCGCAGGAATAATCACCGGGTCCATCGGCGCAGCCTTCGTACAGTCAAGCGAAGACAAGGAAGCAGGCAAGACTGCCGAGGGCCTCCTCCCCGAACCTGCAATCCACCTTCCGGCGCAGACTGTCTTCTCCCTTGGCGAGCGTAACCGCTACCTGGACTTCCTTGACGCAGAGCATGAGGAAAAGCTGCATCCCGATGCGCTCCATGACTTCCACGGCGAGCGCACCGGGCTCGACGGCGAAACACTGGTGGATGAGGGTCCCTTCCCAGGCGGGTTCGTCATAACCAACACCATCCTCTCTGCGTGGGTCGTATCCGGGTTGCTGCTCATCGTGTTCATCTTAGGCACACGCAAGATGAATCTCATCCCGGGCCGCTTCCAGAACGTTCTCGAGGCCATCATCGAAGGGCTGTTGAGCTTCGTTGAGAGTGTGGTGGGCAGGGACAAGGGACGCCTGGTGTTCCCCGTCATAGCCACCATATTCCTGTTCGTCATGTTCAATGCATGGATCGGCCTTATTCCTTTGTACCAAGCGCTGGGCTACGGCGAAGGAGGTTTCTGGAAGTTTGGAGACGACACCATAAAACTCCACCTTCTCAGGCCTGCGGGCACCGACTTGAACATGCCGCTGGCGTTGGCGCTCGTGTCGTTCGTATTTGTGGAATTCCTTGGTCTCTGGCTGGTTCGGTTCCACTACTTCGGAAAGTTCATCCGGGTGGGCAGTCTGAAAAGAGGGTTCTCCGGCCTGTTCAGGTTCAAGTTTCTGGAGGCATTCCAGGGGTTCCTTGACTTTGCGTTCATAGGCCCGTTGGAAGCCTTCAGCGAATTCGTGCGGGTCATCAGCTTCACTTTCAGGCTCTTTGGAAACATGACCGCCGGAGAGATACTTGTTCTTATATCGGCGTTCCTCGTGCCTTTCGTAGCAACCCTGTTCGTGTACGGACTTGAGCTGCTGGTCGGGTTCATACAGGCCCTGATCTTTGCGGGACTAACGTTGGTGTTTGCAGCTGTGGCGATGACTCCCCATGAGGAAGAGGGCCACTAACCCATAGCGTCGCTTGAGGAGGATAGTCGTGGACGTAATCGTTCTTTTGATAACCGCCGCCACCGTGGGAATCGCCGCCGCCGCGTTAGGCGGCATCTTTGCAATCTATTCATCCAGGCAAGACTAATCGGAAGCTTGGCTAAACCGGAAACGACAACTCATTAAGGGAGGGAACATGGAGATCCTGCACTTTATCGCCGCCAGCGTAGCCGCCCAGGAAATAGGTGAAAGCGCTGCCAAGATGTTGGGCGCAGGCTTGGCCATCGGCCTCGGCCTGATCGGACCGGGCATCGGAATAGGAATCCTGGGCGCTGCGGCCATGAATGCCATCGGGCGCAATCCGGAGGCCAGAGGCGCCATCCAGACGAACATGATCCTGGCCATCGCCTTCGCCGAGGCGTTGGGCATCTACGCGCTGGTCGCGGCGATCATGATCGGCTTCGTATTTTAGTTAGAAAAACGTCAAAGTAGGGGTGAGCCGTGGAGAGCTTGGGACTTCACGTTCCTACACTAATCATCTATTTGGTGAACTTCGCCATCCTTCTGGTGTTGCTCTACCTGGTCGCCTACAAGCCAATCTTGAGGATGATAGACCAGAGGTCAGAACGGATTAAGGAGAGCCTTGAGGCCGCAGACAAAGCGCGTGAGGAAGCTGCGTCCTCCCAGGCGGACACTCAACGCCAGCTGAACGAGGCCAGGCTGGAGGGCCAGAAGCTGATAGACCAAGCCCGCAGCGTGGCCGAGCAGTTCAGAGAACAAGAGGAAGTCCGCGCCCGCCAGGATGCCGACGCCCTGGTTTCCAGGGCCCGGGAAGAGATTCAGCGGGAGAGAGACGCCGCCGTGGCCGAGGTCAGGAGCCATTTCGCAGACCTGGCCATGACTGCGGCTGAGAGAGTGATACAACGGTCCCTGGACCGCACGGCTCACGGTGAGTTGATCGCCCAAGTCCTGGAAGAGGGTGAGAGGATTCCAAGGGAGTAACGCCTGACCATGCCCAAGAGCACGTCATCAAAGAGATACGCTCAGGCAATCTTTGATTTGGCCGTGGAGAAAGACCGGATTGATGAATGGGCCGGGGACCTGGCGGCCATATCCGAGGCCGTCAAGGAGGATGAGCTCAGGGCCTTTCTACAGCACGCAAAAGTCCCTCTATCCAGCAAAATGCTGGTTATAAATCAGGCCTTCTCAACAGCCGACGCCACGATCCAAAACCTTGTGTCCCTTTTGATATCCAGGGGCCTCACCGACCGGATTGGGCAGGTTGAAGAGTGGTATCTGAGACTGCTAAACCAGCGTCGGGGCCGCGAGGACGTCGAGGTCTGGTCCGCGGTGGACCTGGACGACGGTGAGAAAGACCGGGTCAAGGAATTCCTGGAACAGCTGCTTCAGAAGGACGTTGAGCTTCACGCCCAGGTGGACCCGGGAATACTCGGCGGTCTGGTCATGCGCGTGGGCGACAAGCTCATCGACGGGAGCGCCAGGACCCGCCTTGAAAGAATGGGCAGACAGCTGCAGCAACAGACCGTGGAGACCGAGGCATAAAACTTGGTTGATACGCCGGGAGGTAAAGCATGACCACGCGTGGTCAAGACATCGTATCCGTGCTCAAGCGTCAAATTGAGGAATTTGGCGCTGAGCTTAGCCTGGTGGACGTGGGCACGGTCGTCGAAGTGGGCGACGGCATCGCCAGGGTGCAGGGATTGCAAGGGGCCCGCTACAACGAGATACTGGAGTTTCCCAACGAGGTGCTGGGACTGGCTCTCAACCTGGAAGAGGACACGGTGGGGGCCGCCATAATGGGCGACCCCAACGCAGTCAAGGAGGGAGACACCGTCAGAGCCACGGGGCGCATCATCGAAGTTCCGGTGGGCCCCGGACTGATGGGCCGGGTTGTAGACGCGTTGGGGAGACCCATAGACGGCAAGGGTCCGGTGCAGTCCGCCGGAGTCAGGCCTGTAGAGAAGATCGCCCCCAACGTCGTGACGAGAAAGTCCGTGGACACTCCCGTACAGACGGGCGTCAAGGCCATCGACTCTATGATTCCCATCGGCAGAGGCCAGCGGGAGCTTATCATCGGAGACCGGTCCACGGGGAAGACGGCGATAGCCATCGATACAATAATCAACCAAAAGGGTGAGGACCTGGTCTGTATTTACGTGGCCATAGGGCAGAAGCAGGGTAAAGTGGCCCAGGTCCTGGGAAGCCTACAGGAAAACGGGGCTTTGGACCATACCATAGTCGTGGCGGCCAACGCCTCCGACCCGGCTCCTCTCCAGTACATCGCCCCATACTCAGGAGCGGCCATAGGCGAGTATTTCATGGAACAGGGCAGGGACGTGCTCATAGTTTATGACGACTTGACAAAGCACGCATGGGCCTACCGCCAAATGTCCCTTCTGCTGAGGCGTCCCGCCGGACGTGAAGCCTACCCTGGAGACGTTTTCTATCTCCACAGCAGGCTCCTGGAGAGGGCCGCCCGTCTCAATGACGAGCATGGAGGAGGATCGATGACCGCCCTGCCAGTCATCGAAACTCAGGCGGGCGACGTTTCCGCATACGTGCCCACCAACGTGATTTCAATCACCGACGGCCAGATATACCTGGAACCGGAGCTTTTCAACTCAGGCATACGGCCCGCCGTGAACGTGGGCCTCTCCGTTTCCCGGGTGGGCGGCGCAGCCCAGACCAGGGCAATCCGGCGAGTGGCGGGACGCCTGCGCCTGGACCTTGCCCAGTACCGGGAGTTGGCCACTTTTGCCCAGTTCGGAACAGCCGATTTGGACAGGGCCACCCGGGCTCAGCTGGAGCGGGGACAACGGAGCACGGAGATACTGAAACAGGCCCAATACGAACCCATGCCCCTGGACAAGGAGGTCGCCATTCTCTTCGCCGTTAACAACGGCGACCTGGACGACATACCTCTCGAAAAATGCCAGGAATTTGAGGTGAAGCTGCTCCAGCACCTGGATACAGCCAACCCTGAGATAGGCAAGGCCATCGCCGAGTCCAAGGACTTGAGCGAATCGACGGAGGAGTCGTTGAAAGCTGCGATTGCCGAGTTCAAAGCCACCTTCATAGCTGAGCAAGCAGCCCAAGAGTAGCGGGACGCCATGCCAAGCTTAAGACAGATCAAACGGCGAATTCGCAGCATCGAAAACACCGGCAAGGTGACAAAGGCGATGGAGATGATTGCCGCGTCCAAGATGCGGCGCGCCCAGAGCTCAGTGCTGGCCGGACGTCCATATTCCGAGAAGATACACACCGTAATCGCCGACCTGGCGGCGCAGCCAGGCGAGGAGTCCGGCCCTGCCCATCCGCTGCTGGAGGTGAGACCCGTAAAAAGGGTGCAGCTGGCGCTTTTGTCGCCCGATAGGGGCCTCTGTGGAGGACTTCATTCTAACTTGAACAGAAGAGCGGCCCAGTTTATCGCTCAGCAAGAGGCGCCTGTAAGCCTAATCACCGTAGGACGCAAGGGACGGGACTTCATGGTCAGGTACGGACAGGACGTAAAGGCCGTGTTCATAAACATGGGCGACCGGCCAACGGTCGCGGACACGACTCCCATATCCGGCATGGTCATCGACCAATTTACATCGGGAGAGGCCGACGAGGTCTATCTGGGGTACGCCGAGTTTGTCAATACAACCCTCCAGAGGCCGGTGATGGAAAAGCTGCTGCCCATCGAGCCGGCCGAACTTACGTCGGAGAGCCGCGTGGGTTACATATACGAACCGGACAGCTTGACAGTGTTGGGGTCGCTGCTTCCCAGGTTTGTGGAGATGCAGATATACCACGCGCTGCTGGAGCTTAACGCGTCGGAGCAGTCGGCCAGAATGGTGGCCATGCGAAACGCTACCGACAGCGCCAATGAGATGGCATCCGATCTAACGCTCGTGGCCAACAAAGTGCGCCAGGAAAGCATAACCAACGAGCTGCTCGACATCATAGGCGGCGCCGCCGCCCTGGAAGGATAGCGCCCGGCCCGCGACTGACAACTGTCCTCGTTTCTAAAGTTAAGCCCCATTCGGGAGGAGCCATGGCAAAAGGTAAGGTTGTACAGGTTATCGGAACGGTGGTGGACATCGAGTTCCCGCCGGACGGGCTGCCCACCATCTACAACGCTCTGGAGATAGACAACCAGGGCGAAAAGCTGGTCCTGGAGGTGGAACAGCACATCGGCAACAACTGGGTCCGCTGCCTGGCCCTCGGTCCGACCGAAGGTCTGCCCCGAGGGGCCGAGGCCGACGACACCGGCTCCCCCGTTTCCGTGCCCGTGGGACCCGAGACGCTTGGCAGGCTGTTCGACGTGACGGGGACGCCCCTGGACAACCTGGGTCCCGTGGAGGCGGGCCAACTCTGGCCCATCCACCGGGCTCCGCCCCCCTTTGAAGAGCAGGGCACCGGCACTGAGATTCTTGAAACGGGCATCAAGGTGTTCGACCTGGTCACGCCATTCCTGAAAGGCGGGAAGATAGGCGCCTACGGCGGAGCGGGAGTGGGCAAGACGGTCATCATCATGGAGCTCATCCGCAACATCGCCCAGGTCCACAAGGGAGTTTCCGTATTCTCCGGCGTGGGAGAACGCTCCCGTGAAGGCAACGACCTCTGGCACGAAATGCAGGACTCAGGGGTCATGGGAAACACCGTGTTGGTGTTCGGGCAAATGAACGAGCCTCCCGGAGTGCGCGCCCGAATAGGCCTTACAGGTCTGACCATGGCCGAGTACTTCCGGGACGAGCAGAGCCAGGACGTTCTTCTGTTCATTGACAACATCTACCGCTACATCCTGGCCGGCATGGAAGTTTCGGCCCTTTTGGGCAGGATGCCCTCTGCTGTGGGTTACCAGCCTACCCTGGCCACCGAGATGGGCGCATTGGAGGAACGGATAACATCGACGACCAAAGGCTCTATCACGTCGTTCCAGGCGATCTACGTGCCCGCCGACGACTACACCGACCCGGGCATCGTCACCACCTTCGGGCACCTGGACGCTGTGGTGTCATTGGAGCGTTCGCTGGCCTCCCAGGGCCTATATCCCGCTGTCGATCCCCTGGCATCCTTCTCCAGGATGCTCGAACCCAGGATCGTGGGAGAGGAGCACTACCGGGTGGCGCGGGGCGTCCAGCAGGTGCTCCAGCGTTATCGGGACCTCCAGGACATCATCGCCATTCTGGGCATCGAAGAGCTCTCGGAAGAGGACAAGACGACTGTGTCCCGGGCCAGGCGAATCCAGAGGTTCCTTACCCAACCGTTTTTCGTAGCGGAGACCTTCACGGGGATGGGCGGCAAGTATGTTCCGGTGCGTGAAACGGTCAGAGGTTTTGCGGAGATACTGGAAGGTCAACACGACGACCTGCCGGAGCAAGCCTTCTACATGACCGGCTCTATGGATGAGGTTATCGAAGCCGCCCAGCGGATGCAGGCGGAGTAACTTGCCATGCCCATGCGAGTCGAGATAATCACAGCCGAAAGGGAGGTCTACTCCGACGACGTAGACGTCCTCACCGCCCCCGGAGTGGAAGGCGAACTGGGCATTCTCCCCAACCACGCCCCGCTGATGACCGCCCTCCAACCCGGCGAGATCATGCTGCGCCGGAACGGTGAGGAAACCTACCTGGCAGTGTCAGGGGGGTTCATGGAGGTCATCGCCAACCGCGTCATGATTCTGGCCGACGCTTGTGAACGCGACGACGAGATCGATGAGCAGAGGGCCCAAGAAGCAGTCCAGCGGGCCCAGGAGCGCGTCGCCAACCGCACCTCCGACCAGGACCTGGAACGCGCTCTAGCCGCGGTGCGCAGGGCGGAAGTGCGTGTTCGGACCGCACGTAGAAGGCGGCCGCGCGCGGCGCCTCCGCAGTCTGGGACCTAGCTTAAAGCCCTACTCTTTGGCTCTCTCGGCCAGCAGGTAGTAGGTCATGGTCTGGAGTGACAACACCGGGTCTATGTTCCTGATCTTCACCCCGCCCCGCGCTTGGGGCGTAATGGGAGCGTAGTTCATGATTCCCAAGACTCCACAGTCCACCAGGCGGTCGATAACCTTCTGAGCGTATCTTCCCGGAACGGCCACTATGCCAATGCGGATGTCCAATTCTTGGACGACCTTGTCCAGATCGTCCATAGATCCCACTTTCAGGTCTCCGACCATTCTGCCGACCATCCGCCGGTTGGCGTCGAAAGCAGCGGCGATTTTGAAGCCTTCCGGCGCGAATCCCGGATATCCTAGGATAGCCCGTCCAAGCCTTCCGACTCCCACCAACAGCACGTTCCACTGACGGTTCAGCCCCATAATGTCCTTGAGTTCAGCCCCAAGGCGCTTTACGTCGTAACCTCTCCCCTGCTTTCCGAAACGGCCGAAATAGCTCAGGTCCTTCCTGATCTGCGCAGGAGTGACTTGCAGCATGTCGCCAAGCTGTTGGGAGCTGACCATCTCGGCTCCTTCAGCCTCCAGCAGCTCCAGGACGCGGATGTACTGGGGAAGCCGCATTATGACAACTTCCGGCACATCACCCGGAGCGTCTACGTTTATGGACCGGTAGAACATCGTCATGGAAATAGCCTCTATGCCCGGGACACTGGAATGGCGTTCGGAAATTAGACCCGAACCGTCAAACCCCCAGGGAGGACGCCTCAAAGAAGAAATCTGAAGACATCTAAGGAAATTCTAAAATTAACCTCATGCCGAGGTCAATCAATTTGTGAAATTAAATACACAGCATCGAGCGATGGACTGCGTTGTCTCCGGGGCGGTTCCAGGGTTGTGCTATAATGGGCCCGTCCCCCATGAGGCTGCTCCCACCAAACTCACACCTGCTCTCCCGCCTGGAACCCTCGCTGTCCCCTTCCAGCATAGCCCTTTTCCAAACCATTGTTCAATCCGCCCGAGACTTCGAGGCTCCCCTTTTTCTAGTGGGCGGCAGCGTTCGCGACCTTCTCCTGGAGGCGCCTCTAACAGACCTGGACATGACGGTTGAGGGCGACGCCGTCGGTTTGGCCTCAGAAGCGGCGGCCAGGACCGGCGCAAGACTCAAGACCCACCGCAGATTCGGCGTCGCCACGTTGGTGCTTGGGGGAAACCGCATTGACCTTGCCACGGCCCGGACTGAGGTCTACTCCAGGCCGGGCGCATTGCCCAAGGTGGCGCCTGGGGACATCCTCTCCGACCTGAAGCGGCGCGATTTCACCATCAATTCCATGGCCTTGGCCCTGACCGGGGAAAATGCGGGAACCCTGCTCGACCCTCTGCATGGCAGGAAGGACTTAGAGGAGGGGCTGGTCCGCACGCTTCATCCCAACAGCTTCATAGATGACGCCACGCGGCTTCTCAGAGCTGCGCGGTATGAGACCAGGTTGGGGTTGTCGCTGGACAAGGAAACGGAAAGCTTGCTTGGAGAAGCGGTCCAAGGAGGATTGCTGGACACCGTCAGTGGAGACAGGGTCCGGAAAGAGATCGAACTAGCCTTCCACGAACCCGACCCCTTGAAGGCGCTGGATCGCTTTCGGGAGTTGGGAATCCTCGCTGCAATCCACCCCTCCCTGGGCAAACATCTCCCCAACCGGGGAGGGGACAACGGCAGCCCGTGGCTCTGGCTTGCTTTGACGGCCTATGGAGTGTCATACAACGACGGAACGGCTATAATTCAGCGGTTGAGGATGCCCAGCCGATGGGCCAAGGTGGTGACGGACACCGTGGAGGTGGCCGCGCGTCCGGAGCAAGACTTGCTTGGTTTACCCCCTCAAAAGCTGGCCGAATGGTTGGACTCCTGCTCGCCCTACAGCGTGGACGCGGCAGCGATGTTGACGCCCGACCCTGACGTGGCCGAGACGCTGCGGCGGTATCTAAAGTCCTGGCGTAATGTCAAACCCCTGCTTACGGGGAGGGACCTGGCCGCACTAGGCGCCGAAGAAGGCCCTATGGTGGGAGACCTGATCAGAAAACTGAAAGAGGCGCGCATTACGGGCATGGTCTGCTCACGGGAGGAAGAAACGGAGCTGGCCAAGAAGTTCATCAGGACAAAGGGAGGCTAGCCTTTGGCGGACTCGGGAGATATATGCGTCGTTTGCCACGGAGTTCTTGACGACTACCATCAAGCGGCCTGCCAGATGTGCGGGGGCAGGTTTCATCAACCCTGGAAGTCCGATCTGGACATGCCCCATTGCGGTCAGATGGCCAGCCACGAAGAAGCCCTGGCGTTGGTGTTTCTATGCATCAACTGCCACAGGACTCTCCAGGAAGGGGAATAGACCGAGAGGCGGGCGGCGCCGAGGCTCCAAAGAAGCCAACCGGCGCCTCGCGGATACGGTTAAGCGTTAGAAACGTTGTCGGAAGGAGGTCGGGATGAAAGCAGTCTACATCGAGTCTCATGGCGGTCCCGAAGCCCTCATATTCGGTGAACGCCCGGACCCCGCTCTCCAACCGAACTGCGTGACGGTCAGAGTGAAGGCGGCGTCCCTGAACAGGCTGGACGTATACACCAGGGCCGGCGTCCGAGGGATGAAGAGAGAGTTTCCCCCGTCTCTGGTGCTGGGTGGAGACTCGTCCGGGGAGGTGGCGGAAGTCGGTCCAGGCGTAACCGGGCTGAAAGAGGGAGACCGGGTGATAATCAACCCCCGAATCAGCTGCGGTCATTGCTCCTATTGCCTGTGCGGTAAGGATGACCTGTGCAGCCGCTCAACCATGCTCGGTTCTCAGACCGACGGCAGCTACGCAGAGTACGTGACTGTCCCACAGGAGAACGCAGTCCTCATCGCCGATGCTGTGACCTATGAAGAGGCCGCCGCAGTCCCAACCACCTACCTCCCCGTCTGGAATATGATCGTGCGCCACGCCCAGCTGCAGCCGTGGGAGACGGTCCTGGCGCTGTCGGCTTCAGCAGGTGTGGGAGCCGCGGCCATCCAGGTGGCCAAGGATGTGATAGGAGCCAGGGTGATTACGACCACCAGCTCCGAGGAAAAGGCCGTCAAGGCCCGGGAACTCGGAGCCGATGAGGTGATCAACTACAAGGAAGAGGACATAGCAGAACGGGTCAAGGAGCTGACCAACGGAGAGGGAGTGGACGTTGTCGTGGACCACGTGGGAGCGGAATTCTTTCCGGCCGCATTTGCGTCACTCAAGAGAGGCGGCAGATACGGCAATTGCGGCGTGACCACCGGATACCGGGCTGAACTCCACCTGGGCATGATGTTCACCAAGGCGATCACCGTATTTGGCCTCTTCATGGGTTCCCACAAAGACATGCAAGAGATCACCCACATGCTGAACAAAGGGAAGATCAAGCCGGCCATACACGAAGTCTTCCCTCTGGAAAAGGCGTCGGAAGCCCACGAGGCAATGGAAAGCCTGAACTTCTTCGGCAAGTTGGTCTTGAATCCATAGATTCGACCGGTGAGATTTCGGCCCCGAACGATGCAGCATTGCAATAAGGAGGACGAGATGGAAAACGTAGGCTACATAGGACTTGGCAACATGGGATCGGGCATGGCGGCGAACCTGCAAAAGGCCGGGTACTCCATGGTCGTATATGACATCAGGGAAGGGGCCACCAGACCTTACCTGGATCAAGGCGCACGTCTGGGAGACTCTCCGGCGGACGTTGCGGAGCGGTGCGACGTGGTGTTCACGTCGCTGCCCGGCCCGAAAGAGGTGGAGGCCGTCTCCCTGGGCGCCAACGGGGTCCTGGAAGGCATAAAGCCGGGCTGCGTCTACGTGGACATGTCCACCAGCAGACCCACCCTCATCCGCGAAATAGAGCCGAAGTTCAGAGAGAAGGGCGCCTATGTAATGGACGCGCCGGTCAGCGGCGGAAAATCGGGCGCGGCGTCGGGAAACCTGGCGATCATGGTGGGAGGCCCCAAGGAGATATTCGACAAGATCAAGCCAATGTACGACGCTATGGGAGACAAGGTGTTCTATGCCGGAGAGATAGGCGCCGGGGCCATCGCCAAACTGGTGCATAACATGACTAGCCACGGAATCCGGATGGCTATTGCGGAAGGTCTGACCCTGGGCGTGAAAGCCGGCGTGGAGGCCGAGGCTCTTTGGGAGTGCGTCAGACGGGGAGCTCTCGGCCGCATGAGCTATCTCCACGAGAACCTTCCTTCCAAGGTGTTCAGGGACCAATACGAACCCACCTTTGCCCTACAGCTGTCTTTCAAGGACATCACCCTGGCCACGGAGCTTGGGCGTGAGTTCAACGTTCCCATGCCCATCGCCAACTTTGGACTCCAACGGGCTATGGAGGCCATGAACCGGGGATGGGGCGACCTGGACAGCACGATTGTCTTCAAGCTCCAGGAGGAGGCCTCCGGCGTAGAGGTCAGGGCTCCGCAGATAGACCTCCAGAAGGCCGCCAGGTTCATCTCCACCCACCCGGATGCCGAGTAAAGTCCGAAATGGGCCCCGGCCCGTTCGTATGGATTACGGGAATGCCCTTGAGTATAATGCAGCAACTTTAAGACTGGAGCAGAACATGACCAGAGACGGCTTCAAAGTCCTGGACAGCGACATGCACGTGCTGGAGCCGCCCGATTTGTGGCAAACGTACATCGACCCGGAGTTCAAGAGCCAAGCCCCCGTCGGCAAGACCGACAAAATCGCCGACCTCCAGATGGTCGGGCCTGACGGGAAGGTCTGGGGGAGGACGCAGGAGGTCTACAGGGACACCTACAAGCGTCGAGGCTCCAGCGATTTCGTAAAGAACGAGAACAGGTACAGGCCCTTCGAGGAGAAAGGTTGGACGCCGGAAGTGCAGTTGGAAGGCATGGACCAGGAGGGAATCGACGTAGCTGTGCTGTACCCGTCCCGGGGACTGTTCGCCCTCACCGTGCCGGACCTGGAACCGAGACTGGCCGCAGCTATAGCCAGGGCCTACAACGACTGGCTCTACGACTTCTGCCGGAAGGACCCCGCCCGCATGTTGGGGGCGGGGATGATATCGCCCTTCGACGTCGAGGATGCAGTGTTGGAGACCAAACGGTGCGTCAACGAGTTGGGGTTCAAGGCCGTTTTCTTGAGGCCCAACTTGGTGAATGCACGTAACTGGTACGACCCCTACTACGAACCTCTTTGGGACGCCATCGAGGAGATGCGGGTCCCCCTGGGCTTCCACGAGGGGGCCGGCGCCGCGCTGCCTTTCGTAGGCCAACAGTTTGGTGAAAATGGAATGCTGCGCCACACCTTTAGCCACCCGGCTGAGCAGATGCTTGCCGTGGCGAGCTTCACTGGCGGAGGCATCCTGGAGCGGCATCCCAACATGAAAGTGGCCTTCCTGGAGGGCAACTGCTCCTGGGTGCCCTTCCTCTTCTGGCGGCTGGACGAGCACTGGGAGCGGCTGGGCGACGTGCACGCCCCTGAGTTGAAGATGGCCCCCAGCGAGTACTTCAAGCGCCAGTGCTTCGTTTCGGTGGAGCCCGATGAGGAGCCGGTAAAGTACACCATCGACTACATGGGCAACAAAGGACTGGTCTTCTCCACCGACTACCCCCACCCGGACTCCAAGTTCCCGAAAGCGGTCCAAACCTTCCTGACTCTGCCCATCAGCGACGAGGACAAGCGGATGATACTCTGGGACAACTGCGCACAATATTACGGTGTGGAATAGGTGAACCTATGGCTGTGATGATCACCGGAGGGACTGGATTCCTGGGCTCGTACCTGGCCCGCCACATGGTGCGGGAAAAGGGCGAGAAGGGCATGGTCCTTTTCGACATGTACCCCCGGATGTCCAACATCGAGGAAATAAGGGACGAGGTCACCGTTGTCCAGGGAGACATTCTGGAACCCCAAGAGATCCTCCTGGCTATGGAACGCTACGACGTGGACCGCGTGGTCCATTTGGCCGCCATCCTGGGTGGCGCCGTGGAAGAGAAGATGGTCCCCTATCTCAGGGTGCAGTGCATGGGGACCGCCAACGTATTCGAGGCATGCCGCATCCACGGCGTGAAACGGGTGGTCTACGCCAGTTCCGCCGCCGTCTACCGGGGCAACCCCAACCCCTTGGAAGAGGTGGATGAGGACGTGCCGCCCCAGCCAAAGGGCCTCTATTCGGCCTGCAAGCATTGGGGAGAGAAGATTGCCGAAGAGTACCGCGTGGCCCACGGTCTGGACTACGTGGCGATCAGGCCCACCACGGTTTTCGGATTGGGCCGCGGATGGCGTGGATCATACGCCAGCCGTCTGACTCCCATCCCTGAAACGCCCCACTACCTGGTGCTGCCGGAGCTTGCCGCCGTTGGCGAGCCGATAGAGATGCCCCGCGACGACACTCCTACCGACTGGATATATGCCGCGGACGCCGCCGAGGTATGGAGCCTGGCTCTGACGGTCCCGGACCCGGCCCATAGGGTCTTCAACATGCGGTCGGAGCGCAGGCAAATGGGAGAGCTGACGGACCACCTCCGCAACCTGCTGCCCGACGCCCAGATCACGGTCTCCAAAGAGCCGATGAAAGACCCTCTGCAACTGATGAGCAACCGGCGGCTGGTGGAGGACCTTGGCTTCCGAGCCAAGTACACGATGGAGTCGGGCATGGTCGAATACCTCAGCATGGTCCGCGAGCAGGCCGGCCTTCCCCCCGTGGGCTAACGCGAGCTGGGACGAGCCGGCCTTTCCCCCCCGTTCATGTCAGCGCTGTCCGATTCCGCTCAGGCCCACTTTTCCCGGCCTAAGCGTACTGAATTCATAACTCCTGTAAAAGGCGGAGGTAAAGTGGACCGCGTGGGTGGATCGACCACCTGCTAGAGCGGGTCTGGGGCCTGCAGACCGTAGGTGACCTGAGGCCGATGCGCACTGCTATCAGCAGCCTCCGCAGACGGTTGGGCCGCTAGAGATGCGGTGTGCCTCGACGATCTCAATCAGGCATCGGTGGGGTACATGCCGGCCGTTGGGCACGGCTTTGAGAGCAATTTCAGGATGGGATACGGCGGCGACGAGGCGAGTCGCAGTAGTAGTGAATCCTACCGACGGAGCCGGGCAGGCGGCGCCCGCCGCCACCCCGGGCTTCCCTAGATGGAAGGGTAATCCATGAGCCAGATACTCGATAGGCTGAGCTGGCTGGTCACGGTCCGACCATACATCACGCTCGTCGTCATCGTCATCATTACCGTCTTGCTGGCCGCGGGGGCGACGCGGCGCGCGCCGCCGCCAGAGACGGAGGAGACGCTTCCCCAGGGGAGCGCAATTACCGAAGCTATGGCTGAGATCGATGAGCTCTTCGGGGACTCCGGCGAGGTAAGCGTTGTTACTCTCTTGTTCCGCGGGGAGGCGCTCACGCCCAACGGTCTCTCCCAGATGGACGCTCTACTCGATGACATCGTCAGCGACCCGGGCGTTGAGGAGCTGCTGGCGCCAGCCGATCCAATCGTCGCACCTACGTCGCTGGTCAAGGCCGCGCTTCAATTGGACAGCTTCGAGTCGGTCACGCAGGCGGAAATCGACTCCGCCCGCGGATCCCCGGAGATCCAGGAGGCGCTCGCTGCGATGACTGGAACCGACACGGACGGCACATCCGTCGCGATCGCCAACATCCGCCTGAAAGACACGAGCGACAACAGAGTTGAGGACGCTGAACGGAAGATCAACGAGCTGGCGGGCGGCGATGAGGGCCCGCTGCGCGTGAGCAGCGTATCACCCGTGGTGATTGAGGACGAGTACAAGGAGGCCACGGAGACGGGGATGCTGCCACTGATAGGGATCGCGCTCCTGCTAATCGCAGCGCTAATCCTGCTTTTCATGCGCACGTTCTCAGATCTGCTGCTTACGCTGACGGGCCTTCTCATTTCTATGATATGGATCATCGGGGCGGAGGGCTGGCTCGGGCCGAACGCGCTGGGTCTTACCGGCCCTCCGAACTCGCTCACGGCGATGGTGCCAATCATCGTGATCAGCCTCACGGTGGACTATGCGATCCAGACCGTTTCGCACTACCGTGAGCAGCGCGCCGCCGGTGAGCCGGTGGTGAGGGCCGTCCGCACGGGACTGCGAAACGTCACCGTCCCGGTGACTCTGGCCGCCGTTACGACGATTGTGAGCCTGTTGGTGAGCCTGTTCTCGCCCATCGGGATAGTTGGCGACTTCGGCATCATCGCGGGGCTGGGCGTAGGGATGAGCCTGATCGTGATGCTGACGCTGGTCCCGGCCGGCCGGACGATCATCGACCGTCGGCGCGAGTCACGCGGCACGTTGGCGCCGCCCCGGCCAATCTCGAACGCGTTGCCGGGCGTCGAGCGGGTGGCGGAGCTGCTGGGGAGAGGGGTCACCCGCGCGCCCGCGCCCTACATCATCGTTGTGGTTGCGGTGACGATCGGGCTCGGATTTGCGGCGGCCACGGGGCTCAAGTCGGAATTCAGCATCCGCGACATCCTGCCCAGAGGCGGGAGCGTGCTGGAGGATATGAACACCCTCGATGCGGCCGTCGGCGGCTCAACGGAGGTGACCAGTGTACTCGTGAAGGCCGAGGCCACGGAGACCCGCACACTTCTGAACCTGCAAGACCTCACAACCGCCTTCCAGGACGAACTCCGGCGGCCACGGGCGGCGGCGGGACCGATTCAGGCATCGTACGAGTTGCTTGTGCGTGACTGGACCAACGATAGCGGGGAGCCCGGCGACAAATATGACCCGGAGCTCGCAGCTCTCTTCCGGGAAGCCTCTACGGGGGTGCAACTCGATCCTGATCTGATGCAGGAGCTCCTCGACAAGCTCGAGGCGAGAGACCCCTCCCTCGCACACGTTTTGGTCAATGATTCGGAGGGCATCGACACAATGCTGCTCCAGTTCCCGACCTACTCGGGCGACGCCACGCGAACGAAGGTGATCCAGCAGGACATCGAGGCGCTCTGGTCCGGCGACGACGACGCCATCACGGCGACTTCGGAGAGCATCATCTCGATCACGGTCACGGACGCCATCACAGAACGGCAGACAGAGGCGATCAGCACGACTATCGCGGCGGCCCTCTGCGTCCTCGCCGTCTTCTTCTGGGTGACGGTGCGCCAGCCGGCGCTGGCGTTTATCGCGGTGGGGCCCATCGTGCTCGTCCTCATCTGTGTGCTGGGCACGATGGCGCTGCTGGGCATTCCATACTCACTGATCACATCGATTATCACGGCGCTCTCGATTGGTATCGGGGTGGACTACACGATCCATGTGATTCATCGCTACCGGGAGGAGTTCTCCCGCGAGCGCAACCCGGAGAGAGCGGCGGTCCGGACCCTGGCGACCACTGGGTCGGCGCTGTTGGGCTCTGCGTTGACGACGACGCTCGGCTTCGGAGTGCTGGCAGCCTCGCCGCTGCTTGCGTCCCAGCAGTTCGGCATCACGGCGGCGATCACGATCGCGTACTCGTTGATAGTCTCCATCCTGGTAGTGCCGCCCGCGATGACGGTCTGGGGGGCGTACCAGAATATGCGGCTGCGCTCGATGGTAGAGCGCCAGTGGAACGAGCTCGACATAGCTATCGAGGACATTCATCGGCGCTACGAGCAGGAACAGGACTCGTCGTAGACGGCACGCTGGGAAAGGCGTTGCAAGGCTAGCGGTCTCAATGGCGTGGCCGGCCGCGGCAATGGGGTGGATGCGGTCAGGCGGTCTCCATGGTGTTGAGGTTATCGTGGCCGCGGATGATGGGCGCCCTGACGCCTCGGATGCGGTGGCAGGAGTTGAGGGAGCCGAGGCGCGCCAAACGTTGGAGGGTGGATATCGGTCGCCGAACGGTTGGAAGAATTCGGGACGCTGTGCGCCAGCGTTGAAGCCCATGAAGCAACCATCGCAACAACTGCTGCCCAGGTGACGGTTTTACGCGCTGAGATTTCCGGTATGGAGGTGGAAATTACCGAACACCGGAGGCCAGCCGAGGAGCTTAACGATGACTTCCACAAATACGTTGGCCACAAAGAACTGCAACTGGAAGTAAAGGACCATGGTTATACCGTAACTCGGAACGGCGTCCCGGCATCCCAGCTGAGTGAAGGTGAAAATACTGCGTTCGCCCTGCTCTACTTCCTGAAGTCTCTAAGAGACCACCGGTTCGACTTTCAAAATGGGGTGGTCGTGCTAGACGACCCGATTTCGAGCCTCGACGCAAACTCCCTATTCCTTGCATATGGGTTCATTCAAGAACGCACCAGGGACGCCGGCCAGTTATTCATTCTGACTCACAACTTCACGTTCTTCCGGCAGGTGCGGAATTGGTTTCATCATCTCAAGGATCAAGGACGTAAAGATATTAACCGGCGGCCTGCTGGATTCTACATGCTGAATTGCCTATCTGACGACAAGGGGCGCAATTCGAACATCCAGGACTTAGACCCGCTGCTCGAGCGTCATGAATCTGACTACCACTACCTATTTGCCTGTGTTCTAAGCAGAGCGTCTTCTCCGACGGCCGCCCTGGAAACCAACTATGGGCTCCCTAATATGGCAAGGCGTCTGCTGGAAGCCTTTCTGGCATTTCGCCAGCCGGACGTATCTGGTGGACTGTGGCAAAAAATGCAGAATGTCAATGTCGAAGAGGCAAAGAAATCTCAGATACTACGTTTCGTTCACACGTACTCTCACAACGATGCCATAGTGGAACCCGAGCATGACCCTTCGCTGCTGGGCGAAGCGCCGGCTGTACTCTCTGACCTCCTCGATTTGATCAAGTCGCAAGACCTAGACCACTATGAACGCATGGTGCAGTTGGTCACGCAAGTGGATCACTATGAGGAGGAGTGATCACACTTCACTCGAGCTCTGGTCCGCGATTACATAGTGTTCCAGAGCGGCGGCGTATTGGTTAAGAAGATGGCTGACCGTTTCAGATTCCACTCCGTATACCCGCCTAGCAATTTGGATGTCCCGTGGGCATAAGTGGTTTTGTAGCCACGTATGCCGCCATTTCATAATAGTAGGAGGCAGGTACCCGGATGCTCACAAGGCCACCACCAACTCGAAAGTTCGCAGTACAGTACGCTCAGGCCCACCAAACTGGACAAAAACAAGAACCTTCATTCGACGGACACAATAGACAAGGAAAACTCAGGTACTCGTGGGCGGTCGATTTGGGTCCTTTTGGATCAGGTCGGATTGCTAGACAATAGCATTCATCACGAGACCCTGCCGTAGAGGGTGAGGCTGCGGGCAACGGGCGAGGCATATGCCCCAGGCTGCCGAAGCCGGCTGGTCCTTCCGTAGCTGATTCAGACGAACTGGGACGGACTAGTGGTCTCCCCCATGACTGGTTCGATCCCTGTCTGGTGGGCCGGAGCATACCGAATTGCGAACTTTTCGGTGGGAAGTTCCCCTATAATGGACAAGATGGGAGATTTGGGAGGGACACGCAAGTCTCCTAACCTTAAGGGTTTGAAGCTACTGCTTTCCAGTCATAGGCTTCGGTTCGGGTCCGCTCCAGTGCACGAGGAGGCAACACCAATTATCGATGCAACGCCCCTGCTAAGACAAGAAGCGCCGCAACGGTCCATACGGTATTTCCCTGAAAACGGAAGCCTACAAAATCCCTTATGTTGGCGGCTCAGCCTGTCCAGTTCGGTCTTCTCCGCCATAAGGTACCCAATGCGTTGCCCCAGCTCACGCCGACCTTGGGAAGGCAGGTTTAACAGTCGGAATCGGGTGGTCGAGTTCTACGGCTCTGGTCGAATCATCAGACTCGACCGGGATTCTGAAGGACCCTATCCAAGGTGTGCTCTACGCAATAACGGCGTGCGCGTCAAATAAGCTCAACCAAAGGAAATTATGCCGGTCTCGCATAAGCGGGTCCAAGTTGCAGGCTTCAAAGCCTTCGAAATCGACCGCATGTCATCAACAGCCTTGCAATGCAAAATGTGAAATAGTGGGTCCTAACGCCGCAATCAGCAACCCGCAGCCCACAAGAAACGCTGGATAGCGATTTTCGTGCGGGAGTTCGGTTTGCGACTTTCTTAGTTGGGGCCGAACCTCCGCATCGCAGCAACAATTTGAAGGAGGGAACCGTTAATGGCTCAATCCAAGAGGACCCTTTTCGTGCCGGTCGTTCCGATGGAAAGACTCAACCCTCACTTTAAGTCATTGGTAGATGCTCCAACGTATCATCCAACCCGAAATATGTTGGATCAGGTCTACCAGGGCTTCGAAGCCCCCGACGGAAATTTTTTGGAGCAATTTCAAACCACGGGTTTTGATGCCCGGTTCTTTGAGCTCTATCTCTACGCATATTTCTCTAACTCTGGTTTTGAGGTAGACCGAACTCATCCGAGTCCAGACTTCGTTGTTACTCGAGATGCAGTCACAGTTGCAGTCGAAGCGACTACTGTGAATCCCTCACAAGGAAACCTATTTGCCAGCGAGTCCTTGCCTTCTAAGCTTGGCCCAAGGGAGTTAGCGCGCTTCCAGAACGAAGAGCTTCCCATCAGGTTTGGCAGTCCTCTGTTTTCAAAGCTAAAGAATAAGTACTGGGAGCTGGAACATTGCAAGGGCCGGCCTTTCATCCTAGCCATTCAGGCGTTCTTCAATGAAGAGTCTTTGACCCTGGCAGACAGTGGCCTGACCCAGTATCTTTATGGTCATCGAATGTCAGCTGGTTGGGCAAAGGCAGGAAACTTGGTACTCAACACGGATATTGTTGAATCCCATACCTACGGAGACAAGACGATCCCCTCGAATTTTTTTGAACAACCTGACACGGAGTATGTCAGCGCGGTAGTGTTCACCAACAGTGGAACTCATGCTAAGTTCACGAGGATGGGGTATCAACAGGGCTTCGGGAACGAACATTTTGATGTTTTTAGGGAAGGTTACTGTTATAACCCGGATCCTGACGCAATGGATCCTACGTATTTCGAATACAATCTCGCCGAACCTCCCCTGGTTGAGTCCTGGGGTCAAGGCCTAGTGGTTAACCATAATCCAAACGCTCTATCCCCGCTCCCTAGCAGCCCGTCCGAGGATTATCTAACGGTGCTTGCAGGTCAGCGACAATGGATTGCGACAACTAATTTTGCCGGTTGCCCCGGCCGGCCCCCAGATAGCTTTGCGAATAGCGCCGTGCTCACTACCTCGGCAAAGTTCCTGATGCGTTGGGCTGGCCCATCGCCCCGTGCTTTCCTGTGCAGATTGACCCCAAAGCGGAACAGTTTGAGCAGGTTGTGGCCGGTGCAGATCAGCGACCATTCGCCGTTCACCTTCTCCAGTCCCCGCAGCAGGAACTGCCGGAATCCCCGACCCTGCTTGATCTGGCCGAATACCGGCTCCACAGTTTGCATCCGCAAAGCGCAGCGCTGCCGACCCCGCTTGGTCTGTAACTTACGTCGCATCCGGTCCCTGGGAGACAGATGGCTGGGTATGCGACCTCGGGGCGCGGGTGGCACAACCCGCCCGTGGCGGGTCTGCTCCGGCGCGACGAACGGGTCCACGCCCAGAGCATAGAGCTCGTCGACTGCCTTTGCCGAGTAATAGCCAGCATCGGCGGATACTTCCCTGGGGACTGCACCGACGTTGTCGATGGTCTCCTCCATCATCGCCGCAGCCTGTTGCTTATCCGAAGTCTGGTTGGTCGCCCGCGCCGCCACGATCACCTGGTGAGCGCTGTCCACCACCGCCTGACAGTTGTACGCTTGCAGGAAGTCCTTTCCTCCAGGTGCGGGCATGATGCGCGACTCGGTATCGGTGAAGTTACGCTGGGCCTTGTCGTCGGGCGCCCCCGGGTGATTACCACCTTCGGCCTCGGCCTGTTCGCCAGCCGCCTGCGCCTCGGCTTCCAGCGCCGCCATGGCTTCCCGTATCTTCTCCAACCGACCCTCTCGAAAGGCCAACTCCTGCGGCAACTCATCTCCACGCTTGTCTTTGCCGTACCGCCGGTCTTCCTCATCATCCGCTGCCTGGGCCTGTCGCAACAACTCCGCGACCTCCGCCGCCAACTGCGCTGCCTTCTCCTTCATCCGTTGGTAACTCATCGCCTTATGCTTCGATGCGTTGGCCTTGACCTTCGTGCCGTCCAGCGCCACGTGCCCCAGCTTCACCAGACCCGCCTGCTGGCACAACGCCAGTACCTGTACGAACAGGCCCGACAGCGCATCCACATGATCCTTGCGAAAGTCGGAGATGGTCCGGAAGTCCGGTGTGTTGTTCGCCGCCAACACCCTGAAGGCGATGTCCTCGTGGAGACGCTGGGCGATGCGGCGTGAGGACGCCACCCCCACGCAGTAGCCGTAGAGCAACACCTTGACCATCATCCGTGGATGATACGGCGGCCCGCCACGCCGTTCCCGCTCGTAGCGAGCGGTGACCTCCGACATGTCCAACTGGTCCACCACGTCGGATATGAAGTAGGCCAGATGGTCGTCAGGCAGCCACTCCTGCAACGCCGCTGGCAACAGCAACTGCTGGTCGGGTTCGTAGGGAAGGTAGGTTTTGCTCATCAACGACTCCCCGCTACTGGACTGGGCCCATCATACCCCCAAACACTCGCCAACCGTGTTTCTCGGACGGGCTGCTAGTCCGCCGCTTCACAACCGCATAGCGACGCCTTCCTGAAGGCGCACCACGGGGCCGCTTCCCTCTACAGGGGGGCGGCCCCGCTCTCTGCTCTAACCGATAACGAGGGAGGCCGACATGACCCGCAAGAAGACCATCACGAAGGACGCCGCGCTGCTGGACGCGCTGCGAAGCAACCTGAATCTCCTGGGCGAGATCGCCATGCGCTACGAGGTCGAGACCCAGCCGGAGCGCCCCGCGGGAGACCTGCCCTCCATCAACTGCCCCCAGGACGTTCAGCGTCTGCTGGGGCCGGAGATGGCCCCGCTCGCCCAGGAGCAGCTCAGGGTGCTGCTCCTGAACACCAAGAACCTGGTCGTCGGCCAGCGGGTCGTCTACCAGGGGAACGTCAACTCGTCGATGATCCGGCCCGCCGAGGTGCTCAGGCCTGCCGTCATCGAGGCCGTCTCCAGCATCATCGTCAGCCACAACCACCCGTCGGGCGACCCCACGCCCAGCGGTCAAGATGCGGCGATCACGAGGGAGCTGGCCCAGGCGGGCAAGCTGCTGGGCATCGAGCTGCTGGACCACATCGTCATAGGCGGGAATCGCTTCGTCAGCCTCAAGGAGCGGGGCCTGATGTCCTGCTGAAGCTCCACGACCGGGCGGCCCTCGCCGTCCGGCCCTCACGCGGGGGACACCCTCTCCCGCGCAGCGTTCTCAACCCAAACGACGAGAGGAGATTCACCATGCTTGCGACCAACATCATCGACCCCGAAGACCTCTACACCATCAGTGCGGGCGGCTTCAGCGCAACCGCCGACGCCTTCGCCCGCGACGACAAGACGGACGGACTCTGGTTCGTCTCGATGGTCGGCTCCCAGACCGCGCTCAAGGCGATCTGGGCCTCCCTGCTGAAGCAGCCGCCCGACGTCGCCCACATCATCAATGGGGCCGACGGGATGGCGCTCAGCGGGGGCTACCAGCGGTGCGTGGTCCCATACGAGACGGTGGGAACGTGGACGACCAAGATCGCCCGTCTGCCCGTCTCGGGCGGCTGGCACGCCCTCGTCTACACGAAGACGGCGGAGTTTAGCTACGAGAAGGACTCCTTCCTGCTGCTGGCGCAGTCGGAGGAGGATGCCCCGGGGCTGCACCACCGCTTCCTCGACAAGCGCAGCCCGCTTCCCCTGCACGGCTCCTGGGCCGGCTGGCTCTGGGAGCGGGGCCTGAACGAAGGGGAGATAGTCCCGCTCCAGTCGGTGGGCGTCTCCGCCTACAGGTGCTCCCCCAAGGCCGAGGGGCTGAAGGAAGACCTCTCCGAGGCGGTGGCCGCCGGATGGCTGACGCTGCCGGAGGAGGGGCGCAATGGATAGGACCCTGAAACGGGCCAAGCGCAACAACAAGCGGCGGGGCCAGCGCAACCACGGGGCCTGGCAGCGGTTCTCGCCGGACGGCGCGACCCCGTATCCAGTACGGGGCAGGCTCTGCCGCTACTGCCCGCACGACGGCTCGAAGCACCTGTGCCGGTCGGGGCAGCCCCATTTCTTCCGGCCCGCGACGGAGGCGGCGCGGCGCGACCCCACGGTCATGCTCTACCGCCACACGCTGCCGGAGGGCGGCTCGATGCTGGTGCGGCGGATGACCGTCGCCAGCCGCGCCGAGCTCATCACCGCCTTCTGCGTCGCCTGCGCCGAGAGCATCGGGACGGCCCAGGTGCTCTGCTTCCAGAGGAACCCCGTATCAAGTACGGGGCAGGCTCTGGCAATCGGAGAGGTGATCGGCATCCAGACCCGCCACGAGGACATCCCAATCGCCGTCTGAAGGCGGCCCAAGACACAGGAAAGGAGAGGAGACCATGCCAGCGGAACAGACGCTGTTCTTCACCTGCCCGCACTGCGACGAGCGGTTCGCGCAGGTGGAGGAGCCTGACAAGGACATTCACACCGGGGAGACCTACCACTGCAACTCCTGCGGCATCCAGGTGATATTCCAGGCGGTGACCGTCGAGGACTACGTGCCGCCTCCCAGGGCGAGAAGGGACTGCCACTTCTGCCAGCCGGAACCCTGCCGGTTCGGACCGAACACTGACACCACTGACGACACACAGAAAGGAGAGACGACATGAGACTCGCTGCACAGGCCAAAGGGGGCTACTACCCCACGTCCGACCGGGTGGTGGACCTGGTCGCCGACCTGATTCAGACCCCCACCGGCTACTACCACCGCGACCGGGAGACCATCCGCATCCTCGACTCCTGCTGCGGGGCCGGGGACGCGCTCCAGAGGCTGGCCGAGCGCCTCGACAGGCCCAACGCCCTCTCCATCGAGACCTACGGCGTCGAGCTGCACCGGGACCGGGCGGAGGAGGCCGAGAAGCTGCTCCACCGCGCACTGGCCTCGGACCTGTTCGCCACCTCGATAGCGAACGGGGCCTTCGGGCTGCTGCTCCTCAACCCTCCATACGACTACGACTCGGAGGACAAGCGGACCGAGCACGCCTTTTTGACCCAGACCACCCGCTACCTCGTGGACGGCGGGCTGCTGGTCTTCATCGTTCCCAGGCAGCGTCTGGCGGTGTCGGCCCGCGACCTGTCCACCCACTACGGGCGGATGCGCTGCTGGGCCTTCCCGGACCCGGAGCGAGAGGTCTTCGACCAGGTGGCGCTCATGGCCTACCGCAAGGCCGACCCGACTCCCGACGCCCCCGCCGAGCGGAGGGTGCTGGAGTGGGCGGTGGGAGAGCCGGAGCCGATGCGCCCCGACCCCTATCCACCGTTCACCCCGAAGACCACGCCCGCGGGCGACATCCTGTTCGCCACCCGCACCGTCGATCCCGTCGCTGCGGCGGCGGAGGCCCGGCGTTCGGGCCTGTGGACCAGCACGGAGATTACCGACAACCTCTGGCCCGCGAAGGACCTGCGAACCCGCCCGCTGATGCCCCTCAGAAGGGGGCACATGGCGATGCTAGTGGCGGCGGGCTTCCTCGACAACCTCCAGCTCGAAGCCGACGGCCGGCGCATCCTAGTCAAGGGCCGCACCTCCAAGGAGATGCAGATGGTGGAGGACTCCCCCGAGAAGGAGGTACACCGCGAGCGGCTCAAGACGACGGTGGTAGCCCTCGACTTGGGCGACGGAGTAATCACCGACATCGCCGCCTAGCTCAGACGGCTCACCCTGTGCCGCACCACGAGGCCCCGTCATCCCTCCACAGGGAACCGGCGGGGTCTCGCTTCGTTTCGGACGCAACGCAACATACCCTCAGATAGAGGAAGGAGAGACAAGGATGACGCAGACGACCATGACCCTTGAAGCCTGCTGCCGGTGCGGGCAGCCCATCGCCCCCGGCGAACCCGCCATGCAGACCGCCTCGGTGGACCTGGACATGAACGGCAGGGCGGTCTCCTCCCCGGTGAAGGCATACCACCTCACGGGACGCTGCTACGAAGACGCCAGGGCTGCCCAGACTGCCCGCCTGAAGGTCCCCGCCCGCAGCGTGCGCCGCTGGCGGGCGGGGACCAGGCCCGGCTCCGGCCACCTGGTCTCCCTGTTCAACCTCGCCGCCGGGATGGGGCTGCTGCACATCCTGCTGCCGTCGGCGGGCGAGCCGGAGTCCGTCGAGACGGAGGAAGCCGCACCGGCGCGCCGCCGTCGATAGCCAGCTTCTCTCCAGCACTCCCCGTTGCCATAGTGCTTCTCCTATCTCGCGTTCGCTGCGCCGTGCTTGGCTAGGTCTTGCTGTGGTGGTCCACAGCTACTACGACGTTTCCCTTTTTGTGCCCCTGTTCGACGTAGCTGTGGGCCTCAGCGGTCTGCTCCAACGAGTAGCGTCTGTCGATAACCGGCTTTATCTTCCCGGCCTCAACAAGCTCCTTGAGGAAATTCAGGTCTTCGGCCTTTTCGCTTGCTATCCCAAACACAACCCTCTTGTTGCTTGTCAACGATGTCCACAGGGCTCGAATGTACCATGATGGCTTCCAGACGGCACCCAGTAGATAGACCCCTCTCGGATCCAGCGACCTTACACTGCCTGAAAACGAGCTCTTGCCTACCGTGTCAAATATAACGTCATAGACGTCACCGCTTTCGGCGTAGTCCTCTTTGGTGTAATCGATTACCTTGTCGGCCCCCAGAGACTTTACCATCTCGGTATTCGCGCTGCTGCATACCCCGGTGACCTCTGCCTCGAAGTGCTTGGCAAGCTGTACCGCAGAGGTCCCTACACTTCCAGAGGCTCCATAGATAAGGACTTTCTGCCCGCTCTGGATATTCGCTTTCCTGAGAAAAAAGAGCGCCGTAAGTCCTCCAAAAGGAACGGCGGCGGCCTCCTCATGGTCCATGCCGGCCGGTCTTACGGCCAGCGCACCTTTTTCAGGCAAAGATATGTATTCGGCATAAGCGCCAAACTTCATTCCGGTGGTCCCAAAAACCTGGTCGCCCTCCCTGAAGAGCTCGACATCTTTGCCTGCAGATTCAATCTCCCCGGCTAGCACAGACCCCAGCACGGGCCTCCTCGGTACCCTCAGACCAAATACTATTCGCGAGGGGAGCCAGTACATCCACGGGAATTTGAACCTTCGAAGGTGTACGTCCCCCGATGTTACCGCCGCCGCGTCTATCCTTATCAGCACCTCGTTGTCCTTGGGAGTAGGCCTTTCCACCTCTTTGAGTTGAAGGACGTCTGGTGTTCCGTACCTTGTGTACACGACTCCTTTCATAGGTATCTGTCCTGACAAGCAGGGGTGGGTTTGGACCCACCCCTGCTTATTTGCCCGTGAAAATGATCTAGGCCCAGAATTCCCCATATCAAGCTGCCTGGACCCAAGCGACGCACCATCCTCGACGAGAGCCATCGTAGTATCACTCACGAACGCTGTCAACCACCCAATCAAGCTCACAAAACCATCCGGCGTCGTCGTGAACTGGCGTTCGATGGGCAGCGGAGGGCATCAAGCGCCGCGCCGCGGAGCAGGGTCCGGCGGTGGCCGCCTTCGCCGACCGGCTCTTGGGCGGCCACCTGCCCTGGGCCAAGGTCAGGCAGGGGCACAAGCTCATCCGCTTCGGCCAACGCTACACGCCCCAGCGCCTTAACGACGCCTGCGCAAGGCCTTGGCCGTCGACCTGATCGACGTGCGCCGGCTGGAGCGCATCTTGGTGGAAGCCCTGGAGCAGGAGGACCCCTCGCCCCAGCCGCCGCCGCTGCCCGAGGGCCGCTTCGCAAGGCCCGGCAGCGTCTTCGCTAATAGCAACCAATACCGACGCCAGACGGCCTGAGGAGACTGCCAATGACCCGCACAACCGATCTTATGCCCCTGCTCAAGCGGCTCCAACTGGGGCCCATGGCCGCCACCCTGCCCGAGCGCATCGCCCTGGCCCGCCGCGAGCAACTGGACTATACGTCCTTTCTCCAGATCATCCTCAGCGACGAGGTGAACCGCCGCGCTCACCGGCGCATTGAGGTCCGGCTCCACAGCGCCGGCTTCGAGCAGACCTGCCGCCTCGAGGACTTCGACTGGTCGGCGTCCATCACCCTGTTCCGGCGGACGAAGGCGGAGGAGCGGGTCATGCCCGCCGAGGTGAAGGTGCTGGGTTGGAGCAAGGGCGTGCGGAGCGGGATGGTGGTTCGCGGCGCTGGCCGGGGTACTGTTCGGACTGGCGGTCGTGTGCCCTGGGGCGCGGACGTGGAGTACGCGTACCGTGCGGGGTACGACGGCAGGGGCCGGGTGTCGGTGACCCACGTTGTTGAGAGGGGCTATTCCGCCATGTTGACGCAACCGGAGCCGGTTGCGGCCTGAGGCCGGATACGGAGGCAACGGGGCCAACAGCCCGCCCCGGTCTACGGGAACGGCCACGTGGACGAACCCGGCGAAGCGCAGCAGGCTCTCTTCTCCTGGGCCGAGTTCCTAGCCGAGGAACCGGCCCAGCCCCAGGGACGGAACGGCAAGCCCAAGCCCTCGTCCCTGTCTCTCTTCGAGTGGGCGCTTCACTCCGAGCAGGAACGGGAGAAGGAGCCGGTCGGCGCTGGGCGCTAGACCGCACAAAAACGGGGGAGGCCGCCGCAGACGTTGCGGCGGCCTCCCCCGTCAGTCTATATATGCGGGCCTTTTTTGTTGTCCGAAAACATCCCGCCAGCGAATGAGCTACTGGCCGGGACCGCTGACGGTCAATTCCAGCCGGTTGGACAGCATCCTGCCGTTCTCGGTGCAGATGGCCCCCGTGGCGTTGCAGTCCGTGGTGACGGGCAGGACCACCGTGACGGTGGCGCTGGAGTCCGGTTCAACGGTAATCCGCCAGTGTATGTTGCTGGGTTTATCCATCCGCTGCGCCTTCTTCACCATCCCTCCTTCCACCGTGAACGCATGGTCCCGCAGGGTCTGGTAGCTCAGCTCGAACTCCTCGCTGAACCGCAGCTCGAAGGTGAGGGGGTTTCCCCGTCATGGTTCTCCGGGGTGTTCTCCAGGCTGGCCGTCAAAGGCTCGGACGGCGCACCGGCCGCGGCGGCAGTGGCCGCACTGGTCAGCGTCTCCTCGTTACCGGCATCGTCAGTGAAGGACACCCGCACCTTGACGGTCTTGCCCTCGTCGTCGGCGGCTAGGGTGTAGGTGGACTCCGTTGCGTCTTGAATGTCGGCCTTCGTGCTCCCGTCGTTCCGAATCCACTGGTAGCTGAAGGTAGCGTTGTCCAGACCGTCGGCGTCGCTGACGCCCGAGGCGGACGCCGTGAGTGTCTCCCCCACTTGGGCCGTCCCGCTGACGGTCGGCATCCCAGTTGCCTCCGAGTTGGCGGGAGCCGGTCCCTGCACTGCAATCTCCAGACGTGTGGATAAACGCTTCCCGTCATTGGTGCAGATCGCTCCTTGATTGGCGCAGTCCGCTGTAGTGGGGAGCACCAGCACCACGCCGGCATCCGATGCCGGCTGAATCGTAAATTTCCGCAAGTCGTTCCGGCCGTCCACCTGTTGTGCCCTTTTGATCGTCGCGTTGGATACCTGGAAAGAGTGTTCCTTAAGCGTTGCGTAACCGACGTTCACCGGCTCGCTAAAGAGGATGCGGAAGGTAAACGTCCCTGAACCGTTGTGGCTGTCGGGAACGCCCTGGAGTTCAGCGGTCAGGGCAGCTTCTACTACAGCCGTGGCCTCGCTGGTCAAAGTTTCCGCATTTCCCCCATCGTCGGTGAAGCTTACCCGCACCTTGATGGTCTCGCCCTCGTCGGTGGCCACAGGGGTGTAGGTGGATCTGGCGGCGTCCTCAATGTCCGTGTCCGTTGTTCCGTCGTTGGAGACCCACTGGTATCTGAAGGTAGCGTTGTCTAGCCCGTCCGAATCGGCGATTCCCGACGTATCCGCCGTCAGTGTCTCGCCTACCTGCGCCGTTCCGGTGATGTTGGGCGCGCCGTTGGCCAACGTGTTGTTATCCGCCATCCTAATCTCGGCGGCGCCGGACGCTTCGCCAAGATACCCAAAGGGGTCAACTACCGCCTTCACCCTGTACACGTAAAGTACGCCCGGCTCCACCTCCGTGTCCGTGAAGGTTGGGGAGCTGCTTTGGGTGTATTCCACGTACACCAGCGGTTCGGGTTCGCCCAGTTCCGGCCTGTGACGCAATATCTGGTAAAGGTCCAATCCAGGATCGTTGTCCGCGTCCTTCCATGTCAGGATTATGGTGTCGAGGGATGCAGTGACAGCGAGGCCGTGCGGCCGGTCAGTCGGCTCTGCTCCAGCCGCCGTAGCCGCGCTGGTCAGCGTCTCGTCGTTGCCCCCGTCGTCGGTGAAGCTCACCCGAACCCTGACGGTCTTGCCCTGGTCTTCGGCAACCAGGGTGTAGGTAGAGGCCGTCGCGTCCTGGATGTCCTCATCGGTGTTCCCGTCGTTGCGTATCCACTGGTAGCTGAAGGCCGCGTTGTCCAGGCCGTCCGAGTCCGCGACTTCCGATGTACCCGCCGTCAGTGTCTCTCCCACTTGCGCCGTGCCGCTGATGGTCGGCGCGCCTGTCGCGTACCTGTTCGGCGTCGGCGTCGCCGTAACTTCAGCAACTTCGCCGTCGCCGTTGTGGTTGTAGGCCACGATGCGCACCATGTAGGCGGCGCCGTTGGTCAATCCCGTGATCGTGTGCGACAGGCTTCCAAGATCGGTCACCACCGCCTGCCGGGACGAATCGTACCCTTCGGAACCTGACTTCCATTGCACCCTGTAACTTTCAATCGGCGAGCCGCCGTCGTAAGCCGGCGCTTCCCAGGACAAGACCAGTTCCCCGTCACCGGCTGTGGCGGCCAGCTTGCCCGGCGTCTTGGGCACGCATCCACCGTCTCGCCAGGGGTTCCTTTCAACTCCGTTATACCCGTCATGGGCATATCGGGCTATTTTTTCATTGTCGCAGTAGCCCCCGAACGCATTGCGAAGCCGGTACACGACGGTTGGCCTATAGTTGTCACCGGTAGCCTTAACATCAGCCCATAGTGTTTCCAGATCCGTGTTGCCCTCAGAGTCGTTGTAGGTGTCAGCGAACCATTGCGGCATCCGGCCGCTAAGCGCGCTGCCCACCACAGAAAGGGCTTCCTGGGTCAGAGAGTCGATATTGCCATCGTCGTTGGTTCCGCGACATTTTCTCCAGTAGCTCGTGCTGATGGGGCCTAATACGTCTATCGTAGTCATACTAGCGTAAATTTCGCGGCTGACGCATGACGAAACTATACCTTCCATTCTCTCGAAATATACGTGTGCGATACCCAGAGGAGCGGGGGTCGCCGACAGGTCATTTGTCAAAGTATATACATGAGCCATTTCATGTATGGCAACCTGTTCGGGCATCAAGCCCTTCGAGTGTGGCAAGTAGCGAATCTCTACCTCCATTCGATATGCTTTGGTTCCTTCCAATCCATGCTCCGAGGAAACAAAGTGCCTAACAAAGACTCTGCCCGCAAATTTGTTATGGATCATCGCTACAAGTTCAAAGCCCGGCTCATTCATGTATTCCCAGGTTGTACGTAGCCACGGGTGGTCGCCTTCATGCTTCTCTACAATATCCTTTTCGATCCATGCGTGAAGCTGCGCATTCTTTGAAAGCGGCGTGCCGGTTACCCCGGCCGACGGGGCGCCGTCGCCCTGACTGTTAATCGCAATGACCCGCACCGTGTGTGCGACGTCGTTGGTCAGTCCGGTGATGATGTATGACAGACTTGCCATGCCGGTAACCGTCGCCTGCCGGGTTGACGCGGCCGTACCGTCGTACTCCTCGGCGCCGGACTTCCACTGCACCTTGTAACCGGTAATCGTTGAACCGCTGTCGCTGGCCGGCCCTTCCCAGGAGACTTTCAACTCCCCGCCGTCGCCCGCAGTGACCTTCAGATTCCTGGGCGCGCCCGTCACCGCTGTGTTGGGCCTGGCCGCCACTCTCCTAGTCGCCGTGCTGGTAAGCGTCTCCTCGTTGCCCGCGTCGTCGGTGAAGGACACCCTGACCTTGATGGTCTGGCCCTCATTGTCAGCGTCCGGGATATAGGTTGAGTCCGTCGCGTCCTGGATCTCCTCATCAGCGAGCCACTGGTAAGTGAAGGTCGCGCCGCTCAGCCCGTCGGCGTCGGCGATGCCCGACGTAGAGGCGGTCAGCGTCTCGCCCACCTGGGCCGTGCCGCTGATGGTGGGAGCTCCCGTGGCAGGAGTGTTGGGCCTGGCCGCAACCTCCGCGGTCGCCCCGCTGGTCAGCGTCTCCTCGTTGCCAGCGTCGTCGGTGAAGGACACCCGCACCTTGATGGTCTTGCCCTCATCGTCGGCGTCCAGCGTGTAGGTGGAGCCGGCGGCGTCCTCAATGTCTGTGTCCGTCGTTCCGTCGTTGGAGACCCACTGGTGGTTGAAAGACACGTTGGTAAGCCCATCTGCGTCAGCGATGCCCGACGTGTCCACAGTCAGCGTCTCCCCCACCTGCGCCGTGCCACTGATGGTGGGCTGCCCGGTGGCCGGAGAATTGGCCTTTGGCTGAACCGCCTCCGTCGCCTCGCTGGTCAGCGATTCCTGGTTCTCGGCGTCGTCGGTGAAGGACACCTTCACCCTGATGGTCTTGCCCTCGTCGGCGTCCGCCAGGGTGTAGCTGCTGCTGGTCGCCCCGGCAATCTCCGCGTCGGCGGCGAGCCACTGGTGGTTGTAGGCCACGTTGCTCAGCCCGTCGGCATCCTCGATGCCCGACGTAGAGGCGGTCAGCGTCTCGCCCACCTGAGCCGTTCCGGTGATGGTGGGCTGTCCCGTGGCCGGGCTGTTGGGACGGGCCTCCACCTCGTCGGTCGCCACGCTGGTCAGCGATTCCTCATTGCCGGCGTCGTCGGTGAAGGTGACGCGCACCTTGACGCTCTTGCCCAGGTAGTCCGGCGTGAGCGTGTAGGTCGAGTCCGTCGCCCCAGCTATGTCCGAGTCGTCGGCCATCCACTGGTAGGCGAAGCTGGCGTTGTCCAGCCCGTCCTCGTCGGCGATGCCTGAGGTATTGCCCGTCAGGGTCTCGCCCACCTGCGCCGTCCCGCTGATGGTCGGAACGCCGGTCGCCGGGCTGTTTGGAGCCTCCCCACCTTCGCCCGGAGGCATCCGCACCTCCACGAGGTCCGACGCTGGCCCCAGGAAGCCGAAGTAATCCTTCACCGCTTTCACGGCAAAGACGTACAGGACCCCCGGTTCTACCGCGCTGTCGGTGAAGGTACGGTCAGCGCTGGGGGTGTACTCCACATAGACAAGCCCCTTGTCTTCCCCCAGTTCAGGTCGGTGGCGGAGGATATGGTACGAGCCGTGGCTGCGGTGCGTATCGGGGTCCTGCCAGGTCAGGGTGATGGCTCCCTCCGCCACGGTGGCCTGGAGGTTGTAGGGTCGGTCGTGTGATTCCGACACGCCCACCGTTTCCGTCGCCTCGCTGGTCAGCGATTCCTGGTTCTCGGCGTCGTCGGTGAAGGACACCTTCACCCTGATGGTCTTGCCCTCGTCGGCGTCCACCAGGGTGTAGTTGCTGCTGGTCGCCCCGGCAATCTCCGTGTCGGCGGCGAGCCACTGGTAGTTGTAGGCCACGTTGTCCAGCCCGTCGGCGTCCTCGATGGCCGAGGTCTCCGCCGTCAGCGTCTCGCCCACCTGCGCCGTCCCGCTGATGGTGGGCTGCCCGGTGGCCGGGGTGTTCTGAGTGGCGGCCTGTCGCTGAGAGGTTAGGGCGACAACAGTCGCGGTGACTTCATCGGAGGCCGGGCCATCCCCGACGGCGTTGGTCGCAAGAACTCGGACGGCATATTCCACATCCAGTTCTAGGCCCGATATGGTATGGGTTGTGCTCGTAGCCGTCGCCTCGGATACATCCTCATCGGTGTCCCAATTGCCGGCCGCCTTTTTCCACTGCACCGTGTAGGTAGTAATCGGCGAGCCGCCGTCCCCGACTGCTCCGCTTTCCCACAGACTAAGCGGGTCCCACCAGGGGGCATCCCATTGAATACCCAATGCACCCGTGGCCGAGGGAGAGGCACTAAGGTTCTCTGGAGCGTCTGGGATCGTCGCCGCCACCGTAGCCGTCGTCACACTCCCGTGCTCGTGGCTAGCTCTGTCATCGACGAAAAACCATTGCACTCTCAGTGTCTTGTCCGCGTCGCCAGGCTGGACCGTGTAGCCTCCAAAGCCCATGAAAAGAAGCTGCCCACCTTGACCCTCAATGTAGCCGGCATGCCAGGTGAAGCTGAAAGTCGCATTCTCCATCCCATCAGCGTCGGAGATGCCTGAGGTGTCAACCGTAAGCGTCTCGCCCACCTGGACAGTGCCAACAATGACAGGGGCTCCTTGGGCGGGGTTGTTGGCACTGGGGGTCGTGGCGGGAGCCACGGCGGTACTCGGAGCGCTGATTAACGTCTCGTCGTTACCCGCATCGTCAGTGAAGAACACCCTAACCTTCAGTGTCTTGCCCTCGTCCGCGGCCACGAGGGTATAGGTATCGCTGGTCGCATCCGATATGTTCGTATCTGTGGTCCCGTCGCTCCGTATCCACTGGTAGGTGAAGGTCGGGTCAGTCAGCCCATTTGCATCGCGGATGTACGAGCTATAGTCGGTTATTGCTCTCAGGGTATTGCCAACTTTGACAGTGCCTCTGATGAGGGGCGCGCCTGTCGCCGGGCTGTTGAGGCTGTCGGCAGCCACCACAGGGGCTGTAGGCGCGCTCACCAGCGACTCGGGAAAACCGTCGTTGTCTCTAAATGACAGGCGCACCTTTATGGTCTTGCCAACGTCAGTGGACTTGACCATGTAGGACCTGCCTGCTTCACCCTCAACCTCTGTGTCATCCACAAGCCACTGCCACTGTACGTCGCTCATGTTCTCTGTGCCATTGCCGTCAAAGATGCCGTGGGTACCCGCAGTTAGCCGCTCCCCCACCCGCGGTATTCCGTGTATGACAGGCGCCCCTTCCGCCGGTCTGGGAGCATAGGTAATGGGCCCAAACGCATCGCTCGCTACCCTCTCCCAGTTCCCGCCGTCATCCATAAAGGTGACATAGACCTTTATGGTGTCGCCTCTATTGCTCGTGAAAATACGATTTGTGGAATCGTACGAATCCACGAACTCTCCGCGGTCTGAGGTGTATGTCCACGTATAGGCGAATTCCGCGCCAGTCATACCGTTCTCGTCGGCAATGTTAGACAGGTCCGCTTGCAGGATTTCGAAAGTTTTGACGTACGTTTTACCGATGACCACCGGTTGTCCGGTCGCCGGCACGTTGGGGGCCGATTCCACGTTAGCTGTCGCCTCGCTGGTCAGCATCTCATGATTCCCGGCGTCGTCCGCGAAAGTCACGAGCACCTTGACCTGTGTTCCCACAACAGAAGCAACGAGCGTGTAGGTGGAGCCGGTCGCGCCTTCAATGTCCCTGTCAGTCGTCCCATCGCTGGAAGCCCACTGGTACTCGAACGTCACGTTCGTCAACCCGTCTTGGTCCGCAATGGCTGACGTGGAAGCGGCCAGTGTCTGGCCCACCTGTGCTGTCCCAGTGGTAGTGGGAGCTCCGGTCGCCAAGTGATTGTCGCTATTTGCGTTCGCCAGGGTTAGTGGAGTGCCGCGCCGGACGGCGATACCGGAGATGTAGGTGGCATCGAACTCTGCCGAAACTACTCTAACCGCAGTAGCCCCATCTCCGGCGGGAGACACATCTATTTTCTCGCTGCTGTTGCTGCCGGCTGGCAACGTCACTTCCGTGGCGGAAAGCGCCCCTCCTTCAGCTTCCAAGGTCAAATGTATGTCGAAGGGGGTTGCGTCTGACACATTGACAACAACGGAGCCATCGTCGTTACGCGCTACTTCCAGACCGAAAACAAACGGGGCTCCTGGGTTACCACCCAGCAACAGCCTTCTCAGACTGGTCGTGTGCTGGAAAAGGTCGGCCGGCAGAGAGGCCAATTCGTTACCGTTGAGAACCAACGACTCGAGATTGGTGAGGCTGTCGAATATCCCGCCCGGCAGAGAGGCCAGTTCGTTACCACCGAGACCCAACCACTCAAGGTTGGTGAGGTTGTCGAACAGTCCGTCCGGAAGCGCGGTCAACTCATCCCCACCCAAGGACAATGTTTCGAGATTGGTGAGGTTGTCTAACAGCCCTTCCGGCAACGTGGTCAAGTTGGCATTTACCTTTAAGACCCTTAGGTTGGTGAGGTTATCGAACGCTCCTTCCGGCAGTGCGGTCAAGGGATTGCCGTACAGTTCTAGATGACGGAGTTTGGTCAGGCTGTCGAAGACGTCATCCGGCAGTGCGGTCAAGGGATTGCCGGACAGTTCTAGATGACGGAGTTTGGTCAGGCTGTCGAAGACGTCATCCGGCAGTTGCGTAAAGCCACTGCTTCGCAGGTCCAACTCCGTCAGGTTGGACAGGTTGTCAAACGCTCCGTCTGGAAGTGCGTTCAGGCTGCGGTTCCCAGTCAAGTCCAGAGACGTCAACCTCGTGAGGTTATCGAATACTCCCTCAGGTAATCCGGTCAAGTTTGTCCTACTCAGCGTAAGCCTTCTAAGCGCCGTAAGGTCGTCGAATAGTCCATCCGGCAGTTCTGAGATGGGGCCTGTCACTTCGAGGGTCTCAAGGTTGGTGAGGCCATCCAAATCACCTGGTCTCAGCGAGTCGAAGTCGGGTGGGGGAATGCTCCCGGGAATTCCATGCAATAACATGAATGTCACCGACGTCAGGTGAGCGTCGGTGACAATGGCACAATCAACAAAACTATCGAAATCGACATCGACCATACGGAGAAGACGTTTACGGACAGCCGGAGTCCGCCCGCAGATGCCCGCGTCTTCCGCGACCACCTCCACTGTCGGCTCACTGGTGACAGATTCCTCGTTGCCGCCATTGTCCGTGAAGGCGACCCTTACCTTGAAAGTCTTTCCCTCGTCGGACGGCCGCAAAACGTAGGTGCGGCCCGTCTCCCCTTCTATGTCCGTATCCGTGGAACCGTCGTTTGAAACCCATTGGTAGGTGAAGCTGACATCATCCATGCCATCCTCGTCTTCAATGGCCGTTGTGTAGGCCCGGAGGGTCTGCGTCACTCGAGGGGTTACGGGCACGGGCCACATGGATATGGTGGGCTGTCCGGTCACTGGGGAGTTGGCTTGCGCTGAGGCCATAGGCGTGCCGCTCAGCAAGGTTCCCGTTACGACCAGCATGACCAAGGCGGCCATTGCCAGCGAAGCCCTTGCTAGGAGGGTTCGGGGGTGCTGCAGTTTCCTTCTTATGTCTTACCTCGCAAGCATTGGGTTACGTGAATCTCTTCGAAGGCAGTGGTCGGTTGTCTCGGCGTTCAGTCCTACATGGGTATGTGAAGCGGAGGTTCCCTGCTCATTCGTATTGACGCTGAACTGATCGCAGCTGTGACCCCGACTCTTTCCCCGGCAAGTGAGTGCCTGCCGCGACGAGCAATGCCGTGAGCGTGACGACCAGCGCCCCGGCAAGGAACAGCGCCGACGCGACGGTTGCCGCTAATGGAATCGGAGCCAGCCTGAGTGAGAGAATCACGACGCGGCTCCGGGTTATCTGACGAAAATCGGGGGGGGGGGTAGAACGGCTGAGCGCAGAAACCCACAGCGGGGCGTACGGAACAGGCAGGGCCGGTTCACTCGCTATTGTTAGTGCGCATAGGAGCCCAGCGAACGACAAGCGAATAGCTCCCTTCAATGGTCAGGCATCGGTCAGGCATCCGACATTTTACTCCATCACGCAGGTCTTTGTGAACTCATTGACCGGCCTATGGCCTCGTTCAACCCGTCGCAGGGAGCAGTGAAGGGGACTGCCTCGATGATCCTGTGAACACATCGCGGCGAATGCCGCCGCCGAAACCGCCATGACCGGGCTTGTCTTCATCAAGGTGCAGCCCCGATAATGAGGGCTAGGGTCACGCCCGCGTCCGTCAACAGCTGCTGGGGCGGCGCAACCGGGGGCGCTCTACCGGACCCAATCTTTCGATGCGATGAACGAACCTCCGGCCCCGTCGGGTCAAAGGCTCGTTTCTCCCGACCGGCTTCCGGCTCCCTAAAGCGTGACCTCCCAGCGGAAAGTTCTCCCGGAGCCGCAGCAGTCGCTGTTCCCCTGGGGCGGAGCTCATGGCCGAGGAGCCGGTCAAGCCCAAGGGCCGCAACCGCAAGCCCCAGCCCACAACCGCGTCACTCTTCGAGTGGGTGCTGACCCTGGAGCAGGAACGGGAGGAGGAGTTGGTCGGCGCGGGGCGCTAGACCGCAAATGCAACAGGGGCAGCCATCGTATTCCAACGATGGCTGCCCCTGCCTGTCCATGTATGGGGCCTTTTTTTGTTGCCTGGAATCTGTGTCCTGCCTTCCCTGCGCTTGGGAAGAGAGAGGTCATGATTGACGAGGGATACCTATCGTCGTATATTTTCATATGTATTCTTATAGTCTTGTGAAGAGGAGTTAGTCAGATGGCTTCTGAAGAAGGTTGGGTTGGCATTGCAGACGTTGCTGCCCACTTACGTGTAGCCAGAGACTCGATCTACCGTTGGGTCGACACTAAGGACTTCCCTGCGCACAGAGTAGGACGCCTCCTGCGCTTTCGGCTCTCAGAAGTAGACGAATGGGTGAAGGCCGGGGAAGGGAGTGATTCAGAGACTCGCTCAACTGACCCGACGACTCCAACGGGACGAAGCGGAACCCGAATGAAAATGTCAAAGAATAGCGAGTAAGAGCATTCTATGCCGCGCATTTTAGACAACCTTGAGCCTGGCTCCAGTCTCCTGCCTGCCCTGCAGGAGACTCTGGGCCTCTCCTCACGAGCGGACTTCTGCGTGGGCTACTTCAATCTGCGCGGCTGGGGAGGTCTTGCGCCATACGTGGACGACTGGGACCAGGGCGGTGGCCCCTGCCGTGTGCTAATAGGGATGCAGCGTCTCCCTCACGAGGAGCTCCGGGAGGCCCTGAGCCTGCTCGACAGGCCCTCCGGCATGGACAACCAGACGGCGCACCGCCTCAGAGTCCAGCTGGCCGAGCAGCTGCGTCGACAGCTCACCATTGGCGTTCCGACCAACGCGGACGAGCGGACCCTGCGTCAGTTGGCAGCCCAGCTTCGCGCCAAGAAGGTCGTCGTCAAGCTCTTTCTGCGTCACCCCCTGCACGCAAAGCTCTACCTGCTGTTCCGCGACGATCCCGTCAACCCCATTATTGCCTACGTGGGAAGCAGCAACCTGACCTTCGCCGGTCTGTCCGGGCAGGGCGAGTTGAACGTGGACGTGCTCGACCACGACGCCGCACTCAAGCTCAAGAAGTGGTTCGAGGACAGGTGGAACGACCGGTTCTGCGTGGACATCACGGACGAGATGCTCCAGATCATTGAGGAAAGCTGGGCGCGGGGAGCACTGATACCACCGTACCACGTCTACCTCAAGATGGCCTATCACCTCTCCCACGAAGCCCGCGCCGGTCTCGCCGAGTTCAGGATTCCCAGCGTGTTCGGTGACCGCATGTTCGACTTCCAGGCAGCGGCTGTCAAGATCGCCGCTCACCACCTGAACAAGCGCAACGGCGTGCTCATCGGGGACGTGGTGGGCCTTGGCAAGACGCTCATGGCCACCGCTGTCGCTCGCATCTTCGAGGACGACTTCGGGTTGGAGACGTTGATCATCTGCCCGAAGAATCTCGTCCCCATGTGGGAAGACTACGTGTACCAGTACCAGCTGCGGGCTAGAGTGCTGTCCCAAAGCAGGGTTCTCGGCGAGCTGCCCACTCTGCGCCGCTATCGACTTGTTGTCATTGACGAGAGTCATAACCTTCGCAACCGTGAGGGCCGCCGCTACCGTGCCATCCAGGAGTACGTACGCGCAAACGAGAGCAAGTGCATCCTCCTATCGGCCACGCCCTACAACAAGACGTACTTGGACCTGTCCAGCCAACTCCGTATCTTCGTGGAGGAAGACCAGGACCTCGGCATCCGCCCCGAACGACTCCTCCGACAGTTGGGCGAGGTCGAGTTCAGCAGGCGCCACCAGGCCTCGCCACGCACCCTGGCAGCCTTTGACTTCAGCGAGTACGCCGACGACTGGCGCGACCTAATGCGCCTCTATCTAGTGCGCCGCACCCGCAGCTTCATCCAGGACAACTACGCGGAGACGGAACAGGAGACAGGCAGGAAGTTTCTCACCTACGAGGACGGGACCCGCTCCTTCTTCCCTTCCCGCGTGCCAAAGACGGTCAAGTTCGCCATCGACGACTCCAACCCCAACGACCAGTACGCCAAGCTGTACTCGCCGAAGGTGGTCGACATAGTGAAGGACCTGCACCTGCCCAGGTACGGCCTCGGCAATTACCTACAGGATAACCCAGAGACGCCACCTAGTAAGGAGGAGGAGCGACAGATCGACGACCTATCCCGGGCTGGCAAGCGGCTCATCGGATTCTGCCGCACAAACCTGTTCAAACGCCTGGAGAGTAGTGGTGCGGCCTTCCTACAGTCCGTCGAGCGGCACGTACTCCGCAACTATGTCTTCCTCCATGCCATCAGGCACGACCTGCCTCTACCCCTTGGCACACAGGACGCTGAGATGCTGGACTCCCGCTTCACCGACGAGGATGCAGACCAGGCGAAGGGTGCTCTCTTCGACCCTGACGACGACGAGCAGGAGGAAGGCCTCGAAGAGACCGGCCGCGCTTGGTCTGCCGCCGATTTCGAGGCGCGGGCAGCTCAGATATACTCCGAGTACGAGGGCCGCTACAGGCGCCGCTTCAAGTGGCTCCGCGCTGACTTATTCAAGAGCTCCCTTGAGAGCGAGCTTCAGTCAGACGCCGATGCCCTCCAAGCCATCCTGACGGATTACGGGGCGTGGGACCCCGCCAAAGACGCCAAGCTCGACGCACTCTACTCACTGCTGACGGAAACCCTCCCGGACCGGAAGGTGCTGGTGTTCTCCCAGTTCGCCGACACGGTTGATTACCTGGAAGCGCAGCTCAAGAACAGAGGGGTTGCGGACATGGCGGGCGTCACCGGCAGTTCCGCCAACCCCACTCAGTTGGCATGGCGATTCAGCCCAGACAGTAACCAGCGGCCGGGCCAGGGCAAACCGGAGCGGGAGCTTCGCGTCATGGTCGCCACCGACGTCCTGAGCGAGGGCCAGAACCTTCAGGACTCCCATGTCGTTGTGAACTACGACTTGCCCTGGGCCATCATCCGTCTCATCCAGCGTGCGGGCCGCGTTGACCGCATAGGCCAGAAGGCCGAGGAGATACTTTGTCATTCCTTCCTGCCCGCCGAGGGGGTTGAGCGCATCATCGACCTGCGGGGGCGAGTCCGGACCCGGCTCCGCCAGACCGCAGAGGTGGTCGGCGCGGACGAGGCGTTCTTCGAGGACGAAGACGACGACCAGGCCATCGTCAACCTATACCACGAGCACGCGGGTATATTGGACGGCGACCCGGAGGGCGACGTAGACCTTGCGTCCCACGCCTACCAGATATGGAAGAACGCTATCAGCGCGGACCCGCGATTGGAGAAGGCCGTCGCCGACCTATCCGACGTCGTGTTCTCCTCTCGGGTGCACACGCCCATCGCTCAACGGCCCGAAGGTGTGCTCGTGTTCATGCGCACCGCCGACGGCAACGACGCCCTGGCCTACGTGGACCGCGAGGGTCACAGCATCACCGAGTCGCAGCTTGAAATCCTCTCCGCCGCCGAGTGCAGGCCCGACACCCCCGCGCAGCCTCACCACGAGAGCCACCACGAGCTCGTCGCCGAGGGCGTCAGGCACGTCGTGAGGGAGGAGAAGCGAGTCGGCGGCCAGCTGGGACGGCCCTCCGGCGCCCGCTTCCGCACCTACACCCGTCTCAAGCAGTTCGCAGAGGCGATCAAGGGCCAGTTGTTTGACGTAGAAGCGCTACACAAGGCCATCGACGATATTTACCGCTACCCTCTGCGCCAGTCGGCAGTGGACACCCTGAACCGGCAACTCCGAAGCGGCGTCTCTGACGACCAGTTGGCCGAAATCGTCATGTCGCTGCGTGAGGAGGACAGACTCTACCTGACCTGGGACGCCACGGCCGAGGCACAGGAACCGCAAATCATCTGCTCCCTGGGCTTATTCGATACGTAGGGCGACTCCTGATGCCAGTCTCCATTGAAGAGCTACGGCCCCACCTACAGGCTTTCGACTTTCCACGTCTCTTCGTGGAGGGCTTGGGCTGGGACCACTTCCAAGGCGAGCCGCTAGTCCTCCCCGCTGACGGCCACGAGTACGCGCTCAAGCCCGTGGCGGAGAAGGCACAGTTCGCCGTCTTCGAGTGCGCCCCGGGACCCGACGGCGCTATACCGGAGTACCCGGTGCGGCGCAAGATCGAGACGCAGGTCACCAAGCGTGCCTTTGAGCACCTCATCATTTTTGTGGATGGCGCGCGCACGCAGCAGGTTTGGCAATGGGTCAAGCGGCTGGCTGGCAAACCCACCTCCTGCCGAGAGCACAAGTTTCACACGGGTCAGACTGGGCAACCGCTGCTGCAACGTCTGGACGGTTTCATCGTCACTCTGGAAGACGAGGCGAAGGGCATAGGGATTACCGACGTTGTCTCTCGCGTCGGCAAGGTTTTCGACGTTGAGAAAGTCACCAAGCGCTTCTACGACCGCTTCAGGACCGAGCTGACCGCCTTCGGGGACTTCATCGAGGGCATCACCGCCCAGGGCGACCGCGACTGGTACGCCTCCCTCATGCTCAACCGCATGATGTTCGTCTACTTCGTCCAGAAGCAGGATTTCCTGGACGGCAACGCCGACTACCTTCGCACTAAGCTGCGCGAGGTCCAGAGCAGGTATGGCGACGGCCGCTTCCAGCAGTTCTATCGCGAGTTCCTGCTTAAGCTCTTCCACCACGGGCTGGGGCAGCCCGAAGCCCAGCGTGCGCCCGACCTCGCCACGCTGCTAGGCAAGGTCCCCTTCTTGAACGGCGGCCTCTTCGACGTTCACGACCTGGAGCGCGACAACCCTGACATCTCCATCCCCGACGCTGCCTTCGAGGGGGTCTTAGACTTCTTCGACGGCTACCGATGGCACCTGGACGAGCGGCCCTACCGGGAAGACAACGAGATCAACCCCGACGTTCTAGGCTACATTTTCGAGAAGTACGTCAACCAGAAACAGATGGGCGCCTACTACACCAAGGAGGACATCACCGGCTACATCTCGCGCAATACCGTGATCCCGTTCCTGTTCGACACTGCCAGAAAGGAGTGCCCGGTGGCCTTCGGGCCGGACGGCGGCGTTTGGCGGCTGCTCCGGGACGACCCCGACCGATACATCTACCCCGCCGTCGGCCACGGCATCACCTGGAACGCCCGGCAGCCGGAGGCTCCGGTCCGCCTCGAAGCGCCTTTCGAGCTGCCCGGCGACATCGCCGCCGGCATCGGCGACGTGTCACAGCGCGGCGATTGGAACCGGCCCGCACCCGACGACTACGCCCTGCCCACCGAGACTTGGCGCGAGGTCGTCGCCCGCCGCTCACGCTACGCCGAGATCCGAGCCAAGCTCGCGTCGGGTGAGGTGCAGGACGTCAACGACCTCATCACCCTGAACCTGGACATCGAGCGGTTCGCCAGGGACGTTATCGCCCAGAGCGAGGGGCCCGAGCTCCTGCGCGCCTTCTGGCACGCGATGCGGGACGTATCGGTCCTCGACCCTACCTGCGGCTCCGGCGCATTCCTGTTCGCCGCCCTCAACGTTCTCGAACCACTCTACACCGCCTGCCTGGAAGGTATGCGGGGCTTCCTGGATGACCTGGAGAGGACCGACCGGCCCCATCATCCCGAAGCCCTGCGCGACTTCCGCGAGGTTCGAGGGCAGATGGAGAGCCACCCCAGCGAGCGGTACTTCATACTCAAGTCCATCGTCCTCAACAACCTCTACGGCGTGGACATCATGGAAGAGGCCGTCGAAATCTGCAAGCTCCGCCTCTTCCTCAAGCTGGTGGCCCAACTGGAAAGCGACGACCAGATAGAGCCGCTGCCGGACATAGACTTCAACGTCCGAGCCGGCAACACCCTCGTGGGCTTCACGTCGTTGGACGCCGTGCGTCAGGCAATGACGGTCATGCCCAACGGACAGCACAGGGCCCTGTTCGACGAAGACCGCGCGGCCCTCGCACGCATCGAGGAGGATGCCCGCGGCGTGGACTGGATGGCCCACGAGTTCAGACGACAGCAGACTATGCTCGGTGGGGAGGTGACCTCCGCCGACAAGCAGACCCTCCGCGACCGCCTTCGCAGCCTCGCCGACGAACTGGACCGCCACCTAGCCACCGAGTACGGTGTGGACCCCCAAAAAGCCGCCGCCTACGACGCCTGGCGCGCTAGCCATCAGCCCTTCCACTGGTTCGTCGAGTTCTACGGCATCATGAGCAAGGGCGGCTTCGCCGTGGTGATCGGGAACCCGCCGTACGTGGAGTACAGCAAGGCCAAGAGCGACTACACGGTCACAGGCTACAGAACCGAGCCGTGCGGGAATCTATACGCCTTTGTCGTTGAGAGAAACAAGGGACTGTGCTCAAGGGATGGGCGCACCAGCATGATTGTTCCCCACTCAGCAATTTGCACTGACCGAATGGCCGAGGTTCAAACTGCCCTCTTCGACGATAGCATGACATGGGTGTCCACTTATGACATTCGCCCGTCGAAGCTATTCGAGGGAGTCGACCAAAGGCTTTGCATCTATGTTACTCGGAGGGGTAATAGCGGCCAATCTTTGTTCTCTTCCCGGTACCACCGGTGGCACGAAGGTAACCGGCCAACGCTACTTCAACACCTAGAGTACGTAGACTCAACATCGTTTGGCTTCACAAACTCGGTGCCCAAGATGGAATCTCTGTTGGAGACTAGAGTGCTTGTAAGATTGAAGTGCCTGGCACCCCTTGGCGTGTCTCTCAGCGGAAGGCGCGGACACACCATCTATTACCACAATGCGCCTCGGTATTGGGTCCGAGCGATGGACTTCGCCCCGTACTTCTGGAACGAGCGCGATGGAGAGCAGATTTCAACGCAGGTAAAAACCCTAAGCCTTGCTATCGAGGAAGACGCCAACGCTGTGGTCGCAGCGTTGAACAGCTCGTTGTTCTACTGGTGGTTCCTTTTACTGTCTGACTGCCGACACCTGAATCTCAGGGAGATCGAGAGCTTCACCCTCGGTCTGGAACGTATGGAGAAGTCCACGAAGCGGCGGTTGGCTCAGTTGACCGATGAACTCATGGACAGCTTCAAGCATCACAGCCAGCGCAAGGAGACACGCTACAAGGCCACCGGCAAGGTTGTCTATGACGAGTTCGACCTGAAACCGTCCAAGCCCATCGTGGACAAGATCGACAAGGTGCTGGCCCAGCACTATGGCTTCACGGAAGAGGAGTTGGACTTCGTCATCAACTACGACATCAAGTACCGGATGGGTAGGGAAGGGTGAACCTGCTTTGAAGCAACTGGAAGACTATAGCGACGAGCGAAACAAGGGCTTCTGCATTCACTGTGGAGCAGGTCTGAGTGACGGACCATCTAACAAGGAGCACGTCCCTACTAGATTCCTGTTGGACAGGCCTTTTCCTGCGGATATTCGTCCAGTCTACGTTCACAAAGACTGTAATGCTGACTTTTCGCTGGACGAGGAATATGTGGGAGCGTTTCGCGCATCGGTGATATGCGGATCGACAGAACCGGACCCTCAGCAATTCGCTGCCGCGGCACGGGCGTTGGAGCGAGGTCCCGGACTGCGAAGGCGCATTGATCGATGTCGGAGTGTCCAAAGAAGACTGTGGGGAGCCCCTGAAATTCAATGGACCCCGGAAATCGAGCGCGTCAAGCGGGTGATGGTGAAGAATGCCAAAGGGCACGCTTTCTATGAGCTTGGAGAGCCAATGCTTGCGGAACCTTCCTCGGTAGGCATGAGCCCGATGTCCCGCCTACCTCCTAATCAAAGGGAGGAGTTCGAGAATGGCGTCGACAGCTCCCTATGGCCAGAGGTGGGGAGCCGACTGATGCAGCACATGGCAATTGGCGGCTTGCAGCCGGGGGGATGGATAGAGGTTCAACCAAGAGTTTACCGCTACGCCGTATCTCAGGAATCGGGCGGAGTTCTGGTAAGGATGGTTCTACGCGAGTACCTGGCCGCCGAAATCCTATGGGATGAACCCAGTATCGCATGAGACATAAGGGGTGGAGAGAGTACTTGAAATGCCTTCCAGCGCATTGCACGAGCCAGGGGTCGATCATTCTATTGAAAGGAGACAAAGGACAATGCAAAAGGCGCTACACGTAAGAACGACGGTGCTACCGGGAGGCAAGATCGAAATCGTGGACGAGGTGCTGCCCGTTGGGGAGTCTGTTGACGTGGTTGTACGTCACTCTTCCGCGTCACTCCAGCGGTCTGCCGTTGACATTCTGGATGAAGCTCCAGGCCACCGCTTATTCAAGACGGCGGAGGAAGTGGAGTCCTACCTCAAGGATGAACGGGCGTCATGGGACCGCTGACTCTTCCGTCTAACGGACCGATCTATCTCGACGCAAGCGCCTTCATCTATAGCGTGGAGCGCATCGAACCCTACCGGGCTTTGCTTGAACCAATGTGGCGGCAGGCCCAGGCCGGCCGGTTCGCCATCGTAAGTAGCGACCTCGTAGTGTTGGAAACACTCGTCAAGCCGCTGCGCGACGGCGACACGGTTGTCGAGGCGCTGTTTCGCGCATTGTTCGACGCCGATGAGGTAGATCTGATCCCCGTCACCCGCGAACTGTGGGAGCAGGGGGCTCGACTGCGTGCTGCAACGGGTTTGAGGACACCCGACGCACTTCACGCGGCGACAGCCCTGCACTTCGAGTGCACGCTGTTCGTCACCAATGACGCTGGCTTCGGACGCGTCAACGACCTCCCCGTAGTTGTCCTGAAAGACCTTCTGGAAGAAGAGAAACAAGCATGATCCTCCATGTGGACGAGGAAGCTGGCGTAAAGGACCTGGGAACTGTTGTGTCCTTGCCACAGACTACCGCGCACCGGGGCGACATGCGCCTGCTTGAAGAGCCGCTGACCGCCTTCTTCTGCTCGCAGAAATGCCCCGGCGACCTCATCCTCAAGACCTACGATCTAGCCAGGGCCATGTGTGACGCGGGAGTGCCAGTGATAGGCGGCTTCCAGACGCCGATGGAGAAGGAGTGTCTGCGCCTCCTCCTACGGGGCAGCCAGCCCGTCGTCGTTTGCCCCGCACGCGGCATCGACAGGATGCGTATTCCCAGCGACTGGCGTGGCCCGATGAAAGAAGGCCGGATGCTACTCCTATCGCCGTTTCCGTCCTCCCAACGCAGGCCAACAGTAGAGTTGGCAGCCCAGCGTAACGACTTCGTAGCCAATCTCGCGGTCCAGGTCTTCATCGCCCACGCCGCCCCTGGCAGCAAGACCGAGGCGTTTGCCGGTAAGCTCGCAGCCTCTGGCAAGCCCCTACTGACTCTGGATAGCCGCGCCAACGCTAACCTGGTGGAGATGGGGGCGGAGGCGATAGCAGCGGAGCAGACGGGAAGCGAGGGCTTGTTGACGAGGTTTGCCTTTGAAGAATAGCGGGATGGAGCCACCATGGGTGTAGCTGACTGGTTAAAGCCTTCTCCGCTACCAGCTCCCACGTTCTCATTTGAGGTTACTGACCTCAAAGAGACTCCTGCGGTGCCGTCGTCTCACGAGTTGGCCGATCTATGGGCTGAGAGCTATTGGGGCAAGGATTATTTGGCCAATATAGCTGACAGATATGGATTCGAGGCAGTTCGCGATAAGTTTCTTCGTTCACATGCCGGGGCGAGGCTTCATGTCAGACGAGGAGACTCGGGAGAGGCTGTAACTGTAGATTATCTCAAGAATGTGGAAGGTTACCTGGTCCCTGTGATGAAGCTGAGGTACAAAATTGGGACTAACCAGACTTTGCCAGGCACCGATTGTGTTGCACTCAAGCTGTCGGACGCTGATCTCGCAGAAGTAGTGTTCGTTGAGTCGAAATTGCGTACTTCTTTGGACTTGTCTGTAGCTGTCGCGGGATCTCACCAGCTAAAGCAAGACGCCGATAGTACAACTCCAGAGATATTGACTTTCATGGCTCGTCAACTGCGAGATGCAAACAATCCGCTCACAGTTCCGTTCGAGAAGTATTTGTTTCACCGCGATACCGAGTTGGACAAATTCTTGCTCATGCTCCTACATGAGTCGAGCACATGGGACGAGCGTATACTAAAGAATCTCGAAGATGAGGAGCTTGATCTCGAACCACTGCAGGTTTACGTTGCAAGAGTCTCAGACCTGAAAGACCTTTCTGATAAGGCTTTTTCGGCGATGGGTACGGAGGTGATTGAAGATGACAACTAACGATCACGTCGATCTGCATCTCCGTATGGAAGCGGTGTTAACTGATCCTGGGTTCCAAAACGAACTCGGTCAGGTGCGCTCGAAGGCAACATTGCGGGCCATAGGCGACTCGGGAACCTCGCCCCGCTGGACCTATGTTGTCAACCGTTTCTCTAGGAACTCCGCCGCAGCTCTTTACGCGCTTGAGTCCTCTGCTCTTACTAACCCGGACTCCTCTCTGGGGCACGATCAAGAACGTTCCCGCCAGCTTGCTCTTGCATGGGAAAGCCTGGCCAGACTAGATGAGGGCGTAACAAGGCCGACCGCGCTGATCAACGCGGCCCTGGCATATGAGCTTGCGGGCTATCAAGCCAACGCCGCATATCTAGCTAAGGAAATCTTGCCAGAGCCTCACCTCGATTCAAGGGCTGATACACAGTCGCTCGTCGCATCTTTCATACAGCGAAGGCAATTGTAACTACACGGCTTGCAGACCGTGTCCTACGGGTCCCACCAGACTCTAGGCAGACTTTAGATGCACTGTCACTTGAACTGGGTGAAGTAGTTCTTTCCGACGGCTTATCTAAAGCATGTCGTTTTTTCCTGAGTGGAGATCAGGCGGCATACCAGGAGTCTGTTGAACTGTTGCGTGAGGCTACTGCAATATTTGATGGGATCGGAGCACCGCTACAAGCCAACGTTGCATACGGAATTCGATCAGTACTTCCGCTGATGATGCGCAGAAGCACCTGGGTACAGCTTGCACAATATACGAAAGGGTCCGAAGTATGGAAGCGCTACCTGACCTTGCTTGCAAGGCCGCTCTCCCGTGGCGTTACTGAACTATGGCCATCCCAGATAAAGGTGCTTGAATCTGACCTGTTAGGCTCTGATGACAGTGCCGTCGTCCGTCTTCCTACTAGTGGTGGTAAGACTCGCATCGCGGAGATGGCCATTATTGACACCTTTCAACGGCACCCTGGAGCCAAGTGCGTGTTTGTTGCTCCTTATCGTGCCCTAGCATCGGAAGTAGAAAGGACCCTAGGCTCAGTGTTGAATGACCTAGGTTATCGAGTGTCATCCGTCATCGGTTCCTATGAATCAGATGAGTTTGAAGACTTTCTTCTGCGAACAGCAGACTTGCTTATAGTAACTCCTGAAAAGCTGGATCTAGTTCTACGCCTTCGTCCTGAAATATCTGAGCAGTTCAGACTGGTCGTTCTGGATGAAATCCACATGATGGATGATGCACAGCGCGGCATCAAGTTCGAGCTTTTGTTAACCCGAATGAAACATCGAATCCCAACGTGCCGCTTCCTAGTTATGTCTGCCGTCATTTCAGATTCGACATTGCAAGGCTTTGCTGCGTGGCTTGCGGGTTCTTCTGAGAAATCCATAACGTCAGATTGGCGACCAACAATTCAACGACGGGCAAGATTTGAATGGCAGGGTACTACAGGCGTTATTAGATTCGACCGCGATCCGGAGATTCCTGATCTGAACACTTTCGTCCCCGGAATCTTGCAGCGACGTGAATACTCCTTCGTAAATCCTGATACTCAACGCAACAACACCCGACACTATCCGAAGACAGAGAAAGGTGACACCGCAGCCGAGCTAGCATATACATTTTCAGAGCAAGGCCCTGTACTGGTGTTTTGCACGCAGCCAAACTGGGTTGAGAGTGTATGTAAGGCGATAATCAATAAGTCAATCCACTACAGACGGCTTGTAGGGCAATCAGTTCATCCCCACTTTGTAAGTGCAGTGCAGACCAGGTCCCTTGAACTTGCAAGGGAGTGGTTGGGAGAAGAACACATCATAACTCAAGCCCTGTCAAATGGAGTGGCTCCTCATCATGGGCGAATTCCTAACGTCGTTCGAGAGGCGATTGAGGTCGATTGTCGCGCTGGCCGTTACAGAGTTGTTGTCGCAACCAATACTCTAGCACAAGGAGTTAATTTGCCTGTTAGAACCGTGATTGTCCACAGTACCTGGCGCGCAGATGAAGAGGGGCAACGCTCACCGATTCCCGTCCGTGACTACTGGAATATAGCTGGACGAGCTGGGCGCGCTGGTATGGAAACTGAGGGTCTGATAGTCCACATCACCCTCAATCGCCAGGACATGCGGGATTTCAACCACTATAGCGATGTAGCTAATCTGGAGCCCGTCTCTGGCGCACTGTTTCAGCTTCTACAGCAGCTGGTTGCATCTCATATCTCCTCTGAGTCTATTGAGAATGCCGCGGCAACTTTGGACCCGGAGATATTAGCTATTGCGGTGGAGGAGGGAGTCGAGACTGCCAGTTCAGATAAGTGGGCCGCCAGCTTGTCAGAAACCTATGTGGCATGGCAGGCTCGTGCCGATAACATGGACATTGAACCGCTAGTCAGATCTGCTCAGTTGGCCGCCGAGAATGTGTTTGGTCTTGCGCCTGACCCATCGCGGCGGCGATTGTACGCTCAAACTGGGTTGAGTAGTCACTCTTGTGACGCTGTGAGTCAATTCGTGGATGCGCACGAAGACGAATTGCGAAATCTAATCCTGAATGCCAACTACGACGACCTAGAATCATTGAATCGTCTGGTAATCGATTCAAGCCTTCACTTACCCGAAGCACAGACCACTACCGGATTCGGTGGAGATGTAGATGTTTTGCTTGGTCTGTGGGTGGAAGGAAACTCCATCGCTGACATCGCCACGCGTATGATGAACGCAGACGATTCAACGGAGCAGTTGTCTCGTTATATTGAAGAATTGTTCGGATACCGACTACCTTGGATCATCTCGGCCCTACTCCGAATTGCCAAGGAATCAATGGGAATCCAAGATCACGAGATTTCGGAGTACATTCGATGCTACCCATCAATGGTGAAATATGGGCTTCCTGACCCAGTAGCTTCGTGGGCGATGTCGGCGGGAATTGCTACACGAAATGTTGCACGCGGCCTCGCAGAGGCTTTTGAACAACGCTTTTCACAGATCTATTCCCATGAAGACTTTGCTGCGTGGTTGTCAGATTTATCAGATGACTCACTACGTCACGACTACGGCGTTACTGGGTATGTGCTTGATGACCTCCGATACAAGCTTGGAAGAACCATAGTCAATCCACTCCTTAAGCCGATTAGACCCCTGCATGTAATTCTCCCCATTCAGAGGGACGTGGTCGGAGTATCGTACGAAAATCGCAGGATTGCTGCACAGCGTGTTAAGCCAGGTGACAGACTTGAACTCCAAAGGGATTACGAGAGCCCTGTAGATCCGAATGCAGTCGCTGTTGTTCATGAATTTGGACAGATAGGCTTTCTCCCTAGAGATCTTGCTCAACGCCTTGCGCCTGAAATCGACGCAGGCAACAGGTTCTTGGCGGAGGCACTGAATACGACGGAAGGTGTCGTGCCCGTTGTGTCTGCTAGGCTTAGCATCGGATGATCTGTCCATGTGCATGCGCTGGGAGAAGGGACGCACGCGTCCGTTCTCAGGAATCTGGAACGGCGGTTGCACTGTAGGAAATGTCGATGATCTGGACTAACCGGTGAGTTCCTGTTTCTGCGAGCTAGTCCACAGTCGTGCATAACTGCCCCAATGCGCGCTTGATCCAGACGCTACAATTGAAGCTCCCAGCGAAAAGTTCGCAGTTCAGTACGCTCCGGCCCACCAAACTTGACGGTAGACAGAACCGAGCCGTTCAGCGCCATCTCCTCGGCATCTCTCCCCGGTATGGGGCTGTCGTCGGGCATCGGAATCGTGTAGCGCACCACGGCGTTGTCGGGCATGACGACGATCTCCTTCACGAAGCTCTCGATGAAGGCCCTGCGCTCGGTCAGCTCGCTCTCGTTCAGGAACATGCTCAGGTCCAGGGCGTAGGCCGTGATGGTCTCCACGTCGTCCAGAACCTCTCTGCGCTGGGAGAGCAACGTCCTCGCCTCCTCCGCCGTGGCCTCAAGCCTCTCCTGCCGCTCCCTGTGGTCTCTGATGCGGGGCTTGAAGTCGTCGATGTCCAGGTCGGTGGTCTCTGCCAGGTCGTAGAGCCGTCCCAACCTGCGCTTCACGTCCACGAGCTCCGCCTCGACGGTCTCCAGCTTCTGCCGCTGCTCCTTTGCGATCCCGTCCATCTCCTCATCCACCAGCTTCACGAGCTCGCGGATGTTGGACTCGGTGAGCACGTTCTCCCGAATCTTCCCCACCACCTTCTCCTCGAAGCGCCGGGCGTTGAGCCTGGGGGCGTCGCAGGCCCCGCTGCCTCGCTTCATCACCGACTGGCAGACGTAGTAGGCGAACTTCCCGCTCTTGGCGTCCTGGCCGGAGAGAGCGCGGTTGCACGCCTTGCACCTGACCAGCCCGCTGAGAAGGTAGGAGCTTCCCACCCTGCGGGGGTGGCTCCTCTTGGGAGCGCGGGAGCGCAGCTTCCGGTTCACCCGGCGGAACTGGGACTTGGAGATGATGGCGGGGAACGCCTTCTCCACCCGCACAGGCTCGGCCTTATCCTTGGCGTCGATGCCCCAGACCAGGGTTCCCGTGTAGGTCTCGTTTCTGAGGATGATGTGGACGCCGTTCTTGGACCAGAGCCTGCCTGTGGGGTTGGCGATGCCCTCGTCGTTGAGGGTCCGGGTGATGTCCAGGATGCCCCTGCCGGACTCGGCCATGCCGAAGATGCGCTTCACCACGGGAGCGGTGGCGGGATCGGGTTCGAGGGTGGGACGCTTCTTGGCTCCGTCCTGCACCATCAACTTGCGGTAGCCGTACGGCACCCTGCTGGCGACCCAGAAGCCTCTGGATGCAGCCTCCCGCATCCCCCGGACGACTTCCTGCGCCAAATTCTCGCTGTAGAACTCGTCCACGCTCTCGATGATGGCCTCCATCAGCTTGCCCGTTGGGGAGTCGTCGGCGTGCTCGGTGATGGAGACGACGCGGATTCCCCTGCGCCTCAACATGGACTTGAAGGCGACGGCGTGCTCCCGCTTCCGGGTGAACCGGGAGAACTTCCAGACCAGAATCTCCTTGAATGGGGCCTCTGGCTTGCTGGCCTCGTCCAGCATCCTCTGGAACTGGGGCCGGTCGGCGATTCTCCCGCTCTCGGCCTCGTCCACGTACTCGCGGGCGACCTGGTAGCCGTTCTTCTCGGCGTAGTCCCTGAGCGCCCGCATCTGGGCGGCCACGGACAGGTCAACGTCCTGGCGGTCGCTGGACACCCTGGCATACAGGGCCGCCGGTATCAGATCGAGTCGGTCGTTCATCAGTCTCTCCTCCTCGTGTCTTCCTGTTCGTTCTGGCGGGAGCGCAGCCGTTCCAGCCGCTCCCGTCTGCGCCACTCCCGTTCCTCCATGAACAGGCGTATACCCTGCCGGAGCAGCTCGCTCACGGAGAGGTCGTCCTCCTTCATCACCTGCCGCACCTGCGCCTCCATCTCCGGCGGCAGGGAGAAGGTGATGGTCTTGGATCGTCTGGGGGTGGTCACTCTCTTTTTGCCTCCATCTGTAGTATATTGTCTTACTATACACTACGACGACACCAGCCCGCAACCCCTTCCGAGGCGGAGCCAGGCGCTGCAACAATTGTCACGTTTCGACCTGTTGGGGGCTGACAAGGTAAGTAGAGGAATGCCCTTTTGTCCCCCTATAGGAAGTCGTGGAGACGGACTGGGGCCGGTGGTGGAACATGCTTCTGTGACCAGCAGAGGCCGGGTCATCGAGGTCCTGGGTGAGGCTGGTGTGGCTACGGGCCGAAGCTGAAGTGCAATGGAGAAGTGGGGTGAACGGGACATCCCCTGACGTATCAGTTCTGCACCAAATTGCAATCGGGAGGGCACAAGGTGCATGAAGGGCGGACAACTCCTCCAAAATGGTCCCAGCAGCCATGCTGGGACAGCCCCTACAGGAAGTGACCGGAACGGCGTGGTGGTCATTCTGTCACCTGATGCATCAAGGACAGCGGCCTCCTGTCGAGGGAGTGCGGCGGCGGAAGAATCCATGCGTCCCCCAGGATGCCCCGTTTCGCAAGGGTCTTTGCGTTGGAGGTGATGATGGGTACTCCCTTCACCGTGTCGGCGACGTCGAGGAAGGCTTTCTCGCTGTCGGAGGACTCGAAGACGAAGAGTACCCGGGGCAGACGCCCCTCGTGGTCTCGCTCAGCCCATCCGCTGTCGAAGTACCGGCGATAGGACTTCAGGCGGGAGCGGGCACGCTTCGGCGTCGTGGCCCTCCGCTCGAACTCCAGCAGGTACGGACGGCACCGGCCCAGGTACTCCAGGGTGAAAGAGGCGTCGGGATGAATGACGTAGGTGGTCCAGTCGTAGCGGTAGCCGATGCTGGAGCGGGAGGTGGGCAGCAGGTCGAACAGATCGTGGTCCGGGGAGCGGGAGACCTCGGTGGACAGGGCGGCGGCGAAGCCGATGACGCCGGCGTGATGCCGCAGCTGGGAGGCGACGGCGCGCACCGCAGTCCCTGCGTAAACGCCGGGGTTCAGGTACAGAGGCTCGGCGCTCCACCGGTCGAGAGTGAGCCCGACGGCGGCCCGGTCCCTGCGGGCCAGATACGTCAATCCCTCGTCCGTGAGCGCGTGCAAAGGGCCGTCCGCTCTCACCAGACTGTGCTGGCTCAGGGAACGGAGCACCTGGTTGACGCGTCGCAGGGTGACGCCGCCCATCAGTCCCGCCAGCTGCTCTCGGGTGCACAGGGGCCAGGCGGCCAGCAGGTCGAGGGCGTCTTTGTCGGTGCGGGACAGCCGCGCCGAGAGGGTCGAGGTGAGTTGCTGGGAAGGCTCCGGCATGGCGGCCTGCACGCCGGAGGAGTACAGGGCGCTGGGCTTCGCCTTGGGGCTGTCTCGGAGGAAAGAGTGGGACGAGTCCAGCAGGCGCTCCGCCAAGGCCAGGATGCCCGCCAGGGATGCGTCGGCGTCGATGCGCACGGGCGGATCGACGCCCAGGCCGCTCCCGCACTGCTGCCAGACGACTCCCGTGTGGTCTCCGGCCAGAAGCTCCCCTTCCGTCACCACGAAGGTCCTGCGGTGCTCCGAAGGGTCGCCCAATGAGCGGATGGCCCTGCGGGTAGCCTGGTCTGCGTGGGTCAAGACGAGGGTGACGAAGGGCCTGTCGCTGCTGTCCATCCGCTCCATGCTCCTGAGGCGGTAGCGGAGGTTGGACGTGGGCAGCGCCGGCCCCTGGCGCAGCAGGCCGATGGAGCGGCCTCCGGACAGGGTGAGCAGCATGTCGTAGGGGCCGTGGCGGTAGTGGTCCACTCGCACCGGGTCGCCGTGCGGATCGGCGTCGGCGACCATGGCGACGACGCGGTGGAGTACGGCGATGGCGTCCAGCCGCTCGGCTAGCAGCCGGAACCACTGCTTCGACACCGGGTAGGCCCGCAGCATGTGTGATTCGCCCTTGGTGGCTGCGCCTGCTGCGGTCACGCCCTGCTCCGTGGGGAAGTACCGGCGCTGCGGCCGAGTCCCCAACGCGCTCAGGTGGTGCGGCACGGAGTCCACCAGCCCCCGCTCGGTCAGCTTCTTCAACCGGTCTCTGAGCGTGGAGGCAGGGACGCGGCCGAAGCGCGACAGCTCCTCCACTGTGGCTAGGGGCGCGGCGCAGAGCAGTAGAAGCGCCTCCTCGAGACCCTGGCGCAGGGAACGCAGCGCAGGGTCCGGCCGTAGGCCCTCCAGGTCGATGATGATCTCCAGGGTGGCCGCTTCAATCGCCCGCACGCTCTTGCCAACGGCGCTCAGGACGGCGGAGGGCACGGCGCGCCCCATGTGGCCCCGTTTGAGGAATCGCCAGAGGGTATGACGGGACACGCCGAGGACCTCGGCTGCCTTGCGCCGGCCATGCAGCCAGACATGGGCGCGCACGTAGTCCCGGACCGCTCTCTCAAGGCGCGGTCTGGCCTGTGTCGTACCGTTCAACGGTCGTGTTCTTGGCTCCGCTACTATCAATCGACTGCTCCAGTCGGCAATGGCTCAACATCCCATTTTGAACGGGAAACTCGTCCAAGGTAAGGCCTTGCAAACCCTTGTATTGGGTGCAGTTTTGTGGTAGGGCGAAGGGGTTAGGTAGTCGCCTTAGCTTTGGCCCCTCAGCGGGAACTCTATGAAGGCCTGAAGAGACGCGTGGAGACTTGGGGCAAAGCCCGAAGTGCCCTTGAAGAGGTACGGGCAGCCGTCGCGGGAGAAGTCAAGGCTCTGTGGGAGGAGTAGGCCAAGTGATGCGGTTGGAAGCGGGAAGAGACGCTCAGGACGAGTCTCAAGAGAAATCCCTGGCCAGCGCAGGCAGTGTTCCAGGGCCGAAGCAAAGTGACCGCACGTTGACGGGTCCCCAATTCTCTATTACGCTTCTCCCAAACTTGTATTGCTGTTGCAAAAGACGAGGCAAAGTACATTCAGAGGGCGAGGCGGCACTGCAAGGGGGTTTAGCGAGGTAGTCAGTATGTTTCGCGTGCTTGGAAGAGATGCAAGCGTTGTGATGCCATGAATTATGGCCAGATAGTTAGCTTCATATGGGGAGTCGCTGACCTGATCAGGGACACCTTCAAGAGAGGCAAATACCAGGACGTCATCCTACCCCTAACCGTCCTGCGACGGCTCGATTGCGTGCTAGCGCCCTCAAAAGAGAATGTGCTTCAGCGGCAGGCTGAGTTGAGAGGCCGAGGCTTGGAGGACACCAGGAGTCAACTGGAAATCGCTTCCGGCTTCAAGTTCTACAATACCTCTCGTTACGATTTCGAGCGGCTGTTGGCCGATGCGCCCAACGTGGCCGCAAACCTCAGAAACTACATCGCAGGTTTCAGCCAGAACATGCGGGAGGTACTGGAGAGGTTTGATTTCGACAACACCATCAGTAAGCTCGACGAGGCTGGGCTTCTGTTCCAGGTGTTGGATCGGTTCGGGAACGTGGATCTTCATCCTGACATTATCGACAATGCCACGATGGGCACCATCTTCGAGGAGTTGATCCGAAGATTCAACGAAGCACTGAACGAGAACCCCGGTGAGCACTTCACACCTAGGGATGTGGTTCACCTTATGGTTGACCTGATGCTCGCTGGAGACGAAAGCAGTATCGACGGCGAAGGAGCCGTACGCACGGTCTATGATCCATGCTGCGGTTCGGGAGGCATGCTAACCATCGCCAAAGAGCATATCGCCATCGGCCACCGGGAGAACGGAAGTCTTTTGACTAGCCCCGTCAATCCCTTGGCCGAGATTCACCTCTACGGTCAGGAGGTGAACCCGGAGACTTGGGCGGTCTCCAAGTCCGACCTCTACATGAAGGACCCCACGGGTAAGGACGCCGAAAACGTCGTCTTCGGCACCACACTCTCCAACGACAGGCACGCGACCAGCACTTTCGATTACCTCATTGCGAACCCGCCCTATGGCAAAGACTGGAAGCGGGACGAGAGCGCAGTCCGCGCCGAGCACGGGCGGGGCGGCTCAGGTAGGTTTGGTCCGGGGCTTCCGCGCATCAGCGATGGTCAGCTCCTGTTCCTACTGCACATGCTCGCAAGAGCCAAGACTCCAAAGGAGGGCGGATCGCGCATCGCCATCATCATGAATGGCTCTCCCCTCTTCACCGGAGACGCGGGCAGCGGCGAGAGCGAGATACGTCGTTACATCTTCGAGAATGACTTGCTGGAGGCGCTGATAGCCCTGCCGGAGCAGCTCTTCTACAACACCGGCATTGCCACCTACATCTGGCTGCTCACCAATCGCAAGATCCCGGAACGCCAGGGCAAGGTGCAACTCATCGACGCCTCGTCCTTCTGGGTACCGATGCCCAGGAGCCTAGGTGACAAGCGGCGTCAGATACCGCCGGACAAGGCGCGGGACATCCTCAAGATTCTGAGCGACTATCAGGATGGCGATACCCGCATCGTAAGCAGGAACGGCAATCAAGAAGAAATGATAGTAAGCCGTGTCTTTCCTACAACCCACTTTGGTTTCCGTAAGGTCACCGTGGAACGTCCGCTGAGGCTCAATTTCCAGGCAAGCACGGAACGTATCGGACGGATTGAAGAGGAGAAGGGCTTTCAAGCTCTGGCCACATCACGGAAGCGTGATTATACGGCGGCACAAGAGGAAGCCCAGGGCCTTAGACTCCAGCGGTCCATCCTCGACTTGCTACACAGCCTGCCGAAAACCATAGTTACCGATAGGAAGGCCTTCGAGGGCATCCTAGATGCTGCCGTGAAGAAGGCCGGGCTGAAGTTGCCGGCTCCGGCTCGAAAGGCGGTCGTCAGCGCTCTTGCGGAACGTGATGAGACGGCGGCCATCTGCCGGACCCAGGACGGCAAACCCGAACCTGACCCTGAACTGCGGGATACCGAGCGGGTGCCTCTGGCAGAAGACGTGAACGCCTTCTTCGAACGAGAAGTCAGGCCCCATGTCCCGGACGTCTGGATAGACGAGTCCAAGCGCGATGCCAGGGACGGCAAGGTCGGCACAGTCGGCTACGAGATCAACTTCAACCGCTACTTCTATCGGTATTCACCGCCGCGCCCGCTGGAGGACATCGAAACCGACATCCGGCACATCGAAGCGGACATCGTTCGGATGCTGCGCGAGATCACGGCCTCGACGTCTACCCAGTGATATCCGCTGCTTCATTGTAAAAAAGTCGGCAGGTTGCATGCACATGCCGACATAAATTGACATCTGCGCTCCGGTCTTGTAGAATGTCGGCACTTGTAATCCGAGTGCCGACAGGACTGACAGCGATGACCGTCGAACTCAATGAGGACATCCTTCACAAGGCTGGCATCGGCAACTTCTTTCGTCCAAGCCAACTGGAGCCGCTGGGGATTCCCTACCATAGGCTTCGGCAGCTTGAGGCGGATGAGGCGGTCGAGCGAGTTGGCTGGGGTCTCTACCGGCTTGCCGACGCCGAGCCCACGGAACGCTACTCGATAGCCTCCGTCTGTGCCCGGGTCCCCAACTCCATCGTCTGTCTCCTATCGGCTCTCCAGGTGCACGGTATTGGCACCCAACTCCCGCGCCAGGTATGGATCGCCATTCCGCACAAGGCGAGGCCTCCTACGCTAGAAGACACAAGCGTTAGCCTGGTTCGATTCAGCGGCGCGGCCTGGACCTATGGCGTCCAGGAAACGAAGTTCGAGGATGTGCCTGCCCGCATCACCTCTCCCGCCCGCACGATAGTCGACTGTTTCCGGTTCCAGCGCCTCGTGGGGCGGGAGGCCGCGCTGGAAGCTCTGCAAGAAGGCCTCCGAGACCGAAAGGTGACCACGGCCGCCCTGACGCGGACGCTTGAGGTCCTGCCCTCGCGCCGCCTTAGCGCCATACTGGAAGCCGGGGTGCTATGACAACTAATGTCACAGCCTCAATCAGAACTCGCTTGCTCAACAAAGCGAAAACCGAACAGACTGAATTCCAACTCTTTCTGGATCGTTACGGTTGCGAACGATTCCTTTACCGACTGGGGCAGTCCGAGGTCCGAGACCAGTGCATCCTGAAAGGCGCGAGCCTATTGGCGTTATGGATGGATGAACCCTATCGGGCAACGCGTGATGTTGACCTATTGGCTTTTGGAGAGAACGATGAGGCGACTGTTCGAGACGTCATGGCGATCATCTGCAATGTCACCTGTCCTGAAGATGGAATAGATCTCGACATCAGCACCCTGAGAGTCTCAGGGATTCGGGAAGGTAATCGGTACGGTGGTCAGCGAGCCACCCTCACTGCCTTTCTTGGAACTGCCAAGTGTAATGTCCAGGTGGACTTCGGGTTTGGCGACGTAGTGGTCCCTAGCCCCCAAGAGGCCCGGTTGCCCACTTTGATTGACGGCATTCCGGCGCCTTTTCTGCGCACTTATCCCCAGGTGTCTTCTATTGCCGAGAAGTTTGAGTCTATGGTTCAACTGGGGATAGGAAACAGTCGTATGAAGGATTTTTACGACGTATGGGCTTTGTCCGAGACCTTCGCCTTTGATGGCCCCGAGTTACAAGATGCGGTTGCCATGTGCTTCGAACGGCGCGGCACTCTCTGGAGCACCGAGACACCTGAAGCTCTTACCCAGGCGTATTACTCTAACCCGCAAGTACAAGACTACTGGACAGCTTATGGACATCGGGGCGGGCTGTTCAATCCCCCGCCCAGCGCATTCGAAGTCGTAGGCGACCGGATACAGTCCTTTCTGGGGCCTGTTCGCGACAGCATTCTGGCGGGCGAGTCGTTCGAGATGAACTGGCCTCCTACAGGACCCTGGCAATTACCTGCTACTGGATGAGCGGAGGAAGACTGATGGTCAAACGACGGACTTTCTTTAGCTTCCACTACAAACCGGACAATTGGCGAGCAGCCAAGGTTAGGAACATGGGCGTTGTCGAGGGTAACGCAGCCGTATCCGACAACGACTGGGAAGCTATCACCAAGGGCGGAGATGCTGCTATCAAGAAATGGATCGACGGACAGATGCATGGGAAATCATGCGCCATCGTTCTCATCGGCACCAATACTGCCGGACGTAAGTGGATCAAGTACGAGATTGAGAAAGCGTGGAACGGTGGGAAGGGCCTGATGGGAATACACATTCATAACATCGAGGACCGAAGAGGAGATCAATCTGCGAAGGGTGCGAACCCCTTCGACGCATTCAATGTCAATGGCAAAAAGCTCTCCAGCATCGTCAAGGCTTATGACCCTTCTTACAAGCTCAGCAAGAACGTATATGCCCACATTGCCGAGAACATCTCCGATTGGGTTGAAGAGGCGGTCCGCATCCGAGGTAGGTACTGAGGGAGCAAGCCAACATGGTTGAGAACCAAGCTCTCAATGAAGAATCCTCCTCCGTTCAGTCGCACCTGACCATGACGCAGGGTGTAGTAAACCGGATGGCGGAGAACAGCCGCTCCTGCAAGGTGTGGTGTGTAACCCTCGTGGCCGCCGTTCTGGTGCTTGTTGCCAGAACCGGAGAACCGCAGCACGCGCTGATAGCTATGGTGCCGACACTACTCTTCCTGTTCCTGGATTCTTACTACCTAGCGCTGGAGCGGGCCTTCACTAGGTCTCAGAACGCCTTCGTAGCAAAGCTGCATCGGGGTGACCTGGACTCTGCCGACGTTTACCGCATAGTCCCGACTGGCATGGGGCTTCTCTCGGTCGGGAGGTGTCTGGGATCGGTCTCGATTTGGCTGTTTTACCCTCTGGTGGCCCTCACCATATTCCTGGCTTGGTGCCTGATACTCCCGTCGGATTCCCCACTTGCCGGAGCATTGTCGTGACCACGAACCAAGTTTCCAGGCACAAGGTCTTCATCAGCTACTATCACGAGGGCGATCAGGAGTACAAGGACCGGCTAGTGCAAGCGTTGGATAGCAAGGCGGTTGACAAGTCCGTCAGCCCGGGAGACATTCACGACGAGACTCTCCCTCTGGACGAGATTCGCCGCAGAATCCGGGACGACCACATAGCGGACGCTACCGTGACCATCGTCTTGATCGGCCCCTGCACATGGCAGCGCAAGCACGTGGACTGGGAGATTTCGGCAAGTCTCATCCACAGGCCGAACAATCCAAGATGCGGTCTACTGGGCCTGCTGCTGCCGACGCATTCGGATTACCAGAAAAGACCAGAAAGCCGCAACCCGCGTCTGATACCACCCAGGCTAGAGCGCAACATCGCCGTCGATGATCCCTTCGCTGTCATCTATGACTGGCCGCGAAATGGAGTCTCCAAGAAAGTTCTTCCAAAAATCCATAAGGCGTTCCAGAGACGAAACCAGACCCCGTGGCCCGATGATGGCCTTCACTTGTTCAGGAACAACCGTAGTGGTGATTGCCGAAGGGGATGGCGGAGCTAGAGCCTACGGTGCAAGACTGCGACGGGTGAAATGAACGTGTTTTCAAGTGGAACAATGGCCAAAGAGACAACTGACAACATGCAAAACACTTATCTTTTCGACTGCTACGAACGCACGGACGGTTCAGGTGGCCGGAGCACCGAGTCTGCTTTTGAGTTCTTCAATCGGTCGGCTTGGCGTTGTGCTGAAATCGTAAGGGTCGCCCTCGAGTCATGGTTTGCAAACATCCCTCAGGAGAGGAAGGCGGACTTGCGGGGCAGGTTTAGAGCAGATGATAGGCGTCACGCTTCCGCACTGCTGGAGCTAACTACCCATGAGATCCTTAGGGCGGTGGCCAAGGATGTGCTGGTAGGTCCGTGTTTCTACGGAGGACATCCAGATTTCTCAGCCATCTATGGGGACACAAGTCTGATTGTTGAGTGTACAGTCGCTCAGGAGTCCGACGGAAAGTTCGGCGCTCTCCAACGGGAGAAGGTTGTATTGGACGCTGCCAACTCGATTCAGGCAGGTTCCTTCGTCCTGAAGCTTGAACCTCGCCTAGTGGGCGAAACCCAACCTCCTATCGGACAGTTGCGCAGTTTCCTGGAGAATTGGCTGGCATCACTCAGCCGACAAGTAGATTCTCAAGCCGTAGTAAGAGGAGTCCCTTTGGATTCTAGAGAGTGGCAATGGCAGGACTGGGAGTTGCACTTTGAGGCGATTCCATCTGACTCTCCGGTCGGAAATGATCCGCTGGGCATCATTCAATGGCCGGCTCAAACTATTATGGGCAATGCCAGAATGGTAAGAGCTTTAGACAAGAAGGCAGAGAAGTACAAGGACCCACAAGTTCCATATCTCATCGTTGCGGCAGAGAGGGAAAGCCTTGAGGGACCAGAGGTGATCTGGGATGCCTTGTTGGGACGGGAGCAGGCGATCATCTCCACCGCTGGTGCAATACCCACAAGGACCTTCAACGGTCTCTGGGGGTCTCCGTCTCACCCCAAAAGGCGGCACGTGTCTGCGGTGCTATATAAGCACAGGATGAGGGATGCATGGAGTATCTGTAGCCAGATACACACCACTGACCACAATGGTTCGTGGCATTGGTTACCCGGTTGGCAGTTGGTGCACAACCCAGCAGCCGGTGTTTCCTTGCCGAGAGGAATGTTCCCATTCGCCACTGAGCATGTCTGGCACTCGGGGCAGTCCGTCGCAGTTGAAGCGACGTGTAGCCTTAACGACTTATTGGGCCTGCCTGATCCCTGGCCTGGAGAAGATCATTAGTAAGGCAGCTGTCACCGCTTTTGTCCACACGGCTTGGTAAGGGATAGACTCAGTTAGACATGCAGACAGTGACCGAAACAGGAGGAAAGCCTTGCGAAACCTGATGAATGATACTGTCACGGTTATTCACAAAGATGGGGCCAGACACGAAAACGTTCGTGCATCGGTGCAAAAGAACAAGATATTCATTGCCGATGCTAAACTCCCGCTATCAGCTGGTGACTTGATTGAAAGGAGTCTTCCTAGTGGACAGACAGAGGTCCACAGGTCTACTAACGTACACCTGTGGACTGGTAAGGGTAGTATTTCAAGCTATTATGAGATTGATTACGAGCGCGAAGGTGCTACACGGCCTTACGCTAGTCCGGCTGTCAATGTTCACATATCTGAAAGCCCTCAAGCACACATAAACCTCAATTCGACTGATCAGTCTACGAGTGTCATTAACGGGCAAAACGAAGACATATTTTCACAGATACGAAACCTAATCGAAGAGAGACTCTCTAATTCAGATGGCTGCGATCTGCTACTTGAGAAAGTTGAAGACATGGAACGCAACCAAGGGAGCAGCGGCTTTATGGAATCTTATAAGAACTTCATGTCTGTTGCAGCAAATCATATGACCGTTCTTGCACCAATAGTCCCTTCACTGACTGCCATGCTTTGAACCAAGTATGCGTACTATCGAAGCTGTGTTTTAGAGTTCATTTATGACGTTACATGCACGCACCAAGCCCTACCCTGCCTACAAGCCATCCGGCGTTGAGTGGCTGAGTGATGTGCCGTCTCATTGGGAGGTGAAGCGGCTGAAGTACAGTGCGCCAGTTCATAATGCCAAACTCGACAACAAACCTGAAGATACCATCTACGTGGGCCTCGAAAACATCGAGCCGTGGACAGGGGAACTCCTGCTCGACTACCAGCCAGACAGCGTTGACAGCACGGTTGTGACTTTCGCGCCGGGAGATGTTTTGTTCGGGAAGCTCCGACCATACCTTGCCAAGGTAGCCCGTCCAGGTTTTGAAGGCACGGCGACCAGCGAGGTGCTAGTGTTGCGACCGTCGGACCAGTGTTCACAAGGCTACCTGGCCTACTGCCTATTGAGTGCGCCGTACGTTCACTGGATCGACACACTAACCTACGGTGCCAGGATGCCGCGCGTTAGCCCTGATGAGGTGGCTTGTAGCTTCATTCCCCTCCCACCCCTCCCTGAGCAACTTACCATCGCCAAGTTCCTGGATCGGGAGACGGCCAGGATTGACGCGCTGGTCTCCAGGAAGGAGCGGCTGATAGGGTTGCTCCAGGAGAAGCGCACGGCCCTTATCACCCGCGCCGTTACCCGCGGCCTCGACCCAAACGCGCCGATGAAGGACTCCGGCATCGAGTGGTTGGGCGAGATTCCGGCGCACTGGGAGGTGAAGCGGCTGAAGCATCTAGCCTCAATGCGCGCTGGCGCAGGGATACTTGGTACAGAAATTGTAGAGATGGGTGACTACCCTGTGTTTGGTGGCAATGGGATTAGGGGATACACGTCGTCGTTCACGCACGATGGCGAGCATCCACTGATTGGTAGGCAAGGTGCTCTGTGTGGGGCAATCAACCACGCGTCAGGTAGATTCTGGGCAACCGAGCACGCGGTAGTAGTAGACGCAGGAGAGAGCGTAGAAACCGACTACCTAACCTATACCCTGATAGCCATGTCTCTGAATCGATACGCTCAATCGGCGGCGCAACCTGGATTGAACATCGAAGTTATCGGCAACGTATCCGCGGCACTACCCCCAATTCCCGAACAATGCACCATCGCCGCCTTCCTGGACCGGGAGACTGCCAAGCTCGACGCGCTGGTCGCCAAGGTGGAAGAGGTCATTGACCACCTGAAGGAACTGCGCACCGCACTCATATCCGCAGCCGTCACCGGCCGGATCGACGTTCGGGAGGAGGCGGGATGAACGTAGACATTTCCGAGCGGGCTTTCGAGGACGCCATTGAGGCGACCCTGCTCCAGCACAGCGAGGGAGTGATTGCGGAGGGGCGGGCCTCCTACATAGACATGCCGCCCGGCGGCTATCAGAAACGTCGGGACGAGGACTACGACCGTGCCCTCTGCCTCATCCCGCGCGACGTGCTGGACTTCGTTCTGGCAACGCAGCCCCAGGAGTGGAAGCGGCTTTCGCAGCATCACGGGGCAGCCGTTGAGGAGCAGTTCCTGAAGAGGCTGTCCTCTGAAATCGGACGCAGGGGCGCTCTCGACGTGCTGCGAAATGGAATCCGGGACATGGGCTGCCGGTTCCGGCTCGCCTATTTCCGCCCGGCCAGCGGGCTAAACGAAGAGACTAGGTGGCTCTACCAGGGCAACACCTTCTCGGTTACGCGGCAGCTCCACTACAGCGAGAGGAACAACAAGAGCCTCGACCTAGCCCTCTTCCTCAACGGCATCCCCATCTTCACGGCGGAGCTCAAGAACCCGCTTACGGGGCAAACGGTGCAGGACGCCATTCGGCAGTACCGGACGGACCGTGATCCTCGGGAGCCTCTTTTCGCCTACGGGCGATGCCTGGCCCACTTTGCCGTTGACCCCGAGTTGGTCTATGTGACGACTCACCTGACAGGGCCACAGACATACTTCCTGCCCTTCAACCAGGGCAAGTACGGGGGCGCTGGCAACCCGCCCGTCCCGCCAACGCAGAGCGGCTACGCCACGTCCTATCTCTGGGAGGAGACTTGGGCGCGGGACAGCGTGCTAGACCTCGTGCGTCAGTTCATCCACGAAGTCGAGGAGGAAGACGAGCGGGGGAGGAAGACAGGCAAGCGCTATCTCATCTTTCCCCGCTACCAGCAACTCGACTGCTTGCGACGACTGGTGACCGACGCGCGTTCGCATGGCACGGGCCAGCGCTATTTGATTCAGCACTCGGCGGGCAGCGGCAAGACCTTCACTATCGCATGGCTCGCCCACCAGCTATCCACACTCCACGATGCGGAGGACCGCCGCGTCTTCGACTCCATAGTGGTGATCTCCGACCGGCGGGTGCTGGACCGCCAACTCCAGTCGGCGATGCGCCAGTTCGAGCAGACGCTGGGCGTTGTGGAGAACATCGACACCACCTCCCGTCAGCTCAAGGAGGCGCTGGAGTCGGGCAAGACCATCATCGTAACTACCCTCCAGAAGTTCCCGGTCATTGCCCGGGAGATTGGCGAGTTGCCGGGCCACCGGTTCGCGCTCATCGTGGACGAAGCGCACTCCTCGCAGTCCGGTGAGGGCGCTCAGGGCCCCAGGGACGTGCTGGCCGCTTCGTCTCTGGAAGAGGCTGAAGCGGCTGACGCCGGCACCCAAACCTCGGAAGAGGAAGAGTTGGACAATGTCGCCTTGGCGCAAATGGCGCGCCGGCGTCAGCCTGCCAACGTTTCGACCTTTGGGTTCACTGCTACGCCGAAACCCAAGACCCTGGAGCTGTTCGGGATACGCCAGCCGGATGGGTCTTTCGCGCCATTCCACCTCTACAGCATGCGCCAGGCCATTGAGGAGGGGTTCATACTCGACGTCCTGGGGAGCTACACCACCTACCGGGCCTACTGGCGGCTTTTCAAGAAGATTGAGGACGACCCTCGCTACGACAAGACCAAGGCGGCCTACCTGCTCAGATCCTTCGTGGACCTGCACCCGCACGCCATCGACGAGAAGGGGCGGATTATGGTAGAGCACTTCACCGCCAAGTCCCAGAGCGAGGTTGGTGGCAGGGCAAAGGCAATGATCGTGACCCGTTCGCGCCTGCACGCCGTGCGGTACAAGCTAGCCGTGGACCAGCATCTTGCAGAGCTTGGGCACCCGTTCGAGGCGCTTGTCGCCTTCTCAGGGACGGTTCAGGACGGGGGCCAGTCCTACACAGAGCACGGGATGAATGGCATCCCAGAAGCCCAGACCGCCAAGACCTTCGAATCGCCCGAATACCGGCTGTTGATCGTGGCCAACAAGTTCCAGACAGGGTTCGACCAGCCTCTGCTCCAAACCATGTACGTGGACAAGAAGCTGGGTGGCGTGAACGCGGTGCAGACCCTATCCCGGCTGAACCGGACCCACCCGGACAAGCCCGGCACGATGGTCTTGGACTTTGCCAATGAGTCCGACGACATCCAGGCCGCCTTCCAGCCTTACTACGAAACGACAATCCTGTCGGAGGCGACCGACCCGAACCTGCTCTACGAGCTTCAGACTCGGCTCAAGGCCTTCCCGGTTTATACAGACGAGGATGTGGAAGCCTTCGCCCGCGTTTTCTTCGCCGACGGGACTACGCTAGATCAACTTTATGCTGCGCTTGCTCCAGTGGTAGCACGCTTTTCTGACCTTCAGGAGGACGAGCGGCAGGACTTTCGCGGCCAGATCACCGACTATGTGCGGCTGTACTCGTTCTTGGCCCAGGTGCTTACCTTCCTGGATGCCGACTTGGAGAAGCTCTACGTCTTTGCTCGGCACTTGCGCCGCCTGCTCTCCGTTGAACGCGAAGAGTTGCCGCGTGAGATTCAGCAGAATATCGATATGGAGTCGTATCGTATCCAGCAAACCGGCAGCGGAAAGGTCGCATTGGAACGCAAAGGAAGCGCGCTCGACCCCGTGGCGACAAAGGAGACGCGCGACAGTACGCCGGAGGAGTTGGAGGCCCTATCACGAATCATCGCAGACCTCAACGAGCGCTTCGGTATTGAGCTGGGTCCTGAACACCGAGTAACTCTCGGCAGGATGCTGGACCGGCTGGGAGAGGATGCGGCGCTGGAGGTCGCCACAAGGGTCAACACCCTGGAGAACGTGCGGATTACCTTTGACCACAAGGTAGAGCAGGTCATCCAGGAAATCGTCGACATCAATTTCGACCTTTACAAACGGATAACCGATGATCCCGCCTTCGGGGAAGTGGTAAAGAACCACCTCTTTGACCAGTACCTCCATGCACATTGTAGGCCTGCGTAACAAAGGAGTCTACTGAAAGAGCCAGCAGACTTGCCGAGCAATGAAACGTAGCACTGGGGTCACTCTTCAGGTCAGTCAACGGTCGCCAGTAGCTAGACCGCAATTCAATCTGAGAATCTTGCGTTGAATGATATCAACAGAGGGCAGCGTCCTCACTGAATAGTTGCAGATCAGAGGGAGGCCAAATGAGACCGGTTGACGGTAAGGCGAAGAGCGTGCGCCAGTTGCTCCAAGGCGTGAAGTACTCGATCGACTATTACCAACGCGAGTACCGTTGGGAGGCAAAGCAGGTCCGTGAGTTGCTTAACGATCTGACTGGAGCGTTTCTCGACGATTACCAGGTCGGTATCGCACGGAGCGTTGTCAAACAGTTCACCCACTACTTCCTAGGTTCAATAATTGTCAGTCAGAAGAACAGCGAGAGCTTCATAGTCGATGGCCAGCAGCGCCTGACGACCCTCACCTTGCTGCTGATCCTGCTCCGCAATCTACAGCAGGGTCGCGAAGATCGGGTGGGTGTCGACGATCTGGTCTTTGCCGAACAATACGGAGAAAAGACGTTCAATTTGGCTGTCGAAGAGCGCTTCGCCTGTATGGAGGCGTTGTTCGCAGGAGAGTCCTTCGATACAACGGACAAGAGCGAGTCGGTGCAGAATCTTCAGGAACGGTATCGGGACTTGGAATCGTATTTCCCATCAGATCTCCGGGACGAGGCACTCCCCTATTTCGTCGATTGGCTTATCGACCATGTCCATCTCGTCGAAATATCTGCGTATTCGGATGAGGATGCTTATACTATCTTCGAAACGATGAACGACCGCGGACTCTCCCTAAACCCCACCGACATGCTGAAGGGATATTTGCTAGCCAACATGGATCAACACCGGCGTCTCCCGGCGAATGAGTTGTGGCGAGGACGAATCCAAGAGTTGACGGAGCACGGCGATGACCATGGTGCCGACTTCATGAAGTCGTGGCTAAGGAGCCAGTATGCGACACGGATTCGCGAGCGACGCAAGGGTGCCACTCCCGAGGACTTTGACCGTATTGGTACGGAGTTCCACCGCTGGCTCAGGGACAATCGAGACCGACTCAACCTAACACAGTCAGAGGAATTCTTCCGCTTCGTTCATCGTGACTTCCAGTTCTATAGCAGGCAGTATCTGCGGGTGAAGAAAGCGGAGATTGAACCTGTCGAAGGCATTGAGCACATCTTCTACAACCACGGTCATGGATTCACGCTGCAAGACATGCTTCTCTTAGCACCATTGAGGCCGGATGACTCCGAAGTGACGATCAAGCGAAAGTTTCGCCTCGTGGCCCGTTTCGTCGACATACTCATCACATGGCGGATCTGGAACTTTCGATCTATCGCTTATTCGACGATGCAGTACGCCATGTTCCTCGTCATGCGCGACATTCGCGGACTAGACACTGACCCCTTGGCCGAGAAGCTCTACAGCATATTGTTCGAGGAGAAAGAAACGTTTCATAGCAATGGGCGTCTACGAGTGCATCAACAAAACCGCTACGCACTGCACCGGGTACTGGCGAGAATGACCGACTATGTGGAAACACAGTCTGGGCAGAAATCACGCTACCTCGAATACGTCGCCACTGGAAGGAATCGATACGAGGTCGAACACATCTGGGCCGATCATCCGGAGCAGCATAAGGATGAATTTCCGCATGATGCTGACTTTGAGGAACAGCGGAACCGGATCGGGGGGCTTCTCCTGCTTCCAAAGGTGTTCAACGGAAGCTACGGAGACCTTCCATACGAGAAGAAGCTACCACACTACCAAGCCCAGAACTTACTGGCGCGCTCATTGCATCCACAGGCTTACGAGCACAACCCTGGGTTCCTCAAGTTCGTGCGCGAAAGTGGGCTCGCCTTCCGTGCTCACGAGCAATTCAGGCGGGTTGACGTTGAGTATCGTGGCGAGTTATACCGGCGATTGGCCCAGCGTATATGGAATCCGGATGACCTTCGCCGAGAGGCCGCAGATTGAATCGCTAGTATTGGCGACAGGCTAGGGTCTCAGAGAGAAGTACGGTGCAGCGAACCCGCACGTGTGGACTCAGATGGCAGGCATAGGCAACTGAGCCATGGGGGTTGCACCGCTGTAGATCAACCCCAGTCTGAGAGTTTGACCGCCAACTCGAAAATGGTTCTGTCTACCGTCAACTTAGGCCCACCATGACGTACCGTACTGCGAACTCCGCCGTTTAGAGCTACTTCGACGGCGTTCGCTCCCCCTATGGGAGAGTCCTGGGGCGTGGGTATGGAGTAGACGATTGCGGCCTTGCCGGGCTTGACCTCGATCTCCTTGACGAAGGACCGGACGAAGGCTTTGGTCTCGGTCAGCTCGCTGGTCTTGAGGAACTCGCTCATATCGGCGGCGAAGGTGGCGATGGTGTCGGCGCTGTCCAGCATCACCCGCCGCTCGGCCAGAATCGCCCTCGCCTCCTCTGCGGCGATCTCCAGCTTCTCCTTACGCTCCCGGTGCTCCCTGATGCGGTCCGAGGCGTCGGCCATCTCGATGTCGGTCGTCTCGATGGCCTGCCAGATGCGGCCCAACCTCCGCTTCACCTCGTCAAGCTCCTCCTCGATGGTCTCCAGCCGCTCCCGCTGCTCGGCGGCCACGCCGTCCATCTCCTCGTCCAGCAGCTTCACCAGGTCTCGGATGTTGGACTCGGTGAGGACGTTCTCCCTGATGTTGGTGACGATAAGCTCCTCGAAGTTCTTGGCGTTGAGCCTTGGGGTCTTGCAGGCGCCGCTGCCCCGCTTGAGGAGGGAGTGGCAGACGTAGTAGGTGTACTTGCCGCTCTTGGCCTCGGCTGCGGTCATGGCCTTGCCGCAGGTCTGGCATCTGAGCAGTCCGCTGAGCAGGTAGGGGCTGGAGGCGCGGCGGGGGTTCATCCTCTTGGGGGCGCGGGAGCCGAGCAGCTTCTTGACCCTTTGGAACTCCCCCTTGGAGATGATGGCGGGATGTGCGTCCTCGACCCGCACCGGAGGCGCGCCGTCCTTGGCCTTGGCTCCCCAGACCACGGCTCCGGTGTAGGCTTCGTTGTCGAGCATGGTGTGGATGGTGGTCTTGAGCCACTTCTTGCCGTTGGTGGTTGGTATGCCCTCGGCGTTGAGGGTCTTGGTCACGTCGAGGATGCTCTTTCCCTGTAGGGCCATGTCGAAGATGCGCCGGACCACGGCGTCGGCGGGCGGGTTCAGCTCCAGCGTCGGTCGCTTCTTCGGCCCGTCCTGGACGTGGACCCTCTTGTAGCCGTAGGGGGCGTAGCTGGTGACCCAGAAGCCTCTGGACGCGGACTCCCGCATTCCCCGCGTGACCTCCTGGGCTAGGTTCTCGCTGTAGAACTCGTCCACGCTCTCGATGATGGCTTCAAGGAGCTTGCCGGTGGGGGTGTCGTCGGCCTGTTCGGTGATGGAGACGACGCGGACTCCTCTGCGCCTCAGCATGGACTTGAAGGCGACGGCGTGCTCCCGCTTGCGGGTGAAGCGGGAGAATTTCCAGACGAGGATTTCCTGGAATGGAGACTGCGGCTTGCTGGCCTCGTCCAGCATCCTTTGGAACTGGGGCCGGTCGGCGATGCGTCCGCTCTCGGCCTCGTCGATGTACTCACGGCAGACGAGGTAGCCGTTCTTCTCGGCGTAGTCCCTGAGCGCCCGCAGCTGGGCGGCGACGGACAGGTCAACGTCCTGGCGGTCGCTGGAGACCCTGGCGTAGAGGGCCGCCGGTATCAGATCGAGTCGGTCATTCATCAGTCTCTCCTCCTTCTGTTTGGTCATGTCCCGTCTGGCGGGAGCGCAGCCGTTCCAGCCGCTCCCGTCTGCGCCACTCCCGCTCCTCCATGAACAGGCGTATACCCTGCCGGAGCAGCTCGCTCACGGATAGGTCGTCCTCCTTCATCACCTGACGCACCTGCGCCTCCATCTCCGGTGGCAGGGAGAAGGTGATGGTCTTGGACCTCCTGGGAGTGGACACTCTCTTTTTGTCTCCTGTTGTAGTGTAATGTCATACTATACACCATCCGACACCCGGCCTTCAACTACCAGGGTCCAGCCGCCACCGGACGCCGCCTGCGGGCCACGAAGTCGGAGGCGACTAACTGGGGGCCGAAGACGGAGCGGTAGGCGTCGGGCACGGCGACGACGACCACCTTGGCCAGCTTCCCCTTCCAGAAGACGGGCCGGGCGATTGCGGCGTAGCCACCTTCGTGGGCGTACTGCGTTGTGCCGCAGCGGACGGCCTGCTCCGCCAGGGAGCCGGGCGGGAGTGGCCTGCCCCTGCGGGGCAAGCCGCCCCGCTCGCCGCAGACGGGGAAGGAGACCGGCGTCCCAAAGTCCCTCGTCCGCCGCGCCACCGTCGCCCGGAGCGCGGGCGTCTCCGCCCAGCCTGCGGGGTCGCCCTTCTCCTCCCGCTCGTACAGGACGGCCATGAGGGGTGGGTCCCGGAGCACCTCGGCCAGCCGGATGGTCACCGCGGCGTAGGAGCAGCGGTATTGCTTCTGCAAGGCCAGCACGTCGAAGCCCGACGCCTCGGCGAATAGAGAGAACGCCTCCGGCTGCATGAGGACCGCCGCCGCGAAGCGGTCCGCTTCCCGGCACACCATGCGGTCCGGGGTGTCGCCGGAGTGGATGTCCCAGAGGGTCTCGTTGATGATCTCGTAGGTCTCGTGGAGCACCGTATAGGTGCTGCTCCCGTCCCACAGGCCGTGGCGGTAGTAGATGTCGTAGTGGCCCCTGGGCTGGCCGATGTGAGCGCCCTTCAGCCCGTCCATCTCCCGGTCCGAGACCTCCCCGAACCCGGCCCGGCTCAGCATGACGCTCAGCTGGTCCAGGGTGGGACGGGCCGACAGCTTGAAGTAGCGCACGAAGCGGCCGGCCATCCGCTCCGGGTCCAGGGTCTCGCGGGGGGACTCGTCGTCCAGCAGCTCACGGCAGAAGTCTTCCTTGGTCTTCGTCATCATTCCAGCAGCCTCTTGTTGGTGAATCGCTCGTACATCTCGACGATGAACTTCTTGGCGCTGATGGAGAGGGGGCCGTCGGGCCTGGTGCCCACGCGGAACTGTGGGTCGTCCAGCACGTAGCGGTAGGCCCGCTCCACCTCCAGGACCTCGTTGCTGTTGGGGTTGGGTCTGCCCGCGTGTCCGGCCCGCTTCATCAGCTCGTCGGGGTCCACGTTGTAGACGGCGGCCAGCTTGCCAACCATGTTGGAGCCGGGCCTTCGGTCGCCCCGCTCTATCTGGGAGAGGTAGGAGGAGGAGACACCGGTGCGCTTGGTCACGTCCCGCAGGCTCAGGTCTCCCCGCAGCCGCCGGAGCAGCAGCCCTATGTCCTCGTCGCCCTCGATCTCCTGCCGGTCGTCAGGGTCCCGGTCGTCGTCGTGTTCGTCCATGATGTCTCCCCCTTTGCCGCCGCAGGTGCGGACAGATGCGCGCAAGGCCTGCTTGCTACATCGCAGCTAACTTTCAGCTACATAATTGTTACATCAGAGCGAGCAATCTGTCAACAAAGCCCTGTGAAGACTCTAAAACCGCCTTTCTGTCATTGCCTCTGCCCCAATGGTATTGCTACACTTACGCATACAGAACTAATCTTCTAATCCTTAGCCGAGTATACATCACTGGCGCTCCCGAAGGCCATCCCTTCGTGGCGCGCCGGCCTCCCAGGAGAGATGAGACGAAGCGTGAGTAGGAAGCGAAACCTGACCCCTAAACAGGAGCGGCGGCGCATCGAGGGCCTGCGGATACTGGCCCGCATCATCGCGCGCCACTACCTGGCCAATCCCCACCTGTACCCGAGCGGCGCAGGCGGGGACGGGCCTGCTCCCACTGTCAACGGTCGCACGACCGCAGACGGGGAGACGCCCCGGAAGGAGGGCGCGGCGTGAAGCGCAGGCAGCCCTCCTCCAGAGTGAAGCTCAACCCCCACCGGGTCTGGGAGCTTCTCAACCGGCTCAACATGACCCAGAACGAGCTGGCGCGGCTGGCCGGCACCTCGTCGGGCTACCTCTCCCAGCTCATGTCCGGGACGCGCTGCCCCTCGGCGGATATGCGCAAGCGCCTCATGGAGGCCCTGGGCGTTACCCGCTTCGAGGACCTGTTCATCCTGGAGGCCGTCTCGTGAGAAGCGGCCTCCTCCCGTCCCACCTCATCGTCGACGACGGCCTCATCGGGCCGGACTTCCCCAAGCGCCTCGAAGCCTTCAAGGAGGCCACCGGCCTCTCGTGGGACATTCTGGCCGCGTGCCTGGGCGTGGACCCCCGCCAGCTTCAGCGTTGGCGGGAGGGAACGAAGCCCAGCGGGGACGGGGTGAACGCCCTGGTGAAGCTGGCGGCCCGCATCCCCGGAGGCATGTACATACTCTTCGGGGTGCACGTCATCCCGACCGTCGGAGCGTACCAGCCGCCACTGGCCGTCGGGTTCGCCCTGTCCGGGGACCAACGGGAGGGCTAGACAGTGGGAGTGCAGCAGCGGGTCTACCGGCCCATCGAGTTCGACTTTCCCCCGGACTTCCCTGAGCGGCTGGCGCTATTCAAGGAGGCCAGCGGGCTGAGTTGGAAGGCGATTGCCCGTCTGCTCGGCGTCAGCCTCCACCGGCTCAGGCAGTGGCGGAACAAGGGCGCGGCCCCCAGTCACACCCATCTCTTCCTGCTGCTGACCATCGCCGACCTGATGGGGCTGCGGGACGGGATCCTGATGCGGCCCGAACAGGACCTGCCCGAGGGCATGGACCCGGAGGCTGTGCGGGCTATGAGACGGTACGTATAGGCGATCTTCAAACAGAGGAGGAGGACTATGACGACTACGGAACGGAAGCGAACGTTAAACAACCGGCCGCCGCCCTTCCCCGAGGACTTCGGGGAACGGCTGGAGCGGTTGAAGGAGCTGACCGGGCTGCCGTGGGGCGAGTTCGCCGAGCGGCTCGGCGTGACGCAGCGCGGCCTGGCGAAGTGGCGCAATGGAGGGCCGCCTTCGGGGGCCTATTTCTGGGCCATCCTAGAGCTGGCCCGTGAGATTCCCGGCGGCTACGACCTGATCATGTACGGGGACGGCGGAGCGCCGGAGTAGAGAGGCTGGACGCCTGACGGGCAGAGACGCGGTGCGGAGAGCCTGCCCAGGGTTCCCCGCAGCGAGACGAAGGCCGGACGGTTATCCCGTCCGGCCTTCTTGTGTTTCCTCCCGACCGTCAACCTCGTCCGTCAGCGCATCGGGAAGCCGCAAACCGGAGGGTCCAATCGGCGCCCGTTTCCATCTTCAGCGACCTGGCCTCCTGTTGCTCTCTCCCGCCCAATTGGTTGACAATGGGCGCAACCTCGGAGACGAGGCGAAGGGACTCGCCCGCCGTTTTCGGCTCCCCCAGCATCCGCGGACATCCCATCCGTCTGAAGGGCCGGGACGGAGACTATGGGGAGGTTCCAGCAATGCCCAGCTACAGGAAGAAGGTCTGCCGCGTGTGCGGCCGCATCTACCTGCGGCAGTATGTGCGGCAGACCGGCGTATTGGGCTGGTGCCAGCCGTCCTGCTACTTCAAGGACTACAAGCGGCGAAGGGAAGGCGTCGCGCCGGGTGAGCCGCCGAAGCCGGTCGTCGACGACGCCATTCGGGACCCGCAGGTGCTGGAGGCCCTTGCCCGCGTGCTCCGGGAAGCCGCTCCGCATGGGGGAACGACTGCCGGGGACGTGGCGGCTGGGGACACCGAAGAGACCGGCGTAATGGCCATCGAGGTCGTGGCGGACCGCGCTCTGGTTGCGCTGCCCCGGCTCGGCGAGGACGGCCGCGACGAAGTGGAGTGGGTGGGGCGGTGCTGGGCGTGGCTGACCGAGGGGGAGGCCGCTTCGCTCATGGACGTGGTGGTCAGGGACGGTGAGATCGTCAAGCTGTTGGAGCCTGGGCAGGTGCGGCGCGTCCGGGCGATGGAGCGTACCATCCAGACGGCTGAGGGTGAGGTCGACGGGCTGGAAGTGTGGATGGACTTCAGGGGGTTCAGGGCGGAACCTGAACTGGAGCTCAGGGCGACGGCCAGGGGACTCTGGGAGGGAGGAAAGGTCCGCATAATCGGCGGACGCCAGGGGGACAAGATAGGCACGCTGTTGTGGTTCACCCTGGGGGTGGTCGAGGTGGACGGAACACGGCTCGGTGCAGGACTTGGGGGCCTGAAGCCGCTGGACGGCCCGGACGGGTCGCCGGTCCCGGTCGCCGCCAGCGCCACCGAAGAGCTGCGCGTGACGCAACCCCCTGCCGAGGCGCTCCGGGAGGGGTCCAGGGAGAGGCTGCTCGAAGTCGTGGCGGACCGCGCCCTGGTTGCGCAAACCAGGTTCGGCGCGGGCGGCCGCGTCGGGGTCGAGTGGGTGGGTCGCTGCTGGGTGTGGCTGACCGCAGGTGAGGCCCCTTCGCTGATGGAAGTTGTGGTCAGCGAAGCTGCGGTCGCCAGGCTGCTGGAACCGGGCCGGGTGCGCCGCGTCCGGGCGATGGATCGGACCATCTGGACGGCTGAAGGAGAGATCGAAGGTCTGGAACTGTGGCGGGAGCTGAGGGCGAAGCACGAAGCGGACCGCGGAGCGAAGCCTGCGCCGGACCCCAGGGCGACGGCCAGAGGGCTCTGGGAGGGAGGGAAGGTCCGGATGCCACCGGAGTATCCCTGGCGTGAGGAGATGGGTAAGATCGGCACGCTGCTGAGGTTTTCCGCGGCCTTCGTAGAGGTGAACGGCAGACGGGTTGCCATAGGGACGAGAGACCTGGAGCCGCTGGACGACTAGGGGGAGCCGCCGACTGGAACTGAATAGGACGGAAGCGGCCCTGACGGGAGTTGACCTCTTCCCTCCTCCTCGCTCTCACCGCCTGACGACGCCCTGGGGGTCTCGCCTTGCGGCCCTGCGGTTGAGGGCGCGGTCGAGGGTGGAGAAGGCCCTTGGGATGCCCAGTCGCTCCACCCTGTGCGACGGCTCCTCCTCCTGCTTGAGGAGGGCGTGGGCGATGAGGTCGGCCATCTGTAGCAGGTGGTCGGAGTGGGAGCTTCGGAAGGCGGGGCCTCCGATGACCCTCTCTATGGGGATGTCCTTGGTCCGCTCGCCGTCCTCCCACGCCTCGTATCGGCTGGGGACGGGGTTGCGGCTCCTGAGCCTGCGGTAGAGGCGTGTAGTCATCTCCTCGCTGCCCTCGTCGAAGATGAGGAAGGCGTGGCGGTTGGCGGAGGCGACCGACGTGTTGATGCGATTGAGCAGCCGGTCGAGGCTGGCCCGCTCGTAGCCCATGACGTCGGGCTTGCGGAGGCAGACGTTGACGATCTCGACGCCGCCGATGGTGCGGGCGGCGTCCTCGATGACGCGCAGCCCGGCGGTGAATATCTCGGCTCCCTGCTCCGGGGCGAGCCTCCGGTCTGCGCCGCCCTCGCGGGCCAGCTTGCCCCGACCGGCCAGCAGGTCGCAGGCGTGAAGCTCCCGTCCGGTGGGGACGGCGTAGCGGTCTTGCAGCTCGAGCCGCCAGTCGCGGACGCGGCGGTGGAGGTCGTTCCACCGTTCGGCGTCCACGCCCAGGGCGGAGCGGACGTAGCATCGGGGACCCTCGGACTCGTCGATGTAGTACAGCCTCATGGCGTTCGTTCTCCGGTCTTGGGTTGGGGTGCGGCGGGCTGCGGCAACGGGAAGTCCGGCTCGAAGCCTCCGCCTGGGGCGAGCCAGGCCCGTCCCAGCGGCCCCTCGGCTTCCAGCAGACCCCGGTGGGAGACCAGCAGGGGAAGGGGCGTCCTGGTCCGCACCATCTCCTCAAGGGCCACGCGCAGGAAGTGGGTGGCTGCCAGGTCTTCGTGGAAGACCACGAGGACGGCGGGCCGTGCGCCGTGGTCGTCGGTGGGCCGGGGCGAGGAGTAGTAGCGCAGGTAGGGGGCCAGCCGCTCCGTCATGGTGACGGGGCGCACGGCCCGGCGCTCCCACTCCAGGAAGAAGGGCCAGGCGGCGTCGCCCTGCCGCAGGATGCCGAAGGCGTCGGGTTGCACCGAGCGCCTGCCTCCGAAGTGCCGGAAGTAGCGGGACGCCCTGATGGGCGGGTCGAGCTGGTCGATCTCCCAGCCCAGGTCGCGGGCCTGGGTTGCCAGGGCGGCGATGAAGCCGTGGACGGCGGTGGTGTGCCCCAAGTCGCGCAGGAGCTGTCGGCTGCGCCTGCCGGAGACGTTGCGCCAGTCTCCGGCGTCGAGGGGAGCGGCGCTCCACCGCTTCCTGGCCCCGCCCACGGCGGTGCGGTCCCTGCGGGCCAGCATCGCCAGCCCCAGGTCGGTGAGGGCCAGCCGGCGTCCCGAGGCGGGGGAGCGGACGGCCAGGCCGAAGCCCTCCAGGGCGGCGGTGAGCTGGGACGCCCGCGGGCGGGAGACTCCCAGCAGTCCGGCCAGGTCTTGCAGTCCGAGCCAGGGCCAGTCGGAGAGCAGGTCGAGGGCGCGCTTCTCGGCGGGCCTGAGCAGCGCGGGCAGCAGATAGTCGGGGGCATCGCCTCCCGGAGAGTGCTCGTCGATGTCCGGGGGAAGGGAGACCCGCGCCAGGGGCCGCTCGGCGGGAAGAGCGCCTCTGCGGTCCATGCGGTCTATGACGGCCCGCAGGCTGACGGCGGCGTTGACGGAGCGCAGCCGCCACACGGGGTCGTCCGGGGACGCTGCGGCCGCCTCCCGCTCCAGGGCGAAGAGCGTCTCGGCGGGGGTCTGGGAGAGCCGCCTGCGGGCGTGGCGCAGCCGCACCTCGTCGGGGGCGAGCAGCAGGACGGTTCCGGGCTGCGGCCCCTGGGTGAGCCGCCAGAGCCGCTTGGAGAAGCCCGTCCTATCGGTGGTCGGCCCCTGCCGGACGATGGCGATGGTGCGCCCGTCGGAGAGTTCGATGGCCGCGTCCATCGGCATGGCGCGGTACCAGCGGAAACGGATGGGGTAGGCCGCGTTCGATATGGCGGACGCGAGGCGGTAGACGACGGCCACGGCGTCGAGCCGCTCCAGGAGGACGCGCCGCCACCGGGCCGAGACGGGGAGGTCGCGGAGCAGGTCCTCAAGGGAGGCGTTCCGGGCATGGGCCAGCCGGCGCAGCCCGGCGGCGGTGAGGTGGAACCTGCGAGTCGGGGTGACCAGCTCGGTCCCGTGGGGGACGGAGGCGATGAGCCCGGCGTCCTCCAGCCTGGGGACGGCCCGGTAGACCCCGCCTCGGGACCAGCCGGAGACGGCAACCATATCCAGCCGGTCGAGGAAGGGCATGTCGGCCAGGAGCCGCAGCAGCTCACCGTCCACGGGCCTCATTCCTGGGGCTCCTCATCCGTTGCCTGCGGCTGGTCGGCCCCGGGGTTCTGGTCGCGCTTGGTGCGCTGCTTGCGCCGGGCCGCCTCCTGGGATTCGCCGCCCTCCGTCTCCGGGGCCTGGCCCTTCCTGAGCCTCTCCATCTCGCTGCGGTACTTGTCCACCAGGTCTTGCAGCCCCGCGTCCCTCTCGGCCATGTCCTTGGCCGCCGTGAGGTAGCTCAGGGCGTCGGCGCGGATGCGCTCGGCGGTTGCCGGGTCTCCCTCTTCCGGCTTCTTGACCTTCATGGAGAAGGCGTCCATCCGCTCCGTTCCCACGGTGGCGCGGACGTAGCACTGGTGCACCGGCAGCGACGTGATGTCGTCCTCGGTCACCCGCTCCTTGCCCAGCTCCCACACCAGCTGGCGGGCGTCGTTCCCGGCCACCTGGAAGACGGCCAGGCAGCCCACGTTGGCCAGCAGGGTGTCGCGCATGGTGCGGGAGAGGTCGTCCAGCTTGGCGAGGCTCTGGGTGGCGAGGATGAAGGACGCGCCGAACTTCCCAAGCTCCGACAACATGCTTTCGTAATCGACGCCGGGCATCGACTGCATCTCGTCCACGACGACCAGCGCGCCCCGCCGCTGCTCGAAGGGCAGGCTTCCCTGCTCCCGTATCACGGCGTCCACCAGGTTGAGGAGGGACGCGCCCACCAGGGCGGCCACGTCCCGGCCCGCCGTGCCCTGGGCGGTGGACACCAGCAGGATGCCGCCCTCCCGGATGACCCGGCGCATGTCGATGGTGGAGCGGGACTGGCCCAGGACGGCCCGCGCCCGCTTGGAGGATGCGTAGTAGGAGAGGCGGGTCTGCACCGGGGCCAGGGCGTCGGCGCGGGTCTCGCGCCGCCAGTTCCCGAAGTCCCTGGCCCACCACTGGAGGAGGTAGGGGTCGGAGACCTTCTCCAGCACGCCCGAGCGGAAGTCGTCGTCCGAGAGGATGCGCAGCCCGTCGAGGATTGTGTACTGCTCGCCTGCGTCCCTGCTCTCGTTGGCCTCGTGGAGGGTCTTGACGGTCTGTTCGAGGATGGACTGCATCCTCGGCCCCCACTGCTCCCACAGGCCCTTGGCGACGCGCACCACCGAGTCGGCGGTGCGGTCCCGGTCGGCGAAGATGCGGGTGTCCAGCAGGTTGACGCCGGGCGCGCCCCGCTCGTCGGCCAGGTCGATGAGCCGCACGCGGTCGGCTATCTCCGGGGGGACGTGTTGGAGCAGGCCGGCCACCAGGTCGGCGTGGGGATCGACGACGACGATGGCGTCTGAGTCCCTTCCCGCCGCCTTCTCCCGCATCTTGTGGGCGACGATGTGGTGCATGAGGGTGGACTTGCCCATGCGGGTGCGGGCCACGTAGAGGTGGTGTCGCCGGAGCAGGTCGTCGGGGAAGTGAATCTTCCGGGGCGCGCCGGTGGTGGTGTCGCCGACGTGGGCGCCGCCGCTGACGCTGCGGGCCGTGGGCATGAGCACCCTGGCCCCGGCGCGGGCCACCAGGGGCGTCTCGTCCCCGGCGCCCGGCGGGTGCCAGAGGCAGGCCGCCTCGCGGACGCCCATGACGCTGCGCTTGCCGAAGAATCCGGGGCCTGCGGGGTGCAGCATCTCCGGGTCGGGGACGGCGGGGCGCACCTTTCCCGTCTTGAAGCGCGTCCCTGCCGGGTTGTCGTAGTGGCGGTAGGCGGCGGCCACCGTTCCGAGCAGCTCCCTGGCCCGCCGCGGTCCCGTGTCGGCGGGCAGGACCGCCGTCACCTGAAGCTCGGCGTCGAAGGCGATGCGGGAGACCTTCTCCTGGATGAGCAGAGGGTCGTGGACGCGGGAGCGGGCCTTCTTCCAGCGGTGCCAGGCCCAGCCGCCGACGGTCAGGGCGAGGGCGATGCCCGCGCCCAGCAGGGCGGCCTTCCAGGTCTCCCCCGCCTGCACCCACAGGTAGCCCTTGACGGCGGCCAGGGCCGCTGTGCCCAGGACGGCCATCGTGATGCCGTCCATCTGCAGGGGCTTGGTCTGGTACGTGTAGGCGGGTTCCCTCGGCTCCATGCCGGGCCGCTTGTGGGCCTTGTCCAGGTGGGACTCCGACCAGTCGGGTCCCAGGGAGCGCAGCAGCAGCCGCGCCACCACGCGCTCCCCCTGGTTCAGGTTGGACAGGGCGCCCATGAGGGCGATGAGGGGGTCGGAGCCGGGGTCGAGCAGGTCGTCGTCGCGGAAGGTGCGCAGGGGGACGTACTCGGGGCCGTCGGTCCGCAGGGTCATGCCCCACGCCTGCTCGTCCTCGCCGAGGCGCAGCGGGTCGTCCTCTGCTGGAATCTGCTGTATCTGCGCCTGGGGGTAGCGGGCGCCGATCTGGCCGCGCACCACCTGGTCGTCCAGGCAGCGGGCCATGAGGGTCACGCCGTCGGCGTCGCCGGCCAGCTCCAGGGAGAAGGGTTCGGGGACGGCGATGGAGCCGAGCATGTTCTCGACGCCCAGCAGGGTGCGCTCCCCGGTCCTGGGCGGCGTCACCGCCAGCAGGACGGGGGGTCTCTTGTCCTCGTCGTCAAACAGCCAATTGATCGGGTTCAGCTTCATGGTTTCTTCCTTTCTCTATTGGGGTCGTCGGTCGGTTCGTGGTCGCGCCGGTGTCGGTCGTCCATCGGACTCGTCCTCCCGTCGCCCTGCTAGTGCCTGCCCGGTCTCCACTCGATCACTGCCGTCTCCTCCGGCGTGGCCTCGATGCGGACGGGGAAGCGGTGTCCCTTCGCCAGCAGCAGCCCGTCTCCCCTGGGGCAGGACAGGAGCCAGCGTTGGAGGTCTTCGGGCAGGTCGAAGGCGTCGCCCACCGTGCTGATGGCGGCCGCGTCCTGCTGGAGCAGCAGCTTGAAGGCGGCGTTCTGCAAGAGCGCCCGCCCGGAGTGGCCGGTGATGGCTCTTGAAGTGTCCTCGCTGAGCAGGTCCTGGACGTCCTGGGTGATGAACTGCAACCCCAGCCGGTGCTTCCTGGCGCGCTTCGCCATGCTGACCATGAAGGCCGCTCCCTCGGGGTGCTGCATGATGCTCCACACCTCGTCCACCACCAGCAGGCGGGGCTTGGGGTCCTGGGCCGCCGCCGCCCACACCGTCTCGGTGCAGACCATCGCGGCGGCGGGCCGGAGCTCCGGCTCCAAGAGCCGCAGGTCGTCGCCCTCGTCGGAGAGCAGGTTGCGCAGGCTGCCGGTGGCGAAGGGCCTCAGCAGCCGGGCGAGGTCGCCCGCCTCCCGCTCAAGGTGGGCGTAGAAATCGCGGAAGCCGGTGCGCTCCCTGGGCTGGGCGTAGTAGCCCGCGAGGGCGTGGTCGAGGGAGGCCCTGCGCTCCGCGCCGAGGCTCTCGCCCACCATAACCTCGATGAGCCTTCGCAGGCTGCCGATGCGCTGGAGCAGCTCCTCGGAGTCGCCCCGCTCGATGACGAAGGGGTTCATGCCTTGGCCGGGCACGCCCGGCGACAGCACGCGCCCGCCCGCGGCGCGGGCCATGTCCGCGTACTCGCCCTCCGGGTCGATGACGTAGGCGGTCACGCCCCGGCACAGGCCACGCAGCATTCCCAGCTTCGTCGCAAATGACTTCCCGCTGCCCGACCTTGCGAGGACGGCGGTGTTCGCGTTCAGGTGTGTGCCGTCCCAGGGGTCGTAGACGACGGGGGCGCAGGCCCGCATGTCGATGCCGTAGAGCGTCCCGCTGCGGGTGTCCATGTCGGGGGGCGAGAAGGGGAAGAGCCGGGCGAGGCTGGACGTGTCCAGCGTCCGCCACTCGGCCACGGCGTTCAGGGCCAGGGGCAGCGTCGACAGCATCCCCTCGCGCTGCCGGAAGGCCAGGTTGTCCAGCTTGCCCAGGGTGGCGGCGAAATGGCCCTTCGCCCGCTGGGTCATCTCCTTGAGCGACGCCTCGTCCTTTGCGCGGAGCGTGACGGACAGGGAGGCGTGGAAGAGCCGCTCCCTTCCCCGCTGCACCTCGTCCCGCAGGCGGGTCACGTCCTCCAGGGCGATCTCCGCCTCGGGGGACATGGTGCGGCCTTTCTTGAATGACAGCGATTGGGCCGACTCGAAGCGCACCTTCTGCCACTCCAGCGTCCGCGCCGCCTGCTCCGCCGGTATCGGCCCCAAGTGGACGGACAGGTCCATCGGCGCGCCCGCCGCCATGAGGCTCTGGAGGAAGCCGGGGGAGAGCGACCGGGGCCACTTGCCCAGGTGGAGCGACCGGGTGAGGTGTCCGCCGACGCGGATGTCGCGGCGGTTGACCTCCACCTCCACCGGCTCATCCTCCTCCCGCTCGCCGGGCGTCCCTCCCAGGGCCGATGCCAGCAGCAGCATCCGCAATTGGCGGCCCCGGAGGGGGTGGACGGACAGCCCGGCCCGCGCCAGCAGGCCCCGCAGCTCGTCGACCCGCCCGAACTCGGCCACGGCATAGAAGCGCCGGTCGAGGATGCCGTCGCGGGTCTCAAGGTCCGTGAGCAGCCGCCCCAGGGACGCCGACGCCTCCCGCGTCTGCGGGGGCAGGCTCTCCGGCTGGGCCTGCTTCAGCTTGTCCCGCAGGCCGCCCAGGCGCGGCGGGTGCTGGCGCACCAGGAGCTGAATGGGAAAGTCGCAGGCGTTGAGCACCCCGGCGAAGGCCCCCAGCTTCGGCTCGTCGATCTCCAGCCCCATCACCTCGCAGACGCCGAGCTTCACCCCGTCCAGGCGCACCGGCCCGTCCTCGTCCAGGTGGGACAGCATGAAGAACAGGGGCAGGTCCGGCGGCGGCTTGGGCGCGGGGGTCGCGGGTTCGGCGGGTTGGGACGCGGCGTCGGGGCCGCATCCCGAAATGTCCTGCGGAGCGGCGTCCCCTTCCGGGGGCCTCGCCGCTCCGCGCTTCGTGACTTGTTCAATCAGCTTCTTCAATGGGTTCTTCTCCTTTGCTCTAGGGAAATGGGAAGGGGACGACGCCGCTGCGCAGCAGCGCGGCCACGCCCTTGGCCGAAAGCACCAGGACCAGGCCGACCACCGCCAGGGCGACGGCGCTCTTGGCCCTGCCGCCGCCCCGCTCGTCGGCGCCCTCGGCCATCAGGACGAAGCCCGCCCAGGCGATGGCGAAGACGCAGAGGCCGGAGGCGGCGTAGGCCATCGCGGTGAGCGCCTTGTCGAAGGCTTCGAGCATCGCCCGCTCCTCGGCCGGCGCAGCCCCCATGAACACGAGGGCCGCGCCGGAGAGAAGCAGTAGGGTCGCGGCGCGCCTCACCAGGGCCACTCCCAGCCCAGCAGGTCGAACCAGTGGCCCAGCTCGCCGCCTGCGGGCGTCTGCCCGGCTGGCGGGTCGACGGGTTCAGGCTCCGGCAGCACCAGGGCCGCGAAGGGGTCGTCGGCCCCGACGCCGGAGGCCATCGCCAGGGTCTCGTCCCTGGCCTTCGTGACGGGCGAACGCTCCACCACCTCGGCCTTGACGTGCTCCGGGTGGACGATGGTGAGGGTCACGTCCTTGTTGACCGTCCTGCCCGGCACGTAGGCGTAGGCGGAGGCGGAGACGGTGTGCTCCGTGGTCGTGCCGTCGTCGTGAGTGACGGTGATGGTCTCGCTGTCGCTGTCGGAGTCGCTGGCCCCCGGGCGGTACAGGCTCACCGTCTCGGTGCGCTCCTCCGTCCGCTCCGGGTGGTGGGTGAGCACGGTCAGCGGGGGCATGGGGATGCTGAGGGCGGCCTCTAGGTCAACGTCCACGGTCACGGCATGAATGGCCTTGCCGGTGGGCACGTCGAGCCGGAAGCGGGTCTCGCCGTTGGGAACGAACTCGACGCTGGCGGTCGACGCGCCGGTGGCTGCGGAGAGCGTCCCCGCTATCTCCGTCACCCCGGCGTCCAGGAGCGCCGTCTCGGTGACGCTCTCGTGTCCCGCCACCGTCTGAAGCTCGATAGGGTCCTCGACGGCGGAAACGCACTGGGACTCGATGACGCCGGTGACGGCCCCCGGCGTCCAGCCCAGGGAGGCCATGCGCAGGTCACACAGCTCCCCGTCGATGGCCGGAAGCGGGTACGGGATCTGCTCGCCCTTGACCGTCACGGCCCCCGCCTGGCCGAGGCCGTCCTCCCAGGAGAAGGTCAGCGACGGCGCGGGGCCGTGCAGCGGGAGGTCGTAGTCGATGCGCTCCCTCTCGTCCAGGCTGGCCGAACCCCAGAAGCGCAGGGAGCGGCCCTGGGAGCCGCCGAAGGCCCGCACCCGGATGTCCAGGGCGGTGGCGGCTCGCAGGGTGACGGCGGCGCGGTCGCCGGAGACGGTCAACCCCTCGACGAAGAGCCGCCGCCCCTCCACCGGCTGCGGGGGCTGGAACTCGATCTCGTCGGAGCTCCAGCCCTCGTCGCCGGGGCCTTGGGCCAGGGCCGACTGCGGGACCGTCGCGACCGCCGCCGCCAAAGCGACGGCGGCCAGGGCGGCTGCCCAGGTGTTCGGACGCTTCTTGCGCCGGGCCTTGCGGCTCCCGTCGCCGTCCCCGTTCATGCTGTCCGCCTCCGGCCTCTTGCCCTTGCCGAACCAGCGGTGGGGACGGAAGGGCCTCCGCCCGCCCTTACGCTCCCGGCTCTTGCGCTTGGGGCGAAGGCCGCGCAGGGTCTTTCCCGCACGGCGCGCCATCATCCGCAGGGGGCCGGGGCCGCTCCGCACGGGCTGGACCGGCGCGGGCGGCTCGCTGCGGGCCAGCTGGGACGGCGGCCCAACGTGGAGCCGCGCCCCCAGCCGGTACTTCAAGAGGTCGGCGGCCACCAGGGGCAGCCGCCGACCGCCTATCTTCCCCACGACGGCGGCGATCCCCACCAGGCCCAGGAGGACGGCCAACGCCATCCTCACCTCGGACGGGCCGACGGGGGCGTAGCGGTATGCGCCGTAGGACAGGGCGCATACCGCCGTAATCGCCACGATCTGGGGGAAGGTGAACCACAGCAGCACCCTGTCCTCGGTCTGCACGTGGGTAGGTACCTCGTGTTCTCTCATGTCTCTCTCCTTTCCTCAGCTCGGCCTAGCCGGATTCGCTGGATTCGCCGCCGCCATCCGTGGGGTCGGGCACGTCGATGTCCACCGGCGAACCCACGACCGCGTCCATCACCAGCTCGACGACGCCGTAGGCCACCATCGCCAGGACGATTCCCGCCAGGGCGGTCATCATGGCGCTCTTGCCCCGCTCCATCTGGTGCGGTGCTCCCGACGCCGTCAGGTACAGGTAGGCCCCGTAGATGAAGAAGCCCACGCCGACGACGCCAACAATGCCCAGCAGGATGCCCACCAGGTTCGATATGGTCTGTGTCAGGTCTTCCATAGGTTTGTCTCCTCTCTGTTTCGTTGCCGGGCATTTCCTCACCCGGTCTTCATTGGTTCGCTCGCCTCTTCGGTTCCGCTCGCCTCCGCTCGCCTACCGGCACATCGCTGCACCTCCTTTGCCGTTTGGTTGGCGCGAGTCCCGCCCGCGCGTTCGGGTTGCCGTCGTTGGGGGGGCTACTCGCCGCTGCTCCGGGGCGCTTCGCCACCGCCGCCACCGGCGGAGGGGGTTGCCATGGAGGCCGCCGAGCTGATGCCGCCTGCGGCAGCCGACAGGCCCGCGCTGGCCGCCATCGCGCCCACGGCCATGCCGCCCGGCCCGCCGGCTGCTCCTCCCGCCACCAGCCCGATGGTCTTCGCCGAGCGCACCATCGACGCGGGCAGATTCATGCCGAAATAGAGCATCGAGAGCCAGGAGTCGAAAGTGCCGTGGTTGCCCAGCATCGAGGGCACCCGGGTCGCCATGTAGACGAAGGCCAGGGAAAGCAGCAGCTTCCAGATCAGGTCCTGCACCGGCTCGAAGGCGGCGATGGCCGCGAACTCGTGGAGGAAGCCGAAGCCCAGGGCCAGGGCGATGAGCTGGATGGCCTGCTGGAACACCGTCGTCATGAAGAGGCGCAGCCACTGACGGCCCCAGCCCGCCGTGTGGGGCAATATCCACAGCCCCAACGCGATGGGGGCCAGGGCGAGGAGGATGTCGATGAGGGCCAGGCGCAGGACCATCTGCACGATGACGTAGAGGACGAAGAAGCCGTAGACCAGGTAGAGGACGGCCAGCAGCAGGCCCATGCCCACGCTCCCGGCCTGCACCGCCGTCAGCAGCGTCTTCAGCGTGGAGCGGAGCATGTCTCCGGCGGTCACGTTCAGCGAGACGGCGATGAAGCCGGACACGGCGTCGGCCACGTCGATGACCAGGGCGCACCACCAGAGCGACGATGCGGCGGCCACCAGGCCGAGCGCGAGGCGGGGCACCAGCTCCCGCCACCCCGCCTGCTGGCGCCCCAGGTGCTCGGACATGATGAGGCTGAGGCCCATCCAGCCCAGGATGACCACCAGCGCGCCGGACGTGATGGCCCAGACGACGATCCACGCCTGGCGCACCAGGTCGTGGGCGTAGGTCAGGTCGGGAGGGGTGCCGGTGAGGATGTCGCTCATGGACGGCTACCCTCCCCGGCAGTTGTCGGCGTCCTCGCCCGACGCCCGCTCGACCACGCCGCAGAGGGTCCCGTGGACGCCCTCGATAATCCAGCCGGCGAAGGCTTTCGCCCAGCGTCCGGGGCTGAGGGCGGACAGAATCTTGTCCCAGATGCGGCCCGGCTGGTGGATGGGGACGACGGCGTAGAAGTCGCCCCGCTCGCCGCTCTCGGCGGTCGCCAGCATGACCAGCAGGTAGGCCCGGTCGGGGTCGAGGCCGGGCTGCTCGTCCAGGGCCGGGTACTCCCACGAGTATTCCCAGCCGTCGCTGCGCCTCTTCTCGCCGCCATTGAGCCGGTACATGGCGCTTATCCAGTCGCCGGTGTCGGCGTCGCGGACGGCGTAGAAGAGGCTCTCGATCTCGTGGTCGAAGACGGGGCGGGCGACGAACTCGCCGCCCTTCTTGCGCTCCACGAAGTCCCGGTCGGCGTTGACCAGGACGATCCCGTTGCCGGGTGGGGTCTGGGCCAGGGCGATGCCGCTTGAGGGGATCGCCACCAGCGCCGCCAACAGCAGCGCGGCGGCCAGGGGTATCAGCCTTCTTGCCTTGCGTCGGATGGTCGATTGCGGTCCCACGTCTTCGCCTCCTCGTCTCGAATGGGGTCTTTCGCCTGCGGTCGAGTCTGAGGAGTCGGGGGGCGAAATATCATGGTGCGTGAGGGGGGCACACGCGCGTGCCCCCCTCACGGGGCCTCCACTTTGAGAGGCCGGATGTGATGTCATACCCGTGTACAGGGATTGGCGTCAGTTGCAGAAATGCAAGTCGGGGGTGATTTCCTACCTGAAACAGGGGGAAATGCGAGGAGTGGCAGCGGTGGTTGCGAGCACTTCGAGGTAAGGGCGGGTTCACCGGAAGAGGGCGGAAGTTGACTAAATGCAAGTCGGAAAACGAGGCGATGGAGCGAATCCCTGCAACAGCGGAGCGAGCGATTGGGGGAGCGAGGCCTTACCGAGGGGCGTGATGCCCCTACAGGACAACCCCCTACAGGACATGACAGCGAGGAGGTCAAGGCATGAACGAGGCGCAGGTGAACGGGACAGAGGCGGACGGGACGCTGGACGGCGACACGCTGGCTGATGAGACCCAGGCGGACGGCGGCGGCAGCGATGGCCTGGACGTCGAGAGGTTGAGGCGGCTGAGGCTGAGCGGGTTCCTGCGGGAGCTGGTGCGGGCGGAGGGCCGCATGGAGGCGGCGGACCTGCTGGGCGTGGCCTACCGCACGCTGGTCAAGGCCGAGGAGTCGGGCGAGATCACGGGACGCATGAGCGATGCGCTGGAGCGGCTGCTGGGGACGGGCGACGACCCCGAAGTGGCGCGGCTGCGGGAGCGCGTCGGGGCGTTGGAGGAGCGTCTGGAGGGCGGCATGGAGTCGCTGGCGAAGGAGCTGCGGGACGGCCTCCACGAGATTCGGGCTGCCGTGGCTGGGCAGGCCGACGGGCAGACGGAGACGGTCGGTCGGACCCAGGCGCATGAGGATGGCGGAGAAGGGGCGGGCCGGTCGGAGACCAGGGCCGCCCCTCCGGTGGCGGGGTTGGGATCGAAGAAGCCTTTCAGGGAGCGGCGGCTGGACCCGGAGATCGTCACCGTGGAGCCTGACGACGACGATCCGGAGGTTTTCGGCGATGCGTGGCCGCTGGTCGAGGAGTGGCGCGGGCTGCGGGCCGGTCACCCCCGCCAGGGCGGAAGCCTGTCGTGGCTCGTGACCGAGGAGCGGCTGCTCATGCTGGAGCTGGCGATGCTGGAGGAGCACGGGCTGACGCTGCCGCCGGAGAAGCAGCCCCTGCGGGGCTTCGGGCGCAGGGGGCAGACCAGCTGGCGTTGGAAGGCCCTGGGGGACACGAGGGTGGCGTTGAGGAAGCGGAAGCTGCTGCGCTGGGTGCGCCGGGTCCTCACCCTGTGGCTGTGGCGGAAGTAGGCCCCGGAGCCGTCTCCGGGGCCGGTTTCCGGCGTGGCTACATCGCCGCGACATGGGAGCGACCTCGCAGCGTGCAATCTGGGCTCGGATGCCCGATTACCCCGTCCTGGGCCTTCCATTCGGTCGGATGTTCGGGCGATAATCGAGTCACTTTCTGGCTTTTCCAGCGTTTCGTGCCTAGAAACCTGGAGGATTCCCGTCCACCGAATCCGGGACCGGCTGCATAGGATTGAGCCTCGCTCTCCGAACAGCCGCCCAGGGGTCAGACCGGAAGGATTGAGCCTCGCTCTCCCGACGGCCGCCCCGGAGGACACATTCGCAGTGGTTGGAGCGTCTCGTGCGCTTCGGCCCCTCGGACACCCTGGTCGGAGTGCGTCCTGCGCCCCGGCCCTTCCTCATGTCTGCGACGCAACCGGCACGCGGTTGGGTCGCAGCTTCGACACGCGCTGACCTGCGACGAATTCGCCAGTTAGCCGCTTCAACGCTTCGCAGCTTTTCCCGGAGGTCTCTCACCCCTGGGCCGAGCTGCGTCTTTCTCACACCGGCGTCTCCTGCGTTCGACTCGTTGTCGGGCTGCAGGCGTCTTCGGCACGGGCACACGGATTCACAGGTGTCAACGGCAACGGCAATCAGCAGCACCAAGGAGGTAACGAACGGCATGGACGAATCACGGACACAAACAGCAGAAGGAGGAACGGACATGACGGAACAGTACGTGGGACCGAGCGCGGCGCGGATCGCCAACCTCATACCGCACCGGGTCAGCTTCGAGCGGGGCTGGTTCTGGACGACGACGGCCATCTGTCACGGCGGGAAGTCGGACGGGCTGGCGTTTCGGCAGCGGCCCGACGGCAACGGCATCGACACGCGCTGCCACACCGGAGGCTGCACCGCCGGCGTGGTGATAACCGAGCTGGAGGTGCTCATCGGGCTTCCGATCTGGACGGCGTACGAGCCGGTGAGCGACGCGGCGGTCAATGCCCCTGAGAAACAGCAGTGGTGGAAGCGGAAGCGGGTCGCGGTGGCCGGCGTGGTCGCTCTGGTCGTTGCGGCGCCGCTGCTTACCCTCGACCTGGAGGTCTTCTTCCTGAACCTCGTCGGGCTGGGCATCGGCTGGCTGCTGCTCCGGCGGTTCATGCCACGGCGTCCGGCAGGGAGACCTCGTCGACGCTAGCGACGGGGCCTCCGGTCCGGTCACAACCCATCCCAACACGCAAGGGCCGTCTCTTTCCGAGGCGGCCCTTCTTCTTTGCCCGCAAGCGGGCGCAGGCGACAACGGCAACAACACAACACGAAGGAGGTCGTGATGACAACGGCAACATTGACAGCAGGCAATCGGACGATGGACACGGCAGTAGTGCGGCCCAGGCGCAGCCTCGAAGAGCTGGTCGACCAGCTGATGGCGGCGATGTTCCCGGCGAGGCCGGCGGCGGTGGTGGTGGAGGCGACGGCGGCGGAGACGGAGACGCCCACGGAAACGGCGCCGCAGAGTGTGGTCCGCAACGTCCACGAGGCGCGGCGGCTCAGGCAGGCGGGGGACGTCGACGGGGCCCTGGCGGTCCTGGGCGGCATGGACGCGGCAAAGGCGACGGCCAGGGAGGCGCGGTGGGTCTTCTCCGAGTGGAAGCAGCTGGTCAAGCGGCGGTTCGGCGACCGGGACGCTCTGGTCTACAGCCAGGGCGCGGGCAGGGCCGCCGCGGTGGCGCCCCAGGGCGACGGCGGGCCGCTCGAGGTGGTGGCGGTCCTGGGGATGCGGTGGCGGCCGGGAAAGGTGGTCTCGGGGCGCAGCCTCCGGGGCCTGCGGCCCCTGAACGGGGGTGCGTGATGGTCACGGTCAACGTGGACATCCCGACGCTGAAGGCGCGTCACCCCCTGGGCGACACGGTTGAGGCGTCTGGAGTGCGACTCAGGGGAAGGGGCAGGGTCCGCCAGGGCGTCTGCCCCTTCCACGACGAGGTGGAGGGCAGCTTCACGGTGTACGCCGACTCGGAGCGGTGGTACTGCTTCGGCTGCGGGCTTGGCGGCGACGTGCTTGACTTCATCCGGCGCACGGAGAACCTGAGCCTGCCCGAGGCGATCAAGCGGCTTGACGGGGGCGCTTACCCCGTCGTCACCCGTCCGGCTCCGGCACGACGTCCCAGGGCGGCTCCGCTGCCCCCACGGGACCCGGCGGTCTTGACGGCGGCGGGGCGGTTCTACGCCGGTCGGCTCCGGCGCAGCCCCGCCGGGCTTGCGTACCTTGCCTCGCGGGGCGTCGGGCTTGACGCTGCATTCCGCCTCGGCCTCGGCTACGCGCCGGGGAGCGGGCTGCGGCAGGCCCTTGAGTCGGCTGGCTTCACCGCCGACCGGCTCAGGGACTCCGGCCTGTTCATGGAGCGGGGAGCGGAGCGATTCGCCGGGATGGTCGTCGTTCCCGACGCCTACAGCGGGCTTGTCCGCTGGCTTGTGGGACGGGCCGTCGATCCCGACGTGAAGCCCCGCTTCCAGGCGCTTCCCGGCCCCAAGCCGGTGCTTGGTCTTGGGCGTCTCGGCCCCGCTCCGCCCTGGGCGGTCGTCGCGGAGGGCGTCTTCGACTGGCTCGCCCTTGCCGGATGGGGCCTTCCCGCCTGCGCCGCCCTGGGCACCCAGGGCGTTGAGCGGGTCGCAGCGGCCCTCCGGGGCTGCCCCCGGGTCTTCCTCGCCTTCGACAACGACGCCGCCGGCCTTGAGGCCGCCGAGCGGCTTGCTGACCTGCTTGGACGCCTCGCCGCCATAGTCGCCCTTCCCCAGGGCGTCGGCGACGTGGCCGAGCTTGCCGCCCTTCCCCAGGGACGCGCCGCCTTCCTCCGGCTGCTTGCACTGGCGGCACGCTCCGCCCGCTAGCAGCCTCTCCCCCTCTCCCCGCCTTTCCCCTCCATCGGAGCCTGAACCGCTCCGCTCCCCTTGCTTGCGGGACCTGCTCCCGCCTCTCCCAACCCCGAACGCAACACCCAGGAGGACCTATGCCCAATTCACGACGGGCCTTGCCCGCACACGGCTTCCCATAGCGGAATCCGCCCACCGGCCATTCGCTACAGGAACTAACACCACCGAAGGAGACACGAGATGTTCAACAGGAACGGAAGCAACAACGGAAACGGCGTCCACCAGGACACCGCACTGGCCACCCGGAACGGCAACGGACACAAGCCCGACGCCGCAATCGTCACCGAGCACGACCTGCTGTGGGACGGGCTCTCGCCCGCCGTCACGCAGGCGCTCGGCCAGCCCCTCGACCCCAGCCTGGCCTCCCAGCGCAAGGGGCGCGGCGGCAGGGTCTTCGACTACCTCGAAGGCCACGTCGTCATCGAGCAGGCCAACACCATCTTCGGATACGGCGGGTGGGGCTACGAGCTGGCCGGGGACGTGACGCTGCGCCGGATCGAGACGGTCGATACCCAGACGGGCGAGGTCACGGTCTCCCAGGGCTACAGCGCCCCGGTCCGGGTCACCGTCTCAGGCGCTCTGCCCCGCACCGACCTCGGCGTCCACCCGGTGGCCGAGGACACCCTCGACGGACACGACACGGCGATGAAAGGGGCCGTAACGGACGGCATGAAGCGGGCGTTCCGCAGCTTCGGCGTCCAGTTCGGCAACGGCTTCTACGGCGACCAGGCCCCGGCGAGCGCACCGCGCCCGGAGCGCGTTCCAGCCCAGAGCCTGCCCCGGACCGGATCCGGGGCCAACGGCAGGTCCGGCCAATCCCAGGCCAGCCGCCGCGACGACAGCCGCGTCCAGACGATGCGCAAGCGGCTCGTCGAGCTGGCCGCCGCCCAGGGCTTCGACGAAGACCAGCTGGGCGCCGCCGTCGTGAACCAGACGGGCAAGAGCATCGAAGACCTGACGGCGGACGAGCTGGGTTCCCTGGTCGAGGCCGCCGCCAACAAGCTGAACCAGATGCGGCAGGCGCAGGCCGCCTAGCCCCTCGGTCATTCGGGGGTTCGGAATCGAGCGGGGTTCGTCTCCTTCGTGGGACGGCCCCGCTCTTTCATCTACAGGAAGGGAGGAACGACATGACGACGACGTTGACATACACACCCTGGGGCTGGACGAAGGACGTTGAGGAGCTTGCCGAGGGCGTCTGGCGGGTCTCGACGCCCTCGCACGGCGGGCTGAAGCTCAGCCGGGAGCGGTGGTCCGAGCTGCCCGCTGCCGTCCGGGACACGATGCTGACCCCGACCTTCGCCGAAGAGGACTGCGAGGAGCCCATCGTCAAGACGGTGCTGGACATAGGCGACGACGGGGACAGGGAGATGGCTTGGGAGGTCACGGAATACTTCGAGCGGTACGCTCCCGCGCTTCCATTCGTCCGCTGCTATCGGCCGGGGCTCCACTATCACGTCTTCTTCTACTGGGGAGGATATGGGTCGGACCCCTTCGAGCGATTCGACAACAGTGAACAGGCAGAGTCGTTCGCCAACGACCCGGAGATGGTGAGGAAGTACGGGAGGATGGAAGCCATCTCGTGCGAGAGGACCCGCCCGCTCTGCCTGGCGGAAGGGGGAAGGCCATGACCACTACAACACGGCCCAGGCCCCGCAGCCTGCCCAGCACGACGACGAAGCTGCAAACCGAGATGGGCAGCCTGTTCGTCACGGTGTCGGTGGACGAGGACGGCGAGCCCTTCGAGGTGTTCGGCTGGCTGGGCAAGGGGGGCAGCTTCCAGCACGGCGTCACCGAGCTTGCCTGCCGCCTGATCTCCCTGCACCTGCGAAGGGGAACCCCGGTGGAAGAGGTGATTGACCAATGCCAGGGGATTCAGGAGATGCAGCCGTTCTTCAACCAGATCGACGGCAAGAGCGTGGCCGTGCTCGGCCTCGGCGACGGCATCGCCCACATCCTCAAGGCCCATCTGAAGGCCAGGGAGCAGGGAGAGGAGGCGCAAGCGGTGGAGGCGAAGGCGGCCGCATGAGCGGCTTGGACAACGGAACCATCAATCAACGCGGGGTTGTCTCCACGGGGCGGCCCCGCTTTCCATTTACAGGAACATCAGGAGGAAACGACATGACGACTACGACTATCGACAGGGCGGAGGTCTTCTCCCGTCCTGCGGCGCGGTTCGACGACGACGGCAACCTTGAGGTGAGGGCCTCGGCCTCTCTGGGCTGCCGCCGTTCACTCTGGTACGCGGCGACGGGCTACGAACCCACCAACCCGCCGAGCGAGGATTCGCTGACGGCGATGGAGGCGGGCAACGCCCTTGAGCCGGTGGTGGTACGGGCGATGGAGCGGGCCGGCTGGAAGGTCAATCCCGCAGACCCCCAGAACCCACAGACGGTGACGGTGCGCATCGGCCCCAAGCTGCTGGTCACCGGACACCCGGACGGCACGGTGCGGCTGCCGGTGGAGGAAGACGAAGCGCCCCCGCAGCTCTTCCTGTTCGACGGCGAGCCACAGGCTCCCGCCTACGGCGACGAGATGGTGGTGGAGATCAAGACGCGGGGGCCGGACGCCTTCAAGCGATGGCGGACGCTGGGGGCCGAGCGCAGCCACCCCGGAGCGGTGGCCCAGGCCGCCTTCTACACGCTTGGCGAGCTTGGGGACCTTCGGGACGTGGTGATCGCCACGATGGACACGGGCAACCGTACCTGGGACTACGAGCGGATACCCGCCGACCGGCTGGAGCGGGCCTTGCAGGATGCCTGCGCCTGGCTCGGCGAGGTGGCGAGCCACCATTCGCTCAACGGGCCTGACCCCGACGTGCTGCCCGAACGGGACTTCTCCGCCAACTCCTGGCAATGCCGTTCCTGCCCGTTCCTGGATATCTGCCTGCCCGGTGCGGCGGCGGAGGACGGGACGGACGAGGACACGGAGATCGAGGAGGTGAGCGATGAGGAGGCCCGCGAAGCGGTGGCGGCCTACGCAGAGGCGCAGGACGCTCTGAAGGAACCCGAGAAGGCCAAGCGGATCGCGCTGGACACCCTCAAGGCGTGGATGCGCCGTCAGGGGGACTCCAAGGCGACGGTCGGGGGCCGCACGGTGACCCTGGTCAACTCGACCAGGTACTCCGTCAACCACCGCAGGCTGAACGAGGCGCTCGACCCGGAAGTCAGGGCCGAGATCGTCACCGAGAACGAGTCCGAGTACGTGCGGGTCAGCTAGACGCTTCCCTGGCGGAAGCGCAGGACGGGGCCGCCTTTCCTCTGCAGGGACGGTCTCGCCGGGTTCAAACACGCTCAACGAAAGGAGGACACATTGAGCAGATTCGCCCGAAAGACCCTGCGGAGGCTGCCGCCCACGACCCGTCAGATCGCACGGCTGGCCAACGAGCTGGCCTCGGTGCAGACTCGCCTCTCCAACCGGATCGAGGTCCTGGCGAGCACGGAGATGATGGCGAAGGCTTCCCTGCGCATCGACTGCACCAACGGGGCGCACTCGAACGTGATAAACGCCGCGCTGACCTACTTCAAGGCCGTGGACAACCCGAAGGCGCACGCGGGCGAGACCGTGGACGCCCTCGATTGGCTCAGGGGGGCGGTGGAGCCCTTCGACCCGGACAAGCTCTTCGACGACGACGGGCCTGAACCGCAAGACTTCGAGTTCAGCTAGACGCTCCGATAGCCGGAGCGCAGGACGGGGCTTGGTCTTCCCCTACGGGAAGTCCGGCCCCGCTTTCATTCAAACGGGCGCGGGGGACACCGCGCTACTTCACACACAAGGAGAATCGAAATGGCACGGACGATCAACAAGGTAGAGCTCTTGGGCAGGGTCGGAACGGACCCTGAAATGCAGTACACGCCCGGCGGCACCGCCGTCACCAAGCTGCGGCTGGCGACGGACCGCTACCGCAAGGACGCCGAGAACGACACGGACTGGCACAACGTCGTGGTCTGGGGCGCGACTGCGGAAGCGGTGAACCAGTACGTCGGGAAGGGCCAGCGCGTCTACGTCGCGGGCCGCCTCGTCCAGAACTCGTGGGAGAGCGACGACGGCCAGCGCCGCCACCGCACCGAGGTCCACGCCTCCGAGGTGGTCTTCCTCGACTCCAAGAACGGCACGGGCAACGGCGACGACGGGCCGGAGGCCGACGCCTCCCCCTTCGCCTAGCCCGCCGCTCCCACAACCGCACGGCGACGCCCGCATCGGACGGGCGCACCAGCCACGGGGCCGCTTCCCTCCACAGGGGGCGGCCCCGCTCTTTGTCCTAACCGATAACGAAGGAGGCCGACATGACCCGCAAGAAGACCCTCACCAAGGATGCGGCGCTGCTGGACGCGCTGCGAAGCAATCTGAGTCTCCTGGGCGAGATCGCCATGCGCTACGAGGTCGAGACCCAGCCGGAGCGCCCCAGGGGAGACCTGCCCTCCATCAACTGCCCCGAGGACGTGCGGCGTCTGCTGGGGCCGGAGATGGCTCCCCTGGCCCAGGAGCAGCTCAGGGTGCTGCTCATCAACACCAGGAATGAGGTGGTCGGCCAGCGGGTCATCTACCAGGGCAACGTCAACTCCTCGATGATCAGGCCCGCCGAGGTGTTGCGCCCCGCCGTCATGGAGGCCGTCCCCAGCATCATCGTCAGCCACAATCACCCCTCATCAGACCCCACGCCCAGCCCCGAGGACGTGGCGATCACCCGCGACCTGTCGCAGGCCGCCAAGCTCCTGGGCGTCGAGCTGCTGGACCACGTCGTCATCGGCGGGGAGAGGTTCGTCAGCCTCAAGGAGCGGGGCCTGATGTCCTGACCCCGTATCCGGTACGGGTCAGGCTGCCGCACGACCGGGTGGCCCTCGCCGTCCGGCCCTCACGCGGGGGACACGCTCCCCCGCGCATCGAGCAGTCATGACCGCATCAACGGGCCAAGAGACAAGGAGCACGAAATGACAGAGCGAATAGAGGACGAGGACATCAGGAACGCGCCCATCAGGTGGAAGGTTCCGGGGGCCGGTTTCGTCGGAGCGGGCGGGTTCGTGGCGCTCATCGACAGGGACCCGGACCCGTTCCCCTGCACCGTCTACGACGGTCCGGAGGAGGACAGGGAGGCCCACGAGAGAACGTGCTACGAGACCTGGGCGACGGTGTGGGCGCTGGAGGGCGACATCCTGGAGGAAGCCCGAAAGTCCCTGGCCGAGTCCCGCTTTCTCGGAGCCGCCTACCACCTGAGCGACTGCCAACTCCTGGACGACCGTCCCCTGGAGGAGACGCCCTAGCGCATCGACCCCTACCGGGGCCTCACGCGGGAGCCACGCTCTCCCGCGCATTACCTCAACACACACGTAAGGAGACACACCATGCTCGCGACCGACACCATAGACCCCGAAGACCTGTTCACGATAAGCGCGGGCGGCTTCAGCGCCACCGCCGACGCCTTCGCCCGCGACGACCGGACCGACGGCCTCTGGTTCGTCTCGATGGTCGGTTCCCAGACCGCGCTCAAGGCGATCTGGGCGTCGCTGCTGAAGCAGCCCCCCGACTCCGCCCACATCATCAAGGGCGCCGACGGCATGGCGCTCAGCGGCGGCTACCAGCGGTGCGTGGTGCCATACGAGACCGTAGGCACCTGGACGACGAAGATCGCCCGTCTGCCGGTGTCCGGCGGCTGGCACGCGCTCGTCTACACCAAGACCGCGGAGTATTCCTACGAGAAGGACTCCTTCCTGCTGCTGGCGCAGTCGGAGGAGGAGGCCCCGGCGCTGCACCACCGCTTCCTGGACAAGCGCAGCCCGCTGCCCCTCCACGGCTCCTGGGACGGCTGGCTCTGGGAGCGGGGCCTGACCGAAGGGGAGATCGTCCCCCTCCAGTCGGTGGGAGTGTCCGCCTACCGGTGCTCCCCGAAGGCCCAGAAGCTACGGGAAGACCTGTCCGACGCGGTGGCGTCTGGCCGGCTGACGCTGCCCAGGGAGGCGTCCGATGGATAGGACGCCGAACACAGACACGACCTACGAAGCTCAGAAAGGAGACACGACATGAGACTCGCTGCACAGGCAAAAGGGGGGTATTACCCGACTCCCGAACGGGTCGTTGACCTGATCGCCGAGCTGATTCACACCCCGTCTAGCTACCACAACCGGGGCCGGGAGACCATCCGCATCCTCGACCCCTGCTGCGGTGGCGGGGACGCGCTCCAGAGGCTGGCCGAGGGCCTCGACCGGCCCAACGCTTTGCCCATCGAGACCTACGGCGTCGAGCTGCACCGGGACCGGGCCGAGGAGGCCGAGAAGCGGCTTTACCGCACCCTGGCCTCGGACCTGTTCGCCACTTCGATAGCGAACGGGGCCTTCGGCCTGCTGCTTTTGAACCCGCCCTACGACTATGACTCGGAGGACAAGCGGACGGAGCACGCCTTCCTGACCCAGACGACGCGCTACCTGGCCGAGAGCGGCCTGCTGGTCTTCATTGTCCCCAGGCAGCGCCTCGCGGTCTCGGCCCGCTACCTGTCCACCCATTACGGGCGGATGCAATGCTGGGCCTTCCCCGACCCGGAGCGGCAGGTCTTCGACCAGGTGGCGCTGATGGGCTACCGGAAGGCCGACCCCGTTCCCGACGCCCCCGCCGAGAGCATGGTGCTGGAGTGGGCGGTGGGGGAGCCGGAGCCGCTGCGCTCCCAGCGCTACTCCTACGGGGAGTTTAGCCCCGCCACCGTGCCCAGCGGCGACATCCTGTTCACCACGCGGACGGTCGATCCCGTCGCCGCGGCGACGGAGGCCCGGCGGTCGGGGCTGTGGGCCAACACGGACATCACCGACAGCCTCTGGCCCGCCGGGGACAGCCGAACCCGCCCGCTGATGCCCCTGCGAAGGGGGCACATGGCGATGCTGGTGGCGGCGGGCTTCCTCGACAACCTCGTCCTCGAAGCCGAGGGCAAGCGCATCCTGGTAAAGGGGCGCACCAGCAAGGAGATGGAGCTCGTGGAGGACAGCCCGGAGAAGGAGGTCCACCGCGAGAAGCTCCGGACGACCGTGGTGGCCCTCGACCTCGACGGAGGCGAGATCACCGACATCGCAGCGTAGACGGCCCGCACAGGCGAGCCGCACCACGAGGCCCCGTCATCCCTCTACAGGGTACCGGCGGGGTCTCGCTTCGTTTCGGACGCAACGCAACACACCCTCATAAAGAGGAAGGAGAGACAAGGATGACGCAGACGACCATGACCCTCGAAGCCTGCTGCCGGTGCGGGCAGCCCATCGCTCCCGGCGAACCGGCCATGCAGACCGCATCGGTGGACCTGGACATGAACGGAAGGGCCTTCTCCTCCCCGGTGAAGGCATACCACCTCACGGGACGCTGCTACGAAGACGCCAGGGCTGCCCGGACTGCCCGCAGGGAGGCCCTGAAAGCGGCATAGACGGCTGGACTCACAGCCGCACTCACGAGGCCCCGCTACGGACGGGCCTCGCACATTCCAACAACCGCCTGGGGACGTTTCCAGGAACCTGTGATTCAGAAACGTCCCCAACGGGGGCGTGGTGCGTCTCGGGTCCCGGCGTCGTCCTCCGGCAAGTCTGGCAAGGAAGGAGACGCCAAAATGAACCTCGGAGAGTTCATCGACAATTTCAAGGAAGCCATCGCCCGGAGGGTGGTGGAGTCCTACCCGCCGCTCTACCGCCCCTCGGAGAACGGCGGCAGGCTGCCCCGCCTGCTCCGCTCCCCCCTGGGGGCGCAGGCCGACGCCATACGGGGCGCGGCCCTCTCCCTCGAAGCCCACCGGGGCACCACCGTCGTCGGCGAGATGGGCACGGGCAAGACCTTCATCGGCGCGGCGGCGGCGCAATTGGCGGGCTTCCAGCGGGTGTTGGTCCTGTGCCCGCCGCACCTGGTGCCCAAGTGGAAGCGGGAGGTGGAGATGACGGTGCCCGGCGCCCGCGCCGTCATCGTCAAGTCCATCACCGACCTGGAGCGGCTTCGCCTCTCCATCGGCTCCGGCCCCCTCTTCGCCATCATGAGCAGAGAGAAGGCCAAGCTGTCCTACCGGTGGATGCCCGCCGTCACCCTGCGGTGGGCCGTGTCCGGCGGGACCGAGGACAGACCGGCCAGGCTCATACGGGAGGAGGAGACGGGGGAGCCGTTCCGGGTCCCCTGCTGCCCCGACTGCACCGCGCAGATCGTCGACAAGGACGGCGTGCCTCTCACGGACGCCGACCTGAACCGCCGCAAGCGCACCTGCGCCGGCTGCGGCTCTCCCCTCTGGCAGGCCGACAAGTCCGGGCCCGCCCGCTACCCGCTGTCCGACTACGTGAAGCACCGGATGAAGGGCTTTTTCGACCTGCTCATAACGGACGAGGTGCACGAGTACAAGGGCAGGGGCTCCGCCCAGGGCATCGCCGCCGGAGTCCTCGCCGACGTTTGCGGCAAGTCTCTCAGCCTGTCCGGCACCCTCATGGGCGGCTACTCCTCGACCCTGTTCCACCTGCTCTACCGGTTCTCGCCGGAGATCAGGACGGAGTTCGGGCGCTCCGACGAGCACCGCTGGATACAGCGGTACGGCTTCGAGGAGCACACCATCGGCAAGCCCGACGACGACGCCCTGGAGGACGGGCGCAACAGCCGGCGGCGCAAGTTCCGCAAGGTGGTGCGGGAGCGGCCGGGCCTCGTGCCCTCGGCGCTGTTCCACATCATCGGCAACACCGTGTTCCTCAGACTGGCGGACGTGGCCTCGGGGCTGCCCGACTACACCGAGCAGATACTCCTGTCGTCGATGGACTCGGAGGAGGACGCGACGGGCTACTCCCAGCGCAGCGCCTACAACACCGTGTTCGAGGAGCTAAGGAAGGAGCTGGCGAACGCCCTGAAAGCCGGTTCCAAGCGGCTGCTGGCGACGTACCTGCAAACCCTTCTCGCCTATCCCGAGGGGTGTACCAAGGGGGAGACGGTCTTCGACCCTAGGAGCGGCGACATCATCGTCCAGGTGCCGCCCCTGTCCGAGGAGAAGCTCTACCCGAAGGAGAAGGCGCTGGTCGACCTGGTGGCCGCCGAGCGGATGGAGGGGCGCAGGGTGCTCGTCTACGCGACGCACACCGGCACCAGGGACATCACCGAGCGGATGGACGGCATCCTCACCCGGCACGGGTTCCGGGTGGCGGTGATGAAGGCCGACGCCGTGGCCCCGGAGCGCCGTGAGGCGTGGGTGGCCGAGAAGGTCAAGCAGGGCATCGACGTGATGATCTGCCACCCGCGCCTCGTGCAGACCGGTCTCGACCTCATCGACTTCCCCACCCTCTGTTGGTTCGAGACTGATTACAGCACCTACGTCATGCGGCAGGCGTCTCGCCGGTCGTGGCGCATCGGGCAGACCCGACCGGTGAAGGTCGTGTTCATGAGCTACAAGAACACCCTGCAGGCCGACGCCCTGAAGCTGGTGGCGAAGAAGCTGCAAAGCTCCCTGGCGGTGGAGGGGGAGCTGCCGGAGGACGGGCTGGCGGCCTACGGGGACGACGGCGACGACATGATGATGGCCCTGGCCCGCAGGATCGTCAGCGGCGACGAGGAGGACACAGCCGAGACGGTGGAGGAGGTGTTCGCCCAGGCGCGGGACGCCGAGGCCACCGCCGAGGAGCTGCTGGTGGACGACGGCTGGAAGGTGGTGGAAGTCGAGCCGGAGACCGTCGCGGTCAACGGGAACGGGCGCCACGCCAACGGTCACGACGCAATCGGGCCGACGGTCGAGCTGGTACCGGTCAACGGCCGCCACGCCAACGGCAATGGGAACGAGACCAACGGCCACCACGACGACGAGGCCCCGGAGCCGCAGCAGTCGCTGTTCTCCTGGGCGGAGTTCATGGCCGAGGAGCCGGTCAAGCCGAAGCGCCGCAACGGGAAGCCCCAGCCTGCGACCCTCTCGATGTTCGAGTGGGCGATGGAGCAGGAGCGGGAGGAAGAGCCGGTCGGCGCGGGACGCTAGACCGCAACGGTACGGGAGAGGCCGTCGCAATAGCTGCGGCGTCCTCCCCGCATACGACAACGCAGCAGGGCAGAACCCAACGCAAAGGAGAAGAACGATGGCAAGGATTTTCGTGTACGACGACAGAGAGTTCCCCGACCCGGACCCCGAGATGAGCGTCGACCAGGTGAAGGGAACGCTCGCAGACTTCTACGGGGAGATAGCCAACGCCTCGGTGAAGGAGACCACGCGGGGAGAGGACACGATCTACGAGTTCCAGCGACGGGTGGGCACCAAGGGCAGCTGCACCCACACCTGGAACCAGGGGAGGTAGTCACATGGACAACCGGACCCTCGCCGGTCTGCTGGCGGCGTCGCCGCCGGTGGACCTGAGCATCATCGAGCTCACGGCGGAGCTCACACGGCCCGACGGCTCCCTCGACCTGGACGCCGCGGCCGCCCGGCAGAAGGACGTGGAGATGGCCTGCGCCCAGGCGCAGGACTACGGCTCGTCCACGGGACGCCTCCTGGAGGCGATGCGATGGAAGCTCAAGCTACGGCCCCGCCGCAACTGAGCGGGCTGGCACAACTGCTCCTGCGGCGTCCGCCGTCGCTGCGGGAACTGGTGACCATCGTCGGCTACGCCGACGACTACGCATGGTTCGCGGGGCTGGTGCGCCGCCTCTTTCCCGAAGAGGCTGAGGCGGCGCTCTCGGCCCCCGACGTACGCACGAGGGTGGAGCGCTTCGCCAATCTCTTCGGCGAGCGCCACTTCCCCCTCTACGCCCCTTTCATCGAGTTCTGGACGGAGGACGAGGGGGAGCAACCCCCCTGGTCCTGGATGCGGCAGGGCATCCCCTTCGACCTGATGGGCTTCGGCTACGACGGCCTCCACGAGATGTGGGACGGCTACCGCGAGGGCATCTCGGCCCTCGTCCTGCTGGCCAGGCCCGCCGACGCCTACTACGACGGACCGGACGGTATACGGACGGCCTGGCTGGAGTCGGCCGCCGAGCGCATCCCCAAGGAGACCCTGCAACGGATTCCCCAGGGCGGCATACCTCTCGAAGACCTCACCGGGGCGCTGAAGGAGACGAGGTTCGAGGGGGCGGCCAAGGCCGCAGCATGGGTCTTCGCCGAAACCGGCAACTTCTTCCTCGACCATACCTACGAGGATGGCAACTACGACGGCTTCGCCGACCCCTGGGAGGACGAGATCATCGCCGAGGGCACGGAGGAGTGGCGCAAGGCCAGCGCCCTCATGGACTCGGTGTGCAAGTTGGCCGACTGGCTGGAGGAGGACCTCCCCGGCCGCTTCGCCGAGATGCTGGACTCCGTCCTGCCGCTGCTCCCCAAACAAGAACAAGAACAGGAGGAAAACGACCATGACCAATGACGTCGAAAGAACCGAGTGGTCCCTGCCGGGTCCGACCGAGGTCCCGAGGGACGACCTGAAGGTTCAGCTGGAGGTATACGGGGAGACGATTCTCCTGCGGGGCTTCGAGGCCGACTCCGCCTGGGTCAGGACCGTCTCGGCGGACGAGATCGCCAACGTGTTCATCCAGCACCTGGGCTTCTCCTCGGGGCTGCTCCCGGAGGACGCCCTCTGGTGGAATCAGGGCGAGACCGGCCATTCGGTGGCGCTCTGGCATCCGCCGCAGGTCTGGCCGGTGGCCCTGCAACGGGAGGCGTTCAAGCCCCCCGCCCGGCTCCGGCTTCCCATGCCGGGGCTGGTCTTCGTCTGCTCGCCGGGGAGACCGCCCTGGGCCTACGCCGCGCTGACCCGTCCAACGAACCGTGAGCAGCACCTCTTCCGCATCCCGGCCTTCAACGTCTTCAGCGACGGGCGGGTCTGCCCCGGAAGCCACCGGTTCCCCGAGGAGGTGGGACTGATACCGGAGTCCTTCTTCCAGTCCTACTTCTCAGGCACCGGGGACACGCGGGAGCGCTCGAAGAAGCACCCCGACAACCTGCACGCACTCTGGGAGGAGCTAGATGGAAAGACTGACTACCCGGTTGAAGACCTTGTTCCCCAGTGCACGGTGGCCCACGCGATGGCCGTCTCGGAAGGCAGACGCGGTGGCTACCGCTAGCGCCGACACCCGATCGGGGCCGGTGGGATACCTGGTAAACCACGCGAACGGACTGACCGGCGTCCACGGCATCGGCTACGACTACGTTCTCGGAGCAGGGGGCGTCTACGTCCAGTCCGAGAGCGCCCACCTGACGGCGCGGGTCCCGGTCGCCCCCTGCGAGGTGCGGGGCCTCGCTCCCGTGGCCGAGAAGGTGTCGCTCACCCACGGTCCCATCCCGGCGCAACTGTTCGAGCTGGGGCTGCGCTGGTTCCAGGACGACCCGGACACCGAGCGGCTCTTTGCGGTGCGCTGGGACGGGCGCTCCTACCGGCTGGTGGTTCCCCCGCAGGCGGGGACCGCAACGTCCCTGGCCTACCTGCCCCCTGCGGGCGTGGTCGCCGAGTTCCACTCTCACGGAAGCTCCTGCGCCTTCTTCTCGGCCACCGACGACCGGGACGAGCAGGGATTCCGCATATACGGCGTCGCCGGACGCCTCGACGCCCCTCTCCCGGAGCTGAGTCTCCGGGTCGGCGTCTACGGCCACTTCGCCCAGGTGAGGTGGTCGCAGGTGTTCAAGGGACCGGACCCCGGCGTCCGGCTGATGGCCGAAGAGCCCACTGAATCACAAGGAGGTGAATAGATGCCCTACTACCTGGACAACGCATTCCTGCTGGACAACCCGTGGATCACCGTGGTCGGCTGCGGGGGCACCGGCGGCTTCGTGGCCGAGGGCCTCTGCCGCCTCTTTCAGGGCTGGGAGGCCACCATCGTCCTGGTCGACCACGACCGGGTGGAGCCCCACAACCTGCTGCGCCAGAACTTCTACGCCGAGGACGTGGGCCGCTTCAAGAGCCAGGCCCTCGCCGACCGGCTGGCCAGGGCTTACCGGCGTCCCGTCGGCTACTCGGTCTACCCCTTCCGGGACGAGGACTCCCGCCCCAACGGACACCGCTACCCCGGCCTCCCCGCCTACGGCGACAGCCTCATCATCGGCTGTGCCGACAACGCCGCCGCGCGGCGGGCGATGGCGGAGTGCCTGCCGGGAGACCCGCGCCGGTGGCTCATCGACGCGGGCAACGACACCAACTGGGGACAGGTGCTGGTCGGAAACGTCCCCGAGCGGGTGGAACTGGAGGAACCTCCCTTCACGGGGGAGACCTGCCACCTGGCGCCCGCGCCCACGCTCCAGCGCCCCGACCTGCTGACGGCGGTGTCGACCAGGCCGCCGGACGTGGACTGCGCGGCGGCCCTCGACCTCACCGACCAGGACCCCACCATCAACCAGATGATGGCCTCCCTGGTGCTCCAGGTGGTGCGCCGCATGGTGGCGGGAACCTGCCCTTTCATGGCCCTCTACCTGGACATGGAGCAGGGTACGGTCAGCCCGTCCTACGTCACCCCGGAGGCGGTGGCGCGAACGTTGAACGCCGACGCCGAGTGACCGGCGCACGTGAACACGGTCAGAGAACAAAGAGAGTAATAAGGAGAGGAGAAACCAATGACTGACGAACAGGGAACCACCAAGACCGCGACGACCTGGCAGGACAACCACAGCGGGATCCGCAGGCACAAGCTCATGACGAAGGAGCTGGGAGAGAAGATCCCGGCGCTCTACGCCAACGAGAACGTCGCCGACTACGACGCCGTCCTCGCACCGGCGAAACTTTTCAGCCCCTACACCGGCTGGCGCTGGTACATCACCGAGTGGAACGCCGCGACCGGCGAGTGCTTCGGCCTGGTCGAGGGGTTTGAGACGGAACTGGGGTACTTCGATCTCACCGAGCTGGCGGAGGCGACCGTGTTCGGCAGGGTCCCCGCCGTGGAGCGCGACCTCTACTGGAAGCCGATGACCCTGGGCGAGATCAGGAGTGAGTCGCGGGGAAGGATGGCGGCCTAGCGGTCGGCCTACAGGCACACCCGGAGAAGAAACAAACAAGGAAGGGAGAGACCATGCCTGACGAAGTTGGAACGGAGACAACCCGCTCGGATGTCCCGAGCGCGGACGAGAGTCTCTTCGGCGATGCGGCGGACGACGCGCCCGCTGCGGTTGCCGATGAGCAGGACGCCGACAATGAGACCGGACAGGACCCACAGGGTTCTGATGACGCCCGAGAGCAGGACGCCCAGCCGGAGGACCTGAAGGTGGTCGTGTCCATCAAGGGCGGCAGGGCCACCATCGGGGTGCAGAAGCCCTCGTCGGACCCGCACATCGAGTCCTTCGACGACCACGACCTATCGGGGCTGACGCAGGAGGCCCTGGCGGTGGTCGAAAGGGCGAGGGCCAGGTGGGAGGACGAACCCAAGCACCCGGCTCACGTCAGACCCGCTCCCCCGGCCAGGGGCAGGGCACGGCGTGAGCAGGGGGCGGCGCAGGCTGCGGCCGCCGAGGGAGAGACAGACCAGCAGCAACCCGAGACGTTGAGGTTGTTCTAGGGGCCGGACCCTGCCCTCCCAAGGGCCGGTCGGCGCAGGACGCTGGACCGCAATGTTACAGGGGCAGCCATCGTATTCACGGTGGCTGCCCCTGCCTGTCCATGTATGCGGCCCTTTTTTCGTTTCAGGCCGACCGCCTGCCCATGTATACGGCTTTTCTTGCGTTTCAGGGCCCTGCGGTCGCGGGCTGCTTCCTTACTCTCTGAACAGGTGGACAAGACCCAGGTCGTCGGCCAGGCTCCGCAACGCATTCAGATGCCGGTAGTGCGGCCGGATGCCGGCCTTCCACCAACGCCGTATGGTCATGGGTGAGATCCCGAGGCGGCGGGCAATCTCCACCCACGGCAGGCCGGACGCGTGCTTGAACCACACCAGACGCTGCGGGAAGTCGTCGGGAAAGACGTAGGCTCTTCGGTTGTAATGAGTGCGCTGCCTCGGCATGGCGCATCGGTCCTTCCGAGGGACTCATGGGGACTCCCTCCGGCGCGACTCCCATCGTCTGTCCGCTCGCTGGTATCGGGAGAATCCCGCTATGGGCGGAGTTCGCCGCCCCGCCCGGGCATCCATGTGTACGGCCTTTTTCGTTTGCCGGTCTGTCGAGGTCAACTGGAACCGCTGACGGTGAACTCCAGCCGGTTGGACAGCTTCCTGTCATCGTCCGTGCAGATGGCCCCCTGCTCGCCGCAGTCCTCCGTTATGGGTAGGACGATTGTCACGTCCCCGTTGGAGTCCGGTTCGACCGTGATCAGCCAACGTATGTTGCTGGGCCTGTCCATCCGTTCCGCGTTCCTCACCGTTCCCCCGGTCACCGTGAACGCATGGTTCCGTAGGGTCTTGTAGCTGAAGTCGGACTCAGGCTCCTCGCTGAACCGTATCTCGAAGGTGAAGGAAGACGAGCCGTCGTGGGTTGTCGGGGCAGCGACCGTCAGGCTGACGGTCAAGGGCGCCGGAGCCGCTGCCACGGCGGCCGTGGCCTCGCTGGTCAGCGTCTCCTCGTTCCCGGCGTCGTCGGTGAAGGACACCCGCACCTGGACGGTCTGTCCCTGGTCGCTGGCGGTGAGGGTGTAGGTCGAGCCTGTGGCCCCTGAGATGTCCGACCCGCCGGCTACCCACTGGTAGGTGAATGTGGCGTTGGTCAGCCCGTCGGCGTCGGCGATTCCCGACGTGTCCGCCGTCAGCGTCTCACCCACCCGGGCGGTTCCCGTGACGGTGGGAGCGCTGGTGGCCGGGCTGTTCTCCGGCTGTACCTGCTGGGCTGTCTCAGGGGGTCCGGCTATGGTGACGCTGCTCTTGTTGGAGAGCATCTTCTCGGAGCTCGTGCAGACGGCGCCCTGGTCGTCACAGTCGGTAGTGATTGGCAGCACCAGGGTCACTTCGTCGTTGCCGCTGGGCTCGACGGTGATCTCCCACCGCATGTTGGGGTTATCGCCGTTCGGGTCCAGGCGGCGAACGTTGGTCACGGACCCTCCGGTCACGTCGAGAACGTCGTCCCGCACGGCCTCGTAGCCGATGGAGATGTCCTCGCTGAAGTAGAGCTCCAGCATGAAGGCGGTCGACCCGTCGTGGCTTACGGGCCCATCCTTCAGGCCACCGTAGAGCGGCTGTGGCGGCTGCACGTAGACGGTGTAGCTGGTGACGGTCTCCTCGAAGTCGGCGTCATCGGTGAAGCTGACCCGGACCTCGATTTCGTAACCAACGTCGGCTTCGGTGACCGTATAGGTGGCGCCGGTGGCGCCGGTTATGTCGGCGCTCAGGCTTCCATCGTTGCGGGCCCACTGGAAGGCAAAACTGGCGTTGGTCAGGCCGTTGACGTCCTCTATGTCCGAGGTGTCGGCCGTCAGGGTCTCTCCGACGGCCGGAGTGCCGCCGATGACGGGCCGACCGGTGGCGGCCGTGTTTTCTATCGGAGCATTCCCTACATCCTCGTCGTCGTCCACTCTGACCGCCATGTCCGACATGACTCCGGCGTACTCTCCGCCCGAGGCGGTATGGGTCAGGGTCACGACGTCATCGGCGGCGTCGCTGTCCTGGCCCGCCGTCACCGTCACCGTCTGGGCCGTGTGCCAGCTCTCCGTGGTGAAGGTCAGCTCGTTCGTCGCGCTCAGGCCGGTCAGCGTCAGATCCGACCCTTCATGGCCGGACACCGTGACCGTCACCTCCTCCGAAGGCTCATCGGACAGCTTGACCGTGTAGGTCTGGCCCGCGGCGTCGCCCTCGTCCACCGCCAGGGAGGGCTCGCCCAGCACAAGGAAGGCCTTATCGTCGTCGTACACCGTCACGGCCAGGTTCGCCGAGACACCGGCGTACTCGCCCCCGGCGGCCGTGTGTGTCAGGGTGACCTTGTCGTTGGCCGCGTCGGTGTCCTGATCGGCCTTCACCGTCACCGTCTGCGCATCGTCCCAGCTGGTCGCGTCGAAGGTCAGCGTATTCGCGCTGCTCAGGCCGGTCAGCGTCAGGTCGGTCCCATCCTGGCCGGACACGGTGACTGTGGCTTCCTCCGACGGCTGGTGGGACAGCTTCACCGTGTAGGTCCCGCCGTAGTTGCTTCCCTCGTCAACCGGCGTAGTCGAGCTCAGCACTATGGAGGCGGTATCGTCGTCATTCGTCTCAATGCGCATCTCCAGAACCGTGTCTTCTACAAATTGGTAGAACGTCTCGCCAAACCACACCAAATCACCTGGCCCAATTCTTTGCGCGGCGCTTGAGAGAGGAAGCTGGATGTCATCGTTGATGTACAACGTCCACGACCGAATCTGTCGTTCAGTCAGGCTTATGGTCTGACCGGTAACAGTGTCCCGGGCCGATATGGAAAATCTAAACCTGGACCAATTATGCTTTGTTGGTCTGATGTCCCGTATCGCAGCGACACTGGCAATCCGGTATTGCACACCATCGGCTATCAATCTTCCGCCCGTTATGCTTGATCCGGGACAGGTCGGGGCGCACGAAAGAATGGGGGAGGTTTCTATCGTAGGGTGACCGGCAGCCCACTTCAGGATCACGGTTCCTGTGCACCAGACATCCACACACGGGTTCGACGACGACGACTCTTCGACATTCATCAGGGTGACCGTCGCCGATGCGGGAGGCGCGGCATTGAGGCCGTTCGGCAGGGTCCCGAATCCGAGATGCACCATTTCATCGTCGTCCTCCACCGCGTCATCGAAGGCAACGACAGTGAAGGTCTTCGACGTCTCGCCTGCGGAGAATGTCACCTCCTCTGGCACACCCGACCAGTCCTCTGGAGTGGCCCCGCCGTCGCCTTCGGCCGTCAATGGGACCGTCACGTCCGCTGCAAGGACCTCGCTCAGCCGCACCGTCACCAACGCGTCCTCGCCCCCCTCGGTGGCGCTGTAGTCGGATGCGCCAAAGGACACGGACGGCACGTCCTGAATGGTGATGGTGGCCTGGCTCACAGTACCCTGGGTGACTCCTTCCGGCAGTGTCCCGAATCCCAGCACGACCTGCTCCTCATCATCGTCTTCCGAGTCCACCGTCGCGCTGATGGTGAAGCTCTGCTCCGTAACGCCGCTGTCGAAAGCCAGACCGGCAGGTACGCCGGAGTAGTCGGCATCGCCGGCCCCTGCCTGATTGGCCCTGGTCAGGGGTATGGTTACATTCTGTTCGAGGGCATCGCTCAGGCTCACTACTACGGTGGTCGTGCCGCCTTCCGGTATGGCATGGGCGGCGGTGTTGAACCTTACTTGCACCGACTCCAACAACGGCGCCTGGTTAATGTTCTCGTCGTCGTCCACGGTCACCGCCAGATCGGAGGAGGCTCCCTCGTACTCGCCGCCTGTGGCCGCATGGGTCAGGGTGACCTTGTCGTTGGCGGCGTCGGTGTCCTCTCCGGCCTTCACCGTCACCGTCTGCGCCACGCTCCAGCTGGTCGCGTCGAAGGTCAGGGTGCTGGTGGCGCTCAGGCCGGTGAGCTCCAGGTCCGTCTCGTCCTGGCCGGTCACCGTCACCGTCACCTCGACCGACGGCTCGTGGGACAGCTTCACCGTGTAGGTCCCGCCTGTGGCGTCCTCCTCCTCCACCGTGAGGTCGGTCTTGCTCAGCACGATGGAGACCGTCTCGTCGTCGTCCACCGTCACCGCCAGATCGGAGGACACTCCCTCGTACTCGCCGCCTGTGGCCGCATGGGTCAGGGTGACCTTGTCGTTGGCGGCGTCGGTGTCCTCTCCGGCCTTCACCGTCACCGTCTGCGCATCGTCCCAGGTGGAGGTCGTAAAGGTCAGGGTGTCCCCCTCGCCCAGGCCGGTGAGCTCCAGGTCCGTCTCGTCCTGGCCGGTCACCGTCACCGTGATCTCCACCGACGGCTCGTGCGACAGCTTGACCGTATAGGTCTCGCCTGTGGCGTCCTCCTCGTCCACCGTGAGGTCGGTCTTGCTCAGCACGATGGAGACCGTCTCGTCGTCGTCCACGGTGACCGCCACGTCGGGGACGGTCACCCCGTTGTAGCCGCCATCGGCGACCCCGTGGGTGACCGTGGCGGAGTCGTCGGCGGCGTCGCCGTCGTGCACGGCCGCCACCGTGACCGTCTGCGGCGCGTGCCAGTTCTCCGTGGTGAAGGTCAGGGTCCTCGGAGTGGCCGTCACCTCGGAGTTGTCGGTGGGGTTGTTGACCGTTACCGTCACGTCCCCGCTGGGCTGGTGGCTCAGCACCATGGAGTAGGTGTTGGCGCCGCCCTCGGGGACCTCGAGCTCCTGGACGGAGGTGGCGACTCCCACCTGGATCTGGATGGTGTCCGGGGCCCCCAGCACGCTGACGGCCACGTCGGGAGCGGCGGCGGCGGCATAGTCCGGGTCGTCGGCGCTGGCCACCGAGTGTTCGATGGTGATGGTGGAGCTCTGGGCTTCGGCGTCGGCGGAGACGGAGACCGTCTGGGGCGCGTGCCAGTTGTCTTGGGTGAAGGTCAGGGCGTTGTCGTTGTCAATGCCGGCCAGCGACAGGACGGCACCCTCATGGCCGGACAGGGTTACCGTAACGTCCCCCGACGGCAGGGACCCCAGGACCACGGTGTAGGAGTTGCTGCCGCCGGCTTGGACGGTGAGGGCCGTGGGGCTGATGACCACGCCGAGGGTCTCGTCGTCGTCCACCGTCACCGCCAGCTCCTCGGCCACTCCCTCGTACTCGCCGCCCGCCGCCGTGTGGACCAGGGTGACGGAGCCGTGTCTTGGCGTCGGCGTCCTCTCTGGCCTTCACCGTCACCGTCTGCGCATCGCCCCAGGTGGTCGTGCTGAAGGTCAGGGTGTCCGTCCCGCTCAGACCGCTCAGCGTAAGGTCGGTCGTGTCCTGGCCGGTCACCGTCACCGTCACCTCGACCGACGGCTCGTGGGAGAGCTTCACCGTATAGGTCTCGCCTGTGGCGTCCTCCTCGTCCACCGTGAGCGTGGTCTTGCTCAGCACGATGGAGACCGTCTCGTCGTCGTCCACCGTCACGGCCAGCTCCTCGGCCACTCCCCCGTACTCGCCCCCGGCACCCGTGTGGGTCAGGGTGACGGAGTCGTTCTTGGCGTCGGCGTCCTCTCTGGCCTTCACCGTCACCGTCTGCGCATCGTCCCAGGTGGAGGTCGTAAAGGTCAGGGTGTCCCCCTCGCCCAGACCGCTCAGCTCCAGGTCCGTCGTGTCCTGGCCGGTCACCGTCACCGTCACCTCGACCGACGGCTCGTGGGAGAGCTTCACCGTGTAGGTCCCGCCTGTGGCGTCCTCCTCCTCCACCGTGAGGTCGGTCTTGCTCAGCACGATGGAGACCGTCTCGTCGTCGTCCACGGTGACCGCCACGTCGGGGACGGTCACCCCGTTGTAGCCGCCATCGGCGACCCCGTGGGTGACCGTGGCGGAGTCGTCGGCGGCGTCGCCGTCGTGCACGGCCGCCACCGTGACCGTCTGCGGCGCGTGCCAGTTCTCCGTGGTGAAGGTCAGGGTCCTCGGAGTGGCCGTCACCTCGGAGTTGTCGGTGGGGTTGTTGACCGTTACCGTCACGTCCCCGCTGGGCTGGTGGCTCAGCACCATGGAGTAGGTGTTGGCGCCGCCCTCGGGGACCTCGAGCTCCTGGACGGAGGTGGCGACTCCCACCTGGATCTGGATGGTGTCCGGGGCCCCCAGCACGCTGACGGCCACGTCGGGAGCGGCGGCGGCGGCATAGTCCGGGTCGTCGGCGCTGGCCACCGAGTGTTCGATGGTGATGGTGGAGCTCTGGGCTTCGGCGTCGGCGGAGACGGAGACCGTCTGGGGCGCGTGCCAGTTGTCTTGGGTGAAGGTCAGGGCGTTGTCGTTGTCAATGCCGGCCAGCGACAGGACGGCACCCTCATGGCCGGACAGGGTTACCGTAACGTCCCCCGACGGCAGGGACCCCAGGACCACGGTGTAGGAGTTGCTGCCGCCGGCTTGGACGGTGAGGGCCGTGGGGCTGATGACCACGCCGAGGGTCTCGTCGTCGTCCACCGTCACCGCCAGCTCCTCGGCCACTCCCTCGTACTCGCCGCCCGCCGCCGTGTGGACCAGGGTGACGGAGTCGTTCTTGGCGTCGGCGTCCTCTCTGGCCTTCACCGTCACCGTCTGCGCATCGTCCCAGGTGGTCGGTCGTAAAGGTCAGGGTGTCCCCCTCGCCCAGGCCGGTGAGCTCCAGGTCCGTCTGGTCCTGGCCGGTCACCGTCACCGTGATCTCCACCGACGGCTCGTGCGACAGCTTGACCGTATAGGTCTCGCCTGTGGCGTCCTCCTCGTCCACCGTGAGGTCGGTCTTGCTCAGCACGATGGAGACCGTCTCGTCGTCGTCCACGGTGACCGCCACGTCGGGGACGGTCACCCCGTTGTAGCCGCCATCGGCGACCCCGTGGGTGACCGTGGCGGAGTCGTCGGCGGCGTCGCCGTCGTGCACGGCCGCCACCGTGACCGTCTGCGGCGCGTGCCAGTTCTCCGTGGTGAAGGTCAGGGTCCTCGGAGTGGCCGTCACCTCGGAGTTGTCGGTGGGGTTGTTGACCGTTACCGTCACGTCCCCGCTGGGCTGGTGGCTCAGCACCATGGAGTAGGTGTTGGCGCCGCCCTCGGGGACCTCGAGCTCCTGGACGGAGGTGGCGACTCCCACCTGGATCTGGATGGTGTCCGGGGCCCCCAGCACGCTGACGGCCACGTCGGGAGCGGCGGCGGCGGCATAGTCCGGGTCGTCGGCGCTGGCCACCGAGTGTTCGATGGTGATGGTGGAGCTCTGGGCTTCGGCGTCGGCGGAGACGGAGACCGTCTGGGGCGCGTGCCAGTTGTCTTGGGTGAAGGTCAGGGCGTTGTCGTTGTCAATGCCGGCCAGCGACAGGACGGCACCCTCATGGCCGGACAGGGTTACCGTAACGTCCCCCGACGGCAGGGACCCCAGGACCACGGTGTAGGAGTTGCTGCCGCCGGCTTGGACGGTGAGGGCCGTGGGGCTGATGACCACGCCGAGGGTCTCGTCGTCGTCCACCGTCACCGCCAGCTCCTCGGCCACTCCCTCGTACTCGCCGCCCGCCGCCGTGTGGACCAGGGTGACGGAGTCGTTCTTGGCGTCGGCGTCCTCTCTGGCCTTCACCGTCACCGTCTGCGCATCGCCCCAGGTGGTCGTGCTGAAGGTCAGGGTGTCCGTCCCGCTCAGACCGCTCAGCGTAAGGTCGGTCGTGTCCTGGCCGGTCACCGTCACCGTCACCTCGACCGACGGCTCGTGGGAGAGCTTCACCGTATAGGTCTGGCCTGCCGTGTCGCCCTCGACCACCGTAAGCGATGACTTGCTCAGCACCACCGACACCGTCTCGTCGTCGTCCACCGTCACCGCCAGATCGGACTTGGCCCCGGCGTACTCGCCGCCCGCCGCCGTGTGGACCAGGGTGACGGAGTCGTTCTTGGCGTCGGTGTCCTCTCTGGCCTTCACCGTCACCGTCTGCGCATCGCCCCAGCTGGTCGCGTCGAAGGTCAGGGTGTTCCCCTCGCCCAGGCCGGTGAGCTCCAGGTCGGTCTGGTCCTGGCCCGTCACCGTCACCGTCACCTCGACCGACGGCTCGTGGGACAGCTTCACCGTATAGGTCTGGCCTGCCGTGTCGCCCTCGACCACCGTAAGCGATGACTTGCTCAGCACCACCGACACCGTCTCGTCGTCGTCCACCGTCACCGCCACATCGGACTTGGCCCCGGCGTACTCGCCGCCCGCCGCCGTGTGGACCAGGGTCACCTTGTCGTTGGCCGCGTCGGCGTCCTCTCTGGCCTTCACCGTCACCGTCTGCGCATCGTCCCAGGTGGAGGTCGTAAAGGTCAGGGTGTCCCCCTCGCCCAGACCGCTCAGCTCCAGGTCCGTCGTGTCCTGGCCGGTCACCGTCACCGTCACCTCGACCGACGGCTCGTGGGAGAGCTTCACCGTATAGGTCCCGCCTGTGGCGTCCTCCTCGTCCACCGTGAGCGTCGGTCTTGCTCAGCACGATGGAGACCGTCTCGTCGTCGTCCACGGTGACCGCCACGTCGGGGACGGTCACCCCGTTGTAGCCGCCATCGGCGACCCCGTGGGTGACCGTGGCGGAGTCGTCGGCGGCGTCGCCGTCGTGCACGGCCGCCACCGTGACCGTCTGCGGCGCGTGCCAGTTCTCCGTGGTGAAGGTCAGGGTCCTCGGAGTGGCCGTCACCTCGGAGTTGTCGGTGGGGTTGTTGACCGTTACCGTCACGTCCCCGCTGGGCTGGTGGCTCAGCACCATGGAGTAGGTGTTGGCGCCGCCCTCGGGGACCTCGAGCTCCTGGACGGAGGTGGCGACTCCCACCTGGATCTGGATGGTGTCCGGGGCCCCCAGCACGCTGACGGCCACGTCGGGAGCGGCGGCGGCGGCATAGTCCGGGTCGTCGGCGCTGGCCACCGAGTGTTCGATGGTGATGGTGGAGCTCTGGGCTTCGGCGTCGGCGGAGACGGAGACCGTCTGGGGCGCGTGCCAGTTGTCTTGGGTGAAGGTCAGGGCGTTGTCGTTGTCAATGCCGGCCAGCGACAGGACGGCACCCTCATGGCCGGACAGGGTTACCGTAACGTCCCCCGACGGCAGGGACCCCAGGACCACGGTGTAGGAGTTGCTGCCGCCGGCTTGGACGGTGAGGGCCGTGGGGCTGATGACCACGCCGAGGGTCTCGTCGTCGTCCACCGTCACCGCCAGCTCCTCGGCCACTCCCTCGTACTCGCCGCCCGCCGCCGTGTGGACCAGGGTGACGGAGTCGTTCTTGGCGTCGGCGTCCTCTCTGGCCTTCACCGTCACCGTCTGCGCATCGCCCCAGGTGGTCGTGCTGAAGGTCAGGGTGTCCGTCCCGCTCAGACCGCTCAGCGTCCAGGTCGGTCGTGTCCTGGCCGGTCACCGTCACCGTCACCTCGACCGACGGCTCGTGGGAGAGCTTCACCGTATAGGTCCCGCCTGTGGCGTCCTCCTCGTCCACCGTGAGCGTGGTCTTGCTCAGCACCACCGACACCGTCTCGTCGTCGTCCACCGTCACCGCCAGATCGGACTTGGCCCCGGCGTACTCGCCGCCCGCCGCCGTGTGGACCAGGGTGACGGAGTCGTTCTTGGCGTCGGTGTCCTCTCTGGCCTTCACCGTCACCGTCTGCGCATCGCCCCAGCTGGTCGCGTCGAAGGTCAGGGTGTTCCCCTCGCCCAGGCCGGTGAGCTCCAGGTCGGTCTGGTCCTGGCCCGTCACCGTCACCGTCACCTCGACCGACGGCTCGTGGGACAGCTTCACCGTATAGGTCTGGCCTGCCGTGTCGCCCTCGACCACCGTAAGCGATGACTTGCTCAGCACCACCGACACCGTCTCGTCGTCGTCCACCGTCACCGCCACATCGGACTTGGCCCCGGCGTACTCGCCGCCCGCCGCCGTGTGGACCAGGGTCACCTTGTCGTTGGCCGCGTCGGCGTCCTCTCTGGCCTTCACCGTCACCGTCTGCGCATCGCCCCAGGTGGTCGTGCTGAAGGTCAGGGTGTCCGTCCCGCTCAGACCGCTCAGCGTAAGGTCGGTCGTGTCCTGGCCGGTCACCGTCACCGTCACCTCGACCGACGGCTCGTGGGAGAGCTTCACCGTATAGGTCTCGCCTGTGGCGTCCTCCTCGTCCACCGTGAGCGTGGTCTTGCTCAGCACGATGGAGACCGTCTCGTCGTCGTCCACCGTCACGGCCAGCTCCTCGGCCACTCCCCCGTACTCGCCCCCGGCACCCGTGTGGGTCAGGGTGACGGAGTCGTTCTTGGCGTCGGCGTCCTCTCTGGCCTTCACCGTCACCGTCTGCGCATCGTCCCAGGTGGAGGTCGTAAAGGTCAGGGTGTCCCCCTCGCCCAGGCCGGTGAGCTCCAGGTCCGTCTCGTCCTGGCCGGTCACCGTCACCGATCTCACCGACGGCTCGTGCGACAGCTTGACCGTATAGGTCTCGCCTGTGGCGTCCTCCTCGTCCACCGTGAGGTCGGTCTTGCTCAGCACGATGGAGACCGTCTCGTCGTCGTCCACGGTGACCGCCACGTCGGGGACGGTCACCCCGTAGCCACCTCGACCCCGACCGTGGCTCGTGCGGAGAGCCGTCGTCACCGCCACCGTGACCGTCTGGCCGTGCCAGTTCTCCGTGAAGGTCGTCCTCTCGTCACCTCGGAGTTGTCGGTGGGGTTGTTGACCGTTACCGTCACGTCCCCGCTGGGCTGGTGGCTCAGCACCATGGAGTAGGTGTTGGCGCCGCCCTCGGGGACCTCGAGCTCCTGGACGGAGGTGGCGACTCCCACCTGGATCTGGATGGTGTCCGGGGCCCCCAGCACGCTGACGGCCACGTCGGGAGCGGCGGCGGCGGCATAGTCCGGGTCGTCGGCGCTGGCCACCGAGTGTTCGATGGTGATGGTGGAGCTCTGGGCTTCGGCGTCGGCGGAGACGGAGACCGTCTGGGGCGCGTGCCAGTTGTCTTGGGTGAAGGTCAGGGCGTTGTCGTTGTCAATGCCGGCCAGCGACAGGACGGCACCCTCATGGCCGGACAGGGTTACCGTAACGTCCCCCACCGACCCCAGGACCACGTTGCTGCCGCCGGCTTGGACGGTGAGGGCCGTCTGATGACCACGCCGAGGGTCTCGTCGTCGTCCACCGTCACCGCCAGCTCCTCGGCCACTCCCTCGTACTCGCCGCCCGCCGCCGTGTGGACCAGGGTGACGGAGTCGTTCTTGGCGTCGGCGTCCTCTCTGGCCTTCACCGTCACCGTCTGCGCATCGCCCCAGGTGGTCGTGCTGAAGGTCAGGGTGTCCGTCCCGCTCAGACCGCTCAGCGTAAGGTCGGTCGTGTCCTGGCCGGTCACCGTCACCGTCACCTCGACCGACGGCTCGTGGGAGAGCTTCACCGTATAGGTCTGGCCGCCTGTGGCGTCCTCCTCGTCCACCGTGAGCGTGGTCTTGCTCAGCACGATGGAGACCGTCTCGTCGTCGTCCACCGTCACCGCCACATCGGACTTGGCCCCGGCGTACTCGCCGCCCGCCGCCGTGTGGACCAGGGTCACCTTGTCGTTGGCCGCGTCGGCGTCCTCTCTGGCCTTCACCGTCACCGTCTGCGCATCGCCCCAGGTGGTCGTGCTGAAGGTCAGGGTGTCCCCCTCGCCCAGGCCGGTGAGCTCCAGGTCGGTCTGGTCCTGGCCGGTCACCGTCACCGTCACCTCGACCGACGGCTCGTGGGACAGCTTCACCGTATAGGTCTGGCCTGCGGCGGCGCCCTCGACCACCGTAAGCGATGACTTGCTCAGCACCACCGACACCGTCTCGTCGTCGTCCACCGTCACCGCCAGCTCCTCGGCCACTCCCTCGTACTCGCCGCCCGCCGCCGTGTGGACCAGGGTGACGGAGTCGTTCTTGGCGTCGGCGTCCTCTCTGGCCTTCACCGTCACCGTCTGCGCATCGCCCCAGGTGGTCGTGCTGAAGGTCAGGGTGTCCCCCTCGCCCAGGCCGGTGAGCTCCAGGTCGGTCTGGTCCTGGCCGGTCACCGTCACCGTCACCTCGACCGACGGCTCGTGGGACAGCTTCACCGTATAGGTCTGGCCTGCGGCGGCGCCCTCGACCACCGTGAGCGTGGTCTTGCTCAGCACCACCGACACCGTCTCGTCGTCGTCCACCGTCACCGCCAGCTCCTCGGCCACTCCCTCGTACTCGCCGCCCGCCGCCGTGTGGACCAGGGTGACGGAGTCGTTCTTGGCGTCGGCGTCCTCTCTGGCCTTCACCGTCACCGTCTGCGCATCGCCCCAGGTGGTCGTGCTGAAGGTCAGGGTGTCCGTCCCGCTCAGACCGCTCAGCGTAAGGTCGGTCGTGTCCTGGCCGGTCACCGTCACCGTCACCTCGACCGACGGCTCGTGGGAGAGCTTCACCGTATAGGTCCCGCCTGTGGCGTCCTCCTCGTCCACCGTGAGCGTGGTCTTGCTCAGCACCACCGACACCGTCTCGTCGTCGTCCACCGTCACCGCCAGATCGGACTTGGCCCCGGCGTACTCGCCGCCCGCCGCCGTGTGGACCAGGGTGACGGAGTCGTTCTTGGCGTCGGTGTCCTCTCTGGCCTTCACCGTCACCGTCTGCGCATCGCCCCAGCTGGTCGCGTCGAAGGTCAGGGTGTTCCCCTCGCCCAGGCCGGTGAGCTCCAGGTCGGTCTGGTCCTGGCCCGTCACCGTCACCGTCACCTCGACCGACGGCTCGTGGGAGAGCTTCACCGTATAGGTCTGGCCTGCCGTGTCGCCCTCGACCACCGTAAGCGATGACTTGCTCAGCACCACCGACACCGTCTCGTCGTCGTCCACCGTCACCGCCACATCGGACTTGGCCCCGGCGTACTCGCCGCCCGCCGCCGTGTGGACCAGGGTGACGGAGTCGTTCTTGGCGTCGGTGTCCTCTCTGGCCTTCACCGTCACCGTCTGCGCATCGTCCCAGGTGGTCGCGTCGAAGGTCAGGGTGTTCCCCTCGCCCAGGCCGGTGAGCTCCAGGTCTGTCTGGTCCTGGCCGGACACCGTCACCGTGACTTCCACCGTGGGCTGGGTCGCCAGCTTCACCGTGTAGGTCTGGCCTGTGGCGTCTCCCTCGATCACCGTAAGCGTGGTCTCGCTGAGGACGATGCCCCGGTCGTCGTTATCGGTAATGGTCACCAACGCGGACGACACCTTCAGGCCCGGCGTGGAGCCGCGTATCTCCAGTCTCTCGTCTCCTTCAGCAATGGGGTCGTCGATGGGTGAGACCAACACCAAGACTTCGCCCGCCGACTCTCCGGCTGGAATCGTTATTGTGTTGACGAGCGCCGAGTAGTCAGCAGCCGTCGCCGGAGGTCCGCCTGAAGGACCCGTTTCTGAAGATCTTGTCGAAGACCTGGTCGTTGAAGATCTTGTCGAAGACCTCGGTGTTGAAGGTCCTACTGAGGACTCCGTAGTGGGCACGTCGAACGACAGAGAGATTTGCGTCGAGACAGCTCGCTTGCTGTCGCCCTGGACTATCGCGGTCACCCTGATCTGCTGCGACCCACCACCCTCGGCGATTGTGTCCCTATCGAGGACCAGGCGTATCTCGGTCGGCTTCTCTTCATCGTCGGCGATTGATATTCGGACTCCCCGTACGGACAGTCCCGGGTCCTCGTTGCTCCCGCGGATTGCCACGGTCTCCGTACCTTCGTAGATATCGTCGTCCACCAAGGTGACGGACAGGGAGGCTGTACCGCTGACCTGACCGGCCGGAATGATTAGAAGGATGCCTGAGGCGGCGGTATAGTCCGCGCCGGCCACGGCTGACACGTCGTAAACGGACAGCGTTACCTCTGTGCCGGACGTCCGCGTCCCGCCTCCCGTCAGAGTCGCCGTAACCTGAACCTGAACCTCGCCGTCGTCCTCGGTGACGCTTCCCGGCGTGGCCGACAGTTCAATGCCGTCCGGCTCACGGTCGTCGTCTTCAATAGTCAGCACGGCCGGCGTTACCTGGAGCTCCTGGAAGATTCCCGACACCTGGACCGTCTCGTCGCCTTCCACGAGGTTGTCGTCCGTAGGAGTGAACTCGAGCGCGGCCGTCCCGCTGACCTCGCCCGCGAGTATGGCCAGCGTCACGGTGGCTGCCGTATAGTCATCGTTCGTCGCGGCGATGGTAGGCTCGCCATTCTCTTCTGCCGCCGGCAGGCTGATTCCATGCACCGACAGTGGTATCGTCGTATCCCCCGAAAGCCGGTCGCCGCCGGTTAGGGTCCCCGTAACCGTAATGGTCGTCGTGCCCGCACCTTCGCTCACCGAGGCCTTCGAGACGGTCAGGATGACGCCGGTGGGAGGTTCGTCGTCGTCCGTGATAGACACCGTCGCCCGGGTAACGTCGAAGCCGCTGGCGGAGCCTGCTATCCTGACCCTCGTGTCGCCCCCGGCGATTTCGTCGTTGGCAGGGGTCATGGCCACGGTGGCGGTCCCGCTTGCCTGCCCGGCGGGGATGGTCAGTATTACGGAGGCCGGCTGGCTGTCGTCTTCCTGCGCGGCGACGCTGCCTTTCAAGCTCAATTCGACCGATACGTCGTCCTCCAGCCGGGTTGAGCCGTCCAGTGTGGCCGTCACGGCAAGGTCCGTCTCGCCTGCGTCCTCGTCCACCCGGTCCGGCGTTGCGGTCAGCGTGATGGACGCGGGAGCTGTGTCGTCGTCCAAGATTGTGGCCGTAACGGACCTGATTGCCATTGTCACGTCGGGTGACGTTGCCGGGTCATCCCCCTTCTTGGCACTCCTCAACACAACGGTGAAGGTCTCATCGCCCTCCACCAGAATGTCTTCCACTGTCGACACCGTGAACGTGCCGGAGGTGTCCCCGGCGGGAATGGTCACCGTGCCTGACGCGTTGGTGTAATCGACGCCGTTCGAGTCCGCCGCCTGCTGCCCTTCTACGTCGGTAGTTTCCCACTCGACCAGGACCGGCATGTCCGTCGGCAAGGAGAGTTCAATCGTAAACTCCATCTCATCGCCCTCAGCCGCCGATGCTCCGGAGGCAAGGGACGCCGACAGGCTTCCCGCGTCCAGGATGGTCACCGTGGCGAGGGTATCCGTAAGGAGGGCAATCTCCCGTCCGCCGCCCGCGACCCGGGTTAGCAGGATGCCGAGAGTTTCGTCCGGGTCATGCAGGGGGTCCATCAGGACGGGAATCGTGACGCGGCCTGAGGTCTCTCCCGCCCGGATGGTCAGATTGCCGGACGGGGCGGTGTAGTCGGCCGGACCGGCAGTTCCGACCACCGCGTACTCAATCTCCACGGGGACGGCGTTCTCGTGCGGCGTCAGCGACACGGTGAAGGAAGCCGTGCCGCCCTCGGCCACGTTCTCCGAGTCGGCGGCAACGACTGCCCGCATCGTCTCGTTGTCTCTCAGGCTGATTTCAATGGACCGGTTGTCCTCGTCCACTTCCAGGTTGACCGCACTCTTCAGATCGAACGTGAAGGTCTCGTACTCGTCCTCGTAGACCTCGTCGTCCAGCAGGGTCACTCCCACCTTCTTACTGAGTACGCCGGGCTCTATTTGCGTCCTTACGGAGGCCTTGACCGCCTCATAGTCCTCGCCGGCCGTGGCGGAGCCTTCCGTCACCGTCCAGCGCACCGTGGTCATCTTTTCCGAGGCGGTGGTCCCCGAGCCCTGCGCGGCCGTCAGCTCGAAACGGAACTCGACCTGGCCTTCAGCGTCCTCGTTGACCTTCGTGACATCCCGGAAGACTCCCACCATCATCGTCATGTCGTTGTCGCTGATCGCGCCCGTGGCGGAGGCGTCCAGCAGACTGGCGTTGCCGGACGGGTTGCTCAGCTCGACCGTGAAGCTCTCTTCTCTTTCGTCGAAGGTGTCGTCCACCAGGGTTACGGTAAACACCTTCCGCGTTTCACCCGGCGCGAAGGTAAAGGTCCCGCTCCTGGCCTCGAAGTCCTTGCCCAGGCTGGCGGCGGTTACGGCATCGTCCGAGGTAGCCGTGCCGTCGACGGTGGTCACGTCCACGTCCACCGATTGGGAGGAGGCCTTGGACAGAGTTATCGTGAAATTGATCCCCGTCGCGCTTTCACTGTGCCGCTCGGGGTCGGCGATGGAGATGCCAAGGTCGTTGTCCCTGACGTTGACCGTGGCTTCGTTTTCTTCGCCTATGGTGTAGCCGGGCCCCTCGGCGAGCGCAAGCGTGATGGACCCGTTGTCCTCGGTCTGCCCGTCGTCGTCAGTGGAGAACTCCGCGAAGAAGTACAGGTGGGTGGCGGGGATGGTCACGGTTGCGGTGTTGGAGCCGGGGGTGTATTCAATCTTCACACCGGCATAGTTCTCCAGGGCTTCCTCGATGAAGTCGCCGCTCTCCGTAAGGGTCAGGTTGAGGGTCAGGGGGGAGGCGCCAAAACCGTCGTGCTCAGATACCGGGCCGCCGCCCGCCGGCTGCCTCCGGAAGCTGAAAGTGGCGAGGTCCCCCTCCTCCACGTTCCCGTGTCTCGTCCATAGGGTCACCACCGGGAGGGTTTCCGGGTCGTCGTCCATGATCGTGCCGGTGGCGGCGGCGCGCCCCAGCGCCACGCCCGCCGGGTTGCTCAACGTGACCGTGAAGGTCTCGTCGGGTTCCGGGACACCGTCGTCCAGGATTTCGATGCTGATGGTCCTGGAGGTCTCCCCCTCCAGGAACCGGAGCGTCCCAGTGGCGGTCGTGTAGTCTTGGTCCGCCGTGGCCGACTCGCTTCCGGCGCCGTCGGAAGTGGCCCAGTCCACGGTCACCTCCTCGTAGACTGCGGGCACGTCAACGGTGAACGTCAGGCTGCCGCCGGCCTCCGATGCCTCGGCGTCGGCGATGGAGACGGCGGGGTCGTCGTCGCTGACCACGGCCACCGTCGCCTCTCCCTGGCTGTTGACAATCTCGTAGAAGTGGCCGAGTCCAGCCCCCTCCGCTGGCGGGAGGATGGTCAGGGTTATGGAGCCGTCGGACTCGTAAACGTCGTCGTCAACGGTCTCTATGGTCACCGTCGCCGTCGATTCGGCTTCCTCCGGATAGCCCGCGAACCTCACTGTTTGCGGGGTGGTCCCCCGGATGAACTGGCCGTTCTGGGTGGCCGCCACCCGCGCCGTAAGGGGGTTTTGTCGGGACGCCGGCGTGCCTCCGACCCGTGTGAGCGTGAATGTGACGGGCTCCCCCTCGTTCACCGACGCCTGGTCCGCCTCGACGGTGACTCCCTGGCCGTCGTTATGAATCGTCGCAACAAACGTGGAAGGTTCCCCCACGCGGTACTGACTGGCGTACCCACAGTCTCCCGGGACCTCCTCGCAGTAGCCGGTCTCGATATAGACCCTGCCTTCGCCTCCCAGCGGGCCGACGCCTCCGGGTTCTGTGGTGTAGGTTACGTCTTGATCTCCCACACGAAAGGGACGGGGGGAAGGAGAAGACTGCTCCCTATCGGGAAAGGGCTTGTTGTAGCGCTGGATAGCGTATCTCGACAGGTTGACTCCCAAAATAAACGAGGTGTCCCCGGTACGGACCAGGGTGTATCGAGGCAACTGGTCCGGGTCTTCGACTCTCTCCAGGTAAGCTTGCTCAAAGTACACCGTGGGAATGTCGTTGTCCCTGACCCATATATTGGCGATGGAGGGAAAGGGATTGATCCGGTAAAGGTGGCTCAACAGCAGCGATGCCTTGATCCGGCTGTTGCCGTCGTTCAGGTTCTCGTCTTCAGTGGACACCACCAGGATGGCGGTGTCGTCTCCCGGGTTGAAGGTGACTTCTCTTTCGGTCACGACATACTTCAGGTGATGACTATAGATGGCATCCGTGTTTGGGTCTTGCTTGACCTCGGTCACCCGCACACGGGCCACCAGGTCGAGGTTCGTGCCGCCCGTCCTGCGCACGGCGAACACCGCTTCCTCGCCCTCCTCCACGACGCGGGACCGGGCCGAGATGGACAGACTGGTGGTGTCCCGCCGGTCGTCGTCGGCTATGCGGACGGAGGCGCTGCCGGGGTCTCCCGCCCGATAGCCGTCCTCCTCTTCGTCGATGATGGACGCGGTGATAGTCGCGTGCGGCTCGGCAACGGAATCAGTGGAAGCGGGCACGGTGAGCGTGGCCGTGGCGGAGTTGGCGGCAAAGGTGGCCGTGGCCGGGGGAGTCCCGGCTATGAAGTCGGCCTGTTCCGTTTCGCTGTCGCTGGTCTGCGCAACACTGACGTTCACGGTGAGGGGCTGGTCGATCTGGCCCTCCCGGAGCAGGGCGAATTCCACAGGCTCGCCCTCGGTCCGGCCCTCGTGCACCGCCTCGATGGTCACCACGGGCAGGTCGTTGTCCCTCACAACTGTTCTCACCGAGGGCGAGACGCTGCTGTAGTCCAGGGGCAGTCCCCGCCACGTCGAGGGTATTACGAGGACCAGAAAGGTCAGGTCCGGCCCGTCGAAGTCGTCATCTTCCGTCGTCTTCTGCCAGGTCACGCTGCTGCGGTCCGCCGTGATAACGACCTCCAGCCACTCCGGCGGAAGGTCCTCGTACCCTGCGAGGAAGTAAACGGTCAGTGGTCCCGAGAGGTCGATGTTGTCGCCGGAGCGGGTGAACCTGAAGCGCACGGGGGACCCCTCGTCGACCTCTGCGGCAACGGGCGCGACGGTCACATGGGGCTCGTTGTCCGTGATGGTCGCCACAGCCGTCAGCTTGGCCTGGTCGTCCTGCAGCTCGGCGTTCACGGGGTCGCTCAACACCAGGGAAAAGGACTCCGTCTCCTCCGTCAGCCGGTTGTCCAGGACCGGAACGTCTATGACCCCGCTCGTCTTCTCCGGCCCGATGACCAGAGTGCCGGCTATGTGGGTGTAGTCCTCTCCGGCCTCGGCCGTGCCGGCCTCCGTCACGTAGTCCACCGTCACCGTCTGAAGGGAAGGGGGGCTGACGCTGGAGGAGAGCGAGACCCGGAATCTGATCTTCCCCGCGTCCTCGGAGACGGTGGCGCCGGTTACGGCCAGGGTGGGGGCGGGGTCGTCCTCAATCACCCTGAATGAGGCTATGGAGCGTTCCGGGTCGATGCGGTAGCCGTCGCCCGGCGCCAGCTGCATGGTCATGGAGCCTTCGGGCTCGTGGCCGTCCTCCCATTGGAGCTGGAAGGTACTGACTTCGCTGTCTTCAGAGGCGTCGATGGTATAGGTGCGCGCGACGTTCAGATGGTACTGATAGCGTTCGAAATAGGAATTCCCCGTTTGGGTGACGCGGGCCTTGACATTCAGAGGGCTGCCGGTCTGGCCCATGCGCACGATCCTAAACTGGCCGAGTTCGCCCTCAACATAAGATTCCTCAACCTGCTCCACACCCACCAGGGGCAGGTCGTTGTCGGTAACGGTGATTGTGATGGAGCTTGGCCCGACGATTGTCCTGTACTGCGACTGCTCGTCTTCCGGAACGTTCTCCAGGGGGAGCAGGGTCATTTCGTACACCGTTTCGTCCGGGTCGTCATAGTCATCGTCCTCGGTCCGAAGGAAACGCCTGGCCAGGTTCTCCCCGGGGCCGACGCCGTAGTAGTAGAGTTGCTGCTCTCCCCGGGGGCCGAATAGCACGGGGATCTCCACGTCGTTCCGGGAATCGCCGCTGCGGACGATGTCGAAATAGGCTTCCAGTCCCTCCTCCACGGTGCTGCTCGACACGCTCAGCCGGATCTCCGGCGCAACGTCGTTGTCCGTCACCGTGACGGTTGCGGACGTCCGGCGCTCGCCTGCCGCGACCGGCGTGTAGCTGTTGTCCTGGCTGGGCAGCACGGTGGCCGTCAGGGTGTTGTCGGGGATGTCCCGCCCGTCGTCGGAGGTGTGCACCGTCAGGTAGGCCGTGTCCTCCCCGGCCCCAAAAGTCACCGGCGCCGTGCGGTCGGGCGTGTTGCGCCCGTGAGTGCCCCGCCGGAAGTGGCCGGGATCGTCGATGTACACGCTCACGGTAATCTCGTAGTCCTTCAACCCGGTGCGCGTGAGGACGAATTCCGCGTCCTCGCCCTCTTCGATGGTCACCCCCGTGCTCGGCAGGTCGGATCCCGGGTCCTCGCCAAAATCGATGGTGGGGCTGTCATCCACCGCCGCAATGGACACCAGGGACCTTTCACCGAGGTACCCAAGAATAAAGTTTCCAATGTTGCCTAGTGTTACAACCGAATATCCGTCGTAGTAGCTATGATAGTCGCCAAGGGGCACCTCGGAAGCCCAGAGAAAAAAGAAGTTATCATTGTGGCGAGCCACCCACTCCACCACGTCATCCACGGCGACAAAGACCTCTCCGTTGGCCCGGGTCTGTCCCGCTGGGAAGGTTATGAAGACGGACTGCAGGCTGGGGTTGTAATAATCTCGCCTGAAATAGGAGCCCCTGCGATCCGGGTGCTGAAGCTCCACATATTTTACGTGGACTGTCAGCTCCTTTGCGATCTGGTCGGCGGGGCCACTCCGCTCCATGACGAAGGGTACAGAACGTCCCTCAAAGAACCATTCGTCAAGCACACGACCGTTGGAATCATCGTAGCCCTCAAACCCGCTGCCAACGGAAACGAAAGTAACCGTTTGCTTCGCCTGGTTGGTCACAATAGCTTCGACCCTGCGGTCGCCCCGCACGCTCACGTACTCGTCGAGATGCTCCTCGGGAATGCCGCTGGCGGGCCTTATCTCCGCCCGGAATCTGAAATTGCGGCTATGCCTGTCCCCCAAACGCCAGTAATAACGGTCATAGTGGACTTTGAAGCTCAACTCCCTGGCGCTCTCGCCCGCGGCCATGGTTACGGCATAGTCCTGGGGTTCCTCATATTCGGGCCATAGGTAACGCCTGATGTTTGGGCCGATTCTCAGGTGGAAAGGGGCGTTCTCCAGCGCCTCCGAGGCGTCGCCGTGGCGCGTAAAGGTGAAGGTGAGCGATTCGCCCTCCAGGATCTCCTCCCGGTCCACGCTGAGCGAAACCTCCATGGCCGTGTCGTCGTCGGTCACCGTGACGCCGGCCTGGAAATCCGTCCCGGACACCCAGTAGGTGGAACCTGCGCCATAAACCAGGGAGGCCGTAAGCGTCAGGCCGTCCGTGTCCCGCACGTTTTCCCTGGTGGCAAAAGACACCGTGGCGCTGCTCTGGCCCGCGGGAATGGTGGCGCTCTTGAGGCGCTCGGCGTCCGCCGGGGCCGGGTCCCAGTGGTTGCCCTGCATGGCCCCGTCCGGGTCCTCCACCTCCACCGGGATCGTCAGTGAAGCGGCGTCTCCGCCGCTCCGCGTCACCCTGAACACGGCATCTCCGCCCTCTTCGATGCTGGGCTCATCGGCTGCTATGAAGACGATAATGTCGTCGTCGGTGGGCTCTCGGACAGCGACGGAGGCCCTATTGGTGGTACCGTCCCCTTGGTGGTAACCCGACCCGTTGGACACCTCTGCCTTCATGTTGCCCAGGACTCGGTTGCCCCTCTGGGCCCTGACCCGCACTTCAACGTGGGAGACGTTGGGAGGCATGGGCACGAAATGTATGAGCTGGGTCGGATTGTTCCCAAAGCTAACCAACCCCCTGTCGTTCCATGTCACCAGCCTGACCCTTAGGTCCCCCGAAAGGTCACCGGAGCGGTTGAGGCGGAAGAGCGCCGTGGCATCCACCGGCACTCCGGTCTCCCCGGGCCTCTCCACGGCCTCGACGGTGATTGTGGGCAGGACTCCTTGGGCGTGGGCGGGCCCGGCCGGTAACAGGGACACCGTACCTGCCACCAGCATGGCCAGTACGAGCGTGACGATCAGGGTGGCGGGGGCCGGTCTGACCAGGCGGGTCACTGCCCGGCCCCCTGAATAACTGGGTCAGACAATTGGCTTGTCAATTTGCTTAAGACCTCGCAGGCGACCGAAAGCTCTGGGCACGGGGCCGGTATGAGTTAACATCGGCATTCTTGCGCCTCCACTTTCGTTGCCAAGTTGAGTATTTCCAGAAAACTCCATGTCTCTCACGTGAATCAGCGGTCAGGACCGTGTCGCCTGCGCCATGGCGTCGTAGCTAGCCATGACCTTGGACGTGGTGGAAATGAAGGCCGCCATCTCCTCCTCGCTGACACCCTCCGAGAGCCTCTCGATGTAGGCTTGCACCCGCCGGTGAATGTCGAGCGCCAGCTCCTTGCCCTGATCGGTCAACGCCAGTTTCACGACACGCCGGTCGTCGCTCAGACGCCGCCTGCGCATCAATCCGCTGTTCACCATTTTGGTCACAATGTGGCTTATGCGGGACACCTTGACGGGCAGCTCCTGCGCCAGCTCCGTCGTGGTCCACTCGTCCCTTGCCAGGAACAGTCTGAGGAGGGCAAACTCCATGGGCACGAGACCGTAGGCAGTCATCTGGCCCGCCATCCCCTTGGCCAACGTGTTCGTCAGGCCGGTCACACACGACGCCAGGTCGGCGAGGGCCGTGTTTGACGGGCCGCCCGGGGACTGCTGCTGGGTCGGGTCCAAGCTCACCGCAACAAGCGCTCCTTCAGATATTTCACTGACAGAATAGTTTACAAAGCCAGGGTGACCATCCTGTGACTTTACACCCCGAAACTGTGCCCTTTTTATGTTCCTTTCGTGCCCCGGGTGGTATAATCGGACACATGCAGCCGCACGCCGCAGAACCGCAGGTCCTCCCCGGAACGGGCAGCGCGCTCGAGGAAGCCGACAGGCTGAGGCGAGAGAATAAGGCGCTGCGAGACCGCCTCTTCAAGCTGAGCGAATCCAGCCTCCGCATCAGCCAGAGCCTCGAACCCCACGCCGTCCTGCAAGGGGTCATAGACAGCGCCTGTTCGCTGACCAACGCTCGCTATGGAGCGCTCTTGACCTTCGACGCCTCCGGGGGCATGGCGGACCTCATCACATCCGGCATGTCCCCCGAAGAGCGCGGGCGGCTGCGGGACCTGCCCAAGGGGTTGGGACTCCTCGGATACATGAGCGAGATTGAGGAACCACTGAGACTGACGGATATAGCCGGCCATCCCAACTCGGTCGGCTTTCCCAAAGGCCACCCGACGATGAAGACCTTTCTGGGAACGCCGATCCAACAGCTGGAAGAGCGTGTCGGCAACATCTACCTCACCGAGAAGGAAGGCGGCCGGGAGTTTACGCTCGAAGACGAAGAGACCCTGGTGATGTTCGCGTCTCAGGCGGCAATGGCCATCGCCAACGCTCGCCGATACGGAGACGAACAACGGGTCAGGGCCGCTCTTTGGCGGGTCTCTTGGGAATGATGACCTTTCGACGTATGGATGGACGCGAGTTTTCGCTCGACGAGCTCCCGCCGATGCGGGCGATAAGCGGCGGCGAAGTCGTGCGCGCCGAGGAGATGGTCGTCCAGCTACCGGATGGCCGGACGGTCACCACCCTGGTCAACGCGACGCCTATCTTCTCGGAAGACGGTGAGACCGTGTCCGCGGTGGTCACCATACAGGACATGACGCCGCTTGAAGAGTCCGAGCGACTGCGGGCCGAGTTCCTCGGCATGGTGAGCCATGAGCTGCGGACTCCGCTCACCACCATCAAAGGATCCGCCGCCACCGTGCTGGGCGCCTCTTCCACTCTCAGTCCCGCCGAGATGGGCGAGTTCTTCCGGATCATCGACGAGCAGGCCGACCACATGCGCGTCCTTATCAGCGACCTTCTCGACGTGACGCGGATCGAGACCGGGACCCTGTCGATCACTCCCGGACCCACGGACGTGGCGGATGTGGTCGATCAGGCCAGGAGCGCGTTCCTGCGCGGCGGGGCAAGGAACAGTATTGAGGTTGACCTCCCGCCGGACCTGCCCCGGGTCGGGGCCGATCCACAGCGGATTGTCCAAGTACTGGACAACCTCTTCTCCAACGCGTCCAAGTACTCGCCCGAGGGTTCCGCCATCGGGGTGAGCGCATCGCAGGAGGATGTGTACGTTGCGATCTCCGTAGCGGATGAAGGTAGAGGCGTAGCCTCTGAGCAGCTGACCGACCTCTTTAAGAAGTTCTCCCGACTCGGCAGCGATGACCCGCACCGGCATGTGGGAGGGGACGGCCTGGGCCTGGCGATCTGCAAGGGGATAGTGGAGGCGCACGGGGGCCGCATATGGGCCGAGAGCCTCGGACAGGGACTCGGCACACGGTTCACCTTTACGATTCCCGCGGTCGACGAGGCAGCCGGCGGCCCGGCAACCGGACCTGGTCGGCTCCCTGACGATCCAGGACGGACGGCGAGAGGGCGGGCGCGCATTCTCGCCGTGGACGACGAGCCGCACATGCTTCGGCTCGTTCGGAACACGCTCTCGGAAGCGGGCTATACCCCGATAGTGACCGGCAGCCCGGATGAGGTTGAACGCCTCATCGAGGCGGAGAAGCCCCACCTCGTTCTGATGGACCTGATCCTGCCCGGCACCGACGGAATCGAGTTGATGAAGCGCATCCTGGGGATCACTGATGTGCCGATCATCTTCCTGTCCGGCCATGACGAAGATCAGGATGTCGCACGGGCTTTCGAGGCGGGAGCCGACGACTACATTGTCAAGCCCTTCTCGCCAACCGAGCTGGTGGCGAGAATCGAGGCGGTCCTGCGCAGGCAGACGGTGGCCGACAGGACCAGGGCGCGCGAACCCTATCTGCTGGGGAACCTGACGATCAACTACGCGGAACGCCGCGTGACGGTGGCCGGCCGTCCGGTGCAGTTGACCACCACGGAATACAAGCTGCTCTTCGAGCTTTCGGTCAACGCCGGGCGCGTACTGACCCACGATCAACTGCTGAGACGGGGTTGGGGACCGGACCACCCCGACGACTCAAGGCTCCTACGCTCCTTCCTCAAGAAGCTTCGGCGCAAGCTGGGCGACGACGCGGACAACCCCACGTACATCTTTACCGAGCCTCGCGTCGGCTACCGCATGGCAAAATCGGGGGGGGGGGGGTAGAGCGACAAGTTGGGAGCGCCCATGACGATTCGAATAGTCACTGATAGCGTGTCGGACTTGCCCTCCTCGGTGGCGGGGGCCAACGAGATCACGGTCGTGCCCCTGTACGTCGTCATCGGCGGCGAGACCTACAGGGACGGCGTGGACATCGACGCCGACCGCTTCTACTCCCTCCTGGAGGAGGTTCCCAGCCTGCCCACCACGTCCCAACCCTCCATCGCCGATTTTCAGGAAGTCTACCGGCGGCTGCTGGACCAGGGCCATCGGATAGTGTCCATTCACGTCAGCGCCAAGCTGAGCGGCACGCTCAACTCCGCAGCCCAGGCCAGAGAGTCGCTGGGCGCCGCGTCGGAGATCGAAATCGTGGACTCCCAGCTTGCCGGGGGCGCCCAGGCCTTGCTCGCAATCAGCGCCGCGCGGTGGGCCAGGGAGATGTCCGACCACCGCGAAGTGGCGCGCCGGGTGGAACGGTCGGTTGGGCAAAACCACGGCTTTGTCGTGGTCGACACCCTGAAGTATCTGGCAAAGGGCGGACGCATAGGCAAGGCCCAGGCCTTCCTGGGCGGGGCGCTCCAGTTCAAGCCCATCCTGAGCATCCGCGACGGCGAGGCCCATCCCGTGGACCGTCCCCGCACCCGCCGGCGGGCGATGGCCCGGATCGTCGAGATAGTTCGCGAGCTGGCCCCTATCCGCCGAATGCACGTGAGCTACACGACTGGCAGGGAACACGCCCTGGCTATCCGCCACGAGGTGGCCGACCTGGTGGAGCCGGAACGCCTCATCGAGTCCCGGTTTGGTCCGGTACTGGGCACCCACCTTGGCCCCAACACCATCGGCGTGGCGGTAACCCAAGGGAGCGCCGAGAACGAGTAGACCCTCACTTCCGGCTCAGCCGAACAACCAACGGCGCCCTGACCAGAACCACAGAACTATGACTTGGCTTGTCATTGCCGAGTCGCAACCCTGAAAATTGTGCTCATCTTTGATGCTGGCCAACGCCCTTCCTACTTGTCGATGGTGACGTAATTTGAACGCGCGCCGACGCCGGCGGAGTTCCGGGCCTTGACGCGGTAGACGTACCGGGTCTTGGCCGACGTGTAGGTGTCGGTGTACGACGTGGCCGTGGAACCTGTGTCGTTCACATAGACCAGCAATGAGTTCTCGCCCTGCTGTGGCCGGCGTCGCAGGATCTGGTATCCAGTCACCGTATTGTCGTTGGGCGCGGTCCAGTTGATGGTGATGGACCCGTCGGAGTTGACGGCGCCGGTGAGAGCCGTGGGGGCAGGCGGCGGCGGGGTCCGCTCCCGTTGCTGGTCCTTAACGGGGCCTGGCACTGTGATGCTAGTCCGGTTGGACAGCATCTTGCCGCCCTGCGTGCAGACGGCGCCATCGCCGGCGCAGTCTGTGGTGGCCGGCAGGGCCACGGTTACGTCCCCGTTCCCGCCGGGCGCGAGTGTAATCTCCCACCTGATGTTGCTGCCGCTGGTCGTGCGCCGCGCGCGGGTGACGTTGCCGTTGGTCACGTCGAGTACGTGGTCGCGCACTGTCCGCCACCCCAGGATGGGGGGCTCGCTGAAGTGGATCTGGAAAGTGAAGGCGGTGGCGCCGTCGTGGGATTCGGGAACGGTATCCTCGTCGAAGCCGCCGTAGAGCGGTTGCGGGGATTGCACGTACGCGGCGGCGCTGGTTACGGTCTCATCACTGCCCCCGTCATCGGTGAAGCTCACCCGCACCTTGATCTCGTTGCCCACGTCGTCCTCGACGACGGTGTATGTGGAGCCGGTGGCGCCCGTTATACCGGTGTCAGTGCTGCCGTCGTTTCGCACCCACTGGTAGGTGAACGTGGCGCCTTCCATGCCATCGGCATCGGACATGCCCGAGGTGTCCGCGGTCAGGACCTCGCCCGGCTGCGGCGTGCCGGTGATGGCCGGTGCGCCTGTGGCCGGTGTGTTCTCTGCTTCCGTTTGCTGGCCGACCTGGGAGCAGTCTGCGTGGTTCTCTTCCAGCACGAGTACCCTGATTACTTTGTCGTAGGTCTGCGTAACGTCGACCCCGCTTATCCTGTTGTACACCATCGCCCAGTTGGTGTAGTCGTCGTCATCGACGTCGGTGAGGATGGTAATCGTTTGATCGGTGTCCCAGTTATCTTGAGTGAAGCTCAGGTATTCTGGACTGGGGTATACGATGTCCCAGGGAGTAAAGAGGGTACCTATCCCGACATTTCCTGTCGGCTGGGAGGGTAGGGAAACACCATAGGTGCCGTCTTGGCCCTCGCAGAGGGTGAGTGTTGATTTGTCGAGCACCGGCTGGTCAATGAAGGTTGAGGCACTGTCGTCCACTGATGCGTTTGTTACCGATTGAAAATCGTACAACTCCACGGCGTTGTACGCCGAATCGGTCAGGACACCGCCGGGTTCCTGAGCGAATATGTTGTTGTAGGCAACCTTGACTACCTGTCCTGTTCTGGCCTGCGGGTTTTCCAGCCTGAGAGTGAGGACAGGACCGGAGTAGGAGGATGAGATCAGCACATTGTCTCTCCCGTCCACCGTGACGGTCATCAGGTCCTTGAGGATCATTCCCTGGGTGACGCCGTATTTTTCCGCCAGGGTGGACACCAAGGGGCTTACGGCAATATCCTCGCTGAAGGTCACCATGACCTCTATGCCGTCCCGGCTCGTCGTGGCGCTTACGAAGGTCGGCGCTGTAGTGTCGGCTTGGGCGGAAACTGAGAGAGGACCGTTGTGTGCGAACAGTCCGAATATGCTTATAGCCGCGACGATAGCGAATGCCGTTACCAGTCTCAATCGAGGGATTGTCATTCTCATAGTCATGTCTTACCTCCCTGGTACGGTGCGTCGTGGAGTAGTCAGCTATGAGGGTCGCCTGTTAGGGTGGCGGACGCCGCCGGGACGCTCGTTGAGGCCATCGCTATTCGCTGCCTTTCGGGAGACAGCCCGAAACTACCCCTTCTATGTAAGAGGCGCAAATCGCCTATGACATCAGCGCAACACTACTCGACAATTCAGCCTTCTGTCAATATGATTGGCGGCGAGGCCTTGGGGAAAGCGACCGGCCGCGCCTGCTCTTGCAAGGGCAGGTGGAGGGCCGGCGGCTCACCGGCCTCAACCGGGGAACGACTCCTGGGATGCCGTAGGCCGGGATTGAAAGAGCCTCCAACCCGGCGGGCCGGAGGCTCGTGCAGGCTTTCCCAGGGTTGCCTGACCGACTCCTTATATAAGGACCTCCCAGCAAAAAGTTCGCAGTAGAGCCCGTCTCAGAAGTCTGACGTCCTCAAGGTCGTCGATTTCAGGGTGTCGGCTTCCGCTGACATGATGATATTCTCTGACGTATTCTAAAGCTAGTCATGCCGTAAGACACCAGAATCGGCCTGCACCGCGTAGCGTGAAACCGGGCAATAGGCTTTGTGAGACAGGCTCAGTACGGTACGCTCCGGCCCACCAAATCCTGCTCGCCGGGAACGCGGTCGGCGTGGCGCCCATGCGGGTTGCGCTCACCGGTGTTCTACCGTGGCGCTACCGCTGACGTGGCAACGCTGGTAAGCGTCTCCTCGTTGCCCGCGGCGTCGGTGAAGATCACCCGGACCTTGATGGTCTTGCCCTCATCGTCAGCATTCAGGCCATAAGTGGAGTTCGTTGCGTCCCGGATCTCCGCGTCATCAGCGAGCCACTGGTAGGTGAAGGTCGCTCCACTCAGACCATCAGCATCGTCGATGGCGGACAGGCTCGCCCTCAGAGTAGCTCCCACCCGGATTTGGCCCCTGATGGTGGGCAGGCCCGTGGCCGGATTGTTGGAAGTGGGCACAACCTGGGCGGTTGGGGCGCTGGTAAGCGTCTCCTCGTTGCCTGCATCGTCGGTGAAGCTCACCCTGACCTTGATGGTCTTGCCCTCATCGTTAGTGTCCAGGACATAGGTCGAGTCCGTTGCGTCCCGGTTCTCCGCGTCATCTGCGAGCCACTGATAGGTGAAGGCGGCGTTGTTCAGCCCGTCCTCGTCGGCAATCTCCGACGTGTCCGTCGTCAGGGTCTCGCCCACCTGCACAGTGCCGCTGATGGTCGGATCGCCCGTGGCGGGTCTGTTCTCGACGGGCGTCGATTCTTCAGTTCGAATCTCAACCGGTTCGGACGCCTCCTGCGGGAACCCGAAGGGGTCTACCCCCTTCACCCGGTACACGTACAGCACACCAGGCTCCACGTCCGTGTCGGTGTAGGTGGCCGTTCCCGTATCGGTGTATCTGACGTGCACCAGGGGCGCGGTCTCGCCAAGCTCGGGACGGTTGCGCAGTATCTGGAAGGTTGACGAGTAGGGCCAGCCCGCTGGCAGCTTCCAGGTCAGGACCACCGCGCCGTCCGATTCCGATGCGGTCAGTCCATAGGGCCGCTCCGAGCCGAACAGCGCGCTGGTCAGCGATTCCTTGTAGCCGGCATCGTCAGTGAACGACACCCTCACCTTGAAGGCCTTGCCCTCGTCGGCGGAAACCAGGGTGTAGGTGGAGTCCGTGGCGCCCTGGATATCCGTGTAGGCGTTTCCGTCGAACGATACCCAGTGGTAGCTGAACGTCGCACCAGTCAACCCATCGGCGTCAGAAATGCCGGACGTGTCCGCCGTAAGAGTCTCTCCCACCTCGACTGTGCCGCTGATAATGGGCGATCCCGTGGGGGAACTGTTGGACATCATCGGCACCTTCAATTCCATGCGGTTGAACAGCCGTCTGCTGTCTGCCGCACAGACTGCACCGACCAAATGGCAGTCGAGGTCGGCCTCGATTTTGATCGTAACAGTATCTCTTGAGTCGGGTGTGACCGAGATCGCCCATATTCGGCTTTCACTACCAACGGCCTTCACGCTGGACACCGTGCCACCTGCGATCGTCAAGACGTGGTCCTGTATGGCCTCCACGGTTGTGGCGACTCCCTCGCTGAAGTAGATGCGGAACGAGAAGTCCTCACTCCCATCATGCACTGAGGGAATGTACCTGAAATTGCCGGTAACCGGGGCGCGGGGACGCTCTCCAAGTGGGACACCCATATGAATGGCCAGCCTAACTTGGACAGGTTCATCCGCGAACCAGTCCGGGGTCGCCGAGTCCCACCAGTATCCCTCCACTCCTTCTACGGAGGGAGGAATCTTGCTCTCACTGCCAAGATAGGAGGAATCGCCCACGTGCAGGATGAAGTCCGTCGGCAGTTGCTTATCTATACCCAGCACAAGGCTCTCGCCCGCGTGAACCAGATATTTGACTGTGTAGTGCGTCCCGTCAATCTCCCATCCGTCAGGGGACAGCGTTCCTCGGTTTCCGAAGATTGAATACCCTGACATTGGCGGGAAGGTGTCATTTTCCTGGGCCGCGGTCAGTTCACTTAGCGCTTCGCCTACCGTGTCTGTTGCCTTGCTGGTCCGCGTCTCGGCGTTGCCCCTGTCGTCGGTGAAGCTCACCCGCACCTTTATGGTTTTTCCAACGTCGTTCGACGTCAGTATGTAGGTGGCTTCAGTGGCGCCCACTATGTCCGTGTCCGCGCTCCCGTCGTTACGAATCCATTGGTATCTGAAGGTGGGGCTGGTCAGCCCATCTTCGTCGTAGATGCTGGAGGTGTCGGCGGTCATGGTCTGCCCAACCTGTGGCGTGCCGGTAATCGCAAACGTGGACTCGACCCTCACCGTGTATACCGCAGTCACGCTTTCATCCGGAGCGGTAACATAGATCGTGATCGTAGTGATGCCCTCGGCCAACCGCACCCCGTGCCGGCCATGCTCACTTGCCCCGTAGGCGTCCTGGATCCTCACGTTGGCATCTGTCGCTGTGGGGACGGCCTTAACTTGGACAATCTCAACGTCGGGGTTCACGGTCGCCGAATAGGTTCGCACGTCGGGGTCGAATTTCCCGATGTCGACGCCAGCCAGATCAAGCGACTTGAGCATAGCACTTCCCGACAAAGTACCGTCCTCAGCGGCGCGGATCTGCTCGAAGGCGGCTTCCATCTGCGCCATCACCTCCGGGTAGTCCGCGGCGACATTATTTTGTTCCCGATGGTCCTGCTCGAGGTCGAAGAGCCGCCATGGCTTGCCGAAGGGCACGCCCGTATTACTTCCATGCCATTTACCGTTGCCGTTGCCGAACACCAGCTTCCACTGGCCGTCCCGGAGCGCAAACATACCGTTCCCCGAATGGTGGACAACGGGCACTCCCCGTGCCTCAACTTCGCTATGCAGCAGAGGCAGCAACGAGATACTGTCCGTGGCTACGCCCGGTTCCGGGTCTTCGCCCAGGATGTCGGCCAGGGTCGCATACATGTCCGTTAGCGAAACGGTGGCGGTGATGGTCGAACCCTGCTCAATGCCACGTGGCCATTGCATCAGCAGCGGCACGCGATGGCCGCCCTCGTGAATATGCCCCTTGCCTCCAGCCCAGTGGCCGTTTGACAGGTGTACCTCATCGATATGGTTGGGAATGGGGATGCCTCCTTTGTAAGAGCCGTTGTCAGAACTGAATATCACCAGCGTGTCGTCACGAATGCCAGTCCGAGTGAGCGCATCCAGCACCTGTCCGATCGTCCAGTCCATCTGGGCCACGACGTCGGCGTAGCGACCCAGGCCGGTCTTGCCGTAAAACTGTCGGTTTGGAGCCAGTGGCACGTGGGGAGTATGCAAGGGCAGGTAGAGGAAGAACGGCGTATTGGTCTGCCCCTCCCGCTCGATGAATGAGACGGCCTCGTCGGTCAGGCGGTCAAGGACTTCATAAACTCCATAGAACGCAGAATCGGGCTGGTTCTCTCTGTCCGGGTTGGCCAGGAAGCGCCTGTCGCGGATGTAGATATGGGGTTGCCAGTTGAGGTTGGCGCTGGTGCCGAAGAACTCGTCGAACCCGTGGTCTATGGGACTGTCCACTATGTCGGCGTCAAAGTCGACGCCCTTGTTGACCTCCGTGACTTTATCGATGTCCGACAGGCGGGCGAAGTCCATGCCAAGGTGCCATTTGCCTATCGCCGCGGTCCGGTACCCTTGGCCCTGGAGCAGCGTGCCCAGCGTGGGTCGGTCGGGTCCGATCATAGGTCGGCTGGAGCCGCCAAGAACACCCGCGGACAGCCACGTTCGCCACGAGTAGCGCCCGGTGAGCAGCCCATAGCGCGTCGGAGAACACATGGACGAGGGCGAGTGAGCGTCGGTGAATTTCACGCCCGCAGTGGCTATGCCGTCGATGTGGGGGGTGATCATGGCCGAGTCGGGGTTATTCGATTGGATGTCGCCCCAGCCCAAGTCGTCGGCGAGGATGAGCACGACGTTGGGACGTGAGACTTGTTCAATATCAGGCGGGGTGTTGAGAGTCTCCGCGTCGGCGGAGTCGGACATTTCGCTGAGGCCCTGGGGGTTCCTGACCTTCACCCGGTAGACGTACCTGGTGTGGGCCGTTACGGACGTGTCGGTGTAGGACGTCGCCGACGATCCGGTGTCGTCCACGATGGCGACGAACTCAGAGTCTCCCTGGCCGTCCCCGTACTCCGCCCCGTCCCGTGAGCGCCTGAGCACCTGGTAGCCGGTGATGGAGCTGTCCCCAGGGTCGTCCCAGCTGAGGGTGACGCTGTCGTGGGCGACCGACGAGGCGGTCAGCCCGGTGGGCTCCGCGGGAGTTGACGGCGACGGAGGCGCGGTGGACGTTTCGATATTGAGATAGCTGGAACGGGGGCTGAGCCCCACAGAGTTGATGGCCTTCACCCGGTAGACGTACCTGGTTCGGGCTATGACGGACGTGTCGGTGTACGTAGTGGCCTGGGAGCCGGTGTCATCCACGATCACGACGAACCCGGTTGCGCCCTCTCCGTCCCCGTACTCCGACCCGTCGCGGGAGCGCCTGAGCACCTGGTAGCCGGTGATGGAACTGTCGCTGGGGTCGTCCCAGCTGAGGGTGACGCTGTCGTGAACGACCGACGAGGCGGTCAGCCCGGTGGGCGCGGCGGGAGCTGACGGCGGCGGAGGCGCGGCGGACGTTTCGATATTGAGATAGCTGGAACGGGGGCTGAGCCCCACGGAGTTGATGGCCTTCACCCGGTAGACGTAGCGCGTCCCGGCGTTCACGCTGTTGTCGGTGTAGGTCGTCTCGGCGCTGCCGGTGTCCGGCTCGACGGTGCTGAAAGTACCCGGAGCCTGATTGATCGGATCTCGTCTGAGGATGCGGTACCCGGTTATGGAGCTGTCGCCGGGGTCGTCCCAGCTGAGCGTGACGCTGTCGTGGGCGACAGTCGGTGCGGTCAGACCGGTGGGCGCGGCCGGGACGGCCGCCTGCGCGTGCGTTTCGTTACCAGGCACGAACAGCATAGAGACGGCCGCCAGCAGCAAGGCCAATACCAGCGGGAGCCGACTGAGCGCGACAGAAGAACCACTCAGGTTGAATCTCATGTCCTCACACCTTTACTTCTCTCGGTACGCGGAAGTTGCTCTTGCCTTCCTGCTTCCCGTGAACGCGGTCGGCGCGGCGCCCATGCGAGTTGCGTTCATCGGTATTCTACCGTGGTACTACCACTGACGTGGCCGTACTGGTTAGTGTCTCCTCGTTGCCCGCGCCGTCGGTGAAGATCACCCGGACTCTGATGGTCTTGCCGGCATCGTCGGCGTCCAGGCCATAGGTGGAGTCCGTTGCGTCCCGGATCTCCGCGTCATCGGCGAGCCACTGGTAGGTGAAGGTCGCGCCACTCAGACCATCAGCATCGTCGAGGGCGGACAGGCTTGCCCTCAGAGTAGCTCCCACCCGGGCTTGACCCCTGATGGCGGGCAGGCCCGTGGCCGGGTGGTTGGAACTGGCCGCAACCTGGGCGGTTGGGGCGCTGGTGAGCGTCTCGTCGTTGCCTGCATCGTCGGTGAAGCTCACCCTGACCCTGATGGTCTTGCCCTCATCGTCGGCGTCCAGGACATAGGTCGAGTTCGTGGCGTCCTGGGTGTCCGCGTCATCAGCCAGCCACTGGTAGGCGAAGGTCGCGCCGCTCAGACCGTCTGCATCGTCAAGGGAGGACAGGCTCACCCTCAGAGTCGCTCCCACCCGTACTTGGCCCCTGATGGCGGGTGGGCCTGTGGCCGGGTGGTTGGAACTGCGCGCAACCTGGGCGGTTGGGGCGCTGGTAAGCGTCTCTTCGTTGCCCGCGTCGTCGGTGAAGCTCACCCTGACCTTGATGGCCTTACCCTCGTCGTCAGCGTCCAGAACATAGGTGGAGTCCGTTGCGTCCTGGATCTCCGCGTCATCAGCGAGCCATTGGTATGAGAAGACGGCGTTGTCCAGACCCTCAGCGTCGGCGATGCCGGACGTGTCCGCCGATAGTGTCTCGCCCACCTGCACAGTGCCGCTGATGGTCGGATCGCCCGTGGCGGGTCTGTTCTCGACCGGCGTCGATTCCGTAGTCCGGATCTCAACCGGTTCGGACGCCTCGTGGGTGTAGCCGAAGGGGTCTACCCCCTTCACCCGGTACACGTACAGCACACCAGGCTCCACGTCTGTGTCGGTGTAGGTGTTCGCGCCTGACTCGGTGTATCTGACGTGCACCAGGGGCTCGGCCTCGCCAAGCTCAGGGCGGTTGCGCAGTATCTGGAAGGTTGACCCGTGGGTCCAGTCCGCTGGCAGACTCCAGGTCAGGACGACCACGCCGTCCGATTCCGATGCGTTCAGTCCGTAAGGCCGCTCCGAGCCGAACAGCGCGCTGGTCAGCGATTCCTTGTAGCCGGCATCGTCGGTGAAGCTCACCCTCACCTTGAAGGCCTTGCCCTCGTCGGCGGGTACCAGCGTATAGGTGGAGTCCGTGGCGCCCTGGATATCCGTGTAGCCATTCCCGTTGTACGACACCCACTGGTAGCTGAACGTCGCACCGGTCAACCCATCGGCGTCAGAAATCCCCGATGTGTCTGCGGTGACGGTCTGCCCAACCTCCAAAATGCCGCGGATTGTTGGCGCTCCCTGCGCCGGCAAGTTGGCGGGCGAACCCGGCACGGTAATCTCCAGCCGGGAGGACAGAGGCCTTCCGTCCCCGGTGCAGACCGCCCCCTCGACGGCACAGTCCGCGGTAGGGGGGAGCACCAGGACCACGGCGGCACTGGTGTATGGCTGGACCGTAATCTCCCGCAGGTCGTCCCGTCCGTTCACCCGTCGGGTCGCCTCAACAGCTCCATTGGATACCTGAAAAGAGTGTTCCTGGAGCGTTCTGTGACTTACAGGCACCGGCTCGCTGAACAGGATCCGGACGTCGAACGTTCCGGACCCGTTATGGTTTTCGGGCACACGGTGTACCTCAGCGGTCAGCAGGACCGGCACCTCAGGCGTGGCCGAGCTGGTCCGGGTCTCGGTGTTGCCTTCGTCGTCGGTAAAGCTCACCCGCACCCGGATGGTCTTACCCTGGTCCTCGGCCGTCAGGACGTATATCGTACCAGTGGCTCCAGCGATGTCGCTGTCCTTGCTCCCGTCGGTTTGGACCCACTGGTAGCTGTAGTCCGGGTTGTCCAGCCCGTCGGGGTCGGTGATGCCCGACGTGTCCACGGTCAGCGTCTCCCCAACCTGTACTGTGCCGGTGATCGTCGGTGCGCCGACGCGGGTGACCGTCACAGTGTAGGTCGAGGTCGTATCCTTGTCCGCAGCTGTGACCCTCACCCTGATGGTGGTGTTGGGATCGGCCAGCTCTACCTCCACTCGCCCGCGCGCGGGCTTGCCATACAAGAGGCGCCCCTCGGGAGTCGAGATGCCCGCGCGGGCATCCGTTTCTGTTGGGATCGCAATCACCTCTATGGTCGCGGTCTCGCGTCTAACGGTCGCTTTATAGGACCGCACCTCGGGGTCGAACGCCCCGATGTCGATGCCGGCCAGCAGCAACAGACGCAGCGTGGCATCGCCCGACAACGTTCCGTCCTCCGCTGAGCGGATGCCAGCCAGCGTAGCCTTGAGCCGCTCCACCACCGCCGAGTTTGCCCCGGCGACATTTTCATCTTCCCGAGGGTCCTGCTCCATGTCAAAAAGCATCAAAGAGTCGATAAGGAGTAACTTCCACCGGCCATCCCGGATCGCGAAGTTCTCACCGGTGGAATAGTGGACAACGGGTAAACCGCGGGTCTCGGCGTTGCCAAGCACAATGGGCAGCAGGGACACGCTGTCGAGAGCGACGCCGGGGGCCGGATCTTCCCCTAGGATGTCGGCTAGGGTCGCGTACATATCGGCCAGCGAGATGGTGGCGTCGAAGACCGAGCCAGCCTCGATGACCGCGGGCCACTGCAGCAGAAAGGGTATGCGGTGGCCGCCCTCGCGAAGTGAGCCCTTGCCTGCACTCCACCTGCCGTTGGGTTCGTGTACCCCACCATGGTTGGGAATGGGAATGCCGTCCTTGAAGGAGCCGTTGTCCGAGGTGAAGATGACAATCGTGTTGTCGTGTTCGCCCACTCGTCTGAGCGTGTCCAGCACCTGGCCGACCGTCCAGTCCACCTGCGCCACGAAGTCGGCATAGGCGCCGAGACCCGTCAGTCCGTCGAAGTGACCGTTCGGGGCCAACGGCACGTGGGGGGCGTTCAGCGGAAGGTAGAGGAAGAACGGCTCGTCGTTCGCCCCAGCCCGTTCGATGAAGGAGACCGCCTCCTCAGTCAGGCGGTCGAGGACCTCATTAGCCTCTATGTTACCGGTCGCGGGCAGCCTTGTTTCGGTCGGAATGGCGGTAAAGCTGTTGTTGCGGATGTAGACAGGGACACGCCAGGTGAGGTTGGCGCTCGTCCCGAAGAACTCGTCGAACCCGTGGTCGATGGGACTGTCCACTATCTCGGCGCCGAAGTCGATGCCGCGGTTGACCTCCGTGACCTCATCGATGTCCGACAGGCGGGCGAAGTCCATGCCGAGGTGCCATTTACCGACCGCCGCGGTCCGGTACCCGTGGTCCTGGAGCAGCGTGCCCAGCGTAGGGCGGTCCGGGCCGATCAATGGCCGGTCGTAGCCGTTGAGAACGCCTGGGCCCATCCACGACCGCCACGGGTAGCGCCCGGTGAGCAGCCCATAGCGCGTGCCAGTGCAATTGGAAGCAGGCGAATGAGCGTCGGTAAAGTTCGCGCCCGCTGCGGCGATGCCGTCGATGCGGGGTGTGGTCATCGCCGAGTCCGGGTTATTCGATTGGATGTCGCCCCAGCCCATGTCATCGGCAAGGATGAGCACGACGTTGGGACGAGAGCCTCGCACCAGCGACTTAGGCGTGTCAGACGGCGCTTCGGGGGTCTCCCCGTTGGCGGGACTGGACACACCGCTGAGGCCCTGGGAGTTCCTGGCCTTCACCCCGTAGACGTACCGCGTTCTGGGCGTCACCGACGTGTCGGTGTAGGTTGTGTTCGGGGAGCCGGTATCGTCCACAATCACGACGAACTCAGCGTCCCCCAGGCCGTCCCCGTACTCCGTCCCGTCCCGTGAGCGCCTGAGCACCTGGTAGCTCTCTATCGTGCTGTCCCCGGGGTCGTCCCAACTGAGCGTGACACTGTCATGGGTCAGAGATGAGATCGCCAGTCCGGTAGGGCTGGTGGGCGGCGGCGGAGCGTCCGGGGTCTCAGCGTTGGTGTAGCTGGACCTCTCACTCAGGCCCTGGGCGTTCCTGGCCTTCACCCGGTAGACGTACCGCGTCCTGGCCGCAACGGACGTGTCGGCATACGTGGTGGCCGAGGAACCGGTGTCGTCCACTATCACCACGAGCTCAGCGTCCCCTAGGCCGTCCCCGTACTCCGTCCCGTCCCGTGAGCGCCTGAGCACCTGGTAGCTCTCTATCGTGCCGTCCCCAGGGTCATCCCAGGTCAACGTCACGCTATCGTGGGAGGTTGTAGAGACTGCAAGGCCTGTAGGCATAGAGGGCAAGGTCCGGGAAGGAGCCTCAGTGGTCTCAACGTTGAGGTAGCCTGACTGACCGCTCGTTCCCCCGGAGTTGATGGCCTTCACCCGGTACACGTACCTGGTTCGGACCGTCACCGACGTGTCGGTGTAGGTGGTCGCAGACGACGCGGTGTCGCCCACGATCACCACGAACCCGGAGGCGCCCCGACCGTCCCCGTACTCCGACCCGTCGCGGGAGCGCCTGAGCACTTGGTATCCCGTGATGGAGCCGTCGCCGGGGTCGTCCCAGCTGAGCGTCACGCTGTCGTGGGACGTTGAGGAGGCGGTCAGACCGGTGGGCGCCGCGGGAGGTGACGGCGGCGGCGCGGCGGGCGTCTCCACATTTACGTAGTTGGACTGACCGCTCGTTCCCGCAGAGTTGATGGCCTTCACCCGGTACACGTAGCGCGTCCCGGCGTTCACGCTGTTGTCGGTGTAGGTCGTCTCGGCGCTACCGGTGTCCGGCTCGACGGTGCTGAAAGTACCCGGAGCCTGATTGATCGGATCTCGTCTGAGGATGCGGTACCCGGTTATGGAGCTGTCGCCGGGGTCGTCCCAGCTGAGGGTGACGCTGTCGTGGGCGACAGTCGGTGCGGTCAGACCGGTGGGCGCGGCCGGGACGGCCGCCTGGGCTTGGGCAGGACTACCGGAAGCGAGCAGGGCTGCCAACAGCGCTGCCACCGTCAACACTAACCCGAACCGCGCCATCTGTCGAGAATCAACGCGGGCTCTCGCGGCATCAAACAAACGCTTGGAGAGGCGGGTGTGTCGGGACGCCCCGAAGCGGGGTGGGGTGGCTATCCGAGTTGGAAAATCGGGGGGGGGGGGGAGAATAGTTGTGCTAGAAGGGCGGCGGAAGGCGGCCTCGACAGCGGCAATCACGGGGTGGGAAGCCACCGCGCCTGGTCGGGCTGTATCGGGTCTGGTTTGTCGCCTGTCGACTGCCAACCGAATGCCTCCGTTCCGGCGGGGCCGGTTGGCTATTCATTATACAGGGTTGGTGCAAGATGGCCGTGAGAATATCGCCGACCCTGCATGAATATGGCGTAATAGTCGCGGCCGGCTACTGGGGTTGACCCGGCAGGCGTCGAGTCCAGGCTTCGATTCGAGCCGGTCTTCGACAGGGATCCAAGGGACTACGCAGCCCCAATCGAGGAGGAGAAACTGAAGCGACCGGACCACCTCGTGCGGGACGACGTGGCGCTGCTTAACCGGCTGTCCCAGCTGAGCGTGACGCTGTCGTGGGCGACCGCCGGTGCGGTCAGACCGATCCAATGGCAACAGCTCGTCAAGAGACGGCGGCAACAGCCACACTTGCTCTCCACCGGGCTTGTCTTCACCGAGACGCAGCCCTGGTAATCTGGCCTTGGAGCTACGCGCACGTGCGTTGGCAAGGGGTAGCGTGGCGTTGCCGCCCTACCCAGGGTGGGGTGGCGTAATCGAGGGCGTCGCGCCAGAGGGGTCTCTCCCACGGATTGGACAAGCCTCCAACTCTGGCAGGTCCGAGGCTCTTGGGGGTCTAGCCGGTGTCGCCTGACCGGCTCCCACCTTTATATCGCGACCTCCCAGCGAAAAGTTCGCAGTTCAGTACGCTCCGGCCCACCTGAGAAGAATCGAACCGTTCATCGGGCCTGGTGATACGTTCGGGTACGCGGGAACGACGTGACACACCCATTTTGAGTCCGCTTTACCGACCTGGCTTGAATGGACCCAAATCGGCCGCCCACGAGTACCTGAGTTTTCCGTGTCTATTGTGTCCGTCGAATGAACACCTCCAAGTTTTCTGTCGAAACCTCGTCCAGCCGGTGGAGCATGTCCCGGAGCTTTAGGCTTTCGAAGGCCAAGACCCCGCTGATGAAGAGTTGCCGTTTATCGGTTTCGTCGTCGATGGGCAATTCGTTGATGCGGCCGAACAGACGCTCTGCCGCCCTTTTTTGGTCCGAGTCGAGGTCTCCGAACCACTCCTTTATCTGCGGAAATGCAAATGCCTGCTCGGTTCCTTGTCGGTTCCTGAGTTCGGTCCATCTACCTTGGATATGCTTCAGTTCCAAGAGCAACTTGGTCTTGAGGGCCTGGTAGCGCGGATCTTCTTCAATGAGCCGCTGTCTGCTGGTAGTGGCTATATCTTCTTGATTGTCCAAGTCCAAGAAGTTGGCATGAATCTCACCGAAGATGTACTTGGTGTACAAGCCTCCTTCTCCGAATTCCTCCAAGATGTCTTCCTGCGCCAGCTTTCCTCGTACCATGACTACTATCTTGTTTATGCTTTCATTGGTGTCTGAATCCCGGAGCTGTCCGGCATTGAATGCGGTTCCAATCCACCCGTCGATTGCAAGGACAGGCTGTCCATCAATGTCACCAGGGCGTTCTTCCACATTCGCTAGGTTCTTGGCAGCATTGCGGCTTTGTAGCCCCAACCCGCCAAACGTCCAGATGTATTGGAGCTTGTCCTGATATTCACGGTCCTCAACGGTAAGCGGCTCATTGTCCAACTCAATCTCGAAATGATGTTGGGACCCTATGATGCTGAATCGCCGAGCGAGTCGTCGTCTCAGTGGCCTACCAATCCACTGGAGGCGGCGCTTCAAGTTCGTCAATATGATACGAGTTCCGCGGTCAAGGTCGACTGTGCCTTGGTCAACCGGGCGGGGATAATATTGAGCCTCGCCCCCATCCCGTATCCTTTCCTCAATGTCGTCCGAGTCCATGATGAATCCGTGCTTCTCGCCGTTCCTAACGCTATGCACTTCCACTGTGCGAGCAATTGAGAAGAGCGATAGCTTTCCGATGCCCTTACGTCCCATGACCGGGCGATTTAGAGTTGGCGTCTGACCTCCGATCTTGCGGCGTTCGTATCCGACGACCAAGTACTTTTGGTTTGCGTCGTCGATTGTCATTCCGTGACCGTCGTCTTCAATGACCACTTTGCCGTTATCGGCGTAGATTGCAATCCGTACATGTTCGGCGTCGGCATCCCAGGAATTAGCCACGACTTCCGAGAGGACTGCTGCGATGTTGCTATATAGGCCGAACCCTAGATGTCTCAACACATTGAGGCTCAGGGTCATCTGATACTGGGGCATTGCAGTCGTCATGCATATGCCTCTAGGTGCGCAATAATGGACCTGCCGATGGCCTCGCCAAGCCTCACGGGTACTGCATTTCCAATCAGACGGGCGACAGGAGCGATGTGTACAGGGTCACCATGGAAACAAACGAATAGTCCTCTGGGAAAGTTTGGAGGATCGCACCCTCCCGGAGTGAGATGGCTCGGTCTTGAGTTGGATGGCCGAAGCGTCCATTACCGAATCCATGAAACTGCGTCGTAATCGTCGGGGCTGGTCGGTCCCACTGCATCCGGCCATATACGCTTGGATACGTACGTCCGCTGTCCCGAGAGTGGCAAGCGGCCCTTAGCGTGTCATCCCAGTCGCGCCAAGTCCCTCCGGGGTAACTGTTCAGACTTGAGGGGATGTGAGTAACTGACGGCATGCCACGAGGGGGTTTAATCCCCTCGCGCGCCAGGTGCCGAAGAGGGAAGCCAGGGCCATCTTGCTATCGGTGCCCTGCTGCGAGCGGGTGCCGCCGCTGATCTTACGGCTGATCACCAGGTGCCTCAGGCTCCGCTCGGCAGCGTTGTTATCGGATGGCACCCCAGGCTCGGCCACAAAGACAAACAGCTCCTTGATAAACCGCTCTATGCGCCGACACAGCTTGCGTTGGACTGCCAACGGGTCTTCCAGGAACGGTCGGCAGCGGGCCAGCAATTTCCGTTCCAGCCCCAGCTGGTCAAGACGCCTTTGGTGCGCCCCGGGATGGGCCGAGGCCTTGGCCGCAGCGTAGAGCTTGTGGATGGCCACAGACCACCGCGCCAGCCTAGAGTCATCCGGGTAGAGGGTCTTCAGGTCATGGATGTCCCGCAGCAGATGGGCCCAGCACCGTTGCTTCAGGCCAGGGTAATGATGATAGGCAGCGTAGAAATCGCTGACCAACACCCCGCCGAAGGACTGATCCAGCACTTCGTCCACCACCCCCTTATCCCGGCCACGGCGCAGGAAGTACCGTTCGGTGGGGGTGCTGAAGGTCCAGACATAGCCATTGGTCCCGTCCTGGCGCCAGCCGGTCTCGTCGGCCTGCACCACGGGGCTGGCTCGAATTCGATCCAGCACCTCGGCCACTGCCTGTTGGGCCTGTTGAGCCGCCCCATGGATGACCCGGACGATGCCCCCGACGCTCAGGTGCAACTGATGCGCCGTCCGCAGATACCATTGGATGGTGCGTAGGGGCAGTCGTCCCTCTTCTCGCAGCGTCACTATCAGGCTGACCAGGTTGACCCCCAAGCGCTGGCGCCCCATGACCACGCCATCCAGCGCCACCTTGGGCACCCGACGCCGCTGGCACTCCGGGCAAGTCCGGGCCACGTAGACATGCTCCGTCACTTGTACCGGAACCGTCGGAATCTCGATGACTTCCCGGGTCCTCTGTGCCCATCCCCCAGCCAGGCTCCCGCCACAATCCGGACAGGTCTCTAGGGCATGCTCCACCCGATGAGTCGGCGTCATACGCTGGCGAGCAAAGCTATGGGTCCGTGGCTTTCTTGGCCCCTTCTTCTTCTCTGGCGCCCTTCGGCCTGGAACCGGTTTATTGCCCGGCATTCTGGTCGGTCCCCCCGGCTTGAGGCTCCCTTCCAGCGACGCTATCCGCCGATGCAACTGGGCAATGGCAGCCTGCTGCTGGGCAATGACCTCCAACAGCACTTCACGATTGGCTGTGGTCAGGTCAAGTTCGCTGTACACCCCTTTGGTATGACATAACCCCTGCCTCCCATGCTACCCCCTACCAAGCGCCTTTCGGCTATTTAACCCCCCCCCCCCCCCAAGTCTGAACACTTACGTGGGTTCGGGTTGCGGATGCGATCCAGATTCTTTGGGGAAAGTTCGCTAGACTTGTGTAAGGAATCAGACTCCGAAGTGCCTCCAGCCTGAATCTCGTCAAGGGTTTGGATTGCATCTCTGACGGTCACGAACTGCCCGTCTACGTGAGTAGGCGCCACCAATTCGATTTCGCCCAGCCTTGAAGCCAAGATCACTAGGCGTACCCGCGTTTGTGGCACGCCGTAGTTGGCACACCGAACGTTGTAGTAGTAGGCGCCACTGCTGAGGATGGACAGGAAGTCGTTGAAGACGGAGTGCTTGGCAAGGCGCGGCACATTCTCCATCGTGACGACTTCTGGCTGCAACTCCCTAACTATCTCCCCGAATTTGTCGAGCAACTGCCATTGAGGGTTCCGTGCCTTGCTGCCCCTCGTATAGGTAGAGAACGGCTGGCATGGAGCACAGCCTGCAAGAACCCTTACTTGTCCTTCAGTGAAGAGGGAAGCTACGAAATCTGATGTCAGGTCAGAAACATCGTACTCGTAGAAGTCCGCTTTGACATTCTCCTCGAAGGGGTGCTTGCAGGTAGGGTCTATGTCGATTCCTCCGCCGATCGTTATACCTGCCTTCTGCATTCCATAGGATAGGCCCCCGGCACCACAGAACAGGTCGACAGCGACGGGACGCATGATGGTAGTTGCGGTAGGCATTGCCATCATCGGTCAGCCCACCTTGCTCCTAGGCCCACCAGCGGGCGTGGCTACTCCAACGTACGTAGCGGCGAAGATCATCTCCGATAGCCAACGGCGGAACGATTCATTGTCGCTGAACTGTTTGAATAGCTCGGTATGGTCCGCCAGTAGTTCCGTCATGGCGCGTTCAAGAGCCTTATCGTGCTCGATTCTAGCGTTCTCCCGGTCGGAGTTGGCTATTGCGTTCTAATACGCTTTGTCGGCAGCCACCTTTGCAGGCAACTCTTCGGCGATCACCTTCTGAATCTTGTCGGTGTCCTTCCACTCGATGTTGCCGAAGCGGTCGTTGAAGTCCTTGATGATGTTCGACAACCGGTCCAACTCCGGCTCGGGTTTCTGGCCTCCACCCTCCGTCGGCACGGGCTCGATCTCCGCGTCTTCGTCGGGGAGCTGGATATCCTGCACTGCCTGTTTCTCCACCCGGTAGCTGTCCATGTCGATGGCATCCAGTATCCCCTTCGACAGGTCCTCCTCAACGGGAGCGGGCAGCTTCGGGACGAGGAAGTTCAGGAAGATGGAGAGTTTTTCCCATTCGGCGTCGGTGTAGGGAAGTATGGAGGCCAGGAACCCGTAAGAACGGAGGAAGGCTTTGGCCGTGCCTTTGAAGTCAACCTGGCCGTCCTCATCAAGCTGCTCCCGGTAGATCGAAACGCAGGCGTCCAGAATCGGGTCGAGCTGGTCACGATCTGCCCCCGTGAGGTAGCGTTCGACCAGTTCGTCGACCTGCGACGGCTCGTACACCTGGTAGCCATCAAGCGCTGCCCTGAGGTCGTGCAGCTTGTTGGGGTCGGTCTCGTCGGAGAGGACCGTGGTCCTGTAGTAGTCGGCGAAGGAGTCCTGTATCGTGTCGGCGTCGTTGGCGAAGTCGAGCACAAAGGCGTCATGCTTCTTCGGATGCGCCCGGTTGAGCCGTGAGAGCGTCTGCACCGCCTTGATGCCGGAAAGCATCTTGTCCACGTACATGGTGTGCAACAACGGCTCGTCGTAACCCGTCTGAAACTTGTCGGCGCAAACGAGGAACCTGTACGGGTCCTTCTGAATCTCGTCGGCGATAAGATTGGAAGAGAAGCCGTTGAGCGACGCCTCGGTGACCTTCGCACCACCGTATTCGTGCTCGCCGGAGAAGGCAACGATGGCCTGGTAGGGGCTCTTGCGCTCAGCCAGGTAGTCGCGGATCGCGTGGTAGTAGCGAATGGCGCGCTCAATGCTGCCGGTGACCACCATGGCCCGGGCCTATCCGCCTATCTTCTGAAGTCCCATCACCTGCTCGTGGAAGTGGTCAACCATGATCTCGGCTTTGAGACCGATGGCGTGTTCATGGTTCTCGACGTAGCGCCGCAGCTTCTTCCCGGCCCGCTTCGTATCAAACTCGGGGTCGGCATCCACCGTCTTTACCAGCCGGTAGTAGCTGTCCACCGGGGTGTAGTGCTGCAGCACGTCCATGATGAAGCCTTCCTGGATTGCCTGCTTCATGGTGTAGACGTGGAATGGAACGTGCCTGACCTTCCCGCCCTCGGGAATCGCTGCGCCGAAAATCTCCAACGTCTTGTTCTTCGGGGTCGCCGTGAAAGCGAAGTAGCTGGCGTTGGGCAGAAGCTTCTTGCTCTCTATGAGCCGGTTGATCTTGTCCTCGGTGGTGTCCTCTTCCTCCTCTGCTCCGGCCTCACCCAGAGCCATGGACACAGACGCCGAGGTGAGTCCTCCCTGGCTCGAATGGGCCTCGTCGATGATGATGCCGAACTGGTGTCCTCTATGCTCATTGCCGATGGCGTCCAGGATGAAGGGGAACTTCTGGACCGTGGTGATGACGATCTTCTTTCCGTCCTGGAGGAAGGTTCGCAGGTCCCCGGAGCTCTGGGCATGGCCCACGATGGAGCGCACTTGAGCAAACTGCCTGATGGTGTCCCGAATCTGCTTGTCCAGGATCCGCCGGTCGGTGACGACGATCACCGAATCGAAGAGGGCCTTGCCGTCCTTCTCAAGTCCGATGAGCTGGTGGGCCAGCCAGGCTACGGAGTTCGACTTCCCGCTTCCTGCCGAGTGCTGAACCAGGTACCTGGGTCCGACTCCACGAGCCGACATGTTGGCCAGAAGCTTGCGCACTACGTCTAGCTGGTGATAGCGTGGCCAAATCTGTCCTCGCCTCTTCCGCCCGGTCTTGTCATCTATCGTCTCGACCATCTGGGCGTAGTTCTCGATGATGTGGGTGAGGCCGTCGCGGGTGAGCACCTGCTTCCACAGGTAATCGGTCTTGAGTCCGTTGGGGTTCGGCGGATTGCCGGCGCCGTCGTTCCAGCCCTTGTTGAAGGGAAGGAACCAGGAGCTCTTTCCCTGGAGGTGGGTGCAGAACCACACTTCATGGTCGTCAACGGCGAAGTGGGCCAGGCAGCGTCCCAGCTCGAAGAGCTTCTCATGAGGGTTGCGGTCCCGCTTGTACTGTTCCATGGCATCTTGGACCGTCTGCTTGGTGAGGCTGTTCTTGAGCTCGAAGGTGGCAACCGGCAAGCCGTTGATGAAGAGACACAGGTCCAGAGCCAATTGGGTGTTGTCCTGGCTGTACTGGAGCTGACGGGTTACCGAGAACCGGTTCTGACCGTATTGGGTCTTGGCCTTCTCGTTTCCCGGTGAGGGTGTGCCGTAGAGCAGGTCTATCTGGTGCGGCCCGTGCTTGATTCCCTTACGCAGCACGTCAATAGTGCCCCGTTTGGTGACCTCCCCCTGGAGCCGGGCTAGAAACTTGCGCCGCGTCGGACTGTCTTGACTAAGGTCGAGGGACTGGGCGACGCCGGGGTGGGTGGTATGAAGGAACTCGGCTAACTGGGCCAGGTCCACGCAGTACTGGCGGTCGTAGTCGTCGGGGTCGCCGCCGATCCAGCCGACACCGTAATCTGCCGGTCGCTCAGCTATGACGGCTGCTTGTACAGGCTCGCAAGGGTGGCCCGCCATGGCTATGCAGATGAGCCGCTCAAGACCCTTCTCTGTAGTATCAGTCGTCGTCACGACTAGGCCTTCCCCTCAAGGTCTAAGACCTCTTCGACTTTCCACAAGGCTCTGCTGATCTTGGCCGGATCACGTCCGATGGCGATGCACGTCTCCAGGTTCGTCATGGGGCTACCCTGTCTCGCTGCGCTGCACATGGTCCCGCAGGGCACGATTGATATCCGTCTGATAGCCGCGGCCGTCCTGGGCCTTCGCCTTGAACCACGTCACAACGTCGGCGTCCAGTCGCAGGGTGATCTGCTGCTTTACGGGCCGGTAGAACACGCCGCGCCGGGCATCCGACCAGTCGAGGAGCTCGGGGACATTGGTCGTGTCTATCTCATCGTCGGGCATCTCATCTAGGGCCTTGAGCTCGGCCTTTTGTTCATTAGTCAGCTTAATGGTCTCCTTCTTCATAAGCCGCCCTCTCACTCTTGGTGGCTTTTCGGGCGCTGATGATGCGTCCGACCTCTTCACCGCTCTCCGAATCTGGCTCAGGCCATGTGTGGACTACCATCAGGACTACCGGCCCCGCCAGTCCCATAGTCCGCCATCGCAGCTCGTCCGGATACGGGTCCTCACGGGTTGCGGCGAGAGGATCGTCAAAGACGAGCAGAGCGGTCTCAAAGCTGAGACCATGCCTCCGCCGGTTCTCTCGGTTCTTCTCCGGGTCCCATGTCCAACGCAAAGAGTAGGTCTCTCCGTAACAACATTATTGTAGTTACAGGCAATGGATATTGTCAAGATTCGGTGACGGGGGCTCTATTCCGTGTTCGGAGCGGCTGACAGGGCGGCTCCATAGAGGTCCCCGTCTTCATTTTCCATCCCATCACTCTCGTTTATAGGGTCCTGGTCGTCGGCCTCGTCCGGTAGGCTGGCCGCAGCCTCGCGCACGTCCAGCTTGCCCGTCACTACGTCGGAGATGAGGCGGGTCTGGTACTCTCGCAACAGTTCAATCTGGCGCCGGGTCCGGGTGATGGTGACGTCGATGTCCGCTGTGGCCTTGTCCAGGTAGCCGACGATGGCAGCCTGTTCTTCTAATGGTGGGCACAGTAGGGGAATGCTCAGGAAGGAGTCAGGATACAATCTTAACCGTGAAGAGGTGATTCCTGTTGAGCGGCAATAATATTCAGCCCTGTATCCGTCCACTCGAAGTAAGAGATCCAAGTAGTTGGCATTGTGATACCCTCCATTGCGGGGTCGGTAAACACCATAAGAGGGGCTAACTAGACCAGTCTGCCTTGCGACGCCAAGAGCTGCCATAAAGGCCCACATAGTGTTGATTACTATGTCAAATGGGCGGCAGACCTTGTAACCTTCAGTTGATTCTGCCATGAACATGGTGACGTTCGATTTTCTAGGGGTCACGCCAGTTATATGTGACACCGACATGAGTTCTTCCGCGCCGGTCATGGATCGCTCATCGACCTCACCGTAGAAGAACTTCGCACGGGAAACCTCCCAGTGCTCGGGCACATCTCCGAGCCACTCGACGCCCGGCGGCACGAGGCTTACGTTGGGGTCCAGGCCCCGGGTGACGGCCTGGTTGATGGTGGCCTGCTTCTCCTCCTTTAGCAGGGCGATGAGCTTCTCCTTGGCGCGGACGTAGCGGCGTATCCGGCGGTCCACATAGTCCAGGTATCGGACGATGGCGGCCTGTTCGGGGAGGGAAGGGAAAGCAAGCCACATGTATTTGAGTTGAGACGTGTAGATGTGCATGACGGTGATCCCACGCCCCATGAGTGCCTTCTGATGGGCATTTTGGAAGCAATCAATGGCATAACCCATGAAACGCGCATTCGTGGGTATTTGAGGCCGCAGTAGGATCACGTCCCCACCGCAGTAGACTTCTCCGGGGATGAGATTAACCGCTGACTTGCCAATCTCTTCAATTGTCTCGCCGGATCCTGCAAAAAGAATGTCACCATATTGGATGGGCGTATAGTCCGGTACGTTTTCAGGGGAAATGTAGGAACGACTCCTGTTGATGTGATACTTGTGATTCATGTAGATGTCGCCGTATCGGACACAAGGGAGCCCGGTGTCTACTTCGTCTTCCTTCGAGCCTCCGTTACCCTTGGAGAATCTTCCAATCCGTCCTAGCTGTGTGCACTCCCAATGCCCCGGCACTTCACCGAGCCACTCCACGCCGGAGGGCTTGTAGGAAGTGTAGGGTTTGAGGCCAGCTTTCATAGGAAGGAGACCTTCAACAAGCTTCAATCTGAACTATATCCGGACTGTGCTTTTGACGGAGACTCACTGAACTCACAACAACCGCATCAGGACAGGTCGGCTTTACACGAAGGACATCTGTAGTGTCCACCTTGCAATCGTGAAGCAGGCACCAATAGGTTCTTGTTCTCGTAGCAGGCTGGACAGTATAGGCCTTCCTTTCCCTCAAACTTATAGCAGCCCCATTGTAAGGTCGGCTCGGGCAAGTCTGATCGCCGCTTTGCTGATGACGCGGGTCGAAGCCGTCCACGCAAGCTCCTTAATGCGCCACCAATCTGGTTGTTGAGTCCCCAAGACTCGTCTGCAAAGTCTACTGCGTGGAGGAATGCATTCATTGCTCCATGATCGGAAACATCTCTTTTGACCGTAGCGTCGTGAACAACCAACAACGGAAGCTCTAGGGCATGTGCTATAGCAGCCTCAATGTGATTCCATTCTGTCGCAAGGAATAGTGGCGCGCGGATGTCGTCGCCGACCACCTTTCCTGTATGGACTTCTATCTGCGAGAAGCCCAAGACTATTGCCCCTGAGCATTGCTGCATCAATTGCATTACTTCGTCCATGGGAGACACGTTGGGTTGATCCGTAGTGCCGATGGATCGTGGCTGCAAATCATTGGCCTTGAGGAGCTGCTTGAAGTTCTCGAAGCCCTTCTTGCATTCGGGCCGCATCCAATTGGGTCGGCTGAGGAAGATGGGTTCCATACACACTACGACGTACCCCCAATAGACTCAGGGTATCCATGCCCTGAACTACCAGCGATAACCTTTTCCAGATCGTAGATTGGGTTCACCATCCTCTATACTCCAGTTACTATCTTCCCCAATAAACCCTCGGTTTCCCGCTCCAGAGCCAGGATGTCGGCCCTGATCTCCTTCAACGGTCGCAGGGGCTTGGGCTTGTAGAAGTAGCGGTTGAAGCTAATCTCGTAGCCGACCTTCACGTTCGCCGGCACGTACCAAGCGTCGGGGGCGTAGGGCAGCACGTCACGGCTAATGAAGGCTTCGATGCCGCCCTTCTCCAGCAGCGGCACCTGCTCAGTATCTCGCAGGTCTGTGTCCGGTTCGTACTCGACCACGGCGGGTCTGCCTTTTACGGTAGCCTGGAAGAGGCCGTGTAGGGGATCGGGGTCGATACCTCTCTTGAGGACCCTCTTGATAACAGGAGTCGCGGACTCCGAGCGTTCCCACTTCTCCTTGAGCTCTCGAATTTCCTTGACGGTGTAGACCCGGTCTGGGTCTATGCCCTCCAGTCGCAACGGCCGTTCGACCGTAACCTTCCAGTAGCCGAAGACCTCGTTGGGGAAAATCTTGGATTCTTCCGTCTCCTCCAAAGCAAGGAAGACATCGCAGATTTGCTGGATGTCCTGGTCTGACAACTCGCAGTTCTTGCTACCCAGATTCTTGCGCAGCGGCCGGAACCACTGGGTGGCGTCTATGAGCTGCACCTTGCCGCGGCGGTGCTCCGGCTTTCGGTTACTCAAGACCCAGATGTAGGTGGCGATCCCGGTGTTGTAGAACATGTTCAGGGGGAGAGCGACGATGGCCCTTCCATCAGAGATTACTATCCCTGGATCGAGATCGGAATGGTGACCCGAATTCCCGAATACGCGAGGGAACGCACAGACGGAGTGGTAGAGGTTTCGATTCCTCTGGAGGATAGGGCCCATCGATTCGAGGCTTGCAAAACCTACTCAGTGTTCATCAACCGAAAGACAGTTCATGCCATGGCCACCGATACCGCTGAGCCCTGCCCGCCCGAATGGGACATTCAAGACTATGACTTTGTCGATAAGTTAACGGCCACGCAGATTGCAGACAGCGGTCCCACCCTCGCAATTTCCGATCAGCCGTTCGGCAGCGGCTCGTTTACGGTTAACGTGTACGTTACCGGCAGCGACGACGACGGCCTGTTCGGCTTCGCGGTCGGATTCCAGCCCGGCCATACGACCAACGCATCGGCCGACTACCTGTTGCTGGACTGGAGGAAGACGGACGAGTCTTACGATTTTCCGGACCCCTCTGCCTCACAGGGCGGCCTCTCAAGGCAAGGCATAGCCCTATCACGGGTGCATGGAGTGCCCGATGCCGACGAGTTCTGGCAGCACGGGAACCTGGATGGCACGCCTTCATACTTTCTGCTGGAGGAACTACAGCGGGACAATAGCCCCAGCAGAGCCGGCTGGTGGGTGGATCAAGAGTACGAATTCACACTGGAGCTCACCTCGTCCAACTTCAAGGTCCACGTTGACGGGACTCTGGTAATCGATTCGCCAACCCCAAGGGACTACACCGGGGGCCGTTTGGCGTTCTACATGTTTTCCCAAGACAACGTCGGGTTTTCGAATTGGACTCGGCAATAGGCTGGCAGAGAGCGAAGCTCTCTACAGGAATGATGGGTTTGCGTGGACGTGTCCCGGTGTCCCGGAACCGCAACGAGGTCAACGACGATGGCCATCGTCTTGGTTTGTCAAATGCGTGGGCTTTCTGGAAGGGGCGCTGGTAGCGCCATCTGGTGGATGGTGGCCATGCAGACCATGCTCGGCAGATAGAGCGCTCTGAGTACGGAGGGACATCAACACCCGAGGCCTTGGGCGCCCTCCCATACACCGACACTGCCAAGTGGTGGCTGCCTACCGCGCGCCTCCTCTGCTACGCTGGACGTATGGCCCTCTCCGAACCAGAGCTGTTCCACTCCCTCAGCCGGATGCCGTCGTCACCAGGTTGGACGTAGGCGATACGTCGCCCCTCATGCTCGGGACACGCACCATTATCCAGATGAACCCCCGGGGAAGGTTACAGGCGCCAGTCATGGTGGTGGGAGTCAATGGGTACTATTTCGCTCCCAGGGAAGGTCAGTTGGAAGAGAACGCCCAGACCTTCTACCGGCTCCAGACCAGGTCGACAGTCACCCGCCTGCGAGGATCGGGGGTCTCTGTGCTTGAGTGGGACCCAACGAGGTCCGACTTCGCCACTGCCCTGATGAGGCAGCTGAGGACCAGATGATCCCAACCCGTTTACTCGCTTCCGGCATTCATTTGCCGGCCATCTTCGCGATGAGTGCGAGCGCGGCCTTCGTATTCCATTCTTCCTTTCTGTATGAGAGGTGGTTGAGTGATACCTTGGCTGACCTCCTGGGGTGGTATGCTGGAGCCTTCGCTCTAGTCCTCTTGGGAATCTTCGTGGGACTGGGCCTACTCCTTTCTTTCATGGGACGCATGCCAGGCCTGTTTGCCCTGATCCTGTTTCTCTTCTTCCTTCCGTCCCTCTACGCCCACAGCTCTCTGGACTGGTTACAATTCGCCGATTTGGACGTGGAACCAAACGTGACCGAGGCCAGTCTAGTATCGCTAGCAGCCCGTCCGAGGATTATCTAACGGTGCTTGCAGGTCAGCGACAATGGATCGCGACAACTAATTTTGCCGGTTGCCCCGGCCGACCCCCAGATAGCTTTGCGAATAGCGCCGTGCTCACTACCTCGGCAAAGTTCCTGATGCGTTGGGCTGGCCCATCGCCCCGTGCTTTCCTGTGCAGATTGACCCCAAAGCGGAACAGTTTGAGCAGGTTGTGGCCGGTGCAGATCAGCGACCATTCGCCGTTCACCTTCTCCAGTCCCCGCAGCAGGAACTGCCGGAATCCCCGACCCTGCTTGATCTGGCCGAATACCGGCTCCACAGTTTGCATCCGCAAAGCGCAGCGCTGCCGACCCCGCTTGGTCTGTAACTTACGTCGCATCCGGTCCCTGGGAGACAGATGGCTGGGTATGCGACCTCGGGGCGCGGGTGGCACAACCCGCCCGTGGCGGGTCTGCTCCGGCGCGACGAACGGGTCCACGCCCAGAGCATAGAGCTCGTCGACTGCCTTTGCCGAGTAATAGCCAGCATCGGCGGATACTTCCCTGGGGACTGCACCGACGTTGTCGATGGTCTCCTCCATCATCGCCGCAGCCTGTTGCTTATCCGAAGTCTGGTTGGTCGCCCGCGCCGCCACGATCACCTGGTGAGCGCTGTCCACCACCGCCTGACAGTTGTACGCTTGCAGGAAGTCCTTTCCTCCAGGTGCGGGCATGATGCGCGACTCGGTATCGGTGAAGTTACGCTGGGCCTTGTCGTCGGGCGCCCCCGGGTGATTACCACCTTCGGCCTCGGCCTGTTCGCCAGCCGCCTGCGCCTCGGCTTCCAGCGCCGCCATGGCTTCCCGTATCTTCTCCAACCGACCCTCTCGAAAGGCCAACTCCTGCGGCAACTCATCTCCACGCTTGTCTTTGCCGTACCGCCGGTCTTCCTCATCATCCGCTGCCTGGGCCTGTCGCAACAACTCCGCGACCTCCGCCGCCAACTGCGCTGCCTTCTCCTTCATCCGTTGGTAACTCATCGCCTTATGCTTCGATGCGTTGGCCTTGACCTTCGTGCCGTCCAGCGCCACGTGCCCCAGCTTCACCAGACCCGCCTGCTGGCACAACGCCAGTACCTGTACGAACAGGCCCGACAGCGCATCCACATGATCCTTGCGAAAGTCGGAGATGGTCCGGAAGTCCGGTGTGTTGTTCGCCGCCAACACCCTGAAGGCGATGTCCTCGTGGAGACGCTGGGCGATGCGGCGTGAGGACGCCACCCCCACGCAGTAGCCGTAGAGCAACACCTTGACCATCATCCGTGGATGATACGGCGGCCCGCCACGCCGTTCCCGCTCGTAGCGAGCGGTGACCTCCGACATGTCCAACTGGTCCACCACGTCGGATATGAAGTAGGCCAGATGGTCGTCAGGCAGCCACTCCTGCAACGCCGCTGGCAACAGCAACTGCTGGTCGGGTTCGTAGGGAAGGTAGGTTTTGCTCATCAACGACTCCCCGCTACTGGACTGGGCCCATCATACCCCCAAACACTCGCCAACCGTGTTTCTCGGACGGGCTGCTAGTCGACTTGCCCGGACAAGATCGCAATACATCGCGAGACGATGCTTGCAATCCTAGCAAAGGGGGAGCAGGCTGGGGACCTAAGGACAGCGCTGATAGCTATCCGCGAGGGACGGAGTACTCTGGAGTTATTAAGTCGCCTCTCTGGGGAATTGGCGGGAGGCGAACAGCCGGTGCAGGTCAGACAAGTCACGATAGTGTTGCCAGCAGGACATGAGCCGCCGGTAATAGAGGGAGAGGGGCAAGTTGAGTAGCAGAGGCTACCAGTGGGTTCCGGAGTCGACGGCTGACCTGCTAATGCACCGGCACCCCAATAAATTCGAGGTTGCCAGAGAGGGCATCGTGGAGTCTGACACACAAAACGGAACCCGCCAAATTAGCTACGTAATTCGGTGTTTTCGGTGTAGGAACGAAAGCTAAGTGCTTTGGTGTTCACCCAGGCCCCGGCAATGTGGGCTTCTATCTCTCTCCTATGACCGTGTAGTTGTCCTCGAGCCAGGTGTCCGCACCAACAAAGTTCAGCTTCCGAGTTGGACATCTATTCTACATGATCAGGAAGGACTAACCGGACTGGGGGGTACAACGCGCACCACAAATGCCTACAGGATTATACCTGTGGAGACGCGTCGGACGACTTTCCACGGTTTCGTAAACCGCAGGTCAAGGGTTCGAATCCCCTCGCCGGCTCCATTTCCAGAAATAAAATCAGGGCCCACGAGATATTCAGGGACCGCTGCTTTTTTGAATTGCCGACATTTTGCCGACGTTGTTTAGTTCAACTCGGGTGTCGATTGACTGCAGGTGTCCGAGGTAACAACCGCACTAGCATAGCCCACGATTTTCGTGTTGACTCCCTCTTGGGACCAGAAAACGCCTTCTGTCAGGTCAGCTCTTAACGAAGCCGAGCTTCTCGAAATGGCCGTGGACGATGGGTGAGGCGTCAACCCCCAGCCAGTCCTCTAGTATGGTGGAGTAGGTGGACCGGAAGTCGTTGTTGAAGTGCAAGTCCCCCTCCAGCTGGTCCTTCTCCTCCAGGGAGGGATACTCCCCGTAGAGGCCGCCGTTGACGGAACGACCGATGACGAAGGACACCCCGCCGGAGCCGTGGTCACATCCCGTGCCGTTGTCCTTGATCCGCCGCCCGAACTCTGACCAGGCCAGGATGAGGGTGTCATCCTCAAGGCCGAGCTCTTTCAGGTCCTCGGTAAAGTCGCCGATTGCCGCGGAGACAAGTTGCCAGAGCTTCGCGTGGGCCAGCAGCTCGTTGCCGTGGGTGTCGAAGCCTCCGTGCTGGGCATAGTAGATCCTCGTCCCCAAACCGGCGCTCATCACCTGAGCAACGCCCTTGAGAGACTGAGCCAGAGGATTGTCTGCATACTCTACGCTGGAGGAGTACATCTCTGGGGCGGTCCTGAGGATGTCGGCCCCTTTCAAAGCATCTGTCCCGGCCTGGCTCAGCGCCTGTGCTAGCACATCTTTCCCCGGCGTCGGACCGTACAGACGGCTGAAGGTGTCCAGGGCATATCTCCGCTTCATCTCGTCCTGCACGTCCGGCAGGAGCCCATAGGTCTCCAGGTTGCCCACGGACGCCACTGGGACTCCCCGGCAGACCAGACTCCTGGGCAGGCCACGGCCGAAGTTCACCCCCGTCAGGACGTTTTCAGCTTTGGGGTCCAGGTCCCTTATCGCGGCGCCCAGCCAGCCCTCCTCACCTACTTTCTCAGGCTCCGCAGTGTGCCAGACGTCCAAGGACCGGAAGTGGGAGCGGTTGGGGTCAGGGTAGCCGGTGCCATTGATGACGGCCAGGTTTCCCTCATCCCAAAGTTGCTTGACGGGACCCATGCTGGGGTTGAAACCCAGCTGGTCGTCTATCTTGAGCACCTCTTCCTGTGGTATCCCTATAGTCGGACGGAAATCGTAGTAGAGACCGCTGTTATAGGGGATTATGGTGTTCAGAGCGTCGTTGCCCCCCGCAAGCTGTATCACAACCAACGACCGGTCCCTCTTGGTAGAGGTCATTGAGTCACTCCCTATTAAGGGCTTCGCTTGTAGACCTGAATCCTGTGGCGGTTGCTGTCTGTCACGTAAAGCGTCCTAGCGCCGTCAAGCTTGACCGAAACTGGGGCCCAGAAGTATTTCTCTATTTGGGACGATTCGTCGTGGGGCTCATCGACGAAGTACTCCAGGTCGAGTTCCAGGTTCGCCGTCGCACGGGCCTCCGCTTCCTCCACGTTGCTCCTCAAAAAGTCCTCGGCCCACTTGGACAGGGTGGCCTGGCCCCGGAGCTTTGTCACGAACCGGCCCTCGGGATCCAGGACCTGTACTCTCTCGTTGCCCCAGTCTGCCACGTAGATATAGCCCTCCTTGTCGACGGTGACCGACGCCGGCCCCTGGAACTCTCCGTCTCCATTGCCCGGGGTGCCGTAGGTGGCGAGGTACTCACCGCCCGTTGAGAACTTCTGGATACGGTCGTTGCCCCAATCGGCCACGTAAACGTCCCCGCCGGGAGCGACGGTCACTCCCCAGGGAAGGCTGAGGCTTCCATCACTGCCGAAACTCAGCAGGAACCGGCCATCGGCCGTGAATTTCTGTACACGATTGTTATAGGAGTCGGAAACATATAGGTTTTCCTCCCCATCGAAGGCCATCCCCGATGGTGTATCGAGCTCTCCCTCGGCGGTACCCTTTAGACCCCACGTGGACAGAAATGCTCCGGAGTGGTCAAAAACCGAGATGCGGTGCAGTTGCTCGTCGCTGACGTAAACCCGGCCCTTGCTATCGATCGCAGCGCCTGAGGGCCAGATAAACTGTCCGTCGCTTTGCCCGAAAGATCCAAAGCTACCGTAGTATTCGCCCTCCGCATCGCACATTGTGACGCGCACTGCCTTGAGCGGCCCCGGGGAACGGTTCACGACATACAGCCGCCCGTCCTTGCCGATGGCAGTGTCGGTGGGATAGTAGAACCCCCTGCCCGCGTCCATGGTGTAAAAACCCACGGTAAACCAGTATTCCAGGAAGTCTGGCTTTGACCTGGTCTGAATCGTACTCATTGTCTCCACCTACGCGCGCTGGAACTCATGGGTGGAAGCGACCATCTGCAAGACATCCACGATTCGTTGGCGGGCAGCTTCGTCTGGGCTCCCAGAGCCCAGGTGCACAACGCCGCCCCTCGCGGCGAAATCGACCAGCTCCCTCCGTGTGTCATCGGAGACCGAGATGGCGCCCACCTGATCGAGACAGGCATCCACCAGACTCTCTGGAGAGATAATCCTCTCCTGCCCTGATGCGATCCTTCCGATCATCGCCTGTACGCCCGGCTTATTTGCATCACCGATCTGCTGGGTGGCAAAATTTACTCGCTCTACCAGGTTGCCCGTGTCGAGCCACTCAGTACCATGGTGCCATCCTTCAACGCTGGGAGGGTTGTTGAGCCACTGTCCCATGTACTGCGCCTGAAGGTGCCCGTCCGGGATCTCGCGCCTTGGCCTATCAGACTCCCCCGTCAATCGGACAACTCCGGCCACCAGCTCCACAGGGCCCTTCACCTTAGTGTACCAAGCCCGCTGGGACCGGAAGAAATCTGCGTTGAACAGTACCCTCAACATTGAGGTTATGTCGTAGCTACTATCGAAGTAGGCTTGAGATAGCTGCTCAATGGCCTGGGGGTCGGCCGGCGGGGTATAGGGCCACTGGGGCGCCCCCGGCTCGTCGGCCACGAAGAAGCTGTACAGGTGCCTCGAGATGAACCGGGCGGTGGCCTCTTGCTGGCATATGATGTCTACGACGTCCTCACCATTGAAGCGGCCCCGTTGCCCAAGGAACTCCTTCTCGCCGTCGTCGTGGTCCTCGGGAAGATACTCGAAGTGCCAGGCTATGCGGCCGTAGGGCCAGACCGAGTCCCTTATCGAACGCATCTCCATGTACTCCCGGTTGGCGATGGTCCAGCCCGTGAAGGCGCGGGAGCACTCCTTGACGTCGTGCTCCGTGTAATTGCCCACTCCCATGGAGAAGAGCTCCAGGAGCTCCCTCCCATAGTTCTCGTTGATGGCCCCTTTGTGGTTGTCCTGGTTGTCCAGCCACATGATCATTGCCGGGTCTTTGGACAGCTCAACGAGAAGCTTCCGGAAGCTGCCGATCCCATATCGCCTGAACATCCTTATCTGGTCCGACAGGACTTTGCCGTTGACTACTTTGGGGTACCCGGTGGCGAAGATGCCATGCCAGAATAGGGTCATCTTTTCCTGTAGTTGAGCGGATGTCGTTGCCATCCGGACTAGCCAGTTGTCACCGGGGTCGGTCGGCCCCATCATTCCCGAGAGCTCGGGATGGAAACGGCGAATGAGGCGGTCTGTCATCCTGCGCTCATCGCGGGGATCAAGGAGCTCCTCGACGGTGGCCTCATATCCCTTGGCTGCGTAGGCGTCCAGCTGGTCCCGGGTGGCCCCAAAACCGGCCCGCCGCATCAGGTGTGCGATCAGTTGAAGCTCGCTGTTCCCCATGTCGCTCCTCCAGAGCCGGTGGCGTTATCCACTCAAGGGCCAACTCAGCTTCTAGTACTGTGTTTTCTGGCACACATTATACAGAGTCTGGGTGGCAGAACACAAGGAATCGGTTGCGCTGGGCGCTTGTCTGACCTGAGGTGAACTGGAGACCTCCCTTCCTATACCACTCCCGATTCCGACAGCAGCGCCAGATCCGCCCGCTGAAGCCTCAGCTCCTTGCAATATACCTCCTCGTTGTGCTCCCCAACCAGCGGCGCGCGCCGGGAGATGCGCCAGGGCGAGCCGTTGTATATAGCGGCGGGCCCCGGGTATTTGAAGCTGCGCCCTAGCAGCCCGTCCGAGGATTATCTAACGGTGCTTGCAGGTCAGCGACAATGGATCGCGACAACTAATTTTGCCGGTTGCCCCGGCCGGCCCCCAGATAGCTTTGCGAATAGCGCCGTGCTCACTACCTCGGCAAAGTTCCTGATGCGTTGGGCTGGCCCATCGCCCCGTGCTTTCCTGTGCAGATTGACCCCAAAGCGGAACAGTTTGAGCAGGTTGTGGCCGGTGCAGATCAGCGACCATTCGCCGTTCACCTTCTCCAGTCCCCGCAGCAGGAACTGCCGGAATCCCCGACCCTGCTTGATCTGGCCGAATACCGGCTCCACAGTTTGCATCCGCAAAGCGCAGCGCTGCCGACCCCGCTTGGTCTGTAACTTACGTCGCATCCGGTCCCTGGGAGACAGATGGCTGGGTATGCGACCTCGGGGCGCGGGTGGCACAACCCGCCCGTGGCGGGTCTGCTCCGGCGCGACGAACGGGTCCACGCCCAGAGCATAGAGCTCGTCGACTGCCTTTGCCGAGTAATAGCCAGCATCGGCGGATACTTCCCTGGGGACTGCACCGACGTTGTCGATGGTCTCCTCCATCATCGCCGCAGCCTGTTGCTTATCCGAAGTCTGGTTGGTCGCCCGCGCCGCCACGATCACCTGGTGAGCGCTGTCCACCACCGCCTGACAGTTGTACGCTTGCAGGAAGTCCTTTCCTCCAGGTGCGGGCATGATGCGCGACTCGGTATCGGTGAAGTTACGCTGGGCCTTGTCGTCGGGCGCCCCCCGGGTGATTACCACCTTCGGCCTCGGCCTGTTCGCCAGCCGCCTGCGCCTCGGCTTCCAGCGCCGCCATGGCTTCCCGTATCTTCTCCAACCGACCCTCTCGAAAGGCCAACTCCTGCGGCAACTCATCTCCACGCTTGTCTTTGCCGTACCGCCGGTCTTCCTCATCATCCGCTGCCTGGGCCTGTCGCAACAACTCCGCGACCTCCGCCGCCAACTGCGCTGCCTTCTCCTTCATCCGTTGGTAACTCATCGCCTTATGCTTCGATGCGTTGGCCTTGACCTTCGTGCCGTCCAGCGCCACGTGCCCCAGCTTCACCAGACCCGCCTGCTGGCACAACGCCAGTACCTGTACGAACAGGCCCGACAGCGCATCCACATGATCCTTGCGAAAGTCGGAGATGGTCCGGAAGTCCGGTGTGTTGTTCGCCGCCAACACCCTGAAGGCGATGTCCTCGTGGAGACGCTGGGCGATGCGGCGTGAGGACGCCACCCCCACGCAGTAGCCGTAGAGCAACACCTTGACCATCATCCGTGGATGATACGGCGGCCCGCCACGCCGTTCCCGCTCGTAGCGAGCGGTGACCTCCGACATGTCCAACTGGTCCACCACGTCGGATATGAAGTAGGCCAGATGGTCGTCAGGCAGCCACTCCTGCAACGCCGCTGGCAACAGCAACTGCTGGTCGGGTTCGTAGGGAAGGTAGGTTTTGCTCATCAACGACTCCCCGCTACTGGACTGGGCCCATCATACCCCCAAACACTCGCCAACCGTGTTTCTCGGACGGGCTGCTAGCTCGGAGTGGAGCACTTCTGTCCAGAATCCCCTGTCTTCGAGGTGCCCGTCGTCCACCAGGTCCTCGGGGGTGCGGATGGCAGCCCAGTGTAGTCCTCGTTCCTGGGCACCATGATACACCTCCTCCTGGGCCATCCCTTCATGGGGGGGTGGCTTAGATTCCCCACCTAGGTGAGAGGAAGACCTCGTTGGAGCCCGCCGTGAAGGGGGCTAAGATGTTTTTTGGAAGAGAGAAACGATCACCAACGAGGTGCACCTATTATGAGGCAAGGCTTACTGCCGTTCCAGTACGAGCAGGAGAAGAGTTCGACGGGTATGACGGGGCTGTCGGGGCTGATGACGTACCTGGAGTTGATACACGCGTCCGGCTTGAGGTCATCGGCAGAGCGCCACGTTGGACTACGGGGGTGTGGACAGGGCTGGACGGACAGCCAGATAGTCACCTCGCTGATACTGCTGAACCTGGCAGGGGGCGAGTCAGTGTCCGACCTGGACATCCTCGAGAAGGACGAAGGGCTGTGCAGGGTGATTCGCGAGATCGAGAGTTGGGGCATGGGTGGCAGAGAGCGCAGGGCGCTCCTGGAGAGATGGCGTGTGGAGCGTCGACGGAGCGTGCCGTCGGAGTCTGCGGTGTTCCGCTACCTGGAGAGGTTCCACGACGCGGACGAGGAGGCGAAGCGGGAAGCTCACAGGGCATTCATACCTTCTCCCAACGAAGCGCTGAGAGGGCTGGGGAAGGTGAACGCCGACCTGGTGGGCTTCGTGCAGAGCCGTTCGCCTCATAGGGAGGCCACGCTGGACATGGACGCCACCCTGGTGGAGACGCACAAGCAGGAGTCGCTCTACAGCTACAAGAAGTACAGCGCGTACCAGCCGCTGACGACCTACTGGGCAGAGGCTGACTTGGTGTTGCATTCGGAGTTTCGGGACGGCAACGTACCTGCGGGCCATCAGCAGCTGCGAGTGTTGACCGAAGCGCTGGGGCATCTGCCTGCCGGGGTGGACAAGGTGATGCTGCGGTCTGACACGGCCGGGTACCAGCAGGAGCTTCTGCGGTACTGCGCCGAGGGCAGGGACGAGCGGTTCGGGGTGATCGAGTTTGCGGTGGGGGTTGACGTGACGGCGGAGTTCCGGCGCGCGGTGTCGCAGGTTGCCGATGAGGAGTGGCAGCCACTGTACCGCAAGGTGGGCGAGCGCCGTGTGGACACGGGTCAGCAGTGGGCTGAGGTGAACTTCGTTCCCAACTGGATAGGCCACGCCAGGAACAGCCCTGAGTACCGGTTCATAGCTACCAGGGAGCGGTTGATCGAACAGCCGCTGCCGGGAATGGAGGGTCAGATGGAGTTGCCCTTTGCTGCCATGGAGTTGTCCGGCAGGGGTTGGCACAAGGTATTCGGAGTGGTGACCAACCGGACTCTTGCGGGAGATGAGTTGATCTGGTGGTCGAGGCAGAGATGCGGCAAGGGCGAGGAGGTCCACGGCGTTCTCAAGAGTGACCTTGCCGGGGGCAGGCTGCCGTCGGGCCTGTTCGGCGCCAACGCCGCATGGTGGGCGATAGCGGCGCTGGCGTTCAACCTGAACTCTGCGATGAAGCGGCTGGTGTTGGGCCAGGAGTGGGTGAGCAGGCGTCTGAAGGCAGTCCGCTTCGTACTGATCGCCCTGCCGGGCCGTGTGGTGAGTCACGCCAGGAGACTGATCATCCGTCTGGCCCGTGGCCATCCCTCATACGCGTTGCTGCTCAGGGCGCGCCAGAGGATATCGGCGCTGGCTGCCGAGCCGTAGCCGGCATAGGCCGTCCTGCTGGACCATCGGTTGAAGGCGACTCAGCCGAGTTGCCAGGCCCAGCCATGCCTTCTTCGGCCTGAAAACACCCACAATTGGTGGGGGAGCGCTGCCGATACCCTCAAAGGCCTCGCCCGAGACCCTGTCCACGCCCGATCATGTCATGCGTCACCCTTGGTCGACACCGAACACGCCCTGCAACCACACGAAGCAACTCCCAACAATGTTAGGTGGGGGATTTGGGGTGGGCGATGTCTCGAACCCGCAAATTCTAACCACACACTCGTTGAAACGGGAGAATTAAAATGGGAAGGCTCGATGGAAAGGTAGCCATCATCAGCGGGGGTGCCAGGGGCCAGGGCGCCGCAGAAGCCCGGCTATTCGCCCGTGAAGGGGCGAAGGTGGTCGTGGCCGACATCGAGGACGCCGAGGGAGCACAGGTTGTAGCAGATATTAGGGAGTCGGGAGGTGATTCCACCTATATCCATCTAGATGCGGCCAGCGAGGAGGACTGGCGCAGTGCCGTGGAGACAGCCGTCTCCACCTACGGGAAGCTGGACATTCTGGTGAACAACGCCGGCATACGAGGACCTTCCCGCATCGAGGAGACCAGCGACCAGGACTGGGAGAGGGTAGTCGAGATCAATCAGAGGGGGTCTTCCTGGGTACCAGACAGGCGGTGCCCGCCATGCGCACGGCGGGTGGCGGCTCCATCGTCAACATCTCCTCGGTGGCAGCCATGAGGGGCAGGGGCTCCGCTGCCTACTCTGCGACGAAAGGGGCCGTACGCACCTTCAGCAAGGTGACTGCCATCCACTACGCCAAGGATAATATTCGTTGCAACTCCGTCCACCCCGGGCCCATCGACACAGCCTTCTTCGGCGATGCCCTGGCCGACCCCGCTACCCGAGAGGAGGTGGCCCGCCCGATACCCCTTGGCAGGCTGGGGACGCCCGATGACGTGGCCTACGCCGTTCTCTACCTGGCTTCTGATGAGTCCTCTTTCGTTACAGGGTCAGAGCTGGTGATTGATGGAGGGAGAACGGCTCAATAAGTCCGTAGGGGCTCCCTATCTGTCTGAGGGGATGCGCGCATATGTATCCAGGCAGCTGCGGTTCCTACGGAACCTAGCTCCCCTGCGCCGCGCAACGCAGTGCGGTCGAGGGCTGCCGCGCGCGCCCTCCTACATCACAGAGAATGTCTGTACGGCCATCCTGAGGGCTTCTGCGGGGACCTACAAGGCCCGGCTTGAACCTTGAATAGCGTGGTAGGTCATCTACGACTCAAGGATTCTATAGGGAGGCATGCCCCTGCCTCCGCTGGCACTCATGGTACATTGTCCACACTGAAGATATGCTTCTCCGATCCGGAGAAGGGGATTGTACCTGTATAAACAGCAGACCCCTATACAAGATGGCCCTTCGAGTCCTAATAGGCGCGGTCGGAATAAGCGCTATTCTCGGTATCTACGCACTGTTGCGGCGGGACCTCGACGAATGGAGTGCCAAGACCCTTGGTACTACGCTCTTCGTTTCGGCCGCCTCGCTGCTGATAATGGTGAACGCTGCTAGCCTTGAGAAGCGATCGGCTGGCTACTTCTTGATCTCGGGAGCCGGCCTGTTGGCTGCGCTGAGTGCACTCCCGGTATCCCTTTACGCACTTTGGCTTGAGGTAGACAACGATGAAGTGTGGAGATCTGTGGCCCCTCTGGAGGTCATTTCTGTTTTCGCGGGCCACTCATCATTGCTATCGCTGCGCCAGCTATCTCCTCGATACCGATGGCTGAAACCAATCGCCACGGTACTCGGAGGTGCGCTGGCCACACTTGTTATCTGGATGATCTGGGCTGAAGAGTTCGAGTCCGCTGAACTGCGCGCAGCCGGAGTCCTGTCGATTCTATTGCTGTCTGTGACCATCGTCATCCCCATACTTCCAAGGCTAGCAGCTCTCGATGACCCCGAGAGGGCTGAGGGGAAGGGTGGCCGCCAACGCTCAGATCGGGTCCGCTACTGCCCCAGCTGTGGACGGGTGTGAGGGCCTCGGGCGAAAAGGGACGCTGTGGGAAGTGCGGGGCGAGCTTCGCCGTCACGTTTGACTCAAGTGGTTAGAAGCCCCGATGCTGCTCGGTGGTCGCCACTTCCTGGCGCTGCCGCAGGGAGCTAGTCCCCCGGCAGAATGCACTTGTAGGTGACGCTTGAACGGTTCTTCAGATGCGGCCGCACCTTCTGGGGCCATTCGCCGCTGTTGGAGGCCGTTTGCCAGGCCGCGCTGTCGGTCACGTGGGGGCTCTCCAGCTCGTAGACCGCCAGGTACTTGGGCAGGCTCTCCTGGGATGTCTCGTAGCGGGAGGCTTTCAGTACGCCCGGCACCCTGAGCAGGGCGGGTATGTGCTCGTTGTTGTAGAGCTCGTTAAACAGCTCCTCCATGTCTGAGTCCACGTCCAGCATTACCAAGTACAAGTATTTTGCGTCGGTTGGCATGTCGTATGGTCCCTCCCCGCGAGTGTTTTGCGACTGTATTATGGAACCTGGCCACAGCTTTGCAGCAAGCGTGTGGCTTCTTCCATTATAAGTCCGTTTCAGGTCCGTAAAACCTAGAGACGTAGACGATCTCTTCGGTACCTAGAAGGGCGTTGCCCATTCCAGAAGGAAGCCGATGTCATAGGATCAATCAACAGGCGATGGACACGATTGATCAGCTGCAGATGAGATTGGCATCGACGGAGAGGGCTAGCCAGGACATCGGGCATCATCTGACCGGTACCCCAGGTTACGGCGCCCGCCACACCTTTACATGCCCTTCCTGCAATGCCAGTGGCTTCATAGCCATCGGCATCACATGTACGTCTTAACAACGGGATATCAGTAGAATGGTGTCCACAAAAACCACAGTGACAGGCTCGATGTTCGGGCATGCCAGTGGTGACTGTCCAGGACCCCGCCCGTCATGCCCTCGTCGGTTGAGTGCTGGGATGTCGCGGGGCCCATATCGCGAGTTGACCAGAGTGTTCGTTAAGAACCCTCTGCGGCAATTTCCTCCTCTGCCTCCGCCCTCGCCCGTGCAGCCGCCTTCTCGCGCTCTTTTCGGTTGCAAGCCTCAGCCCATTCGATGAGCTTCTGGGCCCGGTCTACTTCCCACTTGTCAACCATTTTTCCGTGGAGTTCCCCTTGTACCTCCCCTTGGCCATCCAGCTCCTCAAACAAGGCTATAGTTTGCTTTGCCTCCGCTACTTCTTCTTCTGGGGGAGTATACCCTCGATTCAGTGGTCCCACAGTGTTGGGGTGTAGACAGGTGCCACCGCCATATATTCCCGCTCGCCGATTTGCCGACGCTTGGTCGAATCCAGGATCTCCAGAAACAACGTCGCCCACCACACTAGCCGCTGATCCTACACCACCGCCAGGCGTCAAACCCAGGGCTCCTGACACCAAGTACTCTTCTCCTATGCTATAGTCGTCAAGGACACGCCTTGTCACTGCCATGGCCTCGGTGGCCAAGCCTCTGGCGATATCGAATCCGACCCCTCCCCCTACAAAGGAACTGACGCGAGGGTTCAATGTGGCGAGCTCGTACAGATTAACCACGCCACGAACGGTCTCTATGATCGGATGAACTTCCACGGTGCCAGGGCGTATACCTCGGCGTCGTTCCAGATCAGAGATCGTTGAGTCCATACGACGGATCTGTTCTGCACTCTCGCCCTTCGGATACGAAATGGAACTCAGCCCTGGCCAGACTGTTCCGTCCAGATCTGCTGCCCAATACAAGTGGTTGATCCGCACTCTGACGTGGCTCGCTCCACCCTTGGAAACTTGGTGGTAGGCCTCTCTGGGCAACGTCCGGGCATACGTCTTATTTGGCTCACAGACCGCATCCTCCAGGTCCAAGCTGATTGCATCGGAGTTGCGCCTCCACATCCCCATTACGAAGCGGGGGTTATCGATAGGCCCCATCAATGATGAACGCCGCACTTGCATACCTACGCTCCTTCTGCTATGTCCTCCCCGAGCCGCTGGAAGCAGAGGTTCAAGGCGTCAGCCACGACCTCGGGGTCGGCAGCCTCAGAAGCAGAGTTGAACCCCTTCATGTCCGAGAAGCGGTTGGTGACTCTTCGCCGCTCTTCCATGGTTAACACACGTCCAGGCTGTTCCTAAACATTGCCGGTACCGGCTGACCTTTTGCAGAGGCCAGGACCTCCGTAACTGCTTGTCTTGTTGAGCCTATTATGCCTAAATTGGGCCCAACTTCAAGCATTGCGGGCTCAGAGCAATGCGCGGGAAGCGGGGAGGGAGTTGGCTGATCTACATCGTCCCTAAGGGACCGTTGCAGGTATTGGGAGGTACCGCCGGGGCTTCACTGCCGGGGGAGCATGACAAGTCGGCGCCCCAAGCCATTTCCCTTTTTTTCGTGAAAACTGTAGCAGGCCCTTAGCCTGGTGTCAATCACGTACTGGACCGGGAGCGTTCCATTTCATCAAGAAAATCACACCTGGAGCGATTGCCGTTCTGGTCACACCTGCGCCAATTGGCAGTAAGCCCGTCTACTGTGCGTAACCATATACCCCGTTACAGTGGAACGGCCATCCTATGGGGCGGGATGTCCAAGCATCTTGCGGTAGGCGTGGGTTTTTTATTGCCCAAACAAGAAGGAATCGGTAAAGAACAAAACTAGCGAGGGCCACTTTCGCAGGGCAACCCTCGCCAGCTTTCAGTCACCCAATGGAGGGCACCATGGGCTCCCGACAGTACATCGTCTGAAGGTCGCCACCGTCAACCCGATGTACATCTCTCCTTCGAAAACACGTATAATGGCTTCTCCCTGTTCCACCAGTTCCGACGCCAATGAAAGCTCCGGACGCGGCGTCGAGCCAGAGCATGGGAGGCTCCGGGTCATCAGATTTCAGTCGGTCTTAGGGGGTGATCTGTTTGGCTCCTGACTAAGGTGGTTGCCACGGTAGCTTGATGGGCTCAGCCATTGCTCAGATCGGGCGCCATAAGCCATCCCGTAGAGCTTAGGTTAGAACTTGTTTCTCTTGGGCATTATCTACAGGGAGGGGGACTCCTTGGACTCCTAATTGGATACGGTAGAGGGACTCCATATCGGTGATAAAAAGGGTCGTCAGGTCGTCTCCTCCCCAGCCGCAGTTGGTCGCTTGCGGCGATGCGGTCAATACCGTGCCAAGGTGTCTGCCAGAGGAGTCGATGATCCAGATCCCTCCGGGTCCAGCACAGTAGATATTCCCTTCCACATCCACTTTCATGCCGTCGGGGACTCCTAGAAGGTCGCTGGTGAACTCGAAGAAAACGGGGCCGGTCTGTGGTTCTAGTGTCCCTAACGGCGTCACGTTAAATGCTCTGACGTGCCCCATGCGTGAGTCGTCGATGTACATCACGGTCTCATCGGGAGAGAAGGCCAGGCCGTTTGGGGCCCAGAAGTCAGCAACCAATAAAGTAAGAGTGCCCAGGTCGGGGGTGACGCGGTACACGCCTAAATGGTCCAGCTGACGCTCCTCGAGAGGGACTCCTCCCCCGCGATCTGTGAAGTAGATGCTCCCGTCGGACTTCACCACCACATCGTTAGGCCGGTTTAACCGCAAGCCTTTGTAACGGTTGGCCACCACAGTAATGCTGCCGTCTGGCTCAGTTCGTGTGACCCTGCGGGAGTCGCCTTCACATGCAATGAGCCGGCCCTTAAGATCCCGAGTCAACCCGTTAGCCTGGTTGGTTGGCTCATGGAACACCGATATGCCTTCGCCGGGAGTCCACTTCATCCTGCGGTTGTTGCGGATGTCACTGTACAGCAGGTAACCGGCCTCACGGTACCAAACTGGACCCTCCGCGGTGAGGTGTCCGGTACTAAGCCGCTCAAGGTCCTGGCCCGGGTCCAAAATTTGGTCCAGCTCCGGTGAAACGCGTTGGATAGCCATAACGGCCTCCCTGGTGGTAATTTGTCAGCCGATGAGTTGGCAACATTCTAGCAACGTACGCGGAATAACGGAACGATACTCACTGAGCTGTCCAGGCGCGAAGGAGTTCCTCCATTAGAACTAAACTAGACGTATACAATATGGCGGACCAGGGTAAGGGGCTGCCTCGGATTTGAGACCATCGCATCTACCATCCCGACAATTCGGTCTATGGCAATTCTATACTCAAAACCAATGTTCTGCCACCATCACAGGGCGTCCTCGTCATGCTTGGCGGCACCAGCCCGAATGGGACCATTGGTTTGACACCTTTTCGGGGCGCGGCCTATAATACGGCTGGATTCAGTCCCCAAGTCCCCTTCCAGAGGCAGAGATGATAACCAAATTCGATAGCATGTACGCGGGCCACGTGGACATGGACAACCTCGGCTATGGCGGCACTGCCGTAAACGACCGCCGGTTCACCAACGAGCACTTGCTCACCGCCTTCGACAAAGGCGAGGCCATCGCCCAGACAATGGACCGCACGGGATACAACACGTTCTGGCTGGCGGAGCACCACTTCCAGCCCGAGGGGTACGAGTGCCTTCCCAACATCATATTATATGCCCTCCACCTGGCCCACAAGACGACCAACATCAAGATAGGCTGCGCGTTCAATATAGCGCCCATGTGGCACCCATTGAGGCTGGCCGAGGACTTCGCCACGGTGGACTATCTCACGGGGGGAAGGGTCATATTCGGCGTGGGACGCGGCTACCACACCCGGGAGGTTGAGACCTTCGGGGCTCCCTTGCGGGACCAGCCGGGCAACCGGGACCTCTTCGAGGAGCAGGTGGAGATAGTCTTGAAGGCTTTCAACGAGGAGTCCTTCTCCCACCGGGGTAAGTACTACGAGATCCCTCCCCCAGTCACACCCTATCGGGGCTACACCCTGGAGAAACTCACCGTCGTCCCACGGCCGGTGAACAGGCCGGTGGAATGCTGGCAGGCGGTGCAAAGCGCCACCCGGCGGGGCCTGGACTTCATGGCCAAGCATGACATCAAGGGCATCATAGGCGGCGGCGTGTCCGAGGGCGGTGCGATGAGCACGGTGATGGAGGCCTTCAGGGATGCCCTGGTACGGGCCGGTCGCACCGACGCCCAGCTGGGAGAGGACATGTCCATCGGATTCCACTTCTTCATGGACGACTCCACGGAGAAGGCCATCCAGTCCGCCCGCAAGTACTATGAGGAGAACCTAAAGATGTTCGGGCCGCTGCGTCTGGTCCGTTCCCTGACCGATGAGCAGATAGAGGTCATGTCCGACCCCAGGAGGGCGCCCCACGCCGGCTTGCCCAACATCGAGGTGGCCGTCCAGGGCGGGGGCTTCCTGGCCGGGTCTCCCGAGGAAATCACCGCCGCGATACAGGAAGTAGAGGAGAAGTACCCTGGGCTGGACCGGGTCGGCGTCGGCATGCCCGTTGGCACACCCCAGGGAGTGATGCTGGAGCAGCTGGGGCGGTTCGCCGCCGAGGTTATCCCGAAGTTCAGGGCCAGGGTGGAGGAGCCCATCCCCGCCGACTAGCTCCTCACCCCCGGACCCTCTCCCTGAGGACTAGCTCCTCACCCCCGGCCCCTCTCCCTGAGATAGAGGGGTGGTACCGGCCTTGCTGGGTGTATCGGGCCCCCGGCGTCCTAATAGATGCCGGGGCCCGGCTCTTGGACCCCTTGAACGTTCACCTGGTTCTCCAAGGATATGTTACCGGAGAGCTTCCCACCCTACAGACTTGCAAATAATCTATATCAGATATATAAATATGGCCCTCCAGAGCGGGAACCCGATTTATCAATGGGGCATCATGGTGAAAGGAGGGCTGCCATGTATGTCAGGACGATCTGGGGGGAAAGCTCAGGCGGGGAAGTTGGGAAGAGTATTCCAGGATCTATCACGAGACGGTGGACGACATCACCAAGGATACCAAGGGGTTGTGCGGCCGCCAGCTCCTGCGCAGCACCGAAAACCCCGACGAGGGTCTTTCCGTCACCATGTAGGACAACCTGGACGACCTGCGCTCCTATGACAGAGCGCCGGGCGGCAGGAAGCTACCAGGAAAGTCGAGCACCTTCACCCCGGGGACTACTGGGTGCGCATCTTCGAGGTGGAATCGGCGAGTCCCTAGGCAACCTTGCTATCAGTTCGACCGCTGCGCCAGGAGTTATGTAGCTACCCCGGCGCACCGGTCGATTTACACCGAGATACCAATGGCGTCAGCCCGCCGGTCGGCCCGTGTTGGCGGACCGGGATACTTGTAATAAGTTTGTGTTACGGGACATCCGACTGAGCGTCGCAGGACGGAGGGGCACATGACTACATCCAACGGGCGCTTCCAGAAGGGACTTGTACCGGATCACCACCGAATGCCTCTACGGTTCCATCTGGAGCCGGCCTTGGCTGGATGTTAACCTACATTGCACCGGAGGAGTTGGCCCCGGACCCCTCCCTAGTCCCCAATCGGTATGGACACCATAGTACGCGTACCACCGACGCCCCGGGATGTATGTCCCTCGCCCGACAGGTCGTCTGTCAGCAGGATGTCTCCAGGGCCGAATGTGCGGACGGTGCCGTCGCCGATGGCGATCTCAACGTGGCCGGTCAGTGTAATGACGAACATACGCCGGGGGGCGGTGTGCCAGTCGAGGAAGTAGTCGTCAGGTGCGCGGCGGAATACCATTTCGCCGCCGGCCTGGAGAAGGAAGCTTTGGGTTTCACCCTCAGGTATGGGCAGATCCTCGAAATGGGACCTTTCATCGTCCCCGGTGTAGATTCTCACGATCATGCGGGCTACCTCCTTGGTCTATGGTTCCTAGCTGGCTGCGCAGATGCTGTCCCGCCTGGGTTCTTGGGATGGGAGAAATTTAGGAGGATGTCTGGACTTCGTCAAGGCCACCATGGTGGGGACCTATCGGGGTAGTCCCTTGTTTCCACGCTTAGCCCAGTTTTCCGATCTGCACCGGTCCGGGTTAGTCCGGTGGGATGAGAGGAGTGTATTCCCGTCCCCGGAAGCCTGTCAACGATCATTTGCTCGGCCTCCAGGTGCGAGTTTGCCCTTCCCCGGCTTGTTCGACCGCCATTCATCGTCATCATGGGTCACGGTGAGCCACGGAGTCTGTTACGGAGAGAGCATTAATCCCTGGTACCCACACGCCGCCACCTCGAAGTGGCTTCTTCCGCTAGACAGGCGCCAGACACAACCGGGCGATACCTCCATCGACCGTCTACTCAAGCCCTACCGCCGTCGAAGTCCCAGTGGGCCATCCTGGGAGCAGAGCAACCGGATCACTGCCTTCCGATGGTAGCCGGTCACCATCACAGTCTCATCCAGAATCTGGCCCTTCTCTGTGCAACTTCCCTTCATGTACCTAACTCGAATCGCTTCTATGTACTCTTTCACACCGCCTCGCGTCATGCCACCTCCCGGTAACACTTATTGGCAAGGCAACGATACCCACTTGGGTAACACTTTTTAAAGAGTCCATTCGGATTATTGACAAACATTAGGGCCTTCTGCTATATTGGGGCCTTCTGCTATAGATGAGGGTGTTCTTGCGAACCCACCTACTCAATCTATGGGGAATCACCGGTAACAACCCGGTCATACTCGGAGGGTGAAGAACATGTTACGATGGCGCAGTTGGCTTATTCCTGGCGTGGTTGCGGCGTTCTTATTGGTGGTCGCTGCAGCGTGTGGTACCGATGACCCAACCCCGCAGCCAACCCCGCAGCCAACCCCAACTCCGGTAGACGTTTCAGGGGTCGTGCAGCAGGCGATTACTAACGCTTTGGCGGCTGCGCCGGCGGGGGTGTCAGCCGACGATGTCGCGAAGGCGGTTCAGGCGGCCCTGGCCGCCCAACCCGGGATTACTGCGGAGGATGTATCGGCCGCCATCGCCAAAGCCTTGGAGGCCCAGCCTAAAGGAATCACTCAATCGGACGTCGAGAAGGCCATCGGAAAAGCACTCGTACAGGTACTTCCCACGGCTACTCCCCTCCCCGGGGCCGCCATGATGGTGCCCATTCGGGGCGGCATCGTCCCCATACAGACTACCAGTGCTCCAGAGCCCGTATATATTCTGGGCTCAGGCACCCTTGGTGGGGTAAATCAAGCCCTGGCCGGTATGGTCAACCAGCTCGTCGAGTTTGATCCCGAAACCGCAGACGTCCTCGATCTCAGACCCGACCTGGCCGAAAGCTGGACCGTTTCGTCCGACGGCCGCACCTACACCTTAAAGATCCGTCAGGGTGTGCGGTTCCACAATGGAGATCCCCTCACCATGGACGACATCCTGTTTAGCTACACGTCCCAGATGTCCCCCAGCGACAGCGAATTCGAATTAGTGAAGGAAGCGACTAAGGGCGTTGCTGGGAACCTGGCCAGGAGGGCAGCAGATTTTGTAGATGATTGGAGTCGGGACGTCACGGCTCCGGATGAAAATACTCTGGTATTCAGGCTCAACAGGCCCGGCCCACATTTCCTCACTGTCATGGGCCAGAACCATCTTCATGTCTTGCAAAAGAAGTTTGTCGAGGAGGGGAAGCTGCATAAGTTCGCGAACCCGGAGACCCTCAATGGCACGGGGCCCTACCGGTTGGGTAACTACAACAGGGACGTAGTAACCCGTTGGGAGAGGAACGACCGGTACTGGAGGTCAGGCATCCCCCACCTTGATGGTATTGACGTATTCATTATAACGGACGCCAGTCGGGTCGCAGCGGCCTACAAGACACGCCAGGTGCTGCTGTCCGCGAACATTACAACGGGCCTGTCTATTCCCTCGGCAAAGCAGCTAGAAAAGGACCTGGGGGACCAGGCAACCGTCTCCTATGCTGGGCCCGCTTATGTTAGCGGCATCGTCATGAATGCCGACAATAAGCCCTGGGACGACCCCCGTTCCCGGAAGGCTATGAACCTGATCATTGACCGGCAATCCATGATAGATATTGTGAGCGAGGGAGCTTACGTGATAGGCACTCAGCTTCCTTGCGGGTTCAACTGGACTTTCTCCTGTGAAGACGCTCTGCAAATGCCAGGTTTCCGGCAGTTGGCCGGCAAGAAACACCCTGATGACATCGCCCAAGCCCAGAAGCTTTTTGAGGAGCTCGGGCTTGGCCCTGGAAGCAAGGTCGATATAGGCTGTGCAACTTCCGCCTCACGGTGTGATTATGCGGTAGTATTGAAGCAGCAGTTTGAGGACCGCCTGGGCTGGGATGTGACCGTAAACGGGGTCGAGTCCAGCGTGGCTAACGAACAATTGGACACAAGGAATTACAAAGACATCTACATAGCACTGACAAGTGCCAGCCCACCTATCCCCGATATATCGCTCGGGAATCACGGGGAGGGGAACGAAAACCACTCGCTCCGTGTTGGGGTCTATAACGAGGAGGCCGATAAAGTGTTGAAGGAGCTTGTCGGGACTCAAGACATCGCCAGGCAGCGAGAGCTAGCCCTCAAGGCCAATAACCTTCTCATAGAGGACAGCGTTCATCCCTACCTCTTCTTTGTTCAGTCGGCCTTTATCAAGGACAAGGTGATACAGGGCGTCCACGTCCCTGGCGTATACTTGACTTACGCGAAATGGGACCATATCTGGTGCGATCCAGAGTGTAAATGAGTTCCCAACCGCGCCATTTGAGAAGGCAGATCTAGGGACTGCTGAAAATCCTTTAGCGCCGACCCCCTGTGCCCCCTTCCATAGGGACACAGGGGGTCCTTTTATGGAGGCGGTATCACGAGGCAATTGGATCTGAGGACAAGGCCTCTGGGACGCTGGGGCAAGCCCTCAGGCTCCTGGGTCCGGCCCAGGTTACATCTGCATTCCCAATTATTTCAACGGCCGACTGGAGCGGGCACTCCGGAGAGCTGCAGCTAAGTTAGAATCCGGACAAACCCGCCTTTTTCAGGAAGAGGAGCGCAGGGCGGTGTCTGGCTAGCTAGCACCCCGGAGCCGGGGATCCAGTGCGTCGCGCAGGGAGTCTCCCAGGAGGTTCCAGGAGTACACCACTACGGCTATCGCCAGCCCGGGAAAGATCGCCAGATACGGAGCGACTCCTTGGTATTGTTGCGTGGCTCCTCTGAGCATGCTGCCCCATGACGGGACGTCTGGGCCCACTCCGAAGCCGAGGAAGCTGAGGCCCGCCTCCGCGATGATGGCTATGGCCATGTAGAAGGTGACGGCCACGATCCAGATGGCCATTACATTGGGGATCATGTGCCGCATTATGATGCGCAGGCTTCCGGCGCCGACGGCCCGGGCGGCCAGTACATAGTCCATCTCGTTGATGGCCAGTCCCTGAGAGCGGACGATCCTCACATTACTGGGGATGAACCCTATGGTCAGTGCGACGATGACCTTATTAATAGGGTCAGTCAGTAGTGCCACGTCGGCTGTGCTCAATGCGGTCATCAGCGCTAGGGCCAGGACCAGGTAAGGGAAGGCTATCATGGCGTCGACCAGCCTCTGTACCAGCAGGTCAGTAATGCCTCCGTAGTAGGCGCTGGCCACCCCTATGAGCGCCCCTATGGTACAACCGACAAAGGCGCTAATCAGCCCTACTCTGAGGGAGATCCTGGCGCCCGAGACGAGCCGGCTGAACACATCGCGTCCCAGCTCATCGGTTCCGAACAGGTTCTCGCTGCTAGGAGGGGCGTACGTGTTGGGTGGGTCTGTAGGAATACGATAGGGATCTTGGGTCCGTATTAGAGGGGCAAATATCGCAACGATGACCAGGAGAAGGGCAATTGTGGCCCCCATGCCGCCCAGGGGCTTCTGTCTGAAAAAGTCGAGGATGGGGTACCAGATGGGGGGGGTTGGACGCAGTCTATCGAAGCCCGGTTCTCGCCAAACCTCCTGAGCTTCGGTTTGCTCACTCATCGCTAATCAGCCTCCCGGACTCCGTCGCCGTCAGGTGTACCGGATCCGTGGGTTCAACCACGCGTAGAGCACGTCCACCATAAGGTTCAGCGCCAGGACCACCAAAGTGAGAACTATTACGATCGCCTGGACTTGAGGATAGTCCCGGGTTCCAATAGCTGAAATCAAGAGAAACCCCATTCCCGGGATGATGAAGATGGCCTCGATAATTATGGTCCCGCCCAAAAGGGATCCGAACTGCAAGCCGGAGATGGTGAGGACCGGTAACAACGAGTTCTTTAAGGCATGGTGCCAGACAACCGCCTTCTCGGCAAGCCCTTTGGAGCGGGCGGTTCGGATGTAATCTTCCCTCAACACCTCCAGGGTAGCCGAGCGGGTTATTCGTGCCATGAAGGCCATGTTACTCGTGGCCAAGACCAAGGCTGGGAAGATCAGCTGCTGGAGATTAGTCAGAGGCTTGTCCCATAAGCTTTCGTAGCCCAGGGGAGGGGCCCAGTCAAAGTAGTTTGAGAGTATATAAATCACTAGGACGCCGAGCCAGAAATTGGGTAAGGCGATGCCGCTGATAGTGATCACGCGTCCGAGATAGTCTGGCCAGGTGTCCTGGTTGACGGCCGACAGCACTCCCACGGGCACGGCCACCACGCCCGAGATCAGGAGAGCGAGCACTGCCAGCTCGAGGGTTACTGGAAACTTGTACCTCAGGTCAGTCCACACCGGAGCCTCATAGGTAAGGGAGTCCCCAAAGTCGAGGTGGACGATACCCCACAACCACGTTCCATACTGCACGATCAGGGGCCTGTCGGTCCCCATAGAGGCCCGTACTTTCGCCACGTCTTCGGGCGTGTACCGGCCTTGGCCCTCAAATCCCGCGAGCTTATTGATCGCGGGGTCTCCCGGGACCAGCCGCAGGATTACAAAGACCAGGGTGACCACGAGAAACATCGTCGGTATGAATAGGAGGACCCGTTTAACTATGTAGGCCTGCATCGCGGTATCACCTATAGGCCCCGACTGAGTGGTGTGGTCCCATGGGCCTTTGTGACGACTAGTCCAAAATGGGCCAAGGCCCGGGGCGAATTAGCCAAAGTTATCATACGCGCCGAGGGCAAGTCCATGTAAGAGGGTTGGCTGGCCAAGCGCCCACGCTACCCCTTCCACTCACTCCTACTGGCTCTTCCTGGCTCAACCTGGTAGAGCGGTGGTTCGCTGCCCTCACCGAGAAACAACTCCGTCGGGGCGTCCATCGCAGCGCACGGGAGCTTGAGCAGGCCATCCTTTGGATACATCTGGATACATCGAGTCGACCTACGCCGAACCGTAAGATAGTTAGTCGGGGTATTTGCCGAAGACCGTCCAGGCGGAGCTGCCGGGCATAGTTCCACCACAGACGGCGGTCTCGGCCCTTAGCCTGATCTGCCTTTCGCCCGCTTTTCCCTGCAGCTGCTGAATAGAGTCTGTCAAGATTGCGCAACGAGTGCGTCCCGTGCCGTTGTTGCCACCGCTGGAGAGCAGCGGATGTGGCCCCTCCACGCTGATGTCGCCCCCGTAGAAGTCATGTGCCTCGCCCCTCTTCACCCCGTGCCATTGCATGGCCTCTAAGAAGTACTGGGTGAAGTGGGTGAAGCCATCATAGGGATTATACACGTCGACTTCGTTATGGGTTAGCCCTGAGCCTTCAAAGATCTTCCTAGCCAGGCTGTCCGTCCACCCTTCCACTTCCTCCAGGGTCTCAACACTGCTCCGCTTGTGGAACTTGTTCGCACAATGGTTGAGGAAGTACACAGGAGGCTGCTTCATGTCTTTGGCCCGCTCCGCGGTGGTCACGATGTAGCAAGCTCCACCCTGCACCGGCCTGTCATAATCGTGGAGCCTCAAGGGTTTAGCTATCCACCTGGAAGAGAGGTAATCGGCAATGGTCAGCGGCTCCTGTGGATGCTGATAGTAGTACCCATCAGGAAACATGCTACCATTCCTCCGCAGGTTTACAACAAAGGGGGCCATCCTGTCGGGGTTGCTGCCGTACTTGCGACAGTACTCACCCGTGATGTAGGCGTATTGTGCGCCGGCGGCACCCCAGCCCCAGGGACCGGTCCATTGCCCATCACCACGGGCGGTGTCCTCGGCGTTGCTCCCGGACGTCATATACCTGCCCGAGAAGTTCCCCATAGTATACCGCACAAGGCACACCTCGCACTGCCCGTCTCCCACGGCTTGGGCTGCAAAGTTCAAGGCCCAGCTTATGTTACCTCCCAAGCTTTCGTGAGTGTTGTCGGTAAACTTGACGTTCTTGAGTCCCATATTCTTGATCAGCCACTCTGCGGTCACTTTGCTGACGCCGTCCGCGGTGTTGTAGGGCGGGGGCAATTCCGGTCGCGTCCATTCTGGTATGTTCGCCCTCGGGCACGACACAACCCCATCAATATCGTCTGGCGATATCCCCGCGTCGTCGATGGCCTTCTGGGCTGCCATCATGGAGTAGGCGCCCAAGCTGGTTTCAGGCCGTTCGTCCCAGCGCCGGTCAACGGGAGTGTGTCCTATACCTGCCACCGCCACCCTCCCCTGGTGCTCCCAGACCCCCAGTCCCTCATCCATCCGATAAATCGAGCGATAATGTGGAGAAACCATCGTCCTCTCCTTGCTGCTGTATCTCCGGTATCTGCACGGATAGGTGGAGCTAGCTCACAACCTGCCAGTCGGGCACCAGTTGGCCTGGAGCAACCTCTTCAAAAATCACTTCTGTAGGGGCACCAACGGGTACATCATCCACTGGTGTCCCGGGGAGGTTAGCGAAGAAGTTGATAGTCGGGTCTTCCTCTAGTTGGATTATCGCGACGTTATAGGGCACCTCAGGCGACCACACCCTCATGCGGGAGTCGTGTATGACGATATAGCCAGAGATGCTTCCCCGCCCGCTCGTGTCTTTCCACTCCAGTGTCTCTGACCCGCAGTCCTCGCATCTCGGCCGCGGCGGGTATTGTAAGGCGTTACAGGCGGTGCAGCTCTGCACGACCAGCCGCTGCTCATTAACGGCATCCCAGAAGGGCTTGCTCAGTTCATCGGGTACGGGTATCTGTCTTGGCAATTCCGACCTCCGTTCCATTCTATTGGGGCTAGATCACCCCTGCCTCGCGTAGCACCCCGAGCTCGAGTAGGTCGAGTCCGATTTCTCCGAAGACCTCTTGGTTGTGTTCGCCAATGACAGCAGCCCGGCGGTAGATCTTCCAGGGGGACTGGGGATAGATAGATGCCCCACCTGGGTATGTGAAGCTTCTGCCCAACTCAGGGTGCTCCACCTCCACGAAGAATCCCCGATCATGCCAGTGTTGCTCGTCCAGAATGTCCTCGGGGGCATGGACTGCTCCTATCAGCAAGCGCCGTTGCTGGCCTTCGTGGTAGGCCTCCTCCTGAGTGACGCTAGCGAAGAAACGCTCAACTACTTCGCTTATGTGGGCCTGCTGCTTCTGGAGTGCTTCCGGCTCCACATTCTTGAGATCGTTGAGGTCATGTTCGACGCCTTTACTGTCCATCCAGTCTATTAGCCTCTTCATGAAGTCCGGAGTCAGGCGTCCGACAAGACTGAAATTAACGTAGCGGCCGTCCTTGGTGGGGTGCTGCCATCGAGGCATGGGGCCGACCGAGTGATGGCGGCCGGTGTTGCGGCGCACGACCTGCTTAGTAAAGAGATAGGTGGGAATAGCGCCTTCGGTGGTGAGGGCGCAGGCGCTGTGGACTGAGGCATCGATGTACTGTCCTTCGCCGATCCCGTCGCGCATGCAGACTGCGGCCATAATGGCTATATAGGCGTAGTGACTGCCCATGTGCCAGGCGTTGCCGCCACCCGCTGCAATAGGGGGAGGATCGGGCACGTCCTCCTCGTTGTATCCCGTGGAGGCCATCTGGCCGCCGGCGGCCATGTGTACTAGGTCTGAACTCCGGTAGTGCCGCCAGGGGCCCGTCTGGCCGAAGGGCGTGAGCGAGCACATGACGAGTTGCGGGTTGATCTTTTGAAGCTCTTCATAGCCGAGACCTAGAGACGGGAGGTAGTCCGGCTGATAGGTCTCCAGCAGGACGTCAGCACTCGTCACCATCTTCCGGAAGAGGTCGCGGCCTTCCTCGGTCTCGAGGTTTAGGGTGATGCCCCGCTTGCTGGTATTGTAGTGCCAGAAATGGAGGCTCCGATCGGGGTGGGGTACGTCCTGGTAGAAGGGCCCGATCCGGCGCTCGGCCACCCCGCCGGGTGGCTCTATCTTGATGACATCGGCACCCATGTCGGCCATAAGCTTCCCGCACCACTCACCGATCACGTCGGATAGCTCTAAGACCCGCAAGTTTCCTAGAGGACCGGGAGAAAACCGTACATTCTCCATGGCTGCTAGTCCTCCTCTCTATGCGGTCCCGACTTCAAGTGCCTCAAGCAAGTAGGGTTCGAGGGGGATGGTCTTGGGCCAGAAGGTGCCGTCCTCGTATCCCTCTCGAATCTCCTGAGTGGAGAGGCCCAGGATGCTTCCGAGTACCTCGGGGTTGTGCTCACCGCAGAGGGGACCGGGCCGTTCTACGCTGGTGGGCGAGATGGAGAAGGTGAAGGGTGTGTTCTGGGTCAAGTGTTCCCCCAACACCTGGTGGTGTACGGTTGTGTACATGCCCTGGTGTCGGAGTTGGGGGTCATGCTCGACCCGGTCCTCGTTGCTCTGCACCGGGGCAGCAGGGACCCCCGCTGCCTGGCAGCGGTCGGCCAACTCGTATTTCTCCAGGGTCAGGGTCCAGGCCTCAATGCCTCGGTCCAGGTCCTCCTGATGCTGTATTCTTCCTGCCACGGTGGCGAACCGGTCTTCGTTAGCCCAGGCTGGGGCTCCCACGAGCTCCACCAGGGAGCGCCATTCCTGCTCTGTGAAGCAGGCGATAACGCACCAGTCGTTGTAACCACCGCCATTGGTGCGGTAGGCGTTATGGGGGGCAGTAGTGGGGCCTCGATAGTTGTTCACCAACGGCGCTCCGGGCCACACTGCGCGATTACCCGGTGGGAAGAAGTCGCGACGAGTGTTACGTCCATTTATGGTCTTATCGAGTATGGATGGCCCGGTAAGGGTGATGCCCGCGGCTACCTGGGACATGTCCACCCATTGACCCTCCCCAGTGGCATTGCGGTGATGGAGTGTGGTGAGGACACACATCGCCGCGTACATTCCGCCGGTGTTGTCCATGTAGGACCATCCCCAACCAGCTGGAGGAGCCCCCGGTAGGCCCGAGGTGAAGGTCAGCCCGCCCTGGGCCTGTACAATAGGCCCCACAGTTCTGTAGTCCTTGTTGCGGCCCGTTTGCCCGAAACCAGCCATGGAGACATAGACGATGTCCGGCTTGATCTTGGTCATCTCCTCGTAGCTCAGTCCCCAGCTGTCAAGCACACCGGTACTGAAGTTCTCGATGACCACGTCCGAGGTGGCGAGGAGGCGCTTGATGAGCGCCAGGCCCTTAGGAGTCCTGGCACTGATGGTGACGCTCTTCTTCATGGGGTTGGTATCGCTGAAGTCTCCTCCGCTGTTGATCCCAGGCTCTACCCCAGGAGGTCTTGTCCCCGCGGTGCCCGATACTGAGCGGCCTGTAAAGCCGCCTAGGGCCGGTTCGGGCCATTCCACCTTTAGGACTTCGGCTCCCAGAATGGCTAGCCAACGGGTCGCCCAGGGGCCTGACCGCACCCAGGTGAAATCGAGAATGCGAGTACCATCGAGTGGTCGTCGTCCTAACATTGTGTGACTCGTTTCTCCGCTATTTTGCACGGATTATAATATTAGTAGTGCCTTTTTATGTAAGTCGGAAATGCGTCACGGGAACTTCCATGGTTACACTGATCATCCCCATCCGGCGAGCACCCGAGTAAGCCTGAAAATGTGCCCCTAGTATTGTGACCGATATTCCCCATTTCAACCGGTCCGGTCTAATCCAGTGAGACAACGGGAGTATACTCGCGGCCCAGAAAGCCCGTCAACCATCTGTACTCGTCCGGTAGCGTCAAGCTTAGTGTGTGAATTCTTTGAGGGGCTTGTCCTTCCAGGATTGATTGAGGTAATTGATCACTCCGAATATGATCCGGTCCACGCTGGCTTGGTTCTGAAAGCAGCTCATTGGCCTGGTCCTGCGCCTCATTTCCCAGAAGGCTCGTTCGCTGGCATTGGTAGTACGCACCTTGACTCTGGAAGCCCCTCCGGGTCTCGATAATCCGGCTCGATGTTGGTGGCCCGCGAATACGCTTCGCCCGGCCACACGAGATCAGCAAGCGCGGCCCGCCTCCGGTCAACCATGCTGGGCCTCGCGCCGTGCGTAGAAGTCTTCCAGAACGTCGGCGGAGCGTACATCCGCATCAAGCGTCACCATGTTGAGCCCGGCAGTGCGGATCAGGCGTGCTTGTGCGGTTCGCTGCTCAAGCTCCTCCAGAAGTTCTAGCAGCGCCCGATTTTCGAGGCACAGGACGCGACCCGGACTAAGGGGAGCCCAGCGGAGCTCCTCTAGCAGCCCGTCCGAGAAACACGGTTGGCGAGTGTTTGGGGGTATGATGGGCCCAGTCCAGTAGCGGGGAGTCGTTGATGAGCAAAACCTACCTTCCCTACGAACCCGACCAGCAGTTGCTGTTGCCAGCGGCGTTGCAGGAGTGGCTGCCTGACGACCATCTGGCCTACTTCATATCCGACGTGGTGGACCAGTTGGACATGTCGGAGGTCACCGCTCGCTACGAGCGGGAACGGCGTGGCGGGCCGCCGTATCATCCACGGATGATGGTCAAGGTGTTGCTCTACGGCTACTGCGTGGGGGTGGCGTCCTCACGCCGCATCGCCCAGCGTCTCCACGAGGACATCGCCTTCAGGGTGTTGGCGGCGAACAACACACCGGACTTCCGGACCATCTCCGACTTTCGCAAGGATCATGTGGATGCGCTGTCGGGCCTGTTCGTACAGGTACTGGCGTTGTGCCAGCAGGCGGGTCTGGTGAAGCTGGGGCACGTGGCGCTGGACGGCACGAAGGTCAAGGCCAACGCATCGAAGCATAAGGCGATGAGTTACCAACGGATGAAGGAGAAGGCAGCGCAGTTGGCGGCGGAGGTCGCGGAGTTGTTGCGACAGGCCCAGGCAGCGGATGATGAGGAAGACCGGCGGTACGGCAAAGACAAGCGTGGAGATGAGTTGCCGCAGGAGTTGGCCTTTCGAGAGGGTCGGTTGGAGAAGATACGGGAAGCCATGGCGGCGCTGGAAGCCGAGGCGCAGGCGGCTGGCGAACAGGCCGAGGCCGAAGGTGGTAATCACCCGGGGGCACCCGACGACAAGGCCCAGCGTAACTTCACCGATACCGAGTCGCGCATCATGCCCGCACCTGGAGGAAAGGACTTCCTGCAAGCGTACAACTGTCAGGCGGTGGTGGACAGCGCTCACCAGGTGATCGTGGCGGCGCGGGCGACCAACCAGACTTCGGATAAGCAACAGGCTGCGGCGATGATGGAGGAGACCATCGACAACGTCGGTGCAGTCCCCAGGGAAGTATCCGCCGATGCTGGCTATTACTCGGCAAAGGCAGTCGACGAGCTCTATGCTCTGGGCGTGGACCCGTTCGTCGCGCCGGAGCAGACCCGCCACGGGCGGGTTGTGCCACCCGCGCCCCGAGGTCGCATACCCAGCCATCTGTCTCCCAGGGACCGGATGCGACGTAAGTTACAGACCAAGCGGGGTCGGCAGCGCTGCGCTTTACGGATGCAAACTGTGGAGCCGGTATTCGGCCAGATCAAGCAGGGTCGGGGATTCCGGCAGTTCCTGCTGCGGGGACTGGAGAAGGTGAACGGCGAATGGTCGCTGATCTGCACCGGCCACAACCTGCTCAAACTGTTCCGCTTTGGGGTCAATCTGCACAGGAAAGCACGGGGCGATGGGCCAGCCCAACGCATCAGGAACTTTGCCGAGGTAGTGAGCACGGCGCTATTCGCAAAGCTATCTGGGGGCCGGCCGGGGCAACCGGCAAAATTAGTTGTCGCGATCCATTGTCGCTGACCTGCAAGCACCGTTAGATAATCCTCGGACGGGCTGCTAGGCTCGTTCGTGAGGAATGTTGAATTCAACAAGCGCTAGGTCGGGACCGAGTACACGGCGCCTGTCCTGCTCGAAAACGGGTTAACTGGTACGACCGAAGTACCCAACACTAGGGCAGTTGGCTCCCCAGGTAGGATTCGAACCTACGACCTAGCGGTTAACAGCCGCCCGCTCTACCGCTGAGCTACTGGGGATTGTGAGCGCAGCAAGGGACGAGCAATGCTGCACAAGGGATTCTATCACCGGGACGCCGTCGGCTCAACCGCCGCCGAACTTACAGCTTGGGACTTGAGAACCGCGCCAACCGGCTCAATCCGGCCAGGAGCCAACGAGGGCCGCCCACACCTATCCCGCCCATTCCGGGGACGAGCTAACGGCCCTTGTACACCGGAGCTCTCTTCTCCAGGAAGGACGTTGCAGCCTCCAGCCTGTCCTCCGTGTAGCGCAGCGGAAGGTTCGCGTTCATCTCCCGCTCCGCCACCTCCTGCAGGTCCATGTCCAGCTTGTACATAAGCTCTTTGGCAGCCCGCACGGCCAAGGGCGGATTGGACGCTATCTCCGACGCCATAGACATGGCCTCTTCAATCAGCCGCTCTTCAGGCGAAACGTCATTGACCAACCCCTTATCCTTGGCCCACGCGGCCCCATACATGCCGCCCGTCAGAGTCATCTCGGCCGCCACTCCGAAACCCACCAGACGGGGCAGAGTGTACGAGGCGCCGGTGTCGGGCATCAGGGAACGCTTGATGAATATGGACGAAAAACGCGCCGTCTCCGACGCGATGCGTATGTCGCAGGCAAGGGCCAGAGCCAAGCCCGCTCCCGCAGCCACTCCATTGACTGCGGCAATGGTCGCTTGGGGCAGACCGCGGAGCCGGGAAGCCAGCGCCGTTATGCTGACGGTGCGAGGCGCATGAATCCGGCCCGGAGGAGGCTGCTCGCCGCCTCCGTCAAGGGTTGCCCGCTGCTCCACCACGTCGGCCCCGGAGCAGAAACCTCTTCCGGCGCCCGTCAGGATGAGAGCCCGCACGTCGGGGAACTGCGCCTCGACGTTGTCCAAGACAACATGGAACTCCTTGGTCATGGCATGGCTGAGAGCGTTCAGCTTGTCTGGCCGGTTCAAGGTGACGGTGGAGACGTGGCCGGTCGTCTCCACGATAAAGAACTCATAGCCCATTGCGGCGCCCTCCATACTGCTGCGCTTCAGCCGGTTCGCCCTTAATTCGACCCTAATTCGATGGAATGATAGCCTTGGAGCAATAGCGGGTCAACGCCGCCCATTCGCCATCGCCAAACAGCGCTTCCTGTGCCGGGCTGGACCGACTCCTACGGCCGGGCTGGCGTCAGCCTTGACCCCATACCGCGTATGTAACTACCATAGTGTAATGACACAAGCGGCAGAAGAAAGGCTTATGAGGAAGGAGCGCATTGAGTTGAACGAGCGCCGGCAGACTAAGGTCCATTCCCTGGAGGACCTGCCGGACGACCAAATCAATATAATCGAAGTCCCCCGAGATCCTCGATTGGTCGAATGCACGGCGGGGCTTGTTCTACCGGCCCATCAAACAGCAAATCACACTGCGTCTTGATGCGGACGTGGTGGCCTGGTTCAAGGCTCATCGACACCGCCTGGAGTTCTTACGCCTTTGCTACAGACGGCGCAAATGTGTTGACCTCTGGCGAGGGTTGGGCAATGATAGGACAATGCCCCTGGTGGATATTCTCTCCGAATACGGTAATCAGCGACTCTGGTCTCCACCAAGCGGTGGACGGCACGCAATCAGACGATGTAACACTAGATGCCTGGGAGCAGCTCCTTAACTAGAGGGTATCTATTCTCTGGCAGCCTGATGTCAATTGAGTATATGGAATCAGAGCAACAACGTAGCGATATTGTTCATCGGCGTTTTCGTTGCCGCCGCGTGTGGGGGGCCCACCGACACCGAGCCTCCGTCAAGCACCACCGTCACCATAGCCGTTGATTCGGAGTGGCAGGTCCCATCTGGATTCAGCGTTGTGCTCCCGTTCACCTATGGGCGAGCCAGTGAGATGCTTAAGAACGACCCGGGCGCTCCTCCAGACCTACCAGACTTCAGCATGTCAGGAGAGGTGGCAGCCGCAGAGGACGTGGAAAGAGTGCTCATTGCCGCTTATTCGGACGGAGTGTCCAACGAAGCCCGACCCACAGAAGTTTTGATGTCATGGATCGAGTCAACGGTCGGCAGGGAATTCGCCGAGCCCGTGACCTCGGACCGAGGTGGGCTACAGCTGGCAACGTCTCGAGGTCAAGCTCAAGGCCCAGCACAGAGTTCGCCTCAAGGCGCCCTGTTGATAGTCATCTCTGAACCTGATACCCAAAGGGTATGGCGGCTCATGTGCGCTGTCTCATCGAAGGTAATGAGTGATGAGGTGGCGCGGGTTTGCGAGGAAGTCAGCGACGAGTTTCGCCCCCTGCCATTAACGGCGCCCTAGCCCTATTGCCACTTTACGAGTAAGTACAAGAACTCAGACGAACCCTATTCAGGGATTTGGATAACAAGGTCGTCGACCCTGTTACTTTCCACGATGGCTCCAACGAGTTCTGCAAAAACCGTGGCAGGCATCAACAGCCCTGCCATGCCTCGGTTGGCCTGTTTGCTTTGCTTGGAGGAAAAGACAACCGTATACCGTCTTATCCAAACTTTTCCATCGATTCACTCCTACGTCTCCCAGCGCCCGATTTTGCCGCAGTGCGTAATGATGCACGAGACTTCCTCTCAAGTCGATTCAAGTGGCTGCAAGACGAGGCCCTGCTGCCCTTCCCCCAAATGAACGATGACCCTGCGCGGAGGCAGATCGACGCCGCCGTTTCCGAGGCGCTGGACCTAGACCCGGAGTGGGGCGCGCTCATCCGCCGGGCCCTCTCCGAAGAGCCGTCCGTCACCAACCGACGTTACGGTGTCTCATAACTCAAAGCGCCGTTACCCCTTCCGGTGACACTATTCATGAGTCAATTCGCCAAACTCCACCAGACAATTTACAATAAAAACCACAGCGGCCAGCCCAGCTAGAACTGGAGAAGGGAGACGCTGAAGCTGTTCTCTATGGGCTGGCGGGGTATCGCAGTGACCCCGTTGAGATGCCCATTGAGATGAAGGAGGGGCCATGCCCCAGGAGTTCGTGAAGGCGGCAGGGGTTGGAGACCTGCAACCCGGGGAAAAGAAGCTCGTGAGGATAGCAGGCGAGCGTATACTACTGTGTAATTATGATGGGCAATATTACGCCGTAAACGAAGCATGCACCCACGAAAACGGGATGCTGTCACGTGGACTGCTGTATGAGCACGAAGTGGCATGCCCCCTCCACGGGGCAACCTTCGATGTCAGGACCGGCGAGGTCATAACCCCTCCGGCCATGGAAGGACTCACAGTCTATCCTGTCAAGATAGAGGGCGACGAAGTCCTGATAGGGACCCCATCACAATAGAGCTCGCCTGTGTCCGACTGTCATCTGCTCCAAATCGGCAGGCTCGTCGAACCGATATGCACCGGAGCCAAAAGCCGAATGAACGGCAACGACTTCCGTCGTCCGGACGGCAATGTCCCAGCCGAGAGCTTCAATCGGTCTTTGGCGACAAACGCCAGGTAGTGGTCACCCCGGCTTAGGCCCCCTTGCCGTGGCGCAGCAGCTCGCCTGACAGCGCTCCCGTCGGCTCGCCGTCCTCAAAGGTCACCTGACCATTCACCATAATCCAGCGATACCCGGATGCCTTCTGAATCCTGCGCCACTCGTCTCCGGGCAGGTCCCTGGCAACCTCTGGGGGCAACAGCTTCAGGTTCTCTAAATCGTACACCACAAGGTCTGCAGCTGCGCCCTCGCGGATAACGCCTCGGTCCTTGAACCCACCAAAGAAGGCAGGCAGGTAACTCAACTTATAGTGGGCCTCCTCCAGGCTCACCAGCTGCTCATCCCGCACCATCCAGGCCAGGACATCCGTGGGGAAGCTTCCGAAGGTCATGAACTTGACGTGCGCCCCACCATCGGATAATCCGGGGATCACGTGGGGGTCATTCATTATCTCGGCTGTGTATGCAGAGTTGTCGCGGTCCCCTGCGGCCAGGAACTCGGTCTGCAGATCGTCCGCCACCACGAGGTCCAACAATGCATCGATGAGGTGCTTGCCTTCGATCTGTGCAATCTGGGGGACCGACCGCCCAATATAGTCCTCAAACTTCTGATCGCCGACTTTCTGGACGACCAGGCCTGCCACAGACCCACGCTGGACGGCCCCATGCGGTCGTCCGCCCGAGTCCCAGTCTTCACGCAGTCTCCTCCTGTGCTCCGGGTCCTGCATCTTCTCCTTACGCTCGGCCGGCGTCCCCAAGGTCACCTCTCGCCAAGCGGGGCTCCCATCGAACAGGTTCCAATCCTCAAAGGTCAACTCAAAGCCGCCACGGGTCGTCATGCCTTGGCCATACACTCTAAGGCCTCTCCGGGCACAGTCCGCCAGCCAATCAAGCCTCTGCCGGTGTATCGTTGGATCGGAGACATTGGGCATGACAACCTGATATATGATCGGCCGACCGCTTACTTCAGCCACTTCCTCGAAGAGCTGCAGGGTAAGCTCCGGTATGGGTTCGCGCCCTTCGGTAGGCTCCCGGTAAGTCAACTCGATGTAGCCCTCATCCCGCTCGCCCAAGACCCGTGCGAAGGCGAGGATCTCCTCACGGCTCATCAGGTCGGTGATCATTGGAGTCCCGTCATAGTCCCGCTGGTTGGAATCCGGTCCCGAGACCTGGGCGCTCCAGCCACAGGCCCCAGCATCCATCCCCTCGTGCACCAGCCTGCACATCTCCTCTAGCTCCGCCTTTGTGGGCCGCCTCTTCTTGGCTTCGTCCCATCCCATGACCCAGCCATAAAGGGGCGTCAGCGGCACGTAGCTCAGGAGATTTACTCCCTTGGGGATGCGTTCCAGACTGTCAAGGAACTCGGGGAACGTCACCCAGTCCCACAGCATCCCCTCCTGCATGGCTCTAAGGGGTATGGCCTCGTTGCGAGTCAGTGAAAGCATCGCCCTGTCGCGAAACTCGGGCTCACACGGAGCAAATCCAAAGCCGCAGTTGCCGATGGCCACGGAGGTCACGCCGTGCCAGCCGGACAGGGTGCAGTAGGGGTCCCACTGGACCTGAGCGTCATAGTGGGTGTGAAGGTCCACGAAACCGGGGGCGACGATGAGGCCCGTAGCGTCCAGCGTCTTGGCGGCGCTGGCCCCCTTCAGGCCGCCCATCTTGGCGACTTTTCCGTCCTTGATGCCCAAGTCGCTTCTATACCGCGGCGCCCGTGTGCCGTCGACAACCATGCCTCCCTTGATGATAACGTCATACTCTGCCATGCGGCTCCTTTCTCCCCACCCATAAAGCCTAGGAGCGATTATTGCCCGTGCTGGATGGATGAAGGACTCTACAATAATCTTATCTAATTGGGTTTGTGTCAACAGTTTCCTCATGTCCATACGCTTTTCGTAAGATTCGTGGGGGAAGAGTCCTTCTGAAGACCCCGTTGTGGTCGGTCTGACTGTGGCCGACTATCATCCTCGGAACGCCGGTTCGAAATTCCTGGTCCACCACAGCACGTTGACACTAGGCAAGTTGAATTACTACACTTGCTTTAGCCAAATCGCCGTTTCCAAGGAGACTTGATGTCCGCCGGGCGAGAAATGATCAGGAAGGCACAGGCGGAGATGCCCCGCACGTCGGCACAGGACGTCCACGCGGCCCGGGAAACCGGGGAGGACATCGTAGTTCTAGACGTCAGGGAGAGGGAGGAGTGGGACGCTTTCCACATCCCCGGGGCCGTGAACCTAGCCCGTGGAAGGCTGGAGGGTTTGACCGAGGAACGGCTGCCCGACAAGAACGCCCGCATCGTCTGCCATTGAGGGGGCGCAGGACGATCTTCGCTGGCAGCGAAGACACTCAGGGAGATGGGGTACACCAACGTAAGCTACATGACCGAAGGCATCAACGGCTGGAAGGAAATGGGCCTGCCCATCGAGCAATCAGAGTCGGAGTAAGACCTTAGAACAGGAGGCGTGATGACCACAACAGCTGATAAGAAACCCGAAAGCGAATACAAGGTCGTAGGGACCAGACCCATCCGCCACGACGGGGTGGACAAGGTGACGGGGAACGCCCGTTACGGAGCGGACATCAACCTGCCGGGCATGCTCCACGCCAAAGTCCTCAGGAGCCCTCACGGCCACGCCCGCATCAAGTCCATCGACACCAGCAAGGCAGAGGCCCTGCCCGGAGTCCGGGCCATTTGCACCGCCGCCGATTTCCCCATCATCGAAGACAAGACGCTTGACTTTGCGGAGCTGCAGGGCAATCCCCGCATGATGGCCGAAAACGTCCTTGCCCACGATCGAGTGTTGTACAAGGGCCACGCCATCGCCGCAGTCGCCGCCTTCAGCCTCCACGTCGCCGAGGAGGCGATAGGACTCATCGACGTTGAGTACGAAGTCCTCGAACCTGTGCTGAGCATCGACCAGGCCCTGAGCGACGACGCACCCCTTCTCCACGATGACATGACCACCCGTTTCAGGGTGGACCGATTCGGCCGCGGCGACGACACCGGCAAGAAGAGCAACCTGGCCGGACACCTCCAGTTCGTCCGGGGAGAGCCGGAAGATGGTTTCAAAGAGGCCGACCTGATCGTTGAGCGGGAGTTCGACACCCAGACCGTCCACCAGGGTTACATCGAGCCCCATGCCTCCACGGCGTCCTGGTCCTCCGACGGGCAGATAACGGTATGGACCTCCACCCAGGGGGCCTTCTCCATCCGCTCGCTGACCGCCGCCATCCTCGCAGTCCCCGAGTCAACGGTGAAGGTCATTCCCATGGAGATCGGCGGCGGGTTCGGCGCAAAGCTGGTGGCCTACCTTGACCCGGTGGCCGTCATCCTGTCCCGGAAGAGCGGCAGGCCCGTCAAGATGGTAATGTCCCGGTCCGAGGTTTTCGAGGGATCCGGCCCCACTTCTGCGTCCCACATGCGGTGCAAGATCGGCGTCACCAAGTCCGGCAAGATAACCGCCGGAGAGCTGGACTTGTACTTCGAATCGGGCGCTTTCCCAGGCTCGCCTGTGGGAGGCGGCGCCCTGACCGGCCTGGGTCCCTACAAGATGGACAACCTGCTGGTGAACGGCTACGACGTGGTGGTCAACAAGCAGAAGGTCCAGGCCTACCGCGCTCCCGGCCAACCCCAGGCCGCATTCGCCGTGGAGATCGTGATGGACGAGATCGCCGAACAGCTGGGAATCGACTCCATGGAACTGCGCCTGAAGAACACGGTGGTCGAGGGAGACCGGATGCCCAACAACGTGCCTCACCCCAGAATCGGATGCAAAGAGGTTATGGAGGCCATGGTCGCCCACCCGCACTACTCTGCGCCCCTGGAAGGACCCAACCGGGGCAGAGGCGTCGCTTTCGGCCACAGGTTCAACAGCGGCAACGCGTCCTCCGCAACCATACACGTCAACAACAACGGCACCATCAATCTGGTCACGGGAGCGGTGGACATCGGTGGAAGCCGCGCAGCCATGGCCATGCAAGCCGCCGAGGTCCTGGGCATAAGGGCCGAGGACGTTAACCCCACGGTGGTGGACACCAACTCCATCGCCTTCACCGAACCCACCGGCGGCAGCCACACCACCTTCGACACCGGCCTGGCCACCATCCGCGCGGCGGAAGACGTCACACGACAGATGGCGGCCCGCGCAGCCCTGATATGGGAAGTGCAACCCGAGGACGTGGAGGTCAAGGACGGCGTTTTCACCTGCGCCAAGAACCCCAACGACACCTTCACGTTCAAGCAGCTTTCCGGCCAGCTGATGCGCACCGGCGGCCCCATCACGGCGTCGGCCTCCGCCACGTCCACCGGAGTTGGGTCAACCTTCGGCGGCAACATAGTCGACGTGGAGGTGGACCCGGAGACGGGCAAGATCGACATCCTCCGGTTCACAGCCTTCTGCGACTCCGGCACGTCCATCCACCCCAGCTACGTGGAAGGGCAGGTGCAGGGAGGCACCGTCCAGGGCATAGGCTGGGCGCTCAATGAGGAGTACGTCTACAACAAGGACGGGGCCATGGCCAACTCCAGCTTCCTGGACTACCGTATGCCCACTTCCCTCGACGTTCCCATGATCGACGCCCATATCGTGGAGGTCGCCAACCCCAGACACCCATACGGCGTACGCGGCGTGGGCGAGATACCCATCATACCTCCTCTGCCCGCCTTGGCCTTGGCGGTGAAGAACGCCATCGGAAAGCCCATATACAAACTGCCCATCTCTCCCGCAGCGGTCCTGGATGCGCTGGAAAACAAGGACGGCTAACCCCTCACCCCGACCCTCTCCCGAGGGGAGGGGGAGCTAAGCCGGATTATTCTCCCCTCTCCCTGTGGGAGAGGGGCCGGGGGTGAGGGCCGCCCCCGTCATCCCGGAGGAGATGTGTACCAGAACTGCAAGGTCTTTTCGTGCGACAGCCATGTTTTCGAGCCGGTGGAACTCTACCACGAGCGAATAGAGGAGCGTTTCAAGGCTAGGCTGCCCCACGAGGTCGAGGTCGACGGGGTGAAATGGCGCATGACCGAGGGGCACGCACCCTCCAGGCTCAGGAAACCGCCGGTGGGCGGCCTTGACGCAGTCCGCGACCAAGCCGGGGGCTACGTAGGCGAGACTCGCCGCGATGACATGCGGAAGGACGGGGTGGACCTGTCGGTGTGCTATCCCAACCGCGCGTTCAGCCTGTTGGCCAGCAGCGACGGCGAGTTCCAGCTGGCCATCGCCCGTGCATACAACGACTGGATACTGGAGACCGACCTGGCCCGGATGCCCGACGACTTCGTCTTGTCGGCCATCCTGCCTCCCAAAGACGTGGTCCGGGCCAGGGCGGAGCTGGTCAGAATCGCCAAGACGGGAAAATTCAAAGGCCTGTTCATGCCGTCCTGGATAGAGGGCCAACCTTATGCCGGGACCAGCATATACGACCCCCTGTGGGCCACCATCGAGGAGATCGGGCTGCCTGTGCTCTTCCACGCCGGAGTGGGCATCGACCCCAGGACCGCGCGGGGAGACGGAGGCGCCATAATCAACTACGTGCGGGCCATAACCATCTGCTCCGAGCCAGTGCTCCAGCTATGCTCCTCGGGCATCCTGGAACGCTTCCCCAAGATCAAGTTCGCCCTCGTCGAGTCCCAGATGAGCTGGCTCCCCGGCATCTTGCACCTGATGGACGAGGGCTACCACAAGCACCACATGTGGGTCAAGCCCAAGCTCTCCATGCTGCCCTCGGACTACTTCCGGCGTCAGGGCCACGTTATGTGGATGGACGACGAGCCCGGCCTTCAGATGCGGGAATACATAGGCATGGACAGCATTATATGGGGCGACGACTATCCCCACCATGAGGGGACCTGGCCCAACTCCGCAGACGTCTTCGACCGCAGCCTGGCGGGCCTTAGCGATTTGGACAAGCGTAAGCTGCTCTGGGACAACGCCGCCCGCCTTTTCAACATAGACCCGGCCTTGCACGACACGGCGCCGGCGGCCACAGCTTCCGATAGCCCGTCTGCTTAGAGCACGCCCGTCTGCCGCGCGTAGTCCAGGACCATTTCGGCGATGCGGGCTGGGTCTTCCTGCACCACAAAGTGGCCGCCTGGAATGGTCTTTACTGTAACGTCGGGGACTGTGTCGAGGAACTGCTGAGTAGTCGGGTTCCCCAGGCGGAACCGGTCGCTCTGCTCCGCCGCCACCAGCGTGACAGGCATGTTCAGCCGGGCCATCCGGTCCCACACGTCGTCGGGGGTCTCGATAAGGTAGTAGAGCGCCTCCACCTCCGGTGGACAGGCCAGTTCGACGCTTCCGTCATCCCTGTCATGGAAGCCGCCGTTGACGTAGGCCCAGAGAGACTCCTCGCTCCATGAAGCCAGCACAGGGCGTTCCCTGTATCGTTCGTAGATGGACTGGCGGTCAGGCCACACCGCCCTGCGACTGCGCGCCCGGTCGGCCAGCATCCGGCTCCGTTCATGGGCGCCGGGATTCTTACGGTCGATGAGATTGGGCTCGATGACCATCAATGCTTTAACCCGGTTTTGCCGCTCATAGGAGCCCAACAGGCTGACCCCGCCGCCCCTGGAGTGACCCACCACCAGGCAGTCTTTCAGGTCCAGACCATCCAGCAAGGCAACAAGGTCACCGGCCAGGTCGTCCCAGGAAAAGGGTTCGGTGGGATTGCTGCTGCGCCCGTGTCCTCGAAGGTCCATAGAGATGCACCTGACATCCTTGGACATGATCTCGGCGGCGGGTCCCCAGATGTCGGCGCAGAAGCTGGAGGGGTGCAGCAGAACGAAGGCCGGGGCGTCCTCTCCCCGCTGTGACTTCCATTCGAGGCAGTGGACCTTCCAACCGTTGTTGTCTATGTAATTGCTTGACGGCATTCCGTAGTGCACTCTGAGTTGAGGACGCTCTGTCAGCCCACCGGCATGGCCCGCGCGAAATCCCGGACCGGACGCGTAAACATGGCCCTAATCGCCGGGGGCTTCCTTATAGCGCCTGCCTCTCCCCTCCACATTCCGGTCCCGGACGAAGTCCATGACGGGCGTCCCATATCCGCAGCTTGTGGACGTCTTCTCGACGGCGACCTCAACCACCTGCCGGGGTTTGGAGTGGAGGCCTTCCGCGGGACATTCCAGCAGCCGGCGTCCCACAGGAGACTCGTCCACAGGAGCCGCCTCCGCGCTTCCGTACAGGCGGACTATGGCCGCGTCGTTCTCGTCGAAAGAGCAGACCATGAGGGTGATGGGGCTTCCTGACTGGGAATGTCTGACCGTCTCGTTGCCGCTGCCCTTGTAGTCAAGGTAAGCCACCCGGTTGGGGTCCAATATATGGATAGGCACACCGCCTTTGGGCGACAGGTTGATTGGCCCCTGGCCATCGGGACCCTCGCCCATGTCGGGGTCAGCCGTGGCAACGAAGAAGACTTTAGCATTGCGGATGAGGTCAGCCTGCTCGTTCGTGATTGAGCTAAAGAAGTTGGCCATTCTCGGTTCCCCTTTATCGGCGCTGGCATTTTATCACACAGGCGTCGTTGGGTTGCTTCAGTAGACCACCCGGCGTTCCTGCCATTCAGCCACCTGGGACTTCGACGCCCCCAGAAGGTCCATGAGGATGTCCGAATTATGCTGGCCCATGGTGGGTCCTGGGGCGCGTATCGACGCCGGCGTGCCGCTGAACTTCCAGGGCGGCCCCTGTACCGTCTGGGGCCCCATGAAGGGATGCTGGATGGAAGTCCACGTTCCTCTGTGGTTCAGGTGGTCGTCCGCGACAAGGTCACGGCTGCTCATGGACGGCGCCGCACAAACTCCTGCCTTCTGAAGCGTCTCGGCCGCCTCATTGGCCGAGCGGGAAGAAGTCCACCCGGCGAGCAGGCCGTCCAAGGCGTCTTGATTGCGGTGGCGGGATAGGGGGTCGGTGAATCGAGGGTCTGCCAGCCACTCTCCATGCCCCGACGCGCTGCATAGGGCCAGCCACTCTTCCTGGCCCGCCACCGAGATGGTCACCCAGGAGTCGTCATCCAGGCATGGGTAACATCCCTGGGGCGCTGCGCCGGTCTCCCGGTTTCCCTGGCTCTCGGAGACCCTGGAGTTCATTGCGTAGTCCATGAGAGCCTCGCCCGTATAGACGACGATGGACTCTCGGGAGGACAGGTCGATGAACTGGCCCTCGCCGGTCCGCAGCCGGTGAAAGAGGCCCATGAGCAACGCCAGGGCGGCTGTGGACGCCACCCGCGCGTCTATGCTGTCTCGAAGCTCGGTGGGCGGGGCGTCGGGATACCCGGTCAAGTGTCCCAGGCCGCTCATGGAGTTGAATACGTTGGCATACCCAGGGAAGGCGCTCTCCGGCCCTGTGGCGCCTCCGTTGGAGATTGACACCATGACCAGAGTCGGGTTCGCTTCCCTCAACCTGTCGTAACCCAGACCCAGCCGGTCCATGACTCCGGGGCGCATGTTCTCCACCACGGCGTCGCTGACAGACGCTATCTTCAACGCCAACTCCACGGCTTCAGGCTCTTTGAGGTTGAGCTGCACGCTTTGCTTGTTCAGGTTCAGCGTGTTGAACACGGGGGAGTTCTCGGGGTCGTCGAAGGAATATGGAGGCCTCCTGGCCCCATCGACCTGCATTCGGCTTTCCACCTTGATGGTCTCGGCTCCGAGGAATCCCAGGAACAGGGTGGCAAAGGGACCGGCCAGCAAGCTGGTGAAGTCGAGAACACGCACTCCCGCCAATGCGCCGGGGGTCATATCACTCCTCCCTTGGCCAGGTCGGAAAGACCGGTCTCGTCCATGCCCAGAGCGCCGCAGTAGACGTCCCTATTATGTTGACCAAGAAGCGGCGCAGGGTTTTCCACCGACCAGGGAGTCTTCGGGAACCTGTAGGGCCGGGAGGGGTAGGTCAAGGCGCCGGCGTCGGGGTGGTCCACGTCTACAAAGAACCCTCTATGTTCCAACTGGGGCGACCTCAGCACATCCTCGGACGTGGCAAAGTAGGCTGCGGGGCATCCGCTGGGCGCCGCCTTGTAGTAGACCTCCTCTTTGGTCAACTCCGCCGCCCACTCCCCGATGATGCGGTTCACCTGGTCCCCGTGATGGATCCGGTCCGCACGGGTGGCGTACCGTTCATCGTCAGCCAGCTCGGGACGCCCCATGATTTCCACCAAGACCCTCCACTGGCGGTCCTCCCGGGGGTACAGTATGACGTAGCCGTCCTTGCAGGCGTAGATGCCGCCGTACTCGTAGGTCCTGGAGCGGTCCACCAAATGCCCGCCGCCCAGATACAGGGTATGGGTCAGACGGTTGAGCGCCATCGTCGATTCCTGGCTGGATACTTCGATCCGCTGCCCAACTCCCTGAAACTCCCTTGCGTAGAGGGCCGCTATCGCCGCCGAGGCCGCCATCTGGCCCGTGTCGTAGTCCCCCAGATGGACCCCCGCCGCCACGGGCGCCCTGTCCGGATTCATGGTATAGCCAAGTCCTCCGGGCAATGTGAAACCCTCGCCGGAGGCGTGAAAGGTGTTTACGTGGCGGGCTTTCCAGTGCGACTTAGGCCCATCCCGCCCAAATGGGGTGATGGACAGGTGGACCAAACCCGGGTTTCTGTCTCTAAGCGTGTCATGGCCCAGCCCCATAGATTCCATTGACCCCTGCGCCGGATCCGGGGGGCGGTCTTCCACCAACAGGTCCGCTAAGTCGACCAGCCGGAGGAAAAGCTCCCGTCCGGTGGAGGTGGAAGGGTCAAGGGTGACGCTTTCTTTATTCGTGTTCAGGAACAGGAACAGACCGCTTTTTTCGGGGTGGGGTCCGTCGTCGGGAAAGGGTCCAAAATGCCTGGCCGGGTCCCCGCATCCCGGCGGTTCAATCTTGATGACCCGCGCACCCATGTCGCCGAGGAGCTTGGAGCAGAAGGGACCGGCTATGAACCCGGCGAATTCAAGAATCGTAGTCCCTTCGAATATCTTCCGCACCTTCTTACTCCTGCGAGGAAGCGCCGTCCTCTAGTCCCTTGCCCTTTGGATGATAAATGCAAGGTCGATTGAGCGCTAGCCCTCCGCCTTTGCTGCGGAAACGTCCCTCACCTTGGGCCTCGGAGGACGCACCGTCGTCATCAGCAATGCGGCTGCTCCGTAGAGCCCAAGGGTCAGCCACCAGGACGACGTGTAGTCCCCGGAGCTGTCCCTCATGTACCCAACCAGGGGCGCTCCCACTCCGGCGGTCAGCAGAGTCACCGGAAGCACCACGCCGCGTATGGCCCCGAGAAAAGCTCTCCCGTAGTATTCCGCCATCATGTAGGTCGGCACTATCATGAATGCGCCCACGGACGAACCGAATATGAGCGTTGACGCGAACATGTGGAGCTCTTTATGTCCGAACAACATCAGGGTGGTGGATGACGCAAACCCTATGAAGGCCCCCACTCCGAGAAATCTGACCGGAACACGCTCCACGAGCCAACCCGACAGGAGAATCATAGCCGTCGCTCCGGCGGCGTCTACAGAGAAGGCAAAGGAGACAGTTTGGGCGTCTATGCCCCTCTCGGTCCAGAAAGGGAACCGGTGCACACTGGCGCCGCCCTGGGCCAGTCCGACCAGCGCGAACACGGCTATAAGCTTCCACAGGGTCGATTCGCGTCTCGCCTCACCCAGGGTCCAGGCGTCCTCCTCGACGCCGCCGGTCCTGACGGCTGACGCATCCCTCGTTGGCCTGGAATCAGGGGGCTTGGCGACTCCGTCCACCTCCAGCCCCATGTCCTCTGGCTCGCGCCGTAGAAAAAGGGCCGCGACGGGGATGCAGATCACCATGAAGGCAATGGCCATTATCCCCCACGCAGCCCGCCACCCTTCCTCGTCTATGAGGTACTGTGTCACGGGCACCAGGGTCACGCCGCCGACGCCCAGGCCCAAGACGGACAACGCAAGGGCGCGTCCTCGGCGCCTGACGAACCATTTGGCCACCGGCACCGACGTAACAAGGCTGTTCGGGGCCGTCACGCCGGTGACTCCGATCACGCCGAAGAGAATGAAGAAATGCCAGGCCTCGGTGACTTGCGATATTGCCAACAGGCATACGCCGATGATGACTGCTGTCACGACTAGATACACTCTGGAGCCGTACCGGTCCAGAAGGCGCCCTACCAGCAGGGCCGAAAACCCTGCCGTCAGGTTCCGGGTGGTCTGGGCCCACCCGAAATCGCTTCTGGTCATGTCCAGCCCCTCACCCATGGGAACGATGAAGGGGCCGAAGTTCAACGTGCCCGTGGCCATGGTGGAGTAGTTGACCAGAAACATGGAGGCGACGATGACCCAGCCGTAGAAGATGGGCCCCCGTCCGAAGAGGATCAACCGAGCCGCCTACACCGACAAACGCAGTCCACCAACGAGCAGGCGCCCTCTAGCCCACCTGAGACCGGGATGGGAGCTCGACTTCCAAACGGGCCGTGCCGGTGGTGTCTCCACGCTGGTTTCGGCAGTATGTCTCACACTCCACCATGCGGCACCCGTCCTGGACCCACTTGCGGGTGACTTTGCCCTCCACCCAGGTTGTGTCTCCCTCGATGTTGAAACGGCGAAGCTCGTTGTAATACTTTCGCAGAAAGCCTTGGTCTCCCATCCAATTGGTGACGATTTGGGCGAGCCATGAACCCCTTTGCGGACCCAGGTCGTAGATGCCGGGCAGGGCGATTATCTTGGCCATGGTGTCTTCCCAGTGGCCCCGGTGGGGATGGTCCGGGACGCCTGTCTCAGGGTCGGGTTCGGCAAAGGCCGCATGCCTCTTGAACGACTTCCACCGGTGGTAATGGGAGCCGCCGGGGCTGCCTCCGGCGCCCATGTTGAAGGCGTCGAACCGCCCGGCGCCGAATATTATGTCAACAACCCGAAGGGGACCGCGGACCAAAGGAGGCAGCGCCTCTCCTTCCGTTACATCCTCCCAATGCCGCGGCTCGGCGCCTCTTATCCGCTCATTGTCGTATGCGTCCCAGATGTCCTGCAGGTCCTCGTCGGAGTATCTGGGCTTCTCCACGCCCTTGTAGGCGTCCCTTTCCCTGGCGGCGCGCCTTTCCGTCCTGACGCTCCACGCCCTCCCTTTGGCCATCGCCAACCCTCTGCCGTTGACGTACAGGGTCTGGGCCGATTGAATCGCCACGTGGCCTGCATAGCTGCTGGTGGGTTTTTCCACGACGCTGTATGGCCGATAGGAGGCGCTTATGACGTCGCCTGGCCTGATGGGCCGGTAATACTCCCACTCGCTTCCGCCGTAGAACGTATGGACGCCGGGCAAGCCGCCCATGTTGGCCGCCGTGGTGGAGCGTATGGTCCATAGGTACATGGGGAAAGCGATCATGCCGCCGTAGTGAGTGGAGCGGCCGTATTCAGGGTCCAGGTACAGGGGGTTGCGCTCTCCCAGCCCCATTCCGAAGGTCCTGATGGAGTCGGCGGATATCTCGCCCACGTGGCGGACGCCGTGGTAGTAGACTCCTAGACGGCCGCGGAGCCGCTGGATGCCCTCCGGCGTGATGGTCCCGAAAGCGCTCTTGTCTGTTGCCATACGGTCCGCCAGGGTTCCTCGGCGCTACTCTCTTGTGCAGATGAAAGCGCAGCCGTTGGGGAAGGGTCCAACCTCGCAAAGGGCCGCGTCCAGCTTCTTCAGCTGTCGAGGGCCGGCGACTCCCATCATCTGCTGAGCCGTCTCGCGTATGTGACTCCAGCCGTGGAGCCTCCCTTCTCCCAGGTTCCCTCCGGCAGTGTTCAACGGATGGGGCCCGTTTATGTCGATGGTTCCTCCCTGGACCCAGTTATGGGCCTCGCCCTCCGGGCAAAAGCCGAACACTTCCAGCCAGTTCCACACCATCGGGCTGAACCCGTTGTAGACGTGTATGAGGTCGATGTCCTCCGGCTTCACTCCAGCGCTCTCGTATACATTCTTTGCCAATAGATAACCCGATTCGTAGCTCTCCTCCAACACCTGCCACAGATGGGGAGGAGACTTGTGGTAGGGCACGGTGGCGAACCCTGATATGTAACCGCCGGGGTGGGGAGTGTCCTTTGCCCTGTCCTCGGTGGTGATGATGAGCGCCCCCGCCTCGTCCACGGGCATGTCGTTGTCGAATATGCACATAGGCCACGCTATGATGCGGGCGTTGATGTAGTCGTCGAAGGTGATTTGCCGCCCCTTCCATACCGCGTAGTCATTTTGCTGGGCGTTCTTATGGTCGTTCAGGACGGTGGTGGCCATCTCTTCGCGTTTGGCCCCATACTTTTCCAGGTAGCGCAGGTAGGCTTGGGCCTGGGCCTGGCCGCCTCCTCCCACGCCGTATGGACGCCCCCACTGGCCGTCTCCGCCGACGGCGCCTGGCCTGCTCTGGTTGTAACGCTCTCCCGCCGGGTGGTGCAGCGCCCTGTAGACCAGGGCGTAGTTGCACGCCCCCGACGCCACGGCGTTGGCGGCCTCTATGATGGCGCTGACGGCCATTCGTCCGTCGCTGTCCACGGACCACTTGATGTTTTCGAAGGGCAGCAACTGCTGCATGTAGCTCTCCGGGATCACGTCGTACCCGGGCAGGTTGCGGCGGTTCTGGTACGGGGCCCGGTGGTATACGGAAATGCCGTCGATGTCGGATGCCCTGATTCCTGCGTCTTCTATGGCGCCGGTCACTGCTTCATGGATATGGCTGGCCAGGCTTCTCGTGCTGTAGCGTTCCGCCTTGGTGTTTCCGGCTCCGATGAACACGGGACGTTTTCCTTCGGGCCATTCGATTGCCATCGCTACTCCTCTAGGGGTTGGGGAAGTCGGCGCCGCAGCGCCCACGGAGCCTATCCCTTGGCAGGCTGGAACTGGGGTATGGCCACGTCGTCGCCGGCCTTCTCGTAGACCACTTCCACCGGCAGGCCGAGCTCCACTTTATCGTATTCAATGTTCAGCAGGTTGGAGACGACCAGCAGCCTGGGCTGCTCAACCAGCTCCACGGCCGCCACCATGTATGGTGTCCGCTCTTCGAACCCGCCCACCTGGGTGTCGTGGTGGATGAACCATGAATAGACATTGCCCTTGCCGCTGACTTCCTCGAACTCCAACGCGGCGTCTCTGTCCTTGCATCCCATGCATATGAACTGGGGAGGATGGTTGTAGCGCCCGCAACTCTGACATCGTTGGATCATCAGCCTGCCCTCTTTGGCTCCATCCCAGTAGGGTTGACTCCACTGGTCGGGGGCGGGAGTCACCGGGTAGGGGGCCATGCTGGTGTTCATTTTTCCGACGGACGCGGGATCGACGTTGTGGGGCATCACTTCTCCTGACGGGGCCTAGTCTCAGGCATAGCAGAAAGCTATCCAAAAGATACAGGCGGCCATTTCCTTTGTCAATCTTGACGGGCCATACACTAATGAAAGGCCCCCAGGATAATCCATAATCCAATATTAGAACCACGCCTGACGGCCCCTTGCGGAGGTCTCCCCATCCATATAAACTCTCGAACATTGGGCCGGAGTTGGAGGGGGTTGGGGGATGAAAATCGCCAGGTTCAAGAAGGGAAGGCTTAACGCCTACGGTGTGGTGGAGGGCGACGAGATCCTGGAAATCAGAGGAAGCATCTACACCAAGTTCCGCATCACCGACAACCGCTTCAAGCTGGATGACGTGAGGCTCCTCTCTCCCACCGACCCCAGGCAGATATGGTGCCCAGGCCCCAACTTTCCCAACGACAACGCGAGCGCCGACACCGCACTCAACCCTTCCAACAGCCCGCAGCCCTGGCAAAAGGGGCGCAACTCCCTTATCGGCCCCGGCGACTTCATCGTCCTCCCCAAGGACTCGGCGGGAGAGGTCCATCCTGAAGGAGCAGCCGTTGCGGTGATAAGCAAGCCCTGCCGCAGGATCAGCAAAGAGAAAGCGCTGCGCTACGTTCTGGGTTTCACCTGCGGCAACGATGTCAGCGAACGCCAATGGCAGTGGGACGACCGCCACCTGTGGCGGGCCAAGGGCTCAGACACCTTCGCTCCGGTGGGACCCTGGATAGAGACCGATGCGTCTCCGCTGTGTTTGGACGTGAACGTAAAAATCAATGGTGAGAATGTCCAAAGCTCATGCACCAGCGAAATGGTCCACGACTTCGCCTCCATCATCAGCTACATTAGCCAACACGTGACCCTCCAGCCGGGAGACCTGGTCTTCTCCGGCTCCCGAGGCGACAGCGCCCCCATAAAGCCCGAGGACGTGGTCGAGGTGTCCATAGGCGGCATCGGGACGTTGAAGAACACCGTCCGCATGGAAGACTGACGCCGCCGAGGCTGCGTTTCCTGGGGTATGGTCCCCCGGCGGCAAAAGAAAAGAACGGAATCAAGAACATGGGCGCCTCTTCTGAGGCGCCCATGTTTGCTGCTTGCAACGCGCGGCGGGCCCGCCGCTTCAGGTCTAGGTGATGCCGTATATCCGAGCTGCGTTGTCCCACACTATCTTCTGTTTCTCCTCTTCAGTGCATCCGGCAAGCACCTCCTCAGCCACCGATCGGGACATGGGGAAGGTGCCCTCGTCATGGGGATAGTCGGCCCCGAACTGGATGTTGTCCACGCCGATGATGTCCCTGAGTCTCATGGTGTGGGGGTCCTGCTGGAAACCCACGAAGCAGTTGGTGCGCCAGAAGTCGCTGGGCATCGCGTTATTCTTGAAGCGGTGGGGGACCATGGTGAGCCTGTCGGTGTAAGTGTAGTCGATGCGCTCCAGGAAGTGGGGTATCCACGAAACCTCATGCTCAATCACCCCGACCTGAAGCCCCGGGTACCGCTCAAACACCCCTGAGAAGATCATGTCCCCCAATGACAGCCGTGGCCAAAAATCGACGTTGCTGAGCCATGACGGAGTCAACTTGCTGAAATCCATGAATTCGTTTTCCGGTCCGGGCCTATTGCAGCCGATGTGGAAGGAGACCGGCATCCTGAGGTCCTGGCAGGCGGCCCAGAACGGCTCGTACATCTCATGGTTGTACCTCATGTCCGGGCTGGGCCACACCGGGACCAGCGCTCCCACCAAGCCCATCTTCTTGCATCGTTCAACTTCCTGGATGGCCTTGTCAGGCAACTCCGGGTTGATGAGAGCGATGCCGTAGAGCCTGTCGGGATGGGCGGAACAGTACTCGGAAAGCCAATCGTTGTAGACCTTGTGCAACTCGTGCAGGAACTCCCGGTCCCCGATCCTGTAAAGATGAAGTCCCAGGGTAGAGTAGTGTATGGCCTTGTCTATTCCGTCTATGTCCAGGTCCTTGACCCTTTCGTCAGGGTCGTAGGCCCCTGGGCGGAGGTGCTCTTCACGAGTGCGCGTACGCCCGATCTCAGCGCGGACCGCGGGGTCGTCCTCGTAGCGCCGGCCGGGATGCGTGCCGGGAGACAATGGCACCAGGGCCAAGTCTTCGTAGTACCACATGTCCAGGTCGTCCAGGCTTCTCAACCGGGGCGCCCTGTCTTGAAGGTTCTTGGGCAGCCGGGTGACCCATAGGTCCGACCGTTCGAATGTATGGTCGTCGGCGGATAGTATCTTGTATCCCTCAAGAGCCTGAGCCATGTCCTTCCTCCTGTCGCAAAGCTGCCTGTTGGCCCGGGGAACACGCAGGTCGTGTTCCGTAACGTATGTTACATTTTACTCCGGTTTGACGCCAAGGGGAAGGCGGCCCGTCAACCTTCCAGGTTGTCTTAATAGTCAGAAGTCTTGGTTGCTCCGTTCGTGGTGAGCAACGTTACGCCCCGGGGACGGGGCCGAGCAAGAGCGAATAACTGAAAGCAGTTACTTGGCAGTATGTCGAAAGGCGGCCTTGGTCGCAAACCACGGTGCTTCGACAAGCTCAGCACGAACGGAGGGAGGTAGGGCGCCTCTGGATTCCGCCGGAATGACGGGGCCGGGGTCTGTCGTAGGGGCGACCGGCGGTCGCCCAGGCCCAGCTGCGAGCAGTTGCTTGAAAGCCTGTCGAACCACCCTTTGACTTGCCTGTCCTAAGCCAGCCGGAGGGACCAGAGCCTGCCCCGTATTCGATACGGGGCGAACGGGAAGGCGGACTGTCAATCTTCCCTCACGCCGCTCAGTTTTACGCCACGTAGCGCAGCGTGGCTTCCGTCATTACTTGCGCGGCGATGGGCAGAGAGTCCTCGTCTATGTCGAAGTCGGCGCTGTGGTGAGAGGCTGTGATGCCTTTTTCGGCATTGGCGCAACCCACCAGAAAGAAGCAACCGGGCGCTTCCTTCATGAAATAGGTGACGTCTTCTCCCAATTGCAGCGGAGTGATGGTCACCACATTCTCAGGGCCCACCACCGTCGCCGCCGCCTCAGCCACCAGCCTGGACACCTCTTCATCGTTGACCACGGCCGGGACTCCCATGACGTGGTTGAACTCACATTCGCCGCGCATGCCCTGGGCCACCTGGGACGATATCTCCTCCATCCGTCTGAGTATGTAGTCCCTGACTGAGTCGTCAAGCGTCCTGACCGTTCCCGCAAGCTCCACCCGGTCCGAGACCACGTTGAAGGCGGAGCCGCCGTGTATGGTCCCGAACCCAAGCACCCCGGTCTGAGTGGGAGCAATCTCCCGGCTGAGAATGGTCTGAAGCGCAGTGATGACGTAAGCCGAGATGAGAATCGGGTCCACAGAGAGGTGGGGCATGCCCCCATGCCCGCCTTTTCCCTTGACGGTCAAGCGTATTTCGTCGGCGCTGGAGAATATAGGCCCCGCTTGAGCGGTTACCCGGCCCACCGGCAACCCGCTCCATAGATGGAAGCTGAACACCCGGTCCACCTTGGGGTCCGTCATGGCCCCGTCCGCAATCATTTTCTGGGCTCCGCTGGCGATCTCCTCGGCGGGCTGAAAGGCGATCTTCACATTGCCTTTCAGCGCGCTGCGACGGCGGCTAAGCAGGTCGGCGACCGCGAGTCCTACAGCCATGTGGCCGTCGTGGCCGCATGCGTGCATCACGCCTTCAACCTGGGAGGAGTAGGGCCGGTCCAAGGACTCCTGCACCGGCAAAGCGTCCATGTCCACCCGGATGAGAACGGTGGGGCCCTCTCCCGAACCGTCCAATCGACCGAGGACGCCGGTCTCTCCCACTCCCGTGCGCACCTGCCAACCAAGGCTGTCCAGCCGCTCGGCGACCACCCGCGCCGTGCGGAGCTCCTGGAATGAGAGCTCCGGGTTGCGGTGGAAGTCCCTGCGGTCGGCCACCAAACGCTCTCGGATGCTGTCCACGTCTCCAGGCGTCAATTCAGACATTACACCACCTCTGGAAGCTGGGGGGATTTTACCACAGCCGCCTCATCTTGCGGGTCGAAACCGCCCGTACTATACTTTCCACAACTCATTATTCGCCAGGGGCTGACATGGAAGATTTGCGCCTGTTTCCTCTGAACACGATTCTATTCCCGGGCCTGCCGTTTCCTCTCCGCATCTTCGAGGAGCGGTACAAGCTCATGATTGGGGAATGTCTGGACAACGAAGAGCCTTTCGGCGTGGTGCTGATCAAGGAAGGGCCGGAGGTGGGCGGACCCGCCGCGGTCTACAATGTGGGCGTCACCGCCCGGATTGGCGAGGTGGAGCATCTGGAAGAGGGGCGGATGAACCTCTCCACCATGGGCGAAAAGCGTTTCAGGCTTCTGGAGGTCATTCAGGACATCCCCTACATGAAGGGCAGCGTCGAATACCTAGATGAAGACCCTGGAGAGGCCAAGGAAGAAACCTACCCGCAGGCGGCGGAACTGTTCGGAAACTATATCCAGCTGATATCCAGCCTTCAAGGGGGCTGGCTAGTGCGCGCTCCTGTGCCTGCGGACCCTATATCCCTCAGCTACACAATCGCCCACTACCTCGACCTTCCACGCATCGCTAAGCAACGGCTGCTGGAAATACCCACCGCCGGTGAGAGGTTGAAGTACGAGGTCCCCCTGCTGGAGGGGGCGACGGAGCGCGTGCGGGAAGAGTTGGTGAAACGCAACCCATACCAGGGCCCCAGACTCAACTAAAAGGGCTGCCAGCAATGGCCGGCCGCGTTGCCGTTCAAGCCTCGGCGCCTCTATATCAAGCGCCTCTTACTAGCGCCAAATCCGGGACGCGCCGCCCTGCGGGACCATGCCTGAGAAGAGTTCCGGGCGTATTATCTCCGCTAATATCTCCAGCCCGTCGACGAGACGGGGGCCTGAGCGGTTGAAGTAGGCGCTGGCGTCCACCGCAAACACCCGTCCATCCCGTACCGCCGGAATGCGGCTGGCGACCCTGACTAAGTTGTTCGCCCTGCGAACAACCACGGCTATTTGCAAATTCCGGTCGGTGAACACAGCCAGTTCTGCTGGGGGCTAAAGCCAGATAACGAGAGTGTGACATCGTTGTTACGGTTATTGGCGGGCAGGAATCAGTCTAAGGCGGTAGTGAGATATTTCTCCTTACGATATCGTGTATTAGTTCCTTAGGAACCTCAGTGAACGCAAACAAACTAAAGAGCGAGTTCGCTATCGTGTGGGTCAACTCTAACCACCGACCGGTGATCAAATCTTGTGTGACTTCCTCTTGCCATAGATGGCAATCCACTTGACTATCTCGTCCGAGGTCTGTGTAGCTAGGATATCGGGGGTCAGAGGCATAGATAGTACGTCCTTCCAGCCCACAGTGATTTATCGACAATATGTAAGGTTCGTCGGGAGCGATTTCTAATTCTTTGTAGATTCTTGCGCTGTCCAACAGTTCTCTAGCAATTCTGAGAATTGCCAAATCAAACCACAGCGATTTGTCCGGATGGCCCAAGCTCGAGGAAAAGGATGGAGGCGTATAGTCTTCGCGCAGCAATCCCGAGGAATAACAACTCCCGTCTTGTTTGAGATACCAATACTCTGGCAGCATAGGCCTGTCTGTGAGCCCTATGCGTATCTCTATGCCAGCTTGTGCCGGGACAAGGGCATTTCGATAATGCGGCTTAGCTAAGATAGCAGCCTTTTGAAGCTCCTGACGCGTCCATTCAGAGGCCCGCGAGCGAACGAACGTCTGGGCTGACTCTATGTACCCTCCTCTGTGCAACAAATGTTCATGAGTTGTAGAGATACTCCGTTGTTCTGTTATCCATTCATTCAACTTCGTTTTGGCGTCCTCATCCGGGGTCGCATCTCCTGCAGTCATACGCTGGAACAAATCGGCGAATTCCGACAAGAATTCATCCCGTCGCTGTGAAACGCACCTACTGAGTAAGTCCTCCCAGTCCGGTAGACTTTGGATTTCAGAGGTAGCGGCGCCTGGACGCCTGATATACACCTTACCAACTTGCAGAATCGGCTCTTCCGTATCGGATGCGAGCTTGGTTGACCGACAAATCAAAGGTGTACGTTCAAATCCCTTTACACGAATAATGGGATAAATGAGTTGAGTTTCAGTGTGCTTCTCCATGAACACCGCAAGATGTACTTGCTGCCCGCGTTGGACAGAGGCATTCACAGCATCAGTCAGGCTAGTAGAGTCATATGCGGCAGCTACTTCGGTCGAGTGCTTGGGGTCGGGTGTGAGCGTGCCGTCCTCATATCCGATGACAATCCATCCGCCATCAGTATTTGCCATGCCGAGTATGTGCTTAATGAGTTTAAGTCCGAACTCGGTGTTATTGTCGAAAGCGACCGCCGCCTTATAATCCACTTCCTGTCGCTCGCCTGGCGATGTCAAAAGGGCTTGCCTAAAGGCAGCTTCATTGTCTGTATTGGTGGTCATGACTAGCGATCCCGAGCGGAAGTCAAGTTATCGTAGCAAATTCAACCTATGAGACTGTCAAGCGGAATGTGTCACTAATACAATGCCATGTGTCAGCGGAAACGTCGTAGGTTGGACACTAGCTTAGGCCTTCAGATTTCCCGTTCATGCCCTGTCGCCTGGGGAGTACGGGCGGCGGACTAGGGCCAAATCCTGGCGGCGGCTCCCGCCGGGACCATGCCTGAGAAGAGTTCGGGATGTATCATCTCCGCCAACATCTCCAGCCCGTCGACAAGACGGGGGCCTGAGCGGCTGAAGTAGGCGCTGGCGTCGACCACGAACACCCGACCATCACGAACCGCCGGAAGGGAATCCCAGCCCTCCCGGTCTTTGAACAGCTGAAGCTCCTGCATGGCGCGTCGTGTGTCAAACCCACAGGGGCAGATGACGATGACTTCGGGCTGCCGGTCCACCACTTGCCGCCACTCTACCGTGAAAGAAGGCTCGTTCTTGTTGCCCAGGCAGTCCTCTCCTCCCGCCATCTCCACCATTTGCGGCATCCAGTGGCCGGCGGCCATGACCGGGTCCATCCACTCGAGGCAAGCGACTGTCGGGCGATGGGCGGCAAAAGAGGCGATGCTCTTGACGCGTCGAATGCGGCTGTCCAGGGACTGGGCATAACGTTCCGCCGCCGCGTCGACCCCGGCCGCTCTTCCCACCTCACGGACATTGTCCAGGACATCCTCTATAGACGTGGGGTCAAGGGAGACGATGCAGGGCTTGTTTTCCAGCTTCTCGGTTGCGTCGGCCACCTGCCGCGCAGTTATGGCTCACTCAGCGCATAACTCCTGGCTGAGCAGAAGGTCGGGCTGTATCTCCATGATGGCGTCTTCGTCTATATCGTAGATGCCTTTTTCTTCTCTGAGCCTCTCGGCGATCATCGAATGTATGTCGCTGCTGGAGTAGTCTCCGCCCTGGAAAATGCTGCTGACCACCTGCCTGACCTGCTTGGCCTGCGGGGGGTAATCACATTCATGGGTGACGCCGTGAAGGCTTCCGCCGAGTCCAAGGGCGTAGACTATTTCCGTGGCGCTGGGTAGAAATGAGCATATTCGCATCGTTGCCCTCTCTTACGTTACCTTATAGCCGGTTGGAGCATACGCCGCCAGGTCGGGGTTTCCTGGGAGGAATTCACCGGCGCCCGGCTTGGCATGAAATTCACCCTTTTCCATAATGACCCGACCCCTCTGCATGGTAAGTTCGGGCATCCCCAGAAGTTCGAAGCCGTCGAAAGCGGAGTGGTCGGTGTTACCGTGCTGGCCGTTGACCGTGTGCTCCCCGGCCGGGTCCCATATCACCAGGTCGGCGTCGGCGCCGGGCTGGATGACCCCCTTCTTGGGGTAAATCCCGAATATCTTGGCCGGGTTCTCACAGAATACCTGGACCAGCCTGGGAAGCGTAATGCGGCCCGTGTTTACGCCGTGAGTCCAGACCACCGGCATCATGAACTCGATTGTGTTGAGTCCGTGAGGAGCATCGAAGATGTTGTCGCCTCCCGTCGTCTTCTGCGCGACGGTGCGGCCCCCCGAGTCGCTGGCGACCACGTTTATCGTGCCGTCGGCAAGCGCCTGCCACAGGGCTTCCACGTCCGGCGGCTTTCGCAGCGGCGGGCCCACTTTAGCCAGCGGCCCCCTGCGGGACATCTCCTCATCCGTCAGGGCCAGGTAATGAGGGCAGGTCTCGGTGAACAGCTGTACGCCTCTATCCCTGAACTCCCGAACCAGCGGGATGGACTCCTTGGCGCTGAGGTGCACGGAATAGAGGGGCGAACCCGCCACTTGGGAAAAAGTGGAGGCCCTGTAGAGCCCTTCCGACTCCAGAATCGCGGGTTGGGAGGGAGGATAGTATTCAGGCCCGGTTTTTCCCTGTCCCAGGTGGCTGTCCACGAGGTAATCGATGCAGCAGGCGTTCTCGCAGTGGACCATGGGAAGGCCGCCCTCACTCGCCGCCAGGTCCATGGTCTTGAGAAGGCCGTTCTCGGTGATGGCCATGCCGCGGCGCTTATAGGCAAGGAACACCTTGAAGGAGATGACTCCAAGCTTCATAAGCTCCGGGATGGACCTGTCCAGGATGCCCTCGTCGGCGGCTGTGTAGGTCCCATGCACCGAGAAGTCCAGGTGGGAGATACGTTCGCCCTCTTCTATGAACCCCTTGACCAGGTCGGTGGTGTAGCCGCTGAAACCCCACCCGGCGACGTTCCCCACAAAGGCGATGACGGTGGTTACGCCCCCGTAGGCGGCGGTGACCGTGTACTGGTCCATCCTGTCGGAGTAGACGGGATGGCAATGGGCGTCGACTGCTCCGGGCAAAACGTAGCGGCCCGCGGCGTCAATGGTCCGAGAGGCCTCGACGCCGGACAGGTCAGGGCCGACTTGGGCTATATGCTCTCCCGAAACCAGCACGTCGCCCCGGGATATCCCCTGGCCGGAGACCAGAAGCCCTCCCTTTACCAGTGCGTCTCCTCTTGGGGAGGCCATCCGCTGTGCTACTCTTCAGAGACGACCGGGTTGGACAGGACGCCTATCCCTGGCACGTCGATTTCCACCGTGTCCCCGTGATGGAGACCGGCCGGCTTGCCCGACGTGCCCATGAATATCATGTCGCCAGGCTCCAGCGTCATCCTGCGGGAGGTCCACTCTATGATGGCGGGCAGGTCAAACACCATCCCCGACGTGCTCTCGGCCTGGACCTCTTTGCCGTTGATGCGGGCGGTGAGCATGGCGTCGAACGGGTCTATCTCGTCGGACAGGTAGGGTCCGACGGGGGAGAAAGTGTCGGAGGACTTGGCCCTCCACCACTGCCCGTCGCCCCTTTGCCACTCGCGGGCGCTTACGTCGTTGCCGCACGAGTAGCCCAGAACATACTCCAGGGCCTGCTCCTTGGGAACATTCCGCGCCCGCTTGCCGATGATCACCACTAGCTCGCCTTCCTCTTCGACAGTCTCCGCGTCCCTTGGCCGGATGATGGGGTCGCCGTGGCCCGCCAGAGAGGACGGCGTCTTGAGGAAGATGAGGGGCTGCTCCGGCGTAGGTCTGTCTCCCAGGTGACTGTAGTAGTTGAGGCCCACCGCCAGTATCTTGGACGGGGCCGTGGGAGGAAGCAGCTTCACCTCGGACAAGCCGTGGGCATGGTCGGTAACCTCATAAGGTTCGAAGGGCGTAGTGGTTATCTCGCGAACGGTGTCGCCGTCCACCACACCATAGGCTACGTCTCCGTGGGCCAGGTAACGTGCGAACTTCATGGCTTCCTCCTAAGCCTAGTAAGATTGGTCTCTCGTGGGGCCTGTCTACGGGGTCTGCAACACCAGCTTGCCGAAAAAGTCGCGGCTCTCCATGGTGCGGTAGGCTTCCGCCGCCTCTTCCAGAGGGAAGGTCTTGCCCACCACGCCCCGTATGCCGCCCTTTCTTATCACTCTCATCATGTCGCCGAAACTGCGCCGGCTGCGCCCGCCGCTGCCCAGAAGGGACAAGGGAGTCCCGCTCAGCTGCGAGAGGTTGAGCGCGTATTTGGCCCCGGAGTGGGTGCCGGTGATGACCAGGCGGCCTCCCGGCTTGATGCACGCTAGGCTCTCGTCCCACACCTCGGCGCCAACGCTGTCGAACACGATGTCCACGCCCTGGCCGTCGGTGAAGTCTCTCACCACACTGCTGAAGTTGGGGGTTGTGTTGTAGTTGATGCCCAGGTCCGCTCCCATCTCCTTAGCCCGGTCCAGCTTCCAGTCGCTTCCCGCCGTGGTGATGACCCGTGCGCCTACGTGCTTGGCGATGGCTATAGCCGTCGAACCCACCCCGCTGCCCGCCGCATGGATGAGAATGTCGTCCCACGGCTCCAGCTTGCCCCGTTCGATGAGGCAATGCCACGACGTATGGGTTGCCACGGGGAAGGACGCGGCCTCATCGAATCCCATCCAGTCAGGAATGGCATGGGCATTGACGGCCGGGACCACGCAGTATTGAGCGTGGCCTCCGTCGATGTCGGACCCTAGGCGCTTTTGATTGGGGCAGTACTGGTCGACGCCGGCGCGGCAGCGGTCACAGGTATGGCACTTGACCCGGTTGTCTATGAGGACCCGGTCGCCCTCTTTGAGCCAGTCCACGGTGGGGCTGACCTGGGCCACCTCTCCGGCCATGTCAAGGCCGAATATCCGGGGCAGGTTCCGGGTGCTGGTCCGCCCATTGATTATGTAAAGGTCTGCGTGGTTGAGGGCCGACGCTCGAACCCTTATGACCGCCTCGCCCGGCCCGGCCTCGGGTTCCGGGCGGTCTCCGTATCTTACCTTGCTGAGGTCACCCGGCTCTTCCAGATAGATGGCTTTCAATGCTCGCGCATCCCCCTTTGCCCACGATGCCCCTCAAGTCGGCGCTCGCCCGTATATTACCCCAGGGGACACGGTGCGTCAAAGGCGCGAGGCGCTTTCCTCTCGTCAAGGTCCAGTTTCCAGAAAGCGGCTCGCTGCCGGGAGCTCCGAGTGGGTCTCTAGAGCACGGCGGACTGTACGTCGTGGAGGCGGCGATGAAATCACGGAACGCCTGTCCAATGTTTGCCCTCATAGCGTTTGTATTAGTCGCATGTGCTGTATTTGTGGGATGTGGTGCCGACTCCTAGGGAACCCCCGGCCCGATCCGTAACCCTGTTGCGATCCCACCTGCAAAATTGTATGTTGTATACTATGAAAGACATACGCTGCTCCGACGGGGGCGAGTATGAAAATTGGAGTCAATATCCCCTATTCCCGGACGGATGCACATGGGCTGACTGGAGAGCAGCGGAGATGCGATGGCGGGTCGAAATACGTGGTAATGGTCATTGGGTAAGCGGAAGGGGATGTCCAGCAGATCGCTGGCGGCGCCATTGATGGTGTCGAAGCTACCGGCAGCGGGCGAGTAGTAAGAGAAAACTAATCAAGGAGGAGATGGAGCATGAGTATTCTGACGATCGTGGCAAAAGGGGGCAAGGGTGGCGGTGGGAAAGGTGGAGGAGGCAAGGGCCCGAACTTCCCGAGCAGGACAGGAAACCCGTCCGGCCCTGGGAGGCGCAACAACCCGCCCAAGAAGTAGGGTTTGCAACCTCGACCCCACGCTCCAGTCCGCAAAGGATACGGTGCTTTGTGCCCCTCTAGGGTCAGGTTGGCGGTGTAGTTGGGGTATCTTCGCGCGCCGATGAGGTTGCTGTCTTACCCTTGATGCGCTGTGTCTCCGCGACACGCCGTCTGCTGCGTGGTGACCAAGACAATATTTGACTATTCGAATATCAGTCAACTACATTGTTGATATGGCTAAACGACTTCAAATCCTCTTGAATGACGATGAATACTTAGAGATTCAAGACGTTGCTCGCAGACAGCGAGTGACCGTTGCGGTATGGGTCCGGCAGGCGCTGCGCAAGGCAAGGGCGGACCACTCTGGAACTGTCGAATCCAAGCTGCGCGCCGTCGCCGATGCGTCGCGCAACAGGTTTCCAACGGCCGATATAGAGACCGTGCTCCGGGAGATTGAAGCAGGACAACGCCTCGCGGCGATGTATTGACGCCGGTTCCTGTTTACGTGAAACCGGGGACCTCTGCGCACCATTACCCGCCCCTTGCCCGGCTCGGTCGGCTAAACTACACTTCCATTCAATCCGGTCCAGCTTGCGTAAGGAGTGTTGACATGAGCCTTCCGGTTTTCGACGTCACCGGCAAGAAGGTCCTGTGTGTAGGGGCAGGGCGAGGCATCGGCAAGGGCATTGCGCTGGCCTTTGGGGAGGCCGGCGCCGACGTGGCCGTCACGGGCTTGACGCCCGTCGGGGCCAACGCTGTAGCCGAGGAAATCAGAGCGATGGGCCGCCAGGGTTTGGCCTTCCACGGAGACGCCACCAAGTCCTCGGACATGGACCGGCTGGCTGAGCAGGTGTTGTCTGAGTTCGGCCATCTGGACGTCCTGGTCAACTGCGTGGGCGACGCAATTCAGGCCCCGGTGGCTCCGCTGCCCGATGGAGGCCCGCCCGCCATGTCGGAGGACGACTGGCATCGCATCATCGACATCAACCTTACCGAGGCCTTCCAGGGATGCCGCGCGTTCGGCCCCCACTTCCTGGAAAGGCGTCAGGGTTCGGTGATCAACATCTCCGGTTGGGCTTCCTTCCGAGGCATGGCGCGGCGCTCCGCCTACGACGCCGCCAAAGCCGGGCTCATGCGGTTCACCGAATCCCTGGCACAGGAATGGGCCCCCTACGACATCCGGGTCAACGCAATCGCTCCGGGCCGGTTCCCCGACAAGGACCAGCTTTCAGAGGACGCTTACCAGCAGCGGCAGGATCAGGCCAAGGAAACAGTGCTGCTGGGCAGGCTGGGTGAACTGAAAGAGGTCGGATACCTGGCCATATACCTGGCGTCCCCTGCCGGAGACTACGTGACCGGCCAGACCTGGGCCATAGACGGCGGGATCAGTATAATGTCCCCTTGAAGGAGTGGAATGGGCGCTTTCTCTGTAGAGATTCAGGTGGGCAACCTGGCAGGCGTCCGATACGAGACTCTCGCCGCCCTGGTCGACACGGGCGCCAGCCATCTTGTCGTCCAAAGGACCGTGCTGGAGGCTTTGGGCATCCAAGTGGAGGAGAGCCTGCCTTTCGAGTTGGCTGACAATCGGGTAGTGGAAATGGACATCGGCCAGGTGCGGCTTAGAATAGATAGTCGGGAGAGATTCACCACTGTAGTCTTCGGAGAGCCCGGAAGCGGGGCCCTACTGGGCGCGACCGGCTTGGGACTATTCAACCTGGGAGTGGACCCGGTGCATCAGCGACTGACGCCCGTGCGGCGGCTTCTGACGCAGGCGGCCCATCGGCTCAGAGAGGCGGCTCCAAGTCGAACCCCATGACCCTCTCACACCAGCGCGCCACCGCCAGGAGCTTCGGCTCTCCAAAACGGGTTCCCGCAAGCTGCACTCCCAGCGGGAGGCCTGAAGAGCTGAGTCCCGAGGGCAGGCTGACTGTCGGGAGGCCTGCCGAGGTCCAGGGCCGTTGGAACACCGGGTCTCCGGTGGTGTCTAGGTCTCGAGGCGCAGGAGTCGGTGTCGAGGGCATTATCAGGGCATCATATCGGGCCGCCAGCGCGTTCAGGTCTACGCTGAGGTGTCTCCGATGCCGCTGGGCCTGGACGTAGTGGACTGCCGGGACCAGCATTCCGGTCTCTATGTTCGCTCTGAGCTTGGGGCCGAAGTCGTCAGGCCGCGCCTTGAAGTTGGCCTCGTGGAAAGCGGCGCACTCCACGTTCATGACGATGTGGTGGCTGGGGAAACAGGTCTCAAAGCTTTCTGGAAGATCCGCTTCCTCCACGACGGCTCCGGCGTTCGCCAGGGCCTGAGCCACAGACTCGGTGTGCTCATACACCTCTGGATAGCACACTTCCATGAAAAACTCCCGGATTAGCCCCAGCCTTGGCTTGTCCGGAAGCGCGTCCAGCCCCACGACGTAGTCCTCCACCGGAGCCGTGGACGAGCCGGGGTCTGCCGGGTCGTGCCCGCTCATGGCCTGCAGCAGAAGCGCCGAGTCCTCCACGGACCGCACCAGAATGCCCACGGTGTCCAGGGACCAACTCACAGGTATGACTCCGTGTCGGCTGATGCGTCCATAGGAGGGCTTGAGGCCGACGATCCCGTTGTAAGCGGCGGGACGGCAGGTTGACCCGCCTGTCTGGGAACCAAGGGCGCCAGCGCACATCCGAGCGGCCACGCCCGCCGCCGAGCCGCTGCTGGAGCCGCCCGGAGTGTGCTCTGCGTTCCACGGATTGCGTGTCGGAGACGGGTCCGACGTGGCGAACTCCGTCGTCACTGTCTTGCCCAGCACCACCATGCCCGCATCTCGAAGCCGAGCCACGCAGGTGGCGTCGTAAGGCGGCGTGAAGTCCTGGTATATGGGGGAACAGGCCGTGGTCTTCAGGTCTTTGGTGTAGAAGATGTCCTTCAGCGCCACGGGAACTCCATGCAGAGGCCCCCTGAGGCCGGAGCTCTCCAGTTCGTTGTCCAAGGATGAGGCCGCCGCCAGGGCGCCTTCTCTATCGATGGTCACCCATGCTTTCAGCTGAGGCTCCAGGCGCTCTATACGCTCCAACAGGGCTTCCACGAGCCTGTAGGAGCTTATCTCCCCCTCGTGTATGGCCCTGCCCGACTCGGCCAAGCCCAGGCGGTGGAGTTCCATCATATCTTCTCCCTCTTAGACGGCCTTTGTATAACCGTCTTTCCGGCGGAGGCCGGAATCCAGGGCCTTGCCCGAAGCTGGGGAACGCCCTCACCCCAGCCCTCTCCCAATGGGAGAGGGGGTTATGCAAAGGTTTCTCTCCAGCGGAGGGTTGCCCTAAGCGCTTGTCAGAGGAAGAACGCAGGCTCGTCCTCAGAGCCGGGCGGATGGGCCATGACAGCGTTCACGCTTCCGGCCATATCAACGATGGCAGGGTGCAAAGCCTCGGCCCGCTCTTTCCCCCACAGCTTTTCCGCCGTGCATTGAAGTTCTTCAGCTAGGGTTTCAGGATGAGTCTGTCCCACTGGCCGTCCCTATTCCGAGGTCTCTTCAATGACAATGCTCTCGATCACCACATCGGCGGCGGGCTTGTCTGCGCCGCGCGTTGACAACTCGGATATGGCGACGACGACATCCTGTCCTTCGGTCACCTCGCCAAAGATGGTGTGCTTCCCGTTGAGCCAGGGCGTGGGCACGGTGGTTATGAAGAACTGGGAGCCGTTGGTGTTAGGGCCCGAATTAGCCATAGCCAGCAGCCCGGGCTTGTCGAACACCAGGTCCGCAACTATTTCGTCCTGGAACTGATAGCCCGGTCCGCCCGTGCCTGTGCCGGTGGGATCGCCGCCCTGAATCATGAAGTCCTTGATGACCCTGTGGAATATGACGCCGTCGTAGAAGCCGTCTCCGGACAGTTTGACGAAGTTCTCTACGGTTACGGGAGTTTGGTCCTTGAAAAGCTCAACTACGATCGTGCCATTGTTGGTGTTTATGGTGGCTGTCAATATGGTGTTCCTACTTTCTTCAGGTTGAGCAGTTGGGGTCGCGGTGGGTTGGTGTGTCGGAGAAGGAGTCGGCGTGAACGTCGGGTCTTCGCCGCCACAGGCGGAAACTGCCGCAATGGAGCCCAGGACGCCAATAGCCAGAGCGGCAGCCGCAAATTTCGATACGACGGATTTCACGGCTGCTAATTATATCCTAGTGTCCCCAGAACGTCACTACTAAGGGGCAGACACTGCGTCGGGTGGCTGTATGTCTTAGGGCAAGGGCTCCCTTATCGGTAGGCTGTGGGGATTGACCAAGTTTTCGCCCACGTCTACACTTCAAACTTGGCACAGGGTGAAAGGAGCGGTATGGACTGCCCACGTTGCGACGTTGAGTTGACGGTGGAAAAGCACAAGGGACTGGAAGTGGACAGGTGCTCCACATGTCAGGGGATGTGGCTAGAGCATCACGAACTGGGAGAGCTGGAAGATACAGTTGCCGACGACGTTCCCAAGGGCAGCTTGATGACCTGGTCTTACGGTTCCGACCTTCTCTGTCCCCACTGCAAGGGCCAGATGAAGTGGTTCAGGTACAGGTACTACGACGTGGAGATGGACTACTGCGAGCAGGAGCACGGCTTCTGGCTCGACAAGGGCGAAGACAAGCACGTCCTGGAGGTCATGGAGAAGAGGAACAAAGACCTCAAGAGGTCGGGCACAGCCGAGCAGGACTTTGAAAAGTTCCTTTCAGGCGTCAATTCCAGGCCGTTCTTTGACAAGGTCAAGGACTTATTCCGCAGATAGGCAATCCCAACAACCCAGGAGCGAGCTATGACCGACCAGCGATCAAAAGTCGTTTTCCAAGCGATCCCCGCCTACCGGGCAAGGGCGGAAACAATGGCCCGCACTGCTCCGCCGGATATAGACTTCGTCGTGGTGGATGCGGACCTCCCCGAGGATGAGCAGATAAGGCAATGCGCAGGCGCCGTGGCGCTCATCGTCACCCCAAACACCTTTTCCTTGAACATCCTGAAGGGATGCCCCTCCGTCAAACTGGTGCAGACCATCAGCGCCGGCTACGACCGGATAGACGTAAAAGCGGCCGGGGAGATGGGTGTGCTGGTGGCCAACAACGGCGGCGGCAACGCCATCGCCGTGGCGGAACACGCCCTGACCCTGATGATGTCTGTAGGACGACACACCATGACCCACTGGCACAATACGGTAAAGGAAGGGAAGTGGCGGCAGAGCATGGCCGGTCCGATAACTGAACTCACCGGCAAGACCGTGGGCATCGTCGGGCTCGGACATATCGGCAAGCAGGTGGCCAAGCGTCTCACGGCTTTCGACACCGAGACCGTCTACTACGACATCGCAGCCATACCGGACGACATCCAGCGGGAGTTGAACGTCCGGCCCGTTTCTTTCGACCAGCTGCTTAGAGAGTCGGACATAGTGAGCCTCCACGTGCCGCTGAACCGGCAGACGAGGGGGATGATAAGCTCCAGGGAGCTAGGGCTTATGAAGCCGACGGCCTACCTCATCAACACCTGCCGCGGCCCCGTGGTGGACGAGGCCGCTCTGTACGAAGCCCTTACAAACGGAGTCATCGCAGCCGCAGGGCTGGACGTCCTGGAGCAGGAACCGACTCCAGAGGACAACCCCCTGTTCGAGCTGGACAACGTGGTGGTGACGCCCCACATGGCGGGGAGCACCCAGGAAAGCGAACTGCGCGCCACGGCTTTCGCACTGGAGAACATACAGCGGCTCATATCAGGCCGGGAACCCGAGTCCCTGGTGACCCCCAACGATTAGCCCGCTCCGCTAGGGGGAAGCCAGACGCACAGGGTATACGGGGTCGGCCTGACGCAACTCAGGCGGCCAGACCACCACCTTCCTGTCCTGCTGCCATTGGACGATCACCACCGACCGCCCCACCTGACGCCCCGTCCCCGGGTCTATCTTGAACCGGCCATAGAAAGTCTTGAAGTCCAGTTTGGATGCCTGGGCCCGCAGAATCTCGTTGTCCAACGAACCCGTTTCCTCCACACAGCGCTGCGCTATCAGCCCGGCTGCATACGCCTGGGCCATTGCGTAGTCTCCGCCGCCGGGCAGGAACATGGAGTGTCTTGAGCCAAGACTTTCAACCGTAGGGCCGTAGTCCGGCCGGTAAACCGCCGCCGGTTCCCATTGGCTGGGGCCCATGAAGCCCTGGACGGCCCCGCCCAACTCCTGGGCGAACTCGGACACCCCGGCCACCACGACAGCGACAGCGCCGCACTCCAGACCTGACCGGGACAGCATATTCGCCAGGGCAAGGTCGTCCTGAATCCTGCCAACGCCAATTACCACGTCAGGCGTCGAGGTTTGAAGTCCAGCCAAATCCAAAGCGGACTCGCGGAAAGGCGGCGTATATCGAGCGTCGAAACATACCTCGAAACCTTTGGAGTGAGCATAGTCCACAGCGCCCTGGGCCACCGTTCGAGGGAACGAGCCGCGATCGGAGGCGATCACGGCGAGCCTGGAGGCGGAGGCGTCCGCTTCCCTGGCGATGTCTATGACCCCTTCAAGGTAGCGGCTGGCCGGTGTGAGGACCCCGACGACCCACTTATACCCTTTCGAGTATATGTCGTCGGACGCCCCTCCGTGGCACCAGAGGACCCGGCGGCGCTCTTCCGCAACGGAGGCGGAGGCCAAGCTCAGCGAGCTGGCGTATGGGCCCAGCAGCAGGTCCACCCGGTCCTGAACGATGAGCCGCCGGGTGGCCTCGGCCGCCGCCGCAGTGGAGCTTTCGTCGTCATAGCGGACCAACTCGACCGGGCGCGGGACGCCTGCAACCGTCAGACCCCCGCCGTAGTTGCAGTCTTGGACCCACGCCTGAGCTCCCCTGAACGCCTGGGTTCCCTGGCCTGCAAACTGTCCCGTGAGGGATGCGGGCATCCCCGCCTTGACGACGTTGTCGGGCATGAGGCGCCCTCGATCTAGGGGCCGTCGAGGGGCCTGAATATGCCGAAGGAGCTGGTGTAGCCGTGGAGGAAAGTGGAGCCGCTCACCGGGCCTATCTCTCCGTTGCAGAAGAAACCGCCCAGGGGCAAAGGCCCCACCTTGTCCCGAAACATGTTGGTGTCATGGTCCGGCTGACCGTAGAGATATTCACCCCGTCCCAGGCAGGAGAATAGAAGCGCTCCGGCGCCGAGGCTCCCCTGATCGTACCTGTTCAGGAGGTTCGCCAAGTCCTCCGACGAGGTGATGGCGTCCCGTAGATGGAACTGGACTCTCTGCCCCTCATGCAGGGTCTCTCCGATAGCCATCGCGCCGGTCCGCCCGTCCATGCCTATGATGTTGCGCACAAGAAAGTCCCCCTGCTGGGGGTTGTCTACAAAGTCATCCATCAGGATGCCCAGGAACAGGGAACTCTGCATCAGCTCCTGGTCGCGTTGGGAGGCCGCCTGGAACATCTCTCTCACGACCTCCAGCGGAGGACGATCGTCCAACTCTCTGAGGATGTTCCTATCGCTCTTGGTCACCGACATCAGGGAACCCACGGGGCGGCATCCCTGTGCGACTATGGTGTCCACCTCTACGTTCCCCGCGAGGGCTACTCCGATGGCCCCGGACCTGAAAACTTCGTCGCCGAGGAACAGGGCGTTGTCTCCATGAGTGCGTCCTCCGCTGGCCAACCCGCCGATCTTGACGCTGTTGGGATATGCGTAGTCCATCCCAAGAAGCAGGTTGCCGGCTGCGAAGCTAAACGGGTCCGCCAACAGAAGAAACTTGGGGTCCGTCTCCGACGACACCTTCAGGGCCTTTTCCCACTCCTCCGGGGCAGCGTCCAGGTCGGGCAGGTCCGAATCCTCCAAATGGAAGGGAGTCATCTCCACGCCGGGCATGTTGGCCGCCGTCACCGAAAGGCCGGGCCTGTGCTCCACCTCACGTCCGCCGCCGATCACCCCTCCGGCGGAGCATCCGAATACCCTGACCGAGCCCATCTTGTTTCTGATCATGTTGGAGATATCGCCATAACCCACGGAAAAATGCTCGGAAATGAACACCGCGACCAGGTGAACATCCAGGTCTCCCATCTCTTCCGTGACGGACTCGACACACTGGTCCAGCGCCGATTCCATGTCGCTCAGGTCGGAAACTGCAGATGCCAGCTTCATGCCAACCTCCATTCCAGCGGATAACCGGGGCCAGAGGACAACCGGACCTACGCGGTTTGGGTCAGTATATCAAACACCTTGCGCCAAGGCATCCATCCCAGCCTGGCGTTCCAAGCGGTTATCGGAGACAATAGGGGCCATACAGCCTCCGGGAGGAACGATGCCTAATCGCTTGATCACAGAGACCAGCCCATATCTTCTCCAGCATGCCCACAACCCCGTGGACTGGCATGCCTGGGGCCGGGAAGCTCTCGACAAAGCGCAGGCCGAGGACAAGCCCATCCTTCTCAGCATCGGCTACTCCGCCTGCCACTGGTGCCATGTCATGGAGCGGGAGTCCTTCGAAGACGAAAAGACGGCCGGTCTGATGAACGACAACTTCGTCTCCATCAAGGTAGACCGGGAGGAACGCCCGGACATTGACAACGTATATATGAACGCAGTCCAGGCCTTGACGGGAAGCGGCGGTTGGCCCTTGACCGTGTTCCTTACTCCCGACGGCAGGCCTTTCTACGGGGGGACGTATTTCCCCCCGGACGACAATCGAGGCATGGTCTCGTTCCCACGGCTGCTGACGGCAATGGCCGACGCCTACAGGAACAAACGGGGAGACGTGATACAAGCCACACAACAGCTTGTCTCTCGTGTCCAGCAGATGGCGGAAGTTCCCAGGGCCCAGGAACCCTTGAGTCCCGACGTGCTCCACCAAGCATTCCAGAACCTGGTCTCCAACTATGATTTTCAGAACGGTGGGTTCGGGTCGGCCCCCAAGTTCCCTCAGCCCATGACCTACGAGTTCATACTCCGCTATTACAAGCTCACCAACAGCCCCCGGGCCCTGGAGATGGTCGAGATGGCCGCCTCCCAAATGGCTATGGGGGGCATCTACGACCAGGTCGGTGGAGGCTTTCACCGCTACTCAACGGACCAATACTGGCTGGTCCCCCACTTTGAGAAGATGCTGTATGACAACGCCCTTTTGATCAGGCTATTCCTCCATCTTTTCCAGGCCACCGAGAACGGTTTTTACAGGCGCGTCGCAGAGGAGACCCTGGACTATGTCATACGGGAGATGCGTGACCCCGCCGGAGGTTTCTACTCAAGCCAGGACGCCGACAGTGAAGGCGAGGAGGGCAAGTTCTTCCTCTGGACCAGGGACGAGTTGAAGCTGGTCCTGGGAGAAAAGGACGCCGACCTTATAGGCGCCTACTTTGGAGCTTCCGAGGCGGGGAACTTCGAGGGCACAAACATCCTCAACACTCCGCAGGGGCCTGAGTCTTTCGCCGCCGAAGCGGGAATCGCCCCGGAGGAACTTGCGTCGGCAGTCTCGTCAGCCAAGCGCAAGCTCATGGAGGCCAGGGGAGGACGCGTCCATCCCGGGCGGGACGACAAGGCGCTGACGGCCTGGAACGGCATGATGCTCCGCAGCTTCGCCGAGGCCGCGTCCATCCTGGACCGGGACGATTACAGGCAAGCGGCGGTGGACTGCGCCGAGTTCCTCCTCCAAGAGCTCGTCCGCGACGGCAGGCTGCTGCGCACGTATAAGGACGGGAAAGCTCATCTAAACGGATACCTGGAAGACTACGCCTATCTAGCCGACGGTCTCCTCTATCTATATGAGGCCACTTTTGACGACCGTTGGCTGAACGAAGCAAGGAGTCTGGCCGACGGCATGATCGACCTGTTCTGGGAACAGGCGGAGAACGGGTTCTACGACACGGGCCGTGACCATGAAGACCTGGTGGTGCGGCCCAGGGACGTATTCGACAACGCCACGCCGTGCGGAAGCTCGGTGGCCGTGGACATGCTTCTGCGACTGTCGATGTTCACGGGCGACGGCGAATACTCCCGCCGTGCGTCGACGGCTCTCAGGGCCATGCGCCAGTACCTCATACGCGCTCCCAACGGCATGGGCCATTGGCTGTGCGCTCTGGACTTCTACCTGTCAACCCCCAAAGAGATAGCCATCGTCGGCGAGCTCGCCGACCCGGCAACCAAGTCGTTGCTCGGCGCCATCTACGGCGGCTGTCTGCCCAACAAGGTCCTGGCCGGGGCCTCGCCTGAAAAGGCCCTGGCCGGTCCGTCCTCAACGCCCCTACTTGAGGGCCGGACGTTGGTGGACGGCAAGCCCACAGCCTACGTATGCCAGAACTACGTCTGCCAACTCCCCGTCACCGACCCCGAGGCCCTAACGAGGCAGTTGGAGGACTAGGGCACTAAAGGTATGCCGCTCGGTTGCTACTTGTTTAGGCTAGGAAACCTATATACAAGCCGTTGTTTCTCGGACGATGCGTTAGGGTCTCCGGGATGCTCATTGGCCCAGCGTCTCAGCGAACTGTCCAGAAGCCGTAGAAAATAACGCTCGCCACCGCTGTCCTGTTGATTCTGGCTGATTCGAACTAGGTACTCATAGTTGATAACCATTGCGCGATATATACTACTGTGGAATTGGTACTGGCCTTGCCCAACATCATCTATATCCAATAGTGCATTTTTGAGATGGACTTCCGCTTTTTTGGCTTCTTGTTCTGCCCTGCTGTATTGAGCTTGTTGGTACAAATCCTTAGCCGATTGGCTCCTAGCAAATCCAGCCATATATGCTAGGCGCTCGGATGATGAAATCATCTCGAGTCCTCTCTCGGCTGCAGAGGCAGCTGAGGTCCACTCCAACTGTCCTCGTTCCATCTGCCACCAATGCCGATAAGTATCCTCTTTTTTAGACTTGAGGTCTGCAGCATGAATGAACTGCTTGCGAGCATCAGTAAAGCGGGGATTCGGGCTCCAAGTCTTGTATACCCACCCCAGGGTGCCATGCAAGTCCGAGTTTTCAGCGTATGTCTTCAATGCCACTAAGAGAGTCTCTTCGGCACTAGAATGTTGATCTAGCTTGACTTGAGTAACCGCTTGCCGTATGTATTGCCCTATTCTCCGCTGCTGTGCGGGTGTTGCCTCTACTTCCCCCATAATTACTTTGATCGAACTAGAGATACGCTGGGCTAAGTCAGTTCCACCGTAGACTTCTCTTACCAATTGCCGGGTGTTGCTGTTTAACGCAAATCTCGGTACGTCTTCAGTGAAACTAGGTCTTGGCAACAAGAACAGGTTGTGCAATTCTTGAATTGCTGAGTAACATTGCCCCTTCGGTATCCCGGCAGTGACTTCTATTTCTGGCAAGGAAACCGGCTCAGGAAACAATGCGCAGCTAAGAAGTGCTTTTTTGGCCAAATCGGACAACATATCAAACTCACGTTGAAGAGCATACCGCCGAGCGTTCTCCCCTTGATGGGCCTTCCACAATTGAATCGCGTGCCCTGGGGTCTCGCCAACCATGAATAACCTGAGGAGGTCTTCCACAAACAGCGGGCTACCGTCACAGGTTTCCAAGATTCTTGTTTTCAGTGCCCTGGAGAACTGACCTGGCTCTAGCTCATACAATTTTATGCGGCTATCTATGAACGCGATCCCGTCCTCACTCGCGGATTCAAACCCGGTGACTTGGGTAGTCCGTGGCTCCATACCAAAAGGAACTCGCCGGGATGTAAGCAGGACTTTTGATGGGGTGGTATGGGTTCTCTCTATGAAAAAATTCATTGCCTCCAGATTACGGCCTTCAAGAGAGTCCACATCGTCGAGAATGATAAGAGCAGGCAATTGCCTGAGATATTCAAGACATTCTTCAGCTTTAGTTTGTATGTCCTTTCCTGCTACATCAATTGCACCATAAGCCTGAAGCACACAAGCGAGAGCGGAATCCAAGTCCCAAAAGTCCGGCGATTCTATATCTAGCGATTGACCTGAAACAAAACGTCTAGCCTTCGCACTTAACCAAATCACGATTTCTAGTTCGGGTGGCGGATCATTACGAATCGAGACTGCAAACTGGTAGGCTATGGCCGTCTTTCCCTTACCCCCGTCACCCGCGAGCAGCCAAACCTGAGAATGCGGATCTTTGTACCATGTAGTCAAATTAGCTAATTCGGTTTGCCTGCCAACAAATCGGGGAGCTATCGATTCTCGTGAAGGTAGGGTACTCCCCTCCACTACTCTTTGTTCAGGTATAGGTTCGACCGTCAATTGCAACTTCCAGTTGCTAACGTCGTCATACAGTGTAGCCAGTTGCTCGGCGACGTCAGGATTGATGAATTGCAGAATCCTTCTCGCCGAATCCAGCATCATAAAAGCGTCTTGAACGTCCATGTCCGCTTCAGCTGGGTGTCCGAGAGCTGGGTCTCTAAGGTCTTTGATGGTTCCTGCCCAACGTAGGATAGCTTGTTTCGTTTTCCTGACAGACTCCTCAGGCATGTCGTGAACGTCAGGAAATAGCTCCCGGAAGTACTTGTCGAACAAATTGTAAAAGTGGTTCACACCCAACAGATCAAATTCGTCAACCAACTGTCCACCTATTTCACCAGTCCGACGAGGTTTGTTACCAGCGTCTCTTATTGCGTCCCACTCTTTTTGGAACGGCGATATAAGCTTAGAAAGCCAGTCGTCAGGATAGTTGCTCTTTAAACTAGTTCGTATGTGTTGAACTACAGCGTTGCGATAGTCTCTGCATATGCCTTGAAAACAAACTGTATTGATAGAAACCATTAACCTAGCTCCGGACCCGATTACGATAGGGTTATTCATTGGGGAGTGTACAACCAATAACCCCGTACCCACAAATTACATAAACTGACTTATCAGCGTAGCCCCTCGACCACCTCTCGTCGCCCTCAGAGGCGTTCGCCCTGAAAGGACGCGTGGTCGGAAGTGGTATACCTTTGAACCAGACGAGCCTACCCAGAGGCGCCGTTTGGATGTATAACTGGGCAGGTTTTTGAACCATTATTTCACCGACGGCCCTCACCGCTGAGGATTCCATACCACACCTTTGGAGGAACCCACGGTTAATAAGCAGGCTTAGAACAGGCCAAGGAGCATTGCGGCGCTGTCCACCCGTTCCTGGCCCTTCCCAAACACTCCGCGGCATTCCACCTACCTGTTGGCCACGTCCACGGCGCTCAGGGTGTTCAGGTAGAACCCGTCGGTTGAATCCCCGGAGTGGGCCACGAGGTCTATCTCTAAGAAGCCCGGCTGGTTCTCGTTCCACTCGGTGAAGGTCTGGATAGGTATGATCGCCTCCAAGACCAGTTCGCCGTGCCGCTCCAAGACGCCCATCTTCTCCTTCTAGCCGGCCTTAACGCACCGCTCTCGTATCGCTTCCAAATACTCCTTCACACTGCCTCGCGTCACGCCGTGCTCCGATAACATAATTTCTGAGGCAACGTCACCCCCTTTCGGTAACACTATTTATGAGTCAATCCGCTGTGTTGACACCCCGAAAGGCCTTCCTTACACTACTCGGAGCCCCAATCGGCCAATCGAAAGGTCCGCATTTGACCGGGAAGAAACGCATCTCCGTAGCCCCGTCCCGTTTCAGACTCACCGGCGAGGACGGCGTTGAAGGGTCCCTGATAGGCACGGCCTGCAACGAATGCAACGCCCACTTCTTCGGCAGCCTGGTCTTCTGCCAAAGCTGCACGTCAGGCGACGTAAGGTCGATGGAGCTAAGCCGGACCGGAAGCCTCTACAGCTACACCATCGTCCGGGCGCCGCCGGCAGGCTGGAAGGGAGACGTTCCCTATGCCCTTGGGCAGGTACAGACTCCGGAAGGGCCCCACGTGCTGTCGGAGATAGTGGACACTCCCTTCGAACAGATCCGGGTCGGGATGGAGTTGGAATTGACCCTGGCGGTGGGCGGCCAAGACTCCGAGGGCAACGATCTGGTGGTCTACAAGTGGAAACGCCCGGGCGGCGCCTCCGGAAACGCTGCCGGAAGCACTGCCGGAAACACTGAAGGAGGGTGAGCATGGCCCTTGCGCCTGGAAGAGAGGTTGCGGTCCTAGGAGTAGGGCTCCATCCCTTTGGAAGGTTCCCGGAAAAGGACCTTGCGGGGCTCGCCCGCGACGCCGTGGTGGAAGCCCTTGGGGACGCCGGAATACGCTGGAGGGACGTGCAGGCGGCCTACTTCGGCCACGTCTACTACCAGGGCATGTCCATGGGTGAAGTGACCTTGAGGGACCTGGGTCTGACGGGAATTCCAATAATCAACGTGGAGAACGCATGCTCCAGCGGCTCCACGGCATTCTGGCAAGCCTATTGGGGCATAACCACAGGCCTTTACGACGTGGTCCTGGCGTTCGGCGCCGAGAAGGTCCCTAGGGGACCGGTGACCGTCACTGCGGAGGACAGCCCCGAACGCCTCATCGGAGCCGACCACATGATGGCCGCCTATGCCCTGAGGGCACGGCGGTACATGGAGGAGTACGGCGCGCCTATAGACGTGCTGGGCCAAGTGGCGGTCAAGGCCCACCGGAACGCCGCCCTCAACCCCTACGCCCATTACAACAAGGTCTTTACCCTGGACGAGGTGCTGGAGTCGCGGGCCATTGCGGACCCCCTCACCCTGTACCAGTGCTGTCCCACCAGTGAAGGCGGCTCAGCGGCGATTCTATGCGCCAAGGACGCCATAAAGAGCTTGGCGCCCGACAACTCCCGCTACATCTCAGTGGCCGGGGCCGTCTTGACCACCGGCACCTACACCGGACGGGGCGCGGACAATCCCGCCATGAATCCCTATCGAGGTGAAGAGGGGGCCAGGCAGGCTTACGAGATGGCCGGCATTGGACCCGAGGACGTCGACATAGTCCAAGTCCACGACGCCGCCACCATCGGTGAGCTTCAGCAGCTTGAGACCCTCGAGCTCCTGCCAAAGGGCGAAGCCTGGATAGCCTCCAGAGAGGGCAGGACCCAACTGAGCGGGAACCTCCCCACCAACACTGACGGCGGTCTGCTGGCAATGGGGCACCCGTTCGGAGCAACGGGCATCCGCCAGATTCACGAGACGGTGTTGCAGCTGCGCGGCGAGGCCGGAAAGCGTCAGGTTGCCGACCCCAAGGTGGGGGTGGCCCAGTGCTCAGGGGCCGGAGACATCACCACGGTCCACATCCTGAAGAAGTAGGCCCACCTCAGACCCCTTAAATTGGTGAGCCGAAGTGTAGTGTACAGCGAACTTTGATTCAGTATCTCTTGATAAGGTAGGAGGCCAATCATGAGCGCTACCGTGGAAGGCAATGTGGTGCAGGTAGTCCATGGCACTCAGGACCCAAGTACCACAACCCAAACCCGGGGTATGATCAGAAAGCCCGGTATCGACGCCAACACCGTTGGCGCCGGCAAGATCTGGCTAGGCCACGTGACTTGTTTACCTAATACCTTGGGACCTCCACACCACCATGGCGAGGCAGAGACCGCAGCCTTCGTGTTGAGCGGCCAGGTCCGGGTCTACTTCGGAGAGAATTTCGAAGAATACGTCGACGCTGGCCCAGGGGACTTTATTTTCGTGCCAGCTCATATGCCCCATATTGAAGGGAACGTAACCGACGAACCTGCCGAGGCTGTGCTCTCGAGGGGTCCAGACAACATAGTGATTAATCTGGGGGAGTGAGCGCTCCCGGGGTTGCTGTGGCAGGTCTACTAGATGAAGGTCGCTTACACCGACTCCGAAGCTTATAGGCCAAACTGGGCCGCAGCGTTCCCGAAGCCCTCCAATGCATCCTCCAGCGCCCGGTCTTCCACGCAGCAAGAAATGCGGAGACGGCCTGGGGCGCCGAACCCCCTGCCGGGTACAGTCGACACATTCCGCTGCCGCAACTGCGCGGAGAAGCAAGCAAGCGTCAGGTCGCCGACCCCAAGGTGGGAATAGCCCAGTGCTCAGGCGCCGGCGACATCACCACGGTCCACATCCTGAAGAAGTAGACTCGGCCCATACTCCTTAAATTGGTGGGCCTAAGGAGACTGCACTGAGCCTGTCTCACAAAGTCGCTTGCCTGGATTCACGCTAAGCGAGGCAGGCTGATTCTAGCGTTCTGCGGAATGACGCGATCGGAAACACAGCAGAGAACACCGTCATGGCAACGAAAGCCGACATCCAGAAACCCATGACCTCGGTGCGTCAGACTTCTGAGACAGGCTCTACTGCGAACTTTTCGCTGCGAGGTTCTGATATAAGAATCTGGTCGAGCGAATCGGATAAGCTCCTACTAGCCCCGATGCCGAGTATCCGAGTTCGTCTAATCTGCTGTCAATAGTTGTGCCAACGGCTATATTGGTGCGGTAAACATTGGCACGGGTTCAGCAAGCAGGTGACCGAGGAGTTTCTGATCAACACGGCAGACGAGTCGGAGAAGCTTGCGCGGATACCCACACACATATCGTTCTGGTTCGGATGGTTCCAGTTCCACTCGGACACGGAGTTCTACACCGGGCCCTGACCGGGGACCCTTACGCTGTGTGATATGGATTGCTCCACACCCCCAAGGGACATCGCGAGCCCGCCGCCAAAGCGAAGCTGTTGGAATGAACACAAACGACCCTCACGATCACGGCATTCATAGTTGCCCACTGGTGCGAAGGGCCTGACTACAACTCAAGAGCTTTAGCCAGTTTTTCCAAAGTCGAGTTAATGTCGAGGGCTGAACGGCGGGCCAGCACATATAGACGTGCTAATTCTCGGTCCTGTTCTGGAGTCGTATCCTGGAAACCGAGGGACTCAACAGTCTCTCCCGATTCATCAAGTATGTCGAGACGATACGTGGTCTGCCTGTGACTGTCAATCTCCACAATCACGATTGAGATTGCATCCACAGAGGAGACGAATCGATCATTTTGAACGGTCCGGCTCCATTTCAATTTGCCTTCCGTCGTTCGTTGAACTACTCCTTCTAGGATCTGACCCAAGTCGATCATCTCGTCTCTCCTTGCGAATTGCCAAAACCGACATTACTTGCCAATTCTTCCAAAACACTTTGGATATCATTCAGACTTTGATTCAATCGGGACCGGTCGCGCTCGGGGATAGCGCGGCTAACGCGCGGGCGAACGAAGTTTTCCATGTCGCCGACGATTGTTCTCGCAGTCGCCAGTTTCTCGCGAACACCGGCTTGATCTTCAGGACAACGGGCTATGACGTCCGAGAGCATCGCTCTCAACGTTGGGTAATGCTCCCTAGATGCCTCCCATCGATCATTGTCGTGCAAGGTCTTGACACGCTCAATCAGCCCAATGGCGCGCTGCAAATCTACCGCCTGCAAATGGCTGGCTACTTCGTCCCTAGTCTCGCTCGCTGCAGCTTTCGCTGCCTCTGAAGCAGTTCTTGCCCCACGGGCCTCTTTGATAGCCCAACCGAGGCCGCCCAATGAGACCATGATCCCAACTATTGTGGCTATATCGCCCCAAGTGCCCGACCAGAACTCCATCTTACGGTGCGATTATATCCCTTCACTAAGGCGTTGGCGATGCGGCGAAATCGTACAGCCCGTGGCATTGCGGTAGGACAGAATTCAGTTGTCCTTGAAGGCGTCGGCAGCAGAACCCACGGGCACGGTGCAGTTGCTTGGGGTTGAAGCGCCGATCAGCACCAGTGTCCGGACTACCCGGTCGCCGGCCACGTAATCCAGCGCGGAGTTCAACTGTAGGAACAGCTGCTCGTTCAACGCGTTGAGGCGCTCCGGACGGTTGAGAGTGTTCCGGGCCAAGTGGTCATTTTTTCGAGAATAACGATTTGGTAAGCCAAGTCTGTCCTTCCGACTCCGCACGCCTTTGGAGGAACATTGGAGAAAATGTGTGTAGATACTGGGAAATTGGTGGGCCGGAGCGTACTGTACTGCGAACTTTTTGCTGGGAAGTCTCCCTTTAGGAATGCGGAGCCGAGGGAGCAAAGCCACCCGGCGGAAGACGCCTCCGGCCAACAGGGTACTCCTCCTGTGGGAACTCGTAGGCCACTCGTGTCGTTGTTATCCACCTGCGCAGCGCTGATAGTAATCCCGCCCTCGCTGTTCGGGCGAAACTTGCCCACCAGCAGTAAGCAGGGCGATTGTCACTCCGTCTCCGGTCCCGGCATATCCGCCTTGGGCATCTTGTACCCGACACGAAGCTCGGTGAAGACGTAGGTCGGGTTGTCGGCGTCATCGCGGAGCTTGCGTCGGATGGCGCTTATGGCGGTGCGCATGGGCCGCACGTCGGCGTCGCCCTCCGATCCCCAGACCCGCCTCAGCAGGTGTTCGTAGGTCAGCACCCGCCCCGCGTTCGCCGCCAGTTCGACGAGCATCCGGTACTGGATGGGAGTCAAACTTACCGGACTGCCGGCAAAGGTCACATGGCGTTCGGCGTAGTTGATGGTCAGGTCTCCCACTACATAGGGCGCCGACGGTTCGGACGTCGCTCGCCTGCGCAGGGCCGCCTTGATGCGGGCCACTAGCTCGGTCGGGGAGAAGGGCTTGACGACGTAGTCGTCTGCCCCCATCTCGAACGCCCTGGCTATGAGCCGGTCCTGGCCATAGGCGGACACGAAGATGACCGGCACGTCGCCCGCGTCCATGATGTCCTTCATCAGCTCGATCCCGTCGACTCCGGGCAGCATCAGGTCGAGGAGGACCAGATGGGGCTTCTCCTCTGCCATGAGGCGGGGCACATCGTCCGGATCGCCGGTGGCGACGACTGCGTAGCCCGACTTTACCAGGGCGTCGCGGATGTATCTGAGCGCTTGGGGGTCGTCGTCCACAGTCAGTATGCGCACCTGTTCCTGCACCGACCTGCGCGAGGGTCTGGTAGAGAGCTGAGAGGGCGGAGCCGGGGAGACGAACCCCGCCTCTTCGACTGTCGGTATGGTAAAGGTGAAGCGTGCCCCCAGGCCCGGCCCGTCGCTCTCGGCCCATATCCGGCCCCCGTGCGCCTCCACTATCCCCTTGCAGACCGCGAGGCCCAGCCCTGTATCGCCTCCCTGCTCCTCCCCCTCTATCCGAGAGAACTTCCGGAACAGGTACGGCAGGCTCTCGGCAGGGATGCCGTTGCCATCATCGGAGACCGTCACCGAGACGTGGAGGTCACCTGATGCGGCGCTCAACCTGATGGTGGACGACTCAGGCGAGTGCCTTGCCGCGTTGGCCAGCAGGTTGCCCAGCACCTGGACGATGCGCGATCTGTCCGCCATGACCCAGGGCAGGTCCGGCGGGATGTCGATGCGAAGGTTGTGCCTGTGCCCGCCGACACGGAAGGCGTTCCCAGCCTCACCCGTCAGGACCGCCAGGTCCGTCGGCTCCGGAGAGACCGGCAGGGTGCCCGTCTCTATGCGAGCCACGTCGAGGAGGTCCGCGATCAGCGCCCGCATCCGGTCAGTCTGTTCGAAGATGATCCGATGGAACTGGCGCATCTCGGCTGGGTGCATTTCTGAGGACTCGTCCAGCAGAGCCGACACCGAGCCTCTGACCGTGGCCAGGGGGGTGCGCAGCTCGTGGCTCACCATCGCCAGGAACTCGGCCCGCAGCCGCTCGAGCTCCTCCAGGGGGGTCATGTCCTGTATGGTCACGACGACAGTCTCGATCTCGCCCTCCTCAGAACGTATGGGTGTGGCGTTTATCAGCGCGGTGATGCTTCTCCCGTCGGGCACGTGAAAGACCACCTCCTCGGCACGCACCGTCTCCCCGGCGCTCAGCGCCTCGGCCATTGACAGCTCTTGCAGGGATAACTCCCGTCCATCGGCCCGCCGGATGGTCAGAAGCTCCAGGAGATGCTCCGGGGGCCGGTCCGGCGTCCGCAACTCGTCCATGATCCTCACCGCCTCCCGGTTGAATGACACCGGGGCTCCAGTCCCGCCGTCGAAGACCGCGACGCCCACAGGGGACATGTCCATCAGCGTCTCAAGGTCGTTCCTGGTCCGCTGCTCTTCCTGGTGCCTGCGAGCGTTGGCTATGACCAAAGCCGCCTGCGACGCGAACATCACCAGGGTCTCCTCGTCCTCTTCAGTGAACTCATCTCCGTATTCTTTGTCGGCTAGGAAGAAGTTGCCGACACGCTCTCCCCTGTGGAAAACCGGGGCCGCCAGGAACGCGTAGGAGGGATCCTCGGGCAAGGGCGGATGGAACTCGGGAGGGCACATAGACCCGATGTGCCCGAGCAGGTCCCCGATCCGGATCGGCTTTATAAGGCTACTGAAGTAGTCGAATATCCTCCATGCCTCCGGCCCTAGTCCCCAGACCCCCCCGGACTCTTCCGAGTACAGCCTGGAGGAAAGGGAGTCCACTACCCGTCCGGACTCGTCAAGCAGCGTGACTATGCCGCATCGAGCCTGCGTCAGCGACCGGGCGCTATCCAGCACATCCTGCAGTACCGTGTCGAAGTCGAGGCTCTCGTTGATGCGGAGGCTCGCCTCGCTCAGCCTGGACAGCCGTTCCCGCAGGGCCTGGTTCTCTCTCAACAGGTCGTCTTTTCGTTCCATTCTTCAACCTCTATTGGGCTGCGGTTGGCCCGGTGTTCCCGTCATCACGCACTGGCTTGGTGGGGCCTGGATATTGTGCCAACGGGGACAATCATATCTGCTTTACACAAACATCACAACAATTGCCTGAAAATCGCCGAAAACTTAACGGCCAGATTACACACACCCTGTATATTGGAAAGTCGACCGACTCGTCGATGGGAGACACTCGATTGGCATTCGATCCACGACAACCCGGCCCTCAGTCAGCGGGGACGACCGCGGCTGAAACCGCCTCCACGCGAAGGACAGTACATATATGCTACCCTCGCCCCTCCCCCTCCCGATTACTAGCCCCAAGTATGCCTCCAGCCCCGGTCGTCACCGGTTTCCAACTCCCGCATTCTACGCCCCACTGCTCCTGGTCACGATCGCGACCCTTCTCTTCGGACTGTCTGCAGTTCCCTCGAACGTCTCGGCCCAGAGCAACGGTCCCAAGCCCACCAACATGACCGCTCAGGTGGTCGACGGCGGCGTCCTGCTCAACTGGGACGCACCCGCTGAGGACGCCTCGTCGGTAACTGGCTACCAGATATTGCGTCGGAATCCCTGGAATGGCGAGACCGAACTGATCATCTTGGTGGCTGACACCACTTCGACCGATACCAGCTACACCGACGCCACAGCCACCGAATCGGGAGTGCGGTACACCTATGGGGTGAAGGCGCTGCGGGGAAGCTTGAAGAGCGGTCTGTCCAACCGTGCCTTCGCCAGACTACCGGAGGAGATATGTCCGGAAGGAGGCTCCGACCCGGTGGAGGTAGAGGTAACAGCCGTTCCCATAGTGGTGGAGTCTACGACCAACGACTATTTCGTACTCTATGTACGACACGAGTCGGGCGACAGCGAGGTTGATCTACCCGTTTCGGTGTCCCTGGGCGAAGACGGAACTACCACGCTCGCCGAGAACGTGACGTCGCTACCCAAGGAGCGCTACCGGGTGGAGAAGTTTTCCGTCGCCGATCCGGCCGACGTTGACGGCGACTGTGCCGACGACATCACCGAACTGAGCGACCCGGGAAACATGAACCCGGTAAACCCGGCCGCCCCTATCAAACTCGGTGCCGGAGCCGTGGCCGTTACTGATGGAGGAACTTTCGAGGAGCTCTCCGCCCAGGAATTGAGTGAGGCCTTTTACTACCTACTCGATGAAGATCCAAGTGAAGGCAGAATCTCGTACATGAGATTCATCCTGTTCGACATGGACACCGACCGTCCAGGTGTCTACTTCGCCAACACTGCGGCGTGGACACGCCACGGAGAATTCGTGGATGCCCTCGGCCTGGATTGGCACGGTATAGTTAGAGGCGAGATCGCCTACCAGCCGCATCTTGTCGCCCCCAACGACAGCCAGGGGGTCTACTCCTTCAGGCTCAGCACATTCAACTTCGACCACCCCTTCGACGTCATGGACCGCGCGTACACGCTGCTAGCGGCAAGCATGCCGCTCCTAAACGACAACCTCGCCCTTCATCTGCGAAACTATGAACTTCCGTTCTCTCAGGACCTCTTGCCTCTGTACAGAGATTCGCGTATCGACGTTGTGTTCGACGAGCATATCTTTCCCGACACCGCGTTCCAGGCCTTGAATACGGGGGAAGCTTACGGCCTACTGCGATCTCGGGGTCCGGACGAGCGCCCCCAATCCCGAGAAATCGTGATATATGAAGCACTGCCCAACAATCTACCTCGCGTTGCCGGGATAATCTCCAGCGCACCTCAGACACCTCTGTCCCATGTCAACCTGCGTGCCGTGCAAGACGGATTGCCCAATGCCTTCATCCGTGATGCTCACGAGAACACAGACATCGATTCCCTTCTAGGCAGCTTTGTCCATTACACGGTGACTGAGGACGGGTGGACCTTGCGCGCCGCAACACCCGAGGAGGTCGAGACCCACTACGCCGCGATCCTCCCCTCGCAGGACCAGACTCCTCAGCGCGACCTCTCGGTCACGTCGATTACCCCTCTAAGCCAAATTGACTTCGAGGACTGGGACGCCTTCGGCGTTAAGGCGGCCAACGTGGCCGTGCTGAACGATCTGAGTTTCCAGAGCCCGACGGCAACCGCGCCCAACGGGTTCGCCGTGCCACTCTATTTCTACGACCATGTGGTCGTGCTGAGCGAGCCGAGTTCTCAGAGCCCGCCGGTAACCTTCCCCAACGGGTTTGCCGTGCCATTCTATTTCTACGACGAGTTCATGAAGGCCAATGACTTCTATGACGAGGTCGAACAAATGCTGGCGGTCCCTGGTTTTCACTCGGACTTCGACATCCAGGAGGCCGAACTCAAGAAGCTGCGCAAGAAAATCAAGAAGGGAACTACACCCGAGTGGATAGAAACGGCGTTGACCCAAATGCACGCGACTTACCCCGAGGGAACCTCCCTACGCTACCGGTCCAGCACCAACAACGAAGACCTGCCGGGGTTCAATGGCGCGGGACTGTACGACTCCAAGACCCAGCATCCCGAGGAGACGATGGAGGATGGAATCTCCAAGTCCCTCAAGCAAGTTTATGCGAGTCTGTGGAACTTCCGGGCTTTCACCCAACGCGAGTTCCATCGCGTCGATCACCTGACAACGGCTATGGGAGTGCTTGTCCACCCCAACTACTCGGACGAGCTGGCCAACGGTGTGGCTGTGAGCTTCGACCCCGTCTATGGCAGAGACGGATGGTACTACGTCAACGCGCAGCTCGGCGAGGATCTCGTCACCAATCCCGACGCGCTCTCGACGCCAGAGGAGCTTCTGGTTACGAGGTATGAGTTTCCCGTAGTACTCGCTACCTCGAACCTCTTGCCGCCCGGAGAACTCCTCTTAAGCCGTTCGCAACAGTATCAGTTGCGAAGCCACCTCGAGGTAATACATGAAAAATTCGCGGAGTTGTACGACCCAGAAGCCGGTGAACCCTTTGCTATGGAAATCGAGTTCAAGATAACGAGCGACAATGTTCTATCCATCAAGCAGGCTCGTCCCTGGGTCTTTGGCCCTGCGGAGGCAGCCGGACCTACGCCGCTGACCGCCAGCATTCACGACGCACCTGAGAACCACGACGGACAGAATGCCTTTACCTTCGAGCTGCGCTTCAGCGAGGAGCCTGACCCCGACCTCAGCTACAGGACGCTGCGGGACCACGCCCTGGGGGTGACCGGCGGCGCGGTTACGGGGGTGAGGCGGCTGGACAGTACAAGCAACGTCCGATGGGAGATCACCGTCTCACCGGAGTCTGAGGCGGAAGTCATGGTGGTGTTACCGGTCACGACCGATTGTGAGGACGAAGGGGCCATCTGCACCGAGGATGGCCGAATGCTGTCTGCTGAGTTGACCCTGGCCATCGGACCTGCAGCGCCTCCCAACAACCCCGCCACGGGAGGGCCGACCATAAGCGGGACATCCCGGGTGGACGAGACGCTGGCGGCGGACACGTCCGGCATTGGGGACGAGGACGGGCTGAGCGGTGCGACGTTCAGCTACCAGTGGATGCGGAACGACGGGAGAACGGTCACGGCCATAGCCGGAGCCACGGGCGCAAGCTACACGCTGGTGGATGCCGACGAGGGCAAAATCATCCGGGTCCAGGTGAGCTTCACCGACGACCGCGGCAACGAGGAGACTCTGAGCAGCGCCGCCACGGCGACGGTGCAGGCACCTCCCGGCAACCCGGCCACGGGAGCGCCGACCGTAAGCGGGACGGTCCAGGTGGGCGAGACGCTGGCGGCGGACACGTCTGGCATCTCAGACGCCGATGGCCTGAGCGGTGCGACGTTCAGCTACCAGTGGATGGGGAACGACGGGAGTGGCGAGGCCGACATAGCCGGAGCCACGGGCGCAAGCTACACGCTGGTGGATGCCGACGAGGGCAAGACCATCACGGTCCAGGTGAGCTTCACCGACGACCGCGGCAACGAGGAGACTCTGAGCAGCGCCGCCACGGCGACAGTGCAGGCACGTCCCAACAACCCGGCCACGGGAGCGCCGACCGTAAGCGGGACGGTCCAGGTGGGCGAGACGCTGGCGGCGGAGACGTCCGGCATTGGGGACGAGGACGGGCTGAGCGGTGCGACGTTCAGCTACCAGTGGATGCGGAACGACGGGAGCACCGACGCGGCCATAGCCGGAGCCACGGTCGCAACCTACACGCTGGTGGATGCCGACGAGGGCAAGACCGTCACGGTCCAGGTGAGCTTCACCGACGACCGCGGCAACGAGGAGACTCTGAGCAGCGCCGCCACGGCGACGGTGCAGGCACCTCCCGGCAACCCGGCCACGGGAGCGCCGACCGTAAGCGGGACGGTCCAGGTGGGCGAGACGCTGGCGGCGGACACGTCTGGCATCTCAGACGCCGATGGCCTGAGCGGTGCGACGTTCAGCTACCAGTGGATGGGGAACGACGGGAGTGGCGAGGCCGACATAGCCGGAGCCACGGGCGCAAGCTACACGCTGGTGGATGCCGACGAGGGCAAGACCATCACGGTCCAGGTGAGCTTCACCGACGACCGCGGCAACGAGGAGACTCTGAGCAGCGCCGCCACGGCGACAGTGCAGGCACGTCCCAACAACCCGGCCACGGGAGCGCCGACCGTAAGCGGGACGGTCCAGGTGGGCGAGACGCTGGCGGCGGAGACGTCCGGCATTGGGGACGAGGACGGGCTGAGCGGTGCGACGTTCAGCTACCAGTGGATGCGGAACGACGGGAGAACGGTCACGGCCATAGCCGGAGCCACGGGCGCAAGCTACACGCTGGTGGATGCCGACGAGGGCAAAATCATCCGGGTCCAGGTGAGCTTCACCGACGACCGCGGCAACGAGGAGACTCTGAGCAGCGCCGCCACGGCGACAGTGCAGGCACGTCCCAACAACCCGGCCACGGGAGCGCCGACCGTAAGCGGGACGGTCCAGGTGGGCGAGACGCTGGCGGCGGAGACGTCCGGCATTGGGGACGAGGACGGGCTGAGCGGTGCGACGTTCAGCTACCAGTGGATGCGGAACGACGGGAGCACCGACGCGGCCATAGCCGGAGCCACGGTCGCAACCTACACGCTGGTGGATGCCGACGAGGGCAAGACCGTCACGGTCCAGGTGAGCTTCACCGACGACCGCGGCAACGAGGAGACTCTGAGCAGCGCCGCCACGGCTGCGGTGACGGCGCGACCGATGCCGCTGACCGCCAGCATTCACGACGCTCCTGAGAACCACGACGGACAGAATGCCTTTACCTTCGAGCTGCGCTTCAGCGAGGAGCCTGACCTGAGCTACAGGACGTTGCGGAACCACTCCTTCACGGTGACTGGCGGCGCGGTGACCAACGCTCGGCGGCTGGCCCCTCCCGGCAACGTCCGATGGGAGATTACTGTCTTACCGGACTCTGATGCCGAAGTAACGGTGGTCTTGCCGGTCACCGCCGATTGTGAGGACGAAGGAGCCATCTGCATCGAGAACGGCCGAATGCTGTCCGCTGTAGCGACCCTGGCCGTCGGAGGACCTGTAGAGGAGGAAGAGCAGACACCGGCGGAGAACACGCCGGCTACGGGTGTACCCACCATAAGTGGGACGGCCCAGGTGGGAGAGACGCTCATGGCGGACACGTCCGGCATCGCCGACGCCGACGGCCTGAGCAACGCAACATACAACTACCAATGGATTCGGAACGACGGTAGTGCCGACGCGGACATCCATGGTGCGACGGACTCGACATTCACACTCACTTCGGACGATGAGGGCAAGTCCATAAAGGTACGGGTAACCTTCACTGACGACGCCGGCAACGAAGAGGAGTTGACCAGCAACGCGGTATTGGAGTTGGCGACAGAGCCGACAGACCGGCCCCACAGCCTCACGGCCACGGTATCCGGCGACGTCATAATCCTGACGTGGCAGTACACGGACAACTATGGTGGGAACACCTACCAGATATTGCGCCACCGGCCGGAACTGGGTGAACCCGAACCACTGATATATGTGGACTACACCCAAAGCAGCGGCTCAACCTTTACGGACACAGAGGTGGAGCCGGGCGTGCTCTACGTATACCGGGTGAAGGCGGTAGTTGATTTCTTTGGCAGCCTTGGCGAGGCGTCAGATGCCGCAGAGGTTAGAATGCCGGATTCGCAGACCGTCTCGGAACCCGTTCCGCCCGCTCCAGCAGAGACCAACACACCGGCGACAGGGGCACCTGCCATCACCGGCATGGCCCACGTGGGAGAGACGCTCATGGCGGACACGTCCGGCATCGCCGACGCCGACGGCCTGAGCAACGCAACATACAACTACCAATGGATTCGGAACGACGGTAGTGCCGACGCGGACATCCATGGTGCGGCGGACTCGACATTCACACTCACTTCGGACGATGAGGGCAAGTCCATAAAGGTACGGGTAACCTTCACTGACGACGCCGGCAACGGAGAGGAGTTGACCAGCAACGCGGTATTGGGGTTGGCGGCAGAGCCGACAGACCGGCCCCACAGCCTCACGGTCACGGTATCCGGCGACGTCATAATCCTGACGTGGCAATACACGGACAACTATGGTGGGAACACCTACCAGATATTGCGCCACAGGCCGGAACTGGGTGAACCCGAACCACTGATATATGTGGACTACACCCAAAGCAGCGGCTCAACCTTTACGGACACAGAGGTGGAGCCGGGCGTGCTCTACGTATACCGGGTGAAGGCGGTAGTTGATTTCTTTGGCAGCCTTGGCGAGGCGTCAGATGCCGCAGAGGTTAGAATGCCGGATTCGCAGACCGTCTTGGAACCCGTTCCGCCCGCTCCAGCAGAGACCAACACACCGGCGACAGGGGCACCTGCCATCACCGGCGTGGCGCGCGTGGGTGAGACGCTCACGGCGGACACGTCCGGCATCGCCGATGCCGATGGTCTGAGCAACGCAACCTTCAGCTACCAGTGGATGCGGAATGACGGGAGTGGCGACGCGGACATAGCCGGAGCCACGGGTGCAACTTACACGCTGGTGGATGCCGACGAGGGCAAGACCATCAGGGTGAGGGCAAGCTTCACCGACGATGCTGAAAATGAGGAAACTCTTACCAGCGCCGCCACGGCGGCAGTTGGAGCACGTCCCAACAGCCCGGCCACGGGAGCGCCGACCATAAGCGGGACGGCCCAGGTGGGCGAGACCCTGACGGCGAACACGTCCGGCATCGCCGATGCCGATGGTCTGAGCAACGCAACCTTCAGCTACCAGTGGATCCGGAATGACGGGAGCGAGGACACGGACATAGCCGGAGCCACGGGCGCAACCTACACGCTGGTGGATGCCGACGAGGGCAAGACCGTCAGGGTCCGGGTGGCATTTGTCGATGACAGGGGCCATCAGGAAACGCGCACCGGCGCCGCGACAGCCGCCACCGTCCCGGCTCCGGATAGCGCGTCGGAGACAGAGGAGGAGGACGGTTCCGTCTGGTCGGCGACGATGACGGCGGGGCTGCTCTACGACGGATACGGGTACAGCTCCTTTGCGGGAGCCGCGGGCGAGCTTTCCGATGCCGCATTCGATCTTGATGGCGTCACATACACAATCAAGACGGTTGTGGCTTGGGGTTGGATTTACATCATGGTGGACAGGGAACTGCCCACAGGACTCACATTCGAGGTGGACGGGGCACGGTTCAATCTGAGCGATGCATCGTTAACGACCTACAGTTACGCCTCCGAATACCGGTGGTCTGAGGCCGAGACTAACTGGTCCGAGGGAGACAACGTGCAGCTGGCGCTGTACAGCGTGGATTGAACCTTGGATTGGTGAACGTGCATGAAAGGGCGCGATGATGGCGCTGCCTGATCTGACCGACGACCTGAGCCTGAGGCAATGCCGCGACAGCGCACTCATTCCAACAGAAACCGCTACGCTCTCCCGGACGATTTCCCCCAACGCCTGGTGTGGTTCCAGCAGCAGTCCGGCCTGTCGTGGGCGGAGATCGCACGTCGCCTCGGGATCGAGCGCCTGCCCGGTCACTCCCAACCGAACCTTGCGAGGGTCGCCATCCGCTCCTACATGAAGCGCCACGGGGTCGCGACCGAGGGATACCAGGTCAATCTGAGCGTCGGGGCGAACACGATTACGCTGACGGTGACATCGGCCGACGGTCAGGCAACCAAAACCTACACGATCACGGTTACTCGTGAGGCGAGCTAGGAGCCAACCGACAATTGGCCCAAACCGTAAAAGGGAATGCCGGTAAAGGGCTCAGCGCCCCGTTCTCTCTCAACAGGTCGTCTTTTCGTTCCATTCTTCAACCTCTATTGGGCTGCGGTTGGCCCGGTGTTCCCGTCATCTCGCACCGGCTTGATGCGGCCTGAAGGGGATGACAGACGCGCATGGCCCACCCGCGCTATGCGCGTCTGCCAGGCCGTCGCGAATGGCCAGGGCCCAGTCCGGGCCGGTGCTGTAGCTCACGTGCATTCGGTGAATGGGGGCCAGCTCGCGCACTATCTGGATAATCCGGGCCATCGCCCTCCTGCGGGTGCGGGGACGGTCCACGGGGTGGGCCTCGCCGTCGCGGATGCTCAGGATGGGCTTGAACTAGAGCGCCCCGCCCAGGAGTGCCTGGGCCTTGCCTATGCGCCCGCCCTTTGCCAGATACTTCAGGGTGTCGACCACGACAAAGCCGTGGTTTTGCCCAATCGACCGTTCCACCCGGCGTGCCGCTTCGCTGTGGTCTGACATCTCCCCGGCCCACCGCGCGGCGCTGATTGCGAGCAGGGCCTGGGCGCCCCCGGCAAGCTGGGAGTCCACGATTTCGATCCCTGACGCCGCGCCCAGCGACTCTCTGGCCTGGGCTGCGGAGTTGAGCGTGCCGCTCAGCTTGGCGCTCACGTGAATGGACACTACCTGGTGGCCCTGGTCCAGCAGCCGTCGGTAGACTTCCTGAAAATCGGCGACGGAGGGTTGGGATGTGGTGGGCAGGCTGGGGAGCTCCTCCAGGAGGGAATAGAAGCGGGCGGCGGTAATGTCCACGCCATCCCTGTAGGTCTCGCCGCCGATGGCGACGTACAGGGGCACGACCGTGATGTCGCTGGCCCCCGCCACAGAAGGGGGCAAGTCCGACAGGCTATCGGTGACTATTCCAATCGCCATGAGACCGCCCAACTAGGCGCTCGGCATCCCTTTCGCTCCCGACTTTGCCATGCGGTATCCGACGCGAGGCTCGGTGAAGATGTACGTGGGGCTGCTCGCGTCGTCACCCAGCTTGCGCCGAAGCTTCTTGAGGAAGGAGCGTAGGAGCCTTGAGTCGTCGGAGTAGTCCGGCCCCCAACCCCGTCTCAGCAGATGATCGTGGGTCAGCACGCGCCCGGCGTTGACCGAAAGCTCGAAGAGCAGCTTGTATTCCGTGGTGGTCAACTGCACCGGCCGTCCGGCTACCGTCACGCGGCGTTCGGCGTAGTTGATCGTCAGGTCCCCCAGCAGATAGGGTTCACGCGCCCTGGTCCTGTCGGACGCCGCCCCCCTGCGCAGGACCGCCTCGATTCTCGCCACCAGCTCGGTTGGCGAGAAGGGCTTGACGATGTAGTCGTCGGCTCCCGCCTCGAAGGCCCGTGCGACATCCTGATCTCCGTCGTAGCCGGACAGGAAGATGACCGGCACGTCAGTGATCCCCAGGATGCGCTTCGTCAACTCGATTCCGTCGGCGCCGGGCAGCGCCATGTCCATCAGGACCAGGTGGGGCTTCTCCGCCTCGATGAGGCGCTCGACTTCATCCGGGCTGCCGGTCACTATCGGGGTATAGCCCGCTTCCGAGAGCGTGTTCCGAACGAGCCGCAGCATATGCGGCTCGTCGTCCACGGCGAGAATGCGCGCACGCCCTCTCGCCGTCCGTCCTGAGTCGTCAGGGAGCCGACCAGGGCCGGTTGCCGAGCCGTTGGCTGCCTCGTCGACCGCAGGAATCGTAAAGGTGAACCGCGTGCCGAGTCCCTGTCCGGCGCTCTCGGCCCATATGCGGCCCCCGTGCGCCTCCACTATCCCCTTGCAGATCGCCAGGCCCAGGCCTTCCCCTCCCACATGCCGGTGCGGGTCATCGCCGTCGAGTCGGGAGAACTTCCTAAAGAGGTTAGTCAGCTGCTCGGAGGCTACGCCTCTACCTTCATCCACTACGGAGATCGCAACGTACACATCCTCCTGCGATGCACTCACCCTGATGGCGGAACCCTCGGGCGAGTACTTGGACGCGTTGGAGAAGAGGTTGTCCAGCACCTGGACAATCCGCTGTGCATCGGCCCCGACCCGGGGCAGGTCCGGCGGGAGATCGACCTCGATGCTGTTCCCTGCCCCGCCGCGCAGGAACGCGCTCCTGGCCTGATCGACCACATCCGCCACGTCCGTGGGTCCGGGAGTGATCGACAGAGTCCCGGTCTCGATCCGCGTCACGTCGAGAAGGTCGCTGATCAGGACGCGCATGTGGTCGGCCTGCTCGTCGATGATCCGGAAGAACTCGCCCATCTCGGCGGGACTGAGAGTGGAAGAGGCGCCCAGCACGGTGGCGGCGGATCCTTTGATGGTGGTGAGCGGGGTCCGCAGCTCGTGGCTCACCATGCCGAGGAACTCGGCCCGCAGCCGCTCCAACTCTTGAAGCGGCGTCATGTCCTGTATGACGGCCACGGCGGACACTATCTTCCCGTCTTCCGAGCGGATCGGCGTGACGTTCATGAGCACGGTGACCGTCCGGCCGTCCCGGAGGTGGACGACGACCTCTTCGGCTCGCACGGTCTCGCCGTACCGCAGCGCGCGTTCCAGCGGGTTCTCGTCGAGGGTGAGTTCGCTGCCGTCCAAGCGCCGAAGGAACGTCCTTGCACGGACTGTCTCCAAAGCAAGGCCGGGCTCAGACCTGACGCCGTAGATTCGTTCCGTCTCTCGATTGATCGACGTGACGGTCCTCGTGTCCGCATCAACGACCACGATGCCCACCGGCGAGGTGTCGACCAGAGCCTCAAGGTCAGCCCTGAGCCGATGTTCGTCTCTGTATCGGTGAGCGTTGGCGATAGCCATTGCCGCCTGAGACGCGAACATCACCAGGGTCTCTTCGTCTTCGAGCGTGAACTCCAGGCCGCCTTCCTTCTCGGTGAGGTAGATGTTGCCGACACGCTCTCCCAGATGACGGACCGGGGTCCCCAGAAAGGTCCTCATCGGCGGGTGGCCTTTGGGAAAGCCGACCGACCTGGCGTGGCCCGCTAGGTCCGCCAGTCGCAGCGGCTCCTCGATCTCGTTCAGGTGCTGAAGGAGTCCCAGTCCTCTGGGCAGGTCCCCCAGGCGTCGGCGCTCTTCGGGGGTCATGCCGGACGTGATGAGGGTCTCTATGCCCCCGGAGTCGTCGAAGATCAGGAGCGCACCGTAGCGGGCGTCGGTCAGCGAGCGGGCGCTGTCTATGACCCCTTGCAGAACGGTGTCGAAGTCGAGGCTTTCAATGATGCGCAGGCTGGCCTCACTCAGCCCGGAGAGGCGTCGCCGGAGCGCTTCATTCTCCGCCCTCAGCCTGTCGGCTTCCTCGAGCGCGCTGCCCGTTCCGGGGAGGACCTGCGGTTCTGCGGCGTACGGCTGCATGAGGGCGATTATACCACGAGAAGCGCAAAAGGACATAAAAGTGTCATAGGTTAGGGGTGGAAGTTCACGGCGAATACACACGCGAGTTGTAGACTCTTTCCTCGGTAAAGCATACACAGGGAAGTCTTATCGAACATGACTCAGACCCGACGATTTTCCCAGAGCGGCCCGGCGTACCCGGTCCCCGACGACTTGGCGTCCTGCGTCGCCGGCCTGACAAACACGTTGGCCAAGGGGACGGCGGACCTGATGACTGCCTACGATCTCGTGCCCATGGAGTTTGCGCTCCTCAGATTGTTCATGGCAAGCGACGAGTGGACCACGACGGAGCTGGCGCAGGCGCTGCCCGTCAAGATGGCCCGCATAAGCCGCATTGTGACCAAGGTGGTGGACAAGGGGTTGATGCACAGGCGGCGCCCGCCCGACGACCGCCGGGTGGTGAAGCTGGCGTTGACCGACGAGGGCAAGGAGCTGGCGCTCGAGATTCACGGCCTGGTTCAGGCCTATGTCGGGAGGCTCTCGGAGGGCGTCAGCGAGGAGCATATGGCGGCTTTCGTCTCCGTCACTTCAAAGGTTATGGGGAACTATGCCGTCATGGCACAGGCGGCGCAGTCCTGACCGTTCCCGCACGAGGATACATGGATTTGTTCGAGTTCAGCCAATGCAGAGACGAACGTCGAGATGAGCACGGGACCATCTGCCGTCTTAACGCATCGTCCCAATACAGACAGGAAGGTGTTCAAGCCAGGTGACCGACTGTAATTGTAGAAAGGCCGCGTCTTGATTCGTCTAGTCAGACCGGCCTCCGTCTCCCTGCTCTTCGCACTAGCTCTGGCCCTTGGCCTTTCGGCAGCGCTGATTGCGTTCTTTGCCGTCCCGGCGTACGCCCAGAGCGGCACGCCCAGCGTCAGCATCCGCACCCTGCAGACCCGGATGCCGGAGGGCGGGCAGGCGCTCTTCACCATCACCCGCGCCGGCGGCGACATTTCTCAGCCGTTGACCGTGCGGATATACACCTGGGAGCCCCAGCATCCGCGCAATACATTCGGCTCCTACTACGGTGCGGCCTATCACGACGTCACCTTCGATGGCGGGACCGACACCGCGACGCTGCTCGTAAACGCCACCGACGACGGCAAAGGGGTGGCGCCCGCCTGGCTGCAGGCCGAGGTCGAGCCTATGCCGGACAGCCCTTATGACCGGGGCTTCCCCGAACCGGCCACGGTTACCATCACCGATGCCAACGACGACGTGTACGTGACCATCGCGCCCGACGAGGCGGAGGTTGACGAGGGCGATAGCGTCGACTTCGAGTTGACCCGCACCGGAGACACGTCGTCCGCCCTCACCGTCAGAGTGCGGGTGGACGACCCGGGCGAAGTCATGCGCGGCAACCACTGGCAGACGCCCCCCACACGGCCCGCGTCGGTGGAGTTCGCCGCCGGCCAGGATACGGCCACCCTGTCCCTGGAAACGAAGGACGACCAGCGCGACATACCCGATCAGACGCTGTCGGTGACGATCACAGGGGGCGATGACGGCGACGGCGCCGGCGGCTTCGGCTACTGGCTCGGATATCCCCACGCCGCCGGGGTCACGGTCAAGGATGACGATACTGCCCCGGCCTTGGCCCTGAGCATCTCCCCGGAAGAGGTGACCGAGGGCGGAACTCTCACCGTTTCCGTGGAGCGCCCCGCCGGCAATACGGCGGAGGTCCTGAACGGGCGGATACGAATCGAACATAGCCGGACGTGGACCGACCCGGACGCCCCGGCACATCAGACCAATCCATTCGAGGGGAACTTTCACATCCCGGCAGGCGGTACGGCATGGACCCTCGACATCCAGGCGACCGACAACGGTCTGCCGGAGATCGACTGGCGGTACACGGTAACGCTGCTGCCCCGGGATGGGGCGCCGGACGACGAGGCCTCCCAGTACTGGACGGTGGGGGGCGCCGCCGTCGCCAGGGCGCTGGATAGTTCCTACACGCGGATAACGGTCACCGCCGACCAGGAGGTCGTGTATGAAGGTGAGGAAGCCACCTTCACCCTGACCCGCACCGGCAACCTCTCCCAAGAGTTGACGGTCCAGGTTTTCACCGTAGAGCGAGCCGGCTCCGAAAATCCGATCAATATCTCGCAGAGCTCGGTTACCTTCGCTGCCGGGTCGGCGACGGCCACGCTTGCCCTCACTGCCGCTGAAGACGGCGAGCTCGAGCCGGACGGCGACAGCCTGGGGGTCGAGGTCTACGTCTTCAGCGGCGCCCCCTATCGGGGGGGAGACCCCGATGACGCCGTCACCCTGGTCAGAGACACCGGGGACATAGATATCCGGACCTTCCAGACCCGGATGCGGGAGGGCGCGGAGGCGCTCTTCACTCTGACCCGCGCCGGAGGCGACGTATCTCAACCGTTGACCGTGCGGGTCTACACCTGGGAGCCTCAACATCCGCTCAACAATGCGGCCAACGACTATTTCCACGGCGCAGCCCATCACGAGGTCACGTTCGAGGCCGGGGCCGAGTCCGCGGCGCTAGTCGTTTCCGCCACCGGCGACGGCAAGGCCCCCGGCAGCGACGCCTGGCTGCGGGCCGAGGTCGATCCCCCCAGTGGCGCGTCCTACCGCAGGGGCGATCCCGAATACCTGACCATCGCCATCGCCGACGCCGATGGCCCAGACTCATTCGTGACTATTGCCGCCGCCGAGTCCGAGGTTGACGAGGGGGACAGCGTCGACTTCGTGCTGACGCGCACCGGCGACACTTCCAGGTCCCTCGCCGTCCACGTGAGCGTGGACGACCCGGGAGAGGTGATGCGGGGCAACCACTGGGACACATCCCCTACCCTGCCCGCGTCGGTGGCGTTCGGAGTCGGCGAGGATAGTGTCACCCTCTCCCTGGAAACGATGGACGACCAGCGCGACATACCCGACCAGCCGGTATCGGTGACGATCACCGACCCCGCCGGCTCAGGGTATTGGCTTGCGTATCCGCGCACGGCCGGTTTCACGGTGCGGGATGACGACGTCGCCCCGGAGCTGACGGTGAGGTCAACGGAGAGCGAGGTGGACGAAGGCGGGACCTTCTTCGTCTCCGTGGAGCGTCCCGCCGGGAATACGGCGGAGGTCCTGCCGGGGCGGATACGAATAGAACACACCCGGGCGTGGACCGACCCGAACGCCCCGGCGCATCAGACCAATCCATTCGAGGAGAACTTTCTCATCCGGCCGGACAAGACGGGACGGCTCTGGCAGATTGAGGTCCCCGTTAACAACCTGGAGGAGGATGACTGGCAGTACACGGTGACGCTGCTGCCCCGGGAGGAAGTGCCGGAGGACGAGGCCTCCCAGTATTGGCGTGTCGTGGGCGACGGGACCGCCACGGCAACGGTGCGGGACGTCGGGCTGACGCGCGTCAGCTTCGTGGTCGATGATGTGGCGATAGAAGACCCTGAAAATAGAGATGACCTACAATTTATCGAAAACGTTACCGAAGGTGAGACAGTCACCTTCATCCTTACCCGCACCGGCGACCTCAGCGAGCCTTTGACCGCCTGGGTCCGTACCGAAGAGCGTAGAAATGCCAAACAACGCTATAACCGGACCTACCACGAGGTTATATTCGAGGCCGGCTCGGCCACGGCCTCCTTCGGTGTCGAAATATATGATGACAGGATATCCGGGGAGCCCTACGACTATCTGGGTGTTGAAATATATTCCAATTCAGGTGATCCTTATATTCTGGGAACCCCCAGGACTGTCATAGCCCGCATCGATGACCCCGACGCCGAGGTGAGCATCCGGGCGGACGACCAGGATGCCGGCGCCGACGGCGAGCAGGACAGCATCACCGAGGGGGAGACGGCCACCTTCACCCTCACGCGCGAGGGGTACATCGGGCGCGCGCTGGCAGTCCACGTGTCCGTCCAGGACCCCGGCTACTTCATGCGCGGCAACCACTGGCAGCCCGTTCCCTCCATCCAGCCCGTGAGGTTCGAGGCCGGGGAGTCGACCACGGTCCTGGAGCTGCCCACCAGGGACGACCTGCGGGACATTCCGGACAACGTCCTGACGGTCACCGTTGGACCGGACCCGGACGGCTACTACACGGTGTCTATGGCGTCTGGCGAGAGCTCGGCGTCGGTCACCGTCCGGGACAACGACGTCGCGCCCACCGTTGCGCTGAGCGTGGACCGCGCGGAAATAACGGAGGGCGAGACCTTCAGGTTGACCTTGACCCGCAGCGGCGACACCGCGAACCCCATTGAGCTGCCCCTGCGCTTCGGGCCCTTCGGCCCCCCAATGTCCCGGACCGTCGGCCTAAATTCGGGCGAAACACAGGTCACCATCCCCTTTCATATCGAGGACGACGACCTGGACGAGGCCGAACAGGACTACTACGTTGGATTGGCGCCTTACGAAGGACTTCTCGAAGACGCGATGAGCCAGTACTGGACAGTGGAGGGTCCGCGTTTACTGACCGTCACCGTCGCGGACAACGACCTGCCGTTGGTCGGGGTTGAAGCGGCGCGCGACTCCTATGCCGAAGGCCGGCTTGGCGCTATCCGGGTGTTCCGGGCCAACTACGTGGAGGATGGAGGCATAGTGGTCAACCTCCGTTTTATCCACACCGGCAATGTCACCATCCAAGATCATCGTCCGGCCGTCACAGGAGACCGGAGGTACCACTTCGAGGATGATGGGGAGCAGACTGTCTACATTCGTCTTGCAGAGGAAGACGGCGACGAAGCGGACGGCGCATTTGCCGTACAGTTGTTGGAGGGCGATGAATACCGCATCGATCCGCAGCATTCCGCCACATCCTTCGTCGTGCTTGACTCCGACCCGACGCCGGTCCTGTCGGTGACGGGCGCCACGGCCTCAGAGGGTGGGGAGAGCATCGACTTCCGGGTCGCGCTGTCCTCGACGGTATCGCCCCCGTCACGGCAGACCGTCACCGTCGACTACGCCACCCGGGACGGCACGGCCGTCGCGGGCGAGGACTACACCGCCGTCAGAGGGACGCTCACCCTGGCGCCGGAGGCAACCGAAGGCGTCATCTCGGTCCCGTTGCTGGACGACGGCTGGGCGGAGGACCTGGAGACCTTCAGCCTGGTCGTCACCAACCCCTCCAACGCAATGCTGCCCGACGGCCAGTCCTCCCTGACCAGCAGAGGCACGATCGAGGACGACGAGCCGCGCGTATCGGTCAGCGCGCAGTCCGCCCAGGTCGCGGAGGGGGAGCCGGTGACCCTCATCCTGACTCGCACGGGCGACACCGGCGAAGACCTGGTTTTCCGCCTCAGCATCTTCGAGGACCACCCGTCCACGTCCAACAAATACAGGGCGCCATGGGTGACCATTCCGGCCGGACAGTCCACGGTGCAATGGGACCACGAGACGGTAGACGACGATTTTGACGAAGCGGACTTCACGGTCTCGGTATCCATCATTGACTACACACAGTCGACTGCAAGGACCGGGTATGCCTGGGACGGGACTCACGCCACCGCGACCGTCACCGACAACGACCTGCCGACGGTGACCGTCGAGGCGGTGAAACCCTATCTGGCAAAGGGCTCCAGAGCAGCTTTCACTTTGACCAGGGAGGGGGACCTCACCGTCCCTCTCACTGTCGACCTGAGCTACAGCATTGACGGGACACGGACGAGCAGCAGCAGCAACACAAATATCCCCCAGACGGGCTTTTTCCAAAACGGGGCGCCGGCAACCGTCACCTTCCCGGTGGGGGATGCGACCGCCGAAATCGATGAGGAAACGTGGCACACCCCTTACGATGCGGTCCGTCTGGACTTGACCTTGGCTGACGATGACGCCTACGAAGTCGGGGACCCCGGCGAAGCCAGCATCCTGTTTACCGGGGAAGGCCTGCCGGTGGTATCCATCCGGTCGGGCACGCCGGAGGTGGATGAGGGGCAGAACGTTGTATTCAACCTGTCCCGCACCGGCAGCGCCGAATCGGGCCTGACGGTGACGCTGGAAATGATAAGGCTCGGGGGGGAGCCGGTTGAAATAACAACTACCAGAGACGTCACATTCGAAGCCGGGCAACAGACCGCCGCCCTCACACTGGCCACGGAAGACGAGGAGACCAACGACGGCAACGACTGGTACCGGGCCGAATTGTTGCCCGGAAACGGCTATGGCGTGGGTCTTGACGCGCGGCCTTACGTTGCGGCCGTTATGGTCATTGACGACGACATACCCACCGTGTGGCTCTCCCCGGAAAGCGGAGAGCATTACGAAAGCGAAGATTCCCGGCCGGCGTTCACCTTCCACCGCGACAGCTACACCTCAACTAAGCTGGAAGTGTTTGTTGCCTTGCAAACCCTCCGTCGGTTTCCGGAACCCCATAGAGACGAACTGGCAGGCAGCCTTAGGTATGCCGCCTTTCCAAGACCCTTGGCGGGTGGCGAATCAAGCAGCACGTGGGAGTTTCCCCCAAAGTTTGTGGGACCCCTCGGAGGTGAGTCTCGCATGGTCATCGTGCCGCTGGAAACTGGGTACGGTTGCGACCGCGGCGACGTATGGCCGGGGCTCAGATGGATTACGTGCAACTTGAGGCCACAATACCGGATCGGCACACCCTCGTCAGGTGTAATCACCGTTCACAACAACTTTGTGGGCATCCTCATCGAGGCGGACCAGTCTGAAGTGGACGAAGGCCAAGCGGCCACCTTCACCTTGACCCGGGTCGGCGGTACGCCATATGTCCGCGGACTTTCTCAGACGGTGCGGGTGGCCGCAACCCAGAACGGTGAGTTCATCTCCGGCAGCACGCCGCAGACCGTCACCTTCACCGGTTACCCCGACGTGCAGCTCGAGGAGGCCCAGCAGTCCGTGACGGTGCGCATCCCCACCTTGGATGACACGGTCTACGAGGCGGACGGCGCCGTTACGCTGACCGTCCTCCCTGCCGAGAGCCTCACCGAGAACGCCACCGCATACGAGATTGGGGGTGCTCCCGGGTTTAACGTGCCGACGTCGGCCACTATCCGAGTGACCGACAATGACCGGCCGGAGATGTCGATATCCGACGTCTCGGCCTTCGAGAGCGAAGGCGTAATCAAGTTCACGGTGAGTGTGCCGGCCGGGCCCCGCGACGTGAGCGTGGACTGGGCCACGGCCGACGGTACCGGGGACACCGCCGCCATAGCCGGCGAGGACTACACGGCGGCCAGCGGCGCGCTGACCATCCCGGCGGGCGAAACGACCGGGACCATCACTGTGATGGTGATGGACGACGACCTGCACGAGAACGACGAGACCCTCACGGTCCGGCTGAGCGGCGCGTCGGACTCCGGGCTGGTCGAGACCAGCGCCACCGGTACCATCAAGAACGACGACTTCGACCAGGAGGTGGAAATCTGGACCCTGGCCACGGACCGGAACCTGACCGAGGGCGAGACGGCGATGTTCACCCTGCGGCGGCAGCCCCCGGACGGCGGCGTCCCGCCGCCGGGCTTCGGGGTCGCGCCCCTGACCGTGAACATCGGCGTGAGCCAGGACGGCGACTTCATCGCCGGCGACCCGCCGGCAACCGTGACCTTCCCCGCCAATCACCTGTATGCCCAGCTGCGGGTCCCCACCGAAGACGACCAGACGGCCGAGCCCAACGGGTCGGTGACGGTGAGCCTGGCCGACGGCGCCGGCTACTCCCGGGGCGGCCGGAATCAGGCCACGGTCAACCTCCAGGACAACGACGTGGGGATCTCCATTACCGGCGGAGATGAGGTCCGGGAGAACGTCGAGTCGGGCATCACGTTCACCGTCAGCCTGTCCCGGGCGGCCTCCAAGCCGGTGACCGTCGACGTGACCACGGTGGACGGCACCGCCACCTCGGACGACACCGTCACCGCGACCAGCCTTGGCAGGGACTTCGAGGCGAAGAGCCAGACCCTGACCTTCGAAGCCGGCCAGACCCAGAAGACCTTCACCGTCACCCTGGTGGACGACACCTTCGACGAACCGCGCGAGGAGTTCACGGCCCAGCTCGGCAACGCCTCGGACAACGCCCGCCTGCTGGTCCCCACCGCCACCGGGATGATCAGCGACGACGAGGAAAAGCTCGTGCTGGGCGTCTACCGCACCCGCAAGCGCGTCGCCGAGGACCGGGGCGCCCCGGTGGACTTCCTGCTGGAGCTGAGGCCCGCCGCGAACTCCGGGGCCACAGCCAGCGAGTTTGAAGTCAGGGTCAACTGGTCGCTGGAACGCGGCACCGCCATACCGGGAGCGGACTACGTCGACGCCTCGGGCAAGGCGATCATTCCGCCGGGCGCCGCCACCGCCACGGTGGAAGTCTCCCTGGTGGACGACGAGTTACTCGAGGCAATCTTCGAGACGTTCTCCTTCAGGATCAATGGCGCCTTTTCCGCGGATGTCGATGAAGACCACGAGTCGATCGAAATCAGCATCCGGGACGACGACGACGCTCAGGCGGACGTCGCCGTCGCCACCGAATCGGTCGCTGAAGGAGCAGACGCCGAGTTCACGGTGTCGCTGTCCGGGGCGCTGAGCACGGCGCCGGTGGAAGTGACCTACGCCGTTTCGGGCACCGCCGGCGCGGACGACTACACCGAGCCCAGCGGCACTTTGACCATTCCGGCCCTGGCAACCTCGGCCGCCATATCCATTACGACCCTTGCGGACGACGTGGAGGACGACGACGAGACGCTCGTAGTGACCCTGACCGGAGCCACGTCCCACGGGAGGACCCTGCAGGTAGCGGACACGGCAGCCGAGGCCACCATCCTGGACCAGGGCACCCTGACGGTTTCCATCACCGGCGGCAGCGCCACCGAAGGCGAGGAGGTGCAGTTCACCATCGCCATTTCTCCCCCTCCCTCCTACTGGGTGAATGTGACTTATGAGACGGTGGACCCCGAGGGCAACGTGGTTGGCGAGGCCCGGTTGGGAACGGACTTCCAATCGACGCGCGGTATAGCGCTCATCACTGGTAATGACCCGTCAAAGACGTTCACGATTGGGACGATTGAGGACAACCTCGTAGAGGGAGACGAGACCTTCGAGGTCAGAATCGTCGACGTGAATTCGAGATTCGTCGGCGCGGAATACGGTCCCGCAATTGACATCGCATCGCACACTGCCGAGCTCACCATCATCGACGACGACGTCCGCCCGACGAATGTCACGCTGACGGTCACGCCGGACTCGGTGTCCGAGACGGCGGACGGCACGCCGTTGAGCGTGACGGCAACGCTGGACGGCGACGGCCGGCTGCTGGAGCGGCTGCCCGTGGCGCTGAGTGTGGCGGACGGCACGGCCGCGGAGGGCGAAGACTACACGGCCGTGCCGGTGATGCTGTACATCCCCTCGGGACAGGCCAGCGCCACCGGCCCGGTCGTCCTGTTCCCGGTGGACGACCTGGTTGCCGGAGGAGACAAGACGGTGCAGGTGACCGGCGCCGCCGCGGGAATGACCGCGACCCCCGCGACGGTGACGATCACCGACAACGAGACACCCCCCACGGGCGTCGCGTTGACAGTGAGCCCCGGCGAGGTACGGGAAGACGCCGGCGCGACCGGCCTGGAAGTGACCGCGACGCTAACCGGCGGCGACCGCCGTCCCGTGGACACCGAGGTGAGGCTGACGGTGGAGGGGGTGAGCCTGCCCGCAGAACAGGCGGAAGGAGGTCCCACCACCGGAGCTACCGGCGCCGACTTCGCCGTGGATGGAGTGACGCTGACTATTCCCGCGGGCGAAATGACCGGGACCGCCACTTTGTCTCTGACGCCAACCGATGACCCCATTGCTGAGGGAGACGAGAGGGCGCAGGTGACCGGCGCAGCCGACGGACTGACGGTAACGCCGGCGCCGGTGACCATCGTGGACGACGACCGGGAGACGACGGGCATCGAACTGTCGGTGACGCCCTCGGAGGTCAAAGAGGACGCCGGCGCCACCGACCTGGCCGTGACCGCGACGTTGATCGACGGAGACGCCCGCGGGGTGGATACCGAGGTGGCCCTCAGCGTCAGCGGCGTGACCGCCACTGAAACGCTCGACTACACGGCACAAACGGACGTGACGCTGACCATTCCCGCCGGCCGGATGAGCCATACGGCCACCTTGACCCTGACGCCGGTGGACGACGGGATCCGGGAGTCCGCCGAACAGGTGGCGGTCCGTGGGACCAATGCGTCCGCCGGACTGCCCGTCAGCGGGGCACGGGTCACCATTGCCGACAACGACGCGGACGCAACGACGATAACCCTGTCCCTCGACCGAGACATGATTCCCGAGGATGGCGGCGCGCAACGGCTGACCGTAACGGGAACGCTGAACGGGGACCTTCGGTCGGTCGATACGCGGGTCACTCTGTCGCTCATCGGCAAAACCGCGACGGACTCGGACTACACGGCGTTGCCGGCCACCCTGGTTATCGGGGCAGGACAGCGAGAGGGTACCGCCACGGTGGTGCTGGACCCGACGAACGACGATATCGACGAACCGGATGAGACCCTGGAAGTGAGAGGGCAGGCGCGGAGCGTCCCCACGCAGCGAGCCAGTTCACAGCAGTCTGTGCCGCAGTCTTCCCTGACGGTGTCCGCCGCGCAGGTCACCATCACCGACGACGACACGGCCGGTGTGACCGTGACGCCCACGGCATTCACCGTATTGGAGGGATTGAGCAGGAACTACACGGTCGTCCTGGACACCCAGCCGGCCGCGGATGTGACCGTCTCCGTCTCTCTGCCGGGCGGCTCGGACCTCAGCGTTTCGCCTACGAGCCTGACCTTCACCGCCAGCAACTGGAGCGTGGCGCGAACGGTCGCCGTGACCGCCGGTGAGGACAACGACCTCGCCGACGACGGCGAGGTCACGATAGGCCACACCGCAAGCAGCGCCGATCCGCTCTATGCGGCGGCAACCGCTGACAGCGTGACAGTGACGGTGACCGACGACGACGACACGGTCTCGGTCACCTTCAGTGCCGCCGCCTACTCCGTGGCCGAGGGCGGCACGGTGGAGGTGACGGTGACGCTGGGCGCCGCACCCGAACGGGAGGTGACGATACCCATCGTCAAGACGGGTGAGGGCGGGATCAGCGAGGACGACTACTCCGGGGTGCCTGAGAGCGTGACCTTCGCGGCCACTGATACCGAGAAGAGCTTCACTTTCAGCGCAACTGCGGACGAGGTGGACGACGACGACGAGAGCGTCGCACTGGCGTTCGGCACGCTGCCCGAGGGCGTGAGCGCCGGGACGACCGCTGCGTCCACGGTGTCAATCACCGACGACGATGTGCCGGACGTGAGCGTCAGCTTCGGCGCTGCCACGTACAGCGTGGACGAGGATGGCACGGTGGATGTGACGGTGACGCTGGACGTCGCCCCTGAGCGAGAGGTCACGATACCCATCGCCAAGACCGACCAGGGCGGGGTGAGCGAGAACGACTACTCCGGGGTGCCTGAGAGCCTGACCTTCGGGGCCACTGATACCGAGAAGAGCTTCACCTTCACGGCGGCTGCCGACGACGTGGATGACGACGACGAGAGCGTGCAGCTGACCTTGGGCACGCTGCCTGCCGGCGTCAGCGAAGGCACAACCAACACAGCGACGGTCACCATCACGGACGACGACGTACCGGCGGTGACGGTGAGCTACGGCGCCGCCACTTACACGGCAGCCGAGGGCGGCACGGTGGATGTGACCGTGACGTTGGACGTCGCCCCTGAACGAGAGGTCACGATACCCATCGTCAAGACGGACGAGGGCGGGATCACCCAGGACGACTACTCCGGGGTGCCTGAGAGCCTGACCTTCGCGGCCACTGACACCGAGAAGAGCTTCACCTTCAGCGCAACTGCCGACGACGTGGACGACGACGACGAGAGCGTCGCACTGGCCTTCGGCACCCTCCCTGACGGGGTTAGCGCAGGGACCACCAGCGCCTCCACCGTGACCATCACCGACGACGATGTGCCCGACGTGACGGTCAGCTTCGGCGCCGCCACGTACAGCGTGGACGAGGATGGCACGGTGGATGTAACGGTGACGATGGACGTCGCCCCCGAGCGAGAGGTGACGATACCCATCGCCAAGACGGACGAGGGCGGGATCACCCAGGACGATTACTCCGGGGTGCCTGAGAGCCTGACCTTCGGGGCCACTGATACCGAGAAGAGCTTCACCTTCAGCGCAACTGCCGACGAGGTGGACGACGACGAAGAGAGCGTCGCACTGGCATTCGGCACCCTCCCCGACAGGGTGAGCGCGGGCACAACCATCGCCTCCACCGTGACCATCACCGACGACGACGTGCCTGCCGGAACGGTCTCGCTGGTTCTGACGCCCGCGACCATTGACGAGAGTGGCTCAAGCAACGTCAGCACGGTGACGGCTACCCTGGCCACGGCCTCCAGCGCGGATACGACCGTCACCATCTCCGCCCCGCAGGACGCACCGGTCACGCTGAGTTCAAACAAAACTCTGACGATAGTGAAGGGAGCGACGACTAGCACGGGGGAAGTGACGATCACTGCCGTCAACGACGCCGTCTACACCGGCGATCGAGAAGTGACGGTGAGCGGAGCTGCGTCCAACAAGGTGGGGGTTGCGAACCCGGAGGATGCGACACTGACGATCACCGACGACGAGGTTCGCCCGGTGACGGTGAGCTTCGGGCAGGCCACGTACAGCGTCGCCGAGGACGGCACGGTGGATGTGACGGTGACCCTGGACGTCGCCCCTGAACGAGAGGTCACGATACCCATCGTCAAGACGGACGAGGGCGGGATCACCCAGGACGATTACTCCGGGGTGCCTGAGAGCCTGACCTTCGCGGCCACTGATACCGAGAAGAGCTTCACCTTCAGCGCAACTGCGGACGAGGTGGACGACGACGACGAGAGCGTCGCACTGGCGTTCGGGACTCTCCCCGCCGGGGTGACCGCGGGCACAAACATCGCCTCCACCGTGAGCATCACCGACGACGACGCGCCTGCCGGAACGGTCTCGCTGGTTCTTACGCCCGCGACCATTGACGAGAGTGGCACAAGCAACGTCAGCACGGTGACGGCTACCCTGGCCACGGTCTCCAGCGCGGATACGACCGTCACCATCTCCGCCCCGCAGGACGCACCGGTCACGCTGAGTTCAAACAAAACTCTGACGATAGTTAAGGGAGCGACGACGAGCACGGGGGAGGTGACGATCACTGCTGTCAACGACGCCGTCTACACCGGCGATCGAGAAGTGACGGTGAGCGGAGCTGCGTCCAACACGGTGGGGGTAGCGAACGCTGAGGATGCGACACTGACGATCACCGACGACGAGGTTCGCCCGGTGACGGTGAGCTTCGGCGCTGCCACGTACAGCGTGGCCGAGGGCGGCACGGTGGATGTGACGGTGACCCTGGACGCCGCCCCTGAGCGGGAGGTCACGATACCCATCGTCAAGGCGGACCAGGGCGGGATCACCCAGGACGACTACTCCGGGGTGCCTGAGAGCCTGACCTTCGCGGCCACTGACACCGAGAAGAGCTTCACCTTCAGCGCAACTGCGGACGAGGTGGACGACGACGACGAGAGCGTGAAGCTGACCTTGGGCACGCTGCCGACTGGCGTGACTGCCGGTACCATCGCTGCCAGCACGGTCACCATCACGGACGACGACGTACCGGCGGTGACGGTGAGCTACGGCGCCGCGACCTACGCCGTGGCCGAAGGGAGCAACGTCACGGTGAAGGTCACCCTGAGCGCCGCCCCCGAGCGCACCGTCACCATACCCCTGACGGCCACCAACCAGGCTGGGACTACGGACTCGGACTACAGCGGCGTGCCCGCCAGCGTCACCTTGGGAGCTGCGGAGACGGAAAAGAGCTTCGACTTCGCGGCGGCAGCCGACGACGTGGACGACGACGGAGAGAGCGTGGCACTGGCGTTCGGCACCCTGCCCGACGGGGTGACCGCCGGGACCACGAGTGTCAGCACCGTCTCGATCACCGACGACACACGTGGCGTGACCATTGACCCCACATCCTTCACCGTCATCGCCGGCAGGACAAACTCCTACTCTGTGGTACTCGACACACAGCCAACCGCCGGAGTCACCGTGACTGTAAGCGGACATGTCAATACCGACCTGTCTCTAGACAAGACCTCCCTCACTTTCACCGCCGACAACTGGAAGACGGCACAGACCGTCACCGTGACCGCCGACGAGAATGCTGTCGCACGCTCCGTCACCCTGTCCCACGCCATCAGCGGAGCGGACTACGGCTCCGTCAGCGCAGACGACGCTACGGTCAACATCGTGGCGGCCCCAAGCAGCATCACCATACAGGTGGGCGTCACCGTTTCCCAACAACGACTATCGGTCGTCGAGGGTGGCAGCCAAGACTACTCCCTGGTCTTGAATACAGTCCCCACGGGCGACGTAACGGTCGATATCACACTGCCCTCCGGTACGGACCTGTCGCTGGACAGTGCCACACTTACATTCACCACCGCCAACTGGAGCACTCCGCAAACGATCACGGTTTCTGCGGACGAGGACGACGACGCCGCAGCGGACGATCCCGTGCAGATATCTCACACCATTAGTGGAGGGGGTTATGACAACACTCCGGTGCCAGACGTCCGGGTCACCATTACGGAGAACGACCTGTTCGATGCGGAAGCAACGTACAGAGTCCTTACGCGGTATGGCAGTCCAACGGAAGTCGAACTGTCCGAATACATAGCCGATGGAGTGACGGGAGTCACGTTCGCCCTAGAGTCCTGTGATGACACCAGGAGCGACTACTACGATTCGGCGGCTGTCGAGGACGGAAAGTTAAGGCTGGCGTCCAACACATTGGGTCATATTCACGGAGAGAACACCCGGGGCGAGACTGTATGCACAGTGACTGCGACTAGTGCGGATGGCTATGAGGAAAGGGAATTCCGCCTGTATATGGTTTCAGATCGCACTCCTACTCCGTTGTTGGTAGGAGACCTAACCTTGGTTGAGGCGCGGCCCACCGAGTTGGATGTCCAGGTGGCCTTGCCTGAGGGGGCTATCGCGTATATAAGGCTGGCGTGGCGCAAACCAGGCGGGCAGCCCATCTTCCGGGTGGTATCGGGCGTAACCGACGAAACCGTATTGACTATTCCCGGGCTGGAGGCAGGGATCGAATACGATGTCCGCGCGTACTTGATGACCTTCCAGAGCTTCGACCTATATCGGGCAGGCAACACAGGCCCTGAAAGAACACTTATCCCCGAGGGGAGTCCGGCCGTCAAGTGGGTGACGAACCTTGCCAGCTCCGGCCTAGGAAAGAGTCAGACTATTACAACGAGGAGCGCTTACGGGACTTCCGTCAGCATCGAAGACGTAGAGGCGTTGGAAGACGTTGGGAGTATGTCGTTCGATGTTACCTTGGACCAAGCGAGCACCGATGTTGTGACTCTGGACTGGGCGACTTCGGACGGCACAGCGGAAGCTCCGGGGGACTATGAGGCGACTACATCCGGTCAATTGACTTTCGCGGCTGGACAGACGAAGCAGACTTTAGAAGTGACGATCGTAGACGACGCCGTCGACGAGGCCGAAGAGGAGACCTTCACGGTTACGTTGAGCAACGCCGTTAACGCGGACCTCGGCGTCGCCTCGGCGACGGGGACCATCACCGACAACGACCTGCCCGACGTGACGGTCAGCTTCGGCTCCGCCACGTACAGCGTGGCCGAGGGGAGCAGCCTCACAGTGAAGGTCACCCTCAGCGCCGCCCCTGAGCGGAGCGTCACCATACCTCTGACGGCCACCAACCAGGGCGGGGCGTCAGAGGCCGACTACTCCGGGATCCCCGCCAACGTGGTCTTCAACAGCGGGGAGACCGAGCAGACCTTCACCGTTGCGGCCACCCAAGACACGGTGGACGACGACGGAGAGAGCGTCAAGCTCACCTTCGGCACGCTCCCCGCGCAGGTCACAGGGGGAACCACCGACGAAGCGGTAGTCTCGATCACCGACGACGACGCCCCCGCATCGGTCGCCGTCAGCTTCGGGCAGTCGACCTACGGCGTAGCCGAGGGGAGCGCGGTGACCATAACGGTCCAACTCGACGACGATCCCGAGAAGACCGTGACAGTCCCGCTCAGCGCCGCCGGACAGAACGGGGCGTCGGCTGCCGACTACTCAGGCGTCCCGGCCTCCGTGGTCTTCAACAGCGGAGACACCTCCAAGTCCTTCACCTTCTCTGCCGCAGCGGACGGCGTGGACGACGACGGCGAGAGCGTCAAGCTCACCTTCGGCGCCCTGCCCGCGCAGGTCACTGAGGGAACTGCCGACGAAGCGGTCGTCTCCATCACCGACGACGACCTGCCCGACGTGACGGTCAGCTTCGGCGCCGCCGCGTACAGCGTGGCCGAGGGCGGCACGGTGGATGTGACGGTGACGCTGGACGCCGCCCCCGAACGGGAGGTCACGATACGGATCACAGCCGCCGACCAGGGCGGGGCCAGCGCCTCGGACTACTCCGGTGTGCCCGCCAGCCTGACGTTCGGGGCCACTGACACCGAGAAGAGCTTCACCTTCAGCGCAACTCAGGACGCCGTGGACGACGACGGCGAGGGCGTGGGTCTGGCCTTCGGGACGCTGCCCGCGCAGGTCACGGGGGGAACTGCCGACGAAGCGGTCGTCTCGATCACCGACGACGACGCCCCCGCATCGGTCGCTGTCAGCTTCGGGCAGTCGACCTACAGCGTAGCGGAGGGGAGCGAAGTGACCATAACGGTCCAGCTCGACGACGATCCCGAGAAGACCGTGACAGTCCCGCTCAGCGCCGCCGGACAGAACGGGGCGTCGGCTGACGACTACTCCGGCGTCCCGGCCTCCGTGGTCTTCAACAGCGGAGACACCTCCAAGTCCTTCACCTTCTCTGCCGCCGCCGACAGCGTGGACGACGACGGCGAGAGCGTGAAACTCACCTTCGGGACACTGCCGACTGGGGTGACCGCGGGGACGACGACTGCCAGCACGATCTCCATCACCGACGACGACGTGCCGGCAGTGACGGTCAGCTTCGGCGCCGCGACCTACAGCGTGGCCGAGGGCGGCACGGTGGATGTGACGGTGACGCTGGACGACGCCCCCGAACGGGAGGTCACGATACGGATCACAGCCGCCGACCAGGGCGGGGCCAGCGCCTCGGACTACTCGGGCTTGCCCGCCAGCCTGACCTTCGGGGCCGCGGACACCTCCAAGTCCTTCACCTTCAGCGCAACTCAGGACGCCGTGGACGACGACGGCGAGAGCGTGGGTCTGGCCTTCGGGACGCTGCCCGCGCAGGTCACGGGGGGAACCACCGACGAAGCGGTCGTCTCGATCACCGACGACGACGCCCCCGCATCGGTCGCCGTCAGCTTCGGGCAGTCGACCTACGGCGTAGCCGAGGGGAGCGCGGTGACCATAACGGTCCAGCTCGACGACGATCCCGAGAAGACCGTGACAGTCCCGCTCAGCGCCGCCGGACAGAACGGGGCGTCGGCTGACGACTACTCAGGCGTCCCGGCCTCGGTGACCTTCAACAGCGGAGACACCTCCAAGTCCTTCACCTTCTCAGCCGCTGCCGACGACGTGGACGACGACGGCGAGAGCGTGAAACTCACCTTCGGGACACTGCCGACTGGGGTGACCGCGGGGACCACCGCTGCCTCCACCGTGACAATCACCGATGACGACGTGCCGTCGGTGACGGTCAGCTTCGGGCAATCGACCTTCACCGTGGCCGAGGGGAGCAGCGTCACGGTGAAGGTCGTCCTCAGCGCCGACCCTGAGCGCACGGTCACTGTACCCCTGACGCCCGCCAACCAGGGCGGGGCGTCGGACTCGGACTACAGCGGCGTGCCTGAGAGCGTGGTCTTCAACAGCGGCGATACGGAGAAGAGCTTCACGTTCTCTGCCGCCGCCGACGACGTGGACGACGACGGGGAGAGCGTGAAACTCACCCTGGGCGCTCTGCCGACTGGCGTGACCGCCGGGACCGCCGACGAGGCGACGGTCTCCATCACCGACGACGACGTGCCGGCGGTGACGGTCGGCTTCGGGCAATCGACCTACACCGTGGCCGAGGGGAGCAGCGTCACGGTGAAGGTCGTCCTCAGCGCCGACCCCGAGCGCACGGTCACTGTACCCCTGACGCCCGCCAACCAGGGCGGGGCGTCGGACTCGGACTACAGCGGCGTGCCCGCGAGCGTGGTCTTCAACAGCGGCGATACGGAGCAGAGCTTCACGTTCTCAGCCGCTGCCGACGCCGTGGACGACGACGGCGAGAGCGTCAAGCTCACCTTCGGCGCCCTGCCGACTGGCGTGACCGCAGGCACAACCAGCGCCTCCACCGTGACCATCACCGACGACGACGTGCCGGCCGGGGCGGTCTCGCTGGTTCTGACGCCCGCGACCATTGACGAGAGTGGCTCAAGCAACGTCAGCACGGTGACAGCTACCCTTGCCACGGCCTCGAGCGCGGATACGACCGTCACCATCTCCGCCCCTCAGGACGCACCGGTCACGCTGAGTTCAAACAAAACTCTGACGATAGTGAAGGGAGCGACGACGAGCACGGGGGAGGTGACGATCACTGCCGTCAACGACGCCGTCTACACCGGCGATCGAGAAGTGACGGTGAGCGGAGCTGCGTCCAACACGGTGGGGGTTGCGAGCCCGGAGGATGCGACACTGACGATCACCGACGACGAGGTTCGCCCGGTGACGGTGAGCTTCGGCGCCGCCACGTACACCGTGGCCGAGGGCGGCACGGTGGAGGTGACGGTGACGCTGAACGCCGCCCCCGAACGGGAGGTGACGATACCGATCACAGCCACCGCTCAGGGCGGGGCCGGCGTGGACGACTACTCCGGGGTGCCCGCCAGCCTGACCTTCGGGGCCGCGGACACCTCCAAGTCCTTCACCTTCTCAGCGGCTGAGGACGACGTGGACGACGACGGCGAGAGCGTCAAGCTCGCCTTCGGCACGCTCCCCGCGCAGGTCACGGGGGGAGCCACCGACGAAGCGGTCGTCTCGATCACCGACGACGACGCCCCCGCATCGGTCGCCGTCAGCTTCGGGCAGTCGAGCTACTCGGCCACCGAAGGCGGGAACAACGCCCAGGTGACGGTGCTACTCAGCAGCCAGCCGCAGTCCACCGTTGACATTCCCCTGACGGCTACGGGCTCCAGCGGAGCCACCGAGGACGACTGGTCAGGCGTGCCGGCATCGCTGACGTTCAACCCCGGGGACACGTCACAGACCTTTACTGTGATTGCGACCGACGATGACGTGGAAGACAACGGAGAGATGGTGCAACTCGGCCTGGGGGACTTGCCACACGGCTTCGAAGCCGGAGAACCGGCCACGGCCACGATCACCATCATGAACGACGATACCGAGGGGACGCCGGACAGCGCCTGTCTCGGCGCGGTTTGGTGTGCGACATTGACCTTCTCATCAGAAGGGTCTCTTCACTATGATGACCACCGTCAAACATTCTTGGGTTGGCACTACAGGGCTGACAGCGTGTCCAACACCGGAGCAACTCTCAGCGATTCAAACTTCACGTATCGCGAAAAGGACTACTCCTTTATCGGCATCTGGGTGTTTCCAGCGCCCCGTGACCGTTCCTCGTGCACGTCCGAACTGCAGTTGAATATCCACAACAGCAGCGACGGTCTGCTCGCGGACCTTGACTTGTTCGAAAGCCTTGACGCCTCGAAGGGCTTGAAGCTGATTGTCGACGACAACCTGGAGTTTCCTATCACCGTTGATACAAAACGCCATCCTCACATGATGGGTTTCCTACACCCATACTTCTATTCGATCAGGGCCGGCTCAACTGTCGCGCTAAGGATCGAAGAAACGGATATTGCAAGCTCCGGAGGCGATGGTGCGGCAGGGGATGCACTGGCTAAGCCACGGTGTGTGCATGTGAGCTCGTACCCGCATAACACGCCGGAAACCGGTCTGGTGGGGCTGGAGATTACTTGGCAAAAGCCCTCACTTGATGGCTCGCCGAACATTCTCTCGGGCGCGGCGAACGTAGACAGCTACAAGGTGCAGTGGAAGAAGAAGGTCGACAGCTGGGACGATCCCGATGACGTATCAGAAGGGAGGGCTTCGGGCGAGTATTACTCCATTATCGGGCTGACCGAGGGCGTCGAGTATTCAGTCCGGGTCATCGCGACGAACGGATTCGGTGACAGCCCTTGGTCGGAGGAGGCCACCGGTTCGCCTACGGAAGTTGTCAGGCCAGGACTCTCGGCCGCCACCGTGAACGGCGAGACTCTGACCCTGGCATTCGACGAGGCTCTGGACGTGGGTTCGGTTCCGGCTGCCACTGCCAGCTTTGAGGTGATAATCGCGGGAACCACTCGCGATGTCGTCGGGGTTACGGTCGAAGGCAGCGCCGTGGTCCTGACTCTCGCCTCGGCCGTTGCGCCTGATGATGAAGTCCAGCTCAACTACATCTGCCCTTGGTACATCGAGCAGCCGTGTATCCAGGACTTGGTGGGTAATTTCGTGCTGACGTTTATAGGACAGTCCGTGACCAACGACACGGAGGCGGCAGCCCAAGCGCAGGCAGCCGAAGAAGTCACGCCACTGACGGCAAGCTTCTCGGACGTTCCGGCGAGCCACGATGGACAGTCCTCCTTCACCTTCCGAATCGCCTTCAGCGAGGCCATAGCGACCAGCTACGAGGTCGTCAGAGATCAGGCCTTAGAGGTGACGGGCGGCTCGGTGTCCCAGGCGAGGCGTGTCGACGGGCGCAGCGACCTGTGGGAGATAACGGTGGAGCCTGGTTCCAACGCTGCTGTGGCAGTCACCCTACGCCCGGACCTTGCCTGCGACGCCGAGGGCGCGATCTGCACGGGCGACGGAAAGCGACTGTCGAACGGGCTGGCGCTCCTCGTCCCCGGCCCCGTTGTTCGACAGGAACCCGAGCCCAACAGACCGGCCGCCGGCGCTCCCACCATCAGCGGCGCCGTCCAAGTGGGCGAGACACTTAGGGCGTCCACGTCGGGCATCACAGACGCTGACGGGCTGGACAACGCCGTTTTCACCTACCAGTGGATCGCCGGAGGCGCCGACATCCCGGCTGCGACATCCGCCACCTATACGCTGGGCGCCAGCGACCAGGGCAAGACCATAAAGGTACGGGTGAACTTCACCGACGACGCGGGGAACCAAGAGACGCTGACCAGCGCGGCCACTGCCGCCGTCGCCGGGGCGCCCGCCGAGCCCCTGACGGTCACCCTGGAGAACACGCCGGAGAGCCACAACGGCGCCGACGCCTTCACGTTCGAGCTTCGGTTCAGTGAAGAGGTCGAGCTGAGCTACCGGACGCTTAGGGACCACTCGTTCACGGTCACCGGGGGCGCGGTGACCAGCGTGTCCAGGAAGGAAAGGGAGAGCAACCTGCGCTGGGAGATCACCATCTTGCCGGACTCCGACGCCGACGTAACCGTGGTCCTGCCCGTCACCACAGACTGCGACGACCCAGGGGCCATCTGCACGAAAGAGGACCGGCGGCCGCTGTCCAACCTTCTGGAGTTGACCGTCAGCGGTCCCGGCGGGTAACCCCAGCGGTGTCCAGTGCTACCGCTTCGCTTTCGAGCAACAAAAAAAGCCCGCATCCATCGATGTCCGGGCGGGGCTGACCCCCCGCCCGGAACCGACTCTCCCAATCACTGGGAGCGAACAGGAGGCGGGAGCTTTCGCTCCCCGTGCTGTTGCCGGACGGCTCGGACGCTCCCGATGGAGGCGGTTAACGCGAAGCCTGTGGAAGGACCGGCTCGATGCCGAGACAACGCACATACTACAGCCGAAGGACCTACGCCTTCCCCGAGGACTTCGCGGAGCGGCTGAAGCGGTCCAGGAGGAGTCGGGCCTGTCGTGGTCGGAGATCGCCCGCCGCCTCGGAACCTTATCGCCACACCGTGTGGCGTGGGGCTGAAGGCAGGGCCCGGCCCAACTATCAGCACCGGAAGGCGCTGCTGGAGCTGGCCGACAGCTTGGGCCTTGCTCACCTGTTCACCGACTGAGGCGGCGTAACCGCCTGTCCTGAAACGCGAAAAGGGCCGCATACATGGGCAGGCAGGGGCAGCCATCGTATTCCAATGGTGGCTGCCCCTGTTGCGTTGCGGTCTAGCATCCTGCGCCGACCGTGCCTTGGAAGGAGGGTCCGGCCCTTAAAACAGCCTCAGGGTCTCGGGTTGCTGTTGGTCTGCCCCTCCCTCGGCGGTCGAAGCCTGCGCCAGCCCCTGCTCACGCTGGGGCCGACGCCTGGCCGGGGGAGCGGGTCTGACGTGAGCCGGGTGCTTGGGTTCGTCCTCCCACCTGGCTCTCGCCCTTTCGACCACCGCCAGGGCCTCCTGTGCCAGCCCGGACAGGTCATGGTCGTCGAAGGACTCGATGTGCGGGTCCGACGAGGTGCGCTGCACCCCGATGGTGGCCCTGCCGCCCTTGATGGACACGACGACCTTCAGGTCCTCCGGCGTATCGGTCTCGCTTGCACCGGCCTCGCCCTCGGCGTCGTCGGAACCCTTCGGGTCCTGTGCGGCCTCCTTGCCGGCGTCCTGCTCATCGGCAACCGCAGCGGCCGCGTCGCCCGCCACGTCGCCGAAGAGACTCTCGTCTGCGCTCGGAGCGTCCGAGCGGGCTGTCTCCGTTCCGATTTCGTCAGGCATGGTCTCTCCTTTCCTTGTTTGTTGTCCGGCTGCGTTCGTGAGCGCAGGCCACTAGGCTGCCATCCTCTCCCTCGACTCACTCCTGATCTCGCCGAGGGTCATCGGCTTCCAGTACAGGTCGCGCTCCACGGCGGGGACGGTGCCGAACACGGCCGCCTCCGCCAACTCGTCGAGAGAGAAGTAACCCAGCTCCGTCTCAAACCCCTCGACGAGGCCGAAGCACGTTCCGGTCTCGGCCTCCCACTCGGTGATGTACCAGGTCCAGTTGCTGTAGGGAGAGAACAGCTTGGCCGGGGCGAGGACGGCGTCGTAGTCGTCCACGTTCTCGTTGGCGTAGAGCGCGGGGATCTTCTCCCCCAGCTCCTTCGTCATCAGCTTGTGCCTGCGGAGCCCGCTGTGGTTGTCCTGCCACATCGTTGTGGTCGTGGTGGTTCCCTTTTCGTCAGTCATGGTTTCTCCTCTCTTGTTCGTTCTCTGACTGTGTTCACGTGCGCCGGTCATCAGGAGTCGGCGTTCAAGGCCCGCGCCACCGCCTCCGGGGTGACGTAGGACGGGCTGACGGTGCCCAGCTCCATGTCCAGGTAGAAGGCCATGAAGGGGCAGGTTCCCGCCACGATGCGGCGCACCACCTGGAGCACCAGCGACGCCATCATCTGGTTGATGGTGGGGTCCTGGTCGGTGAGATCGAGGGCGGCCGCGCAGTCCACGTCCGGCGGCCTGGTCGACACGGCGGTCAGCAGGTCGGGACGCTGGAGCGTTGGCGCGGGCGCCAGGTGGCAGGTCTCCCCCGTGAAGGGAGGCTCGTCCAGGCTCACCCGTTGGGGGGCATTGCCGACAAGCACCTGCCCCCAGTTGGTGTCGTTGCCCGCGTCGATGAGCCACCGGCACGGGTCGCCCGGCAGGCACTCCGCCATCGCCCGCCGTGCGGCGGCGTTGTCGGCGCAGCCGATGATCAGGCTGTCGCCGTAGGCCGGAAGGCCGGGGTAGCGGTGTCCGTTGGGGCGTGAGTCCTCATCCCGGAAGGGGTAGACCGAGTAGCCCACCGGACGCCGGTAGGCCCTGGCCAGCCGGTCGGCCAGGGCCTGGCTCTTGAACTTGCCCACGTCCTCCGCATAGAAATTCTGGCGCAGCAGGTTGTGGGGCTCCACCCGGTCGTGGTCGACCAGGACGATGGTGGCCTCCCTCCCCTGGAAGAGGCGGCAGAGACCCTCGGCGACGAAGCCGCCGGTCCCGCCACAGCCGACTACGGTGATCCACGGGTTGTCCAGCAGGAACGCGTTGTCCAGGTAGTAGGGCATTGGCAGTTACCTCCTTGTCTTTTCATTGGTTGATTCCGGCTCTTTGCCCAGCAGCCGGAGGCCGGGGTCCGGGCCGTCGAACACCTGCGACCAGTCCGCCGGGGCGAAGTGGCCGTAGACGCCGACCCGGAGGCTCAGCTCAGGGCGGGAGGCGTCGAGGCGTCCGGCGACGCCGTAGATGCGGAAGCCCTGCTCGTCCCGGTTGTCGGTGGCTGAGAAGAAGGCGCGGGAGCTTCCGTGGGAGTGGAACTCGGCCACTACTCCTGCCGGGGGCAGGTAGGCGAGGGACGTTGCGGTCCCGACCTGCGGGGGAACCACCAGCCGGTAGGCGCGCCCGTCCCAGCGAACGGCGAACAGCCGCTCGGTGTCGGGGTCGTCCTGGAACCAGCGCAGCCCCAGCTCGAACAGTTGCGCCGGGATGGGGCCGTGGGACAGCGACACCTTGTCGGCGACGGGAGCGAGGCCCCGCACCTCGCAGGGAGCGACCATGACCCGCGCCGTCAGGTGGGCGCTCCGGGACTGGACGTACACGCCCCCCGATCCGAGAACGTAGTCGTAGCCGATTCCGTGGACTCCGGCGAGCCCGGCGGGGTGGTTGACCAGGTATCCCACCGGCCCCGGTCCGGGGCTAGCGGTAGCCAGGTCTGCCCTCGGAGACCGCCATCGCGTGGGCCACCGTGCACTGGGGAACAAGGTCCTCAACCGGGTAGTCAGTCTTTCCATCTATTTCCTCCCATAGCGCTTGCAGGTTGTCGGGGTGCTTCTTCGAGCGGTTTCGTGTATCCCCTGTACCCGAGAAGTAGGACTGGAAGAAGGACTCCGGTATCAGCCCCACCTCCTCGGGGAACCGGTGGCTTCCGGGGCAGACCCGCCCGTCGCTGAAGACGTTGAAGGCGGGGATGCGGAAGAGCTGCTGGTCGGGGTCCGTCGGCCTGCCCAGGGCGGCGTAGGCCCAGGGCGCCCGGCCTGGCGAGCAGACGAAGACCAGCCCCGGCATGGGAAGCCGGAGCCGTGCGGGGGGCTTGAACGCCTCCCGTTGCAGGGCCACGGGCCAGACCTGCGGCGGCCGCCAGAGGGCCACCACCTGCCCGGTCTCGCCCTGGTTCCACCACAGAGCGTCCTGGGGCAGCAGCCCCGAGGAGAAGCCCAGGTGCCGGGTGAACACGTTGGCGATCTCGTCCGCCGAGACGGTCCTGACCCACACCGACTCGCCCTCGAATCCCCGCAGCAGGATGGTCTCGTCGTAGACCTCCAGCTGGAGGTTCAGCTTGTCCCTGGGCATGTCCGCCGGGCCCGGCAGGGACCACCCGGTCTTATCGACGTCAGTCGTCATGGTCGCTTTCCTCCTGTTCTTTTTGTTGCTCCGGGACCCGGGGCAGGACCAAGTCCAGCATCTCGGCGAAGCGGCCGGGGAGGTCGTCCTCCAGCCAGTCGGCCAGCCTGCACACCGCGTCCATCAGGGCGCTGGCCTTTCGCCACTCCTCCGTGCCCTCGGCGATGATCTCGTCCTCCCAGGGGTCGGCGAAGCCGTCGTACGACCCGTCCTCGTAGGAATGGTCGAGGAAGAAGTTGCCCGTCTCGGCGAAGACCCATGAGGCGGCCTTTGCCGCCCCCTCGAACCGGGTCTCCTTCACGGCCTCGGTGAGGTCCTCGATGGGTATGCCGCCCTGGGGAATCCGCTCCAGGGTCTGTTGCGGGATGCGCTCGGCGGCCGACTCAAGCCAGGCCACCCGTATCCCGTCGGGTCCTTCGTTGTAGAAGTCCGGGGGTCTGGCCAGCAGGAGCAGGGCCGAGATGCCGTCCCGGTAGCCGTTCCACAGCTCGTGGAGGCCGTCGTAGCCGAAGCCCATCAGGTCGAAGGGGATGCCCCTCCGCAGCCAGGACCACGGTGGTTCGTCTTCGGCCTCCGTCCAGAACTCGATCACTGGCGCGTAGAGGGGGAAGTGCCTCGCCCCGAAGAGATTGGCGAAGCGCTCCACCCTCGTGCGTACGTCGGGGGCCGAAAGCGCCGTCTCAGCCTCATTGGGGAAGAGGCGGCGCACCAGCCCCGCGAACCAGGCGTAGTCGTCGGCGTAGCCGACAATGGTCACCAGCTCCCGCAGCGACGGCGGACGCCGCAGGAGTTTTTCCGCAAGACCGCTCAGGCGCGGCGGGGCCGCAGCTTGAGCTTCCATCGCATCGCCTCCAGGAGGCGTGACGTGGCCGAGGCGTAGTCCTGCGCCTGGGCGCAGGCCATCTCCACCTCCTTCTGCCGGGCGGCCGCGGCGTCCAGGTCGAACCTGCCGTCGGGCCGTGTGAGCTCCGCCGTGAGCTCGATGATGCTCAGGTCTACCGGCGGCGTTGCCGCCAGCAGACCGGCAAGTATCCGGGTGTCCATCGGACTACCTCCCCTGGTTCCGGGCGAAGGGGAAGGCGCCCTTGGTGCCCACCCTGCGCTGGAACTCGTAGATGGTGTCGTCGCCCCGGGTGGTCTCCTTGACCGAGGCGTTGGCTATCTCCCCGTAGAAGTCGCTGAGGGTCGCTTTCACCTGGTCGACGCTCATCTCGGGGTCCGGGTCGGGGAACTCTCTGTCGTCGTAAACAAACACGCGTGCCATCGTTCTTCTCCTTTGTGTGTGCTGCTTCTCGCTGCGTTGCCATTTGCGGGGAGGCCGCCGCTCCATTTGCGACGGCCTCTCCCGTACCCTTGCGGTCTAGCGTCCCGCGCCGACCGGCTCCTTCTCCCGCTCCTTCTCCCGCTCCTTCTCCCGCTCCTTCTCCATCGCCCACTCGAACATCGAGATGGTTGCGGGCTGGGGCTTGCCGTTGCGTCGCTTCGGCTTGACCGGCTCCTCGGCCATGAACTCGGCCCAGGAGAACAGCGTCTGCTGCGGCTCCGTGGCCTCGTCTTCGTGGTGGCCGTTCCCGTTGACCCCGTTGCCGTTGACCGGCGCCAACTCCACCGTCGGCCCGATGCCGAACGGGTCGTGGCCGTTGGAGTGGTGTCCGTTCCCGTTGACCGCAACGGCCTCCGGCTCCACCTCGACGACCTTCCAGCCGTCGTCCACCAGCAGCTCCTCGGCGGTGGCCTCGACGTCCCGTGCCTGGGCGAAGACCTCCTCCACCGTGTCGTCGTCGGCGTCCTTCTCGTCGCCGCTGACGATCCTGCGGGCCAGGGCCATCATCAGGTCGTCCCCGTCGTCCCCGAAGGCGGCGAGCCCGTCCTCTGGCAGCTCCCCCTCGACCGCCAGCGAGCTTTGCAGCTTCTTCGCCACCAGTTTCAGGGCGTCGGCCTGCAGGGTGTTCTTGTAGGACATGAACACCACCTTCACCGGGCGGGTCTGCCCGATGCGCCACGACCGGCGGGAAGCCTGCCTTGACACGTACACGCTGTAATCCGTCTCGAACCAGACCAGGGTCGGGAAGTCGATCAGGTCGAGGCCGGTCTGCACCAGCCGGGGGTGGCAGATCATCACGTCGATTCCCTGCTTGACCTTCTCGGCCACCCACGCCTCACGGCGGTTCGGGGCCACCGCGTCGGCCTTCATCACCGCCGTCCTGAACCCGTGCCGGGTGAGGATGTCGTCCATCCGCCCGGTGATGTCCCTGGTGCCGGTGTGCGTGGCGTAGACCAGCACCCTGCGCCCCTCCATCCGCTCCGCCGCCACCAGGTCCACCAGCGCCTTCTCCTTCGGGTAGAGTTTCTCCTCGGACAGGGGCGGCACCTGGACGATGACGTCGCCCGTCCTGGGGTCGAAGACCGTCTCCCCCTTGGTGCAGCCTTCGGGGTAGGCCAATAGGGTCTGAAGGTAGGTTGCGAGCAGCCTCTTGGAGCCGCTCTTCAGCGCGTCGGCCAGCTTCTTCCGTAGCTCCTCGAACACGGTGTTGTAGGCGCTGCGCTGGGAGTAGCCCGTCGCGTCCTCCTCCGTGTCCATCGAGGACCGGAGTATCTGCTCCTCGTAGTCGGGCAGGCCCGAGGCAACGTCGGCGAGGCGCAGGAAGACGGTATTTCCGATGATGTGGAAGAGGGCTGAGGGAACGAGTCCCGGCCTCTCCCGCACCACCTTGCGGAACTTCCTTCTGCGGCTGTTGCGCCCGTCCTCCAGGGCGTCGTCGTCGGGCTTGCCGATGGTGTGCTCGACGAACCCGTACCTGTCTATCCAACGCCCCTCCTCCGAGCGCCCGAACTCCGTCCTGATCTCAGGGGAGAACCGGTAGAGCAGGTGGAAGATGGTGCTCGAATACCCTCCAAGCAAAGTCCCTGTGAGGCTGAGGGACTTGCCGCAGGCGTCTGCGAGGATGCCGGCGGCGATGCCCTGGGCCGAGCCGCGCCCCTTGAACTCGTGGACCTCATCGCCTATCAGCAGGTCGAAGAAGCCCTTCATCCGGTGCTTCACGTAGTCCGCCAACGGGTAGCGGGCCGGGCCGGACTTGTCTGCCTGCCAGAGGGGAGCGCGGCAGTTGGCGCAGACGTGCTTGCGGCGGTTCAGGTCGGCGTCCGTCAGGGGCACGCCGTCCTTGTCCGTGATCTGCGCCGTGCAGTCGGGGCAGCAGGGGACCCGGAAGGGCTCCCCCGTCTCCTCGTCCCGCAGCAGCCTCGCAGGCTTGCTCTCGGTCCCGCCGGACACGGCCCACCGCTCGATGACGGCGGGCTGCCAGCGGTAGGACAGCTTGGCCCGCTCCCGGCTCATCACCGCGAAGAGGGGGCCGGAGCCGATGGAGAGGCGGAGCCGCTCCAGGTCGGTGATGGACTCGACGATGGCGGCGCGGGCGCCGGGCACCGTCATCTCCACCTCACGCTTCCACTTGGGCACCAGGTGCGGCGGGCAGATGACGAGAATCCGCCGGAAGCCCGCCATGTGCGCGGCGGCGGCGGCGATGAAGGTCTTGCCGGTGCCCATCTCCCCGACGACCGTCGTGCCCCGGTGGGCCTTGAGGGAGAGGGCCGCGCCCCTTATGGCGTCGGCCTGCGCCCCCAGGGGCTTTCTGAGCAGCCGGGGCAGTATGCCGCCGTTCTCCGACGGGCGGTAGAGCGGCGGGTAGGACTCGACCACCCTTTTCGCTATGGCGTCCTTGAAGTTGTCGATGAACTCTCCGAGGTTCATGTGAGTCGTCCTCCTATTCCGTGATGGGCCGGAGGACGACGCCGGGACCCGGGCGCACCACGCCCCCGGAGGGGACGTTTCTGAGCGCGGGTCCCTGGAAACGTCCCCAGGCGGTTGTCGAACGTGCGAGGCCCGCAGGTAGCGGGGCCTCGTGAGCGCGGCTGGGATTCCAGCCGTCTATGCGGCCTTCAGGGCCTCCCTGCGGGCGGACTCGGCGGCCCTGGCGTCCTCGTAGCAGCGGCCCGTCAGGTGGTAGGACCGCACCGGCGTGGAGACGGCCCTGCCGTACATGTCCAGGTCCACCGATGCGGTCTGCGCGGCGGGCTCGCCGGGGGCGATGGGCTGCCCGCACCGGCAGCAGGGTTCTAGGGTCATGGTCGTCTGCATCTTTCGACCTCTCTTCCTTATATGGGGTGTCCGGTTGAGTCGAAGCGAGGCGAGGCCCCGCCGTTTCCTTTAGAGGAATGACGGGGCCTCGTGGGTGCGCGGCTCGGGCTGAGCCGTCCGGGCTAGGCGGCGATGTCCTCGATCTGGCCGCCGTCGAGGTCGAGGGCGACGACGGTGGTCGTCAGCTTCTCACGGTGGACCTCCTTCTCGGGGGCGTCCTCGACCATCACCATCTCCTTGCTGGTGCGCCCCTTGACCAGGATGCGCCGCCCGTCCCCTTCGAGGACGAGGTTGTCGAGGAACCCCGCCGCCACCAGCATCGCCATGTGCCCCCGTCTGAGGGGCATCAGAGGGCGGGTGCGGCTGTCCCCGGCGGGCCACAGCGTGTCGGTGATCTCCGTGTTGGCCCACAGCCCCGACCGCCGGGCCTCCACCGCCGCGGCGACGGGATCGACGGTGCGGGTGGTGAACAGGATGTCGCCGCTAGGCACGGTGGCCGGGCTGAACTCCCCGTAGGAGTAGCGGTGGGAGCGCAGGGGCTCCGGCTCTCCCACCGCCCACTCAAGCACCATGTTCTCGGCAAGGGCGTCGGGAACGGGGTCGGCCTTCCGGTAGCCCATCAGCGCCACCTGGTCGAAGACCTGCCGCTCCGGGTCCGGGAAGGCCCAGCATTGCATCCGCCCGTAGTGGGTGGACAGGTAGCGGGCCGAGACCGCCAGGCGCTGCCGCGGGACGATGAAGACCAGCAGGCCGCTCTCGGCCAGGTAGCGGGTCGTCTGGGTCAGGAAGGCGTGTTCCGTCCGCTTGTCCTCCGAGTCGTAGTCGTAGGGAGGATTCAAGAGCAGCAGGCCGAATGCCCCGTTCGCTATCGAGGTGGCGAACAGGTCTGAGGCCAGGGTGCGGTAAAGCCGCCGTTCGGCCTCCTCAGCCCGGTCCCGGTGAAGCTCCACTCCGTAGGTCTCGATGGGCAGGGCGTTGGGCCGGTCGAGGCCCTCGGCCAGCCTCTGGAGCGCGTCCCCGCCACCGCAGCAGGGGTCGAGGATGCGGATCGTCTCCCGGTCCCGGCGGTGGTAGCTGGACGGGGTGTGAATCAGCTCCGCGATCAGGTCAACGACCCGTTCGGGAGTCGGGTAGTAGCCCCCTTTAGCCTGGGCAGCTAGTCTCATGTCGTATCTCCTTTCTGTTGCCGCCTTCAGGCGGCGATTCCGATGTCCTTGTAGGTGTTGTCTATGCCGACCACCTCGCCGATTGCCAGATTCCTCTGGTAGCAGAGCACCTGGGGCGTTCCCATGCTCTCGGCGCAGGCGACGCAGTAGGCGGTGATGAGCTCGGCGCGGTTGGCGACGGTCATCCGCCGCACCAGCACCGAGCCGCCCTCCGGCAGAGCCTGCCCCGTACTCGATACGGGGGTGTGCCGGTAGAGCATGACCGAGCTGTTGCGCCGCTCCGCCTCCGACGCGGGGCGAAAGAAATGGGGTTGACCGCTGCTCATGAGGTGCTCGGTGTTGTCGTGCGGGCAGTAGCGGCAGGTCTTCCCGTCCGGAGAGAAACGCTGCCAGGCGTCGTGGTTGCGCCGGCCGCGCCGCTTGTTGTTGCGCTTCGCCTTCTTCAGCGTCCTATCCATCGGACGCCTCCCTGGGCAGCGTCAGCCCGCCCGAAGCCACCGCCTCGGACAGGTCTTCGCGCAGCTTCTCGGCCTTGGGGGAGCACCGGTAGGCGGAGACGCCCACCGACTGAAGGGGGAATATCTCCCCTTCGTTCAGGCCCCGCTCCCAGAGCCATCCGGCCCAGGAGCCGTGGAGGGGCAGCGGGCTGCGCTTGTCCAGGAAGCGGTGGTGCAGCGCCGGGGCCTCCTCCTCCGACTGCGCCAGCAGCAGGAAGCTGTCCTTCTCGTAGCCGAACTCCGCCGTCTTGGTGTACACGAGGGCGTGCCATCCGCCGGACACGGGCAGCCGGGCGATCTTCGTCGTCCACGTTCCGATGGTCTCGTAGGGCACCACGCACCGCTGGTAGCCGCCGGTCAGAGCCATGCCGTCGGCGCCCTTGATGATGTGCGCGGAGTCGGGCGGCTGCTTGAGCAGGGACGCCCAGATCGCCTTGAGCGCGGTCTGGGAGCCGACTATCGAGACGAACCAGAGGCCGTCGGTCCGGTCGTCGCGGGCGAAGGCGTCGGCGGTGGCGCTGAAGCCGCCCGCGCTTATCGTGAACAGGTCTTCGGGGTCTATGGTGTGAGTCGCGAGCATTGCGAACCTCCTTCATCGTGTGGGTTGGAACGGTGCGCGGGGGAGGGCGCTCCCCGGCGTAAAGCCTCGGCAGAGGTCGGTGCGGTTGCGTTGAGCTAGCAAGGGTCCTGGGGACGGTCGTCCAGGAGCTCGCAGTCGCTCAGGTGGTAGGCGGCTCCGAGAAAGCGGGACTCGGCGAGGGACTTTCGGGCTTCCTCCAGTGTGTCACCCTCCAGCGCCCACACCGTCGCCCAGGTCTCGTAGCACGTTCTCTCGTGGGCCTCCCTGTCCTCCTCCGGACCGTCGTAGACGGTGCAGGGGAACGGGTCCGGGTCCCTGTCGATGAGCGCCACGAACCCACCCGCTCCGACGAAACCGGCCCCCGGAACCTTCCACTTGATGGGCGCGTTCCTGATGTCCTCGTCCTCTATTCGCTCTGTCATTTCGTGCTCCTTGTCCCTTGGCGCGTTGATGCGGTCTTGACTGTTGGATGCGCGGGGGAGCGTGTCCCCCGCATTAGGGCCTGCCCGTACTCGATACGGGGTCAGCAGGACATCAGGCCCCGCTCCTTGAGGCTGACGAACCTCTCCCCGCCGATTACGACGTGATCGAGAAGCTCGATGCCCAGGAGCTTCCCGGCTTCGGCGATGTCCCTGGTGATGGCCGCGTCCGGCCCGCTGGGGGTGGGGTCTCCCGAGGGGTGGTTGTGGCTGACGATGATGCTGGGGACGGCCTCCATGACGGCGGGGCGCAGCACCTCGGCCGGCCTGATCATCGAGGAGTTGATGTTGCCCTGGTAGATGACCCGCTGGCCGACCACCTCGTTCCTGGTGTTCATGAGCAGCACCCTGAGCTGCTCCTGGGCCAGGGGAGCCATCTCCGGCCCCAGCAGACGCCGCACGTCTTCGGGGCAGTTGATGGAGGGCAGGTCTCCCCTGGGGCGCTCCGGCTGGGTCTCGACCTCGTAGCGCATGGCTATCTCGCCCAGGAGATTCAGGTTGCTTCGCAGCGCGTCCAGCAGCGCCGCATCCTTGGTGAGGGTCTTCTTGCGGGTCATGTCGGCCTCCTTCGTTATCGGTTAGGACAAAGAGCGGGACCGCTCCCTGTAGATGGGAAGCGGCCCCGTGGTGCGCCTTTTGGAAGGCGTCGATGTGCGGTCGCGGGAGCGGTGGGCTAGAAGGGGGAGGCGTCCTCCGCCTGCCCGGAGTCGCCGGTCCCGTTGCCGTTGGAGGAGTCGAGGAACACGACCTCGGAGGCGTGGACCTCGGTGCGGTGGCGGCGCTGGCCATCGTCGCTCTCCCAGCTGTTCTGGACGAGGCGGCCCGCGACGTAGACGCGCTGGCCCTTCCCGACGTACTGGTTTACGGCCTCGGCTGTGGCGCCCCAGACCACGATGTTGTGCCAATCCGTCTCGGGCTCTGCGTCCCTGCGGTAGCGGTCCGTCGCCAGCCGCAGCTTGGTGACGGCGGTGCCGCCGGGGGTGTACTGCATCTCGGGGTCCGTTCCGACCCTGCCCAAGAGCTCTACCTTGTTGATCGTCCGTGCCATTTCGATTCTCCTTGTGTGTGAAGTAGCGCGGTGTCCCCGCGCCCGTTTGAGACGAAAGCGGGGCCGGACTTCCCGTAGGGGAAGAACCGGCCCCGTCCTGCGCTCGCGTGAGAGAGCGTCTAGCTGACCCGCACGTACTCCGACTCGCTCTCCGTGACGATCTCGGCCCTGACTTCCGGGTCGAGCGCCTCGTTGAGCCTGCGGTGGTTGACGGAGTACCTGGTCGAGCTGACGAGGGTGACCGTGCGCCCCCCGACCGTCGCCTTGGAGTCCCCCTGCCGGCGCATCCACGCCTTCAGGGTGTCCAGCGCGCCGCGCTTGGCCTTCTCAGGCTCCTTCATGGAGTCCTGGGCCTCTGCGTAGGCCGCCACCGCGTCCCGTGCCTCCTCGTCGCTCACCTCCTCGGTCTCCGTCCCCCCGTCCGTCCCGTCCTCCTCCGCCGCACCAGGCAGGCAGATGTCCAGGAAGGGGCAGCTTCTGCACTGCCAACTGCCTGCGGAAAAATCCCGGCCGGGCGGCGCGTCGGGGTCAGGCCCGCTCCGGACGTGGTGGGCCGCAAGCTCGCCGAGCCACTCGCAGGCGGCCTGCAAGGCCCGCTCCAGCCGGTCGGCGGGTATCCGCTCCCAGTCCCAAGTGCGGTTGCCCGTGTCCATCGTGGCGATCACGGCGTCCCGAAGGTCGCCGTAGTGTCCGAGCGTGTAGAAGGCGGCCTGGGCCACCGATGCCGGGTGGCTGCGCTCCGCGCCCAGCGTCCGCCATCGCTTGAACGCCTCCGGCCCCCGCGTCTTGATCTCGACGACCATCGGGTCGCCGAAGGCGTGAGCATCTGGCTCGTCGTCGAACAAGAACAGTTGCGGGGGCGCTTCGTCTTCCGGCAGAGGCAGCCGCACCGTGCCGTCCGGGTGTCCGGTTACCAGCAGAGCCTGCCCCGTACCTGATACGGGGTTCGGGCCGATGCGCACCGTCACCGTCTGCGGGTCCTGGGGGTCTGCGGCGTTCACCTGCCAGCCCGCCCGCTCCATCGCGTGCGCCACCACCGGCTCCAGGGCGTTGCCCGCCTCCATCGCCGTCAGCGAATCCTCGCTGGGGGAATTCGTCGGCTCGTAGCCCGTTGCGCTGTACCAGAGGGCGCGGCGGCAGCCCAGGGCCGAAGAGGCCCGCACCTCGATGTTGCCGTCTTCGTCGAACCGTGCAGCAGGGCGGGAGAAGACCTCCGCCTTGTCAGTAGTCGTCGTTGCCATCGTCCTAGCCTCCTCGTGTCCCATAGATGGGAAGCGGGGCCGCCCCCGAAGGAACAGCCCCGCTTTGATTCCGTTGTCCGTGCCGCTCATGCGGCCTTCGATTCCACCGCTTCCGCCGCCTCCCTGTCCTCTCCGGCCTTCAGGTGGGCCTTGAGGATGTGGGCGATGCCGTCGCCGAGTCCGAGCACGGCCACGCTCCTGCCGTCCGGCAGGACGTTGAAGAACGGCTGCATCTCCTGAATTCCCTGGCACTGGTCGATGATTTCGTCCAGGGGGGTTCCCCTTCGCAGGTGCAGGGAGATCAACCGGCAGGCAAGCTCGGTGACACCGTGCTGAAAGCTGCCGCCCTTGCCAAGCCAGCCGAAGACCTCGAAGGGCTGGCCGTCCTCGTCCGTCGAGACGGTCACGTACAGGTTGCCGAACTCCGTTTGGAGCTTGGTCGTCGTGCTGGGCAGGCTGCGCGGCCTGGGCCGCGTCGTCGTGGTCAAGCCGTTCATCGACTGCACCCTTCCGCCCGGCAGAGCGGGCGGGTGCGGGTGCGGGTGCAGTCGATGGCCTCCATCCGCCCGTACTTCCGCACCATCTCCGGGTCGTTGGCGAACGACTCGGCCTCTATGCAGGTGTCGAACCGCTCGAAGGGGTCCGTCCCGTAGCCGCTCCAGTAGGAGACGGCGTGGTGGTGGATGCCCGGCGGGCAGTCGCGGAGGTAGAGAAGCGCGGGAGCGTACCGCTCGAAGTAGCCCGCTACCTTCAGGGCCATCTCCCTCTCGCATTCGTCGCCGAGGCCCAGGAGCGTGCGGACTATCGGCTCCTCGCAGTCCTCCTCCGCGAAGGTCTGGGTGTACATGGCGTCCCGGAGGGCGGCGGGCAGCTCGTCCCACCGCTCCCGGCTGAGCTTCAGCCCGCCGTGGCTGGGCGTCGAGACCCGCCAGACGCCCTCTGCCAGCTCCTCAACGTCCTTGGTCCAGCCCCAAGGGGTGTATGTCAACGTTGTCGTCATCGTTCGTGTCCTCCCTTCCTGTAGATGGAGAGCGGGGCGGCCCCCGAAAGAGGCGGCCCCGCTCGATTGCGTGTCCCGTTCGGCCGGCGGGCTAGGCGGCCTGCGCCTGCCGCATCTGGTTGAGCTTGTTGGCGGCGGCCTCCACCAGAGGCCCGAGCTCCGAGGCGTCCAAGTCGTCGAGGCTCTTGCCGAGCCTGTCCACCACGGCGCTCCGCACCCCGTCCTCGTCGAATCCCTGCTTGACGGCGATCTCGATGAGCCGACCGCGCAGCTTCTCGACCTGGGACTCGTTGTTGCGGTTGCCCCGGCTCCCGTTGGCCTGGGCGGGAACGCGCTCCGGTCGCGGTGCGCTCGCCGGGGCCTGGTCGCCGTAGAAGCCGTTGCCGAACTGGACGCCGAAGCTGCGGAACGCCCGCTTCATGCCGTCCGTGACGGCCCCTTTCATCGCCGTGTCGTGGCCGTCCGCGGTCTCGTCCGTCACGGCGTGGAAGCCTGTGTCGGTGCGTGGAGGCGCGCCCGCGACGGTGACTCGCACCGGAGCGTTGTAGACGGAGGCGGTCTTGATCTCGCCCGTCTGGGGATCGACCGTCTCGATCTGGCGCAGCGTCACGTTCTCGACCAGCTCGTAGCCCCACCCGCCGTAGCCGAATATCCTGTTGGCCTGGTCGATGACGACGTGGCCTTCGAGGTAGTCGAAGACCCTGCCGCCGCGCCCCTTGCGCTGGGAGGCCAGCGCGGGGTCGAGGGGCTGTCCGAGCGCCTGCGTGACGGCGGGCGGCAGTCCGTCCCAGAGCAGGTCGTGCCCGTCGATGATGGCGGGGTCGTTGTGCGCCCCATTGCCGTTCCTGGCCGCGCCGTTGACGTGAACGAGGCCGTTGCCGCTCCCGTTGCTGTGGTGTCCGTTGTTGTTGCCGTTAGACATTTCGTGTCTCCTTCTGTGGTGTTAGTTCCTGTAGCGAATGGCCGATGCGGATTCCGCTATGGGAAGCCGTGTGCGGGCAAGGCCCGTCGTGAATTGGACATAGGTCCTCCTGGGTGGTGAGAGTGGGGATGGGGTGAAGCGGGAGCGAGTCCCGCAAGCAAGGGAGCGGTTCAGGCTCCGTTAGAGAGGGAAAGCGGGAGGGAAGTAGCGGGAGCTACCGAGAGGAGCGGGCCGCCTGAACCAGCAGGCGCAGGAAGGCGGCCCGGCCCTGGGGAAGGGCCGCAAGCTCGGCCACGTCGCCGACGCCCTGGGGAAGGGCGACGACGGCGGCGCGGCGTCCAAGCAAGTCCGCAAGCCGCTCGGCGGCCTCAAGTCCAGCGTCGTCGTTGTCGAAGGCGAGGAAGACCCGGGGGCAGCCCCGCAGGGCGGAGGCGACCCGTTCGACCCCCTGGGTGCCCAGGGCGGCGCAGGCGGGAAGGCCCCAGCCGGTAAGGGCGAGCCAGTCGAAGACGCCCTCCGCGACGACCGCCCAGGGCGGAGCGGGGCCGAGACGCCCAAGGCCAAGCACCGGCTTGGGGCCAGGAAGCGCCTGGAAGCGGGGAGTCCGGTCGGCATCGACGGCCCGTCCGACCAGCCAGCGGACAAGCCCGCCGGAGGCGTCGGGAACGACGATCATCCCGGCGAACCGCTCCGCTCCGCGCTCCATGAACAGCCCTGAGTCCCGCAGTCGCTTCTCAGAGAAGTCGCAGGACTCAAGGGCCTGCCGCAGCCCGCTCCCCGGCGCGTAGCCGAGGCCGAGGCGGAATGCACCGTCAAGCCCGACGCCCCGCGAGGCAAGGTACGCAAGCCCGGCGGGGCTGCGCCGGAGCCGACCGGCGTAGAACCGCGCCGCCGCCGTCAAGACCGCCGGGTCCCTGGGAGGCAACGGGGCCGCCCTGGAACGCCGTGCCGGAGCCGGACGGGTGACGGCGGGGTATGCGCCCCCGTCAAGCCGCTGGATGGCCTCCGGCAGGCTCAGGTTCTCGGCCTGCCGGATGAAGTCCAGCACGTCGCCGCCCAAGCCGCAGCCGAAGCAGTACCACCGCTCCGAGTCGGCATACACCGTGAAGCTGCCTTCGGCCTCGTCGTGGAAGGGGCAGACGCCCTGGCGGACCCTGCCCCTTCCCCTCAGTCTGACGCCCGACGCCTCCACCGTGTCGCCCAGGGGGTGACGCGCCTTCAGCGCGGGGATGTCCACGTTGGTCGTGACCATCACGCACCCCCGTTCAGGGGCCGCAGACCCCGCAGGCTGCGCCGCGAGACCAGCTTGCCGGTCTTCCACCGCATCCCCAGGACCGCAGCGACCTTAAGCGCCCCGTCTCCAGTGGGCACCAGGGCGGCGGCCCGGCCCGTGCCCTGGCTGTAGAGCAAGGCGTCCCGGACGCCGAACCGCCGCTTTACGAGCTGCCTCCACTCGGAGAAGGCCCAGCGCGCCTCGTGCTTCTCCGCCTTCGCCGTGTCCATGCCGGCGAGCACCGCCAGCGCCCCGTTCACGTCCCCCGCCTGCCTGAGCCGCCGCGCCTCGTGGACGCTCCGGGCCGCGCCGGGGGTTGCCGCCGTCTCCGGCTGCGCCGGGAACAGCGCCGCCATGAGCCGGTCGACCAGCTCTTCGAGGCTGCGCCTGGGCTGAACCACCTGTGTCCGATTTCCAGTTGTCAATGTTGCCGTCGTCATCGTGCATCTCCTCAGTGCCTGTGCTTTGTTGCCTTGAATCCGTGCGCCCGGCTTGCGGGCAAAGAAGAAGGGCCGCCCCCCGAATGGAGACGACCCCTGCGTGTTGGGATGGGTTGCGAGCGGCCCGAAGCCGTCAGCGTCTGGGCCTCCGCACCGTGCGGCGCACCAGGAACCGCCTGAGCAGCAGCGCGCCGATGCCGAGGCCGACGAGGTTCAGGAAGACCAGCTCGCCGTCGCCGGTGATGAGCGGCGCCGCAACGACCAGGGCGACGATCCCGGCCACGACGACCCGCTTCCTCTGCCACCACTTCCGCTTCTCAGGGGCCTTGACCCGCGCGTCGTCCACCGGCTCGTAGGCCGTCCAGATGGGCAGCCCGATGAGGACCTCCAGCTCGGTTATGACCACGCCGGGAGTGCAGCCCCCGGTGTGGCAGCGCGTGTCGATGCCGTTGCCGTCGGGCCTCTGTCTGAACGCCAGCCCGTCCGACTTCCCTCCGTGACAGATGGCCGTCGTCGTCCAGAACCAGCCCCGCTCGAAGCTGACCCGGTGCGGTATGAGGTTGGCGATCCGCATCGCGCTCGGTCCCACGTACTGTTCCGTCATGTCCAGTCCTCCTTCGTCTGCTTGTGTCCGTGATTCGTCCATCGTTTCGAGACCTCCTTTGCTGACTCGATTGCCGTTGCCGTTGACTCCTGTGAATGCGTGTGCCCGTTCCGAAGACGCCCGCAGACCGACGACGAGTCGAACGCAGGCGAGGCCGGGGTGAAAGAAGACGCAGCTCGGCCCAGGGTCAAATCCGGGGGGATTCGACTGCCTGGGGAGCTGTGGTGAGGAAGACGCAGCGAGGCCCAGGAGCTACGTCGGTACGTCCTGGGGAAGCTGCGAGACGTGGAAGCGGCCAGCCAGCGAAGAATCCATCGCAGACCGGCGCGTGTCGAAGCTGCGGTCAGGCCCTATCGAACCGTGACGCAGGCATGAGGAATGGCCGGGATGCAGGGCGCACTCCGACCAGGGTGTCCGAGGGGCCGAAGCGCACGAGACGCTCCAACCGCTGCGAATGTGTCCTCCGGGGCGACCATCGGGAGAGCGAGGCTCAATCCTTCCGGTCTGACCCCTGGGCGGCTGTTCGGAGAGCAAGGCTCAATCCTATGCAGCCGGTCCCGGATTCGGGGGACGGGAATCCTCCAGGTTTCTAGGCACGAAACGCTGGAAAAGCCAGAAACTGACCCAATTATCGCCCGAACGGACGAGCGAATGGAAGGCTTTGGGCGGGGTAAACCGGCGCTTGCGCCCACATTGCACGCTGCCATGTCGCTCCCTTGTCGCTGCGTTGCAGCACCCACCGGAAACCGGCCCCGGAAACCCGCCCGCCGCCTACTTCCGCCACAGCCCCAGGGTGAGGACCCGACGAACCCAGCGCAGAAGCTCCCGCTTTCTCAACGCCACCCGCGTGTCCGCCAGCGCCTTCCAGCGCCAACTGGTCTGACCCCTGCGCCCGAAGCCCCGCAGGGGCTGCTTCTCAGGCGGCAACGTCAGCCCGTGCTCCTCCAGCATCGCCAGCTCCAGCATGAGCAGCCGCAACTCGGTCACGAGCCACGACAGGCTCCCGCCCCGGCGGGGGTGCCCGGCCCGCAGCCCGCGCCACTCCTCCACCAGCGGCCACGCCGCGCCGTAGACCTCGGCGTCGTCTGCGGCAGGCTCCACGGTGACGATCTCCGGGTCGAACGGCCGCTCCCTGAAAGGCTTGCGCGAGCCTAACCCCGCCACCGGAGGGGCGGCCCTGGTCTCCGACCGGCCCGCCCCGTCCCCGCTATCCTCCCGCGCCTGGGTCTCGTCCTCAGCCATCGCCTCCACGTTCCCCCCTGCTTCCCGTCCTCTGGTCCTTCCCGCGCTCGGCGTCCGCAGCCTGGACAGACCTTCCCGCAGCTCCTTCGCCAGCGCCTTCATGCCGCCCTCCAGACCCTCCATGCGTTCCTCCAACGCCCCGACGCGCTCCCGCAGCCGCGCCGCTTCGGGGTCGTCCACCGGCCCCAGCAGCCGCTCCAGCGCATCGCTCATGCGGCCCGTGATCCGGCCCGACTTCTCGGCCCGCGCCACGGTCTTGTAGTTCACCCCCAGCATCTCGGCGGCCTCCATCTTGCCCTCCTGCCGAACCAGCTCCCGCAGCATGGCGCTCAGACGCGCCCGCCGGAGCAGCTCCACGTCCACGCCGTCCTCGTCCCCAGCGTCGTCGCCATTCAACTGCGTCTCCTCCACCCGGTCCTCGTCCACCTGGGTCCCGTTCACCTGCGCCTCGTTCATGCCTCGACCTCCTCGCTGTCATGTCCTGTAGGGGGTTTACGCCCCCGATTCGGCCCCACTCCACCATTTGCTCGCTCCGATGTAGCAGAAATACCGACTTCCCTTTTGGGCACGCCCCCGAAACGGGGCAACCAGCCCTAACCCAAAAGTGCTCGCAGACCCGGCCCCACTTCCCGTCATTTCCGCCTGTTTCACGTTGGACACGACCCCCGACTTCCCTTTTGGGCACTGACGCCAATCCCTGTACACGGGTATTACATCAAATCCGGCCCCCCGGCTCCCATGCCTTTTAGGGGAGGACGCGCGCGTCCTCCCCTAAAAGGCATGGTGCAACGCTCTCCGGCTTCTCAGACTCGACCGCAGGCGAAAGACCCCATTCGAGACGAGGAGGCGAAGACGTGGGACCGCAATCGACCATCCGACGCAAGGCAAGAAGGCTGATACCCCTGGCCGCCGCGCTGCTGTTGGCGGCGCTGGTGGCGATCCCCTCAAGCGGCATCGCCCTGGCCCAGACCCCACCCGGCAACGGGATCGTCCTGGTCAACGCGGACCGGGAGTTCGTGGAGCGCAAGAAGGGCGGCGAGTTCGTCGCCCGCCCCGTCTTCGACCACGAGATCGAGAGCCTCTTCTACGCCGTCCGGGACGCCGACACCGGCGACTGGATAAGCGCCATGTACCGGCTCAATGGCGGCGAGAAGAAGAGAAGCGACGGCTGGGAATACTCGTGGGAGTACCCGGCCCTCGACGAGCAGCCCGGCCTCGACCCCGACCGGGCCTACCTGCTGGTCATGCTGGCGACCGCCGAGAGCGGCGAGCGGGGCGACTTCTACGCCGTCGTCCCCATCCACCAGCCGGGCCGCATCTGGGACAAGATTCTGTCCGCCCTCAGCCCCGGACGCTGGGCGAAAGCCTTCGCCGGCTGGATCATCGAGGGAGTCCACGGGACCCTCTGCGGCGTGGTCGAGCGGGCGTCCGGCGAGGACGCCGACAACTGCCGGGGAGGGTAGCCGTCCATGAGCGACATCCTCACCGGCACCCCTGCCGACCTCACCTACGCCAACGACTTGGTGCGCCAGGCGTGGATCGTCGTCTGGGCCATCACGTCGGGCGCGCTGGTGGTCATCCTCGGCTGGATGGGCCTCAGCCTCATCATGTCCGAGCACCTGGGCCGCCAGCAGGCGGGGTGGCGGGAGCTGGTCCCCCGCCTCGCGCTGGGCCTGGTGGCCGCCGCATCGTCGCTGTGGTGGTGCGCCCTGGTCATCGACGTGGCCGACGCCGTGTCGGGCTTCGTCGCCGTCTCCCTGAACGTCACGGCGGGCGATATGCTCCGCTCCACCCTCCGCACCCTGATGACCGCCGTCGACGCCGGGAGCGTGGGCATGGCGTTGCTGCTGGCGGTCCTCTACCTGGTCTACGGCTTCTTCGTCCTCTACGTCATCGTGCAGATGGTGCTGCGCCTCGCCCTCATCGACATTCTGCTGGCCCTGGCCCCGATTGCGCTGGGGCTGTGGATTCTGCCGCACACGGCGGGCTGGGGCCGCCACTGGCTCAGGCTCTTCATGACGACGGTGTTCCAGCAGGCCGTCCAGCTCATCGCCCTGGCCCTGGGCTTCGGGTTCCTCCACGAGGTCGCGGCCATCGCCGCCTTCGAGCCGGTGCAGGACCTGATCTGGAAGCTGCTGTTGTCCCTGGCCTTCGTCTACATGGCGACCAAGGTGCCCTCGATCCTGGGCAACCACGGCACCTTCGACTCCTGGCTGCACACCCTCTACTTCGGCATGTCATTGCCGGGCTCGATGGTCCGCTCCGCGCGGTCCATCGGGCTGATCGCGGGCGGCGCCGCCGGAGGGCCGGGCGGCATGGCGGTGGGGGCGATGGTCGCCGGGGCGGGCCTGTCGTCCGCCGCGAGCGGCATCCGGTCGATGGCGGACATGGCGACTCCATCCGGCGGCGGCGGAGACGGCGGGGGCGACGCGCCCCGGAGCAGCGGGGAGTAGCCCCGCAACGACCACGACGACCAAAGAGGCGCGGACGGGGTTCGCGCCCATCCACGGAACGAAGGGAGGTGGAGCGATGTGCCAGTAGGCGAGGGGAGACACCCGAACCGATAGAGACGAGCGAACCGATGGAGACCGGGCGGGGAACCGCCCGGCAACTGAACAGAGAGGAGAGCAACTTATGGACGAACTGACACAGACCATATCGAACCTGGTGGGCATCCTGCTGGGCGTCGTGGGGGCGGTGGGCGTGGGCTTCTTCATCTACGGGGCCTACCTGTACCTGACGGCCAGCGGCGCGCCGCACCAGATGGAGCGGGGCAAGAGCGCCATGATGACCGCCCTGGCGGGCATCGTCCTGGCGATGGTGGCCTACGGCGTCGTCGAGCTGGTGATGAACGCGGTGGTGGGTTCCCCGGTGGACCCCAACGTGCCCAACCCCACGGACGGCGGGGGCGACGCCCCCGGCGATTCCAGCAGCGGCTAGGCGAAGGCAGGAAGGAGAGAGACATGAGAGAACACGAGGTTCCGACCCACGTGCAGGCCGAGGACAGGGTGCTGCTGTGGTTCACCTTCCCGCAGATCGTGGCGATGACGGCGGTGTGCGCCCTGTCCTACGGCGCATACCGCTACGCCCCCGTCGGGCCGTCCGAGGTGAGGATGGCGTTGGCCGTCCTCCTGGGCCTGGCGGGGATCGCCGCGGTCGTGGGGAAGATAGGCGGTCGGCGGCTGCCCCTGGTGGCCGCCGACCTTTTGAAGTACCGGCTGGGGGCGCGGCTCCACGTGGGGCCGCCGTCCCATCTGGCGCGCAGCGAGCCGCCCGCGCCGGTCCAGCCGGTGAGGAGCGGCCCCGGCCCCCTCAGCCTCATGGCGAGGCGCGCCGGGCGCGGCCTTCGCGGGCTGCGCCGGGGGAAGCGCAAGGAAGGGGAGCGCAGGGGCGGGCGGAGGCCCTTCCGTCCCCACGGCTGGTTCGGCAAGCGCCGCCGCCGCGACGAGAGAGAGAACGAGAACATCAACGGCAACGGGGCCGGGAGCCGCAAGGCCCGGCGCAGGAAGCGTCCGAATACGTGGGCAGCCGCCCTGGCCGCCGTCGCTCTGGCGGCGGCGGTCGCGACGGTCCCGCAGTCGGCCCTGGCCCAAGGCCCCGGCGAGGAGGGCTGGAGCTCCGACGAGATCGAGTTCCGGCCCCCGGAGCCGGTGGAGGGGCGGCGGCTCTTCGTCGAGGGGTTGACCGTCTCCGGCGACCGCGCCGCCGTCACCCTGCGGGCCGCCACCGCCCTGGACATCCGGGTGCGGGCCTTCGGCGGCTCCCAGGGCCGCTCCCTGCGCTTCTGGGGGTCGGCCAGCCTGGACGAGGGGGAGCGCATCGACTACTCCCTCCCGCTGCACGGTCCCGCGCCGTCGCTGACCTTCTCCTGAGAGGACAGCCTCGGACAGGCGGGAGCCGTGACGGTCAAGCCGGAGCAGATCCCGTACCCGCTCCCGGCCATCGACGGGGAGCTTTGCGACCTGCGCATGGCCTCCCTGGGCTGGACGCCCGGTACCGTCACCGGCGTCATCGAGTCCCAGTGCGTCCCCGCCGTCGAGGAGCCCATCGAGCTTGAGACGGTGGCGGGACACGCCAGCGTCACCGAGACGGCACTCATGGACGCCGAGGTCACGGCCATCACGGGGACCGTCGCCGCAGCGACCGGAGCGTCCCACGCGAGCGTCGCGTTCGTCCCAGGCGGCGAGACCCGTTTCCGGCTGCCCGTCGGCGTGGGCGAGGCGATTCACGACGTGACCATCGACGTTGACCTGGAGGCGAGCCTCCGCATCCCCATTCCCCCGCTGACGCTGCTCACCCACCACCCGGAGCGGACGGAGCGCCGCACCGAGACGGTGAGCCTGTGGAGGCCGGGGACGAGCCAGACCGTCAGCGAGACGGTCACCTTCACCAACCCCGACGGAACGACCGCCGAGCGCGTCCTGTCGGCCACCCTGTCCATACCCGGCGAGACGGTCTACCGGGACGTGACCCTCACCATCGTCCACCCGGAGCACGTCAAGGCCGAGATGGTGGAGCGGTCGCCAGTCACGAAGGCCAGGGACGAGACCCTGGCTTTGGCCTCCGGCGTTGGGGCCGACGACCCCTTCGCGGCCCTGGCGCTGCCGGAGCCTGAACCCGTTGACCCGCCCGCCGGGCAGACGCCCGCAGGCGGCGAGCTGGGCCACTGGTTCGACCTGCTGGGCTGGGAGTGGCCCTGGTGAGGCGCGCGCTTGCGGCAACGCTTCTGGCCGGGGCTGCGCTGGCGACCACCGGCGCGGCCCCGGCTGAGGAGGAAGCAATGCTTCACGCCTTCGACGAGGTACTGACGGCGATGGCCTACGCCGCCTCCGGCCTCTGCGTCTTCGCCATCGCCTGGGCGGGCTTCGTCCTGATGGCCGAGGGCGCGGACGAGCGGGGCGGCGGCAGGGCCAAGAGCGCGGTGGCCCTGGCGGTGGTGGGCCTGGTCCTGGTGCTTTCGGCCAAGGGCGTGGCCGCCCTGCTGCGCAGCGGCGTCGTCCCCTTCCCATTTCCCTAGAGCAAAGGAGAAGAACCCATTGAAGAAGCTGATTGAACAAGTCACGAAGCGCGGAGCGGCGAGGCCCCCAACGGGAGACGCCGCTCCGCAGGACATTTCGGGATGCGGCCCCGACGCCGCCTCCCAACCCCCGGAACCCACAACCCCCGCGCCCAAGCCGCCGCCGGAGCTGCCCCTGTTCTTCATGGTGTCGCACCTGGAGGACGACGGGCCGGTGCGCTTGGACGGGGTGAAGCTCGGCGTGTGCGAGGTGATGGGGCTGGAGATGGACGAGCCGAAGCTGGGGGCCTTCGCGGGTGCGCTCAACGCCTGCGACTTTCCCATCCAGCTCCTGGTGCGCCAGCACCCGCCGCACCTGGGCGGCCTGCGGGCCAAGCTGAAAGAGGCGCAGCCCGGCGACCTGCCCCCGCAGACGAGGGCGGCGTCCGAGTCCCTGGGGCGGCTGCTCAGCGACCTGGAGGCCCGCGACGGCATCTTGGACCGGCGCTTCTACGCCGTGTCCGAGTTCGGGCGCATCGGCGAGCTGGGCGGCCTGCTGGCGCGGGCCGGGCTGTCGGTGCATCCGCTCCGGGGCCGACAGCTTCGGATGCTGCTGCTGGCGTCGGCCCTGGGAGGGACGCCCTCCGAGATGGACGAGGACGAGCCGGTCGAGGTGGAGATGGGCCGCAGGGACATCCGCGTCGGCGGACACCTCACCCGGTCGCTCCACCTGGGCAAGTGGCCCCGGTCGCTGTCCCCCGGCTTCCTCCAGAGCCTCATGGCGGCGGGAGCGCCGATGGACCTGTCCGTCCACCTGGGGCCGATACCGGCGGAGCAGGCGGCGAGGACGCTTGAGTGGCAGAAGGTGCGCTTCGAGTCGGCCCAGTCCCTCTCCTTCAAGCGGGGCCGCACCATGTCCCCGGAGGCGGAGATCGCCCTGGAGGACGTGACCCGCCTGCGGGACGAGGTGCAGCGGGGCAGGGAGCGGCTGTTCCACGCCTCCCTGTCCATCACGCTTCACGCCAGGGACGAAAACTCCCTGAAGGAGATGACCCAGCGGGCCAAGGCCCACTTCGCCGCCACGCTGGGCAAGCTAGACAACCTGGCCTTCCGCCAGCGCGAGGGGATGCTGTCAACGCTGCCCCTGGCCCTGAACGCCGTGGCGGAGTGGAGGACGCTTGACACGTCGTCGCTGGCCCGGCTCTTCCCCTTCTCGCCGCCCGACATGGACACCCGCAGCGGGACGCTCTACGGCATCGACATGCGGGCCTGCGCCCCGGTGGTCTACGACCCCTGGGACGGGACGCACTTGAACGCCAACACCGCAGTCCTGGCCCGCTCCGGTTCGGGAAAATCCTTCGCAACGAAGCTGGGAATGCTGCGTGGCCTGTGCCGGGGCGTGACCGCCTACGTGATTGACCCCGAAGGCGAGTACGCGGACATGGCCAGGGCGGCGGGCGGGCGCGTGCTCTCCCCGGGCGTGCCCGGACAGGGCATGAACCCCTTCGTCATCGACAAGGGCGACTCCGAGGAGCTGCTCCAGCGCATCGGCAGCCTGAGAAGGCTGATCGAGGTGATGGTGGGCGAGAGCCTCGGCGCTGAGCGCAGGGCCTCCCTCGACCACGCCCTGGCGGGCTACTACGCCCAGCCCCGCGAGCGCACCGGCTTCCGCGACTTCTACGCCCACCTTGAGCGGGAGGCGGGCGACCTCGCCCGGCTGCTGCGGCCCTTCGCCACCGGCAGCCTGCGCAACCTCCTCTCCGACGAGGGCGACGACCTGCTGCACAACGAGGCCCTCATCACCGTCTTCGACCTGCGGCTCTTGGAGCCGGAGCTTCGGCCCGCCGCCGCGATGGTCTGCACCGAGACGGTGTGGGCGGCGGCCGCCCAGGACCCCAAGCCCCGCCTGCTGGTGGTGGACGAGGTGTGGAGCATCATGCAGCACCCGGAGGGCGCGGCCTTCATGGTCAGCATGGCGAAGCGGGCCAGGAAGCACCGGCTGGGGTTGCAGTTCATCACCCAGGACGTCCAGGACCTTCTCTCCGAGGACACCTCCCGCGCCATCACCGGACACTCCGGGCGCGCCCTCTTGCAGAACGCCGCCTTCAAGCTCCTGCTTCAGCAGGACGCGGCGGCCATAAGCACGGTGGGCGACGCCTTCGACCTGCCCGAAGACCTCCAACGCTGGCTGCTTTCGTGCCCCAGGGGAGACGGCCTGCTGCTTGCAAAGGGACACCGCTTCCCCGTCCGCATCGAGGCGACCCCGGAGGAGACGGCAGTAATCGAGTGGAGACCGGGCAGGCATTAGCAGGGGCGGACGCACCGAGACCGGATGAGCGACGGACGCAAGCGGGACTACGAACCGGGTGAAGACCCCAATAGAGAAAGGAGCAACCCCATGAAACTGAACCCCATCAAATGGCTGTTGAACGACGAGGACAAGAGACCCCCGGTGCTGCTGGCGGTGACGCCGCCCCGGACCGGGGAGCGCACGCTATTGGGAGTCGAGAACATGCTCGGCTCCATCGCCGTCCCCGAACCCTTCTCCCTGGAGCTGGCCGGGGACATGGACGGCGTGACGTTGATGGCCCGCTGCCTGGACGACCAGGTGGTGCGCGGCCAGGTCGCCGCCCGCTACCCCCAGGCGCAGATACAGGAGGTGCCGGCCGAGGACGACCCCCTGCGCCTGGGCGAGGACGAGCAGGCGTGGAGCGTGACGCTCAGGGCCGACGGCCCCGAGTACGTGCCCCTGCGCACCTTCCGGGACGACGACCTGCTCGACCCCGGCTCCGACCCGCTGATCGCCCTCATGGGCGCGCTCTCCAACCTCAACGAGGGGGAGCGCGTGGTGGCGCGGCTGCTGCTGCGCTCCCTGGGACCCGACTGGTCGGAGGCGCATCTCGAAAAGGCCCACAAGCGGCCCGTGGAGGAGCGGCGGGACCCCTCCTACACCTACCAGACCAAACCCCTCCAGACCGACGGCGTGACGATGGCCGTCCTGGGGGTGGCGGCCCTGGCCGCCGTCAAGGGCTACCTGTGGGTGCAGGCGGGGGAGACCTGGAAGGCCGTGCTGCTGGGCGCGGGCGTCGCCCTGGCCCTGGGCGTCGGCGGCTGGGCCTGGCACCACTTCAAGAAGGCCCGAAAGCGCGTCTTCGACCCGCTCCTCATCAAGGAGAAGGTCTCCCGCATCGCCTTCGACGCCGAGCTTCAGGTGACGGCGGTCCTGCCCGCCGACACGGGGCAGCGGCGCGCCAGGGAGCTTCTCGGGACGGTGGCCGCCGCCTACCGCCACTACGACAACCCCGCCGGGGCGCGGTTCAAGACGGGAAAGGTGCGCCCCGCCGTACCCGACCCGTCGATGCTGCACCCCTCCGGCCCCGGTCTGTTCGGCAAGCGCAGCGTCGTGGGCGTCCGCGAGGCGGCCTGCCTCTGGCACCCGCCGGGAGCGCGGGACGAGACGCCCCTGGTGTCCCGCACCGGGGCCAGGGTGCTGCTGCCCACCGCCCGCAGCGTCAGCGGCGGCGCCCACGTCGGCGACACCACCACCGGAACGCCCCGGAAGATTCACTTCCCCGAAGACCTGCTCCGGCGGCACCATCTCTATGTGGCCCGCACCCGCATGGGCAAGTCCACCCTGATGCACCACATCGTCGCCCACAAGATGCGGGAGAAGGCGGCGGGCAGGGACGGCGACGCCATCGTCGTCGTCGATCCTCACGCCGACCTGGTGGGTGGCCTGCTGGAGCACGTCCCCCCAGAGATCGCCGACCGGGTGCGGCTCATCGACCTGGCCGACGAGCGGGGAGCGCCCGGCGTCAACCTGCTGGACACCCGCATCTTCGCCGACCGGGACCGCACCGCCGACTCGGTGGTGCGCGTCGCCAAGGGCCTGTGGGAGCAGTGGGGGCCGAGGATGCAGTCCATCCTGGAGCAGACCGTGAAGACCCTCCACGAAGCCAACGAGCGCAGGGACGCCGGCGAGCAGTACACCATCCTCGACGGGCTGCGCATCCTCTCGGACGACGACTTCCGCTCGGACGTGCTGGAGAAGGTCTCCGACCCCTACCTGCTCCAGTGGTGGGCCAGGGACTTCGGGAACTGGCGGCGCGAGACCCGCGCCGACGCCCTGGCCCCGGTGCAGACCCGCCTCTCCTACTACGCATCCTCCAAGCGGGCAAGGGCCGTCCTGGGCCAGTCCCGCTCCACCATCGACATGCGGCAGGTCATCCGGGAGGGCGGCATCCTGCTGGTGTCCACCGCCCAGGGCACGGCGGGCCGGGACGTGTCCGCCCTGGTGGGCGCGTCCCTCCTCAACCTGGTGGACGCCGTGATACGGGAGCAGGGCAGCCTGCCCTTCGAGCAGCGGCGGGGCGCGCTGGTGGTGGTGGACGAGATGCAGTCGATGCCCGGCGTGGACTACGAGTCCATGCTCAGCGAGCTTGGCAAGTTCGGCGCGTCCTTCATCCTCGCCACCCAGAGCCTCGCCAAGCTGGACGACCTCTCCCGCACCATGCGCGACACCCTGCTGGCCAACGTGGGATGCCTGGCCGTCTTCCAGGTGGCTGGGTCCGACGCAAGGCAACTGGTGTGGGAGTTGGGCAAGGAGCGGGTGACCGAGGACGACATCACGTCGCTGCCCGTGCACCAGTGCTACGTCCGCGCCACGGTGGGAACGGAGCGGATGGACGCCTTCTCCATGAAGGTCGCGAAGCCGGAGCCGGGAGACGCGGACACCGCCGAGCGCATCCGCGCCGACGCCGAGAGCTACCTCACGGCGGCCAGGGACATGGACGAGAGGGACGCGGAGCTGCGCGACCTGGTGGACAGGTACCGGGAGGAGCTGGCAAAGCTCAGGAACGGCCAGGACCCGGCGGCCCAGAGCGGCGGCGCTCCGTCCCAGGAGCAGGCGCGGCGCAAGCAGCGCACCAAGCGCGACCAGAACCCCGACGTCTCCGGCGCGGCGTCGCCGTCGGACGAGGAGCCCCAGGAATGAGGCCCGTCGACGGCGAGCTGCTGCGGCTCCTGGCCGACATGCCCTTCCTCGACCGGCTGGAGGCGGTCGCCGTCTCCGGCTGGTCGACGGGCGCGGTCTACAAGGCCGTCCGCAGGCTGGAGGACGCCGGGCTGATCGCCCCCGTCCCCCACGGGACCGACTTGGTTCCCCCGACGCGCAGGTTCCACCTCACCGCCGCCGGGCTGCGCAGGCTTGCCGAGGAGGAGGACGCACCACTGAGCGACCTGCTCCGCGACCTCCCCGTGTCGGCCCGGTGGCGGCGCGTCCTCCTGGAGCGGCTCGACGCCGTGGCCGTCGTCTACCGCCTCGCCTCCGCCGTCTCCAACCTGGCCTACCCCGTCCGCTTCCGCTGGTACCGGGCCATGCCGATGGACGCCGCCATGACCCTTCCCGGAGGAAGGACCGTCGCCGTCGTCCGCCAGGGACTCACATCCGATAGGACGGGCTTCTCCAAGCGGCTCTGGCGGCTCACCCAGGGGCCGCGCCCCGGAGCCGTCCTTTTGCTGGCGCCCGACGAGGTGCGGCTGAGACACGCCCGCGGGCTGCTCGCCCGCACGTCCGTCCCCACGCTCCTTGCGCCGGAGCGGGAGGCGGCCGCCGCCGCCCCGGACGACCCCGTGTGGCGGCTGCCCTCGGTCAACGCCGCCGTCAGCCTGCGGACAGCCATCGACCGCCTGCCCACGGGAGGCGCGCTTCCCGTCGAGCGGCCCCTGGCGCGGGTCTCACTTCCTCCGGACATCGACGAGCACTCTCCGGGAGGGGACGCCCCAGACTACATGCTGCCCGCCCTGCTCAGGCCCGCCGAGAAGCGCGCCCTCGACCTGCTCTCCGACTGGCCCTGGCTCGGCCTGCAAGACCTGGCCGGACTGCTGGGGGTCTCCCGCTCTCGGGCGTCCCAAGTCACCACGGCCCTGGAAGGCTTCGGCCTGGTTACCCGCGTCCCCGCCGCAGGCCGCCGCCTCACCCTCACCGACCTGGGGCTGGCGATGCTGGCCCGCAGGGACCGCACCGCCGTCGGCGGGGCCAGGAAGCGGTGGAGCGCCGCCCCCACCGACGCCGGCGACTGGCGCAGCGTCTCCGGCAGGCGCAGCCGACAGCTCCTCCGGGACATCGAGCACACCACAGCCGTCCACGGCTTCATCGCCGCCCTGGCGCGGCAGGCCCGCGACCTGGGATGGGAGACCGACCAGCTCGACCCGCCCATCCGCGCCTCCCGCTACTTCCAGCACTACGGCGGGAGGCGCTCCGTCCACCCCGACGCCTTCGGCATCCTCAGACGGGAGAGCGTCGTCTGGCCCTTCTTCCTGGAGTGGGAGCGCCGCGCCGTGCGCCCCGTCACCATGACGGAGCGGCTGGCCCCCTATCTGCGCTACTACTCCTCCCACCGGCCCATCGACGACCACGGCGCGAAGCCCGCCGTCCTGGTCGTCTTCGACGACGACATCGCCCAGACCCACTTCCTCAGAGTGGCCCAGGAGAGGATGGACCGGACGAGGACCGCCCTTCCCCTGTTGGTCTCCCACCAGGGCCTGCTGGAGGCCGAGGGGCCGCTGGGACGGGCCTGGCTCGCTCCAGGAGGCGGCTGGGAGCCGCTGCACGCGCTTCCGGCGGCCTGAACATCCAACGAAAGACGGGAGACCGAAAACCATGAGGCTGTACTACATCGACGAGTCCGAGGGTCCCCGATACTACGTCCGCTCCGCCCTGGGCGTGGACGCCGAGCGGTGGAACGACCTGTTCCAGGACATACACGCATGGCGGCTCGAGCTGCAAGACCGCTACGCCGTCCCCACAGGCCGGGAGCTTCACGCCTGCGACCTGCTGGCGGGACGGGGCAAGCTGGCCCGCGAGGGCAACGCCGACCGCAGGCTCACCCCGGAGCAGGGAGCCGAGGTCTTCACCGGCGGGCTGCGCCGCATCGAGGACGCCACCCGGACCACCGGCGGCGTCGAGGTCGTCAACGTCTGCCTCCGCAAGTCCGACGTCATGGGCTACGAGCGGGCCAGCCTCGACCGGCTGCTCAACCGCATCAACACGTCGGTCGCATCCGCCAACCGCCACGCCTTCCTCATCTTCGACGAGGGCAGCGAGGAGATGACTACCCGCCTCTACCGCAGGCTCAGGAGCCGCAACCCCGTGCCCAGCAGGTACGAGGCGTGGGAGGACGGGGAGCGGACCAGGAACATCCCCATAGAGAAGGTCATCGGCGGCCCCGCCTTCCGAAGCTCCCACTCGGACTATCTGCTCCAGATGGCCGACCTCATCGCCCACGCCCTCCTCAAGCAGGAGGAGGAGCCGTCTCCCAGGGTGGAGCGCCTGGGCGTCGCACAAGCCTTCCGCATCCTTGACCGCGCCCTCAACCGCAAGGCGTCCAGGAGAGACCCCCAGGGCGTCGTAAGGCGGTGAAGCGCGGGAAGCGAAAGGGACGGAAAGGCAAGAGGGCCGGGCGGTTCATTCCGCCCGGCCCTCTTTGCGTCTATGGATGTCCGCCGCCCGTGCCGTTCGCCGTCAGCCCTCCTCCTTCGTCTCGACGGCCTCCGGCTCCCCCGCAGACGGCAGCAGGATGTGCAGGAGGCCCATCCCCCGGCGGCCAGGTTGAGCAGGGAGACGAAGTGGCCGGGACCCGGCCTCGTCCCCGCCTTCCAGCGGCGCACGCTGCGGGCGTTGATCTTCAGCAGACGGGCCAGTCCGCGCCAGGTCAGCCCGGCGGCCTGCCGGAAGCGGTCCAGCCGCTCAGGGAAGTCCTGGGGGAACTCCTCCGGCTCGACGTGGTAGACCCACTGTTGCTGGCGGCCCACATCGCCAAGGCCCACACCTCGTCCGTGGTGGGCATCGCGCCGCTGCGCCACTCCCCTGGCCGCTCCTCCGGCAGACCCAACGAGCGGGCGAACTCCTCAAGGGAGATACCCGACAGGTCCTCCAGCCGTCCCAGCCGCGCCGGAAAGTCCTCCGGCCAGGGCGGGGCGCAATAGTCCTCCAGCCCGTCGTCGCCGTGCACCATCAGCTCGTAGCCGCCGGGCACGTCGCGGGCCAGCTCCATGATGGCCCAGAAGTAGGCCCCCGAAGGCGGCCCTCCCCTGCGCCACTTGAGCAAGCCCCGCTGCGTCACGCCGAGCTGCTCGGCGAACTCGCCCCAGGACACGCCGACCAGCTCCTTTAACCCCTCCAGCCGCTCCCCGAAGTCCTCGGGAAAGGGCGGTGGGCGGTAGTCTCCGTTCCGGTTCTGTCCGTCAGTCGCCATTGCCATTCCTCCTTGGTTTGAAGATCACGATTACGTCCTCGCCCAGCAGCTCCCCCAACCCCTTCGGCGTCCGGATGACCAGACGCACCAGCGACAGCATCGCCCCGCCGTTGGGAGCGCCGCCCTTGATGCGCCAGCGCATGAGCTGGCGAGGGTCCACGCCCAACGCCACGGCCATCTCCTCACAGTTGAGGTCGAACAGGTCTCTCACCGCCTCCAGCCGCTCGGAGAAGTCGTCCGGTATCAGCGCGACTCCGGGCGGGATGGATACGGGGGCCGATGGAGCGCGGTCGTCGCTACACATCGACGGTCTCCAGGATGAACAGGTCCTCGAATCGGGTGACGCCCAGGGCCTCCATGAGCCGCTTGCGCATGTCCGCCGAGGGGCAGCGCGTCCCGGACATGAGCTGGGAGAGGTAGCCCGATGAGGTGCCGACCAGCCGCGCCAGCTCGTTCTGGGTCATGTTGAGCCGGTTGAGAAGCTCCCACACCCGGTGGGGGTTGAGCTTCACTCTGGATGAGGGCTGCCTGCGCTTCACGCCGCGCCCTCCTTGCGGGGCGTCTCCCCGTCTGCGGCCGTGCGACCGTTGACAGCGGGAGCAGGCCCGTCCCCGGCTGCGCCGCTCTGGTACAGGTGGGGATTGGCGAGGTAGTGGCGCGCGATGATGCGGGCCAGTATCCGCAGGCCCTCGATGCGCCGCCGCTCCTGCTTGGGGGTCAGCTTCCGCTTGCTACTCACGCTTTGTCTCTCTTGTGGGGTGCGGCGCGACGCGAAGGGGTGGCCTTCGTGGGCGCCGGTGATGTATACTCAGCCAGATATTAGAAAAGACGTTCTGTTGGCGTAAGTGTAGCAATAACAGATGAACAGACGCAATGGTTCAGAGGCACCAATCAGCTTGGTACAAACCTTTATTGACAGATTGCTCGCTTTGATGTAACAATTATATAGCAAGAAGTTAGCTGCGATGTAGCAGGCACACCGTGCGCGGCACCGTTCGCACCTACGGATGCAGGGGAGAGACATCATGGACGAGCCTGACGAAAACCGGGACCCTGACGACCGGGAGGAGATCCAGGGCGACGAGGAGATAGGGCCGCTTCTGCGGCGGCTGCGGGGAGTCCTCAGCCTGCGGGACGTGACCGCCCGCACCGGCATCTCCTCCTCCTACCTTTCCCAGATAGAGCGGGGCGGCCGCAAGCCCGGCTCCAACATGATTCGCAAGCTCGCCGCCCTCTACAACGTGGACGAACAGGAGCTGATGAAGCGGGCCGGGCGCGTGGGCCAGCCCGACCCCTACAGCGACGAGGCGATGGAGATCGAGCGGGCCTACCAGTACGTGCTGGCCGATCCCGTCTTCCGCGTGGGCACCAGGCCCGATGGCCCCATAACCCTGAGCACCAAGCGGTTCATCGTCGAGATGTACGAACGATTCGCCAACAAGAGGTTGCTGGAATGAACAGGACGCGAGACGGCTTCTGCCGAAAGCTGCTGGACGACGATTCCCCCCGCGAGACCCTGAACCCCGAGAGCCTCGCCGCGCGCTTCGTGCGCTACTTCAAGGTATCGGGCCGCCCCGACATGGACGAGTTGAAGGCCATGCTGAAAGAGGCCGGGTTCGGCGAGGTGTCGGGCAGGCACCTGGACGTGAAGGGCATCCACTTCAGCGCGCCGGGGGGAGGCTACGACATCCACTACCGGGAGGACCTGTGGGCGGGGACGCAGGACTACTCAGTGCTCCACGAGACCTACGAGATCATCAACGAGACCCTCTGCGAAATGGAGTCCGGTTCCCCGCCGGAGCGGGCGGTGTGCCGGCAGGCCGAGCGCTTCGCGGCGGCGGTCCTGATGCAGCCAAGGGCCTTCGAGCCGCTGGCGGTGGAGTCGGGGCTGGACGTGCTGGCCCTACAGAGGGCCTTCCGCTGCGCCTACTCCTCGGTGGCCATCCGCCTGGCCGAGGTGCTCAGCGCACCGCCCCTGATGGCCGTCGTGTACGAGAGGGAGGAGAAGGGAGACCCCGCAGCCTGGACCGAGACGCCCGATCTCCGGGCGAAGGTGGTGCGAAGGACGCGGGGCTTCGGGACGCCGACGGACTTCCCCATCTGTGGCGAGCGGGGCGGTCTTCCGCGCAGGGGCAGGCCCATTCCCCCCGGCTCCCTGGCGGAGCAGGCCGTCCGCTACGGCGAGACGCGGTACGCCCACGACGGCGGCTACACCGCCATCGCCCGTCCCGTCATCTGGAAGGGGAAGCTCGCCAAGGTGGTCGTCGTGGCGGTGCCAGACCCCTACCGCTCCGTGCTCGGCCCCCAGCTGCTCGCATCCGACTTCACGGCCCGCAGGCGTCGCCCCTTGGCGGCCCCTCCCTGGTAGTTGCGGGCCGGGTGTCCGATGGTGTATAGTAAGACAATACACTACAACAGGAGGCAAAAAGAGAGTGTCCACTCCCAGGAGGTCCAAGACCCTCACCTTCTCCCTGCCACCGGAGATGGAAGGTCAGGTACGCCAGGTGATGAAGGAGGACGACCTATCCGTGAGCGAGCTGCTCCGTCAGGCCATCCGCCTGTACATGGAGGAGCGGGAGTGGCGCAAACGGGAGCGGCTGGAACGGCTGCGCTCCCGCCAGAGTACAGACCAGGAAGAAACAAGGAGGAGAGACTGATGAATGACCGACTCGATCTGATACCGGCGGCCCTCTACGCCAGGGTCTCCAGCGACCGGCAGGACGTTGACCTGTCCGTCGCCGCACAGCTGCGGGCGCTCAGGGACTACGCCGAGAAGAACGGCTACCTCGTCTGCCGTGAGTACATCGACGAGGCCGAGAGCGGACGCATCGCCGACCGGCCCCAGTTCCAAAGGATGCTGGACGAGGCCAGCAAGCCGCAGTCTCCATTCCAGGAAATCCTCGTCTGGAAATTCTCCCGCTTCACCCGCAAGCGGGAGCACGCCGTCGCCTTCAAGTCCATGCTGAGGCGCAGAGGAGTCCGCGTCGTCTCCATCACCGAACAGGCCGACGACACCCCCACCGGCAAGCTCCTTGAAGCCATCATCGAGAGCGTGGACGAGTTCTACAGCGAGAACCTAGCCCAGGAGGTCACGCGGGGAATGCGGGAGTCCGCGTCCAGAGGCTTCTGGGTCACCAGCTACGCCCCCTACGGCTACAAGAGGGTCCACGTCCAGGACGGGCCGAAGAAGCGACCGACGCTGGAGCTGAACCCGCCCGCCGACGCCGTGGTCCGGCGCATCTTCGACATGGCCCTACAGGGAAAGAGCATCCTCGACGTGACCAAGACCCTCAACGCCGAGGGCATACCAACCACCAACGGCAAGAAGTGGCTCAAGACCACCATCCACACCATGCTCGACAACGAAGCCTACACCGGAGCCGTGGTCTGGGGAGCCAAGGCCAAGGACGGCGCGCCTCCGGTGCGGGTCGAGGACGCACATCCCGCCATCATCTCCAAGGGGGAGTTCCAAAGGGTCAAGAAGCTGCTCGGCTCCCGCGCCCCCAAGAGGATGAACCCCCGCCGCGCCTCCAGCCCCTACCTGCTCAGCGGACTGCTCAGATGCCAGACCTGCGGCAAGGCCATGACCGCAGCCGAGGCCAAGAGCGGCAAGTACACCTACTACGTCTGCCACTCCCTCCTCAAGCGGGGCAGCGGCGCCTGCAAGACCCCAAGGCTCAACGCCAAGAACTTCGAGGAGCTTATCGTCACCAACATCAGGGAGAACGTCCTCACCGAGTCCAACATCCGAGACCTGGTGAAGCTGCTGGACGAGGAGATGGACGGCGTGGCCGCCGAGCAGCGGGAGCGGCTGGAGACCATCGAGGAGGAGCTTGACGAGGTGAAGCGGAGGTTGGGCCGCATCTGGCAGGCCATCGAGACGACCGACATCGAGATGGCCGACGCCTCGGACCGCATCAGGGAGCACCGGGAGCGTAAGGAGAAGCTGGAGATCGCCGCAGAGGAGGCGAGGGCGATTCTGGCCGAGCGGCGGGTGATGCTGGACTCCGCCGACACCATCGCCACCTTCGCCGCCGATATGAGCGAGTTCCTCAAGACCAGCGAGCTGACCGAGACCAAAGCCTTCGTCCGGTCCTTCGTCAAGGAGATCGAGGTCAAGCCCGGCAAGGCCGCAATCGTCTACTCCATACCCACGCCGGAGGACTCTCCCATAGGGGGAGCGAACGCCGTCGAAGTAGCTCTGAACGGCGGAGTTCGCAGTACGGTACGTCATGGTGGCCCTGAGGGGACTCGAACCCTCACGCTTCTTCGAACACCTGCTTCCGCTACGACCGAACTTTCGCTCGGACGTACAGGCAAGCAAGCGTGTCTACCATACCGCCACATCCCCGCTGGGGTCGTTGGAACGCAATGGTCGGCGATATCGGGGACGAGGCGCCTATCGCTCGATGGGGGCCCGGACGATGCTGCCGTACTCGGTCCAGGAGCCGTCGTAGTTGCGCACGTTCTCGTACCCGAGCAGCCGGCTCAGCACGAACCAGGTGTGGGACGAGCGCTCTCCGATTCGGCAGTAGGCAATGGTCTCCTTGCCGCCGTCCACGCCCTTGCCGCCGTATATGGCTGCCAGCTCGTCGGCTGACTTGAACGTGCCGTCCTCCGCAACAGCGGTAGCCCAGGGAACGTTGGCCGCTCCGGGGATGTGGCCGCCCCTCTGAGAACCCTCCTGGGGCAAGTTCTCAGGCGCCAGAAGCTCTCCGCTGAACTCAGCCGGAGAGCGCACGTCCACCAACGCGATGTTTCCGCCTTGGACGGCGCTCAACACCTGCTCTCTGTAGGCGCGAATCGACTCGTCCGGGGCGCCGGCCGAGTAGCTCTTGGCCGCGTGGCTGGGAACGTCGGTGGTAACGGGCCGGTTCTCGGCCACCCACTTGGCCCGCCCCCCGTTCATGAGCCGGACGTCATTGTGGCCGTAATACTTCATCTGCCAGAAAGCCCATGAGGCAAACCAGTTGTTGTTGTCACCGTAGAGAATCACGGTGGTGTCGTTGCCGATGCCCGACTGGCCCACAAGCTCTTCCATCTCACTCTGGCCGATAATGTCCCGGCTGAGGTTCTCCTGAAGCTGGCTCTTCCAGTTCCAGGCGACCGCCCCGGCTATGTGTCCCTGCTCGTAGGCCATGGTGTCCACGTCGACCTCGACCAACCGGACGTTGTCGTCGCTTCCGTGGTCGGCCACCCACTGGGTGTCCACCAGGGACTCAGGATGCGCGTAGTCAGCCATAGCCACACCTCCGGATGTGTATTGCAGCGTCGTTGAAACTTGCGTCTAAGTAACCGATTCGATATTAAGACGCCAGGTTATCACTGTCAAATAGGCGAATTGACTCGACGCCTAGCCCCCATTACAATGCGAATCGCCGAGCGGAGGCAGCGACTCCAGTCCAGCGCCGCCGCCGAATTCACCTCCACACTCTTTACGAGGAGCAACCATGCCCTACCAGACGATTATCGTTGAAAACTCCGAAGGGGTGGCTACCATCACGCTCAACAGGCCCGACGTGCTCAACGCCATGAACCACGTTCTGGTGGGAGAGCTTGATCAGGCCATGAGCGAAGCCGAGGCCGACGACTCCATAGCCGCCATTATTCTCACCGGAGCCGGAGAGAGGGCCTTCTCGGCGGGCGCCGACATCCACGAGCAACGGGAAGACGCCAAGAGGCGAGAGACGGGCGAGCTAACGGACGACGAAGAGCGCCATCGGAGAGCCGTGAGGTCCCAGTCCAGCTGGCACGTCGGCTCTTCCACGAAACCCACGATCGGCGCTCTCAACGGCCTGTCCTACGGCGGCGGCAGCGTCCTGGCGTCGTCCCTGGACATCCGGGTTGGATGCGAGCATTCCAGGTTTCGATTTCTAGCCGCCGCATACGGCCGCCTCAACTGCACCTGGACCCTTCCGCAGCAGGTGGGCTGGCCCATCGCCAAGGAGCTTCTCTTCACGGGGAGAGTGGTGGAACCCGACGAGGCCCACCGAATCGGGCTGCTGAACCACCTCGTTCCGGCCGACCAGGTGATGGAGAAAGCCCGCGAGATAGGGACCGCCATCGCCAACAACAACCAAAACTCGGTGCGGGGCTTGAAGAAGCTCCTCCTGGAAGACGTAGGCTCGGGGTTCCAGGAGATGTGGGAACGGGAGCGAAACTTCCTACGGGACGATTTTGTGGCGCCCCACGTCGAGGACTCCTTCAAGGAGTTCATACAGCGCAGGGGCCGGTAATAGGGGAATCGGGTCGTCTACTGGTCAGAAGCTCTGGCCACTCCGTTCGCGGTGAGCCTGTCGAACCGCCCTTGAAATTGCGCCTGTTCTAAGCCAGCCGAAATCGAGACTCCAGCGTTATAGCTGACCCTTCAGCTTCGTCATCAGCTGGTTCACCTGGTGAAGGTGCAGGGTAATCGTTGGGCGGTCCAACCAACCCTCGTAGAAGTTGATGTGCAAGCTTGCGGCGCTGCCAAATTGCAGCCTGAGGTCATCATCCTCGGTTTCGTCCGCCAGTATTGAAACGGCGTCATGCAGGTCATGGTGGCTCTTGTGGTCCCACCGACGCTTCTCAGCTACAGCCTTGACCAGTTGAGACGCTGCGCCCCAACCCTTTTCCGACGCTTGCCGCAGGTCGCCCTTCTCTAGCTCTTCCTCGGCCTGCCGCCAGTATTCCGCCGCTTGCTCAGAGTAAGTCTTTCTTGCCGTTGTCATGTACAGAGCCTTCTGCTGCTCATTGTATACATGGTACACCCCTGCTTTCCATAGTCAAGGGAAGGAGAATCGTAAGGGTCCTCAGGTTCCCCGCGCCTACTGCACGATTTCTTTGTCCAGCATCTCCCGGATTTGGGAGTCGCTGTAGCCCATCCCTGAGAGAATTTCTTTTGTATGCTGGCCCACGGTGGGGCCCAGATGCCTGAATGCCGCTGGAGTGTCCGACAGATGCAGCGACGGCGCCGGCTGGATCACCTTTTCTCCGTCGGGTCCTTCCACCTCGAGGACCATTCCCCTTTCGACCAGATGGGGGTCTTGCATGGCCTCGTCGATGGAGTAGACCTTCCCCACGCATATGTCCTTGTCCTTTAGCTCCTCGAACCATTCGTCCATAGTCTTGGTCTTGAAGGTGTCCGTGAGCAGTTGGAACACCTCCTGGCGTTTCTCGCCCTCGGTATGCTGGTGGGGAATCAGGTCGGGACGTTCCAGGTAATTGCAGAGGTTCTCCCAGAACCAGGGTTCGAGCGCAGCTATGGAGATGTACCGGCCGTCCTTCGTCCCGTATACGTTGTAATGAGGGTAGCCGCCGTTGAGCCTGTTGCTCCCCCGTCTGGGGACCTCTCCATAGGTCTGGTGCCGGGCGACTATAGCGGCCATCAGGTAAAAAGCGCCCTCGGCCATTCCTATGTCGATGTATTGGCCGCGCCCCGTCTTCTCACGGGCGATGATGGCCGCCAGGATGGCGACGGCGCTGCAGAGACTTCCTCCCGCGTAGTCGGCGATGTAGTTCATGGGAATGGCCGGCTTGTCGTTGGGATCGTATCCGACGAAGTCCAGCGCCCCCGCGAGGGAGATGTAGTTGATGTCGTGGCCTGCCATTAGCTTATAGGGGCCGTCCTGACCATACCCTGACAGGGACAGATATACGATTCGCGGGTTTATCTCGTTGATGGTCTCGTATCCTACGCCTAGGCGGTCCACCACGCCGGGGCGAAAACCCTCGATGACCACGTCTGCGTCCTTGGCAAGGCTGTAGAAGATGTCCTGAGCCTCTTTGTGCTTCAGGTTCAAGGCGATGCTCCGCTTGTTGCGGTGCATGGCGCTGTACTGCAGGTCCCGGGCCACTTGGCCCCAGGTCGCGGCTCCAGTGGAGCTGCGCTCGAACTCGGTTCGGGCACTGTCCATGGGCCGTTCAACCTTCAGGACGTCGGCGCCCAAGTCCCCCAGCACCATCGTACAGAACTCGCCCGGCGTGTTCCGGGTCAGGTCCAGGATCTTGATTCCATCGAGGGCGAACATCATCCGTCTCCTGAGTTAGCTGAGACTTCCCATAAACTTGCGCCAGACGTCGACACACTTGTCGGGGTCCGTATGCTGCACAAAGCCCGACGTCCCTTTTATGACCTCCAGCCGCGCCCCCGGAATCAGGCTGACGATCCCGTCGGCTCGCTGGGGTTCGCGGTTGTACTCCCCCTCGGAGATGATGACCAAGGTCGGCGTCGTGATCTCAGGCAGTATGGCGGTCAGGTCTACGCTGGACAGGTAGGTCAGGGTTTCCACCACCACGTGCTGGGCCGTAGGGATCATCTGCTGAGCGTACCACTCCCGGTATCCGCCGTCGTTGTCCCCCGGCGGCGCCCTGCGGTCCATCTCCTGCCGCACCCAAGGCTCAACTCCCTGGGCCGCCACCAGGTCCCTGTTTTCCACGTAGGACGACGCCCCCACGAACTTATAGGGTGAGCTGCACACGGTCAGGCTTTTCAGGCGGTCGGGGTGCATGTGGGCGAACTTCATGGATATGGTGCCGCCAACCGTTTCCCCCACCAGGTGAACCCTGTCCAGGCCCATTGCGTCCAGGAAGTTTCTTATGTCATCGGCGAAACCATCGAGGGACCAGTCGTAGCCGGGGGCAGGGACCGACGACTTCCCGTAACCCCTGGCGTCTATGCGCAGCGTTCTGTACTGGCGGGACAACTCCGGGACCCACCTATACCATAGGCGGTGGTTCTTGGCCTGGCCGTGGTGCATCACCACGGCGTCGGCGTTTCGCCAGGGGTCCGTAAAGTCGTTGTCCTCGTAGAACATTTCAAGGGAACCAGGCAAGCTCACGGTGGGCATACTCCACCCCCATACGGTCGAAAATCCACGAGAATTATAGCATGGCCCGACCACCGGCTTCCCGGCGCCGACGCGCCGGCGGGTCTCATAGATTACCGACATCGGCTCCTACGCAAGCCTGGCCTCCTTAGGGTAAAATAGCCCCCAATGCCCCGCCAAGCCGAATCAAGCGCCAACAATGCCATCGGCGGCCTTCTCCAGACCATGTTGTCCGTCAGCGAAGTGCTGTCCGAGAACAACCAGGTCATCGCGGACCGTCCCGGTCTCCGCCCCGACATACTAATTGCGGCCCCCGACCGTTCGCCGGTGGTCATAGAGGCGGAGTACATGCCTGCCCACACAGTGGAGGCGGAAGCCCAGTCCCGCCTCGGCCTCAACGTAACCGTTCATTCCCGCCCCATTGAGGCTGCCGTTGCCCTACGCTACCCGGAGGAGGTTGGCGACGCCGGAAACCTCCAAGCCGCCCTCAACGACGCCCACCTGTCCTACTGTATATTCACGGTGGAGAAGTACAGCCGGACCCCGACCCCTGAAATCCAAAGTGTTGCCCGGTTTCCCGAATCAGGGTGGCTTGAAGGCACGGTCGTCGACCTGGCCGACATCATCCGCCTGGTGTCCATGCCTCAACTGGCTGTAGACAAGGCGGCGGATGCTTTGGAGAGAGGCATCGAGCGGGCCGCGGAGGCGCTGGACGAGTTGGACAAGTCTCGGCCCGGGGTCACCACCGCCATCGCCCGACTGCTGGGCATGGTCAACGTGCCGCAGACTCGGCGCATGGCCGGCGCCATCATCGCCAACGCTCTGGTGTTCCACGAGCGCATCGCCGGGATGCACGACGGAGTAAAACCGCCTAGGTTAGTGTGCGGGCCCGACGTAGCCAATCCCCAGGACGAAACACTGGCAGCATGGACCGAAATCCTGGATTTCAACTACTGGCCCATTTTCGCCATTGGCAAGGACATCCTCCAACAGCTTCCGTCCGCCAACGCCGCCAACATCCTCAGGACATTGCAATACACGGTCGGTGAAGTAAACGCCGCCGGCATCAACAGCGCCCACGACCTCACAGGGCGCATCTTCCAGCGCCTCATTGCCGACCGCAAGTACCTGGCCACGTTCTACACCCTCCCCGCCTCGGCTTCGCTGCTGGCCCGGCTGGCGGTGGCGAAAATGGACGACGTGGACTGGAGCGACGCCGAGGCCATCGGCCGGCTGCGGATCGCCGACTTCGCCTGCGGCACCGGCGCCCTGCTTGCCGCAGTCTATGAGCAAATCGCCGCTCTCCACGAGGGCGCCGGAGGCGATCCGGCCAAACTGCACCGGGTGATGATGGAAGAGGCTCTCTACGGCTGTGACGTAATGCCGTCGGCAATCCACATCACAGGCTCAACTCTCTCTGGAGTCCAGCCCGGCGTCCAATTCGGGCGGTCCCGGCTCTACACTCTTCCATTCGGCCGACAGCGGGACCGCAGCGTCGCCATTGGCTCTTTGGAACTGCTGCACTCCTCCGCGACAAGGGCCTTGTTCAACACCAGCGACCCGGCCTTACGCACCAGCAGCATTGGAGAGGAGACCGCCGCCTACGTAATCGCAGACGTCCCCGATAAGGGTTTTGACTTGGTGATAATGAACCCGCCGTTTACGCGCGCCACGAACCACGAGGGCGCCCATGCCGACATAACCAATCCTGCCTTTGCGGCCTTTGACGCCACACCAGCCGACCAGACGGCGATGGGAGAGCGGATTAACCGGCTGGGGAAAGACTCTTGTTACCACGGCAACGCCGGCGTCGCCTCCGCCTTTGCGGCGCTGGCGGACCGCAAGCTAAAACCCGGCGGCGTATTCGCCTTGGTGCTGCCCTTGTCAGCCGCCTCCGGGTTATCCTGGCAAGGTCTCAGGGAAATGCTTGCAACGGGCTACACTGACTTGACCGTTCTGAGCATGGCCGCAGCCAACAATGATGAATTATCGTTTTCAGCGGATACAGGCATGGCAGAGTGTCTGGTGGTTGCCCGCAAACTCAAAGTGGGAGAGAAGGCGGATGCACGGCAGCGCTTCACGTCGCTCAGGCGCCGCCCGAGGGGATTAGCGCACTCCAGTTCACTGGTCCGAAAGATTGTCGACGCCGGTTACATTAGGCAGATTGAAGACGGGCCATACGGCGGCGCTTCCCTTATGGTTGGGGATGAGATGATAGGCGAAATGCTGACCTCTCCGCATAGTTCGGCTGGTGAACCGTGGAGTGGAGTGCGCATTTCCGATTATTCCCTGGCGCAAACTGCCTTTGCCTTGGGACGGTCCAGCCTATGGCTTCCCGGCGCTCCAACAGCAGTCGAACTGAAAGTGACCCCACTAAACATCGTAGGTAAACTTGGATTTGTCCATCGTGACATCACCGGCCCGCCGCCCCGTGGTCCCTTTACGAAAGTTGCACCCAGACCGACGGCTACTTACCCTGCTTTGTGGAACCACGACGCCAGCCAGGAAACTCGGATGGTGTGTCTGCCGGACTCTCAATTGCAGGTCAGGCCAGGAATGGAGGCCAAAGCCGCCGAAGTTTGGGCTACCGCCAGCCGGGGCCACCAAAATCTTGACTTTCGCTTCAATTCCCAACCGTTGGCAGTAGCGTTCACAGACCAAGCGAGCATCGGAGGTCGTGCGTGGCCAAACGTACGCTTCGAGATTCCGCAATTCGACTATGCTTTTAGTATATGGAGCAATAGTACGCTGGGGTCACTGTGTTTCTGGTGGCACTCGAATCGTCAAGTCGCCGGACGAGGCACCACGACCATTCGCTCTGCCGAAACCCTGACCGTGCTGGACTTCCGAGCCCTGAGCGAGGCGCAGTTGACCATCGCCCGGGAGGTATTCGAGGAGTTCAGGGACAAGGAGTTGAAGCCAGCCTACCTGGCCGACGCCGACCCCAACCGTGCGCTGCTCGACCGCCGCGTGGTCTGCGACCTGCTGGGATTCGACGAAGGCGTCTATGAGTCCGTCAGGCGGCTGGCCGCCAAGTGGTGCGCCGAACCGTCGGTCCACGGCGGCAAGGCCCGCCCCAGGGATGCCAGGTTCGTGATGTAACGGTGATGCTGCGTCAGCATCGAAAGACTCCGGAACGCAGCCAATCCCGGTGACCAGGCTGACACGGGAGCCGGGACTAGCGGCCCAACGGCGCCATTTCCGTCGGCGAAGCCAAGTCTGTTATCATGGGTCTATCGTAAGCCGGACGGCCGCGGGACATCCCGGAACAGGGGCTGAGAGTTGCAGAAAGAGATCAAACTGTCGGTGGGAGTCGAGGACGGACCGCAAAGCCCGGACAACAGGCCCGTCAAGCTCCGCACCCAAGCTCTCAAAGTTTGGTACGGCCAGGCCCTTGCCCTGCGGGACGTGGACCTCGCCGTACCATCCGAGCAGGTGACGGCCATCATAGGGCCGTCAGGCTGCGGCAAAAGCACTCTTCTGCGTTGTTTCAACCGCATGAACGACCTGATCCCGGACGCACGGATTGAAGGGCGGGTGCTCTTCAACGACGTGGACGTTTACTCCCCAGACGTGGACTCGACAGAGATACGCTACCGCATCGGGATGGTCTTTCAGAAGCCCAATCCCTTCCCAAAATCCATTTACGACAACGTAGCCTTCGGGCTGCGCATCAACGGCTACAAGGGTCACATTGGGGATATGGTTGAACGGACGCTGAAACAGGCCGCCCTCTGGGACGAGGTGAAAGACAGGTTGAAGAAGAGCGCTCTGACCCTGTCGGGCGGCCAGCAGCAGAGGCTGTGCATCGCCAGGGCCCTTGCCGTGGAACCCGACGTGGTCCTGATGGACGAGCCCTGCTCGTCTTTGGACCCCATTGCCACTCTTGCCATCGAAGACTTGGTCCGCTCGCTTTCCTCGCAGTATACGATTATAATAGTCACCCACAACATGCAGCAGGCGGCCCGGGTGTCCGACCAAACGGCCTTTCTATCGGTGGGGCCCGACAGCGCTGGCTACCTAGTCGAGTACGGGAACACTCGCCAACTCTTCACCAATCCCTCTGACGAGAGAACCGAAGCATACATTACAGGAAGATTCGGATGACGGAAGAGCGAGTAGGAATCATCAGGGAAGGGCCCATGCGGGTCCGGTCTGGACTGGACCGGCAGCTCCGCTTCTTGCAGGACGAGGTGCTGACCCTTGGAAGCATGGTGGAGAAATCCATAGCCAGGGCCGTAGACGCCCTCGACCGCCGGGACCTCGAAGCATCTCAGCAGGTGATCATAGAAGATGACCTGGTCGACAGCAAACGCTTCGAGATTGAAGAGAAGTGCATTGATCTCATAGCCACCCAACAGCCCATGGCCAGGGACCTGCGCATCCTGGTGTCCATGCTTCACATCGCGGTGGAACTTGAGCGCATGGGCGACTACGCCGAGGGAATCGCGAAGATCAACATCATGATGGGGGATGAGCCTCTTATCAAGCCCCTCATAGATGTTCCCTTGATGACTGAAAAGGCCACGCGAATGCTTCGACGCAGCCTCGAAGCTCTAGTGAACCGCGACACCGTAACGGCCCGCCAGGTATGCAACGACGACGATGAAGTGGACGAACTGTACCAGACGGTCTATCGGGACCTGCTGGACATCATGATCAAGGACCCTGACACCATCCAACGGGCCACTTACCTGTTGTGGGTGGCCCACGACCTAGAGCGAATCGCCGACAGGGCCACCAACGTAGCCGAGCGGGTGGTCTATCTGGTGACGGGCAAGATGGAGGAGATCAACGTCTCCAAATATTAGCCCCTCTTGTGGAACATGTGGAGCAGGTTGCGCTGATGGGCCCAGTTATGGGCCCTTTTCAGTAGAGGCTCCGGTATCTCCCGCCCCTGTAGCGTGACCCTGATGGTCTCATATTTTCCGCCCATTGGAGTGGGAGCGTCGGGCAGGTAGACGGCCTCGCAACCCCCGGCTTCCAGGGCCGCTTTCAGGGCGTCGTAGCCCTTTAGCTTAGCGTTAGGGCTGCGGAACATGCGGAACTCCACGGAACCCAGCATCTCATGGAAGTGGTCCACGGCCTCTTCAAGGCTGGTCCCACCGCCCTGACGCAATTCCCGCCTGGTGAATCGCGGGGCTTTCATGGACTCATTCCATACGCAGCCATACCCGGCTTGCCCAAGCCGTTCACAACTATGGAGGCCCGAAGCAGGGGCCTACGGCTCCCTGACGTACTCCTGAAGCTCGATGCGGACGTTGTCCGGCGCCTTTACGTAGCATATTGTCCCGTTGCGGCCCTCCCGGATGGGTTCCAGGACCTCCACACCCGCCGCTTCCATCTTAGAGACCAACTCCTCCATCCCATACACCCTGACTCCGAAGTGGTCTATGCCCATTTGGGGCGCGGGACTGGCGGCCGGCATTTCCTCCCCTTCCGGTGCGTCCATTACGGTTATTCGGACGCCTCCCAGGTCCAAAGCCCTGTGGGTCTGGCCCGAGGCCGCCGTAAACGTGTCCACGTGCTTGGCGTCGAGGAAGTCCACATACCACTGGATTGCCGCCTCGGGGTCTGTGGACCTCAAGTGTAGATGGGTCACCGATACGCTGGGCATAGCTCACCTCCGAGTTCGCTGGTTGGCGTTTGGGAATCAAGATTTCGGATAGACTAACATGAAAGTGAAACCCTGAGAAGAACCGTCAGGAGCGATGAGTCGACTTCAACCACTCACCGGCGCTGCTAAAGACGCCTTCTTGCGTCAAGTCCCTTGAGCCGTACGGCCGGAAGCCTTTTCAGGGTCTGGTTGCGCGGGTCTACCTCAATGCCAACTGACTCCAGCGCAGTAACTCCCAGCAGAGGCTCGCTCTCTGCTTCACCGAATACAATGGTAGCTCCCACGAACTCACCCATAAATTCCACCTGCCCAACCGTAATATCCATGCGGATTTCACTGCCGTCGGCCAGCGTGTATACTCGCTGCCCTTTGGGTGCAAGACCGATGGATTCCAAATACGGCCTAGGCACGAGGGTATCGGTCACCCCCGTATCTACCAGGAACAGTCCTTCCCAAACCCTGTCGGGTTCGGCAGGGTTTCGTATGGCACCGGTTACATGGGTTGCTCCCATCTCATGTCCTTTCTCGCTCACCAAAGCTCAATTCAATACTACCATACCCTGCGGCGGTCCATGTCGGCATCGATTCGACGCCGGGCCGGAGCGTTTCGGGGGGATTGACAAGAAGTCCGACCCATGTCTGTCTGAAAGGTTATCGCCTTGACACTAATCTTGCTCAGGGGGTAGCATCCAGGGAATACTAGACACGGAGGTTCGGATGACTCAGAGAAGAATCAGCATCCTGGACCCCACCGCCCAGTCCAACACACAGGACGCCGGCTTGGCCCCAAGGGTCGGCGGGCTCGGGGGCGGAACGCTGGGCCTGATAAGCAACAGCTGGCGGAGCTTCGACGTGGTGTCGGGCCACATCGAGCAGATGGCCAAGGACCGGTACGAGGTCCGTGAGGTGATGCGGACCATCAATCCCGACGTTTCCAGCCCCACACCCAAAGACACGCTGAACATCCTCATCGACAAGTCCGACGCCGCCATCGTCGGCATGGGGCATTGAGGGTCCTGCACAACGTGGAGTGTCCACGACGCAGTTTCCCTGGATGAGAGCGGAGTTCCTTCCGTTGTCATAGTCACCGAGCAGTTCAGCCGGCTGGCTTCCACCATAGCCAAGTCCCGGGGCAGACCGGGCCTGCCTATCTTGGTGCTGCCGGCCAACATAGAAGACTTGTCCGACACTGAGTTGGAGGACCTGGCCCATCAGACCCTGGACCAGGCGGCGGAGAAGCTGACAGAGGTCTAAATAGGCTGTGACCGGCCCTCCCCTGAAATCCGAACGCTCCGAAATCGAGGACTCGCCCGAGGCAGTCCTCGATTTTGTGTTGGAACAGGGTTGGGGGGACGGCCTGCCCGTAATCCCTCCCACCGAAGAACGGGTGCGGGCCATGGTGGAGGGGTCGGGTCTCCCTGCGGACCATCTCGTGGGCAGAGTGGGTCCCGCCAAAGGCGAGGCCACCATCGAGAAGATCGCCGTAAACGCAGTCATGGCCGGGTGCAAGCCTGAGTACATGCCGCTACTGACCGCCGCAATGGAAGCGGTCTGCGAGCCGCAGTTCAACATAGACGGGGTCCAGAGCACGACCAATCCCTGCGGCGTCGGCATAGTGGTCAACGGCCCGATACGCAACGCTCTCGACATCAACTGCTCCCGTAACTGCATGGGCCCGGGCTGGCGCGCCAACGCCACCATAGGCCGGGCCATGTCGTTGATGTGGCTGAACATCGGCGGAGCCAAGCCCGGCGAGGTGGACAAGGCCTCCCACGGCTACCCTGGCAAGTACACCCTGTGCTTCGGAGAGGACGAGGAGCATTCACCCTGGCAGCCGCTGCACGTCGAGCGGGGGTTCAAGGCCGAAGAGAGTACGGTCACGGTGAACTCTTTCAACGGTTCGCTGAACATCATCGGGGCCACCTACACCGAGATAAACAGCATGCTCCACGTCATCGCTCACGACTTCAGCCAAATGGGAAGCAACAACCTCCACCTCGGCAAGGGAAATCCGGGGCTGGTCCTGACTGCGGGCCATGCACGCTGGGCCCACGAGGCCGGAATGTCCAAGTCCGACGTGAAGGAGTTCGTGTACCAGAACAGCGGCTTCCCTGTCGAGAAGCTAAGGCCCATGATCCGGCGCAACCGGATTGACGCCGTGATAAAAGACGATGTCGTCCGGCAAGTGCGTCAACCGGACGACATCATGATAGTCGTGGCCGGAGGCGTGGAACCCTACCACGCCGTGCTTATGCCGACCTTTGGCGATTCCTGGGCCGTCACCAAGCCGGTGCGTTTCCCCTGAACGCCGCTACTTAACGGGCTTGGCCCACTCGGGTATTTGCCTGGTGGGCAGTTGGACTGTCGCCGTGCCCTTGGTGCTCATCTCCTTGCGCTGGTTCTCTCCGGTGAACTCTATGTCCACGAGTCGGTCTTCACCTTCGCTGCGCTTGCCGGTGACTCTGCCGCGGAACCATGTTGTGTCTCCCACCACGTTGAAGCGCCGGAGCTCCACGTACATCTTCTTTAGAAAACCGTCGTCGCCCATCCAATTGGTGAAGAGGTTCCCCACCCAGGAACAACGCTGGCACCCGTAGTCGTAGGCGCCGGGAAGGCCGGCGCTGGTGGCCGCCTCCTCTATGTCATGGACCCGCACAATGGCCTCCTGGGCGCCGGTGTTGGGGTCTCGGAAGCCCCATGAAGGGTGGCGACGCACCTCCTTGAGTTGCAGGCCGTGGGCCAGACCGCCGATGCAGCCCGCCACAAAGGCGGTGATGTCTCCGTGGCTCAGGGGACCCTTGACCATCGGGCCGACTTCGTCGCCCACGTTTACGTCGTCCCACCACCTGGGATTGGCGCCTCTGATTTCCTCGTTGAGGACTGCATCCTCTATCTCTTCGATCTCGTCCCTGGTGTAGGCGTAGGGCTGGAAGTCGTACTTCCTGTTCTCCCTGGCGGCGGTGCGTTCAGCCCTGAAGTTCCAACCGCGGGTGCGGCCAATGACCTCGCCGCGCTGGTTATAGTAATGGCAGATGGAGGACTGCTTGATGGTCTTCCCGGCGAATCTGCTGGGCATCTCCTCCAAGTCGGAGAACTGCTCCTTGACGGAAATCCGGTCGTCCATCAATATGGGACGGAACCACTCCCAATCGGAACCTGAGTGGAAGGCATGGACCCCGGGAAGCCCTCCCGTGCGGCCTGAACACCAGTAGACGCTGTACAGGAAGCAGGGGGGAGCTATGATGGTCCCATACTTGGTCTGGCGGGCGTATGACTCGTCCTGATAGAGAGGGTTCGGGTCGCCTATGCCCTGGCAAAAATGGCGTATCGCATCTCGGGAAGCGAACTCATTGAAGAGTCCCACGCCGTATTGCCTGGGCCTGTTGAAGGAGCCCATCCTGTCCCTCAGACGTTGGAGTCCCTCTTCCGTTATCTTTCCAGCTTCCAGCACCATGAAACAAAACCTCCTGGGTTTATGCGGACCTTTGGATGGGGGCTAGGTCCGGCGAACCCTATGGTAACGGTTCCCGGCCAACTTAGACAACCTCAGTGGACCGCTCCGCTCTCCTCAAGCAGCTTCAAACTGGGAGCGGGGACACCAAGCAGCTCACCAAAAACGTACCGGTTGTGCTCACCCAACAGAGGCGCCGGACGCCTGACCCTGGCCTCGGCGCCGCTCATCACCCAGGGTTGGCCGTAGAGCCATTCGGCCCCAATGTGGGGATGCTCAGTCTCCAGAAACGCCTTTCTCTGGTGGAAGTGGTCATCCTGGAATTGGTCGCCGATGTGCATAACGGTCATAGCCGCCACTCCGGCGGCTTGCAGCAGCTCCGTCACTTCCTCGGGGCTTCTCTGAGACGTCCAGGCAGCCACTTGCTTGTCCAGTTCCGCGCGGTTCACGTGGCGGGAGTAACGGTCTCCGAACCGGGCGTCCGTCGCCCAGTCCGGGCCGCCCAACGCTTCGCAGAAGGACATCCACTCATCCTGCGTCCGCACGGCGATGGACACCCACCGGTCATCGCCCGCGCACGGGTAGTTGTTGTGGGGGCCGAACGCCGGGTCGATGTTTCCCACAGGCTCTGAGACCGTGCCGTTCATCGCGAACCCCAGCAGGCTCTCCCCCATCATGGCAGTTGACGCCTCAAGCTGGGCCACCTCCACGTACTGACCCTGCCCGGTCCGGTTCCGATGGCGCAGGGCGGCGGCGGCGGCCAAGGCGGCGTGCAGCGACGCCACCGCATCGCACCATGCCGACTGGGTTTCGCCCACAAGCGGCTCGTCGGGATACCCCACCAGGCTCATCATTCCTGAGAGAGCTTGGACTATGGGAGCGTAAGCCAGAATGTCCCTTTCAGGACCCGTCTCCCCCGCCGCGGGCATTGAGACGACGATGATGTCCGGGCGCAGCGTCCTGAGCACATCGTATTCAAGCCCAAGCCGGTCCATGACTCCGGGCGAGAAGTTGTGAATCACCACGTCGCTCTGGGCAATCAGGTCCTTCACGAGGGCCAGCCCGTCCGCTTCTTTCAGGTTGACGGTGACGCAGAGCTTGTTGCGGTTAAGGCTGTGATACAACGGCTGAAGCTCCGGCCAAAGTCCACGGTCGCCTCCGGCGAAGTCTTCACCCACCAGGGGTCTCCCCAGGCGAAGCCCGTCCATGCGGACGCGGCTCTCCACCTTGATGACTTCAGCGCCCATGTCCGCCAGGAGTTGAGCGCCCATAGGCCCCGCCCATGCGGTGCCGAAGTCCACGACCCTGTATCGTTCGAGGGGCAACGCCACGGCTATATGATCCCCGTCCTTCTCATCAACGTCAGGTCTTCCGAGCTATGCCCCAGCTGGCCGCATATGACCTCCCGGTTATGTTGACCCAGGGTCGGCGCAGGTCTGAGCAGCTTCCAGGGAGTTTCCTTGAAGCGGATGGGAGCCCCGGGATACTTCAACGGGCCGGTCTTGGGATGGCTCAGCTCGTGGAAGAACTCCCTCTCGTTCAGGTGCTCGCTGTTCATCACGTCGTCAATAGTCCGCACGGGCACACAGGGCACCCGGTTTTCCATGCACATCACCATGATCTCCGCCTTGGTGTGCTCCATGAACCAGGGCGTTATCAAGGCCTCGGCCTCCTCCGGGTACTCCTCCGTCATAGCTCGGCGGTTCCGGTATTTCGGGTCCTCGGTCCATTCCGGGTCGCCGATCATGTGGAGAAAACGCTGGTACTGCTCCATCTGGGGACAGTCTATGCAGACGTAGCCGTCTTTGCAGGGAAGCACGCAATTGGGGAAAAGGCCCAATCGCATCCGGTTTCCCGAACGCCATCCCGCTATGCCCCGGTAGATGTACGTGGGCAGATGGTACCCCGTGAGTATCACGGCGATCACCTGGGACTCGGAGACGTCCACAAGCTGGCCCTCGCCGCTGATGTCCCGGCCCACCAGAGCTATTGTAGCGGCCAAGGCCGCGGTGACGCCCGACATGAAGCTTGCCTGGTAGGCGGGGGTGGTCAGAGGCTCTCTATGGGGGTGGCCGTTCCCGAAGCTGAAGCCTCCCGCCGCGTTGGCGGTAAGGTCGCATCCCTTGTAGTCCTGGTAGGGACCCGTTCGGCCATAGGGCGTAATGGAGGTGACAATCAGCCTGGGATTTTCTTTCTTGAGGGTCTCGTAGTCCAGACCCAACTCGCGGGTGTGGTTAATCGGCTGGTTCTCCACGAAGACGTCGGCCCATCTGAGGAGGTCCAGAAGAATTTCCCTGCCGGCGGCGATTCCCGGGTCGAGACTTATCCCGCGTTTGTTGGAGTTCAAGAACAGGAACAGTCCGCTCCGCTCCCGATCGGGGATGTCTCCGGGGAAGGGCCCGTGAATTCTGGCCTCGTCGCCATAGAAGGGCGGCTCCACCTTGACCACGTCGGCCCCCATGTCGGCCAGCATCTTGGAGCAGTACGGCCCGGAAATGAAGCTGCCATACTCCACGACCCGCACCCCTTCCAGCGGACCGGCGGGCTTGGCATTGGCGCCCACCTCTTTCCTAACCTTCCGCTGACGGGCGGCCGGCGGCATACTGCCTTCCGCTCATGGGAGAGTCGCTGTCATCCCATTCCCGAGGAGTAGCAGTCGGCATGCTCAGGTTCGGAATCACCTCCCGGCCGAAGAGCTCGATGCACTTTACGCTCTCCTCGGGGTCCATGCCCAGGTAGTAGACCCTGAAGAACATGTACTCAGCCCCGAACTCGTCTCTGTACTGCTGAATCTGTTCCGTCACGTCGTCGGGGTCTCCGACGATTATCCGATCTCCTTTGAGCTGCTCGAAGTCCAGGTCATACTTCTCTCCGGGTTGGCCCGCTTTGTGGTAGACCTGATAGAGCCTTTCAAAGGAGTCCCGTATAGTCCGTTCCGCAGCCTCCCGGTTATGGCTGACAAACATTTCTCTAAAGAATATTGGCGGGGGCGCTGGAAGCCCCAACCCTTCCCTGCACATCGTATACGCCTCCAGCGCCTCCCGTAAGAAGACCTTGGAGTGTCTTGGACTGGTGAGCCATGCGTCTCCCGCCTCAGCCGCCCGCCGGACTCCCCGCAGGGTGTCTCCGCCCACCCAAATCGGAGGTCCCGGCTGCTGAACAGGCTTTGGAGCAATGCTCACGTCTCTTATCCGAAAGAACTCTCCATCCCAAGTGACCCGGTCCTGGGTCCATAGCTTCCTGATGACCCGTATGGACTCCTCCAACCGCATCCCGCGGCACGCCTTGGGGACTCCAAAGGAAGCGAACTCCTCGTCTCTGTAACCCTGACCGACTCCGAACACGAACCGGCCCCCGGTGATCACGTCCAGATTCGCCGCCAGCTCCGCCGCTTCAACCGGGTTGTGCAGGCTCAGCAGGTACACCGCCGTGCCCATCGTCATTCCCTCGGCTTCGGCGGCCAGCCTCGCCAGTAGAGGGATCGGTTGAAACATGCCTTCGTCGGGGCCCATCGCATAGTGGTGGGAGGCGAATATGCCGTCAAACCCGGAGTCCCGCGCAGCCCTCGTCTGCTTTATTGCGTATCTGAAAGCTTCACTACCGCCCATGCCGGCGGGGAAATGGGGGTAGAGGTCTATACCGAATTTCAAGCAACCCTCATAGGTCAGGGACCCGTCCCGAAAGCCTGTCTAATCTACCCCAGCATCCGCCGTTAGTCAACGGGAAATCAGCTTCATGCTAAAATGTCATGTCGAGGAAAATATCCCTATTCCACCACTCTGGAGGCGACTCATGGCCCAACAGAAAACGTACGACCTTCTCATCAAGGGCGGAACACTCATGGACCCGGCCCAGGACATCAACGACCGTCGGGACATTGCCTTAAAAAACGGCAGGGTGGCCCAGGTTGCCCAGCGCATTGATCCCACGACTGCCGGCGACGTCTTAGACGTGACCGGAAAGGTCGTGACACCGGGCCTGATCGACTTGCACGGCCACTTCTATCACGGGGGCAATCCAACGGCCTGCGACGCCAACTACTGCGCCCTGGAGGCCGGCTGCACCACCGGGGTGGACGCGGGTTCGTCGGGTTGGGCCAATTACAGGGCGATGAAGGACTACATATTCCCCACCAAGGACGTCCGCCTTCTCGCCTTCATCCACATAGGCGCCACCGGGATTCTCCTGAACGGCGTCGTCGGGGGCGAGCTCCAGGACATCCGCCACGCCAACGTAGACCGCACCGTCGACGCCATAAAGGCGGAACCCGGCTTCTTCCTTGGCGTCAAAGTACGGATGCAGCGAGACGCCGTGGCCCACTGGGAAGCCCGCACGGCCCTCTACAGGGCGAGGGAAGCCGCCGACAAGGCGGGCGTGAAGCTCATGGTGCACGTCAGCGGCACCCCAATCCCGCTGCCTGAAATCCTGGACGTGTTGGGTCCGGGGGACATAGCCACCCACGCCTACAACGGCAATCCTGAGAATATCCTGGACAAGAACGAACGGGTCCGTCGGGAGGTCAGAGCGGCCGCCGAGCGGGGAGTTGTAATGGACGTAGGCCATGCGGGCGTGCATTGCGACGTGGAGATCAGCAAAGCCGCCATCGCCGAGGGCTTCTACCCCACCTCCATCAGCACCGACATTCACAACCCTCCGCCCGAAAGGGTAGTCTACGGAATGAACGACCTCGTCAGCAAGTTCCACGCCATGGGCCAACCACTGGAAGACGCGCTTGCCGCCAGCACGTCGCGTCCCGCCGGAATCCTGGGCATGGACGAGGAAATCGGGACTCTCGCGGAGGGAGCCGTAGCCGACTTAGCCATATTCGACCTGCAGGAGGGAAACCACGTCTGGCAGGACATGGCCGGTCATACCGTGAGCGGAAACCTGAGATTGGCCACGTTTGCCACGCTCAAAGATGGAGTCGTCGTATGGAGAGAGGGGAGCTATCTAGGCCGTTCCTAGGGGCCGCATCTCCGCATTAAGACAAGGGCCGTTCTAAGAGGCGGCGGCGCATCTCCTCCGGGACCTCTTTGAAGCGGCGCCACGGCGGGGCGTCCATCCTCTTGCCCACCGACCGGGCCGCCTCAACCGCCATACGGACTCCGCCGACGAAGTCGTCGATGTGGATATGCTCGGCTTGGACTGAGCCGTCGGGGGCGGCGTTGTGGTAGTTCCCCAATGGAAACGCTATGCCGGTGGACCTGTAACCGTAGAACCTGAACCCGCTGGCCTCGCAGGTGCCGCCGCTCATAAGCTGCCGTTGGGCTTTGAACCCCGAATCCGATTGGGACAGCTCCTCCCGGGCCTTCAACAGAACGCTCTCAGCCTCGGCGTCGAAGGTAAAGCTGGCGTCCCCTACCCTGATCACGGGCCCCTCCCCTATAGCGGCGCCCGGCAAGGTGCGGCTGGCCTCCAGAGAAACAACCAGAGTGTCCTTGGGCAAGGTCCCGTCCTCAGCAAGGAGCCTGGCGCCCACCAGGCCCACCTCTTCCGCCCGGGTGAAGACGCCGTAGACCTCTCCACGGTCGCCCTCGTCCTTCAACTGCTCCAGGGCAACCAGTATGGCGGCGCATCCCGCAAGGTCGTCCAGGGCCCTCATGTGCACCAGGTCACCGTCAAAGTCAAAGTCGGTCAGGTCGAACACTATGGGCCGGGGACACGGCACGTCGGCGGCCGTTTCCAGCTCGACGTTGATAAGACGGTCATCATCGGACCCGTGCCTTCCGGCTGTGACGCCCTTGACCCTTGTCCCGTCCTGGAGGACAGCCTGGACCGGGACTCGGTCGGTTAAGGAAGAGGCGGGCACGCCTCCAAGGGCGGCGGCGACAACCCGGCCGCCGTCAACCTCCAGCGCCTCGAACCCCGGATGGTCCATGTGGGCCATGAAGGCTATAGGAGGGTCCTCCGATGCGGCGGCTCCCAGACGGACGAGCAGGTTCCCATGCCGGTCGGCCTTTATCCCAAGGCCCATCCCCTCCACGGTTTTGCGAATATAATCGGCCACCAGCTCCTCCTGGTATGCCACGGCCGGGCAGGCGCCCAGACCTGCCAACATCTCCAGAGACCTGCTTCGGATTCTTTCGGAGTCATTGCGCCATTGCGTCATTGCGTTTCCTCTTTCCCAGTCGCTCCGATAAGGTTATAATCCACGCACATTGTAACCCAGCCGGGCTAACCCATGCCGGGCGTATTAGGAGGCAGCCGATGGTCGACAGAGGCAGAGTCATCGTACACGTTGAGCATGGCAAACCTTTCGAGATTAGGGAGTACGAACTCCCGGACCCCGAACCCGGAGCAATCATCGTAAAGATCGCCCAGGCCGGCGTCTGTGGGTCCGACCTCCACACCTGGAGGGGCGACCAGGTGAACATCCCCATTCCTCCCGGAGGCCGCGTCATGGGCCATGAGGGGACAGGCGAGGTCTACAAGATGGGCGCGGGCGTCACCACCGACAGCGCCGGCGTTCCCATCAAGGAAGGCGACCGGCTGATGCACGTCCACGTCTTCCCCTGTTACAGCTGCCACATGTGCAACAGGGGCGCAACCAACTGGTGCGTGAACCGCCAGTACCCCGAGGGCGGCGTATGGCCCTACTTCACGGGGACCTACTGCGACTGGATTTACCTTCCTCCCCGCCACCCCGCCTTCAAGGTGCCGGACGAGCTTCCCGACGACATTTTGGGTTATGTCAACTGCGCTATGGGCACCGTCACAGAGGGGTTGATGCGGGCCTCCGCACATGAAGGAGACTCAGTCGTCATAATGGGTGCAGGGGGCCTGGGCCTCAACGCGATAGCAATGGCCAGGGACATGGGCGCCGACAGAATCATAGCCCTAGACCGGCTGGAGAACCGCCTCAAGCTGGCGGAAGACTTCGGGGCCGATTACACCATCAACATCGAGGAGTACAACACACCGGAGACCCGGGTGAAACGGGTCTGGGAGTTGACACGGAACCGGGGCGCCGACATCGTTATGGAGTTGGTGGGCAGGGCGGAGCTGCTGGTCGAGGGAATCGACATGCTCAGCAACGGCGGAACTTTCGTCGAAATCGGGGACATCGTTCCCGGACCCACGGCAGCCATCGACCCGTCCAAGATGCTCCGGGGCAAGAACATAGTGGGATCGTCCATGTATCGGCCCGACACTTTGGCCCGGCTGCTGGACTATCTCGTAAAGAACCGGGACAAGATTCCCTTCCACAAGATCGTGTCCCACAAGTTCAAGTTCGACGAGATTAACGAGGCCTTTCCGCAGGCTGAGTGGCAGCAGCGTCAGACGGAAATCTCTCGGGCAATGCTGGTCCCCTAAGCCCACGTCCGTAAAACAACCCCCTCTCCCTCTGGGAGAGGGTTGGGATGAGGGCGTCTCCCAGCTTCAGGGGAGGCCCTGGATACCGGGGGGAAGATTGAGATGGGGGTGAACCGGGCTGTGCCGGGAGCGGCGCCCTGGCTTAGGGCTGGTATATAAACGCATCCGGCCTGAACGTGGCCCACGCGAACCACAGGACGCTGGGGTAGTGGGGGACCGAGGTCAGCCGGGCGCCCTCCAGCGGGCCCGCCGTGGCCTGCCCCAACAGGTTCCAGGAGCTCCCTGTCTCCTCGTCGATAAACACGCCGTCTTCACCGTCGCCGCTCGGAGAAAAGGTCAGCCGATCTCCGTCCACGACGGGTGAGAAGACCCCCACTGACCCCACTTCCCGTCCGAGGGCGATTATCCGGTTGTCCAGCGCCGAGGCCGTGTGCGGCTCGTAGAACACGACCACCTCCTCACCTCCAACCGTCGCTTCCACCACGGGCTGCTCCCGAAGGACTGAGTAGGGCGCCGCAAAGGACTCTCCGTTTATTTCGACGCCGGCCACCCGTGCCATCCTCGAGAGGGTCACGTTGTTGGAGCCGGACGTGATGCCCAGGACGTTGTACGTGTCGTATCCCTCGTATGCGGATATTCCGTAGGGGATTCCGGTGTCGGGTTTGGAGAGCGCTTTGCCGTCGGGAAAGCTCTCTTTGAAGTCCGACCAGGACACCATCGCCATGGGCAGCTGCTCCAGCTCCACGCCGGCGTACACTCCGACAATGGCCTCTCCGCCGAACTCCTGCCACCAGGACTCGGTCTGCCGGTCGTACATGACCAGGTTGAGACGGCGCAGCTTGCCGGAAACCCCGAAGTCCAGGACCTCTCCCTCCAACGTCCGCCTGTACACGAAGGCGGAATTGCAGAGGGGTCAATAGGTGACCACAATAGGCTCGCCCCCCACCACGTCATTGACCAGCTCGTGGAAGATCATTATCTGGACCGGGTAGGCTCTGTGGTCTCCGTTTATGCTGGCGATTTGCACCGGCTCCCAGTCAGCCAGCCACCGGCTTGCCGACTCCACCGACTCGAACCGGGGTTCGTCGATGGACCGTATTCCGTCCTTGATGGGACCGCCGCCCCGGATTTCAAAAAAATCCACGGTCTTGAACCTGAAGTCCGTCTTAGGCCACTCGGAAGTGTCAATCAAGGCTTGGGCCAGTTCCCGGCGAGTGTCGGCGCCGCTTGCCGCCTCCACTCCCCCTCTGGAAAGTAAAACGGGTTCGGGGGTAGACGTAGGTGTTCGGGTTGGAGCGGGAGTCGGTGTCGGACTGGGAATCGGCGTTGGCAAAGGACTGGGAACGGGCGTGGACGTGGATTCGGCCGCCGGGCTGGGCTCCGATGTCGTCGGCGCATCAGGCGTTGGGCTAGGCGGAGGGCCGTCGGAAGCTCCGCCGCAAGCGGCGACAGCCGCGGCCAACATGATCGCAGCCATCAACCGGAGGGCCAACGCCATCGGGCTGGGACAGGAGATGCAACAGCGGGAGATACGTCTCACGAAAACGTGACCGTGATGTCCGGCTTCCAACGAGATTTGACGCTCCTTACATGTAAACGATTCGGTTGGCCGTGGTCGGTTTGACAACCCTCGATGTGTGTGTCTACATTACCCTAGCTGTCCTTTTCCGGTCAAAGGACCCGGCGCACAGCGAATCGGAAACCGGCCTAGCCCCCAATCTGACTCAGGCGCAAGCGCTTCCATCATGAGTCCTCCAGAGGCAAGCACGACGTTATGCCCCAACTGCAACCGCAGGACGCTGAGCGGCGGGCTGACCTTCGCAATCAAGACCAGGGAAAGCGAGAGCCTGTGGTGCTGGCTATGCGCCCTTAGGAATCCGGCCATGCTCAGGCGCTCTTTCTACACGGCCATCGCCGTGGGCGCCGGGCTTACTCTCCTGAACCAGGGCGATTTCATCTTTTCCGGCGCCTGGCCAAGCGCTCTCTACTGGAAGGTCCCACTCACCTTTGGCGTCCCCTTTTGCGTCGCAACCTGGGGAGCTCTCTCCAACGCCCGGCGTCAGTAGACCGGCGCTCCGGTCTGATCCCTGAGGGCCATAAAACCGTCATATTCCAATGAATTTATTGTTGCATCGGTTCTTCCCCGTGTTGTAGCATGACTCACCTAATCTTATGTTAAGGAAGAGTGGCCGCAATGGTCGAACAGCAGCCGGCGCCCGTCGTTTTCGATGTCGCATATCCCGAGTCGTTGTCGCGGCTTCATTTGCTCCTCAAGTTCTTTCTCGGCTGGCTTTACGCCGGGATTCCCCACGGGATCATCCTGTACTTCTACGGGATAATCGTCTGGCTTGCGGGCATAGTTGCCTTTGTCGGGATATTGATCAAAGGGAACTATCCGCGAGGCATCTTCGATCTTGTTCTTGGCTACTACAGGTGGAACGCTCGGCTTAACGCCTACACCGGTTATATGACCGATAGATATCCGCCCTTCTCCAACGGTGAAGAGCCCGATTCTCCGGTTCAGTTGCACATTGAATACCCGGAACAGCTTTCCAAGGGTCATGCGGCGCTCAAGTTTTTCTTCGGATGGCTTTACGCGGGCATCCCCCATGTCATCGCCCTGTTGATCTACGGACTAATTCTGTTGGTGGTTGGCATAATAAGCATGTTTGCAATCCTTTTCACGGGCCGGTACCCAAGAGGGTTCTTCGATTTGGCCGTGGGTTATCATCGGTGGGAGACTCGGTTGAACGCCTATTTGGGTCTCATGCGGGACGAGTATCCTCCCTTTAACGGGCGCCCCTAGCTACAGGCTTTAAGAGACATGTTAAAGAGGGGCTCTCTCATCTGAGAGAGCCCCTCTTCCATTCAACACTTCTATTGCAACTTTCGGGCTGCTGACGCCGGAGCTTTTCATAGTCATGTCATTCTGAACGCAGTGGAGCGGAGTGAAGAATCTACAATACTTCACTGAGAACCTCGTATGTCTATCAGAGAGAATGATTGCAGGTGAGAGCTTTAGATTCTTCGTCGCTGCGCTCCTCAGAATGACAAGACCCTGGGGACTGACGCCTAAGTCAGCCGCCGGGCAGGTCTATTCCGTGGCCGGCGGCTTTGTGGACCTGCGCGTTGTGGATGTAGTTTTCGGTGACGTTTTCCAGCCGGAGCCTGTTGGCGTCGGATAGAGGCCGTATCTGGCCCGGCACGCCCACCACCAGTGAGTTGTCGGGAATGACGGCCTTGTCCCGCACTATCGCTCCGGCCCCAATGAGCACGAAATTGCCCACTTCGGCGTCCTCCAACAGGGCCGCGTTAATCCCGATGAGCACGTTGTTCCCCACCTTGTGACAGTGGAGGACGGCGCCGTGGGTCACCAGCACGTTGTCCCCGATGTCGAGATAGTCGTCGGCGTGGACGACGCAGGTGTCCTGTATAACGGAGTTCCGTCCTATGGTGATACGCCCGAAGTCGCCCCGTATCACCGCCCCCGGCCATACGCTGGACCCCTCGCCTATCTCCACGTCCCCCACGATGTATGCGGCGTCGCTGATGAAGGCCGACGGGTGGATTCTTGGCGTCTTGCCGTTCAGGCTGCGAATCATACTGCCTCCTGGCCAACGGTTGGTTGGCCTATTCTAACATTGGCCGGATTTGAACGGGCCGCTCCAAGCCGCCGTCCCTTGGCCTCACTTGCGGCGCCCAGTGTTATACTCCCCGTCAGCGCTCATGTGGATACTCTTCGCCATACTCTTTCCGACCTTTACCGGCGCCGCCAACATCCTGGACAAGGCAATTGTTGACCGTTGCCGGAGCGTGCCCCACTACTCCTACTGGATCGGAGTCTTCGAGCTGGCTCTTGGGCTTATCACCTTTGGAATCGTGACGGGTCTGGACGGAGTAGAGGCGCGGACCATTGGCTTGGCGCTGGTCACCGGAGTCCTGGCGGCCGGAAGCTTGATCCTCTTTCTGAGCGCGCTTAGGACCGGACAGGTGGCGCGGGTGGTGCCCGTGTGGCACCTCTATCCCCTGATGGTGGCCCCTCTGGCCGCATGGCTGTTGGGTGAGCAGCTCTCGTCCCTGGCCGTAGGGGCCATCTTCCTTTCAGTCGCCGGCGCAGCGCTGGTGTCCTGGGAGAAGAGCAGGGGCGGCAGACCGGCCGGAGATGTTAAGGTGATTCTGCTCGCCCTGGGAGCCGCGGCATTTCTGGCGTGCTCATTCATCGTAGCCAAGATAGCCCTGGACGGGGGTGATTTCTGGCAGTTCTTCGGCTCATACCGCATCGGATTCGCGCCGGTGATGTTCGCCATGGCGTTCACGTCAAGGGAGGCCAGGTCCGGAGCGTCTGCACTCCTATTCGACCGCACATTCATGACGCTGATGACGGCGGTTGAGGGTCTGATCACGCTGGCCCTATTGACCCGGTTTGCGGCAATCGACCTCGGGGACGTGGCGCTGGTGGCCGCAGTGGGCGCGATACAACCCTCGATGGTGTTCCTCTACTCTCTGGGGCTGGCCTCCTGGCGTCCGTCGGCCTTTGGCCACTGGATCACCAGGGGGACCCTGGCGCCTCAGGCCTTGGGGATTGCCTCGATAACTGCGGCTGTGGTGATTATTTCGTTGCAATAGGGGGCCAATGGCTGTCCCGGGGTCTTTTTACGCTCCGGCTACGCCGATATCTTTAGCATGAAAATAGACAGCGCCTGCCCCCTCTCCCTTTGGGAGAGGGCTGGGGTGAGGGAGCGGCCAAGCCCGCAGCGGCTAGCGCTTGGTGTATTGAGGCGCCCGCCTGGCCCTCTTCAGGCCGTACTTCTTGCTCTCCTTGATGCGCGAGTCCCTGGTAAGGAACCCGTGCTGCCGGAGAACGGGTCTCATTGACTCGTCGTAGAGAGCGAGGGCCCGGGAGATTCCGTGGCGGACAGCATGGCTCCAGGCGGAAATGCCGCCTCCGCTGACAGACGCGACTATGGTGAAGCGGTCCAGCGAGTCGGTGACCTTCAGAGGCTCCTTGACAGCCTCCTGCCAAGGGAACCAGGGGAAAACTTCATCCAACGGCCGGCCGTTTACCCTTACGTGGCCGGGAGCTCCCACTTCTGAGGCTCCCGCCGCCAGATACAGGCGCACTTTGGCTATGGCCATCTTTCGCTTTCCCGTGCCGTAGTAGTACTGCTGAGTTGACTCCTGAACCAAGTCTATCTCCTTAGCAAACTGCTCTTATTCGGCGACCGACGACGCCGGCGTCGCCACCTGTCCCTGGTGTGGATGACTGCCCCCACGGTATACCTTGAGGCGTTTGAACATGTCCCTGCCTCTTTTGGTCCGGGGCAACATGCCTCTGACCGCCATCTCAAGGATACGCTCCGGGTTTTTCTCCATGATGTCTTTCATCACAAAGGTCTTGAGGTTGCCCACGTATCCGCTGTGGCGGTAGTAGAGCTTCTGGTTAAGCTTACGCCCGGTGACCCGCACCTTCTCGGCGTTCACCACCACCACGAAGTCTCCCGTAAGGATGTTGGGTGTGTAGATGGGCTTGTCCTTACCCTGAAGGGTTCTGGATATGCGCGTGGCCAGCCTGCCCAAAGTCTGCCCAGCGGCGTCCACCAAATGCCATTGGGCCACAACCTCGGACTGTTTGGCCTGGAATGTTTTATCTCGTTTCATACTTGTTCAACCCAGCCTTGAGCGTCTCCGACGAAAAGTCGGGATAGTTCACCCTCATCAAGCACAGGCCCCTAGCCGGAAGGGAGGGGCGCCTATCCATCTTTTGAACAGCACGGTCAATTATATTTCGAATTGCGTCTACGGGCAACCTTCCCAAGCCCACTCTAACCAGCAAAGCATTGGTCCTCCTGATTTGATGGGGCAGGAAGCTGTCGCCTTCGGTTTCGATGATTACTCTTTCATCCTCCCGCCAAGCGTCCCACCGTTTGACTGTGCGCACCGGGTTCCGGCCGGGCGGCAGTGAAGAAGAGACGGTGGAGAAGTCGTGGGCGCCCAGCAAAGACTGGGCGGCTTCCTGCATGGCCGTCAGGTCCAGGCTATCCATGACCCAATATGAGAAGTGTCTCCACAGCGCCGGCGGATGGGCATGGTTCCAGATGGTGTACCGGTAGACCCGACTCACCGCCGAGAACCTGGAACTGAAGTCCAGAGGCGCCTCTGCCGCTCCCCGGACCCTGATGTCCGGCGGCAGAAAGGAGTTGAGCGCCCGGCCGAAGATTTCGATTGGATAAGGCGCTTGGGTCAAAAAGTCCGCCACCTGACCTGCTGCGTGGGCCCCTGAGTCGGTCCGGGAAGCTCCACGGATGCGCACTGCTTCTCCGGTGAAGCTCTTTAACGCATCCTCCACTGCACCTTGCACTGACGGAGCATTGGCCTGAAACTGGAACCCATTATATGCTGTGCCGTCATATTCCAGGACCAATGCAATCCGGCGGTATCCTTCTCCTTGCCTACGGGCTCCTTGCCCACGATCGGGAGCGTCGTCAGTCCCGGCCATCCTGTGGCCCCCGTGACTTAGACCAACTCAATCAGGGACATGGGCGCTGCGTCGCCCTTGCGAGACCCCAACTTCACTATCCTGGTGTAACCCCCGGCGCGGCTGGCATATCGCGGCGCCAACTCATCAAAGACCTTGGAAATCACCTCCTTGTTTGGGACACGTGACAGGGCCAACCTCCTGTGATGGAGATCTCCCTTCTTGCCGTGGGTGATCAGCCGCTCAACCTCTCTTCGGGCTTCTACGGCTTTCGGGTGGGTGGTGACCACCCGCTCGTGTCGGACGATATCGGACGCCAGATTGCGCAGCAACGCTACCCGCTGGTCCTTGGGCCTGCCCAGCTTTTTCCCTTTTATACGATGGGACACCATAAGACTGCTACTCCTCGTCCTCGTCGTATTCGTCGTCGTCATCATCGTCGCTGAACTCTTCATCCTCTTCTTCTTGTGGGAGCTCGTACTCCACCGTAGAAGGCTCTGAAGGCCCCGCCTCTTCCAACGCTATGGCGGCGGCGTCTTCCGTGTGCGCCAGAGTCGTTGCATCGTCCACAGACCGTTCGTTTTCCCCGATGACTCCCTCCCGTCCCAGCCGTTCCGTAAGCTCCTCCAGAGACTTCTCCCCGAAGTTTCGTATCTTCAGGAGCTCCTCGTTGGACATTTCCAGGACCTGGCCCACCTTGGTGATATGGGCCCTTTTAAGGCAGTTTAGAGTCCTCGACGACAGGTCCAGCTTCTCGATGGGAGTTTGGTAGACCTCGGGAGACACCGTCAACGAGGAGCGTTCAACCCCCGACTTCACTTCCGAACCCAAGTTGTTGAATAGGAAGAAGTGGCTTACCAATACGTCAGACGACGCCTTAACCGCTTCCACCGGAGTGATGGCGCCGTCGGTCCACACTTCGAGCACCAGGCGCTCATAATCGGTGACGTATCCGACGCGGGTCCGCTCCACGGTATAGTTGACCTTCCTGACAGGGTTGAAGATGGCGTCCACCGGCAGCGCGCCCATGAGGGAGCCGACGGAGCCGTCGCCCTGAGTCGGCACGGGCTGGTAGCCCTTGCCGTTGTCCACGTTGAACTCCACCGACAGAGTGGCGTCGTCGGAGTCCAGAGTCGCCAGGTGGTGCTCAGGGTTGACTATTTCGAAGTCGGCGGACGTGGCCACGTCACCCGCGCATATCCGGCCCTCTCCCTTGATCTCAAGACGCATCTTGCCCGGACGGCCTGTCACCGAACGTATTCGAATCCCCTTCACGTTCAGAAGGAAGTCCATAACCTCCTCCTTCATGTGAGGGATGGAGGTATACTCATGCAGCACGTCCTCTATCTTCACCCATGTTATGGCCGCTCCTTCAACGGAACTCAGGAGCATTCGACGGATCGGGTTCCCGAGAGTTATCCCATATCCTCTTTCCAGGGGCTCTATGGCAAACTTCCCGTAGGTGTCCGTCAGCTCCAGCATTTTGATCTCCGGAACGATGGCTTCCGGCGTGCGCTGGGCTGCCGTTCGTGTGAGTATTGCGGTTTCCAATACCATTGCTTTACCTCGAGTAGAACTCCACTATAAGGCGCGTGTCTATCGCCGATTCCAGGTCTTCCGCTGCGGGCAGGACCGTCACAGTCCCTGACATGTTCTCCAAGTCAAGGTGAATCCACTGGGGTATCGGTCTCTTGGGAATGTCCTGTGTCAGCGCCGTGTAGAAGTCCTTGGTCTTTCGGGATTCCTGCCATGATATGACATCTCCGGCCTTTACGGCAAAGGAGGGGATGGTGGTCTTTTTGCCGTTTACGGTGAAGTGTCCATGCAGCACAAGCTGCCGCGCCTGATTCCGTGAGTCGGCGAATCCCAGCCTGAATATCACGTTGTCCAGCCGCCGCTCGAGAATCTCCATCAGGTACTGGCCGGTTGCTCCCGGCTTCTTGAAAGCCTCATCCATGTAACGGCGGAACTGTTTCTCCATGACGCCGTAGATGTACCTGGCCTTCTGCTTCTCTCTGAGCTGGGTCCCATGGTCCGAGGTGCGCCGTCTGCGAGTCGATTGATTGCCTGGAGGAGTGCGCCGCCGCTCGATGGCGCAGCGCGGCGTGTAGCAACGCTCTCCCTTGAGCATGAGCTTCTCTCCTGACCTCCGGCACAGCCTGCAAACCGGTCCCGTATATCGCGCCATATTATCTACACCCTTCTTCGCTTGGGAGGCCTGCACCCATTATGAGGTATGGGAGTAACGTCCCGGATGCTGCTTATTGTGAGACCGGCGGCCTGGAGAGACCGTATGGCGGCCTCCCTCCCTGCGCCGGGACCCTTTATGAGAACGTCTATGAGCCTCAGCCCGTGGTCCATGCCTCTGCGCGCGGCCTGCTCGGCAGCCCTCTGGGCCGCAAAGGCAGTCCCCTTTCTCGATCCCTTGAAGCCGGACGTGCCGGCGCTGGACGAGACTATAACTGCGCCCTGGGGGTCGGTCAGAGTGACCAGGGTGTTGTTGAAAGTCGAGTGGATGTACGCCTTCCCCCGGGGAATCGACTTTCTTTCTCTCCTGCGTGTACGCGGTCTGGCCATGTGGCCTCCTCTACTTCTTCCCGCCGGTCCGGCGTCCGCGTCCGGCGACCGTCCTTCTGGGTCCCTTGCGAGTTCGTGCATTGGTGCGAGTTCTTTGGCCTCTGACGGGCAACCCCCGCCGGTGACGCAGGCCGCGCGTGGAGCCGATCTCGATGAGCCGCCGGACGTTCATGGTCACTTCACGCCGGAGATCGCCCTCCACCTTGTATTCTTTGTCGATGATTTCCCGCAGCCGGTCAATGTCCGCTTCCGACAGCTCGGTGATCTTGGGCTTGGGGTCTCCGTCGATGTCGGCCCGCTCCAGTATCTCCTTGGCCATCACCGGGCCTATGCCGTAGATGCGGCGCAGGGCCACGTCCACGCGTTTTCCGTCGGGTATGTCCACTCCCGCCACACGGACCATATCAACCTCCTAGCCGGCGCCGGTCCACTTTACGAAAGCTCATCCTGAGGGCTAACCCTGCCTCTGGACGTGCTTCACGTTGACACAGATCACGCGGATTATCCCCTTGCGTTTGATTATTCTGCACTTGTTGCAGCGCGGTTTTACCGATGCTCGTACTCTCATGCTACTTGAACCTGTAAGTTATGCGTCCCCTGGATAGATCGTAAGGAGAGAGCTCGACCAGGACTCTGTCCCCCGGCAGCACTCGGATGAAGTGGAGCCGTATTTTGCCCGATACGTGGGCCAACACTTTATGCTCGTTGGGAAGCTTGACCCTGAACATCCCATTGGGCAGGGCTTCCACAACGCTGGCCTCCACCTCTATCGCTTCTTTCTTTGGCATAAGTCTATAGCGTCCTGCTACCTCTCCTTCGTAAGCGCCTCTACGCCGTCTTCCGTGATGGCTATGGTGTGCTCATAGTGGGCCGAGAGCTCTCCGTCGGCGGTGACCACCGTCCAATGGTCGTCCAGGACGCGGGTCTTCCAGCCGCCCATATTCAGCATGGGTTCGATGGCGATGGTCATTCCTTTCCTTAAAACGGCGCCCCTGCCTCCGGGGCCGTAGTTGGGCACCTGGGGGTCCTCGTGGAGGAAACGGCCGATGCCGTGGCCCACATACTCCCGGACCACACTGTATCCTCGACCTTCCGCATACTCCTGGACGGCCTGTCCCACGTCTCCCACGCGGCCTCCGTCATGGACGGCTTTTATCCCCTCCCAGAGGGAATCTCGAGTGGCCTCTATCAGGTCCTCCGCCTCTTTGGTTATGCTTCCTACCCCCACAGTGATGGCGGCGTCTCCTATGAAGCCCTCCACCACGGCTCCCACGTCCATCTTGATCAAGTCGCCTTCTTGAAGCGTCCTGTCACTGGGAATCCCATGAACGATCTCTTCATTCAACGAGGTGCAAATAGTCGCAGGGAAGCCCCTATATCCCTTGAAGGCGGGCTTTCCTCCGAGCCTCTTGATCTCCTTGTTGGCAATGGCGTCCAGGTCTCTGGTCCTCATCCCCGGCCTGACCGACTCTCTGAGCGTAGACAGCGTTGCACCGACCACTGCGCCGGCCTTGCGCATGGACTCCATCTCCCTCGCCGACTTGATGGTGACGCCGCCCTTGTAGGGAGAGCTCGAGTTGGACGCCGTTTCGATTTTTCTGTTGTTCATTCTACCACTTACCCTGGACCCTTGCTACAGGACCGAATTATATCTTGAGCGCCTTCATTAGACGCAACCTGACCTGATCAACTGGACCTGTTCCATCTACATCGGAAAGGTTTCCCTGTTCCCGGTAGTAGTCGGACAAAGGCCGGGTTTCGTCATCGTAGACCTGAATGCGGGCTGTTATGGCTTCAGGCCTGTCGTCGTCCCTCCGGTAGACCTCTCCTCCACATGCGTCACAGACCCCCTCGGCTTTCGGAGGAGCATTGTCTCGATGGTATGGGACCTGGCATTGCCTGCACGTCATCCGGCCCCCCAGCCGCTTCACAAGCTCTTCCGTAGGGACCACGATGTGGACCACTCTGTCAATCCCGCTGGACTCGCCTTTGAGGGCGTCGTCAAGCGATTGGGCCTGGTTGAGGTTCCTTGGGAATCCGTCCAGCAGAAACCCGCCGGCGCTTTCAGGAGGCAACACCTGCTGCAAGACCATAGCGATTGTGACCTCGTCGGGGACAAGCGTTCCCTGGCTCATGTATTCGGCAGCCTTCTTGCCAAGTTCCGTCCCCTCCCTCTGGTGACGCCGGAAAAGGTCTCCCGTCGAGATATGGCTGACGCCGGGGATGGTGCCCAGTATCTGCTTGGCCTGGGTGCCTTTTCCGGCGCCCGGCGGCCCTAGCAACACAACCCTCCTGGCCAGATGAATCTCCGACGTCGTCACGCCCCGTTACCTCAAGAACCCTTCGTAGTTCCTCATCAGCAGCTGTGCTTCAAGCTGCCTTAGAGTGTCCAGCCCCACCCCCACCATGATGAGCAGGCTGATGCTGGGCAGCTGGATAGCCTGCACGTCCGTGAGCAGAGCAGCGAAATAGGGCACGATGAAGACGAATCCCAGGAACAGGGCGCCTCCCCACGTTAGGCGCAGTATGACCCGGTTGAGGTACTCCTGAGTGGGCCTGCCCGGGCGGATGCCCGGCACGAAGCCCCCGTTCTTCTGGAGATTGTCTGCTAAATTCTGCTGTTGAAAGACCACCAGGGTATAGAAGAAGGTGAACATCACCACCAGCACGAAGGCCAGCACCCAATAAACGAACCTGGAAGGGTCGAACCAGTCGGCCAGGGAGTTGGCTATGTTTCCCACCAAGTCTCCCCGCACGCCCAGGAAGCTGGCCAAAGTGGCGGGCAGAATGGCCACGGACGACGCGAATATAACGGGAATCATTCCCGCAGAGTTTATGCGCAGCGGCAGATACGTAGACCCTGTCTGCCGGTACATCCTGCCGCCCCGAAAAATGCTCCGGCCATACTGGACGGGTATCCGCCGGTGGGCCTCCGTGAACACTACAATCAGCGCGACAATCAGCAGGCCGATGATCGCCAGCCAGATGATTCCCAGGGCGTTGGTCTGGTCCGAAGCCTGGGATATGAGCCCTGGGAAACCCGCCACTATCCCGGCGAAGATTATCAAGGATATTCCGTTTCCGATTCCCCTCTCGGTTATAAGCTCTCCAAGCCACACCAGGAACATGGTCCCTGCTGTAAGCGAGGCCAGCATCGCCACCGTGGGTATGAAGTTGCCGTCACCGGGCCCTGACCAGACTCCGCTGATTACGCCGGCCGACTGCACCAGCTGCAATTGGCCGTACCCCTGGGCGAGGGCAATGGGAACGGTTACAAAGTGGACGATCCTGTTGATTTTTTGGCGCCCGTACTCGCCGTCTCTGGATATGCGTTGCAGAGCGGGCACAACGGGGACCAGCAGCTGCATGACGATGGACGACGTGATGTAGGGAAACACTCCCAGGGCGGCCACGCTCATGTTCTCCAGGGCTCCGCCGCTGAAGAGGTTCAGAAAACCCAGAAGCTGACTGCTTTCGAATAGGGCGTCTAAGCTGTTGCGGTCGATGCCCGGTATCGGGACTTGGGCCATGAACCGGAAGACGCCCAGCATGGCCAGCGTGAAAAGGATTTTTGCTCTTAGGTCGGGTACTCGGAAGGCGTCTATTGCAGCTTGCAGTAACTTGGGACGGCCTTCCGTCTCCTGGGCCATCATGGCTTAAAGGACCTCCACACTTCCACCCGCCGCCTCGATCTTCTCCCTTGCCGTCTTGGTGAACTTGTGCGCCGACACCTTCAACGCCACGTCCAGATCGCCGTTTCCCAGCACCTTGACCTGGTGCTTGATCTTCCTGAGATAACCCATTCGCACCAACGTCTCAGGCGTGACAACCGAGTCCCCGGGCAGTCCTGCCAACTCATCCAATTTGACGAGGTGGTACTCCGTCTTGAAGATGTTTGTGAACCCCCTTCGCATGGGAAGGCCCTTGATCATAGGCAATTGTCCGCCCTCGAATCCGGGTCTCACGCCTCCGCCTGAGCGGGACTTCTGTCCTTTCATTCCCCGCCCGGCGTAGGTGCCGTGACCGCTGGCGTCGCCTCTCCCTATGCGCTTCCGCTTCCGTCGGGCGCCCGGCGCCGGGGTTGCCTCATGCTCCATCATTTCTTGGACTGCCTGCCTTTCGTTCCCATGTTGCCCCTATTTGCCTGGCGCACAAAGCGGCTCAAGCCTCGGATGTTCCCTTTACAGCCTCCGCCGGAAGCGCTTCTCCTAGGCGGGAGGAGATTCGGGACTGATCTCCTCCACCTCAACCAGGTGATGAACGGCGTTCACCATCCCCCTGATGGTCGGAGTGTCATGACGCACCACCGAGTGAGAAAGCCTTTTGAGACCCAGGGCCTCAATGACCCTGCGCTGGCTCTGCTTCCGACCGATGCAGCTTTTCTTCCAGGTAATCTTTATCTGAGACATGAGTTCAAGCCCTTCGCCTTAGGCCGCTTCCCGGTCCGTTCCTCTGCGTTTGGCTATTTCCACAACCGGATCCTTCACCTTTTGAAGCGCGTCCAACGTGGCGTAAACTACGTTTATAGGGTTCCTGGAGCCCAGGGACTTGGCCACGGCGTCCTTGACCCCCGCCAAGTCCAGAACTGCCCTAACGACTCCGGCGGCGATTATTCCCGTGCCGGCCGGCGCGGGCTTGATCAAGACCTTGGAGGCCCCAACCTTGGAGTAGGTCTCCTGGGGTATGGTGCTTCCCTTCAGCGGGACCCTGATCAGCGTCTTTCTTGCCAGGGCGTTTCCCTTTCTGACGGCGTCGGGAATCGCCTGGGCTTTGCCCAGACCGGCGCCCACGACTCCTTCTCCGTCTCCCACGACCACGAGGCCGTTGAACCTCAGGTGCCGTCCGCCCTTGACCACCTTGGCGATTCGCCTTGTAAACACCAAGCGGTCGGTCAGTTCAAGACCGGTGGGGTCCACTTTGTTGACCGGTATGCGAAAGCCCATTTAGAAAACGAGTCCTTCCTCTCTAGCAGCGTCCGCCAAAGCCTTTATCCTTCCGTGGTACAGGTATCCTCCTCGATCGAACACCACCGTGGACGTTCCCGCCGACTTGGTGCGTTGGGCTATGACCTTCCCCACCAGCTTGGACACTTCGGTCTTGGAAAGACCCGAGCCTGACTCTTTGATCTCGGGCTCCAGGCTGGACGCGGCGGCGATTGTATGTCCCTGGGAGTCGTTGACCACCTGTGCATAGATGGCCTTCAGACTCCGAAATACGCAGAGCCTGGGCCTTTCAGGGGTCCCTTGCACCTTCTTGCGCACTCTTTGATGGCGGGCGAGCCGCAGGTCCCTTGGATTTTTCTCTCTAGGCATTCAAGACCGCCTCATGTTCGGCGATAGATAGAATATAAGGGCGTTTCATCTCCGTGTTCCGCTAGCTCTTTCTCGCCGCTGACTTCCCAGGTTTTAGACGGAGGACCTCTCCGGCGTATTTAATGCCTTTCTCCTTGTAGGCGTTGGGCGGCCGCACACGGCGAATGGTGGAGGCCACTTCACCCACCTTCTGCTTGTCGATGCCGTCCACGTGGACCCGGTTGTTGCCCTCGACGGTCAGCGTGACGCCTTCCAGCGGCTTGACGTCCACCGGGTGACTGTATCCCACGTTAAGGACGATGCCCTCTCCGACCTGTTGCACTCTGTACCCGACGCCCATCAGCTCCAGCGTCTTTCGGTAGCCGTCGGTGACTCCGGTTACGGCGTTGGAAATCAGACTGCGGGTCAGGCCGTGGAGCGACCTGTGAAACTTCCTGGCGGAAACTCTCGCGACAGTAATCTCGCCGTCTTCCATCCTTACGACCACGTCAGTGTGGAGGGGCTGCGTCAGGGAGCCTTTGGGACCCTTGACGGTGATTTGGGCGTCGCTCAGGTCCACTTGGACTCCCGGCGGAAGTTTTATGGGTTTTCTTCCTATGCGCGAGAGGGTCTTATCGTTCCGGCCTTCGTTACCAGACATAGCAGAGCAACTCCCCTCCCAGACCCTGACGCCATGCTTGTCGTCCCGTCATTACTCCCTGGGACGTGGACATGACGGCAACGCCCAGGCCTCCGTATATCCGGGGTATCTCCCCTTTGCCCACGTAAACCCGCAGCCCAGGCTTGCTGACCCGCTTCAGCCCTCCGATGGCTGGCTCCCGGTTCTCTCTGTAGGAAAGGTGGATTCTGAGCACAGGCTGGGGCTGGCCTCTCAGCACGTCGAAGTCCCTGACAAACCCTTCTTCCTTCAGCACTTTGGCTATGGCCACCTTGATCTTGGACACGGGCATCGTAACCGACTCGTGCCTCACTGGCTGAGCGTTCCTGATCCTGGTCAACATATCGGCTATGGGGTCGGTTACCGGCATATTTCTCCCGTCTACCAGCTGGCCTTGCGCACGCCTGGCAATTCACCCACCAGCGCCAGTTGCCTCATGCAAATGCGGCACAACCCGAAATACCGAATGAAGGCTCTCGGTCTGCCGCAGCGATGGCAGCGGTTGTATTGCCGCACTGGAAACTTGGGTGTGCGCTTCCACTTCTCTATCAGTGATTTTTTAGCCAAAGGTCTCCTCTAGTTCGGACGTGCAAAGGGCATGCCCATCAAGGCAAGCAGCATCGACGCCTCAGCATCGGTCTTGGCCGTGGTGGCTATGGTAACCTGAAAGCCCCTGATACGCTCTATCCGATTGTATTCGATCTCGGGGAAGATGATCTGCTCACGTATTCCCAAGGAGTAGTTGCCCCGTCCGTCAAAGCTGGCGGACGAAACTCCTCGGAAGTCCCTGATGCGGGGCAGGGCCGTGTTCACAAGGCGGTCCATGAAATAGTACATCCGATCCCCCCGCAGGGTTACGGTGACCCCCACCGCGTTGCCCTCCCTGAGCTTGAATCCGGCTATGGACTTGCGCGCACGGGTGATGACCGGTTTCTGCCCCGATATGGCGGTCAGGTCGTTAGTGGCGCTCTCGATGGCGCGGCCGTTGGTGAGGGCCTCGCCAAGTCCCACGTTCAGCGCTATTTTATGGAGGCGCGGCGCCTGCATCACATTTTCGTATCCCATCTCCCGCACCATCGTGGGGACCACTTCATCACGCCACAGCTCTTTGAGCCTGGGTTTGGGAAGGCCCAAGGGAGCGGCGCCGTCCTCTTCCACGGCGGCCTGCTCCGGCGCCGATTCTCGCGCAGGGGCCCGCCGACGTCCTCCTCTGGCTCCCGCACCGCTTTGGGCAGGCTGACGCCTTTGGCGGGGCTTAGGCTCCTCCGTTGTAGACCCCTCAGGCGCACCCGCTTGAGGCTGGTCCTCCTGAGGAGCGGCCTGGCGTTCCTCTATGTTATCGTCTCCCCGCACCGTTGACATACTCGGACCTTTCTTCCGTTTTCGAGGGACCCATGCCGCACCCGCGTGGGGCGGTTGCAGCCTGAGCAAATCAGCATTACGTTGGACACGTGAAGAGGCGATTCCCTCTGGACTCGCCCCGCCTGCCTGACACCAGGGGTCGGGCGCACATGCCGGATCACCATGTTGACGCCTTCGATGACGACTCGTTTCTTGTCAGTCAGGACCCTGTCCACTCGACCTTGACGGCCTTTCTCCTTGCCTGCGACGACCAGGACCGTATCTCCTCGTCGGACCTTCATGTTAGACCACCTCCGGGGCCAAGGAGATGATGCGCATAAAGCCCCGCTCCCTTAGCTCTCTGGCAACGGGACCGAAGATCCGGCTTCCTCTGGGATTGTCCTGGCGCTCGCCCAGGATTACGGCGGCGTTGTCGTCGAACCTGACGTAGGTCCCGTCCCGGCGGCGCTGAGACTTGGCGGTCCTGACTATCACGGCCCTTACCACCTCGCCCTTCTTGACCTGGCCCATGGGTATGGCCTCTTTCACCGTAGCCACTATGACATCGCCGATGCCGGCGTAACGCCTGCGGCTGCTGCCGGGAATGTTGATGCACATGATTTCTTTGGCGCCGCTGTTGTCGGCAACCTTAAGGCGGGAAAAGGTCTGAATCATTCCTTCTCCTTCTCTTCCTCCGGTTCTTCCCCTGGTTCTTCCAGGACGTCTTCCTCTTCAGTCAGCTTTTCGTCGTCATCCGATTCCTGCTCGTCCAGGTCGTCATCGTCGTCGGAGTCGTCCTCCGACTCTTCATCGGATGTCTCTTCGAGCTCATCGACGGGCGCCCCGTTGTCCAAGTCCGCTTCATCCTGAGCGGCGGCCTCGGCCTCTTCCGTCAGGATGCCCTCGTCCAACTCCACCGGCTTGATCTCGGCCACTTCCCGGCGTTCGACGATTTCGAGCAGCCGCCAGCGTTTGGTGCGGGACAGAGGACGAGTCTCCTCGATGCGCACAACGTCTCCCAAGCGGCACTGGTTCTCATTGTCGTGGGCGTACAACTTGGTTATACGCCTCCGGGGCTTCTTATAAACGATGTTGCGTTGCTGCCAACGCACGGCGACCACGACGGTCTTGTCCATCTTGGCGCCGATCACTTCTCCCACTCGGACCTTCCTGCTGCCGGGCATTACTGGACCCCCAACCGGCGTTCTGTCAGGACCGTGTTGAGGCGGGCGATGTTCTTTCTCACCCGGCCTATCTCGGACGTGTTGGCCAGCTGCTTGGTGGCGGTCCGGATTCGCAGGTTCAGGAGCTCCTTCTGGGAGTTATCCAACTCATCCCTGATGGCCTGGTCCGTCAGTTCTCGTATTTCCTGGGCTTTCACTGAACCCTGCTCCGTTCCGGCCCCACGGGCTGGCCTAAGCCGCCAGGGCGCCCTGTCTGCTTACGGTCTTGGTCGCTATTGGGAGCTTCTGCGCCGCCCTTTTTAGGGCTTCCACAGCCAACTCCTCCCTGACGCCGCTGATCTCGAAAAGAATGTGGCCCGGTTTGACCACAGCCACCCAATGGTCGACGGCGGCTTTGCCCCCGCCCATGCGAGTCTCGGCCGGCTTCTTGGAGACGGCCTTGTCGGAGAAGGCTCTCACCCACACGTTTCCTCCTCTGCGGAGGTGGTGGGTGATGGCAACCCGGGCCGCTTCTATCTGCCTCGCGGTGATCCATGCCGGGGCCATGGCCTTTAGCCCATATTCACCGAAGTTCATCTGGTTGCCCGACGTAGCCTTGCCCGTCATGCGGCCTCGGTGCACTTTCCTCCACTTAACTCTCTTCGGTTGGAGCATCCTCGGCCTCCTTTGCCGCGTCCTCCGGGTCTTCGGAAGGTATGGTGACCTCGATGGTCTCCAGCTCTTCCAGCGCCTCCTCGGGAGGTTCGGGCAGTATGTCCCCGTTGTAAATCCACACTTTGATTCCTATGCGCCCCATCACGGTGTGGGCCTCGGCGATGGCAAAGTCGATGTCGGCGCGGAGGGTATGGAGAGGAACGCGGCCCTCCATGAACTTCTCCCGCCGGGCGATTTCAGCCCCCGTTATTCGCCCCTTTACAATTATCTTTATGCCCTGGGCGCCCGCTTGTATCGCGCGCTGCGCCGACTGCCTGATGGCCCGGCGGTAGGACACTCTCCGCTGCAGCTGGTCGGCGATGTTGCGGGCCACGAGATATGCGTTAAGCTCAGGCTGGGATATCTCCACTACGTTCAACTGGATGCGCTTGCTGGTCACGTTCTCGAGACGCCCCCGCATCCGTTTGACCCTTTCGCCGTCTCGGCCAATTAGAATCCCGGGGCGGGCGGAATGGATGTTCACCACAACGTCTTGGGTGCCCCGGTCAATCTCAATCCTGGCTATGCCGGCGTTGGAGAATCCCTGGTACTCGTCGCCTATCGCACCACGTATCTTCAAGTCTTCACGGACCAGTTCCCGGTAGTCTCGTCCATTGGGGGCGTACCAATGGGTCTGCCAATCTTTGACGATGCCCAGCCGGAAACCGATGGGATGGGTCTTATGGCCCATTAGGACTCCTCCTCGTCGACGACGACCGTAACGTGGCTTGACCTTTTCGTGATCCGTCCGATTCGCCCTCGGGCCCTGGGCCTGAACCTCTTCAACGGCGGCGCCTGATCGGCGACTATCTTCACTATCCTGAGTCCGTCCGGGTCCAACAGCAAGTTGTTTTCAGCGTTTGCGGCTGCGGAGCGCACCACTTTAGCCACAACCTTCGCCCACGGCGATTGTAGCAGGTTAAGGGTGTCTATAGCGTTGCTCACAGGCATCCCCCTCACCAAGTCTATGATGGGTTTCAGCCTCTTGGGCGACGCCCCCACTCCTCTTGCGGTTGCCTTTGCTTCCGGCACTGGTTGTTATCCCCCTCTACCGGCGCCTGGGCTGCCTGGGCTGGCTGGTGCGTTCAGACCTGGCGACGTGTCCCCTGAAGGTCCTCGTGGGGGCAAACTCGCCCAGCTTGTGCCCCACGGTGTTCTCGGTAATGTAAACCGGCACGTGGCGCCGGCCGTCGTGGACGCCGATGGTCAAGCCCACCATGTCGGGCATAATCGTGGATGCCCTCGACCATGTCCTGATTACGGTGTTGAGTCCGGCCGCCTGTACAGCCAAGACCTTTTTCTGCAGTTTGGGATGCACGTAGGGACCCTTTTTAGTGGACCGGGACACTATCGCCTCCTCCTCCTCTGGATTAGCCCGCTGCTCGACTTCTTCTTCCGGCGAGTCTTAAATCCCAAGGCGGGTTTGCCCCAGGGAGTCTTGGGACCGGGCAAGCCCACGGGAGAACGTCCTTCTCCGCCGCCGTGGGGATGGTCTCTGGGGGTCATCGCCACGCCGCGCACCTGTGGTCTGCGGCCCCGGTGGCGAGTCTTTCCAGCCTTCCCCAGCTTGATGTTCTTGTGGTCGGTGTTGCCAACCTGACCCACAGTAGCCTGGCATTCCACCAGCACACGCCTCACCTCGCCCGACGGGAGCCTGATGAGCACGTACTTGTCCTCGCGGGAAAGGACCTGCGCCGCCACACCGGCGCTGCGCACCAACTGGCCGCCCCTGCCCGGAGTCACTTCCAGGTTGTGGACCATTGTCCCAGCGGGTATCTGGCGAAGCGGCAGAGTGTTTCCAGGCTTGATGTCCGCCTTGGGTCCGGCCTCGATGCGGTCTCCCAACTTCAGCCCGACGGGAGCCAGGATGTAGCGCTTCTCTCCGTCGGCGTAGTTGACCAGAGCGATGCGGGCCGAACGATTTGGGTCGTATTCCACCGAAACCACTTTGCCGGGCACGCCCACCTTGTTCCGCTTGAAGTCGATGACCCGGTACATCCTCTTGGAGCCGCCGCCCCGCCCCCGCACGGTGATCCTGCCGTCGCGGTTGCGGCCTGCGGTGTTTTTCTTCGGGCGCAGCAGCGATTTCTCAGGTTTGCTGGTTGTCACCTCCTCGAAGGAGGGAAGGGCCGCATTTCGCGTGCCGGGAGTTTTTGGGTTGGGAATCCGAAGCGGCATCTTCTTAGACCCCCTCAATCAACTGAATCCGGTCACCCGGTTGCAAGGAGACAATGGCTTTCTTGGTGTCGGGAAGCTTCTTGTACTTGGGCCCGTACCGCTTGAGCTTGCCCCGGACCATGCACACCTTTACGTCAGTGACTTTGACGCCGAACGCCGTCTCCACCGCCCTCTTTATCTCACCCTTGGGGGCCCACCGGGCCACCTTGAAAACGTACTTCCCCTCCTCCTGCAGAAGGGTGCTCTTCTCCGTGATAAGAGGTTGAATCAGGACCTGTGTAGGCGTCACTACTCCTCACCCCCGTCATCCTCAGAAGACGATTCAGCCCCGCCGGATTCAACGGGCGCCTCCGCCTCATCGAGATCACTGGACAAATCAGACTCAATAGACTCTTCCGGCTCCATGAGCTCAGGTTGAGTGGACGGCCCCTCCGGTGTCCCCTTCTTGGGGCGTCTTGCGGCGGGGGACGCCCACAACTCTTCAGCCTTGCGCACGGCTTCCAGAGTCATAACCAGCATGTCACGCTTGAGAAGCTGCTCGGCAGTGAGCTGGTCCACCGGCAGGGTCCACACCTTGGGCAGGTTTCGGGCGGACCTGACCATGGCCTTTGCAGGACTATCGGTGACGATAAGGGCGGAAGAACCCACGTCCAGGTTCGAGAGCAGGTCAACCATTGACCTCGTGCTGAACCCGACGGTTATGTCATCCACCAGCACAAGTTTGTCTTTGCGGAGCTTGTCCGACAACACGCATTTCAAGGCGCCGTTGCGCATCTTCTTGGGCATGTCTCTGCGATGTGACCTGGGATGCGGCCCGAAGACCACGCCTCCATGACGCCACTGGGGAGACCTGATGCTTCCGTGGCGCGCCCTGCCCGTGTGTTTCTGGGGCCAGGGCTTGCGCCCTCCTCCTGAAACCTGGGCCTTGGTCTTGGTCGAATGGGTGCCTTGCCTGCGGTTGGACTGGTACATCACCATAGCCTGGTGCACCAGGGCCTTGTTCATGGGGACGTCGAAGAGCTGCTCGTTGAGCTCGACAGTGTCCACCACCCTGCCTTCTGAGTTCTTCACCGGCGCTTGCATGGGGTCTACCGTCCAGCCTTTCTGATCAAAAGCAGACCGTTATGGGCTCCGGGGATGCCGCCTTTGAGCAGGATGAGGTTCCTCTCCGTATCCACTTTGACGACTTCCAAGTTCTTGACCGTGATGCGCCGGTTTCCCATGTGCCCTGCCATCTTCTTACCCTTGAGCACCTTGCCGGGAGTGGTCCCTGCGCCAATCGACCCGGGCGCCCTCGCGCGGTCCGATTGGCCGTGGGTGCGGGGGCCTCCTCGGAAACCCCATCGTTTCATGCCCCCCTGGAACCCTCGTCCCTTGGACCGGCCTATGACGTCAACTTTCTCCCCTTCCTGAAAGAGGCCGACGTCTATCTGTTGCCCTACTTCCATGTCGTCAACGCCGTCCACAGGCGCCTCTCGCAGGCGCTTGAAGAGACCCGTCTTCTCCAGGTGACCCCGTTCCGGCTTATTCAGCTTCTTGGCGGTCTGAAAGCCGACTTGCGCCGCCTCGTATCCGTCGCGCTTGACGGTCTTGACCTGGGTGACCGTGCATGGGCCAGCCTCAATGACGGTGACCGGCGCCACCTGGCCGGACTCCCTGAATATCTGGGTCATTCCGATTTTTCTTCCGATGATGCCGAGAATCATGCCTTGTCCTACAGCTTTATAGAGATGTCGACGCCCGCCGGCAGATTGAGACGGGTGAGGGCGTCGATGGTCTTTGACGTGGGGTCCACTATGTCTATGAGCCGTTTATGAGTCCTGATCTCAAAGTGCTCCCGGGAGTCCTTGTCCACGTGGGGAGACCTGATGACGCAGAACCGTCTGATGTGGGTGGGCATGGGCACCGGTCCCACCACGTGTGCGCCGGTCCGCTCGGCGGTTTCCACGATTTGCACCGCCGACAAGTCCAGGGCTTTGTGGTCGAAGGCCCTCAGAACGATTCTTACCTTCTGTCCTGTAGTAGTCATTTCTTCTGCAAATAGCCCCTTATCACCTGCTTCAGAATGTCTTCCGGCACGGGTTCGTAGAAGCCGAACTCCATGGTGTAGCTTGCCCTGCCCTGCGTGACTGACCGTAGAGTCGTGGTGTATTCGAACGTTTCGGACAAAGGCATCGTGGCGCGCACCACCTGTATGCCTTCCAGGCCCTCGATGTTCTTTATCTGAGCGCGCCTGGCGTTCAGGTCGCCGAGGACGTCTCCCAGGAACTCACCGGGGGTTATCACCTCCAACTCCATGATGGGTTCAAGGAGAACGGGTTTCGCTTTGGCGGCGCCCTCTCTCAACGCAATGGAACCTGCGGTCTTGAAGGCCATCTCCGATGAGTCCACGGTGTGGAAGCTTCCGTCTACGAGGCTCACTTTGATGTCAATGATGGGGTATCCGGCCTTGGGTCCGTTCTGGATTGCGTTCTTGACTCCCTCTTCCACCGGACGGATGTACTCCCTGGGTATGACGCCTCCCTGGGTCTTGTCTTCGAAGATGAAGCCCTGACCTCGCTCCAGCGGCGCCAACTCCAGCCAAACGTGACCGTACTGGCCCCGGCCGCCCGTCTGACGTACGAACCGCCCCTCGATTCTGACGGGGGCGGTTATGGTCTCGCGGTATGCCACCCGGGGCTTGCCCACGTTGGCGGCGACGTTGAACTCGCGTCGAATGCGGTCCACCAGCACTTCCAGGTGCAACTCCCCCATGCCTGAGATCAGGGTCTGCCCCGTTTCCTCGTTGTATCGGACCTCAAAGGTCGGGTCCTCTTCCGACAGCTTTCCGAGAGACTCTGAAAGCTTGTCCTGGTCGGCTCTGGTCATGGGTTCTATGGCCACGGACAGAACGGGGGACGGGAACGTGGGCGGCTCCAGAATCACCGGAGAGTCCCTGTGGGTGATTGTGTCTCCGGTGAACGTATTCTTCAGCCCTACGGCGGCCAGGATGTTTCCTGCATCCGACTCGGGCACCTCTTCCCGACGGTTGGCGTGCATCTGAAGGACCCGCCCCATACGCTCGTGCCGGCCCCTCGTTACATTGTATACAGTGGCCCCCGACTTGACCGTTCCCGAGTAGACGCGCAAGTAGACCAAGCGGCCGACGAAGGGGTCGGAGGCTACCTTGAAAGCCAGAGCGGACAGGGGAGCGTCAGCGCGGGGTTCCCGGACCACGTCTTCGCCGGTTTCGGGATGGACCCCAACCATGGGAGGAATGTCCAGGGGAGCGGGCAGGTAGTCAATTATCCCGTCCAGCAGCGAATGGACGCCCTTGCCGCTGATGGCTGCGCCGCAAAGCACAGGCACCAGGCTCCCGGCGATGGTTGCTTTCCTCAGAGCGTTCTTCAGGTCCTGGGAGGGAATGTCCTCGCCTTCCAGATACCGGATCATCAGCGACTCGTCGGTCTCCACGATCTTTTCGATCATGGCCTCCCTGTACTGTTCATACCTGTCGAGGTACTCTTCAGGGATGGGGCTTTCAGGAGGAGCCACGTCCACGTCGTCCTCATAGACCAGCGCCGTACCTTCCATGAGGTCCACAACCCCGTCGAAGGCCTCGTAGGTCCTCAAGGGAAGCTGCACGGGCACGGGGTTCGCCTTGAGCCTGTGGCGTATCGTGTCCACCGTAAACTCGAAGTTGGCCCCGATGCGGTCCATCTTGTTGACGAAGCATATTCTGGGCACTTCGTACCGGTCGGCCTGCCGCCACACCGTCTCCGACTGGGGTTGGACTCCGGCCACGGCGTCGAGGACGACTATTCCGCCGTCCAACACCCTGAGGCTCCGCTCGACTTCAGCGGTGAAGTCCACGTGTCCCGGCGTGTCTATGATGTTTACCTTGTAGCCCTTCCAATGACAGGTTGTTGCGGCGGCGGTGATGGTGATTCCCCGCTCCTTTTCCTGGGGCATCCAGTCCATCACGGTGGTGCCCTCATCCACCCCGCCGACCCTGTGAATCCGGCCGGCAAGATACAACGCCCGCTCTGTGACGCTGGTCTTTCCCGCGTCGATGTGGGCGATGAATCCTATATTGCGAATCTTGTCTATGGTCGATGCAACGGACATGGCTTATAACCTGGTTAGAATCAAGACCTCACTGCCGACTAATGCTTACCGGACCGGGCGGGCTACCATCTGTAGTGGACGAAGGCCCGGTTAGCTTCAGCCATGCGGTGAACCTCTTCTCGACGCCTCACGGCGGAACCCTCACCTCTGGATGCCTCCAAGAGTTCCAGGGCCAGCTTCCGCCTCATGGGCATTCCCTTGCGGGCCCTGGCTCCGCGGATGATCCAGCGGATGGCCAGCGCCTCGCTGCGGGCGGCTCGCAACTCAGTGGGGACTTGGTATGTCGCGCCTCCCACCCTTCTGGGACGCACTTCCAGGAGGGGGGTGGCATTCTTCAGCGCCTGGTCGAAGACCTCCAGCGGAGGCCTCTTGGCTTCCTGCTCTACGAGCTCCAGTGCGGCGTACACTATCCGCTGTGCAACCGTTTTCTTGCCCCTCATCATGATCTTGTTGATGAAGCGGGCAAGCTCCACGCTGCTAAAGCGGGCGTCCGCCGACACAGGTCGTCTTTCTGCTCGTCTTCTTCTGGACATCTCTAAAGAATGGTCCTGACAGGTCTACAATGTGACCCTGGATGGGCTAACGCCTGCGGCGGCTGGCGCCGTACTTGCTCCGGCCGCGGCCACGGTCCTGGACGCCCTCACAGTCGAGAGCCCCCCTGATGACGTGGTACCGCACCCCTGGCAGGTCCTTGACCCTTCCGCCTCGTATTAGCACCACCGAGTGTTCCTGGAGGTTGTGCCCTTCTCCTCCGATGTACGCCGTGACTTCGAAACCGTTGGTTAGCCTGACACGGGCTATTTTCCGCAGGGCAGAGTTGGGCTTTTTAGGCGTCATAGTCCGCACCTGGACGCAAACGCCCCTACGTTGAGGCGCCCCAGGCCCCCAGACCGTTCGGTTCTTAAGAGAGTTTTGCAGCCAGTGCATGGCAGGGGCTTTGGTCTTTTTAATGACCTTCTTGCGCCCCTTCCTAACCAGCTGATTTACTGTAGGCATACAAACTCCTCCGGCGCCTCAGGCGACAATTGGATACTCTACCAACAAACGCGGGCGGTGTCAACAAAATTCGGACGGTTTTCGCAGGATGCCCGTAGAGTCCGTTCCGGCCCTATTCAGACAGCTTTCGGGCGGTGTGCGCGACTCGCTCACCCAGCGCGGCGGCTTGCTTCAAGTCGGCCTGCGTGACCTGACCTGTCGCCGTAGCCCCATAGTAGGAACCCGACAGCTTCATCTCCTCGGACCAAGGAAGGCCCGCCACGATCATTCCGCAGGCCAGCATCCAGTGAATGAGACTCAGAAGCGTGAACTCCAGGCCTGAGTGCCGGCCCCTCCCGGTGGTGAACGCCCCTCCGACCTTGCCCCTCAGAGAGCCGTCCTCCCAGAAGTCTCCCTGGTCGTCCAGCCATCGCTTAAGGTCGCCCGTAATACCGCTCCAGTTCGGAGAACCCAGGACCAAGCCGTCGGCTTCCAGTAAGTCACCCTTTGTGGCGTCGGCAAGCGTCCTGAGCCTGGCCTCTGCGCCTGCCACTCGGGAGACGCCCAGGCAAACAGCTTCAGCCAACGGCTCAATCAAGGGTCCGCGCGCGTCGTAAAGCGTCAGTATTTTGACAACGTCTTGAAGCATGGGAGGACTTAACGCCTGATTCCTGAGTCTATGCTGAGGACGCCTGCGCCGGTCAAACCGGTCACGCCAGGGGCCGTCAGGTCAATTGGAACCCAGGAGAGTCTTCACTATCCGGCGCTCCAGGAGCGTTCCCAGTTCCTTCACATGGTCCCGCCGGTTCACGTCCCCTGCGGTCACCAAATACGCCACCCCCAGAAGCCGTCCAACGCGGAAATCCACCACCGTCGAAGACACCACGCCGAAATCGCTGGTTTGGAGCGTATGCAGCCCAACGGACCGGTCTGCAAAGCCGTTGAAGTCCAACTCGTCGGCCCTTATCAGCTGTTGCCCTCTCCCCAGGTCACGACCCACGTGGGCCTTGAACTCACCCAGGAACTTATTGGTCATCCACCCGGACACTTCTTCCATGTCATTGAACAGGTGAACAACCGTCGCAGCAACCAGGTCATGTCCCTCCTCGGGAGGCGACAGAAGCCCGCGGTCGTCCGTGTTGACGAATTCGGAGAGATAGCCTGCAATGCGTCCGGTGGCCCTGATCTCCTCAGTCGTGCTCCCTGGGAAGCTATGGTCAGCCATCGTCTCGCTGTCCAGTTCCCCGTCTCGGGCCAGCTCGAAAGCGCTCATTTCTCCAGGCAGGTCTTCCTTGGTCAAGACCATCCTGGGCAGGTCTTCCGCCTGCATGCTCCGGCTGGCTCTGTACAGCAATTCCGACACCGCCGCTCCTATGGAAAGCGCTGGATTCCTTTAGAAAACCGCCGCGATGCGCTCTGGCGCTGCCCCTTTTCTCTTCCCGCCGGTGCATCGGAAGTCCGTTTAAGGCGGGTTAAGGCGGGCGAGACCGGCAAAGTGGACTCTTACACTATCACCAAGCTCCATAGGCGTCAAACGCCCAAGCGCGCCCCGCCCGCCCAAATCCTTGCCTTTTTACAAAGAATAGGAAATAGATTAAAAACTCACCAAAATCCACCCGCAATATACCTTGTACTTCCATTGTTCATGCTGCTAGCCTCAATATGATTTATTCGTGGGGTGGGGAAGGGACAGCATTCTCCCGTACGTTCCCAATCGCTCCGTGTTTGACCCATCGGCGGGTCCGTTTGGCTGGGAGCCGAGGAGTTTTCTCCGTCAGGCCCAGCTTTGATACAGCAAGATGTCCTTAGGTTGGTCGTAACGAGAGCCAAGTTGATTAGTGGGCCTTTCATCCGGTTGAGTTCGTTAATGGGACGAGAGCAATTGGCTAGATTAACCGGCGTCAATCCGACGCTGTCAACGGCCCCAGGCCCGATGGGGGAAGCCGTGGTGGACAAAGCTTTCTCACACGAGCCGGCGCTTCTCGAAGAGACGGTGCGCCTTTTGGCGGTGAGGTCGGGTGGTGTGTACATAGACGCGACCGTCGGAGAAGGGGGCCATGCGTCCGCCGTCCTCCAGGCCTCGATGCCCGGAGGACGGCTCTTAGGCATCGACAAAGACCCGGATATCATGGAACGGGCCAGCGCCCGCCTGCGGCCCTACGACGGCGCGTACCGTCTGGTCCAAGGAAGCTACGCCCAAGTCGGAGACATCGCATTTGCCCTGGGCTATGAGGACCCCGACGGAATATTGCTGGACCTGGGGTTCTCTTCCTTTCACATCGAACGCTCGGGGCGGGGTTTCTCCTTTGCCAAGGACGAGCCGTTGGACATGCGCTTCGACCCTCAGGGGCCCGTGACCGCGGCCCATATAGTAAATGAGTACCCACAGGACGACTTGGCCAACATATTGGCCCGGTTTGGAGAGGAACGCAGGGCAAGGGCCATCGCAAGGGCCATCGTATCGTCGCGCCCCGTCGAAGGGACAGCACACCTTTCCCGAATAGTCTCGAAGGAGGCGCGGGCATCTTCCGGAAAGGTCCATCCCGCCACACGCACCTTCCAGGCCTTGCGCATCGCGGTGAACTCGGAGCTTGAAGCCCTGGAATCGGGCCTGGAACAGGCCCTGGAAATCCTCAGACCCGGCGGCAGGTTGGCCGTCATAAGCTACCACAGCCTGGAGGACAGGCTGGTGAAATCGACCTTCGCCAGGGAATCCAAAGACTGCATATGCCCCCCCAGGACTCCAATATGCATTTGCGGCCACTCAGCCTCCGTACGGCTTGTAACCAGACGGGTGGTTGTTCCCGCCAAGGCTGAGGTCCAAGCCAATCCCCGCAGCAGGAGCGCACGCCTGAGAGTGGCGGAACGCATCGAGAGCTCCCTATCTTCTTAGAAGAGGACTGACACTATGGCCAAGGACATTTTCTACACAGCGATAGACTTGGGTACAACGAAAGTTTGCTCCATCATCGCCCGCATAGGACCTGAAGGAGAGCTCAAGGTCCTGGGCATCGGCACAGTCCCTTCCCAAGGCATGCTGAAGGGAAAGGTGAGCGCGCCGGAAGAGACGCAGGAGGCGGTCAAGGCGTCTTTGGATGAGGCCCAGAGATACCTTGGAAGGGGCGTGTCCTGGGCATATCTGAGCGTCAGCGGCGACCACATCAGCTGCGTGAACACCACAAGCTCTCTCAATGGAGAAAGGGGCGAGACCCCCATCTCGGACCACGACGTCATGTCCCTTGTCCAGTCCAGCCGTCCCATCCAGGAGGACGGCAAGGAAGTCCTCCACGTCGTGCCGATAAGCTACACCGTTGACGGTCTTACCAACGTACGCAATCCGGTGGGCCTGCACGCCGGAAAGGTGGAGGTGGAGTCCCACGTCGTCATGGGCGAGTCATCCGTCCTGAGAAACTTGGTCCAGTCCGTAGAGGCCGCGAAAGTTTCCGTAAGAAGCATGGTGGTCCAGCCCCTGGCCGCAGCCGAAGCCATCCTGACCGAAGACGAACGGGAGATGGGCGCTGTGATGGTGGACATCGGCGGCGGCACCACCGACGTCGTGGTGATCAAGACCGGAAGCCCCTGGTTCACCTCCATCATACCCGTCGGAGGGAACCAGGTGACCAGAGACCTGTCCGTGGCCTTGGGCGTCCCCTTCTATGTAGCTGAGGAAATCAAGGTCAAGCACGGCCATGCGGACCCCAATGCAGTGGACAACACCGAAGACGTTCACCTGCCCGGTTTCAAGGGGCATCCCATACGAATGGTCAAACGGCGGGCAATGTGCCAACCCATACAAGACCGGCTCAGCGAAACGTTGAAGCTGGTCATGGTGAAACTGCGCAACGCGGGCATGAGGCAATTGCCGCCGGCGGGGATGGTGTTGACGGGCGGAACGGCGGAAATGCCGGGCCTCCAGGAGATGGCCGAGAGAACAACGGGATCTCCGGTCCGCATCGGCTACCCTACCGGGATTCTAGGTCTCCCCCAAGAGCTTCGGAAGACTGCCTATTCGGCCAGCGTTGGGACCCTGCTCTGGGGAATAAAACACCACGGTGAGGAGCGGCCCTACGCCGAATTCAAAAAGCCCATTCTGGGCCGTGTAAACATCAGCAAACGGCTATTCGGAAAATCGGAGAAAGTCTCTGCCTAAACGGGCGCCAAGCGTCTGCAAAGGGCAAAACTATAGCTTAAGGAGGCCCCGATGACTTCAGAAGACCGACCCGAGGAGAACAACACCAGAGCACAGGAGGAGCTTATACCGGCGTCATTCGCAGCTCCGGAAAGCCGTCCGCTGGGACTTCCGGACATAAAGGTGTTTGGAATAGGCGGCGGAGGCTGCAACGCCATAGGACGAATGCCCAAGGACCGTCTTCAGCTGGTCGACTATTACGGAGTCAACACGGACGCCCAGCACCTGACCCGGTGCGACGTGACCCACCGCATAGTCATCGGAGAAGACCTTACTCGAGGCCTGGGTTCAGGCGCGAACCCTGACCTCGGCCGTCAAGCCGCTGAAGAGAGCCGAGAAGCCCTGGAAGGCGCCGTGGAAAGCGCCGACATGGTATTTCTCGCCGCCGGCATGGGCGGCGGCACGGGCACCGGAGCGACACCTTTCATCGCCCAACTGGCCAAGGAGGCAGGGGCTTTGACCGTAGCAGTGGTGAGCAAGCCTTTCGGATTTGAAGCCGCTGTGCGACGCAAGAACGCAGAGGACGGAATAGAGAAGCTCAGGGAGCACGTGGACACCCTTATCGTCATTCCCAATGATTGCCTTCTCACGATGAACAAGCAGAGGGAAAGCAACTACAGCTGGGACGACGCCCTTCGAATGGCCGATTCGGTCCTGCAACAGGGCATACAGGCCATTGCTGAAGTGGTGACGACCCCCGGCGAGATCAATGTGGACTTTGCAGACGTGAAGACCATCCTTTCGAACGCAGGGCAGGCGTGGCTGGCCATCGGCAAGGGCAAAGGAGAGACCCGGGCCAAGGATGCGGCTAAACAGGCCACAAAGAGCCCGCTGCTTGATATAGACTTGGAGGGCGCCAAGCGGCTTCTCTTCGTTGTCACAGGCGGCACAAGTCTCTCCCTGAAAGAGGTCCAGGACGCCGCTTCGGTGGTCCAAGACATGGTGGACCCCAACGCCAACGTCATTTTTGGCACTTCGAAAGACCCCAAGATGGAGGACGAGGTCAAAGTGACCATGGTGGCCGCGTCATTCCCTGTGCTGGACGAGGACCTGCAGCATAGGGACGAGGACCTGCGGAAGCTTCTCAAAGACGCCATACCGGAAGACTCCGAGGACTTGGACATCCCCGCCTTCCTTCGCCGCCAGTCGGCTCACCGAAGCAGGGGGTTCTTCCGCTAGGCCCCCCGTAAACCATGAGTAATATTCTCGGCGGCCTGAGGACTACTTACTGATCCAGACAAATTCTTATCGAGAATAGGCGCCCGAGAACCGTTTTCGAGGCCGTCCGCCAATGGCGGGCGGCCTCTTGATTTGATCGCTGACCCATCCGGGCCGCCGCCCCCTCCTTCCACGACTCTCCGATTGTCTCAACTGGCAGAAAAGACGAAAACTCGTCAAAAATGGCGGATTGCGCTGCCGGATAAACCTTGACATGGACTTTCGCACGGGTCTACAATGCCAGCCTTGAATTTACAATATCTTGTATGCCATTACATAACGTATACAAGATGTCGAGAATTTAAGAATTTTCTTAGTTTTTTCTAAGAACTGGTTCATTCTATGCGCTGTCCTTATTGCGACCACGAGGATTCGAAGGTCACCGACTCGCGTACGGTGGAAAGCGGGATCCGGCGCCGCAGGGAATGCACAAAATGCGGCCTCCGCTTCACCACCTATGAGCGTGTCCAGACCGCCGTCTTGATGGTGGCAAAGGGAGACGGGCGGCGCGAGGAGTTCAATCGAGATAAATTGACCGCCGGCGTCCTCAAGGCCTGCACGAAAAGGCCTGTCCCCTACAGGGAAGTGGAAAAGCTGGTGGAAGACGTGGAGTCGGAACTGCAACGCCTCGGCCAAGCAGAAGTCCACTCAAGCATCATCGGAGACATGGTTATGGAGCGGCTTAGGAAGCTTGACAGGGTTGCCTATATCCGCTTCGCCAGCATTTACCGGGACTTCCAGGATATCGAGAGCTTCGAAGAGGCCGTCAAGGACCTCAAGGAAAACCCGGAACAATTGACACTGTTGGAAGGCGTGCCCCTGCCGCGGCGTGGGCGTGGGAATCGAGGGAGGAGACGGGGAACCGCCATCACTAATACGCCCCGACACTTGACACGGGACGGCTCTTCAGGAGGTACTGCCGATGAGCAGCCCCAAGAACCAGACCCGCTGGGAAACCCTCAGCCAGGAAGCCCACACAATGGAAAAAGCCATGAGTAGCTTTACTCTTTTGGGCGTCATGGACCGCGAAGACAACCATCTGGCTTCTATGCAGGATGAGATCGACTCCAAGGTCAGGCACGCTCTCGTAACCTACTGGTTAACCCTAGAGCAAAGCCATTCCGGTCAAGATATTGTATAATTGCCCCTAGACAACACCAATATCTTGTAATATAATCCCGCCCACGGAAACTGTGGACGCCGGGATGAACCCGGCCACAAGACCCCAGCGGAGGGGACGCCCAGGGTATCGGTCTCGAAACGGGGAAGGGGGTGGCGAAGAGGGGTAATCGAGAGGGACCCGGCATGCCTCTGCCGTAGAGTTCTACGTGGTCTGTCTATCGTCTCCGGAGTTTCTCCTAGTCATACTCATACTTGCGCTTCAAAGAGCCTTGCCCCAAGGACGCCGCACATTGCAGCAATCATTCAGATAGTCAATATAACCGTCGTTGCCATTTCGACGGTCAACACAGGAGGGGAGTTGACCAGCGCCGCTAATAGATCAGAAACCGCCGCCGACATAAAGATACGAGTCATGGACGCCCTCGCAACCGCAGGCCTTGTCCAAAAGCTTACCCAACCCAACCCCGGCCTCACCGACAACGCCCTTGCAGTCCTCCACCGCCGCTATCAAGCCAAGGACCGCGAGGGAAACGTCATCGAAGAGCCGGACCAGATGTTCCGCCGGGTCGCACAAAACCTGGCCCTGGCAGACCGCCGGTACGGAGCCGACGACCACGCGGTCGCCAGGATCGAGGCCGAGTTCTATCGAGTCATGGTTGACCTGGACTACATGCCCAATTCCCCTACTCTCATGAACGCCGGCCGCGAGCTCCAGATGCTTTCCGCTTGCTTCGTGTTGCCTGTGGCCGACTCCATGGAGTCCATTTTCGAGACCGTCAAAGAGGCCACCCTGGTGCAGAAGAGCGGCGGAGGCACGGGTTTCGCTTTCAGCCGGCTGCGTCCCGAGGGTGACATCGTGGGCTCCACGGGCGGCGTCGCCTCCGGCCCGGTGAGCTTCATGCGAGCCTTCGACGGCGCCACCGAAGCCGTCAAACAGGGCTCCACCCGCCGCGGAGCGAACATGGGAATACTCCACGTCACCCATCCCGACATCATGAAGTTCATCATGTCCAAAGAGGACGGCAAGAGCATCGCCAACTTCAACATCTCCGTTGCAGTCACCGAGGACTTCATGGAGAAGGTCAAGAGGGGAGAGGAGTACGACCTGCTCAACCCGCGCACCGGAAAAGTCCAGGGCACGCTCAATGCCAAGGAAGTCTTCGATCTTCTGGCAGAAATGTCCTGGAAGACCGGCGACCCCGGCATCGTCTTCCTGGACCGCATCAACAGGGACAATCCCAATCCCCAGCTGGGGGAAATCGAGAGCACCAACCCCTGCGGCGAGCAGCCCCTGCTTCCCTATGAGTCCTGCAACCTGGGCTCCATAAACCTGGCGAGGATGGTTAAGTTCACCCGCGAGGGCGCCGAGGTGGACAAGGAGAAGCTGGCCTCCATAATCTCCACCGCCGTCCATATGCTGGACAACGTCATCGACATGAACGACTACCCCATCCACGAGATCGAAGAAATGTCCCAGGCCACCCGCCGCATCGGCCTGGGTGTGATGGGGTTCTCGGACCTGCTGGTGCAGCTGGGCATCCCCTACGACTCCGACGAGGCGCTCAAGGTCGCCGAGGACGTGATGAGCTTCATACAGCGGCAGACCCATGAAGCCTCGGCGCAGCTGGTGGAGACCCGGGGCGCATTCCCGGCTTGGGCGGAGAGCGTCTACAATCGCTCCGGAGGTATGGGCTCGATGCGCAACTCCGCCCCCACGACCATAGCTCCCACCGGCACCATTTCCATCATCTCCGGCTGCTCCAGCGGCATCGAACCCCTCTTCGCCTTGAGCTACGTGCGAAATGTCATGGACAACACCAGGCTGGTGGAAGGCAACCCATTCTTCGAAGCCGTGGCGAAAAAGGAGGGTTTCTACTCCCCCCAGCTCATGGAGGAGGTGTCCGAGAAGGGCAGCTTAGCTCATATCCAAGCCGAGACGCCCCAGTGGGTCAAGGATGTGTTCGTAACCTCCCACGACATCAGCCCCGAGTGGCACGTGAAAATGCAGGCGGCCTTCCAGCGTCACACCGACAACGCCGTCTCCAAGACCATCAACTTCCCCAACGCAGCCAGCGTGGAGGACATCGCCGAAGCATACATGCTGGCCTACGAGTTGGGCTGCAAGGGAATCACCATCTACCGGGACGGTTCCAAGGAGAACCAAGTGCTGAGCGCGGGCGAGTCGGATAAGAGCGGCGCTTCCATCCCCGCGACGGAAGAGGCCGCTGCTCCGGAGAGCGCAGGCCCAATCCTGGCGCCCAAGGCGCGTCCCCAGGAGATGCGGGGCATAACTGAGCGCATCAGGACCGGCCACGGGACCATGTACATCACCATCAACTTCGACGATGACAAGCCTTTCGAGGTCTTCACCACCCTGGGCAAGGCGGGCGGATGCGACTCCGCCCAGCTGGAGGCCATATCCAGGCTAGTCTCTCTGGCTCTCCGGTCCGGCATAGACATGCGGGAGATCGTGGAGCAACTAAGAGGCATCACCTGCTGTCCCGCATGGGACAACGGGACCCTGGTCCGGTCGGCGCCCGACGCCGTCGCCCTGGCCTTGGCCGGCCACGCCAACTCCGAGTCCAGGCCTGAAGAGATGCAGGAGGGGTCCCAACTCAAGCTGCTCCCCGAATCGAAGGAGCGACCCAAGTGGGACCTGGAAGGGCCCAATCCCAAAAGCCGCTGCCCCGACTGCACCTCCCTGCTGATATACCAGGAGGGCTGCCTGATGTGCGCCGGGTGCGGCTGGAACAAGTGCGGCTAGGGTCGTCCATAGCATTCTAGTAGAAACAACCGAGACGCAACGCAATCGTGCCTGACTACGTAAGACGCAGAGAGTTTATAGAAGGCTGAAGGGCACGAGGATCAGTGAGGAGACAAGATGCCAGTCAACGAAAATATTGCTAAGTTTCTTAGCGACCTGAAGAAAGAGGACCCCCGCGCCGAAGAGAACGTTGTCAATTACGTACGCAAAACGGTTCCAGATTTTTCCTATAGACGCCTAGTGAACATACTACGTGGCCAACCTCTCAGAGAAATAGAAGTTGTGCCATTCGCGCAAGCCCTCGACATTCATCCGCGACAGTTGATTGCCCGAACACCACAGGATCGGGACATAGCGAATTTTGCCGTAGCGCGATATAGGAACGAGGAAGACGGGAACAAAGGGGATCGTTATTGCGAATATGCTGAAAATTCAGCCGACTTCCGCCAAGGCTCCGCCGAACTCGACCTAGACGAAATAGCTGTTGCATTCGAAGCCGATGATGAACTGAGGATCGAAAACGAAGTCTTTCGATTACCCAAAGATGACCAGCAATCCTAACAACGTCCTTCAGGGCATTCTTCAGGAGTTTGACCTCACGTCCTTAGGATGGCCTATCGACTTGGGCAATCTAGCGCAGGCCTGGGGAATCACGTCGGTTGAGACCGGCAAGATAAACGCAGAAGCGATGCTGCTAAGCGACTCGACCAGGTCCGGATACAAAATAATCCTCAAAGATTACGGGCGTGAAACCCTTTCGTCGCGCCAACGTTTCTCATTCGCTCATGAGTTGGCCCATCTGCTCCTACGGAAATCTGGAATCAGCATGGCCGCCGGTCCCACTAGCAAACACAGACACGTAAGCTCATCAAACCCTGAAGAAAGATTATGCGACCAGATAGCGGCAGAGATTCTTATGCCGCGGGCCGATTTTCAAAATACCGGAAACTCGGAAGGATGGACGCTAAAGAGCTTAGGGCGTCTCGCCGCGAAGTATGAAACTTCAATGGAAGCAACCGCCAGACGTATGGTAGATTTGATGCCTGAACCGTCGATTCTTGGAGTCTGGAATTCTTCCGAGACAGACACCCCTAACCTCAAATGGGCGCACAGTCAAACTCCCAGTTTTAGGCTTCCTCGACGAGTACCTAAAGGCCGCCAATGGCTCCTATCTAGGGCTCTCAAGTCAAGGAAAGTAGAATACGGTGTTGCCCCCGTCTTTGGGGCAAGAACGAGCAGGTATCCCGCAGACTCGATGGCTGAGGCATTGGCTGTCGGGAGCGGAGAGCACCTAAAAGTAATGGCGTTTTACTACCCTGAACGCGAAGTCAGCCAAGAAATGGCCGAACTTGGGAAATTAGCAAAGAACCTGTAACGCCAAGACACACCGGTCAGACCACAGCCAAGTTGGTGGCGGGGACACTCTCGACCACCGTCTCTTACAGAACCCCGACTCCGCGCATCATATAGAGGACCCGACCAGAGGTCATCGGTTGGGGTTTGCCCCGGTCTACGGCTCATTGTTTACGGGCTTTATAACGTGTAAACTATGGCAGACCTGAATCTTGGCTTATCAACAACTTCGAGGGACCGCATGGCAGAGGACAAGACCTACAAGATCTTCATGACTCACCGCTGGAAGCTGGAACCCGACTACAAAGAGCTGGAGAACATGCTCAGGTCCATATCCGGCTTCAAGTTCGAGCTTGTCAGCCATCCCCATTCAGACCCCTCGTTAGACCCCAGCACCGACGACGGAATCCGCGCGTTGCTGGAGATCGTCCACCACCAGATTGAACCCGCCGACTGCATGGTCGTCATATATGCCGACCCGCCCGAGTCCAGGATGTGGATACAGGAAGAGATGGAGATAGCCGAGCACGCCCACAAGCCCATCATAGGCACGCTCCCCACAAGCCACAGCGTCCGACCCCAGTACCCCCAATACTGGGAGATGGAAATGCTCCCTTGGGACGCCCTGGTAATCGTGGAAGCCATACGCTCGTCGGTGGATGAGCATACACATGCAGCCTGACGGCAAACCCCTAGTGGCCCTGACAATGGGCGACCCATGCGGCATCGGCCCGGAAATCATCGCCAAGACCCTGGCCTCAGGCGAGGTCCACGCCATCTGTCGTCCTATGGTGGTGGGCAACGCCTGGTCCATGGAGCAGGCCGTCAAGCTGGTCGGAGCCCCTCTATCGGTCCGGGAAGTGGAGTCGCCGGTGGAAGCGGGCCTGTCCCCCGGCACCGTGGACCTGTTGGACCTTCACAACCTCAGCCCGTCGGACATCACAGTGGGGCGCATATCCCCTGCTTGCGGCAAGGCGGCGATGGAATGGGTCACACGGGCAGGCGAGTTGGCCCTGGACGGACAGGTGTCCGCGCTGGCCACCGCTCCCGTCAACAAAGAGGCCGCGAGCCTGGCAGGCTATAAGTCCATCGGCCACATGGAGCTGCTCCAGGAGTTGTCCGGAGCCCCGGAGGTCGCCACGATGCTGACCGTCGGACCCCTCAGGATAGTCCACCTCACCACTCATAAGTCCTTGAGGCAGGCCTGCGATTTTGTAACCAAAGACGGCATCCTCGCCAAGCTTGAGCTGACCCACAGCAGCTTCACCGCCTGGGGTTTCGCCGCCCCCAGAATAGGCGTGGCCGCCCTGAACCCCCACGGCAGCGACGGCGGGCTGCTGGGACGCGAGGAGGCGGAAGAGATAAGCCCCGCCGTAGAAGAAGCCCAGGCCAGGGGCATCCAGGCCAGCGGGCCCATACCCGCCGACGTCGTCTTCCATCAAGCCGTCCAAGGGCGTTACGACGCAGTCCTCGCCCTGTACCATGACCAGGGCCACATCGCCGCAAAGGTCTATAGTTTCGACGAGGGTATCACCGCCACCCTGGGCCTTCCCTTTGTCCGCACGTCCGTAGACCACGGCACGGCCTTTGACATCGCAGGCCAGGGGATAGCCCAGCACAAAGCCATGACCGAGTCCATCAAGGCCGCCGTCTCTCTTTCCACCGGAAAGGGTCTAGGCTGACGTTTTGCCGCAACCCCGTTCATAGGCCCCAGTGATATAATACCCGCCATCGGGAGTCCCATCCTGGGAACGCCATTGCTATTTGCGCCTTCAGGGAACCCGTCAGGGAGTCAATAAAATCATGAAACTCGCTTTCATCGGCGGCGGCGCCATGGCCGAGGCCATCATCAAAAGCGTCACGGCACAAGGGATAGCAGCCGGCTCCGACATCTCAGTCGGCGAGCCTATAGCCGGCCGCGCCGACGCTCTCCGGCAGAGCTACGGAGTGTTCGCCTCTGGGGACAACGCCCAGGCCGCCAGCAGGGGAGAGCTTCTCGTTCTCTCTATAAAGCCCCAGGACCTGGCCGCGGCGGCTTCTCAGATCAAGCCCGCCTTGGACAGCGGCCAAACCGTAGTGTCCATAGTCGCCGGGGCCAACATGGACACCCTCTCCCATCTCTTGGACCACGAGAAAATCATCCGGGTTATGCCCAACACCCCGGCCCAGATCGGCCAGGGAATGAGCGTATGGACCTGTTCACCCCAGACCGACGCCGTCTCCAGGGACCGGACCCAGTCGATTCTGGCCTCGATGGGTGAGGAAATAATGGTCTCCGACGAGAAGTACCTGGACATGGCGACGGCTTTGAGCGCCTCCGGCCCGGCCTACGTCTTCATGTTCATAGAATCGCTCATAGACGCCGGCGTATACGTAGGGCTGCCCAGGCCCATGGCGCGCACCCTGGCGCTGCAGACGGTCTTGGGAAGCGCGTCCCTGGTGAAGGAGACCGGACGCCATCCCGCCGACCTCAAGGACATGGTCTCGTCGCCGGGCGGCACAACCGTGGAGGCCCTGATGGCCTTGGAGGAGGGAGGCTTCAAGGCTTCCGTGATGAACGCGGTAATCGCCGCCTATGAAAAATCGTTGGCCCTGGGTGAATAGTGAACGACTTGTTCTTCAACTTCATCCGCATACTGGTCTGGGTCCTCATCGCCGGAGTCTTCGCCCGGGTCCTGCTGTCATGGCTGCCCATGGGCAACGCCCGACTCAATCCTATCATAGCTATCATATACCAGATCACAGAACCCATACTGGCGCCCATACGACGGCTCAACTTGCGCGTGGGCATTTTCGACCTGACGCCCACGGTGGCCCTGTTCATCTTGTTCGTCATCGAGAGGTTAATAAACAAGTTGGCCGGGTGATTTTGGCTTAGGGACCGCCTTGACTGGCGCCGCCAGACCAACATAGAATCTCTCTTAAGCTCACCCGGAGAGTGTCAACCATGTACCACAAAGAGCTTCTAAAGGGAAACACCGAAACCCTTCTCCTCTCACTCCTGGCCAATGAGGTCATGTACGGTTACCAGATCGTCAAGGAGATTGAGAAGAGGAGCAGCGGGTACTTCCAGTTCAAAGAAGGAACGCTCTACCCTGCCCTCCACAGGCTAGCGGAGAGCGGCCTGATCGAAGGACGTTGGGGCGAGGCGGACCCTGGAGTCCCCCGCCGCTACTACCACATTACTTCCAAGGGCGAAAAGGTCTTGGAAGAACGTCAAAGCGAGTGGAGACGTTTCGCCAGCGCCATCGACTCGGTAATGCTGCCCCAGATATAGCAGCGCGCCCCGAGGGGGACTTGCATGGACAGCTCCCGCCACAGCTACTTTAAGACTCTCGTAAGAAAGTTAAGGCTTGATCCAGGGGTGAACCAAGAGATCATCTTGGAACTCGAAAGCCACCTGGATGACAAGGTGCGCGACCTCCAAGAGGAGGGCCTGACCTACGACGAGGCCCGAGATCGATCCCTGCGGGACTTGGGGCAGCCCGAGCCCATCGCCCGCGGAATGTATTCGGTTCACAGCAAGTGCTCTTGGCGAGACATCGTCATCGCCACCCTGCCCCATCTGCTGCTGGCCTCGCTCTTCGCTCTCCATCTCTGGACCAAGTACATACTCCTGGTGGTCGTCCTGGTGGGCATCAGCTTTATCGCCGTCAGAGGATGGAGGTCCGGCAGAGCCAAATGGACCTACACTTGGCTGGGCTACACGATGGCGGCGCCCGCTTTGTCATGGCTGATGGCCCTCGGGGCTGTTGGATATGGAGCATGGGTCTTCGTGACTACGGGTTCGCTGCCCTTCAGCTTCCCTATATACATGCTCCTCATCGCCTACGTGCCCTTTTCCCTTTGGATCATGCACCGCGTCGTGGCGCGAGTGGTGCGTCAGGACTGGTTGTTGGCGTCGTTGACCGCGCTCCCATTCCCTTTCCTCACGTCCTGGCTTCTGTTCCTCAACTGGCAGGGCGGGCTATGGTCCACCGACAACCCCCAAGTCCATGAGTCCGACACGGACAGGGCCCTGGTCTTCCTGGCCCTTGCTGTAACCACGGGGGTGTTCATGAAGGTGGGGCACAGGCTGGTCAAGATAGGTCTGCTCACCCTTTCCACAGCCCTTATAGTGACCTTCACCATCGCCGTCATTCCCGTCAGCTTCGGCGTCTTCTCCATGATCCTCATCACCCTTGCGTCCATCGCCTTCCTTTTCAGCCCCGCCATCCTCGAGTCCCGACTTACACGACACGATGTTGTTGAAGGGGCGGACGCCAACCCCGCCGGAGGCGATGAGCGTGGGGAGGCAGTGACTCATTGGTTCACAAACCCGATGTAGCCGTCGTTGTCGACAGCTGCAGCTGCCTCCCCCAAGAGCTGGTTGACGGGCTCCCCCTTTTCGTAGTGCCCCATGAGCTCACAGTAAGCGGCCGCACCTTCCGGGACGGGGTGGACATCCACCCCGACGAGTTCTACCGGCTGGTCCGCGCCAGCCCTGCGCTCCCCACGACGGCATCTCCCAGGCCAGCAGCATTTCTTGAGGCTTTCAGACAGGCCTCCCAATCGGCAAAGGACGTCCTGTGCCTGACTCTCTCAATCAACTTCAGCTCCACTTACGATTCGGCCAGGGCGGCCGCCCGTATGGCCGGTTCCGAGATGCCGCACCTGAACGTCCAGGTCATTGACAGCAGGGCCGCTGCCGGGGCCGAAGGTCTCATAGCTCTCAACGCAGCCAGGGCCGCCCACCAGGGCGCCGACATCCGGCAGGTGATTTCAGTTGTCGAAGAACTTATTCCCGAGGTGAACATGCTGGCTTTCCTTGACACTCTCGACTATCTGCGCCGCAGCGGCCGTGTGCCCCTAGTGGCGGCGTGGGCGGGATCCATCCTGGGAATCAAACCCCTGACCGAGCTGCGGTTGGGAGAAGCAAAGCTCCTGGACAAACCCCGGAGTCGCAGCAAGGCTATGGAACGCCTGGCGGCCGTCATGAAAAGCCGGGTGGGATCAAAGCCCGTCCACGTCAACGTCATGCACGCCCATTCAGCGGAGGACGCGGACAAGCTGCTCAAGAGAATGGACCAGGAGTTCGACTGCCGGGAGTTGTTCATGAGTGAGTTTACCCCCGTTATGGGCGCTCACCTGGGACCCGGTTTAATCGGCGCAGCGTTCTACACCGACGAGTCCTAAGCCTAGACCTGGAGTCCGGTTCATTCTATAATTCCCACAACCGCCGCTTAACAAAGCCTGGCTGTCCTATGCCTACTTACACCAACCACGCCTTTACAGCCCCGTCACCGGAATCGGACGTGGAGCGGCTATGGCGAGAAATCCTTCCGCTCCCATACGCCGTGGACAGGCCATGCCTCGCAGTCCTTTCAGGGTTGCCAGGGTCGGGAAAGACGACCTTTGCCCGCAAGCTCACAGCGCGAGTCCCTCTGGCAATTCTGGAGAGCGACGCACTCAGAAAGGCGCTGTTCTCCGAGCCTGCTCACTCGTCCAAGGAGAGCCGCCGCCTCTTCGCCGCCATTCATCGTCTGGCCCACCGGCTCCTCCGGGAAGGCATTTCCGTGCTGCTGGACGCCACCAACCTCCGAGAGTCGAACCGTGCGGAACTCTACAACTTGGCGGAGCGAGCCGGAGTTCGGCTGTTCCTGGTGCGCATCGAGGCCCCGCCGGAGACCATCCGGAAGCGTCTCGAAAGACGCACCATACACCCGGACCCGAAGGAAGCCTCGACTGCCGATTGGCGGGTCTACAGGCGAATGGCCGCTGCCGCCGAGCCTATCTTACCGCCGCACGTGACGGTAAACACCGACGAAGACGTTTCCTGGGCATTGGACAAGCTGGCCCATGACATGGCATCCCCAGGGCTCCCGGCGCCCTTCACCCTCCCAAGCCGTAAACAACCCGCCCCCGTCACCCAGGGACGCCATATCCCTGCGGGCGAGCCGCTAAATTTGACCCGGCGCAGCCGGTAAAGGAGACAAGATGAAGATCAGAGTGGTCCGCAATGACGTTGCCAGCGTGAAAACACCCGCTCTTGTGGTGAACCTGTTCGACGGCGTAAAGAAACCCGGAGGCGCCACAGGGGCCGTGGACAAGGCCCTCGACGGCGCGATCAGCCAGCTTATCAAAGACGGTGAGATCAAGGGAAAGAAGGGTGAGACGACCCTCATCCACACCTTCGGAAAGATCCCCGCAGCCAGGGTGATCGTGCTGGGGCTGGGAAAGCAGGACTCATTCTCGACGAATACGGTCCGAGAGGTCAGCGCCGCCTCATCGCGCTATCTACGCAAGCTCGGAGTCGCCAAGGCGGCGACCGTTGCTCACGGCGCCGGAATAGGAGGCCTGGACCCATACGACTGCGGCCAGGCCATTGGCGAAGGCGCGCTCCTGGGCTTGTACAGGTTCAATACCTACCTTACAAACGGCGACGACGACCAGTCTGACCTGGCAGACCTCCAGATAGTCGAGAAGAACGCCAGGACCGCATCCCTGCTGAAGAAGGGCATTGAAAAGGGCCGAATCCTGGCCGAGGCCGCTCTCCTTGCCAGGGACATGGTCAACGAGCCTCCCAATGTAATGACTCCCACGCGCATGGCCGAGATCGCCTCACAGATGGCCGAGGAGCAGGGCCTGGAAGTGAAGGTCCTGGAACGAGACGAGATGGAGGAGCTGGGAATGGGGGCGTTCCTGGGAGTGGCCAGGGGAAGCGCCCAACCTCCCAAGCTCATCATGCTCAGCTACAAGGGCGCCCCTGACAGCAAGGAGAACCTGGGCATAGTGGGCAAGGGCATCACCTTCGACACCGGCGGAATATCCCTCAAGCCCGCCGGCGGCATGGAAGACATGAAGGGAGACATGGCCGGCGGAGCTTCAGTCATTGCCGCCATGAAGGCCATCGGACAGCTCAAGCCCCGGATCAACGTCACAGGATTCATCGGCGCGACGGAGAACATGCCCGGCGGGAACGCTCAGCGCCCGGGCGACGTGGTCCGGAGCATGAGCGGCAAGACCATCGAGATCATCAACACCGATGCCGAGGGAAGGCTGGTGCTGGCCGACGCCCTCTACTACGCGCGCCAGATGGGAGTCACCCGCATCGTTGACATCGCCACTCTGACCGGGGCCATGGTGGTGGCCCTCGGTCACGCCGCCAGCGGGCTCATGGGCAACAATCAGGAGTTCGCCGACCAGGTCATCAACGCGGGAAACGGCTCCGGCGAGCGGATATGGCAGCTTCCCATGTACGACGATTATAAGGACGAGATCAAAAGCAACGTGGCGGACATGAAAAACTCGGGCGGCAGGCCCGCCGGTTCCATATCCGCAGCGCAGTTCCTCTCCGAGTTCGTCGACGACACCCCCTGGGCCCATCTGGACATCGCAGGCACGTACTTCTCCAAGAGCGATAAGGGCTACCTTGTCAAGGGCGGCACGGGAGTCCCCACCAGGACCCTGGTCAACCTCGCGATGACCCTGGCCGACAACGACTGATTGTTGACTACGGATGCCCTATTCCGTAGACTGTCTTTGTTGTGCATGGTGAGCGTAGCCAAGGGGCCTAAGGCGCCTGACTGTGGCTCAGGAGATCGTGGGTTCGAATCCCACCGCTCACCCCAACGTCGGTGACAACGCCTTCCTGCGCCTGTAGCTCAATGGATAGAGCGCTGGGCTTCGGACCCAGAGGTTGCGGGTTCGAGTCCTGCCGGGCGCGCCATTTCTGCCAGCACAATTAGGCCCCTGGAATGTTTCCAGGGGCCTCCGCTTGTCTCCATACAGGAGTGGGGGCGACGGACCGTCGCCCCCACTTTTCTCGGCTTACTGACGCGGCCTCCGGGTTATGCAGGCATAGCCGCCCCTATGTATTGTCCCTTCGACTGCGAATTACGTACGTCGCACCGCCGCCTACTATCAGCAGTCCTCCGACAACAGCCAGAATGATGAACGGCCACAGCGGAGTCCCATCCTCTTCCTCCGGTTCGGGCGTCGGCGTGGGCGCGGGAGTGGCCGTCGGCTCAGGCGCGGGAGTGGCCGTCGGCTCAGGCGTAGGTGTAGCTGTAGGCGCGGGAGTAGCCGTCGGCTCAGGCTTGGGCGTAGCCGTGGGTGTAGGCGCCGATGTGGCCGTAGGGGCAGGCGGGGGTGTAGCCGTAGGTTGAGGCGTGGGCGTAGGCTCAGGCGTAGGTGTGGGAGCAGCCGTCGGCGTGGGGGTCGGGGCAGCCGTCGGCGTGGGCTCAGGTGTGGGTGTGGCAGTCGGCGTAGGCGTGGGCTCTGGTATAGGAGTCGGAGTGGGTGTGGGCGCCGTCGTAGGTGTAGGCGTCGGCGTAGGGGCCGCAGGTCCCACTCGGGACGAAGTTGACCCCTCCAGAGCGCCGCCGCCGGAGTTGTCGTCGTAGATTACGTTCGCCCGCAATCGCATCCCCAAGTCCTCGGGTTGGCCGACGTAGGACGCGGAAGTCGCCCCGTCTATGTCCCTCCACGTGACCCCGTCGCGCGAGCGTTGCCACTGCCAATTCTCGCTCACGACTCCTCTGTCGGGATCGAACACACTCGCCGTCAGCGGGACTCCAACCTGCGCCATCCCGTCATCCGACAGCACGACTCTGCCGGCCTCGTTGATGTCGCCCACGTTGATGGACACGTCGATCCGGCCGGCGGCCCCTTTTGCGTTGGCGGCTTCCACTATGACCATATAGGGGTTGCTGGGGGACTCGTGGTCCAGCGCCGCATTGACGCTTACGCTGATCTGCCCGGTGGCGGAGTCTACGTCGAACGAGTCTTCGTCCCTGCCGGACAGCGAATATGTCAACAGGCCGCCATTGGGGTCGGGGTCCGTTGCCGTAAACGGACCGCCCACCAATATGCCAGCGGGGCTGTTCTCTTCTACATTCCTCGTGGCTGTAAGACCCTCGTCAAATACGGGCCCTGCAGCTGTCTCTTGAGCGGACGCGCTGTTCCCCCGCCCCCAAACAGCCCCGCCAACGATCAAGCCCAATGCAACGCCGATGGCAAGGATGGTAAACAGAACGCGCTGGCTGTTGCTCCTCGTGTTTGTCAATTCGTCAACCCCGGCTACGGTATACTCGGTTGCGGGCCGGGCCCATCACACCCACCCAGCCTTTCTGATATGAAAGGACATCAAGATGCTAGCGAGGGGCTGGCGCTTATGTCAACGCGAATTGCAACCAGGTATCGACGAGTTATGTACTCCAGGTCGAGGGCCGACTGACGGGGGAAGAGCTTCGACCCCGTAGACCCGGCAATGGCCTGCGCCGTAGTAAACTAACGGCGAATATGCAACCATTACGACGGACCACTCGGAAAGGAGAGCGCCAATGGTCTTTCAACTGCGCACCTACACCATCAACAGAGGGATGATGGACTCCTGGGTAGACCTGTTCAACGAACACATCCGAGCCATCCACTCGAAGATCGGAGTTCCGGTGGTGGCCTCGTGGGTGAACGCAGACCGCACCGAGTTCATCTGGCTGCGACGGTTCAACAGCCACGAGGAGATTCCCGCCAAGGAGCAGGAATACTTCGCCACGGACGAACGCAAATCCCTTGGCGACCTGCCCACAAGCCACATCGCCAAGATGGAAGTGAAGGTGATCGAGGAAGTCGCCGTCTGACGGGACTGCCCGTCCCGCCCCGGCGGTGGGTTACATGAAGACCGACCGGTCCGCCCCTCCGCCGACGGCGAATATCTCGCCGGTGATGCACTCGGCCTTGGGCGAACAGAGGAACGCCACAACGTACCCGACCTCCCTGGCGTCGACGATTCTCCGAATCGCGAGGCCGCCGGAGATGCGGTCGGTCACCTCTTCGGGTGTAATCCCCTCCCTTTGGGCCTGCTCCTCGTACATCGGTCCGCTGCGCTCGGTCCACGTGACGCCCGGGTGAATCAGGTTCACGGTGATGCCGTAGGGTCCGAGGTCGTCGGACAGCGACTTGGCGAGGTGGGCTACGGCGGCGTTGCGGAGGCCGCTGATGACGTGCGAGCGGCGTCCGGAGAGGCCGCCGATGTTGATGATTCGTCCCCATTTCCTTTGCTTCATGTAAGGCGCCGCAGCCTTGGCGCACCGGAAGTACCCCATGACCTTGGTGTTGATGTCGTCGAGGAGGGGTCCCTCGTCGGCCTCTTCCAATGAGCCCCGCACCAACCCTCCGGGGAAGGCCGCGTTGTTCACCAGTATGTCGATGCGGCCAAAGGCCTCGTTGGCAGCCCTGGCCAGGTTCTCCACGGAGGCCTGGTCGGTCACGTCGGCTTGGACGCCGATGACCCGGCGTCCTGTTTCCTTGGATATCTCATCGGCTGCTGCGTCCAGACGCTCCTGGCCGCGGGCGCATATAGCCACGTCCACGCCCTCCCGTGCCAACTCCAAGGCCACGGCTTTCCCGATTCCCACACTGCCTCCGGTGACGATGGCGGCTCTCCCTGACAGCTCAAGGTCCATACTTCTACTCCTCGATGATCAGTTGGGTCTTGCCGATGGGGAAGTCTCCCCGCACTTCAACACCCGCGCGCTCTTCCTGGAGCAGGTGGACCTTTCCCGACGGGGCGTCGCCCCATCCCCGCTCCATCGCGGTCATCAACTCCTGCTCGGCGACGTTGGAGAGAGGCATTGGCACGTTGTACTCCCTGCCGAGCTCCGTGGCCAGCCCAACGTCCTTACGGGAAAGCCCGATGGCGAAGTAGCCCTTTTCCAGGTCCGGTTCGAACTCTCCCGAGAACCAGCTCTCCGGCAGCTGGTGTATGCGGTTCGCGTGGCCAAACGAGCCCCGGCGTATGGTCTCCCACAGAGGCTTGAGCTCCACCCCTGCCTTGACTCCCAGCGTAAAGACCTCGCTCAAGAGCTGGGTTGTGGCGATGGAGACGCAGTTGTGCATCAGCTTGCATATGGAACCGGAGCCAATGCTCCCGCAGTAGACCACGTTGTCGCCGATGGCGTCCAACACGGGCTTGACCCGGTTGAAGACCTCCTCATCGCCTCCGGTCATCACGGCAAGCCTCCCTGAACGGGCCCCCTTGACCCCGCCGCTGACCGGCGCGTCCAGCATGTGGACTCCCGCATCGGCGAACACCTGATACACGCGCCGTACAAGTGTGGGTGAGTTGGAGGTCATGTCGATGAACACGCTGCCGGGTCTGGCGCCCTCCAGAATGCCGTCGTCTCCCAGGGCGACGGCCTCCATCTCCCTGGGACCGGGAAGAGAGGTGAAGATGAAGTCGCTGGCCTCAGCCGCCTGTTTAGGGGTGTCAGCCCAGTCGGCCCCGGCCTCCAGCAGCGGGATAGCCCTCTCCCGGACGATGTCGTGGACGATCAGGGCATGTCCGGCCTTAAGCACGTTGTTGGCCATGCCGAATCCCATGTTGCCTGTGCCTATGAAACCGATGTTCATCGGGACGCCTCCTATGGGTTGTGTTGGACCGTGTTGGGATGTCGGACCGGGTGCGCTTCTGGACTATTCTAGATTGGGGCGGGTGAGGCGGCAAGGACGGGCCTTGGGTCTAGCTCCTGTCCAGGCTCAGCGCGTCCAGGATCTTGCGCGTGGAATAGCTGCGGTTCAACGTGTAGATGTGGACGCCGGAGACTCCATGCCCCCAGAGCTCTTCTATCTGCCCAGCGGCGTATTCGACTCCCAACTGCCTGGCTGAGGCGTCGTCGTCCTTGAATTTTTCCAGTTCCTCGTCCAACTGCGCGGGTATCCTGGCGCCGCAAAAGGACGCAAACCTCCTTATTTGGGAGGCGCTCAAGATGGGTATCACGCCCGCCACCACCGGCACGTTGATTCCGGCCCGCACGCACTTTTCGATGAACCGGAAGAAGTCCGCGTTGTCAAAGAAGAGCTGGGTTACCAGGAACTGGGCCCCCGCGTCAACCTTCTTCGCCAGGAAGGCGACGTCCGTGTCCAGGTCAGTAGAGTCGGGGTGCCCCTCGGGAAAGCATGCTCCCCCTACGCCGAAGGAGTAGTTTTCCCTGATGTAGCTAATCAGGTCCGCAGCCTGCCGGAAACCGTTCTCCGCCGGCGTAAAGCTTGCCTCACCCCTCGGAGGGTCGCCCCGGAGGCCAAGCACGTTCTCGATGTCGTTGGCCTCGAGGCTGTCCAGAACGTCCTTCACCTCGTCCTTGGTCTGGGAGACGCAGGTCATGTGGGCCATGACCTCGATTCCGGTGTCCTTCTTGATGCGGCAGGCGGTCTCCACCGTCATGTCGCGGGTGCTCCCGCCGGCCCCGTACGTCATGGAGGCATAGTCGGGGTTATACGGTTGCAGGGCTCTTACGCTGTTAAACAGCGACTCGGCCGCCTCCGGAGTCTTGGGAGGAAAGAACTCGAAGGATAGAGAGCGGCGTCCTGAGCTGAATATGTCGGGTATTCTCATGGGCATAGGCCGCGTGCGGCCATGAGAAGGATAGCATCACTCAAAAGGACTGGCAAACTCTGAAGGCAGAGGCCCTGTCCGAGCAGGCCCGTGTCGGGCGCCAAAGCCGCCAGCTATTGCCATGAGCCTTCCGACGGGATATTCTTGGTTCCAACACCCCTTTCGGAGGCGGTTGTTGAACAGTGGAGACGTGCCCCCCCCCGGTGCCCTGGCGGACCTGACGGTTCTGGACCTGACAGGCCCTATAGGGGTCTTCTGTGGAAAGCTGCTGGCCGACATGGGGGCGGACGTGATAAAGATCGAGCCGCCCGGCGGCGACCCCATGCGCAAGCTGGGGCCTTTCTACGACGACGATCCGGCGCCCGAAAAAAGCCTCTACTGGTGGCAGTTCAACACGTCCAAGCGCGGAGTCACCCTGGACATCGAGCGGCCCCGTGGCCGGGAGATTTTCATGGGCCTGGTCAAGGGGGCGGACATTGTGTTGGAAAGCTTCGAGCCAGGGTACATGGACAGCCAGGACCTTGGCTTCAACGACCTCCACCAGGCCAACCCCGGCGTCATTCTGGCGTCAATCACGCCCTTCGGACAGGAAGGCCCCTACAGCCGCATGAAGAGCGCCGACATCGTGGGACAGGCGATGGGAGGCATCACCCAACTGGTGGGGTTCCCCCACTTGCCCCCATATCAGATCAACAACGAGGTCGGATATTGGGCCGCGTCGATGCACACGGCCAACGCGCTGATGATGGCGACGCTCCACAGGGACCGAGGCGGGAAGGGGCAGCACATCGACACTTCCATGCAAGCAGCAATGGCCGTGGGAACGGCCGGGATGATGCCGACCTATGACATCATGGGGCAGGCGCTCCGGCGCGGCGAGATCGCCCGGGGACGCAGCGCCGTGCGGAACGTCTATCCCTGCAAGGACGGGCAAGTGTACTTTCTGGCGGCGGCGCCGGGCACCAGCCTGCAAGCCGTGTGGGACTTACTGCGTGAACAGGGGCTGGGCGATGAATTCGACGAGCGATGGCTCGATGCCGAGCTTGTCAGGGAGGACCCCAAAGAACGGCAATCGTTCCAGGACCTGATGCTCAGGTTCTTCAAGGACAAGACCAAGGTGGAGCTGCTTGAGCTCAGCTTCAACAGGGACAGGCAGGTGTTTACTGTGCCTACGGCCACCCCGGAGGATGTGGTAAAGTCTCCTCACCTGGGGGACAGGGGCTTTTTCCAGGACGTGGAGCACCCGGAGTTGGGCGTTTCCGTCAAGTATCCGGGGCCGCCGGTGCGTCTGCCTGAAAGCCCTTGGGCCATCTCGCGGAGGCCGCCCCTGATAGGCGAGCACAACGAAGAGGTGTACGGAGAGGCGCTGGGCATCCAACCTCAAGAGTTGGAGGAGCTCCGGCGGGAGGGCGTAATATGAGCGGAAACGGAGCGGACATGCCCCTTGCGGGGGTCAGGGTGCTGGACTTCGGCTGGAGGGCCGTCGCCCCCATCTCCGTCCGGACGCTGGCCTGGGCCGGGGCGGAGGTCATACGAATAGAGTCCACGACCCGCCATGACGGGGCCCGCCAGATGGACCCCGTCCCGCCGGAAGGGCGATCCAGCTTCAACATGAGCGCCTGGTTCAACAACTACAACTCCAACAAGCTCTCCATCTCGTTGAACCTCCGCCACCCCAAAGGCAAGGACTTGGCTCTGCGTCTTGTGCCCGACTCGGACGTGGTGGTTGAGAACTTCAGCGCGGGGACCATGGACCGCATGGGTCTGGGCTATGAGGTGATGAAGAGTCTGAGGGACGACATCATCATGTGCAGCCATTCGCTGGCTGGGCTGACGGGCCGCTGGAAGAACGTCAAGGGGCACGGGCCAATGGCGGCGGCTATGGCCGGGCTGCATTACCTGGCGGGATACGAACACTCAGACCCCATCTCGCCGGGCCACGCATTCACCGACTACGCCGTGAACCCTCACATGTCCTCCTTCGCTCTGATGGCCGCCCTGCACCACCGGGAGAAGACCGGCAAGGGCCAGTACATAGACCTTTCCCAGTACGAGTCCATCATATCCACCACGGGAACGGCTGTCCTTGAGTACTCCACGCTGGGGCGGGTCCAGCCCAGGATGGGCAACCGCTCCTATCATGCCGCTCCCCAAGGCGTATATCCCTGCGCGTCCATCTTCCTGGACGACAGAAACGAAGACCGTTGGTGCGTCATATCGGTTTCGGGAGACGAGGAGTGGCGCGGCCTGTGCGGGGTCATGGGCCGCCCGGAGTTGGCGTCGGACGAGAGGTACGCCACCTTCGAGTCCCGGAAGACCAACGAGGACGAGCTTGACGTTGTCATCTCGTCCTGGACGTCCGACAAACAGGCGGAGCAGGTGTTCAAGGCCCTCCAGGAAGCCGGGGTCCCGGCGGGGGTCGTGCAGAACGGAAGGGACCTCATGGAGGACCCGCAGCTGGCCGCCCGAGGCCACTACCGTAAGGTTGTCCACGCGGAGGCGGGCGAGACGACATACGACGGCCCCCCCTACGTCATGTCGGGGGTGGACTTCGAGATAAGGCCCGCGCCCCTGTTGGGCGAGCACAACGACTACGTGCTCAAGACGCTGTTGAACCTGTCCGAGGACGAAATAAACGAGGGATACGTGGAGGGGTTCATAGCCTAGGCGCCCCGCCCCGTATCGGCCTTCCCTCCGTGGAAGGAAACGGCCCAAGCCCCATTTAGGGGCGGGTCTTGTCAAGGATTTCTGTAAGGCATCAGAAGAGGAGGAGTCATGGCGCAGCTAAAGGGCGGAGAGATTCTCATCAAGCAGTTGAAGAACGAGGGTGTGGATACGGTCTTCAACCTGCCCGGAGACCCTATGGGCACAATCAATGGGGCGGCCAAGAACGAAGGGCTGTCCATATATTCCTTCCGCCACGAGCAGGCGACTGCCATGGCGGCCCAGGCCTACAACTACGTCACCAAGAAGCCGGGCGTCGCTCTGGTCCCCAGCGGCCCGGGCATGACCAACGCCATCACGGGCCTTGCCACGGCGTGGGCCAACTGCTGGCCCATGCTTCTGATAGGCGGGGCCGTCGAGTCCAGCCGCAAGCACAGGGGAGACTTCCAGGAGACGCCCCAGATGGAAACGGCGTCGCCCGTCTGCAAGTGGTCAGTGGCGATTGACGACCCGCGGCAGGTCCCTTACTACGTGAACGCAGCCATCCGCAAGATGATGAACGGCCGCCCCGGCCCGGTGTACCTGGACATCCCGTCCAGCGTCATCGACGGAATGGCCGACGAAGAGGACTTCCGTTACTTCCCGGCCAACCCGCCGCCTGCAGCTCCGCTAGCCGACCCGCAGCAGGTGAAGAAGGCAGTGGAGCTTCTGTCCAAGGCCGAGCGGCCCCTATTGCTGTTGGGCAAGGGCCTGGCTTGGGCCGACGCCTCGGAAGAGGTGCGCCAGTTCGTAGACCGGCTGCAGATACCCTTCATACCGTCGCCTATGGGGAAGGGAGTCGTGTCTGACGACCACCCGCTGAACGCCTCCGGGGCGCGCACTCACGCCCTCCAGAATGCGGACGTGGTGCTGCTGGCCGGGGCCAGGTTCAACTGGATGTTCCACTTCGGAGTGGCTCCCCGGTTCTCGCCGGACGTAAAGGTGGTCCAACTGGACATCGACGCTGAGGAGATCGGGAACGGCGCTCCTGCGGAAGTGGGCCTGGTTGGAGACGGCAAGGCCGTGTTCACGCAGCTTCTTGAGGAATTGGGGAACGTGAACAGGTCCATCGAAACCCCCTGGCTCCAGGCCCTGGAAAGCCAGCGTCTGAAGAACGCAGAGGCCATCGAACCCATGATAAACGCCGAGGACGCCCCGGTGAACATGTACCGCATGTACCGGGACATCATGGAAACCCTGGACAGGGACGCAACGGTCACAGTGGACGGCGAAAACACCATGGCGGTCTCCAGGGTCATGGTTCCCAGCTACTACCCGCGCCACAGGCTGGACGCCGGCACCAGCGGCTGCATGGGTGTGGCTGTGCCCTACGCAATCGGAGCGCAAATCGCCAGGCCCGGCAAGCAGGTGGTGTCCTTCAACGGGGACTACGCCTTCGGCTGGAACGGTTTCGAGGTGGAGACGGCCCTCCGCTATGACCTGCCCATAACCTTCGTGGTTGCCAACAACGTCTCCGTCGGCGGCTCCGAAAAAATCAACCTCGGCGACCGGGGTGACGGCGAGACCCAGCCCGACGGGGTCAGGTACGACCGTGTGATGGAGGCTTTCGGCGGCCACGGCGAACACGTGGAGACGCCTGACCAGTTGAGGCCCGCCATGGAAAGGGCCCTGGCTACAGGCAAGCCCTCCCTCCTGAACGTGGTCATAGACAAGTACGCACGCCGCAAGCAGCAGAGCCACGACTGGATGAGCAGCCGCGCCACCCGCATGAACTACTAGCCCGGCTGGAGCGGCGGAACAAGGAGGGCGACATGGGCAGGCTGGACGGAAAAGTGGCTTTGATTACAGGCGCCGCCCGGGGCCAGGGGGCGGAGGAAGCTCGGCTTCTCAGCCGCGAGGGCGCAAAGGTCGTGTTCGGGGACATTCTCGACGAGGAGGGCCAGAAGGTCGAGGCGGAGATTGCCGAGGCGGGCGGCGACGCTCTCTACGTCCACCTGGACGTCACCTCCGAGTCCAGCTGGCAGGCGGCTGTCCAGACGGCCGTCGACAAGTACGGCAAGCTGGACGTCCTGGTGAACAACGCAGGCATCATCATCCAGAAGAGCATCGAGGAGACGACGGAGGAGGACTGGGACCGCACCCTGGACATCAACCTCAAAGGAGTGTTCCTGGGCGTGAAGACGTCCATACCGGCCATGCGTCAGGCCGGAGGCGGCTCCATTATAAACATCTCCTCCAATGTTGGCCTGGTTGGCTCATCCAGGGCGTCGGGCTCCTACATCGCCTCCAAGGGAGGAGTCCGCCTGTTCACCAAAGCCGCGGCCATCCAACACGCCAAGGACGGCATCCGCTGCAACTCCATCCACCCGGGGGCCATCGACACGGACATGTATAGGCAAAGCGGAGTCACCAGAGACCCTGACTATATGGGCCGCATACCCCTGGGCCGCATCGGTGACACCATCGACATCGCCAACGCCGTGCTCTTCCTGGCCTCCGACGAGTCCTCGTACATGACGGGGTCCGAGATGGTCATTGACGGAGGCGTGACGGCCCAATGACCCCGACGGGCCGTCAGACCGAACAGCCCCCTTAAGGAGGACCCCATGAAATCCGTTCCCTGGGACGACGTGCCGGTGGACAGGCTCAAGCAGGGGATACGACGCCGAATCGTAACGGGAGAGCAGGTCATGCTGGGCAGGCTGACATTCCCCAAAGGCTCCACCGTGCCAGCCCACACCCACCCCAACGAACAGATAACCTATGTCTTGACCGGGTCCCTCAAGTTCGTCATCGACGGCGCCGACGTCATCGTCAGGGCCGGAGAGACCCTCCACATACCGGCCAACGTGGAGCACGCCGCCGAAGCCCTCGAAGACACCGACGAAATCGACGCCTTCAGCCCCATCCGCACAGACTGGCTCGACGGCTCCGACGCCTACCTGCGAGAGGAAGAGTAGGGACTCCTACAGCCCATCTCCCAGCGTTGACACCGGCGCCGCTTGGCGATAACCTGAGCGCAAGTCCCAAATCCAGGAGACTCCAATGCCCGACATCCCCGTCAGCGACACCAGTGTTTACCAGGCCGTCTACAACCGAAGGATGGCCTGGAAATACAAAGATGAACCGGTCCCAAGAGAGACCATCCAGCGAATGTTGGACGCCGCCGTCTGGGCGCCCAACCACCGCCTGACCGAGCCCTGGCGCTTCTTCGTCATGGACAAAGACAGCCAGACCCGCCGGAAAGTCGCCGAGATAACCCACGAGTTCTCGCTGGGCCGCGGCGACACACCCCAGAGGGCGGCCATAGTCACGTCCAAGGTCACGGACCCCGCCTGTCTGGTGTTCGCCTACTCCGTTCCGGGCCGCCACGACGAGGAGACACAGGAAAACTACGCCTCCACCGTCTGTGCCTGCTACATCATGTCGCTGGTGGGACAGGCTGAAGGACTCACCGTGACATGGGAAACGGGGGGTCCCACCCGTCCGGACAAACTGGCCGAGACTCTGGGAGCGGACCCGGGCTGGAAGCTGGTTTCGTTGCTCTGCATCGGAGCGCCTGACGAGTCCGCGGGGTCGAACCGCACCCCGGCAAGCGAGTTCACCAGCTGGCTGGACTAGCCGAGCAGGGCATTGGGAGTAATCGGCTGGTTTTCAAGAATTCACCCGTCAAGCCATTCGGAAAGGAACACGAGACCATGACCAAGATCGCAATCGTAGGACCCGGCGCCGCCGGAAGCTACATAGGAGCGTTCCTGACTCGCGCAGGGCACGACGTCACTCTCTTTGACCAGTGGCCGGAGCACGTGGAGGCCATGCGCTCCCAGGGGCTGCGGGCCAGCGGGAGCCAGGGAGATTTCGTGGTCCCGGTGAAGGCCATGCACCTCCACGGCCTCCAGAGCGTCGACGAGCAGTTCGACATCGTTTTCCTGTCCGTCAAGTCCTACGACACCGAGTGGGCCACCCACTTCATCAAACCTTATGTAAAGCCAACGGGGTTCATCGTCTCAGCGCAAAACTGCATGAACGACGAGCTTATCGGCTCCATCGTGGGGTACAACCGTGAAGTTCCCCTGGTCATGTCCAGCATCGAAGTCGCCCTCTGGGAGCCGGGCCACGTCACCCGCGGCGGAGAGCCCGGGCGGGACCGGGGCTACGACGTTTTCAGGTCCGGCGAGACCAACGGGACTGTGTCCAAGAGGATAGAGGACCTAATCGACATGATGGGGGTCATAGACAGTTCCAAGACCACCACCAACATCTGGGGAGAGCGTTGGTGCAAGCTGGCCACCAACTGCATGGGCAACCCCATAGGGGGCATTTCGGGCCTAGGTTCAGTGGGTCAGCGGGACAACCCCAACGCCCGGAAGCTGGCCATCAACCTGGCCAAGGAGACCGTACAGGTGGGGAGCGCTCTTGGGTTCAACGTCGAACCCGTGCGGGGCATAGACGCCGAGACCTGGAATCGGGCCGATGACGGCGAGGTGTTCGAGGAAATCGACGCCAAAATGCTGGGCCGCAAAGCCGACGTGGACTGGCGCTCATCCATGGTCCAGGATGTGTACAAGGGCCGCCGCTCTGAGATAGATTATATGAACGGTTACGTGGTGCGAAAGGGCAGGGAGGCGAATGTCCCCACCCCCGCCAGCGCAGCCGTAGTCGAAGCCATGCACAGGATAGATTCAGGGGCCGTGGCGCAGGACCCCGCCAACATCGACAAAGTTCTGGGAGACGCCGGGCTTCTGTAAAACGGGCCGGGGAGGGTCTTATGCGTATAAAGGTGGAACCCAAGGACTTCTTCATGTATTCGGTTTTCCTGGCCTTTGACAAGGAATCTCCCGAATGGGAGGACGCCGCCGTCCACAAGTACCTTGAGGACAACGAGTTGTTCCCCAAGGCCCTCTTCAACGACAAGATCGACGGCGTCGAGCATGAGGTCATGTACTTCGGCGGGTGTTACATCGGACGCCATCTCAACGTCGTCGAGGGAATCCAGCGGGATGCGGTGCGCCAGGAAATGCTGGGTGAGAAGATAGCCGGGGCCGTCAGGAACGGCGCCGACCCCGATGTCCGTCGGCTGGCTGAGGGGATCCCTGAGCCGGAGCTGGTGGAGATCATGAACGAGATGGTCAACGGCTACAACGACGATTCCTCGTTCATCGCCAACGACGAAGGGTTTTTGATGGTGAACGTCGAGCCCGAGGACATCGCCAAGAAGTTCGTGGAACTGGCCGGCTCCCGGCCTCAGGTAGCCTCGCACGACATCACGTGAGGGCGTCCCAACGTCAGACTGGCGCCCCGTAGCGGCACGTAATCAGCCACAACAGGAACAGTATGGCAAGGATTACGCCCCCCATCAGGCATCCCCACCTGGCCTCCACGCGCAGCCTACCTGACCACAGACAACGAGGTCCGGCGCATTAGGCTTCGGCTATGACGGGAAGTGTGATGCGGGAGGGATGGGCCGCGTCATGCAGTATAGTCTGGACCGCCGGCCTCAATTCCGTCTCTTCCGACGGCTCCCGGCCGGTGTTGGGGTTGCGGTCGAACCGCGGGAAGTTGCTGCTGGACACTTCCAGCCTGATGCTGTGGCCCCTTTTGAAAACGTTGCTGGTGGCCACCAGGTCGATGGTGTACTCATACACCCGGCCCGGCTCCAGCAACTTAGCTTCCGCCAGGGACTCCCTGTACCGCGCTCTTATGATTCCGTCCGTGAGGCTCCGGGTGCATCCACACTCGCAGACATCCACCAGCTTGGCCGTAAAGTCGGTGTCCGGCCCCGACGTTGCCGCAAACAGCGTTACGCTGATAGGGCCTGTAACCTCCAGGTCCCTGTCCATGGGCCGCGACGTATAGACCAGCACGTCCTGGCGGGTTTCCACCTCACGCTGGTCGAAGGCCCCGCCGGGGACCCATTGGGAGCTGCAGCAAAGACCGCCTCCTTTGGTTGGAACCGGAAAGCGGGGATCATATAGAAACACGTCCGGCGGCTCATCGCCCGGTCCTTCAAAAGAGAGGGAGCCGTCGCCGTTCAACGTATTGGCCTTGCCGCCGCTGTGAAGATAACAGTCGGTGTATTGAGTCCGCGCCAGGGGCCACTCGTGTTCCTCCCGCCACACATTCTCTCCCATGACGAATATACGGGCCGGCGGCTCGTTCAACATGCCCGTGTCTATGCCTTTGAGCCAGTGGTCGTACCAGCGAAGGTGTATTCCCGGCAGGTCTATAGCGGCCTCGTCCGCCCTTACGCCGAAATAGCTGTCCCCTGATATGCCCGGCCCCAGCGATGCGCCGTGGTGCCACGGACCCACTATCAAGCGGCTGCTCCTGGCCGCGTCATTGGGTCCCTTGGACCTCATGCCTGAGAAGTTGCGCAGGGTCCCCTTCAGGAAGATATCGTGCCAGCCCCCTGAGTTGAGGGACGGGACCTGTATCCTGTCGTGGAAGTCCTCAATCTTCCAGGGCGCCCAGTAGTCGTCCGCTTTGGGGTGGGCTATCCAGTCGTAGAAATAGGGCGCCAGTCCCTTGATATGCGGGTAGTCCCTGGTCGGAGTAAACAGGAAATTCTGGTCCATCCGGTCCGACTCGTCCATCAGCCTGGACGCAGTTCCCTCGGGCACGTTGCTGCTCCGGGAGATGGCGTTCAGATTGGCGGTCACCAGCCTGTCCATCCCCCAGGACACGGCAAAGCCCCAGGCCAGGGCGCCTCCCTGGTAGGTCCAGCCCTCATGGTAGTCGGAAGACGTGATGCCGGGAGCTACGCAGGCCAGAGACGGGGGATTCGTGACAGCCGCCAGCCATTGGGTTGCCCCCACGTATGAGCGGCCGTACATCCCCACCTTTCCGGAGCTCCAGGGCTGGGCGGCAAACGCCTCTACGGAGTCATAGCCGTCCTCCAGCTCCTGCCGGAAGGTGTAGAACTCCCCCTCCGAGCTGAAGCGGCCTCTGACATCCTGGATGACCACGGCATACCCGTGGGAGGCGGCCCGGACTGCGTCCATCATGCCTGTGCGGGCCTGGGCGACGGCCTTGTTGTAGGGTGTGCGCTGCAACAGCACGGGAACTTTTTCCGGCGTGTCGGGCCGGTATACGTCGGCGTACAGGGTTGTGCCGTCACGCATCTTTACCGTAACGTCGAGCTCGATTTTGAGAGAGCCGCTGGCGCCCATGAAGCCTGGCATAGGACTGCCTCCTGCCTTGCCGAGTTGCCGCGGCCAGGATAGGCCAGCAATATAATAGCCCGTGGGCACACGCCGCACAAGGCGGCTTTACCGACAGCCCGATACGTTGACAGACGTTCCTGTACGACCCTACTATAAAGTTGCACCGAGTCCCAGTAGCTCAGTTGGACAGAGCGGGCGCCTTCTAAGTGCTAGGTCGCGGGTTCGAATCCTGCCTGGGACGCCATTCCTTTTCTCTGATTCAGTCCGTCAGCAATTCCCCCATGCCCCGCGTCGCCCGTCGGACGCATATTGGGGACTCCTAGGGCGGTCCGGGTTGTCGCTGGCATATTAGACTGGCAGTGGAGGCGGGCTTTGAAAAGCACGGCGGCGACGGTGGAGGAGTACCTGGGCGGGTTGAGCCCGGAGCGGCGTGAGGCTGTCTCCGCAGTGCGCGAGGCGGTCCTTTCCGATCTCCCGGAGGGGTACGAGGAGATAATGGACTTCGGGATGATCGCCTACGTCGTGCCGCTGACTCGGGTCCCCAAGACATACAACGGCCACCCGTTGATGTATGCGGCGATATCGTCGGAGAAGAACTATATTTCGGTGCATCTCATGAACGTCTACGCAGACCCTGAAACGACAGAATGGTTCGTGGACAGCTACAAGGCCACCGGCAAGAAGTTGGACATGGGCAAGTCGTGCGTCCGGTTCAGAAAGCTGGACGACCTGCCGCTGCACCTTATAGGAGAGGCAGTGGCCCGGACGCCGGTCGAAGAGTGGATAGCTCTCTACGAAGCCTCACGTCCAGCGAAGAGGCGCACCGGGTCTAAGCGGGCCTAGACGGCCGCAGCCTCTCGCTCGGGACGATTCCTATCCCCACGAAACAGCTTCATGCAACCTATTCCAGGGCATCAGGCTTCCGACAGATCTCCGTTGCAACTCCTCGCCGCCGTAAACGACCGTTACATCACATGAAATCCCGGGATCGGTTATTTGACGCCGCACCCGGAGGGCCCCGTCAAAAAGGCTCGATGACGGCGTCTGAGACGCCTTGGCCTCCATCAAGGTGACCCCGGACGGATGCTCGATGACTAGATCGACCTCCGCTCCGTCCCGGTTCCGATAGAAAGACAGTCCCCTCGTTTGACCCATGTTCATCCGGCGTTTGGCGACCTCCGAGACCACCCAAGTCTCAAATATGGGACCCCGCAGAGGATGGGAGCGCAGTTGTTCCGGCGTACGTATGCCGATGAGCCAGCAGACGAGGCCTGTGTCGTAGAAGTGCAGCTTCGGCATCTTCACCAGACGTTTGCCGAGGTTTGCGTGAAAAGGCTGCAACCGGAAGACGATAAAGCTGGCTTCCAGTATTGCTAGCCAGGCTTTCGCGGTGGGTTGCGACACGCCACAGTCGCTGGACAGCGCCGAATAGTTGAACAATTGGGCCGTGCGCCCCGCGCACAGCTCGAGGAAACGCTGAAACATCGCGAGGTCTCCCACGACACTGACGGTCCTAACATCCCGTTCGATATACGTGGCAACGTATGAACGGAGCCACTCCGACGGGTCCAACCCTTGGTCGTATATGCGAGGATAGCCACCGGTGAAAACGGCCTCCTCCAGGGTCTTGGGATAGTGGGGGAATCTGACAGCCTCGCTCCGGGCCAGGGGAAGAAGATGATGCACAGCTGTCCGGCCGGCCAGGGACTGGTTCACCGATTCGGAAAGCGAGAGGTTCTGCGAACCTGTCAGTACCCACCGGCCAGGTTGCGGCTCTGTGTCGATGACACCCTGAAGGTACGACGGGATGTCCGGCGTCCGCTGCACCTCGTCGATTACGGCGCCGTTGGGAAACTGGGCCAGGAAGGCTCGGGGATCCTCCAAGGCAAAGGTGCGAACGTCCGGCGCCTCAAGGCTCACGTATGGAAGCTGGGCAAACACGGTTCGACATAAGGTGGTCTTGCCACTTTGGCGAGGCCCAGTAAGGGTTATTGACGAGGCTTCTTGCGCCGCCTGAATCAGCCTGGGCGTCAGGTCTCGTTCGACCGCCATGCCTTCAATTTTAGCACGGTGTTTCGGCTAATTCAAAATCCAACTTTGAATTAGCCGACGTATAATGCCGGAGAGACGCCGTAAAGCTCTCGGTTCTCAAAGGCGCGATGGTTCGGAAGCTTCATACCCCGCCTACAAACCCCGCCACACCCTCGCAGGGGGTGGTTGTGCTGGGGCCGCTTACGTGCTAAATATAGGGAATCCAAAACCGCTATCCGATTTTGCCGGCATCTAGGAGGTTGGCTATGGCACATCAGTACACCACGGACATCATCGAAGGCATGACGGCCGGGACCGTCACAATTCAGGGAAACAACGGCGAGTCTATCGGCGCCTATCTGGCCAAACCCGACGGCGACGGGCCTTTCCCGGGCGTCGTGTTGATCCACCACATACCCGGTTGGGACGAGCTCTATCGTGAATTCACCCGAAAGTTCGCCCACCACGGGTACGCCGCCATTTCCCCCAACCTGTACCACCGCAATGGCCACGGAGTTCCCGAGGACGTTGCGGCAAAGGTCCGTGCAGAAGGCGGGGCTCCCGACGACCAGGTGGTTGGAGACGTGGTGGGGGCCAGGGACTACCTGCGAGCACAGTCCTACTCCACTGGGAAGGTCGGCGTCATAGGCAGCTGCTCCGGCGGACGCCATACCGTGCTGGTGGCGTCCAGGTCCACGGGATGGGACGCCGCGGTGGACCTGTGGGGCGGCAGGGTCGTAATGGCTGCGGAAGACCTCAACGAAAGGACCCCCGTCTCGCCCATCGACTACACAAAGGACCTATGCTGCCCCCTCCTGGGTCTCTTCGGCGAAGACGACCAGAACCCCACCGTCGAGCAGGTGGACCGGCACGACGCTGAGTTGAAGGCCAACGGCAAGGACCATGAGTTTCACATGTACCCCAACGCGGGCCACGGCTTCTTCTACTACGACCGCGCCATGTACCGCCAGGAAGCCGCCGTCGACGGTTGGCAGAAGACCTTCGCCTTCTTTGACAAGCATCTGAGATAGCCTGATCCGTCAACTGCGGACATTCCGCCGTCTAAGGAGTCGCCATGTGCACCATGATCGTCGAGAAGGCCGAGATTGCCGGAGCAGGCAGGGGACAGCAGGGTTGGTTCCCCCTGAGCCAGGCCAACGTCGGCTTCGACCACCCGGACCATATGGACGCAGCCCACGCCGTGAACATAGACTTCGTCAACCCCAGCAAGGGGGTGAGCGCCAGGATTGCCGTCGAACTGAGCCCGGAGTCTGCCCGAAAGCTGGCTGAGACCATCCTGGCAACGCTGGACCGGGGCGCCGCGTCGATAGGGCAATCGTAGAAGTTCCAGGACAATAGACGAGAGGGCCTGACTGATTCAGGCCCTCTTTGTCACGCCTGCCACCGACCCTACGTGAGCCGGGCAACGCGTCCGCCCGCTAATGCTTCATGCCGGTGCGGCAGGTTGACCGCCAACCGCATGGAAGCTAAACTCCCCCGAAACGCGGACTCCGGAGGTAAGCAGTGACCACAACAGGACATCCTCATGCCCACGCAGTGCAGCAGATGGCGGACGCTGCGGCCAACTGGCTCGCCAGTCTGAACGCACAGCAGAGGGCCAAAGCCACCTATCCGTTTCTCGACGGCGAACGCATCTTCTGGTACTTCGCTCCGCTGAACCGCCACGGACTCCCCTTAAGGGACATGGACCTCGTGCAGCGCGGGCTCGCCATGGAAATAGTCGACGCCATGCTGGACGAGGACGCAGCCCGGAAGGTCCGGGACATCATCGAACTGGAGCCCATCCTGGGCGCCATAGAGAAAGGGCGCGGCGTCATCACCTGGGAGAGGGACCCCGACCTCTACTTCTGGACCGTCTTCGGTGAGCCTGGGGGAGAGGACCCCTGGGGCGTCAGGATCGAGGGACACCACGCTTGCCTGAACTTCTCCATCTGGAAGGACAAGGTGCTGTCCATGACCCCCTTCTTCTTCGGAGCCAATCCGGCCGAGGTGCCCGGAGGGCCTAAGCAGGGCCAGAGGGTGCTGCACCGGAGAGAAGACCTGGGCCTGGAGCTGGTGAACTCCCTGGACTCAGGCCAACGGTCCAAGGCCATCATCTACGACGACGCCCCCTGGGACCTGCTGACTTACACCAGTCCCAAGGCGTCTCTCCCGCGGGAGGAGGGACTTCCCGCCTCCAAACTCAACGCCACTCAGCAGAAGGTCCTGCTGGCCCTCATTTCAGATTATGTAAACCAGGTGCGGCCCGACGTGGCCGAGAAGAAGCTGGAGTCCGTTCTCGACGCTGGAATCGAGGCCATACACTTCGCCTGGGCAGGGGGGCTTGAGAGGGGCAAGGCCTTCTACTACAGGCTCCACGGCAACGACTTCATCGCGGAGTTCGACAACCGCCAGAACAACGCCAACCACATCCATTCGGTGTGGCGGGACTTCGCCAACGACTTCGCCGAGGACGTACTGAGGAAGCACCACCTCCTGTTCCACATCCTGTAGGCGACGGAACGCCTCCCGCGGCGGAGGCCCCTAAACAGAGGGACTGTTACGGGGCGAAGATGTCGTCCACATCTATGCTGAAGCCTTGGAGCTTTGACGATTTCAGCGTTTCGCCTTCGCCCAAGGTTTCAACAACCTTGAAGCTGCTGCCTTCCAGAACCAGGACCGTTAAAGTTCCAGGGTCGGTTTCTAGTAACTGTTCAGACTTGAGGGGATGTGAGTAACTGACGGCATGCCACGAGGGGGTTTAATCCCCTCGCGCGCCAGGTGCCGAAGAGGGAAGCCAGGGCCATCTTGCTATCGGTGCCCTGCTGCGAGCGGGTGCCGCCGCTGATCTTACGGCTGATCACCAGGTGCCTCAGGCTCCGCTCGGCAGCGTTGTTATCGGATGGCACCCCAGGCTCGGCCACAAAGACAAACAGCTCCTTGATAAACCGCTCTATGCGCCGACACAGCTTGCGTTGGACTGCCAACGGGTCTTCCAGGAACGGTCGGCAGCGGGCCAGCAATTTCCGTTCCAGCCCCAGCTGGTCAAGACGCCTTTGGTGCGCCCCGGGATGGGCCGAGGCCTTGGCCGCAGCGTAGAGCTTGTGGATGGCCACAGACCACCGCGCCAGCCTAGAGTCATCCGGGTAGAGGGTCTTCAGGTCATGGATGTCCCGCAGCAGATGGGCCCAGCACCGTTGCTTCAGGCCAGGGTAATGATGATAGGCAGCGTAGAAATCGCTGACCAACACCCCGCCGAAGGACTGATCCAGCACTTCGTCCACCACCCCCTTATCCCGGCCACGGCGCAGGAAGTACCGTTCGGTGGGGGTGCTGAAGGTCCAGACATAGCCATTGGTCCCGTCCTGGCGCCAGCCGGTCTCGTCGGCCTGCACCACGGGGCTGGCTCGAATTCGATCCAGCACCTCGGCCACTGCCTGTTGGGCCTGTTGAGCCGCCCCATGGATGACCCGGACGATGCCCCCGACGCTCAGGTGCAACTGATGCGCCGTCCGCAGATACCATTGGATGGTGCGTAGGGGCAGTCGTCCCTCTTCTCGCAGCGTCACTATCAGGCTGACCAGGTTGACCCCCAAGCGCTGGCGCCCCATGACCACGCCATCCAGCGCCACCTTGGGCACCCGACGCCGCTGGCACTCCGGGCAAGTCCGGGCCACGTAGACATGCTCCGTCACTTGTACCGGAACCGTCGGAATCTCGATGACTTCCCGGGTCCTCTGTGCCCATCCCCCAGCCAGGCTCCCGCCACAATCCGGACAGGTCTCTAGGGCATGCTCCACCCGATGAGTCGGCGTCATACGCTGGCGAGCAAAGCTATGGGTCCGTGGCTTTCTTGGCCCCTTCTTCTTCTCTGGCGCCCTTCGGCCTGGAACCGGTTTATTGCCCGGCATTCTGGTCGGTCCCCCCGGCTTGAGGCTCCCTTCCAGCGACGCTATCCGCCGATGCAACTGGGCAATGGCAGCCTGCTGCTGGGCAATGACCTCCAACAGCACTTCACGATTGGCTGTGGTCAGGTCAAGTTCGCTGTACACCCCTTTGGTATGACATAACCCCTGCCTCCCATGCTACCCCCTACCAAGCGCCTTTCGGCTATTTAACCCCCCCCCCCAAGTCTGAACACTTACGGTTTCTATCATCCAATACTCTTCGACCCCACACCGAGCGTACAATTCACGTTTGTAACCCTTGTCTCGCTGGGCAGTGGCAGGTGAGAGTATCTCTACCACCAAGTCGGGAGGGCCTTGTATGTTGGCCGGGGTAATGATGTGGCGCCGTTCGGTCGAGATGAACACCAGGTCAGGTTGCACGACGTCGGTGCCTGAGAACACGACGTCGGTGGGAGCGAAATAGACCTTTCCAGCGCCCATCTCCTTTACAAACTGGAACAACCGCGCTCCTAGGTTGACCTGAATTCTCTGGTGACGCGTGCCCGGGGCAGGCGGCATAATCAACTCTCCGTCCAGCAGTTCGTAGCGCTCGTCATCGGACGTTGCGAGGTAATCCTCGACGGTGAGTTTCAACTCAGGTTTCTGACGGACCATGCCCATCCTCCTTGCCGGCGGCTTTGGGGAACGTCCTTATGGAGGGCATTTGCAATTCTATACGGAATTCAAGGCCGGCGAAAGCTGAAGCTGACACGTTGGAAGTTAAGAGCCAACGGCCCTCCCCCGCCATCATTCCGGCGGAGGACGAAACCCAGGGGACACGGGTTCCTAGACCCCGCCGCCGCTCCAGGCGTAGAATCTAGGCATGGACGAGACCGGGACGCGCCACATCATCCACCGTGTATGACAATGTTCCCATCGACCCACGAGGAGTCCTAGTCACCACTTCCGCTTTCTTATCAGTATGATTCAGTTACCAAAAAGGTCGTTCAGTTTACTTTGTACCGCCAACCATTGGGTGGGAAAATAAGTTTCGACTTTGTGAAGAACACCATGCTTTAGATTGGGTGGCAAGGGTTCCAACTTGAACCTATGAGATTGCCATATTGCGTCCGCAACTAGAGGGTAGTACTTCAACTGGCCCCCGGATTCTCCATACCACTCGAAAAGACCGCCAGTTGTATCGCTACCTTTGAGATGATTGCCTACTGACGACTCTCCTTCCTTTGTATACGTTGGAAACATCCACTGTAATTGACTCGCATCCGGAAGTGACAACGGGAACTGGTGTAGCTGATACCAGCCTTCTTTGTTCCAAGAGAGGGTCAAGTAGCAACTTTTCGATAAGTCAACATTCCCTTCGTGGTCAACACTGGCGAGATGGTGCCATTCAGATACCAACTCAATCAAGGCACGGCCAACAGCCGGCGCATACTGTTTGTAGTTCCCTTGATCTATTCCCTTGGTCCTAAGGTGGTTCCAGAATTTACGCGCTGAGTTGGATAGCTCTATTGTGACTCGTCCGTGTCGATCGGTACTTGAAAGTTCCCTGCGCATCTTGCATGATATGCCATAGTAAACCTCGTTTCGACCAGGAGCGGGCAGCCGGACATCAAAGACATCCTTACTCTCGGAGCAGATACCGCCTAATGCAACGGCAATCGATCTCTCAAAGTCCCGCCACCCCGGAATCGTTTTGCCACCGTCAGAAGCAAGCATACCGGTTCCATCCTGGTATGTGCTAAATATCAATCGGAACCGCTCGACCTCGTTAATAGAAGGGGGCCTGTCAACCAAGGGTACTCTTGTATCCAATGTATCTTGCTCCTTAGATCGGTAGGGTAGCTCTATCTCTAGTCCATCATTGAGCAGACTGTCGACAGACACACAAAAGAGTTCAGCTACAGCTAAGGCGAATGCAGCTGTGGGAATCTTCTTGGCAGCCTCGATTTCACTGAGGTGTCCATGAGCTTTATACCCAAGCAACTCTGCCAATCCCTTCAAGGTAATCCCATGATAATTTCGCAACAGTCTGAGCTTTTCACCGAATCTCTGGATTTCCGATCTAGTGCTTGACATAGATATATTGACATGCTAGGATGTCTCTGAGAGAGACATCCTAGCGATAGGAGAAGTTAAGGTATGGCCTCTCAAAGGGGTAAGGTCCACGGCGGTATGCTGAGCAGCCCATTCAAGTGGGTAGGTGGTAAGTCACGGCTGCGTAAATTCATTATCCCTATGATCCCTCCCCATACATGCTACGTTGAGCCATTCGCGGGCGCTGCTTGGGTGCTTTTCGGAAAGCCCAAAAGCGACGTCGAAGTTTTGAACGACATCGACCAAGAACTGACGACCTTTTTTCATGTTGTCAGGGAGAAACCTGAAGAATTAATCGCTTCATTTGAATGGGAACTAGCATCCCGTGCAGAGTTCAACAGATTAGCTTCTATGGACCCTCAAACCCTCGGTGATGTGCAAAGAGCCCACAGGTTCTACTATCTCATAATGGCTGGCTGGGGAGGTGAGGCTCAATATCCACGATTCCAAACAAGCATCCGGGACGGTGGGCATGGAAATCGACTGATCGGCGCATTGAAAACATTGAGGGAACGTTTGTTGCCCATCCACGAACGACTTCGCACAGTCCTCATTGAGAACTTGGACTGGCGAGATTGCGTAGACAGATATGATAGCCCGACGACAGTCATGTATCTTGACCCTCCTTATCTAGGAAATGGCGTCAATTACAAATTCAACATGCGTGATGAGAGAGACCACCTCTCTATCGCTGATCAACTCAGGAAGGCGAAAGGATTCTGGATATTGTCCTCATATGATACCACTGAAATAAGAGAGCTGTTTGACGGATATGGAATTACTCCTATCCAATCCTCTTCAGGCATGAAGACAGGTGAGACTGAACAACGAACTGGTCGTCTACGTACCATGAACCAAGAGGTTCTAATAACAAATTTCAACCCACCTATGACAGAGAAACCTCTTGCTAAGGTTGGAGAGACAGGTTTTCGATACGGAACCCATGGGCGCCAAGCTGACATGTTTCCGGACGGCTCAATGATCAGAGAACAGACCGTGAAACACTTCTAAGAAGTGGACCGTAAGTCGTCTTGCTACGGCACACGCCCGGGCGGAAACGCCTCTCGAGTCCAGGCTAACTGTCTGTCTTGAATTCCTGAGCAGTTATCGACGTTTGTTCGCGGTGACACCCTGCTCAATGACGCGGCGCTATTGGCTTTCAATACGCTTGATGGTCGCGGACACGGGTTCCTAGACCCCGCCGCCGCTCCAGGCGTAGAATCTAGGCATGGACGAGACCGGGACGCGCCACATCATCCACGCCGACCTGGACGCCTTCTACGCGGCGGTGGAGCAGCTGGACAACCCGGACCTCCGAGGCAAGCCCGTCATAGTCGGAGGCAGGCCCGAGGACCGGGGCGTAGTGGCCACCGCTTCATACGAAGCCAGGAAATTCGGCGTCCACTCGGCCATGCCCATGAGCCGCGCAGTCCGTCTCTGCCCCGAGGGAATCCGAGTCTCTCCCAGGTTCCAGCGGTACAAGGAAATTTCGGACCAGGTGATGGGCATGTTTCTGGACGTCACTCACCTCGTGGAACCCATGTCCATGGATGAAGCCTATCTGGACATCACCGGAGCGGTGGAGGAGAAACCTCCCTTGGCCATCGCCATCGACTTGAAGACCAGGGTGCACGATGAAACGGGCTTGACCCTGTCCATCGGCGTAGCCGCCGGAAAGTCGGTGGCCAAAATCGCCTCCGACTTGCAGAAACCCGACGGCCTGGTGGTGGTACATCCGGGGGAAGAGGCCTCCTTCCTGTCGCCCCTGGGAGTGGAGAAGCTCCCCGGAATCGGCCCCAAGACGGCTGAACGCCTGCGTCAAGAGGGAGTGGAAACCATCGGACAGCTGGCCGGTATGCCCGCCGACTGGCACCGGAGACGCTTCGGCAAACGGGGCGACTGGGTGATGCACCGGTCCCGGGGCGTAGACCACGACCGGGTGAATACGGAGCGGGAGACTAAGTCAGTGAGCGCCGAGACCACCTTCTCCAGCGACATAAGCGACCCCGTAGAGCTGAGGGAAGTCCTCTCGAGACTCACTGAAAGGGTGGCGAAACATCTGGAGCGCAAGGGGCTTCTGGGACGCACTGTTTCGGTGAAGCTGCGCCTAGCCGACTTTACAACCTTCACTCGCCAGGCGACCCTGCCCGTGCCGACTCACGAGGAATCAGAGCTTCTCGAGCAAGGGTGGAGGCTTCTCTCCAACGAGCTGACACCGGGCAGGTCTTTCCGTCTTCTTGGCGTCGGCGTGTCGGGTTTCGGGTCGATTCAGCAGCTTCCTCTGCCGCTGGCAATGACAGAGGCCTCAATCGACTGACTTAGTGGAAATCACGGGACCCCGACCCCTGTCCGTTGCGGCTTTGGTTCGTCAGCATATTTTCAACTTAACCCGCTTCTGCATGGCAACAGTTAGTTGATTCTTACGTATGTATATGCTAACGTAAGGGTCGTGGACGTCCCATTAAGAGCCATCGCAGAGCCCCGCCGGCGGGAGATACTGCATCTCATCCGCAGTTCCGAGATGTCCGCCGGAGAGATCGCCGCCCGGTTCGACGTAACCCGTCCCGCCATTTCACAGCACTTGAAGGTCTTGATGGACGCCGGCCTGGTCTCCGTGAGGACATGGGGCACAAAGCGGATGTACCGGGCAAGACCCGAAGGGCTTAACGAGATAATGGAGTACCTGGGCCGGTTCTGGGAAGACAGCCTCAGAAGGCTCGCCAGGGAGGCTGAAGCTGAAGAGGAAGCCAATAGAGATATGGAGGAGCCTGCATGACGTCAACGGGCGCCGGCGGGTCTAACGAACAGACCGTCGAGACGGAGGTGCGCATAGCCGCAAGTCCTGAGACAGTCTACGCTTTCTTCACAGACCCTGAGAAAATGGCCCGTTGGATGGGGATAGAGATAACCCTCGACCCGGTCCCCGGAGGAATCTTCCGTGTGGATATAACCGGCGCCAACAAGGCCAGCGGCCACTATGTCGAACTGACGCCCCATTCGAGGATTGTCTTCACCTGGGGTTGGGAAGGAGACGCCGCCATTCCTCCCGGCTCGACCACCGTCGAGGTCAGCCTAATTCCCGACGGAGACGGCACGGTCCTTCGATTGGTGCACAAGGACCTGTCCACCCCAGAGAGTCGGGAACGGCATTCCGAAGGCTGGGACCACTACATGACAAGGCTGGCGGCGGCGGCCGGCGGCGGAGACCCCGGACCTGATCCTTGGGTCTCCGCATAGCGCACAAGCCACGGCGAGCACGGCCTGCCCGGACGGCGGGCGGGCGCCCTCAATACCAACACCGAGGCTTCCAAGGAGGTTCGCATGCCCAATCCGGTGGTGCATTTCGAGATACAGTCGAAACAGGCCAATGCCCTGATGAGCTTTTACGGAGACCTTTTCGGCTGGCACGTCGACTCGTCCAATCCCATGAACTACGGAATAGTCGACACCCACAGTGAGGGTGAGGGCATAGGCGGCATCGGCGACGCAGCAGACGGCGTCAACAGGGTCACCTTCTACGTCCAAGTGGACGACCTGCAAGCCCACCTGGACAAGGCCGAGACGATGGGCGGGAAGACCACCATGCCAGTGACTCCCGTGATGCCCGACGTGGTCATCGCCCATTTTAGTGACCCTGAAGGCAACGTCATCGGGCTGCTCAAAGCCATGCAGCAGTAGCCGGGCCGGTCAATTTCCCGTGATTCCATAGGGCGGTAAGGCCCGCGGCGCCTCGGTCCCTTTACCTTTGAATACGGAAGGCGATGGTATACTAATGGGGCCGTCTGCTTAAGACGGCCCCATTCTTACTGCGGCTGCCGGACCGAGGGAGGGTCATCATGGCCGAGACCAGATACTGGCTGTTCAAGTCCGAACCCAACGCCTATTCCTTCTCTGCCCTCATGTCAGAGGAAGGGCAGACCGCCGAGTGGGACGGTGTGAGAAACTACCAGGCCCGCAACTTCATGAAGGACGAGATGAAGGTGGGGGACCGGGCCCTCTTCTATCACAGCTCTACCGGCGAACCGTCGGTTGTGGGCACCGCGACCATCGTCAGAGAGGGCTATCCCGACAACACATCGTGGGACTCAACCAGCGGGCATTACGACCCCAAGGCCAGCCCGGACAACCCCATCTGGTTCATGGTGGATATAAAGGGCGACGCCCCGCTCCCCAGAGAGGTCACCCTAAAAGACATCAAGGCCAATCCCAAGCTGGAGAAGATGCTCCTGGTGAAGAGAGGAATGCGCCTGTCCATCCAGCCTGTGACCAAGGACGAATGGGACGAAATCCTGGCGATGGGCGGTGTGGGCTAGGAAGCGGACACTCGCAAGGCGTGGTTGAAGATTTCGTCGAAGAACTCGGTCTGCCTAACGTCGCTTGCCAATAGGTCCACAAGAGGAAAATACCGCTCGAAAAGCCGTTCTTGCTCCAACCGGTTTCTCATCTCGTCAGTAATTGCTCCGGCAACGAGGAAATTCTTGCACCTCGTATTAGCGGCCAACGCAGCGGTCGCCGACTTGTTGGCTGCCCCTAACCGTTCGAGGGCGCCCGCGGGGTCTATGCCGCCTTTGATTTCGATCGTTGCCTCTAATGACCCAGACCTGCGAAAAGCCACATCCGGCTCTGAACTAAACTCCATATTCACATTACCCTTTAGTTCCCATCTTCCTTCGATAGTGGACAGGGAATCCAGGTTGGGGTAATCCGGCCCAGCGAGCAGCCCATGCTCTACGACATATTGCAACAGCAATCGCCGTACCCTCTGTTCGGGCAGCCTCCCAAACGTATTCCGCATCGTGCCGTCAAAAGAGATGCCGAGTGAAGCGACCATCGTGCGATACCCGTTCTCCAAAACCCAATCGGTCGTGTTCTCTATAGTCGACGAGATTACGCTGTTGTATAGACCCGCCACCTGTTTGGCCGCGTCATTGGTCAGCCGCGGTTTTCGCGGCCTCTTCTCCGGGTCTCTTTCCCAAGCCGCCACCGAACGCGCTTGATTTTGGACTTCTTTCAGAGACAGTCCGCTGATTCCACGGTAATACAACGAGACAAACGGCTCCTCTTCCAGCATGTCTGCATGGCAAAACACAAGCGCCGGATTCACGCCCACACAGGACACATGGTCCCATGCCGCCTGCGAGATGAGGTAGGACTCCAAAGGAAGGTCAAAGCCCACATCTCCGGCCATTGAACGCACGACATCACGAACCCGCAAGTCCAAGCGGTTTTGTAGATTGCGTGTCAATTCCTGGGAGCGCAGTTGACTCAGAAACCGGCGATAATCGTTGGTCATCTACGTACCCACCAGTAAACGCATTTCCTGAGTTCCCTGCGACCAAAGCGCCCCATCTGCTGGCTTGCGTTTCCCTTCCCCCGTGAAAGAGTCCAAATGACTTTAGTCTTGAACCCGCATTGCTCGGCTAGGTCAGACAGAATCAGGTCCACTGGGACTTCCTGGCAGTGGTATTGGACGTTGTCGTTCACCATGAAGACTGAAGCGCCCGATCGGCAAACCTTGGCCAACTCGACGATAACCGTCGTCATCTCAAGGAAGTAGTTGCTGACAAGACGTATGACGTGGGGGTTCGGCAGTTCACGTCTCAAGTTAGCTTCTTCAAGGGCGTCGGTTATCTCCCTGACCGCCAAGTTTCGGTCGAAAAGCGAGAGAGCCTCTTCATGACTAGCCGTCAATTGGGTGCGCTTAGAGCGATTCTCGACCGTTGCGGAAAGGAGACGCTGCCGAAGGCCGCTCACTCCAAAGTCGTCGTATCCCAGCCAGGCCAGCTCCAGGGCATAGGTGCGCGTGTAATCGTACCGGTTCGCATATGGCGGCGAAGTAATTACCGCGTCAAAGGAATTCGGCGGCAGGTCGAGCAGCGTCTCGTTGCAAGACCCCTCGATTATTCTGACGTCTTCAGCGCTATAAGCGCCGGTCAGTTTCGGCAAATCGGCCGCAATCATGGTCAACCTGTTTTTCAAGGAAGCTGAGTAGGGGAGCACGGTCCGCTTCTCCATACGGGCCTTGAGGTTTCTGCCGGACCGATGGTCCCATCGTAGATATTGGCCGTCCTTGCTGGTCCAACTTGCATCCTCCAATGCGCTCATTGCCGCAAGGGCCAGCAACTCGGTTTCGGCGCCTGGTTCGGCGTGCCGAAACCAATTTCTGGCTGCCGCTATCTCCTGTTCGCTGTCCGGCGGGAAAGCCTTTTCCGTAATGCGAAGGTGCGGAAATCTGTCGAGTGAAGGCACATCGGCGGCGGGCGTTTCCACCTGCCCCAACAATTCCGCCGTCCGCCGCCGGAAGGAATCGCGGTCTACGGCCGGAGCGGCCCGCAGCCCATCGGCTATCTTGACCCCCACCGGCAGAATTTCTATCCCCGTGCCTTCCCATCCACTGCTAGCCGCCGTGATCGGAGCGGCGCCAGTCCCTGAAAAGGGGTCCAGAAGCCTCCCTCGGTCGCCGAGAAAACCCAACAGATAGCGCACCAGCGCCACGCTGAATCCTTCTTTGAACTTGAACCACCTGAAGCCGGGCGCTTGCTTGTTGGACTGCCAGGAGACCATCTGCCGTGACAAGGCCGGGTTCACGGCGATGCGGTCGTTGAACCGGGCCAGCAACTTGTCACGTTCGTGAGTATAGCCGCCGTTTTTGCCTAGGACGCCAACGAATTGTTCCGCCTGTAAGTTGCCGTCAGTTGTTGTTTCGACAGGCTTTGGCAGCGTAGCCATACATAGCGCTCACTCAGTCTAGGACGGGGGATTAGGCCTTTTTAGCCCATTCACTATAGTCTGTCAAACGGCAAGTGTCACGACGCCCCGGTGTTGGATAGGTGGGAGTTGAACCAGTCCAGCGCCCGTTTCAGGTACTCCTCTCGGAGCCGTGGGTGACCGGCCCTGTTGAAAAGGTGAGAGCTGTCGGGAAACCTGACGAACTCCACCTCTTTCCCGAGTCGTTTCAGGGCCGTGAAGAGCTGTTCGCTCTGGTTGATGGGGCAACGGAAGTCCGCTTCGCCATGCATCAGCAGGACGGGAGTTTCCACGTTGGCGGCGTACGTCAACGGCGATCTGTCCCTCATGGCGTCAAAATGTTCCGTCACTGTTCCGCCCCAGTGGACCTCACCGAAGCTGACGCCTATGTCCGACGTGCCGTAGAGACTGGGCAGGTCGGTGCATGGCGCCCCCGCCACCGCGGCGCCAAACCGGTGGTCGCGGCCCACGATCCATGAGGTCATGTAGCCTCCGTAGCTAAAGCCGTGGACGCCCAATCTGGAGGAATCGACGTAAGGTCTGCGGCAGACCTCGTCGACGGCGGCCATGATGTCCAGACAGTCCTCGCCTCCCCAGTCCCCCAGTACCGCCTTCATGAAGTCGACGCCGTAAGAGGAAGACCCTCTGGGGTTTACGCACAGGACCAGATACCCGGACGTGGCCAGGACTTGTTGCAGCGAGTTGAAAGCATCGGTGAAGACTCCGTTGGGCCCGCCGTGAATGTCCACGACCATAGGATATTCACCCGATGGGTCAAATCCAGGCGGCAGCCACAAGCGGCAGTGTATCTCCAGACCGGCCCGGTTGATGGAGAACTTCTCCAGCTCCGCCGGAGAGTGCGCGGCAAAGTAGTCGCGGTTGTAGCCCGTAATTTGCGTAGACTCTCCGTCGGACGCGCTCGTAAGATGAAGGTCCCCCGGAGATGACGGCGATGCCGCCGACGCCACGATTCGGCGGGCTTGGCCGTCCATCGCCAGGCCGGTAATCGAGGCTCCTCCCCCCATTAGCTTTTCTACGGCGCCGCCTGACGCAGGGGCGCTGATGAGATGGGTCTCTCCCCGAGAGTCAGCCAGAAAGAGAATCCTCCCATCGTCGGTCCAGAAAATATTGGGCGGAGGAAGGGTCGGAGTCCAGGTGGCGCCGGGATTTATGGCGTCGTCGGTGAGACGGATGGGAGCTTGGCCCCGCCTGAGCACGAACAACCAGCTCTGCCATCCGGCGTTCGCCTGGGGGTCATCGGACCCAAGGACCGCCAACGCTGATGAATCCGGCGACCAGGCCAACCCTCCCACCGTAAGGAGGCCCTGCGATCGGAGCTCGGCTTCTCCTCCGCCGGCGTCGACCACGTAGGCCTCGTTGTAGTCCACGAAATCCCTGTCCTGCCGGCGCGACGACATAAAGGCGATGCGCTGCCCGTCGGGCGACCAGACAGGCGCGCGGTCGTCCCAGTCCCCGTCGGTGACCTGAAGGGCCTCACCCCCGTTTACGCCAACGACAAATATGTGCCTGTGGGCGTCTCCCCTCCAGCCCATAGTGTCGTAACGGTACTTGATTCTGCGGACGACCTTGACTTGGGGGCCTTTTGGGGCGTCATGCCCATCCAGGGGTCTGTCCGGGTCCACGTCCGCTGCCACGGCCAAGCTTTTCGAGTCGGGCGCCCACGCGTATTCGGCCACACCCTCCGGAATGGCGGTAAGTTGGCGGACATCGCCGCCGGCGCTGGGCGCCAGCCAGACTTGACGTTTGTCCTTTTCATCGGGCCTGAGAAACGCAACCGCTGACCCGTCAGGAGAGAACTTGGGTTGGACGTCTTTATTGCCATGCTCTACGCCAAGGGGCGCGGGCTCCCCGTCGGGCAAGTCCATGACCATTATCTGCGACCTATTCTCCATGGAGTCCGGATCGGTCCATGACTTGGTGAAGGCCAGCCGGGACCCGTCGCGGGAGACGTTCCCATCTCCCACGGAGACTAGCTGGTATATGTGGTCGGGGCCGATGGGAGCCGTCATGACTGGCCTCCTACTGGGATTGGGGACAAAATATCCGAGCCATTCTGCGGTGTCAATCGCACGCCTCGTTTGACCGGGCTTCCTTGTGAGTCGTAGAATCTTGCAAACCTACAGGGAGGCCGAATTATGAGATACGGGTTCTCAATCCCCAACCGTGGCCCTCTGGCCCGCCCGGAGGAGATAACCGCCATAGCCCAGCGGGGCGACCAGCTCGGCTACTACTCGATGGCTTCGGGAGACCACATCCTGGTGCCCAATACCATCGACTCAAGGTATCCGTATACCGAGAGCGGCGAATTTCCCGGGTCTCCTTCCGGCGAGTCCATGGAAATGATCACCCTGCTGGCCTATCTGGCGGGCAGGACTGAAAATATCCGGCTGGTGTGCGGGGTCCTCATCGTGCCCCACAGGAATCCCCTGGTGGCGGCCAAGGCCCTGGCCACCCTGGACGTGGTGTCCAACGGGCGGTTGATCATTGGAATAGGCGTGGGCTGGATGCGGGAGGAGTTCGAAGCGCTGGGCATCCCTCCCTTCGAAGAAAGGGGCGCCGTCACCGACGAATACATCCTCGCCATGAAGGAGCTCTGGGGCAGCGACAGTCCCAGCTTCCAGGGCAAATATTGCAGCTTCTCCAACATTTCCTTTCTGCCCAAGCCGGTACAGAAGCCCCATCCCCCTATTTGGGTGGGCGGCGAGAGCACACCGGCTCTCAGAAGGACCGGACGCATGGCCAACGCATGGCATCCTCTGGGCGCCAACCCCGATTTTCCAATGGGTACGCTGGACCAGCTGAAGGCGGCCATGTGCCGCATCGCAGGTTACGCCGAACGGGCGGGCAGGGACCCTTATGAGATCGAGATTATCTACAGGCCCCCAACCATCGACATCAAAGACTCCCCCATAGACGGAGACCGGGCGCTGTTCACCGGGTCGCCCGAGCAGATTGCCGAGGACGTTAGGGCCTATGGGGACATCGGCGTGAAGCAGCTGACCTTCGACATGGTCAGGTGGGCCACCAGCGTCAACGAGGCAACGGATAAAATGGAGGCCCTGGCCTCCAGGGTCTGGCCCTTGGTGTAGGGGCGACCGGCGGTCGCCCGCCCGGCTCGCTAGAGGACGGCGGCGGCCATCCTCTCCAGTTCCCTGAGGGATTCTTCGCCTCGGTTTTCGCCTAGCCTTACGATGGCGCGCACGGCTCCCGTGCCCTCGAACTCCTTGATCCGGTCAGGCTCGTCCGCCGTCAGACCGAAAACGGTTATCTCGATGGACTTGGGGTCCCGTCCGGCGGCTTCCGCCAGCTCGTCAATCGTAGCCCGGCCTCGGCGGATGTCGTCGGGAGTCACCCTGGTCGGCATCCACCCGTCTCCGTAGTCCACCACCCGCTTGAAGACGTTCTTGGCAAACCCGCCCAGTATCACCGGAGGGTGAGGCTTGGACGCTGGTTTGGGATTGCAACGCACCGGAGGGAAGTGATAATACTTCCCGTTGTACTCCGCTTCATCCTTGGTCCACAGCTCCTTCATAGCCAGAATGGCGTCTTTAGTCTGAGTCCAGCGGTGGTCGAAGTCACCGCCCATGATTTCCGTTTCCTCACGGAGCCAACCGGAGCCGATGCCGAACAGGAACCTGCCTCCAGAAAAATAGTCCAGGGTGGCTATCTCCTTGGCCAGCAGCACCGGGTTGTGCTCAGGCACCAGGAGGACTCCCGTGCCGAGCTTTATCTCGCTGGTCACAGCCGAAGCCCTGGACAAGGCCACCAGAGGGTCGGCCATGTAGGTCATGTACTCGGGTATCGAACCGTCGTCCGAACCGTGGTACCGGGTGTTGACGTTCACGGGCATGATGGTGTGTTCGGGGAGAAAGAAGGACTCGAATCCCAATTCCTCAGCACGTTTGGCAAGCGCCGCTACGTCATAAGAGTCCGAATTGACGCTGGTGTTCACTCCAATCTTCATGTCCAACTCCCCTCTGAAGGCTTGAGCAGCCAGGTTGCGCAAATCATAGCACGGGCGTCACCAAGCGTCGAGCGGCGGCGGGGCGTTCCCCGCGTCACACCGCGCGCAACGAACCCTGTAGGGGCGACCGGCGGTCGCCCCTAACCATACACGAGCAGTCAGTCGATAGCTTGTCCAAGGGTGGTTCGACCGGCCTCCAAGTAACTGATTTCGGGTGTCAGCCAAGGCGACCGCCGGTCGCCCCTACGACGGGCCCGAGGCCATGTCAACTTCTTTCCGAGCGCCCCCACACTGTCATTCTGAATGCCGCGCAGCGGCGTGAAGAATCTAAAGAGGTTGATCACAAAGCCCGCCCGACAAAAAATGCAACGCCCATGAAGCGAGGACCCATTGCTGGGACGGCGCCAGCCTGTGGTGGGCCTCCTTAGATTCTTCGCTGCGCTCAGAATGACAGGGTCGAGGGGCGCTTTCATGTAACTGCTTTCAGTTACTCGCCGACGCTCGGCCCCGGCCCCCGGACATAACTCTGCTCACCACGAACGGGGCCAGCAAAGCATCTGACGATCGAAAGACCCTATTGACCGAGTGCGCTCGCTTGACACGGCAAGGGGGCTATGCTACAAGTTGGAAAGCCCCGAGACCGCCTTAGTTCCGTGACGGGCATTGCGTCGCGCCGGGCGCCCGCTAAGATACAGTCGGTCCCGCGGCAAACCCTAGGAGGAGTCCAGAATGGCCACTGCTGCCCCCACGCATTCGGAAGACGTATACGATCTGGCCGGGTCGAAAGTGCAGGTAATCAAGGGAGGGTCGGGCGACCCTCTGGTTATCTTTCACGACGAGACGGGCCACCCCGGTTGGCTCAAGTATCACCAGGAACTCGCCAAGAACTACACGGTCTACTCTCCGATGAACCCCGGCTGCGGCGAGTCCGATCCTCAGGAGTGGATCAGGAACATGCGGGACCTGGCCATTTTCCAACACCAGGCGTTGGATGACCTCGGCCTAGGCAAGGTCAACGCCATTGGCTTCTCGTTCGGCGGTTGGCTTGCGGCGCAGATGGCGTCGATGGACCCTGGCCGTTTCAACAAGCTGGCGCTGGTGGGGCCCATGGGCATTCTGCCTCCCACCGGTGAGATATACGACATGTTCATGGTCGTAGCCAAAGTATTCATCACCGACGGCATCCTCAATCCCGACCAGACGCCAGAGTTCGACGCCATCTGTCCGGAGGAGCCGTCGCCGGAGCAGACCGAGCTTTGGGACATGGCCCGGGAGACCTCCTGCCGAATAGGTTGGAAGCCCTACATGTACGACCACTCTACGTCGAACCTGCTCATGCGGCTGAAGACCGTGCCCACACTGGTGGTCTGGGGCGACCAGGACCCGATTGTGCCCGTCAGCGCCAGCCGGGTCTTCCACGAGGCCATCCCAGGCTCCACGCTCAAGATTATCGACAATTGCGGCCACCGTCCTGAGGTCGAGAAGCCCGACGAGTTTCTGGCGGCAGTCCAGGCGTTTCTGGCCGCCTAGCATAACAGTCCAAGGGCGTCCACGATCCCCTTTCGCAGCGCCGTCCCTCTCCCGCGTTGGAACGGGGACGTTGTGCTATAATGTCGCCAGTTTTCAACCCCAAGACGACGCCTCGCGAAGCCTGCGCCTCTTGGGAAATGCGGCAGACGGCGCCTAATCCCGAATCGGGAGGACTTGATGCTCATAGGCTATTTTACCGAACAGCCCTGGCAGGACCCGAACACCGGTCTGATGGGGGCGAGCAGCGCCGACCTCGGCATTAGCAACCGGTTGTACGACCCCAAAATCGGAGCGTCGCTCTACAACCGCTACCTGGACGAGAAGGTGTACGCCGAAGAGGTGGGGTTCGACGCCATCATGCTCAACGAACACCACTCCACCCCCTTCTGTATGCAGGGCGTAACCAACGTGGGCGCCGCCGTACTGGCCCGCCAGACGAAGAAAGCCAAGATCATACTCCTGGGCAACATCCTGCCCATATGGGAGGACCCCCTGTGGCTGGCCGAGCAGTTGGCCATGATCGACATGATATCCTACGGGCGGCTGGTCTCCGGGTTCGTACGCGGCGGAGGCAGGGAGAGCATCTCCCACAACGCGCCGCCTCACTACAACCGGGAGCGTTTCGAGGAGGCCCACGACTTCCTCATTAAGGCATGGAGCGAGCCGGGCCCATTCCGATGGGAGGGCAAGCACTACCAGTACCGCTACGTGAACCCCTGGGCCAGGCCGTTCCAGAAACCCCATCCGCCCATTTGGATACCCTCCACCGTCAGCGTGGAGACGGTGACCTGGACGGCCAGGCATCGCTATCCGCTATGCCTCCTCTCCACTCAGCTGGAACCGACGAAAGAGGCCTTCCAGCTCTATTTCGACACGGCGGAAGAAGAGGGCTACGAGGCCGGGACCCAACACGTGGCATACTTGGGCAAGGTGCACGTTGACGAGACTGAAGAGTTGGCGGAGAAGGCCGCCCGCAAGTTCCTCACGGGAGTGAGCAACCCATTCCTGGCCGGAAACGAGGGAACGGTCAACACCGCCATCGTCAACCTGCCCGGCCACACGTCCAGGAGGACCAGGCGATTGGCGGCCGCCGCCTACGGTCCCTCGGGCAGACGCCACGGTCTGGGAGGCGCGGGACGTCAATACCAGGCCTCCTACTCCCGCCCCTACGAGGAGCAGGTCGCCGACCACACGATAGTCACCGGGACCCCCGACACGGTCATCGAGAAGATACGGTACGTGCTGGAGTACCTTCGGCCCGGCTCCATTATTCTATGGGACGGGGACGGTTCCATGGACCACGACGACGCCATGCGCAGCCTCCGCCTGTTCGGCCAAGAGGTGCTTCCCGCCGTCAAGGAAATCGGCAAGGAACTGGAGCTCTACAGCCCGTACGAACGGGACACCCGGACTGGCAAGCCCGTGGAGGCGATGGCGGCGGCGGACTAGACCGCCGCTTTCCAACGGATTCAGGCTTCATAGACGTCAAGAGGTGTAATTCATGCTCATAGGCTACTTCACCGAACAGCCCTGGCAGGACCCCAAGTCCGGGCTGATGGGCCACGCATCCACCGACCTCAGCATAAGCAACGATCTGTACGATCCCAAGGTCGGCGCTCAGCTGTACAACCGCTACCTGGATGAGAAGATATACGCCGAGGAGATGGGGTTCGGAGCGATAATGCTCAACGAACACCACTCCACCCCCTTCTGCATGCAGGGGGTCACCAACGTCGGCGCCGCCGTACTGGCCCGCCAAACGAAGAAGGCCAAGATCATACTCCTGGGCAACATCCTCCCAATATGGGACGACCCCCTGTGGCTGGCCGAGCAGTTGGCCATGATCGACATGATATCCTACGGGCGGCTGGTTTCAGGGTTCGTCCGCGGCGGGGGCAGGGAGAGTGTGGCCCACAACTCTCCTCCGTTCTATAACCGGGAGAGGTTTCAGGAGGCCCACGACTTCCTGATCAAAGCATGGAGCGAGCCGGGGCCGTTCCGATGGGAGGGCCAGCACTACCAGTACCGGTACGTCAATCCCTGGGCGCGGCCATTCCAGAAACCTCACCCGCCCATATGGATTCCGTCCTCCATAAGCGTCAACACCGTTATCTGGTCGGCCCAGCGCCGATACCCCCTCTGCCTCCTTGCCACGGAGTTGGGTCCCACAAAGGAGGCCTTCGAGCTATACCGCCAAACGGCTAAAGAGTCGGGCTACGAATCGGGGACTCAGCACGTGGCATACCTTGGTAAAGTGCACGTGGACGAGACCGACGAGCTGGCCGAAAAGACCGCCAGGAAGTACCTGTCAGGAGTCAGCAACCCCTTCCTGGCCGGGAACGAGGGCGAGGTGAACCCTGCGGTGGCCAATCTACCCGGGCTCACTCCCCGGGGCGCCAAGCAGCTCTCCACCGCCGCCCACGCTCCCTTGGGCCGTCAGGCCGGCGCCGAGACGTCAACCTGGCGAACGGGGGGACGCGCCACTACTGCCTACACCCGCCCATACGAAGAACAGGTCGCCGACTACAGCATCATCACCGGGACTCCAGACACTGTCATTCGAAAAATGCGCTACGTGCTGGAGTTTCTGAGGCCCGGAAGCTTCATAATATGGGACGGCGACGGCGCCATGGACCACGACGACACGATGCGCAGCCTGCGCCTCTTCGGCAATGAGGTGCTTCCCGCCCTCCAAGAGATAGGGGAGGAATTGGAGCTCTACAGCCCCTGGGAACGCGACACTCAGACCGGCATGACCGTTCAGGCTGCGGCCGCAGCCGACTAGACAGCCTCCCGGCGTACCATCCGCCGCGAAAAGGAGTCTGAAATGCTTATAGGCCATTTCACCGAGCAACCCTGGCAGGACGACACAACCGGACTAATGGGGACCCAGCAGACGGACATGGCCATAAGCAACGGCCTCTATGACCCTAACGTCGGCGCCAATCTGTACAACCGCTACATCGACGAAAAGATATACGCAGAGGAGATGGGCTTCGACGCCCTGATGCTCAACGAGCACCACTCCACCCCCTTCTGCATGCAGGGCGTCACCAACGTGGGCGCTTCCATCCTGGCCAGGGTGACCAACAAGGTGAAGATAATCATCCTGGGCAACATCCTGCCGATATGGGAGGACCCCCTGTGGCTGGCCGAGCAGCTGGCTATGATCGACATGATTTCCTACGGGCGGCTGGTCTCTGGGTTCGTCCGTGGCGGCGGCAGAGAGAGCATTTCTCACAACGCGCCGCCCCACTACAACCGGGAGCGTTTCGAGGAAGCCCACGACTTCCTCATTAAGGCATGGAGCGAGCCGGGCCCATTCCGATGGGAGGGCAAGCACTACCAGTACCGGTACGTAAATCCCTGGGCCAGGCCCTATCAAAAACCCCATCCCCCCATCTGGATACCCTCCACAGTAAGCGTGGAAACGGTCACCTGGTCCGCCCAGCACGCCTATCCATTGGTGCTTCTGGCCACCAAGCTGGAGCCGACCAAAGGGGCCTTCCAGCTTTACCACGACACGGCCGCCGAGGCCGGTTACGAATCGGGGACTCAGAACGTGGCCTATCTATGGAAGGTCCACGTGGACGAGACGGAAGAGAAAGCCGACGAGGTGGGGCGCAAGTACCTATCGGGAGTGAGCAATCCCTTCCTTTCCGGCAACGAGGGCGCGGTGAACCCCGCCATAATGAACCTACCCGGCCACACCTCCCGCAGATCGAAGAGGCTGGAGGCCTCCACCTTCGGGCCGGTGGGACGCTTCGGGACCAACCGCAGGAACTTCGAGGACCAGGTCGGGGACTACACGATAATCACCGGGACTCCTAAAACGATTCTGCCCAAGATACGCCACGTGCTGGAGTTCCTGCGTCCCGGCAGTGTCTTCTTCTGGGACGGCGACGGGGCCATGACCCACGAGGACCAGATGCGCTCCCTCCGACTCATGGGCGAGGAGGTTATTCCGGCGGTCCGAGAGATGGGGGATGAATTGGACCTGTTCAGCCCCTTTGACGTGGACCCGGCCACCAACAAACCCATCGAGGCCGCGCCGGCCTAAAGCAGCTGAGCGCAATGCCCATTGGAGATGCAGAGCGGATTCGCGGTTTGCTGTGCCAGGGGGTTGAGGACGTCCGCCGGGCTGACAATGTGGCAGTGACTTTTCGCGCCGGGGACATTCATCATACCCTTGGGCTGAGACATCTTCATCCCAACGTGTGCCAGGCGCTCGCAGGCCGTAAGTTTCATATACGGGCAGGCGTAGAACTTCTGGACAGAAAGGGGCCTCCTCAAAGTTCGACCTCGACCTTCCGGTTCAGGATCCTCTAGCGCTGGGTCAGGAGTTCTCACGAGCATAAAACACAAAACAGGCTCTAAGGTCCGCAGCAACGGAATCGCGCTTCCTATGAGCATGGATGACCTTCTCGGAATTGAACCGGAGGACTCCCCGAAAGCGATCCCGGCGCTGTCGGATAGCGTCGTGAACGTCGCCTCCGTCCCACAACGGAGCCCTCTCCGTTATCCGGGCGGCAAAACTTGGCTCGTACCCCAGATACGAAGATGGTTGGCGCGTCTTGATCGTCGCCCCGAGTTAAATGTGGCAGTGACTTTTCGCGCCGGGGACATTCATCATACCCTTGGGCTGAGACATCTTCATCCCAACGTGTGCCAGGCGCTCGCAGGCCGTAAGTTTCATATACGGGCAGGCGTAGAACTTCTGGACAGAAAGGGGCCTCCTCAAAGTTCGACCTCGACCTTCCGGTTCAGGATCCTCTAGCGCTGGGTCAGGAGTTCTCACGAGCATAAAACACAAAACAGGCTCTAAGGTCCGCAGCAACGGAATCGCGCTTCCTATGAGCATGGATGACCTTCTCGGAATTGAACCGGAGGACTCCCCGAAAGCGATCCCGGCGCTGTCGGATAGCGTCGTGAACGTCGCCTCCGTCCCACAACGGAGCCCTCTCCGTTATCCGGGCGGCAAAACTTGGCTCGTACCCCAGATACGAAGATGGTTGGCGCGTCTTGATCGTCGCCCCGAGTTATTTGTAGAGCCGTTCGCCGGCGGCGCCACTGCGTCTCTCACAGCCATCATGGAAGGGCTTGTGGACCGTGCCGCGCTGTGCGAAAAGGACCCGGACATCGCACACCTATGGCGCTGTATCCTCGACCATCCCGAACAACTGGCGCAGCGGGTTGAAACATTTCAACCTACCCGGGAAAACGTCCAAGCCACGCTCGTCGAAACCACAGGGGGCGAAGTAGACGCCGCGTTCAACACGTTGGTCCGAAACAGGATTAGCCGCGGCGGCATTCTCGCCAAAGGGGCCTCGATAATGAAAGAAGGAGAAAATGGCGCCGGTGTCGCATCTCGCTGGTACGCTAAGACACTCGCCGCCCGCATCCGCGCCATCGGCGCCTATGCCGACCGCCTCGATTTCTTCCAAGGCGACGGCGTGAATCTCATCGACCTGAGCAAAGACAATCGAACCGCCGCCTTCTTCATAGACCCTCCGTACACGGCCGCCGGAAAGCGGGCGGGAAGACGGCTATATACCTATAACGAGATCAATCACCAAAATCTATTCGAGCGCATGGCCACGGCCAAAGGCCCCTTCATGATGACATACGACGAGAATGCTGAAATCATCCGAATGGCGCGTGGATACGGATTCCGTCTGGCAAAAGTCCCTATGAAGAACACGCACCATGACCTGCTGTATGAACTGCTGATAACATCGAACGAGCTATCGGCGTGAACCGGACTCGCCGTTTCGGAATAGGAGAATGGTACGGGTACTCTTATCTTGAACTGGCATCTGATGAGAGGCTTGCATATTCCGGGACGCCGGGTTCTCAACCATGTCCCTTCAGGATGAATGGAGGCCCCTGCACCAAGAAGGGCGGTGTTTGCTCGTTTCGGCTATACGAGGATAATGACGGTGTGGCTGTCCCTGCGTCGGGCGGGCAAGATGGGCTAAGGACGCTCTGCCCTCGCCGATTTGAAGAGGAGATGACGATATTTCAATGGGTCGGTAAGACCATTCTGGGGACTCCGACACCCGACATCGCAACTGAGGTCGGCTTCCTCAAGGCGGAAGGCGGCAGCGCCCACGTGGGGCGGATAGATATGGTTCTGGCGAATCGGAAAAGTCCCTCAGCGCCGCTGGATTGGTGTGCTCTGGAGATCCAGGCGGTTTATTTTTCGGGTAAGGGCATGGATGCCGAGTTTCGCAGCATCAGAGCATTTGAAGGCGACGGACCGCCATTCCCGAACCAAATACGCAGGCCGGACTATAGAAGCAGTGGACCAAAGCGATTGATGCCTCAGTTGCAGACAAAAGTACCCACGCTTCGGCGGTGGGGAAAGAAGATGGCAGTTGTAATCGATAAGCGCTTCTTCGCATCATTGGGGAAAATGGAAGAAGTCGATGACCTTTCTAGTGGAGACATCGCTTGGTTTACCGTCGATTTCGAAGAAGCTGACCGTGGCAGACGCTTTCGATTGGTCCGAGACAAGGTCCACGTTACAACGTTGGAGCGGGCAACGGAGGGACTAACCGGCGGTTACCCCGTGACGCTGACCGAGTTTGAGGACAGCATACGATCCAAGCTGAGCAACCCAAGGTAGAGCCATCCAATGCCTCCTTCACCGGACGTAATCGTCGTAGGAGGCGGCCCCGCAGGCAGCTCCACCGCCACTATGCTGGCCCGCCAAGGCGTCCGCGTGCTGCTGCTTGAGCGAGCCAGGTTCCCCAGGGACCACGTGGGCGAGTCCCTGCTCCCAGCCTCCATTCCCGTGCTGGAAGAGTTGGGGGTCATGCCTGCCATAAAGCAGGAGGGGTTCCTGCCAAAGTGGGGCGCCACGATGGTATGGGGATCCCGGAAGACTCCCTGGACCTGGCGCTTCAAGGAGACCAACACAAGGAATCCCCATTCCTATCAGGTATGGAGACCCCGGTTCGACCAGTTGCTCTTGGAAAACTGCCGCGACTTGGGCGTGGACGTACGCGAGGGTCATCAGGTCACCGACCTCATTTTCGACGGCGACAGGGTCAGCGGCGTCCGCTTCACTCCCGAAGGGTCATCCCAAGAAGGGGCTCAGGCTGAGTACGTCGTCGACGCCACGGGCCAGGCGGGCCTCATCGGACGCCGGCTTGGGCTTCGGCGCTGGGACGACTTCTTCAAGAACCTGGCCGTCTACGCCTACTTCCGGGGCGCCCAACTCCTTCCTTCCCCCGACGAGAACAACATCTTCATCGAGTCCTACGACCAGGGATGGCTCTGGTCCATACCGCTGCACAACAGCTTGACCAGCGTCGGGGCGGTGGTGGACAGTTCCGCCGGCCAGAAAGGGATCAGCAGCTTGGGCGCGTTGGACTTCCTGAAGGACCAGGTCCGACGCTCCCAATACACAGCCCGAATGCTCCAAGGCGCCGCCATAGCCGCCGGGCCTTCGGTGGTGCGAGACTGGTCCTATGACTCGGAACGCCTGGTGGGCGACGGATTCGTTCTTGCAGGAGACTCGGGTTGTTTCGTAGACCCCCTATTCTCCTCGGGAGTCCACCTGGCGCTGATGTCCGGAGTCCTGGGCGCCGCCTACGTAGTCACGGCGCTCAAGGGCGGCGACATAGTCGGTCCCGCCGCATTGGCTTACCAGGAAACTTACCACAACGAGTACACGCAGTTCCGAGAGTTGGCCCGTCTCTTCTACTCCAGCAACCGTTCGGTGGACTCCTACTTCTGGGAGGCCAGACGCATCTCCAGGTACAAGGATTCCAGCCCCAGAGAGTCCTTCATAAGGACAGTGGCCGGGCAGTCGCCCAAGGGATATGAACGGGCGGTCATCGACAGCGGCCAGGCGCCGCCGGACTTTCTGCAAGGGGTGAATATCCTGGAGGCGGACCTGGCCAGGAGAAAGCGCATCGCCGACGCGACGCCGGAGGACTTCTTTTGGGAGTCCAGGCCCGCCAGGTCCCAGGGAGTACAGGCGCTCAGGAAACCGGTCATCGGTCAGGGCGAATACGTCTGGGGCCACGTCCTGACCACGCCGGAGCGGGCGGAAGGCATCCCGGTCAGCGGGTTCGTGGCCTTGCTGGCAGCCAGGCTTGACGGTAAAACTACGTTTTCCGATGCCGTGTCTAGCCTGGGACAGCAAGCCCAGTCACCCGAAGTCAGGTCTGCGGCGCTCACAACCCTCAAGGCGCTGTACACAGAAGGGGCCATCAAGATGCCGGGGTTATAGGGCAGGGTCTTTTAATTTTCGCCGTGCCATCGTTTTCCCCGTTCGCCCTGAATACGGTCTCCGTAAGCCCGCCCCACTACACAACATCAAGAGCCTTCATGCTAAGATTCAGCTTGGGACTGTAGGTCCGACCGACCTGGCAAACCCATGCGCCTCCGATGAACCGGCAGCGCCGAGACTGTCAAGGAGGCAGCCAGTTGGTGCAAACTTTGCGTGCAGCGAGTGTATTGGGAGAGCGCCTTTACAGGACAGTATGGATTGGGCTGGCAGGTCTGCTGGTCGTGGCTTTGCTGGCGTCATGCGGCGGGTCACAGCCTGCCGCTACGGAGCCGCCGACCAACACCCCGACGCCGACGGAGGCCGCGAATAACGAGAAAGTTTTGACGATCCGCTACTGGCAGGCCCCCTCTTTGCCCGGCCCGTATTTGGCTGACGGCTATAAAGACCGGGACGCGGGCGCTGTCACGCTCGAACCCCTGGCCAGCTATGACCCCGACGGCGATCTCACGCCCAGGCTGGCCGCCGAAATCCCAACCGTCGAGAACGGCGGGGTTGCACAGGACCTGACGTCCATCACGTGGAAGCTGCGGGAGGGCCTGAAGTGGTCCGACGGCAGCGAGCTAACGGCCCACGACGTAGCCTTCACCTGGCGCTACTGCACGGATGAGGAGACCGGATGCTCCGGCAAGGACGCATTTACGGGCATATCATCCGTTCAAGCGCTTGATGACCGCACCGTCGAAATCAGGTTCGCGGCTCCAGCGCCGTACCCGTACAGCGCCTTCGTTGGCGCCGGCGTTCCGGTCATCAGCCGGGCGCAGTTCGCCGACTGTGTCGGCGCCGCCGCGAGGACCTGTGACGCACAGAACACCGCCCCGCTGGGCTCCGGCCCCTATCGCATCATCGAGTTCACCGCCAACGACGAGGCCGTCTATGAGCGCAACCCGGTCTACCGGGGCCCAGCGCCCTATTTCGACCGGGTGGTCCTCAAAGGAGGCGGCGAGGCGCTTTCGGCGGCCCGTGCAGTCCTGGAAACGGGCGAAGCCGATTACGCCTGGAACTTGCAGGTGGAGCCGAAAACGCTGGCTGAGATGGAAGCGGCCGGGCTGGGCAAAGTGGTCTCCGCCTTCGCCAGCGACGTTGAACGCATCGTCGTCAATCAGACGAACCCCGACCCGGCATTGGGCGACAACCGCTCTGAGTACCTGGACGGCATGAATCCCCACCCGTTCCTGACGTTCACGCCGATTCCCCAAGCCATGTCCATGGCCATCGACCGCACCCGCATCTCGGAACAGCTCTACGGCTTCGCTGGAAAGCCCGCGTGCAATTTCATCGTGGCCCCTCAGAGGTACGCTTCGACCGCAAACGACGGCTGCCTAGCCCAAGCCGTCGAAGGCGCCAAGAAGCTGCTGGACGACAGCGGCGTCCAGGACGCCGACGGGGACGGCGTCCGTGAATACAACGGCGTTCCCCTGCGCATCACGTACCAGACCACCGTCAACGCCATCCGGCAGGACACCCAGACCCTCATTCGCGATTGGTGGCGCGAGATAGGCATCGAGACCGAACTGGTGCAGCACGACGCCAGCGTATTCTTCGGCGGCGACCCCGTCGTCGACAAGGATGCTTCGTACCGCAGGTTCTTCGCGGACGTCCAGATGTACACGACCGGCCCCGGCATCGATCCGCAGCAATACCTGTCCAGTCAGGGCTGCGAGCATATCCAGACCCGGTCCAACAACTGGGCCGACGGGAACAACTCCCGAGCTTGCAACGCGGCTTACGACGAAGTCGTAGCCCAACTTGCCCAGGCCCGGTCCGGACCGGAGCGCGACGCCTTGGTGAAACAGCTCAACGACATCATCGTGCAGAACTACTACGAGATTCCGCTGGTGGTCCGAGGCTTTGTTTCAGCGCACCTCAACACCCTGCAAGGCGTCCGCATCAACGGTTGGGGCAGCGATCTGTGGAATATCGCCGAGTGGCGCCGTTAGCGGCTCGACGTCAATATAAGCGGCGTTAGTAAAGGCGTTCTCGGTTGGCCTCGTCCTCGGAGTCGTCGATCTCCTTGGCGTCAGCGCCCGCGATCTGGTCCGCCAGCGCTTGCCCATAGGTGGGATAGACCGAACGATCGATCTGGACCTCGGGGTCCCAAATCTTCGAGCGTATCAGGGCTCGTCCGCAATGCAGGAACGCCTCATCTACGGTAATCCGCAGCCCCGACACCGGAGGCCGGCCCTTCACTGTCATCGATTCCAGTTCTTCCACGTCCGTTACGATTTCCGCCTTCCCCTTCACCCGCAGCGTCTCGTTCATCCCCGGCACGAAGAAGAGCAACCCCACGCCGGGGTTTTCCACGATGTTCTGCAGCGAGTCCACCTAGTTGTTCCCCGGGCGGTCGGGCAGCAGCAGCGTCTTGTCGTCCAACACCTTCACAAACCCGGGCGGGTCGCCTCGAGGCGAGGCGTCGGCCTGTCCCTTGGCGTTGGCTGAGCTCAGAACACAAAGGGGTGAGAGGGCTATGAAGTTTCGACAGTGAACATCCAGATGGTCCAACACCTTCTGTGCGGCTCGTGGAGCGGGCGGCTCGTAAACGGTTCGCAATTCCGAATAGCGGTCGACGCTCACGTCGCACACTCCATTTTCACGTCAAGGGTTTGGGTAAACTGTCGGCGATTCTCCAATAGTATAGTAAACGTTTTCCCGTCAACGCCGCAACAAGCGCCCGGCTTACGACCTGGCCCGTCCAGCAGCCAGAGCCCTTCCCTCAGTGATGTCCGTGTGCACCACGGCGTCATCGTCTCCGTATGAAGCAGTACAAGCTCTTTACAAATAGCGGCGCTTTCATATAGACTTCTATTGCTGACTGGGGCCTCCTTTTCCGAGGAGCCCGCAGTCTTTTTCTCTTTTTTGGAGCGGAGGGGGACTATGGCGGAGCCGACTTACCTGACTAAAGAGGGTTTGGCTAAGCTGAAAGCTGAATATGAAGAGCTTTCCACTGCGCGCAGGCAGTCGGTCGCTGAGCGTATCCAGAAGGCTAAGGAGATCAGCGGCACTGTCGACAATGCCGAGTACGATGAAGCGAAAAACGAGCAGGCGTTTATCGAGGGACGCATTCTGACCGTGGGGAACGCCCTCGCCAACGCCGCCATCATCAATAAGAAATCCGGAGTGTCGGACACCGTCGATATCGGATCGAGCGTGACCGTAAAGAACGACAAGGGAAAGAAGGTCCGCTACATGATCGTAGGGAGCACTGAAGCCGACCCTGCGGAAGGCAAGATATCCAACGTATCTCCCACCGGAAAGGCGCTTCTGGGAAAGCACATCGGTGAAGTTGCGGATGTGACGGCGCCTGCCGGCACGACAAAACTGGAGATACTGGAAATCCGGTAGCCTCATGCCCGAGCGTGGAGAAGAGCTCCTCCGAAGCCGCCAGGACAAGCTGGACCAACTCCGAGACAAGGGAATAGACCCCTATCCGGCGCGCTACCACAGGACTTGTACGGCGGAACAAGCCGTATACATGTTCAACGACCATGAGTCGGAGTCGGGAGACGGCCATTCGGACCGGACAGTGTCAGTCGCGGGACGCATCATGTCCATGCGCATCATGGGCAAGGCTGCGTTCCTGGACTTGAGGGACTCTTCAGGCAAAATCCAGGCACATTTCCGGCGGGACTTGTTGGAAGACGAGTTCCTGCTCGTTAGAGATCTGGATATCGGCGACTTCCTGGGCGTCAGCGGTCCCCTGTTCCGCACTCGCACAGGAGAGGTGACTGTCGAGGTCAGAGAGATGAAGGTCCTCTCCAAGTCCATGCGCCCCCTTCCAGAGAAGTGGCACGGCCTCAGGGACGTGGAGGTACGCTACCGCCAAAGGCACTTGGACCTTATAGCCAACCCGGAGGTCAAGACCGTCTTCATTCAACGGACCAAGATCATCAACGGCATCAGGTCGTTCCTGGACGCCAGGGGGTTCATAGAAGTGGACACGCCCGTGCTTGTGCCGATACCGGCAGGCGCCCTGGCGAGGCCTTTTGTGACCCATCACCACGTGCTGGATGAGGAGTTGTACCTTCGCATCGCCACTGAACTCTACCTGAAACGGTTGATCGTGGGGGGGTTCGATAAGGTCTATGAGATAGGCCGAGTCTTCCGAAACGAGGGGATGGACCAGGACCACAATCCGGAGTTCACCCTTCTGGAGAGTTACGAGGCTTACGCCGACTACGGCGACGTTATGAGCATGGTGGAGGAGATGGTCTTTACGGTGGCGTCAGCCGCCCTGGGGTCTCCGAAAACGGTGTACAGAGACATGGAAATCGACTTCTCGCCGCCGTGGCGCAGGGTGAGCTTCTGCGACGCCGTCAAAAGCTATTCGGGCCTTGACATCGACCCCTACATCCGAGGGCACAAGCCCATCGAGGAGCTGTCCGCCGCCGCCGGAAGCTTGGGCATAGACCTGCGCAATGTCCCTCCCTTCAAGGTGTACGACAAGATATTCTCATCCACGGTGGAGCCCAACCTCATCCAGCCCGTTTTCGTCATGGACTACCCCAAGGAGATGTCGCCCTTGGCTAAGGAGAAGCATGACGACCCCGCATTGGTGGAACGGTTCGAGGGTTTTGCCGGCGGAATGGAGTTGGCCAACGCCTACAGCGAGCTGAACGACCCTCACGAGCAGGCCAAGAGGTTTGCCGAACAGGAGCAGCTCAGGGAACAGTTCCAGGAAGAGGAGACCGACCGCACGGATATGGATTACCTTGAAGCTCTCGAACATGGGATGCCGCCCACGGGAGGTCTGGGGATCGGAATAGACCGGCTGGTCATGCTGCTGACGGGGCAAAACACCCTGCGCGATGCGCTGCTGTTCCCTCAGATGAGGTCGAAAAGGTAGTCCATGCTCTCTATAGAACTCATCAGAAACCAACCGGAACTTGTCGCCAAGGCCCTGACTCGCAAAGGAGAAGACCCCCCCATTGAAACGCTCCTTGAGCTTGACTCCCGCCGCCGCAAGCTGATTCAGACCGGTGATGAGCTCCGGGCCCGCCGCAACGAGACAAGCAGGCGAATCTCCGAGATGAAGGTCCGTCCGCCCGAGCTCATCGCGGAGATGCGGAAAGTGGGAGATGAAATCAAGTCGTCGGAGCAGGAAGTCGCCGATTTGGACTCCCAGATAAGCGGCCTGCTCATGGAGCTTCCGAACCTTCCCTTGGACGACGTGCCGGAGGGTTTAGGTGAAGAAGACAATGTAGTGGTCCACACGGCGGGTGAGATTCGCACTTTCGACTTCGAGCCCTTGCCCCACTGGGACCTGGGAGAGCGATTGGGAATCATAGATTTCCAGCGGGGAGTGAAGCTCTCCGGTTCCCGCTTCTTCCTGCTTAAGGGCCAGGGCGCGCGGCTTGAGCGGGCGTTGATTAACTGGATGTTGGACCTCCACACGACCGAGCATGGTTACACCGAGGTCTATCTCCCGGCCATAGTTAAGCGTGAGGTTATGGAAGGCTCTGGGAATCTGCCAAAGTTCGGGGACAACCTGTACCATGACGTTGAAGACGACCTGTGGTTGGTCCCGACCGCCGAGGTCCCGCTGACCGGCATCCACAAGGGGGAAGCGCTGAATCCGGGGGAGCTTCCCTTGAACTATACAGCCTACACTCCCTGTTTTCGCAGGGAGAAAGCGGCCGCCGGACGAGACACCCGGGGCATCAAGCGTGTGCACCAGTTCGACAAGGTTGAGATGTACAAGCTGGTGGAGCCTGACACCTCAGAAAACGAGCTTCAAAGGATGCTGGGAGACGCCGAGGATGTCTGCCGGCGGCTGGAGTTGCCCTACCGTGTGCTCCAGCTGTGCGCGGGCGAACTGGGCTTTGCATCGGCCAAGTCGTACGACTTGGAAATGTGGGCGCCCGGCTGCGGGGAGTGGCTGGAGGTGAGCTCGTGCTCCAATTGTACGGACTTCCAGGCGAGAAGGACCGGGCTCAGGTATAGGCCGGAGGAGGGAGCAAGACCGGCTTTCGTCCATACCCTCAACGGTTCAGGGCTGGCGCTGCCGCGAGTCGTCATTTGCATCATGGAGAACTGTCAGCAGGCCGACGGCACGATAGTCGTTCCTGAGACGCTCAGGCCTTACACCGGTTTCGACGTGATTACCCCCACCTAGCGTTGCAGGGCATGTGGGGCATTGCGGGGCTTCCGGCCCTTTGCTATAGTAAAACCCCCGTGGGGCTGTAGCTCATCAGGGAGAGCGCTTCAATGGCATTGAAGAGGTAGGGGGTTCGAGTCCCCCCAGCTCCACCAAACTGGGCCGAGTTGCGGTCGTCATCTGATATACTTCCGACTAGTAGGAGTATACCCAACGCCATGCCGGTATGCTCCGCACCAACTCAGTTGGAGGGTAGCGCCACGTCGCTTCAGGCCATCCACTAGTAATTTTGATCGTCCTTCTTGGCTCGCTGGTTGCTGCCCGCCAGGGAACCTCGACGCAGGAGGCCCAAGATAGTCACGACGCGTTTCACTAAATGATTAGCGCCTTCCAGGACCCTAATATAATGCAGCAGGTGCACGATATACACCACGAAGTTCATACCATTTTCGAGGCTTCAATCGCCAAGCTCAGCGGTCTCCAGAAGGTTTCGTCAACTGGAGGAAATATGACAGCGAGTTTGATGGCCAGGACCGAGTGGCCCTGCGGGCTGAGTGGAAGTTGCAAGGGATACTGGCTCTTCGCCACCGCGGACGGGTACATCATCTCCATCCAATAATCACTATTTTGAAAGGGCGTTCATGCAACTCCGCAAACTATCCAACGGGCTGAAGGCCGCGTACCGTGGGTCGGACGTTGCCAGTCGCGTGCAACACTTCGATGGATGGATCGACAGAGCGTTCGCGCGGGATGTCGGCGCGACAGGCTACGACCACACCGAAACCGTCAAGGAATTCTACGACCTTGGCGGCGAGTTCATGGTGCTCGGCTGGGGCGAATCCCTGCACTTCGCGCCGCTATCGCCCCAGGAGAGCGTGGAGGACTCCAAGACCCGGCATCAGCGACTGATGATCGCCAAGCTGGAGTTGCGCCAGGGCATGAGGGTGGTCGATATCGGTTGCGGGATCGGCGGGCCGATGCGGCGTGTCGTCCGGGACGCCGGTGTGAGGGTCGTAGGGGTCAACAGCAATGAAATCCAGCTGGAAAAGGCAAAATCGTTGAACGCCGAGGCGGGGCTCGACCACATGGTCGACTACCTCGCGTGCAGCTTCATGGACATGGGCGCCGTCGCGGACGACGCATTCGACCGCGGCTACGCGATCGAATCGACGTGTCATGCGCCGGACAAGGCGGGCGCGTTCGCCGAGATTTACCGCGTGCTGAAACCCGGAGCCCTTTTCTGGGGTCAGGAAATGTGCATGACGGACAAGTTCGATCCCAACGACAATCGGCACCGGGCCATCAAGCAGGATCTGATGCGCGGCATCGCGCTCCAGGATATCGCAACGATGGGAGAGGTGAACCGGGCGCTCGAAACGGCGGGATTTCAGCTCATCGAGGGAATGGACCGGGCGGTCGAGGAGAACGGTCCGACCACGCCGTGGTATCAGCCCATGGAGACCCGGCGCAGAACGCTGGCCAATGGCCTGTACAGGATTCCGCTGGGCCGCAAGGCGTTCATCGGGGCATCCAGGCTGGCCGAGGTGTTTGGGGCGTTCCCGAAGGGCTCCGCGGACGTCGTCAGGCTGCTGGATCGGACCGCCAACGCCTATGTCGCGGGCGGCAGGGCCGGGATCTTCACGCCGTTGTACTGTTTCCTGGCTCGTAAACCTCTTTGACAGGCTGCGGAAGAGAGGGTTTTTCCGGTGACCAGACCTGTCTTCTCGGATGCGCAGCGGCGATGATTGAGGCCGGACTGCATCTCCCTGTTGGTGAAAGGAAGTGCGCCCGGCCACGCTTGGGAGATCACTTGCGCCTATTTAGGGTGGCGTGCCCATTTCCTTACATTTGGACTTCCCACCGAAAAGTTCGCAGTAGAGCCTGTCTCATAAAGCTGAGAGATCCGGGATCACAGTGTCCTGGATTCCGGCCGTCGCCGAAATAACGGCACACATTACCGTATTCAATACTGTTGCATGTGCCTTGGCGTCGTAAATCGCCCCAGAATGTCCAACGCAAATCGTGAGTGGCGACTTCTGAGACATGCTCAGTAGAGTACGCTCCGGCCCACCAGCGCATACGGTAGATACCACCATCTTCGAGATGTGGCTCGGTAGCCTGTCGACGCACCAAGGCCTCTCAATTCCTGTGGAGTGACGCGTCGAGGGCGGAGGGGATGGGAGGTGGCGCCCTTACTGAGACTTGGCTGGGGGATCTGTGATCCTTAACCACCGATGGGATGCGGGGTGGTTCGATCCTCTTCAGGTAGAGTGCATTCCGTCTCGTAGTCGCGCACTCATGGTCGGTCCGCATCACGATCCCTAGGCTGGATGCCTCACTCTCACCTCCGTGGACGCACCCGGTGACCGACATGACGACAACATTCCCCTGTCGGTCCTGATAGACTCACGCGCGAGAGACGTCCGACGAGTGAGGGCGGAGGCGGGGTCGAGCGACCTGCCCACGCCAAGCGTTAACGGAGACGCGCACGTGAGGCCGGTCGCCCTTCTGTTCGCAGCAATCGTCGTGTTGGCCGTCTCCGCCTGCGGGGACGACTCGACCGACACACCCCTCCCGACACCGACGGCTCCGGCCAGCGCCGCCCTGAAGGCCCCGGACCCCACTCCCACGATGACGCCGGTAGCGGCAGTCGCGCCGGGACAGTCATCGACTTCGATTGCTACGCCCGTGCCGACCTCCTTCCAGCCGGCCACCCCGACACAGGCTCCCGCCCCCACGCCGACCTCAACTCACACACCAACTCCGACGCCGGTCCCCACAGACACCCCCACGTCGTCGCCCACGGCTACCGAGACCCGGCAAGAACCGAACTACCTACGTTAGAATGAAACCAAGCAGAAGATGGCTAGAGCCACCGTTGCCGGACAATTCGACCATAGGGGCCGAAGCCTTGCGGGAAGTACGTACAGCACTCATCAACCACTTTGAGGAGGCCCAGAGGCTTCTCCAACCAGCTCTTGCCGAGGTCAACTATGACGAGTTCTGGGCAAGCGACTTTAAGGAAGCGAGTGACGAAGCTCAAGAACGATTTGCCCTCTGCTTCGAGGGCCTCTGCCTCCAGAAGGCAGGAATCCACATTGCCGCCGTTCTCCGTGCAAACGAGCAGAACAACGTTCATGCTCTTGGCGTGCACGCGAGAATCCTCATTGAGTGCGCCGCGGAACTCGCATTGGTAGGACATTCCGCCGTCGAGGGTACGCCAGGGATGCTGAATCGCGTTCTGAATCTTCAGGAGTTTGACTCGCATCAACTATTGCGCCGGATAACGAGGGGGCAGATCAGCAGGGAGGAACTTGAAGCAAGCACGACAAGGGCGAGAGAGGCCATCGGGCTCTTTGACAGCAAGCAGCCCAAGGGAAGGACCATCGCCGACCGCGTCTCCATCTTAACCCAAGGCAAGATGTGGTATGACTATCTGAGCCGCGCCTTCTGTGATAGCACAGCCGACGCACTTAGGAGGTCGCCGGGTCTTGGTGGTGTCCTCCCCGCACCAGAGCGGCAATTCGACCTCGCCTTTGCTGTGATCCTGAACTGCGCGCTAACGTACGTTTGCCAGATGCTGCTGGCATACGGAGCGATCAGGATAAACACCGGGGGCGGTAGCCAACTCTTCGATGAGGCCTCGGCATTATTCGAAAGAGTAAGAGAGACGGCAGCTCCAGTTAGGTCGTGGCCTCAAGAAATGAAAGAAGATGACTCGGTCCGGGCGGATGGGGGTGCAACAGGTGGAGAATGATCCCGAACCCACCGAGGAAATGCTGGTCCAGCAACTGACAGAGGCGTGCAAGGAACAGATTGAGGCGCTATGGAGGGCGTGCAGGGCTCACGAAAACCTGTTTGGTCCCCTCGACGCTGAGCAGGAGCAGGAATCCGATACCCTCCTTCGCCTCCGCAAGGTCTACTGTCATGCGATAGCCGTCACCTCCTGTCCGATGGACGAGTGGGCGATCCACGCGATGGCTCCAGATATCCGGGCGGCACTCGCACAATTGAAGACTTTGGTGCGTGACGGCGTTTGTGCCGAAGTGCACGAGCCAGGGGAAAGAGACTGCCCCATGCCAAGATGCTTCTCTACGTGGGACGGGTTGCTGGCTCCATTCTCACACCCCACATCCGTAGTTCTCATGTTCTACAGTGGCGCGGGCGGCTTGAGGAAGGACGATGTGCGGTGCTTAAGCAAGCTCTGTTCGTTGCTGTTTGGCCTTTCGAGTTGCTACGCCTCAGTCCTCGACATGGAGGCGTTGCGTCTGGGTCTTCCGGTGGAGGAGGGCTTCTCCGACACAGCCAAGCGAGCCAATCCTCTTGAATTGCTGGAGTCAGCTAACCGCTTCCTCGCAACTGAGTGAGGCCCAGGGTTGTCGACGGCGTCCGGCACAGTGCTCCCTGTGGCGCAGGTGGGCCTAAGTGGATAGTAGGTGGTACCATCTTCGAGATGTGGCTTGGAAGCCTGTGAGCCTGCCGAGGCCCTCTGCCCAAAATTATGAAGGTGCGGCGTCGGCATCTGCAATATCACCTACGCCCCGGCCGAATGTTCCGTCTACACAATGCTTCAGGCCTCGCGCAGGTCCTGCCGCATTGCCCGGAGGCAGCGGGCGCAGGCCCCATGCATGATGAGACGGCATCGGTGACGCACCCAGACTTTAGCGAAGCAGCGCGGATCGAGCGCTTGGCCGCCGCCTTGGAACAAGTGGAGGCGGAGGCGGAACCGTCTTACTCCCCGCCTCCACCTGCTATGCCCGGACCCAGGCCAAGGCTGGGATGGTCAACGCCACTCCCAAGAGGCTCGAATCGCCCATTTGGGACCGCGATTCCTCTTAGCGGTGACTGTCTCTCCTCACTATCGGGTTCAGGTCCACTGCCGAGGAGTCCCATTGACATTCTGGCAGGATATCACCTAATTTAGACTTGTTTCTCCGAACAAGAGGCAGTCGAGCGTGTTAACGTGGACTCCCTTGTGAGAACGGTTCACGTAGGGTTGACAAGGATTACCGGAGCAATGATGGAAGATCGTTGGTTCTCCGTAGACGAGATCGCGGCCTACCTTGGGATCAAGCGGGACACTGTCTACAAGTGGATCTCAGAAAAGCAGATGCCGGCACACAGGATGGGGCGCCTCTGGAAATTGCGCAGGGAGGAAATAGACGAATGGGTGAGATCGGGAGGAGCGGACGAGACCAGAGATCAAGGTCATGACTAGCATACTGGGTGAGACACTTGATGAATAGGCCCGTCGAATCTCAAGGCTGGCCGCGGGGTCAGCGCTTGTTAGACTCCGCCAAGGGCAAGCCGGTCCGGCTAGACACACTCGGAGGGTCGCCGGACCCTGGGGATGATGAGCAAGTCCGCCAATGGCTGGAAGGCCAATCCCGTCCATGGGCCCTAGACCTGTTCTGTGGTGCCGGTGGACTGAGCCTCGGGCTGAAGGAGGCTGGATTCTCAATCGTGGCTGCCGCCGACTCCGATGCCACGGCCTTGGAGTCCCACGCTCACAACATAGGAGGATTGGTGTGGCATGGAGACCTCAGTGATCCTTCAGGATTCCTGAGGCAACTGCAGGCATGGGGCATTGAGGAGGTCGACATAGTCGCTGGTGGTCCCCCCTGTCAACCCTTCTCACGAGCCGGGGCATCCAAAATCCGCAGTTTGGTACGGGACGGGAAGCGTCCCGCAAACGACCCACGCGCGAACCTCTGGAGGAGCTTCTTCGAGATTGTCGACACGCTGGAACCCAAGGGGGTTCTTCTTGAGAACGTACCGGAATTCACCAGTGCCAGAGAAGGATCGATTCTGCTGGAGTTCCTAGATGAACTCAATAGCAGAGGTTACCAGCCATACGCGAATGTGGTCGAGGCCTGGAGGTATGGTGTGCCGCAGCACAGGAAGCGGCTTTTCGTCATCGCCTTACTGAAGGGCATGCAGTTCGAGTGGCCCACACCGCAAACGGACACGTGCACTTTGGGCGATGCCATTGAGGACCTTCCCAGAGTAGAGGCTGGTCAATACAAGGAAACCCTGAATTACGAGCAACGCGAGAATGAAACGGCCCTTACGAAGTGGTTCAGGGATGGCCTGGATGGGGAGGAACGCGAGGTCGTGCGCGATCACATCACAAGGGGGGTTAGGCCGGACGACGCTGAGATATTTGCAATGATGGAGCCGACCCAAAAGTACAGCGATGTTCCAAGTCACCTACAGAGATATCGAGCCGATATCTTCGACGACAGGTACTACCGGTTGTCAATGAAACATCTTTCCAGAAGCATTACGGCGCATTTGGCCAAGGATGGTTACGGGTTCATACATCCGGAGATGCACCGGACAATCTCCGTAAGAGAAGCTGCCAGGATTCAGACGTTCCCAGACCGCTTTCGCTTCGCCGGACACCCGACGACCAGATTTAGACAAATAGGCAACGCGGTTCCGCCACTGCTAGCTAAATCCATCGGTGTGGCTGTGGCAGAGTCTCTCCTATGTCAGAACCACGTCTCGCCGGAAGAACCAGTAGACCGGAGAGGAGCACTAGAAACGTGGCACAAATCCATAGACCGGCATCTTCCCTGGCGGGAACTGCGGAATGCCTGGCAAATACTACTAGCCGAGATGTGCCTGCGCCGCACTCGGGCGGAGCAGGTCGCATCGGTATTTCCCAAACTGATTGAATTGGCGGCCACTCCGACCGACCTAGTCGCCAAGTGGCCGGAGGTATCGAAAACTCTTTACCACCTGGGGTTGAAATGGAGGGGTGCGAACCTCTTGCAGCTCGCCAAGACACTCGAGGACAAATTCGGGGGCGAGGTCCCATCAACCCGGTCCGAATTGACCTCATTGCCAGGTGTGGGCGACTACGTTGCATCAGCAACCCTGTGCTTCGGATTTGGCAAACCTGTCGTCTTAATAGACAGCAACACCCGAAGGCTTGTAAGGCGTTGGTTGGGGGACTCTTCTCTCAGTGCCTGGCAGATGCGCCTGCGTCTCTATGAGGCATCGCAACCAAGGGGACCGGACGAGCATTGGAATTACATGCTGCTCGATTTGGCAGGCCTTGTGTGTACTCCCAGGAGGCCCAACTGCGGGATTTGTCCGCTGCGCGCGAGTTGTGCCACTGGTGCGGCTGCTGACGCCGCTTCTCAAACGACCAGCAGGATGTCGACATGAGCACGGGACGTTCCGAATCCCTTGCCTTCAAGCCGAGAGCCAGGTTGCTTCGGCTGCTTGGTGACGAGCTGATCCGTGATGCCAATATTGCCATATTTGAACTCGTTAAGAACGGATATGACGCAGATGCCCGCTACGCCAACGTGACCCTGCTAAATGTTGACAACCGTCGAACGGGCCGCATCGTCGTGGAAGATGATGGCAGCGGCATGGATTGGGAAACCATAACGGGTGTCTGGTTGGAACCGGGTACAGACTTTCGAAAGCAGCAGAGGAATCGCGAAGATGGGAGGTCGGCCATATTCGGGCGCCTGCCTCTGGGCGAGAAGGGTGTTGGTAGATTCGCCGCGGGAAAGTTGGGAGACAAGGTAACGCTCATCACCAGAGCGATGGATCAGCCCGAGATAGTTGTGGAAATCGATTGGGAGAGACTGCTTGGTCACGAATACCTCTCGGAAGCACTGGTTCCGATTCACACTAGGGAACCCTCCGTCTTCACTGGGCACAAGACTGGAACCAAGCTGGAGATCACTCGGCTGAGGGACGAATGGAGCCGACGCATGGTCAGGGATGCTCAGCGGGCCATAACGGCTATCTGCTCGCCCTTTGGAGAGGTCGGAGACTTTCGGACGGAGCTCCGAGTGATCCCGGACAAGGGTTGGTTGACAGGACTTACCGACCCCAAGACTGTGATTGAACAGGCTTTGTTCACGGCCACAGGGCACATCTGGGGTGTGAAGGGCGAGGGCAATTACCTGTCGTATACGTACCAATTCAAGCCGCCGAGCGCCATGGACCGCGTTTCAGGCCGCACGGCCTCGGAAGAGAAACTCCGTCTACCAAACCCGCGCGCTACGAGGCTTGAGGATACTCTCCCAACCAACATGGCAGACCACGCCATTGGCGATGTGACGTTCATATTGCACATCTTCGACAGGGATCCTCAGATCCTGCGCCTCAGTTCAACGGACCGTGGTGGACTGAGGCAATTCCTCGATCAAAACGGAGGGATTCGGGTGTATCGTGATGGTATGCGCGTGTACAGCTATGGGGAGCCTGAGGACGACTGGTTGGACCTGAGCGGCAGACGCATCAACGTTCCGACCGCCCGGCTGAGCAATAACATCGTGACAGGGGCCTTTTCTCTTGATCTCAAACAGAGCGGTGATTTGGTCGAGAAGACCAACCGAGAGGGATTTGTCGAGAATAACGCGTATCGCTCATTCAGAAACGCAGTTATGCGTGCGGTGGACCAAATCACCCACGAACGAAATCTCGACAAAGTGAGAATTCGCAAAGCCTACAGCAGGCGCAATGAGAGTCTGGTTGAGGTCGTGGATGATCTCAGAAACGCTCTCCACGAACATGGCATGCTTGAACAGATCGCCCGGTATGTTGACCGACTAGAGCAACAGTATCTGGAAATGCGGGATAGGCTTCTTACCTCGGCGGGTGCAGGACTGAGTTTGGCAATCATCATACACGAAGTTGAAAAGGGTATCGAGGAATTGAGGCGTGCGACTGAGCGCGATGTGTCGGTGGACAGAATCAGGGAGCTGGCGAATCACCTATCGGAACTGGTCGATGGCCTGACTTACCTTACTAGGCGTTCCGGCCGGAGTGTGGAGAAAGCGAGTCGCCTGGTTCGTCAATCTCTATTCAACACAGAGTATCGCCTCAGATACCACGGAATCAAAGTGATTAATGGATTTGAGATTGGGGGGAAGGATTTTGATATCCGATGCACGCGCAGGTTGCTGATCGCCACCCTCATGAACCTAATAGACAACTCCATTTATTGGATCGATCTGAAGAAGCCCGACAACCCTTCCGTGTACGTTGGCCCCTCTTGGGAGTTTTCCCAAGGTCCCGCTATCGTGTTGGCGGATAATGGACCGGGATTCAGGGATCCTCCAGAGATGCTAGTTGAGCCATTCATCAGCAACAAACCAGACGGAATGGGGCTAGGCCTCCACTTGGCCGATGAGGTGATGAAGGCTCACGGGGGCAGATTACATTTTCCCGAGCAAGGAGAAATCACCCTGCCACAGGGTATAGATGGGGCAGTGGTGGCCCTGCTCTTCAAGGGGGAGGGATAGGCATGGATGGCCTCAAGACCAGTAGAGTCTTGGTCCTCGATGACGATATCAAGGAGGCCATGCTGTTCATGGAGGCCTTGGCAAAACGCAGCATCGGATCGATCTATTTTCCTGGCGACGATGAAGGCAAATTGCCGACAGAAGAAAGCAGATTGACTGGCATCCGGCTCGCTGCACTTGATTTGGATCTTGGGATCGGAGGTGAAGCGGGCACGGTCATCGACGTTTTGGTCAGGACTCTGAACAAACTCATTCATGAGAAAAACGGCCCATACTTGGCAATAGCTTGGACCAGCAGAGACGATACATACTTCGATGAATTCAAGAATCGGCTGACCGATCTGACTTGCCGCCCAGTCGGCGTGATCAAGATGCAGAAGAGTGATTACACCGAAATGGATACTATCTTCGCCAAGGTCAAGACATCGGTGGAAGAAGCCTATCCGCTGGGACTGCTCTCTTACTGGGAACAGGTCATTCACGATTCCAGCGGGAGCGTGATGCAAGTCTTGCCAGTGTCCACTGACTGGCAGCAGCAGAGCCGACAGACCCTTCGTCTTATCCTAGACCACGCGGCGGCCTCAGACGGCCGTTCAGTTCCAAAGTTGGCCGCGCTGCTGTCGACTTTCAATTCCCTACAGCTCGACTCAATTGAGACCCGAATTGGGTCAATAACGGAGCAAGATGCCTCTCCCCTCGTCTCCCCGCTGGAAAACGTCGATACATCGGACGATTTGGAGTTCAAGGCCAAGCTCAATTTTCGACTGCTATGCACCGGTGCAGCAGCAGGCGTCGCCCCCGGAAACATCTATCGCTGCGACCAGGTCTGCGCTTCAGAAAACGCGAACTTCCCAGATCTTGACCAACTCTTGGACGACATGGTGCGGTCGAGGCCGCATCCGGACGAAGAGAAGAGGCAGCAGCAACTGAATGGGGAAGAGGAGAAAATTGAGGAACTGAAAACCGCGGGCAGCATCCCCATAGCTATGGAGGTCACCCCTGTCTGCGACTATCAACAGGGTAATGCCAAGCTGCCCCGCTTCTTATGCGGAGTGGCTGTCCCCTATGAAACCAGGCGTCGCACTAAGAAACCCGAGGGATTCCTAAGGACAGACAACGCCCCGATTGACTTTGAGTACGGTGACCTCGCCGGCAGGAAACTGCTGATCTGGAATTCGCGCTACATAGTGTCCGCTCCGAATGATGAGATCAACGGTGAAGCCAAATTGGTGCGCCTCCGTCAGGGACCCCTGATAGATGTCCAAGCGTGGTTGGCAAGCCAGTTGAACCGTCCAGGCTATCTCTCATTGACCGCCTCATGGTAGTGGGAGCAGTCCATAGGCGCGTGTCAGGGATGGTAGTCCATTTTAGGAAGTGTCGAAGGACTCGTGAGACTACAGTCACAGTGCAGACCCTAGTCCTACTTTGAGGAGGTTGAGAGCAGATGAAAAGTTCAGCGATCACGAGGAGGGACCTCCAGGTTCTGCTGGACGTGGCAGAAGGCTACACCGAAGAGAATGGTTATGCCGCAGTCAGTAGGTATGCGGCACCCGAAGTCGTCCAGCGGGCCATCATGAACGCCAAATCCGTAATGCGCAGCCGCCCGGATGAAGCCTACTTGGTGACACCCAAGACCTAACTTTCTATGTACGCTGCGTTGTTCCAAGTCTTTCCTGCCAAACGAGTAAGGCCTACGAATGGTGCCGTCGATTGGTGGGTACGATTCGACTCCGTTAGAGGATGCAAGATTCGCCAACGCTACTAATCTCAGCAAGTCATAACCTTGCACGAAACCAAACCGAGGAGGTGACATGGCACTTAAGGTGGCATTGATTAACATGAAGGGTGGAGTTGGGAAGTCAACGCTTGCTGTCAACGTGGCATGGGAAATGGCAACAGCCCCTTGGCACAAGAATGTCTTGGTAGTTGATCTGGACCCCCAATTCAACTGCAGTCAGTATTTGGTGGGTGCTCACCGGATTGAGACGATCATTTCCAGCGGACAACCAACAGTTTGGGACATCCTTGAACAACTCACGGCAGTACCTGGCAGGCCAAGTGCTCCTATCGACCCTACCAAAGCCGTAGTCAGCGTGTATTCTCCCCGTTCTGAAGGCTCGATTGACCTTGTACCTTCGCGGTTAGAGGTGTCTCAGGCACTTCGCAATCCATCGGGTAAGGAGCAATTACTCAAGCAGGCTGTCGATCAACTGGAAGGAGCATATGATCTCGTGATCATTGACTGCGCTCCTACTGAATCAATGCTCACCATGGCGGCCTATCTCGTTGCCGATTATCTCCTGATCCCAGTTCGACCGGAGTTTCTATCTACGATTGGGTTACCCTTACTGGAGCGATCCTTGGATGATTTCGCTACGTTGCACCCTAATAGCACACCAGAAGTCTTGGGACTTGTATTCAACGCGATTTCTGGATATTCACCGGAGGAGGTGACTTCGAGGACTGAGGTCCAGCGAGTTGCGCGCGCAAGCGGATGGCCTGTCTTCGACGAAGAGGTTAGCTACTCGAAATCGTTTCCAAAGAGTGCCCGTGAGGGACGTCCCATCTTTTGGACCTCTTATGTGAGGACAACAACCAAGAGGAATTTCCATAGTTTCGCCCGTGAGTTTGCAAATCGGATCGGCATATGACTGAAAAATATGACGCAGCGATGCTGGATGCACTAGATCGTCTAATAGCTCGGTACGGTCCACGTCCAGTTACCCGTCTGGCGGAGTTGATTCGAGACCCGCAACAGGCAAAGGACCTCGCGGCTGCATTGGAATCAGCGGCGGCTCGGGCTTCCCAGAGAAAGTCAAGGGCCAAGTCCCACAGAACCGACCGAGTTGGGATGGCTGTCCTGAATGATTTGAGGATGTCGGATCCCCGGAAGCACGCCATCGTAGCGGAGATCAGACATCAGCTAATATCGCGCTCGATCCTACCGTCCATGGACGAGCTCCGTCGATTCGCGAGGATGCACGACATTTCGATAGGCAAGGCATCGTCGAGGAATGCTGCTATCGCACCGCTCCTGAGGTCACTGTCCCAACTATCAACACCTGAAATCGAATTACTTCGCGATTCCGTCATACAGTCCGAGGTCAATGACCGGAGCCTAGACAAGTGGCGAGATGTAATCGTCCGACGTCGACCTGACAAATCAGATGCAGAGGAAGCAACACAATAAAGCAGTGGTGGTGACCAACAGTCCGGGTCACCGCCTCCACGCCCGGCGCCCGACCTCCAACGAATCATAACGCCCGGTCATCTGGCACTGCGTAGGCCCGTATGTCACCGTCCCAAGCTGGTGGCCTCAGTAGGCTCAAAGGCTACCCAGCCAAAGTTCAAAAACGGTTCTGTCTACCGTATACGTTGGTGGGCCTAAGTGGATAGTAGGTGGAACAATCTTCGAGATGTGGCTGGGGGGACTGTGAGGCTCCCCCAAGGCCCGGCCCACCACCCCACGATTATGACAGGACCGCATGGGCGGCGGCAATGCCGCCTATGCTCGCGCAGCCAACCTTTGGCCGACCCGTCCCGATGGCCACTACCCCCTGTAGTTCCGCCGAAGCTCGGACACATACCGCCTCCCGAGGCCATCCCCGTTGTCTGCCAGCCAGTCGCCTAGCCTCGTCGTGCCCGTCGGCGGTTCGTCCGATGTCAGCAGGCCATCCATGAGACCGACAACCTCGTCGCGGGTGAGCGCCATGTCACGCATCAGCAGGCCGACCAGCCCGGTCAAGGCCAGACCCACGCGCGGAGGCGTGTGCGGGAACCATCTTCGGACGCCCATTGAGGAGGCCAGCAGACGAAGCAGGGCCTCGAAGGACAAGGTGTCCGGCCCGGCAGCGTCGGCCACGGAGCTCTCGCTCAGAGAGCCGGCTTCCACCGCCTGGGCCGCAAGGTCTTCGACGTAGATAGGCTGGACCGGATAGTCACCGCTCCCGTAGACGGGGAAGACGGGGAAGCGCCGCAGCGCCCAGGCCATGTTGTTGAGCAGCAGGTCGCCGACCCCGAAGACCAGTGTCGGTCTGATGATGGCGTAGGGGACTCCGAGGCCCTTCAGCATATCCTCCACCTGGGCCTTGCCTCTGAAGTAGGGCAGCCCGGACCCGGAGGAGACGTTCGTAACCGAGAAGTGGACTATCCTGCCGACGCCAGCCCTCTTGGCGGCCTCGAACAGCGTCCTCGTGTTCTCGACCGCGAGGTCGAAGGTGATCCGGCCATGGGCGTACCGAATCCAATAGGTGTTGTAGAAGACGCCCGCTCCCTGCATCGAACGGCGCAGTCCATCGGGGTCCGAGAAGTCCAGGGGGGCCACCTCCACCCGGCCGCCGAAGGGGTCCTCCGCATCCGGGCTGCGGGTCAGTGTCCTGACGCGGGCGCCCTGGTCAAGTAGATGCCGGGTCACATACCTTCCCGTATAGCTGAAGGCGCCGGTGACGACGGCAAGGTTGGGGTGCGGCATCCTATTTCACTCCTCATCTCCCCATTGGAGGTGGGCCAACAGCGGTTCAAGCAAGTTGCCGGCGCTCCAATTGTTTCTGGCTCTTGGCTCTCGCCATGATGTACCCGGGACTCCCCTTGTCCTCGCCGAGCTTGTGGCGGCGGTTCCTCACCATGGCGCGCACCGGCCCCGCGAGATTCCTTCGTAAGCCGCCCGCGTGGTCAGTCATCCAACAGCCCGTTCCGCACGGCCCACACCACGACCTCCTGCTTCGAGGCAACGCCCAGCTTCACCTGAATGGTGTAGATGGCGTTTCGGATGGTAACCACCTTGACTTCCCTTGCCTCCGCAATCGCGACGTATGACATGCCCCGGCAGAACGACACAAGTATCTCCTTCTCCCTCTGGGTCAGGTCGACCTCCTCCTTCGACTTCCCCCTGCTCCGCATCCTGTCGAAGACCCGCCTCACCACTTCGGTCGGCAGACGGCCCTCGCCCGCAGCCGCGCCCTTCATCATGCCCAGGACCTGGTCCATCCCGGCCACCTTCTGAAGGTAGCCGGTTGCACCGGCGGCCACCGCCTCTATCACGGCGTTCGCCTCCGTCGAGGCGGTCAGCATGATCACCCGTGTGTCGGGCAGAGACTCCATGATCTCCCGGCACGCCTCCACGCCGTCCTTCTTGGGCATCATGACGTCCATGACGATCAGGTCGGGCGACAGCTCGGAGGCCGCCTTCACCGCCTCCACTCCGTCCCTGGCCTGGCCCACCACCTCAAACTCCTCAGACCGCTCCAGAATCACCTGAAGACCTTCCCGCGTGACCGCATGGTCGTCGGCGAGCAGCACCCTTATGCGACGAGACTCTGTTGACAACCTATCCCTCCTGTTCTCCGCGAGCCAACGGCATCACGCAGGTCACGCTCGCGCCCCCGACCGAACCCCTGGGTTCGACGATAAGCCGTCCGCCCAGACGCCCGGCGTCCGTCCGCATGTTTGCGAAGCCGTGGCCCCGCTCCTCGTAGTCGTCGGGAAGTCCCACCCCGTCGTCCGACACCGACAGCCTGAGCTCATCCCGTCCGAAGTCGAGCTCGACCAGCACCCGGCTCGCCCCAGCATGGCGAAAGGCGTTGGCGAGGGCGTTGTGGGCTATGGTGAACAACTGACTCTTGGCCTCAATCGAAAGCGGCGGCTCCACCCCGTTCTGAGCCAGCTCCGCCGACACCGACGTTATGGTTCTGAACGTCGCAACGTGCGAGTCCAGGGTCCAGCCCAACTCACTGCCTTCGAATATGCGGCCCATGTCTATCGGGTGTCTCAACTGCCAGACGGCGGTCTTGGAAAGCCGTGAGGTCGCGTCCAGCCTGGCGGCGAGTTCCTCGTTCGAGTCTCCAGCAACCTGTTTGGCCGCGTCTATCCCCAGGCCGATCATGAAGGCGGTCTGGGCGGCCGTATCGTGAATGGCCTGGGAGAGCTCAATCCGCTCCCGTTGGAGCTCCCGCTCCCGCTCTAGCGCTGCCTGCCTCCTGGCACGTTCGAATCGGACGACAAGACTGACGCACAGCACAAGCGCGTACATCACCGCCAACCTGGCCAGCAGCACTTTCTCATCGCCCGCAACGTAGTCGAGTCCGAGGCCGACCGTCAAACATACGATGGTATAGACGGCGGCGGTCATCGTCGCCCAGGCCAACCCGAGCCACAACGACGAGAAGACAAGGACGAACAGCGCAAGGGCCGGGTAGTAGGCCAGGAAAATGAAGCCCTCGAATCCGCGCTGGAGGATGATGCCGACCGTGATCAGGACCATGTCCATGGCGCTCGAGAGGAGCAACCAGCGCCATGAAACCGACCTGTTCGTCAGGAGCCGGTAGTGGACCAGGCCATTGAGCGCCGCCCACGGCACAAGCAGGAAGAGGTATTCGGGGTGCCCCTCGTAATACCAGAAGCCCGGCCTGTAGACAAACTGGATCACTGTGACAAGCCAGATGAACCAGCGACCCCAGACCGAGACTCCTGCGGCGTACCGAACTACGTCCGGGTCGGACAGGAGGGTTGATGGAAACCGTTTCGCTATGGCTCCTATCCCAGCCGTCAACAAGTTCAGGCTCCTATTCCAATACCCAAACTAACCCCCCTGGCGCCAAGCGACGCCGGAGCCCGGTCAGATGACACCGGACCGCCGGCGGACCTGTCGAAGCAACCTCGTACCGGCCTTCCCCCGGCCTTTGCGGGAGGGATAGCGGCGCATACAGGAGATAACGCTCCGGCCAACCCGGAGGCTGGTGCGCCAGCTGCGCAGGACTGAAGGCGACCACGGACCGGTGCGTCCGGACCAGTATGGGCGCGACGTATCTCAGCCCGCCAGCGGCTGGAGGCTGCCCTGATTGGATGAAGGCCCCGGCTCTGGCGAGGCGTCTGAGACATCTCCTCTCCGGTATGCGCGTGAGACCATGCAGTGTTTGGTGGTCACGGCGGTCTGTAGATGAGTACTAATCTAGAGATGACTACTAATCTAGCCACTTTCGTTTATACCGGCAAGAGCGAAAAGTTGCAGAAACACCCTCTCGAAATTACTTCGCCAAGAGTGTGATCTGGCACTTACCAAATCGATGAAGAGGCTCTACTGTTTTCATGGGCCAATGCGTAAGAAGAATCAAAGTATGAGCGGAGTCACAGGTCGCGGCTCTACCTGCGAACAGCGGATGAGGTTGTAGGCGCCGCTCATCCCGAACGTGCGAAGGAGGCATTCGTATGGCGCTCGACAGACCGGTCCATGCACCTGAGAGGGCGAAGGGAACGACGGCCGCTGCTGCCGCTGCGCCGGGGACTTCCGCCCACGGCGGACTAGCACAGATGTCCCCCCCCCCCCCGATTTTCCGGCTCCCGTAACCCTCCTAACCCCGCCGACTGACCTCCACGCTGCGAACATCCTCCGGATTCTCGTGCTGCGAAGGCGAGATGATAGGGCATGACCTCATCCAACCAGGCCATGCTCAACCCACAGCTTCGCAAGGGCGAAGCTCTTTCCCGCTGGTCTAACAAGCGTTCGATTCCGTTGACTTCCATCAGCGTACTAACGCTGTTGGGCCTAGTCCTGTTGCTCACTCTCGGAGACACGGGTTCGGCGGCGTCCGAGGCCGCAGCGTCGAGCACCCCTCGCAATCTCAACGTTTCCCCCGGTGCAGGTGGAGAACTCGTATCGTCCTGGGAAGCGCCTGCCAGCGACGGCGATTCGGAGGTTGCCGCGTACAAGGTGCAGTGGAAGAAAGCTGCCGATAGTTGGGACGCTTTGGCGGAATCCACAGCCGCACCCGGCCCAGCGCAAGAGGCGGTTCCCAGACCCGTCAGCGCCCAATTCGTCGGCCCAAAGGACGACTCCGACGAGGGTGAGGTCTACACCTGGCACGACGGCGACAGGATCATGCGCCTCCGGCTTTTGCCTGGCACTGCGCAACAGAACCCAACCGGGCCAGCGACGGCAAAGGGCGCTGTGAGTCAGCAGCAGGTCGGTAGCGACCCCGGACCCATCTTCCGACCGGAAGGCGGGGGCGAGTTGATGACCCTGCCCGGCGGCGTCCTGCTGGTGCTCGACTCCTCCTGGACCGCCTCGGACTCCGACGGCTTCTTCTCCCGCAACGGCATCGAGCAGGACAGAGTGGCGGCGTTGGATTTTACGGAGAACGCCTACTTGGTGGAGACCGATCCCGGATTCCCGTCCCTCCGGTTGGCAAACGCCCTGGCCGTCCAGGAAGGTGTCGAAATATCCAGCCCCAACTGGAAGCTCGAACTAGCTGCTGTCCAGAGTCCTCCCCAGGCCAATCCAGGCGACTCCCTCGCGACGGCCCTCGACCTGCCGCCGAATACCAGGATGAACGCCACGCTGTCCGAGCCGGGGGACGTGCACTTCTACAAGGTGGAACTGACCGAGTCCATATTGGTTTCAATAACCGACGTTGACTCGAACAACGTCCGCCACAGCCCGAGGGTCGAGTTCACGTTGCTGGACAGTGGCGGCGTAGAGCTACCCGGAAAAACCGCCGAAAAGACGCTGGGACTCAAACGGCTTGCGGCCGGTGTCTACTACGTCAAGGTGGCACCCCTCCCCATCGGGTTCTTCCTTACCAGCGCAGAGCAATACAGCATTGAGGTCACGACCATACCGGACCACGCCGACACTTCCGAATCGGCAACGGCCCTGACCGTGAGCCCGTCACTGGAGGACATGAACCTCGAATACGAGGCGCACGGGGACTTCCACGCTGCCGAGGACGTGGATTTCTTCAAGGTCGCCCTGTCTGCCGAAACCCAATTCGTGATTGGGGTTGACTTGGCCAGCACATTTGCCGACCCGGACTATGGAGACCTGACACCCGTCAGTGTTGACGCCTTCGACGATGCGGGCAACCGGTTGCATCCGCCCATCCCGGGGGTGGCGGAAGACGGACACCGCTCATACAGCCTGGATGCGGGCACTTACTACTTCAGGCTGTCGCCATATGCTGGGGCCTGGGAAGCCGGCGAGCACACGTACTACCGGGTCTTCCTCTTCGAGGACACGCAATACATTGAGTTCACGGAAGCCTGCGCGGAAATCGAGACCTCTTACGACGACCCATTGCTGGGCTGCCAGGAGCATCTGATCAGCTCCGAAGCCGGGGGATTCGACATCAACGTCGAACAGGTTTGGGCCACGAATACAGGAGAAGGAATCAACGTCGCCGTCATTGATAGGGATGTAGACGGCGACCATGAAGACCTGCGGGCCAATAACAGCGAGACCCTGAGCTATGACTACACCAATGGCAAGCTGGTCAATCCCCGCGTCTACCACGGCACGTCCGTGGCCGGCATCATAGCGGCACGGGACAACGGCCTGGGAGTGCGGGGGGTAGCGCCCCGAGCAACGATAAACGCCTACAACCTATTGGAAGACCCGACTCTGGTCAACTGGACTGACGCCCTGACCCGGAACAGGGCCGTCACCGCCGTATCCAACAACAGCTACGGATTGCTCAGCTATGCCGCGCCGGTCCAGGTTTCGCAAGCCTGGGAAGCGGCCCTGGAGTCCGGCATCAGCCAGGGCTTCGGCGGCAAGGGCATATTCTACGTCTTCGCCGCTGGAAACGGGCATCGGTACGGCGACCACGTCAACCTCAGAGAATCGGTCAACTTCTACGCGCAGACCCCGGTCTGCGTCGTGGACTCGGACGGGGAAAGGCTCTCCTACTCGGAGACAGGCTACGCCCTCTGGATATGCGCCCCGCTGGCAAGAATGACTACCGAGGACCGGAACCGGTACCGGGACGACTTTAACGGCACATCCTCGGCGGCGCCCGTGGTATCGGGTGTCGCCGCCCTGGTGCGCAGCGCGAATCCGAACCTGACCTGGCGCGACGTGAAACTAATCCTGGCGGCGTCGGCGAGAAAGACCGACCCGTCGAACTCCCTGTGGGAGGAAGGCGCACTGCGCTACGGCTCAGCAACCGACCGGTACTCCTACAACCCTGAGTACGGCTTTGGCCTGGTTGACGCCAAGGCCGCCGTGGACCTGGCCAAGTCCTGGGTGAACCTTCCGGTCATGGAATCGGTCAGCACGGAATCGGAGTATATGGAGGCGCAGCAGGTCGCCGACCCTGCCGACGGTCCAGGCCCCATCCAGTTTGTCAGCCAGTTGACCCTCGGCTCCGATGTGGGCTTCACCGAGTTCGTCGAGGTCCACATCGACATGCTCCATCGGGGGTTCAGAGACCTGGAGATAGAAATCAGGTCCCCGACGGGAACCGTCTCAAAGCTCGCCGTGCCTAACGAGCGCCGACGTCACGGGTCAAGCAGAATCAGGTTCACCTGGCTTAACGGTAACTTCCGCTTCGGGTCGGCCCGCCATCTGGGTGAAGACCCCACGGGCGTATGGACGCTGCGCGTGAACGACAGCATTGCAGGGTTGGGTGGATTCATCCGGGGATGGAGCATCAAGGTGTACGGGCATGGAGACGGGGCGGCCGGCTCGCCTTTGCCCAACAGCCCGGCGACCGGAGCGCCCGCCATAAGCGGCACGTTGCAGGTCGGCGAGACTCTGAGCGCGGACCTGTTGGGCATCGGAGACTGGGACGGCCTGAGCGCTGCCACCTTCAGCTACCAGTGGATTCGCAACGACGGGAGCACGGACACGGACATTCAGGACGCGAGGGACTCGACCTACACTCTGGGGGCCGACGACGAGGGCAAGTCCATCAAGGTGAAGGTGACCTTCACCGACGACGCCGGCAACCAGGAGACTCTGACCAGCGCGGCCACGTCAGCGGTTGCGGGTCCCCCTGTGCCTGAAATCCCGGCTAATGCGCCGGAGGTACTGAGCGCGCCGGATACACCCATTCCGTCCGCCCAGACCGCGGTGCACAACGGCACGGTTGTCCTGGACTGGAGTGACGTTCCGGGAGCGGCCTCGTATGAGGTGCAACTCTGGAGAAGTACGTGGTTTGACGTGCCGGGAAACGGAATCGAAATCACTTTCTGGGGTCCCGGAGCGATAGTCCACGGCCTGGACCGCGAATTCCTCTATTACTTCCGGGTTCGCGCCCACAATGCCTTGGGGTCGTCGGATTGGTCGGCACCCTTCTTTATACCCGCAACTGACGCAGCCCTCGGTAGCTTCGACGATGTACCGGAACCTGCCAACTCGGCAGCGACGGGCGCACCGACCATCAGCCGAGCAGCGCCGGAGCAATATATCCTTGCCGCGTCCGTTTTGGACATTGAGGACGAAAACGGTCTGGACCGGGTGAGGTTCCATTACCAGTGGATTTCGAGCGATGGCACCATCGACAGGATCATCGAGGGCGCGACGGACGCCACCTATCTCCCCCGGGGCGACGACTGGGACAGCAGCATCAAGGTGCGGTTGACCTTCACCGACCGGGGAGGGTACCAGGAGACGCTCACCAGCGCCGCCTTCGACGTGGCGGACCTCGATTCCACGGCCTCGGGAATCTGCGACCGTACCGATATGGTGAAACTGGCGATTCTCGACCAGCTTGCCGACATCGATGACTGCTCCCAGGTGACCGGGCCGCACCTGCGCAGCATCACGTCGCTCCACCTGAATGATCTGGGTAGCGACGGGTTGCAGGCCGGGGACTTCCTGCACCTGCGGAACCTGAAGGTACTGGACTTGAGCAGTAACTACTCCAGCCTGACCGAGTTGCCCGACGGCGTGTTCGACAACCTCATCAACCTGGAAGAACTGAACTTGGGTTACAACGGCCTGACCGGGTTGCCCGACGGCGTGTTCGACAACCTCGTCAACCTGGAAGACCTGTACTTGCATAACAACAACCTGAACGAGTTGCCCGACGGCGTGTTCGACAACCTCGCTAACCTGGAAGACCTAAACCTGCAAAAGAACAACCTGAACGAGTTGCCCGACGGCGTGTTCGACAGCCTCATCAACCTGGAAGACCTGACATGGAGTTACAACGGCCTGACCGGGTTGCCCGACGGCGTGTTCGACAACCTCTCCGATCTAAAATTCCTGCACTTGCATAACAACAGCCTGACCGGGTTGCCCGGCGGCATATTCGACAACCTCATCAAACTGCACATATTGCACTTGGACCAGAACCGGCTGACAGAACTGCCGGAGGGCGTGTTCGACAACCTCTCCAAATTGTGGGATCTATCTTTGAAAAACAATAATCTGAGTGAACTGCCCAACGCGTTCGGCAATCTGTCCGAACTGGGATCGCTGAATTTGGCCGGCAACCCGGGAGCGCCCTTCACCTTCACGGCGAAATTGGAGAGGACGAGCGACGCCGCCTTAGTGGTCAGGGTACCTTCGGGCGCGCCCTACCCCATATCCGTCGTCCTTCACGCGCAGGGCGGCGCGCTGTCCGCCTACAGGGTTGAGGTTCCCCTCGGCGATACCGTCAGCCAAATGGTCGACGTTACGAGAGACGGTGACGGTCCGGTCACGGTCAGCGTGGTGTTGGCCGCCTTTCGGCACTCAAAACATACTTTTTCGATCCCCCCATACACAGGAATCCAGACGAGCCTGGGCGACCCGCTGACCCTGCCCGGCGGCGTGGTCCCCAACACGGCGGCGGCGGGCCTGCCCATCATCAGGGGAACTCCGCTGTTGGGGCAGACGCTGGCTGCCGACACGTCCGCCATAACGGACGCCAACGGGCTGAGCGGCGCAACCTTCACCTACACGTGGTGGAGAACCAGCGGCACTCTTCAAACCGTGGTGAAGTCGTCTTCCTCGGATACCACCTACAGCCTCCAGGCCGAAGACGTGGGGAAGACCGTCAGCGTGGTTGTGACCTTCGCCGACGACGCAGGCTATGGGGAGAGCCTGACCAGCGCTTCGACCGAGGCGGTGGTCGGGGCGAACTCTCCGGACAACAGCCCGGCGACAGGTCTGCCTGCCATCAGCGGGAAGGTGCAGGTGGACGAGACGCTGACGGCGGACGCGTCGGGCATCGCCGACGCCGACGGCCTGGACAACGCCGTGTTCAGCTACCAATGGATTCAGAACGGCGGAAACACGGACACGGACATTGAGGGCGCGGTGAGAGCCAGCTACCGGCTAGGCGCAGACGACCTTGGAAAAACTATCAAGGTACGGGTGACTTTCATAGACGACGCGCGCAACGGGGAGACGGTAATCAGCGCCGCAACGGAGTCGGTGGCGGCGAAGGCCAACAGTCCCGCAACCGGAGGGCCGACCATTAGCGGCACTGCCGAAGTGGGAGAAACTCTAACGGCGGATACGTCGGGAATAGCCGACGCCGATGGGCTGACCAACGTGTCGTTCAAGTACCAGTGGATTTCCAGCGACGGGGGCGTCGACACGGATATCCCGGGGGCGACGGGCGACAGCCACGAACTGGATGCCGACGACGAGGGCAACGCCATAAAGGTGCGGGTGACCTTCACCGACGACCGGGCGGTTGAGGAGACGCTGACCAGCGACGCAACGGCGGCGGTGCAATCCCCAGATAACACGCCAGCCACCGGGACGGTCACCATCAGCGGCACGGCCCAAGTGGGAGAGACGCTGACGGCTGACACGTCGGGCATCGCTGACACCGACGGGCTGGACAAGGCCACCTTCAGCTACCAGTGGATTTCCAGTGACGGGAACTCGGCCACCTATATCCAGAGCGCGACCAACGCAACCTTTACGCCCCGGTATGCCGACTAGGGCAAGACCATCAGGATGCGGGTGGCCTTCACCGACGACGCGAACCACAAGGAGAAGTTGACCAGTGACCCAACGGCGGCGGTGCAGTCTCCAGATAACACGCCGGCCACCGGGACGGTCACCATCACCGGCACGGCCCAGGTGGGAGAGACGCTGACGGCGGTAACGTCTGGGATTGTGGACCCTAACGGCGTGGGCTGGCTGCGCTATCAGTGGGTCTCCAACGACGGGAACGTGGACACCGACATCCCGGACGCCACCGGAACCGCCTACAACCCCCTGCTTTACGACGAGGGCAAGACCATCAAGATACGGGTGAGCTTTACCGACCTCGCCAACAATGTGGAGACGCTTACCAGCGAGTTGACGGTTCCGGTGAGGCCGCCGCCGGCCGATAGCGATGGCACCAACGTCTGCGTCCGCACACCACAGGTGATTGATGCGATTTTGGTCGATATCGAACGGGCATATTCCGAATTCATAGTCCCCGTAGGTCCGAAGCCCACTAACTGCTCGGAAGTCACGGAGTATCACCTAAAAGCCGTGCACTTTCTCTCGATGAGCAATTCAGACATCGATGCGTTGCAGCCCTGGGACTTCCAGGGCCTCACTTCCATGCGAAGGCTCCACCTGAACGGCAACAACCTGAGCGAACTGCCCAACGGCGTCTTCAACGGTCTCAGATATCTGTCCGGGCTCTACCTGAACGACAACAACCTGAGCGAGTTACCCGGCGGAGTGTTCAACGGCCTCACCAGTCTCAGTGTATTGGATTTGAGCGGAAACAACCTGAGCGAACTGCCCGACGGCCTATTATATGGCCGTAACCATTTGAAAAAACTGTGGTTGGCGGATAATCCGGGGGTACCCTTCACCTTCACGGCGGAATTGGACCGGTGGGAGCCGTGGGGCGACTACGGAATAAGAGTCACGTTGGCCCCGGGTACGCCGTTCTACATGACATTCACCCTGGCGGCCCAGGGTGGCACGCTGTCCACTGAGACGCTCACAACGTGCTGCGGCGGCACCGGCACCAAAGCTATCAGAGTAACCCCGGACGGCGACGGGCCAGTCACAGTGAGCGTGGTTTCCGTTGCCTTCAACTTCCGGCCCAATCGTTCTGCCAGTGGTATCCAGGTCGGCCTCGGAGACCCGCTGATCGTGCCGGAGGGCCAGGACAGGAACAACCCGGCAACGGGCCTGCCCTCCATCGCCGGAACGTCCCAGGTGGGCCAGACCCTCACGGCGGACACGTCCGGCATTGCGGACGCCGACGGTCTGACCAATGTTTCTTACACCTACCAGTGGATTGCCAGCAACAGGACCGCGGCCAGCTACATTCAGGGTGCGACGGCTTCGACCTATGAGTTGTCCGACGATGACGTTGGGAAGGCCATCAGGGTGCGCGTGTCCTTCACCGACGACGCCGAGAACCAGGAATTGCTGACCAGCGAGGCGACCGAGGCGGTGTTGGCTGCTGGCGCAAGTCTGCCCAACACTCCGCCCACCGGCCTGCCGACCGTCAGCGGGACGGCCCAGGTGGATGAGACGCTGACGGCGGACACCACGCGCATCAGCGACTCCGACGGTCTGACCAACGTGTCATACAGCTACCAGTGGGTTCGGAACGACGGAACCAATGACGCGGACATATCGGGAGAGACAGCCTCGACCTACACCCCGGTCTCCGCCGACGTAGGCAAAGCCATCAAGGTGAAGGTGTCCTTCACCGACGACGCCGGTAACGAGGAGACGCTGACCAGCGCGGCGACGGGGGTGGTTGCGGCCAAGCCTAACTCTCCGGCCACGGGAGCGCCCACCATCAGCGGGGCTGCCCAGGCGGGGGAGACTTTGACGGCGGACGTGACGGGCGTTGACGACGAGGACGGGCTGACCAACACCACCTTCAGCTACCAGTGGGGTCGGAACGACGGGAACGCCGACACGGACATCGACGGCGCGACCGGCTCAACCTATGAGATGTCCGACGACGACGTAGGCAAGACCATCCAGGTGCGGGTGAGCTTCACCGACGACAGGAACCACCAAGAGACGCTGACCAGCGCGGCGACGGGGGTGGTTGCGGCCAAGCCTAACTCTCCGGCCACGGGAGCGCCCACCATCAGCGGGGCTGCCCAAGCGGGGGAGACTTTGACGGCGGACGTGACGGGCGTTGACGACGAGGACGGGCTGACCAACGCCACCTTCAGCTACCAGTGGGGTCGGAACGACGGAACCAATGACGCGGACATATCGGGAGAGACAGCCTCGACCTACACGCTGACCGATGAGGACGTGGGGAAGACCATCCAGGTGCGGGTGAGCTTCACCGACGACAGGAACCACCAGGAGACGCTGACCAGCGCGGCGACGGGGGTGGTTGCGGCCAAGCCTAACTCTCCGGCCACGGGAGCGCCCACCATCAGCGGGGCTGCCCAGGCGGGGGAGACTTTGACGGCGGACGTGACGGGCGTTGACGACGAGGACGGGCTGACCAACGCCACCTTCAGCTACCAGTGGGTGTCCAACGACGGGAACGCCGACACGGACATCGACGGCGCGACCGGCTCAACCTATGAGATGTCCGACGACGACGTAGGCAAGACCATCCAGGTGCGGGTGTCCTTCACCGACGACAGGAACCACCAGGAGACGCTGACCAGCGCGGCGACGGGGGTGGTTGCGGCCAAGCCTAACTCTCCGGCCACGGGAGCGCCCACCATCAGCGGGGCTGCCCAGGCGGGGGAGACTTTGACGGCGGACATGACGGGCGTTGACGACGAGGACGGGCTGACCAACGCCACCTTCAGCTACCAGTGGGTGTCCAACGACGGGAACGCCGACACGGACATCGACGGCGCGACCGGCTCAACCTATGAGATGTCCGACGACGATGTTGGCAAGACCGTGAAGGTGAGGGTGAGCTTCACCGACGACAGGAATAACGAGGAGACGCTGACCAGTGCGGCGACGGCGGCGGTGGCGGCCACACCGAACAGTCCAGCCACGGGCTTGCCCACCATCAGCGGGACGGCCCAAGTGGACCTGACACTGACGGCGGACACGTCGGGCATATCCGACGCCGACGGGCTGACCAACGTGTCGTACAGCCACCAGTGGATTCGGAACGACGGAACCACTGACAGCGACATAGGAGGTCAGACAGGTTCGACCTACACGCTGGTCTCCGCCGACGAGGGCAAGACCATCAAGGTGCGGCTGAGCTTCACCGACGATGCCGGTAATGAAGAGACGCTGACCAGCGCGGCGACGGCGGCGGTGGCGGCGGCTCCATCGCGGCTGACCGTCAGCCTGGAGAATGCCGCAACGACCCACGACGGCTCGGCTGTCTTCACCCTCGAGATCCGGTTCAGCGAGGAATTCGCGCTGAGCTACACGACCCTCAAGTTCCACGCCTTCGATGTAACGGGCGGTGAAGTCCTGAAAGCACAACGAATGGACAAGCCCAGCAACATCCGTTGGCTGATCACAGTGGGACCAGACGTGAATGGGGATGTGACCGTCGTGCTGCCCGTCACGGAGGACTGCGCCGCCCAGGGCGCGATCTGCACGGAAGACGGGAGACCGCTATCCAACCGCCTTGACATGACGGTCACCGGGCCGCTGAGTGCCGACCAGAACACTGAGGCGACGGGCGCTCCCACGATCAGCGGGACGGCCCAGGTGGACGAGACGCTGACGGCGGACGTTTCTAGTATCAACGACGCCGACGGGCTGACCAACGTTTCGTACAGCTACCAGTGGATTGCCAACGACGGAACCAATGACGCCGACATAGGAGGTCAGACAGGTTCGACCTACACCCTGACCGATGAGGACATGGGGAAGACCATCAAGGTGCGGGTGAGCTTCACCGACGACGCCGGTAACGAGGAGACTCTGACCAGCGCAGCTACGGCGGCGGTCGCCTCCAGGCCGAACACTCCTGCCACGGGCTTGCCCACCATCAGCGGCACGCCCCAGGTGGGCGAAAAGCTCACGGCGGAGACGTCGGCCATCGCCGACGCCGACGGGTTGGACAACGTTTCCTACAGCTACCAGTGGATGGTCAACGACGGAAATGATGACGCGGACATTGAGGATGCGACCGTCTCAACCTACACCCTGGTCTCCGCCGACGAGGGCAATACCATCAAGGTGCGAGTGTCCTTCACCGACGACTCCGATAACCAAGAAACCCTGACCAGTGTGGCCACTGACCAGGTGGCGGCCAAGCCCAACAGCCCGTCCACGGGCTTGCTCACCATCAGCGGGACCGCCCGGGTGGGCGAGACGCTGACGGCGGAAACCTCCGTTATCGCCGATGAGGACGGGCTGGACGACGTTTCGTACAGCTACCAGTGGATGGTCAACGACGGAAATGATGACGCGGACATCGAGGATGCGACCGTCTCAACCTACACCCTGGTTTCCGCCGACAGGGGCAAGACCATCAAGGTGCGGGTGAGCTTCACCGACGACGCCGGTAACGAGGAGACCCTGACCAGCTCGGCGACGGCGGCGGTGGCGGTCCGCCCCAACACTCCGGCCACGGGCCTGCCCACCATCAGCGGCACGGCCCAGGTGGACGAGACGCTGACCGCGAACATCTCCGGCATGGCCGACGAGGACGGCCTGACCAACGTTTCGTACAGCTACCAGTGGATTCGGAACGATGGAACCAATGACGCCGACATAGGAGGTCAGACAGGTTCGACCTACACCCTGACCGATGAGGACGTGGGGAAGACCATCAAAGTAAAGGTGTCCTTCACCGACGACGCCGGCAATGAAGAGACCCTGACCAGCGCGGCGACGGCGGCGGTGGCGGCCCGCCCCAACACTCCGGCCACGGGCCTGCCCACCATCAGCGGCACGGCCCAGGCGGGAAAGACGCTGACGGCGAACATCTCCGGCATGGCCGACGAGGACGGGCTGGACAACGCCGAGTTCAGCTACCAGTGGCTGGCGAACGACGCGGACATCCAAAACGCCACCGACTCGACCTACACGCTGACCGACGACGACGTGGGCAAGACCATCAAGGTCAGGGTGTCCTTCACCGACGACAGGAGCAACGACGAGACGCTGACCAGTGCGGCGACCGATACCGTTGTTGCGAAACCCGACTCTCCGGATACGGACGCGCCACCCCGCGACCCCGGCGCCACCGTCGACGTTACGGTCGGGAACACGGTAACGGGCGAGATCGAGGAGGCCATCGAGGTGGACTGGTTCAAGGTCAGCCTGCTGGCCTCCGAGACCTACCAGATTGACATGCGCGGCGCGTGGGGTGGTGAGTGGGCCAGGATCGACGGCGAGATAGTCTGGGTCGCCCCGGGCACGTTGCACGATCCGAAGCTGCTGGGCGTCTTCAGCGCGGCCAACGTGCTCGTTCCCGGCACCGACGAGGAGGTCAGCGGTGATGACCGGGGTGATTACGAGGAGGGAAAGAACAGCCGCATAACGTCTTTCAGTCCCCCGGCCGACGGCTACTACTACATCGCCGCCGCAGCCGAGGCCGCCTGGACCGGCACCTACGAGCTCACCGTCACAGTCGTTGCGGACGAGTAGGCGTCTCGTTCCCCAGGGCCGGCCCAAGGGCGACCCGGCTGCGGCCAAGGGAAAATGTCGCACACATGGACGGGCGGCCCGGCGGCAACGCAGAAAGGGCCGCATAGACGGGAGGACAGAGGGCGGTCGCAGGCGAGTCCGGAAGTGTCGCCTGGTGAAGAGAGTATCCGGCTGTCCTCTGCGAGGACCGGCTCAATGCCGCGACAGCGCATTCATCACAGCAGAGTGACCTACCAAGTCCCCCACGACTTCCCGGAGCGGCTGGAGCGGTTCAAGGAGGAGTCGGGCCTGTCGTGGGCGGAGATCGTCCGCCGTCTCGACATCCACCACGAGACAATGCGGCGCTGGAGGAAGGGTCGGGCCCGCCCCAGCATGCGGAACATGATGGCGCTGGTGGCCCTGGCGAGACCCCTGGGCCTCGCCCACCTGTTCACCGACTAGGGAGTCGACGCTCCGGCGAGCGCCTGCGCCCGCAGGGCCGGAAACGCAAAAAGGGCGTCACACATGGCCGGGCCTCTCCCCATCCGCACCCGTCAACCCGGCGTTGCCTTACGGGAGCGGCTGCATCATCATAGAGGCATCGTTGGCGGCGGTCCCGTAGGGGGCCGGGGAAGAGGCCACGCCGGGGGGAGAGGCCGCGAGGGGACGGCCCGGCGCGGCCTTCCGCCGGTGGAGACCGATTCAAGGTCCGGGCCGCAGGCCGTAGCCTGCGCCATCCAGGGCCGCCGTCCGCGCAACGAGGGACCCGCCCGGTAGCGAGAACGCCAGGACATACAGGAGGAACGTCATGAACGAGGAGCATGACGGGATGGACCAGGGGAAGCCATCGGAAGAAGAGTACCAGAGGTTCCGCAAGATGGTGGACGGCATGGGTCGTGAGGGCCTTCGCCGGATGGTCGAGCATCTGACGGAGGCTATCGAGGCGAATCCCCGCGACACCGAGGCCCTGTCCGCCAGGGGGCTGGCATACGGCGAGCTGGGGGAGCACCGCCTTGCGGCGGAGGACTACGGCGGGGTCATCGCCCTCGAACCCGACAATGCGGGCGCCCACCTCGACAGGGCCCGCGCCCACGCCAGGCTGGAGGAGCACCGCCTGGCGGTGGAGGACTACGACGCCGCCATCCGCCTGGCCCCCGGCGACGCCGTGGCGCACTACAGCCGGGGGGCGTGCAAGGCGGAGCTGGGCGACCTTGCGGGGGCGATGAGCGACTTCGACGTGGCCGTCACCCTGGCCCCCGGCGACGCCGACGCTCACTACAACCGGGGATTGACCCACGTGGCGATGGGCAGGCGCCACCGGGCGGTGAAGGACCTGAGCAGGGCCATAGATTTGAATCCCAACCTCGCCGACGCCCGCTACCACAGGGGCATGGCATACCGCGACATGGGCCGGATGGACAGGGCGCTCAGGGACTTCGACGCCGCCATCGAACTCGAAGAGAGGTTCGGCCTCGCCTTCTACGCCAGGGGAATCACCAACGTCAATCTCGGCGCACACGAGGCCGCGCTCGGCGACTTCGACGCCGTGCTGGGGCTCGACCCCGACAACGCCTCGGCGCTCCGGGGCAGGGGCGTCGCCCTGGGCAGCCTGGGCCGTTACGACGAGGCGGTCAGGGACTTCGACCGGTCCCTGGAGCTTGAGCCCGGCAACGGCGAGGCCCTCGCGGCCCGGGGGCTGGCCCACAGCAGCCTGGAGCGGCACGAGCTGGCGATAGAGGACTACAGCAGGGTCCTCGACCTCGACCCCCGGGACACGGCCGTCCTCTACAGCAGGGGGATCGCCCGCATGTACGCGGCCCGGTTCGAGAGTGCCATCGAGGACTTCGAGGCCATCCTCGGCATCGAGCCGGGCCACGCCGCGGCGCGGGGGGCGAGGGGGTTGGCCCGCGAGGCGCTGGAGATGCGGGGAGGCGCGGGCGAGGGGCAGGCGGCGCGGTAGCGCCGCCGCGCGGGCGAGGGGCAGGCGGCGCGGTAGCGCCGCCGCGCGGACGTGACTTCGAGGGCGTTCCGATAGCCCGCTGCCCCTGCTTCAGAGATGTCGAAGACGGGCGGTGATTTCGGGCAACAAAAAAGGGCGGCATACATGGGGAGCCAAGGAGAGGCCGTCGATGCGGCGACGGCCTCTCCCCTGAGCAATGGCCCGGCGGTACTGCGCCGGGCCGTCACCCACGCCTCACTAGGCGGCTGCCATCTCCGGTTGCTTGAGCATTGCGGAGTAGCCGGGCATCAGGACAGGCGTCATCGACAACCGGCCCGCACCGTCGTACCCGGCGCGGTAGGCGTACTCCGCCTTCGCGCCCCAGGGCACCCGGCCGCCGACCCGGACGGCGGGGCCTCCGGACCTGCCGCGGCGCCCAGGCCCGCCCGCGCCGTGCACCACCATCCCGTGCCGCTCGCCCTTGCGCCAGCCCAGCACTTTCACCTCGGCGGGCATGACCCGCTCCGCCTTCGTCGGCTGGAACAGGACACCGTGCAGCTTCCTGAGAACGACCGGCGACGGGTTGTTCCTGCCGTTCATGATCTGGGAGAGGTTGGCGGAACTGATGCCGGCGCGCCGTGCGACCTCGTTCTGGCTGAAGCCGTGGGCGTTCATCCGGTCCCACACGGCCTCCCGGTCGATGCAGGCGGCCTGCGCGGGAGCGACCTTCGCCGGAGCCTCCAGCGCCGACTCCATCCTGGCCTGGACCTTCACGCCCATGTTGCTATGACCCCGCGCCACCATTGACATGTAGCTGTAGGAGACGCCCACGCGGTCGGCCAGGTCCCGCAGGCTCATGCCCAACTCCCTGGCCCGCTCCCGGATGTAGCTGCTCTCCCCGGCCACGACGACGCCCTGGCGGTTGGCGCACTTGGCGGGCGCGACCTTCGCCGGACCGTGCAACGCCGACTCGACCCTGGCCTGGACCTTGACGCCCATGCTCTGGCGGCCACGGGCAACCTGCGTCATGTAGCTGTAGGACACGCCAACGCGGTCGGACAGGTCCTGCATGGTCATGCCCAGGGTGCGTGCGCGCTCCCTGATGTAGCTGCTCTCCCCGGTCACGACGCCGCCCTGGCGGTAGACGGTCCCCTGCCCAGGGACCTCTCCCAGCACCGCCACGACCTTCTCGCGCATCTTGGGAGTCCACGGCGTACGCCCCGTCGAAAGCCCCGACAGGTAGCCCGCGCTCACGCCCATCTTCACCGCAAGCTCCTTCATGGTGAGCCCGCGCCGTCTGGCCGCAGCCCTGAGCTCGCTCTCCGCTCCCGCCGTCTTCGTCGTCCCAGTTCCGGTTGCCATCGTTGCCGTCGTCATCACGTCCTCCTTTGTGCTGTGTGTTGCCTCTGGCCTGCGCCCGCCTGCGGGCAAAGAAGAAGGGCCGCCCCCGGCGAACGAGGACGACCCTTTTGAGTTGGGATGTGTGGTGAGAGCCGGAGGCCCCGCCGTCAACGGCGATGGACCTCGTTGACGTGCATAGCCGCCTCCTTTCAGTTGCTGACCCACGCGGCATCCACGGCGTGGGCTATTCGTGGTGGGGTTGACGAAAGACGCACTCCGCCCACGGTCGGATGCCGGACGCGAGAGACGGAGTGGGGTTGAGAAAACGCAGCTCGGCCCAGGGTGATTCGTTGGGGGAATCGACTGCCGGGGGAACTGCTATGAGGGGAGCGGCTGTCCTACGACGTTATCGCAGGCCAGAGCATTGGAGAAAGACGCAGCTTGCCCAGGGTGCGTAGCGTCAGCGTTGGGGGAAGCTGCGAGAGGTGAAGCGGCCGGCCCACGATGTGACCGCAGGCCGACGCATGACAGAAGACGCAGCTCGGCCCAGGGTGAACAACGTCAGTGGGAGAACTGCGAGACGTGAAGCGGCAGCCTGCTTTCAACGGCAGACCGGCGCATGTCGAGGCGGCTGCCCTGCAACATCCGTTGCAAGCCAGCGCATGTCGAAGGTGCGGCCTAGCCGTCAGTCAGCTATGCCGCGGGCATGAGAAGCCGGTCGGGGCGCAAGACCTGTCTGCAACAAGCAGACGCACTCCGACCGACTTGTGGAGGACGACGCACGGGGCGCGCTCCGTCCCTGGTGTCCAGCGGAAGAAGCGATCAACCCCAACCGCCGAACAGTGCCCGACGTGTGAAGCGATCAACTCCAACTCGCCGGACGGGTGTCCCGCGGGAGAAGGGCTTGTCACTCCGACCGCAGGACAGGACCGAGGACGGAGAGCTACGTCAAATCCGCCGGTTCGATCCGCGCTGCCTGCGAAGGACCAACGTCAAACTCCGCTTCGGCAGCATTCCCTCGTGGGAGACCGGGGGAGAGCGAATCATCCTCCGGTCATGCCCGTGCAACAGGGATCACGCACCCAGGGTTTCTATGGTCGGAAACCTTGGAAAAAGCCTAACAGTGCAGTCATTATCGACGTCCCGAGACCCGCAAAAGAGGGCCTGCGGCGCCCCTTTCCAGAACCGCCGCCAAATCGTTCACAAAACTTAACAGCCAACCCGCCGCACTCCCGGCCCGGCTACCGCCACAGGAGTCCGAAGGTCAGGCGCCGCAGAAGCTCCCGCTTTCTGATCGCTCTCCGCGTGTCGAAGAGCGCTGTCTGACGCCAGTTGACCTGACCGTTGCGGTCGAAGCCCCGCAGCGGAAACCGAGCCGGGGGGAGCGTCATGCCGTGGTCTTCAAGCAGGGCCAGCTCCAACGCCAGGAACCGCTCCTCGGTGCGCAGCCAGGACAGGCCCTTCCCCTCGTTGGGGTGCACGTCCTTCAGTCCCCGCCACTCGACGATCATCGGCCACGTCTCGCCGAACACCTCCTCGTCGTCCGGGGCTGGTTCAAGGGTCACGAGGTCGGGGTACTCCCGCCGCAACCTGGGCCTCGGCGGGGGTTTTCTGCCCATGCCCGACGCACCGCTCTCCGAGCCGTCCGCTTCCGCCTGGGAGGGACCGGCGCCGGCATGACCGGCCCCGGTCCCCTGTGCGCCGTCCCGCCGCAGGGCTGAAACCTGCCCCTCGACGGCGGCCACACGCCTCCGCACCTCCTTGCCCAGCGCGTCGTGCCCCTTCCCCAACGCCTCGTGGCCCTTCTCCAGCGCCTCGACCCGCTCCTCCAGCTTCTCGTTGCGCTCCCGCTGCCGGGCCGCAGCCGAGCCGACGCCCTCTTGCAACGCCCGCTCCAGGGCCTGCCGCACCCGCCGGGACAGCTGCCCCGTCCTCGCGCTCTCGGCCACCGTCCGCTGGTCGATCTCCAGCACCCGCGCCGCGCCCTTGAAGCCCTTGTCCCGCACCAGCTCTTGCAGCAGCGCCATGAGCCGCATGTGGTAGACGTTCTCCACGTCCCTGCTGTCCTCGATGCCGTGTTCGGTCGTCTTCATGGCTCTTTTCTCCTTCCCAAGACTTCACCTGGGTCTCCGGTCAACCACTTTCCGGCCTTTTCCCCGCTCCCCGGCCACGTTTTGGGGGCCGTAACGCACCCCACTTCAAGCGCATTTTCCGGGGCCTGATGTCATTGAGACGCCGCTCCCACGGTCCCGCCGATGTCATTCCCCACGTTCGGTGATGTCATCGCCGTCCGGAACGTACTCTTACTGAAAGTGTTCACTGTTTACGTCCTGTAGGGGGGCGATTTACCCCTGTTCCAGCTACGAAATCACGACTCTGGCCGCTCTGTTACCAAACTCAAACTCCTGTACACCCCCAATACTGCACGAAAGGGGCCGAAAAAAAGAGGGTCTATAGCCCCCCGCATCCCTGCGCAGAGCCACGGGGGAACGGCCCGTAACGCCCCGCATCCTTGCGCAGAGCTATGAGGGGTCTTTTTTCTCGTTTGATTTGTTCACACTTTTTTGCGACCGCGGCGGTCCGGTGAATCGCGGCGAACGGAAGAGAGGTGAACGAGTTGGCGCTGAAAGCAAGACTCCGGTCGTTCAGGCGGCTTATCCCCCTGGCAACCGCGCTGCTCCTGGCGGCGCTTCTGGCAATCCCCGCAAGCAACATCGCCCAAGCCCAAGCCCCGCCCGGTAACGAGCTAACCCTCGTCAACGCCGACCGGGACTTCGTGGAGCGCAAGAAGGGCGGCGAGTTCGTCGCCCGCCCCATCTTCGACCGGGAGATCGCGGACCTCTTCTACGCGGTCAGGGACGCCGACACGGGCGACTGGATAAGCGCCATGTACCGGGTCAAGGGCGGCGAGAAGAAGAGGAGCGACGGCTGGGAGTACTCGTGGGAGTACCCCGACCTCGACGAACACCCCGACCTCGACCCCGACCGGGCCTACCTGCTGGTCATGCTGGCCGTCTCCGAGGACGGCAGGAGGGGCGACTTCTACGCCGTCGTCCCCATCCACCAGTCGGGGAAGATATGGGACAAGATTCTCTCCGCCCTCAACCCGGCGCGATGGGCCAAAGCCTTCGCCGGCTGGATGATCGAGGGAGTCCACGGCACCCTCTGCGGAGTCGTTGAGCGGGCCAGCGGAGAGGACGCCGCCAACTGCCGGGGGGACTCCGGCTGATGGCGGACATCCTCACCGGCACCCCCGAGAGCCTCACCTACGGCCACGAGCTGGTGCGCCAGGCGTGGATGGTCGTCTGGGCCATAACGTCGGGCGCGCTGGTGGTCATCCTCGGCTGGATGGGGCTGAGCTTCATCATGGCCGAGCACCTGGGGACCCGTCAGGCGGGATGGCGGGAGATGGTCCCCCGCCTGGTGCTCGGCCTCGTAGCCGCCGCGTCCTCCCTCTGGTGGTGCGCCCTGGTCCTGGACGTTGCCGACGCCGTGTCCGGCTTTATCGCGGTCTCCCTGAACGTCACCGCCGGGGACATGCTCCGCTCGACGCTTCGCACCCTGATGACGGCGGTGGAGGCCGGGAGCGTGGGCATGGCCCTGCTCCTGGCGGTCCTCTACCTGGTCTACGGCTTCTTCGTGCTCTACGTGATCGTGCAGATGGTGCTGCGCCTGGCCCTCATCGACATCCTGCTGGCCCTGGCCCCGATCGCACTGGGACTTTGGATTCTGCCCCACACGGCGGGCTGGGGCCGCCACTGGCTGCGCCTCTTCATGACGACGGTGTTCCAGCAGGCCATCCAGCTCATCGCGTTGGCGCTTGGGTTCGGCTTCCTGAAGGAGTTCGCAGGCATCGCCGCCTTCGAGCCGGTGCAGGACCTGATCTGGAAGCTGCTCATGTCCCTGGCCTTCGTCTACATGGCGACCCGCGTCCCGTCGATGCTCGGCAATCACGGCACCTTCGACTCCTGGCTCTCGATGCTCTACTTCGGCATGAACCTGCCCTCGTCGCTGATGCGGTCGGCCCGGACCATCGGGCTGGTCGCTGGCGGGGCCGCAGGGGGGCCGGGAGGCATGGCCGTCGGAGCGATGGCGGCCAGCGCGGGCGTTTCGGCCGCCGCCAGCGGCCTCAGCTCGGCGGCGTCGATGGCGACCCCATCGGCTGGCGGAGACGGCGGCGGAGCGCCCCGGAGCAGCGGGGAGTAACGACGAAATCCACCGGCGCGAACGAGACCCGCGCCAACCAATACCACGACGGAGGCGGAGCGATGTGCAGCTAACGGGGAGTCACGGAGGAGACAAGACGAAGCGATGAACGCCGGTTGTGGGAGACCCGCCCGGCGGCAGAGAGGAGCAATAGCAATGGAACAACTGACACAGACGATTTCCAACCTTGTGGGAATCCTGCTGGGCGTCGTGGGCGCGATAGGCGTGGGCTTCTTCATCTACGGAGCCTACCTGTACCTGACGGCCAGCGGAGCGCCCCACCAGATGGAGCGCGGCAAGAGCGCAATGATGACCGCCCTGGCGGGCATCGTCCTGGCCCTGGTCGCCTACGGCGTCGTGGAGCTGGTGATGAACGCGGTGGTGGACCCGGGAATCGACATCGACGACGTGCTGCCCGAACCGACGGAACAGGAATAGGCGAACGGCGAAGGGAGGAAAAGCAATGAGAGAACACGAGGTCCCGACCCACGTACAGGCCGAGGACAAGGTGCTGCTGGGATTCACCTTCCCGCAGATCGTGGCGGTGACGGCGGTGTGCGCCATCTCCTACGGCGCATACCGCTACGCCCCGGTCGGACCGTCCGAGGTGCGCATGGCCCTGGCCGTCGTCCTCGGACTGGTGGGGTTGGCGATGGTCGTCGGCAAGATAGGCGGTCGGCGGCTGCCCCTGGTGGCCGCCGACCTCTTGAAGTACCGGCTGGGGGCGCGGGTCTACGCCGGGCCGGTGTCCGGACTGGTGCGGGCCGAGCCGCCCGCGCCGGCGCAGCCGGTGAGGAGCGGCCCCGGCCCCGTGAGCCTGATGGCGAAACGCGCCGGACGCGGCCTGGGAAGGCTGCGCAAGAACAGGAAGCGGCGCAAGGACAAGGAACGCCGCAATGGGAGGATGCGCTGGTTCGGCAAGCGCAGGGGGAAGGACGGAGGGAACCGCCACGGCCAAGAGCACAGGGCCGAGACCCTGGAGACGAGGAATCGGAAGCCCCGCGTGGGCTGGATTCCGGTCGTGGCCGTCGTCGCAGTCATGGCGGCGGCGGTCATGGCCGTCCCCCAGCTTGCCCTGGCTGACGGCCACGAGCCCTGGCGCGACGAGATCGACTTCGAGATCACCGAGCCGGTGGAAGGCCGCCGGATATTCGTCGAGGGGCTCACCGTCTCCGGCGACCGCGCCGCCGTCACCCTCCGGGCCGCGACCGCGCTGGACATCCGGGTGCGGGCCTTCGGCGGGCCGCGGGGCACGTGGCTGCGCTTCTGGGGCTCGGCAACCCTGGCCCAGGGGGAGCGCATCGACTACTCGCTTCCCCTCCACGGTCCCGCGCCGTCCTTCACCGTGTCCTGGGAGGACACCCTCGGCCAGGCCGGGGCGCTGACCTTCGAGGAAGCACAGCTTCCCTTCCCCCTTCCAGTCGTGGAGGGAGACCTTTGCGACCTTCGCGTGACCTCCCTGGGCTGGACGCCCGGAGCGGTCAGCGGGGTCATCGAGTCGGAGTGCGTGGCCCGCGTCCAGGAGCCGGTCGAGCTTCAGACGGTGGCCGGGCACGAGAGCGTCACCGAGACGGCCCTGATGGACGCCGAGGTGACCGCCATCGAAGGGACGGTCTCGGCATCGACCGGAGCGTCGAGCGCGAGCGTGCCGTTCGTCCCCGACGGAGAGACGAGGTTTCGGCTGCCCATTGGGGATGGTCACGCGGTCCACGCCGTGAGCCTGGACGTGAGCCTTGAGGCGAGCCTCCGCATCCCGATTCCTTCGCTGACCGTGCTCACCCACCACCCTGAGCGGACGGAGCAGGTCACCAGGACCGTGCACCTCCATCGCCCGGGGGACAGCGACTCCGACAGTGAGACGGCGACGGCCACCTGCGAGGACGGCGCCACGGCGTCCGCCACCGCGACGGCCTACGCCTACGTCCCCAGCGCCACCATCGCCAGGGAGGTGACGGTGACCATCGTCCACCCGGAGCACGTCAAGGCCGAGACGGTGGAGCGAGAGCCGGTCACCCGCAGCCGCGAGGAGCACTTGAGCCTCGCATCCGGCGTTGGCAGCGACGACCCCTTCGCCGTCCTTGTCCTGCCGGAATCCGAGCCGGAGGACCCGCCCGCGGAGCAGGAGCCCGCAGACGGACTGCGCGGCTGGTTCGACCTGCTCGGATGGGAGTGGCCCTGGTGAGGCCCGCGATTGCGTTCACCCTGCTGGCCGGGGCTGCGCTGGCGACGACCGGCGCGGCCCCGGCGGAGGAGCAGGAGATGCTCCGCCAGTTCGACCGCGTGCTCACGGCGATGGCCTACGCCGCCTCCGGCCTCTGCCTCTTTGCCATCGTGTGGGCCGGATTCGTCCTGATGGCCGAGGGAGGCGAGGAGCGCGGCGGGGGACGCGCCAAGGCCACCGTCGTCATGGCGGTGGTCGGCCTGGTCCTGGTTCTGTCGGCCAAGGGCGTAGCGGCCCTCCTGAGCCACGGTGTCATCCCATCCCTCCCAACCCCATAGAGAAAAGGAAACGAGCGAATTGAAGAAGCTGCTTGCACGAATCACGAGACGCGGAGGGGAGACGCCGCCAAGGGAGTCTGCCGCTCCGCAGGAGATGCCGGAGGGCGGACTCCCCACGGAGTCAGCACCCTGTGGAACGACGGAGGCCGCGCCCAAGCCCCCGCCCGAGCTGCCCCTGTTCTTCATGCTGTCGCACCTGGACGACGACGGGCCGGTGCGCCTGGACGGGGTCAAGCTGGGGGTGTGCGAGGTGATGGGCCTGGAGATCGACGAGCCGAAGCTGGGGGCCTTCGCCGGGGCGCTCAATGCCCTGGACTTCCCCGCCCAACTGCTCATCAGGCAGCACCCGCCGCGCCTGGGACAGATGCGGGAGAAGCTGCAACAGGCGCAGCCGGAGGACCTTCCCCCACAGACCAGAGCGGCGGCGGAGTCCCTCGGGCGTCTGCTCACCACACTCGAAGCCCGCGACGGCATCCTCGACCGGCGCTTCTACGCCGTCTGCGAGGCGGCCCGCATCGACGATCTTCGCGGCCTGCTGACGAGGGCCGGGCTGTCCGTCCACACGCTCAGGGGCCGCCAGCTTCGGATGTTCCTGGTGTCCGCAGCCCTGGGCGGATCGCCAACCGAGTTCGACGAGGAGGCCCCCGTCGAGGTGGAGATAGGCCGCCGCGATATGCGCATAGGCGAGACCCTCGTGCGGTCGCTCCACTTGGGCAAGTGGCCCCGGTCGCTGGCCCCCGGCTTCCTTCAGAGCCTCATGGCGGCGGGAGCGCCGATGGACCTGTCCGTCCACCTGGGGCCGATACCCACCGAGCAGGCGGCAAGGACCCTGGAGTGGCAGAAGGTCCGGTTCGAGTCGGCCCAGTCCCTGTCCTTCAAGCGGGGCCGCACCATGTCTCCGGAAGCGGAGATCGCCCTGGAGGACGTGACCCGGCTCAGGGACGAGGTGCAGCGGGGCCGGGAGCGGCTGTTTCACGCCTCCCTGTCGATCACCCTTCACGCGAAGGACGAGGCTGCGCTCAAGGAGATGACCCAGCGGGCCAAGGCCCACTTCGCCGCCACCCTGGGCAAGCTCGACGCCCTGGCCTTCCGGCAGCGCGAGGGGCTGCTATCGACGCTGCCCCTGGCCCTCAACGCCGTGGCCGAGTGGCGGACGCTGGACACGTCCAGCATCGCCCGGCTCTTCCCCTTCTCGCCCCCCGACCTGGACACCCGCAGCGGCACCCTCTACGGCATCGACATGCGGGCCTGCGCCCCGGTGGTCTACGACCCCTGGGACGGCACGCACCTGAACGCCAACACCGCCGTCCTCGCCCGCTCCGGCAGCGGCAAGTCCTTCGCAACCAAGCTGGGGATGCTCCGGGGCCTGTGCCGGGGCGTCACCGCCTACGTCATCGACCCGGAGGGCGAGTACGCGGACATGGCCCGCGCCGCCGGAGGACGGGTGCTCTCCCCCGGCGTCCCCGGCCAGGGCATGAACCCCTTCGTCATCGAGCGGGGCGACTCCGAGGAGCTTCTCCAGCGCATCGGCAGCCTGAGACGGCTCATAGAGGTGATGGTGGGCGAGAGTCTCGGCGCGGAGCGAAGGGCCTCCCTGGACCACGCCCTGGCGGGCTACTACGCCCAGCCCCGCGAGCGCACCGGCTTCCGCGACTTCTACGAGTACCTGCAAGGAGATGAGGCGGGAGGGGAAGACATGGCGAGGCTCCTGCGGCCCTTCGCAACGGGCAGCCTGCGCAACCTCCTCTCCGACGAGGGCGACGACCTGCTCTCCAACGAGGCCCTGATCACCGTCTTCGACCTGCGGCTCCTGGAGCCGGAGCTTCGGCCCGCCGCGGCGATGGTCTGCACCGAGACGGTGTGGGCGGCGGCCGCCCAGGACCCCAAGCCCCGCCTGCTGGTCGTGGACGAGGTGTGGTCGATCATGCAGCACCCCGAAGGCGCGGCCTTCATGGTGTCGATGGCGAAGCGGGCGCGCAAGCACCGGCTGGGGTTGCAGTTCATAACGCAGGACGTCCAGGACCTATTGAGTGAGGACACCTCCAGAACCATCACCGGACATTCCGGTCGCGCCCTGCTCCAGAACGCCGCCTTCAAGCTGCTTCTCCAGCAGGACGCCGCCGCCATCAGCACGGTGGGAGACGCCTTCGACCTTCCCCAGGACCTCCAACGCTGGCTCCTGTCCTGCCCCAGGGGAGACGGGTTGTTGCTGGCGAAGGGGCACCGCTTCCCCGTCCGCATCGAGGCGACCCCGGAGGAGACGGAGGTGATCGAGTGGCGGCCTGGACACCGATAGAGACAGGACTTCAACAAAGAAAGGAAGGCGCCCCCTTATGAAGCTGAACCCGAAGAACATCCTGTTTGGAGACGATACGGAGAAGAAAGGTCCCGTGTTGCTGGCGGTGACGCCGCCCCGCGCAGGGGAGCGCACGCTGCTGGGCGTGGAGAACATGCTCGGCTCCATCGCGGTGCCGGAGCCCTTCTCTTTGGAGCTGGCCGCCGACATGGACGGCGTGACCCTCATGGCCCGCTGCCTCGACGACGAGGTGGTGAGAGGCCAGCTCTCCGCTCACTACCCCCAGGCCCGCATACAGAAAGTGGACGAGGAGGACGACCCCCTGCGCCTGGGCGAGGGGGAGCGGGCGTGGAGCATGACCCTGCGGGCCGACGGCCCCGAGTACGTCCCGCTGAGGACGTTCCGCGACGACGACCTGCTCGACCCGGGCTCGGACCCCCTCATCGCCCTGATGGGCGCGCTCTCGGCCCTCCACGAGGGGGAGCGGGTGGCGGCGCGGCTGTTGCTGCGCTCCCTCGGCCCCGACTGGTCGCAGGCCCACATGGACAAGGCCCACAAGCGGCCCGGCATGGAGCCCAGGGAACCCGCCTACACCTACCAGACCAAGCCCCTCCAGATGGACGGAGTGACGATGGCCGTCCTCGGTATCGGCGCGCTCGCCGCCCTCAAGGGCTACCTGTGGGTGCAGGACGGGGAGATATGGAAGGCGGCGCTTCTGGGGACGGGAACCGCCCTGGGGCTGGCCGCAGGGGGCTGGGCCGGGTGGCGGTGGAAGAAGGCCCGCAAGCGGGTAGAAGACCCGCTGCTCATCAAGGAGAAGGTCTCCCGCATCGCCTTCGACGCCGAGCTCCAGGTCGTCGCCGTCCTGCCCGCCGAGACAAGGCAGGAGCGCGCCAGGGAGCTTCTCGGCCCGGTGGCCGCCGCCTACCGCCACTTCGACAACCCGGCCGGGGCGCGGTTCAAGGTCGGCAGGGTCCGGCCCGCCATGCCCGACCCGGAGATGCTGCACCCGGCAGGCCCCGGACTGTTCGGGAGGCGCAGCGTCCTGGGCGTACGCGAGATCGCCTGCCTGTGGCACCCGCCCGGAGCGGGCGACGAGACGCCCCTGGTGGAGCGCTCCGGCGCGAGGGCGCTTCTGCCTTCTGCGAAGGGCGTCAGGGGCGGCGCGCTGGTGGGAGACACCACGGCGGGCAAGCCCCGGCCCATCCGCTTCCCCGAAGACCTGCTGCGCCGCCACCACCTCTACGTCGCCCGCACCCGCATGGGCAAGTCCACCCTCATGCACCACCTCGTCGTCCACAAGATGCGGGAGAAGGCCGAGGGCAGGGACAACGACGCCATCGTCGTCATCGACCCTCACACCGACCTGGTGGCGGGGCTGATGGAGCACGTTCCCGAGTCCCTCATGGATCGGGTGCGCCTCATCGACCTGTCCGACGAGACCCGCTCCCCCGGCATCAACCTGCTCGACACCCGCATCTTCGCCGACCGCGACCGCACCGCCGACTCGGTGGTGCGCGTCGCGAAGGGACTGTGGGAGCAGTGGGGGCCGAGGATGCAGTCCATCCTCGAACAGACCGTCAAGACCCTCCACGAGGCCAACGAGCAGGTGGAGGCGGAGCGGCAGTACACCATCCTCGACGGGCTGCGCCTGCTGTCCAACGCACCGTTCCGCACCGCGGTCCTGGCGAAGATATCCGACCCCTACCTGCTGGAGTGGTGGGCCAGGGACTTCGGCAGCTGGCACCGCCAGTACAAGGCCGAGGCCCTGGCCCCGGTGCAGACCCGCCTCTCCTACTACGCATCCTCCAAGCGGGCGCGGGCCATCCTGGGCCAGCGCCGCTCCACCATCGACCTGCGCCGTACGATCCACGACGGAGGGGTCCTGCTGGTCTCCACCTCCCAGGGCACCGTTGGCAGGGACGTGGCCGCCCTGGTGGGCGCGTCCCTGCTCAACCTCGTGGACGCGGTGATACGGGAGCAGGGACGGCTGCCGTTGCACCAGCGCAGGGGCGCTCTCGTGGTGGTGGACGAGATGCAGTCGATGCCCGGCGTGGACTACGAGTCGATGCTCTCCGAGCTGGGCAAGTTCGGGGCCAGCTTCGTGCTGGCCACCCAGAGCCTCGCCAAGCTGGACGACCTCTCACGCACCATGCGGGACACCCTCCTCGCCAACGTCGGGTGCCTGGCCGTCTTCCAGGTGGCGGGCAACGACGCCAGGACGCTGGTGTGGGAGCTGGGCAAGGACCGGGTGAGCGAGGACGACATCGTGTCGCTGCCCGTCCACCACTGCTACGTCCGCGCCACCGTGGGCAAGGAGCGGATGCCCGCCTTCTCCATGATGGTGCGCAAGCCGGAGGAGGGAGAACCCGACGTCGCCGCACGCATCCGCGCAGCGGCGACCGCATACACCGTCTCGGCCCCGCAGATCGCCTACGGCGACGCGGAGGGCGACCTGAAGGTGGAGGAATTCCGCAGGGCCGTCGAAGACCCGAAAAGCGACGGTGAACAGCAGCAGAAGCCGGAAGCGGAGCCGGAGCGCAGGAGGCGGCGGAGCAGGCGGAGGGCGGCTGCCGACGTCGGCGAAGCGGAGGAGGTGCAGGAATGAAGCCCGAAGGATGCGAGGCCGACCTGCTCCGCGCGCTGTCGCGGATGCCCTTCCTCGACCGGCTGGAGATGGTCGCCGTCTGCGGCTGGTCCAGGGGCGCGGTCTACGAGGCCATAGAGAGGCTGGAGTCCGGGGGGTTCTGCGCCTCCGTGCCCCACGCCACGGGGCTGCTTCCCTCCTCCCGGAGGTTCCACCTGACCGCCACGGGGCTGCGCAGGCTCGCAGAGGAAGAGGAAACGTCTCTCGACGAGCTGGTGCGCTCCCGTCCCGTCTCCGCCCAGTGGCGGCGCAGCCTGATGGAGCGCCTCGACGCCGTGGCCTCCGTCTACGGCGTCGCCTCCACCGTCTCCAGCCTGGCATTCCCCATCCGGTTCCGCTGGTACCGCTCCATCCCCCTCGACGCCGCCATGACGCTGCCCGACGGGAGGACCGTCGGCATCGTCCGGCAGGGACTGACCGCCGACAGGTCGGGCTTCTCCCGGCGGCTCTGGGGGCTGCCCGACTGGCCTATGCCCGGAACGGTCCTGGTCCTCATGGCCGACGAGGTGCGGCTCAGGCACGCCCGAAGGCTGCTCTCGACCACCGACGTTCCGGCCCTGTTCGCCGTGGAACGCCTTGCGGTGCTGACGGGGGCGGGCGACCGGATATGGAGTCCGCCGAAGGTCGGCGCCGAGATCGACCTGCGCTACGCCCTCGACCGGGTGGGGCCGGGCGGACAGCTTCCAATAGAGCCGGAACCGCAGCGCGCCGACCCGCCCGCCGACTTCGCCGTCGAGGGTCCGGGGTGGGACATCCCCGACCACATGCTGCCGGTCCTTCTCAAGCCCATAGAGAAGCGCGCCCTCGACCTCATCTCCGACTGGCCCTGGATCGCCCTCAAGGAGCTGGCCGGGCTGTTGGGCGTCTCGACCCAGAGGGTCTCCCACGGCGTCATCCCCCTCGAAGGCTTCGGCCTCGCGGCCCGGCCCCGCGACGCGGGCGGACGGCTGGCCCTCACCGACCGGGGGCTGGCGCTGCTGGCCCGCAGGGACCGCACATCCGTCGCCGTGGCGCGCAAGCGGTGGAGCGTCGCCCTGGAGGACGCCGAAGGCCCGTTCGAGTGGCGCAACGTCACCGGCAGGAGAGGCCGCCAGCTGCTCAGGAACACAGAGCACACCGCCGCCGTCCACGGCTTCCTGGCCGCGCTCGCCGCGCAGGCCCCCCTGCTGGGATGGGAGGTCGTCCAGCTCGACCCGCCCCGCAGGGCATCCCGCCACTTCAGGCACGACGACCGGATGCGCGCCGTCAACCCCGACGCCTTCGGTGTCCTTCGGAAGGACGACAGGACATGGCCCTTCTTCCTGGAGTGGGAGCGCCGCGCCGTGCGGCCCTCAACCATGTCCGACCGGCTGGCCCCCTATCTGCGCTACTTCTCTTCTCACAGACCCACCGACGACCACGGCACAAGGCCCTCAGTCCTGGTCGTCTTCGACGACGAGATCGCCCGGACCCACTTCCTGCGCGTGGCGCGGGAGGAGACCCACGAATCGAGAGTCAACGTGCCCCTGCTGGTGTCCCACAGGGAGGCCGTAGACGCCCTGGGGCCGATGGGACACGCCTGGCGCACCCCCGCCGACCGGGAGACCCCCCAGGCCCTGCCGCCCCAATGAACGACGAGGGACGAAGACCCATGCCCAAACAGGATACACATAAGCAGGAAGGCCCCCGGAGGCGCAGAGGACGGATCGTCGTCCGGCTCGACACGGCGGCCGTCTGGAAGCGTCTGGCACTGCTGAACCGCTCCCAGAACTGGCTCGCCAGGGAGATCGGGGTCAGCCCCGGCTACGTGTCGATGCTGGTCAACAAGGGGCGCTCGCCCTCCGGTCGCATCCGCCGCCGGATGCTCAAGGCCCTGGAAGTAACCGAGTTCCAAGACCTATTCAGATTGGAGGAGAGAGATGAACAAGACTGACGACTCGACCCGTTTCGACGGGCACGACAACCCCGTGGCCGATGGGACCCAGCCCCTGGAGAGCGGCGTCCTGCCGGAGGACTTCGGTGAGCGCCTCGAACGCCTGAAGGAGGCCAGCGGCCTCTCCTGGCGCGGCTTCGCCAAGGCCCTCGGCGTGGACCCCAAGCAACTGCGCATGTGGCGCAGGAAGGGCGTCGAGCCCTGCGGGGGAGCCATGCTCTCCATAGCCCGCTTCGCCTCCGGGATACCCGGGGGTCTGGAGATCCTCCTGGGCGAGGGGTTCCAGATGACCTTCTTCGGAGAGGAGAGCTAGACCAAAGGCCCCGCCGGGCGCACCGCGCAACGGCGGCGCGGCGGGGCCGGAACTGACGTCGCCCGCGCTCGCCCCTTTCCGTCGGCGCGGGAGGCCCGTCACAGACCTGTAACGAGAGGCCGGCGGCCCAACCGATTCGCCGCTGCGACTGCGCAACATGAAAGATACCACCGGAAAGACCAAAAACAACAGACGAAAGAGGCCCAAAGACCGGGAGCTTGAAGACGCCCTGGAGCGCTCCATGCCGTCCTATACGCCTGAACATCGCAGGGCGGTCCTGAAGGGGCTGCGCATCCTGGCGCGAGTCGCCATCCGCTCCTACATGGAGGAGCAGGCGGAAGAATCGTCCTGGCCCGAAGCCGTGGAAGACGGCGGCGAGGAGGAGGACTGATGGGGTGCGAGGGGGAGCGGCAGACGTCCCGATGGGACGCGGAAGACTGAGATGCGCAGGAACGGGGAGCGCAGCCTCCTAAACCGAAGCCAAGGTGAGATGTGCATGATCATCGGTTAGAATCGGGGGAGTCGCAGATGCGACGAGGCGAGCAAAGGACGGGTGGTGCTGAGCATGGGAGAGGCACGAGGGAGAAGGGATAGAAGGTTGCTGGGGAACTTCCGCTTTTGACAGCCTATGTGGAAAATTGATAGAGGTAGGGAAATGGGGCAAAGGACACGGGAGGCTGCTTTGGCAATTGAAGAGCACATCAAGGTTCTACGCAAGGGCGTCGAGGCGTGGAATAGTTGGAGAGCCAGTACGCCTATCGAGCCAGACCTGAGCAACATCACTTTCTACGACAAAATGCCTTTGTCGAAAGGTGCGCTTTTGCGCAACGAAGGGATCAACCTTGCCAACGTAACTTTTCAAGGAGCAAACCTGAAGAGTGCCGACTTCTATGGCGGCTACCGTCAAGGGGCGAATTTCGCCGATGCCAATCTGCAAGAGGCGGACCTCACCGACGCAATGCTGTGGGAAGCGAACCTCTCCGGTGCCGACCTTGCTTTCGCCAATGTGACGAACACGGATTTTCAAGAAGCCGTTTTCAAGGACACTAATCTAACCGGCAGCAGGCTTTGGAAAGCGAAACTCTTTCCAAGCCGACTCACCGACCTGTCCCCGCAGCAGTACGAAGATGATGTTCTGACTGACAAGCCCGTCAAAAACGTGGGTGGTTTACTGAAACGAATTCACCGGATTGAACAACTATACAGCGAGCAAGGGCAGCCGGTTCAGTTCTATTTCCGTGGAGAAAGCACAACTGATTGGGAGTTGACCCCCTCGGTAATGCGGACCGACTCCAGCAAATACGAGGGCGAAATGTTAGTTGACTTGGCCTCCCGCCGTCCCGATGAATTCAACGGGATGACTACGGCGTTGGGCCGATGGGTGTTGGCACAACACCATGAACTAAAAACTCGTTTCTTGGATGTGACCAAGAACCCGTTGGTCGCTCTCTTCAATGCTTGCGGCGGCAGTGAAGACGAAGAGGGAAAATACAAAGAAAAGCCGGGACGGCTGCACATCTTTGCAGTGCCACCCGAATTGGTCAAACCATATACCAGTGATGTGGTCAGTGTCATCGCAAATTTCGCGAGGCTGTCGCAATTTGACCAAGACCTTGTCCTGGGCAAGCGCGCCCTTTCTGACGAAACCGGAAAATCCATTACTCCTGTATCCAGCGCGCCTCGATATTCCAGGGCCATGCTATACCTGTATCAATACATTAAGCAGGAGAAGCCCTACTTCGAGGAAAGGATTGACCCTCGAGACTTTTACCGGGTTTTCGTAGTTGAGCCCCAACAATCTTCCGAACGCCTCCGAACCCAATCCGGTGCCTTCCTCATCTCGGCCTTTCATAAACGACTCGAAAGGGTTGCTGTTCTGGACAAGAATCCTGGGATTCCGGTCTATGCTTATTACAAGCTAGATGTACGGGAATGCAAGCATAAAGCCAACATGATGAGGGAGTTAAGAATGCTGAACATCAGCAAAGAAACCCTCCGGCCTGGGTTGGATTCCGCAGCCCAAGCGGTCACGGCGAAATATGGCCCATAACAAACCCACGCGCGCGATGTTTCACCCAACCCCCCATTTGGATTTCCAGGTTTCCCTGGTATTGGACACCAGCCACGCCACCACGTACAGGAAGGTGCCCCTGTCCATCGGCTCGATCCCCAGCGCGCGCAGCAGGCTGGCGGGCAACGTCGTGTAGGCGGCCCCGGTGTCCACCGTCGCCTCTACCTCCCGCTCCTGTTTGCCGTCCATGCCGGCAATGCGCAGCGGCCACTTGAATGTCCCCATGGAGGGAGCCTCTCCTTCTCAGTGTCTACCACTACATTTGACTCCATTGAGAGCCGTCCTCATAGTGACGCGACCCTTGACAGGGGCAGCCGGTTCGTTCATGATAAGAGTATGATTCTGTCATACAGTGACAAGCAAAAAAGAGAGAGTGTCCATGCCCAGAAAGTCCAAGGTCATCAGCTTCTCAATGCCCCCGGAGATGGCCCAGCAGGTGCAGCAGGTGGTCGAGGAGGATGGCCGCACCGTGAGCGAGTTCCTCCGAGACGCCATCCGCCTGTACATGGACGAACGGGAGTGGCTGCGGCGGGAGCGCCGCCAACGGGCCGAGGCCCGCAGAAACCAGAGCGAATGAAGGAGGAGGACGCTTACATGAGCAGCAAGACCGACCAGACCGACCGCACACCGGCGGCCCTCTACGCCAGGGTCTCCAGCGACCGCCAGGACGTGGACCTGTCCGTGTCCGCACAGATGAGGGCGCTCAGGGACTACGCCGACAAGAACGACTACGAGATCGTCCGGGAGTTCGTCGACGAGGCGGAGAGCGGACGCGTGATGACCCGCCCCGAGTTCCAAAAGATGCTGGACGAGGCCAAGAGGACCGAGGCCCCCTTCAAGGAGATTTTGGTCTGGAAGTTCAGCCGCTTCACCCGCAAGCGAGAGCACGCCGTCATACTGAAGTCCATGCTCAGGCGCAAGGGCCTCCGCGTCGTCTCCATCACCGAGCAGGCCGAGGACAACCCCACGGGCAGGCTCCTGGAGGGAATCATAGAGACCGTGGACGAATTCTACAGTGAAAATCTTGGCCAGGAGGTCCTACGGGGTATGAGGGAGGCCGCATCCCGTGGCTTCTGGGTCGCTCCCATGGCCCCCTACGGCTACAAGAAGGTCAAGGTGCAGGACGGCCCCAAGGAGAGGCCCACCCTGCAACCGGACCCCGAAACGACCGGCATCGTCAAGCGCATCTTCGACCTGGCCGAGTCCCGCAAGGGAATGATGAAGATCGTCCGCATCCTCAACGACGAGGGCATCGCCAGCCCCAGGGGTAAGCTCTGGAACAAGCCAACCGTCCACAACATCCTCAGAAACGAGGCGTACCTTGGGACCCTCGTCTGGGGCAACAACGCCAAGGACAACGCCGACCCGGTGCGGGTGGAGAAGGCGTTCCCCGCCACCGTCACCAGGACACAGTTCGACCGGGTGAACCGGATAATGCGCTCCCGCGCCCCCAGGAACACCCACCCTCGCAGAGTGGGAAGCAAATTCCTGCTGAGCGGCCTGGTCAAGTGCTACAGGTGCAAGAGGGCGCTCTCGGGCCGGTACTCCAGCAGGGGCACGTTCCCCTACTATGTCTGTCACTCCTTCGTCAAGCGCGCCCCCGGCGCCTGCGATTCGCCCAGGGTGGACGCACGGCAGTTCGAGGAGCTGGTCGTCGGCCTGATTCGCTCCAACATCCTGACCGAGGGCAACATTCGGAGCCTGGTCAACGTCGTGGACGAGCAGATGGACGACGTGGCCGGCGAGGAGCGCAAGCGGCTGGAGACCATCGAGTCGGAGCTCTCCGACGTGAGGGGCAGGCTCGACCGGCTCTACGACCTGGTGGAGACGACGACCGAATTCAACATGGCCGACTTCGCCCACCGCATCCGGGACCACAAGGAGCGAAAGGAGCGCCTCGAATCCGCCGCGGAGGGGGCGAGGGCAGTCCTGGCCCAGCGCAGGGCGGTCCTCGATGACGTGAAGACGATCACGGCCTACGCCAAGGACATGAGCAGGTTCCTGCAAAAGAGCGAGCTGACGGAGCGGAGGGCCTTCATCGAGACCTTCGTCAAGGAGATCGAGCTCCTGCCCGACAACGCCGTCGTCCGGTACACCGTTCCCATGCCCGACGACAGCTTGATTCCGGGAAAAAAAGTGCAGGAGATACCGCTGAACGGCTCAGTGGTATCTTCCGTAAACGGTAGCCCACCAAACAATACAAAATCGAGAACCTTCATTCGACGGACACAATAGACACGGAAACCTGAGGTACGCGTGGGCGGTCGATTTGGGTCCATTCAAGCCAGGTCGGTAAAGCGGACTCACAAATGGGTGTGTCACGTCGTTCCCGCGTACCCGAACGTATCACTAGGCCCGATGAACGGTTCGATTCTTCTCAGGTGGACTCATCCCGATTGGCAGCGGTGCCGGAGGATCATCCCTGGGATCGCCGGGGACCTCACGCAGGCTGAATTCCAGCAGGTCATCCTGTGGTGGTTGTCCAAAGGCCAAGCGTTGTACAGCCAGTGACCGCCGGAGTGGAGCTACCCGGCACGCGTCTCGCGGCAGCGGCGGGACCCGCGAGTGGCGCGGAACCCGACCTAACCCTTGCGACACCGCGTTCTCAGGGGGTCACGCCCGTGGCGGCCTCAGATCGATCCGGAGCTCAGCCATCCGCTCCGGCCGCCCGGCGATACCACGACGCTGCAGTGCGGCCAGCATGTCCTCCTGCCTCGGCTGACCGAACGCCAGCCGATAAAACGCCAGCGACTCCTGCAGCTGGGCCCATCGCTCCTGATCGCGGCTCAAGGGAAGCGCCATGATGCGCCGTTGTAGCTGGGCATCGCCCGGGTATATCCAGAATGGAGTGAGGTCTCCAAGACCGTGGTCGTCTTCTGTCGCGGCGGCTTTGAAGACCGCGGTCCAAGGATCCGCGACTCCTGGAGCCAGTGCCGCCGACCGGTGAGCGGCCGCGACGTTCTTGCGGATCGCGTGTCCCTTGTAACGATCCACGCGGCCCTCACGCTGCTCGAAGTCTACTGGATTGGCGGGAAGGTTCCAGTGGACCACCGAATGGCACCACCAGTGGAAGTCGATTCCCTCCTGGCCAACGGAGGTGGTAGCGAGAACGAATGGCCAGAATGGCGAGTTGAAAGCCGCCCTGACCTCGGGCAGTCTGGCTTCATCCTGGCTGTGGCGCATGCTGCCGAACCGCAGCGCGTACCGGCTCGGGAAAGCGATTCCCTCGCCGTCGAAGTTATCGATGTCGGTAGCTCGGTAAACCGACTCCCTGAGGGCTATCGCCCGCCGTGCGGTTGTGGCAAGCGAGATGAGCCCCTCATCGGTCGTCGTGTTGGCCCCGGACTCTCCGGCGAGATGGTGGATGTACTCGTCAAGGACGGCCTGCAGCCCCCCGTCGATGCAATAGCGAGCGACCATCCGCCAGTACGCCCCATCGTCCCCGCGTGTGCTCGGGTTTGCGTACAGGCTATCGAGGAGCAGCATCGCATCGGGTCGGGCGAACAGGCTCCGCAGACCGGTTGCGAGGATCGCTGCCGCACGCCACTGGCCCAACTCGGTCACGCGGTCGTCGGTCCGCTGCCGCCGTTTGAGTGCCCGCCACGCGATGTTCCCGGGGGCGCCTATACCGAGAAGCGCGCTGGTCGCGAGGAGGTCTGCTGGCCGCTCCGACTCCGGCGTCCATCGGGTCAAGGACCTGAGCAATAACTCAACATGCGCGTCCAGTCCGCGCGGCGCGTCCGCCGACTCGTGCTCGAGAGAACTACCCGCCAGCGCCTCGACCACGGTCCGTCTCTGCGCCTGGACCAATGCAGACGCGAGAGCACTGCCCCGTTCAGCGCCCACAGGCGCGAACCAGTACCATACCGCGCTCGAGGTAGAGTTGGTGTTGCCGTCCGGACCAATGAGGGCCTCGACGCGGCTTTGCGCCCATTCGAGCAGACGATCCACGGTCAGCGAATCCGGGTGGTCGCGGGCGGCATCCAGCGGGTCGGTGAGCGAGGCAAGTGCCGGCTGTGGCCAGAACAAGGCGAGCACCGACATTGAGGCAGGCCTCCCATCCGTCATTCGATAGTCGAGGCGACTCGAGATCGCTGCCCGGGCTGACGGCGTATTCGCGAAATTTCTTTCTCCCGCGAATATCCGTCGCTGCACCTCGTAGCTCAGAAGTGAGGCGATGGCGGACGGTGCGGCCACCCAGCTGGAGAAGATCAGATGCTTGGTGATCGCAGTCGAGTCGACCGACTCATAAGGGCCGCCGAGCGAGTGGTAGGGTAGGGACGGGGGCATCCATAGCAATCGCCACCAACCTGATCGAGTGTCTCCGCAGCGAGGGCGCGCATGCGAGCGTTTGCCCAATCCAGAGGCTGGAACTGCTCCACGTCGGACTTCGCAATCCGCTGGGCACCACGGAACAGCGGCATCAACTGAGCCCGACGATCCGCGACCTTCATGCCGGCGCGCAAGTGCTCCCCAACGCGATATCCGTTCAGGAAGTTGAAAAAGTAGGGGGCAGACTTCCAGTACTCGACGGTGAGCGGTGCCCTGACCGCGTCCGCGACCTGTCGCAGGGAGACGAAGCCCGCGAAGTCCTCAGCCTGAACATGAAACGGACCCGGGATGGTATCGACGGTGTTGGTGCGCCGGGTGCCTGTGGGCCGCTCGGTTCGAGCGATCCACTTCCGCAACTGGGCCTGAACGCGATCCCGAATCTCGATCGTCGGCTCGCCCGAGAGCGCCGCCTGCCGCAGTTCATCGAGATCAGCTCGCACAGAGTCCACGGGCATTTCGGAACCGGCGAGGAACTCCAGCGTTTTCAGAAAGTCCGCGTAGTGCCCGGCGTCGGACGCGGCCTCCTCCGCGTATGTGAACGGCTTGTACGGAGTGGCCGAGAGCAACAGCACATGCGCGTCAGGTTGCTTGAAGAGATCGTTAGCCAGCTCTGCCGCCTCGCCGCCGGTCTCCACGTCGAGCAGATCGCGGAAGCGCTGGAACTCATCGAGTATCACGAGGTCCGGCTGGAGTGCTCTTAAGGCTGTTTGTGAGAGCATTCTGCGCAGACTCCCCAGGATCGAGCGCGCCCTTTCGCGCTGGCTGTCTGTCAGAGCCATGCGTCCCGCGACCTCATCGATCAGAGTGACGCGCGCGTGCAACTCCGGTCGAACTCCTCTAGGAATTCTCGGCGGATGTTGGGTTCGAAGCGTTGTGCGTCGACGGCGGAGATGTACCAATCGAGGAATCTCTGCCGGCTGGTTACAGTTCCCTGGAAAATTCGCTGCGCGGCTGTCGCCTTCGCCCCCCGAAGGTCCATATGATCGGAGAGGAGCGCATAGAGGACGGCACGCTCGTTTGCCGTCCCCATCTGCAATCCGAATTGAAATGACGTTGCCGGCGTGAATGCGACGAAGGTCGCCGGTTTGCCATCGCCGTCCACCGTTGGCTTCAGCAACTCAGGCCTTGTAATCAGGAGACTCAGCCGGGTCGCGAAGCTCGGGCTTTCCGAGCCGGTGATGTTGAGCTTACGAATGTTCTGAGCGGCGATTTCCGCGTTCGAGCACACGTAGACGATATCGATGCGACGCACGTGGTCGACCCGCTGCAAGTGCTCGACGGCCAGTGCGATAACTTCCTTCGCGACGTGTGTCTTGCCCAGGCCCGTCTCATCGGCCACGAGAAAACGCCGCGTAGAGTCCGGGTCGCGGTACAGGCGGCGGAATGCATGCTGAGCCGTCGCTATCTGAAAGTCGCTTAGTGATGGTGCAGTGCCTGCCCGGAAGCCTTGAGTCACGAATGGACCTCCAGCATCGTTCGCCGCGCCGCGAGGGCCGGCAGCCACACGTCATCCCAGCCAGGAGGGAGGATCACCCTGCCGTTCGGCGTCCGGCGAAGTCGCTCGACGATTGGCTCGAGGTGATCGATTGACTCTGGCCTCTCAGACAGGGCACGCGCAAGCAGCTCCAGGACACCATGTCCGGCACCTGCCGACCAACTCCCTGGCCCGTCCCCCGTCACAGCAAAATCCCCGCTACTACCCGAGGCAAAGCCGATGAGCAGGGCCAGCAGCCGCAGGAATTTCTCCGGCGTGTCGATCTGCCTGGCCAGGATTTCCTGGAAACGGTCGTCCGGCGCACCGTCAAGCCGGGAGCAGATCACGGCCGAGCGCTCTACCACCTCTCCTTTGACCGTCCGGTGCGCTGTTAGTTGAAGAAAGGGTGTGACATCTGCAAGCTCCCGCGGGGGCATCTCGAAGTCGGTGGGTCCGGCGGGATTTAACAGGTGAGTCTCTGCTGGACGGTTGTGGGCGGCGATGGTTACACAGGTGCATTCGGGAATGTCAGGCAGTGCCCTATCGGCCGTTACGCGCGGCACCCATCCATCTGCCCGTCTTGTGACAGTTGTCCGGAATCGAACCTTCTCTGCTATGTCAATGAGCAGATCCTGAAGCGCACGTCCAGCCGTGCTGGCTTCATCGATATCCGGCCTCTCGGAGGCGACGTACGGCGTCAGCATCGCACGGAACGGTGCGCCTTCGCCGACAAGCGCGTCGACTCCGTACTTCGCGACGGGGCCAAGAAGCTCACAGAGGAACTCGATGTTGCCGCCAAAGCCCCCGTCCGTCGCGTTCGCCGAGCCCACGAAGAGATGCGCGAGCCGGGCCCGCTCGACCACGAAGACCTTCGCGTGCAGATGATTGAGGAAGCCGTGGCGAAGGTCCCCATCGATGTCATCCCCCGAGAGGCTCGCCGTCGGATCGATCTCGAAGACATCCAGGTTTTCGAGGGCGGTTGGCTGAAGCGCGTGGAGTTCCTCCCCGCGTGAGACGAGCACAGCTTTCTGGCTGGCCCCCGGCCGGAGGAAACGCCCAAGCATGCCGTCTCGGACGAACGGTGAGATTACAAGCTTCCGATAGCCGCTGAAGTGCTCTTCGACCTGGAACCGCCGCGAACGCGGGAGTCCTATAGGGTGGAAGCGAGCCTCCCGAACGCCGTCCGGCAGGTCCCACTGAACCCTACTCAGCTCCTCGGCGAGCGCAGCAAGTGCGGCATCACGGTCGGGGGGCAACTGAGTGACGGCCAACTCGGACAGCGTGGATACGAACCTGGAGAGCGGTGCGTTTTCAGCTATTCGTCGCCTCTGCGGCCACCCGTCGAGCCAGAGGAGCGTATCCCAACTGCGATCGGCGGTGAGGTTGCGGGAGAGCACGAGGCACCGGTAGGAAGGCTCCTGCGACTGGTCGACGAATCGGAGCACCCAGACCTTGGGATGAAATATGTGGCCCGGCCGGGGCCTCCTCACTTCGTGGATCACATTCTCGAGAAGCGCCAGCAGATCGGACGGCCACGTCCCGGCATTTATGGCCCCTGCCTGGCAGAAGACATCGAGCCGGTCGCCCATCCCGCGCAGGGCCTCCATGACCTCTATGGGGTCCAGCTGATCATCGAACCGAAATCCCGCGAAGGCAAGCGGGACCATCAGGGCTGTCGCGAGATCGAGTGTAAACGTCGTCGCGACCGCGCGATCCAGGGGGTGACTGGGGGGCGGTCTCAGCGCGTCGAGCAGAAGCTTGCGACTGTCAGGAGCGAGCACGGCCGCCCTCCCGACCGCGGGCAATGTCGTCTAGAAGTCTCGCCACTACCGGCCACCGGAAATTGAGGCGGGCGGACCCGGAGGCCCCACCCCACTGCCGCATGAGCCTGTCGTTGCGGAGCCGCGCCTGACTTCTCTTTTGAAAGACCTCCCGGTTCATAATCAGCGTCCGGGCATGTGGGTCGTCTGCGAGCCCGTGGCTGATCCGCTTTAGGGTCAGGGCTACCCAATCAGTCACGAAGCTGAGCGTACGCGCCGCGGCCGGCCTTTCCTGCTCTGTTACGAGCGTCCAAAGTTGGTTCAGGTCCCAGCCTCCCAAGTCGCTCGATTCGACCTCTCGGCGCCACTCTTCAAGTTGTGCCGCGTAGTGGTCCCGGCACTGCTCGTGCTCCAAGAGGCCAAGTTTCCCGGCACGTTCGGCAAGGAGCACGTTATAGAGCAGAGCAGCCCCATGCATTGCGACGGCGAAGCGCCGGGCCTCATCGAGAGCGTTGCGAACGCGGCCCGTAGCCACAGCGACGTCGGGATCCTCCCATGCGTACCGGGCGGTGACCTCGGGCCGGTTCCCCTTGGCGACCAGGAATTGGAGGAGGGTATCAGGTACAGCGTCGACGATCCGCTCGGCAAGCCATGTCGCCTCGTCATGCGTGAGGGCAAAGTCGCAGCGGCTGAGGCTGAAGAAGTCGCCGGGAGGCTCCGGAATCGAGGGGTCCCACACTGAGTCGGAGCGTTCAAGAAACTCGGTTTCTTCGCCCAGCGGACGCGAGATCTGCCGGAGGCCCACGGTCTGCGCTTCCGTCCCCTGGTGCCTCAAGATGCCGAAGCGTCGCAGGCTGTTCCAGTAAATGCCCGAAGGGAGGTTCTGGACGGCAACTCCCACGTTGCGTCCGATCAATCCATCGAGATCACCGCCGTCCCGCAGCGCGCCGATGAGGCGCCGTTCCTGCTGATCCACCCACGAAGAGAGTCGAGCCCCTTGGTATCTGTGTCTGGCTCCTTCTCGGAACAACCAGGGCACGAACAGGGAATACCGGGCTCGCGTCAGCAGCACGGACGTTCCCGGAAAGAGCGCGTCGCTCAGCGCATCCCTAATCCGACCCAGTCCCAGTTCGTCGCGACTCTCCTGCTGCGAGAACATGGCGATGATCTCCCGAGCCCGACGCTGGTCAGACTCGGAATAGTCAAGCCACGCTAAAATGGCAGGCGCCATCTACCTACACTTCTCCTGGCAATTACGTACGAGGGCATCCGGTTAAGGACGATCTAATCCGTAGAGACTATAGGCTACCCAACTCCGGAGCGTCTACCGCCGCACTTTCCTAAGAGTAGAGTCCCGTCAAGTGGTGTAAGAGTGCGTCATCCTTAGCGGGCGAAGAAGAAAGCTCGAGAAAGGAGGACAACAGTGGTCAAGGAAAGGATGGACCTGCTGGAGCTATTGCGCAAGGGGGGAATGGACGGTGACGTCGTGGACTTCCTACGGGAAGCTCTGAGAGCGCTGGTAGAGGGGATCATGGAGGCGGAGGTGTCATCGAGGATCGGTGCTGAGTGTGGGGAACGCAGCCCAGAGCGGGTGACCCAGCGCAATGGGTACCAGTGAAGACGGTGCCTTCTGGTTGGCCTTCCTACGCTCACTGTCCGCCAGGGGCCCTAGCGGGGTGGAGTTGGTCATCTCGGATGCGCATCAGGGACTCCGGGACGCTATCGCCACTGTCTTCGGCGGAGCCAGTTGGCAACGGCGCCGCACCCACTTCATGACCAACCTGCTCACTCGGGTCCCCAGGCGGGCTCAGCCCTAGGTGGCCACCATGGTCCGCACTATATACCAGCAACCGTCTCCCCAGGAGGTGCATGCCCAGCTCGACAGGGTGATCGCTCAGCTAAAGGACCCGTTCCCAGAGGTCGCCTCTCTACTGGACGAGGCTGGGCCAGACATCCTGGCTTTCTCCAGCTTCCCACTCGCCCACTGGAAGAAGATATGGTCCAACAACCCCCTAGAGCGTCTCAACAAAGAGATCAGACGCCGCACCGATGTCGTGGGCATCTTCCCTAACAGGCCAGCCACCCGTCGCCTTGTTGGCGCCGTCCTGGCCGAACAGCACGACGAATGGGCCGTCGGCCGTCGATAGATCACACCCGAGATAACCCCCTTCAACGAAGGTCTTCAGGAGGCCGAACTCGCACAGGCCACTGCGGCCTAAACATCATCAATAGGATGACGCACTCTTACACCACTTAACGGGACGTGACCCTCACCCCACACTCTTCACCACCATAGTCTTCTCGGGTCCCATTAACCACATGCCAGGCGTTTAGACCTGCGGATTCGCCATGCGCGACGGTGCCTGGGGCGTCTGCTACTTCATCAATTTCTGTATGAGTTGTTCCATCGATGGGAACATTCTCGGTACCGGAAATGCCGCTCTCCCCATTTTATTCCAATACGGGAGGTTGACCAGATGTTCACGCCTTTTCTCGCATTGCTCGGTATCGTGAGTGGTACAATTTCGCCGGCTGGAGAATAATGTTCTGGAGGACCTGAAGGTTTATGCTGAATCTCATCTAAGGGGTGTCTTACCGCCTCGATCGCGACCAACAGATCGACACAAATGTCAGCCTCTGCCAGGCACTCGGCCAGCTTTATGACGGTTACGCCGCCAAGGCTGTGCCCAACTAGGAATACCGGCTGGTTGGGATTCTCCTCGACTGCTCCTTGCACGTAATTACACGCTTCGCTAAATTGGGGCCACAGGAAATTTCTTGAAGGCTCCAATATGGGAGGTCCCCCATCTCGTGAGTCCCATGGGACTCCTCGCTACTTGGAGACCCTCCGCTGAGCCCGGATATAGACACTGCAACCATCTTAGCATCCCTTTCTAATTCGAAATATCGTGCCGTACCGCTTTTGGCGCCGATGGTGTGTTCAAATATACCTGAACGTCAAGCCTACTCAGAGTGCCTACCAAAACCGCCGATTGCAAGCGCCCCTCTTTGGCTTAGGGACTCCGGTATCGTTTTGTGCGTCGCCGAGGTCAGGGGAGAGTCGAACTCCCCCTGAAACACGGACTGGTTCTTCTGGTGGCGGCGAACTGGGCTAGAGGCACGGCGGCTGTGCCAGCCGAAACCTTAGCCGTTCTTAGCGGCTCCCACCTGGGTCGCTACGGCGTTGACTAGGGTTTATACGGCTCCTATAATCTCAGAGTGGTCTGTGGTTGTGGAGCGGACGAGCCCAACCTTGGGCTTCCCCTGGGCGCTGAACAAAACCGGCTTCCAGGAAACCTTTTCTCACAGGATCTGAAACAGTGAATGAACAGAAATCACCGGTAGGTCTGGGCGCCGAGCCGATCAACGAGCTGGCACGCTGCTTCTGGTATTCCGCGATTCTGAGGGCCGGGATCAAGATGGACGTTTTTAACCTCCTAGAGGAGGGTAAACTCACCTTCGATGAGGTAGCGCAGCAAATAGGGGCGTCTCCCCGATACGTGCGAGCGTTTCTTGAGGCGTGCGTAGTCTTGGACCTTCTGGAGAAGCAGGGGAACAGATACGCTAATTCGCCTATGGCCGCCAATTTCCTGGTCAAAGGTAAAAGAGAGTACGTGGGCGACCATGCGCTTCACCATACCAACACTTGGGTCCTATGGAGTCGCCTGGACGAGATAATGAAGGCGGGGAAGAGCCAGCTTCCCTTCGAAACAGGATACGTGGATGCGTCCACATACTGGAACAACTACATAATGGGCCAGCATAACCGGGCCGCCTCTGGCCAAGCCTACCATCTGGTAGAAAACGTGGACCTCCGGGGCCGACGAAAGCTGGTCGACCTGGGTGGTGGCGCGGCAAGCTACAGCATCGCGTTGTGTGGCGCTAACCCCGATCTCCAGGCGGTGGTAACAGAACACAAGGAACCTTTGAGCATAGCTAGGCCTCTCGTGGAGGAACACGGCCTGCAGGACAGGATCCGTCTGCTGGAAGGAGATTTCTTTGATCTGGAGTTGGACAGGGATTTCGACGTCGCCCTCATCTCCGGAGTAATCCTTATAAAGTCGGAGGAAGACTGCCGCCGTCTGATCAGGCTCGCCTACGATCTGCTCCTGCCGGGGGGGTTGGTTATAGTCCAGGATTACATGCGCCTTGATGATAGTCCCGAACGGAGAAGGCTCGATGCACTCGAAAACATGTACGTCCTGGTGGCCTTTGACCCTGGCGCTGAGGATCGTGATGGGGATGTGGTCGCCTCCTGGCTACAGGATGCGGGTTTCGTCGACACCAGGATGATCCCGTTACCGACTCAACTGGCTTTGATCACTGCTCAGAAACCTGCATAACCCATCGACGTCGTTTACAATAGGTCGAATATGAGCGACTCAGGTCCAGAAGACCCTATAGTTGATTTTTCGGAAGAGTTCTATCGGCGCCATTCCGATAGATACGCTGAGGTGGCCCACCAGCTAGTTCAGTCGGTCTACATCCGTTCGTCTCACCCCACCCTGAAGGGTGACCTAGACTTACTTGTGCGCCTCAGGGAGCTGACTCCCGGGCCCCGTGGGCTGGACGCCGGCTGCGGCGCGGGAGCACGGGATGTCTACCAGTTCTGGCGCGAAGGCTATGATATCTACGGCATCGATGCTGTCGAAGAGAACATTGAGATGGCGAAGAAGCTACACCCAGAGATAGCCGACCGCGTCTCGGTGGCAGATATGCGTCATCCTCTCGACTATCCCGACCGAGACTTTGACTTTATTATCTGTAGCGCCGTAATACAGCACATCTCCTCTGATCGGGTGTTCGAAGTCACCCTTTCGGAGCTGGCCCGGATACTCAGGCCTAACGGCGTCCTCCAACTCATGTTCAAAAACGGGCATGGGGTAAAATCGGTGTTCGATCGGGACTATGACGTCGAGCGGTCTTTTCAGCTATACGACGAGCACGAAATACTGGAAACCCTCAGCTCTAAAGGTGTCAGGTTAGTCGAAGCCCAGGCCCCCGGCTTGCTTGGTGGGCTGATGTACTTCACAGACCCCAAGCCGGTGGATCATTGCGTCTTTTACGCTCGAAAAGCTAGTTAGTTAGGCTGCTAGAGCTTAGGGCTCATGAGCGATCACATTTGGTGAGCCCGCGACAGGATACCACCTTACGCCACAGTTCTACGCGACGATTTCATACACCTCTAGCTAGGCCCCGCCGACTTCATCGGCCCACTCTAGCCTTTGCCGAGCCCATAAAGGGCGCACCGAGCCGTTTGACATTGGCCCTCCTTATCATTATCATAGCTCCATGATCGTCGTTATGTACCCTTACGAATCGACTCATAAATACGATTGATGATGACTGATACGCTATCTATATTCGCGAACCCGACTGTAAATATCGTAGACTGGCCTATTCGCATCGCTCACCGAGACGCCTCATCTCTCCTGGGAATCACCCCTCCCTGCGACAAGTCCACCCCCGCGTCAGAACCTTAGCTCCGCCCACTTAAGTCCCCACAGGCTTGCTGGCCCTATGCAATGGGCCGGTCTATCCCCCCCGGAAGGTTCTGATATGAGCAACACTACAGTTATTATATGTATCGACGGGCTTGACCCCGAATATCTTCAAGCATGGGATATGCCCGTCCTTGGGGAGCTGTCGAGGAAGGGATTTCACAAGACCGGCCGGTGCATGATGCCGTCGGTGACAAACGTAAACAACGTTTCCCTGATCACCGCGAGCTACCCGGAAACACACGGCATATGCTCGAACTTCTTGTTCGACTCTGGACTGGGGGAAGGGACCTACGTCGAATCCGGGAAGGACATCCTGGCGGAAACCATCTTCCAGAGAGCCCAGAGACTGGAGAGGACCTCCATACTGGTGACATCCAAAGATAAGCTGAGGACGTTGTTAGGAGACGGAGCCACCATCACCGTCTCCTCGGAACAGCCGCCGGATTGGGTAGTTTCAGGCGTCGGCCCATCTCCGGACATATACTCATTGGAGGTCAACGGCTGGGCCATCAAAGCGGCTAACTACATCATGTCGAAGCGCCCCGCCGAGCTCGTATACATCACCACCACCGACTATGCCATGCACACCTATGGTCCTGACCATCCTCAATCGCGTAGGCACCTTTCCATCTTGGACGAGGCCATAGGCGAGCTGGTAGACGTTCATCCCGACATCACCCTGCTGGTCACCGCCGACCACGGTATGTCCCGGAAGTCCCGATTGGTGGACCTAAAACACGTGCTGGAAAGCCACGGGATCAGGGCAAACGTGGTGCCGATAATCAAGGACCGGTACGTGGTGCACCACGCCAACCTGGGAGGGTGCACCTATGTGTATCTTGAGCCTCAGGACTTCGCCGAAGGCTTGAAGATCATACGAGAGACGCCCGGGATTGAGGATGCCCTCCCAAGGGAAGAAGCGGTGGCGACGTTCAAGCTACGCGGCGACCGCATCGGCGATGTCGTCGTGACCGGAGAAAAGGATGTAGTGTTCGGTGATGGGACGGATGTGGAGATGCCACCCGACCTTCGTACTCACGGCTCCACCCACGAGAGACAAGTGCCGCTGTTAGGGTACAACGGCGACTTTGCCGAGTTCTCCTTCGAGGAAAACCGGGACGTCGGTCGGTATGTTTTCGAAAAGGTACTGACGTAGATGCGCCCGGAGGATGGATATAAACAGTCCGGCGACGTTAGATTGAGGCTGCTATTGGAAGCCTTCGGTCCGTGGGATGTTGGAATCCAAATCAATGAGGTGAAGGGCCATGACTTTGGTGAATAGTGTCAGTCCGGTACAACGATTGGGGGCGCTTAGAAGGTGTATAGACACCAGCGGGTGCGCCAGGATCCTCGAGGCCCACAGCGGTCTGAGTGGCATCATCGCGGAAAACGCCAGTTTCCTAGAAGACGGTCGGCTCATCGAATACGACGGCCTTTGGGAGAGCAGCCTGACCGATTCCGGCACCAAAGGCCTGCCAGACGCATCGATCGTCGGCAGCGATTCCCGTTGCCATACCATCGATGAGATCCTCAACGTGACCACCAAGCCGGTTGTCGTCGACGGCGACACCGGAGGAGACCCGGCCCAGTTCGAATATCTGGTCAACCGCCTCGAGCGCATGGGAGTATCGGCCGTAATTATCGAAGACAAGGTGTACCCCAAACGCAACAGTCTGGACACTAGCGCCAACCAAGACCTGGAAGACCCGGATGTGTTCGCCCAGAAGATCCGGGCGGGCAGAGAAGTTGCCCTATCCGACGACTTCATGATCATCGCCCGCCTGGAAAGCCTGATCGCTGGTACGGGACTCCGAGACGCCCTGGAGCGAGCGGAACGGTATATACGGGCTGGCGCCGACGGGATCATGATTCACTCCTACCACCGAAGCCCGGACGAAGTACTCTCCTTCGCCGATGCATATGAGAGTCTCTGTCAGCGGCTAGGGCGCCGTCCCATCTTGGTATGCGTGCCTACCACCTACAACTCCATAACCGACTCCGACTTGGCCGCCAGAGGGTTTAACATGATTATCCACGCTAATCATATGCTGCGAGCCGCCTATAAGGCCATGCTCGAGGTTGCCAATGCGATTCTGGCGGGTGGACGGAGTATGGAAGCAAACCAGATATGCGCCCCGGTGTCCGAAATATTCTCCAGCGTCGGCCTGGACCGTATCTCAAGGAAGGACAAAGAGCGTTCGGAGATGCTACACCTCGCGGCAAGGGAGCGAACGGGAACTGTCGTGGCCCAGGGACATGGCCGATAACGTACCGGCAATCGATCCTAGATCGTTCTGGGATGTCTTGAAGTCCCGGAAGCTGACCTTCTTTTCCGGCGTGCCTGACTCCACCTTCCAGGCCGCTTACAACGCCATGGTGGCCGACTCCGATATCCGCTATATTCCGGCTGTGCGGGAGGACGCGGCCCTCGGACTCGCCAGTGCAGCGTACTTCAGCGGCGGACTTGGCGGCGTAATGATGCAGAACTCCGGTATCGGAAATATAGTGAACCCACTTACCTCCTTCAATCTGATTTACAGGATCCCAGCGCTGCTGATAGTGGGCTGGCGCGGATATGGAGGTCCGCCCAACGATGCTCCAGAACACTGGATCATGGGTGTGAAGACCCCGGAAATTCTCGATTTGCTTGAGATCCCCTATGAGGTCCTGGAACCAGGTAGGCTGGAGTCTTCCCTTGACCGGCTACTTGGCGCCATAGCGAGAAAGTCGGTGCCTGGGGCTTTGTTGGTCCGCTCAGGGGTCCTGGAGTGATCGAGCGATATAAAGCCATCGAGAAAATCCTGGAGCATGTGGCAGCCAGCGATCTGGTCTTGAGCACTACGGGTATGATCTCTCGAGAGGTTTTCACGACCAGAGACAGACCTGAGAATTTCTATATGATCGGCTCCATGGGCCTGCTTTCCTCCTTTGGGTTGGGGCTGGCGCTTCTCGCTCCCCATCGGCGCGTGTTCGTGCTGGACGGCGATGGGAGCGCCTTGATGAGCCTGGGCGTGCTGCCTCTTATCGCGGCCGAGCATCCTGACAATCTGGTCCACATTGTTCTGGATAACGAAGCCTACGAGTCTACGGGGGGCCAACCGTCCATCAGCTCAAAGGTGGACCTGGGAGATGTGGCAACGAGCTGCGGCTACCGCCGTGTAGCCCGAGTAGAGGAGGTCGAGGGGTTACATCAAGCGCTCTTTGAGTGCGACCTGGGCAACGGGCCTTATATGATCCTAGCCAAAGTCGGGATCGCCCCGATCAAGGGCATCCCGAGGGTTTCTCACTCTCCCACGGACATCCGGGATAGGTTCAGGGACTCTATTCAGCGCGGAGCTTAAACCTATGCTTATACTGTCTCCTGGCCCCGCGAACATTTCGGAACGCGTCCGCCGTGCCCTTACCCATCAGGACATCGGACACCGGGAGTCTGAGTTCTCGGAGCTGCTCCAAGAGACCAGGTCCCTTCTGCTAGAGATGTGTGGCGTCCCGCATGGGTACAGCTGCGCCGTAATGAGTGGATCGGGAACCACGGGGATTGAAGCCTCCATCACATCCCTATGCGACGTGACCAAGGGAGTCCTGATCTTGTCCAATGGAGTGTATGGCGAACGCGCCGCCCAGATTGCCGATGTGTTCGGCATACCATACACGCTTGAGAAGTTCGAGTGGACGTCCCCTATCGTCCTTGACCGGGTTGAGGGCCTTATCCGTGAGACCCCCTATGACGTAGTCTATCTTATCCACCACGAGACCACGACCGGAGTCTTAAATCCGCTGCGACAGGTGGCCGACATAGCCAAGCGTCAGGGCAAGTGGGTGCTTGTGGACGCCGTGAGCAGCATTGCCGGGGAGGAGTTGGACCCTTCTGGCTGGGGAGTAGACCTGATCATTGGGTCAGCCAACAAGTGTATTCGAGGCGTCCCTGGCGTTTCGTTTGTCCTCGTCTCAAACGATTTCCTGCAGACCATATCCAAACGGCGGCAGGTCGCTTTCTCCACTGACCTGGTCAGCGCCCTGAGCAAAGAGGAACAGGGAGAGACACCGTTCACGCCTCCGGTCCAGGTGTTGTATGGCCTTCGAGAAGCTCTACGAGAACTGGTCGAGGAAGGTGTTGAGAACCGTATAGGCGACTACCAGGGCATTGCTGGCGCACTGCGGGACGGACTCTCATCACAGGAGCTGACCTTTCTAGTACAGCGAGAGCACCTCTCCAATACGATGACATCGGTGATGTTACCTCAGGGTTTCTCGTACCCGGCCCTTCACGATCCCCTGAAAGAGATGGGGTACGTGATATATAGGTCCCAAGGGTATCTAAGCGAGACCACGTTCCGCCTGGGCACCGTTGGCCTAATCTCTCTCGATGACATTCGTGGCTTCCTGAACGCCCTGGCTCAGGTGCTCGATCGCTAAGGATCGTGGCCCTCTCTGGTTCGCCCGCTAGTCGTAATCAGGCTTAGCAGCTTAACGGGTTCGAATTCGGCAGTAGGTGTCTATTCAGCCTCAGTTGCATCCGAATCCACCGCCCACGAGTACCGGAGTTTTTTGTGCCGATTGAATAATTGGGACCTTGACTGACAGCGTTTCATTTCTGACCGAGTCGTCGTCCGTGGCAGTTAATCGGAACTCGCTCCTTGGATTCTCTCTCAATAACTTGCATGGGTATAGCAGCAATGGGGCGCTGGCTTTCTCATCGTCTTCATCTATCCAGTGTAATAGCCCCAAAGCAAGGTACAACACTGGCAATCCCTGCTCTGCCTCCCACTCGTCCTGGCGTCTTTTCAGGTTGCCCAGCCTTCGCTGCAATTCAGGGGGAGGACAGTCGCTTCTGAGGTCTCCTAAAATAACCTCGGGTCCATCGGCAGTTTCACCTCGATCGAAACGAGCAACCCCGCGTGCCCGGGGTCCTGTGGCCCCAGAGTAGTCGAACGAGGCGCCTTGAACACCCCTGGATTCCAACAGGCCAATAATGCCATCGGATGTCTGGCTCTCCATCAACAGAACCTGCCGACTCTCTGGCTTGAAGTACAACAGCTTATTCCGCCGGTCCAACTGCAGCAGACGTTCTTGCCATTTACCGACACTCTCATCGAACTTTTCGGGAAGCTCCATAACCGTCGTCAATCAGGCCTGCCTTCGAAGGGATTCTGCATTTCCACGCCGAGTTGGTCAAAGTCACTCACGTTCCTGGTGACCACCGTCAGCCGGTGAACCGTGGCTGTCGCCGCGATCATGGCGTCTTCAGCCATAGTGTCTGACCTCCTGTGCATGAGCCGTGCCCACTGCCGGAAGGCGGGCGTGTCCATCGGCAATACACCGTAGGAAGCCAGGACCTTGTCCACCCAGGCCTCCAGCTCCTCCGCCTTGGCCTCATCCTGCTCACGGGTGATCTCGATCCCCGCCTGTATCTCTCCAACTGTGACCGCAGACACGAAGAGTTGTTCCGCCGGCACATCCGCGATCCAATCCAGGACAGCGCCATGTGGACGGGGGCGACGCAGCTCCGAGACCACGTTGGTATCGAGGAGATACATAGGTCTACTCCACGGCCAGGGGTATTCGGTGGCGATGCCGTCGGCGCGGCGGCGTAAGGTCCTCGGTCCGCGCCTCAGAGGCGAGGAGCAACTCCTTCAGGTCCGGCCTGGCCATCCGCTCCAGCCTCCGCCACTGCTCGATGGGAAGGAGCACGGCGGTTTCCACTCCGCGCTTGGTCACGATCTGCGGCCCTTCGGCGAGGGTGGTATCGAGAAGTTCGCTGAACCTCGACTTGGCATCTTGAACCGGCCATCTCTTGCTCATAGTTCACCTCGACTGCTTTGACGCTGACTAGCTATACGCCTAGCTTAGGAGTTCCGCCGGTGTCAAGCTGCGGATATTGGGTTACGGAAGCCTTCATGGGGGATTCTTCATTGCTGGTCCCCGCCACGGAAACCCACTCGCCCCCTACCACAAAACCGCGCCGAGCACAATGTCCTGCAGGGTATTACATATACCGTTCTTCCCGTTCACAATGGATAGTTGGGCCATTGTGAACGGGAACAGACAAGTGAATACGACGGAACGAAGAACGGGGACACTAAGCAGGACGGCGCTGGCTGGCCTTGAACTCAGGAAGGCAATCAGGGCCTACGTATTCGCCTACGTGTGGCGGCATGGACGACCCAAAGCGGCTGAGGGCTTCAGGGTCTCGCCCCACATGTTCCTGTTCGACGAAGCGCCAGAGGGTGTGGGGCGAGACCTTCTCCGCGCGGACCTAGACGCTGCTGGAGGGAGTTTTGGAGCACTCGAAGCGGCCAGGCAAGAGCTAATGATCGACCTGGTGAGTCTGCCACTTGATGTGCGGCCAACACCGGCAGCGGTAGCCGTCCCAGCCTTCCCAGTCAAGGTGCGCAAAATGACTGAGGGACGGCCTCCGACTCTGGAAGACTCGACACATGAACCTCTCTGAACGACAGATGCTCCACTTCCTCAGCCGGATGCCGTTCGTCGATGCGGCGGAGTTCGCAGGCATCCTAGGCGAGCCGCCTGCGACCATCCACCGCGCACTGGGCAGTCTTCTGACCGACGGCATCGCCGGACGCGTGAGTCACGGCACCGCCCAACTGCCCTCGAGCAGGAGATACTACCTGACAGCTCGCGGCATCGACGAGGCCTCCGGATCCCTCGGCTTTCGGACACCCTCGGACTTCGTGCGCGCCTACCCGGTGTCCAGGGAGTGGCTGGCGCTGTTGATACGCCGTATGAATGCCGTGGCCGCCGTCTACCGGCTCGCGTCGGGGATCTCCCCAGGCGTAGACGGGCTCCGGTCTCACGTCGAGTTCCACCGCCGGGGCCGCTTCGATGCCACGATCACCCTGCACGACGGACGCGGGTTCGGCGTGGTCCGCCAGGGACTTGTCCTGCGACGGCGGTCCCTCTACGACCGCCTAAGGGCCTTAGCGGAATACAACTACACGCGCCGCCCCGACACGATCCTGATCCTGACGCCCAGCGTGTGGGAGCAGAGGCTGACGACGAGGTTCTGCGTGGATCTGAATCTCAGCGACTCCTACGTCGCCGTGGAGTCCAGGGACACGCTCGAAAGACGGGATCTTCACCTCTGGTGTCACCCCTCGTTCGTGTTCGGAAGCTCTCACCACACACTGGAGACCGTGAGCTCTCACGGCAGCCTCGGTGGGACGCTTCGCACGGAATCGCCGAGTCGGAAGCGGGCCTCGATACCCCATCCCGAGCGGATGGTCCGGGCAGCGCCGACCTTCGGCATCAGCCCGTCGGAGAAGCGGACGCTCGACCTCGTGAGCGACCACCCGATGATCCCGAGGGAGCGCCTGGCCTGCTGGCTGGGCGTCTCGGAGGGGCGCGTTAGCCAGATGATGCACAACCTCGTCGGTACCTGGGGCCTAGTCGAGCAACGAAGAAGCCGGGGAGACACCCGCTACACGCTGGGAGCCGAGGGCATACGCTACGTCACCTACAGGGACCGCGCCCAACTCCCTACGACGCGAGGCATCTGGAGCGCCGCCCTCATGGCCGACCGTCAGGGCCGCAGACGACACGCGGGCCATCGCATCGACACCTGGGCGCGTCAGACGAAGCACGCCGACGGCGTGACATGGTTCCTGTCGAAGCTTGAGACGGAGGCCAGGGCCACGCCGGGAAGCGAGCTCCTGTGGTCGGTCCCCACCGCGAGGTCAGACCGGGCCTTCAACTGGGGCGAGTCGGCCATCGCTCCCGACGCCGTGGGGAAGCTGATCGCAGGCGGCCTTCACATACCGTTCTACCTGGAGTACGAGCTGCGCGCCCGTCACCCCAGGGGAGTCATTGCGCGCCTGAGACCCTACACGCGCTATTACTGGTCCACTGAGCCGGGCGAAGACCAGCCGCCGTTCCCCATCACGCTGTTCGTCGTGGACAGAGAGGACGTCGAGGCAACCCTTGTGAGCACAGCAGCCCGGATGAGTCTGATGTCTCTGCCGATCCTCGTGTCATGCACGCCGGTTCTGTCACGGACAGGGATATTGGGACGGTCCTGGCATCCTCTCTGGGAGCCGGAATCCCCACGACTGGCGCTGTCGGAGCTAAGCGCCTACGGCTGGGACTCACTCTACCACCGGATGCGTCCTGTAGGGGGGACTAGATAGTGCTGATGCAGCTCCATCCGCCCCTTTGATTGCGTGGGGGCTGCAAGTTGCGGGCGCCGGTGCGATTTTCGGGGTCTGCCGATGTTGTATCTCGCCCAACTCACCCTGATTTAGCTACGAAACGGGGTTGACGCATCGCCTGACCGGTCAGGATTTGTACATGCCCGTAAATGGGAACCTATGCTAAAGCGCAGAGACTACAAGATTGCAGTTTTGCAACCCCATGACGAGGGCTGACGTGTCAGCCGATAGTGAGAGAAAAACGATGGATGAGCCTGACCGCTGGGTCACGAAAGCGGAGGCGGCCCAGGAGCTGGAGATATCCCTCTCGACCCTCGACCGGAAGATCAGGAAGGGGGAGGTCGAGACGGTCAGGGAGGGCCGCCGGGTCTACGTGCGGATGCACGGGCCGGAGCAGCTGAGCGACGACGAGTTGCTGCGCCGCGCCATCATAAGGGTGGACGAGCTTGAACGAACTGTGCGGGGTTTGGAGCGGACCGCGTCGGAGCTGGAGCGGGAACGGGACGAGACCAGGGACGCCGCATCCGCCAGCGAAGAGGCGCATCGTAAGTTCGAGACGGCCTATGGCGAGGAGCGCACCGCCCATCGCAGAACCAAACGGACAGCCCGGACTCTCGCCTTGGTGGCGGTCGCGCTGCTCGCGCTGCTGGCCGTTAGTATCCTTGTGGGGTGGCGTCTTTCAACGTAGGAGTCGGCGAACTGTGCGTCGTGGGCCGGATGCGGCTCTCACTGACCCTCCGATAACAACACTTCCCGTCTCGCCACGTCCGCAACACCACCGGCGTTTTGTCCACTTCCGTAGCGGGGCCTGTCCGATAGGGGTGGAAGGAGCTACGGAATCGGATTGCTTGCTGCGATGTGGCAGGCAGACCCGTTCACCCCGATCTCAGCTACCGAATCGCCCGACCGCAACTTGCCGCCCCATGAGTTCTCCTGTACACGGGTAATACACCCCGAACGCCCCCGCAATTCCCGCGCCTCATGAGGGAGACGAGCGTGGCCGCATCCGGGCCGGAGCCGCCGAAATCCAACAGGAATCTGCACGGGACTCTCGCCAGCCCAGTCTTGGCCTATGGGTGAGCGACTAAGGTATTATGACTCATATTAGCCTCATAATATGACTCGCAAGAGGGTGACACGATATGAACCAACTTACGGTAAGAGGATTCGACGACGCCCTGAGCGCCAGTGTGCGCCACCTCGCAAAGCGTGAGGGCATCTCCCTGAATCAGGCTGCGCTGAAGCTGCTCCGGAAGGGGCCGGCCTAACGGACGGTGCGGGAAGGGCGGACACTATTGGGTCTTCACTGGATCACCTAATGGGGACCTGGACTCCGGCGGAAGCCGATGAACTGGACTCTGCCCTAGAGGAGTTCGAGACCATTGACGAGGCGGCCTGGAAGTGAGGCTGCTCCTGGACTCCAACGCCTACTCCCTGCTCATGCGAGGGCATGAGCAGCTTGCGGAGCTTGTGCGGAGAGCTGAAGAGGTCCTGCTCTCGGCCATCGTGGTTGGCGAACTGATGTATGGATTCCGGCGAGGGTCCTACTTCGAGCGAAACGCCGCTGACCTACGCTCCTTTCTTGACAGCCCTTACGCATCCTTCGTGGACGTGGGGTCGGTAACCGCAGACCGCTACTCCAGAATAGCGGCTGCTTTGAGGTCGAAAGGCCGTCCCATTCCGACCAACGATGTCTGGATAGCTGCCCACGCGATGGAGACAGGTGCCGATCTCGTTTCGGCCGATGGGCACTTTGAACACGTTGACGGGATTGTTTGGGTCCGGGTGACGGTGGGTTGAAATCGAAAACAGCGACCACATAACGAGGACAGCATGAAGAAGCAGCAACAGCCCCTCACACCGGCGGCCTTGTACGCACGGGTGTCAAGCGACAGGCAGGACGTGGACCTGTCCGTGTCCGCCCAACTGAGGGCGCTCAAAGACTACGCCAAGTCCAACGGCTACTCAGTGGCCCGCGAGTACGTGGATGAGGCCGAGAGCGGACGCGTGGCCGATCGCCCCCAGTTCAGGGAGATGATCGAGGAAGGCAGCCAGCCGAAGGCTCCCTTCCAGGTCATTCTCGTCTGGAAATTCTCCCGCTTCACCAGAAAGCGAGAGCACGCCGTCGCCTTCAAGTCCATGCTCAGGCGCAAGGGCGTCCGGGTGGTGTCCATCACCGAGCACGCCGACGACTCCCCCACAGGCAAGCTCATGGAGGCCATCATCGAGAGCGTTGACGAATTTTACAGTGAGAATTTGGCGCAGGAGGTCACGCGGTGTATGCGGGAGGCGGCTTCGAGGGGCTTCTTCCTCGGCTCCAAGGCCCTCTTCGGATACAAGAGAGTCAAGGTCAGCGACGGGGTGAAGGAGCGCCCCATGCTGGAGGTTGACCCGGCCACCGCCCCCGTGGTGAGGGAGATCTTCGAGAGCTCGCTGCGGGGCAACGGCCTGAAGGAGATATGCAAGGCCCTGAACGACCGTGGCATCACCAACAGGGGCAAGCACTGGTACAAGGGCGGGCTCCACTACCTGCTGACCAACGAAGCCTACACCGGAGCCGCCGTGTGGGGCAGGACCAGCAAGGGAGAGAAGGCCCAGGACCCTGTAAGGGTCGAGGGAGCGTGGTCCGCGCTGGTGTCGAGGGAGCTGTTCGACGACGTTCAGCAGGCGATGCGGGACCGTACGCCCAAGGTGCAGAAACCCGGTAGAGTGGGAAGCAAGTTCCCGCTGAGTGGTCTGCTGAAGTGCGGCGTCTGTGGCAGGCCCTACTCCGGCCAGGGGGCCAAGAGCGGCCAGTTCGCCTACTACATCTGCGGCACCCTGTTCAGGGAAGGCGCAGGAACATGCAGCACCCGCTACCTGAACGCTCCCAGGGTGGAGGACTTCGTGGTTGAGAAGATCAGGGAGAGAATTCTGACCGAGGAAACCATCGTCGAGCTTGTGACTCTGGTGGCCGAGGAGATCGACGCGATGGCCGGGGAGCTGGCCGGTAGGCTGGAGGTCATCGACGCCGAGCTAGGAGACGTGCAGAGCAGGCTTGAGGGGCTCTACGAGGCCCTTGAGACGAGCGAGCTAACGCTGGAGGTCTTGTCGCCCCGCATCTTCTCTCTGAGGCACCGCGAGGAGCAGCTTGAGGCTGCGAGAGAGGACGCCGCAACTCAGCTTGAGCAGCGGAGGGTGGAGCTTCCCACCACCGAGGAGATCAAGGGGTACGTGGCGGACTTCCGGGAGTTCCTGCAAGAGGGTACGTTCCCTGAGCGCAAGGCGTTCATCCGCAACTTCGTGGAGGGCATCGAGGTGGTTGGAGACCAGGCGACGCTGACGTACACCGTCCCAATGCCAAGCGACGGTGTGACCACCGAATCGGCCTCGGTTCTCGATTTTGTCCAGTCCGGCCCACCACCCCATACGGTAGATACCGCCGTCTTCGAGATGTGGCTGGGCGGCCTTTCGACGCACCAAGGCCTCGCGATTCCTTTAGTGTGACGCGTCAGGGCTGAGGCGCGGAAGGAGCGTCACGCTAGCCTTAACTCCCAGCTACTGTACTTACGCCGGTACACGTGGCTAGCGGGGCCAAAGCCAGCACGTTCGTGTTGAGATTCACCTTGGCGCTGTAGATGCGGGGTTGCATCCGGCATCTCAGCCGGTGTCGTCCAACCCTCAGATAGCTCCCACTAAAGCGGCGCGGGCACTCTAACCACCTCCCATCAGGTCGGGACAGACTCCGGCGACGGCATCTGGGGAGTGCACCCGGCCGGGTGAATATGTCAGGCGTTTCGAATTGATTCCGGCAGAGGCTTAGGAATAAGATGTGCCCGTAGGCTGCGATGATGGGTTCGTGGGTCACCTCATCACCATTGGTAGCTACTGTGCGAAGGCTGTGGGAGGCGGAACCTAGACTCGTGGATCCGAAACTGAAGCTCGACGACTGGCTTGGACGAAAGGTGGATGTCGTCATTGACAGGCCGATGGGCAGCACGCACCCACGCCATTCCGACATGGTCTATCCGATCAACTACGGCTACATCCCGGGGACAATGGCACCCGACGGTCACCCGATCGATGCATATGTGCTGGGTGCAGACCATCCTCTTAGGCGGTGCTCAGCCAAAGTCATAGCTGCGGTCCGGCGCAGAGATGATGTGGAAGACAAACTCGTCGTTGCCTTGTCGGGCGAATGGGGTATCGCCTCAATCAGGGAATCGACAGCGTTTCAGGAGCAGTGGTTTGACTCCTGGGTAGAGTTGCCGGAGAGAGGTCGGGGCTAATAGGGAATCGGTGGTCGCCGCGCGTGACTTCATCCACGCGGGCGAGATGGTTACCATCCGCTCGCTCTTGGATCGGGATACAGATAGACCTTTCACTCTGGACTGGCGAGCGAGTGACCACTCCGAGTTCCGCTCTCGCCACTTGACTTGACAAAATCGAGAACCTTCACGTTGAGTTTCGTTCTGGACCTGTAGTCGAACACTGGTTCCAGCCCGGCGACGGCGGGACCTATGCTCCTTGTTCCGACGTCTCTTTCTTAAGCATCTGGCAGCCGACTGCCCTTGCCACCGCGGAAAGGCGGCTGGCTGAAGATGCGCCGCACCATCGGCTCAAAGAACTCCAGGGGAAGAGATTCATAGTCAGGGTCGAAAGATGACTGGTCCCACCGGTGGCAAAAATCCACGGTGTCCTGGTACCACGGATGGTCGCGGTAGGCGTCCCGGGCATTGTGGTCACCGCCCGTATGGTGGGCGTAGTAGTAGCTCTGAAACAGGCCGTGGTGGAGCACTATCCAGTACGTTCGCTCGGAGACATAGGGGCGAAGCACCGCTGCGGCCAGCTCGCTATGGTTGAATGGCGACAGCAGGTCCCCGATGTCGTGCAGCAGGGCCGCTACTACAAGCTCCTCGTCGGCTCTGTCTCGGTAGGCCCGGCTCGCGCATTGCAGCGAATGCTCCAGACGATCAATCTTATATCCGGACAGCGACCCGGCCAGGCCACGAAGCATCGTCAACACACGATCGGCCGTTCCTTTAGAAAACTCAGCCTCCAGCCGGTCCAGCAGCTCGTAGTCCTCCCGGGTGCCTTCGGCCATGCTGGTGAAGGTTACCGTTTCCCTGTTGTCCGACATCGTAAACCTCCGCTCTACGATAAAGGTAGGATTGAGGGATGTAGAATAGGATTTAATTCTACCATCTCGGCGTTCAACCCGGGGAATATCAGGAGGCCGACCAATGACTGACCTCAAAAGGCTGCACGGGCGCATCGCCTTCATCACAGGTGGAGGCCGGGGCATCGGGAGGGCCATCGCGCAGGCCTACGCCGCCGAAGGGGCGCGGCTGGCGCTGCTGTCCCGCACTACAGCCGAACTTGAGGAAACGGCGCTGCTGGTGAAAAAGCGTTTCGGAGCTGAAGCCTTTACCGTCGTCGCGGACGTGTCCAACCGCGAGCAGTTGGAGCAGGCTGTCGCCCAAGTCCTAGGACATTATGGCGCTGTCGACGTACTGGTCAACAACGCAGGCAACATCGGCCCGGTAGGCCGGGTCTGGGACAACGACCCGGATGAGTGGGCCCGCACGATAGCAGTGCATCTGATGGGAGTGTTCTACGGCTGCCACTCGGTCCTGCCCTCGATGCTGAAACAGAACCGGGGCCGCATTGTCAACATGTCGGGAGTCGGCGGCCCCAACACCTCCGCCTATGACGCGGCCAAGACCGGCATCGTTAACCTGACAGAGAATCTGGCGTTGGAACTGAAGGATACTCCGATAACCGTCAACGCCATCAGTCCCGGCTCCATCCATACCAGGATGTGGGAGGAAACCCGGGACCTGGCGTTGGCAATTGGCGATCAGGCCACCTATGAACGGGGCGTGCAAGTGACCTCTGGTCACGGGGCGTCCATCGAGCGGGCGGCGGAATTGGCGGTCTTTTTGGGCAGTGATGACTGCGGCGCCTTGTCAGGACGCCTTATCCGGGCGTTTGCCGATCGATTCGAGGAATTCCCTGAAAGAGTCGACGAGATAATGGCATCGGAGGCGTATCTGCTCCGCCGCTTGGACCCGGACAGGCCCTTCCCCACGTCCCAATCATACCCGACCTTGCCGATAGCCGAAGCATAGACGCCCTCAGCCCTATACTCTCACCATCACTCCTTAGGGGTGTGGGAAAACTCACTTCTTGGTCGCAACCGTGCTGGAGCAGACTGGCGAGCGGTCGGTCCTCGTCGGGGCTACGATGAAGCTCACCTACAGTACCTCGTACCTCAAGAAAGAAAAAGGGAGATGCCTGAGAACATGCGCATGACCACGAGGCTCAAGGAGCTGTTCGAGCGCCCGTGGACTTTCGTTATGGCCGGCGGCATGAAAGGGACTGGAGCCAAGATGGCAGATGTGGCGGCCAAAGGTTACGAAGGATTTCTGCTTCAGTGGAACGTTGATTCCCACGTCGTTGACCCGGGCCATTCACCGCAGACGCTAGCGAGAGCGTTCAACCTCTACGGTGATAATGTCTATATTGTGATACTTGCGGTGCCGCACGGAAGACGCGTAATGCCGGAGCAGGCGGAACGAGAGGTCACGATCATTTTGTATCTCAGGCTGCTCGCTTAGATAGGCCAACCTGTCTTCCAGGTTCGTCTCCTCGGAAGTCGCCACGAACTCCAACTCAATCTTCTTCCCGGCTCGACGTGCGCTGACCATCAGCCTCTGTTGATCGTCGCTCGCCTGGTCGTCATCCCTGGGCAGCAGGCTCGACAGCGTTTCCTCACCTGCTGAGCGCAGCCTGTTCGCAGATGCCTCGTTCCAGTCCGCCTGCGATGCAAACTCACCAAGGAACGCGTCGATGCTGGGAAAAGCCGAGACGTCGAATTCCACGTTCAGCCGTTTGCGTCGTGGACCGGTGATTTCCAGCAGGAGTGTCAACACAATCAAGATAATAGAGCCGGTGGTCAAGCCGTTGCCCAACAGCGATCCCCAAGCCCCCGTCAAAAGGTTCGGGAATATCAAATCGTTCTGGAATCCTACTCCCAACCAGAGAGCCACTCCAACGATCACAGATTTCCGTGCGTCTATGCCGTCCTGCAGAACCATCCGCATGCCCTGCACGAACAGGAGCGACAGGCTGACAATCACATACGCACCGAACACGGCCCCTGGAATTGCGGCGATGATCGCTATTAACTTGGGGAGGAACGCCACTGCGATCAGAATGCCCCCTCCGTACAGTCCGATTCTTCGTGTAGCGACCCCTGAGAGCACAATCCGCCCCGCGATGCCCGGCGGCGCCATATTGGGAAACCCTCCCAGGAATGCCGACAACATATTGGTCAATCCGACCATGTTGAGCCCACCCTGGACCACCCGAAAATCAGTGGCTCGCGGCCTGCGCCACGAGACCTGTTGAACGAGAACCATGCCGCTGATGCTGTAAATGGTGGCTGCCAGATTCACGATTACGAACCCGGGCAGGAGCGCCCAGAACTCCGCACTCAGACTGAAATCGAAGCTCGGCCACGAGTCGAAGGGAATACCGACCCAAGACGCTTTGAGGAAGGGCTGCATGTCCATCAGACCGAATGGCGCCGCCACAGCGGTGCCCGCCAGAATCCCGATGATCGGTCCCCACTGCTGCCAGAAGGATGAGCCAAACAGCCTGAACGCTACTACGACGGCGAACGTCGTCGCTGCGACGGCTGCAACGGCTGCCTGCGGGACATCTTCGGACGTGTTGGACACCCTGCTGAACAGAACTGACATAATCGTGGCAGACAGCAACATGAGAACAGCGCCGGAGACTAACGGTGTAATGATACGGCGTAACAGCGAGAGCCGTGAGACCAGTGCAAACTGGAACAGCGCGGAAACGATGATGAGGCTCGACAGCATCGCCGGCCCGCCCGCTGCCAGCGCACTGATGCAGACCGCGATGTAGGCGCTGCCGTTGCTCACGCCAAGCGGATACCCTGATCCGAACCGCCATATTTGGAAGGTCTGGCAAATGGTCCCTAGTCCACAGACTACCAGCGATATGAAGAACACCCACGACAAGTAGCTATCCGGCTGACCGCTCGCCTGAACTATGATGGCCGTGACCGCCGCCATACTAGCCAGCCGGCCCATGACGCTCTGGAACCCGTGGCCTAGAGACACCAGCGGCGGCGGAACCTCATGCGGTTCGTAGAGAATGTTGTCGTTTGTCTCCCTTGCTGACAAGTCCGCTTCCGAACGCTCCTAATTACCTGTTTGTTCCTGGTATTCGTTGAACACTCATCCGTCTATGGTGGGGTCACACGTCGAATCCGTGAATGCCTCGTGAATCTCTCCGGTGGTACATGCCGCCGGCAGGAGATTTTTTATCTCTGGATTCAGCTTCCATTCAGGCACGGGAGTCTTCTGGCCCTCCCTGGGCACATATGCCGATCGCTCGAGGAGTTGGTGCTTATGAACGTAGCGCGGGCAATTGCTGTAAGCCTCGGTGACTTGGACTCGTACAATAAACTGGGCGCCAGGGTAGGATTTCAGGAGCTCTTGCACTCGACTCATTCAAGTCGGGAGAACTCTTGACCCAACCGCCGCCGGGCGGCTATGGGGCAATCGATGTCTCGACAGCGCTCGATACCCTGACGCTGTGACCGCCGGCAGCGTGGCGGGCCGGATTCAGCTGATGCCGTAGGTCCTGGCGGCGTTCTCGTAGAGGATCTTGCGCTTCTCCTCGTCGGTGCAAGGCTCCAGAAGCCTCTCGGCTATCTCTCGCGACTTGGGGAAGGTGCCTTCGTCGTGGGGGTAGTCTACGCCAAACTGGATGTTGTCCACCCCAATTACGTCCCGCAGCCGTATGGTCAGCGGGTCCTCCTGGAAGCCAACGAAGCAGTTCGAATACCAGTAGTCGCTGGGAAGAACGCCGTCCGGGAACTTATAGCGGCCCGTCCGGGTAGATTGGAGGAACCGGTCGGTCCATGTGTAGTCCATGCGCTCCAGGAAGTGGGGTATCCAGGCGACCTCGTGTTCGATTACACCCACTTGTAGCTTGGGATGTCGCTCGAACACGCCGCTGAAGATCATGTCAGTGAGAGACATTCGAGGGTAGTGATCGATATTGGCCAAGAAGGCGGCGGTGATGGGGTCGGGGTCAGTGAACTCGTTGCCGGGCGCTGGCCGGTTGCATCCGATGTGGAAGACCACAGGCATCTCCAGGTCCTGGCAGGCTGCCCAGAAGGGCTCGTACATGGGGTGGCTGTACCGCATGTCCGGAGCGGCGCCTTCGGGGATCATGCATCCTACCATCCCCATCTTCTTGCACCTCTCCAGCTCCTCCACCGCCTCATCCACCAGCTCGGGATTGAGAAGCGCGGTGGCGTAGAGACGGTCGGGGTGGGCGCCGCAGTACTCAGCAATCCAGTCGTTCCAGGTCTTGTGGATCTCGTGGAGAAAGGCCTGGTCCCGCACCTTGTAAAGGTGCAACCCCACGGTGGAGTAGATGATGGTCTTGTCGATGCCGTCGATGTCCATGTCCTTGATGCGTTCATCGGGATCGTACGCCCCCGGGCGGATGTGCTCCTCCCTGACGCGGGTCAAGCCTATGTCCTTTCGCACCTCAGGGTCCTTCTCATACCGTCTTCCCGGATGAGTCCCGGGGGAAAGGGTCACCAGCCTCACATCCTCGCAATACCAGACATCCTGGTCTTCTTCGTGGACCAAGTGGGGAGCCCGGTCCCGGTACTTGGCGGGCATCCTGGTCACCCACAGGTCCGAATGCTCGAAGGTATGGTCGTCCTGTGACAGTATCTTGTAGCCTTCCAGATCCATGCTCAACCTCCTCGTCGCGGGTCTGTCCGTAGCCCTTAACCCTATTTCAGGGAAGGGCGCCTCTACCGAATTCGATTCCGTTTCAATTGAGATTAGCGCCACAAGCAGGTGGGGTCAACTCCCGTCTAAATGTCTTAACGAGCTCGTCCTGTAGTCTGGTCAGCGACAGGCCCCGGTAAAGACCTTCGGCCAGCTCTATGGAGTGGACCCCGGACAGGCGCTGAGCCTCCGGGGCCCCGCCGAGGAATGTCACCTTGGACCTAGCTGTCGTCACAACTTCCTCCTTCCGTTCACATGGGTTTCTATAACGGACCCCGAGGCACAGGCGCTCCGGGGACTTTGAGCTGAATGCGGCCTATGGCGCCCATGCCGCAGTAGTACACGGATTTCCAGTCCTCCTGTCCGAAGCCGATGTTGACCGTCTGGTCCCTCCAGGGCAGTATCTTTAGAATTTCTGGATGGACGGGTTCGCGGACTCATATGATGCCCAGGTGTTCGCCTGAGGGCGCCACCACCCAGATGCCTCCTGGGCCGGCCATGTACACGTTTCCTTCCATATCCGTCTTCATACCGTCGAACACCCCTGGCGGGGCCGTCGGTTCCAAACTGGATTTTGCCCACGCAGATGATGTCCCGAAGGCGGATTGTCAGGGCGTCTTCCTGGAGGCCGACGAAAGCAATTCTGGCTCCAGAAGTCGGTGGGGCGCATATCGTTCTTGAATTTTCGCTGGTTGCGGCAGTGGGCGTGGAATGATACTCTGCCGTCTATAAACTGCTGGGTTTTATTGAGCGCCCGAAAATCGCAATGTCAGTGGAGGTAAGCCATGCCAAGCAAGCCGTCAGTGAAGCAGAAAATACGAAATGGCGAGATTGTAATCGGGACGTATCCCGGGAGAACCGCGGACCGGCGCAGGCTGGAAGGTTTGCTGAACCACTATCCCTACGACTTTTTCTCGGTGGACATGCAACACAGTCCATTGGACGAAGCGGCGCTGAGCGAATTCTGTCAGGTCGCCGCCGAACTGGAGACGCCGGTGCAGTTGCGTACCAGGCATCCCCGCCAAGCCTTCTTAATCGGCTCAATCCTGGACTGGGGACTGGGCGGGGTCGAAGTTCCCCAGATAGACAGCGTCGAGACGGTCAGGGAAGCGGTGGACGCTTTCTACTACCCACCGACGGGCGGTCAGAGGGGCTGGGGTGGCGTGAAATATTCATTGGGCTTCACCGGCGGCGACGGACAACCCCACTCCAGCCAGACCAAAGCCGACTATTCAGAGTATTGGGCCAATACGGGAGTGCTCATGCTGCAAGTGGAATCCGTCGAGTCGGTCATCAACGCCCGCCAACTCTGCCTTCCGGGCGTGGACTGCCTTTCCTGGGGCGCCCATCCCGACTCCAACGACCTCGCCTTTAGCCGGGAACAGCACCCCGAATTTCCACTGAAGACTGACTTGGAATGCCTGGCTTACGTAATAGACCTGGTCAAGGACACCCACGTAAAGGTGTGCATGAGGAGCGGCGGCCAGGAGAACCGGGACATGTACCTGAAGATGGGATGCACAGTGCTCATGGAGGCTCCTGGGGTCTAGGGCCGCACCCACTCTAGTCCACGTCTGAGGTCAGGTCCAGGGGCGGCTCTCCGGCAAGAGGCAGGCGGACATAGCGGCGCCTTCAATTGTCGGCGCTGGCTCTTTTGGGCAGCTTCCTGGCGGTCTCCTCAATCGTGTCCTTCAGGGTCCTGCTCCGGTCGACAGTCTCCGGACTCTCGCCCGCGAACGACGTGGAATCCAGCAACCTGAATATCTCCGCGGCGCCCTGGTGGAATTGGGGTGTCAACCCAACGGCGTCAAAAGTCGCCGCAATCTCCTGCATCTCCCCGATCCACCGTCCTGAGTTGGCGGGCAGTCCGGGTATTGCCGCCTCCATGGCCGAAAGCGGACCGCCTTGGCTGTACGAAAGCTCCTCGATTAGCTCGTCGTACAGCCCAAGTGAGTGAGCAGCGGTCAGCATCGCCACCCGGAGGGCGTTCGTCCCTTTGGTCATGGAGGCGTAGCACATCTTTATGCCCGACGCCCTGCCGATATGGGGTCCGAGGTTCTTGACAGTAAGGCCGTTTCCGTCAAGTTCGTCCATAATGCCCGCGCGCGGACCGGACGTGTATATTCTAGGCGTCGCTCCTCTGCCCGGTGAGCCGCCTATGATTCCACCGTCGATGTAGTCTCCGCCTGCCGCCTTGATGATAGAGGCCATCACGGACGCCGATCTGGGTGACACCGCGTTACAGTCCGCAAACGGCCGGGATGTTCTGGAGGCCCGCATCGCGTCGGCCACTTCTCTCGCCACGCCCACCGCCTGGGCAGGGACTAGAATCGATATGATGAGGTCGGACTGAGAGGTCATGTCCTCCAGTGAAGGGACGTCACGGAAGCCCGCTGTCGCTGCTAGATGCCTGGTCCGCTCGCTCCTGCCGGCCAGACACGTTATCACGTCGTATCCGCGTTCCACAAGCACATTGCCGACACCGTGGCCCATGTCTCCCGGGCTTAGAATTGCAATCGTCTTAAGTCCCATTCTTTCGCTCCAAGGCCGTCGCTTGTTAATACTTTGAAGTTGTCTGCATTATAGAACGGGCGTATCTGGCCAGCAATCGAACTCTGGGTAACGTGCGGGCGGTGTTGCCGCGACCCCTAGCGCCCATTCTAGTTCCGTGGCGGCCGTCCCGAGGGGCTTACAAAGCCAGCATCAATACGAACGTGGTATTCGTACAGTCCCCTTAGGCCCACCATTTTCGGCCTTGGAGGTCTGTACGCAGCGCCAGCCGTTGAGGTCGATTTCCTGGGCGTCCCAGCCCCGGACGGAGTTGTCCTGCGTCATGGAAATGAAATGCCCCACAGCGCCCTGCAGATGGGCCAATACGCCAAGCGCCACACCGGTGAATGAAACACGCGACGAGTGCTCAACATCCTAGCGGTGGACTTTGGCGTCAAGACGGCCCGGAACCTGGAACGGTTGGAGCCCAACACCTTCTTCCCCGTCCCCGCGTCGGTGGTCGTTGCCCGACGGTTGGGGACGACTGAAATTGCCCGGCCCGTGGTGAGTTATGTGGAACGCTAGCAGGGCAAGGCGGACGGGAAGGACGTGCGGCGGGAGTTCGTTTCCATAGACATGAATCTCCCTACACTCCAAACTTCAACCGGCCTCAGTCTGAACAGTTACAGCATGTGAGTATTGTTGCCAGGGGCGGCGCTGCTCTCTACAATAGCTCCGTACCGATAATGCCCTTGCGCCCGAGGGTCATATGCCCATATGACGGCGAACTTGTGGCGCCAAAGGAGAGGGTCATGGAAGGACGCTACCCCAACGGACTGATCTTCGCGCTAACCAACTGCGCCAACCCCGAGAAGGAGGCGGAGTTCAACCGCTGGTATAACCACATACATCTGCCCGACGCGTCGGCCGCGGGGATATTCGTGAACCCCATGCGGCTCGCCAACGCAGATCCCAAGCCGGGGGAGCCTGGATACCTGGCCATGGGCGAGTGCACCTGGGACGACGTTTCGGCTGCCTGGGAGGTCCAGCAACAGCAGTCTCCCTCGCGCCGGAATCCGGAGCGCATGTCTCCCCTGGTGGATGTGCAGCTTGTGGGCCTGTTTAAGAAACTGGGCGGCCGGTTCCGCTCCGCCATCCGGCCGGTTACCGGAAACGTGGTCGTGCTGATGAACTGTGACGACCCGGACCGGGAAGGGGAGTTCAATCGCTGGTACAACGATGTCCACATCCCAGACGTGCTGGACACCGGGCTGTACCACACTGCCTACCGGTATGAAAGTCTGGACATCGAGGGGTCCAAGGGAAAGTACCTCAACATCTTCGAGACGGACCGAGCGGACCCCGGTCGGGCCCTGCGCGAACTGATGGCAATAGGCGAGGAATGGGAGCAGCAGGGACGAATGTTCGACGGTGTGTCACTAATCTATACTCTAGCTATGAGGCGCGTCTGGCCCATGGACTAGCGCCCACTCGATCTAGAAATGGAACGGACGCTTCCCGTTCTTGGTGAGCAACGTTACGCCCTGCCCGTATGGCCGAACAACAGCGAGTAACGAGGTAGGGCGCCTCTGGATTCCGGCCTCCGCCGGAAGGACGGGGGGCGGGGCCTCGGGCCTGTCGTAGTAAGGGCGACCGGCGGTCGCCCAGGCCCGTCTGAAAGCAGTTGCTTGAAAGCTGGTCGAAACATCACGCCTGCAGGCCCTCAGCCCGGCCTGCGGAAGAGAGGGGCCGGGGGTGAAGGGCGCCGTCGGCGCCGACGTGCTATGCCATGGCCTTAGCCTTTTTTGCCTTCTCTTGGAAGTGCGGTATGACATACTTCCCAAAGAGACGGATCGAGTTCATGCTATCTTGGTGGGTGGTGCCAAAGACAGCCTGAAAGTCGAGCATGAGTTCCTCTAGGCCCGCCGCCTCATATTGCTCCGCGAACTCGATACAGGCGTCGGGGTCACCGAAGCACCAACACGCGTCGTCTAGAAGACTTTCAAGATCATCGGGCGCCTGATAGGGTGGATCGTTCTCAGAGTGCTGCAACTGGTCCACCGATTTCTCGGGCTCCGAGTCGTCACGTAAGCTTGACCAATGCAGCCGCCGGCGTAGCTGCCCCTTCGTGTTTTGGATGACCACCGACTCCGCGCCCCTCTGCCTGGCCCGTTGGTTGTTTTCCTCACATAAGGCTATAGTTTCGCCGATGGCATGGTTGTTGACAAAACTCCCAACCGGATTGGCATCCCTTATTGCCTCTTTGTAGGTTTTTACGAACCTTTGCACCCTCTCAAGGCCAAACCTGACGTGAAGCATGCATCCGAGGCCCAAATCCCCTGCCATACGGGCCGTATCCTCCTGGCCGGCTGCTGTCCACATGGGCGGGTGCGGCTTCTGCAAGGGCTTGGGGGCTACCTGACGGGGTGGTACGTTATAGTATTCACCTTCGAAGGAAAAGACATCCTCTGTCCACATGCGAGGGATCATAGACAGGGCCTCTCGCGTCATGCCAGCAGAGTCCTCGATGTTTACGCCGAAGGGGACGGTGAAGTAAGGGTTTGGCGGCCGGCCTATGCCGAGGTCCACACGGCCGTCGCTGAGCAGGTCGAGGGTGGATACCTTCACGGCAACGTGTAAAGGGTGGTGAATGGGAGACAGCACCATCCCAAAACCCAGACGCATCTTTGAGGTTCGCTGGCTGATAGCGCTCAGCACCACATCGGGGGCGCTGGCAGTGGACCAATTGGGCGAAAAGGGGTGTTCCGTCATCCACACAGCGTGAAAGCCCATCTCTTCAGCGTAGATGATTTGCTCCATAGCTTCCTGCAGGCACTTGCGCTCTCCGTCGGCTGTCCAGGGTTCGGGGAAACGAAGCTGGAAAAATATGCTGAATCTCATCAGTTGGCTCCTCCTGGCTTTTCGGGACCTCCGAAACCCGCTTAGAATTTCATTGAAGCCGAGGATGGCGGGCCTGGAGCAGCCTCGGCATAGCCGGGTCTTAACCTTCAGGCCCGACCACTGCTAGAGGAGGCTCCCCCAGCAGTACGCGCCCGATGTTGGCCCAACAGAATCGTACTCCTCGCACTGAGCTTTCCTGAGTGCCGCCCGCTCTATGGGGCGTGGCGACCACGTTGTCCAGATCGAACAGAGGGTTGTCAGGCGAAGGAGGCTCAGGGTCGAAAACGTCCAGGGCGGCGCCTGCGATGCTTTTGTTTTTCAGGACGCGATAGAGAGCCTCTTCGTCCACTATACCACCCCTACCGGTGTTGATAAGGTAGGCAGTTGGCTTCATTAGCCCCAGCTCGCGCTCCCCGATAATCTTCCGTGTCTTGGAATAATAGGGAAGATGGAGGGACACGATGTCCGAGTGGCGCATCACGTCCTCCAGAGACGCCGGTTCAGCCTGGAGATCTGTCCGTACGTCCAATGGGACCTCCACCATGTCGTAATAGATGGTCTCGGTGTCAAATCCCCTGAGCAATCTGGCTACGTTTTTCCCGATGGCTCCAAATCCTACGATGCCGACGGTCTTGCCGGTGATCTCTATTCCGGGTGGGCCTTCCAGCCCTTCTTTCCAGCGGCGTTCGTTCACCACGTTATGCCAGTGGCTCATCATCTTCCTAGAAGCGGCGATCATAAGGGCAAGGGCGTACTCAGCAACGGCGGTGGCGTTGGAGCCCCCATTAGAGGCCAGAGGGATGCCCAATTCAGCCAGGGACTTGAGGTCCAACAGGTCGTTCCCCGCGCTAATCGACTGGACCAGCTTCACGCTGGGGCAGCCACGAAGGAAAGTGAAGTCCAGGGGCTCGGAAATGACGACGATGGCCTCGACATCCTGGAGAAGGCGGACCTTCTCATCATCGGGCAGGGTGGCATCCACTATAGTTGCCTCTACATCAGGCGGGGCCGCGGCTAGCACCCTGGACCCGGTGGGTCCCCCCAAAGATCGGGGCCCGGCCAGGAAAGCTACTCTTTTCCTAGTTGTGGTCATGGCGCCTCCTTTTCATCAGAGCCTAGCGACGAGGCCACTAAGCCCGGACCCGCGGAATTCGTATGCCCGGTATCTTCAACTGAATACGGCCCATGGAGCAGATGCCACAATAGAACAGGGTCTTCCAGTCGCTGCCTCCCCAACCTATGTTGGCGATCTGCTCCTCCCAAGTCCGAATCGGTATAGACCAGGGCTCCTTGATCCAGATGATTCCCAGGTGCTTGCCTGTTGCGTCGTAAATCCAGACGCCACCTGGACCCGCACAATAGATATTCCCCTCGCTGTCCACTTTCATGCCATCGAACACCCCCGGCCCTTCCGAGTCCTTCATCTGGCATATAACACGGCCAGAGGCCCGGTTAATGGACCCGTTGGGCGAAAGGTCATAGCCCCACACCTGGCGGGCGCGACTGTGGACCAGGTAAAGGATGCTTTCGTCGGGAGACAGGTCCAGGCCGTTGGGCGAGCCGAAATCCAATAAGTTGACTATGTCCCCAAGGTCAGGGGTGACCATGTAAAAGCTTGCATGGTCCAGGTCGAATCCCGGGGCCGGCGCCCCGGGGTCGGAGAAGTAGATACATCCGTCGGACCTGACTATGACGTCGTTGGGGCGGTTCAGCGGCGTGCCCCGATACTTGTTGGCGATTACCGTGACGGACCCGTCGTGCTCAATGCGGGTGACCCGCCGACGGCTCTGCTCGCAGGCCACCAGCCTGCCCTGGGGGTCTCTGGTGAGGCCGTTGGCGAAGTTGGTGGGCTCCTGATACACGGAGAGGCCTTCGCCGGGTGCCCATTTCATCCTGCGGTTATGGGTGATGTCGCTGAAGAGCAGGAATCCTCCCTCTTCCCACCATACCGGTCCTTCGGTACAGGGAGAGACTCCCCCCAGGCCTCGCGAGTCCTTTTCCGGTGACTCTTCGGGCCCAAACCCCTCGCCCAACATCTCGTGCTCCTCGTCCAGGGACACGATGCGTTCCAACTCCGGGGAGATTACCTCTATAGTCGTCATAGCGCCCTCCTTATTGCTTGCTCCATGCCTGTCCTCTCAGCCCGCCGGTTCCGGAGACACCTTAGAATCTGGCGCTGGAGCCATGGACGTTCCAGAGGACGTCGGGTCTATCACCTCTTTCGCGGCCGCCTCAAGCTTGAATAGGGCGTCGTCGGTGGAGCGACTTCCTCTCAGGGTAATCTCTACCCGTGTTGCTCCCGCCTCTTCGAATCGTTCGATGAGTTTCCTGTCCACAGGACGGCTGGTCAAGGAGATCTCAATGGAGCGTGGGTCCCTGCCGGCCTTGGCCGCCAATTCGTCGAGCCGGTCCCTGCATTCCCTCACCCTTTCGGGACCTATCCAGTTGGGCATCCAACCGTCGCCCCATCGAGCGACCCGGCGCAGAGTTTTTTCAGGGTCGGTGCCCAGGGGATCGGCCCCTCCCCCGTGGAAGATGGGAGGGTGTGGCTTTTGCACTGGCTTGGGGAAGGAACGGACCGCCGGAAAGTCGTAGTATTTGCCGTGGTATTCGGCCTCGTCTTCGGCCCACAGCTCCTTCATGGCCTCTATCGCCTCACGGGCCTGGCTCCAGCGGTGGGGGAAGTCACCGCCCATGATGGTCAGCTCTTCCTCGAAGATACCCGCCCCTATCCCCAATATGAATCGGCCGCCTGAGAGGAAGTCGAGGGTGGCCACCTCCTTGGCGGTGACGATGGGGTTTCGTACGGTTACAAGGCAGATGGCAGTCCCCACCTTCAACTTTGTGGTGGCCGCCGCTGCCATGGCCAGAGTCACAAAGGGGTCTGTCATGTGGGCCAGGGAGGGGTCATAGGTTCCGTCGGCTCGACCGGGGTGTGGGGTGGTTGTAACCACGGGGATCATGGGATGCTCCGAAGCCCAAATGGACTCGAAGCCCAGATCTTCACCAAACTTGGCGAGGCGGGGAATATCTACCGGCGCTCCAACGACAATGGGTATTCTGAAGCCGATCTTCATGCTCACCTAATGTCGTTCCATCCCGTAATGCCCGCCCTGGGACAGTCCCATTCTGCCGATATGCGGCGGTCTACTCCAGATGGTAGACCCTCGCCGCGTTGCCCCAGAGAATCTTGTGCTTCTCCTCGTCTGTGCACTCAGCCAGTAGCCTGTCCACAATCTCCTGGGACTTGGGGAAGGTGCCCTCATCGTGGGGGTAATCGGCGCCGAACTGGAGGTTGTCCACGCCTATCACGTCCCTATTTCGTATGGCCAGCGGGTCCTCCTGCCAGCCGATGAAGCAGTTATCGTACCAGAATTGGCTGGGGAGCGCGTCGTTCTTGAACTTGCGTCGGCCGCGCCGGGATGAGGCGGTGCGCTGGGTGTCCAAATAGTCCATACGCTCCAGGAAGTGGGTCACCCAGGTGACCTCGTGCTCGATGACCCCGATCTGGAGCTTGGGGTGGCTCTCGAAGACGAAGCTGAAGATCATATCGGCTAGCGCCATCCGAGGGAAGTGGTCTATGTTGATCCGGAAGGCTATGGTACTGGTCGTAAGGTCCATGAACTCGTTCTCGGGGGATGGACGGATGGCTGCGACGTGCATCGCCAGGGGGATATCCAGGTCCTCGGCGGCTGCCCAGAAAGGCTCGTACATAGAGTCACTGTACCTCTTACCCGGGCTGGTGCCCTCGGGGATCAGAGCCCCCACCAGCCCCATGTTCTTGCAGCGTTGCAACTCTGACACCGCGGCCTCAGTGTCCTCGGGATTGAGAAGGGCCACGCCATGAAGCCGCGGGCTTGCACTGCAGTATTCGGCGATCCAGTCGTTGTAGGCCTTCTGGACCTCGGTCAGGAAATGGTCGTCTGCTATCTTGTAAAGATGGAGGCCGAGGGTAGAGTATATGATGGTCTGGTCAATGCCGTCGATGTCCATGTCCTTCAGGCGTTCCAGCGGGTCGTAGGCGCCTGGACGGAGGTGTTCCTCCCGTATCCGTGTCGCTCCTATTTCTTCCCGCACCAGAGGGTCGGGTTCGTACCTCCTTCCAGGATGAGTCCCCGGAGAGAGGCCCACCAGCCGTGTGTCCCCGTACCACCAGAAGTCCCCATCCTCTTGGGAGACCAAGTGGGGAATCTTGTCCCCATACTTGGGGTCCATCCGATCGACCCAGAGGTTCGACGGCTCGAAAGTGTGGTCATCGGCCGACAGTATCTTGTACTTTTTCATCGACTGGCCTCCTCATTCCACTTCATTGACTGGCCTCGTCATTCGACCCGGGATCGCCTGCGCCCTGTTTTCCAGGCCCGTCCGGTGGGAAGCTCTGAGCAGGTTAGCGTGAAGCTCACCCCGGCTCCGCTTCCTGGGCGCCGGTCTCAACTGCCTGAAAGGGGCGCCGGGCCGGTTAGCTCACGCGGACGAATTTCTGGAAGGTGCGCTGCCCCCGGTCCACCTGCATCACCTGTTCGGATGCCTCAGCGACATATATGCTGCCCTGAGAGTCCACTGCTATACCGTGGGGGGCGCCGAAGCGGCCGGGGCCCGGATCTCCGCCGACGACCCCGCCGGACACGGGCCGGCCGTCGGATAGAAGGGTAGGGTCGCGGCTGGGAGAGTCGGGCAGCGCAAGCCCGCTCACACCATAGTCGTAGCCCGGCCGGTCGGCTATCGGCAAGTCCTCTTCATCACCCCAGCGGGCCAGCACTTCACCTTCCGGACTCATAATGCTCATCCGGTGACGCAGCTCCGCCACGTAGAAGTTCCCGTCGGGCCCACGGCGCACGTGGTTGGGCATGTGCAGGCCTTGCCACCTGCCCAGGAACTCACCCTCCTTGGTAAAGAACTGCACGCAACAGTTGTAACGGTCTGCCACATAGATCTTGTCGTTATCGGTCCAGTCTATGAAGAGGCTATGGATGCAGTTGAACTGTCCTGGTCCGGTGCCGTGGCTGCCGAAGGAGTACTTCAGCTTGCCATAGGGATCGAAGCAGTGGACTCGGGAGTTCTGGTAGCCGTCTGAGCCGTAGAGGTCCCCGTTGGACGCAACCGACAGATGGGTGGGTTGGTTGAAGGGAATCCCGCTCTGCACCGGCGCGTTCTGGTTGGCGCGCCCGAGGGTAAGGAGGAGCTTCCCCTCCTTGGTCCAGACCTTCAGGGTGTGGTTCTGGTTGTCGGCGGTATATACGCTCCCGTCCGGGCCCACCGTAATCCCATGGGGCGCGCCGAAGTCGTCTCCCATGCGGCCCCAGGAGTCCAGGAAGTCCCCGTCCTTGTCGAAGACCATGACCGCCGCGTAGGCGCTGCGGGTGAAGAGGTAGACGTTGTCGTCCTTGTCCACGGCCACGTCGGCGCCGTCGATGAAGGCCGCTCTCCGGGGGCGTTTAAAAAAGGGCTCTACAACCTGGTATTGAAACTTCCCACTGCCGAAAGTCGTCAAAATTAAGACCCCTTTTATCCCGGTTTTCTTAATATCTCCAAGTGGCCCACGGGCCGCAGCTACAGTGGCCCGTGCCTCAAGATTCTCGCAGACCCCTCCTATGGGTTCACCAGCCAGAGCTGTTCTGCTTTACACTCGAGATATCCACTTTGCGTCGGCATCTGTCCGGCCACTTTATCAGTGTTGAACACTCGTGAGAAGGTCCTCACGAAACCATTGATGAAATGGCTGTCCTTGGTCATGGTGATTATCTCTATCTCACGTACGATTTGGCGCCTCTCGAAAAGGTCCAGAGCCTGGCTCTGCCTGGCGATCAAATCCAGGAGGTCTTCTGGACCCTCGTATCTCCAGCCATGAGGGTTGTCCGGGGCTTCGGGCAGGTACCAACGCTCGAGGTACTGGTTGGGGGTGACCACGCCGGCGCCGGCGCCCGCGGTTATTATGTCATACTTCCCGTTTGCGCCGAGCTCGCGCATGGCGGCGCCATCCAGAGGCAGTTGTTTTACCCGGATGTTTAGGAACTTCTTCATCTGTTGCTGGAATGTCGCAGCAAGAGCGGAGCTACGCGGAGTCGTGAATGCGAGCGTCGTGTCGAACCCATCGGGATAGCCTGCTTCTGCCAGCAGCCTCTGGGCCTCGGCCACATCCGCATCCTTGGGAGTCCGGTACCCAGGAAGCGTTGTTATTTCATCAAGGGGCATGGTAAGTGGATGGCCGGGACCCCCTGCAGTCGTCCCAAGGATGCCCATCCCAGACCATGCTATCTCGTTGAGTTCGGGTCGGTCTAGGGCCAGCATTAGAGCTCTGCGGACCCGGGCGTCGTCGAAAGGAGGCTTCGAGGGATTCACGATGAAGCCCTGGGGGCAACAGGGAACCGGATAGGCCACGAATTTCCCATTGCTCCTCTCTACCATTTCCCTAAGCTGGCCCGCAGGCAGTCTGGCGTTGTGTTGCCATTGTGTGTTCCACACCTGCTCAGTTTCCCAAGCGGCCTGGGCAGCCGAGGGGTCCTGGATGTTATAGTAATTCATGCCATCCAGGTAGGGCAGCGAACGGCCGTCAGGGTCCTTCTTCCAGTAATCAGGGTTCCTTTCAAAGCTAATGGTGTCCTTGTCCTTCACCTGAGAGATCATAAAAGGCCCTGAGCCCAGGATATTCTCAACTCCTGTGTCCCACTCGAACTTCTTGTCGCCGGCAGCCGTGGCCTGGTCCAACGGGAGGTAATGGGATTTGGGCACGATCGTGAGCATGTCGTCGGCCATGTAGGAGATGAAGTCTGCCCATGGGTGCAGCAGGTATATCCTCACCGTAGTGGAATCCAGGGCCTCGCTCTTGTCGAAGTGGGGCTTCACGTACTGTCGGGCATCGTACTGAGAGTCCGTGTGCCCTTCGGTCCTGCCCAGCATGCGATCAAAGCTGTAGACCACATCCTCGGCGGTCACCTGGCTTCCGTCCCAAAACTTGGCGTGGGGCTTCAGCTTGAAGTCCCAGATTGTAGGATCGCCATTCACCATGGTCCAACTCTCCGCCAGGTCCGGATAGATGTCGAACCTGTCGAAGGTCCAGGCGTTCCACCCCAGAAGAGAGTTATACAAGGGGCTAAATTGTGGCGTCCTAACCGTGTTCGCGTGGGGGTTCCAGGTGGCGACGGGGTATTGGTGGTGAACCTCCATGACGCCGCCGTACTTGGGCTCCCCGAAGTCCTCGATCTTCAAGCCTATCTGGCCGTACCCAATGGCCCCCTCAGAGATGGCACGAGCCGCCGGAATTGCTTTGGCAACAGCCGCGTCTACGGCCTCCTGGACATCTGCCGGGCTTATGCCAGGCTGGGCCTTCAGCGCCTTCTCTATGGCCATTGCCACGTCTTCTTGGCTAACCCCGGGTTGCTGCGCCTCCAGCTCCGATTTTATGGCCGCAGCCACGTCCGCCGAAGTCACCCCAGGCTGCGCGGCCAAGGCTTTGGCGATGGCCCCGGCCACTTCTTCAGTGGTAGCCCCGCCGGACTGCGCGGACATGGCCTGCTGCACTATACCCGCAACGTCGATTGGGGTTGGGGTCGGTTGCGGGGTCGGTTGCGGGGTCGGCTCGTCGGACCCACAGGCCACCGCAGTCAGCATCAACAACATAAGTGGTACGATTAATATGAATTGTGGTTTTAGTATCCAGTGGTACGCCATGATTTGCCTCCCTTTTTCACGAACGAAAAAGAATCGACGGTACCGTATCATAGCGGTGATTGTAGTGTCAAACGAGATGTCCTCGGCGCAGATGTTTAGAGTGGGCTATATCTTGTCGGTATCGCCGGTCAAGATACAGGTGGCACAGATACACCATAGACATGAATCTCCCTACACTCCGAACTTTAACCGGCCTCCGTCTGAACAGTTACGGCCTCACCAAGAGGCCGTATTGACAATCGCACTCCGTTCCTGCTACATAAGGGATTGACGCCCGTCCATCAGCCGCTCGCGCCAGTCCTATTGGGAGCAGCTGCCAAGGCAATGCCTGTTCTTCACCTACCAGCCGTAACGGTGGAGTAACCCACCAGCATCTAAAAGTTGCGGCTAACCGCCGGGTTCCAGACCGAAGGAGCGGCGTACCCAAGGCGCCGTCGCGGGTCAAGAAAGAGATCCCATGCGGGCATACGTTCAAAAACGGTTCCTCGCCTTTATACCTACCGTCATCCTGGTTTCGTTGATCGCTTTCACCTTGCTCCGGATCATTCCCGGGGACCCTGCCGTGGCAAGGCTCCTGGGCCCGACGGACGATGCCGACTACACTAAGGAAGATCTGAAGGAATTGCAGGCCCGGCTGGGCACCGACCGCTCTCTCCTGGTCCAGTACTTCGAATGGTTGGGGAACATGATCCGGGGCGATCTTGGACTCTCATTGTTCGATGACAGCGATATCAATCAGGAAATGGCCCGGCGGCTGCCCGTAAGCGCCCAGCTGGCTGTTGGCGCCATCATATTCAGCCTGATTCTGGCCATCCCGTTGGGGGTCATATCCGCAGTCAAGCACAACACCTGGATCGACTACGTTGGCAGGTCGGTGGCCATAACCGGGGTGACGATACCCCTGTTCGTGTTCGCAGTCTTGATACTCTTCCTACTGGTGGTGGTCTTCGATTGGCTCCCACCCCTGGGCTATGCCGACCTGTGGGAGGACCCCTGGACCAACTTCAAGCAAATGGCATTCCCCATCCTGGCGTTGTCCGCGACCCGCATCGGCTACATGGCCCGCATCACCCGGTCAGGCATGCTTGAAGTCTTGCGTGAAGACTACGTGAGGACCGCCCGCTCTAAGGGCCTGACAGAGAACGCGGTGATCTACCGCCACGCCCTGCGCAACGCCCTGCTGCCTGTGCTCACCCTGGCAGCCTTCCAATTCGCTGTCCTGCTTGGGGGGACCGTTATCGTGGAGAACATCTTCCGGCTTCCCGGCATCGGCCAGCTCCTTCTAACATCCATCCAGACCCGAGACTACACCACGGTGCAGGCCATCGTCATGACCATGATAGGAGCCATCCTGATCATCAACCTCCTGGTGGACCTGACCTACGGTATGCTGGACCCACGTATCCGCTACAATTAGCGACCACCAGGTAGACGCATTTATATAGGTTGACGGGAGACGGCCCGTGAGCGAACAGGTAGAGCGGGGAAGAGCAGAGCGGTTTCTGGCTCTCGGTGTGTCCGGCAGGCTGGCCATGCTGGGCCGTCCCCTGGCTATGTTCGCGGTACGCCAGCCACTGGGAGCCTTCAGTGCAGTGATCATCGTCCTGTTGATACTGGTGGCGGTCCTGTCCCCCCTCCTGGCGCCATCAGACCCCTACGAGGTCGATGCCAAGGCCATCTTCACCGGCCAGGGGACGGAAGGGCGCCTCCTGGGCGGCGACGAGCTAGGTCGTGACGTCCTGAGCCGTCTCATCTTCGGGGCTCGCATCTCCCTCTACGTCAGCCTGGTCTCTTGCTTGCTGGGGATCGGCATCGGAAGCGCCGTGGGCATTGTCAGCGCGACCCGCGGCGGCACACTAGACCTGATTCTCCAGCGTGTCATTGACGCGCTGATGGCCTTCCCCAATTTGATACTGGCGCTGGCCATTATGTCCACCATGGGTTCCTCGCTGAGGAACGTCATCATAGCCATCACCATTGTTGTGATTCCCCCCACGGCCAGGGGCGTCCGAGCCCAGGCCCTCACCATCGTACCCATGGACTACATAACCGCGGCTCGGGCTGTGGGGGCCGGGTACTGGCGCATCATCTTCAGGCACGTACTCCCCAACTGCCTCTCCCTCGTATTCATCTTGGCCTCGGTGACGTTGGGGGCTGCCATCATCATCGAAAGCTCCCTGAGCTTCCTGGGGCTGGGCGCCCCTCCCGAAGAGCCCTCCTGGGGCGGCATGATAGGCGGCGCCCAAACCTACCGCTTCCTGAGGGTCGCCCCAACCCTTGTAGCCTACCCGGCCATCGCCATAGGGCTTGTGGTGTTTGCTTTCAATGTGCTGGGGGACGCCCTGCGTGATATGTGGGACCCCCGGCTACGCGGCAGCCGGGAGGAGTAGGCTGAAGTCAGCCTCGGACTGGGCGTGGCCGTTACCGGTCACCAATGCCGGAGGGGAGAATGGCGAAAATATTATTGAAGCAGAAACCCTTCATAACCATTGGCCGCCACCTCCGCACACTTGGCCCGATAGGCTGGAGCGCTGTCCGGATAGAGGAGCAAGGCGTGTGCCTTACCGGGGATGTTCGTCCCCACGAACCAATTGGTTTTGGCCTGGGTCCGAAGTGAGCCTACGCTCAACTCGGCAATGTGATTCGTCCAGGCCTCTTCCGCCTGCGGGGTGGCCGCAATGCGCGCAAAGTCCTTGTCGCGCATATAGCCTATGCAGTCGCTCACCCATTCCACGATCGACTCGGCGCATCTGGGGAAGTTGCAGGACGCAGCCGAATTGACGATGAAGAGATTCGGGAAGCCCGCGCTCTGGACGCCCAGATAGGTGCGCGGACCCTCGGCGAATTTATCCGTGAACGCCTGCCCGCCTTCGCCTTGGATATCCATCCTGGTCAATGACCCGGTCACGGCGTCAAATCCCGTGGCAAAGATTATGACGTCCAGATCGTACTCGGCGTCACTGGTTTTGAGGCCGTTGGGAGTGATGCGCTCGATCGGAGCCTCGCGCACGTCAACCAGTAAGACATTGTCCCGGTTGTACACCTCATAGTACCCGCTCTCCAGGGGGATGCGCTTGGAACCGAAGGGATGGTCCTTGGGCACGAGCTTTTCCGCCACCGCTGGGTCCTTGACGCGCTCACGTATCTTATTACGGACGAATTCGGCGTAGTCCTCGTTGACCTCCCCGGGGGTCATGATGTCCTGGAAATTGGCCTGCCATTTCTTGAAGCCGGGCTCTGCCCACAACTCTTCGTACTGCGCCAGCCGCTCTTCCGGTGAGACTTCTAGGGCCGACCGCGGGTCTGAGTCGTACATAAACGCGCTTTTGGAATCGCGACACTTATCGAAGATTTCTGGGTAGGTGGCCTTGATCTTGCGCTGGGTCTCGGGATCAATCTCCGAGTTGCGTAATGGCGCACAGTAATTCGCCGTGCGCTGAAAAACCGTCAGATGGGAGACCTCCTTGGCGATTTCCGTGATGAGCTGGACGGCGGTGGCTCCTGTGCCGACGACCCCCACACGCTTGCCGGCTAAATGCATGCCTTCCTGCGGCCATCTGGCGGTGTGACACCAGTCGCCCTCGAAGCTCTCGATCCCCTCAAAGTCGGGGAGATAATGCGCAGACATAATGCCAACCGCCGCGATTAGAAATTGCGCCCGCACCCGGCGGCCATCCGCCGTTTGGATCTGCCAGATATTCTCCCCCTCGTCGTAGACCGCCGAGGTGACGTGGGCATTGAGCTGTATGTCCCGGCGCAGGTCAAACTTGTCTGCTACATAATTTAGGTATCGCTCGTTCTCCGGCTGGCCTGAAAAATGCTCTTTCCAGTCCCATTCCTGGAGGAGTTCCTCCGAGAAGGAATATCCGTAGGTGTAACTCTCAGAGTCGAAGCGCGCCCCCGGGTAGCGATTCCAATACCAAGTGCCGCCTACCCCGCCACCATCTTCGAAGACCCGCACCGAGAGCCCGAGCCGACGCAGGCGGTACAACTGATACAGCCCGGTAAGCCCAGCGCCAATGATAATCGCGTCGTACTGCTCAACCTCTTCGACTAGCCCCGTACCGGCTGCGGGGGTTTGCTGTGGAGAGTCTCCCATATCGTCCCTCCTTCAGGTCTTTGAACGGTTCCGGTTTGAACTGTCCCCTCATGCAAAGATGTCAGGTGGGTCTTCAGACGCTTCCAAAGGAAGTCCTTTTGGCACGTCCAATCCTACCACCTCCATGGCTACACCGCATCCGACACCCCTTGTGGTCAATTCCCTCCACTCTCACTTATCCACCTGTCCAGTCTTCCGGGTCCAACCCGGCGGTGGGGCCGGAGGGGAATCGTGGGGAGTCATCAGGTGTATATGGAGGCGGGCGAATTGTTGGTCCCCGGGATTCTGAAGCTTCCTGGGTGGAGCGATTCGTGGACAGACCGCTGGCGTGTTGGAATGGAACCACAGCCACTAATGGACCGCTGCGGCCCACTGGTGAAGTGTATACACTTCGCCGCTGATCCCGTACCCAGCATTTCTTATCTGGGATTCCATGCCCTTGTCAACAGGGTCAGGTCGGTGGAAGACCTGACCCTTTAGCCTCGATGGATGCCTACCTGGACACCTCGGGACCTCTGGAGGTCGATTTCGATACTCGCGAGGAGCTGATAACCAAGACCTGGATGAGCGGCGAGCTGCTATGGGACCCTGAAAGTCTACACTTCGAGCCTACCCAGAAGGCACTGGACATCCTGGCCCTGGTTGAGAGCAGGAATGGGTAGCCCCACGAGAATAGATAAGCAGCCGAAAGCGACCCGCGATCGGCCCAGGACTCTCTGGTCAGCGCGGCAGGGACGAAGAAGTTGAGAGCGACGGGCCGGACTGGTTACTTGAGTGTTATGGGGTACGCTCTGACGGCATTATCCCACAGGATCTTGCGCTTGCTGTCCAGGGAGATTCCCGGCACTTCCAGGAGGTCCTGCACCGCTGTGGCGTATTTCCGGCCCTCGGGGTGGCCGAAGTCGGTCCCGGTGATGAGGACCTGATCGCCCACGGCATCTATGACCATCTTGAGTCCAGGATCGTCCTGGTCCGCAGCGATGAAGCACTGCTCTTGGAAGTATTCGATAGGCCACTTGGAGAGACCCGTGATCCGGACGCCCCTGTTTCCACCGTTTACCGCCGACTCCATACGTTCCGGCCAGTAGGCTGCCCAACCGGCGCCCGATTCCAGGAATATCAGCTTTAGTTTGGGATGCCGCTCCAGCACCCCGCCCGTGATAAAGGATGCACAGGCCATCATGTTGCCGATACAGAAGCCCACCGTGTTCTGGAGGTCCCCCAGACCACGATGGTAATTTAACAGCCCCTGGTCGAGTGGATTTTGTGCGCTGGGATGGAGTCCGATTGGCACACCGAGGTCTGCGCATGTGGCCCACAGGGGATCACATACCTCATCGTAGAGGCGGAGGTTGGGAACAGGGGCCGGGTTAAGGTGGACGGACCCGAAGCCGTACTCCTTGACGCAACGTGTCACTTCCTGTCTGGCAGCCTCCGGATCCCGCAGGTCTATGGAGACCGCTCCAATAAGCCTGTCCCTGCCCCCTTCCTGGCAGAAATCGCCAAGCCAGCGGTTGTATGCACGGCGTATGGCCGTGGCCGTCCCGGCTTCCATGTCGGGGACACTTGTGGTCCAGAAGCCCACAGTGGGGTAGACAATCATGTAGTCGATGCCCGACTGCTCCATCACCTCTTTGTAGGCGCTGGGGGGGAAGTTCTGTTCGGCCCACTTCTCGTATGGACCGTCTAGTTCAATCGGCTCGCGATCGGCTGTCCCAACCTCGTGCTGAGCGCCACCCATTATCTGGTGCCCCATCACGTTGATGGCCGAGGTCAGGCATAGAGGGTTTTCACCGATTCCTCTCAGCGCGATTCTATCACCTAGCTCGGAGGCCCGCACGTATTTAAAGTATCCCTTCACCATCCCCTGGTGCCTCTTCTCTAGGTAGTTGTCCCACATGTCCTCGGGCTCCAGCACATGGGAGTCGCTGTCAACGAACCTGAACCGTTCCATTAGTCTCCTCCCCATCCCTCAGATGAATTTGTTAAAGCCGGCAACCACGTATATGGTACGTACGCTTCGAGGAGCCGTCAATTATCTCCCTTGTGACTCGCCAAGCGTGGCGGTCCCGACCGCATGGGGAGGTACAAAGGACACTTACTGTCGAACACCGATTTAGGACGTGTCCGGGTCTTTTTATCGGCTCGACCGAAATGTTTGACATAAATCATGGGCGATACTACACTGACTTTCGTCAAAGATGGTTGTTCAGCAACCTTAATATAGGGCTGCGGCGTAAGGGGTTTCCAGGCCGATTTTCCGAGCAGGAGGATGCCGATGGTGGCCCAGCAAACGGCATACGACCTGGTTTTGAAGGGCGGGACCCTTATGGACGCTGCCCAGAACATCAACGACCGGCGAGACGTTGCCTTCAAGGACGGGAAGGTGGCGGCGGTGTCCCAGCGTATCGACCCTACCCAGGCAGCCCAGGTGGTGGATGTCACGGGCAAGCTGGTCACCCCCGGTTTCATCGACCTTCACGGCCACTTCTACGAGGGCGTAATCACAGGGAGGGGAGGGGTGGCTAGCGACGCCGACGCGACATGTCTTCCCGCAGGTGTGACAACGGCTGTGGACGCTGGGACAGCGGGCTGGGCCAACTACAAGACCATGCGCGATTTCATAGTCCCCACCAAGCTCACTCGGGTGCTGGCTTGTCTCCACATCGGGGCCACCGGGCTGCTGCTTCACGAAGCTGTGGGCGGAGAGCTCCGAGATTTGAGCCATGCCGACCCCGACCGAACCGCCGATGCCATCAAGGAGAACCCCGGCTACCTGGTAGGCGTCAAGATTCGCATGGCCCACGACGCGGTCTCCTACTGGGAGGCTGAAACCGCACTAAAGCGGGCGAGGGAAGCAGCCGACAAGGCCGGAGTAACACTGATGGTCCACGTTGCCGGAACGCCGATACCTCTGCCGGTAATCCTCGAGATTCTAGGTCCCCAGGACATCTCCACCCACGCCTTTAACGGTTCTCACGAAAATATTCTGGACGCCAATCGCCATCTCCGCCCTGAAGCGCTGGAGGCCGTTCGGCGGGGAGTGGTCATGGATACGGGCGACGCTGGGGGAGTACTAAATATCGACATATGCAAGCCGGCCTTCCGCGAAGGGTTCTTCCCCACTACCATTAGCACGGATATGCATACCTGTGATCCCGCAGTCAGGACCGTGCACGGGGTGAACGACCTGGTGAGTAAGAGTTTCGCTTTAGGCCAGCCGCTAGAAGATGCGGTGGCCGCTGCGACCTCCAGGCCAGCCAAAGCCATCCACATGGAGAGGGAGATCGGGTCGCTGGCGCCGGGAATGGAAGGGGACGCGGCCGTTTTCAGCCAGCAGGAGGGGCAGTTCCAGTGGACCAACACCTCCAAGCAGACCGTCGAAGGCAACTTTCGCCTGGACACTTACCTGACGGTCCGGAACGGCTCGGTGGTCTGGCGTGAGGGCCAGATAGTACGACCCGCCGCCGAATAGAGCTGGAACAGTTGTCCTTCGTAGTGAGGAGAACTCTCGGAGGCGCGCAACATACTTCGGGAGACTGCTCATGGCAGGGTTGCTGGGCAACATTGACGCCCTTCGACCGGGACTATGCAATACATGTCAACTCCGTGAAAGGTGGGACAATCCAAGAATGTTTAGGACAGGCTCTGGCAAATACACTTACGAGTGGGTCGAGGGCTGGCCCACGCTGCCTGACGGCTGGACAATAGGCCAGAACGGTGTTGCTACGGATTCCGAGGACCGGGTCTACTGCTTTAACCGTAGTGATCACCCCCTGATAGTGTTCGACCGGGACGGCAATGTACTTACTTCGTGGGGAGAAGGGGCGCTGATCGACGCCCATGGTATGCATATTGACGAGGACGACAACCTGTACCTTCCGGTCAAAGATGGCCACGTGGTGCTGAAGTACGACAAGAGCGGCAACCAACTGATGACTATGGGCGCCTGGAACGAGCCCTCGGACACCGGCATCCCCCACGGCCACGGGCCGGGCCAGCCGGGTTGGACCGAGGGCGCTGTACCGTTTTCAGGCCCTACGCGCATGTGGCCCAACGTACGCGCCGCGGGGCCCTTCAACATGCCCAGCGATATCTCCCAGGCCGCCAACGGCGACCTGTACATCTCCGACGGCTACGCCAACTTCCGGGTCCATGTCTTTACGTCCGACGGCCATCTGAAGTTCTCCTGGGGCGAGTTCGGCAAGAATGGGCCGGGAGAGTTTCACACGCCGCACGGCATATGGGTGGACAAAAAGCGGGGCCAGGTCTTCGTCGCTGACCGGGAGAACGACCGTATTCAGATCTTCGACCTAGAGGGCAACTATAAGACTCACTGGACCGGGTTCCGCCGCCCCTGCTCCATCTATATTGACGAGGACGATACCGTGTTCGTCCCGGAGCTTCAGAATTTCATCTCCATCCTCGACATCGACGGCCGTTTAATTACCCGCCTCGACAGCCCCTACGGCCACTGGCCCCAAGGGTCGGCCGCCCACTTCTTGTGGCTCGATTCCCACGGGGACATCTACATCAACCAGCACTTGCAGGGGCAGGAGGACAAGGACTATTATAAGATGGCTTCGTGCCTCATCAAGTATCGGAGAGTGGGCTGAAGGGATTCTCCAGCGTCGGGACCTTCATGTACTAAGGACCGGCCTCAGCAACCACATCCGCGCCGTCTTCTCGACCGTAGAAGCGGCATACTGAGGGTCTTTCAGGGGTCAAGGACGGGAGGCCATGCAGGCATACGTGCAAAAACGGTTTCTGGCCTTTATCCCCACCTTATTCCTCGTTTCAATCATCGCTTTCACCATGCTCCGAATCATCCCTGGGGACCCTGCCGTCGCCAGGCTCTTGGGTCCCACGGGGGAAGCCGACTATGCCCAGGAAGACCTGCAAGCATTGCAGGCCAAGCTGGGCACCGACCGCTCCCTCCTGGTCCAGTACTTCCAATGGGTCGGAGACATGTTCCAGGGCGACCTGGGAGAGTCGCTGTTGGATGACAACCCCATCAATGAGGAAATGGCCCGGCGGCTGCCCGTAAGCGCCCAGCTGGCTGTTGGCGCCATCATATTCAGCCTGGCGCTGGCGATCCCGTTGGGGGTCATATCCGCCGTCAAGCAGAACACGTGGATCGATTACGTTGGCAGGTCCGTGGCCATAACCGGAGTAACGATACCTTTGTTCGTGTTCTCAGTCTTGATACTCTTCGTCTTGGTGGTGGTTTTCGATTGGCTCCCACCCCTGGGGTATGCCGACCTGTGGGAAGACCCCATGATGAACTTCAAGCAAACGTCGTTCGCCATCTTGGCGTTGTCCGTGACCCGCATCGGCTACATGGCCCGCATCACCCGGTCAGGCATGCTTGAGGTCTTGCGTGAAGACTACGTCAGGACTGCTCGTTCCAAGGGTCTTGTAGAGAACGTCGTGATCTACCGCCATGCCCTGCGCAACGCAATGTTGCCTCTACTCACCTTGGCAGCCTTCCAGTTCGCTGTTCTCCTGGGGGGCACTGTGATAGTGGAGAACATCTTCCAACTTCCCGGCATCGGCCAGCTCCTTCTAACATCCATCGTGGCCCGCGACTACACTATGGTGCAAGCCATCGTCATGACGATGATCGGCGCCATCCTTATTATTAACCTCCTGGTAGACCTGACCTACGGTATGCTGGACCCGCGTATCCGCTACAATTAGCGATCACTGGGGAGACGCATTTATATAAGTTGACGGGAGACGCCCCGTGAGCGAACAGGTAGAGTCGGGAAGAACCGAGCATGTTCTGGCTCCAGCTGTGGGGGGCTGGCTGGCAAAGATCGGCCGTCCACTGGCTGCCTTCGCGGTGCGCCAGCCCGTGGGGGCCTTCAGTGCGGTGATCATCGTCCTGTTGATACTGGTGGCGGTCCTGGCCCCCGTCCTGGCGCCGTCAGACCCCTACTCCGTCGATCCCGATGCCTTCTTCATTGGCCATGGGAAGGATGGGCACGTCCTGGGCGGCGACTACCTGGGTCGGGACGTCCTGAGCCGTCTCATCTACGGGGCTCGCATCTCCCTCTATGTCAGCATGGTGTCTTGTTTGCTGGGGATCACCATCGGAAGCGCCGTGGGCATTGTCAGCGCGACCCGCGGCGGCGCACTAGACCTGATTCTCCAGCGCGTTATCGATGCCTTGATGGCCTTCCCCAACTTGATACTTGCGCTGGCCATTATGGCCACCATGGGCGCCTCCCTGGAGAACGTCATCATAGCCATCACCATTACTATCATTCCTCCGACGGCCAGGGCTGTCCGGTCCCAGGCCCTTTCCATCGTGCCCATGGACTACGTGACCGCAGCCAGGGCGGTCGGCGCAGGGTACTGGCGCATCGTCTTAAGGCACGTATTGCCCGGCTGTCTCTCCCTCATATTCATCATGGCCTCAGTGACGTTGGGGGCCGCCATCATCATCGAAAGCTCCCTGAGCTTCCTGGGGCTGGGCGCTCCCGAGGCCGAGCCCTCCTGGGGCGGCATGATGGGCGGCCAGACCTACCGCTTCCTCAGGATTTCCCCAACCCTTGTAGCTTACCCCACCATCGCCATAGGCCTCGTGGTATTCGCCTTCAACATGCTAGGGGACGCCCTGCGTGATATGTGGGACCCCCGGCTACGGGGCAGCCGGTGATCGGCTGCGGGCAGTCTCGCACGGTACCGCAGGGTGAAGGTACGGACCTGGGGGACATTACTTTGCTCATCCGGGACTTTACCTCACCGAACGGTCTGACTATGTCCCCGGATGAGGAGATTCTTTGTCTGGTCCACACCAGGAACGGGGAGTAGGGAACAAGGAATAGGGATCTATCCCAGTTCCTCGTTCCCATTCGAGTGCCCCAATACAAGGGAGGTGACATGACGATAGCCAAGCCCAAAGTAGCTTTCCTCGCCGGGCCCCGTTACGGGCCGACCTCGGGTCCCAGGTGGGTGTCCCAGGCGCCACCCGATATGGACGTCCTGATCGTGGACGCTGCCCTGCCCGAAGAGGAGAAAATCCGCCTTTGCACAGACGTTCAGGCTATCATCGTCGTGGACGAGACGGTGGATTTCGACTTCCTCAGGAGCTGCCACAATGTGAAGCTGGTTCAGTCCGCCAGCGCCGGCAACGAGATGCTGGACCTCGTGGCCTTGGGCGAGATGGGCATACCTGTGGCGAACAATGGGGGCTCCAACGCCAACTCCATGGCCGAGAAAACCATCGGACTTATGATCGCCGTCTGCCGGAACCTGATGAACCAGTGGTACAACGTGCACAAGGAGCGGCGCTGGAACCAGGGGCTGTTGAGACTGCCTGCCATAGAAATCACCGGCAGGACCGTCGGCATCGTGGGACTTGGCCGCATCGGCAAGAACGTAGCCAGGTTGCTCAGGGGGTTTGACACGAGGACCATATACTACGACTCGATGGAGGCGCCTAGGGACGTACAGGAAGAGCTCAAGGCCGAGCCCGTCTCCTTTGAAGGACTGCTGCGCGAGTCGGACTTCGTGAGCCTGCACGTGCCCCTCCTCTCCTCCACGCGGAAGATGATCGGGGAGAGGCAGTTGCAGATGATGAAGCCAACTGCATATCTTATCAACACGTGCCGCGGAGGTGTGGTGGACGAAGAGGCGCTGTTGAAGGCCCTGAAGAACAAGGAGATCGCGGGTGCGGCCCTGGATGTGACCGACCCGGAGCCCCCTTCCCCCGACAATCCCTTGTTCGACCTGGACAACGTGATCATCACCCCTCACTCCGGGGGCACCCTCGAGAGCCAGCAGCGGGGCACAGAGTTCGTCTTGGCTAACATAAGGCGCGTTCTGTCGGGAGACCCTCCGTTGGCGGTCATCACAGCCGAAAGCTGAGGGAGCAGGCGCACGGCGGCCCCGGATCATCTCCCAAGAGGGAACAATGGGTTGGCACGGGCGCTGCCCAGGGTGCAGACCAAGAACCTCAAGATGCATAGGCGTAAGTTGACTGCATTAATAGGTGTTGCTAACCTTCAACCGTCATCGAGACGCGATGGATTCAAGGGCAGACGATGCTCATCTGGAGTATCTCGCCTTCAATACCGTCGGGGTCCGGGAAGCGTCCTCGGTTGGCGAGAGTCGGTTCCTGTTTGAGAAGATCCCAGGGATATGACCAATGAGAGGCAGGTTAGGAGGGTTCTATGCCGATAGAGCGGGTCTCACCCGAACTGGACCGCATCGTTTCACCGGATGAGGAGCACGAGGTTTTAAGCGTCGGATACGGCCCTGAAGAGTCGCCCGATCAAGACTCTCGCCGCGCCGGAATCTTTCCCAACCCCGAAGGTCCTGTCTGGATCGCCGAGGGCGGTTATCTCCTCTTCAGCGACATCGGTCATAACCGTAGGATAAAGTGGGCCCCCGGCGAAGGCATCTCCGTTTATCAGGAGCCCACAAACTACGCCAACGGGCTCACCCGGGACCCCCAAGGTCGCCTCCTGGCCTGCGAGCAGGGCGCCCGGCGGATGGCCCGCATTGAGCACGACGGCTCCACCACCGTCGTAGCCAACAGGTACCAGGGCAGGCGGCTGAACCACCCCAACGACGTCGCGGCGAGGTCAGACGGATGTATCTACTTCTCCGACCCCGGGGCGCCGGCCCCAGGATTGGACCTGGACATCGCGGGCTATTACCTGGTCACCCCGGACCTTGGCGAAGTAGTCTTGTTGCTGGATTTCGGCTCGCCCAACGGCCTGGCGCTGTCTCCCGACGAACGTATCCTCTACCTGATCCACAGTCGCAACCGCCAGGTGTGGGGCTATGACCTCATGGCCAACGGGTCCATCAGCCGGCCCTCGGGTCGTGTTGTATACCAGATGAAGGAGTCCGACCCGCCGGGGGTCTTCGATGGTATGAAAGTGGACAGCGAGGGCAACCTATATTTAGCGGGGCCTGGCGGCATCTGGATCGTCGACCCGGCAGGCAAGCATCTAGGGACCATCTGGATCAAGGAGCCGCCCTTCCGACAGATCCTCCCCTGGGAGGAACAGATCGCAAACGTGGGGTGGGGTGGAGATGACTGGAAGACCCTCTTCTACACCGGCCTGGAAAGCATGGGGCGCATTCAGATGAAAATCCCAGGGGCGCCGGTTCCTCCACGGCGTTAGACAGTTTGTTGACGGCCCAAGCGGAGAGGCTGCCAGCGTGCGGGAGGTCCGCGTAACTGCTCAGTCTCCGTCAGAAATGGATAGTCGCCCAAGTCACCCAGAAGGGGAAAGCCAAAGTCCCTTCCCCTGTGGGGGAAGGTTAGGATGGGGGCGTCCCGCCTATTCTGAACAGTTACCCGAGGACATCCTGTTTGACACCACAATCACCGCTATGATACCGTACCGTCGATTCTTTTTCGTTCGTGAAAAAGGGAGGCAAATCATGGTGCATCGCTGGATATTAAAACCCCAATTCATATTGATCGTGCCGGTTCTGTTGTTGATGCTGACTGCGGTGGCATGTGGGTCCGACGAACCGACCCCGCAACCGACCCTGCAACCGACCCCGACCCCAATCGACGTTGCGGGTATAGTGCAGCAGGCCATTTCCACGCAGTCCGGAGGGGCTACCGCGGAAGATGTGGCGTCAGCGATCGCCCAAGCCCTGGCCGCTCAGCCCGGGGTGACTTCGGCGGACGTCGCTTCAGCCATAAAATCTGAGCTGGAGGCGCAGCAACCCGGGGTTAGCCAAGAAGATGTGGCAATGGCCATAGAGAACGCGCTAAAGGCCCAGCCTGGCATAAGCCAAGAGGAAATTCAGCAAGCCATCGAAGAGGCTGTGGCGAAAGCTTTGCCCACGGCGGCGCCATCAGAAGAAGTTCGCGCGCTCTCTGAGGGAGCCATTGGATACGGCGTGTTCGGCCCCAGGATCACGGACTTCGGGGAGCCCAAGTACGGCGGCGTCATCCAGGTCCACCACCAGTTCCCGATACGCACTTGGAACCCCCACGCGAACGTGATTAACACCCCTCAGTTTAGCCCGATGTACAACTCCTTTCTCCAGTTCAACCCCTTCACCTTCGACAGGTTCGACATATGGGGGGACGTGAGCGAAAGCTGGGAGCAGGTGGACGAAGAGGGCAAGGTGTGGGACTTCAAGATAAAGCCCCACGCCACATGGTGGGATGGCTCACAGGTCACCGCCGAGGACGTGTCCTACAGCTTTGACCGAATGACAGGCAGGTCCGAGGACCATGACACGATACAGTTTGAGGCCAACCGGTTCCTCAAACAACAATATGAAAGGTCCGAGGCCTTAGACGCCACAACGGTGAGGGTACATCTTTTCGCGCCCTGGGGAGACTTCGTCCAGTATATGGCCAACGACCATTTTACCTTTGTGCCCAAAGCCCATTACCTGGCGTTGGACAGGGCGACGGCCGCCGGCGACGACAAGTTCGAATTCGATTCCGGGATCGAGAGCGTCTTGGGATCGGGCCCGTTCAAGGTCACCAAGGTATTGGACAAGGATAATTGGACCTACGAGGCGAATCCCATCTACTGGAAGACGGACCCTGATGGCCGTAAGCTACCCTACGTGGACGGCATGGAATACCATGTTATTCAAGATCCCACGGCGTCCCAGGCTGCTTGGGAAGCTGAGCAGATCTGGGTTGTGCTATGGCAAAGCAGCGCCCAGATGGGTCCGGGCCAGCTCAAGGAAATGGTAGAGAGAGGGAATGGCAAGTTTGTCGCCTATCCGGTTCCCTGTTGCCCGAATGGCATCCTGCTGAATACGTCCAAGCCTCCTTTCGACAACGCCAAGGTCCGACAAGCCCTCATGCTCGGAATGGACCGGCAGAATCTCAACGCGGTTGGCTGGGCTGGGGAGGGCATCATTGGGACAACGGCAGGGGCCCCGGGACATCCGCTCACCATGTCCGCCGAAGAAATAGCGACCCTTCCCGGGTACAGGACTCCAAAGGACCAGGATATAGCCGCGGCTAAGGCGCTGCTTACGGAGGCAGGCTATCCTGATGGCTTCGAAACCTCACTCATACATAGAACTGAGCAAGGCGATAACGAGATGGCTGCAGCGTATAAGCAGCAGCTGAAAGAGCTCTTCAACATCACATTAGAGACCATAGTCCTGGACCGGCAGGGTAGAATAGAAGCCCAGGCAGCGGGGAACTTCGACATGATAATCGCGGGCAGCGGCGCTGGCGTGGTTACCCCCAACAACTCCCTGGACCTTTTCTACCGGACCGACGCCCCTAACAACCCCCTCAACTGGGTGTACCCCGGGCCGGAGGACCTAGAGGGTTTGGTGAAGGAGCAAAGCCGGACTCTCGACACTTTCCAGAGACGCCAGATAGTACGCGAGATAGAGATAATCACCATGACCAAGGACAGCCACTGGATTCTGGCTTTCGTGAAGACCTTTTCCCGAGTGTTCAACCGCGACAAAGTGGCTGGGCAGATGCCGACCCAAAGTGGATACATCGAGAGCAAGGCAGAGCATCTCTGGTTGGTGAACCCATAGTTGGCTCGGAACTAATCGTGTGCCCCACAGGCCCGTGACCGTCTAGCCATGAGACCGCAGGAAAACCGCAATGGAAGGGCGCTGAACTATGACGACATTCGGCAACGGCAGCTTTCGGTACGAGGTGGTGGAGCCTTTCTTCAAGCGCCCCCGCAGGGCCGCGTTCATCGACGGCCCCGACGTGGCCGTGGACAATGACGACAATGTTTACTTGCTTACCCGCAGCTCGTACGCGGTGGTCATCATCTTCGACAAGAACGGGGCCTTTCTGGACTCCTGGGGCCGCATGGGAGACGACTTCGGGGCGCCCCATGGCATTACCATCGGCCCCGACGGGAACGTATATACCGCCGACAACCAGAACCATACCCTGAAGGTCTGGACCAAGGAGGGGAAGCTTCTCCTTACCCTCGGGCGCGCCAACCAGAACGCACCGGTGCAGAGCGGGGACCCCTTCAATATGCCGACCCACCTGTCTGTCGCCTCTAACGGAGACCTCTTCGGCTCCGACGGCTACCGGAACTCCCGGGTCCACTGCTTCGATCCCTACGGCAAACTAAAGTACTCCTTCGGCAGCCATGGTACGGGCCCCGGGCAGTTCAACTGTATCCATAGCCTCTTCGTAGACCGCACCGATAACGACAAGATATACGTGGCGGACCGTTACAACTGTTGTGTGCAGTTCTTTACCAAGGAAGGGGAGTTCCTGGGCAGGTGGGAAGGCTTGCACATGCCCAACCACGTGCGCCGAGGTCCCGACGGGAACTTCTACGTAGCGGAACTGCGCCACAGGGTAAGCATCCTCAGTCCGGAGGGAGATATGCTGGCTCGCTGGGGCGATGAGGAAGGATTGGAGTTGGATGATCGCCCCGGCATCGGAGGTTACGGCGTGGAGGGGTTAGGGCTGCCCGATTCCCCCAGCCGGGACCCCACTTTGATGCCCGATGGATACCCCATGGCGAAAGGTGTTGTGAAGAACGATCCGGGCCCGGGCCTTTTCGGCGCTCCCCACGGCATCGCTGTGGACTCTGAGGGGAGCATCTACGTGGCCGAGGTGTGCGAGGCCGTCATGGGAGTAGACCGAGGGCAGCGCACGTTCCAGAAGTTTGTCCGCGTGAACAGGTAGAACAGTTAGGTCAGGCGGACGGCCAGTCCGTTGAGGAAGACCCCATCGGCCGGACGGGGTCTATCATGAGTCTGCTAGTCCGCCAGCCAGATGCGCCTCATCGCTAGAGTGTAAATCAGTGACAGGCCGTCGAACATTCGGCCCTGCTCCTTCCATTCCTCGCTTATTGCCATTGAGTTCGCGCAGGGGCTGCCCTGGGTCCCGAACAGGTTGAGGCGCTTTCCCCTGGACACCTGGACTTGTAAACCTTCACACCGGCAGGTCGGTGTACAGCACCTCCGGTATGTAGAAGTCGTTGTACCAGCGGTTGAACTCCGTCTCCCTTTCGGGGTTGGCGTAGTTGGTTAACGCAAAGATCAGCCCGTTGGGGTAGCGTCCTTCCATGACCCTTTCCTTTGGTGCATCACTGGCCCGCCGTGATATGGGATTTCAGCTTAACTCGGGGATGACAGCTAGATACCCTCAGCTGTTAGCTGGTTCTTTCACTTTTTGTGAATTCGGGTATTACGTGCTTCCTGAACATCTTCATCGTGGGGCCTGAACAAGGCTTAAGGGACAGCTTATTAGCGCGATTGCTGGCCCAGTTTACCAGCCGAAACCGGAAGTCTTACAACGACGAACATGAGATGGTCTACGACATATTGGGTGATGACGAGAACATCGAGGGCTTGTTGGGTTGCACCTGGGGGCCCGAAGAGGCATTCGAAGGCATGTCCACATCCTTTCTCCAGCGCAGTTCTCAGTTCGACGGCATTGTTCTGGCAACCAGCCGCCGTGTCCTCTTTATGAAGAAAAAGGGGTTCTCTAAAATCGTGAGCGAGATGCCGTTACGGCGCATCGAGACGGTGGATCACGGAGATCCCGAGCTTGCGGAGGCGGGAATCACGGGGGCATGCGGCGGCAACAAGGCGGGCGCCAATTCCCTTCGAACTTACAAGTTGCGCAACGCCCAGGGGAGTGAGGCTCGGCGGTTTATCGATTTCGTGCGGGACCATCTCTCCACGCCGCCTTCACCGACCGTATGAATCTTGGCCGAAACCCGATCCGTCCAGGCGCCACGAAGTACAATGTCCGCACTCCTATGTTTCAACCGGGCCCGGTCGAACCCCGGTTTGGCAACCGGTACCTGACCTTTACCGGATCCACCTCCCGGGAGTAACGCAGCTTTCTGTTGAAGCTGTCGATATTGTGGTAACGAATGTGGTAAGAAATCTCTATACAGTGCTATTCTATAGGGGAATACCATTCCCCCATCCTCCACCAAACTGGGGCGAGTTGCGGTCGTCATCTGATATACTTCCGACTAGTAGGAGTATACCCAACGCCATGCCGGTATGCTCCGCACCAACTCAGTTGGAGGGTAGCGCCATGTCGCTTCAGGCCATCCACTAGTATTTTGATCGTCCTTCTTGGCTCGCTGGTTGCTGCCCGCCAGGGAACCTCGACGCAGGAGGCCCAAGATAGTCACGACGCGTTTCACTAAATGATTAGCGCCTTCCAGGGCCCTAATATAATGCAGCAGGTGCACGATATACACCACGAAGTTCATACCGTTTTCGAGGCTTCAATCGCCAAGCTCAGCGGTCTCCAGAAGGTTTCGTCAACTGGAGGAAATATGACAGCGAGTTTGATGGCCAGGACCGGATGGCCCTGCGGGCTGCGTGGAAGTTGCAAGGGATACTGGCTCTTCGCCACCGCGGACGGGTACATCATCTCCATCCAATAATCACTATTTTGAAAGGGGGTTCATGCAACTCCGTAAACTATCCAACGGGCTGAAGGCCGCGTACCGTGGGTCGGACGTTGCCAGTCGCGTGCAACACTTCGATGGATGGATCGACAGAGCGTTCGCGCGGGATGTCGGCGCGACAGGCTACGACCACACCGAAACCGTCAAGGAATTCTACGACCTTGGCGGCGAGTTCATGGTGTTCGCCTGGGGCGAATCCCTGCACTTCGCCCCGCTATCGCCCCAGGAGAGCGTGGAGGACTCCAAGACCCGGCATCAGCGACTGATGATCGCCAAGCTGGAGTTGCGCGAGGGCATGAGGGTGGTCGATATCGGTTGCGGGATCGGCGGGCCGATGCGGCGTGTCGTCCGGGACGCCGGTGTGAGGGTCGTAGGGGTCAACAGCAATGAAATCCAGCTGGAAAAGGCAAAATCGTTGAACGCCGAGGCGGGGCTCGACCACATGGTCGACTACCTCGCGTGCAGCTTCATGGACATGGGCGCAATCGCGGACGACACATTCGACCGCGGATACGCGATCGAATCGACGTGTCATGCGCCGGACAAGGCGGGCGCGTTCGCCGAGATTTACCGCGTGCTGAAACCCGGAGCCCTTTTCTGGGGTCAGGAAATGTGCATGACGGACAAGTTCGATCCCAACGACAATCGGCACCGGGCCATCAAGCAGGATCTGATGCGCGGCATCGCGCTCCAGGATATCGCAACGATGGGAGAGGTGAACCGGACGCTCGAAACGGCGGGATTTCAGCTCATCGAGGGAATGGACCGGGCGGTCGAGGAGAACGGTCCGACCACGCCGTGGTATCATCCCATGGAGACCCGGCGCAGAACGCTGGCCAATGGCCTGTACAGGATTCCGCTGGGCCGCAAGGCGTTCATCGGGGCATCCAGGCTGGCCGAGGTGTTTGGGGCGTTCCCGAAGGGCTCCGTGGACGTCGTCAGGCTGCTGGATCGGACCGCCAACGCCTATGTCGCGGGCGGCAGGGCCGGGATCTTCACGCCGTTGTACTGTTTCCTGGCTCGCAAACCTCTTTGACAGGCTGCGGAAGAGAGGGTTTTTCCGGTGACCAGACCTGTCTTCTCGGATGCGCAGCGGCGATGATTGAGGCCGGACTGCATCTCCCTGTTGGTGAAAGGAAGTGCGCCCGGCCACGCTTGGGAGATCACTTGCGCCTATTTAGGGTGGCGTGCCCATTTCCTTACATTTGGACTTCCCACCGAAAAGTTCGCAGTAGAGCCTGTCTCATAAAGCTGAGAGATCCGGGATTGTAACCTTCTAGGTTCCGACCTCAGTTGGAAAAGTTAAATATAATTGCCGTATTCAACCCGTTGCACGTGGCCTTGCGTCGAAACTCGCCCCACCATGGCCGACGCAGCCCGTGAGTGGAGACTTCTGAGACAGGCTCAGTACAGTACGCCCAGGCCCACCCAACTGGACAAAATCAAGAACCTTCACGCTGAGGTTCGTCTTGGACCTGCAGTGCGATCCTATCGGAAAGAGTAGCTCAAGTGATCCGGCTCGACTTGTAAGCTGGGGAAGACTCCCCCAACACACTCCATAAGGTGCGGAGCTGCGCGCAACGCGGGTCCGGGATAGGACTACATGGACTCCCTAGTTGAGTGGCTATCGCCGTCCCATGCCTCCCATATAAGCCTGACATGGTGGACAGCGGTTGTGCTGGTAGGGGCAGGACTCATGGGAGGTTTCATCAACACCTTAGCAGGTGGTGGATCGATGATTACAGTGCCAGCCCTTATGTTGCTGGGGATGCCTGCTGACCACGCGAACGGGACAAACAGAGTCGGTATCTTGCAGCAGTCACTCACCGGCATCAGGGGTTTTGACAAATCGGGCAAGTTGGAAAAGGGCGCTATTTTGCCGATGCTGATACCCACGGTGTCTGGTGCCGTTCTGGGCGCGTTTTCCACGACGTGGCTGCATCCCGATGTTCTCAAGCCGGTCCTGCTTGGTGCAATGACCACAATTGCGCTAGTGATGTTGATATTGCCGGATGTAGTTGCACCACCGGAAGGCACGAAGACATACACCCTACGAGAGCGCCCTACTGGATTCCTTATGCTGTTTGGCGCGGGTGTTTACGGCGGGTTCGTGCAGGCCGGGGTTGGCTTCATCCTGATAGCCGCGCTGGCGGCGGGTCTGCGTTACGACCTGGTGCGAGCAAATGCCCTGAAGGTGGTATGCACGGCACTCTTCAGCATTGCTTCTTTGCCCATATTCATAGCTGCCGGTCAGATTGAGTGGATTTCAGGCATCATTCTTGCGGTTGGAATGACTGTTGGCTCGTACCTAGGCGTAAAATTCGCGGTAAAAGTTGATCAGAGGCACATTAAATGGATGCTTTTCGTGATGATCTGTGTGACTAGCGCCTCAGTGCTCTTGTTCAGTTGATGTCCTGCCACCCAATCAAATGGAGCGGTAGGCCGGACGCCCGCTTGGGGTGGACTCGCTTCGGTGCGCGGGACCCGAGCAGCTTCTTGACCCTTCGGAACTCCCGCTTGCTGATAGTGGCGGGGTGGGCGTCCTCGATGCGCACGGGCGGCGCGCCGTCCTTGGCGCTGGCTCCCCAGACCGCCGCGCCGGTGTAGGCTTCGTTGTCGAGCCACAGCAGTCATTCGAAAGAATCCGCGCTCATCAGTCAGGTGCATTCTTGATTTCAGCATTTCATGAGCGGTTCGAGAGGAGGCAGATCCTACGATGGAACAAGCGTATACCCGCGTATGGACATCACGTTCTGACAGTCCCGCCTGGCCGCAAGTGCCACATCCTGAACGAACTGCGTCTCCTCCACATCACACGCGAGACTCTATTCCCCGGCCTCGATCAGGCGGCCACGGCGATCACTGCCGAATACGCACCGTCAGGAGTAAGTCAAGCGAGTGCCGGAGGAGCCAAAGACAGGGGTACATGGAAGACCGCACACCCCATGTACTTCGACCTCAGGCGGCCTGAACTTCCCCCAGGCGGTCTGTACGCTCACCTTGGTTGGGAGGGTGATGTCATCCCCGAAGAGGAGCGGAATTGAGAACGAATCCCCGTGCAGATTCAAGATCGTGCGGCTCGACGGAAATACCGGACGCCCTCGCACCAGCCTGCTTCCGCGCGGTACTTGGGAACCACGTTCGGCTCCCCGGTAATGGAGCTACTCCCCAAACAACCTGTGAGTGACGGTACAACGCCACCTACTAAGTCTGCCCACCGTAGCGCTTGAGCAGGTAACAGTACCCCTCAGCGAGAACCGTTCCAAGTACGGCTGCGGCAATCAACGGGCCTAACCAGATAGCCACAGAGTCAAAGGGCGTTCTGCTGAAAAACGAGGCGATGAACTCGCCAAAGCGCTGGATCGCCACCGTGACGACTATTCCAAGGCCGAACCAGACGGTGTACGCATGGCCCGCCAAGCGTTTCCTAATCCACTGGATGGCAACGTTAGTTCTGCCGTTCATCGGTCAATTGCCTCCACTGGGAATGTCATACGGGCATGGTGGCGCCCCGGAGCTTGCAGGTCAGCAAGGAGCGAGAGCCGGAGTAGGTCAGCCTGCGGCCAATACCGGACGTGGGGCGGAGCGCTCGGTGGTGGCCCACGGGACGCCGGCGTTCCGGATTCTCGCCTGCGACCTGGAAACGAAGGAACGCGTCTCCAAAAAGACTTCCCCGTTTTCAACAGCGCTAACGTGACCTCCGCCGCCGACCTCTGGGCCAACGATGATGTGGTGTACATCCTGGACACCTTCGACAATCACATTCATTGCTGGCGGTATGACAAGCGAGGGAAACGCTTCGTTCCGGCGGGCCAGCGCCATGTCTTCGAGGACGTCACGAGAGCTGACCTGCGCGGGGCCCACGTTTACAACCCCCACGGCGTCTGGTCCGACGGCGTCACGATGCGGGTTTCCAACTGAGAGACATTCTTCTCCATCCCCGGCGCGGTGCAAAACATCAACACGGTGCGGGCCCTGAACGCAATAGTGACGAAGCCGGAGGCGGACGACACCTACACCCACGACCATACCCTTGATAGAGACATCACGGAGCACGTGGGCGCGACGCCCCTGGGCCTCTGGATCGACGACCACCAAGAGACCACGCTGATAGTCGACCGCGACGGGCTGAACTCGGCGAAGGTCCATTCGCACAACCCAGATGCCAGCCGTACCACCCGAATTGACGACGGTTACAGTAAAGACGTAACATCCCGATGCAACGGCACCGTACTCGGGTTAGGCGGGCGTCCCCCCACCCACCGCGTCAACACCTTCGTATTGCCCCTGTTCAAAGGAGCCATCAACCCCCTAAGGATTCAAGTGACCGCCTCCTGACGCTACGACGAAGGACTGCCGTCCGTGCATCGGTTCAAGGTGAGGCACGCGGACGCCGTAGAGGTCCGAAGGCGATAGAGAAAACGGGGTCTATGCTTCCACTAGCAGGGCGGCCTAGAACAACGGGAAGGCGCGCCACTGCAACGACAACTTTCAAAGGGGTAATGCATGTCGGTTGAGGATGCTGTCAAAGAGACCATGGAACGAACCACGTCCGAAGCTCTGGCTGATAAACGGGTTCAGGCGCTGCTGTCCGGCGAGATGAGTCCAGAACAGGTGCGAGCATTTTTTCGGAGTTTTATCGTCACACACCTTAATTCGGTCCAGATTCTATCGTTTCTGTTTTCCGTAGCTCCCCGGGAGCCTTCGAATTTGGTAAAGGAGAACTTGTTGGAAGAGATGGGATTGGAGAAAGGCGAGAAATCCCATCCAGAAATGCTTATAGACCTGGCGCGAGGCCTGGGTTTTTCCCAACAGGACATACTTCGGCTCTCCACTGAAGCAGACGAGGTCAGAAGGGTTTTTGGCTCAACTAAAGTTCCGTACGAGAGTTTAAGGGACTTGGGACTGTCGATCCTACTGGAAACCGTGGCCTTTGAGTTCTTTCTCTCCAGGGTCAGCGACCGCATCGCCAAGTCCATGACCAGCCACTACGGCCTTTCTGCGGAGGCGGTGCAATGGTTTACGTTGCATGGGGAAGTGGATGTCAGGCATGCAGAAGAAGGTAAGCAGACAATTCTGAGCTATGTCTCATATTACAGATTCAGACCTGATGAATTCGAGCGAATCGCACGGAAGACGTTTGCGGAGAACGTTGTTTTGAACCGTTACTTCCCAAGCGGCTCGCGCTCAACACTGAAGCCTGACCCCAGCGGGATCGAAACTTTAGAAATCCTACCCCTGCGCATACCTTTTACCCAGGCCTTCGTCCACTCCAAGACGAGCCGGTCAAACAGCGACTCGGTGATTGTGCGACTAAAGGGAATTGATGGGCTAACGGGGTATGGAGAGGCGGCGCCCAGGTTGTACGTAACCGGTGAAGACGTTCCCAGGGTGGTTGAGGCGCTCCGGTCCAAGCTCGCCCCCAAGGCCATAAAACTGAACCTTGACTCGGGTACGGGCGCCTTGGACCAGATACAGTCTTTTATAGAGGGCTGTGCCTCCCTCCAGCCGTCCGGCTCTGACGTGGGCGCCTGGAATGCGACCTTGTGTGCGTTGGAGCTGGCGCTGCTGGACTGGACGTTCAAACGTTCTGGCGAGTCCATCTCCACTTGGCTGGCTCCGGCTCGAGGCCATGTGGTTTACACGGGCGTGATAGATGCCACAGACCCCGAAACAGCAGGAGAAATGGCAGGACGGTACGCCCGGGCTAAGTTTGGGACCCTGAAGGTGAAAGTCGGCGTCACCGATGATCTGCAACGCCTGGAGGCGGTTAGACAAGCTGCAGGCGACCGGATAGAGATCAGGGTAGACGCCAACGGCGCCTGGACCGCCTCCGAAGCCGTCTCGGCGCTGAAACAGCTAAAAGCATTTGACATCAGCGCAGTCGAGCAACCGGTTCCCGCCTCTGATTTGGAAGGCATGCTTCGGGTCCGGCACGAAACCGGCGTCACAGTAATTGCCGACGAATCCCTGGTCACACCAAATGACGCCGCCAACCTTATCCGAATGGAAGCGTGCGATGCATTCAACATTCGGGTCTCGAAGTGTGGGGGTCTCCTGGCGTCGAATCACATAGCACAAGTTGGATTGGATGCGGGCATGCAAGTGCAGGTGGGGGCCCAGGTGGGTGAGACATCTTTACTTTCGGCGGCCGGCCGACATCTCGCCGCCCACCTGCCGGGAGTCGAGTACGTAGAGGGCTCGTTTGGGACTCACCTGTTGAGCGAAGACATCACCCCTGAGCCGATCATGTTCGGTTATGAGGGGAGAGGAGATCTTCTCCTGGGCGAGGGCCTCGGGGTTAAAGTTGACGACGAGGCCCTGGAAAGGCTTGCAGATGACATCGTAAGAGTGGGAGGCCGGGGTTAATCATGTCTGCGGTCTCACAATTTTCCGCCCTCAAGGGGCGCTGGTCGTGGCGAAGATTTGAGCGCACTACGAAGCATCCGGAGGAAGTCCAACGAGACCTCCTTCAACGCATCCTGAAATCCAACCAGGATACGGCCTACGGTCGGCAACATGGATTTTCGAGAATGACTTCGGTCCAGGACTACCAAGACGGTGTGCCTGTCGGGGACTATGAGGCCTTTCGCCCATGGGTGGACCGCCTCAAGGAGGGTGAACGCCGCGTCCTGACCAGCGAAGACCCATACCTGTTTGCACTGACAAGCGGGACCGCCGGCCAGCCGAAGTTCATTCCAGTAAACCAGTCCGTCGGACGTACAGCCAAGAGTCTATCGCGACTCTGGCTTTACCGGTGTCTGGTGGACCATCCCAAGACGCTCAATCACAAAGCGCTGGTAATCGTCAGCCCTGCCGTGGAAGGCTACACCGCCAGCGGCATTCCCTTCGGATCAGCCTCAGGCCATATATACAAGAATGCGTCTTGGGTCTTACGGCGTTGTTATGCCGTTCCCTACCCGGTGTTTGCCATAAAGGATTTCACCGCGAAGTACTATGCCATAATGCGGTTCGCCATTGAACAACGACTTTCCTTGATTGCAACGCCCAATCCCAGCACGATCCTGCGGCTGGCAATCACTGCGGACAGCCACCGTGACCTGTTATATAAGGACATTCATGACGGCGCCGTCTCGAAAGATTTCGACATCTCTTCGGAGGTGCGCCAACAAGTCAGCCAGCTCGTGAAGCCAAACCCTAAGCGGGCGCGGGAGCTGGAACGCATGGCGACCCGAACGGGTTCGTTGCGGCCAAAAGAATACTGGCCTGACCTGGCGTTGGTGGGCTGTTGGAAGGGTGGGAGCGTCGGGTCAACAGTGGACAGGCTAAGACCTTGGTTTCGCCCCGACATGCCGTTCCGAGATATCGGATATCTTTCCAGCGAGGCCTATGTCACGCTCCCTATTGAAGACGAGGGTTGTAGAGGGATTCTGGCCGTCGACGCCAACTTCTACGAATTTATTCCAGAAGGCGACATAGAGAGTGGCCGCCCTCATGCCCTGACGGTCAGCCAATTGGAAAGCGGTGAAAGCTACTATGTCGTACTCACCTCTCCCAATGGCCTTTACAGGTACGACATCAACGACATTGTAAGAGTAGCAGGGTTCCATGGCAGGGCGCCCCTGTTCGAGTTCATGCGAAAGGGCCGGGACATGGTGAACCTCGAGGGGGAAAAGCTTCACGTATCACAGCTGATACAAGCCGTGGAGGCTGCGCAGACTTCGGTGGGAATAGGCATCGAGTATTATCGGGCCGTGGGACACCCTGAGACCTCTCGTTACAACTTGCAATTGGAGCTCAAGCGCCTCCCAGTAGCTGATGAGTCGGCAATTCGCCTGGGACAGGCCATCGACGACCAGTTGGCCAGCCTGAATATCGAGTACGAGCAGAAGAGACGGTCCGGGCGTCTTCATCCTCCTCTTGTCCAGATAATGGCAAAGGGTTGGTCTTCCAGGCGCCTCGAAGCCAAGCTGGCGCAAGCGGTGAGGGACATCCAGTTCAAGGACAACCTGCTGGGTGTGCCCGACGAGGACGACCACGACGCAGAAGTGATCAGAGAGTTGAGCATCTAGCTTGTTCAACAAGTCTCGCAAGCATCGATGGCGCTAAGACGCTGTGTCGGGCGCCGGTCGCTTAGGGACTTTACCCCAGGGACTGCGCGATGAGGCGCGCGAGTGGAGTGTGGCAGTCTGTACGAATTCCCGGTTGAGCGCTTCGATGTCGTCATTGTGGGAGGAGGGCCAGGCGGGCTTGCAGTCTCTCAGCAGTTGGCCGCGCGGCGCATTTCCAACGTTATACTCGAACGGGGAAACCATGCTGGGTGGATGTGGGGACAAGTCTACGACAGTCTGAGGCTGCACACCGGCAAGCACCTCAGCTCACTCCCTGGAATGTCATTTCCAGCGCGGACGTCCCTGTTTCCCACCCGATCGGAGTTCGCTGAGTATCTTGAGAGCTACGTGGATAAGTTTCAACTGCCTATCCGGACCGGGGTCGAAGCGACAGGACTTCAGCGGGAAAACGGCGGTTGGATAGTCGAAACCGATGCAGCCCGGTACCAGTCGAGCGCCGTCGTCGTTGCAACGGGAATTATGTCCTCACCGGTATTACCCGACTTCCATGGGACGTCCTCCTACGCCGCGCTAATGTTCCACAGCACGGAGTACAGGCGGCCCGACGAGCGCTTGGGGCGGTCGATATTGGTGGTAGGGATCGGGAACTCGGCAGCAGAGATCGCCTCGGAACTCGCCGACGAGGGGACAGAAGTCGCGGTATCGGTGCGGTCGGGCGCCAACGTCATTCCAAGAAGCATTGCGGGCATCCCGTCTCAATACTTCGGTTGGTCGATGTCTTGGCTCCCGGGACCGATGCAGCGGCGCATTGTGCGTGGGACTGGCCTGATTGGCAGTCTCCTAGGGCGCCGGCCTTCTAGTTTGTCGAGGAAGCAGGAATTCGACTCCTGTCAGGATGTGCCTGTCATCGGTCGTAAAATACTAGATCACATCAATGCAGGACGGGTGCGGCTGCTGCCCGGTGTGGCTGAATTGAGCGAAAACAGCGTGCACTTCACGGATGGGACTGAGTGGGTCGGCGACTCGGTGATGCTTGCGACCGGGTATCGTGCAGCAATCGAATGGATGGGTGCATACGGCGCCAGAGATGGGTGTGGATTCGCCGACCGCAGGGACAGGGTGCGGAGCGCGAACCACCCAGACCTGTACTTCGTCGGCCACAATTACGACGGACGAGGAGGCCTTTACAATATCCGCATCGACGCCAATCGGATAGGACGGCTTATCGCACACAGGTCACTCCCAGTGGTAGTCGGCGAACGCCCATAGCGCGACTGCCAGGACCATGTGAAGCCAGATCGGAATGGTGCGTCTGAACCACCTTAACTCTGGGCGCAGTGCCATCGTCAGGACGTAACGCACAACCATCGCCGCAAAGTAGACCCAGGACAAGACCGCGAGGGACGGCGCCGCTCTGGCCCACCAGTCCGCCGTGAACAGTCCCTGGTCCCGGTAGACGTCGAACGTTATCACGGCCATGACGGCCAGAAGCGCCAACTGTGCCGGCAATAGATATCTGTATGGCATGAGACCTGAGTACCAGTGCTCGTTGGACGGAAGCCACTGTGGAGCACGAGTCATGACCAGCGCCTGCCCAAACACGCGCAGGGCGAACAGCACAGTGCAAACCGCCAAAATCAGGAAACTGTAGGACATCTTTCCTATGCAAACAATTCTACCCAGGTTAGAGACTGCTTTCACTGGAATATTTTGTTCCCAATGTCCGAAACCTATGGATCGCCATTCGGATCCACTTCCGCTTATCCGCATTGATCCTCGCCCCGAAAACTTGTCCAGCTGGAAAGTTTGTTTTGTGGGCAGAAGTTGGAGACGAACATGTCTTCAAACAGCTCCCTGGACACCAAGGAAAGCCTTGCTCCCTCCACCCGCACCGGCGGAGCGTTGGAGAACCGTTTTTACTCCGAGTATCCGAAGATTGAATACCGTTTTCGTCCATATGTAATCAAAATCATAGGGAATAAAATCAATCAATTGTCAAATATACATCCAAGAGTATATAATCTGGGAAATTTTACCAGGAACCACGAGACAGATTTGATCAAAAGGGGGGCACGTAATGGCGAAATGGATTATTAAACCCTGGTTCGTGCCCATTGTGGCCATTGCGATGCTATTAGCCGTGTCCGCAGCCTGCGGCGGAGATGCCGCAACCGAGACGCCCACTGCCACAGTAGCTCCTACTGCAACCACGGCGGCGCCTACGGCCACGGATACACCTGTGCCGACGGCCGCCACGACTTCACCCACGGCTACTACACCGCCTTCAGCTACGAATACGCCTGTGCCGACAGCTACGCCTGAGGTTATGAAGGGCGGGGTAGCGGATATGTCCTTTGTGCAGGAAGGCAGGGTTGGAGGCCTGTCTCTCCCCATGTACAACTACTCCTACTCCTCACACTGGGACCTGCACGCAGCCAACGCGCTGGACTCCACCCGTGGCGCCAGATCCATGTTCAACGGCCTGGTGCACTACTCCTTTCAGGACCCACGGATAGTCATCTGCGACCTGTGCGAAAGCTGGACCCTAGCCGATGACGGCTTGACCTACACCTTCAACATCAACCCTGGGGCCAGCTGGTCCAACGGGGAGCCCGTCACTGCGGAGGACGTGGTGTTCAGCCTGGACAGGATGGTGGACCCGAATGCTGTCAGGCCCAGGACCTCCGCCCTGAAGCCCTACTATGAGAGCTCCAAGGTGATAGATGAGAAAACCCTGGAGCTCACGACCAAGTTCCCGGCCGCGGCTTTCCTCAAGTTTCTGGCGCTGGACTACATGGTGATACACAACAAGAAGCACGTGGAATCGTTGGACCCGGAGAGACTAGACCTGTTCGACGGTGTGCTGGGTTCGGGCGCCTTCGTCCCGGCGGGGTCCCGGGTTGGAGAGGCGTGGACACTTGAAAGAAACCCCAACTACTGGAAAGAGGGCCTGCCTTTCCTGGACAAAGTCGAGGTCATCGTCGTCCGGGGCCGAAGCAACCAGTTGGCGTCGATGCTGACAGAGCAGGCGCTGGGGTCGCTGCAATCCGGCGGCGGCGTTAACGTCGCGACCCAGCCTGAAGCGGTAGAGCAATCAGGGGGTAAGCTGCGGCCCACCACCGCTTACGTGGGTCCCGTCGCGGCATGGGTCAACCATCTAATACCGCCCTTCGATGACAAGAGAGTGAGGCGAGCCGCCTTCCTGCTCATCAACCGCGAGGAGATGAATCAGGGTGTTTTCGGAGGGGGCATGTCACCAGGCTCCTTCTTCGGGCCGGGGGTGGCCCATTCAGGAGAAGAGATAGCCGAGTGGGAGGGGTACCGGACTAACCCCGACGGCTCCAAGCTCCAAGAGGACATTGACACCGCCGTGGCTCTGTTGAGAGAGGCCGGGTACAGCGAAAACAATCGATTGAAGTTCACCCTCATGATCACGAATGTAGGCGACAACCCTCTCGGCGCAACCTTCCTCAAGCAGCAGTTCGAGCGCAGCGGCGTGGTAGAAGCGGAAATCGAGCCGGTTGAAAGCGGGGTCGGCCTTGCCCGGCAGACGGCGGGAGATTTCCAGATGACCTATCGGAGGACCGCCGTATCGACCGACGACCCTGATGGGGTCTTCCTGCCCATTTATCTGCCCGGAGGGGGAGAGAACCCTCATGGGTACCTGGACCCCAGGATAAAGGAAATCTTCGACAGCCAGACCAAGGAGTTCGACCCTGCCACACGGCGCGAGTTGCTCAGGGAGGCCGACAACATACTCAGGCAAGGGGAGAGCCATTTTCTCACAATCGGGAACACATCCAGCTTCGGAGTGTGGAGCGTCAAGCTTCGGAATATGGGTCTGTGGGAGGGGCAGTGGGGCGAGTACCTGCGTCCCATTGACATGCTGGCCGGAATGGAGCACGTCTGGATAGACGAGGACGCCCCGCTATACGATCCTGCCACACCGTACCCCAATATAGACTAATCCCGGCGGGACATAAATGTGAATTCGATCAAGACCCCTGCCAGCTTATCGCGCCGTCAGGGGTCTTGATAATCCATGTGCCATTTGATTGGCATTGATCGCATACAATAATATCGAACATCTTTCCCAGTCAGCGGCTGCATGTAGGACGTTCAAGGGACCCTTCAACCGATAAGACCACCTAAGGTACGAGGGATGCAAGCTTATTTCGCCAAAAGGGTGCTCCTATTCATTCCCACCCTGATAATCGTCTCTTTTGCCGCCTTCTTTATCGTTAATATCCTCCCCGGTGACCCGGCCTTATTCCTCCTTGCAGGAGGTGAGACGGGAGGAGAAGGCGGCGTTGACCCCGTTGAATACGAAAAGCTGCGTCGCAAGCTAGGGACAGATAGGCCCATCCTGGTCCGGTATGCGGACTGGTCATGGGGCGTGCTGCGTGGAGATCTTGGCAGCTCTCTGCAGACCAAGAACCCAGTCACCAACGAGATGAAACGCAGGTTCCCCATGACCCTTCAGCTTGCAGTGATGGCCATTCTCATTTCTATGATAGTCGCTGTGCCGCTGGGCGTTTTATCCGCGGTGAAGCAGGACTCTCGGTTTGATTACGGCAGTAAAGCGTTTACCATCCTCTTCCTGGCAGCGCCTACCTTCTGGGTGGCCCTGGTGCTGCAGGTGGGTCTTGTCAGATGGGCCGGGTGGCTGCCTCCGCTGCTTTATGTCGACCCCTGGTCCGACCCCCTGATCAACCTGGAAATACTGATCTTTCCAGCGGTCGTGCTGGGACTCCACGACACCGCATTCATAGCCCGCTTGACCCGCTCCTCTATGCTGGAAGTCCTACGAGAGGACTACGTCAGGACCGCCAGGGCCAAGGGGTTGGTTGAGGCCGTGGTAATCTTCCGGCATAGCCTCAAAAACGCCTTCCTCCCAGTGCTTACCGTGTCTGGCTGGAGGTTTGCCAGCCTCCTGGGAGGCATCGTGATAATAGAGAGGGTATTCAACCTGCCAGGAATGGGACAGTTGCTGATAACCGGCCTTGAACATCGGGACCTGCCTGTCATTCAATCACTGATCCTCCTACCCGCCCTGGCGGTTATGGTGGTGAACCTGACGGTAGACCTGCTCTACGGCTGGCTGGACCCCCGGGTCCGTTTCACGTAGTAGACTAACGCCACTGGAGGATTATGTTAAACGGGCGAAGAGACAGTGAGGCGACCCTCCCCAGGTTTGGGGGTGGGTTGCTGCGTGCGTGGGCCCCGGCTAAGGCGGTGTGGGACTTCTCCAAGAGAAAGCCTGTGGGGGCTTTTGGGGCCTTCATACTGCTGGCTTTGGTGGTGATCGCCGTTTTCGCTCCTCTCCTCGCGCCTCAGGACCCCTACGAGCTCAACGCACGGCAGGCATGGGCTGCTCCGGGAACAAGCGGCCACGTCCTGGGGACCGATGAGGGCGGTCGAGACAACATGAGCCGCCTTCTTTATGGCGCCAGAGTCTCTCTTCATGTGGGTGTCATGAGCGTCCTCGTAGGGATAACTGTAGGAGCGCTAATGGGAATCGTCAGCGCCTACGTCGGAGGGGCATTCGACCTGATATTCCAACGGGTCATCGATGCCTTCATGGCTTTCCCGGGGATAATCCTTGCCTTGGGCATCGTGGCCATCCTTGGCGCCTCTGTGTGGAACGTTATCTGGGCCCTGTCTTTCTTCCTAGCGCCGGGGACGGCACGAACCCTCCGGTCCCAGGTTCTGAGCATCAAAGAGATGGACTACATGTTAGCCGCTAAGGCCGTGGGCGTCTCTCCAGTACGCATCATCTTCCGACATATCATGCCCAACTGTCTGGCCGTCTATATGATTCTCGCCTCCCTGACCCTCGGCACCGCTATCACGGCGGAAGCCTCCCTTAGCTTCCTGGGGCTTGGGGTGCCTATCACGACAGCTACGTGGGGCGGCATGTTGAACTCTGCAAGCGCCGATTTCCTACTGGTAGCGCAGTGGGCGCCCATAGCGCCGGGCGTAGCCATAGCCCTGGCTGTGTACGGCGCCAACCTGTTCGGCGATGCCATGCGTGACGTGCTCGACCCTCGGCTCCGGGGCGCCCGCTAAACCCTTATCCGTCTCCCTGAACCGACAAAGCAACCGCCCTTGGCCACTATTCGAGTCTGCCTTTGCCGGGAGCGGGGCGTCAGGCTCTTTGTCCTTCCACCCCGCTCACCCAAGCTGAGCGGCCACGTAGAGCGGGCGCAGAGGACTCATACGGAGGAGTTTTATGAACTCTATGAGGGCGACTTGGAGACGGCCCCCTTGAATCAGGCCCTACTGCCTGGGAGCAGGTCTACAACACCATCAGGCCCCACCTGTCCCTGGACGGACTGACCCCAGCGGAGCATCTTGAAAGACGCCACACTGAACTCTTGGTCTCCAACAATAATCTGCCTCATACGTATTGAACGAGTACGGCCCCTTGACGGCGACTCATCGTGTAATTATGATCACGAGGCGGCTCTGTGACACGAGCCCTAAATGCCCATACACTTCCCAGAGCCTAACCCAGATGATCAACATCAACCACCGGACCAATCGAATCGGCTGCTCAACTGTTCCCCCTCCCATGAGGACAATCCCTCTCTGCGGCAAGTCTATACTCCCGTTCGAGCCGTCGCTCCGCCGCTAAAGTCCCCTGATAGGCGTGCCAGTCTACCCGTTGCCAGGTCCGCATATGAACACACCTACAGTGATTATATGTATCGATGGACTCGATCCTGAGTACCTCGAGGCGTGCGAGGCGCCCAATCTGCGGGAGTTGTCCAAGAAGGGGCTCCACACGACGGGCCGGTGCATGATGCCATCGGTGACCAACGTAAACAACGTCTCCCTAGTCACCGCCAGCTATCCGGACGTCCACGGAATATGCTCGAACTTCTGGTTCGACCCTGGACGGGGCGAAGGGACCTACCTCGAATCAGGGGAATATATCCTAGCGGAAACCATCTTTCAGAAGGCGCAAAAACAGGGGAAGTCCTCTGTACTAGTTACGTCCAAAGATAAGCTGCGCACCTTGCTGGGCGACGGCGCCGCCATCGCCGTTTCATCGGAACAGCCACCGGACTGGGTCGTCGCAGGCGTCGGCCCATCGCCCGAGATATACTCGCTCGAGGTCAACGGTTGGGCCATCCGAGCGGCCGGCTACATCATGTCGCAACGCCCCGCCGACCTTGTATACATCACTACCACCGACTACGCCATGCACACGTATGCACCGGACCATCCCCAGTCCCAGAGGCACCTCTCCATCATGGATGAGGCAATCGGTGAGTTGGTCGAGGCCCACCCGGACATGACCCTTCTGGTCACCGCGGACCACGGCATGTCTCGGAAGTCTCGGATGGTGGACCTTGCGCGCGTCCTGACAAACCGGCGGATCAGGGCTCACGCGGCGCCCATAATCAAGGACCGGTACGTGGTGCACCACGCCAATTTGGGAGGCTGCATGTACTTGTACCTTCAACCTCGCGACCTTGCCGAAGCCCTGAAAGTGATAAGGGAAACGCCCGGTGTAGAGGATGCCATCTCCAGGGAAGAAGCCGTGGCAAGATTCAGGCTGCGCGGCGAGCGCATCGGCGATATCGTCGTGACAGGGGAAGAGGATGTAGTATTCGGGGACGCGACGGAGGTGGCGATGCCGCCCAACCTGCGTACCCACGGCTCCACCCACGAGGGCCTGGTCCCGCTGATAGCGTACAACGGCGACTTCGCCGGGTTTTCCTTTGAGGAAAACCGGGACATTGGTCGGTACGTCTCTGAAAGGGTACTGGCATAATTGGACAGGTGGATAAGTGAGGTGGAGGGAGTTGACCACAAGGGGTGTCGGATGCGGTGCCGCCATAAAAATGGTAGGTTTGGGTGCACCAAAAGGACTTCCTTTGGAAGCGTCTGAAGACGCACCTGACATCTTTGTATGAGGGGACAGTTCAAACCGGAACCGTTCAGAGACCTGAAGGAGGAACGATATGGGAGATTCTCCACAGCAAACCCCAGCAGCCGGTACGGGTGTGGTCGATGGGGTCGAGCAGTACGACGTAATCATTATCGGCGCCGGGGTTACAGGGCTGTACCAGCTGCACTGCCTGCGTCAGCTTGGCCTCTCGGTGCGTGTCTACGAGGATGGCAGCGGAGTGGGGGGCACCTGGTATTGGAATCGCTACCCGGGCGCCCGTTTCGACTCCGAGAGCTACACCTACGCATATTCCTTCTCGGAGGAACTCCTCCAGGAATGGGACTGGAAAGAGCATTTTTCAGGCCAGCCTGAGAACGAGCGCTACCTCAACTATGTAGCGGACAAGTTTGACCTGCGCCGGGACATCCAGTTAAGCACCCGCGTAACTTCTGCGGTCTACGACGAGGAGGAGAACCGGTGGGAAGTCCAGACGGAGGACGGCCACCGGGCACGGACGCGTTTTCTGATCACCGCGGTGGGTATTCTGTCCGCCCATTACGTACCCGACTTTGAGGGAATCGAGAGCTTCAAGGGCGACTCGGTCCACACCGGCAGATGGCCCAAGGAGGGCATGGACCTGGCCGGGAAGCGCGTGGGGGTCATAGGCACAGGCGCCACCGCCGTCCAACTCATCCCGGAAATCGCCAGGGAAGTCTCCCATCTGACCGTCTTCCAGCGCACGCCCAATTACTGCGTGCCTTTGCGCAACTCGGAGATCGATCCTGAGACTCAGCGTAAGATCAAGGCCAGCTACTCGGAGATCTTCAAAATCTGCAGCGAAACCCCAACCTCGTTTATTCACCAATTCGATCCTAGGTCGGCCCTGGAAGTCTCGCCGGAAGAGCGCCTGGCTAATTATGAAAGGACGTGGGGAATACCTGGTTTCGGGAAATGGCTGGCCAACTTCCAGGACATCATGAGCCCCGGGGAGACCAACGAGGAATACAGTGAGTTCGTGCGCAACAAGATACGCCAGCGCGTCAAGGACCCGGTGGTGGCGGAGATGCTGGCGCCCAAGGACCACCCCTTCGGTTCCAAGCGTGTACCATGCGAGAGCGGGTACTATGAGGCGTTCAACCGGTATAATGTCTTGCTGGTTGACGTGCGCCAGGCCCCCATAGAGCGCATCACCCCCAAAGGCGTCAAGACCACTGACGCCGAGTACGAGCTGGATGTCATCATCTATGCCACGGGATATGACGCCATTACCGGAGCGTTGACCAGGATGGATATCCGCGGCGAAGGCGAGCAGTCGTTGAAGGATAAATTTGCCAGCGGGCCACGCAACTACATGGGCATCCTAAGCGCCGGGTTCCCGAATCTCTTCACCGTCAATCAGGCAGGGTCCGGCAACTACCCCAGAGGCGTCGAGTGGATCGTGGAATGGGTGACCGACTGTCTAAGCTACATGCGCGACCACCGGTTTTCCCGCATTGAGGCTAGTCTGCAGGCGGAAGATGCATGGGTTGAGTATGTCGTCAAGGGAACCGCAGGCACCCTCCGCACCAAAGCCAAATCCTCCTGGCAAGTGGGCACCAACATTCCAGGCAAAGCACGCGCCGTGCTCAGCAGCAGTCCGGACAGCGCTCCGGTCTACCGGGCCAAGCTGGCCGAGGTGGCGGCCAATGGCTATGAGGGGTTTCTGCTTCAATAAGAGCTTCCGCCGTGACCCCCTCGCTAACGGCGCGGCATCAATGAAACTGTCGCAAGACTCCCGGACCATGCTCATCAGGGAACGAGTTACTAGAGGCCCGGCGATTGTGTATAATTTTAGTGAGGAGAGCGGCATGGCGCCTTATATATTGCCAGGACTGACCCCCGAAGAGGCATCCCGGACCTGTATGGAGGAATGCCACGGCATGTGCTGCAGGGGGCCGATTGTGTTGCTGCTGGAGTGGGATGAGGTGGACGGATTTCTAGGCTCCGCCAAGGACCTCGGCGTCTCTCCTGTGGTCATGCGGGACCCGTACGGATCAGGGTGGGTGCGTTTTACAGACCACCAAGGCGACCGGTGCCCCATGCTGGACCCGGAGACCTGGGCTTGCCGGATATACGACAGCCGTCCGCAGAGATGTCGGGACTTTCCTGAAAAGAAGGTGCCGGGATGCGCCATATCCGGGGGCTGACCCAAGGGCCTCTTTAACCCGGACTACTCCACGGGCATTCCGTCGTCAATCCACCGCTCTATCTCCTGAACCTCCGTCTCCTTGAGGAAGGGACCGCCGCGGGGCATCTTTGGAATGGAGCCGACGCCCTTCCTGAGAAAGACCACCAGGAAAGTGTCTTTGCCGGGGACTCCCGGCTCTATGAGTTGCCGTCCATAGGGCTTATTGGCGGCCAGCGCCTCGGGTGTGTCCCACCAGTAGTCATGAATGCCGGGCGCCGGCTCCCCATGCCTGGATATCCAGCGTTCCATGATGCCGTCCAAAAGCTCCTTGACCCTGGGCCATGTCACTCTATCGTCAGGCATTCCGTTCCCTCACGGCACGGTCCTAAACGTGAAAGTCCCCCGGCAACCGGGGGACTTTCTTTGCCTACACAGCATGAAGGGTGGGGCGCCTAGTAGTCTTCCTTCTGGTAGATTTGTATCCGCGCCCGGTTGGTGTCCAGGATGTAGATGCGCCCACCGTCGTCTATCATGATCGACTTGGGCCTCCACAGTCTGCGCTCCATTGACAGGTCGCGCACCAGCTTCCGCATTTTCAGGTGGTCCGGATTGGCGTTGAGCTTCTCCTGGCCCCACTTGGACATGCCGGCCTCGCCGGTAAGGGACGTGATGTAGCGGCCGTCGGGAGAAAGGACTTCCACCCGGTCGTTGCGCCAGTCGCATACGTAAACGTCTCCGTACTTGTCTACGGCTGCGCCGGTGGGTCGGTCGAACTGACCCGGGGGCATGGCCTGCTTGGGCTCTTCGCTGAACACCCGGTCGATGCCTATCTGGACGCTATGTACATAATGCTGGCTGTCTGAGTCGGAGGCCTCGTCATGGGGGGCGCCGAACTCGGCCAGGTACTCGCCGCCAGGAGAGAACTTCTGGACCCGGTCGTTGCGCCAGTCGCATACGTAGACGTCTCCGTTGTGGTCGATGGTCAGGCCCCAGGGCAGGTTGAACTGCCCCGGCCCGGTCCCGTGAGACCCCCAGGCCGTCAGAAACTTGCCGTCCTTGGTGAACTTCTGCACCCTGTGGTTGGCGCTGTCCACCAGGAGCATGTTGTCGTCCTCGTCGAAACGGATGCCCGAGGGCTTGCTGATCTGGCCTTCACCGGAGCCTGGGACGCCCCACTTGTCAAGGAAACCGCCGTCCTTATCGAAGATGGATATGCGGTTCAGGGCCTCGTCAGCCAGATATACGTTGTCGTCTTTGTCCAGGGCTACGGAGGTGGGCCAGACCATGTCTCCGTCCCCTTCTCCGAACTTGCTGAACTCGCCGACGAAGTCCTCCTCCGGCGTCACCATAGTGACGCGGACGCCGTCGGGGCGGTACTCCCAGCATCGGCTGGGCACGTATATGATTCCCTCCGAGGACATGGCCATGTCCATGGGCTGCCTGAACCCGGAGCCTGAGAACTCTGCCCTGCCTATCGTGTGGTCGTAGGTGAATACGCGGTCTGTTATCCCAAAGAAGAAGCTTGACATGCTAACTCTCCACTGTCGGGACCATTTCCCGATGTACGTCATGATAGGCGGCTGGGGAATTGTTGTTCCCCAGCCGCTGGTTGTTCCGGTCTTGTCGCCTAGAGAAAGTCCAACTGCTCGAAGCTGCCGTTGACGATGGGCTGAGGCTCCAACCCCAACCACCGTTCCAGGATGGTGGAGTAGACGCTGCGGAAGTCCACCGTGTGCCGCAGGTCGCCGCCGTCCTCCAGGTCCGCTTCCTTCAAGGAGGGGTACTCGCCGTATAGTCCTCCCTTGACATGGTCGCCGATGACCCAGCAAACGCTGCCTGTGCCGTGGTCGGTGCCGCCTCCGTTGTCCCGGGCCCTCCGGCCGAACTCGCTGAACATGAGGAGGAGGACTTCGTCTCCCTGGTTGTGTTCACGCAGGTCGTCGTAGAAGTCGGACACTGTCCTGGAGACCTCGCGCCACAGGCGGGCATGGTTGCCGGCCTGGCTGGCGTGGGTGTCGAAGGAGTTGTAAGGGGAGGTGGTGTAAAGCACCCTGGTCCCAAGCTCGGCGAAATGGACCTGTGCAATGCCGCGCATGCCCTGGCCGATGGGGAAGCGGCCGTATTCCACGGTGGACTCGTACTTTTCGGGCGCCACCTTCAGGATGTCGGCGCCCTTGAGGGCCGAGCGGCCAGTCTCCCAGATGTAGTCCGTCACGGGGCCGGAGCCGATGGCTGGGGAGTACATCCTGCTGAAGGTCTCAAGGGCCTGGGACCGCTGGTCCTGGCCTTCGATTCCCGTAAGCACGCCGTAGGTGTCCAGGTTGGAAACCGAGGCTACGGGGACTCCGGGAGCCACCAGCGCCCTGGGGAGACCGCGCCCGAAGTTCACTCCGGTCAGGACGTTCTCTCCGTTGGGGTCTATTTCCCGGATGGACCTTCCGAGCCAGCCTTCCTGTCCAATGATGTCCGGCTCGCACGTGTGCCAAATGTCCATCGAGCGGAAGTGGGAGCGGCTGGGGTGGGGGTACCCTACTCCCTGGATCACCGCCATGTCGCCCTGGTCGTATATGTCCTTGAGCTCAGTCATGGTGGGGTGGAAGCCGACCTCGTCGTTTATCTTGAGGACCTGGTCTTCCTGAACCCCGAGGGAGCGCCGGTAGTCGTAGTAGTTTGAGTTGGTGTACGGCACAAGGGTGTTGAGCCCATCGTTCCCGCCGGACAATGAGAGGACTACCAGGACTCGTTCTCTGCCGTTGCCGTTTCCTGCCATGATTCCTCCTCGTGATTAACCTAGGCGTATTGGTATTCTGCGGTGGCTGAAATCAGCTGGAGCATCTCGACGACCCGGTCTGCGAACTTGGTCCGGGACTCTTCGGAGTCGCGGTTCAGTTCTCCACCGGCCGCGGCGTATTTGACGAGGGAGCCGCGCGTGTCGCCGTGGACCTCTATGGGTCCCATCAGATCGAGGCACCCGTCCACGAACTCTTCGGGAGACATGGAGGCGGTCCCGTCGCTGAGCCTGTCGATGATCAACTGCACTCCGGGAGCTCTGGCGGCCAGCTGGTCGGCGACGAAGTTAATCCGTTCGACCAGAGTGCCGCTGTCGATCCATTCCCTACCGGTGTGCCATCCTTCCACCGAGGGAGGATTGAGCAGGTCCTGCCCCATGTAGGTGCATTCCTGCATTATCTCGAACATCCCCCGCTTGATTTCTCCCTGGTGGTCCTTGGTCAGCCTGACCGTCCCGATGACCACCTCGGCGGGGCTCTTCACTTTTTGGAACCGGGTGTCTTTGAAGAATTCCGAGTTGAACAGGGTCCTGTAGACGGGGCGCATGTCATAGTCGTTGTCCAGTATGGACTTTTCCAGGGTCTGGATCGCCTCAATGTCCCTGGGCGGCGTGTCCTTCCAGGCTGGGACCTGGGGCTCGTCGGCCACGAAGAAGTTGTAGAGATGGCGGGCGATAAACCTTGCCGTGCCGGGCTGGCGCAGGATGATGTCGATCACGTCCTCGCCGTTCCAGTGGCCGGTCTCCCCCAGGAGGGTCTTCTCGCTGTCGTCATGGTCGGCGGGGTCGTATCGGAACTTCCACAGGGCCCGGCCATAGGGGAAGGTGGGGTAGGTGGGCTCGATGTTCCAGCCTGTGAAGGCCCTTGAAGCGGCCTTCACGTCATCCTCGGTGTAGTTGAAGCTGCCGTCCATGCCCACGCCGAGGGAGAACAGCTCGAGGAGCTCACGGCCGTAGTTCTCGTTGATGTTTCCCTTGTGGTTGTCGTTGTTGTCCAAGTAGTAGACCATCGTCGGGTGCTTGGACAACTCCACCAACAGGGTGCGGAAGTTGCCGAAGGAGAACTGGCGGAAGAGGTCGATGTTGTAGCTCATCATCCGGCCGTGGTCGATCTTGGCGAAGCCGGTGCACAGTATTCCGTGCCAGAACAGGACGACCTTCTCCTGGAAGGGACGCTGAGTGGTGCACATGCGGTAGGCCCAAGCCTGCTGGTTGGCCTCGATTCCGGCCAACTCACCGTACTCGGGGATGTAGCGCTCCATGAGGTCGAACTCGACGTCGGGCTGCCCCTCGGGGTGAATCAACTCCTCGACTGTGGCTTCATATCCGTTAGCCACCCTGGCTTCCAACTCGTCTCTGGTGGCTCCAAACCCGGCCCTACGCATGAGGTGGGCCATTAACGCAATGTCCTTATCAGGCATAGACGTCTCCTTTCGTCATAACCAATCGACGTTAAGTATACAATCGCAGAGAAAGGGAGTAAAGCGGCCGGGAACCAGGGCGAAGCCGCCCTAACCTCCAACGAGAGCGTTCCATTGATTCTCTCATTAGAATCATTATAAGAAGTGTAGTTTCCAGGGCCGCCTTTGTCAATGCAAAGCGCCGGTTCACACCAAACTATCCGCCTTAACCGGACTTGCGGACGGTTTTTACGAACTCGTTTGGAACCGGAATTTTGCTGACCGCCGACACCAGAAACACGGCGCCCAAGAGCATGCGAGACCCCAAGACAAAAAACTCCAACTGGCGACTCTTATTCTAGGCTGTAGGAAACAATGATTAGGTCCCGTATTCCGTCGGTAGCGTAAACGTGTCCTTTCAGGGCAACGATCAAACCAGCGAACTGGGTGTCCTGGGTATCCAACGATGCCATCAATCTAGGGGATCCAACTTGGGAAACGTCCAGCATCCGTATGGCGCTCCCTGCAGCCGCTTGTGGCGGAATCGAATGGTCATAGGTAAACGCTAGTTGTCCCGATACCGCCACGTCCTGCGTAAAACCAGTTGATATCGAACCAACCTCGTTCAGATGTGCGCTTGTCCCAACATCAATGATTCGTAAACCTTTAGAGCCGGATGCAACATAGGCATGGCGACCTTGAACGACTAGGCTTCGTGGGAAAGAATCAGATGGCCGGTATCCCGCTACACCAATATTCACATCGGTAAATTCAATCGGCGCCGACTGAGGGTCCACAAACGACCCCATCTCTTGTGGTCGGGTCGGATCGCTGACATCAATCAAGTAGAGGCCGGACGGGCCTACAAGATAAGCCATTGGAGGCTGGACCACGACATCGGCGTGACTTCCCCACATCGACCCTTCAAGAGAGCCTGTGACCCTCGGATTTCGAGGATCTGACACATCCGCTAGGAGAATGCCCGGTTTTCCGGGAGGGGTTCTGTCGGTCCAGTACGCCTCGCCAGGGTAACCGACCATGAAAGCTAAACCATCAACTACAGCAAGGCCTCTAAGAAGGCTCCCTGGTACTTCCAAAAATGCAACATGTTGAGGAGACGCCGGACTAGAGACATCGACTATCCATAGTCCGCCGCCGGGTCCAACAAGCGTGGCCAGAACATTGGTCCCCGAAAACGCCAAATCTTCAATAATGAGCAGCCCTCTGCTTGAGAAGGGCGGGGCTATTCCACCTTTCTCCACGGGTTGGACCGGATTCGACAGGTCCAGTATGACAAGCCGTGGGCCTGTGCTTAGGCCCAAGCCTACTGCAAGATGTTCCGAACCAAGAATGTCGCCGTCTGCGATAGCGCTGATCGCGCCTTCTTTAGCCTTCCAGACACCACTTACAGTCAACTTAGGGGCGCCAGGACTATCCTGCGTGGAAAGCGGCGAGTTGTCGGTCCCTGTTCCGTCCGACTCCGATGAATCCGCACACGCTGAACACAGGGCAACAGAGAGAACGACTAAAGAAATAGCAAGGACTGCTGGAAGAGACGAGGTTAAAGGTCGTTGCGACAATAGCCTACGCAATTCGCTTAACCGCCATTCACTGCGATGGTTGGGGGTAAAACTGGTTTACGACCATTCATGCCGCAGGCGCCGGTCCAAGTCCGACGATACGGTAGAGCAGGTCCATCTTGAGACTGTCCCTGACAGTCTGAGCCAGCTTGTCGTATTCTCCGTCACGGGAAAGTTGGCCTCCCGTATTGGAAGGATCGGGCAGGGGCGCTCCCTTCCATTCGGCCAACTGCTCCAGGATGGCCCTGCGCAGGCTGTAGCTGTTGAAGACCCCGTGTATGTACGTTCCGAGGGCGAGCCCGTCGGGCGTGACGGCGCCGTCCACTCCCGACACAGGCTGACCGGATGCGCGGCTGATATGGAAGGGGTCCAGCAGCCCTTCCGGGCCTGTTGGGGTGGACGAACCCATGTGAATCTCATAGCCCTCGACGGCGGCTCCGCTCGCTTTGCCCAACAAGCCGGGGCCTGGACCAACAGTCCCCCGGACCCTGTGGGTCTCCTTAGTGGTTGCGAACACCGTATCCACCGGCAGCAGGCCCAGACCGTCCGCCTCTTTCTGCTCCGACTCCACGCCCATAGGGTCAAGTATTCGACGGCCCATCATCTGGTAGCCGCCACATATCCCTATCACGGGAGTCCCAGCGAGTGCCCGGGCCTGTATCTCCGACGCAAACCCGCGCTCTCGGAGCCACCACAGGTCGGCCATAGTTGTCTTTGTGCCGGGCAGGACTATCAGGTCGGGCTCACCCAAGCTGTCGCGGTCCTCCACGTAACGCAGCCGGACTCCGGGTTCCCTCTTCAGGGGGTCGAAGTCGTCGAAGTTGGATATGTGGGGCAGGCCGAGCACGGCGATGTCCAGCACGTATTCGGTCTGCGATTTCAGCAGCCTGCGTTCTTCCAGGGATACGGCGTCCTCTTCCGCTATCTCGATGTCCTTGAAGTAGGGCACGACTCCCAGAACCGGAACGCCCGTCCGCTCTTCCAGCCAGTCAAGCCCCGGCTCCAGCAGGGAAAGTTGTCCACGGAACTTGTTGACGATGAAGGCATTGACGGTCTCCTTCTCATGGGGGTCGAGAAGCTCCATAGTGCCGACGAGAGATGCGAAGACGCCTCCCCGGTCGATGTCGCCCACCAGCAGCACGGGAGCTTTGGCGTAGAGGGCCACCCGCATGTTGACGATCTCGTTCGCCTTCAAGTTGATTTCGGCGGGGCTGCCCGCGCCTTCTATTACCACTACGTCGTATTGGCGCCTCAGCTTGTCCAGGGACTGGGAAACCGCCCGCCAGAGCTTGGGCTTGGCCGTAGCGAAATAGTCGCCGGTGGCGGAGGCTGCGGGCTTGCCGAGAAGCACCACCTGGGACCGGTGGTCGGCCTCCGGTTTCAGCAGTATGGGGTTCATCTCCACCGCCGGCTCGACTCCGGCCGCTTCAGCCTGCACCGCCTGGGCGCGCCCTATCTCCCCGCCGTCGGGGGTGACGAAGGAGTTGTTGGACATGTTCTGGGCCTTGAATGGGGCCACTCTATAGCCGTCCTGCCGGAAAATGCGGCAGAGCGCGGCGACCAGAATGCTTTTGCCCACGTGGGAGGCAGTTCCCTGGACCATCACTACTTTAGCCGTCACCGCTTTAGATTGACGGGCCTGCGGTTTTGAACGGGCCATCAGACCTTGCCTTCCCAGTGGGAGATGTCTCCGAAGAGCCTCATGGCGCGGCCCCACACCAAAGGCTCAACCAGGGTCAGGCTGGCGGACCGCAGCGAAAAGCGCACCGCGGCGGACGGGGGAAGCTCCAGCAAGTTCATCAGAAGGGCGTTGAGGCATCCGCCGTGTCCCACGACCAACAGGGTGTCCTCCCGGCCGTGGAGTCCTTCCAGTCCCTTCACAAAGTCCGACGTTCGGTACATGAGGTCCAACACACTTTCTCCACCCGGTGGGGAGACGTCAACCGAGTCTCGGAGCGCGGCGTACCGGTCGGGAAACCGTTTCCGCACCTCCGCGAAGGTCATCCCTTCCCACTCCCCCCAGGAGCGTTCTCTCAGAAGGGGCGCCGGTTGGGGTTCCAGGCTGCAGCCCTTGAGGGCCAACCGGGCCGTCTCCCAGGCGCGGACCAAGTCACTGGCGTAGGCGGCGTCAATCTTCTGGCCGGCCAGCCTTTCTCCCAGGGCTTCGGCCTGCTTGCGGCCTCTCTCGGACATGGGCGTGTCGGTCTGACCCTGCACCCGGCCTTCAGCGTTCCACGCCGTCTCCCCGTGCCTGACCAGCAGCCACCTAACCATCGGCGTTCTCCCCCGCGGACGTGCAAGTCTCTGCAACCCTTGGCGTTATGGACGGGTAGGCTCCCATTAGCGTGCCCTTGTCAACAAATGCGCTCTCGTACACAATCTCACTGCGCCTATTTTACCACCGGAGCGGAGGAGGTTGCCCGTGGACCGCATACTGGACTATCTGAGCGATTACGCAACCGGCTTGGACTACGACCGGATTCCCACTGACGCCGTCGAAAAGACCAAGGGTCTGATAGTGGACACCATAGGCTGCGCTCTAGGCGGCTACGACAGCTTCCCCGCCAGGGTCGCCGTGGACTTGGCCCAGGCGGTAACAGCCAAACAGCCCGCCACCGTATTGGTCAGCGGCCATTCCACCACGCCGGAGCTTGCCGCCTTCGCCAACGGCGTTATGATTCGGTATCTGGACTTCAACGACGGCTACACCAGCATCGACTCCGGCCATCCCAGCGACGCGATAGCCGCCGTGCTGCCCCTTGCCGAGTTGCGTCATGCCACCGGACGAGAGTTCATTGCGTCCACTGTGCTGGCCTACGAGACCTTCTGCCGGTTGTGTGACGCCGTGGAGGTGCGCAACCGCGGCTACGACCACGTGACCCTGGGAGTCATATCGGCAGGGGTGGGAGCCGCCCGCGCCCTGGGCCTGGACAAGGAGAAAACGGCCCAGGCTATCAGCCTCTCCCTGACTCCCAACGTGTCCCTGCACCAAACGCGCATAGGCACCGTGTCCATGTGGAAGGGGTGCGCTTTCGCCAACGCCTCACGCAACGCCGTTTTCGCGGCCCAGCTGGCGGAGAAGGGCCTGACGGGGCCGGGAGAGATTTTCGACGGGCGGGAAGGCTTTGGCAAAGTGATAACCGGCGAATTGATAGAACTGGCCCCCTTCGGAGGCGGAGAGACGCCCTTCAAGGTCTCCGAGGTCAGCATCAAACGCTTTCCCCTGGGTCTCTACTCCCAGACGGTGATGGAGGCGGCCCTGAAGGTGCGGGAGCGGATGACCGGCGTGGACGACATAGAGGAAATCCACGTGTCCACGCTGGGGACGGCCGTCCGAATCATGGCCGGAGACCCGGAGAAGTGGCGCCCCGCCACCCGGGAGACGGCGGACCACTCCATGCCCTATACGGTGGCGGTTATGTTGAAGTACGGCGACGTTGGAGTGGAGCGCTTTGACGATGCATATCTCAATGACCCCGCCCTCCTCGACCTTGTGCAGCGGGTCAAAGTGTCCGTGTCCGAGGAGGCCAACCGCCGCGCCCCGGAGGCCATGTTGTGCAGCATCGAGGTCACGACCAAGTCCGGCGAGCGGATCAGGTCGGGTGACGTGCCCTTCCACCACGGCCACTGGCGCAACCCCATGACCCGCACCGAAATCGAGTCCAAGTTCCGTGCTCTGGCCGACGGCGTCCTTCCCGCCCACCGCACCGACACGCTGCTCGAGACCCTGTGGCGCCTGGAAGACGCCCCCGACATAGCGGACGTAGTGGCGATGATAAGGGCCTAAAGGCCGCTCTGACCGACCCCCAGCCCCTACAAGACTTCCAGGGCCAGCTTGTCCAGGTAGTCGAGGGCAGACTGAGTGGAGTCGCCGTTGATGCGGGTGACGGCGCGGTACGCGCCTGCTTCACCCAAGCGGCGCATCACGTCCCTCTCGGGAGCGATCTGGTACACCGTAATCCCTATCTCCCGTGGGTCACGGCCAGCGGCGGCGCACAGGTGGACGATTGTCGACATGGCGGCGGTGATTTCGTGGTAGCTGGCCACGTTGGGGGCCCAGCCGTCGCCGTACTCCACCACCCGGTTGAGCACCCTCTTGGCCATGCCGCCAAGCAGGATGGGCGGATGGGGCTTCTGGGCAGGCTTGGGGAAAGACCTGATGGGCGGGAAGTCGTAGAACTCGCCGTGGAACTCGGACACGTCCTTGGTCCAAAGCTCCTTCATGGCCAGCACCGACTCCTTGGCCTGGCTCCACCGCCGGGAGAAAGCGCCCCCCATTATCTCCAACTCCTCCCTGAGCCATCCGGCCCCTATGCCCACCAACGCCCTGCCTCCCGAAAAATGGTCCAGGGAGGCTATGACTTTGGCCAGGAGTATGGGGTTGCGCTCAGGCAGCAGTGTGACCCCCGTGCCCAGCTTGATGGTGGACGTGGAGGCCGAGGCGTGGGACAGGGCCACGAAAGGGTCCATCATGTGGCTGTAGTATGGAGGGACGGCTCCGTCCTCGCTGTAGGGGAAACGCGTTGCAACGTTGACTGGGACCAGGGTGTGCTCTGGCGCCCAGATGGACTCGAACCCCAACTCCTCGGCCCGTCTGGCCACCGTCGCCATGTCTATGGGGTTCCCTATGACGGTGGGGATGGATACGCCTACCTTGATGTCTGCCATAGTCCCGCTCCTAAGTCCAGCGGCCCCTAGTGCATGGGAGAAAAAGCCGCCGGCGCCATGATCTTGCACTCGTTCCTGAGCAGCCACTCATAGGTCAGCACAGGCCAATGGGGGTCCTTCAATGACTGGCCCCGGAGGTACTCCCGCTCCTCCAGGTCTTTGTAGGCCCAGAGATGGTACCACCTGTTGAGCCTGCCCATTTCCGGGTACCACGCCGCCACCAGCGGCGAGTATTGTTCCCGGTATTCTATGGACTCGGACCAGCGCTGGACCACGTGGGGGATGCCGCCGGGCACGTAGGAGTAGATGCGCATCTCGTAGATGTCGCCCAGGCGCCTGTTTCCCAGGGGCTTCATGAAGGGCGCCGGGGACATGACCTCCACCTGGACGCTCAGCGCCAGGTCGTCAACTTGCGGAGGCCATGCGGGATCCCGGGCGGCTTCAACCCGGACTCTCGCCCGGTGCTCCAAGTCCTCGTAAGGCCAGACGTGTATCACCTGGTTCAGGGGGCCTATGACGGTGTGCCAGAAGGCCCCCAGCTTCGAGTACTTCTCCCGGCTTTCCAGCTTCTCCGCGAAACGGCGCTCGTACTCGGGCACTGCGCCGGGCCTCAGAGTTTCGGTCCTCATCTCATAGATCATGGGTCGTTCCCGTTCCCCGTGCGGGGCCTTGCGTCCATCTTAAGGGAGGGCCTATCGTATCGGTGAGAATGACGCTGATTGGAGTATCTTGTTCTCCTGGCTCAGCCAATACTGGCGGGTGGGCGGGGGCCACTTGGGGTCAGACGTCGCCTCTGCGCGGACGCTGTCGCGTTCGGCCAAGCTCTTGTACGCCCAGATATGGTACCAACGGTTCAGCCCGCCGATTTCCGTGTACCCGGTGAGGACGTTGGGCGAGTATTTTTCGCGGGCGGGAAGCGAGTCTTTCCACCCTTCGACGATGTTGGGCAGAGCGCCTGGGGTGAAGGTGTAGATGCGTATCTCGAATACGGGGCCAATCTCCGCCGGCTCCAGGGACTTGACGTACGGCGCGGGCTCTATGATTACGTTTTCCATGTTCAGGATTAGGTCCTGGGTCTTGGGGGGCCAGTTGGGGCTCTTGGCGGCCTCTGCCCGGATGACTGCCCTGGCGTTCAGGTCTTCGTAGGGCCAGATGTGGACGACCTGGTTCAGCGGGCCTATGGTCGTGTGCCAGAAAGCAGCCATGGGGGACAGATGGGTCCTGTGGGGCAGGGCCTCTTCCACCCTCCGTTCGAACTCTTCGATGGAACCGGGTCTCAGGTCGTAGGTGCGCAACTCGTATATCATGTAACCTCCAGATGTCTCGAAATGGCGCTGAAAGCAAAGAGGGCTAGGGGTCGTGTTATTCTACTTCAGGCCACTAGAGGCGGCAACCCGTGGGAGTTGGGTGGCAAGAGGCGGCTGTATATGCGGCGGTCGGCGCGAGACTTGGTGAGGCCCTTCAAGACGATTGATGGACGGAATGGGACGGCTGGCCGGTAAAGCGGCGCTTGTTACGGGAGGCGCCAGGGGAATGGGCGCCGCCCACGCCCGGCTGTTGGCCCGTGAAGGCGCCACGGTCGTCGTCGCCGACGTCCTGGATGATGAAGGCCTTGAGCAGGTCCGTTTGATAGAGAAGAACGGGGGCCATGCCGCATACCGTCATCTGGACGTATCTGAGGAGTCCCACTGGGTTGAGGCTGTCAACAGCGCCGTGGAGATGATGGGCGGACTCCATATACTGGTGAACAACGCAGGCATAGGCCAACGGCTTTCCATCGAGGAGACGAGCGAGGAGCTGTGGGACCGGGTCATGGCCGTCAACGCACGAGGCCCGTTTCTGGGAGTCAAGCATTCCATCCCCCACATGCGGAGGGCCGGAGGCGGCTCAGTAATCAACATTTCCTCCATCGCCGGAATAGTCGCCGGAGGCACGTCTGCCGTCTACCACGCCTCCAAAGCGGCGGTCCGCCTGTTCACCAAGGCGGCGGCGGTGGAGCTTGCGCCCTATGGAATCAGGGTCAACTCCATTCACCCGGGAGATGTAATAACGCCGATGACGGCCGCCTACTTTGCTGACCCCGCCAACGTGGAGGACCGGGTCCGCAAGACTCCCCTGGGGCGCATAGGGACCCCGGAAGACGTGGCGCAGGCCGTGCTGTTCCTGGCCTCCGACGACTCCTCATACATGACAGGCGCCGAGCTGGTCCTCGACGGAGGCCGCACGGCCCAGTAGAGGTATGAGCGGTAAGCCGTCTATTGCTGTCCGAAACCGCCAATGCGGCCTTGACAAGGTTCGAACTTCCATCAATTATCCCGGTCACGGACCAAACAGACAGGACTGGGGTTGGGAGTAAGCGGGCCCCTAGGGTAACGGCCCCCCGGTCAGGCCCCGTTACAGCAAAGGAGTTAGCTGGATGCAAATCGAGTACGACCTGTTAACCGACGCGATAAAAAGCAGCGAAGATGAGCGCCCCATTTCTATGGAGGATTCCATTGGGCAACACGTTTATAGAATCAACGGCGGTGAAGCAGACGTTATATTCCTTGAAACGGCGCCAAAATGGTGGGCGACAGACCGTGGGTTGTGTGCAGCGATGCCGGGATGGTGTGAGATTCTGAGCATCATGCCAAAACGGGCGCGGACTGAGGATATAATCAGGTCGATTATGGAGTTGGGTGAATTGGAAGGCGGGCATTAGCCCTTAGGCGTGAGCATGAATCTCCAGATGGACCCGTCAGTCGGCGCAGGATATTCCAGCGGCTCTCAAACATCGCGGCGGATCAGCGAGGATTGGGCGGCTCGCAACCTCTTCTGCCTCGCCTGCCCATCCACCCTTTTGTCCCCTGAGCCGCCCAACACCAAGGTCAGGGATTACATCTGCCCCGAATGCACCGCTGGATACCAGCTAAAGAGCCAAGAGCGCAGGTTCGGAGGGTCCGTTACGAATTCGGCCTACGGACCCAAGTTGAAAGCCATAGAACAAGGCCAGGCGCCACACTACGTCTTCTTGCGATATTCCGTACCAGCTTGGCACGTCACTGACTTGTTCGTTGTTCCGGGCCATTTTTTCACACGGGCAGTGATAGAAGCGAGGCCCCCATTAAAGAAAGGCGCACGAAGAGAAGGCTGGGTAGGCTCTAAAATCCTGCTGAAAGAGTTGCCGGTGGACGGCCGGGTTTCAGTGGTTGACTACGGGATTGCCCGTGACGCAGCCGATGTTAGGTCGGACTGGAGGAAGTTCGACTTCCTGAGATTGGATTCCCGTGCCAGGGGTGGGTGGGGCGCCGAAATCCTCTCATGTGTTCGCATTCTGTGCGCTGCCACCGGGGATCAGGAGTTTACGCTCCAGGACTTTTATGCGCGGTTTACGGACGAATTGGCCCGCCGCAACCCGGAGAACCGCAACGTTGAAGCCAAAATCCGACAGCAACTCCAAGTGTTGAGGAAAGGCAATGTGCTGAAGTTCCTGGGCAAAGGGCGGTATCGGGTCATCGGTTAGGTTGCGTGGCGACTGCTGTAAGCCAAACATTGACAAGTACACCGAATTCGATCAATAGTCCCGATCTCAATTCAACAATGTTGGATCGGGAGGCCTGATGAATCAGTGGGAATCCGGGAGCTATCAGTGGAACGAGGACCAGGTAGTCGAGGCGATTGTTGGATACTTGGGGAATGTGGAAGGGATACGCGGCGTGAAATGGGTTAGCCAGGGGTTCGCTGCCATGTTTCAAGCGTTGATCAGAATTTCATTCGTCAACGGGGAAGTGATACGACTGGGTGTTGGTTACGTGGAAGATGAAGAAGAGCAAGAGGCTTTCGACGACCGTTTTCCGCCGTAGATGCCGTTAGGCTTTAGACCGTTGGGGGAATTTGCCGCAATTAGTTGGTCGTTGACTTCCACAACCGCCGGTCGATAGGTCAAATTCAACGTAGAGAATGTAGGGGGCGCCAGATGAAAGCCATTGTTTACGAATCGGGCGGGGTGGAGACGCTGGCTATAAGCCAGGTCCCTGATCCTGTGGCCGGGCCCGGGGAGGTCGTGGTGCGGGTGCGGGCGTGTGCTATGAACCACGCGGACGTGTGGGGGCACAAGTCCGAGGGGCCGCGTTTCGGCGGCCCCAGAATCCTGGGGCGGGACGTGGCAGGCGTCGTTGAGGACGTGGGGGAGGGCGTGGCCTGCTGGGCCAAAGGCGACCCCGTGGTGGTGGCGCCGGGCGTAAGCTGCAACATCTGCTTCCACTGCCAGCATGGACAACATGCCGACTGTCCCGAATATGGGATGCTGGGCTCGAAGTTCGACGGCGGCTACGCGGAGCTTATGAAGGTCCCGGCCATGAATCTCGTGCCCAAGCCGGAAAACCTCAGCTATGAAGAGGCGGCTTCAATCCCGCTGGTGTTCATTACAGCCTGGCGATGCCTGGTGGAAAAGGCCCGTGTACAGCCGGGGGAGTGGGTATTGGTGAACGCCGCGGGAAGCGGCGTCGGCATAGCCGCCATTCAGATAGCCCGGATGCTGGGCGCGAGGGTCGTGACCACGGCCAGCAGCGAGGAGAAGCGGGCCAAGGGCCTCGAGCTTGGCGCCGAGGCTGCCATAGACTACACCAGGACAGGGTGGCCCGGGGATGTCGTGGAAGCCACCGGCGGAGGCGCTCACGTCGCGGTGGACAGTGTTGGCGGCCAGACGCTGATGGAGACTTTCGGGGCCATGGCCTACGCCGGCAGGGTCATCAGCTGCGGGTTTACGGCAGGAACTGGCATGGAATTCGATTGGGGGGAGTTTCGCGGCAAACGTCTGTCCCTGCTGATGTCCTTCATGGGAAGCAACAGCTACCTCCACGATATCATGCGCCTTGTCAGGGACGGGCGGCTCAAGCCGGTGGTCCACCGGATTTTCCCCTTCAGCCAGGTCCAGGAAGCCCACAGCGCCATGCTGAACAGGGAGAATTTCGGGAAGATAGTTCTGACCTGGTAGGGCCTTGCCGTTGGTTGTCTGGGAATGTCTCCGTGATACAATGTCGGCGACAATTTACGGGAGGGCGCCATGGCCCAGGAATTCAAGGGCCGGTTCATCAAGTACTCGTTTTTCAAGGTTGACCCCGGTTGGCGGCAGCTTCCCGAGGACGAGCGAGACCGTGGGAAACGGGAGTTCGCGGCCGTGGTGGACGAGTTCTCTTCCAGGATGGGCATTGCCAGCTACAGCCTGCTGGGGACCAGGGGCGACGTGGACTTCCTGCTTTGGAAGGTCAGCGAGTCCCTGGACCTGTTGGACGGGCTGGCGGCCCAGCTGAACCGGACGGGGCTGGGCAAGCGCCTCCACATGCCCCATTCCTACCTGGCCATGACCAAGCGGTCTCCTTACATCGACAGCCACGCCCATGAAGGCCAGGACGGCTCAGGTGAGGGGTTCCGGGCCATCGGGCGGGACTACCTTTTCGTGTACCCCTTCGTCAAGACCCACGACTGGTACCAGCTGCCCAAAGATGAACGGCAACGCATGATGAACGAGCATTTCCAGGTGGGCCACAAATACCCGTCGGTGAAGATAAGCACCTCGTACTCTTTCGGGTTCGACGACCAGGAGTTTGTGCTTGGTTTCGAGACGGCCAATCCCGTGGACTTCCTGGACCTGGTGATGGAGTTGCGGGAATCCGAGGCCAGGCCGTACACCGAGAGGGACACGCCCATATTCACCTGCATCCACAAGCCTCTGAGGGAGTGCCTCGACGGCTTGGGGTGACCGGCGGCTTCTAAGAAAAGTCGTATATGACGCCTTCGGCTGCGGATGAGGGGAAAAGCGGCACAGCCAAGGCGAGAACAGCTATATTTTTGACGTATAATCGTTAGTCTAAGCTAGCTCAAACCCCAGGGGAGGAATGAATGGCTCTGAAAGTTTATCCGGTCCGGCAGGAAGAGAAGCTGGAGGCGCTCCTGGCGACCGTTGAAGAGGTGCGCCCGGTCCTCGAAGCCCACGCCGAAGAAGGGGAAGTCATCGGCACTCTCCCCCAGGCTTCCGTGGATGCCCTGTACGACGCGGGGCTGTTTTCCATAAAGTTGCCCACGGTGTTGGGTGGAGCGGAAGCCGACCCCGTGGTCCAGATGGAGATAATCGAGGCCATCACCCGCGTGGAGCCGTCGGCGGGTTGGTGCGTTATGATAGGCAGCTCCAGCGTGGGCCAGCCGGGGGCATATCTGCCGGACGACGCCATAGAGGCAGTGTTCCCCGGCGGGCGTCCGCCGCGCGTGGCGTCATCTTTAGCCCAGGGAGGCGCTGCCGAGCCGGTGGAAGGGGGATACAGGGTCACGGGGCAATGGTCCTTCGCCAGCGGCATCCGCCATTCCCACTGGGTGCGGGGCGGCGCCCTGGTGCCCGGCGACGAAAGCGAGGCCGAACGCCACATCGTATGCATGATGCCCACGGACCAGGTGAAGATACACGACAACTGGCACGTGATGGGGCTGCGTGGAACGGGAAGCTGCGATTTTTCCGTGAAGGACATCTTCGTCCCGGAGAATTTCACCTGGGACGTGTGGAATCCCCATATCTACAGGGGCGGGGCCCTTTACCGACTTGGCCGCCCGGGATTCGTGATTAACGAGCACTCCGCCTTCGCCCTGGGCTGCGCGCGCAAGGCCCTGGACATTGTGATGGACAAGGCGGCGGTAAGGCAGCGGGGCTACTACAGCCGGCCTCCTCTTTCGGAGCGTGGCGCCTTCCAGAGGGACCTGGGAGAGTGTGACCTGAAGCTGCGGGCCGCCAAGGCTCTGGCAAAAGAGGTCATGGCCGAGGGCTGGGAAGCGGCCTGCGCGGGTGAGACGCCCGGGCCGCGGCTGCAGTCTGCCATGAGGGCCACGTCCAGCTACGTCACCCAGGTTTCCGTGGACGTGGCGGAGACGGCCTTCCGGTACTCGGGAGGCGAGGCCATCTTCGACTCCGCACAGTTGCAGAGATGTCTGCGGGACGTATACGCCGGCGGCCAGCACCTCATGGTCAGCGAGCGGGCTGTGGAAAACCACGGCAGGTTCCTCCTTGGCCACCCCGACGCCAATCCCATGGGTTAGGGCGCAACCTCCTTACCCCGGACCGCCAACCTCGTATTATTAAGACAGCCCCCGATCTAGTTCGGGGGCTGTTTCTACGTTTAAGGTTCGCGGTTGGCGAAAGACATGTAAGACTTCGGTCGTCATGGCTAGTAGGGTTCAAGACAGCGCGTAGTGGGACGACCCCATTGGTGCGGGGTCTGCAACCCCTCCGTTCACGGTTCGATTCACGTGACGTGGGTTTCTTGTTCAACTCTCATACCCAGCACCATCCCCGTGCCCTCTCTGGGAAGGCCATTGCCTTCGGGTATCCCCTTTCTCCGTGCGTATTAGAATCCTTCCTTAAACCTCTAATCTTCGTCGAAGCCTGCGATTTCCTTGAATTATGGAGTCAATCGACAGGTCATCAAAGCCTAACTGACTCAAGAGATGCAACTGGAACAGGGCCTCTAACTTCTCATACAGTCCAAACATTTCATCTGGACCACTTGCTCTATCTTTGGTAGTGACGTCATCGTAATGAGTAAGGTAGTTTCTAGTGTCACACACTACGTTGACGAAAGCCTCGCGCTTGTCTTCGTCGCCGAACCATCGGTTAAATGGGTCCAGAAGTCTATTTATGCGGTTCCTGAAAGATAATTCATTGCGTAATCGGAGACCAAGCCACTGCCGTCTGTTTGGTGGGCAGTTTTGCATTACTGATTTGCGTAGGCTGGCAAACTCTTCCTCCTGCATCTCTGTCTCGCCAGAACTCCTTCGATGAACCGTCTCAAGTGCTTGACAGAGCCAGAGGATCTTCGTGTCCAGAAATTGAGAAGGCTGTGCCCTCAAAGCAAAATAGAGATTGAACGCAGGTTCAAAGGTTTCGTAGTTCTCGAACCATTTGCCCATCATGTTGTCGAGTTGAATAGCGACCTGCGGATATCGAAAGAGGGTGTGGTGCAATCGTACGGTGGGTTTCTTTTCAGGCCACGGAGCGAATTGGCCGTATAACTTGACGGGTACTGGACGGTGCTCTCCCCCCGTTGTCTCCTGATCCAAGTATCCGGTCATTGACTGTATGGATACAGCCTCGTCCAATACGAGAGTCAAAAAATTGCATAGCTTGGATGCCACGGAAGTGAAATATTCAATAGGACGCGGCTCTCTGAGATTTATCTGTACCTCTGCAGTCTGCTGAACCGCAGCTTCAGTGATAGGTACAGAAACGCTAGGAAAGGTCAAGCCAAACCTGAATCTTAGCTCAGCTTCGGTTGGAAGATGTACCGGGATGTCATCAGGAATGTGATAGCGGATCAAACCTCCTCCGCTTGCAGTGTTCGGTTCAATCTCGATCCCAGATATCGAAAGCCAAGCGTCAAGCCCTTCTATCGTAAAGCTGAATTCCGAAAATAGCACCTCCTCCCCTTCACAATATTCGGCACCGACTAGCGCGAGTTCGGCTGAAACAGTTGATGTAGACACATGACCCGGAAGAGAGAATCGACTTTTCTGGTGGAGACACCTATCTAACGTTAGCCGACCACCCCGTTGTAGGATTCCTACTATGCGTGCTGGGTCTAGTGCTTCTTCTTCTTCGCTTGGCCTAGCTGATATACCAAGTCTTCTAGGCTTCACGAAAGGATCGCCAAACTCTCCTGCCAAATCGACTGTGATTTCACCTGACTCGGAAATCTTGAGGACGCCCGACAATTTGGTGTCTGGTTGCTCAGGCAGCCAGAACAAACCTGTCGTTTCTATTGGTTCAGCGAGTCTCATGAAGAGCCTTCAAGTTTGGAGCAGTTTAGAACTGTAACACCAATAGTGTCCAGCGCGGCATTAGACATTCGATCCGAGGAGGATTGAAGGCCGGGTCCGCTGGCCGTCGACCGGTTCAAGGCTTTTCAAGCAGCCTCAGGATTTTACTAACGGTGTCGTTAGGGTATTCGAGAAGGTGAAGTCCTCGTGGTATACCTTGGCGCAAAAGTTCCCATTAAGGCGCGCGTAGTTCCTCTATCCGGTTGACTAGGTCGAGGAACCGCAGTAAGTCAACCTTAGTTTCAGAAGCTGGACTGGCCATCTGTATGAGGCCCGTCGCCTGATCCTGCCTGGCGACTGGATTCGGAAACTGAACCGCTGGAGCCCCGAGTTTAGGACTTTATCTCCACGCTGCCAAAGAGACACAACCCGGTTAGAGTGAGCTGTCCGGCGGGTGAGGTTGGGGCGACGCGTTTGGCTGCGACGCTGCCGACGACAGCCCTGGTTTGGATGTTTACAGCCCAGTCTTCAGGGACTAGAAGCCTTACGCTGCCCATGGTGGTTATGATGTTGATTGTCGCTCCCTCATCTGCAATGGCCGCGCTGCCCAAGTCTATGTCGCTGCTGCCGACTACAACATCAACCTGACCGCCCCGAAACTGCTGACCTGCGATCTGGTTTTCACTGCTGCCAAAGAAACTGGTTATTCTTATTTTGGCGTCAGCAACCGCGTGTCTTGCCATCTCGTAAGATTTCCTCCTGTTGGTATGACCGTATCAAAGACTTTCCGTACAGTCGGGGCGGGTCAGCCCCCACGGAGCAGGTTCAGCGCCGCGCCGGCTTTGAACCATTCGATTTGGGTTGGGTTCATGGTGTGGCGGAGGTCCAGGTCCTCGGACGAGCCGTCGGCGTGGTGCAGCCGGGCCGCAACGGGCTTGCCGGGGGCCAAGTCCTTCAAACTCAGCAGGCTGACGCGGTCGGCTTCCTGCACCTTGTCATAGTCGGCGGCGTCCTCGAAGGTTAGAGGCAGCAGCCCCTGCTTCTTCAGGTTGGTCTCATGGATGCGGGCGAAGGAGCGGGTGATGATGGCGGCGGCTCCCAGCAGCCTCGGAGACATCGCAGCATGTTCCCGGCTGCTTCCCTCGCCGTAGTTGTAGTCCCCCACGGCCACCCAGCGCTTGCCCTGGGCCTTGTAGTGGCGGGCGATCTGGGGTATGGGCTGGCCGGTCTCTCCCGTGAGCTGGTTGAGGCCCTCTCCCGACTTGTCGGTGTAGGAGTTGGCGGCCCCCAGGAACATGTTGTCGCTCAGGTTGTCCAGGTGGCCCCGGAACCTGAGCCACGGCCCGGCTGGGGAGATATGGTCGGTGGTGCATTTCCCTTTGGCCTTTAGCAGGACGGGCAGCTCCAAAAAGTCCTCGCCGTCCCAGGGTGCGAATGGCTCCAGGGCCTGGAGACGGTTGCTGGCGGGGTCTACGTGGATCTCCACCGAGTCTCCGTCTTCATCGGGTTCTACGTACACGTCCGTTGCTTGCACAAAGCCTCCGGCGGGTATCTCAGGGGCCGACTGGGGCGGGTCCAGCTTGAAAGCAACGCCGGACGGAGCGGTTATTTCATCCGTAAGGGGATTGAACGAGAGGCTGCCGGCCAGGGAGTAGGCGATGACTATCTCAGGGCTGGTGATGAAAGCGGCGGTGTCGGGCCTGCCGTCATTCCTGCGGGGGAAGTTGCGGTTGAAGGACGTGACGATGGTGTTGGGCTGGCCGTCGGCTACGTCATCCCTCTTCCACTGGCCTATGCAGGGTCCGCATGCGTTGGCCAGCACGGTTGCGCCGATGTCGCCCAGGGACTGCATCTGACCGTCTCGCTCGATGGTGGCCCGTATCTGCTCGGAGCCCGGAGTCACCAGCAGGGGAATGTTCACCGAAAACCCCCTGGCTTTGGCCTGCTCGGCCACGTCGGCGGCCCGGGACATGTCCTCGTAAGACGAGTTGGTGCAGCTTCCGATCAGACAGTCGGATATCCGGTCTACGTAGCCCTTCTCCTCGACCTCTTTGGCCATCTGGGATATGGGCCGGGCAAGGTCCGGGGTGTGGGGTCCCACCACCTGGGGTTCCAAGCTGGAAAGGTCGATCTCCACCACCCTCTGATAATGCTTGTCCGGGTCCTGCGCTGCCTCTTCATCAGCGGCCAGCAGGCCGCTGTTCGCCTCGGCAAGGTCGGCCAACGCTCCGCGCTGGGTGGCCCTGAGATAGGTGGCCATCCGGTTGTCGAACGGGAACACGGAGCAGGTTGCGCCCAGCTCAGCGCCCATGTTGGTGATGGTGGCCTTGCCGGTGCAGCTGATGGACTCGGAGCCGGGTCCAAAGTACTCGATGATGGCGTTGGTGCCTCCGGAGACTGTGAGAACCCCGGCCAGGTACAGGATGATGTCTTTGGGCGCCGTCCATCCGCTCAGCTCCCCCGTGAGGCGGACTCCGATGGACGTGGGGTATTTGAGTTCCCAGGGCAGCCCCGCCATCACGTCTGCGCCGTCGGCTCCCCCCACTCCTATGGCCAACATCCCCAGACCGCCGGCGTTGGGGGTGTGGGAGTCGGTGCCTATCATCAACCCGCCCGGGAAGGCGTAGTTCTCCAGGACGACCTGGTGGATGATGCCCGCGCCGGGCTTCCAGAAACCCATTCCGTACTTGCGGGCGGAGGACTCCAGGAAGTTGTAGACCTCCCTGTTCTCGTTGAGGGCGTCGATGGTGTCCGCGCGGCCCTCGACCCGCGCCTGGATCAGGTGGTCACAATGTATGGTTGTGGGCACGGCGACCCTTTTCCGTCCGGCTTGCATGAACTGGAGCACGGCCATCTGGCCCGTCACGTCCTGGTGTGCGACGCGGTCGGGCCGGAGCATGAGGTAGCTGTCTCCGGACGCCAGCTCCTGGCTCTCGGGGTCGTCCAGGTGGCCCAAGAGTATCTTCTCGGCCAGATTGAGGGGCCGTCCCAGCTTCCGCCGGGCCACGGCCAGGTTGGCTTCAACCTTCTTGTATGCAGTCTCGACGAATTCGGGAGTGGAGTCTATAACATTGGCGGTCATGCTGCGGCCTCCGTGCATAGAATGGGTTTGGTCGTAGGCTTATTAGGGTCCCGATTTCATTAAAGGATCAGTCCATAGGTGCGTTTTTTGATGGCCAGGTTGACAAAAGTCTCGGTCCGGGTGATGCCTGATATGACGCCTATCTTTCCCCGGATGAAGTTGCCCAGCTGCTCGGTGGACTCGACTCCCACCCAGGCGAATATGTCCCATGCCCCTGTTGTTATGGCCACGTAGTGGGCCTCGTCCAGCAATGATATCGAATCGGCCACGTCGTCCACCCGGCCAGGGGATGTCTGCACTCCTATGAGGGCTGCAATAGCGTAACCCATTTCCTCCAAGTTCGGCACTGCTATCACTTTGACTACTTCGTCTTGCATGAGGCGACGCAGCCTGCGTCGCACCGTGCCCTCGCTGACCCCCACGTCTCGGGCTATCTTGGCGTTCGAGGCGCGCCCGTCAGCCTGAAGGAGATTGATGATTCTGCTGTCCAATTCATCCATAATCGTCGCTCCGGAATAGAGTTACGGGGAAACATGATAGGGTAGAGCAGTAATCAAGTCAATGCTTGACCTTTTTCGGCGCCTACTAAGAGAAAAACATCGCTTTCATTCACGAATCAAACGTTCCTCGGACTTTCGGCGCCTTGCCGTCCGCCTGTGGTTCGCCCATTGGCGTTCCCCCTCCAAAGGCTAAGGAAGTGTGGGATGTCCACTACGGACAGCTCAGTGAACGTGCCGCACACCCTCGATTTAAGAGTATGCAAGGACTTATTTCAATCGATCCAGACGGTGAGATAACCCTGCGTCCAGACGCCCATTACGATCAGATGGAGACGAACTATGTACTATATTTCGTCCTCCGGGAAACTGCGAAAGTGATGAGTACACTTACGACAGTCACATATCAGGTAGGAACCGACGGGACTATTGGCTCTAAAGAGAGCAGTTGGCTTGCTGGCGCCAAGCCGGTGTTCGATGAAGTTAGATCGCTCTTGAAACAGTTGGACGAATGGGCCGCCGACCAGTTTGGAGAAATCTGCGAAAGCCTTGAACAATCACACAGATCAGCCGCCGTCTTCTCATAGGTATACCTGAAAGGCGACTCGCCTTTAGGACGCATAGTTCCATCTCGGTGGTGAATGTGAAGTGTGGTCCAAAGTGTTCGTATTATCTATCTTCGATGGCTGATTATGGTGTCAGACAACGCTTGACAACAACTAATGGCGGTTACTAACCTAATAAATCGTTGCACCCAATGGGCAGGCGCTTGGCTCTATACGTTACTGAGTCCAATGCAGCTGACCAAATGTGTTTAGGGCCCAGAGCTGGCAGGGAAGACGTTGTGAGGGAGTTGGCGGTATGACGGCTATCTGGCTAAACAACGGCATCCAGGTGGCTGTGGATTGCATCCTTACTGGCGACGCGAGACAATGCCTAGCTGAACTTCCCGAAGCCAGCATTGACCTCAGCTTTTGGTCCCCTCCCTACTATGTTGGAAAGTCCTACGAACGGGATTTGACTTTCGAGGACTGGTGCAACCTCCTTCGCGACGTTATCCATTGCCACACCCGAATCGTCAAGCCGGGCGGGTTCCTGGCCGTCAATATCGGCGATATTCTCTGCTTCAACGACGACGCCATCCCGAAGTTTCAAGCGGACAACGTACGACGCAAGAAGGTCCCCGTTACCAAGGACGAGATACTCGCCGTTAAAAGAGAACGCCCTAACGACACTAGACACGAACTTGCTGCATTGTTGGGGTGCAGCGAACAGACCATCCAACGCCGTCTCGAAGACAACAACGTGCGGGGCGGCAAGCAAGCTACAGCAACAAAGGTTCTCCTGACGGGTTGCATGGTGTCAGATTGGGCCGAGGACGCAGGCTTCTATCTCTACGATCAACGTATCTGGCACAAAGACCCATGTTGGGCAAATAGCAGATGGCACTCGAATTCCTATCGAGCTGTTGACGAGTTTGAGCATGTATATGTCTTCTGGCGTCCAGGAATTACTGAGTACGACCGTAACCGCTTGGATGCGGCTGAGTGGTCCGATTGGGGTTCAAGGGGTGTATGGAACATTCGGTCAGTAAAACGCAACGACCGTCACGAAGCCGAGTTCCCTGAGGAATTGGCCCGGAGGGTGATTCGGTTGTTTTCTCCCCCTGGCGGGGTGGTGCTTGATCCTTTTGTGGGAACCGGCACGACCACAGTGGTTGCCAAGCGCCTTGGCAGACGATGGATAGGCATAGATGTGGACCCCCATAATACCATCATCGCTCAAAGGCGTACCAATGACGCTTGATGAACTGGAACGTCTCGAGCAAACGACTTTTTCGATGATCGTGCAAGCGCTAACCGATTACCGTGATCAGGCGGCGACTATCTTTCGCGAAGAAACCGACTTACCCCAAGACATCGCCGAAGATGTGACACGGGAAGCCCTAGAAACGATGGGTGTTCCCAGGTTGAATGAGAGACTTTACGGCAAGGTAGATGTTAAGAAGGCCATCTACGTCTTCCTCCCAGAAGCTCAACCGGTCGCTCTCATGCTCGACTCCAAGGCGGAAAAAGCGAATGGAGACCGAACGGCGACGATCCAGATGTCGCAAACGTCCATGGTGGTCAAAATGTTGCGCTCTGGCAAAACGATAGATGAACCAGGCAAACTGGAGAAAGTCATAACGCGTGGGAACCGATCACTCTATGTGGTCACGGCAATCGCCAAATACACATACGAGGAAACGGGCGAGTCCCAGGAACTCAAACGCATCATTGTTGCGTGCATTCCCAATGGAAAATTGCAAGAGCGCTACAACCCAGACGCCAACGACAGTATATGGCTCGCTGGACGCAATGCTCCGACACTAGGCGAGGATTTCAGAGTTAGGCTTAGCTATGGACGTTTACGCGAAAAGGCTTCCTGGCGGGTTCACGAGATACACACGCTACAGTAGCGTCCATGAGCACGTCGGCGCTCCTTAAACGTTCCTCGGACTTTCGGCGCCTTGCCGTCCGCCTGTGGTTCTTGTATATTTGAGAGCCAAGAATGGAGGGATCGCATAGTGGCCTAGTGCGGGCGCCTGCTAAGCGCTTGGCCTGAGAAATCGGGCTCATGGGTTCGAATCCCATTCCCTCCGCCACTATACGATACCTTAATTCGTCGCATGATGAACAGCTATTATATCTGGACTATCGGCTGCCAGATGAACGTGGCGGATTCAGAGCGCCTTGGGAGCGCTCTAGAGCAGATGGGGCTGGCCGAGACCGACAGGCCCGGCGACGCCGACGTGGTCGTCCTGAACTCCTGCGTGGTCCGCCAGAGCGCCGAGGACAAGGTTATTAGCCACCTGGGGTTCGTCAAGCCTCTGAAAGAGAAACGCCCCGACAGCGTGCTGGCGCTCATGGGGTGCATGGTGGGGGCCGACTCTCTCCCGCTTCAAAAGCGGTTCCCGTACGTGGACGCCTTCCTGAGACCCCAGGAATATGCCCCGCTGCTTGACATAGTGGGGCAAAGGAAGGGGTTGGACTGGGAGGGCTGCGTCGGGACCCTGACACCCGTCAGGCCGTCGGTGAGCGCCCACGTGCCCATAATCCACGGATGCGACCTGATGTGCACCTTCTGCATAATCCCCTACCGCAGGGGCAGGCAGACCAGCCGTCCGGTGGATGACGTGGTCCGCGAGGTCGAGCTTCTGGCAAGCAGAGGCGTGAAGGAGGTCACCCTTCTCGGCCAGACGGTGGACGCCTACGGGCACGACTTGGATGAGGACGTTGACCTGGCCGACCTGCTCCGGTCCGTCGACCGCGTCGATGGACTGCGGCGCATTCGTTTCCTCACCTCCCATCCGATGTTCATGAGCGACCGGATTCTCGACGCGGTTGCGGGCTTGGACAAAGTCTGCGAGCATATCAACCTGCCGGTGCAGGCCGCCGACGATGAGGTGCTGGTCAACATGCGCCGACGCTATACGCTGGACGAGTACAGACGGCTCATTGACCGCATCCGGCGGCGGATGCCGGACGTGGCCCTGGCCACGGATGTCATAGTGGGGTTTCCGGGAGAGACCAGGGAGCAATACGAGCGGACGCTTGACCTGCTTGAGGACGTGGAGTTCGACAAGGTCCACTCGGCCGCCTACTCTCCAAGGCCGGGGACGATAGCCTGGCGCAAGATGTCCGATGACGTCCCCCTGGAGGAGAAGGAGTTCCGCCTGAAGAGCCTGGCTAAACTCCAGGAGGGGATCGCCGCTCGTAGGAACGCCAGACTTGAAGGGCAAACCGTGGAGGTCCTTGCAGAGACGCGCAGGAAGGGAAAGTTGCAGGGACGGACGCGAAGCGATAAGCTGGTGTTCTGGGAAGGGCACGACTCGCAGATAGGCGAGTTGGTCAACGTCGAAGTGGCCAAGACCAGCCCCTGGGCGCTCCAGGGAACCGTGGTGTAACACCGAAGGCAGGTGAGTCCATGACAACCAGGACTAAACAGCCGGTCATACCCATTACTGAGATAGAGCACTCCGCCTTCTGCCGTACGGAAGATGAGTTGCCTGCCAAGTCCTTGGCTGAAGAGATCAAGGTCAACATACGTTGGCAGAAGATTCCCACAGAGTATCTTCACCTCTCGCCTGAGGAGCTGGACCGGCGAATCAGCGAAGTCCGGGCCAAGCTCGGAGATCGGGTGACGATACTGGGCCACCACTACCAGCGGGAAGAGGTCATCAAGTACGCCGATTTCCAGGGAGACTCCTTCAAGCTCTCCCAGAACGCCGCCTCCAAGTCCGATGCCGAGTTCATAGTCTTTTGCGGAGTCCACTTCATGGCCGAGACCGCCAGCGTGCTCTCCGCGGCCCACCAGAAGGTCATTCTGCCCAACATCACTGCGGGATGCTCGATGGCGGACATGGCCCCGCTGGACGACGTGCTGGACGCCTGGGACGACCTGCAGGAAGTCGTGGGAGACCAGGGCGGCATACTCCCTGTGGCCTACATGAACACCATCGCCGGCCTCAAGGCGCTGTGCGGACGCCACGACGGGATCATATGCACCTCATCCAACGCCGCCGCCGCCGTTAAATGGGCCTACGAACGTTCGGACCGAGTCTTCTTTCTGCCCGACCAACACCTGGGCCGCAATACGGGAATAAAGCTGGGCATAGACCCGGATGAAATGGTGGTCTGGAACCCGTTCAAACCCCTGGGAGGGGTTTCCAAGGAGCAGCTCAGAAAGGCCAAGATGGTGCTGTGGCAGGGCCACTGCTCGGTCCATACCCGGTTCACCGTCAAGCAAATCGAGGGCGCCCGGGCCCGTTACCCTGACGTAAACGTCATCGTCCACCCTGAATGTATGATGGAGGCGGTCCAGGCCGCGGACATGGACGGCTCCACCGAGGTGATTCGCAAGACCATAAACGAGGCCCCCGCGGGTTCGGTGTGGGCCGTGGGCACTGAGATAAGCCTGGTGAACAGGTTGGCCAAGCAGAACCCCGACAAGACCGTATTCTGCCTGGACCCGGTGGTGTGCCCCTGCTCCACCATGTACCGGATTCACCCCGCCTACGTCTACTGGGTGTTGGAGGGCCTGCTCCACGGAGAGGTTGTCAACGAAGTGTCGGTGGACGAAGAGACCAGGCGCTGGTCTCTTATAGCCTTACAGCGCATGTTGGAAGTGGTGTGAAAACCGGAGCGGCCTGAACAACCTGGGACGGACGGGTGAGCAATTATGCAGGAAGCGGCGCTTGGACTCCACACCGACAACGCCGGGTCTCCCGACTATTTCATACCCCTGACTATGGAATATGTTTTCCAGGAGGGGAAATGGGTGGGGACGTGCCTCGAAATCGGCGCCTCGAGCTTTGCGGACGAACTTGGCGAGATGAAGTCAAGGCTTTTCGAGGCAGTCGACCTTCAGCTTAGCGAAGTGGAACGGTTGGGTTTCCTGGAAGACTTTCTGCGAGACCATTCTGTGTCCACATATCCGATACCGCCGTTGGAATCTGTGGGTGAGTCTAGGTTCACGTTGGTAGGCGCAGGCTAGCCATTCCTGATGCCTATTTCGGGGCGAAAGCTGATGATTCTTCTTGAAAAGGATGGGTGGCAACGAGGAGGTAGGAGAACCCACGGCATATTCTTCTCCAAACGCTTTCAAGGTGAGAGACTGCCTCGGTCTACAGTAATCCCTGACTCGTCAGAACCTCTTCCAAATGGTACTTTGGGAGCAATCCTGAGCGTTAGGCAGACTGGCTTGGGTCGTGCGGGGCTCGACGACCTGATAACCGGACAATGATAGGCGAGGCGCCATGATTCATCTGGTCCCCGAGGTGCAGCAGCTAATCGACATGGCCCTTGCCGAGGACCAGGCGGCCAACGACCCCACTACGGATTCCCTTGTCCCCCAAGACCTTCAGGCCAGGGGCGTCATCCGCGCGAAAGCGGAAGGTGTCCTGGCCGGTGTGGACGTGGCCCTCTCCGTGTTCAGGCGAATCGACCATCAGCTTGACACCACAGCCTGGCTGGCGGATGGGGCGTCCGTCTCACCGGGGAACAACCTGGCCTTTGTCGACGGCCAGGCCGCTTCCATCCTCAGAGCCGAGCGGACCGCTATCAATTTCCTGCAACGCATGAGCGGCATAGCCACGGAAGCCGCCCGCTACGTTAAGTCGGTGGAAGGGACCCGCGCCCGCATCGTGGACACCCGCAAGACGGTCCCCGGCTTCAGGCTGTTGGACAAGTACTCAGTGCGGATGGGAGGGGCGGGGAACCACCGCATGAACCTTTCCGACGGCATCCTGGTAAAGGACAACCATCTGGAGGCCATGCGCCATCAGGGTTTCGGCATCGACGGCATCGTCCGCCAGGCTCTGGACCGAGCGCCCCATACCCTCAAGGTTGAAATCGAGGTGGAGGACCTGACGGAGCTCCGGGAGGCCCTGGACGCCGGCGCCCACATCATACTGCTGGACAACATGTCGTTGGAGGAGATGAGGCGTGGCGTGGACATGGTCGCGGGGCGGGCTGTGCTGGAAGCTTCGGGAGGCGTCAACATCGAGACCGTCCGGGCTGTGGCGGAAACCGGGGTGGACCTAATATCCGTGGGCAGCCTCACCCACTCGGTCAAGGCCCTGGACATCAGCCTGGACCTGGAGTTCGCCTAGCCTCTTCTGGGCCGGTTCCGGTCTGCCGAGTCCAGCATAATGGTGACAGGTCCGTCGTTCAGCAACTCCACCTGCATGTATTCCCCGAAACGTCCGGTTTCAACCTTCAGTCCCCGGCCCCTGAACAACTCCACGGCCGTCTCGTAGAGACGCTCCGCGATATCGGGGGGAGCCGCCTGGGTGAAATCGGGACGCCTTCCCTTTCGGGTGTCAGCGTAGAGAGTGAATTGGCTCACGACCAGGAACTCGGCGCCCACGTCAACAGCGGACTTGCTGAAACGGCCTTCCTCGTCGGCGAAGACCCGGAGGTTGACGGTCTTTTCCACCAGATAGGCGGCGTCTTCTTCGGTGTCGTCCTTGGAGACGCCCAGCAGGATTAGCAGACCAAGTCCGGTCTCCGCCGTCTCCCTTCCGTCGATGGACACGGAAGCACGGGAGACGCGCTGGACAAGGGCTCTCAAGCCGGCCCTTAGTGGGAGGGGCTCGCCGTTTCTTCTTTGCTTTCCGTGGCGGTGGAGGACTCGGAGGCCGTAGAGGAAGAAGTTGACTCCTTCTCCTCCTTGGCTTCGTCCTTGGAGCTGGAAGCCCCGTTGTAGCCCGTCTTCTTGTAGTCGGTGGTGTAGAACCCTGAACCCTTGTATATGATGGGGACCACTTGGAACTTGCGCCTGGCCTGGCCTGCGCACAAGGGGCAGTCGGCCCGAGGCTCGGAGTCAAAACTCTGTGTCATCTCAAACACGTGCTCGCAACTGCCGCACTGGTAATCGTACCTGGGCAAACCGGCCCTCCTGTGTCGTCTTTGGCTTTTAAGCAGTCCGGTTGAGACTGCCAATCGGATACTAATCTATCACCGCGGCGTTTCGGATGTCAATTGAAATCGGCGTACGCCCAGGGTCTTTCAATTTTCGCCGTGCCATCGTTTCCCCCGTTCGCCCTGAGGCTGTCTAAGGGCCGTCCATTCATAGTTCGACAAGCTTTCAAGCAACTGCTGCCGGATGGCGGCGTGGGCGACCGCCGGTCGCCCCTACGACAGGCCACAGCCCCGCATCCGTCTTTCCGGCGGAGGCCGGAATCCAGATGCACCGCCTTTCGACATACTGTGACGACTTCCGAGAATTACAAGACCCTGGGCGTACGCCGTAACAGTCTCGATACAGACATGCGCGCGTTCCATCAACTCCGAACAGTTTCTGGCGTCTGCCGACAGGTGGCCTCTACGGGCCTTGCGTGGCATGATAGACGGTGAAGTTTGGTCTGGGGGTGAAGTCGCCCTTGTTGGAACGATTCTTTGGGGTCTCCGTCCTGGCCGCCGCACTTTGGTTGTTCCTTGCCGCGTGCGGGGGAACCGCCGCCCCCACGTTGACTGCAACACCGGCTCCGACGTTGGTCCCCACGCCGGCCCCCACCCTCACTTCAACTCCAACGCCGCCGCCTGCCGCGGACACTCCAACCGTCGAGCCGGTCCCATTCGTGCAGTTGCCCCATGACGAAGGGGCGCATCTGACTCCGGTGGAGTGGTGGTATTTCAATGGACACCTTACGACCGAGAGCGGTCGGGACTACAGTTACCACTTCGTGACCTTCCAGTTGGTCCTGCCGGAAGGTCCGACGGCCAGGATCACGCAGCTCAGCTGGGCGGACCACTCCGAGAAGGTCCACCTGACCGCTGAACTGCCCGAGGCGCCTCAGGCGGAAACGACTTCAGGGAGTTTCGACGCGAGCGTGTCCTCCTGGAAAATGACCGGGGACGGGAAGGAATATGTTCTGGCGTTCCAGGTCGGGGAGTATGAAGTCGAGATGCGGGCCGCTTCCCGGAAACCCGCCGCGCTCCATGACGGCGGCGGATTTGTCGATTTGGGCATTGCCGGCACGACTTACTATTATTCCCGCACGAACCTGGAGACAACCGGCTCGCTGACAGTCGGCGGAGAGTCCCTGGAACTTTCCGGCACGTCCTGGATGGACCACCAGTGGGGCGACTTCACAACTGCTGAGATAGGTTGGGACTGGCTGAGTCTGTTCCTGGACGACGGCTCGGAGCTCATGGCGGCGGTGGTCTGGGAACAAGACGGCCGCAAACACATCGAAACTTATGGCACGTACGTCCCGCCGGACTCCGGCGCCGCGCATTTGACCGGCGACGACATAACGCTTACTCCCACGGGGTCATGGACGAGCGAGGCCACCGGTGGAGAATATCCCATGGGATGGAATCTAACGGTCAAATCGCTGGGGCTGGACGTCGTGCTGACTCCGCTTATGGAAAACGCCGAGTTCGCGGCTATAGGAGTCATCCCGGTGCCCTATTGGGAAGGCGGGGTGGACGCGGAGGGAGTCAAGGACGGAGCTGCCATCTCGGGCAAAGGATTCGTGGAGATGACGGGCTACGCACCCTTGGGCGCGCCATCGCCGACGGCGGCGCCCTGACATGGCGTGTTGGTCTAGCGGGGGATGAAGTGGGAAACCAAGGAGGGGCCATGAATGGGGCTGGAATGGTGATATACCACGGCATAGACGGCGGCGGTGATCTGCGGGAGTACGGGCGGATAGCTGATGACCTGGATTACGACTCATTGTGGGTGACCGAACGTTACCTCCATGAGGAGACTGCGTCTATGTTGGGTTTCTTGGCTGCGGCGACCTCCGGCGTAAAATTGGGCGTCGGCGTGGTCAACCCCTTCACCAGACATCCGGCCCTGCTGGCGATGATGGCGGCCACCCTGGACCGCATCAGCGGAGGCCGGTTCATTCTGGGGATGGGCCGTAGCGACAGCTTCATCATCGAAGAGCGGCTGGGCATGTCCTATTCCCGGTCGCGGGCCAGGTTGGAGGAGGCCCTGAAAATCGTGCGAGATTTCCTGCAGGAGGGGTCCGCTTCTCATCAGGGCCGAATATTCCGGCAGCCCGAGGTCAACCTGGAGATGAGGCCCGTACAGGACAGGCTGCCCATCTATGCCGCGGCGATCGGACCCAGAGCCCTGAAGATGGCCGGAGCCTTGGCCGACGGCGTACTTCTGAACGCCTACGTTTCTCCCGGATATGTGAAGTATGCCGTGGATGTCGTCAAAGAGGCAGCCATAGAAGCAGGCCGCGCCGCCGACTCGGTGCGGATTGCCTGCATGTTGGTCATGCGCATGACGCCACGGTCGGAGGAAATCCGGCCCGGACTCAAGCAACGGCTGGTGCGCCTGTTTGCCGAACCCCACGTGGGAGAGACGCTTCTGGAGACGGCCGGGTTCGATGCCGGAGCGGCCGCCCGACTGCGACGCCTGGACGCCGAGGGTGACATGGACGGCGCAGTGCGGCTTGTCACCGATGACATGGTGGACTCCTGTTACGTCATAGGACCCCCGGAGCAATGCAGGGAACGGGTGGAGGAGTACGTGAGGGCCGGTGTGGACGAACCCCTGTTGCTTCCCCGGTTGGAGGACTACAGGGAAGTGGCTGAAGCCATGAGGTTCTGAGGGCTGTGGGCTGCTTTGATGACAGCGGGCAGTAAGCGTCCGCGGGGATGAGGTTGCGGGCGGGCCCCTGTCCCGGCCCAGGCGGCTATTCCTGCGCGCCCAGGCTCTGGTGATAGTCGCCTATGGCGATGGCGGTCCATTCGTGGGTGGACTTGCCCGTGCCGACCATGCCCCACCTGGTCATGACGGTGTACGCCAACTCCTCCTTACCGGCGTTGGCCCGGCCCAACATGGCGGTGCGCACGTCTTTCAACGGGTATACGAACAGGCGTATGTCGTGGTCCTTCGCCCATTCAGCTAAAACCTGGCCCAGGGCCTCGACGCTTTCCTTCCTTTGAGGCAGGTGAAGCAGGGACTGCCGTCCGCACGCCGCTTCGGCGGGGCGCCAGAGCAGGGCCATGCGTTCCAACTCTTTCTTGATGTTCTCCAGTCGCTGCGGCAGGTTGGTGCGTTTAGAACCGCATTTCTGGTCCATGGCGCCCGTATCCACGATCCTCCAAGCGCAGCCTTCTTGCCCTCGAAACCTCTTCGCGTCGGAGGCGGGGTTGACCTCGCCCGAATCGGGGCTGTTCTCAGTAGAGAAGAAGGCCCAGCCCATCTCCCTAACAGACAAGTCTATCGCCAACAGATTCCCCACGTCATGCCTCGCTGCATTGAGTCGGATGCGGGATATTTCGGCGCTCTCGCGGGCGTCGTTACAGATTATACGTCACAGATTATACGTCGCTGATGCCGCTATGGACGTGTTTTCCGCCGTTTTTGTTCCCCGTCTTTTCTTGACGCTCCTGGGGGCGTTTGCCCAGATCCCTTCCTGGAGGGACGCAAAATCAAACGGGTTGCTCAGCCAGTAGCGCCTGGCGCATTGGAGGCATTTCCAGTTGTCCTCTTCCCGATAGAGGTCCCCTCGGCACCTGGTGCATCCTCTGAGTTTAAACATCGTGATGGTCTCCTTGGTTGGCTGGCGCTGTCTCTTACCACACCCTAACAATCGAATATTAATAATTTGTTTAGGGATGTCGGAAGTTCCCTCCATTTTGCCCGGGACTGCACCCCGAAAGGTCCTCTTAGGGCAAGGGGTCGAGAATAACAGCACGAATGTTCTAGGTCAACGGGGCGGCGTCACCCCTCACCCCAAATCCCCCACCTAACATTGTTGGGAGTTGCTTCGTGTGGTTGCAGGGCGTGTTCGGTGTCGACCAAGGGTGACGCATGACATGATCGGGCGTGGACAGGGTCTCGGGCGAGGCCTTTGAGGGTATCGGCAGCGCTCCCCCACCAATTGTGGGTGTTTTCAGGCCGAAGAAGGCATGGCTGGGCCTGGCAACTCGGCTGAGTCGCCTTCAACCGATGGTCCAGCAGGACGGCCTATGCCGGCTACGGCTCGGCAGCCAGCGCCGATATCCTCTGGCGCGCCCTGAGCAGCAACGCGTATGAGGGATGGCCACGGGCCAGACGGATGATCAGTCTCCTGGCGTGACTCACCACACGGCCCGGCAGGGCGATCAGTACGAAGCGGACTGCCTTCAGACGCCTGCTCACCCACTCCTGGCCCAACACCAGCCGCTTCATCGCAGAGTTCAGGTTGAACGCCAGCGCCGCTATCGCCCACCATGCGGCGTTGGCGCCGAACAGGCCCGACGGCAGCCTGCCCCCGGCAAGGTCACTCTTGAGAACGCCGTGGACCTCCTCGCCCTTGCCGCATCTCTGCCTCGACCACCAGATCAACTCATCTCCCGCAAGAGTCCGGTTGGTCACCACTCCGAATACCTTGTGCCAACCCCTGCCGGACAACTCCATGGCAGCAAAGGGCAACTCCATCTGACCCTCCATTCCCGGCAGCGGCTGTTCGATCAACCGCTCCCTGGTAGCTATGAACCGGTACTCAGGGCTGTTCCTGGCGTGGCCTATCCAGTTGGGAACGAAGTTCACCTCAGCCCACTGCTGACCCGTGTCCACACGGCGCTCGCCCACCTTGCGGTACAGTGGCTGCCACTCCTCATCGGCAACCTGCGACACCGCGCGCCGGAACTCCGCCGTCACGTCAACCCCCACCGCAAACTCGATCACCCCGAACCGCTCGTCCCTGCCCTCGGCGCAGTACCGCAGAAGCTCCTGCTGGTACCCGGCCGTGTCAGACCGCAGCATCACCTTGTCCACCCCGGCAGGCAGATGCCCCAGCGCTTCGCTCAACACTCGCAGCTGCTGATGGCCCGCAGGTACGTTGCCGTCCCGAAACTCCGAATGCAACACCAAGTCAGCCTCTGCCCAGTAGGTCGTCAGCGGCTGGTACGCGCTGTACTTCTTGTAGCTGTAGAGCGACTCCTGCTTGTGCGTCTCCACCAGGGTGGCGTCCATGTCCAGCGTGGCCTCCCTATGAGGCGAACGGCTCTGCACGAAGCCCACCAGGTCGGCGTTCACCTTCCCCAGCCCTCTCAGCGCTTCGTTGGGAGAAGGTATGAATGCCCTGTGAGCTTCCCGCTTCGCCTCCTCGTCCGCGTCGTGGAACCTCTCCAGGTAGCGGAACACCGCAGACTCCGACGGCACGCTCCGTCGACGCTCCACACGCCATCTCTCCAGGAGCGCCCTGCGCTCTCTGCCACCCATGCCCCAACTCTCGATCTCGCGAATCACCCTGCACAGCCCTTCGTCCTTCTCGAGGATGTCCAGGTCGGACACTGACTCGCCCCCTGCCAGGTTCAGCAGTATCAGCGAGGTGACTATCTGGCTGTCCGTCCAGCCCTGTCCACACCCCCGTAGTCCAACGTGGCGCTCTGCCGATGACCTCAAGCCGGACGCGTGTATCAACTCCAGGTACGTCATCAGCCCCGACAGCCCCGTCATACCCGTCGAACTCTTCTCCTGCTCGTACTGGAACGGCAGTAAGCCTTGCCTCATAATAGGTGCACCTCGTTGGTGATCGTTTCTCTCTTCCAAAAAACATCTTAGCCCCCTTCACGGCGGGCTCCAACGAGGTCTTCCTCTCACCTAGGTGGGGAATCTAAGTCAAGGGCTTTCCGTTGCGAACAGTTCCCAGGGGAGTTATCATGACAGCCAGGTTTATCAACAACCGGGCAACAGCCAGGCCGAGGCAAGCTCAGGAGGCGTCCATGAGCATACGCGTAGGGTACATGCCGAGCGGATACCCCGCCGGCGAAGAAGGCAAAAGCCATCTGAAGCGTCTGGTGGAAGTGGGAGACGAGTATGGCTACGACTCGATATGGCTTTCCGACAGGGTCGTAGGGGAGAGGTTCAGCCTCGAGCCCATGATCGCCATGGGCATGGTTGCGGGCTATTCGGAGACGCTGAAGTTTGGCACCAGCGTGCTTCAGCTCCCCATCCGGAGTCCCGTGGTGCTGGCCAAGGAGATGGCCACGCTGGACTACCTTTCCGACGGCCGCTTTCTGCCGGCCATCGGCCTGGGCCAGGAAGACCCCAGGGAGTACGAGGCCTGCGGCGTCGCCAAGGAGGACCGGGGCAAGCGCACCGACGAGGCTATGGAGGTCATGCGCCGCCTGTGGCACGAGGACAACGTCACCCACGAGGGAAGGTTCTACACCCTCCACGACGTGACGGTTACGCCTAAACCTGTGCAGGAACCCTCCCTTCCCGTTTGGGTTGGAGGGCGAAGCAAAGCGGCCCAAAGGCGGGTCGGGCGCATGGGGGACGGATGGCTGGTCTCCTTTGCCACTCCCGACGAGGTGGCGCAGGGCATCGAGGTGGTGTTTGAAACGGCTGATGAGCATGGACGGTCCGTGGACGAGGACCACGTGGGAGCCCTGATAGGCTTCTACATAGCGTCTTCCAAAGAAGACGCCGAACGGCGGGCCGAGGGTTACCTGACCCGGGTGCGCGACGACGCCCACTTCACGGAGTATACGGCCCTGGGCGCCCCGGACGAGGTCCTAGACCTGGTGCAGCAGTACCTGAAAGCGGGAGCTTCCAAGTTCGTCATGCGTCCCACTTGCCCGCCGGAAGAGACCGTGGAGCAGCTGGAGCTCTTCGGCAAAGAGGTCCTCCCCAACTTCCACGGCTAGGCCGTTTGACGAATTACTGCGGCCCCTGAGTCCGGATGGTCTACACTTCTACAACGACGAACGGCCTCATCAGTCTCTGGAGTATGAGACGCCTTATCAGGTGTTCGAGGCCGGGAACATACCCATGGACAACGCTGATACAGAACTCGGGTCACACGAAAGGAGGGATGTTGGCCCACAGCTTGTACTTGTCTAGGATTGAGCCAGCCCTCTTTTTTATTCGACCTCATAACTGTACACAATATTAACTCAATCAGCTGACCGGAGGCATATAATGCAACCCCTCCCAATACGAGACCGTGGCTACGCGCATCCCGAGTTACTTGCGGAAACGGATTGGCTAGCCGACCACCTCACCGATCCGAAACTACGGGTGATCGACGCAAGACAGCCGGAGCAATACGCCGCCAACCACGTGCCGGGGGCGGTCAGCTTGAGTGGCTTTGGTGGGATCCCGAGGGCGCCTAATGAGGACATGGCCAGCCCTGATGAGTTCGCCAGTGTAGCAGGCAATCTAGGTATCAGCAACGACATGACCGTCGTCGTATACGACGCACCCAGTCAGATGATGGGAATGGTTGCCTGGGCGTTCCTCTACTACGGCCACTTGGACGTACGTATACTGGACGGCGGCCTCGCGAAGTGGTCCCGCGAACACCGGCCAATCTCGACCCAAGTAGTAGACTATCCACATGCCACTTTTGTTCCCAAACCGCAGGAAGCGCTCTACTGCTCACTGAATCAGGTAAGATCGGCTGTAAGCCATCCGAAGACCATCTTCTGGGATGTGCGCAGCATGGAGGAATTCGAAGGGACTAGGGCCGGGTTTGGACCACCGGTTCGGACGGGCAGGATTCCAGGCGCGGTCCATCTCGACTGGAGGGAACTGTTTGACCATGATACGAACACGCTCAAGCCAGCGAAGGAGCTACGTGCTCTCCTCGCGTCGCGGGGCATCGCCCCTGACTATGAGATCGACACCTATTGACACGGTGGTGCGCGGGCGGCGCTCGCGACGATCGTGCTCAAGATTCTCGGCTACGAAAAGGCACGGACCTATGCTGGGTCTTACGGCCAATGGGCCAGGCAGGAAGATACGTCGGTGGAGTCTGGCTAGATTTGGCAGCGTCGATAATAGTTGTGTAAACGACGTCAGGCGGTGACCTGGGACGGAACAGGAAAGTGCGGAACTATGGTCTACACAACCGGCGTGTGTTGTGGGTTGCATTCAGTGCGGTTATCGCCCTGTCGGCTGCAGCGGTCGGCAGCTACTATGGCTTCGTTGTGCGAGACAACGATTCCGCCAAACATGGGCTTCCACAGTATGCCGTTGGGGCCGAGAACGTAACATGGTCTGACGCATACGTAGGACAGCCGGACGACTTTTCGGCAGAATTGGGAAGATCGGACCTGGTTGTAGAAGGGGTACTCGACGAACTGTACCCTGCGCGGTGGACCACCGTCGATCCCGCTGGTCCGGGCAGTATTACAAAAGAAATTGCGAAGAATGTCGCGATCCACATTCGTACACCGGTCAGGCTTTCGGTGAAGCGAGTTTTCAAAGGGGAGTCCGTCGGTGACGTTATCAAGTTTTCATTCGTAGGCGGACGGGTTGGCGATACGGCTCAGGTCTTTACTTGGAATGAGGTCTTCGAAGAAGGCAGTCGGATCATTGTATTCCTGGGAAAAGGGGAGCCCGGCAGCGCTGCCCATAATGTGGACCCGCAAGGTCTCTATCCGAGGATGCATCTAGTTGTTAAGGGTGATGTTGCCCAAGGGCCAATCAAAGATATTCCAATGACCGAACTCTTGCAGCAACTCCAGTAATGTGCGGCCCGCACGAATTGACATGCCTGGGGCGGTGTTTATATACTCGACGCATACAGACAAAGGCTGTGAAGAGGAGTAGTAGGTTTTCAAGCGGGGCTACAGAGAGCCGGGTAAGATGAGAGCCGGCGCCGGCGCGAAAGCTGAATGGACCTCGGAGCCGCAGGGCGAAAACTCCCTTCGCTTGAGCGGGGAACAGTAGCCCGAGCCGGGTGGAGCCCGTTACAGGTCCGCGGCACGGAGGGCGGCGCATCCCTCCCTGCCGGTTGAGACGCCCCAAGCGGCCGCGCACGACACATCAAGCCGCAGGGCAATAAGGGTGGCGCCGCGGGAACGTCCCGTCCCTTGAGGACAGGGCGTTTTTTTATTGCGCCGTAATGCGCTTATGGGCGGGTCATATTGGGGGAAACAAGGAGTGCAATGACCAACGGCAAGAGACGGATACTGACCGGAATGCGTCCCACCGGAAAGCTCCACCTGGGACACTATGCAGGAGCCCTGGAGAACTGGATCCGGCTCCAGCACGAGCACCAATGCTTCTTCCTAATCGCCGACTACCAGGCGCTTGGGGACCACATCGGAGACATTGCCGGAATACGCCGGTCGGTGATCGACGTGGCCACGGACTGGCTGGCGGTGGGGCTTGACCCGGAGGAGAACGCCTTCGTGGTCCAGAGCTATGTGCCTGAGCACGCCGAGCTGACCATGTACATGGCCATGCTCACTTCCCTGGGCCGGCTCCAGCGCAATCCGACCCTGAAGAGCGAGATGGCCCAACTGGCTGATGAGAAGACCGAGATCACCCTGGGGTTCTTCAACTACCCGGTGAGCCAGGTGGCCGACATCCTGCTGCCCAAGGGAGAGCTGGTCCCCGTAGGAGAGGACCAGGCACCCCACATAGAGTTTGCCAGGGAGTTGGCCCGCAAGTTTAACCGGACTTACGGCCAGGTGTTTCCTGAGCCCCGTGCCATGGTGGGCAGGGTGCCCCGTCTGGTGGGCGTCGACGGGCAGGCCAAGATGAGCAAGAGCCTCGACAACGCCATCTACCTGTCCGACGACTCCAAGACCGTCGAGAACAAGATAAAGCGCATGGTCACCGACGTCACGGGAAAGAACCCGCGGCTCAAGGCCACCGACCCCGGCGTAGTTGAGTACAACCCGGTCTTCCTATACCACGACGCCTTCAACCCCGACGCCCAAGAGGTGGAGGACCTGAAGGACCGCTACAGGAAGGGCGGCGTGAGCGACGCAGAGGTGAAACAGACGCTGGTCAAGGCCCTGAACAACTTCCTGGACCCCATCCGCGAGAGGCGGGCCTACTACGAGTCCCGCCCCGGTGAAGTGCACGAGGCCATAGACTCAGGGACCAAGCGGGCCAAGGCCATAGCCGAGAATACTATGCAAGAGGTCCGGGAGGCCATGCAGGTCATATACACGTGAGGCACAAGGGAACTGCCCCTTCGCCCCTGGCGGGACCTGTGCATAACCTCCGTCATTCCGGCGGAGGCCGGAATCCAGGGCCTCGCCCGGAGCTGGAGAACGCCCTCACCCCAGCCCTCTCCCAAAGGGAGAGGGGGTTACGCAAAGGTCTCAGGGAGAATGCCGCTTCCCCCTGGCAAGTCCGTCTTTCCCGCTAAAACGGCAATCAGCCGCCCGGATTAGGAGCGCTCAGACATGTATAGACCAACCCTTGACGAAGTGAAGGCCATGGAGGGCCGGGGCAACCTGGTCCCCATATATCGCGAGATCGAGGCTGACCTGGAGACACCGGTCTCCGCCTATTTGAAGGTGGCCCGGTCTCCCTACTCCTTCCTGCTGGAGAGCGTGGAAGGCGGGGAGAAGCTGGCCCGGTACAGTTTCATAGGCACGGACCCCTACAAGATTCTCAAGACGGGCAAAGGCACTGCTGAGGGCGCCGTGGACCCCCTGATACCCATCAAGGCGGAGATGGACAAGCATAAGCTCATCCCCACACTGGACCTGCCCAGGTTCCACGGTGGAGGGGTGGGATACCTGGCATACGATGTAGTCAGATATTTCGAGCCAAGGCTTAAAGAGCCTCCGCAGGACACCCTGGGTCTCCCCGAGTCCATATTCATGTTCAACGACACTCTCCTGGTTTTCGACCATCTGGCCCACACCATTAAAGTCGTCAGCCACGTGTTTCTGGACGAAGACGGCGACGTGGACGCCGCTTACGGCGCCGCCGTGGAGAAAATAGAACGCATGGTGAGCAGGCTTGCAGACCCCCTCGAAGTCCCCCGCTCCCTGGGTGTGGACCTCTCCGGGGCGGGCCGGCCTGTGGAGTCGAGCTTCACCCAGGCGGAGTATGAAGCAGCCGTGGAGCGTGCGGTGGAATACACCCACGCGGGAGACGTCATCCAGGTTGTCCCCTCGCAACGGTTGCGGCGCAGGACCGACGCCCATCCCTTCCAGATATACCGCGCCCTGCGTTCCATCAACCCGTCTCCGTACATGTATTACCTGGATCTGGGGGACATCCACATAGCGGGCGCATCCATCGAGACCCTGGTCCGGGCTGAAGACGGAGTCATAGTCACCCATCCCATCGCGGGCACCCGGCCCAGAGGGAGCTCTCCCGCGGAGGACTCGGCGCTGGAGGAGGAGCTCAAGACCAGCGAGAAGCAGCGCGCCGAGCACATCATGCTGGTGGACTTGGCCCGGAACGACGTGGGGCGGGTCAGCGTTCCGGGTTCGGTGCACGTTCCCGACCTGATGTACGTGGAGAAGTATTCCAGGGTCATGCACCTGGTGTCCCACGTAGAGGGGCGGCTCAAGCCTGAGCTTAACGCTTATGACGCCCTGCGGGCGTGCTTCCCGGCGGGGACTCTCTCCGGGGCCCCGAAGATCAGAGCGATGGAGATCATCAGCGAGCTGGAGGGCGATAAGAGGGGCCCATACGGCGGAGCGGTGGGCTACTTCAGCTTTTCGGGCAACGTGGACACTGCCATAGTCCTGAGGACGGCGGTGATCAAGGACGGAGTGGCATACGTGCAGGCGGGCGGAGGAGTCGTCGCCGACTCCACACCCACCGACGAGTACGAGGAGACCCTCCACAAAGCCAGCGCCCTGCTCCGTGCCATCGACAAGGCCGAGGGCCTGGCGTAGGCCGGAATCCGGGGTGCGGGCTGGTCCGGCGTCATGACCGTACCTTTATCGAAGTAGACTGGATTAAGCGTGTGATAGACTATCCAGCAAGAGAAGCCATGAAGATTAAATGCTTCAGGGACACGGACACTCTGTATATCAAGCTTTGCGGCGCCGAAGTGGACGAGACGCGAGACCTGGACGAAAACACCCTTCTCGACCTGGACGGCGAGGGGCGCCTCTGCGGCATCACCATTGAGCACGCCAGCGATCGCATGGAGATTCCCTCGTTCTCCTACGAGCAAATCCCGGCCTGATGCACACTTTACCAGGATGATAGATGCCCGGAGGGCGTGACCGGATGTTGAATTTGACGACTGCCGAACAGGCTTGGCTGGACCAATATCGGCGCGAGCTTCGAGAGCGTTTCCCGGGGAACGTGGAGGACGTCGTTATTTTCGGCTCGAAAGCCCGGGGTGACGACCGTCCTGACAGTGACGTGGACGTGTTGGTGGTCCTCCGGGAAGGAGGCCGGCAAATTAAGAGGGAAGCCCGTCTTCTGGGACACCGGCTCGCGGCTGCGTCGGATGCCGTGCCGTCAATCCTGGTTTACACCGACGCCGAATGGCAAGAGCGGGCAAGAGACGGCTCGCCATTTTACCGAGCTGTGATGCGTGACGGAGTGCACGTGTTATGAACCAAGCGGTTGCCGGAGAGTGGAAACGTGCTAGGCAAAGTCTCGGAGCGGCATGGTCGTGCCATCGCGACGGGTACCATGCGGACTCGATTTCAAGAGCCTACTACGCAACACTGCACGCTGCCAAGGCAGCTTTAGAGCTTCAAGGTGCATCGTCGGAAAGACACACTGACGTGAGACGTATGTTTAGACTGCATCTCGTCAAGGCCGGCTTGGTCGAAGCGCAATGGTTAGATGTGATTGCGGTGGGGTCCGATGAACGCATACATTCGGACTACGACGCGACGGCGGTTTTCGACGAAGAGGACTCCCACGAAGCATGTCAACGCAGCGAGGCGTTTCTCAATCGCATCCGGTTGCTGCTCGGCGGAGCCGTTCCCCAAGAGTAATTGGGAGACGAGTAAGCTCTGGACGGTGTCCCACAGTTGGGTGGGCAACGTGAATGCACAACGGTTAAATCCAAAAGGAGAGTAGGAGAGTGAAATGCTGAAGTCGTTTTATCACACGGGGTTCGTGGTCAAGAATCTGGAGGATTCGGTGCAGTTCTACACCGAGGTAATGGGCCTCAACCTAAAGCGAGAAGCGTTCGAGGCCACCGGCGAGACCACGGAGCAGGTGACGGGTCTCAAGGGCGTGACCATGAAGGTGGCCTTCGTCGACTTGAAGAACGGCCATCACCTGGAACTCATCGAGTACGTCTACCCCCCGGGCACGGAGGCCCACACCAACATAAACGACCTGGGGGCGGCCCACATAGCCTTCTACGTAGAACGGGCGGAAGAGCTCTACGAGTCAGCCAGCGCCAAAGGCGTGAAGTTCGTCAACTCTCCGGCGTACCGTTACAACGACGAGGGTGAAATCACCCGCAAGACCTTCTACGCCAGGGACCCGGACGGCAACTGGCTGGAGTTCATAGAGGCGTTGGAGTAGCCGCCGTGATTCTGTTGATAGACAACTATGACAGTTTCACCTACAACCTCTACCAGTATCTATGCGAGCTGGGCGCGGAGGTTGCCGTAAGGCGCAACGACGCGTTGACCCCGGAGGACGTGGAGTCCCTGGGGCCCACGGGCATCGTGGTGTCTCCGGGGCCATGCACTCCCAGAGAGGCGGGAGTGTCCAACGACGTGATACTGCGCTGGGGGCCCACCATCCCGACGCTGGGCGTGTGCCTGGGGCACCAGTGCATCGGCAGCGCATTCGGGGGCGTCGTGGACCGTGCAGGGGAGATCATGCACGGCAAGACCTCCATGGTCCACCACGACGGCAAGGGAGTCTTCAAGGGACTGCCCCAGCCCTTCGAAGCCATACGCTACCACTCCCTGGCCGTCTACAGAGAAGACCTGCCGGACTCCCTGGAGGTCACGGCGTGGACCGACAACGGGATTATCATGGGCCTGCGCCACAAGGAGCATCCGATAGAGGGTATCCAGTTCCACCCGGAGTCCATCATGACTCCTGTGGGTAAGGACCTCCTTAAGAACTACCTGGACCAGGTGTATGGGAGCGGTTAAGAGAAGTCCCCATGCCGTCATAACAGCAGGAGGTGGTTAATGACAACGCCTTCCAGTGAAGGTCCCATGAGTGTGTGGCGTCCCCCAGCAACGCGGCAGATGCGGGAGAATCGGGTCAAGCGAGTGTTGAGGGAAGGCAAGTGCGCCGTGTGCATCTACGGCGTTCCCACGTCCGACATGGCCGAGGTGATGGGCAACCTGGGCTATGATGCCATCTGGATTGAGATGGAGCATGCGCCCCCGACGCTGACCCTGAAGGACGTGGGGGAGATTTCCAGGGCATGCGACCTGTGGGGCATGAGTTCCATCTGCCGAGTTCCCAACGACCCTTGGATGATAACCCGTGTATTGGATGCGGGATGCGACGGCGTAGCTGTGCCCCACGTCCGGACCAGGGCCGAGGCCGAGCAGGTCGTGCAGGCCGCCAAATACGGTCCCATCGGCCGCAGGGGCGACTACACGGGACGCCAGGGAATCGGAGTCGCCAACACCAGGGAGGCCGCCAACAGGGAGACTCTGGTCATGGTCTTCGTGGAAGAGGTGGAGGGCGTAAAGAACCTGGACGAAATCCTGGAGGTGGAGCACATAGACGTGATTTTCCTCGGCGCCGGGGACTTGTCCCAGGACATGGGCTACGCAGGCCAGCGGTACCACCCGGAAGTCCAGAAGGTCGTCGATGAGATGATCCGCAAGTGCGCCGCCGCCGGAAAAGCCGCCGGAGTCGTCACCAACGACGATGACGTCCAGGATTACGTTGAGAAGGGCGCCAAGTTCTTCCACATAGGCTGGCAGACCTGGGTGGCTAAGGGCACGGCGTCTTACATGGAGAAGATATCCGAGAAGATGCGCAGCTTGTTATAGCCTTGTCATAGCAATCAGCTTGGGTATGCTAGAATACGCCTGAACGGACTCAGAGGAAAAAGGGGAAGAGGCCGACATGGTTTCCGCAAGCTCTAGACGGGTGATGGAATTCACCCAGCATATATATCTGGGCATCTTGGCCACCGTTTATCCCAGCGGGGGACCCCAAGCCTTCCCCGTGTGGTTCGACTATGACGGCGACTGGTTCAACATTGCCACGGACGCCGACGCAGTCAAGGTGCGGAACATCAGGGACAATCCCAAGGTGGCCCTATGCATTACTGACACCTCCCGGCAGGTGAAGTCGCTGACGGTGCTGGGCGACGCCGAGGTGGAGATGAACAACCTGGCCGCCCAAGACCTGCACAAGCGGCTGGCGGTGCGCTACATGGGCCAGGACGAGGGAGAAGAATGGGCCGAGTCCATGGGTGGGGACGAAATGGCCATTGTGCGAATCGCCCCGACCAACTTTCTGTGGACCGGCTAGCCGCCGCCAGGAAATAGGCTCACGACATGCCTCTTAAGATACAACAGTTTCTTGACCCCATTCTCGACGGCCAAGCCTTGTCTATGGAAGAGGCGGCCTCGGTCATGGATGAAATCATGGAGGGTGAGACGACCCCGGTCCAGCTGTCGGCCTTCCTGGCGGCGCTGCGCGCCAAAGGCGAGACAGCCGAAGAGATAGCCGGCATGGCCTCGGTGATGCGCCGGAAGGCTCTCAGAGTGTCCGTCGAGGGAGACCTGGTGGACACGGCGGGGACCGGGGGCGACGGAAAGGGCAGCTTCAACGTGTCCACCGCCGCCGCTCTGGTGGCCGCCGGCGCCGGTCTCAAGGTGGCCAAGCATGGAAACCGGGCCGTGACCGGAGCTTGCGGCAGCGCCGACGTGCTGGAGGCCCTGGGGGTCAGGATAGACCTGGGCCCCGACGGCGTGAAACGATGCATCGAAGAGGTGGGTTTCGGCTTCACGTTCGCCCCGAATTACCATCCCGCCATGCGCCACGCCATGCCCGTGCGTCGTGAACTGGGGGTGCGGACCGTATTCAACCTATTGGGGCCGTTGACTAACCCGGCGGGCGCGAAGCGCCAGCTGTTGGGAGTGGCTGACCCCAATCTGTGCGAAACAATGTCGCAGGCCCTTACCCTCCTGGGCGCTGAACACTCCATGGTGGTCCACGGCGAAGACGGGCTGGACGAGTTGAGCCTTGGAGGCATGACCCACGTTTGGGAGACTGAAGGCGGCGTCACGCAGAAGTATGTGCTGTGGCCGGAAGACGGCGGAATGCTTCCTTGCTCCCTGGATGAGATCAAGGGCGGTACCCCTGACGAAAACGCGAGAATGATGCGAGAGACGCTTAAGGGGGAGCGCGGCCCGTTGCGGGACTTGGTCGTATTCAACAGCGCCGCCGTAATGCAGGTGGGAGGACTGGCGCCCGACTTCATAGAGGGGCGCGGCCTGGCCCTGGGATCCATCGACAGCGGGGCGGCCCTGCGAACGCTGGACAGCCTTGTTGCCCTGAGCCGTTCCCTGGACTGACATCGTTTGGACTGTGCTCGTTTCCTGAAACATCGCCAATTTGCTTGATACCTCAACCCTCCGCAAGCGCCTGGTCTCGGGTTTCCGTCATTCCGGCGCAGGCCGGAATCCAGAAGAGATGGAACGGGCCGGTCTCATAATAAGAAATAAAGAGGCGGGGTTGCCCTGATGACCACCATACTTGACGACATTGTCATGGCCAAGAGGGCCGAACTGGACGCCCAGCGCTGGAATGTGCCTCTGGAGGCTCTGGAAGAACAAATCGACTCTCAGCCGAGACCTCTGAACCTGGGCGGAGCCCTCCTGGGAGACCGGGTGCGTCTGATAGCAGAGGTCAAAAAAGCGTCTCCCTCCAAAGGCCTCCTCTGTCCTGACTTCGATCCGGTGCGCCTGGCCACTGCATACGTGTCCAACGGGGCGGCAGCCGTCTCCGTGGTCACCGACCTGCGTTTCCAGGGGGAGTTGGAGCACCTGTCTTCCGTGAAGCAGGCCATCCGTGACAGCGGAGCGCCGGCGCTCAGGAAGGACTTCATCTTCGACCCCTATCAGGTATACGAAGCCCGGGCATACGGGGCCGACGCCATTCTGCTTATCGTGTCCATACTGTCTCCCGACGAGCTGAAGGCCCTGCTGGAACTGAGCCGTCAGTTCTGGATGCAGTGCCTTGTGGAGGTCCACACGACTGAAGAGCTGAAGACGGCGTTGGACGCTGGAGCGGAGATCATCGGAATCAACAACCGGGACCTTAAGACGTTCCACACCGACATTCAGGTTACTGCTGAAATCGCTCCTTTCGTGCCCAGGGGAAAGTTGGTGGTAAGCGAGAGCGGCATAAACACCGCCGAACACATGGCTTACCTCAAGAGCCTGGGTGTTCATGCCGCCCTGGTGGGTGAAGCCCTGGTAACCGCTCCCGACGCGGGCGCCAAGGCAGCGGAATTGGCGGGGCAGCGGTAATGGTTGGCGACCTTATCGGCGTGACCGTCTGGACCGATGATTTGGAGAGTCTCGTAGGGTTCTACGGAGATACGTTGGGCCTGACTCTGAGGGGGCGCCACAACGGCTGGGCTAACTTCGCCTTTGGAGAACTGCGCCTTAACCTGGGAGTGCATGACCTCGTCCAGGGCCAGGCCAAGGACCCCTACCGGGTCATGTTGTCCTTTAGGGTGGACGACATCGAGGCCGAATACACCAGGCTGTCGGCGCAGGGAGTCCGTTTCATCAGAGTCCCCGAGAAGGAAAGCTGGGGAGGCATGGTGGCGACTTTTCTGGACCCCGACGGAAACGTCCTGCAGCTTCTGGAGAAGCCCGAGTAGCGGTCTCGTGCAGGAGTCGCCCGCCGGTCGGCCCTCGCCGCTTTCCCAAATCTGTCAACGAATTACCTAACTTCTACAGGAATGACAGGGGGAGGGGGCTTGACCCTCGCCCGTACATATTAGATGGTGGATTCGGAGCTTTCAGGTTCACTTGAAACCCTGGCGGTGTGCTGCCTATAATTGATTGACGGCGCCGGGGCGGTTAGCTCAGCGGTTAGAGCGCCTCGTTCACACCGAGGAGGTCAGAGGTTCAAATCCTCTATCGCCCACCATCAATACCGGGGGATGCCCCTGTATAACAAGCCGAGGTGGCGGAACGGCAGACGCGCTGCGTTCAGGGCGCAGTGCCCCTTGCGGGCGTGTGGGTTCAAATCCCACCCTCGGCACCAACGACATGTCGGCACGCGCTTGTAGCTCAGTAGGATAGAGCGCATCCCTGCGGAGGATGAGGCCGTGGGTTCGAGTCCCGCCAAGCGCGCCATTTCCGCCAACGCCTACCCCATGAAGATGTAGACGTCGGCGTGGGGGAAGGCCACCTCCAACGTTCCCTTCAGCCGGTCCCGGACCAGGCGCCGGTAACCTTCAAGGGGTTGCTCAACGTCCAGATGGGAGCATTTTTGTCCCCTCTGCTCGTCGGGGCATATGTGGCCTCCGGTGGGCCCGTCCCAGAAGCCGACGCAGTCCATCGGGAAGAAGAGTGTCTCCGCGACGTTGCGCAAGTCGGCGACGATCTCGGTGGCCCGAAACCCACTTTCCGTCGTTGCCTGAACGACTACTCTGGCAAGCTCAGCCATGCTGCCTCACACCGCCGTCAACGGAAGGCGGGCTAGCCTCCCCTGAATAGCTTGTTCCGCTCACCGTCTTTGCAGTCTTTGTTGGTGCAGAACCAGAAGATGGTCGGCATCGGGGGCGTCCTGACGCCGTCCATCTCTCTGCGCATGGGCTGTCTGCAAGTCGGGCAGGCGCTTGGACCTTGTGCGCTTTCAGACGACATGGAATCTCCCTGGAGGATATACCCTGGAATGTTCTACCATCCCAACTCGGTGTGTTGCAAGTGGGCCAGACTCCCGCATGTTCGAATAAGCCGTCCGGCGACGCAGGGCGCCCCGTCCTGAGTCCGATTATTGAGCGCAGGGGTTTGCGGTATAATGTATCGTCTCACAGGGCGGTTAGCTCAGCCGGTTAGAGTGCCTGCTTTACACGCAGGAGGTCAGTGGTTCGAGTCCACTACCGCCCACCACTAGGCGCCGTGGACCGAAATGTACGCCGCCGCGGGATGTCCTCGGTGTTTTATTTTCGACTCGAACGTCATCCCGCGAGGAACCCTGGGGCGTTGGCCACCGGCGTAGAGCGTGGCGCTCGGCCGTGCCAACGGGCGTCCCGATAGGGTATGGAAGCGGAGCCTAAATGGGCAGCGCCTCTTCGGCACGCTCCTCCGGCAGCTCAACCCCGAAGGCGTTCACGTTGAATGCGAGCATGGCGTAACAGCCCATCAGGGTGGTTAGTTCCGTGGCGCCGTTGACGCCGAACTGGGCTGCCACCGCGTCGAAAGCCTCCTGGCTGACGCGACGGGTCCGGAAGAATTCTCGTCCATAGTTCACTACCGCGATCTCGTCCTCGGCCGGGCCCGGCAGCTCCATCCGATCCCGTAGGGCATCCACGATCTCGTCGCGCAGACCCGCGCGCCGCGCTGCCGGAGCATGTGCGTTCCAGATGAACTGGCAATCGTTTTCTCGGGCCGCCAACAGCATCGCCAGTTCCCGGATGCGGGGCGATAGCGAGGTGTCGGTGCGAAGATAGAGGGCCAGACCGAGGGCGCGTTGGGCGACTTCAGGTGCGTTGAGCATGACGGACCCGGGGCCGGTGGTCGGCACTTCACCTCGGTTCGCCACGAACGTGTCGAAAGCCTGGCGTTCACGTTCGGGCACGGATTCTCTGGTTACTATGGGCGTTCTGGCCATGTTAGCCTCCCGCGTATGCGAATGGTTTACAAGCTCCGCCCAGGCTGGCTGAGAGCTCTGTCGGATTCCCTGCTCCAACTCTGGTCTGATGCCGGCCTCTACGAGTCTATCCGGTAGACACGAGCGGCGTTGTCGTGGAACATCGCAGCCCTTTCCGTGGCCGAATAGCCTCTGGTCATGCGCTTGAAAGCATTGTACATGACGTTGTAGGAGTAAGAGACCTTGTCCGGAGGGAAGTTGCTTTCAAACAAGCACCGCTCCGGACCGAACTGGTCGATGCAATAGGTCATGAGCGGGGCCAGGGATTCGGCCAGCTCTTCGGACCCGATAGGCGCGTCACGGGTATGCCAGTCGAAGCCGTACCGGGGTTGTCCAAGACCACCCAGCTTCATCACGACGTTGGGGCGCTGGGCCAGGGTGGTGATCCCTTCGCGCCATATGGGCAGCACCTCGTGGTCTCTGTTGCCGTAGGGTCCTACCCGGAGTAGGCCGCCGATATGGTTGGAGATGATGGTGAGGTCCGGCACAGAATCGGCGAATTCCGCCAATTCCCCGAGCTGGGGGAAATGGACTGTGTTTTCGTACACCAGCCCTCTTCGAGCCAGGGCTTGGGCTCCCGCCCGGAAATCGGCGTTCGCAAGCTGGTGTTCCACTCCACGATTATCTATCTCGGGATGGGGGTCCCAGCCCACCGAATGCCGGATGCCCCGGAACCTGTTGGGGCTAGCCGCATGCAATGCGTCCAGCACGCGTTCCACACCGTCGCCCAAACTCAAATTGGCGTGGCCAATGATGGCTGCCGCAGCCTTGGCGGGACCGTACAATCCGTTGGCGCTGGCCGCCGCCAGGCCCTGAACGAACTCGACCTCACCCACGGGTCGCAACTCTTCCGGCCCGTCGAGCCGGTACATCGATCTCGCTTCAAGGAACACAGTGGAACGCACGTTGTGTCCGCTATTGAGGTCTGCGGCCAGTTCGTGAAGCAAGTAGCGGTGGTAGGGGATGCGTTCCATGCGAAAGTCCCAGAAGTGGTGGTGGGCATCGCAGATGGGCATTTCCGGTTCCAGAGTGGGTTCAACGGTCAACGCTAACCAGTCGTTGTCTCCGTATGGCACGTCCGCACCTCCATCGCCGAGTGTGGGGACCTCAATCCTAACACATCCGTGGCCGCTTCCAATCAGCGTACACGGGCATCGTGGCCGTGTTGCGCATGGGATACGGTATGATATGGGATTTTTGCAAAGGGCCTATCGTGGCAGACAAGATTCGTCTGGGCATTATCGCCGCCAACATTCACCGGGGTTGGGCAATCCGGTCCCATCTCCCCGCCGTGGTCGCCAGCCCTAAGTTCGAGCTGACCGCCGTCTGCACCACGCGCATGGAGAGCGCCGGGGAGTCCCGTCAGAAATTCGGTGCCAGGTTAGCCTTGGACGATTGCCACGAAATGCTGGCCCACCCCGACATCGACGACGTTGCCGTTGGCTTGAGATCGCCGGCCCACTATGGTCCAACTGTGGCCGCTATCAACGCCGGTAAGCACGTCTATACCGAGTGGCAAGGCTCAGGCCAGGCAGTGGTTCGAGGTCGATGACAATCAAGCAGCGGCGCCTTTGAGCTGGTGGCCCAGTCGGCAAGCGGGCAGCTATGAATCTGATTGGCCGACCATGTTGAGTGCGGCGCGCGCGAGGAACCCCCGCACGACTAAGCTAAAACACCCAGGAGGTCGGAGGCTAACGGAATGAAGGGGACGGTTAGATAGGAACCCGCTTGACCGTGTGCAAGGGGCCGTTCCGTCTTGATGAAGCGGCCCCTTGCTTTGAGTGCATCGGTGTCTGACGCCGGTTTTAACGGGAGTCAGGCATTCCCAAACGGTTGCAAATGACTTCAGCGACGAGTTAGATGACCCTCCTGTCCCGTAACCCCGCCTTCTTTGCAATAGTGTGACCCGTCTACAGTTGGACCGCCAACTCAAAAGTTCTTAGTAAAGTCCCGTCCGGCCCACCAAACCTACAACGAGAGCGCCCGCTTCTAAGAAATGTCGCATAAATCCTGGGCCGTTCGTCGCAGAGATGCTACTCTCCCTGTCAGAGGAGAGCCCTGCAGTGGGTACAAACCGGATAGACTGGTAACAGATTATCCATGAACATAGGCAGCGCTTTCCTGTGGAGGAAGGGAAATGGACGTGAGGGGGAAAGTGATGCCTTGGCGGGACACAGACCCTGGGACTGAGCAAGAAAGGTTCATATTCGAATGCTGAAAGGGAGAGATACCTTAGCCGGGCTTTCGACTGACGTCGAAAGCCCGGCTACAAACGGCTCGCTCGTTATCAGGCGTGGGGCCTCGACGGTCTGGGGACTTCAGCCGTGCTCCCCACAGTCATCCGAGGAAGATTTGCCCTGAGGTGGAGGAGAGAGTGGCGCCGCTGCGTATGACGAATCCCACCTGGGGGCCCAAGAAGCTGGTGGCACGGTTGAAGGACCGGAAGCCTGAAACCGAGTGGCCTAGAGTGGGCAGTGGGCTCAGTGAGATGTCTCCTGGACCGGTCCGGCTTGGCTCAGAAGTGTTCCATTCTCTTTTGCTGCCTTGCCGCTTCTTCCGAGTAAAGCGTTATCGTAGGTTACCTCCTGCCGGATTAGGTTTTCACAGGTAAGTGAGGACGAATTGAGGGTCTTGTATTTTGCATCGGCCAAGATTATCGACCTCTTCGCTTCTGAAATCATCAGGATGTCGTACGCAAACTTAACCTGAACTTGGACGACCTGGTCCCGTGAAGCCGGTCCCGTCTAACTCGGACCGCAGGCGGGGCTCAAACGCTTCGCCGGCGCGGCTGCGCATCGGTGACAGTGGCGGAGTCAAGGACCGCACCCCACCCCCAACTCAATTCTTCCAAAGGGGGGAGCAGGCTCAGGGTTCCTTCCCTCAATGGGAAGACCGGATGGTGGAATTACATGCCATCTCGGATAAAATCGGCGACACGCTCACCGATCATGATTGCCGTGGCATTGGTACCCCGTCGGACGAGATCGGGCATCACCGATGTGTCTGCCACCCTGAGTCCTTTGAGTCCGTGCGGGCGACAGTACTGGTCTACCACTGCCATCGGGTCCGATTCGGGTCCCATCTTGCAGGTGCACGACAAGTGGTTGGTACTACCCAGGCGCTCTTTCACCCAGGCATCCAGGGCCCGGTCCGAGGACAGGTCCCGGTCTGTCGGGGTTATCCGATCCGCTACGACTGCTCTAAAAGCTTCGTGCTCCAGGAGCCGGTGGCATACGCGTACAGCCTCGCTTAGCCGCTGCAGGTCCCAGGGATCCGACAGGTATCGATAATCCAAGTCCGGCTGCACGTTAGGGTCGGTGGAGGACAGCGTCAGCTCACCGGCGCTGACGCCCAGCTTCAGTATGCAGATGAGGGAAGCATTCGCGACCCCGTTGGGGTCGGCCACCAGCGGAGCGGGGAAGGAAGAGGGGAGAATTTCCATGTCGCTGCGAGCGGCGGAGCCTGTGGCGGTGTAGTGGAGGGCGGTCTGGAGCCTCGGCCCATCGGACTCAGACGAGAAATCCTCCTTTAGCCGCAGGCGAACTTGCACCATAGGATGATCCTTCAAGTTCTGGCCCACGCCGGGCATCTCATGCACCAACGGGATCCCCAAACGCCCTAGATGTTCCGGTGGGCCTACGCCCGACAGCATCAGCAGTTGGGGGGATTTAATCGCACCGGCGCTTAACACGATCTCCTCTCCATATACTGAGAACCTCTCGCCACCGCTCTCCACCTCAACCCCGATAGCCCTCTGGCCGTCGAATAATATACGTCTGGCCGCCACATTGGCTCGGAGAGTCAGGTTTAGCCTCTGGCGGATCGGATTAATGTAGGTCAGGGCTGTGTTCATGCGAACGCCGTCCAGGTCATTGAACGGAGTAGGCCCCACTCCATCCGACTCCGGATGGTTCTTGTCGGCGTACTCGGGGAAACCTGCCTGGACGCAGGTCCGATAGAATGCGGACTGAATTGGATGCCAAGCCTCCGGCTTGTGGCGCCGGACGGGAATGGGCCCATTGGAGCCGTGAAAGTCATCCTGGAAGTCCGAGTCCGTTTCCAATTTCCTGAAGTAGGGCAGCACATTGAGATAAGCCCATTGGTCATTGCCCAGGGAAGCCCAGTTATCGTAGTCCTCGGGGACTCCCCGCAGGAAAGACTGGCTGTTTATGGCGCTGGAGCCGCCGAAGACCTTGCCCCGGGGCGCCGGGAAGTGCCTGGCAGCGCCGGGCATGCCCGTTCCTGTGAACGACCAATTATGAGGCCCACCGGGGACAGATGCAGCCGAGCTAGAGCCGTATTTCAGCTCATCGGGGAGATACTCGAAGTCCGGATAGTCGGGGCCTGCCTCTAGGACGATTATAGATCGCTTCGGGTCTTCAGACAGACGCGCGGCCAGGGCACAGCCAGCGGACCCGGCTCCTACTACGATAACGTCGTATCTCATGCCGTTCCTCCATGTGCTGCCGGGACCCCGGGGAGAAGGAGCGTTGCGTCTTTCTAGCAGCGTGCTAAAGGCCTCATTCGAGCATCTGGCCAGGAAGGGGCTGGAAATTGTATCTGGGGGTGTCCTCCAGGCCCCCTACAAGGGGCTCCGCCGCTTTGGACTTCCTTTTTCCGCGGCCCGCTAGACTCCGGTCGCCCTAGCCAATACGATAACCAACCGATATTGTAAAATTATACTGCCGATGCGATGTTTACCAAAAGACATCGAAACAGTGGATGGCGTAGGTCCTACAATAGGAAACGACCCTACGGCGCTTTGGGGAACCTGGTCCCAGAAGCCGTCGCCCTGGCGCCGGCAGCAGGCGCTGGCCCTCGGCGATTGCCTATATCCGGTGGCTACTTATATATTCTCAGGGGGATCCACCCAGTCTTGCTCTTTCACGTATATCTGGATGCGGCACCCTCCCGTCTCCAGCACCATTATCCGGCCTTCGTCGTCCACGTTCACCGCCACGGGACGTCTGAAATTGCGCTCTTTGGTCAGGTCCGCCCTTTTGCGGGCCTGGATAATAGAGGTGTTTTGCAGGAACCTCTTGGTAGCCCAAGGGCTGACCGATTCCGTATCGCCATGGAAGGACACCAGGTACTCCCCATCGGAGTCGTAAATAACTATCCTGTCGGCGCCCCAGTCGGTGACATACACGTCGCCATCCTTGTCCACTGCCACGCTGGAGGGGTGGTCCAACGCCCCTTCCCCGGACCCAGGAGCCCCAAAGGTGGCCAGATAATGGCCGCTGTAGGAGAACTTCTGGACGCGGGAGTTGCCCCAGTCGGCTACGTACACGTTGTTATCTTTGTCAAGAGCCAGGCCCCAAGGCAGGTTTAGCTCTCCCTCGCCCGCGCCATATTTACCCCACTTACTCAGGAACGTACCGTCTTTGGTGAATATCTGGATGCGATGGTTGTGGCTATCGGAGATTAGCAGCCTATCATCCTGGTCGAAGGTGAGTCCGGTGGGACCGTTTAACTCTCCATCCCCGGAGGTATCGATAGCCCCTGTCTTCTTGAGGTACTGCTCAAAGGGGATGCTGAAGTTATTTGCAATGGGCATAAGGGAGGCAATGCCCTCCTCCCCGTTATACTTCGAAAAGTGATCTGAAGATCTCTGGGGTGTCGTCAGGTCCCCGACCTTTCCTGACCCCCAGTTACCCAGGCGCTTCCCATCACGGTCGACTATGAAAATGTGGTTTGTCTCTTCATCGGAGACATACACGTTCTCGTGGCTGTCCACCGCGATGGAGCTGGGCACGGGCGACTGCCCGTCCATGAACCCTCTGTAGGCTTGGTCCCCCCGGTCCTCCCATAGAAGTTGGTGGTCCAGCGTAACCTTGCTTATCCCATGGCAGGTCACCCACTCGGACCCCTTACTAAGCACGTACAGACTTCCTTCCGAGCCCCGGGCGAAGTCCACGGGAAAGAAGAAGTTCTGCCCGCCTATTCCCATACAGCCCAGGGCATAGTCATAATTATTATAGACTCGATCACCCACGTATCGTGTTTGCATAACCCTTCCTACTCAATTGGAACAAATACAGGTTAAACTCATGTGGACGCAACCCAAAGCCCCTTGCGTCAAAGGTGTTTTGGCTAACAGAACTGGTACTCTCTGGTGGCCACAATCAGCGCCAGGATGTCCAGCACCTTCCGGGTTGACTCGCGGGTCGCATCCTCTGTTTTCCATTGCAGCTCACCGCTCATGCGGACCTTGGTTATTAACTCCTGGCGGGTATCCGGCTGAACCTCCAGAGGCCCCATGACATCCAGGCACGCATCTACCGATGCCTCGGGGCTCAGGTCGCCCATGGCTCGGATCCTGTTGACAAGGGCGTGGACCCCCGGGTAGGAGATGTTGGAAATTGCGTCAGCCGCGAAATTGATGCGCTTCACCAGGGCGCCGCTGTCGACCCACTCATGGCCGTGGTTCCATCCCTCCACGCTGGGCGGGTTGCCCAGGGTCTGCCCCATGTAGGAAGTCTCGAAGCCCAGGAGCTCCAGACCAAGCCTAGGATACCTGAAGTCCCCCACAAGCCTGCACAAACCTGCCACCGCCTCGGCAGGGCTTTTCACTCGCTGGTACCGGGATTCCTTGAAGAAGTCGGAGTTGAAAATCATCCTCAGAGTGTCTTTCATCTCGTAGCCCGAGGAGGTGAAGGTATCGGCGATCAGGTTAACCGCCACCGGGTCCCTGGGGGGCGTGTGCAGCCATGCCGGCACCTGCACCTCGTCGGCCACGAAGAAGTTGTACAGGTGGCGAGCTATGAAACGGGCGGTTGCGGGCTGGCGCACTATGACGTCTATTATGTCTTCTCCATTGAACCTGCCCCTCTGCCCTAGGAAGCGCTTCTCCCCATCGTCGTGGTTATCTTCCCGGTATTCGAAGTCCCACGTGAAGCGGGAACCTCCACCAGCGGTCGGCTTGGGAGCGATAGTCCAGCCAGTGAAGGCCCGGGCGCACTCGAACACGTCCTCCTCGGTGTAGTTGCCCTGGCCCATGGAGAAAAGCTCCAGAAGCTCTCTTCCCCAGTTCTCATTGGGTTGGTTTTTGTGATTGTAGTTGTTGTCCAACCAGAAGATCATGGCAGGGTCCCTGGCCACCTCAACCAGCAGGTTCTGGTAGTTGCCCATGCCATGGGTCCGAAACATGTCCATCTGGCGCGCCAACTCATTTGCATTGTCTATCTTGGCATTGCCGGTAGCAAAGATGGTATGCCAGAAGAGCGCCACCTTCTCTTCCAGCGCACGGGGGTTGTTGATCAGGTAGTAGATATGGCGAGTAGCTGCTGCCGGTGGGAGGATTCCACCTTCCAGGGAGGGGCAATGTCGCAAAAGGAAGTTGGGGTCCATGGGAGCTATGCCGTATTTGCCGGGCTCTATCAGCTCGTCCACGACCCGGTCGTACCCCTTGGCGACCAGTGCCTCCAACTCGTCCGGTGTTGCGCCGAATCCCGCCCGCCTCATCAAATGGGCCACAAGAACCGTGCCTTGCTCGGACATGTCAGGCGCCTCCCTAACCGAATTGATTTCACAAACGAGGCCAAAGCTTCCCTACAGGGAACACTTCTATCGTGAAAGACAAAATCAGTTCTCTATCAAGAACTTAACAAGTTACCACCCCAATTGTCAATCGCACGGCGACTATACCTACCCCTGCTAACGTGACACCGGCGCCGAGACTGGGCAATGGGGCCAGCGCAAATGGTAACTACCGTAGAGCTTGTCTCAAAGACCTGCTGCCTGCCGTTGCATAAGATGCTCTTGGGCAGCCTCAGCCGCTTCTTCAGTTTCCCACTCCCGTGGTCCCTTGGCTTCCTTCAACCGCTTCAGCGGCTTCGCCCGCCACCCCAGCCCCTCTGGTAGCTCATCCCCTCGTCGGTCCACTGCGTCGGCATCTGCCAACATCCGCCGCACTTCTTCTGCGATGGCCTCGTGGCGCCGGTTAGCGGCTAGGGCCGCGTTGGCCGCTACCTTCGTCCCGCTTCATGATATAGCCGTAGCGCCTCTACAAAGAGCTTCTCCAACGCCTCCTCATGCTCCCCCCGGAAACCGGCAGATGGTACGGAAGTCTGGCTGCCGGTTGGCTGCCACCATTCGAAACCCTACATCTTCCTCCAAGCCACGGACTATGCACCGGGAACTGCGCAAGCCCAGTCAGTAGCCGCACAGCAACACTCCTACCATTACTTTCGGGTCGTAGGCGGCTGCACCCCAGCCATCATTTCGGTATCCCGCACAAAACTCCCTGATATCCATCTCCTCCATAGCGTCCACAATGACCAGGCCAGGCGACGTTCAACCACTCCCGCATCGACGGCGCCATGAGATAACCCTGCTCTCGTTCCCACCCCAGGAAGTTGTATGCCATGAAACCCACCTCTACTACTGTTTCCCAGAGCTTACTGCTTTACCTACCCAACGGAGGGGGGTTATGGGACAAGCTCCGTACAGGCTGTAATTACTGAGTAGTACGTGCGATGTCCAACTCACAAGCTAAACGAACGGCGCTTGATAAGGCATGGGAGAGCGCCCGGCTGCTGATCTCGGGCGACTACCAGGGAGCCATCGCGGCCTGCACTTAGGCTATAGAGTTGGAACCCGTGAATTTGGAGGCATAGGTAAAAACAACGACCGGGGCATGGTCCTTTCACTTGGTGTAGGGCATCTCTATTGATATAATGGAACCCGTTCAGTCTTCGTGGGCCCTGGAGGTCGCGTGGTGAATCGATACGACACGATCGGGCAACCTGTGGGCCGGGTCGAGGGCCCAGAAAAGGTCAAAGGGAGCGCACTCTACGCCGCCGACATGAACCCTCCTGGGACCCTGGTAGGCAAGTGCCTTCGTAGCCCCTATCCTTACGCCCGCATCGTTTCCATAGATACTTCCGCGGCTAGGTGGCTGCCGGGGGTCTACGCCGTGCTAACGAGCTCTGATATCTCGGACGCTCTGGTAGGTCGCATGATCCGCGACATGCCCGTGCTGGCCCGGGATGTGGTTCGCTTCGCCGGGCAGAAGGTTGCGGCGGTTGCGGCCGAAGACATGGAGACTGCGGACGAGGCTCTCAGCCTGATCGAGGTCAAGTACGAAGAGATGGAGCCAGTACTGGACCCCCTGGCGGCAATGCGGCCCGATGCGCCAGTTATCCATCCAGACTTTATGGACTACGTCGGCCGTGACGAGTCTCCCCAGGAGCTTCCCAATGTGGTAGCCCACGACACATGGAAGAAGGGAGACATTGACCTGGGGTTTGCGGAGGCTGACTTCGTCTTCGAACACACCTTCCGCACTCCACACCAACACCAAGGCTACATCGAGCCCCATGCGGCGCTGGTGGACGCCAGTGGCGGGGAGAGGGTCCAGGTCTGGGCTTCAACGAAGATGCCCTTCCAGGTACGACAGCAGATGGCTGAGGGGACGGGCCTGACCGAGGATGATATAAGGCTGAATCCGTGCTTCATCGGGGGCGACTTTGGGGGCAAGGGAGGCTTCATGGACGTCCATGTGGCCTACTGGCTCTCAAGGGCGACCGGCCGTCCTGTGAGGGTGGTCATGAGCTACATCGAAGAGCTAATGGCGGGCAACCCGCGCCATCCCGCTGTAATGACGCTGAAGACTGGGGTCAAGAAGGACGGCGCTATCACCGCCCGCAGCGCCCATCTCGTGTTCGACGGAGGGGCCTACTCAACTTGCAGGCCCATGAGGAGAGTCTCCTTTGGCACTCGTTCCTTGGGCCCATACCGCATGGCCCATGCCCAGATCGATGCCTACATGGTCTACACCAACCTTGTGCCCTGCGGGGCCATGCGGGCCCCCGGCGACCCCCAGTCCATATTCGCCGGGGAGGCCCAAATAGACCTCGTCGCCCGCGCGTTGGGGATGGACCCCTATGAGTTCCGCATGAAAAACCTGGTGAAAGACGGGGATGAGTCCCCTTTGGGACACCGATGGCGCAACGTCCTGGCTAAGGAGACCCTCACGGCAGCCACCCAAGAGGTCCAACACAATCAGCCCAAGTCGAATGTCTCAGGCAAGCCCGGGAAAAGAATAGGACGCGGGATGTCAATCAGCGAGCGTCATGTGGGTTCGGGTACGTCTACGGCCAAAGTAGAGGTCGACATAGATGGGAGCGTGACCCTCTATACTGCGCTCCCCGATACCGGCGCCGGTTTCTATACAGTGTTGCGCCAGATCATTGGCCAAGAGCTTGGAGTGCCTTACGATCAGGTCCGGCTGGTGCCCTGGAGCACTGACGACACGGGCTTCAACACGGGCGCTGGCGGAAGTAGGGTCACCCACGTGACCGGCCAGGCAGTCTATATCGCCACTCTCGAGGTCCGTGGAAAACTTGCGGCCCTAGCCTCTGACCTCTTCGGTTGGGCTGAGAAGGAGGTAAGCTTCCGGGAAGGCCATGTGACGGCGCCGGGTCAACGGTCTATGAGCCTCGCCGAGTTGGCGTCCAAGGCCGGCGGCCTAGTGGAAGCCGAGGCCACCTACGAAGCCGAACGAAACGAGGACCTGACCTCCTTCTGTGCCCAAGTGGCCGATGTGGAGGTGGACGGGGAGACGGGCGAAGTAAGGCTTGTCAGATTCACCACGGCCCACGACGTAGGAACCATCCTCAACACCATGGCCCACCAGGGACAAATCGAGGGAGCGGTTATGCAGGGCATCGGCTTTGCCTTGATGGAAGAGCTAAGGTATGAAGACGGTCGGGTCTCCACGCTTTCCTTCGGAGAGTACAAGATGCCCACGATAAGCGATATCCCCGATCTTCGCACCGTATTGGTGCCCAGTGCAATGGGCGGCCCCACTCCATACGGGGGCAAAGCCATCGGGGAGATGCCTATCAGCGGCGTAGCGCCGGCCATCGCCAACGCAGTGCTTGACGCCGTAGGAGTCAGCATCGCCGATCTACCCATAACAGCGGAGAAGGTGTACTTCGCCCTGGCAGAGCGCGAGTGATTCAGACCCTGCGAATAAAGGTCAACGGGACAGACCAGAAGATAGATATCCCGACTCATCGTCTGTTGATAGACCTGCTTCGGTACGACCTGGGCCTGACAGGCGCCAAACTTGGGTGCGGCGTGGGGGTATGCGGCGCCTGCACTGTGCTCCTGGATGGGCAAATGGTCGCTTCATGCCTGGTCCTGGCTGTATCGACCGACGGAGCCGAGATCACGACCATTGAAGGCCTATCCAGCGAGAATAGGCTTCACCCCCTGCAACAGAGTTTCATCGACTACGGGGGCTTCCAGTGCGGCATCTGCACGCCTGGTCAGATTATGGCGGCTAAGGCTCTGCTGGACCAGAACCCGGACCCATCGGAAACTGAGGTCCGTGAGTGGATGATGGGCAATCTGTGCCGATGCACCGGATATTACAAGATACTTGAGTCTATCCTGAAGGCGGTCGAGGAGATGAAGGGGTCGTCGAGATGAACGGCTTCCTGTACCACACACCGAGGAGCCTCGACGAGGCCTTCGCTCTGCTCGATGAAAACGGCGAAGATGCCCGCATCATCGCTGGGGGCACCGCCCTGGTCCTTTTCATGAAACAGCGCCTCGTCCAACCCAGGCATCTTATAAGTCTGCAGAAGATACCAATACTGAACGGGATGGCTGTCACGGAAGACGGGGTCCATATCGGGGCGACGTGTACCCACCGGATGGTGGAAACCTCTTCGATGGTACAGGAGACGCTCCCTCTCCTGGTCGAGACATACAGCCATGTAGCCACGACTCGAATACGCAACATGGCCACCGTAGGAGGAGGTCTGGTGCAAGCCGACCCTAATTTAGACCCGCCACCCAGTCTGATGGTTCTGGGAGCTAAGACTGTTCTGGTTTCCTCATCCGGTAACCGCGAGGTGCCCGTCGAGGAATTCTTCCTGGACTATTACGAACCCGATGTTCAGCCCGGCGAGATACTCACCGAGGTGATAGCCCCCCGGGTCCCGCCCAATAGTGGAACCGCCTTCATAAAATTCTTGCCCCGTACCGACGATGACTATGCGACCGTATCTGTAGCTGTACTACTGACGATGGAGGAGGACGGAATAACCTGCCGGGACGTAAAGCTCGGTCTTGGCTCAGTCGCGACCACCCCGATAAGGGCCCGGGGAGCTGAGGACGCGATGCGGGGCCGGACCGTAACCACGGACCTCGTCCGGCAGGCCGCTGATTTGGTAGACGCTGATATCGACCCCCAGGATGATTTCCGGGGTTCGGCCCGATATAAGCGGCAGATGGCGAAGGTGCTCACGCGCAGAGCCATCGAACGAGCCTTTTCTAGCCTCTCCTGATCCCGCATGTCCACCTCCACAAGGTGTTCAAAATGAAGATCGAGAAGTCGCTGTCGGTGCCCACAAGCGTAGACGAACTTTGGGACCTACTGATGGACATACCCCGGGTCGGCCGCTGTTTCCCGGGAGTGGGACAGGTGACCTCCCTCGATGACCGGAGATTCCAGGGCGAAATGCGAATACGGGTGGGGCCGGTCAGCCTGAACATAGCCGGTACGATCTCACTGGTAGAGCACGATTGGGAGCGCCGGCGTGCCTCCTTGCGTGTAGAAGGATCAGACCGGCGGCTGGGTGCGTTGGTGCAGGGGACTGTGTCCATGGAATTAAAGGAGCTCTCTCCCCAAGAGACTGAGCTGTTAGTCGTTGCCGACGTTTCCTTCCTGGGGAAACTGGGAGAGTTGGGTCAGCCCGTCCTACGGAGAAAGGTGGACTCGGTAGTCCAGGAGTTCGCCAAGAACTTGGTGGGAGACGTTACTTCTCCATAAGTTGAGCGTTGCCTTGACACCATAGGGGACGGATGTTAGCGTTTGCCCATCCCAAACGTGCTCGTCCCAAAACGACCGAGTCGGCCGCCACAGACAGCGTACCTGAACATCCCTTGTGCGGCAGGGAATCAGGTACGGGCACCGCGTGAAGCAACACCCCAATCAGTGGGTCCATTGTCATGTGCTCGGAAGCAGCGAAGGGGCTGAATGGCCAGACCACCCTTAATACGAATGGAGGGAACAGCATGCCGACGCGACGCGTAGTAGCGGGTACCAATGCTCAAGGCAGGTCCTACGTCGCACACGATGGCCCCACTCCCGGCACGTCCAACCGAGGAGGCGCCGTCGGTCTCAGTAACATTTGGGTGGACGACCCGGCTAACCCGGATCCGACGGCAGCCCACGACCCCGTCGACACCGAGACCTGGCGTCGGGATCCACCGCCGAACGGCTCGACGATGCGCGTGGTGACCTTCCCACCTCATTTCCCAGCGGTGAACCCGTCCCGCGAGGAGCTGGGTTGGCACACCACCCCGACCATCGACTACGGCATCGTGCTCTCGGGCGAGATGGAGGTGGGACTCGACGAAGGTTCGGTGCGCCTCGGGCCAGGTGACGTATATGTGCTGCTGGGGGCCAACCATGCTTGGCGGGTCCCTGGTGACGAACCCTGCACCATGGCGGTCGTCAGGATCGCAACCACCAACTATCAATGACTTGTCCTGACCACCTCATGAAAGTTACAGGTAATAGACCAAGTGTGTCCGGATTGTCTGTTGGCGGGAAGCCAGGGGGCTAGAGGTTGATCTGGGGTTCTACGTGGTCTTTTTCCTTCAAGTAAACGTGAAGTCGGCTCCTCTGCTGGTCCACCACCACGAACCTGCTCCGATCGTCGATCTTTACCGCGGTTGGTGAGCAGAACCGCCACTCGGGCTCGAGGCTCTTGACCCAAGCTCGAGCCTTGGAGCTTTCCGGGTCCGCCATCATCTGCAGCTCGGCCCACTTGGATAACCGCTGTGCGTCCCCTATGAAGGTTGTCAAGTAGGAGCCGTCGGGGCCATAGGCGTGGACCTGGCTGGTGGACCAGTCCGCCACGTAGACGTCGCCCTCTTGATCCACGGCCACGCCGCTGGGACGGCTCAACTCTCCCTCGCCGCTTCTCAGGGCGCCGAAAGACATCAGGCACCGGCCGTCCGGAGTGAACTTCTGTACTCGGCTGTTGCGCCAGTCCGCCACGTAAACGTCCCCGTTGTCGTCCAGGGTGATCCCCCAGGGCATGTTGAACTCGCCCTCCCCGCTGCCTCCCTTACCCCAACCCGTCAGGAACTTGCCCTCTTTGGTAAACACCTGCACGCGGTTGTTGCCGCTGTCGACGGTCCAAAGCCTGTCCTCCTTGTCGAAGGCCAGTCCCCACGGACGGCACAGCTCGCCATCGCCGGAGCCAGCTGTCCCCCACTGGCCCAGAAAGTTTCCCTCTTTATCGAAGATGGATACCCTGTTGAGCCACTCGTCGGCCACGTACACGTTCTCGTCTCGGTCTAGGGCAAGGCACGTGCCGCGCATAAATTGGCCCTCATTGGAGCCGTGGGCGCCGAACTCCAGGAGGTATTCTTCCTGGCCGTAATCGTCGCCCAGGGTGCATTTGCTGACCCGGGAGGAGCTATTGACGTCGTATGCCCGGTTCAAGACGTATACCACTCCGCCGGGGGCAAAACCCACGTCCATGGGTTGGGTAAACCCCGTCCCGCCCCCGCCAGGCTTGCCGATGCAGTGGCTGAAAGTGTAAGTGCGCCCGAATGCCGTCCGCGTGTACATCCCTGACCCCCACCTAGGAGCTACGCTCATCCGTATCGGATACGTGGCGCCAGCCGGGTCTACCCGAACTGGTATTCTCTAGCTGCGACTATGAGGGAAAGCATGTCCGCCACCCTCCTGGCCGCCGTAGCGACGGCCTGCTCCGTGTCCCAACGCACTTCTCCATCCTTCTCGGCCAGGCACGCCAACTCGTCGCGGGTTTCCTCATTGACCTCAACGGGTCCGATGAGGTCTAGGCAGGAGACTACCAGCTGCTCGGGAGACATGGCACCCTTGGCACGGACCCTGTCCACGATATCTTGAACCCCTGGCATGCTCAGATCGCCCACCCTGTCGGCCACGAAGTTGATACGCCTCACCAAGGAGCCGGTATCGATCCACTCGGACCCATAGTGCCATCCTTCCACCGAAGGAGGGTCCAGAAGGGACTGCCCCATAACGTTGGGCTCAATGCCCAGCTCTTGTAAGCCGGGCTTGGGTACGCCCTTGAAATCCCCCACTAGGTTCATCGTCCCCACCACCACCTCCGCGGGGCTTTTCACCTTGGTGAACCGGGAGCTCTTGAAGAAATCGGAGTGGAACAGCGCCCGCAGGGCGGAGCGCACGTCGTAGCCGGAGCTCACGAAGGCGTCCGCTATGATGTTGACACCCACCGGGTCCCTCGGCGGGATGTTCAGCCAAGCCGGCACCTGCACGTCGTCAGCCACGAAGAAGTTGTACAGGTGCCTGGCAATGAACCGGGCGGTGGCGGGCTGGCGCACGATAATGTCTATCACGTCCTCGCCGTTGAAGCGGCCCTTGTGCCCCAAAAAGGACTTCTCGCTGTCGTCGTGGTCCTCTGCGTGGTACTCAAACTCCCAGGGAAACTGGAGATAGGGGAAGCGGGGCAGGCAACGGGAAACGGTCCAGCCGGTAAAGGCGCGGGCGCACTCGTACACGTCCTCCTCGGTGTAGTTGCCCTGGCCCATAGAAAAGAGCTCCAGCAGCTCCCTTCCCCAGTTCTCGTTCGGCGAGTTCTTGTGGTTCTCGTTGTTGTCCAGCCAGTAGATCATGGCCGGGTTCTTAGCCACCTCCACCAGCAACTCCCGGTAGCTCCCCATACCCAGCCGGCGGAACATGTTGATCTGGGTCAGCAACTCCTGGGCCTTATTCACCTTGGCGTTCCCCGTAGCGAATATCTGGTGCCAGAACAGGGCCATCTTTTCCTCTAGGGGCCGCCGGGTATTGATCATTTGCCAAACGTAGTTGGCCTGGCCGTCCCATGTCGTGCCCCCTGGGATATAGCCCAGCGAAAAGTGGCGGAAGAGCAGGTCCTCCTCGTTGGGGGGAATGGCGTGCTTTTCGGGCTCCAGCAGCTCCTCCACCGTCGCTTCGTACCCCCGGGCTACCCGCTCCTCCAGCTCTGCACGGGGTGCGCCAAAGCCGGCCCGCCTCATCAGGTGGGCCATCAAGGCGATGTCTTCATTGAATCCCATCTGTTCTCCTCCCTCCGGTCGACGACTTGGTACGCCCCGGCCTACAGGTTGAACGCCAGGGGCGTGAAGTCTTTTTCCTTTTGATAGAGGTGGAGGCGGCCCCGCTGCTGATCGACGATGACGATCCTGCGCCGGTCATCAATCTTCACCGCTGTAGGGTAGCAAAGCCGCCACTCGGGTTCCAGGTTATTCACCCTCAAACGGGCCGCCGCACTCTCCGGATCAACGGACAACTGCTGTTCCGCCGACTTGGTGAGTCGCTGTGCGTCTCCCAAAAAGGTTGTGAGATAGGCGCCATCAGGGCCATAGGCGTGGACCCGGCTATTCGCCCAGTCCACCACGTACACGTCGCCCTCCTCGTCAACGGCCACGCCACTGGGATGGAGCATCTGCCCACCGGCGCGATCAGCGGCGCTAAAGCTCATCAGGTACTCGCCGTTGGATGTGAATTTTTGGGCCCGTCCATTGCGCCAGTCGGCCACGTACACGGCGCCATCGCCATCCAGGGCGATGCCCCACGGCATGTCCAGTTCTCCTTCGCCGCTGCCTTTCTTCCCCCACCCGAAGAGGAACTTCCCCTCTCGGGTGAACACCTGCACGCGGTCGTTCCCACTGTCAACGACCCAGAGGTTTTGCTCTTCATCGAAGACGAGTCCCCACGGCCGGCACAGCTCCCCGGGGTTTGAGCCGGGAGTCCCCCACTTGCCCAGGAACTCCCCTTCCTTGTCGAAGATGGATATCCTGTTGAGCCACTCGTCGGCCACGTACACGTTTTCATCCTGGTCTATGGCGAGGGCGGTGACGCGCATGAAATAGCCGTCGTCGGCGCCGTAGTCGCCGAACTGGACAAGCATGTCTTCCTGGTGATAATCATCGCCCAGTGTGCATTTTGTAACCTTGGTGTTGCGGAACACGTCTTCGCACCGGCCAAGCACGTATGCCACCCCATTGGGAGCCAGGGCCACGTCCATCAACTGCGAGAATCCCGCGATTTGCGTCGGCTTGCCAACGCAATGGCTGTAGGTAAAGGTGCGCCCAAACACCGTTCGCTGGAGCATCATTTTCAGCCTCCCCCGGGGCAGTTATATCTAGCAATGTCCCGTAGAAGGTTCGGGAATGGGAGGGATTAGCCGAACTGGTATTCTCTGGCGGAAGCTATCAGGGATAGCATATCTCCCACCCTACGGGCCGAGACATGGGACGTCTCCTCGGTATCCCAGCGCATCTCACCCGCCGGCTCCGCCAGGCGCACCAGTTCTTCACGGGTCCCCTCATTGACTTCAACAGGGCCGATCAGCTCAAGGCAGCTGTCCACCAGCTGTTCGGCAGAGATGGTCCCACTAGCACGAACCCTGTCCACGATATCCTGGACTCCCGGCATGCTCAGATCGCCGACCCTGTCTGCCACGAAGTTAATTCGCCTCACCAGGGAGCCAGTGTCTATCCACTCCTGCCCCGTGTGCCATCCTTCCACCGAAGGAGGGTCCAGGAGGGCCTGCCCCATAGCGTTGGGCTCAGTACCCAACTCCTGAAGACCGGGTTTAGATACGCCCTTGAAATCCCCCACTAGGTTCATGGTCCCCACCACCACTTCCGCGGGGCTCTTTACCTTCTGGAAGCGGGCCTGCTTGAAGAAATCGGAGTTCAGCAGGACACGGAGGGTGGCGCTCATGTCGTAGCCGGACGATATGAATGCATCCGCTATGATGTTGACGGCAACGGGGTCCCGGGGCGGCGTATGCTGCCAGGACGGCACCTGAACGTCATCGGCCACGAAGAAGTTGTACAGGTGCCTGGCGATGAACCGGGCCGTGGCGGGCTGGCGCACGATGATGTCTATCACGTCCTCGCCGTTAAAGCGGCCCCTGTGCCCCAAAAAGGATTTCTCGCCATCGTCGTGGTCTTCCGGCTTGTACTCAAACTCCCAGGGAAACTGGAGGTAGGGAAAGCGGGGTAGGCAGGCCATGATGGTCCAGCCGGTAAACGCCCTGGCACACTCGTAGACGTCCTCCTCGGTGTAGTTGCCCTGGCCCATGGAGAAGAGCTCAAGGAGCTCCCTTCCCCAATTCTCGTTGGGTGAGCCCATGTGGTTCTCGTTGTTGTCCAGCCAGTAGATCATGGCCGGGTTCTTGGCCACCTCCACCAGCAACTCCCGGTAGCTGCCCAGGCCACGTCTGCGGAACATGTTGATCTGGGTCAGCAGCTCCTGGGCCTTGTTGACCTTGCCGTTGCCGGTGGCGAACATCTGATGCCAGAAAAGGGCCGCCTTTTCCTCTAGGGGCCGCTGGGTATTGATCATCTGCCAAACGTAGTTGGCCTGGCCGTCCCATGTGGTTCCCCCTGGAATAATGCCCGGCGTGAAGTGGCGGAACAGAAGATACTCGTCGTTGGGAGGAACGCCGTACTTCTCGGGCTCCAGCAACTCCTCCACCGTCGCCTCGTACCCTTTGGAGACCCGCTGCTCCAGCTCCACACGGGGGGCGCCGAAGCCGGCCCGCCGCATTAGATGTCCCATCAGGGCGATGTCTTCATATGACGCCATCGGCTCTTCCCCCTGTGATGACGATCTGGGGAACGGGCGGACCCTGCCCCGTAGGTATCTATCTCTCTCCTATGATCGTGTAGTTGTCCTCGAGCCACTTGTGCTCATGGTAGGTTGAGGCGCTGGATACGAGGGTCGGGTGGAAGTTCTTGATTCTGTTGTTGCTTATATGGTTACCGCTGGACCAGGCCAGGGGTATGAGGGGGACCTCCTGCTCGAGGATGCGGCCCGCTTCCAAGACCAGCTCCTTCCGCTTCGCCGGGTCCGTTTCTGCCGCTATCTTTTCCGACAGGTCGATGATCCTCTGGTCCTCCCAGTTGCTCCGGTTCCTCTCGCCACCGGGCAGGTAGTTGGCGCCGATGTAGAAGTCGGGGTCCCCGACAAGGTAGCTGCTCCCGAAAGTGAAAGTATCATAGTCGCCCCTCCGCCAGTCGTCTTGGGCGGCAACGTAATTCTTCACGTTAATTCTGACGTCGAAGCCCAGGTACCGGTCGAGCTGGTCCGCGATGACCGTGGCCATCTGATCGAAGTTCCCTACCTGGGCGCCGTCGATGGACATCTCGAAACCTTCGGGTACGCCCGCCTCATTGAGCAACCTCTTGGCCTCGGCCAAGTCGTCGGGGTGGGTCTCCCCCTCGGCGGTCAGCCTGTAGCCCGGTAGCTTGGCCTGCTCCTCGGTGGTCAGGTAGAAGGGTGTGTCGGGTGGGAAGAAGGCGCCTAGGACCGTATGCTTCAATATCTTGCCGTATTCCTGGTGGTTTATAGCCAGGTTCATGGCGCGTCTCACCCTCGCATCGTCAAAGGGCTTTTTCTTGGTGTTGAACTCTATGAACCGGAAGGCGCCGACGGTGGCGTCAAAGATGGACATTCTGTGGCCCATGTCCTTAGCCAGCTGTACTTTCTGTTCTACGGAGATCCCCGCGACCGAGCTGGACATGTCTATTACCTGCTCGGTCTGCCACGCCGCGATGACGGTGCTGGCGCCCCGCAAGATGAACCACTTCATGCCGTCGAAGTAGGGACGTGGGGCCTTGAAATAGTCGTCGTTCCTCGCGTACTCCAGGGAGACATCCTTTATATGCTTCACCAGCTTGAAGGGGCCCGACCCAAGCTGGTCCTCCACCAGCTTGGGCACCTTAGGTGCGATGGCCTCGAGATGGTGCTTGGGGTATATGGAGAACTGCTGGTTGGCCATCAAAGAAAGGATAGCCCCTGTGGGTATCTTGGTATTTACCTCCACGGTCTTGTCGTCGATGGCCCGGGCATTGCCCACCTCGTAGTACTTGGAGATCTGGCGGTTCCTTCCCCTGGGCTCGTCTGGGTCCACCCAAGAGTCGAAGGCGAACACGACGTCATGGGCAGTAATGGGCTTGCCGTCCCACCAGTTGGCGTCGTGGAGCTCGAAAGTGTATGTCTGGTTGTCAGGGGACGCCGCCCAGCTTCTGGCGAGGTCCCCCCTGATGTCGAAATAGTCCAGGGTCTCCATGTTGTACTCAAGCAGGCGGTTGTACATGGGGATGGCCTGTGAAGCGCATGAAACATCCGAGACGCACTCCCAGATAAACAGGTGGGCGGGGTTGTTGCCCAGATGCATGGGTATGACGCCGCCCCGCTTTCCCTCCCGTATGAACAGGTCGGAAGGCATTGCCATTCTGACGGCGGTCGGCGCGGCGGTGGGCAACGCTCCGACGACAGCCTCTTGGACAGCCTTCTGAATATCCTCCGGGCTTATTCCAGGCTGGGCCATCAGCGCCTTCTCTATTGCTGCGGCGACTTCAGCGTCGGTCACTCCAGGCTTTGCCTCCAGCGCCGACTCTATGGCTTTGGTCATATCTGCCGCAGTCACACCAGGCTGAGCAGCCAGAGCATTGGCTATCTGCGATGCCACCTGGTCGGCGGTGAGTCCGGGCTGTGCTGCCAGGGCATCCTGCACAACCTTGGCCATGTCCGCCGCCGTGACCCCGCCGGGCTGATCCGCCAAAGCCTGCTGTACTATCGCCGTAATGTCTACCGGAGTTGGGGTCGGCTGCGGGGTCGGATCATCGGTCCCACAGCCCAACGCGATAACGAGGACTAGTGCAAGGGGAATGAGAACTATGAAACCGGGTCTGAACCACGTCCGTCCCATGACAGCCCTCCATGCTTAGCTTAACGTGCGTCGCAGCCATACAAGCGCCTATATCCGGATAACTGGTTCGGAAGTATAGACGGAATGTTTGAAAATTGTCAAGACTGCTCCAGTTTATAAATCGAGATATGGGCGTCGGTTTCCGTGAGTATTCCATGAACGGAGACGAGATTCCATCACCGCCTCACGACCACCGTTAGACCTCCACGTAGGCATACATGGCAAGACCGCTCCATGACACGATACACCGACCCGATTACCACAACACTCACACGTACGGATACATTCTGTCAGTATCATTAGGGACCACCTACTCGTGTTCCCGGTAACCATGTCAAGCTCACGCTATACCTCTTGAACTTCCTCTCCATCGAATGTACTTACTAACACCACTTCGTCTATATGGCAAAGAAGCGAAGTGTCAAGGTAACAGCGTCAGCCCGAACTCCTCCAGCAGCGCCACCTCCACCTCCATGAGCCGCACCTGCGGCACGAGCCATGACAGCCCCTTGCCCTTGTTGGGGTGGCTGTCCTTCGGCACTCGCCACTCGACTATCAGCGGCCACGTCGGACCGAACACATCCTCGTCGTCGGGGGCAGGCTTAAGGGTCGCCAGATGGGGATACTCCCGCCGAGGCGCGGCCCAACACCGGTGGCAGCCTGACCACCGCCAGAGTCCTTCCGCCGCGCCCTGAGCACCCTGCCGGGCCTCCAACCGCGTCAGCCTCCGCTCCACCTGCCGCAGCGTTTTGGTATGTTCCTCCCGCGGAGCCTGGACCTCGCCCTCGATGGCTGTCAGGGCCGCTTCGGGTCTTTCCCTCCAGCACCCTCCATAGGTTGTTCCAGGGCTTCGTTGCGCTCCCCAGCCGAGCCAGGCCCCGACTGAAGCCCACGCTCCAACGCCTCGCGGACCCGCCAGTACATCCCGCCCCCTCTCATGCACGTGGCCACCGTCCTAGGATTCCAAACTACGATCACCCCTTCAACCGCTCCCACGCAAAAATGGCCCCGACAGCTAGGCCCATTGTCCCTGAACCCGGATCTCCGGCCTGTGCAACTTGTACCTTTTGAAGCCGGCGTTTGTTCAGCCGGCCGCCATCGCCCCTTGAGCCAAAGCGCTTTCTGCAATGGGCCTAACTTCCGCTCTTGCCACCCGTTCCAGCTTCAGACAGGCGTAGATCGGCCATGTCGCCCAAACTCCACCTACTGTACTACGCCGACGCTGCACAGTAGGCTGTCCGCCATAGAGACCTTACGCGCCGGTGCGTGCACGCCCCCCTGGCGGTCGCGGCTACCGCCGGCATCGGTCCTGGCTCAGGACGTCGTCCTCGTCTTGGGGCCGTCCTCGCACGGAACATCGCCGAAGACCTCGACGTACTCCTGAACAGCGGCAGGGAGTTCCCATGGCGGCAGGCGGGGTCAGCCAACGGGGTCCCAGGGCATCTGCGCACTGCTCCACCATCACGCATCCCCTGACCGGCCTTGCGGCATCCGCGCTTCTGCGTTCCCCAGCTGACTTCATTCAAGGGCAGGCCTACGCCCTGACACCATCGGCAGAGATCATGCTCTCCGTCGATAATAATGGTCTCCGGGCCTCATTCGGAAATTGACCCACCGCTTCCACCCGTGACGTGCAAAATAGCAACTTTCGTAGCTGGCTTTGTCCACTTCCGCTGCCGCCGCCCCTTGAGCCAAAGCGCTTCCTGGAATTGTCCTGTAGGGGCTGATTTCCTCCTGTTTTAGCTTGCTCACGACCCAGGCAGCGCTCCGCGACCAAACTCCATTCTCTGTACTACCCCGACACCTCGCCAACGGCCATCTGCCATACGGGCCTTATAAGACAGGGTGCGCACGCCCCCCCTTACGAGACATTATGCTCACCGCCGGAATCGTTCACACTGAGCGGGGGGGCCGCAACCCCAACCGGATGAAGGCGGCGCTGATAGCCGATCCTGGCATCGCGTGCGGGATGGATGCAACCATAGCAAGAGCATCCAGCGCGGACATGGAGAGAGCATGGGTCCGATACAGCGAGACATACAAACCTTGAGATATCTGGCTTCGATGCCGTTTCTCGACCGGCTGGAGCTGGCCTCCGTCTCCGGCGCCGCCGACCGGACGATGCACGACGCCGTGGCCGACCTGGAGCAACGAGGGCTGGTGGCTTCGGTCCGCCACGCAACGGACCTCACAGCGTCGACCCGTAGGCTCTGCGTCACCGCCGACGGCCTGTGTTATCTGGCCGACGTGGACGGAGTGGGTGTGGACGAGATGCTCCGTCGCCATCCTGTCTCCGGTCACTGGCGGCGCATCCTGCTGGAGCGGCTGGACGCCGTCGCCGTCATCTACCGGCTGGCCTGATCCGTCGCCGCCGCGGGAGGCCCTCTACACTTCCGCTGGTACCGCAGGGCTCCCCTGGACGCAACCATCGCTCTCGCAGACCAACGGACCCTCGGAGTCCTCAGGCAGGGGGCCACGTCCGACAGGACTGGCTTCTCCAAGCGGATCTGGCGACTGCTTGACGGGCCGCTGCCCGACGCATTGCTTGTTATCGCGCTGGACGAGGTGCGTCTTCGCCATGCCCGGCATCTGCTGAGACGGTCTCGCGGGCTGGCGCTCCTGGCCCTGGAGAAGGACGCGGCATGGGCCACCGCCTCGCATAGAGTGTGGACTCTGCCGTTCTCCAGCACGGCGCTGGACCTCCTCTCCGGCCTGTCCTACATAACACCGGGCGGCGCTCTGCCTGCGGAGCCGCCACTGTCGAGGCCACTGCCGCCCAACGACCTGGCGGCTCCCGACAGCGGGTTCGACGTTCCAGATCACCTGCTGCCCGCCGTCCTCAAACCGGTGCAGAAGCGCACCCTGGACATCCTGTTCGACTGGCCTTGGATCGCAGCCAAGGAGCTGGGAGGTCTGCTGGGTGTCTCGGCCCAACGGACCTCTCAGTTGACAATCCCGATTGTCAGCGCCAGGCTGGCCCGCCGGGTGGAGATGGGAGGACACGAGCGGTTTGCCCTCACCGACTGGGGACTGGCGGTTCTGGCGCGCCGGGACCGGACCTCCGTCGGCAGACTGCGAAAGCAGTGGAGCGTGGAGTTCACAAACACAGACACTCCCGTCACGTGGCGCAAGGTCGCAGGGAGCCGGAGCAGACTGTTGGCGCGCAACATGGAGCACACTGAGGCGTTGCATGGGTTCCTCGCCCGGATTTCCAGGCAGGCCAAGCCCTCTGGCTACCGGGTCGTTCAGCTCGACCCGCCGCACCGGGCGGCGCGGCACTTCCGGCACAACTACAAGCTCCGCTCCGTTCATCCCGACGCCTTCGGCATTCTGCGGAAGGACAAGAAGACGATGCCCTTCTTCCTAGAGTGGGAGCGGCGGGCGGTGCGGCCCGGGACCATGGCGGCTCGGCTTGCATCCTACCTGCGCTACTATTCGGCCTATGACCCCGTGGACGATCACGGAGCGCAGCCCATTGTCCTCATCGTCTTCGACGACCCGCTGGTGGAGGCGAACTTCCTCGCCATTTCCCTTCGGGCAACGCCGCGGACACGGGTCAGGGTCCCCTTGTGGGTGTCCGATAGGGAAGCGCTGGAGAAGGCAGCCAGCTTGGCGCAACCCGGATGATCTGGAGCCTACGTGCACCTTTGCGTGACTTCCATGACTCTCGACTCCATCCACTTCACTTGCCTCGGCTGCTCAGTCAACGGATCGCGATGCTTGCATAATAGACACTAACTAATTATAACTGTACTGAGCGGGCACTGTTCGAGCATTGGGCGAAGACATGGAGGCTCGGCATGGCGATAGACCGGGACCAAAAGTATAGGGAGATGGCTATACGGGGCAAGTACCAGAGACTGTATACGCACCTGTGCGGCCTTGCAACCCAGGAGTGGAGGACATCCTTCGGAGAGATCGAGTCGATCATAGGTTTCGAGCTGCCCGCGTCCGCACGTCTTCACCGGCCCTGGTGGGCAAATCAGAGCAGCGGCGACGGCCACAGTCAGGCTCTTGCCTGGAGTGTCGCCGGATGGGAGACGGCTGAGGTAGATATGGATTCTGAGACTCTGCTGCTCAGACGGCGGCAGCGTCCAGAGGCCGTTCGCAAGCTCAGCCTTGATGAGGTGTGGCCCGTCCACCCCACGGCAGTGTGGCCGGAAGGCCTGAGTCTCAGGCGAGAGGACATTTACGAGGACAGGGTTTAGCCCCCCGATGTTCATAGACACCAACGTCCTCGTAAACTCCCGTATCCCTGATGCCCCTGACCACGACATCGCCAGGGCGAGACTGGAACGCGCCTTTCAAGACCCTGAACCGATGAGGATCAGCCGTCAGGTTGTACGTGAGTATCTGGCGGTCGTCACTCGGCCTCAAGCCTGGCCGGTCGCCATCACGCGCGAGGACGCGCTCGATGACGCCAACAGATTGATTAGCAGCTTCGAGATGCTTGAGGACGGCCCAGTGGTAACCGAGTCGCTGATCGCGCTGTGTCGTGAAGTTTCGGTAGGAGGACGGCAGATTCACGACGCCAACATCGTCGCAACCATGCTGGCGCACGGGGAGCGCAGGCTGCTGACGTTCAACACCGCAGACTTTCGGCGTTACGGGGACCGCATCGAGTTGGTGAGCGGTTAGCTTGATGAAGATTCCGTCCCAGAATAATGGCTGCTACGTTGAAGAGGTCCTGTAGCATCAAGACCGGCGCCCAGGTTTCGGGGAGGGAGGATCGGAAACATGAACAAGCTCAGAGCAATCGTAAACTGGGTGCACTGTATCATGGCAGCAATCGCCATAGCCGCTTTCGCCGTCCCGATGCTGACACGACCCACAGAAGAAAACCCCACCGCAGATGCAGGGCTATTCGCACCCGTAATCGCACTATGCACGGCGGCCATATTTTTCGCACAGGCCGTGAACACCGGAGGTCTAAGAATCCGGCGAACACCGGGCATCTTCATCGGTGTCGGCAGCATGGCCAGCGCATACCTATGGATAGCAGCGTAAGTTGGTGTACATCCAAGCGACCCGGCATTGCCGGTCGTACTATTGATACTCTTTGGAGCCGCCGCCGTTGCTACACTTGCGATACCGATTCTTGCCATCGAGGACAAACCTCAATCAAACGACCAGTCGCCCAGCGAAGGAGGCGATGACTGATGAAGACTCATGAACCCGTGCAGCTTTGAAGGTGAATGGTTATACATTGCGGCGACGACATAGACGTATCCGTACAAACTAAAGGCCACCGCCATTCGCTCGATTCTGCTTTGAGTTGCGTTGCGCACAGACCAAGGAGGACAGCATGAAGAAGCATCTACAACCGCTTACACCGGCGGCCCTCTATGCCAGTGTCTCCAGTGACCGCCAGGACGTAGACCTGTCGGTCGCCGCCCAGCTTCGGGCGCTCAGGGACTACGCCAAAGCCAACGGATACATAGTCGCACGGGAGTACGTGGACGAGGCCGAGAGCGGCCGCGTCGCCGACCGCCCGGAGTTCCGCAAGATGATCGAGGAGGGCGGCCAGCCCAACTAGCCCTTCCAGGTCATCCTGGTCTGGAAACTCTCGCGGTTCACTCGCAAGCGCGAGCACGCCGTCGCCTTCAAGTCCATGCTCCGCAGGAAGGGCGTCCGCGTGGTCTCCATCACCGAGCACGCCGACGACACCCCCACCGGCAAGCTCATGGAGGCCATCATCGAGAGCGTGGACGAATTTTACTCGGAAAATCTCGCCCAGGAAGTTACTCGGGGGATGCGGGAAGCCGCCTCGCGGGGCTTCTTCCTCGGCTCCAAGCCACCCTTCGGATACAAGCGGGTCAAGGTCAGCGACGGGGCGAAGGAGCGTCCCACCCTGGAAGTGGACCCGGCCGCCGCTCCCATAGTGCGGGAAGTGTTCGAGAGTTCCCTGCGGGGCAACGGCCTCAAGGAGATATGCCGTGAACTGAACGGCCGGGGCGTCACCAACAGAGGCAAACGCTGGTACAAGGGCGGACTCCACTACCTGCTGACCAACGAAGCCTACACCGGCGCCGCCGTCTGGGGCAGAACCAGCAAGGGAGAGAACGACCCCGACCCGGTGCGCGTGAAGGGAGCATGGCCCGCCCTGGTTTCCAGGGAGCTGTTCGATGCCGTCCGAAATTCCCTCAAGGAGCGCGCGCCGGTGGTGCAGCGACCCGGACGGGTGGGCAGCAAGTTCCTCCTGAGCGGACTGCTGCGCTGCGGTGTGTGCAGGAACCCCTACACCGGCCAGGGGGCCAAGAGCGGCCGGTTCGCCTACTACATCTGCGGCACCCTGCACCGGGAGGGCGCGGGGACCTGCGAGGCCCGATACCTTAACGCTCCCAGGGTGGAGGATTTCGCCGTCGAGAAGGTCAGGGAGCGGACTCCGACCGAGGAGACCATTGTCGAGCTGGTGACGCTGGTGGCTGAGGAGATCAACGCGATGGCCGGTGAGTTGGCCGGTAGGCTGGAGGCGATAGACGCGGAGCTTGGGGACGTGCGGAGCAGGCTAGAGAGGCTCTACGAGGCCCTTGAGATCAGCGAGTTGACGTTGGAGGCGCTGTCGCCCCGCATCCTCTCTCTGAGGCATCGCGAGGAGCAGCTGACGGCTACGCGGGAGGATGCCGCCGGTCAGTTGGAGCAGCGGAGGGTGGAGTTGCCCACGACGGAGGAGATCAAGGGGTACGTGGCGGACTTCCGCGAGTTCCTCCAGGAGGGGACCTTCCCGGAGCGGAAGGAGCTCATACGCAACTTCGTCCAGGGCATCGAGGTGGTGAACGACGAGGCCACGCTGACCTACACTATCCCCATGCCCTCGGACGGAGTGACCACCGAGGCGGCCTCGGTTCTCGATTTCGTCCACTACCGCCCACCATTTCCGGCCTAAGCGTACTGAATTCATAACTGACCCGTGAGCCGAAGCGGTCGCTGTTTTCCTCGGCGGGACTGAGAGCCAAGGCTCCGGCCAAGCCCCGGTTCTCCCTCCTCTCCCTGTTCGGGTGGTCTCTCAGATGGGAACAGGATGATAGACGCCGGCTAGACCTTTGACACGTCTAGGGGTGGTTGCTATATTACCAGCGCTCAAGACTGACACATACGGTGGTAGAGGGGACTTAGTATCACGATGAGGCAAGTTCCCGGGCTGCACATCAGCTAGAGAGGGTGAATTGAGGTCCATGTCTTGGAAAACAACTGTCTTGCTTTGTCTGCCGGCGCTTCTGGTTCTTGCGTGCGGTTCAGATCCAACGTCAACCCCTATCCCCACTCCTGCGGCCACCGCTGAACCTGCTCCGACGAGCACGCCGCCCGCCTCCGAGGAGCCTTTCGTGATTGGAGCAATGGACGCTCTCACCGGGGTTGCCGAGTCCTATGGAAACCCCTTGCTTCGGGCCAAGCTGCTGGCTGTGGAGGAAATCAACGCCGCCGGCGGCATCAACGGCCGGCAGTTGAAGCTCATCGTAGAGGACTCCAAATGCGCCGCGCAGGATGCCATTACCGCCTACAACAAGCTGACCGATGTGGACGGCGTCAAGATCATCCTGGGCGCCACTTGCAGCGGCTCAACGCTCGGCGCGGCGCCTCTGGCCGAAAAAGAAGGCGTAGTTCTTCTTTCTGCATCCGCCACCAGCCCTGACATCGCCTCCGCTGGCGACTACGTTTTCCGCACCGCCATCAACGACCTCCGGCTGGGCATCGACACCGGCAACACCCTATGGGTCGACGGAATGCGCAGCATCGTCACCATCACCGAGGCCACGGACTACGCGGAGGGCGCCCGCCGCACGTCCGTCGCGCAATTCGAGAAGCTGGGCGGCTCCGTGCTAGCGGCGGAAAGCTACTTTTCTGACGTGCTCGACTTCCGCAGTCAGCTTACCAAACTGTTCAACGAGAACCCCGACGCGCTGCTCCTGGCCGCTCAGGGCGAGGCCTCCGGAGGCGCCATCATCAAGCAGGCCCGCGAGCTGGGCTACGATGGCCCGATCTATGCCGAGACCGTGTCCTCGTCCCCCGATGCCCTCAGCATCGCCGGTGACGCCGCCACCGGACTGAAGGCCATTGTCCCCAACCCTGACCTGACCAGCGCCGCCGGCAAGGAGTTCTTGGAGAACTTCAAAGCTCGCTACGGCGTCGGTGCCTCTTTGCCTTGGTTCCAGGGTTCCGCATACGACGACGTTTACATCGCCGCGGAGTGCCTGAAGCAGACCAACGACGACCAGGACGCCGACGGCTTCCGGGACTGCCTGTATAGCATTACCTGGAGCGGGGCCATCGGTGACGACTACAGCTTCGACGAGAACGGCGACGTGGTCGGACTGTCCAACGTAGTCATCGAAGTTCTGCCCACCGCAGAGCGGACTGAGGACAATCTGGGCTATCGCGTCCTGGGACCCGCTCCCACTCCATAACCCTCTCACTTCCCTGCAATGACTGTGCGGACTAAACTCCCCCGCTCTGTACAGTCGAGGTCAGGATGTTGCCACCCGGTCAGCCACAAATACGGTATCTGGTCCCGGCAGGCCGCCTCCAGCTTCCGGCACGAGCGCACCACGGTCATGAAACCGTATAGCCACACGCTCACCAATGCACGTGGGTGGTAGGCTGGCGCTCCCAGCAGATCACCCTCTATCTCCACCTCAAGCTCCGTCCAGCCATCCCGGTCCAAAGCGTCAACGAACTCGGCCACGAACCGCACCGGATGATCCAACGACAACAGTTCGTCAAGCGTCGGCGGCAACATCCACATCTGCTCTCGGCCCATCTCGCGAAGCGGCATCTTCTTCTCTCCTTTCCCAAACTCCCCACGAAGGTACATCTAACACGATACCCATTGCCAGTTCAGGCTTCTGAGACAGGCTCAGTACAGTACGCTTAGGCCCACCAAGCTACACAAAATCAAGAGCTTTCGTGCTGAGGTCCAGTCTGTCGTTCTGATCGCTGGCCTTACGCCTCAGGTCGTTCATGTTGTCCTTGCAGAATGAACGTTATTAGGCGGTCCTGGGCGGCAAATCAGATTGATAAAAGGCCAGAGCGTCGGCATCCTGGAAATGAAGCGAGGCAGGAGACCATTCCTGACGTGTCTGCATAACGATGCCAGTATGACCAAGCCAGCGGCCAAGCGGTGTGGCCGACAGGATGCTGGTGCAGTTGTGAGTGAAACGGCTAGCGTCCACTGGCAGTCAGTGGGGATTTCGATCCTGCTCACACTGTTGTTGACCATGATGCCGTGGCCTGAACCGGCCATGTCGGTTCCCACGCCGCCGCACCCACGCTAGAACCGACTCCAGCGCCTCTCCGCATAGAGGAGATCAACTTCGCAGGCGTAGTCACGAGAACAGACCTGCCGAGCCAGGTGCAGGCCGTATTCTCCCTTAGGAACCCGGACGGACACGCCATAGCGCTGCCGGCCGAGGATGTCCAGAAGGCCACGAAGATATACGAGCGCGGGCTGGGGACAGAGGACTGGGAGGAAATCGACTATACGGAGACCAGCTTCTTCGTTCACGCGGCAGAGAACTTCGACCTCCGAGACCATCGTCGTCATGAACTCGGACGGCGCTGGACTTGTGCAACTCACATCGAACCATCACGAGGATTGGGGACCTCAATCGTCGCCCGACGGCTGGTTCATAGCGTTCGCGTCCGATCGAGACGGCGAGGTCGTGATCTATGCAATCAGGTGCGACAGTAGGGAGCGGGCCGAGCTCATGCCAAATACTCACACAGCCGGCAATCCCGATTGGACGATGCCGTAGCCGGCTTCCCAACAAGTGTTCAATAATGAGGCACGACGACCCGTTGACCGAAGGGTTGGATTGTTCTACACTCTTGGCAGATTCCGGGAGGCCAATTGGGGAGCCCGGTATAGGTAGGCGGGAACGGCCGGCGGCAGACCACGATACCCCAATCGCAGGCCCCAAGCATACGGATTTAGCTCAAGCAGCCTGCAACCCACTTTCAATCTGTAGACGCGGGCTGCGCCGCCCTAACCGTAGCTTACCTTATCACGACGAGACGTGTGTCGCCTTTAAGGAGGAACTCTATGTTGGCAACGCCGAGGGAAAAGGAGTTCCGAGACAAGATGGCTATCGCCGGCATCGGCTACAGCCGAAGCCCCGGCGTGCCGGGAGGTTTCACCCGCAGGTCCGGGGTTAGCGTACAGACCTTGGCTGTCAGGGCCGCCTTGGACGCATGCAACGACGCGGGCCTGGACCCAAAGGAGTTGGACGGGGCCGTCTGCTACGGACTCCAGGACACGGTATGGCCCCGGAACCTGCTGACCGCTCTGGGCGTCAAAACCATCAACTGGGACTGCAACTTGGAAGGCGGAGGCAACTGCTCCACCCTGTGCTATACCATGGCAGTCCAGGCGGTCCACCACGGCATCTGCAACTATGTGCTGGCCTACCGGGGAATGAACGGGCGCACCGGCGTACGCATGGGCCAGTATGGTGGGTGGTCCTCCAACGTAGGGTCGGCCCAGAGGGTGGGCGCCCAATGGCAGTTCATCTCCATCTACGGGCAGGCCGGGGCCCCTCACCAGTTCGCGATGAACGCTCGGCGTTGGATGGACCTGTACGGCGTCACCAGCAGGGACCTGGCCAACTACTGTGTCCATGCCCGCTCCAACGCCGCCAAGAACCCCAGGGCCATCATGCGTGACCTCATCACCGTAGAGGACCACCAGAGCTCCCGCATGATCGTGGACCCCTACCACATCCTGGACTGCTGCCTGGAAACCGACGTCGCCGGGGCCGTGATCATCACCACAGCCGAGCGGGCCAGAGACCTCAAGAAGCGGCCGGTGCTTGTCTCCGCCGCTATCAAAAATGAGGCGCCCAAGGCGGACATCATAGACACGGGCTACCCGCAGATGATGCCCAGGCTGCTGGACGCCGCCGGTGTAGAGTTGAAGGACATAGACGTTTATGAACCTTACGACAACTTCTCCGACACGCCCGTACGAGCGTTGGAGGAAATGGGTTACTGCAAGAGGGGCGAGGGGAAAGACTTCATCCTTAACGGGCGCATAAGCCTGGACGGGGAACTCCCCATGACCACCCACGGGGGCTTGATGAACGAGGGTTACGTCCACGGCTTTAACAGCGGGATGGAGGCCGTGCAACAGCTTCGTGGAGACGCCGAGGATATGTGCCCCAACTGGCGTGAGGGCGAGCACACCTACGACCGCGCGATATGCCGCCAGGTGCGAGACCCCGAGATCGCCCTGTTCAACTCCGAGGGCGGTGTCGGGGGCGTCATTCTCAAGAGGGGTTAGTCGTTACCGGCGCTCGCCGGTTGCTGCTCCCCCAGCCCGACCCCGAGACCCAGTCCCGCGGTGAGAACTCCTAATGCGTGAAGGTGAGCGGCCGCGGCGTTCTTTAGACCTACGTGATAATACACCGGGCGGTCCTGTCCCAGTGGAGAGAGATGATCCCCTTTAACGTGATGCAAGTTGCCCTCGAGGGGGACCCTCACATCCAGATCATGGGCAACGCCGTGGAGATGGACGGCTCCGAGCTAAAGGTGGGAATCCCCTTGGAGACCGTCTTCGACGACGCGACTCCCGAGGACACCATCCCCCACCGGAGACGCCGCAGAGCGTAGCTGGGCCGCGACTCTGCGCCTTGCCAGCGGCTGTCTGAAGCTACTGATCCCTCGTGAAGATGACGCCGCCGCCGCCGCCCTCAGCCGTGAACAGGGCGGTCTGTGGGTCTCGCACCTGGCGGCATATGGTGCGGTCGTATGTATGCTCACCCTCACGCCAGTTGGGGCACAGGTCCTCGGCGTCCCCCCGAAGTTGCTGCACCGCCTCCATCGCATTGTTAAAGCCGTGGACATACCCCTCGTTCATCAGGCCGCCGTGGGTGGTCATGGGGAGCTCCCCGTCCAGGCTTATGCGCCCGTCAAGGATGAAGTCCTTCCCCTCGCCCCTCTTGCAGTAGCCGATCTCCTCCAGGGCCCGTATGGGCGTGTCGGAGAAGTTGTCGTAAGGCTCATAGATGTCGATGTCCTTCAGCTCCATGCCGGCGGCGTCGAGCAGCCTGGGCATCATCTGCGGGAAACCCGTGTCTATGATGTCCTCCTTGGGCGCCATGCTCTTGATGGCGGCGGAGACAAGCACGGGCCGCTTCTTGAGGTCCCTGGCCCGCTCGGCTGTGGTGATGATCACGGCCCCGGCGACGTCGGTTTCCAGGCAGCAGTCCAGGATGTGGTAGGGGTCCACGATCATGCGGGAGCTCTGGTGGTCCTCTACGGTGATGAGGTCACGCATGACGGCCCTGGGGTTCTTGGCGGCGTTGGAGCGGGCATGGACACAGTAGTTGGCCAAGTCCCTGCTGGTGACGCCGTAGAGGTCCATCCAACGCCGAGCGTTCATCGCGAACTGGTGAGGCGCCCCGGCCATCCCGTAAGGGGAGATGAACTGCCTTGGACCACCGACCCTCTGGGCCGACCCTACGTTGGACGACCACCCACCCCACTGGCCCATGCGCGGACCCGTTCGCCCGTTCATGCCCCGGTAGGCCAGCACATAGTTGCAGATGCCGTGGTGGACCGCCTGGACCGCCATAATGTAGCATATAGAGGAGGCTGTGCCTCCGCCCTCCAAGTTGCACTCCCAGTTGATGGCTTTGACGCCCAGCGCGGTCAGCAGGTTACGGGGCCATACCGTGTCTTGGAGTCCATAGCACACAGCCCCGTCCAGCTCCTTTGGGTCTAGGCCCGCGTCGTTGCATGCGTCCACGGCGGCCCTGACAGCCAAGGTCTGTACGCTCATGCCGGACCTGCGGGTGAAACCTCCCGGCACGCCGGGGCTCCGGCTGTAGCCGATGCCGGCGACGGCCGTCTTGTCTCGGAATTCCTTCTCCCTCGTTGTCGCCAGCATCGAATCCTCCTCAGCAAGCCGCGCAGCCATAGGTGTGATGAGGTAAGCTCAGGGCGCCGCGACTCCCACGCATAACGGGTATTGGACAAGCCTGAGACACGTCAGAACTGTAGACGAGGACTGTGAAGAAGGCCCCACGAGGATAGCCAATCCCCTTCCGCTTTCCCGGGTCCACAAGCTCCGGTGAGGACGCCGGGTCGGCCCAGCTACGCGCTGCGGCGTCTCCAGCGGGGGATGGTGTCCTCGGGAGTCACGTCGTCGAAGACGATCTCCATGGGGATTCCCACCTTTAGCTCGGAGTCGTCCATCTCCACGGCGTTGCCCATGATCTGGATGTGGGGCGCCTCCTCGAGGGCAACTTGTATCACGTTAAAGGGGGTTATCTCCCTCCACTGGGACAGGACCGCCTGGTGTATTATCACGTAGGTGTAAAGAGTCCCGCGGCCGCTCACCTTAACCCATTCGGAGTTCTCGCCGTAGCACTGGTTGCAGGTGAGTTGAGGCGGCCATCTCATCAGCCCGCAGTCGGAGCACTTGGGGACTCTTAGCTCGTGATTCTTGATGGCGTCCCAGTAGGGCTGGGTATCGGGGTCGGGCTGGGGAAGTAGGAACTGGTACTCGGTGGTCATGACTAACCCCTCTTGAAGATGATGCCGCCGCCGCCGCTGACGGCGGTGAAGAGGGCGGTCTGGGGATCCCGCACCTGGCGGCATATAGTGCGGTCGTAGGTGTGTTCGCCCTCACGCCAGTTGGGGCACAGGTCTTCGGCGTCTCCACGAAGCTGCTGCACCGCCTCCATGCCGTTGTTAAAGCCGTGGACGTAGCCCTCGTTCATCAGGCCGCCGTGGGTGGTCATGGGAAGCTCCCCGTCCAGGCTTATGCGCCCGCCCAGGATGAAGTCCTTCCCCTCGCCTCTCTTGCAGTAGCCGATATCCTCCACGGCCCGCAGAGGGGAGTCGGAGAAGTTGTCATAGGGCTCATAGATGTCTATGTCCTTTAGCTCCATGCCGGCGGCGTCCAGCAGCCTGGGCATCAACTGCGGGAAACCCGTGTCTATGAGGTCGCTCCTGGGCGTCTGGCTGCTGATAGCGGCAGACACCAACACCGGGCGCTTCCTGAGGTCCCTGGCCCGCTCGGGGGTGGTGATGATTACGGCCCCTGCGACGTCGGTTTCCAGGCAGCAGTCCAAGATGTGGTAGGGGTCCACGATCATGCGGGAATTCTGGTGGTCCTCCAAGGTGATGAGGTCGCGCATGACAGCCCTGGGGTTCTTGGCCGCGTTGGACCGGGCATGGACGCAGTATCTGCCCAGGTCCTCGCTGGTGACGCCGTACAGGTCCATCCAACGCCGGGCTTCCAGGGCGAACTGGTGGGGGGCTCCGGCCATCCCGTAGATGGAGATGAACTGCCAGCGGTCGGACGCAGGGGGCGCTCCGGCGTTGGACGACCACCCACCCCACTGGCCCATGCGTGGACCGGTGCGTCCGTTCATGCCCCGGTAGGCCAGCACATAGTTGCAGATGCCGTGGTGGACCGCCTGGACTGCATTTAAGTAGCAGGCTGTGGAGCAGTTGCCGCCGCCCTCCATAAGGCAGTCCCAGTTGATGTTCTTGGCGCCCAGGGCAGTCAGCACGTTCCGGGGCCATACTGTGTCCTGGAGCCCGTAGCAGACGGCGCCGTCCAGCTCCCTTGGATCCAGGCCCGCGTCGTTGCAGGCGTCCAAGGCGGCCCTGACGGCCAGGGTCTGCACGCTCATGCCGGACCTGCGGGTGAAACCTCCCGGCACACCGGGGCTTCGGCTGTAGCCGATGCCGGCGATGGCCGTCTTGTCTCGGAATTCCTTCTCGGTCGTTGTTGCGAGCATAGGCCTCCCTTTTCACTGGCCGCCGGAGACATCCATCGGGGTTATGAGGTCCGAAGGACGCTCAGCCGTTGCAAGTGAGGTCTTCAGCTTAAGCTGAGGACCTACCCAGTGTTGCTCTTAGATGTATGCCTGGCGGCGCCGGGCCTGGCAATGCTCCAACCGGAGAGCGCCGGGCCGACAGCCGGCCTCGAGCGGATGCCTACAGATTTTCCGGGGGCTCCACCCAGGCTTGCTCTTTGGCGTATATCTGGAGTCGGGCGCTGATAGCCTCAAGCACCATGATCCGGCCTTCGTCGTCCACGTCCACGGCCACGGGCCACCTGAACTTCTGCTCTCTGGACAGGTCAGCTCTTTTGCGAGCCTTTACCCTATCGCCCTCACTTCCGTACCTCTCCATGACCCAGGGGGAGAACTGCTCCGAATCACCTTCTAAGGACACCAGGTGGTTCCCTTCGGAGTCGTAGATAAATACGCGATGGGCATCGTAGTCGGTCACATAGACGTCGCCATCCTTGTCCACTGCCACGTCTGAGGGCCGGAACAGCGCCCCTTCTCCCGACCCGGCAGCGCCAAAGGTGGCCAGATACTGGCCATTGTTGGAAAACTTCTGCACCCGGGAGTTGCCCCAGTCTGCCACGTACACGGCGCCGTCGTTGTCAATGGCGAGGCCCCAGGGCAAGTTCAACTCGGCCTGGCCGCTGCCGTGGCTCCCCCACTTGCCAAGGAAAGTCCCGTCTGCGGCGAATATCTGGATGCGATGGTTGTAGCTGTCGGAGATGAAGAGCCTGTCGTCCTTGTCGAAGGTGAGTCCGGTGGGCCCGTTCAGCTCTCCGTCCGCGGACGTATTCACGGCCCCCACCTTCTTCAGGTAGTGCTCAAAAGGCATGGTAAAGTTATTTGCAATGGGCATCAGGCCCCCGCCGGCCTCGTAGCTTGGCCGGTCAATCACGGCGTCATCTGACCCTCTGTCGGGTATGTGGATTTCCCCGAGCTCTCCGGACCCCCAGTTGCCCACACGATTCCCATCACGGTCAAATATGAAAATGCGGTTTGTCAGCTCCTCGGACACGTAGACGTTCTCCTTGCTGTCCACCGCAATGGAACTGGGCTGTGGGGCCTGCCCGTCCATGAACCCCCTGCCCCTGTCCTCCCAGAAAAACTCGTGGTCCAGGTTACACTTGGTTATTCCCTGGGAGGGAAACCACTCCATCCCCTTGCTGAGCACGTACAGACTCCCTCCGGATCCCCGGGCGAAGTCGACGGGATAGAAGAAATTCTTCCCCCCTACGCCCGTACAGCCGAGCGTGTAATCGTAGTTGTATACGCGGCCATCTACGTATTTTGTTCGCATGACATCTCCTTTCCAAAGCTAGAGTAACGTCTTATGGGCCCGGGCCAGGGTCCCCGTCCCTTTGCGTAGCCCGGGCGCTGGATGTCTAGCAGAACTGGTACTCCCTGGTGGCGGCAATCAAGGCTAGGATGTCCAACACCTTGCGAGCCGACTCGCGGGTCGCATCCTCTGTTTCCCATTTCAGCCCACCGCCCAACTCGGCTTTGACTATCAGCTCGTCCCGGGTTTGCTGGTGGACCTCCAGAGGCCCCATGATGTCCAGGCACACATCCACCGAGGCCTCGGCGCCCAGGTCCCCCATGCCCTTGACCCTGCCGATGATCGCCTGGACTCCCGGGTAAGAAATGTTGGACACTGCGTCAGCGGCGAAGTTGATGCGCTTCACCAGGGCGCCGCTGTCTATCCACTCTTGGCCGTGGTTCCATCCCTCCACGCTGGGAGGGTCGCTCAGGTACTGCCCCATGTACCAGCATTCAAGGCCCAAAAGCTCCAGCCCGAGCCTGGGGTATTTGAAGTCGCCCACGAGCCTGCATACACTCGCCGCAACCTCGGCCGGGCTCTTCACCCGCTGGAACTGGGACTCCTTGAAGAAGTCGGAGTTGAAGATCATCCTCAGGGTGGGTTTCATCTCGTAGCCCGAGGAAACGAAGGTGTCTGCGATGAGGTTGATGGCCACCGGGTCCTGGGGAGGCGTGTGCAGCCACGCGGGCACCTGCACCTCATCGGCCACGAAGAAGTTATACAGGTGGCGGGCTATGAACCGGGACGTGGCGGGCTGGCGCACTATGATGTCTATTACGTCATCTCCGTTGAACTTTCCCGTCTGCCCCAGGAAGTGTTTCTCCCCATCGTCGTGGTCATCGTCCCGGTACTCGAATTCCCACAGGAAATTACCTATCCCACTGGAGGGCGGCTTGGGAGCAAAGGTCCAGCCGGTGAAGGCCCGTGCGCACTCGAAAACATCCTTCTCGGTGTAGTTGCCCTGGCCCATGGAGAAGAGCTCCAGAAGCTCTCTTCCCCAGTTCTCGTTGGGTTCGCTCTTATGGTTGTAGTTGTTGTCCAGCCAGAAGATCATGGCGGGGTCCCTGGCCAACTCCATCAACAGGTCCCGGTAGTTGCCCATGCCATGCGCGCGGAACATGTTCATCTGGCGAATCAACTCATTGGCGTTGTCTATTTTGGTGACGCCGGTGGCGAAGACGGAGTGCCAGAAGAGGGCCATCTTCTCTTCCAGCGGGCGGGGGTTGTTGAGCAGGTGCCACACATGGTGATTGGTGGCTTCCTTTGAGAACCCTCCGTATATCGACGGGAACACACGGGTCAGGATACTGTCGTCTATGGGAGGTACGCCGTGTTTCTCGGGCTCGAGCAACTCATCAACTTGTTCCTCGTACCGCCTGGCCGCCAGCGCGTCCATCTCGTCCGGAGTTGCTCCGAATGCTGCGCGCCTCATCAAGTGTGCCATCAGAGTGAAAGCCTGGTCCGCCATACTGCGTCCCTCCTTAACTGGATCACGACCTGGATCAGGTTAAAGGTTCCGGGGACTCCAGTCGGATATCGGATGCAGGATGACCTCTCGAAGGTCACCAGGGTCCCTTTTCATTACTGCCCACTTTAGCAGTCCGTTGTCACCGAGTCAATTCGTTCGCAGCCTACCCAGAGGCGCCGTTTGGATGTATAATTGGGCAGGTTTTTGAACCGCCATTTCACCGATGGCCCTCACCGCTGAGGATTCCATACCACACCTTTGGAGGAACCCATGGTTGATAAGCAGGCTATAGAACAGGCCAAGGAGCATTTCGGGGCGGTCCTCGAACAGCAGCTTGAGCGAGTCGAGCGCCTGAAGGCGGAGCCGGACTGGATCGATTACAGCACAGTAACCCCCATCATCGTGGGGATGCTGGGCGGCGACGGGATCGGACCCTACATCGCCGCCGAGTCTCAGACCGTGTTGGAACATCTCCTGAAGGACCACGTCTCCACCGGCAAAGTGGAGTTCCGCGTGCTCGAGGGACTGACCATCGAAAACCGGGCCGAGAAGGTCAAGGCCATCCCCGATGACGTGCTGGCCGAGATCAGGGACTGCCACGTAACGCTTAAGGGGCCCACTCACACGCCCGAGAGGGGAGACGGCTGGCCCAACATCGAGTCGGCCAACGTAGCCATGCGGAAGGAACTCGACCTCTTCGCCAACGTCCGCCCGGTGCGCATTCCCGCCCAGGGGATCGACTGGACCTTCTTCCGAGAGAACACCGAGGACTTGTACGCCGTGGGCAGCCAGGGAATCAACGTCACCGACGACCTGGGAATCGACTTCCGAGTCATCACCAGCCAGGGATCGGAGCGGATCATCGAGGCCGCGTTCGCCCACGCCCAGCGGACCGGCAAGGACAACGTCACCATAGTCACCAAAGCCAACATAGTAAAGACCACCGACGGCAAGTTCCTGGACATCGCACGGAAGGTGGCCGAGAACTACCCCGGCATCACCTGGGAGGGCTGGTACATCGACATCATGACCGCCGCCCTGATCAACCCGGCACGCCAGAAGCAGTTCCAGGTGCTGGCGCTCCCCAACCTGTACGGCGACATACTGACCGACGAGGCGGCCCAGATACAGGGCGGCGTCGGCACCGCCGGAAGCGCCAACGTGGGCAAGCGCTACGCCATGTTCGAGGCCATCCACGGTTCGGCGCCCCGCATGGTCAGGGAGAACCGCGCCCAGTTCGCAGACCCCAGCTCCATGATGCGAGCAGGGGCCATGCTGCTGGAACACATCGGGTTCGAGTCCGAGGGCAGGAAGCTCCACAAGGCCCTGGACGTCTGCGGCCAGTACGAGCGCAAGATAACGATGACGGGCAGGGACACCGGCGCCACCGGCAAGGATTTCGGCGAGTACATCATGGACACCGTCGCAGACTCCACACTGGACGCGCGCTGGGAAGAGTACGTCTACGCCTAGACCCGCCTAACCCACGATACAACCGACAGGAGACTGACCGATGCGCAAGAAAGTGACGGTCGTGGGCGCCGGAAACGTCGGCGCCACCACCGCAGAGAGAATCCACGCCCTGGGATACGCCGACGTAGTGTTGGTGGACGTGGTTGAAGACATGCCCCAGGGGAAAGCGCTGGATATGTTGGAGTCGGGACCGGTGTTGGGGTCCGACGCACTGATTACGGGAAGCAACGGCTACGAAGAGACCGCCGACTCCGACCTGGTGATAATAACCGCCGGAATCGCCCGACGCCCGGGAATGAGCCGCGACGACCTACTGATGACCAACATGAAGATCATAGGCTCGGTGACCCAGGAGGTGGTCAAACATTCTCCCAACGCCATCCTCATCGTGGTGACCAACCCCCTGGACGCAATGGTACAGCACGCCTACAACATCAGCGGCTTCCCCAGGGAGCGAGTGTTCGGAATGGCAGGCATCCTCGACACCTCCAGGTTCCGGACGTTCATAGCGCAGGAACTGGACGTCTCCGTCGAGGACGTCCAAGCCTACGTGCTCGGCAGCCACGGTGACGACATGGTGCCGCTGGTCCGGTACACCACCGTGGGCGGCATCCCCATCTCCGAGTTGCTGTCCGCCGAGCGCATCGAGGCGCTGGTGCAGCGCACCAGGCAAGGGGGCGGAGAGATCGTAGCCCTGCTCAAGCAGGGGAGCGCCTTCTATGCCCCGTCGGCGGCCATCGTTCAGATGGCGGAGGCCGTGCTCCTGGACAAAAAGCGCATTCTGCCTTGCTGCGTGTACCTGGACGGAGAGTATGGAATCAAGGGCCTCTACGTGGGGGTCCCGGCAAAGCTGGGCGCCGCAGGCATGGAGCAGATCATCGAGATCAGCCTCACCCCTGATGAGAAGGCCGCCCTGGACAAATCGGCCGCCAGCGTCAAAGAGCTAATAGAGGTGATGGAAAAGTCAGCCGTGGAAGGCTGACGCCCCGCTACCCATCCATCCCAGAGAATTCCACCAATGACTACGGAATCCAATCGGGAGGCCGAGCTCCTTGCAAAGGCTTCCCAGTTTTTACCGGGCTCTAACCTGGGCAACCCCATACTGGACCGCGAAAGAGTCTTAATCCTCACGAAAGGCAAGGGCTCGCGGGTCTGGGACGCCGCCGGGAATGAGTACATAGACTATCTCATGGGCTCCGGCCCCCTCGTCCTGGGACACTCTCACCCAGGCGTGGTCCAAGCCGTCATGGAGGCCGTGGAGGACGGCAGCACGTTCTTCGCGGCGAATGAGAGGACCATCCTGCTGGCCGAGGAAATCGTCAACGCCGTACCCTGCGCCGAAAAGGTCCGCTTCACCACCAGCGGCACCGACGCCTGCTTCCAGGCCCTGCGAATAGCCAGGGCATACCGGCGGCGGGACAAGATACTCAAGTTCGAGGGGGGCTACCACGGCAGCAGCGACTACGCCGTGATGAGCGTGAATCCCTCAACTGCACAGCTAAGAGACTTCCCTGAGCCTGTCGCAAACTCGGCAGGCGTGCCCGCGGCAATATCGGATACAGTGCTGGCGGCGCCCTACAACGACATCGAGACCGCCGGCGCCATCATAGAGAAGCGCCACGATGAGTTGGGAGCGGTCATAATCGAACCCCAGCAGAGGGTCATCCCCCCAACGCCGGGGTTCCTCCAACAGCTCAGGGACATGACAACCCACTACGGGATACCCCTCATATTTGACGAGGTGGTGACCGGGTTCAGGTTAGCTTACGGAGGGGCGCAGGAGTATTACGGCGTCATTCCCGACCTATGCACCCTGGGCAAGATAGTCGGCGGAGGCTATCCCCTAGCCGTCGTGGCGGGGCGGGAAGAGCTAATGTCCGCCTTCGACCCGTCAGCCCAGGAGACCGGCTCCTTTGTACCTCAGGTCGGCACTCTCAACGGCAACCCGGTGTCATCAGCCGCAGGGCTGGCCACCTTGGCGGAGCTAAGAAAGGAAGGCTCCTACGAAAAGCTGCACGGCATTGGCGCCAGGCTGAAAGAAGGTATTGCACAAGTCTTCTCCGAGGCTGAAATTCCCGTTGTGGTCACCGGAGAGGCTCCCATCTTCGGCTTTATGTTCACCGACCAGCCCGTGAAAGACTACAGGGACACTCTCAAGGCCGACGCCGGGAAGATGGTTGAATTCACCCGCCTCTTGCTGGGCCAAGGGCTGCTCAAAGGCTGGCCGGAGAAGATGTACGTCTCCCTGGCCCATGAGCCGGAAATAGATGCTACACTTGAAGCGTTCCGCAAAACCGTCCAACAGTTGAAGGACTAGCAGAGATTTCCAGCCGATGCGTGTAAAGAAGAAGTTGCTGACCGCAGAGGAGTTGATCGTCCTTCCCACGGCGGGCCGACGCCTCGAGCTTGTGGACGGGGAGCTGTACGAAATGCCGCCAGCGGGAGCCAGGCATGGCAAATTTGCGATGAGAATCGGATCCCAGTTGGAAACATACGCCAGCCGTCACAGACTTGGCCTCGTTTTCGCCGCGGAAACCGGTTTCACCCTCAGCCGCAACCCTGACACCGTGCTGGCGCCCGACGTCTCGTTTGTGTCCCACAACAGGCTGCCCGCCGGAGACCTCCCGGCGGGGTTTCTTGAAATGGCCCCGGACTTGGCCGTGGAGGTCAAGTCCCCGGGAGACACCAACCGGGAGATTCGGGACAAGGCGGATGCGTGGCTGGCGGCGGGAACCTCCGCCGTCTGGGTCTTAGACCCTGGCGACCGCACCGTAACGATCCATGAACCAGGCCGAGCTCCACTGGTCATCACCGAGTCCGAGTCTCTGTCCGGCGGAGTCTTGCTGCCAGGCTTCCAAGTCTCCGTTCGAGACCTGTTCGAATAGAACCGCCCGAGTGCGGCGGGCGTATAGTAGTCTGTAGATTCCCCCCAGGACCGCGACATGGCGCACCCTTGGGCCAACGTTTTCATCCTGATCCTAGGCGGCCTTTCGCTTCTCAGCGGCTTTTTCGGGCTGTTAGGAGGCTCTCCCGGCTGGGCGCCCGCCCTCATCGCACACCGCATTTCAGGGTTCGCCGTCGTGGCGCTGCTCCTCTGGAAGGGCCGCAACGTCCTTGCGCCGCTGACCGACCGGAGCGGGTGGAAGCGCAAGCCGGCGCTGTATCTTGGTTCCGTTGCCATGCTCCTGACGCTGCTGGCCGCTCTTACGCTGGGCATAGTCTGGAGCCACGGCGGTTATTTCGCCTACAACGGATTGAGCGGTCTCAGTTGGCACATATATTTGTCGCTGTTCCTTGCCCCATTCGTGGTGTGGCACGTCTTCAAACATTCCTACAGCCTGCGCCCCCGTTTCTGGGTCGAGCGGAGGTCCTTCTTGAGACTCGCCGGGCTGAGTCTAGTGGGACTGGCCCTGTGGCGCACGGGCGAGCTTGCGGCCCAGGTCTTCGAACTGCCGGGGGAGGACAGACGCTTCACCGGGTCATACGAACGGAGAAGCTTCACGGGCAACGCCTTCCCCACCACGTCGTGGCTCAACGACGACCCGGAGCCGGTCGACGAGGAAACGTGGCGGTTGAGGGTGTCGGGACTGATCCGGCGGGAACTGGACCTTGGCTTGACGGACCTGGCGGGCCGCCGTGAAAAGCTCACCTGCACCCTGGACTGCACCGGGGGATGGCAGTCAACCCAGGAATGGGAGGGAGCGCCCTTGAAGGAGGTCTTGGAGGCGGCCGGAGTGGAGGCGGGCGCCGGCAGCGTGACTGTACGCTCCGTTACGGGCTACCAGCGAAGATTCTCACTGAAAGAGGCCGATGGACTCCTGTTGGCCACCCACGTCGGCGGCGACGCCATCTCCCACGGGCACGGCTTCCCCGTGCGGTTGGCAGCGCCCGGCAAACGCGGTTTCGAGTGGGTAAAGTGGGTGGACTCCATCCACGTAAACGACACCGGCAAGTGGTGGCAGCCGCCGTTGCCCCTTACGTAATCCGACCTCGGAAGACTTTGTCGCCTGGGGACGGGCGTAACTTACCGAGCGCCGACCTTCTCCACGACGGGTTTGGTGGAGATAATGTGTCTCTGGAGGCCCATCTCTTTGGTGGAAAAGCCCATGGCAAGACCGATCAGCTGGGGAAGATGGATGATGGGCAGGTCGATTTTACGCTGGGTCTGGGCCATGGCCTTGGGCTGGTATCCGTCCAGGTTCAGGTGGCACAGGGGACACGGGGTAACCATTGCGTCCGCTCCCTGGTCCAGGGCTTCGGCGGTGTGATTACCCACCATGGCCACAGAGTTGCGCTCGTTGATGGTGAGGATAGGGAAGCCGCAGCATCGGGTCTTTCCCTTGAAGTCCACCACCTCGCCGCCCAGGGCCTCGATGACCGTTTCCAGGGACGTCTGCCGCTCGGGGTTCTCATCGAATCCGAGAGCGTCCGACGGACGGATGATGTAGCAGCCGTAGAAGGGCGCCACCTTCAGGTGCCTGAGGGGATTGGTCACGCGTTCCTTTATGGCATCCAGTCCAATGTCCTCCAGCATGACCCAAAGCAGGTGCTTGGGCTGCGCCGTTCCCTTGTATTCCAGGCCCTCGGGTGCAAGCTCGGCGTTAACCTTTGCCAGATATTCCGGCCTGTCTTTAAGCCTCTTGTTGGCCTGGCTCATGACACCCTGGCAGGTGGAGCAGATGACCATGATGGGCAGACCCATCTTCTCCGCCATTGCAAAGGTCCGAGCGTTCAGCACGTCTCCGAGGAATTCGTTCTTCTCCTGGAGCACACCGGCGCCGGTGCATGAGGCCCCGGTCATCTCTTCAAGCTCTATGCCCAACCTTTGGCAGACCAGCTTGGCCGCCGGGTAGAGCTCGGGGCACCCGCCCCGGGAGACGCAGCCTGGAAAGAAAGCGTACTTTGGCATATATCATCCACCTCAGGTACTTAAGTCGTTTGGGGCCTACTTGTTCAGCTTTTTGAAGATGTTCTTGACATTCTGGACGTTGGGAAGCGCCTTGTGGATTATGGGCGGCATTTTACCCTTCTTCAGGGCCCTCAGCCCCACCGGCGCAAAGTTCATCAGGGCCGGCAGGTTGAACAGTCCGACCGTCTTGAGGGGCAGAAGCTTTTCGTCCAACCAACCGCTGTGGCTGACAAGTTCCGTGAAGGCGTCCGTATGACGCGCCCCATAGTTGTTCGTGTAGCCAAGCTCCATAGCTTTGTCTCTCATGGCCATGATGCGGTCCATGGGAGCGACGCCCTTTGGGCACACTTCGACACATTCGTAGCACCGCGTGCAGTCCCAGATCCCCGTGTACTCGCTAAGACCTTCCAGCCGGTGGTCATCGGCGTCGTCTCTGGGGTCTCCGATGAACCTGTACGCCTTTGCGAGAGCGGCCGGGCCGATGAAGTCCGGGTCCACTTCCAGGACTGTGCAGTCGGAAACGCAGGCCCCGCACATTATGCAGTTCATCACGCCTGCAAGATGCAGCATGTCCTCGTTGGGGGCTATGTACTCCCCCTCGGGCTCAGGCCCTTGTGGTTGAAGCCAGGGCTCCACCGACTTGACCTTGTTCCAGAAGGGGGTCATGTCCACAACCAGGTCCTTGACAACCGGCATGACTCCGGCCGGTTCGATGACTATCTCGCCGCCCTCTTCGCAGATTGCGGAGGCCCGTATCTTGCAGGCCAAGCCCGCATGTCCGTTGATGCGCATGGCGCAGGAACCGCAGATGGCGCTCCGGCAGGAGCACCGCAGGGACAGGGTCCCGTCCATGTCTTCCCGTATGTTGATCAGGGTGTCCAGCACAGTTGTGAACTGGTCTATCTCAACCTGATACTCCGACCAGTAGGACTCGGGGGTTTCCGATTCGGGATCGTAGCGCTTGACCTTGACGGTTATCTGCATCAGTACTTTCTCTCCTCCGGGGTCCATTGGGTTATGACAACCGGCAGCGTGGAAAACTGGGGGCCGTCCTCCGAATGGCTCACCAAAGTGTGCTTCAGCCAGTTCTCGTCGTCACGTTCAGTGTAGTCGGTGCGGGAGTGGGCGCCGCGGCTCTCTTTGCGCTCTATGCCGCTGATCACGATGGTCTCGGCGCAGTCCAACATGAAGCCCAACTCCAGGGCGAAGATCAGGTCGGTGTTGAACGTCCGGCCCTTGTTTTCCACGGGGACCTTTTCGTAGCGTTCCTTCAGGGGACCCAGGGCTTCCAGCGCCGTCTTCATCCCGGATTCGTCCCGGAAGACCCCCAGGCAGTCGTTCATGACTGTGCCCATTCCCAAACGGATGGACGCCACCCGGTCGCCGTTGACGGGACGGTCGAGTATAGCCTGGAGCCTCTTCTCCTCATTCTCTACAAGGGCTTCCACGTTGACCGGTCGATAATCTTTGTTCTTGGCGACTTCTGAGGCATGGACTCCCGATCGACGCCCGAAAATAACCGTATCCAGAAGCGAGTTGGCGCCCAGGCGGTTGCCTCCGTGTACGCTTACGTTGGCGCACTCCCCGGCGGCGTAGATGCCCGGGACCCTGGTCTGGCCGTCGACGTCGGTCTTTATGCCGCCCATGTGGTAGTGCATCCCTGGCTGTATGGGGATGGGTTCTTTCGTTATGTCGATGCCCACCAGGTCCAGTCCTATGTCGTATATCTGGGAGAGCCGCTCCCTGATGAGCTGCTCACCCAGATGGGTGCAGTCCAGCAAAACACTCCCGTCAATCCCGCGCCCTTCCGCTATTTCCGTAGTCTCGGAGCGGGACACCACGTCCCTGGACGCCAGCTCCATCATGCTGGGAGCATACCGCTCCATGAAACGGTCTCCATCCTTGTTGAGCAGGTAAGCCCCCTCCCCTCTGGCTCCCTCGGTGATGAGGACTCCGCTTCCCTTGAGGGTGGTGGGGTGGTACTGGACCATTTCCATGTCCATAAGCGGGACTCCGGCCTTATAAGCCAGGGCCATCCCGTCGCCGGTTACGATCAGTGCGTTGGTGCTGGGCTCGAAGACCCGGCCCAGACCTCCCGTGGCCAGTATCACGGTCTTGGCCTTGATGACGTAGATGCGTCCGGTCCTGATTTCCATGGCCACCACGCCGGAGCACTCGCCATCGTCGAGGATCAGGCTGGTGACGAACCATTCCTCGTAGGACGTCACCTCGGACTTCATGATCTGTTCGTGAAGCACGTGGAGCATCGCCTGCCCTGTAAAGTCGGCCACGAAGAAGGTCCTGGCGCGCCGTTGGCCTCCGAAGGCCCGCGTGCCCAGGCGTCCTTCATCGTCCCGGTTGAAGATGACGCCCATGTGCTCGAGGCCGATGAGAGCGTCTCCCGCCTCTCGGCACATGATCTCAATGGCGTCCTGGTCTCCCAGGTAATCGCTTCCCTTTATGGTGTCGAAGGCATGTTCTTCCCAGTCGTCGCCTCGGTCTGTCAGGGCTGCGTTTATGCCGCCCTGAGCGGCGTTGGAGTGGCTCCGCACCGGATGGACCTTGGAGATCATGCCTACGTTGGCCCCGGCCTCCTGGGCGGCCAAGGCGGCTCTGAGGCCGGCGAGACCTCCGCCGACCACGAGAACATCATGCTCTAGCACGTTTCAATCACCTCTATATCCATATCTAACCGGGTTCCCGTGCGAAAATGCGCCCACATTATATCATGCCTAGCCAGCGCCAAGAATCTATCCGCCGCCCCTTAGCATGTGGTGCGCCAACATCAGCAAAGCAATGCTCTTGGCGTCGCAGATCTGACCGTCCCGTATGAGTTTGGGGACCTGGGAGAGGGGCACCCAGGAGAGGCTTTCGATCTCCTCGTCATGGTCGGGCCGATGGGCCGGGTCCCCCGGGGCAAGGTCGGCGGCAAGGAAGGCGTACATCTTCTCGTCACAGAACCCGGGAGTGGCCCAGAACGTCATGAGGCGCTCAAGCTTGCCCGCCGTCAACCCCGTCTCTTCTTGCAGCTCTCTGAGGGCGGCCTCTTCAGGAGTTTCCCCCGGTTCCATGCCTCCCGCGGGGACCTCCATCAACGTGGCCTCGGCAGGCTTCCGGTACTGGCGCACCATCAACACGTTTCCGTCCTCGTCCACGGGCGCAATGCACACGACGCTGGCGTGCTCCACCACCTCCCGCGTCGCGATTCTTCCATTGGCCATGCGGACCGTGTCAACTCTGACGTTGACAATCTTGCCCTCATAGGCCATGCGGCTTTCTATGGTCGTTTCCCGGTTCTCGTTGGGCGTGGTCATATCAGTACTGAATGGCCCTTGTGCTGCTCTGCCCGCCTCCAAAGCCCAACCGCTGGGTCAGGCTCTGGTAGAAGGCGTTGGGAGGAAGCGCACGCAGGAATCTGGTCTTGTTGGGGCTCCTTTGGACTCTTATGCCGTCTCCCTGGGCCAAGTCCAGGTCAACGTAGCCGTCGACGCTGAGGGTGGCCTCGTGGTCCGTCTCGATGGTCAGGTCAACTACAGCAGTGGGCGGGAGGACCAAGGCCGGGGCAATTCCTATATGGGGCGCCACAGCCTTGAGAATCATCACTCCCGCGTTGGGCCATAGGATGGGGCCTCCGACCGACAGGTTGTATCCGGTGCTGCCCGTGGCCGTCGCCACCATCACCGCATCGGCCCTAAAATCGGTTAGATGGGCGCCGTCGATGCGGGCCTTGATGGTCACCAGCCGCGAAACTCCCCCCCTGCCCACAACCACGTCATTCAAAGCATGGTAGCTAAACCCGTCGATGGGCCTGTGGGGGCGGTCCTCGCCCTTCTCCGGAGGTATGAAGTCAACCCTGACCATGGAACGTTCTTCTATCCTGCCTGCCCCCTCCAGGTAATCGGGCAGCCGTGCCAGAGCTTCTTCGCCTTGGAGTTCTGTCATAAAACCCAGGCGGCCCATATTGATGCCCAGTATTGGGATTCCCAGGGGGACCGTCAGCCTGGACGCCCTGATAATGGTCCCGTCCCCTCCGACAGTGATGACCATGTCCGTCTTTCGGAGTTCAGAGGGGGCGGCGTCTATATCCGAAGTGGAAACGATCCACGAGCGGTCTGTCAGGTTGAACCGCTTGACTATATCGTGGGCAAGCTTTTCAGCCGGGGAGCTGCGGTGATTGAAGACAACGCCGATAATGTCAGGTTTCATAGTTGGAAAGGACTGTTTCCCGGCGTTGCCTGGCGTATGACGAAAATTGGCGTGGCAGAATCCATGTTGCGCACCGGGAAGTCTAGCGCCGGGCCACCAGGGAGTCAAACAAAACGGACATGGCCATGGACCTACGGGGCGGCGGAAAGCGCTCCGACAACCCTCGCCGCCCTGGGGAGAGCGTCCGCGGCGATTTCGGCGACCCTCAACAAAGGTCCGGGCGCTATTCCAATGAACAACACGCCCAAGGCGGCAAGTCCGAGCCCTATGCGGAACACCGGCGACGACGGCGCCTTCTCTTCATCCGCGGGTTCCTCCAAATACATCACCCGGATGATTTTCAAGTAATAGTAGGCGGAGACTACGCTGTTTATCACGCCGATGATGGCCAGCCACAACAGATCGGCCTTTATTGCGGCGTTGAATATGTAAAGCTTGGCAATGAATACGCCGGTCGGAGGCACCCCTATAAGGGCCACCAACGCCAGGGCAAGGGCAAGGGCGACGTAGGGCGACCTCCGGCTTGCCCCGGCGAAGTCGGCAATCTGGTCGCTTTGGACCTTGTTGGAGATGGCTATGATGGCGAAAAAGGCGGTCAAATTGGTTGCCGCATACGCCCCCAGGTAGAAGAGGACCGAACTGGGGCCCACGGTGACTCCGCCGTCCGAGTTGGCGGATACGGCGGCCAGTCCCACCAGCAAGTATCCGGCGTGGGCGATGGTGCTATAGCCCATGAGCCTCTTGATGTTGCTCTGAGCTATTGCAACCACGTTGCCAATGGTCATGGAGGCGGCGGCCAAGCCGGCGAACAGGATTCCCCAGTCCAACTGGAAAACCTCGAAACCCGTGTAGAAGATCCGCAGCAGCACGGCGAAACCCGCCGCCTTGCTGGCCACCGACAGGAAGGCCACCACGGTGGTCGGACCGCCTTCATATACGTCGGGCGCCCACATCTGGAAGGGAACGCTGGATATCTTGAAACCGAACCCGGCGACCATCAGCACGATTCCAAGCAGGAGCGCGAAGTTGTCTCCCAAAGCGGCTCCGGAGCCGGCCGTCTGGCCCAATCTGTCTGCGATGTCCGTCAAATATGTACTGCCGGTGAAGCCGAACACCAGGGCCATCCCGTAGAGAAGAAGCGCGGAACTGACGCCGTTCAGGATGAAGAACTTCATGCCGGCCTCCCCGGACCGGGCGTTCATCAAGAAGGCCGCGAGGGCGGCTAGAGGCAGGGCTGTCAGCTCCAACGACACGTAGATTGTGATCAGCTCCCTGGCGGCCGCCAGCAGCATCATGCCCGTGGCCGACAGCAGAATGAGGCCAAAATATTCGCCCTGGAAACGGGACATCTTCGAGACGTAGTCGGTGGACGCCAAAACTATCAGCGCCACTATTGCTATCACCAGGAACTTGAAGAAGAGGGCAAACTGGTCGACCACCAGCGCCGCCCCGGAACCCGTCAAGTTGAAGATTGCCTCGATTTGCTTGGGGGACTCGCCGTTGACGTCGGTCCAAAGCCAGGCGGCCAGTCCCAAAGGCGCCAGAAGACCCAGGAAGGTGAATATGGCCAGAATCCCCTTCCGGCTGACGAACAGGTCCAGCAGAATGACCATAAGGCCTACGCCGGCGAGGGCTATCTCCGGAGACAGCAGACGGACGTCTTCAGCGGTCACGGCGCCGCCGCTCCCAACAACCCGCCGAACCGGGGCATCTGAGTGATTCCGAAGTCAAAGAAGTCGGTGATGAAAGACGGATAGAAACCCACCACGACTATGGAGACCGCCAGGACGCCCAGGGGTATGGCCTCGACCACGGTGGCGTCGGTGATGGAGGCGAAACGTTCCCTCTCAGGGCCGAACATGACCCTCTCGATCATCCACAGAATATAGCCCGCCGCAAGCACTATGCCGAATGCGCCCAGCGCCGTAGGCCAGGGGAATTCTCCGAAGGAACCCAGGAAGACCAGAATCTCAGCGACGAAACCGCTCATGCCGGGCAGGCCCAGAGAAGCCAGACCGGCAATTACGAACACGGCTCCGACAAAGGGCATCCTGGCCGAAAGTCCGCCAAGGTCCGGTATGTACCGGGTATGGGCCTTGTCGTATATCAGGCCGACCACAAGGAACAACAAGCCTGTGATGGCTCCGTGGGCAAACATCTGCATGGACGCTCCGGTCAAGGCCACCTTGGAGTCCACACCGCCCTTGAGACCGACGGCGACGCCCAGCATCACCAACCCCATGTGGCTTACCGAGCTATAGGCGATGAGACGTTTTAGGTCCGTTTGCCTGATGGTGACGACCGCCCCGTATAGGATGCTGATCACGGCAAGAGCCGCCAACGACCAGGCGTAGGCGTCTACGTGGTCAATCGTGGGGAACATGCCTACGCTTATGCGGATCAGGCCGTAACCTCCCATCTTCAGCAGCACGCCCGCCAGCATCACGCTCACTGCGGTTGGAGCGTCGGTGTGGGCGTCGGGAAGCCAGGTGTGGACCGGCCAGATGGGCAGTTTGATGGCGAAAGCCACTGTGAAGAACCAGAACACCATCGCCAGAGGCATGAAAGTCTTGGCAGCGACCCCGCTGATGCCCACAGCGGACAACGCCGCCATGTCGGACGCGCCTGTGGCCAGGACCACAGCCAGTATGGAGACCAGCATGAAGGCGCTTCCCAATATGGTGAATATCAGAAACTTCATGGCCGAGTATTCTTTGCGCCCCGATCCCCAGATGGAGATCAGCATGAACATCGGCAGCAATTCCAGCTCCCAGAAGAGGAAGAAGAGGATGAAGTCCAGGGAGGCGAACACGCCCATGACGGCGGTCTGGAGCGCCAGGAGCCACGCAAAATACTCCCTGACCCGATGCTTCACGTTCCACGAGCCAAGAACGGCGCAGAAGCCCAGCAGCCCGGTCAGCAGGACGAGGGGAGCGCTGAGCCCGTCCACTCCCAGGAAATAGTTGGCTGAGAACGTGGTGTTGTTGAATATGGAGTCCACACCGAACCAGCCGAACTTGTCTATAAGCTGGAAGCGCTCGGCCCCCGCCCCGTGGCTGAACTTGGCCATGACCTCGATAGACAGGGCCAACTCGACCACGGCAATCAACGCCGCCGCCCACCGCACCCAACTGTCTCTCTTGACGAAGGCGGCAATGACCAGCGCTCCCGCCAGCGGGAGGAAGACAGTCGCAGTCAATAAGCCGTTGAAGCTGTCCATAATCTAGCCGGCGTTCACCGCCACGAAAGCTATCACTATCAGGAATATCCCCACCGTTATGGCCATGGCGTAACCTTGGACCTGTCCCGTCTGCATCACGGCCACCGCCCTGCCCACGTTCCTAGAGGACCAGCCCACGAACTCCGCCAGGTTGTCCACTATGCGCCGGTCAAACCAGTCCAGCGTCCCGCAAACGCCCCTGTAGAAGGCCTGGTAGACCATGTGCCGCTCGTACAGATCGTCCATGTAGTAGCGTTGGAACAGCAGCTGCCGCACGGCCAGGAAGGGCCTTCCCACCGTGTCGAGGGACAGCCTGGGCGTTAGGTATATGGCGGTCGCAATCAGTATGCCCCCAAGGGCTACAAGCACCGACACGACGGCCATCATAAGGCTGAAGGACTGTATCTTCTCCCCCGGCAGGAGCATGAACGAGGCGAACCAGTGGTGGTCAATGCCCAGGAAACCCCCTTTGAAACCCAGGGGATTGGCAAGGTAACCCGAGGCCAAAGCCGCCGTCGCCAGAAGGACCATCGGGGCGACCATAGCTACAGGAGATTCGGCAAGATGCACGCCGTGGCCCCCGTGCTCCGGAGCTTCCCCACGGTCCTCCATCTCCCGGTCTACGCCTCCCCGGAACTCGCCGTGGAAGGTCATGTGCACCATGCGGAAGGTGTATACCGCCGTGAGGAAGGCGGCGACTATCAACAGCCAGAAGACCACAACGTCGACGGAAGCGCCGCCGCGCCATGCGTGGAGCAATATCTCGTCCTTGCTCCAAAAGCCTGCAAAGGGGAATATTCCCGACAGGCTCAGCGATGCGATTATGACCGTCCAGTAGGTCCAGGGCATGACCTTCCTGAGTCCGCCCATGTACCGCATGTCGAATGTGCCGGTGGCGTGGTTGACGCTGCCGGCGCCCATGAAGAGCAGGGCTTTGAAGAAAGCGTGGTTGAAGAGATGGAATATGGCTATCCCGTAGGCGCCTATTCCCAGTGCGGCGATCATATACCCAAGCTGGCTCACGGTGGAAAATGCCATGACACGCTTGATGTCGTAGGAAGCCATGCCCATCGTGGCCGCAAAGAGGGCCGTAAAGGCGCCGACTATCGCCACCATGCTCATGGCGTCGGCGGAGTGTTCGAACACGGGGAAGAAGCGGGCAACCAGGAACACGCCGGCAGCCACCATCGTGGCGGCGTGTATCAGCGCGCTGACCGGAGTGGGGCCCTCCATTGCGTCGGGGAGCCACACGTGGAGGGGGAACTGGGCCGATTTTCCGACGGCGCCTGCGAATATTCCCGCGGCCACCCAGGTCAGGGCGAGTCCTTCAGGCAGCCCCTCCAACGAGTTGATGTCGGCAATGTCCAACGAACCGCCCATGTAGAATATGTAGAGAATGGCCAACAGGAACCCGAAGTCTCCTATCCGGGTGACAATGAAAGCCTTCTTGGCCGCCGCGGCCGCAGCCGGTCTGGTGAACCAGAACCCTATGAGCAGATATGAGCAGACGCCCACCAGCTCCCAGAACACGTACATCTGAACGATGTTGCTGGCCACCACCAGCCCCACCATGGACGCGGTAAAGAGGTTCATGATGGCGAAGTAACGGGCATAGCCAGGGTCGTTTTTCATGTACCCGATGGAGTAGACCTGGACCATCAGGCTCACGCCGGTGGCCACCACCAGCATGATGGCCGTGAGGGGGTCCACGATAAGGCCGAGGCTGATGTCCACAGGGCCTATGGCCAGCCACTCCTCCGGGGCAAAGGACAGGGGACCGTGTGAGATCACGGATTGCAGCGTCCAACCGGAGAGGGCCAAGGCAATCCCAATGGCCAGAATGGTGATCAGGCCGGACGACTCTTTCCACCTGTTGAAGAAGGGCCGGACCACAAGAGAGATGAAGACGAAGGCGCCGAGAGGCAGCAGGAAGATGGTCCAGATGAGCGTTTCCGAGATCATCCTATAGCTTCCTCAGTATCTCTTCAGCGACGTGCTCCCTGCCCTTTGGCACCATGATGCGGAAAGGGACCCGCTCGCCCCAGTCCAGAATGTCCCCCTCGGGCAGAATCCGGATGGGCAGACCTTCTCCCTCGAAGACCTCTTTCCACATCTGGGCGGTCATGAGATTCGGCGCTTTTTTGAACTCGACCCACATGACGTTTCCCCCTCTCCATGCCGGAGCTGAGAAGGGATGCTTTACCTCTTCATCAGATTTACTTCACTAAGGTCCACCGTCTCCCGGTTGCGGTACAGGGCTATCACGATGCCCAGCCCCAGGCTCACCTCTGCTGCGGCCACCGTGATGATGAAAATGGCAAACACCTGCCCGGTCAACAGCCGGCCTATCTGCTCCTCAAACCCCACGGGCAGGGTGTACTTGGCAAAGGCCACCAGAGCGATGTTGACGGCGTTGAACATCAACTCCAGCGACATCAGCACGGTGATGACGTTCCGCCTGGCCAAGACGCCATAGAAGCCGATGGCGAACAGCACGGCCGAGAGGACCAGGAAATGCTCCAGGCTAAGGCCCACTGTTCCTCTCTCGCACCAGCGCCAGGGCGCCGATTATGGCCGCCAGGAGCAGCGCCGAAGCCACCTCGAACGGCAGCACGAAGTCGTTTATCAGCAACTCGCCGATGCCCGACCGGTCAGCCGAGGGGCCGATGGCTTGCCGGGCCTCGTCGGGAAGGCCCGCCACGGTGTTGGTCTGGACCAGCTCCACCCGCTCCATTAGCTCGGGCGGACTGTCTTCCAGCAGGTTCCAGTCGGTGTCCAGGGCTGCGAAAACCAGGGCGGCCAAAAGCAGGGCCGGCAATGCGACGGCGCCTATCTGCAGCCGGTTGGGAAGGTTGCCTTGCTGGACTTCCCTCGTCAGCATGATGGCGAAAATGATGAGGATGGCTACTGCGCCGCCATAGATGAGCACTTGCACCACAGCCAGGAACTCGGCGTTCATAAGCACGAAGGAGCCGGCGACTCCAACGAAAACCGCCACAAGCAGAAGCGCCGCTCTGAATACGTCTTTCAAGAGGACTACGCCCAGGGCGCCGACGACGCTGGTCGCCGCCAGGAGCCAGAACATAGCCTCCTGGAAGGCCATCTAGCCTACATCCTCCCGAGACGGGGGCTGCTCATCGGAGGCGTCCGATTCAAACTGTGCGCCCGCTTTCTCGCGCTCGTGCCACTTCCATCCCTCTCGGCCTACTTCACGCCAGTCCTTGGCATGGCCTTCGTGGGGATTGTACTGCTGGGCCTCCAACTGGGGCCTGAACCAGGCGCTGGGTCTCTTTTCGGCGTGGTGCAGTTCGTCGATGTCTATCACCAGGTCACTGCGCTGGAACCTGCCCCGTTCGAAGCCGCTCCCCATGAAGAGAGCGTCGTATGGGCAAGCCTCGACGCACAGTCCGCAGAACATGCACCTTCCGATGTCTATGTCGAACACTTCCAACGCGTACTTGTCCCCTTCTTGCATCGCCGATTTCGAGGGGTTTGTGACTATGCGAATTATCCCTAGAGGACAGTACTTGGCGCAGGAGGCGCACCCGGTGCATCGCTCTTCGTACCAGGAGAACTCCTCTCCCCTGAAGCGAGGATGCTGCTTCATCCTCTCCTCGGGGTACTGGACGGTGGTGGGCTTACGAAACAGGTTCTTAAAAACCACAGCCATGCCCTTGGCGATTCCAAAACCATACACTCTAGTCAGCCTCCTCCACGGATGTGTACGCGCCGCCCCGGCTTTCAGCCGCACCCGCCGAAGCCCCCGCCGAAGCCAATGAGGCCCGCGGCGGCACGACCCGGGCGGTGCGCACCGGCGGAGCAATCTTCTGGCGTATGGAACGCCCGAAACCGTAAACGGCTGCCACCGCCACCGCCATGTTTATCCCCGTCATTATTCCCAGCTCGCCCCGTGTCAACTCGCCCTGGCTGGGAGCGTGCTCCCATGCCTGGAGGAAGTAGACCTCCACGGTGAGGACAGCTATGTTGAGGAGGGCCAGCGGGAAGAGGAACTTCCACGCCATCGACATGATCTGGTCGATGCGCAGCCTGGGCAGGGTGAACCTCACCCACTCGAACAGCAGCACGAAGAAGACCATCTTCAGGAGGAACCAGACCGCCCCCAGCTGCTCGGAGAAGAAGGGGCCCGACCATCCGCCCAGGAATATAGTCGCCATTATCGCCGAGGCGACCAAGACTCCGCCGAACTCGGCCGTCTGTATCAGCATGAACTTGATGCCGCTGTACTCGGTGTGGAACCCGGCTATGAGCTCCGACTCCGCCTCCACGATGTCGAAGGGGCTGCGGTTCAACTCTGCGGAAATCCCGATGACGAACACCATCAGTCCCAGGGGCTGCACCACCATGAACGGTATGCTCTGGGCCGACACTATGTCGGACATGGCCATGGAACCGGACAGCAGCACAACGGCCACCAGCGAGAGCACCACCGGCACCTCGTAGCTGATGAGCATAGCCACTCCCCGCATGGCGCCGAACATGGCATAGCGGTTGCCGGAAGCCCACCCGCCGGTGAAGATGCCGAGGGTGGTCAGAGAGCCGATGGCCAGCACGTAGAGCACGCCTACGTTCAGGTCCGCCAGGGATGTCTTCCAGGCTATCGGAATTACAGCCAGGGACAGAAGCATAGGGAAGACCATCAGCACGGGAACCGCGGTGAAGGCCAGCCTGTCCGCAGTGGCCGGGATTAGGTCCTCTTTGGTGATGAGCTTCAGCAGGTCCGCTATGGGCTGGAGCAGCCCGAACGGACCCCAGCGGTTGGGGCCCCGGCGGTTCTGGACCCGGCCCATGAGGCGCCTCTCGCCCCAGACCAAGAGCGCGGCGCCGAGAAGGACGCCGTTGACCAGTATCAGGATGATGATGAAGCCCGACAGGAAGTAGTCCAGGGCGCACAGGTAAGACGGGAAGAACTCTCCGAAACCGTTGTATATCAGCCGGAAGAGGACGCTGTCGTAGAGGATGCTTCCGGGCTCTATCTGGCAGTTCATCGATCGACTTCACCCATGTTGATGTCGATGCTGCCGAGGGAAACAATCATGTCCGCCAGCTTCCATCCCACCAACAACTCCCGGATGACGGTGAGGTTGATGAGGGAAGGCGAGCGTATCTTGCACCTGTAGGGAGAGATGCCGCCGTCGCTCACCAGATAGAACCCCAACTCTCCCTTGGGGCCTTCCACCCGGCCGTACGCCTCTACACCTTCCGGCGCCCTGAGCACCAGCGGGAGCTCGGCCCGCACCGGGCCGGGCTGTATCTGTTCTACGCACTGGTCGACGATGCGCAGGCTTTGGCGCATCTCCTGCATCCGCACCCAAAACCGGTCCAGGTTGTCGCCGTTCTCTCCGACGGGAACGTCAAAGTCCACCTTGTCATAGACGTCATACGGTTCGGCCTTGCGCCAGTCCCAGCCGAGGCCGCTGCCCCTTAGCACAGGCCCGCTGGCCGAGCAGTTGATGACGTGTTCCAGGCTCAGGTTTCCCACGCCCCGCGTCCTTATGAGGAGAATTTCGTTCTCGATGAGAAGCTGTTCAAGCTCCGATATGTATCCTGGCATCTCGGCCAGGAAATTATTGAGCGCCGGCCAGAAGTCCTCCGGGGCGTCGGCGAACACGCCCCCCGGCCTCATGAAGCTCACGGTGATGCGCGCCCCGCAAAGCATCTCGAACAGATCCAGAATGCGCTCCCGGTCGCGGAAGCAGTACATCAGAGGGGTTCCCAAGGCGCCCAGGTCTTGCAGGAAGAACCCCGTGGCGACCAGGTGGCTTGCTATACGCTGGAGCTCGGCCGCGATTACCCGGAGATACTGGCCCCGCTCGGGGACCTCTATGTCCATGAGCTTCTCAACGGCGATGCAGTAAGCCTGGTTGTTGGTCATGGAGGCCACGTAGTCCAGACGGTCCGTTAGAGTCACGATCTGGACGTAGTTGCGCTCCTCCGCCAGCTTTTCCGAACCTCTGTGGAGATACCCGAATACGGGTTCCACGTCCAATATCACTTCCCCGTCGAAGGTGACGCGCAAACGAAAGACCCCATGAGTTGAAGGGTGTTGGGGTCCTATGTTGATGGTTACCGGCTCAGTCCTGATGGCCATCCGCTAATACTCCACCACGTCCTGGAAGTCCTTGCGCAACGGATGCCCCGGGAACCCTTCCCAAAGCATGATCCGCTTGTGGTTCGGATGGCCCGGGAACCGTATTCCCATGAGGTCCCAGATCTCCCGTTCCTGGTAGTCCGCTCCCTGCCAAACGTCATAGACTGACGGGATGGACGGCTCGTCGCGCCCGTACACCCTGGCCTTGACCACTGCGCTGCGGTTGTGGGTCAACGACGTGATGTGGTACAGCGCCTCGAAGTGGTCAACGTAGTCGACGGCGGTGATGGCGTTGAGGAAATTGAACTCCAGGCCAGCTTCGTCCTTGAGGAACCTCATGACTTCGACGATGCGCTCGGGAACCACCCACACTGCCGTGTCGCCCACTTCCTCAACAACGTCAGGAAGCTTTTCCGCCAGACGTTGGGCCAGCTCACCGCCCCTAACGTGTTCGGTCATCTGTCTCCCGCCGGCTGTCCCTTGATGCTGTACCGCTTGATTTTCTCGTGGAGCTGCATTATCCCGTACAACAATGCATCAGGCCTGGGAGGGCAACCCGGCACGTAGACATCCACGGGAATTATGTGGTTGACACCCGGCACCACGCTGTAGTTGGAGTAGTACGGGCCTCCGCTGGTGGCGCACACGCCCATCGATATGACCCACTTGGGCTCGCCCATCTGGTCATAGATGCGCCGTATGGCGGGGGCCATCTTCCAGGTGACGGTCCCGGCTACGATCATCAAATCAGCCTGCCGTGGCGTCGCCCTGAAGACCTCCATGCCGAACCGGGCTATGTCGAACCTGCCCATGGCCGTAGCCATCATCTCAAAGGCGCAGCAGGCCAGGCCGAAGGCTACGGGCCACAAAGCCGATTTGCGCCCCCAGTTGAGCAGCGCGTCCACCGACGTGACCATGACGTTACGGTCCAGGTCGTCGGGCACGTTGACAAGGGGGTCGGGGTAGGGGTTCAGGTGGGTCCGCCGCATGTTCTCGACGGTCCTGCCCTCATCCAGGTCTATGGGGCCTGTGCGGGTGTAGAGAGGGCCGTCGCCTTCTCCTATGGTCGGAGTATTCATTCCCTACCTCCACTCCAAGTCTTGCTTACGCCAGGCATAGACCCATCCGACTAACAGTATCAGTATAAAGACGCCCATCTCCGCCAGTGCGAACACTCCCAGCTTGTTGAACTTCACCGCCCAGGGAAATATGAAGATGACCTCTACGTCGAATATGACGAAGAGCAGGGCGTACATGTAGTAGCGAAAGTTGAACTGTCCCCAGCGTCCGCCGATGGTCTGCATCCCGCACTCGTACACGTCCAGCTTGACAGGGTCGGGTTTCTGGGGGCGAAGCCCTACACGGGAGGCTAATGAGGAAACCAGCAACATGCTGGCGGGGACGATGAAGGCAACCACGGCCAGTATGAAAACCAGCCCGTATTGCCTGAAATAATCGTCGAGCATCGTCGAATAATGAGGCTTGGTAAAAGTCCGATGGGATAGTACCACAGGCCATATATGAGCGCAAGCAAAGCCGGGCGCCCAAACCGTCGGTCTTATAGCTGCGTCATGGGTTCAATCGCCCCTGCCATTGCTGTAAGCGCCAGGCATTTCGTTGACAGACTGGGATGGTTTCGGGCTGACGCGCGGCGTGCTTCAGGCCGGGATTGGGCAGCGGGGCCCTAGGCGCCCCGGCCCTGGGACCTGGCCCAGGAGTCGCGCAGGGCCACGGTGCGGTTGAAGACCGGCTTGCCGAGAGCGGAATCGGGGTCCATGCAGAAATAGCCCTGCCTCAGGAACTGGAACCTGTCGCCGGGCTGGGCTTCCCCTAGGGACGCCTCCAGCCTGCACCCCGACAGCGCCTCAACGGACGAGGGGTTCAGGTCTTCCTCCAAGTCTCTACCGTCTCCGCCCGGGTCAGCTTCCAAGAAGAGGCGGTCGTAGAGGCGCACTTCCGCTTGCAGCGAATGTTCCGCCGACACCCAATGGGACGTTCCTCGCACCTTACGTCCGTCGGGGCTGGACCCGCCTCTGGACTCAGGGTCGTAGGTGCACCGGAGCTCGGTCGGTTCCCCCGTGGCGGGGTCCGTCACTACGCTGTTGCAGGTCACCAGGTATGCATGTTGGAGACGGACCTCACGCCCGGGCGCGAACCTGTAGAAGCCCTTGGGCGGGTCCACTATGAAGTCGTCCCGCTCGATATAGACCGTCTTGGAGAAGAGGACCTTTCTCACGCCGGCGTCGGGGTCTTCAGGGTTGTTCACCGCCTCCAGCTCCTCCACCTGTCCCTCCGGGTAGTTTTCTATGACCAGCTTCAGAGGCCGCAGCACGGCCATGCGACGGGGCGCCCTGGCGTTCAGGTCTTCCCTCACCGAGTGTTCGAGCAACGCGATGTCGATTACGTTGTCCCTTCTCGCCACTCCGACCTTGCGGCAAAAGTCCCGGATTGACTCAGGCGTATACCCCCTGCGCCGCAGACCGGCAATGGTGGGCATTCTGGGGTCGTCCCACCCTGAGACGTGCCTTCCTTCCACCAGTTCCAGCAGCCGCCGTTTGCTCATCACCGTGTAGCTAAGGTTGAGGCGGGCGAATTCCGTCTGGCGGGGACGGCTGGGCAGGGGCAGGGTATCCACGACCCAATCGTACAGGGGTCGGTGGTCCTCGAACTCCAGGGTGCACAGAGAGTGGGTGACGCTCTCCAAAGCATCGGACACGGGATGGGCGTAGTCGTACATGGGGTACACGACCCACTTGCCTCCCGATCGGGCATGGGGGACCTTCATAATGCGATACAACACCGGGTCCCGCATGTTCAGGTTGGGGGAGCTCATGTCTATCTTGGCTCTAAGGACGTGAGCGCCCTCGCTGAACTCGCCTTTGCTCATTCTGTGGAACAGGTCCAGGTTCTCCTCGACGGACCTGGTGCGATGGGGGCTGTCGACTCCCGGCTCGGTCAACGTCCCCCGATATTCCCGGATCTCGTCTTGGCTCAGGCTGTCCACGTAGGCTTTACCGTCTCGGATAAGCAGAACGGCCTTGTAATGCAGCCGGTCGAAGTAGTCTGAGGCGTAGTACAGATGCTTTCCCCAGTCGAACCCCAGCCAGCGAACGTCCTTCTGGATGGCCTCAATGTATTCATCGTCCTCTTTGGAGGGGTTGGTGTCGTCGAAACGAAGATGGCACCTTGCTCCGGGGATTTCCTCAGCAATGCCGAAATTCAGGCAGATGGACTTGGCGTGGCCAATGTGGAGGTAGCCGTTGGGTTCCGGCGGGAACCTGGTGACGACCCTGCCGTCGTCGACTCCGGAGTCCAGGTCGTCGGCTATCATGTGACGGATGAAGTCTGAGTAGGCGGCGTGGTCGGTAGTCATGGGCGGCTCATTCGGCGGTCGGCCCCGCTGGATTGGATGGGGCAGACGACCGGCGTTCCCGCAAGAGGGCCAACGCAGAGTCGATGCGGCGGATGCAGACGTCCCGGCCCAAAGCCTCCATGGTGTCGAACAGGGGAGGTGTGGCCTTCCTTCCGGTGAAGGCCGCCCTCAGAGCGCCAAAGAACCTGCGCCCCGACAGCCCAAGCTCTTCTCCGAGAGACCTCAACTCGGTTTCCAATACGGCGGCGTTGTAAGTCTCCATCGAGCCGAGCAGCTTGCCGGCGCTCTCCAGGGCATGCTCCGCCCCTTCAAATCCCAGAGACCGCTCGAACTCGCCCTCCTCGAACTCCACGTCCTTGAAGAAGTAGGCGACCCTGTAAGGAGCTTCGTCCAACTGCTTCATGCGTTCTTGGACCAGCGGAGTTATCCGGGCCAGGAGTCCTTTGTCCACCGGGCCTAACTCATTCTCGACGAAGGGCGCCATTCGGTCGGTCAGGCCCGACGCATCCAGCTCCCGGATGTAGTGGCCGTTCATCCACTGCAGCCTCTCCATGTCGAATATGGCCGCCGACTTGTTGATGCGATCGATGGAGAAGTTTTCCGTCAGGGTCTGCATGGACATCAGGTTGGTCTTGTCGTCCAGGGCCCAACCGAGGAGGGCCATGAAGTTAATCATGGCATGGGGCAGGTAACCCATGTCCCGGTATTCCAACAATGACGCGGCCCCGTGGCGTTTGGACAGCTTGGCATGGTCCGGGCCGTTGATCATGGGCAGGTGGGCAAACAGGGGCGGTTCGTATCCCAGGGACTCGTAGAGCCGGACGTGCTTGGGCGTGCTGGGCAGCCACTCCTCGGCCCGCATCACGTGGGTGATGTCCATGGCGTGGTCGTCCACCACGCTGGCCAGATGGTAAGTGGGAAACCCGTCCGACTTGATGATAACGAAGTCTTCCAGGGTGTCGTTGCTCCAGGAGACCCGGCCCCTGACCAGGTCGTCCACCCACGTCTCACCGTCCTGGGGCATTGCGAAACGGACCACCGACGCGTTCCCTTCCGCTTCCTTGGACTTCCGCTGGGCGGCGGTCAGGTCTCTACAGGCGCCGTTGTAGCCTCCCCTCAGACCCGCTTTCTGCTGCTCCTTACGCCGCCGGTCCAGCTCTTCTACGCTGCAATAGCAACGATATGCGCCACCGCTATCGAGAAGCCTCTCGGACTCCGCCCGGTACAACTCGAGACGCTGTGACTGGAAGTAGGGGCCGTAGGGGCCTCCGGTCTCCGGCCCCTCGTCCCAGTCGAGCCCCAACCACCTCAAAGATTCGAGAATCTTGTCCAGCGATCCCTCCTGGCGCCTCTCCTGGTCAGTGTCTTCCACTCTTAGCACGAAGGCGCCGCCGTGCCGCCTGGCCAGCAGCCAGTTGAATAGGGCGGTTCGGAGATTGCCTACGTGAGGGTCTCCGGTGGGGCTGGGGGCGTATCTGACTCGTACCTTATTCAACTCTAAACGTCAGTCCTAAGAGCGCGTTAAATCTCTGATGGGGTCCTTCACGACACGATGTGGATTTTAGCATGAGCGGCCTCCCGCAGGTCAGCCAGAACAGCCTTGAAATCGGCGGGAATATCCGCCTTAAACTCCACCCATCCGCCGTGGGAGGGATGATGAAAGCCCAGGGCATGGGCATGCAGCAAGTGGCGGTCCGCGTGGGGCCATTTAGCTTTGGCGCTTCCGTACACCGTGTCCCCCACCAGCGGGTTCCCCAAGTGGGCAAGGTGGACCCTTATCTGGTGGGTCCGCCCGGTCTTTGGCAGGATTTCAACCAGGGAAAAACTTCCACCTTCCAGGTCCATCCGTTCCACCACGCGATAGGCGGTGAACGCTTCCCTCCCATCGGGGACCACGGCCATGCGCTTCCTGTTTCGGGAGTCTCTGCCTACGGGAACGGAGATTTCCCCTTGCGGAGGCTCCACGGCGCCATGCACCAAGGCCGTATAGCCCTTCGCGACGGTCCGTTCCCTGAACTGGTCGGTGAGGCTCCGGTGGGCCTGGTCGGTCTTGGCAACCGCCATAAGGCCCGACGTGTCCTTGTCCAACCTGTGGACGATGCCGGGCCGGACCTCCCCGCCTATGCCCTTGAGATCGCTGCACAGCGACAGCAAGGCATTAACCAGCGTGTGGGCCGGGTGGCCGGGCGCCGGATGGACGGTGAGCCCGGCGGGCTTGTCCACCACCAGCAGAGCGTCATCCTGGTATACCACATCCAATGGAATGTCCTCAGCAGCCAGGTCAACGGCCTGGGGCGGCGGGATAGTCACGCGCAGGCGGTCTCCGGTCTGGACCCTGGCGCCGGCTTTGGGCAAGGCGCCGTTGCGGAGCACGTGGCCCTGGCCTATCAGCCTTCTTATCCGAGAGCGGGTCAGCTCGGGCATCTCCCGTGCCAATTCCTGGGCAAGGTACGCGTCCAGGCGTTCGCGGTCCCCAGACGGCGCTTTTTCCACGAGAAAATCCCTAGTCTTCACTCCTCGTCCATCCACTCCCTGCCGCCGCAGTTGGTGCACCGCCAGCCCCCCGGCGCATCCACCATGGCGGCCCCGCACACGAGGCAAGGTTCATTGGCCGTCTCACTGGGGTCCAGGGCGCTTACAGGTCCATGCAGACTCAGAGCTTCCGCCATGTCAACGGGCGTCCTCTCAGCGGCTTTGCGTGTGGTCAAGAAAAGGTATCCCAGGATGAATATCCCGATGACGATGGAAGCGTCCGCGACGTTGAACACAGGCCAGGGCCCCAGGTCGATGAAGTCCGTGACCTCACCCATGCGGACCCTGTCAAACAGGTTCCCGGCGGCGCCTCCCAGCTGCATCCCCAGGCTCAGACGCAAGGGAAATCCGGAGAAAGGCTGTCGCTTGTAAACCAGAAGCAAGACGCCTATGCCCACCAGGGAGGCCACTATCAGAAAGAGGGTCTGGTCTGGAAAGAGGCCAAAGGCGCTTCCCGTATTGCTGGTGTGGGTTATCCTGACCAGCCCGTCCCTGGGAATGGACTCACCCAAGAACAGGTTGGCCCGGACAATCGCCTTGGTGACCTGGTCCAGTCCGAACGCAAGGGCTAGGGGAAGCAGAAGAATAGGGTCGTTCCACCACGAGGTGCGCTCGGGCCAGGAGACCTTTTCCTCTTCTTTTACGTGGTCCATCTGTTGATTGATTGCAGAGCTCATAGGTGGGCCGTTAGAAACCTGGCCACGGCTTCACCCTGGAGCGGCTCGTAACCCACCCAGGAGTGGTCGGCGCCGTCAATGACGCTGAGTTGAGTATCGGGTCCAAAGCTCCCTATGCGGCCCTCGATTTCATCGGAGGGAGAGAGTTTATCCCGTGAGCCGGCGACTATCAGCAACGGGACGCCCCGCCAAGAGCCCGCCGACGCGAAAACGGACGGCGGCGGTGAAACCAGAACGGCGGACTTGACGCGCTTGACTCTTGGAGCGGCGACGGCGGCCATGGAAGCCCCGAAGGAATACCCTACGACGGCAATCCGGGTGCGGTCAACTTCAGGGAGCCTGCCCACGAACTCCAGGGCCGCTTTCATGTCATCCGGTTCGGCCTTCCCGTTGGTAAACTCGCCCTCGCTATTGCCGACGCCTCTAAAATTGAACCTGAACGCGGCAAAGCCCGTCTCCACCAACTTGGCGACGGCGTTGAGAACCAGAGGACTCTCCATGGTCCCACCCAAGTGGGGATGACCGTGTCCGACGACAACTCCCGGGAAAGGACCCTGGCCACCACCGGGCGATGCGAGGACTCCCTCCAGCATCACGCCCTTGCTTTTGAATCCTACGGCTGTCTGGCGCATTCACTCCTTTTGTCCATCTTAGGAGCAGCCCAGGTGTTTGACAAGAAGTCCAGGCGTGGATATAGAATGTCCCAGCGCCGTCGGGCGCAGAAAAATCGCCGTATCAACCCGGCTTGATAGGGAATTCAGAGCATTGCCCAACAACGTCATAGACCTCAGAAGCGACACCGTAACTCACCCCACCGACGAGATGCGCCGGGCCATGGCTTCGGCTGAAGTGGGCGACGACGTCTTTGGCGAGGACCCGTCAATCAACAGGTTGGAAGAGCTTGCCGCGGGCCTGATGGGCAAGGAGGCCGCCCTTTTCACGGCCAGCGGCACCATGAGCAACCTGATTGCAGCCCTCACCCATTGCCGGAGGGGGGATGAGGTTGTCATGGGGTCCGAGGCCCACATGATGTGGAACGAGGTGGCGGGAGCCGCTACTCTGGCCGCCGTTCAAGTTCGCACCGTTCCCAACGACGACATGGGCCGCATAGACCCCCAGGCCCTCGAGGAAGCCATCCGGCCCGGCGGCAATATCCAGTACCCGCCCACGGGACTGGTCTGCCTTGAGAACACCCACAACCGTTGCAACGGCGGAGTGCTGGATGCGGCTCTGACCAAGTCGCTGGCCGACGCGGCGCACGCCCACGGAGTCTCCGTGCATCTGGACGGCGCCCGCATTTTCAACGCCTCGGTGGCGCTGGAGGCGCCCCCCAGCTCCCTGGTGAAAGAGGTGGACGACGTATCCTTCTGCCTTTCCAAGGGGCTGAGCGCACCTGTCGGCTCCCTGCTTTGCGGCAGCCGGGAGTTTGTCGACAGGGCCAGGAAGTGGCGCAAGATGATAGGCGGAGGGATGCGGCAAGCTGGGGTCTTGGCTGCGGCGGGCATCGTGGCGCTTGACACCATGATCGACAGGCTTGCCGAAGACCACGCCAACGCCCGCAAGCTTGCCGAGGGACTGGCCGGCATAAAAGGGTTGTCCCTAGACCCGGACATGTTCCCCACGAATATAATATTCGCCCACGTGGAGCCAAGCCTGGGGACGGCCCAACATCTGGTCGGCCGCCTCGCAGAGGCCGGCGTGCTGGTGTCCCACCCGGGAGACAGCCGGGTCAGGATGGTCCTCAACCGCCATGTTGGCGACCGGGACGTGGACGAGGCGCTTCACCGGGTCTCGGAGGCGTGCCGGCAAGCGCTGGCAGCCCCGTAGAATCAACGTTTATAATGGCGCCCGACCCCCACAGGATTAACTGATTTAGCTATAGGCGAAAAGGAGCAAGGCATGCCCGAAGATTTCGTGAAGGCGGCACAGACCGGCGAGGTGCTTCCCGGAAAGATGAAGGCCGTGGAGCTGGGAAGCGAAATTATCCTATTGGTGAACGTCAACGGCACGATCCACGCAATAGACGACACCTGTTCCCATGCCTACGCATCTCTTTCGGAAGGCGAACTGGAAGGCTCCGAGTTGGAATGTCCCCTCCACGGGGCCATGTTCGACTTGACCACAGGGCAGCCTCAGACGCCGCCCGCCGAGGAAGCCATAACCGTCTACCAAGTGAAGGTGGAAGGCGACGACATACTGGTTGGCCCCCCGGCCGGCTGACCTCCCCGCCGCAGGGATTCTAGCGTTCTACGAACCGGATACACCGCTTAGCTTCACGGAATTGAGCGTGGGGTGGGAAGTCGCAAAAAGAAGTGCGGCTATGACCGGCGTCAATCCCTTAAGCGGGGAGACGTGCTCCGGGCACTCCGCACCCTGTAAGTATTATCCACACATTTGACACCTTGGCGTCAATAGAATCCCCCGCTACTACACCGCGACTGCAGTAGATTGCGGCTGCATAGCCTTGGGGATGTGAATGGCACGTCAAGCATTGACAGCCGTGGTGTATGCGGTCTTAATAGATGCATAACGCTAGGGACCGAGGAGACTGACATGACCGACGACCATGCGGTCCAAGACTACGTACAACAATCCAGGGACTTCCTCTTGAAGGCCCGCAAATACCTTGCCGAAGACGACCTGCACCAAGCGTCCGAGAAGGGCTGGGGAGCGGCTTCCCATATGGCCACGGCCGTGGCGGACGCCCAGGGATGGAGCTACCGCCGGCATGACGAGTTCGGGCAGGTGATGCGTCAGGCCATGGTCCTGCTGGGCGACAAACGAATCTTCAATCTATGGAGAAAGAGCGCCAATGATTTGCATGGCTTCTTGTACGAGCGAAAGATGTTCCTGTTTCCGGAAGCCATTAAGGATGACCTGGACGACGTGGAACTGATGCTGGAGGCGCTGACCGCAGCCACGCCCTGACAGCACACATGAAGGAGCATATCCACCCCTGGGATGCTGGCCACGAAACCAAGGGGCCGACCGCCCAAACCCATGACGCGCCGATAGACGCCGCGCCGCAGGTCCTGGGTTCCGGCCTCCGCCGGAATGACGGGGAGGAAGCTGCCGCTGGCCCCCAGACCCCCAGGTTTGACACCCATATTCGGTGTCAATAGAATGCCTTCAACTAGTCCCCGGCGACTGACACAGTTCCTTCCTTATCAAGGCGGCATCGGCTAAGGGGGTCCTTTGGCTCAGAGCTATGACTACATCATCCTGGGAAGCGGGATAGCCGGTCTCAACACGGCCCTGCTTGCCAGGGAACACGGCTCTGTGGTCATCCTCACAAAGGGGAAGATCGACGACTGCAACACCCGGTACGCCCAGGGAGGCATCGCCGCCGCCGTGGGCGACTCCGACTCGCCGGACTTGCACATGCAGGACACCCTGGCGGCCGGCGCCGGCCTCTGCGACACGGAAGCCGTGCGGGCGCTCACCTCCGAGGGGCCGGGCCGCGTCGCAGACCTGATACAACGCGGGGTGCCCTTCGACACTATCCACGCCGAAATATCCCTCGCTAAAGAGGGCGCCCACAGCGTGGCCCGGGTGCTCCACGCCGGAGGCGACGCCACCGGACAGCACATCGAGCTTACCTTGGCCCAAGCGGTCAGGGACGCCGGAATCGAAGTCCTGGAATACTCCCTGGCCACGCGCATCAACGTGGAAGACGGCCAAGCCCAGGGAGTCGAGGCGCTGGACACCCGCACTGGCCGAAAGGACGTCTTCCAAGGCCGCTTTGTTGTTGTGGCCACAGGCGGAGGAGGGCGTGTCTTCAACAACACCACCAACCCGGAAGTCGCCACCGGAGACGGCGTGTCCCTGGCCTTCCGCGCTGGCGCCCAGGTGATGGACATGGAGTTCTACCAGTTCCATCCGACGGCTCTCCGCATAGACGGAGTTCCCACTTTTCTCATATCCGAGGCCATGAGGGGCGAGGGAGCCATCCTGCGGAACGCGGAGGGGCAGCCCTTCTTGAAGGAACATCATCCCATGGCCGAACTGGCCCCCAGGGACATCGTGGCCAGGGCCACCTTCAGCGAGATGGAACGCATAGGAGTGGACCACGTGCTCCTGGACGTAACCCACCTTCCGGCGGAAACGGTGAGGAACCGGTTCCCCACCATATACAGGTTCTGCCTCGACCACGACCTGGACATCACCGTGTCCCCCATACCGGTGGCCCCCGCAGCGCACTACATGATGGGCGGCGTGAAGACCAACGTGTGGGGAGAGACCACCATTGACCGCCTCTTTGCAGTCGGCGAAGTCGCATGCACGGGCGTCCACGGAGCTAACCGTCTGGCCAGCAACTCTCTGCTGGATACGTCCGTGTTCTCCAGGCGGGTGGTCCAAAGAAGCCTGGAGGGGCCTTCTCCCCGAGACAGAGCCCGGAGCGCCAGGCCGGAAATGGCCGTCGCCCTGCCGGACTGGTCCGTTTCGGCTCACGACTCCACGGAACCCACCCTGCAAGGCGTTCAGGAATTGATGGGCAGCCTGGTGGGAATGGTGCGCAGCCGCGAGGGCCTCACACAAGCGGTTTCGAGCCTCTCGGGCTGGACCCGAAACAGCAGGGAGGCCACTGACCGCCTCAGCCACGAGCTCGCCAACCTGACTCTCCTGGGACAGCTTATCGCTCAGTCCGCGCTTATCCGGGAGGAGAGCCGGGGAGCCCACTTCCGCGAGGACTTTCCCAAGCCGTCACCCCAATGGCTCAAGCACATCGTACTTACCAACGCTCGTGCCGACGGCCAGGGTTGACGCTCCGGACGCCATGACGCCGAACGTCAGGCCCGCTGCACCGGGCGACCTGGACGCTCTCGTCAGCTTTAACGCGGCCATGGCCCTGGAGACCGAGGGCAAAACCCTGGACATGGAGCTTCTCAGGCAGGGGACCAAAGCGGTCTTCGACTCCCACTCCCGGGGCTTCTACCTGGTGGCGGAAGCGGCTGGCTCGGTGGTGGGGTCGCTCCTGGTCACGTACGAGTGGAGCGATTGGCGCAACGCCTGGTTCTGGTGGGTCCAGAGCGTGTTCGTAAGACCCGAGTGGCGCAGGATGGGAGTCTACTCGGCCATGCACCGTTGGGTCCTTCACGCGGCCAGGTCCAGGCCCGACATATGCGGCGTCCGGCTGTACGTGGACCGGAACAACGCCGCGGCTATGGAGACGTACCGGAGCCTGGGCATGGGCGAGTCCCACTACAACATGTTCGAGGACGACTTCGCCTTTCCCGCCCAGGACTAGCAGCCAGGGTGGGCAATGCGGCTCCGGCGCCGCTATAATTGGGCCGGTCGATTCCCGGCATTTCCTACGGAGGGGCGGAGGGGCGTATGGGAAGAATGGACGGCAAGGTGGCCATCGTCACGGGAGCGGGCAACGGCATGGGCGCGTGTGAAGCAGAGCTTCTGGCCCGCGAAGGAGCCAAGGTGGCTGTGGCAGACATACGGGAAGCCGACGGCCAAGCCGTCGTGGACGGGATCAGGCAGTCCGGCGGCGACGCCGTCTTTCACCGCCTGGACGTCACCGATGAAGAGGCATGGAAGTCGGTGATAGACCAGGTCACAGCCGCGTACGGGAAGCTCAACGTGCTGGTGAACAACGCGGGCATAAGCGCGTTCGCCTTCGACGACACGATGGGCTCCGACGAATGGGACGTACTCATGGCTGTCAACGCCAAGGGGCCGTTCCTGGGAGTGAAACACTCGGTCCCAAAGATGCGGGAGGCCGGCGGAGGGTCTATCGTCAACATCTCGTCCATAGCGGGCATCGCAGGCTCTACCCTGGGCCACCCGGCCTACAACAGCTCCAAGGGAGCCCTGCGGCTCTTCACCAAGGCTATGGCTGCGCGCCTGGGCAAGGACAACATACGGGTGAACTCGGTCCATCCGGGCCGCATGCCCCACATGAAGTCCGGCAGGTACGAGTCCCATCAGGAAGCGCTGGACGAGCGTCTGAACATGGTCCCGTTGGGCAGGATGGGCCGTGTGGAGGAGGTGGGTTACGCCGTCCTCTTCCTGGCCTCCGACGAGGCTTCTTACATTACTGGCTTGGAGTTGGTGGTTGACGGAGGGTTCACTGCCATATAATCACCGCCAATCCCATCCCCGATGGAACGTTAACGTGGAGGCAGCCAAAATGGGTAGATTGGATGGAAAGGTCGCCATAATCACCGGCGGAGCCAACGGGCAGGGCGCCACGGAATGCCGGATGTTCGCCAAGGAGGGCGCCAAGGTCACCATCGCCGACATCGCCGATGAAGAGGGCCAGAAGCTGGAGGCCGAGATAACCGAGGCCGGAGGGTCCGCCTCGTTCATCCACCTCGACGTGACTGACGAGGAGAACTGGCAGAGGGCGGTTGACGAGACCGTCTCCAACCACGGCCGGCTGGACATACTCGTGAACAACGCCGGGCTGTCCTCCACTTCAGTGTCGGACTTCATGAGCCTCGACGGCTGGGAGAAGATCAGCGACGTAAACGCCAAGGGCGTGTTCCTTGGCACCAAGGCGGCAGTCCCCAAGATGCGGGAGGCGGGGGGCGGCTCCATCGTCAACATCTCGTCCATATACGGCCTTGTCGGGTCTCCGTCGGGCCATCCCGCCTACCATGCGTCCAAGGGTGCGGTGAGGCTCTTCACCAAGGCATCGGCGGCCCGGTACGGCCCGGACAACATACGCTGCAACTCCATCCACCCGGGCAGAATGCCCCCCATGGTCTCCGGCGACAAAGAGTGGTACTGGTCCCAGGACGCGATATGGCACGCCAAGATTCCCCTCCGGCGCAACGGCCTCACGGAAGAGGTTGCATCCGCCGTGCTGTTCCTGGCCTCCGACGAGGCGTCCTACGTCACCGGGGCGGAGATACCCGTGGACGGCGGGTACACCTGCCAGTAGCCCCGCAGGAGCAAGTCATGGGCAGACTCGACGACAAAGTGGCCATAGTAACCGGCGGCGGCAACGGCATGGGAGCCGCCGCCTGCATCCTGTTTGCCAAAGAAGGATGCAAGGTTGCAATAGCCGACAGGCTGGAGGACGCCGGACGCAGCGTGGAGAAGCAGATCTCGGAGGCAGGGGGAGACGCTTTTTTCGTCCACATGGACGTGGCCAGCGAGGAAGACTGGAAGCGCGCCGTGGATGAGGTTGTCCGGCGGTACGGCAAGCTGAACGTCCTGGTCCAGTTCGCAGCCGTCAGCGGCACCATATTCAAGGACGACTACGACTCCGACGGGTGGGACAGGTACATGGCCGTCAACGCCAAAGGCCCTTACCTGGGATTCAAATACTGTTACCCCAAGATGAAAGAGGACGGGGGAGGCTCGGTGGTCAACTGCGGCTCCCGCCTTGGACTGGACGGCTCGCCCGGCAGCCACCCCGGTTACCACTCCTCCAAGGGCGCCCTAAGTGTCTACACAAAGGCCATCGCCTCCAGGCATGGCCCTGAGAACATTCGAGCAAACTGCCTTCACCCGGCCAGGATGCCTCCCATGACCACCTCGGACAACAGCGGCCCAAAGACCACCCAGGAGCTGTTTCCGGTTGAGTCCATACCCATGCGCCGTCCCGGCACACGGGACGAGGCCGCATGGGTGGCGCTATTTCTGGCCTCGGACGAATCGTCCTACATCACAGGCGTTGACTTTCCCGTGGACGGCGGGCTCCACGCCATCTAAGGCGGCTGTCTCGGCGTCGAGGCCGTGTCCGGTCAAATAGCCAGCCGAGCATCCCGGGGCCGGGCCTTGCCGCCGTGGACCGACGGCTCGGCGCACCACTTGGCGGCCAGCCGCCGAACGCCTTCATAGACGCTCTCATCAAACCCCAGCAGGTCGCAGACCACGCGGCGGTCAAGCAGCGCGCGGTTGGGGTCGGCGTCGGCCAGGTAAGCGGGCTGGAGCTCCTTGTCCCTGAACTCCTCGAATATCTCCCGGGCGGCAGCCAGCTGCCCCTCGCTCAGGGCACGAAAGTCAAGGACGGGGAGGGATTCGACGGCGCGGATGGTGGTCTGTCCACGTCCAGCATCTTGGCGACTTGAGTGCCACCAGTACAAGAGCATACCTAAGGTGCTGTTTCCCCATATCATAAAAGCATAATCAAACTGGGCAATATCAAATTTCACGTTCGGCCAAGCGCGACCGCCTAAACTTACCAGATCAGTGAACGCGACCCCTAGGGGTTGCGAATTGAACCGAAGCTCGATGTTGAAATGAACCCGGCTTGCAGTGGCCCAAGCCTCAGCCGCCTTAGCTTCCATACCTGGGCGCACTTGTAACGATGCGTCGGGAATGCACACCATTCTAGTTTCCCTCTTGGCGTCGTGGTTCCATAGAGCGGGATATGTGGCGGTTCGGCTGGGCGCCACTTTGTTGAATGGTCCACGCGGCGGAGGCCCGTTGATGTCACGATGCACCAGCCCAAGTTTGCCTATCGAACTAAGTCTGTGCACTTTTAATTCGATGGCTGTAGAGTCGCCGGGAAGCCACAACTTGGACTGTCCCAAAGAATAGGCGGTTTGAGCCAGGGAGTAGTCCGACAGGCGCACCGCACCCCAAACTCGTCCATCCGAGTGACACGGTGCAGTTATCATTTCACCCGTTGACTCATTGCCGACTGACATAGACGTTCCGCCGTATGGCCCGTCCTCAATCTGCCGGATGTAATCGCAGTCTACGATGTTTTTCACTATCTCGTTGGCGTGAGCAAGCCCTTTCGGACGGCGTTTTAGAGATATAAAATTCCCCCGTTGGGTTGAACTTTCAGATGCTATGAGCTTACGGGCGATGATCAAACATTCTCCTAAGCCCGTATCTGCTGAGAATGACATGTCACTGATGTTGTCACCTGCTATACTGAACACCGTCAAATCAGTGTAATGTTGGGCTAGCATTTGCCTCAGACCCCGCCAAGATAAACCGGCGGTCGCAACCAAGGGCAGGACTAGCGCCAGTACGCCGCCGGGCTTGAGCTTGCGGTCTGCCAAGGCAGCGAAGGCAGAGGCCATGCCGGCGTTGCCGTGATAGCAAGTGTCCTTCCCAAGTTGGTTAATCCGGTCTCCCATCGCTGTTTGGTCAGCGGCGCTGGCATTGAAGGCGGCAACGGCTGGGTTGACCACGTCGGTGTGGACGCCACCGTGGTTCGTGGCTCTCGTAAACGGCGGGTTCATTATCACCAGGTCAAAGCCGTTGTCGGGAATGTCTGCGATTACGTAGGCGGCGGTCTCCTCGCCGATGCTGCTGGTGCGCAAGGCCGGGTCGCTGGTGTTGAACAAGGCCCCCGTCGCCGAGGACTGGAGCAGTTCCAGAGAGCCGATGGCAACGCTGCGGTCGCGCTGTCGTCCGAATGGAAGGGTGAAGAGCCCGGACCGGCCGAATTTGACGGTTGGCTGCACGCCCGACAGGGTTGAACCCGTAATGTGGATTGCCGACGGCATTACGTCACAGCCGAAGAGCGCCTCTTCCATCATTATCTGATGCAGCTTGGACGGGTCTCCTCCGGCGCCCTCGTGGAGGGCGGCTATCCGCTCGTAGACTGCCGCAAGCAGGGCGCCGGTGCCGCAGGCGAAGTCGCCTATCCGCAGATTCCCGACCGCCTCGGCGTCGCTCCAGTCCACGTTGTCCATTTTCGCCACCGCCAGCAGGGCCGCCGAGGCCGGCAGGGTGTAGAAGGTGGCCAGGTACTTGCGGTCGGCAATGAGGCGCTGGAAGATGCGTCCGGTCAGGTCGTGGGCGCTGTTGATGCCGGCGGAGTTTACTTCGCCGACCGTGTATTGCAATGTCCTGAGGATGCTGGCTGCATAGCCCGTCGGAAGCTGTCGGAGGATGTCTTTTCCGATGGCGAAAATGGGCCAGTAGTTGAAATCCAGGATTTCGGTCCAAGCGGCCAAGGTATCGTGCTGGGGATTGGGCGATTCGGGGCCACACAACATACCAGTCGGTTTTACTCCGTCGTGCATCCCGGCAATGCGCTCGTGAAACACCAGTGCGTTGGCAATGATTGCGCCGGCCATGCGGCGGGTCTGCGGCACGTTGACCATGCCCAGCAGTCGGGCGATGGCGGCGGTAATGCCGGGCCGCGACTTGTCCAGCTCGTCCAGCGCTGACGCAGCCCGCTCAATGCCTCCTTCCAAAGCGTCAGCCGCCTTGTCCACAGCCAGTTGAGGCACAGACACCAAGCGGATGATGTCGGCCACGTCCTCAACAGAGCCTTCAAGCCAGCCTGATTCGGGAAAGCGGGCGACACTTTGGATTTCCGGGGTCGGGGTCCGGCTGTACTTCTCCACCGTGAAGACGCAGTAGGATAGGCGGGAGTCGTTGAGGGCGGCTTGGAGGTCGTCGGCGTCGCCAACCTCCTCCGGGTAGCGCAGGGCAATGGCCGCCTCGATGGAGCGGTCATGAACGGTCACGGACAGACCGAGGCGGGACCGGGCTTCCGCTTCCACTGTGTGGGCGGGCATGTACTCCGCCTCTATTACTACCGGGGAGCGGCCGGGCGCCGTAATCAGAATGTCGGGTTGCAAGCCAGGACGCCCGGCGATGACCTGGGTGTTCTCGGACCGCACTTGCCAGCCGAAGAGCATAGGCCGCAGCAGGTCGGCCAGGTCGTTGTTGGCGCTAGGTTCAGTGTGGCGGGGCATGGGGGGATTATATCCCACGGCGCCCGCCCCCGCCAAAAGGCGGGTGTCACCGCCGGTCATTGGTTGAGGCCGTGGTTTGCAGCGTGGTTTTGCCTCTTTGGTATATAATTCCACTGCAAGGACATACGCAAAGGTCGGGAGGCCAAGATGAGGGTTATCTACAGACTCCATACCGAAAACATGAAGGGTGTAGCGGAGGAAGCCAAGTGGGCGGAAGACATAGGCTACGACGGCCTGTCGTCCCCGGAGACGGCCCACGACCCCTTCCTGCCCCTGACGCTGGCCGCGGCCGCAACGGAAAGGGTGACGCTGGAGACCAGGGTCGCCATCGCCTTCCCAAGGTCGCCCATGGTGACGGCGTACGCGTGCAGGGACCTGCACGACTTCTCCGACGGCAGGTTCCAGCTTGGCATAGGCACGCAGGTGAAGGGCCACAACCTTCGCCGTTTCTCCGTCGAGTCGTGGCGCTCGCCCGGCAAACGCCTGAAAGAGTACGTGGAGTCCGTCAAAGCGATATGGGACAACTGGCAGAACGGCGGAAAGCTGGACTACCACGGCGAGTTCTACAACTTCAGCCTAATGACACCCTTCTTCAGCCCCGGACCCAGTGAGTTTCCCGACCCCAAGGTCTACATCGGAGCGGTCAACGGCTTCAACTGCCGCGTGGCCGGCGAAGTGTGCGATGGCCTGATGCTCCATAGCCTCAACTCGAAACAGTACCTCAACGAGTTCATTGTCCCCAACGTCGAGAACGGGGCAAAGAAAGCAGGGCGAGAACTGAAGGATGTCCTCATCAGCGGAGGCGGCTTCATTATCACCGGCCCCGGCAAGGCGGACGTGGACGCCAAGAGGCAAGGCGTCAAGCGGCAGATATCCTTCTACGCTTCCACCCGCACCTACTTCCCGGTGCTGGAAGTGCACGGGTTTCAGGACATAGGGCAGCGCCTCCACGAGATGTCTCTGCGCGGCGAATGGGACGACATGCCAGGCCAGGTGAGCGACGAAATGCTGGACACCTTCGCCATTATGGGGGACTACGAGGACATCGTGGGCAAGATTAAGGAACGCTACGGAGACCTGCTCAACAGCGTCTCCTTCTCTATGGAGACCAAGACCCGCGACGACGAGCAGATCCTGAAGCGCATCCTCGCCGAGCTCAAGTCCTCGTGATCAGCAGCCCGGCGCGGGGGAGACGCAGGGAACATACAGGGTGGACGGCATGGCGCTCAAATCGACGGCTATACCACCCGAGCGTGGGTGAGATCGGCGCCGGTTACGGAGCGAACCTGAGAGGGCAAGACGGTGGCAATGGCCATTGTGCCGCCGTCGAGGGCCATGAACTCGACGACAAGGGCTTCCCCACCGGGATGCACATGCACGATGGAGCCTACGTCGCCCGGCTTCAGTTCTTCTCCTTCATCTCCCGAAACATCGGCGGTGAGTACGATTTGCTCATGTTCTTTGAACATTCCGACTCCCAGCGCAAACCGTCTATACGGGCAGCGGCTTTTCGGTGGCGCCGGCCGGGAGCTCCAGGTCCCATGTGTTCATGTTGATGGCCAGCACGGCGTAGGTCCCCATCAGGTTGACCAGGGTCATAAACCCTCTCAGTCCCAGCAGCGACATGCCCGCCTCGAAAGTCTCCTGGCTGACCTTGCGTGTCCGGAAAAACTCCCTGGCGAGGTCCACCACAAGAGACTGCTCCGGACTCAGCCCGGTGAGCTCCTGCTTGTCCCTCAGGTTGTCTACGATGTCGTCCCGTATGCCCGCCCTGCGCGCCGCGGCGGCATGGGCGTTCCAGACATAAAGGCAATCGTTCTCCCGAGCGGTGACGATCATCGCCAGCTCTTGAAGGTCCTGGGATAAGCTGGGTTCGTTGCGGAGATACATCCGCAGGTCCTCCAGCCGTCTGGCCATCTCGGGTATGTGACACAGCAATGCGAAGGGGGAGGTTGGGCCCACTCCGCCCCTGCTCTCTGCAAAGGCGTCGTAGACCGCCCTCTGGTCCTCGGGCATGGTCTCATGGGTCGCTATTGGTATTCGGGCCAACGTACACCTCCCATCAAGTATGGGCGAATCAGGTCTCCGGCAGGCCCGAATTATAGGCGGCAGGTCTTCAGGGGTCAACGAACCCAGCACCCACACAGGTTCTTTTGATAGTCAGGTGGCTTGTTTGCCCGGTTCGTGGTGAGCCAGTCGAACCACCCTTCGACAAGCTCAGGGCGAACGGAAAAAAGGAGAGACCTGAGACAATCGAAAGGCCCTCGCACCCACATTCACCCCTTGACAAAACGTCCGCTTTCCCTTGGAATACTGATATTCCATTGCCCGGGGGCGTGACGTGACCGACAAGCATCCCTACATATCCCCCGAGTCCCTGACCGAAGAGGACTTGCTGAGAATGGCTAACGAGGCGGGCCTTGGCCTGGGGCCTGACGACGTCCCTGAGCTTATGCCACTGTACAAGCTCTACCTCGCCCACCTGCGGATACTCCATTCCATCGATCTCCACCATGAAGAGCCTGTACACATTTTCAGGCCCGACTAGTCCACCGAGAAAGACTTCCGACATGACTCAAGAATTGCATTACCTGACCATCCGAGAGGCGGCGGACCTGATTAGCTCAGGACGCCTTTCTCCCGTGGAACTCACCCAGGCGTTCCTCGACCGCATCAAGCAGACAGAAGGCCGCCTCCATTCATACATCACGATTCTGGAAGAGCAGGCCCTGGAGGAAGCGCGCGCCGCTGAGTCGGAGATACGCCAAGGCGCCTACCGCGGCCCTCTCCACGGAATCCCTCTGGCCCACAAGGACCTGTACGACACCGCCGGAATAAGGACCACGGCCGGCTCCCGCGTCTACGCCGACAGAATTCCCACGGAAGACTCCACGGTGATAGCCAGGTTCCGGGAGGCGGGTGCAATACTCCTGGGCAAGTTGTCCATGTATGAATTCGCCCTAGGCGGTCCCGACCCCACCACTCAATTCGCCCTGGCCCGCAACCCGTGGAACCTGGAGCACATCCCCGGCGGCTCCAGCAGCGGTTCCGGATCGGCGGTGGCCGCCGGTCAGTGCATGGGGGCCTTGGGCTCTTGCACCGGCGGTTCCATACGGGGCCCGGCTTCCTACTGCGGCATCGTGGGACTCAAGGCCACCTACGGCCGGGTAAGCAGGGCGGGAGTGGTGACACTCAGCTGGAGTCAGGACCACTGCGGGCCCTTGACCTGGACCGTCGAAGATTCGGCGCTGATGCTCCAGGCCATCGCCGGTCACGACCCCAAGGACCCTGCGTCGTCCACCGAGCCTACCCCGGACTACTCGTATGCTATAAGAGAAGACATCTCAGGACTGGTGGTGGGCCTGCCGCGACATTTCTTCTTCGACCCGCGCCCCGGCGTAGACCCGGAAGTCCAGTCCATTGTAGAAACGGCGGTGAAAGAGCTGGAATCCCTGGGCGCCAGGGTGGAAGAGGTGACCATCCCCAGCCTGGAGTACGTCCGTTCCGCCAACTCGGTGATTATGTTAAGCGAAGCCTATTCGTTCCATGCGGACAATCTTCGCAACCGGCCCGGGGACTATGGCGAGAATGCACGCGCCAGGTTCCGCGTTGGCGGGTTGTTCTCCGCATACGACTATCTGCAAGCGACCAAGATTCGCCAGACGGCCAAGAAAGAGTTCGCTCAGGCCCTGGAGAAGGTGGACGTTCTGGCGTCTCCCACCATGACCCAGCCCGCCGCCCCGTTCCAGAGCTACGACCCGGCCACGACGGCCCGGGACCCCAGTTTCACGGCGCCATACAACCTGACCGGGCTGCCCGCAGTCTCCGTGCCCTGCGGGTTCACGCAGAAGGGCCTGCCCGTGGGCTTGCAGATTGCCGGAAGACCTTTTGCCGAGCCGGACATCCTGCGAGTCGCCCACACCTACGAGCGGCAGGCCGGTTGGCACAAACGCCGTCCTCCCGTCTAGGACCAGGCCGCGCAGGCATGGAGAAGCGGAATCTGGGCATCCTTGAGGTCGGGGTGATCGGTCTGGGGACCGCACGGACCTTCGACGTGAACGCCAAGAGCGACGTGGCCGTCCGCCGGACCATCGTGGACAACTGCATCGCCGTCGGCTCCACATTCCTGGACACGTCTCCCATGTACGGCCCCAGCGAGTCCATCATAGGCGAGGTTACCGATGGTCGCAGGGACCAATTCCAGTTCGCCACAAAAGTGTGGTGCAGGGGAGACGCGGCAGGGCGCGACCAGATTTCCCAGTCCTTCAGCCTTCTCGGCGCCGATTACATCGATGTGTTGCAAATACACAATCTGCTGGACTGGCGGACGCATCTCCCCTACCTGGAGTCCCTGAAAAGCGAAGGTCGCATCGGCCAAATCGGAATCACCCACTACGCCACGTCATCCTACGGCGAAATGGCCTCCATCATGAGGACGGGCAGGGTGGACACAATCCAGGTCCCTTACAACGTGATGGAGAGGAAGTGCGAAAGCAATATTCTGCCCTTGGCGGAGGAGATGGGCATCGGCGTCATCGTCATGGAACCCCTCGGAGGAGGACGCCTCACCCGCAGCCTCAAGCGTACACCCGACCTGGAGCCCTTAGCCGGACACGCCGTTGAAACCTGGGCACAGGCCCTCATGGCCTGGATACTGGCGGACTCTCGGGTCTCGACGCTCATTCCCGCCACTTCTCAGCCGGCCCGCGTATTTGAGAACGCAAAGGTCGGCTCCATGCCGCCGCTGACTCCGGACCTGCGAGAGCATATATCGAGAGAGGCGGCCCGGTGTCTATAGTCTGCGGCGGGACCGCGTTGTCATTCGCAGTATAGGGGCTATTCGTAGCGGAGGGCCTCGGCGGGAGGCGTATTGGACGCTTGTCTGGCGGGCCACCAGGTTGTAATCATGGAGAAGAAATAGGTCACGACTATGATGATGACGATTTGGAGCCAGGGGATGCCGAACCTTATTCCTTCGATCTCATCGCCTATGGCATCCACGATGTTATAGGCTACAATGCTCCCTAGAGCCACGCCTATCCCCACCCCGGCCAGAGCGATGAATGACGACTCCAGCAAGAAGCTGAGCTGAATCATCCATTGCCGGTAACCGATGGCCCTGAGGACTCCTATCTGCTGACGCCGTTCGACCACGGCCCTCATGCTGATGACACCCAGACCGGCCACTCCAACTACGATTCCCAGCCCCATATATCCGATGAGCAGGTCGTAGAAGGAAGAGATGAAGGAGACCTGATCCTCCAACTCCTCCTCCAGCGCCCGCGCCTCCATGCCGTTGGCTACGAAGGCCGCTTCAAGCCTGTCCGCCGCGCCGCTGACGTGGACTCCCTCAGCTGTCTTGAAACGGTAGGAGACTACAGGGACCGGAACGGGAGAGATGCTGTCGACGCTGGACTTGGGGACTATTATCCCATTGAAGTCCGCCACGTTGTCCAGAATCCCTATCACAGTGTAGGTAACGTGCTGGTCGGTCCTGGCGATTCTGACGTCGATCTCAAAAGGCTGCATGGACTCGTCGAACGTCGAGACTCCCGACACGGTGAAGTTTCCTGCGTTGTCGAACCCCCCCTCCTCGTCCGGAAGCGCCGCCGCATCCAGCACCGCCAGGGTCGAATCGTTCCTCAGAGCTTCCCAAACCGACTCCTTGTCGGGACCGTATCCATCGGCCAGGATGCGGAACTCATACCCTGACCCCCCGATGAAGCCGTCGTCGACGGCATGGACCCGGTAGTCCGCCCAGCGGAGGTCGGGCGACTCCACCTGCCGCACTTCGACAGGAGCGCTGACGAAACCTCCGATGGCCTCAAACTCTTCCGGCGAAAGGTCCGGCGCTTCTTCGATGGCCTTTTCGATGTCGGATATGGGGCTGGTAAAAGCTACCGTTGCCTCAATGTCCCAACCTCCCAGAACCCTCTCAGGGTCGCTGAAGGTGTTCCCGAAAGCCTCTATCACCATGGACATCACGATCATGGTGAACACCACCAGCGAGAACATGGCCAGAGTGAGCCCCGTCCTGAACTTGGCGCTCATGGGATAGGCTACGGCGGTCACCAACGCCGGGCGAAGACGGCCCACCCTGGACGTGGTCGACGTGAGCGCAGCAGTAATCAGGTCGGCGTTGTACATCACCGTCCACACTGCGGCACCCACCATTATGACTCCTGACACGACGAACATCTCAAAGTCGCTGTTGAGTTCACCAGTGATGGGGTCCATGGTGTCGAAGGGCAATGTCCAGAAGGCCAGCAGCATGACCCCGATGAACGTAAACGACAGGCGTCCTATCAGGTCCCTGCGTTCCCCGATGGAGGACGCCAGTGCAGGGCGGAGCATGGCTGCGCCCGCCAAGCAGAGGACCAGTCCCACGACGATGGCCACAGTGTCCGGTTTGACTATGCCGTGGACCAGAACGGTCCCGCCGCCCGCCACTGTTGCCGCCCCTATAGCGACCGCCCACGAAGGGCGCCTGAGGGCCGAGGCCCTGAGCATCAGACCCACGCCAATGATCATCAATGACATCCCGACACTGAAGGGCGCCACTTGTTTCCACACGTGGACGCCCATGTAGTAGAGCGCCACACCTATTAGCAAGGTAAGCCAGCCGCGGACCAGGTATGGATAGGCGAACCGGACGACAGCTATCGCCAACCCCACCCACCAGACCGGAAGCACGGGCAGCCAGAGCGCCGCTCCTCCAAGAGCCAGCCAGAAGCGGCTGAACCTCGCTACGCGCAGGTCTCTTGCCGCCTGTACGACATAGCCGAGGGGTTGGAATATGGCTTGGCGTATGAACATCAGACGGCTGAACAAGGGCAAACTCTGGGAGATGCTCGCCGTTTCCGGCAGCCCGCGCACGGCCTCGACGATATTCATGCGGCTTACCCTGTACGCCGATATGGATGCGGTGGCGAACACTATGATCATGCCCAGGCAGTAGGCCACTATGGCGCTTCTCGCCTCGACGTGGTAGGAGAAGTTGAAGTCCGCGTCCAACTTGCCCAGCAGGAAGTTGAGTATGGCCACTAAGGCCATGGACACCAACAGGCCCAGGGTGACGCCTATCGCCGACGCCGCCAGGTCATACGCCGTCCCCTCGAAAACGAACATCTGGACCAGGTGGCTGCGCTTGCCGCCGACAGCCCTCACCATGCCCATCTCAGTACGCCGAGCCGCCGAAAGCATCACGAATATGAGGAATATCAGAAGCGTCCCGACAATGATGGAGAAGAGCCCCAACATGACGAACACCGTCGTCACGGCGCTTCCGGCCTGGTCGGCCAGCTCGAGAAGGGTGCGTTTCACTTCGAACACTTCGAACCCTGCGATGTTCGAGAAGATGGTGTCAACTTCTCGCGCCAGGGCGCTGCCTTCTTCCGGCCCGCCTACCGAGGAAGCTGCGTCGCGCACCACGTTGGCGACGTCGTCGTCGGAGAGGACTCGCACCAACACTGGAGTCGGCGTTGCTGAAGCAAGAAGGTCCGGCCTGGAAAGCTCTTCGAGCAGGACGTCCACGTCCGCCCGCAGGTTCCCAGAGAGGGTGTCTCTCTGGATGGACAGCTGTTCCAGGAACTCCGGCCGGCTGAGCAGCGCCAGAAGCTGTATGATCGCCTCCCCGTCGGCGTAGAAGGTCCGCACCGTTTCCGAGACGCTGTCGCTGAGAAGCTCACCTTGCCTGGCGTCTCCCTTGTTGGATATGGAGATGGTGTTTATCTGGCCTTGTCTGCCCAACAGCTCTTGGGCATGAGCCAAGGGCATCATGACGGTGGGTTGAATTCCCGCCAGTCCGCCGTCCCGGACCACGCCCCTAACCGTCGCCTCGACCGGTTCATCTCTGACGAAAATATGCAGCGTGTGCCCAGGTTGGGCGTTAAGCTCGTCCGCGCCTTCCTGGTTTATGTAAACCTCGCCGGGGGCCACGTCCTCCATCGGCGCAGCCTGCCCTGAGTCGAGCCGCAATGGACCAAAGCCTTGCATGTAGGCCGGGTCGGGAGCGACCAGGTTCGTCTGGCCGTGGCTCAAGGAGGTGTTCACGTTGAACACGGGCAATATGTCTGTGATGTACGGCACAAGCCCGTCCACCTCATCGGAGCCCTCCAGGTGGGTCTCCAGAAGGTCAAAATGCTCTTCAGGGAAGTAAGGAGGCGCTATGACGCCAAAGTCCCGGTCCGTTCGGACGGCGGTGACGACCTCATCAACGGCGCCCAAGCCGTCCAGAGCGCTGTTTCGTATGGAGAAGCTGATGGTGTCCCCGGTGCCGAAGGCGGCGGCTATTATCACCGCGCTAAGCATGGAACCCACTATGATGAGCACGGTTTGGCCCTTGCGCCTTGGGATGTTGCGCAGGCCCAGCTTGAGCATGACCCTGTTGCGCCAGGCCATGACCAGAACCACCGCCATGATGGCGCCGAAGATGACCAACATCGCCACCATGAGACGGTCCATTGACAATCCGAATATCTCTTCCACCGGGCAGGAGTCTATGGAAAGCGCCCAAGGATTGTCAATCGGAATTCCTATGAATGAGCAGCGGATTGGCGGGGCCGCCATCTTCTTTCATGGCATAGCCATTTAGGAAGTTCTCGTCAGTTTGACGGTCTGCATGTTTAGACTAGGCCCTGTTAACATTAAAGCTGTGCGCCGAAACCCTCCCAGCGTGTCATTCCGAACGCAGTGAGGAATCTTGTGTGATGATGGAAGTCGCGGCGCCATTTAAGCAACAAGGCCTTGCATCACCGGCGTATTGGTCCTCAGCAGCCTAGCTTGAGGACAAGGACTTGAGATTCCTCACTGCGCTCCGCTCCGTTTCGGAATGACAGTCGAGGGGACGTGAAGACGTACATTCTAGTGTGAACAGGCCCTAGACTTAGCCTAGCCCAATGAGAAGGGGGATCACGATGCAGGTGAATATGCACGAGGCGAAATCCCAGTTGTCCCGGCTCGCTGAGTTGGCCTGGCAGGGAGAGGAAATAGTAATCGCCAAAGCGGGCAAACCCTACCTGCGCTTGACGCCCTACCGGGCCGCCGGAATAGAGCGCAAACCCGGCGCATTGGAAGGACAAATTTGGATGGCCCAGGACTTCGACGAGACGCCTATAGAGGTCATCACGGCGTTCGAAGGAAAGGCCGAAGGCGAGGGAGAATAGCTCTGCGCCTGCTGTTGGACCCTCACACTCTCCTGTGGTGGTTAGGAAACAGTCCCGAATTAGGAGTGTATGCGCGGGAATCCATTTCCGGCTCGGGCAATGATGTCTTCGTCAGCGCCGTCAGCGTCTGGGAGATGTCGATCAAACGCTCCTTGGGGAAACTTCGCGCCCCGGAAAACCTCACCTCGGTCATCGAGCAAGAAGGCTTCACTCAACTTCCGATCACCCTGTTTCACGCGGAGCAGGCGGGCCTGCTTCCTCTTCACCACCGGGACCCTTTCGACCGAATGCTTGTGGCCCAAGCACAGGCCGAAGGGTTGGCCATTGTAACCGGTGACCGCAACATCCCCCGCTACGGGGTCCGCATCATCGCAGCCTGAACCCCTAAATAGCCCCTAGCCCAGGACTGAGATGAATATCCCGGCCACGATGGCCGAGCCTATGACGCCGGCCACGTTGGGCGCCATGGCGTGGGGGAGTAAGAAACTCCGCGGGTTGGCTCTCTGCCCAACCACGTGGGATATGCGGGCCGCCATGGGCACGGCGGAAACCCCAGCCGACCCTATCAGCGGATTGATCTTCTCTTTTAAGAACAGGTTCATGAACTTGGCAAACAACAGCCCGCCGGCCGTCCCTACGGAGAACGCCGTTATGCCCAGGGCCAGAATAGCCAAGGTCTTGACCTCGAACACCGTGTCCGCGTCCAGCTGCGCCCCGATTGTGACCATAAGGAATATGGTGGCTATGTTCAATATTTCGTTCGACGCCGCCTCCCTGAGCCTCGGCACTACGCCGCTCTCTGCGAAGAGGTTGCCGATCATGAACATGGCTATGAGAGGCGCCGACTCCGGGACGAACAGGATGATTAGCATCATGGCCCCCGCCGGGAAAAGCAGCTTCTCCAGCCGTGAGACTTCCCGCGGACTCCTCATCTCGATGGCCCGCTCCTTCTCAGTGGTCAGGAGCTTCATTATGGGCGGCTGGATGAACACCACCGAGGCCATATAGGAGTAGGCGACCACCCCCGTGATGCCGAGCAGGTCCGGGGCCAGCTTCGCCGATGCGAATATGGTCGTGGGACCGTCGGCGCCCCCGATAATTCCGATGGCCGCGGCTTCTTTCAGGCTGAAAAGGTCGGGCGCCGTGAACAGGCCGATGACCAGGGCTATCCAGAAAGCAACGAATATGCCAAGCTGCGCCGCCGCTCCCAGCAGCATGGCCCTGGGGTTGGCGATGATAGGACCGAAGTCGGTCATAGCCCCGACGCCGAGGAATATCAAAGGAGGCAGTATGTTCCAGAAGGACAGGGTGAAGTGAAAAACAACGCCCAGAAACCCGGCCGTCTGGGTGTTCTCATCGCCGAACGCGGCCTCGGGTATATCGGCCAGCCCGGTAAGGGGCAGGTTGCCCAGAACTATTCCCAGCCCAATCGGCAGCAGGACGTAAGGCTCCATCCCCTTGATGATGGCTGACGTAATGAATGCGAACCCCAGGACTATCAGGAGGAGGTTCTGCCAACTGATGTTGGCGAAACCCGAGGCGTTGATGAAGTCCGATACTACGTCCACTAGGACCTCTGTCGACCCCGCCCGCCCTCGGGTCTACGCCACGCGCTTCCGGGGTGAATCTGCGGCCACCGTCCTACGCTGCGCCAACCCCTGATGCCAGGCCCGCCGGCGCCCTGGTCTACTTCGGGGGCCGCCTTGGGTCCCCCGTCCATAGCCAGAGCAACCGCCGCTCCGATGGCTGCGGCCGTCTGGGCGTCGCTGTCGGGCGCGGCTTCATCTGCCGCCCCGGGAGCGGCGCCCGATGCCTGAGGAGAGGCGCTCGGAGGTTGTGTGCGCCCGCTCCACCATCTGCTGAATCTCATCGAGACGACGCTTAAGAGCATCAAGGCCCCGATGGCGACGAACGCGGCGCACACGCCCGTGACGGTCATCATCAGGGCCTTGACCGTGTCGAAGTCGACGTCGGACTCTATGGAGAAACGTATTTCTTCCACGTCTATCGGTTGACCGGCTGAACGGTCATGATGCTGGCTCGCCAAAAAGCGCCGGAAGATTATAGCACAGGGTCCCGCGCCTCAACCGGACCCTGAATCCCTGTCTGAACTCCATATCGAATTACGCTGCCCCAGCTCCGGAGCGTCTATCCCATGCAGGCGTATCCTGACTGAGCCGCAGGACGCCGCAACTCCGTCTATGCCGTCTCCGTCCGGGACGTAAGTGACGCGCACTTGGATGTCGTCGGACATGCTCTAAGACACGTTAAAAAGTCCGGCGCCAGGCCAGGTTCACCATCAAAGCAAGCAGCTTGCTAGTCCTTCAAGTGGGCGCCGAAGAACGCAAGGGTGCGGTCCCATGCGGCCTCGGACGCGGCCTGCTGATGCCTCTGACCGGTGAAGTCCATGAAGCCGTGGTCGGCTCCCGGATAGGTGTGGAACTCATGCTCTTTGCCGAGGCGTGTAAGCTCCGCATCCATTTTCTTCATGTCGTCCTGGGAGGGATTGGCGTCCACCTCCCCGAAATGGAACAAAATCGGGCAGCTGATTCCGTCGGACATGTCGAAGGGGCTCTTGGCGCCCTGTCCCCAGATGACCATAGTGTTGCCGCCGTAGTAGGGCGCGGCGGCATTGAAATGGCCGGTCGCCGCAGCCGCCAGATAGCTGATGCGCCCGCCCATGCAAAATCCGGTGACCCCTATTCGATCGCCGCGGACGCCGGAGTTGCTTCTGAGGAAGGCCACGGCGGCGTCAAGGTCGGCGATGATGTCAGGGTCGCTCATGTGGCTGATGGGGCGGGAACCGTCGGCCAGCATCTCGGGCGTAATGCGGTGGAACAGGTCGGGACAGACGGCCACGTATCCGGCCTCGGCCAACCTGTCGGTCATGGTCTTGCTGAACTCGTCGGACCCGGAGCCGTGATGTGCCACGACCACCGCAGAAAAGGGGCCTGAGCCTTCCGGGACGGCGGAATATATCTCCATGTCTTGACCATTCACCTTGATGGTTTCAGTGAAACTGGGCATCTCGGTCAGTCCTCCCCGTAATTGGTCTCCGGATACCGGTTAAGGGCCGGTCCGGGCATGGAAAGAATAATGCCAGGCTCCGAAGGATTCAACCCTGGCTGATCGATTATCCCCTCGCCCTTGACGAGATCTTTGCGTAACCCCCTCTCCCGTTGGGTGAGGGCTGGGGTGAGGGCGTTCCCCTGCTTCGGGCAAGGCCCTGGATTCCGGCCTTCGCCGGAAAGACGGAGGTCATGCAAAGGTCTCTTGACGGGAGAGGGTCAGAGCCTGCCCTGAGCCTGCCGAAGGGGTGAGGGTGAACCGGGGTCATTCGGTCAGGGATAGGAACTCCCTCATATCCACCACCTGCACAGTGTTGGTGGTGCCTGAGACTCCAGAGAGGAACCCGTGGACAATGGTGACCAGATCGGTGTCCGACACCATTCCGGAACTCAACGCTTCCTTGAGGAGCGCCGCCACCAGCTTCGCCAAGTCCCGCTCGGGCGGCACTACGCCCTTGGGGACAAGTCCCCAGCCAAGAGCCACCCTACGGAGCACGGCCTCGTCATGGGAGAAGACGGTTACGTCAAACTCCGGGCGGCGCCTGGAGAGCGCGAAAGCCGCAGTCCCAGTGCTGGTGATCACCACGGGCTTAGCTTTGAGAGCCCTCACCAACCCCACCGCAGCGGCCGCCACGCCTTGAGTCCGCCCCTGGGTCCTAGTTGAGTCGTTCAGACCCTTATAATATGGGTACACGCTCTCCGCCTCGACTATGGTGGCGTCGGCGACCTGCACGGCCTCCACCGGAAACTGCCCCACGGCGGTCTCATCAGACAGGAGGATGGCGTCGCATCCATCCAACACTGCATTCGTTATGTCGGATATCTCCGCCCGGGTTGGGGTGGGGGAGATAACCATTGAACGCAACATCTGAGTGGCTATCACCGACACCTTGGTCGCCTCGTTGGCTTTGGCCACCACCTCTTTCTGCACTATGGGCACCCGCTGCATCGGTATTTCGACTCCCAGGTCACCCCGGGCGACCATCACTCCATTGACCTCGTCAAGTATGGCATCGATGTTTTCAACGCCCTCCGCCCGCTCCAGCTTGGCCATCACGGAAGCCTCGGAGCCAATGCCGGCCAGGAATTCCTTGGCGTACAATATGTCGTCCACGGACCTGACGAATGAGACCGCCACCCAGTCCACCCCGTGCTCAACCCCGAACCGGAGGGCCTTTTTGTCCTCATCGGTGAGGACCGGCTCGTCTATGGTGACCCCAGGCAAGTTCACTCCCTTGTATGAGGAGAGCATGCCGCTTGAGTTCAGGACGCGGGTCCTAACCCCTTCCTCCCCCACAGTCAAGACTTCCAGGCACACCACTCCGTCGGAGATGAACACTCTGCTTCCGGGTTCAAGACGGGCCAGGATTTCAGGTTCGGGAAAGGGCAGCATCCCGGCATCTGATGAGCTTTCCCGCGGGACCAGGCTGACCTCATCTCCGGGGTTAAGCTGGACTGATCCTTCCATCCTCCCCAGCCTGAGCTTGATGCCTCCGAGGTCCTGCAGCACGGCCACGGGTTTCCCGTGTTTCTCGGAAAACCCGCGGACAGCATCTATCACACGGGCGTGCTCTTCAAAGGTGCCGTGGGAGAAGTTCAACCGGATGCAGTCGACGCCCGCTTCTAAGAGCCGTTCCAACACGTCGGTCTCGTGGGTGGACGGGCCTGCCGTGGCTATTATCTTGGTCTTACGCATTCGATGAGGCCGATCGCCATCCCTAAACTGTCTAATAAGAACATGCCGATTTAGCGGATGGAAATCAAGGCTTTTCAGGCCCGTTATTTGCATGACCGCTCAAACTCCGGCACACGTCAAGCAGTGTATCCACGTCCGGGATGTCCCATTGCTGCCGCCCAACGTCGGCATACGCCACATATCCCCGGACGTCTATGATGAAGGTGGCCGGCCTCTGTCCCAAGGACATGGCCTTGGACGGGACACCATAGGCCGCGTACATGCCCCGGTCGGGATCAACAAGGCAGGTGAACATGACCTGTCGCCTAAAAAAGAAGTCCCCGGCCCGCTCAGGAAAGTCCCGCGACACCGCTATGATTTCCGCGCCTAAGGCTTTGAACTCCTCATTCCTCTCCGACAACCGGCGGAGCTGCCTTCGGCAGAAGGGTCAGCGGAACCCACGGAGGAACACGAGGACCAACGCGCTGTGGGAAGCGGCGATTTCCCTGACGCTGACCAGCCCTCCTTCCGTGGAGCGCAGTTCATACTCCGGCGCTTGATCACCCGCCTGAAGGGGTGCAATCAAGCGGAATTGTTCTCCCATCGCCGGCTCCTTGGTTGCTATTCAGTCCAGGTTTCTAGCGCATGGCGTCCATCCAGGCGCCGCCGCCCGTGGCCCGCCCCAACTATATGATAAACTATTGCATGCTCTCCCAACCAGCGCGCCAGACCCCGTTCCAAACGCTTTGGCCGCCGGAGTCCAATCTATTCATCCGGTCCCGGTCGGAACATTGGAGGTGGCGTCATGCCCCGTATGAACGTCGGTGAGGCAATCATAGAGACCCTCCGCCAGGAAAAAGTGGGCCACATATTCGGCATCGTCGGCGCCGCATTCCTGGACGTGCTGGACGCCATGTACGACAAGACGGACATACAATTCGTGGGTGTGCGCCACGAGCAGGGAGCGGCCCTGATGGCCGACGGCTACGCCCGTGCGACGGGCAACGCCGGAGTGTGCATCGCCACCAACGGGCCCGGGATCCTCAACCTCACCTTTGGAGTTGCGGCGGCGTACGTGGGCCACTCCCCGGTGGTGGTCCTGGCCCCGGCCCCCGACCGGGAGCATCAGAACCGCGAAGCCATACAGGAGTTCGACCAGGTCTCGCTGTTCCGTCCCATCACCAAGGCCTCTTTCCAAGTCAACAAATCGGAACGCATACCTGAAATGATCCGTCACGCCTTCCGCGTGGCGACCTCCGGTAAAATGGGTCCCGTCCTTGTGGACCTGCCCAGGGACCTGATGGTCCAGACGGAAATCGACGTTGACCTCTCAGCGCCCCACACCTACCGCACGGGGCAGACCCGCATCCAGGGCGACAGAAGCCTGGTGGAGGAGGCCGCCCGTCTGCTTATATCGGCTGAGAGGCCCATCATCATGCCCGGAGGCGGCGTGCAGTGGAGCCTGGCGTCTCAGGAGGTTACGGACCTGGCCGACGTTCTTGGCGCAGGGCTGATTACGTCATACGGCCGGTGCGACGCCGTGCCAAACACCCATCCGGCTTTCCTGGGTCACCTGGGACGGCTTCCATCTCCTGAAGCCGTGGAGGCCATACGAAACGCCGACCTTCTCCTGGCCGTGGGGACCCGCTTGGGACACAGCACGTCCTACTATGACAACAGGTTCATCCAGAAAGACACCAAGATAGTACAGATAGAGATAGACCCCAAGGAGATCGGCCGCAACTATCCGGTGGCCGTCGGCATCGAAGGGGACGCCAAAGCCGTCTCGTCCCAGCTCCTGGACCTGGTGCGAGCGGCTGAGAAGCCCCAGAACGATCAGTGGGCCCGACAGATGAGAGACCTGTCCGACAAGCGCCGCCAGAGGCTTGACGACCACGGCAAGCTGGATGGAACGCCCATGCACCCTGACCGCATCTACTACGAACTCCGCAAGGTCATGCCAGAGGACGCCATCATCGTTCTCGACTCGGGCCTCAACTCCAACTACGGGTTGGACGGTCTGGTCTACCGCCGACCGCGCACCCTGATAAACAACCTGGACCTGGCGGGGTTGGGGTTCAGCTTCCCCGAAGCCATCGGCGCAAAGTTCGCCAGACCGGACAGCACGGTGGTGAGCATAAACGGCGACGGCGGCTTCCTCTTCAATGGGCAGGAACTGGAAACCCTGGTGCGCTACAACCTCAACGTCGTCACCATCGTGATGAACAATGGAATCTGGGGATCGGAGAAGGCCTTCCAACACCACGCCTTCGGACGTTACGTCGGCGCCGACATAGGAAACCCGCGTTTCGACAAGTATGCGGAGGCGTTCGGCGCAAGGGGCTACTACGTGGAAAGCCCCGAAGACATAGGGGACGTCTTCAAAGAAGCGGCCGGCGGCGAAGGTCCAAGCATCATTGAAATCCCAATGGACCCCAACGTGCTTCCCGTCCCCGCACGTCTCGCCGACGCCAAGAAGTGAGCAGCTTATGACCATGGACCTGGGACCAAAAAGCCGCGCCTGGTTGGGACAGGACGTCGCCGGAACGGCCCCAATGCAGATATGCCGCATACTCAACGGCATGTGGCAGGTGTCCGGCGCCCACGGGCCAATCGACCCGGAACGGGCCGTGGAACGTATGCTGGAGCATCACCGGCGCGGGTTCACCACATGGGACCTCGCGGACCATTACGGCCCCGCCGAGGACTTCATCGGCGTCTTCAGGACCAAGCTCGCCGCCGGCTCCGGCAGTGACGCCCTGGAAAACGTCCAGGCCTTCACCAAGTGGGTCCCGGGACCGGCGCCCATGCCCCGCTCCTGGGTGGAGCAGAACATCGACCGCTCTCTGAAGCGGATGGGAGTTGACCGCCTCGACATGCTCCAGTTTCACTGGTGGGACTACGCCGACGACGCATACCTCGACGCCATGGGCCACATGGCAGACCTCCGGGCCGAGGGGAAAATACGCTGCCTCGCCCTCACGAACTTCGACACCGAACACACCCGGATCATTCACGAACGCACCCCCATAGTTTCAAACCAAGTCCAGTACTCGTTGGTGGACCTGAGGCCCGAAAAGGAGATGGTCCCCTACTGCCAGTCACAGGGCGTCGGCCTGCTGGCCTACGGCGTCCTCTGCGGCGGCCTGGTCTCGGAAAAGTGGCTGGGACAGCCCGAGCCGTCAAGGGCCGACCTTAACACCGCCAGCCTGGGCAAGTACAAACGGATGATCGACCTATGGGGCGGTTGGGACCTGTTCCAGGAGCTGCTGCGCGCCCTGAAAACCGTTGCCGGCAAACACGGCGTCAGCATAGCAAACGCGGCGGTCGGCGCCATCCTGGACAGACCCGCCGTGGCCGGGGTCATCATCGGAGTCCGACTGGGGCTGTCAGACAATCTGCAAGACAATATGCGAGCTCTCGACCTGGAGTTGGATGAGGAAGACCGGGGCCTTATAGAGTCCGTGACCGGCAAGTCCAGGGACCTGTTCAGCTTGATAGGCGACTGCGGGGACGAATACCGCCGCCGTTAGATGCTATCCGGCCCGGCAAAAACATCTCACGAGGAATAAGTCATGCCCGACGACCATGTTCTAGAGGTCCCGGAGTGGGCCCGCGGAGACCCGTTGATGGAGTGGTACGCCGCTGAGGTCTGGGGTAAGCGGGTGGCCGACGACGACTCCCTGTTCGAAATTATGAGCCTCCAGGTCTTCCAGGCCGGTCTGAGCTGGCGCATGATTCTGGCCCGACGGGACGCCTTCCGCGCCGTCTTCCACGGCTGGCGCATTCCCATGGTCGCCTCGATGTCGCCTGACGACGTGGACCGGGCGCTTCTCGACTCGTCCATCATCCGCAACCGGAAGAAGGTGGAGGCCTGCGTCTCCAACGCCCAGACCATCCAGGGCATCCAAAGGGAGCACGGCTCCTTCTGCCGCTGGTACTACGACGTGCTGGAGGGAGACCAGTTAGCGCCCCTCCAGAAGGAGCTCAGGAAGACCTTCCGGTTCATAGGCCCCGAAATAGCCAGGATGTGGCTTTTCGCTTCAGGGCGAGTTGCCCCCGACCACTAGAACGGACCGGCCAACCGGCCGCCAAAAGGAGACCCTCCTTTGACCCAACCCTCTGAACGATACGTCACGGTGGCCCAGCTGTCCGAAATTCCGCCCGGCCAAACCTTGAAGGTGAAGCCCACACGCCGGGACGAAATCGTCCTCTGCAACGTGGACGGAGAGATTTACGCCGTGGTGGACGCGTGCAGCCACGACGGAGGAATGTTGGGGTTCGGCTCCCTGGAGGGCGAATTCCTGGCCTGCCCCCGCCACGGGGCGCTGTTCGACGTGACCACCGGGGCCGCTGTGACTCCCCCCGCCACCCTCCCCATCCGCACCTACCCGGTCAGAGTCGAAAACGGCGAAGTCCAGGTGGCGATTAGGGACTGAATCCAGCGAGCGAGAGCGCAGGATGCGGGTCAGACGCTGATCTCCACTCCCACGGGGCAGTGATCCGAGCCCATGACCTCCGGGAGAATGAAGGCCGATTCAATGTTGGCCTTGAACTCCTTGTTGACGAAGAAGTAGTCGATCCTCCAACCCACATTTCTGTCGCGGGCCCTGGTGAAGGAGTCCCAGTAGGTGTAGTTTCCGGGTTCCGCGTTGAACATGCGGAAGGTGTCCACGTAACCGTGGGCTGTCAGCTTATCCATCCAAGCCCGCTCCAAGGGCAGAAAGCCGGAGGTGTTCTGGTTCTGCTTGGGCCGAGCGAGGTCTATCTCGGTGTGGGCCGTATTCACGTCGCCGCATATGACGATGTTCCGGCCATCGGCCTTCAACCCGTCGGCATAGTCAAGGAAGGCGTCGTAGAAGTCCATCTTGTAGTCCAGCCGTTCCTTGGAAGACTGCCCGTTGGGGAAGTATATGCCGAACAGCACGAAGCTATCGTAGTCGGCGATGATTATCCGCCCCTCGTTGTCGAACCTGGGAACGCCGAACCCTGTCCGCACGTCCTTGGGCTCCGTCTTGGTGTACAGTCCCACTCCTGAGTAGCCTTTGCGTTCTTCGTGGGAAGAGAAATAGACGTGGTAGCCCTCGGCGTTGCGGAGCCGCTCGGAAAGCTGCTCCTCCCTGGACTTGGTCTCCTGAAGGCAAAGTATGTCGGGGGACTCGTCGGACAACCAGTCCAGAAATCCCTTCTTCTCCACTGCCCGCAGGCCGTTCACATTCCAAGAAAGAGCTTTAATCACGCCCATACGCTAGTCCTGTGGCGCCTCATTTTCGAGATAATGCCCTAGAGCCATAATACGACATTATACATCCAGGGCGTCTAATGCAAATGTCAGATCAATAGCATAAAGAAGCGGCTAGGTCTGTCCTTATCATTCTTGACGCTTTGTGCAATACAATGATAATTTATATCGCCTTTCTGTTGGACGGGGAGGACGGCATGGGTCTCACCACGCGAATACGATTGAAACTTATTGCAGCGCCTGAAGGCGGGTGGACGGTCACGTGTCCGCTGTTGCCTGAGCTGGTTACTGAGGGCGATACGGTCGAGGATGCGTTGTCAAATGTTCCAGATGCTCTGGCCGCGGTTATCGAACTATACGAGGACTTGGAACGCCCTCTGCCCTCGAATCTCAGTCCGGGGCCGTTGGCCTCAGACGACGAGGCTATGACTGTGGAGACCATAGTTGCAATGCCGTGACCTACAGGGAGCTGTCCTGTCCGTTTCCGGCAAGTGATACGTACAACGGACACCAGGCAGTCGACGAAGCATCGACATGCCGGTAAAGTCAATGGAGAAGAGCGACGGGGAGTGTCTGAGTGGTTTCGATGGAAGAAGTATCCGACAGGGTCAGTAGGCTCGAGGGAGCCTATGACCATCTTGCAACCAAGGCCGATATTGCCGAGTTGAGTGGGGACACCAAAGCCGCCATTGCTGAGTTGGGTGGGGACACCAAAGCCGCCATTGCTGAGTTGGGTGGGGACACCAAAGCCGCCATTGCTGAGTTGGGTGGGGAAACCAAAGCTGCCATTGCTGAGTTGGGTGGGGAAACCAAAGCTGCCATTGCTGAGTTGGGTGGGGACACCAAAGCCGCCATTCAGGAACTGCGCGGAGAGACCACGGCGGCGATCGCCGCTTTAGAGACTCGATTGATACGGTGGACCGTTACAACTATGGTGGCAGGAATGGCCGCCACAGCAACGATTGCCCTGGTCGTGGCCAGTCTGGCAGGCGGCTAGGCGCCGCCTCTATCGGACCAAACGCCTCTCACGCGGGCTTGAAAGCCAGGCCGGGCGTCTCCGGGTCCATGTCTTCCAGGTCCATCACCACGTCGACGCCTGTCTTGATGGAGCCGGGGTTGGAGGCGTCCACTCCCCTGATCAGGCCGCCGATGCGCGGTCCCTCTTCCAGAGTCACGATGCCCGTGCAGTAGGGATTGTCCCGCCCGTAACCCTTGCTGATCATGCGGTTCGGCGCCACCGAGATGCAGGTAAACGTGCTCAGCGTTCCCCTGCCTGAAAACTGCGCCCACTCAACATCCCGGGACTTGCACGTTCTGCAGATGCTCCTGGGCTCGACCGATAAGAGGCCGCAACTCTTGCAACGCACCCCCATGAGCTTTCCCTCGTCTCTCAGGTATGCGTAGAAAGAATCGCCGGTGAAAGGACGCTCTGCCATGCCTACTCTTCCCTGCCCAGGATGTTCACGACACAGGTGCCCCCGGTGCCTCCCACGTTGTGAGTCAGGCCAAGCCTCAGGTTGGGGATGCGCAACTGCCGGTCTCCGGCTTCTTCACGCAACTGGTGGAAGACCTCGATGATCTGGCCGACTCCCGACGCTCCGACGGGATGCCCCTTGGCCTTGAGTCCTCCCGACGTGTTGATTGGCTTGTCTCCCGTGCGTGCGGTCCGTCCTTCATCCACCGCCCTGGCCCCCTCTCCCGGGTTGAAGAACCCCAGGTCCTCGGTGGCGACGATCTCGGCAATGGTGAAGCAGTCGTGGACCTCGGCGAATTGAACGTCCTTCCCGGTCACCCCTGCCATTTCGTAAGCCCTCGACGCCGCAGCCCGGGCTGCGGACAACGTGGTCAGCTCGTCTGAGTCATGGAGGGCCCGTCCGGTGGCCTGTCCGACGCCGAGTATTCGTATCGGCTTGTCGGTGAAGTTGTGGGCCAACTCCGACGCCGTCAGAAGCACACATGCGCCTCCGTCGGTTATGGGGGCGCAGTCGTAGAGGCGCAGGGGCCAGGCGATCCAGGGATTCGCCCTGGGGTCGTTCAGGAAATCCATGCCGCTCTTCCACGGAGGTATGGGGTCTCCCCTCTGCTCGGCCCTGGCGATGCGCCGGGCCATCACGTCGTCGATGCTCTGGTTGAACTGGGCTTTGGGGTTGAGGGCTCCGTTGTTGTGGTTCTTGATGCACACCTTGAGCAAATGGTCCAGGTTGGTCTCGTACCGGTCCATGTGGGCTTTGGCCAGGGCGCCGTATATTCCGGGGAAGGTCACTCCCGCCGGGACCTCGTATTGGGCATCGGCGGCAGTGGCCAGCACGTCGGTGACGCCCTCGGTGGGCAGGTCCGTCATCTTCTCCACGCCTCCGACCAGCACGATGTCATACAGACCGGATGCTATGGCCATGATGCCCTCGCGGAATGCGCTGCCGCTGGAAGCGCAGGCGTTCTCGATGCGGGTCACAGGAGCGGGAGTCAACCCCAGCCAGTCGGCCAGTATGGGAGCCGTATGACCCTGCCCTTCGAACAGGTCCGAGGAGTAGTTGCCCACGTAGGCGCTCTCTATGTCCTCAATGTCGATGCCCTGCTCGAGGCTCCCTAGCATGTCCTGAAAGGCCTCGGTGAAGAGGTCGCGGCTGTTCTTGTCTTTGTATGCTCCGAAGTGGGACATTCCGGCCCCGACTATGGACACCGACCGAGCCAACTGACGCTTCTTAAGGGATGCCATCTACGTTCCTCCTATCGGGGCCTCCTATAAGGGCTTCCGATGCGGGCCAATCCTTCCCACGACAACCGCTGCAATTATCCCCAGCCCCGCCTACGCCGTCAACCTAAGGAGCGGCCAGCGGCTGGTCAAGACGCTCATGACTATGCATCAACCCGGAAGCGTCAGGCTCACCAAGCGCCGGGGTTTACCACCAGTGGGTCTCGTCGAGGTCGCTGTCGCCTTCCAGGGCTGCGCCCCAGGGTGTGAGGGGAGGTATTTCCAGGCCCCGTCGGAGAACATGGCGACGATGTTCCCCTTTTCGCTGCGGCCGGCCATTCTGCGGGCGATTCGCCGGGCTACGTGAAGGGTTGCGCCCGAGGAGACCCCGGCCATGATTCCCTCGGCCTCGATCACCGACTTGGCCGCCGCGATGGCCGTGGCGCTGTCCACCAGGAACCTTCCTGACAGCATCCCCAGGTCCAGCAGGGGAGGAACATACCCTTCAGACAGACTCCTCAGACCCTGGAGGGACTGGCCCATGCGCGGCTCGACGCCTATGACCTTCACCTTTGGGTTGGCCTCCTTGAGCCGCTTTCCCACTCCCATGATGGTGCCCGCCGTCCCTATTCCCGCGACGAACACGTCCACCTGCTCCAGCGCCTCCGCGATTTCCCTGCCCGTGGCGGCGTAGTGGGTCTCCATGTTGATGCGGTCGTCAAACTGCCCCAGGTATTGCCAACCGTTGGCCTTGGCAAGGGCCTGAGCGTGGTCGATGGCGCCTTTCATGCCCAACCCTGGCTCGCACCAGACCACCTCAGCCCCTAGAAGTCTCAGTATGTCGCCGACGCTGGGCACAACCTCCGGGGGTATGACGACCTTCACGTTGTACCCGCGCTGCTTACCCACCATGCACGATGCGATGGCCGTATTGCCGCTGGAGGCTTCAATGATGGTGTCGCCAGGCTGGAGTCGCCCTTGAGCCTCGGCCTGCTCCACCATCGCCTTGACTATCCGGTCCTTGATGCTGCCGCTGGGGTTCTGACCTTCCAGCTTTGCAAAGATGCGGACCCCTTCCGTATCGGAGGACGCCATTTTGGACAGCTCCACTAAGGGCGTTCCGCCTATGAGGTCCAGCAGTGACGATAAGGGCATTTCAGTCCTTGACTCCCGTTATCGTCCGGCACACAGGCCCGCAGGACGCTTGAACACAAGGCGCCTCCTGGATTCCGGCCTCCGCCGGAATGACGGGTTGGGGGTGTCGCAGTATGTACTCATTTGAATAACGAGTGATCGCTAACGCGATCTATTTTTGTAGTGTAGGTAGATTACGCCGCTTACGCCGTAACGGACATGGAGCCGTCCCGATGGGCCGACTGAAGCAGCGCCCTGGCGCGGGCCATGGTCAGCGGGTCTGAGTTGGTGCGGATGACCACGTGGCCGTTTTCAGAAGAGCATATGGGCATGCCGTTGTTGAATACGACCCTGTTGCCCAGGTTGGCCGGGACGCGGTCGCCCGGGGTCAGAATTCCCACCAGGTTCAACGGGTCGCAGGCTGAAACCACGGCCCAGCCGCCGTCGGACTTCTTGGCCTCCCGCAGCGCCTCGACGGCCTCCGGGAGGGCGAACTGCTCACCGGTGGTTCCCGCCACGAACCTGCCGCCCCGTATCTCGCCACGGGCCTCCATTCTCCTTAGGGTCTTGGCCAGGTCCCTCCACCGGGGAGCCAGAGACTCACGGCCAATCAGTTCGGCACACAGGACTCCATAGCGCCGAAGAAGCTGGTTGGCGACGGCGTCTCCCGCCTCGGCAACGGGTTGCACTGGGTCCAGCGCCGACCACCGCCCAAAGCTGCGCCGCCGTTGCACCCGCCGGAATCCGACCGTGCGCCGTCCCTTGCCATTTGAGCCTTTGATGCGCTTCCGAAGCGCTTCAACACTGTCGGAAGTGGCCCTTCCGGCGGCCGCCAACGTCCACAACGTTTCCTCCACGTCTGACGGGAGGCGATGGACGTAAGCCACCAGGTCCGACACGAAAGAGGCGCCCCGCTTATCCAGAGCCTCCAGGACCTCTTTGGGGCCGCCCTCCGGGAGCTCATCGTCGGCCGGGCCAGCGGCCAGCCAGTCCAAACACTCCCTCAATGCGAATGTAATGGGCGTATTGCGGTTGAAGCTCGTCTTGCCGGAAGGCGGTGGCTCGCTTTCCCGCTTGCGGGAGAGACGCCCCCAGACTATCTCACCGCCCAAGCTCAGGGCGTCCAGCTGATGGGGCTGGAGGTCAGACATGCGGGCCTCAAGAATCTCGCTCTCCCAGGCTCCGGCGGCGGCTTCAAACCCCTGAAGCTGATCGATGACGTCCAGAAGGCCGCCCTCGCCGGAGAGCTGCTTGCCAGCCTCCACGTGCTGCCACCTCAGAAGGAACTTGATGAAGTCGGCGGCCGGGACCGGTTCGATCTCTTTACGGAGCCGGGAGATGGTGGACGCGTGGATTCGAGCAAGGATTCGCCGGTCGCACAGCTCCTCCTCGTCCAAGGCTTGGCGGAAGCGGCCCCGGAGGACCATCCCCTCCGCCTCCAACTTGGCCACCGCCGTTCTCACGCGGCCCTCTCCGATTCTCAGCAGCCCAGCCAATTCGCCGACTGTGAATGGCCCCGAGGACTCCGCCCAGCCACGCACCATGGACAGCGTTGCCTCGTCTTCAATGACCCCAGCCCCTAACTGCGCCGGCGGAGGAGGCTCGATGCGGGCCGATGGGTGCGCAGCCCGTACTGCTTCCAACGACTCCGCGGCCGCAAAGGCCGACAGACCGTCGTCAGTCTCGACCAGGTAAGCGCGTCCCGCGTTTCTTAGCTCGGTGAAATAGGCGTACAGCGCGTCGATGCTGAGACCCGTTCGCCGTACGCCCTCATCCTGTGGGAGGCACACCAGCGTCAACAACGCGTCATGCAGCTCGTCTGCGTCCCTGATCCGCGGCCAGGCGTTGGCCGATTCAGTCGCCACCGCTTCCTGGTCCAGTCTGCCAAGGTCGCGGCTGTCCTCCGGCAGTGCACGCCGCAGGGTGACCGCCCGTGCCCGCCTCTCTTCCAACGGCGCATCATCCAGGAAGGCGTAGGGCATGGCGTTGAGTATCTGGTGGGAGAACGCCGAAGGCTGCACCGTGTCTCTGGCGTAGACCTGGATTTCCCCGGACTCTATCGACTTGAGGAGCCGCTCCAGGCCCTCCACGTCCGAGGCTTCGGTCAGACAGTCCCTCATGGTCTCGAACACCAGGGGATGGTCGGGCAGCTCTATACGGCCCATTTGGTTGTTGTCCTGGCAGGCGACCTGGGCCGGAAACACCGCCGCCAGCAGGTCATCGGAACGCATTCTCTGGAGGGGCGCAGGCACTTTTGAGCCGCCGCTGTGCCTCAGAACGGCCAGGGCTCTGGTGGCGTTCCATCGCCACCTCGTGCCGAACAGAGGCGCTTGGAGCATGGCCTGTTCGAGAACGTCCCTGGCATTGTGGGACTTGAGCATCGTAAACGCATCCGACACGGGGAAGGAGAGTTGGGGGTCCAGGGAGAAATTGAGTCCGTCCTCCGTAGCCGACGCCTGCAACTCGAAGTCGAAGGTCCTGCAGATGCTCTTTCTCAGGGCCATCCCCCAAGCCCGGTTGATGCGTGAGCCGAAGGGAGCGTGAATGACCAGCTGCATGCCGCCGCTTTCGTCGAAGAACCGCTCGGCGACAATGCGGCTTCCGGTGGGGACCAGGCCAAGGACGCGTTTCCCCTCCTCTATGTACGCGACCATCTGCCCGGCAGCCTCTTCTGAAACCCCGGTAGACTCCATCAGCCAGGACCGGGCTTCACCGGGGCGGTCGAGCCGCCGGTCGATGCCGTCGCGGATGCTGGACACCTCATCGGAAAGCTCCCAGGTGCGGCCCGGCGCCTCGCCCAGCCAGAATGGAATGGTAGGCGCCTGGCCCTGGGCGTCCTCCACCCTTACCCTTCCCCGCTCGACTCTCCTGATCTTCCAAGGGGTGTTTCCCAGGAGGAATACGTCGCCCGCCATGCTCTCAATGGCGAAGTCCTCATTCACTGTGCCCACGAAAGCGCCGTCAGGGTCTGACACCACGTCATAGTCGGCGTTGTCGGGGATTGCGCCGCCGCTGGTCATAGCCGCCAGCCCGGCGCCGCGCCTGCCCTTCAGCTTGCCGTTGACGCCGTCCCGGTGGAGATAAGCTCCTCTTCTCCCAAGCCGGTCGGAAAAGCCTCTGGAAAGCCCCTCCACCAGGCTGTCGAACCTTTCCCTGGGGAGGTCTTTGTAGGGGTAGGCCCCCTTGAACATCTCATACAGGCCGTCCTCCTCCCAGTCCTCCACGGAACAGGCGGCGACCATCTGCTGGGCCAGGACGTCCAGGGGCCACGGGGGAACTGCCAGGGCGTCCAAGTTCTGGCCCGAAATTGCCTTCATGAGCGCCGCGCACTCGATAAGCTCGTCCCTGGTAAGAGGGAACAACCTTCCCTTGGGGACCCCTTCCACCGTATGGCCGGACCTCCCCACCCTCTGAAGAAGAAGGCCGATGGACCTGGGAGAGCCGATCTGGCACACCAGGTCCACCACCCCCACGTCAATCCCAAGCTCCAGGGAAGCGGTGGCCACGCATACTTTGATGCGTCCTGACTTGAGCTTCTCTTCGGCGTCCAGGCGGGTGGCGCGGGAGAGACTTCCGTGATGCGCCGCGACAGCGTCTTCACCCAGCCTCAGAGACAGCTGGTGGGCCACACGTTCCACCAACCGCCGGGTGTTTACGAACACCAGCGTCGTGCCATGCTCGCGGACGAGGCCCGCCACGTCGTCGAGGGTGTCGGCCCAGAGCTCGTGGGTGGCAATGGGTCCCAACTCCATTTCCTTAGGCAGCGCCAGGTCGATGTCCATCCGCCTGCTGTGTCCGGTGTCAACTATAGTGCAGTCGGGGTCACCCTCACCGGACATGTTGGAGGCGCCCACCAGAAGCCGGGCCACTTCTTCAATGGGCTTCTGAGTGGCGGAGAGTCCGATCCTGGTGATCGGGCCATCGGCTAGAGAGCACAACCTTTCCATTGACAACGCCAGGTGGGAACCTCGCTTATCGTCGGCTACTGCGTGTATCTCATCCAGTATCAGGGTTTTCACGCCCCTGAGTCCCCTGCGCCCGCTTTTTGAGGTGAGCAGAATATAGAGCGACTCAGGCGTGGTTATGAGGATGTGGGGAGGGTTCTTGGCCATCTTCTGACGCTGGGAGGCGGGAGTGTCCCCCGTCCGCACCTCGGCCCGAATCTCAGGCAGCGCCCAGCCCCGCTTTTCCGCCAGCTCGGAAATCTCCTGGAGCGGCACGGCCAGGTTCTTGTGGATGTCGTTGGAGAGGGCCTTCAGGGGCGAGACGTACACCACCTGGGTGGTTTCCGGCAGACCGTCCTCAATGCCCGTCCGCACCAGCCAGTCGATGCAGTTGAGAAATGCGGCCAACGTCTTGCCGGAGCCCGTCGGGGCCGCTATGAGTGTATGGCGTCCCTGGGCAATGGCTTCCCACCCCTCGGCCTGAGCCTGGGTGGGAGCCTGGAACCTCTCCAGGAACCAGTCCCTGACGATGGGATGAAAGTTGTCCATAGTAGATGGCTTCCAGAGCATGGCGCCGAAACTGAACGGTTAGACGCGGCCGTATATGTCCTTGCGATGCCCGATTAGCCTAATATATCGGCACGTGCGCCGTTAGCGTAGCCTCTATTTCAGGCTTTAGCTCCAGTCCTTCATCCGGGTCAGGCGCCAGTATAACCAATTCCTGCAACAAGCCGGTTGCCAGAGAGAAGCTATGCCGGAGATTCCTCACCTCAGTGATGCATGGAGAGCCGTTGACCTCATGCTCCGCCGGGTCTTCTTGGCGCGCATGTTGGGGACAGTTCGCTGGAGACGTTCTGTTTCTCATTTCAAAGCAATCCGCTCTCTGAATTCAGCGCAACTGTCTAGAAAAGACCGGACAATAGCGCCGACTTACTCAAGGTTCGGAGGCGGCCGGCGGATAATCTTCCGGCGCGGCGGCGTAAGCTCTTCAAGACGCGGTTCAGGGGCGAGGAGCAATTCTTTCAGGTCCGGCTTGACCCTCTTCTCAGCGTTGAAATCACCCTTCTCTCGTTGAGGCATGCTCCCATTATAGTTTGTCCCATGTTCCATCAACAAGCGACTGTCGCGCCGGGCTACAAGTCGAACTTGTAGGCGTACACCACATAGTCCGGCCTGGGATGGTGATCGAACTGGGGAACCCTTTCGAAACCCATCCGCTCGTACATGCCCCTAGCGGTGGCCATGACCTGCGTCGTGTGCAGGCCCACGACGGGGATTCCCCTGGCGCGGCACATTTCCAGGCACTCGTTCATCATCGCTTTGGCAATGCCCATACCCCGGGCGTCCGGATGCACTGACACCAGCCTGATGCCGGCCCATCCCTCGGGCCAAGACCCGGCTCCACCCCTGTAGCCGTCCAGGTAGAGGGTGATCGAGCCTACGATGCGGCCGTCCAGTTCGGCCACCACCAGCTCGGACTCGTGGGCCCGGCTCTGCACGTCGCGCTGGCTCTGCTCGTACCTCTCCCACCATTCCGGCGGATAGTGGTCCCTGTACTCTCGATAGGCGGCCTGGATCACTCTGCCGACATCCTCATACTCGTCGGCGGAGGCCGTCCTTATTTTCAATGCCGGGTTTCCAGCCATGCTTCCGTTTCCCCCGGAATGTCGTCCCACGCGAGCCGGGACGCTATCACACGTTTGATTATCGACACTGCCGAAAGATTATGCAAAGGCCATACGCTGCACGTTTAGATTAACACCCTGGGGCTGAAGGGCGAAAGGCGCGGCGCTCGAATGCTCGTTGACGCCCAGGCGTCCGGTTGCTAAACTCCCAAACGTCTCCCAAACCATTTTGCACTAGTTTATTCAAGGGGGCGGCATGGTTGAAAAGCTAATCGGCGTAGCAGTTGCAGGTTCAAGAGTCCAGGAAGTCCTGGAAGAGATAGACCGGGTGGAGGAACTGGGAATTCCCGCCGCGTGGATGACCACCGGAGCGACCAGGCTGGACAGCCTGACCGTTCTGGCCGTGGCCGCGTCCAGGCCAGGGAAGGCGTTGTACGGCACGTCCATCGTGCCCACCTACCCAAGGCACCCGTTGGTGATGGTCCAGCAAGTCCAGGCGCTGGGACAGCTGGCGCCCGGCCGGTTCCGTCTTGGCGTAGGCCCCAGCCACCGGCCCAGCATGGTGGGCATGGGATTCAGATTCAACTCGCCCCTGGGCCATCTCAGGGAGTACCTCCTGATCCTGAAAGCCCTCATACAGACGGGCCAGGTGGAGTTCGACGGAGACTTCTATAAGGCGGAGGGCAGCATACCGGAGCCCATGGACATGCCCGTTATGGCGTCGGCGCTGCAAAAAGGTTCCTTCGAGCTGTGCGGAGAGGTCTGCGACGGAGCAATCAGCTGGGTCTGTCCCCCGCCGTACTTGAGGGACGTCGCTCTTCCCGCCATGGAAGCGGGCGCCCAAAAGGCCGGACGCCCGACGCCGCCCCTTATAGCCCACGCCCCGGTCTGCGTCAGCGAAGACACCGACGAGGTCAGGAAAGCCGTGCGGGAGCAGATCATGAACCCCCGTCTCCCTTTCTACCAGAGAATGTTCATCGCCTCGGGGTATCCGGAGGCGTCTTCGGGCCAGTGGAGCGACGGAATGATTGACGGGACCGTCTTTTGGGGGAACGAAGACCAGGTTGCGTCAAAGCTCCAAGGCTTGCTGGACATGGGGGCCACGGAAGTCCTGGTCTCTCCCGTCGCAGCGGGTCCCGATAAAGGGGCCACGGTGCAGAGAACGCTTGAGCTTGTAGGCGCCCTTTCCAAGTGAACGATCGGACGGTGAAAGCAAATGTCCCTTCTCCCCTGGCGAGAGAATGTGGAGCCTGCCCTGAGCCAGCCGAAGGGATGAGAGGAAAAGGGCGTAATACTCAAGACGTGTCGAGAGAGCATCGCCCAGGTCACCCTCACCCCAACCCTCTCCCGTCGAGGGAGAGGGGGCCTTTCCCTTCTCCCCCTGCCAATATAGGCCCATTTTCTCGTATATCGTAAGGAGGTCCCAATGACCGGACGCGGCAAGAAGGACTGGCAGGAGGAGACGCTGGGCCCTGCAGTCAGTCGTTTCCCGGAGCGTAAAGAAAGCTTTGTCACGTCTTCGGGCATCGTCCAGGATGCGATCTACACTCCAGAGGACGTCCAAGACAACGACTATCCAAACGATCTCGGCTATCCAGGGGAGTACCCTTTCACTCGTGGAGTCCAGCCCAACATGTACCGGGGCCGGATATGGACTATGCGGCAATACTCCGGGTTTGCCACAGCCGAAGAGTCAAACCGCCGCTATAAGTACCTGCTGGAGCAGGGGCAGACCGGACTGTCGGTGGCGTTCGACCTGCCGACGCAGATCGGTTACGACTCGGATCATGAGCTCGCCAGAGGAGAGGTCGGCAAGGTGGGCGTGCCCATAAGCAGCCTCCAGGACATGGAGACGCTGCTGGACGGCATTCCCCTGGACAAGGTCTCGACGTCCATGACCATCAACGCCACGGCCCCCGTGCTTCTGGCCTTCTACATTGCCGTGGCGAAGAAACAAGGAGTCGCCGCCGAGAACCTCGACGGCACAGTCCAGAACGACATCCTGAAAGAATACATAGCCCGAGGCACCTACATCTACCCTCCCAAGCCCTCCATGCGGCTTATCGTAGACGTGTTCAGCTACTGCGCAAAAGAGGCTCCTCGTTGGAACACCATCTCCATCAGCGGCTACCACATGAGGGAGGCCGGGGCCACAGCCGCCCAGGAGTTGGCTTTTACATTCGCCAACGCAATAGCCTACGTGCAAGCCGCAATTGACGCCGGGCTGGACGTTGACCGGTTCGCGGGACGGCTCTCCTTCTTCTTCGTGGCGCAGAACAACCTCTTCGAAGAAGTGGCCAAGTTCCGGGCCGCGCGCCGGATGTGGGCGAAGATCATGAGGGAGCGGTTTGGCGCCAAGAACCCCCGGTCGTGGATGCTGCGTTTCCACACCCAGACGGCCGGCGTCACCCTGACAGCCCAGCAGCCCGACAACAACCTGCTCCGGTCCACGGTGCAGGCGCTGGCCGCCATACTGGGAGGCGCCCAGTCCCTTCACGTCAACTCCCGGGACGAGGCGCTGGCGTTGCCCAGCGAGGAGTCCGTCCAGCTGTCGCTGCGCACCCAGCAGGTCCTGGCCTACGAAAACGGGGTAGGGGACGTGGTTGACCCCCTGGGAGGCTCCTACTATGTCGAGAGCTTGACCTCCCAACTGGAAAAACAAGCCTTTGAATACATCGAGAAAATCGACGTCCAGGGCGGGTCGGTTTCGGCTTTGGAAAACGGCTACCAAATCCGGGAAATCCAGGACGCCGCCTTTTCCCATCAGCGCCAGGTAGAACAGGGCGAGCAGGTTATAGTGGGAGTCAACCGGTTCGTCACCGACAGTCCTCCCATTGAAGGTCTGCTCAAAGTGGACGAGGCCGGGTCCCGCCAGCAGGTAGAACGGCTTCAGACTCTGAGGCGAGAACGTGACAACGAAGTGGTGAGGTTGGCCCTGAAACGGCTCGAAGAAGTGGCGCGGGGCACGGACAACACCGTCCCGGCCATTTTGGAATGCGTGGAAAACTACTGCACCATCGGAGAGATCTGCGACGTCTTCAGGGAGGTCTTCGGGGAGCAGGAGGAGTTCGTCGCCTTCTAGCGAGTACTAACATTAAAGCAGGCGCGGAAACCTCCCAGCTTGTCAATGCCATGAAAATGGCTGCGACTTCCCCTTCTCGCCTGGCGGGAGAAGGTTGGGATGAGGGGGGAGCCGGCACCACATACAACGGCGGGGTTGAAAAGAATGCCCCGAATCACCCTCACCCCAACCCTCTCCCGTCGAGGGAGAGGGGGAAAAGACTCTGGCCGTTGCCGGAGTCTATTGACGATTTCAAGTTAAGCGGTGGCGCCAGGGGGAGAAGATGACGAACTTGTTGCTCACGGAAGAAGAGAGAATGCTCCAAAATACGGTCCGTGACTTCGCCGAGCGGGAGCTGATGCCCCGTTCCAAAGAGGTGGACGAAAAGGAGGAGTTCTCCTGGGAGAACTGGAAGGGGATGGCCGCCCTCGGCCTTACGGGAATGGGCATCGACCCAAAGTACGGCGGCTCGGGCGGCGGTTACCGCCAGATGGCCATTGCAGAAGAAGAGGTGGCCCGTGGCGACGCGTCGGCGAGCGTCTGCCTGGTGGCCCACATCTCGCTGGGAGTGACCAGCCTATACAAGTTCGGCAGCGAAGAGCAGAAGCTCCGCCTCGTCCCTCCTTTGGCGAAGGGAGAGAAGATCGCAGCCTGGGCTCTGACCGAACCCAGGGGCGGCTCAGATGCGGCGGGGATGGAGACCACAGCGGCCCTGACCAACGGCGCCTACGTCCTCAACGGTTCCAAGACCTTCATCACCAACGCCGACATCGCCGAGACGGTGGTCGTGTTTGCCAATCTGGACCGCAGCCAAGGCTCGCGAGGCGTGACAGCCTTCGCCGTGGAAAAGGGAACGCCCGGGTTTCAGGTCCACAAGCAGCACGGGAAGATGGGCATACGCGGCTCCAGCACCAGTGAACTGGTTTTCGAGAACGCTAAAGTGCCTGAAGCCAACCGGCTGGGCGAGGAGGGGCGGGGTTTCCGGTACGCCATGGAAATCCTGGACTCCAGCCGCATCATCATAGCCGCCCAGTGCGTCGGCATCGCCCAGGCAGCCCTGGAGGCTTCGGTCAAGTACGCCCAGCGCCGGGAGACCTTCGGCAAGCCGCTGGCGGAGCACCAAGCCATACAGTTCATGCTGGCGGACATGGCCACCGAGGTCTTTGCGGCGCGCGTAGCCACAATGCACGCGGCCACGTTGAAAGACGAGGGACTTCCTTTCATCGACGAGGCTTCTATGGCCAAGCTGATGGCCTCTGAAACGGCCGTCAAGGTAAGCTCCCAGGCCCTCCAGGTGCATGGAGGCTACGGCTATTTCAAAGACTCTCCGGTGGAACGCTACTTCCGCGACGCACGGGTGACCACAATATACGAGGGCACGTCAGAGGTGCAGAGACTGATTATTGCCAGGCGCCTCATGGCCCAGTATCCTGTATGAGTTTGGCGCTTAGCAGGCGACACTAGGAGGAAGACTTGAACGGAAGTTGCGCAGCGCGTTACGTAGACCACATCGGCGTGGCCGTCAAAGACATAGATGCAGCGATGAAGCGGTTTCAGGACCTCTTTCAGGTCCCGCCAGGAGAGGTTGAGACTCTGGAAGACCAGGGAGTTAAAGCGACTTTGCTGCCCATAGGCGAGACCCGCATCGAGCTGCTGGAGCCCCTGAGCCCCGAGTCCGCAGTGGGACGCTTCATCGAACGCAGGGGCGAGGGACTCCACCACCTGGCCCTCCACGTAGACAACGTGGGGGACTCTCTCAAGGCTTTAGCCGGAGACGGCGTGGAGTTGATCGACAAGGAACCCAGAGAAGGACTGTCGGGCATCATCGCCTTCATACATCCACGGTCGGTGCATGGTATACTCACCGAGTTGGTCCAGACTCCCTAGACGACGGTTTCAGAGGACACGATGACCCAGAACAAGACTATTCGCGTGCTGGTGGCCAAGCCGGGTCTGGACGGTCATGACCGGGGCGCCAAGGTGATAGCCAGGGCCCTTAGAGACGCCGGCATGGAAGTGATCTACACCGGAATACGCCAGACTCCCCGGATGATAGTCGAGGCAGCCTCACAAGAGGACGTGGACGTTATCGGACTCAGCATTCTTTCGGGCGCCCATCTTGAAATATTCCCGGCGATCATGGCGGGGCTGAAAGAAAAAGACATGGCCGACGTGACGGTGCTCGCAGGCGGCATCATCCCCGAAGTGGACCGCCCTGTCCTGGAAAACATGGGAATCAAGGGAATCTTCGGACCGGGAACCTCAACCCAGGACATCATAGACTTCATCCGAGAGTCCGCGGCCTAAAGCAGGGCCCATGCAAGCTGGAAGGCGCCGCTTACCATAGAGTCTTGCCTCACCTAGTGTTACAAGGTCTTGACACCCCGCTGCCCATCCCTCATATAATTACATCCGTCCTAATCGAGGACGGAGCCTATCATACGTTGGAATATAATGTGTCACAACTTATGAAGGAGCGGGTGGGCTCAACCCGCACCTTTGAAGTGGATGCCGATTTAGACAACTGCGCGGAGGACCTGCCGGTCCACTGCCGCGGCAAAGTCGTAATGATGCGAACGGACAAAGGCGTCTGGATCGACGCCAGCCTAGACGTGCGTATGCCGTCCGTCTGCGGCAGATGCCTAAAGACTTTCGAAAGCCGCCAGCATCTGTCCATATGGGAAGAGTATTATCCGACCATCGACGTAGCCACCGGGGGCCGCTTACACCTCCCTGATGGGGCCGACCCTTCATCGTTAACCATCACCCCACGGCATGTTCTCGACCTGAGCGAAGGCTTGAGGCAGGGCCTGATCGCCGCCGAACCGATGAAGCCGCTCTGCAGCTCGGTTTGCATGGGGATTTGCCAAACGTGCGGCGTAGACAAGAACCTGGAAGAATGTCAGTGTGGAGAGAGCGGCAGGGACTCTCGATGGGGCCCATTGCAAGGGCTTCTTGAACAGACATCCGAAACCAAGCGGCAATAAACCTGTAACTTATTACAACGAGGGTTTAAGACATGGGAGCGCTTCCCAAAAAAAAACTGACAAAATCGAGGCAGGGCAAGAGATTGGCCCATTACAAACTCAAGGCGGTGCATGCGGGACGTTGTCCCCAGTGCAGGAGCGCCAAGCTGGCTCACAGGGCGTGTCCAAGCTGCGGATACTATAAGGGACGGCAGGTCCTGAACACGGGAGAGGCATAGGCCGCTTCCCGCCGCAGTCTTGGCGCATAGGGAGGGGCTCTCAGGAGCAGGAGGTGGAAAAGAGGCGCATACACCGTTTTCTAGGGTTGCACACCGGGTTTATTTCATGTATTTTTTTATGTCAATCGAACTTAACGCTAAGTAGAGGGTTGATGCAACATGGCGGCGACTACGGAAACCGACGAGTCACCTAAAATTGCATACGTATTCCCAGGCCAGGGCTCACAGTTCGTGGGCATGGGTTCGGAACTCTACAAGAGTTCCAAAGAAGCCAGAAGGGTCTTCGACCAGGTCGATGAAATCCTTGGCGCCCATCTGACGGATATCATATTCGACGGCCCCCAGGAAGAGCTTGAAAAGACCGTCAACTCGCAGCCGGCCATCATGGCGACGAGCTTGGCATGTCTCCGAGCTATGGAAGAAATGCATGGCGAGGTCAAGTACGTTCCGGCTGCCGTGGCAGGACACAGCCTGGGAGAATACACCTCGCTGATAGTGTCCGGCGCAGTCGATCTTGAAGACGGTTTCCGGTTGGTGCAAGAGCGCGGGCGCCTGATGCAAGAGGCTTGCGACCAGCATCCCGGAAGCATGGCCGCCATCCTCGGTCTTGACGAGATCTCGCTGGCTGAAGTCTGCATGGAGACCGGAGCGCAAATCGCCAACATCAACGGAGGCGGCCAAATTGTCATCAGCGGCGACAAGCTCTGCGTTGCAAGGGCCTTGGACCTGGCCTCTATCCGAGGCGCAAAGAGGGCCATTCCCTTGCCCGTCAGCGGAGCTTTTCACTCCAACCTGATGTCTCCGGCACAGGAAGGCTTGATCGCCGCCATCGACGAAATCACGATCAGAGACCCAGAGATACCCATCATTGCCAACGCCACGTCGGCTCCGCTGACCACTGCCGAAATGGTAAAGGAAGAGCTCAGAACCCAGCTGTGCAGTTGCGTGCGCTGGAAGCAGTCGGTGGGCCGCATGATCGACGAGGGAGTGTCCGGCTTTATTGAGTTCGGACCAGGCCGGGTGCTGGGCGGTCTCATCAAGCGCATCAGTTCAGACTCAACCTATAAAGACAGGGCTCTCGATATCATGAACGTTGCCGATCTGGAAACAGCCAGGCAGGTGGCTACAGCGCCCGCGCTGGCATAATGCTTGAGAGGGCCCCAGCTTTCGCTAACCAAACAGCATCACGGACGGACGGGAGAACGCCCGTCAACCCCAGGAGCAAGGCCCGGGTCGCCGCCCTACAGGCCCTCTTCGAAGCCGACTTGGTCGACCACCCGGCCGAATTGTCGCTGCGTTGGCTTGGTGAAGAAGCGGGACTGACAGAGGAATCTTCAAACTACGCCAGGGAACTGACAGAAGGCGTTCGGGAGCGGAGGAACGAGATAGACAAAGACATCCACCGGTTTGCGCCAGCCTGGCCGGTCGGCCAACTGCCGGCGGTGGACCGGAACATCTTGCGCCTCGCCCTTTACGAGATGCACTACCGGACGGACACGCCCAGAAAAGTGGCGATAAACGAGGCAGTGGAGCTGGCGAAGGTTTTTGGAGCCGAAACATCTCCAAAGTTCGTCAACGGAGTCTTGGGCTCTGTGATGGACCAGATGGACAATGCAGGGTAAGAGATCAAGGGTCTCGATTAGACCGCTTAGAAGCCGTCAGTCCACATCTCCAGGAAGGGCGTCAAAAGACTGCGAAGGGCGGAATCGGGTAAGGGCCGAATAAGGATGGAAGAAGATCATGGCAACCGTTTATGAGCGAGTAAAGTCTATCGTCACGGATAAACTGGACGTCGACGAAGAGAGCGTGGTCCCTTCTGCATCTTTCGTCGATGATTTGAACGCGGACTCTCTTGACCTGGCCGAGCTGATAATGGCCTTCGAGGAAGAGTTTACCACGGAGGCCAATGCCATCGAGATATCCGACGAGGACGCAGGGCAGATTGCCACACTACAAAACGCCATAGACTACCTCAAGGCAAATGGGGTGGAAGACGCATAGTCGGCTCTATAGTGGCGGGATGTTGAAGCCGCTGAGGCGGACTGACGTTCCCCATGACGCGTTAGACGCAGGAACCTGAAAAACTCTACTCCGTTATGGCGGCGGGGTGTCGGGATGTGCGAGATGAACAGCCTTGAAGAGGTCGCCTCTCAGGTCCGCAATTGTCATGATTGTCCACTGGCCGAGGGGCGCACCAATGCAGTCCCCGGAGAAGGTCCGCCCGACGCCCGGATAATGTTCATAGGCGAGGGGCCGGGCCACCACGAGGACAGGCTGGGACGGCCTTTCGTCGGAGCCGCAGGGGGATTCCTTGAGGAGCTGTTGGCGTCCATCGGACTCAAACGACAAGACGTCTTCATAGCGAACATGGTGAAATGCCGGCCTCCCAACAACAGGGACCCCCTCCCTGCCGAGGTGTCACAGTGCAGCAAGTATCTGGACCGTCAAATAGAGCTTCTGGACCCGGAGCTGGTGGTGACGCTCGGACGTTTCTCGATGTCCAAGTTCATTCAGAACGAGACCATCAGCCGGGCGCGCGGCAAGGTGCGGAAGATAAACGGAATCAACGTCTATCCCGTCATGCATCCCGCAGCGGCCCTTCACCGTCAGGAGTTGAGGAAAACTATAGAAAGCGACTTTCTGGCCATACCAGAGTTGCTGGAACGAGAAGATGGACCAACATTTGAAGACGACCCCGAGCCGGAACCGGAGCAGCTCTCCCTCTTTTAATCGGCGCCAACAGAAAAGCGCCTGCATCCCGGCGACCACAGGTTAACATGGCCAGGAATCCTCTGCGAATAATTCCCCTGGGCGGACTTGGTGAGGTCGGGAAGAACATGATGGCCCTGGAATACGACAGGGACATCATAGTGGTTGACTGCGGAATCCTCTTTCCGGAAGAAGACATGCCCGGAGTCGACCTTGCGCTTCCCGACATCACCTACCTTCTGGAAAGAAAAGACAGAGTGCGGGGAATCCTCATCACCCACGGCCACGAGGACCACACGGGCGCCCTGCCCTTCGTTCTGCCCAGCTTGGACGTGCCCGTTTACGCCCCGAGGCTGGCCCACGGGCTTATCTCCGTCAAGCTCCGGGAGCGCGCGGGGAACAAGGACGCCAAGATCATGCTGGCGGAACCGGGCAAACCCGTCAAATTGGGTAAGTTCACCGTCGAGTTCTTCAGGGTCTGCCACTCCATACCCGACGCCATGGGCCTTGCCATCTCCACCCCCCTGGGCATGGTCATACACACAGGAGACTTCAAGATAGACCACACGCCCGTCGACGGGCTCCCCACAGACCTCGCGCAGATTGCGTCATACGCCGAAAAGGGCGTTCTGCTCCTGCTTTCCGACTCCACTTACGCCGAGGTGCCGGGATACACACTATCGGAGCAGGTGGTGGGAGAGGCGTTGGACCGGGCCATCGGCGAGGCGCCGGGCCGGGTCCTGGTGGCCACCTTCGCCTCCCTTATTTCCAGGGTCCAGCAGGTGATAGACGCCGCGTCCAAGCATGGACGCAAGGTGTGCATCGTTGGCCGGAGCATGGTGGAGAACGTGAAAATGAGCATTCAGATGGGCTATCTGAACGCTCCGCCAGGCATCCTCTTGCCCTTGGGGGAGACCAGGAACCTCCCGTCGGAAGAGCTCGTGCTGATCACCACAGGAAGCCAGGGTGAACCGACCTCGGCGCTGGTGCGCATCGCCAACAGGGACCACAGGGACATCAGGGTAAAGCGCGGCGACACAGTGATCATCTCAGCCACGCCCATACCGGGCAACGAGACGGTAGTCACCAGGACCATCGACAACCTGTTCAGGCAGGGAGCGCGGGTGCTGTACGACAAAGTGGCTTTGGTGCACGTCCACGGCCACGCCGCCCAGGAAGAGCTGAAGACCATGCTCAACCTGGTGAAGCCCAAGTTCTTCGTGCCCGTGCACGGCGAGTTCCACCACCTGGTGGCCCATGCGTCCCTGGCCAAGTCCATGGGCGTCGAGGACTCCAATATCTTCATACTGGAAGACGGCAACATACTCTCCATAGACGGGGAGAAGGGCGAAATCGTGGGTTCGGCGCCCTCCGGGCACGTCTACGTAGACGGGCGGAACATGCTGGCCGCCGGCAGTAGAGTCATAAGAGACCGGAGGAAGCTCTCCAGGGACGGCATCGTCGTCGTGGCGCTGGTCTTGGACAAACACACCGGCATCCCCGTTAAACCCCCGGAGATAATAGCCAAGGGATTCATGGAAGGCGAGGATACGCTGGAGGTCTTCAAAAGGGTCTCCGCGTCTCTGGCCGAATCGTTGAGCGCCGGATCAGGTCCCGCCGACTGGGACGGTATAGAAGAGCGCGTGCAGGACATCGTCACCAAGCTATTGGTGAAAGAGACAGGCCGCTCTCCCATTGTAACTCCAGTAGCCCTGGAGGTGTAGATTGGTTTCTTCTAGAAAGGCTTCCCCCAGACCGTCAAAGGCGAACATACGCGACTACGGAGAAAGGTCCAAACGCAGGGCCCGTTCCGGCGTCCGGTGGTTCCTTTGGGGCAACAAAGGCTATCTGCCCGCAGTTCTCTTGCCCTTGGCTATGCTCTTGACCTTCGTCCTCTGGCCTAAGGCCCAGGACTGGGAATTGCAGGCCCTTGGGTATGGATGGGTCCCGGTGGTCCTATGGGCCGCACTTTTCCTTTTCGTTGCACGATGGAAGATCAGGTATATTCCCTCCGGTTGGAGGCTGTGGATTGCATCGGCCCTGGCGGTGATCGTCAGCCTGCAAGCGCTCTCCATTATTGACGCCTCCAGCGGCGTAATGGCGGCGGCGTCTCTGGGAGGCGATTGGAGCCAATACTTGGGCGGACGTCCTGTCGCCCTGGCTGCGGTAAAGATTGCGGCGGTTGTGTTGGCCGCTCCTCTTCTGGTGCATCCCAGATGGGCGGGGCCGGTCTACAAGCGGGTGGGCCAGTGGTCATGGGTCCACCTGTCCCAGGCGTCCCGACGCGCCGGAACAGCAACGGCAGCGTTGGGCAGAAAGATAATCGACCGCAATAAGACCGCCGACGGCCTTACGGGATCCCGGGCGGCCCACTCGGAGCATGCCGCGCCTGGGCCCATGTCAGCCAACGGACATAATAGGCGCCAGTCCGCCGAAGCTCCTTCCGCGGCCAGGGACAAAACCGAGCCTGCATCAAAGAAATTCGGGTGGCGTCTTCCCCCCATGGACCTGCTCACTCCCGGAGAGGACCGCCAGGTCCCCGAAGCCATACTGGAGCAGATGTCGCGCCACATCGAGGAGACCTTGGCAGACCATCGCGTGGACGTGGCGGTGGACGACGTCAGGACCGGCCCCCGCGTCATCAGGTTCGGCCTGGTGCCCGGCTGGGTCAAGAAGTACAGGGACAGCAAACGGAGCCGCAAAGACGACGAGCCTCCCGAGATGAGCCGCGTAAAGGTCCAGAGCATCCTGGTGCGAGAGAAGGACCTGGCCCTGGCGCTCAAGACTCCCCACCTGCGAATCGAGGCCCCGGTGCCCGGCGAGGCCCTGGTGGGCCTTGAGGTCCCCAACCCACACCCGCGCACCGTCGCCATCAGGGCCATAGCCGAGAGCGTCCGCTTCCAAAAGATAGCGTCAAAGGGAACCCTGCCGATTGCCTTGGGGGAAGACACGGCCGGCGAACCGGTCGTATCGGACCTGAGCTCCCTGCCCCACCTGCTCATTGCCGGAGCCACCGGAAGCGGGAAGAGCGTATGCATCAACACCATCGTGGCGTCTCTGTTAATGACCTGCCCTCCCGACAAGCTGAGAATGCTGATGGTGGACCCAAAGAGGGTGGAGTTGACCCCCTTCAATGGGATTCCACACCTCATAGCCCCTGTCATAGTTGACACCGATCAGGTGTTGGTCGTGCTGAAGGCGGCCCAGAATGAGATGCTGCGCCGCTACAAGAAGATGGAGGAGATAGGGGCGCGCAACGTTGAGGTCTACAACCGCAAGTCTCCGGAGCACATGCCCTTCCTTGTGATTATCATAGATGAGCTTGCGGACCTGATGATGACGGCAGCCTATGACGTGGAGCAAGGGCTTGTCCGCTTGGCCCAGCTGGGAAGGGCCACAGGCATTCACCTCATTCTTGCCACCCAGCGTCCGTCGGTGAACGTGGTGACAGGGCTGCTGAAGGCCAACATACCCGCAAGGATAGCCTTTGCAGTAGCGTCCCAAGTGGATTCCAGAGTTATCCTCGACGCCGTGGGCGCCGAAAAGCTGCTGGGCAAGGGGGACACTCTCCTGCTGACGTCCGACTCCCCAAAGCCAGTGAGGGTGCAAGGCGCCTATACGGCCGACGCCGAAATAGAAGCCATAGTGGACTTTTGGAAGGGACAGACCGGACCCCCGCTGCTGGAGATTCCCATGGCCGAGGGCAACGTGGAGGAACCGGAACACGACGAAGACGATTACGATCTGTTGGAGCAGGCCCGGGAGATAGCCGAAAGGACCGGGACCGTGACCCCGTCACTTCTCCAACGCAGGCTGCGGATCGGCTACACCCGGGCGGTGGAGCTGGTGAACCTGCTGGGCGAGGAGGGTCTCATCTCCGGGCCGCAGAGTCCGGCCATGAGCCGGGCCGGAGTCTCGTCCGACAGCTAATCCAAAACGACATGAAAGAGAAATACGTAACATTCGACCCGTTTCACCATTCCGTTATTCGGAGACACAATGTAACATAAGAGATGAGGCTTCCCATTCCCCGAAGTCGAAATTCAGGGCGGAAGTTCCGTGAGAAACCTTTCCAACTTGTTGGTGCGCCTGCTCCGCCGGGGCACAACCCTGAACAGGTCATACCTGTCCATAGTCAGGGACCATTGCCTTGCCTGCGATGAGGCCATCGGCGAGTCTCCCGTATACCTGACCTACCGGATATGCCCTTCTTGCCGCTTCCACTACGCATTGACCGCCAGGGAACGGATCGCCCTGTTGGTGGACGAGGGCAGCTTCAAAGAGACAAACCTGTCCATGTCCTCAATCGACCCCTCGTCTTTTCCCCGCAAGACGGCCTATCCCCGCCTTCTGTCCCAAGACCGGACGCGCACGGGCCTGACGGAAGCGTGCATAACCGGGCGGTGCGCCATCGGCGAAGTCAAGACATACATCGCCGTGCTGGACTTCGGGTTCATGGGCGGAAGCATGGGCAGCGTAGTTGGGGAGAAGGTCGCTCAGGCCTTTGAAGCCGCCGCGAAAAACGGGGCTCCGTTCGTTGCCCTGGTGAACGGAGGCGGCGCCCGGATGCAAGAAGGAGTGCTTTCTCTGCTTCAAATGGCAAAGACGGTCGCCGCCGCCAACAAGCTCCGGGACAAGCAGCTTCCCTTCATAGTGGCACTGTGCAATCCCTCGACGGGACAGGCCTACGCCAGCTTTGCCAACCTGGCCGACGTAATCCTTGCCGAACCCGGCTCCCTCATAGGGTTGGCCACTATGAGGACCCTGAGAGAAGAGTCCCGCAAGCCGGTGCCGCCCGACGCCCACACCGCCGAGGCCCACATGAAGGGCGGCCTCATAGACAACATAGTCCCGCGGGACGCCCTGAGAGACCGGCTCAAGACCATCCTGGACATACTGGGGCCTGGGCGGCAGGGAAACGGTTACCGGAAGCACGAGAAGAGGCATGACCCGCCCTCCAACGGCGCCACAGACCCGGCCCGCTCCCTCAAGATGGCCCGGCACCCGCGGAGGCCCACCGCCCGCTCTTACATACAGGAGATGGTGGACGACTTCTTCGAGCTGAAGGGAGACCGGGTAAGCGGAGACGACACCACCATGGTGGGCGGGCTTGGCTACCTGAACGGGGACCACGTGGTCGTAATAGGCCAGGACAGGGCCCGGGGAGGACGCAGCAACAAGTACCATACCTATCCCGAAGGATTCAGAAAAGCCCGGAGGTTGGTTGACCTGGCCTCCAGGTTCCAACTGCCCGTCGTGACCTTGGTGGACACCCAGGGAGCGCATCCAGGGCTGGAATCGGAGGAGCAAGGGGTGGGGAATGCGGTGGCCACCACCCTCTCGCTCATGGCCGAGGCTCCGACTCCAATCGTGTCGGCCATAGTGGGCGAAGGAGGCAGCGAGGCAGCCCTGGCTTTGGGCATCGCCGACTCCATACTGATGCAGCGATATGCGGTGTTCACACCCGCTCCCACTGTCCCCACGCCCAGCCGTCTCCACAAAGGGCTTGCCAGGAACCAGATGGAGCCGGAAGAGATGGTCCTCACGGCCTACGATTGCAAGGAACTGGGTCTCATCGACGAGGTGGTGACGGAACCCGACGAGGGCGCCCATACCGACAAGTCAGCCGCCGCCAGCGAGTTGGCGGAAGCCATCACCCGGAATCTGGCCTCACTGGGAAAGACCAGCCAAAAGAAGCTGTTGAAGAACCGCTATGATAAGTTCCGAAAGATGGGTGAAGGCTCAACCTACTACGAAGCGGCCAGACGGAGAGAGGTCTCGCTGCTCCAACACATCGTGGAGAAGGAACCCCGCGGAAAGTCGAAGAAGGGCAGGAAACGGGCGAAAGAGAAGGTCGCCGCAGACTAGCTACGCCGCCTGTAGGCCCAACTGCTCCAGGCTGGCCTTCACGTTCTTCAAGACACCCTCGTACTCCGCCATGACGTCTTTGTTGCGAAGCGTCGTGGGTTTGGAAGTGTCCCTGTAGTCGGACCTCATGGCCAAGGAACCCAGGAAGGGAAGTTCCATCTCCTTTGCCAGTTCCTTGCCTGACCCCTCCCCGAACATCTCCCCGGTGTAGTTTTCCACGACTCCCAGGACGTTGACCTTCAGCTTGCGAATCATGTTGATGCAGCGCTTGGCGTCCAGGACCGCCAGATGTTGGGGCGTGGTGACCACGATGAATCCGTCCAACGGCAGTGCTTGCATTACGGTGAGAGGAGCGTCGGAGGTGCCCGGCGGCAGGTCCACCACCAGATACTCCACGTCTCCCCAATTCGTCATTTGGAGGAATTGGTTGATGGCGTTATGGATCATTGGTCCCCGCCAGATGATGGCTTCTTCTTCATTTTCTTGAAAGAAGGCCATCGACACCACTTTGACGCCGTGGGCCTGGGAGGGGTTGATCTCCCCGTTCACGTATTCCGGCTTGTCCTTGATGCCCAAGGCCTTGGTGACGTTGGGGCAGTCGATGTCCACGTCCAACAGGCCGACCTTCTTGCCCTGGCTGGCCAAGGCCGCGGCCAGGTTCACTGCCACCGTCGTCTTACCCACCCCGCCCTTGCCGCTGTACACGGCCAGCTTGGTCTTAATCTGGCCCAGCCGCTGGTTTATCTGGCGCTTTTGCTGCCAGGACTTCTTAATGGCTTCGAGACGGGCCTGTTCTTGAGGAGTAGGAGTCGTCATGCGGGCTAGTCCAGCCCCAGCAGCTTCTTGCCGTCTTCGGAGATGAGCTCGGGACTCCAGGGCGGCTCAAAGGTCATCTCAACCTGCACGTCTTCCACGCCTTCCAACTCGGCGATGGCCCACTCGGCCTGTTGGGCGATGAAGGGGCCCATTCCGCATCCAGGCGCAGTCAAAGTCATGGTCACGAAGACATTGCCCTCGGCCACCTCTACGTCGTATATCAGGCCAAGGTCTACAACGTTGACCGGGATTTCAGGATCGTACACTCCCTTGAGGGCTTCGGTGACTACTTCGGTTGTGACGGCGGCTTCAGCCATTTTTGCCTCCCCGGACTCCATGTTACTCCCAGATTGTATCACGCCTACCCAGGTTTGACCACGCGAAGGGCGTCGATGCCAGGGTCTTTCGATTATCTTAGGCGCCTCCTTGTTTTCCGTTCGTGGTGAACGTGTCGAACCACCCTGGTTTCCGTTCGTGGTGAGTCTGTCGAACCACCCTTCGACAGGGTTTCAAGCAACTGCTGCCGGATGGCGGACTGGGCGACCGCCGGTCGCCCCTACGACAGGCCACAGCCCCGCATACGCCTTTCCGGCGGAGGCCGGAATCCAGATGCACCCCGTTTCGACATACTGTCATGTAACCGCTCTCAGTTACTCGCTGTTGCTCGGCCCCGTCCCCGGGGCATAACGGCGCTCACCACGAACGGGACAAACAAGGCCATCCGACTATCGAAAGACGCGGGCGTCGATACGGCGGTGTTTGGACATGCCAACGCAGCTACTGTACAATTCGATTGACTCCTCGAGGTCTTTTATTGAGCGTTGACAACCAAGCCCCGTTAAAGCCCGCCCGATCGTTGGGGGTGCATTACGCCTGGATAATGGTCATCGTGGCCGTGGGCATGAGGTTGACCAGCTCGGCCACCCGCTCCGCGTCCAGTGTTCTGGTGCCGGTGCTGGCCGACGCGGACGGGCTGGGCTGGAGCTACGGCGCCATCGGGGCCGCATTCAGCCTCCAGTGGATATTCTCCGGGGTTTTCGGCCCGCCTGCAGGTTGGCTGGGTGACCGCTTTGGGGCGCGTCCCACGATGGTCGTGGGCGCGCTGCTGTTTATCGTCGCAATGATGCTAACCGGGACCATGACGGAGCTATGGCAGTTCTACCTTTATTTCGGCGTGCTTCTCTCCGCCGCAATGGCGGTGTTCGGGGTGCCGCTGATGGTGGGGGTGAGCCTCTGGTTCAAGAAGCGGCTGGGAGTGGGCATGGGGGCGCTGCAGGCTTCCCAGGGCGTCGGTCCCTTCATCAGTGTGCCGCTGATACTGTTCTTGCTGAACGAATTCGGCCTCAAATGGGCTTTCTGGGGTCCCGGGATCGCGGGCGGCATACTTTTGTTGCTGATGGTCAGGCTGTTTCACAGCGAGCCAGCCGACCTGGGCATGAAGCCTCTAGGGGCCGATCCCGACGAACCGGTCCGGCGCATCAGAAAGACGGGCGCGGAGTCCAAAGGGCAAGTTGGGACCTTCTTACGCCATGCCCAGAGGACGAGCGCATTCTGGAACCTCATCGGCATCCACTTCTGGGGCTGCGCGGGACACGCCATCATACTCGTATTCATGGTGGCCATCGCAGAAGAGCAGGGACTGTCCAGGGGGGTGGCCGCAGGGACCTTCATGGTGATGTCTCTGACAAGCACCGGCACACGGTTCGCCGTACCCGTCATCGCCGACCACATCGGGAGCAAAGGGGTAATGGCGGTATGCTTCTTCCTCCAGGCCCTGCCTGTGTTGATCCTGTTCGTGGCCCAGGACACCTGGACTTTCTATCTGTTCGCAGCGCTGTTCGGGATCGGGTTTGGAGGCGAAATGAGCGCCTTCCCAATCATCAACCGCCAGTATTACGGGCTCACGGCCCCAATAGGCGTCACGTATGGATGGCAAATGCTGGGCGCAGGCGTCGGGATGGCGGCGGGAGCGGGACTTGGAGGGTTGGCTTGGGACATCTCCGGGAATTACTATTGGACTGTAGGACTGTCATTCATCCTGAGCATGATAGGGGCGCTGTCCATACTTATACTGCCTACCACGTCCAAGCTGCTCACTCCCCACTGGGAGAACGACCTGCAGCCGTCGCCTAGATAGCGTCACAGATGATTGGACCCGCCGAAGGGCCTGACTTAAAACTAAGGAACGCCCATGAGCTACTTCCCCCTAACCGCCCAACAGCAAGAATGGAGAGAGCATGCCGCCGACATAGCTCTAAAGGAATTGACTCCGAGAGCGGCGGCGGTCGACTGCGACGCTCAATACCCCGACGAGTCATTGGACGCGCTTAAACGAGAGGGGCTTTGGTCTCTCCGGGTGTCCAAGGAGCACGGGGGCCTCGGAGAGGACCTGGTCGCCACGTGCCTCGTGGTGGAGGAGCTTTCCAAGAAATGCCCTTCCACGGCAATGTGCTACAAGATGCACCTGGAAGCGGCCGAGATAGTGTCCCGCATCCCCACGCCCTTCCAGGTGGACCGCTTTGTCGAGCCAATGGCCAGAGGCGAGGTGTTCACCACGGTGGCCGGAGGGGAGTCCTCCGGGCAGGGCGGCGACTGGAACCCGGCCAGCGACAGTTCCTCCGTGGAGAGGGCGGCAGGCGGCTACCAGGTCAACAACGTACGTAAGTCCTACGTCACCTCAGCCGGCAAGGCCACCCACTATATGTTCAGGTGCAGGGTCGGCGCCGACACTCCGCAGGCCGACGCGACTCTTCTTTTCGTGACGGCCAGCGAGATGGACGTGGAAGTGATGGAACCCTGGACCGGAATAGGCATGAGGGGCAACAACAGCTCTCCCGTGCGTTTCTCCGGATTCGTGCCTGAGGAATACCGGTTGGGGTCCGAGCACAAGGTCCAGGACGAGACCACCGGGTTCTTCCGGCCCGTGTTGGCCCTGACCTACGCCGCCGCATACCTCGGCATCGCCTCCGGCGCGTTCGAGCTGGGAGTCGAGGAGGCGGGCCGGACTCATCCCAGCGGCGCCCGGCGCATCGACAACGCCCTGAACCAACGCCGGATGGGGGAGATGAGCGCCCAGATAGAGGCTGCGCGGGCGCTGCTCCTGTCAGCGGCGTCGGCGTTCGACCAGGGTCGCTCCCCTTCGGCGCTGCCCTACTTCCAGGCCAAGGTGGTCTGCTCCGAAGCCGCCACCAGAGTCACCCAGGACCTCATGACCATGTTCGGGGGATCTGCGTTTGCAGGCAGGCTTCCCTTCGAACGCTATTTCCGCGACGCCCGGGCCGGAGTGGTCATGGGCATCGCAAACGACGCCGCGTATCAGAGCATGACGCCGATTCTGTTTCCCCCTGCCCAGGAAGCATAGGACCGTGGACATACAGAGCATCGTGGACAAGGCCCACAACGTGGCGCGTGACTTTGCCTCAACCCGTGAAGAGCGCCAGCGGCGCACCGACGCAGACCCCGCAGACTTTCAGCGGCTGCAAGAGATAGGCTATCACCTGATGGCGGCGCCGAAAGACCTTGGAGGGACTTGGGAGAGCTACTCCCAGTCGGCCCGTCCTATATGCACCGTAATCAGGACCATCGCCAGGGGCGACCCCTCGGTGGCCCTGGCCAGCGCAATGCACCACCTGGTGTTGGCCGCCTGGCGCCCCCAAGATGCGCCCGAACCCTTCACCGGCGACTTCAGCAGACAGCGCAGGGAAGTCTTCGACACGGTGCATGAAGGCGCCTGGTGGGGCACCATCGTGTCCGAGCCGGGAAGCGGAGGTGACACGGCAAAGACCAGGGCGACGGCCACTCCCACGGGAGAATCCCACCGGTACTTGCTCAATGGCGCCAAGCACTTTGGCAGCGGGTCCGGTGTCACGTCCTTTATGACCACTCGCGCATTGCCCGCAGGTGAGGACGGCTTGGACAACTTCTTCCTGGAAGTCAGAGGAGTCCCCTGGGACGGGTCTACGGGAATGAAGCTGACGGCCCCCTGGGCCGGTCACGGAATGCGGTCAACCAACAGCCACGCCTTCCACTTCACCGATTTCCCGGCGACCCGGTGCGCCTGGCCCGCCTATGACCGTGAAAAAGCCGCCGTGGACAACGGAGGCCTTGGAGCCGGAGCGTTCCTGTCCTCCGTCGTCGGAGTCGTGGACGCCGCCATGGAGTACGCCGGCCAGCGGATGAGGGGGTCTCTTTCCGGCGACAGCGGGCTCAGAGCATTCCAGAAAGTGGAGTGGAGCTATGCCGAGCAGGACGCCTGGCTTATCAACCAGGCATTCGAAGGCGCCATGCAAGCTGCTGAGAACGGCGTTCAGACCCGACACACCGCTCTGATGGCCAAGGAGAGCATAGCCAGATTGGCGGAGTCGGTGTTGGACCGGCTGTGCAAGATCAGCGGAGGAAGCGCCTACACCTGGCATTCGCCGCTGGGCGCCTGGCGCCAGGACGTTCACGCCCTAGGATATCTGAGGCCCCCTTGGGCTTTGGCGTTCGATCAGTTGTTTGAGCTAAGCTGGGAAGGCGTGTAAGCCCCGCTCCACGTCATCAATAAGCGCCTTCTCCGCCGGACCGCTGCTCTTTGAGGAACTCTTCCAGGTCTTTTACCACTTCGTCGGGCTGCAAGGCGTCTCCGTTGATGAGAGACTTGGCCTCGTCATATCGCTGCTCCAGCTTGTCCACATAGGCGCTTATCTGGCTGTCTTTGGAGACCGCCTTTTCGACCTCATTGTCAAAGGTTGAGGCCGCCGAGCCCAACTCGTCCAAAGGGATTGAGACTCCCAACAGCTTCGCCAACACCTCCATCAAGGCATAGCCCACGCGGTAGTTTGGGGCCGCTTGAAGATAGTGGGGAATGTGGCCCCAGAGGCTGGCGAAGCTCATGCCCCGCTGGGAACAGCCCTCCATGAAGGCCGACGTGATTCCGGTGGGACCCTGGTAGCTGGACGTCCCTATCTGGTTCCCTTCCAGCGACTTCTTCAAGTCCGTCCCGTTGGATGACCCTGTGAGCTGCACGGGCCTGGTGTGGGGAACGGCGTCCAGAAGGGAGCCGACGTGGATTACCGAATCGACTCCTGAAATTTCAGCCACGTCCAGGATGCTCCTGGCGAAGGTCCGCCATTTCAGGTTGGGTTCGACGCCCAGAAAGACTATGACGCCTTCGGACCCGTCCGCCGACGGCCGCATGAACAGCTCGTTGGCCGGCCACCGCACCACTCGTACGCCCTGGCTGTTGATGGTGGTCTGAGGGCGGGTCTGGGTGAAGTCGTAGAAGTCTTCAGAATCGAGCTCGGCGAACTTCCGGGCGGGGAGCTTACGAATGAGATAGCGCAGGGCGCTGCTGGCTCCCTCTCCGGCGTCGGGCCAGCCTTTGAAGCTGGTGATCAGATGACGGGCTTTGCCGTTGGGTTGTTCATGAATCTTAACGTAGTCCATAGTCGATAAAATCGAGGGGGCCTGACGCCATTATACACCCTGGCAGTCGGCCCCAACACTATGCGGCCCGTGCGTAGTTGGGTCAAGGGCCTACGTTGACAATAGACCTCTTTGTTGATAATAATCAGTGGGCATCGTCGAATTCCTCGTTGAGATAGGAGCTTCGGACTTGAGCGCTTGGCCTAGGCGCCATCGGAGGTAGGAATGAAACTTCGTATACCACGGTTGCATATCGTCGCTTTAGCCTTGGTTTTGTCGTTGGGGTTGGCAGTGTCAGCATGCGGAGACGACGCTACACCTACGTCCCCGCCGGCCACCGCCACTTCCCCGGCGCCCACCGCAACCTCTCCGCCACCCACAGCCACCTCCCCGGCGCCCACGGCCACTTCAGCAGCGCCTACTGCCACCTCAGCAGCGCCCACGTCCGCTCCGACCGAGGTAATGACGAAACCCGGCGAAGTAGACTTTGGAGACATTGGCTACGGCATGGAGGGGTACAGGATAGTGGACTTTGGGGAACCCAAGTACGGCGGCGTGAGTAAGAACTCCTACTGGACACCGCTCAGGGCTTGGGACCCACACGGCTCTTTCACCTCACAATCGGGCAATTTCAGCCCTATGTTCAGCAACTTGATGCAGTTCAACCCCTTCACGTTCGACCGTTTCGATATGTGGGGCGACCTGGCGGAGAGTTGGGAGATGACGGACCCGTCAGGAATGGAATGGACCTTCGTGCTCAAGCCGCATGCAATCTTCTCTGACGGCAGTCCCGTGACTGCTGAAGACGTGGCTTACAGTTTCGACCGGATGTTGGGAAAGACGGCCAATCACCCCGACCCCCTATTCGAGGCCTCGAAGAACCTGGCTCCCCATTACGATCGTTCCGAAGCTGTCGACGCCAGTACGGTGAAGATATTCCTGACGGCCCCCTGGGCCGATTTCATAGCTTTCATGGCGGAAGACCACTTTGTGATACTGCCAAAGGTGCACTATGAGGAGCTGGACGCGAAGACGATGGCCGGCGACGACCAGTTCACCTGGGACCAGGGTTGGAAGAACGTTATAGGTTCAGGCCCCTACAGGTTGTCGGCCGTCCCCTCCAAGGAAGAATATAGCTACGAGAGGGTCCCCGGCTACTGGAAGAAAGACCCCGAAGGACGGGACCTGCCGTATCTGGACGGGATGGACTACTTCGTCCTGGCATTCGGCGACGTGGCCTACGGCGCCTGGGCGGCGGAACAGGTGTGGGTCTCGGTGCCCCGGGCCAACGGCGGCATGAGCCGCCCCCTCCTGACTAACCTTCTAGAGGAGGGCGACAACAAGAAGTGGATAGCCTACCGCACGCCTGGGTCCGTCACCGGCCTGGTGGTCAACCCGACCAGGGCTCCCTTCGACAATCCTATCGTCCGTAGGGCCGTATTCCTGGCCATGGACCGTCATCTCCTTAACGAAGTGATAGAAGGAAACCTGGCGATATGGGCCAGCACCTGCGGCCCTTCGGGACACCCGCTCTGTATGTCCGCCGAGGAGGTGCTGTCGCTGCCCGGGTACAGACAGCTCAATGGTGAGAAGCACCCGGAAGACGTAGCAGAGGCGCGCCGCCTGATGGAGTCCGTAGGTTATACTGCCAGCAACCCCGCCGAGACCACATATCCCATCAGGGAGGGGTCGCTGGGAGGTACAGCGGCAAGGGATGAGTCGGCCTTGTACCAGGAAATGTTCAAACCTATCCATCTCGAGATAAACGTCAAGGTGGTTGACACGGCCACCCATAACGAGCTCAGGGCCAAGGGGGACTTTGACATGCTGGGCGTCGGTCTTGCATCGGCCAGCACTATAGTGTCACCCGATGCATACCTGTACGGCACCTACCAGGTGAGCCCCAATGCCTTTGGCTGGACATACGCCCGCCAGGAAGAGCTGATCGAGCTCATCAACCAGCAGTCCGCCATATCTGATTTCGATGCACGGAAGAAGGTGCTTCAGCAGATAGAAGACATAACAATGAGAGAAGACAGCTTCTGGATACCGTCCTTCGGCAGGGCATACAGCACGGTGTTCAACGCGGAAAAGATTGCCGGGATGATGCCGACCCAAGGGCAGGTCACCGAAACCAAGTACGAGGCGATCTGGTTGGTCAACCCGTAAAGGGCAGGCTGCGAAGACTTAATGAAGGGCCAGGGGCATATCGCCCTGGCCCTTCATTTTGCTTACTGGGAACGGCCTAAGCCCGCAACTCCCTGTTCGTTTACCTTGTAGAAACGTTGAACAGGTGAGTGCGACGTTTACTCGCGGCTGCCGCGTAACCTGGGGTCCCAAATATCCCGGAGTGCATCGCCCAGCACATTAAAGGCGAATACCACCAGGCCGATCGCGATCGCTGGGAATATCACGAGGGTTGGCGCGTTTTTCACGAAACGGAAGGTCTGGCCGGCCATCATCCCACCCCAAGAAGGCTCCTCCGGAGGCGCTCCGAGACCCAAGAAGCTGAGGGAGGTCTCTATGATGATGGCGGCGCCGAGAGAGATGGAGGCCATGATGATGACGAGAGCCATGCAATTGGGAACGATGTGCCTTAGGAGAAACCGCCCGTAGCCGACGCCCACAGCCCTGGCGGCCATGGCGTAGTCCATCCCACTAATGGAGAGGGCTTGGGCGCGAACGGCGCGGGTGGTTGGAGATATGATGGTAATGGTTATAGCTGCAATCACGTTCTCGAGAGAGGCTCCCATAGTGGCCATAATGGCCATGGCCAGAATGATGCTGGGAAAGGCCATAAGGGCGTCAATGACACGCTGAAGCGCCAGGTCCAGGATTCCGCCGCTCGTGGCGCTGACGACCCCCAAAACTGTGCCGATGGTAACCCCGGCGAGGGTTGACACCAGACTGACGTAGAGGGTGATGCGCGCCCCGTAGATCAGGCGGCTCAGCACATCGCGGCCGACTTGGTCTCCCCCGGCCGGGTACCCCTCGGCGCCAACGCCGGCGAACACAGCCTTCCGGTTGATCTGGTAAGGGTCAGCGGGAGCGATAAGGGGAGCAAAGGCGCCCATAAGTATCAGCAGAACGATGATGGCGGCTCCTACTGCACCGAGAGGCTGGCGCATCGCGAAAGAGGCCAAAAGGCGGCCAGTGGCGGAAAGTCTGCCCCAAAAGCCCAGCCGCACAATGTCAATGGTTTCCGCTCTTAACAACGCGCCCTCGCTGCTTGTCCCACGCTAGCCTCCCGCCTCAAGGCCTCACTGATAGCGGATTCTGGGGTCTACCACTGGATAGAGAAGGTCAACGATAAGGTTGACCATCAGGATAATGCCAATCATGGTCATAACAACAGCCTGGACTATGTTGTAGTCCCTTGTGGTGATGGACCCGAGGAGCAGGCGGCCCACTCCGGGCAGCTGGAATATCTCCTCTATAATGACCGTGCCGCCGACCAGAACAGAAAACTGGAAAGAGGCCAGGGTAAACACCGGCAATATGGCGTTCTGTAGAGCGTGGCGATACACCACCGTCCGTGCTCCCAGCCCCTTGGAACGGGCGGTGCGTACATAGTCTTCCCGCAGGACCTCCAGCATACTCGATCGGGTAATTCGGGCCGTGTAGCCGATGCGGGTAAACGACAGGGCAATGATAGGGAACCCCAGTTGCTTGAGATTGGTCAACGGCTCGTCCCAGATGTGGCGGTAACCTAAGGGTGGGAGCCATTCGAAATACCTGACGAGAATGAAGACAATCATTATGGCGACAACGAACAGGGGGACGGTGACCCCCGTGATCGCTATCAGCCTGCCGAAGTAGTCCACCCAGGTGTTTTGATTAACGGCGGATATAACTCCCAGAGGAATGGCCAGGACCGTGCTTAACACTAGGGAGACGATTGCCAGCTCCAACGTCAGGGGCAGCCGGTGGGCCATAGTCTGGTTGATGCTGGTGTCGTCAAACAGCGACTTGCCGAGGTCACCCCGCAGCAAGCTGAAAGCCCAGTCCCCGTATTGCACAAGCAATGGCCGGTCGGTGCCCAACTTAGCTCGGATGATCTTTAGGTCTTCCTCTGTGTAATCCGCAGTTCCCGTGGGACCTTCGAGTCTGGCGGCAGCCGGGTCGCCGGGGATAACGCGCAACATGAGAAAGGCAATGATCGAAACGAGCACAATGGTGGGGATTGCTGCGAGGATCCGCTTAACTAGGTAAGTGGTCATCTGGCAGGCTACACCAGTTTAGTTAGCGGCATCGGTAGGCCAGGGTATGCCAAGATCGGGAACTTTGATCCAGGGCCACGGGCGCTGCTTGGGGGATGGGCAACTATAGCAGTCCATTTAATTAGGTGTCAATAACTGGCACATCGGCGGTTGCTTTCCACAGCGCTGCTAGCCCAAACCGGAAAACTACCCTCAAGACCTAGCGGTTAACCTGCGCCCATGCCAGGGCGACAAGGGCGTCAAGTCGGTCCCACCGGCAATGCCCGAAAACAATAAGGCGCCGCGCTCGGAGTTCTGCCTAAAGTCCCCCCGCCCTAGCTCCCGAGGGACTCGCGGACCGCTCGGAGGAGGGTTTCCTCTTCCTCCAGAAAAACCGTGCGGGGGTCCAAGAGGACCCTGTTCTCTTCGATACGGGCCAGAACGGGCGTCGAATGACTCCGCAGGCGGTCCACCACTCCCTGGGGACCGCCCAGCATTTGAGTTTCTAGAGCAACCACCCACGTATCCAGCGTCTCTCCCGGCAGGCTTCCGCCGCCAATGGTCGAGCGGCCTCGCATCACCTGGGCGCCGCGTCCTATGACAGTCTGCCAGTGATACGCGCGGTCCTCCATCTCCCCGGCCGAGGCGGTGATCATCCTCCACACCGGCACCTTTTCCTCGGCTTCCCCCTTGATGTAGTGAAGGAGTGTGGCCACCAGCGCCGCCAAGCTTAGCTTGTCTATGCGCACCGCCCTGGCCAGCGGATGCCGTTCCAGGCGTGCTGTCAATTCCCTGGCGCCCACGACAATGCCGGACTGCGGGCCGCCCATGAGCTTATCCCCTGAAAAAAAGACCAGCCCCGCGCCGGCTGCAACCGCCTCTTGAGGCGTCGGCTCGTGGGCAAGGCCGTAGTCCTGTGTGTTCAGGAAACAGCCGCTGCCGATGTCGTGCAGCACAGGGACTCCATGCCGTGCGCCGATCCGCACCAACTCCGCCGTGTCCGGCGAGTGAGTAAAACCCTCCACCCGAAAGTTGCTGGCGTGAACTTTGAGCAAGGCGGCAGTGTTCTCAGTGATGGCCGCCTCATAGTCGGACGCATAGGTCCGGTTGGTGGTTCCCACCTCCACCAGACTGGCGCCGCTCTGGCGAAGAACGTCGGGTATGCGGAACCCGCCTCCGATCTCCACCTCTTCCCCTCGGGAGACGATCACTTCTTTGCCGGAGGCCAAGGCCGAGAGGCCCAAGAGGACTGCTGAGGCGTTGTTGTTCACGACAATGGCCGCTTCAGCTCCCGTTAGGTGCCTGAGAATATGCTGAACGTGGGCTTGCCTGCTGCCCCGGCGTCCGTCGTCCAGGTCCAACTCCAGGTTGGAGTACCCTTCGGACGCCTGCAGTATGGCCTCCATAGACTCCAGGCTAAGGGGCGCCCTGCCCAAGTTGGTGTGGATTATGACGCCCGTCGCGTTGATTACGGGGACGGGGTTGACCTTGCCCAGCCTCTCCACTCTGGCCGCCACCTGATTAGTGATCCGCTCGGCGGTGATGGGCTGTCCTCTATTATTCCCGTCTGATTCGTCTATGGCCCTGCGGACCCGGTCGATCTCTTCCCGCACCAGCGTGGTCAGCCACTCCCTGGAATACTCGCTGTTCAGGGCACGAATCGAACGGCTGGAAAGGATGCTTTCAACACTGGGGAGATCGCGGTACTGCATGGAGGATGTCCACCTCTGGGAGGGGTATTATCCCTATTCTAACACGGGGCCCGTCGTGAAAGCCTTGGGTCGGGAATCAACCGCCAAAGCAATGCCCGTCGGGGCCGCGGATGGGGCGAGAAACCAGGTGTTAGGCGTCCGCCCGTATGGCCTCGGCCGAAGGTTCGACTCTCACGATGTCTCCCACACGGAACTCGCCGCCGTTCAGGACCATGGCGAGTATGCCTCTCCTGCCCTGCAGCCTGTCGCGCAGACCGGGCCTTATCTCGTCCATGCGGCCGCACGGCTCGCAGTCGCCGGTGGCCTCCATGGTCACCTCTTCACCGATGAAGAAGACCTGCCCGGGGCGGACACTGCTCAGGTCCACGCCCTCGACGGTGATGTTCTCCTTGATCTCTCCCGGAGAAAGCTCCAGCAGGTCCAGCGTTTCCCTGTCCATTATCAGGACCTGCCGCGCGAAACCCCTCTGGGCGTGCAGGTCTCCCTCGATGCCCACGTCGGCGATGGCCGTCGCCGCTTCCGTGGGCGTCATGGGCTGACGCCGCTCTTTGCAAAGCTGAATAGCCAGAACTTTTCCCATACCGTCGTGGGCCACGCGATTGCCCCCCTCTATACGCCTATACGCCTGGAAGCCCCAGCTAAGACTATCACATTATAGGAACGTGGTGTAGAATTGTCACGTCTCACAACCGTTGCTGGAGGGCTGCATGGCTGGCGAAATGATCAAAGTGGAACGTAAGGATGGGGTGCTCATCATAACGATGGACGACCCGCCTACGCGCAATTCTCTGGGAGCGGACATGACCGCGCAGATAAGAGCCGAGTTGGACCGCTTCGAGCAGGACCCGGACGACCGTGTGCTGCTCCTCACCGGCGCCGACCCCGCCTTCTGCTCCGGCGCCAACGTCCGACGAATGGACCGGGAGGCCCAGCAGCGATCGGACGAGCCGCCCGCGGAAAAAGCGGAACTGCCCTGGGGCAAGATGGAAAAGCGGTTCGGGTCTCGCGCCGAATCGGATGAAGCCTGGCGCGTGGGCAACTTCCCCCTTCGCATCCACGACCTCCAGAAGCCGTCCATCGCCGCCGTCAACGGCTACGCCATGGGAGTCGGAATGGGTATCTCCCTTGCCTGCGACATACGCCTGGCTTCGGAAAACGCCGTCTTTTCAGAAGCTTTCGTTCTCAGGGGGCTGATACCCGGAGACGGCAGCTGCTGGCAGCTTCCGCGGCTTATCGGTCTGAGCAACACGCTGCTCATACAATACACAGGAGACAGAATAGACGGGAACGAGGCCTATCGTTTGGGGTTGGCCAGCAGGGTATACCCCCACGATGAGTTGATGCCCGCGGCTATGGAGTTGGCTGCCAGACTTGCCAACGGCCCCACTCAGGCAATGTCCTTGATCAAATACCTGGTTAGAAAGTCCATGGACGTGAGCCTGGAAGAGAGCCTGGAGATGGGCCACGCCGCACAGGACATCGCCAGAAGCACCGAGGACCACAAGGAGGCCGTCAGGGCTTTCGTGGAAAAACGGAAACCTGCTTTCAAAGGCCGTTAAAGTCGCGGAGCTTGCCCTGGAATCACAAGAGTGGCCAGGGTGTAACATGAGGGACAGAGACTGGAGGAGGCATACCGCCCTTCAGGAAGCCCAGCTTCATTCCAGGCAAAAGTTATGTTAAGCGGTCGCTATAGATACAGCAGGTGGGACGGCTCGCAGGACGTCTTCCAGATGGACGCCGATGAGCTTATGGACCATCTGTCCAACGACGTCCTCGCCGACGGAGACGTGTTCCGCGCTCTGAGGGAGATGATGCGCCGGGGCATAAAGGACGAGTCCGGACGGCAGATGCCCGGCCTTCGGGACCTCCTGGAACGGCTGAAGGATAGGCGAAAAGAGCAGCTCCAGCGGTACAACATGGACTCGGTTATGGAGGACATCAAAGAGCGGCTCAAGGATGTCCTGAAGACCGAACGAGAAGGAATCGGGAAACGCCTCGATGAAGCCGCATCGAAGACCAACGATGCCGAAGGCCCCGAACGGGCCCAGATGGAGCAACTGACCAAGCTGCTGGAGCAGAGGGCCCAACGCAACCTGGAGAAGCTGGACGCCCTGCCCGAAAGCGCCGGCGGCGCCATACAGGAGCTCATGGAGTACGACTTCATGGACCCCGAGGCCCAGCGCAAGTTCCAGGAACTCCTCGACATGCTGCGGAGCCAGATGGCCCAGAACCTGTCCCAGGACATGCTGCAGCGACTGAAGGACATGTCCCCCGACGACATGGCCGCCATGCGGGACATGCTAAGCCAGCTGAACCAAATGCTCCAGGACCAGGCCGACGGGCAGCAGCCCGATTTCGACGGGTTCATGCAGCAGTACGGCCAGATGTTCGGCCCGAACCCGCCCCAGAGCCTGGAAGAGCTCATGCAGCACATGCTGCAACAGATGGCCCAGATGCAATCTATGATGGACAGCATGTCTCCGGAGACTCGAAGGGAGCTTGAGGAGGCGTTGAACTCCGTCCTAGACCCCGAAATGCAGCGTCAGATGGCCCAGCTGGCCTCGCTGATGGAACGTCTGATGCCCATGGACGAGCTGAGACGCCAGTACCCCTTCCTGGGAGAAGAAAACCTCACCCTGGACCAGGCTATGGAGCTGATGTCGGACCTCCAGAGCATGGATGAACTGGAAAAAGCCATCAGGCAGACTATAAGGTCCGGGAACCCCGAAGACCTGGACCCCCAACAGCTGGAGGAGCAACTGGGTGAAGAGGCCCGGAAGGCCTGGGAGCAGCTGCAAAGGCTAATGGAGCAGCTGAAGGAAGCGGGCTATATCACCGACGGCGCCCGGCCTGACCTCACCGCCAAAGCCATCCGGCGCATCGGCCAGAGGGCGCTGAGAGAGGTCTTCGTCAACCTCAAGAAGGACCGCATGGGCAACCATGAGCTTGACAGCCGAGGGGGAGGCGGGGACACCATAGCCGAGACCAAGACCTACGAGTTTGGCGACCCCTTCCAGCTGGACCTGAACACAACCGTGAAGAACGCCATAGCCAGGACCGGGCCTGAATTGCCGGTGCGGCTGACACCCGGCGACTTTGAGATATACCGGAACGAGCACATGACCCGGGCCGCCACCGTCGTGCTCCTCGACCAGAGCCGGTCTATGGGGCTTTTCGGAAGTTTCCACGCCGCCAAGAAGGTGGCTATGGCCCTGTTTGCTCTCATACACAGCCAGTTTCCCAGGGACAACCTCTACGTGGTGGGTTTCTCCGACTACGCTGTGGAAATCAAAGAAGAGGAGCTTGCCAAGTCCAACTGGAACTCCTGGGTCTCGGGCACCAACATCCACCACGCACTGATGCTTTCCCGAAAGCTCCTGTCCAAGGAAAAGGGCGGCTCTCGCCAGATACTGCTTATCACCGACGGGGAACCTACGGCCTACCTGGAGGGCAACCAGTCCCTCTTCAGCTATCCGCCCAGCTACAAGACCATCATGGAGACCCTGAAGGAGGCCCGGCGGTGCACACAGGAAGGCATCGTCATCAACACCTTCATGTTGGAGAACAACTACCAGCTGATGGACTTCGTAGACAGGATGACGCGCATCAACCGCGGCAGAGCCTTCTACAGCGCTCCCGACAAGCTGGGAGAGTTCGTCCTGGTGGATTACGTCAACAACCGCCGCAAGCTCGTGAACCGGTAACAGCCCTGCCACCCCGCCTCAGACGCACGACGATATCTGCCAGTACACACATTCACGCCTTAGCATGCATACGGAAGACAAACTCCCTCGATATTTCATTCCAGACGAGCACGACCAGTCCGTCCACCAATGATTGAAGATTTCGTCAAGCTGATACCTAAATCGCTTATGGACACGCCCGGTACTGTGTTGAGAGCTGGCAGAAGGGCCTTTGAATCGCCATCGGACTTGTACATCTTGGATTACCATCCCGGAGGGACCGCCAAAAAATACCCCGAAACTATAGGGCAACATATCAACAAGGTCCTCGACGTTGCACCGGATTGGGTGTCCTGGAGCGACGAAAAATGGGGGACATCCGAGAAGGGTGAACACCGGATACAAAAAAGGGTGCGGCATCTATTTGCTAAGATTCATGTGAATCCTAGAGAAACCCCGGCAGGCCTCCTGATTTACAAACGCTATCCGAGGGGCGAGCATACATCCCAGGAAGAGAAGGAATTAGCCGAGGCATGCTGGCCCTTCCATGAAGCCGTCATCGACGAGCTAGAAGTGCGCGTGGTGGTGTGCCTTGGTCAAGAATCCGGCAAACGGGTATGCAAGCAGTTGAACGCCCAAGCTACGGGCGACAACTTTACCGAAATGAACGAGCGGAGATGGACAAGCCGCACCTACCAGAATCCCGATGGCCTGTACGTGATATCTCTTACCAATCCAAGCATCGCCAAGTGGACCAATCCGGCGGCTGACCCAACAGAATTAGTCCAGAGAGCGCTTGAGAGGGTGCGCAACAATTAGTACTTCATCACCGGATGGAAGGGGAGCCGAATATTTGGTATCCTTTCAATGGAACAGAGGGCGGCAGGGCATGATTTCAGACATGCCCCCAATTGAGAGAAGCGGATGAGAGAGACGGTAGAAGAAGCGGCAAGGCTGCTTGAGCAGGGCGAACCCTGCGTCATGGCCACGGTGGTGCGCACCAAAGGCTCCACGCCCCAGAAACCCGGCGCCCAGCTGCTGGTGCGCAAGGATGGTTCGGGCATAGGGACCCTGGGAGGCGGCTGCGTGGAAGGGGACATCTGGTACGCAGCCAAGGAAATACTGCGCAAGGGCGCCGGTCCCGAGTACAAGGATTACTTGCTCAACGAGGACATCGCCGCAAGGGACGGGCTGGTCTGCGGCGGGTCCATGTACTTCTTCCTGGAACCTCTGCGAGGACCGGGGAACTTCCTACCCTACGCCACGGAGATGATGGAGGCCTACGAGAGCGGGCGCCCCGTCAGCGTCGCCACCGTGGTCAGGTCCGATTCGGGCCGGGGAGAGATGGGAGCCAGGTTGCTGCTCAGGGAGGACGGGTCCACGAAAGGCGGCCTGGGAGACGAGGAGCTGGACCGCATGGCCCTGGAAACCGCAAGGCAGGTGGCCGACCTCGGAAACAACAAGGACCTGATGACCCACGACGGGGTTGAGATTTTCGTGGAAGGGATCACCACGCCTCCCACCCTCGTCTTGGTGGGCGGGGGCCACGTGGCCAGGGCCACCTACAACCTGGCCGTCATGCTGGGCTACAGGATCTACGTGGTGGACGACAGAGCGGAATTCTCCAACCCGGAGCGATTCCCGGATGCGGCGGGCACGGTCACAGTCCCCGACTATGGCCGCAGCTTCGAAAACGTCCCCATAAACGCCAACACCTTTATCCTCGTGGCGACCCGAGGCCACTGGTTCGACGACGTGGCACTTGAAGCGGCCGTCAAGACGCCGGCCAAGTACATCGGCCTGCTGGGCAGCAGACGCAAGACCATAATGATCTACCAGAGGCTGGTCCAGCTGGGCATGTCGCCCGAAAGGCTCAAGGCGGTGCACGCTCCCGTCGGCCTGGACATAGGCGCCAGGACTCCCGAGGAGCTCGCCGTGAGCGTCATGTCCGAGATCATCATGTTCCGCCACGACGGAAAAGGCGGTCCCATGAAGATGGAAGAGCGGTACTTTGACAGGGCCGTGGGCAAAGCCCTGGCGGGCCAAGCAGCCTCAGACTGACGCGTGTCTGCCACAGCCGCCCTTCTCTTGTCAGCGGGCGAGTCCACCCGCATGGGGACACCCAAGGCCCTCCTCGACTGGCGTGGTGCGCCTCTCATCCGGCGTCAGATCGACGCGCTGGCGCAAGCGGGCGTCTCACCCGTCATCGTAGTGCTCGGCCACGACTATGAAGAGTTGGCCCCCGTTGTCCCCGACTCCCCGGGGGTGCACACCGTCCGGAACTCGGACTACAAGACGGGTAAGACCACCTCCATCAAAGCCGGCGTGCGTGAACTCCTACGGCTGGGTGCAGGCGACTCCCTTCTGCTGCTCAACGTCGATCAACCCCGCACCTCCGACCTGATAAAGAGAGTGGTGGACGCACATAACAATGGAGAGGCGCCAATCACGGTCCCGACGTGGGGAGGCAAGGGAGGCCATCCCATAGTCCTTTCCACCGGCCTGCTGGATGAGCTTCTGGAAATCCGCGAGGACACCCTGGGCGTCAAAGCATTGAGAATCCGTCACGAAGGCCATACCCAAAGAGTGGACCTCGGCGATCCACAGGTCGCGCTGGACGTGAACACTCCCGAGGACTACCGGAGGGCCCTGGAAACCGTCAACCCTGTTTAGCCCACATGCCATCGGTTAGAATACCGGCGTCATGGGTTAGAATACGGGCGCATTCTCCATACGAACACCCTGAATTGACCAACCGGAGGGACTGATGAAGCCTTTAGAGGGAATACGCGTGCTGGACCTGACCAGGGCGCTGGCCGGGCCCTATTGCTCCATGATGTTGGGCGACTACGGCGCCGACGTGATAAAGATAGAGGTCCCCGGAAGCGGAGACGACACGCGGAAATGGGGGCCGCCCTTCATAGAGGACGAGAGCGCCTACTTTCTGTCCATCAACCGGAACAAGCGCAGCCTGACCCTCAACTTCCGGCACGACGAGGGACCCAAGATATTCCTGGACCTAGCCAGGAACGCCCACGTGGTCGTGGAGAATTTCACCCCAGGAGTAACCGGCAGGCTGGGCATAGACTACGATGCGGTGAAGGCAGTCAACCCCAAAATCGTCTACTGCTCCATATCGGGCTTTGGTCAGACCGGACCCTACCGCACCAAGTCGGCGTATGACCAGGTCATGCAGGGCATCGGCGGCATCATGAGTCTCACAGGCGAACCCGGAGGCGCTCCCACCAAAATGGGAATCGCCCTTACGGACATTGGAGCGGGCATGATGGGGGCCTACGCCATCATGACCGCCCTGTTCCACCAGTCGTTGCACGGGTTGGAGGAAGGTCAGTACATAGACATATCCATGCTGGACCTCCAGGTGGCGTGGCTGACCTATATGGCGGGTTACTATTTCGCCACCGGCGAGAACCCGGAGAAAGTCGGGGCGGCCCATCCGACCCTCGTGCCCTACCAGGCCTTCCAGTGTCAAGGCGGCAAGTACGTCAACATAGCCGTCGGGTCCGACCGCCTTTGGGAAAGGTTCTGCAAGGCGATGGACAGGGAGGACCTGTTCGACCATCCCGACTACCGCCAGAACGGGGACCGGGTGAGGAACCGCTCCACGCTGGTGGCCCTGCTTCAAAGGGAGTTCGAAAAGAAGCCCGTGGAAGAGTGGGTGAGAATACTGGAAGACGGCGGAGTCCCCTGCGGACCCATCAACGAGGTCAGCGACGTTTTCAACGACCCTCAAGTCATACACCGTGAGATGCTGCAAGAAGCGCCCCACGCCAGCCTTGGAACGGTCAAGGTTGCCGGCATTCCCATCAAGTTCTCCCAGACTCCCGGAAGCGTCGTCCGAGGGGCCCCTGTACTGGGCCAGCACAACTGGGAGATACTGTCAGAGCTTGGCTACACCGAACAGGATGCGGCCCGCCTCAAGGAGGAAGGGGCCGTCTAAGGGCCTTGGCGCCGTAATGAACGGAAACGCTATTGCCTGTGTACGGCGTCGGCATTATGATTGGGCCGACGCTGGCGTTGAACTCACAGAACGGAATTGTAGGCTGGTAACGGCTTAATGGACCTGGGTCTTCTAGATAGGGTGGCGATCGTGGGCAGTTCCAGCCAAGGGATTGGCAGGGAGACGGCGCTTTCCCTAGCCCGCGAGGGAGTCAACCTGACCATCGTTTCCGACAATGAGGACGAACTGCGGCACACTGAGCGGGACATCGCAAGGGTCAGCTCCCAACACAAAGTCTTGGCCATCCCTGGAGAAATGCTCAGTTCCGCCGACGTCAGAAGGGTCGTCAGGGGCGCCCACAACAGGTTTGGGCGCATAGACATACTGGTCAACAGCATCGGGCAGCCGCCCTCCAAGGCCCCGTCCCTTATGGACGACCAGGAATGGGAAGAGTCCCTTCAGCTTAATTTCCTGAGCGTTGTCCGCATGTGCCGCGAGGTCATGCCTTACATGCAACAACAGCAATGGGGAAGGATCATCAACCCTCTGTCGGCGCCTGTGGGCCGCTCCTTCAAAGGCCGAATAGTCTCTATATCCAACCCCACGGCCGTGCTGGGATACTCGAAGATGCTGGCAGTCGAGTTGGCCACGTTCAACATTACGGTCAACTCCGTGCTGGCCGGAGTCATAGACACGGAACCCTTGACCCCCTTCTACGAGGCGGCGGCCAGCGATCAAGGGAAGTCCCTCTCCGAAATGGTAAAGTTGGACATCCCCATGCACCGCATGGGCAGGCCCGGCGAGATGGCGGACCTGATAACTTTCCTCGCCTCTGAACGGTCCAGCTACATCACGGGGGTCACCGTTCCCGTGGATGGAGGCGCCGTTCAGTTCCCCATCTGATCAGCCCCGGGAGCCGCTATGACCACCGACGACGTTATCCGGGAAGCCCAAAGCTTCATGCAGCAGTCATCCCCTCCCATCGACGGGTGGCTCATCCACGACTACCGCTACTCCAACCCCATCATGTGGCAAGCGCTTGGGGGCCGCATCTCCAACGTCACCCGCCCCTGCTATCTCTATGTCCCGGCGTCGGGAGAGCCCGTCCTCATCGTCCACCACGTAGACGCCGGAAGGTTCCGCGACTCCTCCCTCCGCAAGGAGGTGTACAGAAACCGCGAGACGATGGTCGAGTCCCTGGCAAAGGCGCTCCCAACGGGAAAACGGGTCGCCATGGAGTACTCTCCCCTAGGCTCCATTCCCAGGGTCTCCAAGGTGGACGCCGGTACGGTGGAACTGGTACGGGACTTGGGAGTGGACGTGACCTCGTCGGCGGACTTGCTCCAATACGCCACCCAGCGTTGGGGAGTGGCCCAGTTGGAGTCCCACAAACGCTCTGCCGAGAAGCTGGGCCGCATCGTGCTGGAGGCTTTCAACCACATCGGCCAGAAACTCGAGATCGGCGTCACGGAACATGCGGTGGCGGACTTCATAAGGAGCCGGTTCAGAGAAGAGGGCATACACTCGCCCGACGGCCCCATAGTGGCGGCCAACGGCCACGCCGGCGACCCTCACTACGAGCCGCAGCCCGATGGCCCCATGTTCAAAGAAGGGGACTGGGTCCTCATAGACCTGTGGGCTCGGGAGGAGTCGGAGGGCGGAGTGTACGCCGACATCACCTGGGTGGCGTACGTCGGCGACAGACCGCCCCAACACTGCCGGGAGGTGTTCGACATCGTGGTGGAAGCCCGCGACGCCGCCTTGGAGTTCATCCAGGAGGCCCACGCCTATGGGCGCAGCGTGGAGGGGCGGGAGGTCGACTACGTGGCCCGCGAGGTGATCACAGGCTACAACTACGGCGAGTATTTCACCCACCGGCTGGGCCACAGCATCAGCGGAGAGGTCCACGGCGACGCAGTGAACCTAGACAGCTTCGAGACCGACGACCGGCGCGTCATCATACCCGGGATATGCTTCTCCATAGAGCCCGGCATATACCTGCCGGAGTTCGGCGTGCGTTCGGAGATAGACGTATACATGTCGGAGGAAGGCCCCGTGCCCACCACCCCCATCCAGCGTGAAATTGTGCTGATACGGGGCTAGACCGGCCTCGGCGCCTACCCCATCGTTCCCACCGCCCCAATGCAGGGAGGCAATGTTGGGCAACCGCGCAGAGACAAACCATTCGGTCTCGAACAGCGCGACGCTCTATCTTGTCTCGTGTGTGAGGCGGAAGAGCTCCACGGCCGTGCCAGCCAAGGACCTCTACACGTCCGACTGGTTCCGCAAGGCCCGGGAATATGTGGAGAGGACGGGGCAGCCGTGGTACATCTTGTCCGCGAAGCATGGGCTACTCAACCCGGAGACGGTCATTTCACCCTATGACAAGACGCTGAGGACCATGCCCATCGACCAACGGCGCGCTTGGGCGGAGCGTGTCTTGATGGACGTAGAGCGGAGCCTTGTAGGCGCCAAGTCCGTCGTCTTTCTCACCAGCCGACGCTACCGGGAATTCCTGGATCCCGCCTTGCGGGAGCGGGGCCTCACCGTACACATTCCCCTGAAGGGACTGCGCATCGGTGAACAACTGGCATGGCTCAAACGCCAACTCAGTCCATGACCGGCCTCCTAGCAGACACCGTACGCTTCTACGCCCTCCTAGACAGGCTCCGGAACCGCGTCGGCGGCGCCCGCACCTTGGCCGATTGCCGCCGTAATATGAACTGGCCGACGCGCGGAATCTACTTCTTCTTCGAGAAGGGCGAGACACGCACAGGATCAGGCAATGGCCCCAGGGTAGTGCAAGTCGGGACCCACGCTCTAATTCCCAGGGCCAGAAGCACGCTTTGGGGACGGCTGTACCAGCATAGCGGTCCAGTGCGCACCGGCGGCGGCAATCACCGCGGCTCAATATTCCGACTTCTGGTGGGCATTGCACTCGCACGTCATGAGAACGTCCGTCCGCCGCCATCCTGGGGTGTCAGCGACATCCGGTCTGCCGCTCGTCAAATCGGCATTGGGCTGGAGGACGTGAAGCAGTGGGAACGCACCCTTGAGGTCAAGGTCAGCCGATACATCCGGTCCATGCCATTCCTGTGGCTGAACGTTGGCGACGAGCCGGGCCCCGACAGCCAGCGCGGGTTCATAGAACGCAATGCCATCGCCCTTCTAAAGCGGCTATTGGGGACAGGCTGCTGACCCGCCATCGAGGAAATGGCTTGGCCTGCACAGCGACCGTGGGCCGGTGCGCCTCTCAGGACTTTGGAACAACAGCCACGTCGATGAGGCTTACGACCCGTGGTTCCTTGACGTGATGGAACGGTGGATTGTCCGGACGGAAAGGTTATAAAGTTCCCACTGAAGGAACCCATCACTCCCATCCTGGGACAACCGGTTTCATAGCAGTGAAAAATCGCCCTGTGCTTTAATTACTCCAGAGTTATAATGACCTAAGAGCCTAGACAAACCCCGGGAGTTGGCATGGTGACGACTGAAGACAGAGTAAGCAGGCTGGAGGGAGTCTACGAGCAGGTTGACCGCAGGCTCGACGACCTGAACACGCGTCTCAGCGATATTAGTAACCACGTGGACCGCCGTTTTGACACGATGGACCGGCGATTCACCAGCCTCATCATTCTCGTCGCCGGCTCGTGGGTTACGATGATGGCGGCCATCATCAGCAGCATCGTGATAAGCCAATGACGGCGAGCGGCAATCTCCCTGAGGTGCCTAGAAGACCTGCTCCATGTACTCGCCGATTTCCGACACGTGGAAGTCGGACACCGCCACCTCAGGCGCCCACACTACCTGGTCGGAAGACCAACGTATTGTCCCTTTTCGTTCCGACCCAATGCCCAGAATGTTCCTCAACACGTTGTGGACATTCTCGTTCATACGCAGAGTGTTGGGTCTGATGGGGGCTGCCAGCTTGCCGTCTTTGATGATGTAGGAGTCGCCGATGACCGTGCCGCTGAAGTCTCCGGCGCCTATGCCGTTGACCGGATACGTGTACCATATGCGTCCAATGTAGAGGCCGTCTCCCACACGCCGCAGCAGTTCCTCCCTTGAGCAGGGCTGGCTGCTCTCGACTATCAGGTTGGTTGGAGTCACGCCCGGAGATGCGTCGAAGTTGCGTCCCCCGCCCCTGCCACTGCGGAAACCGTTGCGGGGCGCCAGGGCCGCCGCAACACCCTTGGGGTCCACTCCCAGCTTCTCGTTTCCCTTGGGGTCATTCAGAAGCCGCTGGGTTTCGTAATAGTTGGACAGAAGCCCGACCAGGGAGCCTCCTCGAATGAGATCGACTCTTCCGGTGGGCAGACCTTCATCGGTGATGGCTTTGCTGGCGGCCAGTCCCGGCGCAGAGCCGTCGTCGTAGATGCTAAGCGTCTCGTGGGCCACCTGTTGGCCGAACTTTCCCATGTAGGTTGAAGCCCCCGCGTAGAACATCTCCGCATAGAGGCTCGGCATCAGAATCCACTCCAATATCTCGGTGAGGGTCTGGGGTCCCAGCACCACGCGATAGGCGCCTGCATCCACCCGCCGGCCGTTCACCGAGGCTATGGCGTTGCGTGCGGCTTCGGCCCCCGCCTCTCCCGTTATGTCCGAAAGGCGGTTTCCGACAGACCATCCGCTCCCCTTGGCCGCCGCGTCTTCCAGCATGGCCGTGGCGAACGACATGACCAACGTGGACTCATCAGACTGGACCCTGGGCATGTGAGTGGAGGCAATGGCCATCCGTTCTTGCAGCATGATTACGTCGCCGCCCAGGATGACTCCCAGGTCTCTGACTCCTTCAGGCGACCCGGCCAAGTTCAAGAGGTCCTCGGAGGTCCCTATGGTCTCCAGGGTCCGCTCCACCGTCTGCCACCCGGCGGCCGCCATTTTGCCGTTGCTTATTCGCATGACGGCAGGATCATGGTATTTGGCCAAAGTCGGTCTTTCTCCCGTGGGTCTGGGCAGGGATACGTACTCCCGGTCCGCCACGGCGCCCTGGCGAGCCTTCTCCAGCGCCCTCTTCACCCCTTCCAGGGACAGGTCGGCGGGCTCGCTGCCAAACCCGGTCTTGGTCACGTCGCCGGTGGCGAATGCGACCCGAACGCCAAGCCCGTAGGACTCCAGCGACTTGGGTTCCTCTACGCCGTTGCTGGGTATGCGGGACGTGTAGTTAAGCCGCACTGTCAGGTTGCCGTTGGCCGCGGCAAACACCTCAGCCTCGGCCACGTCGGGTTGGGACTTGAGATACGCCAGACCCTCTTTGACGGACCTGCGCAGTTGGCTCATGGGTGTCAGGGGCATATCACTTCTCCGGGTTGGAATTGAGTGGGCCTTCAGCCTCTTGTGGGACCGGCCCGTCGCGGCAGTGAAGTCACGTCGCCGGTCCCGTGAGGCGGGCTATTCCCCGCATGGTGGGGCCGCCGTTGCTCATGCGCTTGGCCTGCATGGGTTGGCCCTTGCCGCAGTTGGGCACGGGGTACATCTTGAAGTCGGCGCCCACGGCGTCGATGCTCATGAAGTAGTCTCTGGAATCCGACGTGATGCCGCCGTCCCGGTATAGCTGGCCCAGCTGGCCGTTCTTTATCTCGTAGACCTTCACGGCTGTAATGCGGAAGTTCTCTCTGGCCTCGGACACTGAGGGTATGCGGTGGCCGGAGACGTAGTAGCCGTCCTCGACGTCGCTGATAATCTGCTGTGGGTCCTGTTCTCCAGGCGCGAAGACGGTGTTGGTCATACGGATCAGTGGTACAAGGCTGGCCTCAGTGGCCCGCGAGGAGCCGTTGGCCTGAACGTCCAGAATGGCGGCGGTCTGGCGGTTGTTCAGGAACTCCTCCATGACGCCGCCCCGGATATGGTAAGCGCGGCGTGCGGGAGTCCCGTCATGGTCGTACTTGAAGGACCCGAACCCCTCCATATTGGGGTCGGAGAAGGCGTTGACCAGCGGCGAGGCGATGGGCCTGCCTATCTGGTTGTCGTTCACGTCCCGAAAGAACCAGCTGCGCCCAGCATAGGCGGTCTCATATTTGAGGGCCCGGTCCAACTCCGACGGATGCCCCACGACCTCATGCACCAGCAGGGTGTTGAAGTGGGGATCGGTGACCACCGTCACATCCTTGTCGGGGGGCTTTAACGGCGGGGCGTTTACCACCTCCACCGCGTCGGCGCCCAGCTTCTTGCAAAATGAGACGAAGTCGGGCAGCACGATTGGGCCATTGTCGTAGCCCTCGGTAAGAATCTCCCATCCACGCTGGTGGCCTGTAAAGTCGTATATCTCCATGGTCCCGTGGTCGGCGGCGCATATGGCAATAACGAACCCTTCGGTCTGGGCAAAGCTCTGGTCAATGTCGGCGCCCTCGGAGCTGCAGAACAACTCCCGCAGCACGAAGGTCCCCGTCGAGGCCGCCGTGTACACCACCTGGCTGCCGGCCTGAGCCGCCTTGCAGCCGTCCACAGCCATTCCTATCGCCTCATCGAGGGACACGGATCTGGGATCAATCTTGTACACAGAGTCAACTGTGTCCTGGACGATGGGCACAGGAGCCAGCACGGCGTTGGAGAGGCTCGCTCCCAATGCGCCCAAGCGCTTTTTGGCGGACGCTTTCATCCTGGCGCTGGCCCTGGCCCGGTCGTTGGCCTGGGTGACGCCCTCCATGACCACCTGGCCGATGCGGTCTATGTCAGCCGCGCCAAGGATGCGCCCATAGAATCCCGGCGCAGTGACGCGGCCTCCTGAAATGACCCGCACGCCGAAGTCAAAGGCGTAGTCCTCTGCGGACGCCTTCTCGTTTCCGTTCTCGGCGACCGCTCCTTTTTCCTCCCGCACCTGCATACGGACATCGCAGTATTCCAGTCCGGGCAGACGCTTGGCGTCATCGTTGACTATGGAGACCAACTGGGGCCTGATCTTCTCCAGCAGGCCCACTTCCACTCTTCCCGACATCTTTAACTTCCGTTCTGACCTTGCCGCCGGCGGGCAAGCGTCTCGTACTGTCCCATTACACCCGATTCACGCCCTCTTCCCAGGGGAGACGATTGGATTGGGGACTCTAGCTGGTCACTGCCCCTAAAGAGGCCGAGGATACTTGGCGGGCGTATTTAGCTAGAGCTCCTACGGTATATCTTGGCTCCGGGGCCTGCCAGGCCCTTCGTCGCCGCTCCATTTCCTCGTCGGAGACATCCACAGCCAGCAGGCGCCCAGGAATGTCCAGAGTGACCATGTCGCCGTCGTTCAGCAGTCCGATTGGGCCTCCCACGGCGGCCTCGGGGGCTACGTGGCCTGCCATGAGGCCGCGCGTGGCGCCCGAAAAGCGTCCGTCCGTCACCAGCGCCACCTGCTCACCCAGCCCCTGGCCAACCAACGCAGCCGTCACTCCCAACATCTCACGCATTCCGGGGCCGCCCCTGGGCCCCTCATAGCGTATGATGACGACGTCTCCGGCCTGAATCTCCTGGCGCCGTATGGCCGCAAAGGCGTCCTCTTCCCTGTCGAAGACCCGCGCCGGACCCGTTTGCTGGATGTGGCCCTGGCTGGCCGAGACCTTGACCACTGCGCCTTCCGGGGACAGGTTCCCCTTCAGGATGACCAAGCCCCCCGTGGGAGCCAAGGGCTGGCCGACCTGGGCCACCACGGGCTGGTCCTCAACCACGTCCAGGTCATCGAGGTTCTCTTTCACGGTCCGCCCTGTAACCGTCATCTGGCCGCCGTCCAGCAGCCCCGCCGACAGCAGGCGCTTCATTACCAGGGGCACTCCTCCCACCCGGTCCAGGTCCGACATGACATATCGGCCGCCCGGCTTCATGTCGGCGATGTAGGGTGTATTGGCGCTGATGCGGTCGAAGTCGTCAATGTCCAGGTCAACTTCCGCCTCGCGTGCAACGGCCAGGAGATGCAGCACGGCGTTGGTGGAGCCTCCCATAGCCGCCACAACGGTGATGGCGTTCTCGAAGGCCTGGCGGGTCATGATGTCTCTGGGCTTGATGCCCCTTTCCAGGCACCTCATCACCGCCTGGCCGGCCTCGACAGAGCTTGACAACCTGCGCCCGTCTATGGCCGGAATGGAAGCGGCGCCGGGCAGGGACATGCCGATGGCCTCGATGGCCGCAGCCATGGTGTTGGCTGTGAACAGCCCCGCGCAGGAGCCCTCGCCGGGGCAAGCGCAGGACTCCAGGGCGGTCAGGTCCTGGGTGGACATGGAGCCTTTAGAATGGGCGCCTACAGCCTCGAAGACGTCCTGAATGTTCACGTCTCGCTCAAGGAACTGCCCGGGCATAATGGAGCCCCCATATATGAAGACGGACGGGATGTTCAGCCGTGCGGCGGCCATGAGGGCGCCAGGCAGGTTCTTGTCGCACCCGGCGATGGTCACCAGACCGTCGAAACGCTGGCCAAAGGCGACCACTTCGATGGAATCGGCTATGACCTCGCGGCTGATGAGGGAGGCCTTCATCCCCTCGGTCCCCATGGATATGCCGTCGCTGACAGTAATGGTCCCGAACTGGAAAGGCGTGCCTCCTGACGAAGTCACTCCTTCTCTTACCGGCGGAACGAGCCTGCCCAGGTGAACGTTGCAGGGAGTGATGTCGCTGGCCAAATTGGCGATGCCTATGAAAGGCTTGTCAAGGTCTTCCCGGCTGAGGCCCATAGCCAGGAGCATTGCTCTGGCGGGAGCCCTGTCAGGACCCTCGGTGATGTCACGGCTCATGTGCTTTAGACCGACGCCGCTGGCGGTTGCCATAGTTCCTCCTTTGTCGAAATAGACTCCGGGAAGACGCCTTCCAAGGGGCCTAATCGCAGGGAAATAACGGTGATTTTGTCGTCAATGGGGCGTAGGCCCATTATATGTAGGTCGGGCAGCCAGCCACAACACGGATCGATCAGAAGGGCAATTCCTGGCCGACGCCCCTCTCACGCGCCTTCTTATATACGTGGAGGGCCGCCGCCACGTCCTCCAAGGCCACTCCCTGGGACTCGAAAAGAGTCACGTCAACAGCGCCAGGACGCCCGATTACCTTTCTGGTCACCAAGTCCGCCAGCGTGTTGACCTTGCCCCAGCGGAATGATCCCCGCTCGGACGGCCAAATCAGGTCTCCGCATTCCGCCTTGGCTTGGTCCAGATCGTCGACGACGATGACCGACGAACGAGTCACGGTCTCCTCGTCGACCTCACGCCGCAACCAGTGGTTGCCCCCGGCCGCATTCACGTGGGCCCCGTCCTTCAGCCATTCGCCCATGAGCACGGGGTCTCTGGAGTCTGTAATTGTGACGGCAATGTCGGCGCCGCGAATGCACTCCTCGGCGTTGTCCACCGGAGTCACCTCTACGTCCAACCGTTGGGCCATTCTGGAGCAGAAGGCCTCGCGGTTGGCCGCGTTCCGGCTGAAGGCCCGTATATGCTTGATTGGCCGGACCGCGCATATAGCCTCCAGTTGGCTCCTGGCCTGGAACCCGGTCCCAATTATGCCCACGGTCTCGGCGTTCTCGACCGCCATGAACCTGGAGGCCAGCCCTGAGGCCGCTCCCGTCCTGATCTGGCCCAGGGTCCCCGCTTCCATCACGGACAGCAGCCCTCCCCTTTCGCCGTCGTAAAGCATCATCAGGAACTTGCTTTCACCCCGGGGGAATGTGGTATAGGCCTTGTAGCCGAACCCGATCATATCGGTAGCGACGGCGGCAGCGGACATCAGATGCAGAAATCCCCTTGGAAGACGTATCCTGTGGCGGGGAACGTTCTCTGCGAGGCCGCCAGCCGAGTGGATGAAGGCCGTCTCCAGCGCCCCGATGCATTCTTTCACGGTAAGCAGTCCCCGGACCTCGCTTTCATTCAGAAACAGGGCCATCGGACCTCCAGGAATTAGTCTTGTGGAAGGATTTGCTCAGCCCAACGGCCCGTAGAATAGCTTGAAGAAGCGTCCGTGTCCACCACTCCATAACCCACAGGTTGGGCGCCGGGTTGAGAAGCCCGGCGGAAGAAAGACCCCGGAGCCATGAAAGGGAGGTGTACACGGGCGCGGCGCCTTCGAGGGCCTGGATCCTGCCCCGTCCGCTGGAATAACGGGCCATCAGGGGTTCTGGTCAGGCAGGAAGGACATGAGAGCATCGGTGGATGTATACGTGAACTTGAACCCGGTGTCCCGTTTTAGCTTGGCCGTGCTCATGATGATGGGATGCCGTACGAAGTCCAACCCAGAAGAAGGAGACTCTTTCTGGATGCCAAGCTTCCACGCCGTCTCGACCAGCCCATAGGCCAAGAAGGACGGCAGGAATACAAGCTTGCGATTGGACAATCTTGCCATCCGGCTATAGTGTATGACCCCGTCTCCGGCCACGTTGTATGTGCCCGGAATGGGATTGTTTATGAAACAATGGAGAACGGAGGCAACGTCGTATTCGTGGACGAACTGCAATGGAGGGTCTGAGCCGGCTACACCCATGAGCGCCGGCTTAAACAGCGCCCTGGTGACGTAATTGTCGGCGCCGGGACCCATTACGACGCAAGGGCGCAGGACCGAGACTATGACCCCTGGATTCTCGGTGGCGAAGGTCCGGACCATCTCCTCGGCCATAGACTTTTCCACGGAGTATTGGAACCTCTTCGAGGGGCGGACGGAAGTTTCCTCGGTAATGGGTATCGGATTGTCCCGTTGGGCGCCGTAGATAGTATGGGAACTGACATAGACAAGATTCCTGACCCTGGCCCCCCGGCAAGCATTGAGCACGCTTGCCAGGCCTTTCAGGTTGTTGGCTCTGACTCCCTCCACCTCTTTACGAGTCCTGCCCGGCTTCAGGATGAAGGCCAGATGCACCACCGTGTCCACGTGATGATCCTTGAAAAGGTCTTCCGTGGACTGGACGATGTCCATCCGACGGGTGGTTACGTTGTGGAAAGGAAGGGGCAGCGGCCGGTGATCGATGGCCAGCACCCGGCCCAGCGATTCATCCTCTTCCAGGCGCCCCAAGAGGTTTGTCCCGACATATCCAGACGCTCCAGTTACGGCTACGACCGTCGGTCTGACCCCATTCCTTACCATGCCCTTTGTCCCCAGTCGTGATTCTCCACAGCGCCGAGAGGTCCAACAAGACAGTTGCGACCACCCGCGTTGATGATCACGGCAGTTTATTTGGCCATTAATATTACATCATTATCTCGTGCGATAGATGCTCCAAGGGGCAATTCATTGATTCGCGCTCCTGTCCAAGGCGGATTCAGGCGCCGGAGCGGGGTTTCAACGGCGCCCAGGGCCGGGACTTCCCATGGGGAGGAGGCTGCGCGCCCACGCAGTGGCCGTAACCAAATACTTCTCCCGCGCGGTCAGGCTCACACGCCCGGCGAATACGTCGAAGTTCCTGTCCTCCAACCTGTCCAGGATGTGGCTGTACAGCCGTGCCAGGACTGCCGGACACGCACGTTCCCTGGCGGACAGATAGGGCAGCAGCTTGAAGCCGCTCTCGAAGTATGTTCGGGCCCGGTGGGCCTGGAACCTCATAAGATTGTTGAAGCGCTCGTTGACAACGCCGTCTCGGAGTTCGTCTATGGAGTAACCGAACTCCTCGATCTCGTTCAGCGGAATGTAGACCCGGCCGCGGTCCAGGTCTTCTTTGACGTCTCTAAGGATGTTGGTAAGCTGCATGGCCACACCCAAGTCTATGGCGTGACCCTTGGCCCGCTCATCGGTGTATCCGAATATACGGATGCAGCAGAGCCCGACCACCGAGGCCACCTTGTAACAATAGTCGGTGAGCTCGACGAAATTATTGTACGTGTGCTTCGTCAGGTCCGTTTCAACTCCGGCCACCACCTCCAGGAAGTAGTCCTCTGGGATGTCGAAGGTTGACGCAGTGTCGGCTATGGCCGTAAATACGGGATCGGCGGCGGGGTCGTCGACGACTCCCTTGTACGCCAGGGACAGCTTGCGGCGAATCTCCTTCAACCGGGCCAATTTCTCGTCGATGGGGAGGTCTTCGTCGCTGGCGTCGTCACAGAGCCTGCAAAAGGCGTAGGACGCGTAAATCGACTGGCGCTTTCTGGCGGGCAGGGTGATGAAAGCGTAGTAGAAGTTCTTCGCCTCGCGTTTAGCTATAAGGCGACATGCATCATAGGCCAGGTCCACGTACTGCATGGCGTAGGGGCCTCTTCATCACTGGCCTATAACCTGGACCACCACTTCACGAGGTCGTGGATGGTCCAGCTCAACCATGAAGATGCTTTGCCACGCGCCAAAGACCAGGCCGCCGTTTGCTATGGGTATGGTCTCGCTGCCGCCCATCAACAAGTGCTGGCAATGGGCGTGGCCGTTGGGAGCCTCATTGTCCGTCATGTTGACGGTGCGAATCTCGAAGTCATTGTGCCGATAGTATGCGCCCCTGGGCGACATGCGCTCCAAGAACTCCTCCATATCCTGGAGGAGGAGCGGTTCGTTCTCGTTTATCTTGATGGCGGCGGTCGTGTGTTTTGAATAGACGACTACAAATCCGTTGTTGACGTTGGAATCGGCCACGCAGTCACGAACATGGGACGTTATGTCCATGAATTCCGGGGCTCTCTCGCTGTGCACCTTTATGCAATATGTCTGGCACAACATGGGCCCGGAATTGGAGCTTTCCAACTTCTCGGGACGGGACGCCGGCGCCCTGGCCAAGCTCTCGGGTCCCCGCTTGTGAGGCATAGATATCTGCGTCACGGTCTGAGCGCTGACTTCCTGGACCACTCGGTCATCCATATTACCCTCCGCGCCTCCCCAGGAGAAACAGGTTTAACAACCGGCTTCTCCGGAGGACTCCTCTCCTAGGCTGCCTTTGAGGCCTTTTCCCTGTAACGACCCAGAGCCATCAAAGGCCAAATGTTCCGGTACATATGATAGTTAATCATGAATCCGGCCGGCATTTCGGCGCCCTGGTAGCCGTCATCACTGGGTTTCGGATAACGGGCCAACCGCTTCCCTATACCATAGCCAGGGAATCCTGTGCCCGTAAAGTACGGCTCATCCCAAGAGCCGTCTTCACGTTGGGTCTCCACCAGGCGCCTTATGCCTCGCTCTGTGGCGGGATGGTCAGTTTCTCCTGCTGACATCAGGGCCAGCAGCGCCCATGCGGTCTGGGACGGCGTAGACGGTCCACGCCCCCGCCACTGTGAGTCCACATACGAGGCGCAACTCTCTCCCCAACCGCCGTCCGGGTTTTGATGGGCCGCCAGCCAGTCTACGGCCGTCCTGATATAGGGCTGGCCCATGTCCTCGCCGATGGCCTCAAGGGCGGGCAGGACTGCGCCGGTCCCATAGATGTAGTTGACGCCCCACCGCCCGAACCAGGGGCCGTCGGGCTCCTGCTCGGACCGGATATACTCATATCCTCTGAGCAAGGGGGCGAAGTCCTTGGAGTAGCCGAGCTTGCCCAGGGCTTCCAGCACGTGCGCGGCTACGTCGACGCTGGGCGAATCCAGGGTCTCTCCAAAATCGGAGAAGGGTATCTTGGAGACGTACCCGGAGTCGTTGTCCTTGTCGAAGGCCGCCCATCCCCCGTTGGAGCACTGCATGGCAAGCATCCAATCGACGCCCTTCCGTATGGCTTCAGCCTTCCTGGACTCCCCCTCCGGGTCAAGGCGGATGTCGTTCAGGGCCATCAACACTTCCGCCGCATCGTCTACGTCGGGATAGGTGTCGTTGGCGAATTCGAAAGCCCATCCGCCCGGCTCCACTCCTTTGACATTTACCTGCCAGTCGCCCCCGGAGGTGATTTGCTCATCCAGCATCCAGAGGGCTGCGTTTTGAAGGGCCGGGTGGTCAGGAGCTACGCCTGAGTCCAACAGCCCGATGGACACAAGACAAGTGTCCCAGACCGGCGACACGCAGGCCTGAACCCTCCACGTGTCGCCCTCCTCGATGCCGAACTTTTCAAACCCCTCGAAGCCCTTCCTCATCACGGGATGGTCCATGGATAGACCCATGTGCTTGAGGGCGATCAGCGAGTAGACCCACGGCGGCTGGATTCCACCCCATGAGCCGTCAGCCTCTTGGCGGGACATTATCCATTCCATGGCCTTCCTCGTGGCGCGGTCACGCCCCGGCTTGAAGGGAAGGCCGTTATACAGCCGGAGGACGGAGTCAGCCATGCGCAGCATCTTGCGCATGGACAAGAGGGATTTGGGTCTGCGAAGAGAGTAGTCCGTGAGTTCCCTGGGAGCGGGGTACAACTCGTCGATGGCAGCCCATTCCGGCACAGGCTTAGACGGCTGCTCTGACAGGATGATCGTCATCGGCACGACGGTGGCCCTCGCCCAACTGGAGAACCGGTATATATTGAACGGGGCCCAAGTGGGGAGGAGGACTATCTCAGGCAGCATAGCCGGTGTGCCCTTCCATTCCCATTGGCCGAACAGGGACAACCATATCCTGGTGAATATGCGCACCTCGGGCACGCCGCCCTTGCTCAGTATGAAGTCCCTGGCCTTTTTCATCTCCGGTCGTTCGGAAGAAACGCCGGCCAGCTTCAGGGCAAAGTAGCACTCGACGGAGGTTGATACGTCGCCGGGCGCCTCGTAATACTGGCCCCAAGAGCCGTCGTCGCGTTGGCGGCTTCGGATGTGGTTGACCAGCTTGCGCCAGCGTTCTTTGTCCTCAACCTCCAGGAAGTAGGTGAGCATCAGGTACTCGGCTTCCATGGTAGGGTTGGACTCAAGCTCGCCCCACCAGTAGCCCTCCGGCCATTGGACCGAAAGGATATATTCCTGGGAGCGTTTGATCGCATTCTCAGCCGCTGCCAGGGCGTTCCTATTCGTTTTGCGGGTTAGCTCAACCATATTTCATTCTCTTTTAACAGTAGTTGTGGTCCCTGAACCACTTGACTGCTTTCTCCAAGGCGCCTTCCACCGGACTCTGGGGCAGGCCCAACTCGCTGACCGCTTTCGTGCAATCGACGAACATGGGCTTTCGCGCAAGCTTGAGGGCTTCCACCGGAATTGCCGGCTCACGCTTCATCAGTCCAGATTCGACAAGGCCGTCGAAATAACCTGCCGCCATAGCCGCCCAGAAGGGTATGCGGATTCTGGGGGCTCTGCTTCCCGTCAGGTCGGCCAGCGCTCTTAGGACCTCCTCCAGCAGCATGTTTCGGTTCCCCAGAAGGTAACGCTCTCCCTCTTTCCCCCGTTCCAGGGCCAATACATGGCCCCTGGCAACATCCTCAACGTCCACCACGTTCAGCCCAGTGTTCACGTAGGCAGGCATTCTCCCCTTGAGGAAGTCCACCACGACCTTACCCGACGGCGTAGGCTTGACGTCCCAGGGTCCAACCGGGTAGGTGGGGTTCACCACCACCACCGGAAGCCCCAATTTTGCCTGCTCCAGCGCCACCTTCTCCGCCATATACTTGGACTTCTTGTAGTGGCCCTTCAGTTCGCCAGGGTCGGGGTGGTCTTCTTCAGTCGCCAGCCTGTCTCTGCGAAACCCAACCGTTGAGACGGTGCTGGTGTGCACCACCCGGTCCACCTTGGCGCGTCCGGCCTCTTCCAGGACGTTTCTGGTCCCCTCCACGTTGACCTCATAGATGCGGTGGGGAGTCCTTGACCAGAAAGCATAGACGGCGGCGCAGTGGACCACCGCGTTGCATCCATCAAGAGCAGAAGCTACGGACTGCCGGTCGGTCACGTCGCCTAGAGCTGTCTCGACGCCTGTGTCTTCTAAATTTATTAACGTGCTCTCCGGTCTAACCAGAGCCTTGACCTGATGCCCTCCCATCACGAGGGCCCGGACTACGTTCCCTCCTATAAAACCTGTCGCTCCGGTGACCAATGCCTTCAAGCTACTGCCCGCTCGGAGCCACGTCCCTCCCGCTGATTGTCGCCTCTAATGTCATCGGCAGATAGGCTTGCAGGAACCGTTCCAAAGAACGCGCCGCTCTGGACATCCCGCCGGCCAAAGCCATGAGCGCCGGCATATTCCAAGGATGAGTGACAGCATGAGAAACCCCCGATACGGCCTGGCTTGCCGGTGAGGCGCCTCCGATGTCCGCCACTTGGGGCGGCAAATATTGGTCCGCGGTGTCCACGACTGCTCTGACGCTGGCGAAGGGGACTCCGAGACGGGACGCCTCTTTAGCGTAGTAGTAGTCTTCCATAGTCACGTAAGAGGCTCCTGTCCGGTCCAGGACATCACTTTTTTCAGCGGCCGTGCATACCGGCCGGCGGGACGTATAGCCCGGCAATGGGCGGCAGCCCACTTCCGAGGCGGCCATCCGGACCGCGGCCAACATCTCCTGGTCGCATTCGATGGGGGGACCGTCTTCTTCTTGGATTCGGGTTGCCGCCACCAGGTCGCCGGCCTTGAGGACCGGGTCCAGGCCGCCGGCGAACCCGAAAGCCAGAATGGAACCCCCGCCCCGTACACTCTCCGTCAATGGACCTAAAGAGAAACCGGACGGCCACGGCCCCACTCCGGTGACGAATGAGCTGGCATGAATGTTGGATAAAGCGGCCGCTCTGCGGAGGGCTCGCGCCTCCCGCACCATAGGCGTCAAGAAGATCGTACGAGACATAAGCTAGCTGGCTGTAATCCCGCTCTTGCCAACGGCGCCGGACTTGATGAGCGTCACCCAATCCCTGGGGCTGCTGACCGCGTTGAAGATGGTCGCCGACTCGAACCCGCAGTGCATCATGCAACCGGAGCACCTGGGGTCCCGTCCCACTCCATACTTCTCATTCCACAGCGACGCTTCATAAAGTTCATTCACATTCTGCACGTGCTCGTCCGCCAGAGGGTAGCAGGGCTTTCTCCAACCCATGACGGTATACGTGGGATTGGACCAGGCGGTGCACTGGTACTCCCGCTTTCCCCGAAGGAAGTCCAGGTAAATGGGGTTGTTGTACATCTTCAGGTCCTTGATGGCCTTTTCGTCCAAGATCTCCCTGAAGGCCGCCGTCGACTCCTTTCGGCTCAGGAAAATGTCGTGGTCCGGAGCGTGGGTGTAGTCGTAACCCGGGGAGACCATGCAGCCTTCCACTCCCAGGTCCGTCATCTTCTTGAAGAGGGCGTGCATGTCCTCCACGTCCACACCGCGGTAGATGGTGGAGTTGGTGCAGACCCTATAGCCGGAATCCAGCGCGTTCTCTATGGCCTGGAGGGCTTTCTTGAAGACACCCTTGCGGGCCACCGCTTCATCATGCTTCTCCTCCATGCCGTCCATGTGGACAACCCACGAGAGGTACTTGGAGGGCGGGACCTTCTTCATGACTCTTTCAAGGAGCAGCCCGTTGGTGCAGCAGTAAACGAAAAACTTCCGCCGGACCAACTCGTTGATGATCTGGTCTATCTTGGGATGAATGGTGGGTTCTCCACCGGCTATGGATACAATGGGCGCCCCCGACTCCTCGACGGCCCTGACGCATTCGTCCACGTCCATCATCTTGTCCATCACCGGCTTATATTCGTGGATGCGGCCGCACCCCACGCATGCCAGGTTGCACATCTCCAGGGGCTCGAGCATTGTCACCAAGGGGAAGCGTTTCCTCCCCTTCAGGCGGTTGCTGACCATGTACCAGGCCAGCTTGACCGACAGTTCCATCGGCCTGGTAGCCCGCTTCTTGGCGCCGGCGCCTATACCTTCTTGACTCTCTTCAACCGCCTTCATTCTTCCGCCTTCCTCTCCGGCTCTTTATTATGACTGGCGTTCCACGAGGAACGTCGCCATCTGCTCCAGTTCCTGCAAAGCCCAGGGACTCAGGCCAGCCTCTCTGGCATGTCCAAGCGCCAGCCCAACGGCGCGCTGGGTATCCGACGTGGAGTATTCCGCCGCATTCAGCTCGGCCAGGACGTCCAGAACGTCATCCACGTCCCGCTCGTCCACCTCCTCGCTGCTGTACACTTCCGTCAGTCTCTTTCGGGCGGAACCTTCAGCCGCTTCCAGCGCAAAGACTATCGGGAAAGACTTCTTCTTCCTTCTGATGTCGTTGCCCACAGGCTTGCCCGTGTTTATTTCGTCCCCCCAGATTCCTAGGTGATCGTCTCGGATCTGGAAGGCGCGTCCGAGATATGCGCCGATTTTGGCAAAATGGGATACGGAACCCTCGTCGTCAGTCCCTATGAGCGCCCCCATCTCCATTCCGCACCTGATGAGAGACCCTGTCTTGCAGGCGATCATCCCAAGGTAGTCATCCAACCTGATGTCCAAGCGTCCTTCAAAGGACAAGTCCATGCATTGCCCGCGAATCATGTCCAAATATGCTTGGGTCAACAGCCCGGAGGCCCTCAGGACCTTTTGGCGGGGCAGTCCCGCGCCGCATAAAGCGGAGCGGTCTGCCAGCGAGCGCATGGCGTTTCCGGCGGTTATGGCCTGGGGCTGCCCCCATAAGACCCACAGGGTTGACCTGTGCCTCCGCTCGGTGTCCCCATCCTGGATGTCGTCGTGGATCAGTGAGAAGTTATGGACCAGCTCGAGAGCGGCGGCGGCGGGCATTGCCTGCTCCCAAGCGCCGGAATGGGCTTCGCATGAGAATAGACAGAGGGTGGGCCTGAGAGCCTTGCCTTCGGCAATGCGCTCTTCCAGCAGGTTCCCCTCTTCATCCGCCCAACCCATGTGATAGAGCATCATAGGGTAAAGGTCGGACGGACTGTCGCCGGCGCCGTTCACCGGGGTGACAGAGCGCCGAACGGCGTTCTCCAGCCCCTCTTTGTAGCGAGAAAAGAATGAAGGGACGGAAGGCCCTGCAATGCCGCCCGAGACGGACTCTACGGTCTTAACCCTACCCACGCCAGCCATAAGATGCCCCTACACAGGGATACATCGCAACACGATGCTCGCAAGCGTAGCAAAGGGCGTGGAGGCTGTCAAGACCACCCAGTCAAATAAAAACGCGGGTTGTCAGCCCGCCGGGAACGGGCTGCTGACCCGCCCGGTCAATGCCGGACCAAGGACCGGCAAATCTCCGGCTCGGTTACGGCTGGCCTATGACCTGCTCCAGCTTATGCCGCTCCACCAGCTCCCATACCTCAGACCAGGTGTCGTCCTCGATATAGATTCCGTCCCGGCGGCGCTGCTGCTCGTTTTTGTGCTCGAACTCGCCCGGATAGAGCACCTCGGTGAACCCTTTGGCCGGAGGAGTCTGCTTGACGTACTCTCCAAACTCCTTCAGGTCCTTTTTGAACTGGTCCAGCGGGCGGAAGGCGTTCACGTCAAAGCAGGCCAGGAAGCAACCGTCGTTGTGCTTCCCCTGGGGGTCAATGCCGAAACCCAGGCCGGTCAGGACCGCCGAGAGGGTCTCCACCATGAAGGAGAGTCCGTACCCCTTGTGGCCCTGGTCTCCTCCAAGGGGCAGAATCGCTCCGCCTTGGGCGTGGTCCATGGGATTGGTGGTCGGGTTGCCGTCCTTGTCTATAATCCAACCCAACGGCACCTGCTCTCTTCGACTGCGGGCCAGAGAGACCTTGCCCCCGGCGACTGCGCTGGTGGCCATGTCCAGCAGCACGGTCCCCTCCAGATCGCTGGGCATCGCCATGCAGATGGGGTTCGTCCCAAGCCTCCGCTCACGGCCTCCGAAGGGCGCCACGGACTTGGGCCCGCGGCCTGAGTCGGCGGTGATCATGCCGATGAGCCCTTCCGCCGCCGCCATAGTGGGATAGGCGCCCAGGCGTCCTATATGGCTCTGGTAGCGGATGGTCATGGCCGAGACTCCGTTGGCCTTCGCCTTCTCGATTGCCATGCCCATAGCCCGCTCCGTCACGACGAACCCGAAACCCCAGTTGCCGTTGATGCGGGCCGTAGTGGGCGTCTCGTGCTCGACCTCGAAAGGGGCGCCGGGCACGATGTGCCCCTTGTGGATTCGCTCCACGTACTCGGGAATGTGTATCACGCCGTGGGAGTCGTGGCCCACCAGGTTGGCCAATATCTGGTGCCTGGCCACAGTGCGGGCTTCGTCTTCAGGCACGCCTTCGGCGACGTATATGTGGAAGGTCATCTTTTCCAGGTAGTCATGGGGAAACACAGGCATGTCCGTCTCCTTATGGGGGGATTTCCCGGGTCTGCTCTGCCTGCGGGAAGTCTATAATGCCGCCCACCCTTTGTCCACAACCGGCGCTTTGACGCTATATGGGCAGACTGCTACTATGAACTTATCCCAGAGTTTCTGCCATGCAGCTCATCCTAATTCGACACGCCCAGACAGCCTGGAACAGGGACGGGAAGTTCCTTGGAGCCACCGACGTGGCTCTCACGGATCAGGGCATGCGGCAAGCCGGCATGACCGCAAGCGCCGTGGCCGAACTCAAACCCGACTATCTCATCAGCAGCCCCATGCTGAGAGCCAGGATGACCGCGGACGCCATCGCAGAGCGGGCCCGGCTGGCCGTTTCCACCATGCAAGAGCTCACGGAAATCAACCTGGGAGACCTGGAGGGGCTTGAAGGCCGCGACATGAAAGAGCAATATCCCGAGCTTCTCGCCCAATGGAGGCGCGACCCCTCCCGGATATGCTTTCCCGCCGGGGAGTGCATGACGGACCTGCGGACACGCGTGAGAAACACCATAACGAGCTTCGAGAAGACCTACGACGGAAAGACTGTGGCCGTTGTAAGCCACAACTTCCCCATCAAGGTCGCTCTGCTCGCCTACCTGGGCCTGCCGCTCTCCAGGTTTCACCGGCTCAACATCAACCTGGCTTCTATTTCCGTCGTATCCACCAAATCCGGCGCCCGGCAGGTGGTCAGGTTGAACGACACCTGCCACCTCGACTGAAGGGGTTGGAGACCTGTCCTTGGGGCCGACCCTGGAAGCCAGAGTCAAAGCAGCCCTTCTGAGGGCCGGGTACGCCTCGGGCGGCGTCAAGCTTGTGGCGGCGGTGTCCGGCGGGCCCGATTCGATGGCCCTCATGCACCTTCTGGCGGCGCTGAAGGATACGGAGAAGCTGAAGTTGCACGTAGCCCACCTCAACCACGACTTCAGAGGAGAAGAGGCGTTCGTCGATGCGCGGTTCGTAGCCGACGCCGCCCAAAGCCTCGGGCTCGCCTGCACCGTCGAGGAGGAGGACCCAGAAGCATACCGACGCGAGTCGGGCATAAGCTCCTTTGAAGAGGCCGCCAGGGAGCTGCGATACCGCTTCCTGGCCCGGGTGGCGGAGAGTCAGGGAGCCCGGGCGGTGGCTGTGGGCCACACCGCCGACGACCTTGCGGAGACCGTGCTGATGCACGTCATCAGGGGAACCGGCCTTCACGGCCTGCGGGGCATGGAGGAAGTGTCCCGCTGGGTAAGCCGCTCAGGCGCTCACCGGACAACCCTCTTCCGTCCCCTTCTTGGGACCTTCAAGCGGGAGACTGCCGGCTATTGCCTGGAGAATGGGATCGCAGTCAGAAAAGACCTGGGCAACGCCCTGCCCAGGTTCACCCGCAACAGGGTCCGCAGCCAACTGATGCCTGCGTTGGCCGAGTACAACCCCCGCATCATCGAGGCCCTGAACCGGCTGGCTGAGACCTCTGGCCTGGTAGTCGACTACGTGGAGAGCCAGGTTGACGCCCTCTGGGAACAGTGCGTCAAGGAAGACGGCGGGTGGCTTGTGATGGACTCCAAGACCCTAGCGGAGCAGCGCCCCTTGATGGCAAGGCTTCTGCTGCGGAGAGCTTATCTTGAGCTTGCAGGGGACCCGCGGAGGCTTTACCAGTCCCATCTCAGGGACATGGCCAATCTAATCGAGGCGCCACCCGGCAAGAGCCTCCGCCTGCCCCGTGGCCTCTATCTCCATTCAAGCTACGGCAGCCTGTGGATGGGAAGCGGGGCGCAAATTCCGTGTCCCTTCCCTGTGTTCGGCGGCGAGACCCGGATTCCCCTTGCTCAACGGGGCCATGCCGGAACGCGGACCGTCTCAGGATGGAACTTCGGCATGGAGTGGATGGATGGGACGGAAGAGCCGGCTGCTGGACTTCTCACCGCCGACCTGGACCCGGAATCCCTGGGCGGGGAGGCCATAATCATACGGACTCGAAAGCCCGGCGACCGGTTCCATCCCCTGGGGATGGAACATCCCAAGAAGCTCCAGGACTTCTTCGTCGACCGGAAGGTCCCCCGGGCATGGCGCGACAGGACACCGCTGGTGGCTGTGGAGAGGGGAATAGCCTGGGTGGTGGGCCACCGGGTCGCCGAGTGGGCAAGAGGCCGCCCCGGCCAGCCAAAACTACGGCTGTCTTTCAGAGTCCCAGGAGCCGGGACGGGTTGTCCTTGACCATCAGCCCGACTTCAACGTCTTCAAGACCCGCCTCCAACAGGGTGGCGATGCCCATACGCATCCCTTCGGGAGGCATCGGGTGGAAGGCCTGGCCGAAGTCGGAGCTTATTATGCAATGCTCGGCCCCGATCGCTCTGATGACGTCAGCAAGCTGCTTCACCTCCATGCCGAACCCCAGCGGCATCATGACGTGGACGCAGTGCTCGATGTAGGCCCCCTTGGACGCCAGGGCTATCATGTCCTCGGTGGTCATGCCGGTCATCACCGTCATGGATGAGCCGTGGGTGACCACGACCCTGTTGATGCCCATAGCTCTCGCCTCATCCACCAGGACCATGGATTCCTGCGTAGAGAGGTGGCCTGTGGCCAGCGCCATGTCGTGGGCTTTGATTGATTCCAATACGGGGTAGACCTCCGGGACCATCTTCCCATCCTGGTCCAGGATGTTGATCCCGCCGGGCAGCCCTTTACGCCGCTTGTCCGCCTGGGCTGAGAAAGTGGGCATCCAGACCATTCTGGCGCCCATCCTGGCCGAGGCCTCCACGGCGGCGGCGTTTATCCCTCCCACCTCTTCATCCAGGGACAGGCCTCCCAGGATGGATATCCCCGGGACAACCTTGCTTACGGTGAACGCCACCGGATGGGTGGGGTACTCGTGGCTCTTCAACACCAGCCCCCTCATGCCCATGTCCCTGGCCATTCGGGCAACGTCAAGGGCGTCACTTCGCCGCTCGACTCTGGGGTCCGGGTCGAAGTGGACGTGGATGTCCACCGAGTCTTCCATGAGGCGGTCGATAGAAGCCACCGCAACTCCTTAGGCGATGGGGTTTTGGGGCGCCGTTCCAGGGGACAACGGAAAGGTGGCGTAAGAATACGAGCCGCATAGGGGATTGTCAACCAAAGTTCGGGGTCCAGTCCGATACCTAACATGTGCGGTACGAGAGCAAGCTATCCCGTCATTCTGAACGCCGCGCAGCGGCGTGAAGAATCTAAAGAGGTTGATTACCAAGCCCACCTGAAGAGAAAAACAACGCCCAAGACGTTTGTACCTGTCTTAGGAACGGCGCTGGACTGTGGAGAACTTCTGTAGATCCCTCGCTGCGCTTCGGAATGACAGTTTGGCGGGGGAGTGCGGCGTCTGGATTCCGGCCTGCGCCGGAAAGACGGGGATGGGGACTTAGTTCCACCTCATCCCTTCGGCAGGCTCAGGACAGGGGCCCAACCTTCTCAGCTAGCGGAAGAAGGGGAGTAAGCCCTAGGCGTCCCGGACGGCCCTCAGGATGCGGGCCATCTCCACAGCGCCCTCGGCGGCGCTGGAGCCCAGGTTGCCCGACTTTCCCCCGGCGCGGTTGATGGCCTGTTCCATGTTCTCGGTGGTCAGCACCCCGAACATGATGGGGATTCCCGTCTCGGTGGCGACCCGGTTGATGCCGGAGGACGCCTGATTCGCCACCATGTCGTAATGGCCCGTTTCGCCTCGTATGATGGTCCCCAGGCAGACTATTGCGTCGTACCGCCCGGTTTGGGCCATGGTCTTTGACGCCAGCGGCAACTCGAAAGACCCCGGGACCCAGACTATATCCACGTCCCCATCCTGGACTCCGTATCTGGTCAGGGTCTCCCTGGCGCCGTCCAGGAGTTTCTGAGTCACAAACTGGTTGAAACGGGCCACTGCTATTCCGATGCGCAAGCCCCGACCGTCAAGGCCTCCAGACAGCTCTCTAACCAAGGTCAGTCTCCTGTTGTCGGATTCTGAGACACCTATGCGGCCTCTTCGTCGTCCGCACCCGCCTCCAACACCTTGTCCACGAACTCCGCCTCTGAAACGGCGCCCACCAACTGTGCTTTGGGCAGGACTCCCAGCTTGCTGTCCTGGCTGATGACAGTCTTGGGCACGCCGCGCACCTGATAGGTCTGCGCCAGGGCGGGGAACTCCTCCACCTCTATCACGTCGGCGGTTACTTTGGCGTTCTCCAGGGCTATGGCGTGAGCAAGCCGGGCCACTCCGGGGCAATAGCCGCACGACGGCGTTACGAACACGCGAATGTGCACCGGTTTGCGCACCTTTTTGAGTTTTCTCCGGGAGTCCATGGAGAGGGGACTCACGCCCCTGGATATGGTCTTGATCCCCTCTATGATGGTGGGAAACTCGAGGCCCGCGGGCAGGCCGTAGAACTTCAACCGTCCGCCGCCGTTGTCTCCCAGAACGATGGCGGGTATCTGCTCAATCCCGTACTTTTGCCTCTCCTCCGCCTGGCTGTATATGTCCACGACTTCCAAGTGCAGCTTGGGAGAAAGGGCCGTAAGCTCCTCCATGAGCTGTTGGGTCTGAGGACAGTAACGGCACTCCCGGCCCGGAATGGTCAACAATGAGGAACCCTGGGAGAAGAGCTTGATGGTTACGTCGTTTTTGAGGTCTTTACGGAGTTCCCTCTTGAGGGAGTCTCTGTCTTTATCCGGAATTATGGGCATTGCCAACCCCGACTGTCCGTATTGGATTCGCCAAGTTTACACCCTTAACAACCCTTTTTCCACCCTTCCCGCTGGCGCAGCCCCACGCTAGCGTGTCCGTCAAGCCACGGTTGAAGGCCACCCCGGTTTTGTGCTACTTTACGCACGAATTTCGCAGGCCGAATCCCCAGCTTATTCAAGGCGGTGCAGCATGACCCTTAGTTCCGAATCCCTTGTCTCCAACCGGGTGGATGTTTCCGGCGGTCTCGACGACGCCATCGAGATGTGCTACCAGAAGGGATGGACTGACGGTCTGCCCGTGGTCCCTCCCACGGAAGAAAAAGTCCTCCGCTTCCTAGAGTTCGCGGAACGCGACCCATCGGACGTCATTGGAATAGAACCCGTCCGAGGCCGTGTCGTCACCGCGGAAAAGGTGGCCATCAACACCGTAATGGCGGGCTGCAAGCCTGAGTATATGCCCATAATCATGGCGGCTGTGGAGGGAATGGTCCTGCCTGAGTACAACCTCCACGGCAGCTCCGCCAGCACGGGAGGCTCGGCGCCCCTTCTCATCATCAACGGACCCATCCGCCAAAAGCTGGGGTTCGCCTCCGGCAACAACCTCTTCGGTCCCGGGCCTGACCGACGGGCCAACGCCACCGTGGGCCGGGCCATCAGGATGGTCCTCATCAACGTGCTGGAAAACCATCCCGGCATACTGGACCGCTCCACGCTGGGGCATCCGGGCAAGTACAGCTTCTGCATTGCCGAGGATGAGGAAAACAGCCCCTGGGAACCCCTCCACGTGGAAAAGGGGTTCGCCGCCGACGCCAGCACGGTGACGGTGGCCGCCTCCCACGGCCCCCAGCAGATGGGCGTGGTCTGGGAGGGGACTCCCGAGGCCATGCTCATCAACATCTCCGACACCATGCTGGGCATCATGCCCAGGCAAGGCGAGGTCATCCTGGTCATGTCCATCGAACACAGCCACCTGTACAAGGACGCAGGATGGTCCAAGAAGCAGGTCAAGCAGTTCGTCTACGACCACGCTTGCCGGACTCACGAGGAATACGCCCGTGTGAAGAAGGTTGACCCGCCCGAACCAGGCCAGGAGAAGGAGCTTATCCACGCGATAGAGAGTCCCGAAGCTCTTACTTTGATTTCGGGGGGCGGAGCGGGAGGCCCCTGGGACTGCATCATCACCCGATGGGGCCGGGGGGTCACGTCCAAGTCAATCACCAAGGAGATAGACACCAGCAAGATTCTCTAGAACCGGTAACCGGATACCGGCCAGCTTGAGCCATTGGACAACTGCTCAGACTGGCCTAAAACCGGAGAGGAAACCGCCATCGTGGGTCAAGGCGAACCGGCCAGCCCGTACCAAGAAGGAACCGCGGAACGAGTACACGAAGTTGACAGCCTAATTGGGCCGGTGATAGAATCCCGATTGCGGCGTCGGCGACTGGTTGGCGGACCAGAGGCACGATTCGCCGTGTTCTGTTTTTACAAGCCCTGACTGTTTTCCCTCACGGATAGAGGAAAACAACGGATGCCAGGCCTTCCGTCAGCGTTAACCCCGGGCTGTACGCCCATGGAGGAGATGCCATGGTACAGCGGAAAGCTGAAATCCACCGTGGATTAAAGGATGTATACCTGGACACCAGCGAGGCCAGTTTCATAGACGGTGAAGTGGGCAAGCTGCTGTACCGGGGTTACGACATCCACGACCTGGCTGAAAAGTCCACCTTCGAAGAGGTCATGCACCTGCTGCTCATGGGGAAGCTTCCCAACGCGGCCGAACTCAGGGACTTTGACGCGCAACTCAGGCTTAACAGGGACATCCCGGAGGAAGTGTACAAGGTCCTGGACATAGTCAAGGACAGCCACCCCATGGACGCCCTCCGGACGGGGGTCTCCGCCCTTGCTGCATTCGATCCCGAAGTGGGAGACAATTCCGCCGAGGCCACCTTACGGAAAGGGCTTCGAGTCACCGCCCAAGGACCCACCATGGTAGCCGCACACCACAGGCTCAGGCAGGGATTGGACCCCGTGCCCCCCAATCCGAACTTGAACCACGCCGGGAACTTCCTTTACATGCTCGTCGGTGAGGAGCCTGACGACGAGACGACGATGCTGATGGACGTGGACTTCATACTCCACGCCGAGCACAGCGCCAACGCATCAGCCTTTGCGGCCAGAGTCACGGCGTCCACTCTTTCAGACCTCCACTCGGCCATCGTCACCGGCATAGGAGTCCTCAAGGGACCCTGGCATGGCGGGGCCGCGGAAGAGGTCATGAAGATGGCAATGGAGATCGGCGAGGCCAAGAACGCCGAACCCTGGGCCCGGAAGATTCTGGACAACGGTGGAAAGATCATGGGGTTCGGCCACCGTGTATACAAAGCCGAAGACCCCAGAGCCCGGCACCTGAGAGACCGCTCCAGGGACCTGGGAGAGAAGCTGGGGAAGCCGCAATGGTTCCAGATCCTGCGCCACTTGGAGGAAGAGGTCATGGTCCCCTATAGGGCCAAGGGCATCTATGTCAACGTGGACTTCTTCGCAGGCTCCATCTACAACCTTCTCGGCATACCCGAGGACCTGTTCATATCCATCTTCGCCCTGGGACGCATCCCGGGCTGGACCCTTCAGTGCCTGGAGCAGTACGCCGACAACATCCTGATTCGACCTCTGCTGGACTACACAGGACCCATGGACATCGAATACGTGCCCATCGAACAGCGGGCATAGCAAAAGACATTGATGCGCTTGACATCGAGGGGGCTTTAGGCCCCCTCGATGTTGTTTTAGCCGCATCAGGGGTTTAGAGAACGTGAATGCAGAGGCCGAGGCGCTGCGGCTAATCAGAGAACGGGGCAAAATCACCTTCGCCGAGTATATGGAGGTTGCCCTGTATTGGCCCGACGGCGGATACTACACCGCCGCCGAGATAGGCGCCGGAGGCGACTTCTACACAGCCCCGCAAGCCCACCCCGCCTTTGGCAGTCTCCTCGCCGTTCAACTCTACCAAATGTGGGACATCTTGGACCGCCCCCGGCCGTTCCATGTGATTGAGATGGGAGCGGGGAACGGCAGGCTCTGCCACGACATCATGTCATTCTCTCCCCAACTTCCCGACGGTTTCAGCGACGCCATGCGTTATGTCTGCATCGACAGGACAGCGGGACAGGGCTTGGAAAGAAGCCTCCCCCTTGACCAACGTAAACAGGTGGACCGTCTGGTCTCCCAGACAGTCCCATTGAGGAACGTGGTTGGCTGCCTCTTGTCCAACGAACTTGCCGACGCCTTCCCCGTCCACAGGGTCACTATGGAGGGGGGAGAGCTTGTGGAGATATTCGTGACCGAAGGCCCTGACGGGGCGCTGACGGAAGAAACGGGCACACCCTCCACCGGCGCGCTCGCCAAACGGCTGGAGGACCTCGACGTAAGGCTTGAAGAGGGGCAGAGGGCGGAGATTAACCTGGGTCTGGAGCCCTGGATGAGGGCCGTATCGGATGCTCTGTGCCGGGGATACGTCATGACCATCGACTATGGCGGCCCGGCGTCGGAACTCTACGCCGCAGGCCGGAGACACGGTACGCTCGCCAGCCACTTCAAACACACGCAGACTCCAAACCCATACCAGCGGACAGGCCGCCAGGACCTCACTTCCCACGTAGACTTTTCGACTCTAGTCCGCCAAGGCCGGAGATGCAACCTGACCCCCATCGGCCTTATTTCACAGCGGCAATTCCTGAATAATCTGGGGCTTGACTTCTTCACCCGGAAACTGCGGACCCTCGGACTAACCCAGCAAGTGAATGACGCCAACCGCATGGGAATGTTGGACGTGGAGAGGCCGGGAGGCATGGGAGACTTCAAGACGCTCATCCAAGGCAAGGGGGTTGAACAGCGAAGTTTATGGGGCCTGGATGGGAACAGCCGGGTAGGTGAGCTGATCGAAAGGGCGGAGCCGCCGATGCTCACGTCGACCCATACTCAAGTCCTGTCAGGACGCTACCCTCATTTGGCGGGAACGTGGGCAGAGGGAACGTGGGCCGACCTCCTGGGGGCAGGCGGCTAGAACTTGGTGATGTCTCTGCGTTGGGCCTTGGGCGTCAGCACGTGCATGCCTATCACTGCCGTGTAGATCCCGCCTGCGATAATTCCGATGATGGCCAGGAAGGGCCCTCCAAAGGCGGCGACCAGGCCAATGACGACAGAGCCGCCGATGAGGTTCCCGAACAGCCCCGTCTCTTTCTTCCTCATGCTCTTCTCCTGTAAGACTAAGCCCGCAATATTATATACGAAAGTGGCGGTCCAGTTCCGAGGCGTAACGCCGTCCCAGCGTGGCGCCCTCGGCTTCCAGCCATTCGGTGAACCGGGTGGAGGCCGTGGGCGGGTCAGCCGACGCCAGATGGCCCGCCAGCAGGCCGTCGATTTCATCCCTGGTCAATACCACATCCCGCACTAGCCAACCTGCCATCCGGGCGGCCAGCAGCGCCACGGAAGGCTGTACATGAATCAGTCGGGCTCGGCTGCCCACTCGTCGGGCTATGAGCCTTACCATTTCCTCGAACGTGAATGTCTCAGGTCCCACCGCGTCCAACACAACATTTTCGCTTCCCAACCCGGCGTTCACGGCAAGTTGCGCGAGGTCCTCCACGAACACCGGCTGGATCAGGTAGTCTCCGGACCCCGCGATAGGGAACAATGGAAACCTCCGCAGGAACCAGGCGATGTTGTTTATCAACACATCCTCTGGACTGAACAGGACTGTGGGCCGGACGATGGCGTAGGACAACCCGGACTCGCAAATTGCCTTCTCCACCAGCGCCTTGCCCCGGAAGTAGGGAAGCGGCGAGTCTTCCCAGGGGTTGGTGATGCTGATGTGGACGATACGTCTAACGCCGGCTTCGACCGCGGCGCCTATCAGGATGCGAGAGTTCTGGACGGCCACGTCATGGGTAACCGTGCCGCGTGCGAAGCGAATCCAGTAGGTGTTGTGCAGAGTGTCGGCTCCCCGTAGATTTTCCACCAAACCACCGAAGTCGCCGAAGTCCAAAGGTAGAGCCTCTACTTGACTGCCGAAGGGGCTGCGGGAGGCGGGGGTGCGTGTCAACGTCTTCACAATATTTCCACGCTCCAGCAACCGCCGGGCGATGTACTTGCCGGTGTGGCCAAAGGCCCCAGTGACGACGCTGATATCAGATCGGGTCATTGGTGGGTCTTGCTCATTCAGACGAGAAAGCTGGAAAGATCATGTAGAACGACCCAAATTGACTCATTCCGAGCTTCCTTATACCGATGTATTTTGCCCATTTTATCCCAAGCTCAGGAGCTTAACCCCAGCTCCCGGGCCACCGATTTCAGGGCGTCCGTGACAAAGACGATGTGCTCGTCCAGGTCAACGCCAAGCTCTTCAGCTCCCATCAGGATGTCGTCCCGGTTGACGTCCCTGGCGAATGCCTTGTCCTTCATCTTCTTGCGCACAGACTTGGGTGTGACGTCATCCAGACTCTTGCTGGGCCTGACCAGGGCCACGGCCCGTATAAAGCCCGACAATTCGTCCACTGCGAAAACGGTGTGTTCCATCAGGGACTCGCGCTTTACGCCGGTGTGGTCCCCGTGGGAGAGGACGGCCCGGATGATGTCGTCCGGATAGCCCCTTTCCTCCAGGATGCCGGCCCCGTAGGAAGGGTGGTCTTCCGGCGTGGGGACAGACTCCCAATCGAAGTCGTGGAGCAGCCCCGCCAGTCCCCACCGGTCCTCGTCCTCTCCATACTTCTGGGCGTAGGCTTTCATCGCCGCCTCGACGCCCAACAAGTGCTTCATCAGGGTGTCCGTCTTCACAAATTCGTCCAGCAGTCCAAGGGTCTCCTCTCGGGTGATGCCGGTCATGTCTACTCCTCCTCTTCACTGCCGGATGTTTCAGCGCCGTCAGCGGCCGGGCGGCTATATTTGGGAGAACACAGGCGAGCGGTGGTTATAAAGCCGGAGTGAGCCACCATTCGATGCGCCGGTCTTACACTCCGGCCGGACACGTTCCACGATCTCTGTAGGGTCTCCACGGTCTCAACCAACTGGAATCGGGGGTCCTGGGAAAGCTCCTCGCAGAGACGATGGACCTGGAGAATGGTGGGCAAGAAGCACAGCAGTATACCTCCCGGCGCCAGGGCTGACGCCGCGCCGGCCGACGCCTGCCACGGCTCGGGCACGTCCAGGACCACCCTATCCACACCCGTTTCCTCGATCCCCTCGTAGATGTCTCCCATCTTCAACGTATGCCGGGAGGGGTTGGGCGCCATGGACCGGACGTTCTTTACGGCCCGTTTTACCATGTCTTCCCGCACTTCGTAAGTGACCACCCTGCCTCTGGGGCCGACGGCCCTCAGCATGGCGGAAGTCAGCGCCCCGGAGCCGATGCCGGCTTCTACGACAAAGGCGCCAGGGAATATATCCGCCATCATCAGAATGACTCCCTGGTCTTTGGGGTATATCACCTGACTGCCCCTGGGCATGTGCATCGTCTGATCGGACAGCGTGGGTTTCACCGCAAGGAGGGTGTGGCCCAGACTGGTCCTGAGCCATATCCCCTGGTCCTTGCCGATGATGTCGCGGTGTTTAAGGATGCCTACATGGCTATGGAAGGCTCCGTCTGGGTCCAGCGTAAGCAGGTAACGCCTGTCCTTGCGGTCGATGAGCAGGGCCTGGTCGCCCTTCCTGAACTTGCCTCTGGCGCTCATATCCTCCCAATTGTAACCCAGCGCCTATTCAGTCTCAATCAGAACGACCTTCGCGGACAGGATGCCCCTCACAAGGCCATTGGCGATTCCAAAGGCAACCCCCGTCCCTCCCATTACCATGAAAATAGACAGCGCCTGCCCCTTCTCCCCTGGCGGGCGAAGGTTGGGATGAGGGGGAGTCTACGACTGCCGCCTTACTGCACAGCTATTCTAATCGTCCTTATACGGCCTTGCGAAGGCCATAGTGATTTCTCACTGCGTTTCGGAACCACAAGGCGGGGAGGGGTCGAATGACAACTGGGGAGGGGTCGTAAATTGTGAGTGACAAGGCGGGGAGGGGGAGGAAATTGTGAATGACAAGGCAGGCGCCGTTTCTAAATATGCCGTGGTAGAAATTTTGACTTGGGCAGGCCCAGGTTTGATAATAAGGCCACAGATGTCTTGGCAGGTGAAAAGACAAAATGCCCACCATTGAAGAATCGCTTCGCAGCACCAAGCTTTTCAGCGGCGTGTCAGCCCCCGACATGAAAGACCTGTTGGCCCTGTGCGTTCGGAAGGAACTGGAACCCGAGTCCTTTATCCTTACCGAGGGCAAGCCCGTGGAATGCTTCTACATACTGGAGTCGGGCCGGGTCGGCCTGCAGATGGACCTGGAGAGACCCGACGGAAGCAGCACCGGACCCACGGCGGTCCACAGTGTGGAGGTGGGTGAAGCTTTCGGTTGGTCGGCGCTGGTCCCGCCTTACCTGAGCACTTTGACTGCTATAGCCGTGGCGCCGTCAACAGTCATAGCCATTGACGCCTCTCAACTCAGGTCAGCGTTGGACTCCCACCACTCCATGGGGTACCAGGTAATGTCCAACATCGCCGTCCTCATCGCTGAACGCCTGCATGACACCCGGGAAGCCCTGGCCTACCATCGCAGCTGGGTGGAATACATGGAGCGGCGGTCCGACTGACCGGACCGCCGCTGTCTAAGTTCCTTAGTTCGCGTCCCTATCCCGTGAGCTTCTCCACTTCCACAAGGATGTCCCTGGGGTCCGGCATGACTCCCCCCTCGTATTCCTGGCGGAACCTGACGGTCCCCTCTTTGTCCACGATGATCACCGCGCGACGCGGGGCGCCCCGCTCACCGTTCCAAAGCCCGTAGGTCTTGGTCATCTCCCCGTGGGGGTGGAAGTCGGACAGCAGGGGATAGGTGATGTTCCCCAGGCTGGAAGAAAAGGCCCGATGGGCCGGGAGACTGTCGCAGCTAATGCCCAGCACCTGGGCATCCTTCTCCTCGAACAGGGGATTGGCCATCCTGAACGAGGAGACCTGGTTGGTTCAACCGCCTGTGAAGTCGAAAACGTGAAAGGACAGGACCACCAGCTTGCTCCCTTTATAATCGCTCAGCTTGATGGTGTCCCCCGTGTGGGCCGGAAGGCTGAAGTCCGGCGCTGCCTGGCCTACCTCGACCGTCATGCTGGCCTCCATAACATAGGACTTGCCCTAGAGATTGCTGACTGACTGCCTGACCTCGTCGTAGTCTGGCTCGTTGGCGGGAGAGTCCCCAACCCATTTGTACCGGAGGGTTCCATTCCCGTCTATGACGAAAACCGCCCTCTTGGATGCAACATATCCCTCCAGACCCGCCAGGTTAGGAAATGCGATGTCGTATGCGTTCACCGCTTCCCTATTGAAGTCGCTGAGCAGGGGGAAGTTGAGGTTGTTCTGGTCGGAGAACGCCTTTTGGGCGAACGGCGGGTCTACGCTGATGCCCAGCACCTGGGCATTGAGGGAATTGAACTGCTCCAAGCGGTCTCTGAAGGTGCACATCTCCGTGGTGCAAACCCCAGTGAAGGCGCCGGGAAAGAATGCGAGGACCACATTTTGGCCTTGGAAATCATTCAGGTCCTTGGCCTGGCGGTCCTGGTCGTACAGCTTGAAATGGGGGGCTGGCTGGCCTACTTCTACGCTCATGATCACACTCCTGGTTAAAGCGCCTCTCCGCGTCAGCAAGCGCTGGGATGGGGCCGTCGAACATTATAGACCAATAACCGCTCCTGTTCTATAGAAACGAGCCGCCCACGGCATTGCCCGCGAAATCCACTCGGTGTATATTCGTCCCAAGACCGCCATTTCAGACGAGGAGCCCATTTGGCTATGAGGTCCGGCGACAACACTGACCCTGGCGGCGCGGTCTTCCATTCAGGAGCGGCAGCGTCAGAGCCGCACGGCTCTCCCTGTCCCAAAAACCCGGTCCGGTTTGCCCACCCCAGCGAAGCCGAGTTTGCCCGCATTCTGGACTTCTACGGCGTCCGTTGGGACTACGAGCCCCGGTCCTTCGCCCTCAAATGGGAAGGCGACCGGATGCAGGAAATGTTCACTCCCGACTTCTACCTGCCCGACTTGGACCTCTACATCGAGTTGACCACCTTGCGTCAGAAGCTGGTCACCGAGAAGAACCGTAAACTCCGCTCTCTCAGGGACCTTTACCCGGAGGTCAACGTAAAGCTCCTCTACAAGCGCGACTACCACCGCATCCTGGCCAAGTTCGGTTACGGCCCGCTGGCCCAGGAGGAGGTACAAGAAATAGACCGGGCGCTTTTCGACGCCGAGCAAGTCCAGAAGCGTGTCAGGGAGCTGGGACTGCAGATATCCCGGGAGTATGCAGGCGCTCAACCCGTGCTGGTGGGAGTCCTCAAGGGCGTCATGTGCTTCATGGCCGACCTGATGCGCTGCATATCGTTGCCCTTGTCCGTGGAGACCATGTCCATTTCCCGTTTCGGGGTCAACGAGGAGGGAGTCAAGATCACCAAAGACCTTGACGGCGACATCAAGGGTAAGCACGTCCTGATGGTGGAGGATATCGTAGACACCGGCATGACCTTGAACTACCTGTTGAACTACATAAGCACACGCGAGCCTGCCTCCATCAAAGTATGCACCCTGCTGGACAAGAAAGTCAGGCGATTGATCGATGTCCCTCTGGAGTACGTGGGGTTCGAAGTTCCCGACGAGTTCGTAGTGGGATACGGGCTGGACTATTTGGAGCGCTACAGGAACCTTCCTTTTATCGGAGTCCTGAAACCAACCGAATAGGCGGCCCTCTCCCCGGACCTATGCGGCAAGCGTGCCGCCGCCGGGAATTCCCCGCCGTGAATCCCAGGCTAGACGAGCATTAGACCGTCTGATATAGTGAAACCATATAGTCAGCGGGCGCCGTCTCTCTTGGGCCCGTCCTAGGATAGGCGTAAGCATACGCCCCGATTCAGCCCGGTCCGGCAGCGCCCTGACAGCAGTTCAGGAACTTCCCTTTTGGGGAGCATAACCCGGGAGAGTTGATGTCAAGCAAGTTCGAAAGGGAGATTGAGGAGATCCTCAAGCAGGCCGAGGAGGTCCTGCCCCAGGACGGTTCCCCGCGCCAGGAGCCAAAGGCCGCCGAGAGCGTCCACCCCGGCCCCATCCATAAGCTGACCGGGGGCAGGGGACTCAAGATATCGGCCGGCAAGCTAATGCTGGCCAGCTTTGCACTGCTTCTCGTGGCGATGATACTGGGCGTCACAGGCGTCGGGTACGTCCTCCAACTGGTGATCGCCGGGCTGGTCCTGTTCGTGATAGCTTACGCTCTCTTCTTTGTGAGGCCAAGGTCGCCGCGGTACGAGAAGAAATGGCGAGGCCGCACCATTGAAGAACACCACTCCCTGATGGAACGTCTGCGTAGGCGGCGTCGAAGCTAGCCGCCTGGAGCGGGACGTTGGCGCGCTAGTTGGCGTCGCTTCCCGAACCCCTCTGCATGGACGCCTCTTCCAGCAACCTTTCCAGTATGACGCGGGACTCGCTTTTCCTCATGTCCAGACATGAGATGGAGACGGCCCTCCACAGCACCCCTGTAGACACACGGGCGTCGGTGGACTCTCCCAGAGGCGGGACTCCCACTCCCAGGGCTTCAGCCATGCAGCGGGCCGCGGCCAAGCCGCTCCTGGTCAGGTAGCAGCGGGTCAGCGCACGGCCCTGGTGGAGAAGGGTGACTCCTTCTTTGGTCTGCCGCAGGGTTACACGGACGTGGGCCCTGGGCACGGAGATAATCTCCTCAGCGTACTCGAGGGCCTTCTTTCTACTCGTTCCCATAGGAAGCTAGACGGCGCACTCCCCTTCACCCCGTTCGACCTTGTACAGCTCCTCCTTCTTCCAGTCCATGTAGATGTCCTGGTTGTCGGGTCCCAGCGGCCCGACTTCGCGGTAGGGAGCGGCAATCTTGGCAAAGGGGTCCAGACCCACCCGGTCTACGAAATCTATGAATTCTTCGCCGTCGTTGCGGTTGGCTTTGTAGTAAGCAACCAGGTCCTTCACCAGCTCCGGCGCCTTCTTGGAAGGCACCTTGACGCCCGGCAGCCTTTGGCCGATGCGGGCCTCTTCGACAGTCTTCTCTCCGTAGTACCCTCCGAGAAACAGCTCATAAGCCGGAATCTGGAGGCCGCCCGGCCCTTTCAAAGCAGCCCCTTGAAAACCGATGTGGGCTATGTGATGGAGGCCGCATCCATTGGGACAACCGCTCATCTTGATGTGCATCTTCTTCACCAGCGGATCGTCCAGGTGGCCGTTCAGCGATTCCAACTCCGAGCGTATAGCGTCCCCCAGTCCCATCGAGGAAGTGATGCCCAGCTTGCAGCTGTCAGTTCCGGGGCAGGAGACCACGTCGGTGATGGTGTGGGCTTCAGGGTCCACGAGCCCAATCTCCTTGAGCCCCTTCCACACGTCATACAGCCGTTCCTCCGGGACCCAGCGGAAAGCCAGGTTCTGTTCCTGGGTTGTCCTGGCTCTGCCGCCGGTGTACCTGCGGGTAATGTCGGCGAGGACCTTGAACTGATTGATGTATATGTCGCCTAGGGGCAGCTTCACGTAGGCTACGAAGTAGCCGTCCTGTTTCTGCGGCGTCGCATTGGTTTTCTTCCAGAACAGGAACTCAGGAGGGTAGTCCGAGTCGCCGGCTGTCCCCCCGTTACGTGATGAAGGCATTGCGGGCGGGACCTCGTTGTAGACCTCATCAACCTTCATCAAGGGTTTGGGGTCTATGGGCCCAATGCCCTTCAGCTCCTCATCCGCCATCTCCTTGAAGGCGTCGAAGCCGATACGGTCAATCAGCACCTTGATGCGAGCCATCATCCGGTTTTTCCTGAGCATGTCAGACCTGTCGAATATCCTCCAGAGCGCTTCCGCCACCCTCAGAAAGTCTTCTTCAGGCACGAACTCATAAAGCACGTGGGCCAGCCTCGGCATGATGGAAGTGCCGCCTCCCACCATCACCTTGAAACCTCGTTTGGAGACTCCGTCTTCCTCACGCACCTGGGCGATATAAGAAAGGTCGTGGATGGCGCCGGCGACCGTATCGTGGTCAGCGCATCCGGTAAACGAAGTCTTGAATTTCCTTGGAAAGTTCTGAGTGACAGGATGTCTGACGGCGTACCTCACATAAGCCGCCAGGTGAGGCGTGGGGTCGAACACCTCGTCGGGGCAAACGCCGGCCAGCGGGTTCCCCACCACGTTTCGGACAGTGTTCCCACAGGCTTCACGAGTGCTGAGGCCCACCGCTCCAATCAATCGGATGGCGTCCGGTGTTTTTTCCAAGGGTATGTGGTGAAACTGAAAGTTCTCTCGGGTGGTTACGTGGCCCTTTCCTAGAGGAGCGTAATCCTCCGCCAGCTTGCCCAGGGCCTCCATGGCCTCCGGCGTCAATATTCCCCCGGGGATTTTCACCCTGAGCATCTGGGAGTCCGGCTGGCGTTGCCCGTAAACGCCCTGCCTGAGCCTGAAGGGCATGAACTGCGTAACCTCACGTTCCCCGGCGCGGAACGCCTTGATCTCTTCTTCCAGGCTGACCGCCTCCTGCTCCATGTAGGGAATAATCCCCACGGACTCTCCGGCCAGCTCCATGCTGCTCTTGTGAATCTCTTGCTGAGATGAGACTTTGATGTCGCTGCCTCCACTGCTCACGTTATCCTCCTGTTGGGAAAGGGAAAGGGGCGTCTACTCTAGTTTAACGCAGGGGAATGCCTCCATTGCCGCGGCGCGCCCGCTCTTAAAAGGGGCTTGTACAGAGGTGAAAGCGGTCGTCTTCCAGGCGCATTGGAGACAGTCTAGACTTGGGGTATGAGCTTGTCAAGAAACCGGACGTTATTGATACGCAGTATTAAATACTTGACACTATATTGTAGTCTAGGTAATATGTGGTACAAGGGGTGGCAGAGCGCCCCTGAGAGCATAACGCCTGGTGCGGAAAGGAAAAGGTGAACTGAATTGAACCCATTCAAGTTCCTTGCCGACCTGGTGGGCGCTGGAAGCCGAGTAAAGCTTGCTGCGGAGGAGGCTGGAAAAGTCCTTGCAGAGGCGGAGGAGCGCAAGAGGCAGATGCTCCTGGACGCCCGCGAGGAGTCCGTAAAGATCCGCTCGACCGTTGAGAACGAACTGCTTGACCGGCGCAAGGAGATACAGCGCCAAGAGCGCCGCCACAGTCAGCGGGAAGAGAACTTGGAGAAGAAGGCCCAATCCCTGGATGACCGGGAAAGCGGGCTTGTCAAAGCCCAGTTGGACCTGGAAGGCTCCAAAGAAGAGATAAACGCGTTAAAGTCCCAGCAACTCAAGCAGCTTGAAGATATCGCACGACTCTCCTTTGCCGACGCCAAGGAAATGCTTCTGAAGAAGACCGAAGACGAGATGAAGCATGAGCTGGCTAAAAAGTATTGGGAGTTGGACCGCGAGGTCAAAGAAGGGGCGGACCAGACAGCCCGCAAGGTCGTGACACTGGCCATACACAGGTTGGCGTCCGACGTGGTGTCAACCCACACGACATCCGTGGTGCCCCTGCCCAGCGACGACATGAAGGGCAGGCTGATAGGACGGGAGGGACGCAACATCAAAATGTTGGAGTCCCTCACCGGCGTGGACGTGATAATCGACGACACGCCCGAAATCGTGACCATATCCTGCTTCGACCCCATTCGCAGGGAAACTGCCCGAATCGCCCTTACCAACCTGGTGCAGGACGGTCGGATCCAGCCAGCCCGGATTGAAGATATGGTTGGCAGAGCCCAAAAGGAGATCGACGAGACCATACAGCGCGAGGGAGAGAAGGCCACGCTAGACTCTGCAGTGCTTGGCCTGAACCCCGAGCTGGTAAAGCTGTTGGGCAGGTTGAAATACCGCTACAGCTACGGGGAGAACGTGCTGCTGCATTCCGTCGAGGTGGCCCACATAGCCGGAATGCTGGCGGGAGAGATAGGGGCAAACATTGAAGTCTCCAAAGCCGGAGGACTTCTCCACGACATAGGCAAGGCGCTCACCCACGAGGTGTCCGGGCCTCACGCCGAGATTGGCGCCGAAATCGCCCGGAAGTACGGCATACACCCCGAGGTCTACAGAGCCATCATGGAACATCACGACGAAGAGCGGGGCTCCGTCGAGGCGTTCCTGGTGGCCTCCGCAGACGCAATCAGCGCCGCTCGTCCCGGAGCACGCAAGGAGAGCGCGGAACACTACGTCAAACGCCTGGCTGAGCTGGAAGATGCGGCCACCAGCTTTAGCGGCGTCGAAAAGGCATACGCCATCCAGGCAGGCCGCGAAGTCAGGGTGATGGTCAAGCCCGACCACTTGGACGACTACGCAGCCACCATGCTGGCCAGGGACGTAGCCAACAAGATCACCAATGACCTGATTTTCCCCGGGCAGATAAAAGTGACCGTCATCAGGGAAACCCGTACCATAGAATATGCCCGCTAGATCGGGTGCAATCCGATGAAACCCTATCGGGCCTGGCGTCTGTAATGGGCGCCAGGCCCGATGCTATGCAGGTCGGCCCGCTACGGGCGGCCCATGACGTTAGCTTGCTTAGCTTCGCTTTGCCGACGATGCGGCTTTCCCGATTGGCGGCGGACGGGGATGAGTGGTAATCTTAATCGTTGGCTCAGTCATTGGAAGGATGGTCCCTTGCGGATATTGATGATAGGCGATGTAGTCGGCAAACCAGGCCGAAAAGCGGTGCAGAGCTGCCTGCCCGGTCTGCGGCAAGAATACGGCGTCGATATGGTGGTCGCCAACGGAGAGAACAGCGCCGGAGGATTCGGCGTAACTCCGGAGACGGCCCATGACCTGCTGTCGGCCGGAGTGGATGTAATCACTTCCGGAAACCACATCTGGAAGCAGAAAGAAGTGATCCCCTACATAGACGAAGAGCCTGCGCTCATCAGACCGGCAAACTATCCGCCCGGCGTGCCAGGCCGGGGTTATGTCAAGTTGGGCGACGTGGCCGTCATGAATCTCATGGGCCGGGTCTTCATGAGTCCACTGGACTGCCCGTTCCGGACCGCAGACCATATCCTGCGCGAGATCGGCGGCCGGCGCAACAACGGCATGGCCATCCTGGTGGACTTCCACGCAGAGGCCACGTCGGAGAAGCAGGCCATGGCCTGGTACCTGGACGGTAGAGTCAGCGCAGTGCTGGGCACCCACACCCACGTGCCCACCGCCGACCCCCGCATATTCCCCCAGGGGACCGCTTATATCTCAGACGTGGGCATGGTCGGGCCTCAGAACTCTGTCATCGGGACCGACGTGGAGTCGGTGCTGGAGGGATTCTTGACCCAAATGCCCAAACGCTTCAGCGTCCCCCAGGGACCGGTACAGTTCAACTCCGTGCTGGTGGACCTGGACGACGACGGACGGGCTTCCGACATTCAACGTATAGACAGGGTCCTGCCCTAGACATGGCTCTCGTAGACCTCCATCTCCACACCACAGCCTCGGATGGACGCCTTACACCCACTGAACTGGTGGACTTGGCCGCCGCACAAGGACTGAGGACCATCGCCGTCACCGACCACGACTCCACCGAGGGACTCCCGGAGGCCTTCGAGGCCGCTCAGAAACACCCTGACCTGACCGTCATACCCGGCATAGAGCTGAGCACGGACGTCCCGGGAAACGAGATACACATCCTGGGTTACTGCATTCGCCACCAGGACCAGGACGTACAGGAAACCCTGAAGAAGTTCCGTCAAGGCAGACTGGACCGTGGCCGGAGAATGGTCGAGAAGCTCCAGGGCATGGGTTTGGAAATCACCTGGAAGCGGGTGCAAGAGTTGGCGGGCGACGCCGCAATAGGGCGCCCTCACGTTGCCCAAGCCCTGGTGGAAGGCGGCTACGTAAGGGACACCGACGAGGCCTTCGAAAAGTACATAGGACGCAACGGCCCTGCGTACACTGACAGGACAAAGCTCAGCCCGACCGACGCCATAGACCTGATAAAGGCCTGGGGAGGCGTCCCGGTCATGGCCCATCCGCTGTACGTGGACGACTACGTAAACTATGTCGCCGATTTGAAGGACGCTGGCCTTGTGGGCCTGGAAGTCCACTACGCCAAGTTCTCCAGCGAGCAGATCAGTGAACTGGCCCGCGTGGCCGACCGGTTTGGACTGGTCCCATGCGGAGGCACTGACTACCACGCCATCCCCGACCGCACCGAGTTCCTACCGGGCGCCAACGGACCTCCGCCGGAAACGGTGGAACTGCTCAAGCGACACGCCCGGACGGGGTAGAGGACCCGCTTGGAACTGGCAGCCCTTTACGTCTACGCTCTTCTCGTGGGTTCCGTTCCCACCGCTTATATAATCGGACGTGCGGTCAGAGGGATTGACATCCGCACGTTCGGCAGCGGCAACATTGGCGGGTCCAACCTTTTCGAGACCGTGGGCGGCCGCTGGTTGGTCCCCCTGGGACTCTTCGAGCTCTTCGCAAAGGGCGGTTCTTCCCTGTGGATCGGCATGTACGTGCTGGACCTGGACCGTTCGTCCATTCTATTAACGGGGTTGCCCCTTGCCGCCATCGCCGGCAACAACTGGTCCCTCTACCTGAAGTTCACGGGAGGCAGGGGCATCGCAGTGGCCCTGGGAGCCCTGTTTGTCCTCGGGCTTAACGAATGGTGCCAGCTGCTGATTCTCTTCTCAGGAATCGGACTGGCCGGGTGGTTCATTTTCAGAAGCTCGGGAGTCTGGGTGTACATTTCCCTGCTGCTGCTTCCTGTATGGAGCATCATACTGGGAGAGCCTCTTGCCGTTACATGGTTCTGTGTGGGACTATTAGGCTTGGTGACGCTGAAGCGCCTGACCTCCAACTGGAACCCCCCACCCCACGGGACGCCTCGCAGTCACGTTTATTTCAACAGGTTGTTCAGGGATAGGGACTTGGCCCGGCGGGAGGACTGGCTGGAGCGGCGCCCGTCGGACCGGAGACAGGAGCAGCCTTGACGGACTATCAGCCCCAGGAACACTTTCCGCATGAGCAGGAAGGCGGCGGCGCCGCCGGACTGGCCCGGTGCGCCCGGCACCCTACCATAGAAACCGGGCTTGCGTGCGGCCGGTGCGCGACCTATATATGCCCCCGGTGCATGATTCCCACTCCGGTGGGGGCCCGCTGCCCCGATTGCGCCAGGGTCACCAGGCTGCCCACCTACGACGTTCAACCCTCTTTCGCCACTAGAGCCTCAATGGCGGGGCTTATCACCGGCGTTGTCGTGGGATTCATCTGGTGGTTTATTCTGAACAACCTGGGTGGTGTGCCCTTTCTCCCCTGGCTGGTGTCCGTCGCGGCAGGGTATGTCATAGGGGAGGCGATCAGCCGGTCCACGAACCGGAAGCGCGGCCAAACTCTAGCCCTAATCGCCGGCATCAGCGTAGGAGCGGCAGTGATCGTACTCTTGCTGATGCTTAAGCCCAGTTCAGCCCAAGCCTGGCTTTACGCTCTGATCTATGCCGGCATAGCCGGATATGTGGCCGTGAACCGCGTCCGCTAGCCGCCTGGGCGCCCTAGAGCTTTCCCGCTCCATTCAGCTGCTGGTCGCTGACTGCGACAGGCTCGAGCCCCAGGGGTTTATCATCTCCACGGACCAGGGCTTCGATCTGATCAGCCACCTGAAGGTTCTGCTCCAGGAATTCCTTGGAGTTCTCGCGGCCCTGCCCCAGCCTCACGTCGCCAAAGGAGTAGAAGGCCCCTGCTTTCTTGATTATGTCTTTGGTCACTCCCAGGTCCAGCAGGTCGCCCATCTTGCTGATGCCCTGGTTGAACATGATGTCGAACTCGGCCGTCCGGAAGGGCGGGGCAACCTTGTTCTTGACGATGCGCGCACGCACCCTGCTGCCCACCACTTCAGTCCCCTGCTTGATGGACTCGCTCCGCCTCAGGTCTATGCGCACGGAGCTGTAGAACTTCAACGCCCGTCCCCCGGGGGTCACCTCGGGACTGCCGTAAATCACCCCCACCTTCTCACGAAGCTGGTTGATGAACACCACCGCCGTCTTGGAGTGGTGTATGGCTGCGGTCAGCTTCCTCAGCGCCTGGGACATGAGCCTGGCCTGCAGCCCCACGTGGGTGTCTCCCATGTCCCCTTCCAGCTCCGACTTGGGCACCAGGGCCGCCACGCTGTCCACGATAACCGCGTCAACAGCGCCGCTGCGCACCAGGTACTCCGTGATCTCCAGGGCCTGCTCGGCGCTGTCGGGCTGGGCAATGAGGAGGTCTTCAATCATCACGCCGCAGTTGGCTGCATAGGACGGGTCCAGGGCGTGCTCCACGTCGATGTAGGCGGCAGTCCCGCCCATTGCCTGGGTTGAAGCCATGATGTGCAGGGCCAGGGTTGACTTGCCTGCAGATTCAGTCCCGAATATCTCCGACACCCTGCCCTTGGGAATTCCGCCCACTCCCAACGCCACATCCAGGGACAAGCAACCCGTGGAAATCACCTCGGTGGCCAGCTTGTCGCCCGCCGCTCCCAGACGCATGATGGAGCCTTTGCCGTACTGGCGCTCGATCTGTGCTATGGCGATGTCCAGGGATTTCTCTCGCTCGGTTGTCATCGTTCATCCCGCCTTTCCGCACTATTCGGGCCTATTATACAGAACTCCTCCCGCCATTCCGCCACCCCCTGATGTCAGTCGCCTCTGTTCTCCCCCGTTTTCCTATACAAGGTCCACCGGCGCTCCCTTGGCCGCAGATTCGTAAGCGCTCAGCGCCACCCGCAGGTCGCGAGTCCCGTCCTCACCGGAAAAGCCGGGTTCCCGGTCTTCGCGGATGCAGTCGGCAAACTCGGTGAACATATCCCGCCAGCCCATGTCCGCCGCCTCGAACTGGAACACAGTGACCCCCACGGAGTCCTCCAACGTGACCCTCCCTTGGAGTATGTCGACGCTGATGCGGCCCTTGGAGCCCGTGATGCTGATCTCCGACTTCCTGGGACTGACCAGATTGCCGGTGGAGAAGTTTATGAATCCTGTCGCTCCGTCCGCAAGGTCAACCGTGACAGCCATTCCGTCCTCTCCCTCCATATCCGGGGACACGCTGGGAAGAACTCTGGCGTAGACCCGGGACGGCATCCCCGACAGGTGGACCAGGTTGTCCACCGCATGAATGCCGCCGTCGATGAAGACCCCTCCGCCAGTCTTCTCCAGGCTGTTCCGCCAGTCGTCGGCCAGTTGCTCCTCCTCTACCAGCGCCTGGATGATTCTGGTCCGGCCGACAGCTCCGCTGTCCAACAGCTCCTTGCATTTTCTCACCGCCGGAATGAACCGGGCGTTCTCCGCCACCATCAGCTTCACCCGGGCTTCCCTGGCGGCGGCGCACATGGCCTCGGCCTCCTCTACGGTCCGGGCGATGGGCTTCTCCATGAGGATATGCTTGGAGCGGCGGGCGGCCAACAGCGCGTGGACCTTGTGCAAATGATGGGGAGTGACGAAATACATGGCCTCCACGCGGGCGTCAGCCGCCGCGTCCTCGTAGCTGCCGAAGGAAGCCACCCCACGGAACCGATCGCAATAGTACCTCGCCCTGTCCGGGTCCCTTGACGCGTAGAACAGGTCCAACCCCTCCATCCCCTGGATGGCCCTGGAGACGGTGTAGGCGTATTTGCCGCACCCTGCAATGCACAATCCAAACGCCATGAAACTCCTTCCACCCACAACTCCCGTCCTTGTTCTCCAACCCTTCGGTCCGGGGGCTTGTATTTGTATTATAATATGGTGTATTATATAAACATAGGAGAGCAGAGAGGATGACAGCAGTGAACGGCATATTCCATAACATTGGGAATGGGGCCAAACCGGCCGGAGCCGTCCCGTGTCACCCCATTATAGTTTCGGTCAATGTTCATCAGTTGCGGTGAGTTTATGACAAACCCCAACATTGAACAAACATTAAATCCGACAGGAGGAACTGACATGACCGCGAACCAAAGGACCCAACAAACCGTAGAGCCCGGGAAGTCGATGCCTATAATGAGCGCCTTGACGGTCAGAGACCTTGAGATGCTCCCCAAGATGGAAGAGATCAGCAAGATCACCAGCATTCCGGTGGCCGGTTCAACCAACATTTCAGAAGAAGTGATTGCGGCTGTGGCAAGCGTTGCCGCCAAGGAGGTTGACGGTGTCGCCGACGTGGGCGCCAGCTCCATAGGACGGGCGTTGACCGAACGGCTTTCCGGCGCCAACAGGAGAGCCAGAGGCGTCACCGTGGAGGCGGGGAGGAGAGAAGCGATTCTCGACCTCACCATAAGGGTCTACTACGGGACCAGCATCCCCAGCGTGGTGACCAATCTCAGGCAGAACGTAGCCGCCAAGGTCTTGAAGACCTGCGGCCTGATAACCAAAGAGATCAACGTGCGAGTGGCCGCCTTGGAGTTCAGCGACACCGTGCCGAGCCGGGTCCGATAGCACCGGCTCCCCGCTGAAACCCAACAGAGTCACACTTAAGGAGTGAATGTCATGGTACAAAGCATCATAGACCAGGAGATGGAGACCAGGATCGCCGAGCTGGACAGCATGTCCGAAATAACGGTGACCGGGGAGACCTCCATCGACGACGAAGTAATCGCGGCCATTGCCGGGGTCGCCGCCCTCGAGGTGGAAGGAATCGCCTCCCTGGGCTCCACCTCAATCCGAATGAACGTCGGCGAGATGCTCGGCGTGGTGGACCAACGCACCAGGGGCGTGACGGTGGAAGCCGGGCGGCGTGAGGCCATATTGGACATTGAAATTCGTGTCCTATATGGCCACTCCATACCCGCCATCGTGATGAAGGCGAGGCAGAACGTAGCCCGTCGTTTGCTGGAATTCTGCGGTCTGGTGGCCAAGGAAATCAACGTACAAGTCGTGGGAATGGGATTCCCGGACCGCCAGTCGGGGCGGGTCGAATAACCCCGCCGCCGCTGCGCGTTCCGACAAGGTTGATGGCGCCGGTGTCCGCACCGGCGCCATTTCATTGCGCCCAAATTCGCATTGTTGACACCAAAGAGGCCGGTTCCTACAATTGGGCCAAGCCACCCTCTTTCGTATAGGAGCCTCCCCATGATCAACAATTTCGACAGCCTCTACGCCGGCCACGTGGACATGGACGACATCGGCTACGCCGGCACCGCCGTGAACGACCGCCGGTTCTCCAATGACCACCTCTTGACGGCCTTCGACAAGGCCGAAGCCATAGCCCAGACGCTGGACCGCAACGGCTACCGCACGTTCTGGATGGCCGAGCATCATTTCCAACCCGAGGGCTACGAGTGCATCCCCAACCTGCTCATGCTGGCCATCCACCTGGCCCACGTAACCGACCACATCCGCATCGGGTGCGGCTTCAACATCGCCCCCATGTGGCACCCACTGAGGCTGGCCGAGGACTTTGCAACCGCAGACTATTTGACCAACGGCAGGGTCACGTTCGGAGTGGGCCGCGGCTACCACACGAGAGAGGTGGAAACCTTCGGCGCCCCCCTCAGGGACCAGCCCGGAAACAGGGACCTCTTCGAGGAGCAGGTGGAGATTATCTTCAAAGCCTTCAACGAGGAGTCCTTCTCTCACAGGGGCAAGTATTACGAGATACCCCCGCCAGTCACCCCCTACCGAGGGTACACGTTGGACAAGATAACCGTGGTCCCCAGACCCAAGACCCTTCCGGTGGAGACCTGGCAGCCCATACAGAGCGCCAGCCGCCGCGCCTTGGACTTCATGGCCAAGCACGGAATAAAGGGCATCATCGGCGGAGGGGTGGCCGAGGGAGGAGCCGTAAGCCAGGTGGTGGAGTCATGGAGGGACGCTCTCGTGCGCGCCGGACGCACTGACGCCAAGCTGGGCGAGGACCTGGCCATCGGATACCAGTTCTACTTGGACGACTCCAGGGAAACGGCCATTGAACAGGGCCGTAAGCTGTACCAGGAGAACCTGAAGATGTTCGGCCCTCTGCGCCTGGTGAAAAGCTTGTCCGACGAGCAGATCGACATCATGTCAGACCCCAAACGGGCCCCTACGGCGGGCCTTCCGGACATCGAAGGCGCGGTCAAGGGAGGAGGGTTCCTCGCCGGAACTCCCGAAGACCTGGTGGATACATTGAAGGCTGTCGAAGGCGCGTACCCGGGCCTTGAAACGGTGATGGTGGGCCAGCCCGTGGGCGCCACTCAGCAGATGATCGTCGAACAGCTGCAGAGATTCGCAGCCCAGGTGATGCCCAAGTTTGCAGGGAGTGTGCCAGCCCCAGCCGCAGCCGATTAACCGCCGACTCCCGACCCGGACATAAAAGGACCCAGGCCCTCTGATACGGGCCTGGGTCCTTTTATGTCCATCGCTCATTGCGAATATTCAATATCGTTAATATAATATAAATATCCCTAGCCTTGGCGGCTAGACGACGTTCTTGGCGAGAACACCCCCCGTTCGCGGTGAGACCACCCCCCACGTTCGCGGTGAGTCCACGTCACGTTCGCGGTGAGCTTGTCGAACCGTGCGCCGCGGCCCGCAAGACCCGAAGCAAGTCTTGGGCGCCTTGGGCAGAATGGGGTTTTATGTTATTTTTGACGGTGCAACCCATAGATTGGAGGCTAACCCCACATTGACAACTTCCGACGAACGTTTCCAAAAGGGCAAAGAGGTCCGTTCCCTTCTTGCGGGAGGCGCAGGCAGGTCCTTCGAGGGCTCCGTTCCTTCCGCCTACGAGCTGGCCCCTGACATGTATAAGATAACCACCGAGTTCCTGTATGGAACCATCTGGACCCGCGAGGGCCTGGGACCGAAATACAGGGCCATGATCACCCTGTCGGCCATGGCCGCCCAACGCACCGACACCCAGGTGAGGTCGGCTATCCGCGTTGGCCTGGACGTGGGAGTCGGCCCCGATGAAATCGTGGAAGTCCTGATGATGGCCTCTTTCAACGCCGGCATCCCCGCCGGGCACCGCGGCCTGGCCATCGCCAAAGAGGTGTTTGAAGAGCGCGGGATTCAGTACAAAGCCACCGAGGTGTACGACAGCAGCATCTCGTTGGAAGACCGGTATCGCCTGGGGTTCGAACGCCACTCCGAGCTCATGCCCGACGTGTTCGGATACCATTCCACCGAACCGACTCCTGAGGAAAAGGAATTGGACGACCTGATGACCGAATACTACTGGGGGGCAATTTGGACGCGCCCCGGCCTGGACATCAAGAGCAGGGCCATCTGCACTCTGGCGTCCACGGTTGCCCAGGGCCGGTACGACAACGTAATCCGCCGGACCATCGAGGGTTCCCTCAGAGTGGGCGTCACAAGGACCGAACTCATGGAGACCTTCATCCACCTTTCGCTCTACGTCGGAGTCATGCCGGCCAGGGCCGCCATGACCATCGCCAACTCCATTTTCCGATCGCCCGAATTCACCTAGCCCGAAGACAACGCCGCTTTGGGCCTTACATTGAACTCCGGTGAGTTGACGGGCAGGCCCATCAAGCGAGTATAATCAGACTAACGGCCCACGGACGACTAGGAGGCGGCAATGACATCGGTTGCAGAAGACGGCACCCTCACCATCGGAATAACCGACAAGGCGTCCAAGATGCTCACGCGCTTCGCACAGAAAGAAGGGATTGAAGACGATTTCTACGTGAAGGTGGGAGTCAAAGGCGGCGGCTGCTCGGGCCTGTTGTATACGTTGAGCATTGAGAAGGACCCCGACCCGGAAGTCAAGGTCGTGGACAACAACGGTGTCAGAGTCTTCATAGACAAGAAGAGCTATATCTACATTGCAGGGACCACGCTGGACTTTTCCGACGGTCTGAACGGCAAGGGGTTCGTTTTCGAAAACCCCAACGCAGCCAAGAGTTGCGGCTGCGGCAACTCTTTCGGAGTATAACCGGCGGCGTCCAACCGGCGGCGTCCGGCCTGCGTCAACCAAGAACACACGATGCGCCGCCTGAAATATGGCGGCGCATCCCATTGAAGGCCACATGACCACATCGGCGGTAAAAAGCCCACTGCATCAAGCCACACTGGACTCAGGCGCCCTGTTCGACTTCGAGTCCGGCTGGGAGCTTCCCGCATCCTTCGGCGACGTAGACGCCGAGTTTGCGGCCCTCAGCCAGGGAGTCGGCCTCCTTGACGCATCCCACTGCGGACGCATCAGGGCAACGGGACCGGACGTTCTGGACCTGCTCAACCGCATTTCGACCAACGAGGTCGGCCACCTGGCGCCAGGCCACGGCGCTCACACCGTTCTCACTACTGAAAAGGGCCGGATTCTCGACCTGATATGGGTCTACAACGCCGGCGGCCACTGCCTGATTCTTACCAGCCCTCAGACTTCCCATCGGGTCATAGAATGGATCGACAAGTACACCATCATCGAAGACATCGAACTGGATGACGCGACACACTCTACGGGCATGGTCTCTTTGATAGGACCCCAACTCCCCAACTTCTTGGCCAAGGCTTTTCCGGACTGCACCGTGGAAGCGGACTCTATAGCTTCCGCCGCCCTGGGAAACATCCCACTCCAGGTCGTACGCAGGACTTTAGGCCAGCTTCCCCGGGTGGACCTCATATTTCAAATCAAAGAGGGCCAAGCCGAAGACACCGCCTCGGTCTGGGACTGCCTGCTCTCCCTGGGCGCCGCGCCCGCCGGACAGAACGCCTACCATGCTGCGCGAGTCCAGGCCGGAGCGCCTGAGGGGGGAGTGGACATGAGCGAGAGCTACAACCCCCTGGAAACGGGCCTGCTGGGGTCAATCAGCTTTACCAAGGGCTGCTACATTGGGCAGGAAGTCATAGCCCGCTTGGACACATATCAGAAGGTCCAGAAGAACCTGGTCTCCCTGCGGCTCTCGCCCGGCGCCGGAGGCGGCGTCGGCTCGAAGCTCATGGCTGACGGCAAGCAGGTCGGCGTGATAACTTCCCTGGTCCAGCTGTCCGACGACGGCGGCGGCTCCATTGGACTCGGCTATGTCCGGCCTGAGTTCACCGAGCCGGGGACCAGAGTTTTCTTGGAAGGGACTGAGCAAGGGAACGACGCAGAGGTCACAGCCAAGCTGGAGCCCTTGGGACCGCATAGAGGCTACCGCTAGGGGGTTGCCGTTAGGCCGGGTCGTCCATCTGCGCCAGGCCCTCCAGGACAAGGCCGTAGCCCAACAGGTCCAACATCTGCTTCTTTATGATCTGGGCCACCGCCACCCGGGTGTAGTTGACCAGCAGCCTCGGACGGGCCGCCAGCATCTCCGCCAGCTCCCACGCCCTGGGAAGCAGCCGGTCCTTCGGAAGCACTTCGTTGACCAACCCCAACTCCTTGGCCTCGTTGGCGTCGATGGTCTGGCCGGTGAAGAGGAAGTACCGGCCCCGGTTCATCCCCATGAGCATGGGCATGACCACGTGCATGCCGTCTCCCGGGACCAGGTTCCCCCCAAAGTGGCCCGAGTCCTGGAACTGCACAGTCTCAGAGGCCAGGACCATATCGCAAAGCAGGGGCATCTCGCCGTGGCGCCACGCCGGCCCGTTGATGGCTGAGATGGTGGGCACGGATATGTCCAGCAGGTTCATGAGCAGGCGTTTGCCGTCGTTGTAGATGACGTCGAAGTCCTGGTTGGACCAACGCCTGTGGGCGCTGTTCACTTCTCTGGGCCCTGAGAAGCTGTCTCCCGTCCCCGTCATGATGACCACGCGGTTGTCAGGGTCCGTGGCGATGTCGGCGTAGGCCTTGGGGAAGTCCCCGTGGGGACCCTCTCCCCACATCAGGCTCTCGCCGTTGGTGTGGAAGGTTATCTGGAGAATCCCCGCGTCGCTCCGCTCCATGCGTATGTTCGGGTACTTTTCAGCGTAGTCTTCAAAGCGTGACAAGCTCTGCCTCCGACCAGGGTGGGTAAATTACGTCCGGACTTTAATGAGAGTGCGTTGTTTGTTCAGGAAACGTTGAAGCGCAACCAATGTCCAGACAGCCTCGATGGCCATGATAGGGTATGCCTCGATGAGACCGCTGTAAAGGGCGGTGGCGGCTGAACCGCCGGCGAAACAGAGAGTGTACCAGCGGGACCGGGGCTCAAGCCAGTAGAACACCAGCATTCCGGTTACGGCAACGGAACCAAACAGGGTCAGCATCCGGGCCTCCCCATCTCAAACTGCACCCGCAAGCGTTACCGCCCCGGGTCTGAGCAAACGCTCCTTCGCCCGGCCAAGCGGCCGGTTCCCCTGAGTGGAAGACCCCTCCGCGGTGAGGCCCGCTACTTCTTGAACTCCGGCAGGACGTGCTTGCCGAACATCCTGATGGAGTCCATCACCTGCTCATGGCCTATGGTCTCCGACTGGATCAGTATCATCAGTTGGTCGGCGCCGGCCTCCTCATGCTTCTTGATGGCGGCGATGCAGCTGTCCGGATCCCCGCCTATGACGACGCCCCTGTCGCACAGCGTGTCTGCGTCCAGTTGGTTCCACAAAGCGTGGGCCACCGACGTGCCGCCGGAGAGGTCGGCGCCGGTGGACTCCACCTGGCTTTCCTCGACCTTGACGTAGCGGTCGAAATTCAACTTCAGGTGGTCGGGGACTCCGCCCCAGTTCTCCAGCAGCTTGGAGTAGACGTCCACCTGGTCCTGGACGTAGGGCCTGCCGGGGCCAAAGAAGGCCTTAATGGAGTTCACCGCCGTCTCCCGGGCATCTTTGTTGTCCTCCCCGCAGAAACCCAGAGTGGCGTTGCACCATTCGTTGGTCACCTGCCCGCCCACGGGATTGGCCTTCTTGATGTCCTCCTTGTACTTGTCTATGTGGGGCTTCAGCACGTCCGGAGCGCTGCCGCCGAAGGCCAGGACTCCGATGCCCTTCTGGGCGGCCAACTCGTAGGTCGAAGGCTGCAAAGCCGCGACCCAGATGGGCGGGTGGGGCTGCTGGAAGGGCTTGGGGAGCACCTCTCGCGGAGGAACGTTCCAATAGCGGCCCTCCCATTCAAAGAGGTCCGAGCTCCATATCTTGGGGATCATCTCCAGGGACTCTTCCCACATCTCCCTGGACTGCCTCGGGTCGATTCCCATTCCCGTCTGCTCATACGGAGCGGACCGGCCCGTGCCAAAGTCCACCCTGCCGCCGGACATGTGGTCGAGAAAGGCCACCCGCTCGGCCACGCGAACGGGGTGGTGGTAGGGAAGTATGACGACTCCCAGGCCAAGCCTGATGCGCTTGGTCAGGCGGCTGAGGGCGCCGTACAGGATTTCTGGGCAGGGAGACATGGAAAAGGTGGTCAGGAAATGGTGCTCGACGAACCACAGGTAGTCAAAGCCTACTTCGTCGGCGAGGATGCACTGCTCCAGGGTCTCCTCCACCAGCTTATTCTGCTCGAGGACGGGTCTCTGCATCTCATACTGCAAGCCTAGCTTCATTTCGCCGCCTCCCAAATAGGTTCTGGACTCCGGCCCTCGCCGGAGAGACGATGTTCCGACCGCTTCCCCCTCGCCCTCGACGGGAGAATGGACATACCCCTTGGCAGCCTCTACCGAGCCCCGGCTTTGGCCTCAGCTTTCTTGAACTCCGGGATCACGTACTTGCCGAACATCTCGATGGTCTTCATGGCCGCGTTGTGGTCCAGGATTTCGGTGGCGACCTGAAGCCCCAGCTGGTCTATGCCCGTGTCCTGGTAGAGCTTTGCGCTCTTGATGCAGCTTTCGGGGTCACCCCCTACAACCACGCCCCGCTCGGCCAGCGTCTTGCCGTCGATTTCCTTCCAAGCCCATTCGGCCAGCGCGCCTCCCCCGGATTCGTCCACCTCGTCGGGCTTCTCCAGCTGCGACGTGTCCACGGCTCCGCCGAATGCGGCGCCTTTGCCCGTGGAGCGGTAGAAGTCCTCCTTCAAGTGGTCGGGAATGCCTCCCCATTGGTCCAGGAGGGTCTTGTAGACGTCCACCTGACCCTGCAGGTAGGGCTTGTCAGGCCCAATGAAGGTCTTGAGGGACAGCGCGGCCTTCTCTTTGGCGGCAAGGTCGTCTTCATCGCAGCAAGCCTGGGAGAGGCTGAGCCAGTTGTTGTTGATGAACTTGCCCACGGGTTTGGCGTTCTTGACATTTTCCCTGTACGCCTTGATGTGGGGGACCAGCAGCTCGGGGGCCGTGAAGGAGAGGGCCAACACGCCGATGCCCTTCTCGGCGGCCAACTCGTAGGTATCAGGCTGTAGAGCCGCGACCCATATGGGAGGATGGGGGTCCTGGTAGGGCTTGGGAAGCACCTCCCTTGAGGGAACATTCCAGAACTGGCCCTCGTACTCGAAATGCTCCGAGTCCCATATCTTGGGAATCATCTCCAGAGACTCGGCCCACATGGCCCTGGTGTTCCGGGGGTCGATTCCCATTCCCGTCTGCTCGTAAGGAGCGGACCGGCCCGTGCCGAAGTCGAGCCTGCCGCCTGAGAGGTGGTCGATCATGGCCACCCGCTCTGCCGCCCGGACGGGATGATGGTAGGGCAGTATCATGACTCCGAAACCAAGCCTGATGCGCTTGGTCACCCTGCTCAGGGCCGCCAGTATCACCTCCGGGCAGGGAGACATGGAGAACCCGGTCAGGAAATGGTGCTCCACAAACCAGACGTAGTCCCAACCCATCTCATCGGCGAGCATACACTGCTCTATGGTTTCTTCTATGGCCTTGTTGTCGTCGAGGGTGGGACGCTGGACCTCATACAACACTCCGAACTTCATGGCGGCTCTCCCATCGTTGCGGTTCTACGTTCCTCGCTCCTTGGCGCCACCATTCTACCGCCTGAGCGCTGTTCCAACAACTTGGCGTTCCCGCCTACGCCCAGCCTTGACACCGCCAAGGCGCAACCCCACCATGTTCTACGATGAACACCCACGACATTCCCGCCGCCGTCGGAGCAGCCTAGTGAAGCGCCGGGGAATATTGGCGTTTGTCATCCTGGCCGTGGCGGTGTTCGCAGGTCTGGCCTTCTATGGAGATTTCCCCGATCTCATTGACCAAGTAGGCGGCTTCCCCATTCGGTTCTGGATGGCTGCCATTGGCCTTGCAGCCGCCAACTACCTGATTCGCTTGGTCCGCTGGCATTACTACATGCGAGTCCTCGATATCCGGGTGGGACTGGCGTCCAGCGGGCTGATATTCGTCGCAGGGCTCAGCATGGCCATCAGCCCAGGCCGGGTGGGAGAGTTGGCCAAGTCCTACTTCCTCAGGGAGAGGGCCGCCGTCCCCGTGGCACGCTCGTCAGCCGCCGTAGTGGCTGAAAGGGTGATGGACCTCGTGGGAGTGCTGCTCCTCAGCCTTTGGGGGCTGTTCCTCGTGCCCTACGGCTGGCTGGCCGCCATTCTGGTCATCACGGGTCTAGCTGCATTTTTCATTCTGTGCGTATCGTCCTGGGGGAGCGCTAAGGCCCTGGCCCTTCCCTTGCCCACACGGTGGAAGCCCTTCCTCACGAATGCACGCGACTCTATCCGGCAGCTGTCAGGACTGCGGGAGTTGGCGGTTGTCCTGCCCCTGAGCGTCGCCGCATGGTTTATGGAAGGATTGGCGATGTGGGTCGTTCTGCAGGGCTTGGGAGCGCCCGGCTCCATGGGCGAGGCCGTCTCCATCTACGCGGCGGCCACTCTCTTGGGGGCCATCACGATGCTCCCGGGCGGTCTTGTTGGCACAGAGGGGGGAATGATAGCATTGCTTGGCCGGCTGGACATGTCCAGGACAACAGCATCTTCAGCTACGTTTATCGTTCGGGTCTGCACCCTCTGGTTTGCCATTGTCCTGGGCGTCCTGGCCCTGATGTATCTACAGTTCCAACCGTCCAACAGCGAAAGAGAGACCGGTGAGATGTCGCGGGTGGAGACCGAAGCCCAAGGGCCCGCCGCTTAGCCGCCGGCAGCATGGCTGAAGAAGAACGCCCTGTAGACTCCCATAGAGGCGGCGTCCGGCCCGGCGCCCTCAGGGTTTTCAAGGCCGCCGTCATCTCCGCGCGTCCGGTGCAGTGGACCAAGGCCATCGTCGTCTTTCTTCCCCTGGCGTTTTCCCTGGATGAGCGGTGGACCCTTGGAGAGGGTGAGGTTTTTGCCGAGCTGTTCATGCGTACTCTGGCGGGGGCCGCCATATTCGCCGCCCTGGCAGGCTCGGTCTACATCATCAATGACCTCTTCGACCGCGAAAAGGACAGGAACCACCCGCGAAAACGACGCCGACCCATAGCCGCGGGAGAGTTTCCAGCGCCGGCGGCACAGGCTGTTGCGGCACTTCTCATGGCGTCAGGACTCACCGGGGCATATCTCCTGGACACGGGATTCGGCATCGTCGCATCCGTCTACGTGGTCCTCAACGTGGGCTATTCCGGCCTGCTCAAAGGGATAGCGCTTCTCGACGTTATGCTGGTCAGCGCCGGGTACATCCTGCGAGTCGTGGCGGGGGCCCAGATAATCGACGTCACGGTGTCTCCCTGGCTCTACTTCACCATAGGTCTGGGGGCCCTGTTCATAGCCTTGAGCAAGCGCCACAGCGAACTGTCGTCGTCAGGCGACAACGCCGTGAGCCAGAGATCGGCCCTGGACCGGTACACGAAGGAATACCTCAGCCAACTGATAACCATCACAGCCGCCGCAACCCTGGTGGCTTACTCTCTCTACACCTTCGAGGCGGCCAACGTGCCGGACAACCACAGCATGATGCTGACTATTCCGTTCGTGATTTTCGGTCTGTTCCGTTATCTTTGGATTGTGAACCACACCAGCGACGCCGAGAGCCCTGAGTGGGTGATCATCAGGGACAAACAACTGGTTTTGGACCTGGCGCTCTGGGCGGTGGCCGCCGTCACGATTTTGGCCGTGGACCGCGGGTGAGGCCCGAAAGGTCCCCCACCCATTCATCCCAGGACTTAAGGCTTTCCTTTCCCGTTCGTGCTGAGCAGGGTAAGCTCCTTGGACGGGGCCGAGCCACAGCGAGTAATCGTATCCTCATTTCACATCTAGCTTGAGAAGGGAACAGGGTTATTCTGCCTTGCAAGCTGCCTGTTCCATCGTGACCGGTTCCCAATCACCCGTCGTCCCTCACGTCAACCCGCTCAGGACCTTATCCACACGCGGATCGAAGACTTCCCTGAGCTTGGGAAGGAGGTCGAGCATCCAGGCCTTGGTCTCTTGCAGCTTCTCCGGAGGGTCGTGTATGGAACCGTCTTTTCTTATGCTTATGCTGGAGAATGTGTATTTGTCATACCTGTACCAGCGCCATTCCGGAGAAGGGTCGACGGCGATGCTCGATTCAATCTGCTCCAGGTCGGCCTGCAACTTGTCGAATATCTGTTTGGTTTGCTCATTGTCTTCCGTTTGAATATGAAGGGCTACCCAGGCATCGTTCTCCCCCTCGAGAGATGCCGCGTACCCTACGCCTGGATGGAGGCGGGAGGGAAAGAACCGTCCGGTGTGATTAAATTGTAGGACGGCCTTATCGGCAAAGCCCATCCCAATCAACTCAGCGATCAGCGGCTGGAAGAAGTCGTAGTGCTGCTGGGCGAGTGGTGACATCGTCGCTCCAGGAGGCTGTGTGATGTCCTTGTTCCAGCCGCCGGGGTACACGACCTTGCGGAACCTCGGCTCGTGGGGCAAGTCGCCAGTCTTCTTGACGACCTCGATCGTGACGCCGTAGAACCTGATATCGTTGCGAGTCCATTCGTTGAGCCGGTGTAAGGCTTTGGCATGCTCGTACCTGAACTCGGGCGCAACCCATATTGCGACATGTGCGCCGCATCCCGTCGCATAGGTGAGCAACTGGCCTAGATGGCTGAAGTCGGTCCATTCCAACTGATTCTCGATGGCTACTATCACGTCCCCATAGGCCTCTCTCGCCAGGATGTCGAGGGAGAACGGACCTATCGGCTTTTCCTGCTGGACCAACTCTAACTTCATGCCAAGCTCCTCGCCCAAGAGGTCGAGGTTCTTGGCCAGCCAAGGCGTGAAGTCATGCGCCTCATGCTGCCACATAGTGCGGACGTCGACTTGCTCTATTCCTTTTTCGGGCGCTGCCATCGTGGGCTATTCTCCTCGGACACCGATGTCCCCCGGCTGGATTACGAAGTCGCGGCGGTCTCGGTACAGCAACGCGCGGTTCAGCACGTAGTCGTCCTCGTCCGTCCAGTACTTGTATTCACCCAGGAAGAGGTACTTCCGCTTCTGGTGAAAGAACCAGCGCTCGACGCCCTCTCCCCGCGCGATCCGATCACAGAATGCGGCCAGCAAAGCCTGCTGGCCGTCCTTCTTGACCACAACGTATTCGTGAGGCCACGTACCTCGGTACGTAACTGCCTCGCGCCAAGGGGCTCTAGCTATCAATGCCATGATCTCAGGAGTATGCGGCTCTAACGCGGGCGCCTCCCTAAGCCTAGATATGATATGAATAACCTCGGCATTCCCCAACCGCAAGCATTGACGATTCAGATTGTACTTTGGAGATACAAACCCACCACCAACGAGGTGCAGCTATTATGAAGCAAGGTGTTCTGCCGTTCCAGTATGGGCGGAGAGGAAATTGACCGGTATGACGGCGCTGTCGAGCCTGGCAGGGCGCCCTGAGTTGGCGTAAGCAGCCGCGTTAAGGTCAACTATGGAGCTCCGCGTGCGTCTGCGGGAAGGTGGACAGGGCTGGACCGATAGCCGGATACTTATGGCGATGGCGCTGCTGAACCTGACAGGTGAGGAGTCGGTGAGCGACCTGGGCGTTGTTCAGGCGGCGGATTTGGCGCCCTTCATTTTGTTGACACTGCATTCGAACGGCGCATACAATACCCAGTTGGAGATATCATGGCATATGCAATACTGAAAACCGGCGGGAAACAATACAGGGTCCGTCCTGGCGACGTTATCGACGTGGACAAGCTTCCGGTGGACCCGGGGTCGTCGATTGAGTTTGGGGACGTCCTGGCGGTGTCCAAGGAGGACGGGATCGTCCTGGGCGCGCCTGTGGTGGCCAACGCTACCGTGCTGGCAAACGTGCGAGACCAGATCAGGGACGACAAGATCATCGTCTTCAAGTACAAGCGCAAGGTGCGCTACAGGGTCAAGCGGGGCCACAGGCAACCGTACACCAGGGTGGCAATCACGGCCATCATGCTGGACGGTGAGGATGTGGACTCGCATGGACCTGCCGATGCAGTCGTACCGGCGGACGTGGAGATCGAGCAGCCGGTTGACGAGGTCGCCGCCGAGGAGCCTGTCGACGAGACCGAGGAGCCGGATGCGGAACCCATGGACGACGAGGCCTCCGACGAGGAAACGCCTGAGGACCAAGAGGTAGAAGAAGTCACAGGGGAAGCCTCCGAAGAGGCTGCCGGCGAAGAGGAGAGCGGCAATGGCTCATAAGAAGGCCGGAGGAAGCTCGAGAAACGGCCGTGACAGCAAACCCAAGATGCTGGGTGTAAAACGCTACGACGGACAACAGGTCAGAGGCGGCTCCATAATCGTTCGCCAGCGGGGCACACGCATCAGGCCCGGTCGCAACGTCGGGCTTGGACGAGATTTTACACTGTATTCTCTCATCGACGGCAGGGTGAAGTTCGAATGGGACACCAAGGACCGTAAGCGGGCCAGCGTGTATCCCACCGGCTAGACGCCCCCGGAGAAGCGACATGAAAAAGGAAATCCATCCCAATTTCCAAGCCGCAACAGTCACGTGCTCATGCGGCAACGTGTTTCAAACGGCGGCCACAAAGGGAAGCCTCAGAGTTGAGATTTGCAGCCGCTGCCACCCCTTTTACACGGGGCAGCAGCGCGTCGTGGACACCGAAGGCCGCATCGAAAGGCTGAAGCGCCGCTTCAAGATGGAGTAAGCCGCCCCGACCGTCCCCGCAGCGGGAGGAAGGGGTGAAGCTCCAGGGCGGACGCCGCCCCCTTTAACGTTCAGGAGCCCAAGTTGTCTCAGAAGCCATTCTTCTACGGCGGCCAAGCGGTGATCGAAGGCGTCATGATCCGGGGCCGCCAGCATTTCAGTCTTGCCGTACGGCGCACCGACGGGCAGATCGAGACCCTGTCCGAACCTCTGGGCCAGATATACACCGGCAAACTTCGCCAGTTTCCCCTCATCCGGGGCATCCTGGTCCTCATCGAAACCCTGAGCCTGGGAATCAAGGCTCTCAACAAGTCGGCCAGCATCGCCGTGGAGGACCAGACCCAGGGCCGGGAAGAGGTGTCGAAATGGATGATGGCCGTGGTAATCGCCTTCTCCTTGGCCCTCGGAATCGGGTTCTTCTTCCTGACCCCTCTTTTCGCGACCCGCCCACTGGAGGACGTCATATCGTCGGACCCTCTGGTCAATCTCATCGAAGGCGTGATTCGCCTGGCTCTTCTGGTGGGATACATTGGGCTGATAGGGCTGATGCCCGACATACGCCGGGTCTTTGCATACCACGGCGCCGAGCACATGGCCGTCCACACCCATGAGGCGGGGCTTCCCCTGGACGTGGAGCACGTGCGCCGTTTCCCCACCGCCCATCCCAGGTGCGGAACTGCATTCCTACTCACTGTTGCAGTGGTGGCCGTGATTGTGTTTGCCTTTCTCGGCAGAGACCCTCTCTGGTGGTTGATTGCGTCGAGGGTGCTGTTCATCCCCGTGATAGCCGCCCTGAGCTACGAGGTCATTCGATTCAGCGGCGCCCATCGCCACAACCCGCTTACTCAGCTGATCACGATCCCGGGATTGACCCTGCAGAAGCTCACGACGCGCCAGCCTGACGACAGCCAGATAGAGGTGGCCATCATGGCGATGGACACGGCCTTGGCCGCCGATGAGGGCCGTACGGCGCCCGCAGCGCAGGCGTACGGCGCCGGCGGGGGAGAGGCTCCCGCCTAGGCGCCCAACCCAAAGGGCGCAAGGTCAGCCCTTTTGAGACCTCTGCGTAACCCCCTCTCTCTTTGGGAGAGGGCTGGGGTGAGGGCGTTCCCCGGCTTCGGGCAAGGCCCTGGATTCCCTAAACTCACAAACGAAGTGCAACACCTTGTTAAGGTGTTGTCATGGGAATTCGATACAAGCATGTCACCATTGAAGAACGGTGTGAAATGGCCCGTCTACACTCCGCGGGACACTCGGTCCGCCAAATCGCGGCAAGTCTGGATCGCTCGCCATCGACTGTGGCTAGGGAGCTGAAGCGCAATGGTTCACGGACTAAAGGCTACGAGCCTGTCTATGCCCACCAACAGGCCCGTGCCCGTCGGTGGAGCGGCTCACGGCTGGAGCGGGATGCGGACCTGCGAGATGGGGTCCTCTCACGCCTCCAACAGGGCTGGTCGCCGGAGCAGGTTGCCGGGCGCATGGCCCTGGAGTCAGGCAAGAAGGTCATCTCCCACGAGACCATCTACCGGTTCATCTACGCCCAGTTGGCCCGGACGAAAGACTACTCCTGGCGCCACTATCTGCCACGCGGCAAGTCTAAACGAGGATGGCGGGGGCGCAAAGGCGGCAGCCCGGCTTCCTTCATCCCTCTCCGCCGCCCCCTGGCCGAACGTCCCCAAGACGCCGCTGACCGCCGGACCCCCGGCCACTGGGAGGCCGACCTGATGCTGTTCAGGACCTACGGCCAGGCCGTGCTCACCCTGCACGAGCGCCACTCTCGCCTCCTCATAGCGTTCCGGCCCCCGGGGAAGGCGGCCAGCCCCATCGCCAGCCTCATGACCCAGGTTCTGGGCGCTTTCCCGCCCCAGTGGCGGCGGACGATGACCTTTGACAACGGGACTGAGTTCGCCCGCCATCACCGGCTCCATGACCTCGGCGTTGATACTTTCTTCTGCGACACCCACTCGCCCTGGCAGAAGGGCGGCGTCGAAAACGCCATCGGGCGCATGCGCAGAACTCTGCCTCGGAAGACGGACCTGGCGGAATTGTCCGAAGGCAGGTTTGTGCAGTTGGTGCAGACCTACAACAACACTCCGCGCAAATGCCTGGGATACCGCACCCCGGCCGAAATCTTTTCAGACCAGGTGTTGCACTTGAAATGTGAATCCACCTTCCGGCCTCCGCCGGAATGACGGAGGTTATACAAAGGTCAGTTCTTCTGGGCCAGATACTCCTGCACCATCTCCAACGCTGCGTCAGCCGTCCGGTCCCGGTTCCCGTTGCGGTCGCCGTTCCAACGAAGCTCTCTGGAAGCCTCGTATCCGTCCGCTGCGGAAAGCCCAACATAGAACAGCCCCACCGGGTAGCCTGGCCGGCCCGGTCCCGGTCCTGCCACTCCCGTGGTCGAGACCCCAACGTCGGCTTCCATGAGTCTCCATGCTCTCTCAGCCATCGCCACGGCGGTTTTGGGACTGACCGATCCCTCGGCGTCCATAAGCTCCCGGGACACTCCCAGCACGTTGGTCTTGGAGCCGCCGGTGTAGGCGATTACTCCGCCGATGAAATACCTGGAACTGCCGGGCACGCTGATTATCTTGGAGCCCACCAGCCCGCCGGTGCACGCCTCGGCCACGGCAATCTTGAGTCCCTTTTCCGCCAGCTGCTGTCCCACTTCTTCCTGAAGCGACGCCATAGTTGCACCTCTCTAGCAAACGACAGTCGTTGAAAATCCCCGTTTACGCGTAAAACCCGTCAATCACCCGTTGGGCCGCCGGGTAGTCCCTGGCGCCGCCTTTCAGTATGGGCGGCACAAGATAAATTCGGCTGACCCCGTTCTCCGTGAAGGTCCGGAGCAGTTCCAGGGCCATCTCCGAGCCGTCTCTGCCCCTCTCCAACTCGTCCCGCACACTCTCCGGCACGCCTGAAAAAACCACCCCGCCCGGCGCCATGACCTGAAGCCCGAAAAACACGGGAACTTCTACGTCACGCCCGGCGGCCTGTCGATAGGCGGTGTAGAAGAAGTCTATCTCAGCCATGCCGAACACGGGCTGGGTAATGAAGAACTGGGCGCCTGCTTGGACTTTGCGGTGGGCCAGGGCGGCTTCTTCTCGAACGCCCCGCCCCAGGTCTATGGATGCCCCGACGCATAGGTCCGTAGGCGACCTGATCTGTGACCCTCTGAAGTCCACTCCCTGATTGAGTCCGGCCGCACCGCGTATCAACTCCGTGGGCAGGTAGTCGTCCACTGGTCTGACCCGCTCCAGGTCGCGCCCGGTGAAGTCGTCGCCCTTCACCACCACCACGTTTTCCAGCCCCAGCATCTGGGCGCCCAGCAGGTGGGTCTGCAACGCCAATCTGTTCATGTCACGGGTGGCCAGGTTGAAGACGGTCTCCTTACCTGTGTGAGCCTTTATAGCGGACGCCAGCATGGCCGAGTCCACCCGCACGGCCTTCCCGGGATTATAGGCCACGCACAGGAAGTCGGCGCTCAACTCCCCCGCCTTCCGAACCACGTTCCAGTCGGCAAACCTCGGCGGCGAGAAGTCGCAGATGAACACTGGCCGGTCGCCCCGGCTGGCTGCGAGATCGGTGACTTTCATGAGCTAACGTGGAAGCGGTGTCCGGCTCGGCTATGTGGATTAGGAATCTTAGCATGGCCTCAGCCACGCTGTCAGCCACGCTCCTTTACTCCCACTGCCTCATGCCATATACTTGAGCGGCCCCGTTCGAGACAAAACATGGAGACACTGCGCATAGGACACAGCCCCGACGCCGACGACGCTTTCATGTTTTACGCCTTCGCCGAAGGCAAGGTGACCGTTGACGGGTTCCAAGTCCGGCAGGTCCTGGAAGACATCGAGTCCCTCAACAAGCGGGCGTTCCAAGGGGAACTGGAGGTGACGGCCATCTCCGCAGCCTCATACCCGATGGTCGCCGACCATTACCGCATCATGGTGTGCGGTTCATCCATAGGACGAAACTACGGCCCCGTGCTCCTGGGCAATGGGGCCGACGGCCCTCGGAGCGCCGCCGACCTGGAGGGCAAGAGGATCGGAATACCGGGTCCCTACACCACCGCCTATCTTCTTCTGCGAATATACCTTGAACGTCCCTTCCAACCTGTGTTCCTCAACTTCGACGGCGTGGGGGACGCTGTCAAGTCGGGCGACGTGGACGCCGGACTCATCATCCACGAGGGGCAGATCACCTGGCGGTCCCAGGGGTTCACCAACCTGATGGACTTGGGCGTCGAATGGGGCAGAGACACGGGACTTCCCATCCCCCTGGGCATCGACGTAGTCCACAGGCGGCTGGGAGAGGATGCCAGCCTGCGGGTGACTGAGGCTTTTGGCGCCTCCATCAGGTACGCACTGGACCACGAGGACGACGCTGTGGACTACTCCCTGCCCTTCGGAAGGGGCATCGACAGGGAGACCTGCCGCCGCTTCGTCAAGATGTACGTGAATGGGGACACGGTCAATATGGGACAAGAGGGCGTGAAAGCCCTCGAGACGATGTACTCCAAGGCTCAGGAGCGCGGGATCATCCCGGAGGTCCCTGCCCTGGACATCCTCGGCGCCATAGCGTGAAAAGGGGGACGTAAGATGGACAAGGTTCGTGTGGCAATCGTGGGCTGTGGGCGCATATCCAACATGAATGTGCCCGGGTATCTGCAGCACCCCAATGCCGAGGTCTATGTTCTTTGTGACCCACTGACCGACCGGGCCTCGGACCAGGCTCGCAAATGGGGCATCGAGCCAAGAATTTACCCCAGCTTCGAACAGGTGCTCAACGACCCCAACATAGACGCCATCGAACTCCTTACACCTATATATCTGCACGCCGACCAGGTGATAGCGGCCCTGGAAGCGGGCAAGCACGTCTCCTGCCAGAAGCCCATGTGCAACACTGTGGCCGAGGCCGACCGGATCATCGCCGCCGCGGAAAAGGCGAACACCCGCTACCGCGTTACGGAGAACTTCTTCTTCTACCCTCCCATAGAAAAGGCCAAGGAGCTTATCGACCAAGGCGCCATCGGAGAGCCTTCACTGGTGCGAATACACACCACCAGGGGCGGCTCTGTCGTAAATTCTCAACTGCCCCCCGACAACCATCCCCTGGCCTGGAAGAGGGACCCGTCCCTGGCGGCGGGCGGCATGCTCTTCGACGACGGAGTCCACAAACTCGCCACAGCCATCAAGTGGATCGGAGAGATAGAAACGGTGCAGGGCATTATCCGCAAGCCGCCGGACGGGGAGGCCGGCCGGGACTGGCACATGGAAGCGCCCATAGCCGCCATTTGGAAGTACAAGGACCGCGAGTGTCTGGGCATCATGGACGAGAGCTTCGGCTCCGAGATGGCCATACGCAGCACGTTCGGACGCTCGGACAACTATTTCGAGATTCACGGCTCCAAGGGGGCCATACACGTAACCCGGTGCACGGGAGAAATCATGGACTTGCCTCCGGTGCTTCTGGTCACGGGCGTCGAGACCATCCCCTACGACGTGCCCCACATTTGGTCCGAGGGTTTCAACCGGTCCGCCAAGCACTTCATCGACTCTATCCTGGAGGACAAGCAGCCGGACCTGGAAGCCCGCTTTGCCAAGAAGACGGTGCAGACGGCCCTTGCCATCTACCGCGCCGCCGAAACGGGACAGGCCGTGGACGTGGACTCCTACGTGGACTAGGGGGCGGCGAGTCTAAACAGTCACCCCTAAGAAAGCCAGACGTGGGAGTTAGGAGTTAGGCACGTCGACCGAACTGTCAATCCGATGAGAATAGTCACAATCTGGCAGTATCCGCTTTACCCTCTTTACACCTCTCCATTCGGTCAGATAATAGTAAGCATCCGATAATCGAAGGAGGGAGACATGAGAGCACTACTGGGTATCCGGTTACTCGCAAGTGTGGCTGCCGTGATGGTGTTGGTAGTCGTCTTGACCTCTACAATCTTCGCTCATGGAGACGCAGAGACGCCAGAGACGACTACTGTTGTAGGAACGGACCTCCGGCCAGTCAACTCTGACGACCTTGAGTACATGTAGTCGTTTCTGTCGGAAGAGGAATACCAGGCGTTCTTGACTCAGCTGTTTCCAGAGGGTGTTCCAGACAACCTCGACAGCATAGCGTACGCTATAGGACCAAACCCTTGGGGATGTCAGGCCAGGACTCACAATCCGCACAAGTCCACGACTAACCCCGCGAACATCAAAGTGGTGGCATAGACCTACTGTCCTGGCGGTCGTGCGATGAAGCAGATGGGTGTCATCACAAAGCTGTGGCGGAGGTACCTCTGCCTCTGGGACGTTTGCTTGGACGAAGACCCTTGGGGGAACACAGGTTCGGACGTTGACAACGACGTGTCGAGAGTCAAGGCTGAGTCCATTGGCCCGTGCGAGAACGGGAAGTACGTCGGGTACAGTTTCCACTTCATGGTGGACTACGAGAACACCCGTTGGACAGCCGCTACCTCAAAGCGTGCGGACGTGAACAACTGTTGAACCGCATAGACTGCTAGCCCAACCCAATCCCCCACTGGACTTGCTTCTGGTGGGGGATTACAGTGTCACCATGATCATGCCTGACGAAACCAAAGTCCGAATCAGCCGGGAAATCCTGTCCAACGGAACCGGCTACAAAATGGTGATTGCTGGACGAAGTTGGAGAGGAAACGTCGAGACGACCAAGTACCACATGGGCAGACCTGTACGAGCGTTGTACATCCCTACGTCAGAGGAATGGGAGCCTCCAGCCTACCTTCTAGACAAGTGGTGGCGGCTAGTGAACGAAAAGGGAAACCCTGTCGGCCTCAAAGCTCGTATCCCTCCACCAGAACGTAGAGCAGGACTCAGCAACTTACCTCTAACTGGCGGGTCTCGGTACGAGACTCCTGCATAGATGTTGTCGTGGAGCTATCACTATCCTCGTCGTCGCCACTTAAGAATTGACTATTTCGAAGTTATCCTAGGGAGGCTGATTTATAGGAACTGGCCCAATGAACCGCCATATGAAAAGGGAATAGACATCAAGATCGCGACCGATATGCTTGTTCACGGACACCGGGGGAATTACGATACAGCGATCATAGTCACCGGAGATACCGATTTTACCGATGCCATTCAAGCGGTGAAGGACCTGGGACACCATGTTGAGGTAGCCCTACCTAACTTAATTGGCTCTCAAAGGTTGCGAGAAGTGGCCGACCGGATAATCCTTATTGACAACGCATTCTTGTCGGATTGTTGGCGATAGAAAGTAAACAGGGAGTTGCTGTACAGCAACTCCCTGGGTTCCATTGCCTTAGATTGCAGTGCAAGCTAAGGGGAATAATTAAACAATTATCTATATCATTTTCCCTCGACTGTCAATAGTCTGTCAAGGGGCGTCCCCAATTTTCACTGTCCAGCTACCAGCGCTTGACGATGTCGTAGAGGGTGTTGCGCTGGACTGGGGTGAAGCCGGCGTCGCGGATGATGTGGCAGACCTCGTCCACCGTCGTGCGGTTGTAGAAGCCCGCTTCCTGCATCACGTTCTCGTCGAACAGCGTGCCGCCGAAGTCGTCGCCTCCGAAGTGGAGAGCAACCTGGCCCGTTTTCTTGCCCTCTGAGAACCATGACGCCTGGATGTGGGGGAAGTTGTCCAGGTAGATGCGGGACACGGCTATCATGCGGAGATAGGCGTTGGGACCCGCCTCATGCATTACGCGTTTGCCAAGAGCGGTGTTGTCCTTCTTGTAGCTCCACGGAATGAAGGCGGTGAAGCCCCCGTTCTCGTCCTGGACCTGTCGTATGTGGTCCAGGTGCTCGACGACGTCCTCGTCTTCCTCCAGGTGGCCGTACATCATAGTGGCCGTTGTCTTGTAGCCCAGTTTGTGGGCCTCGCTGTGGACCAGAGTCCAGTCGTCCACCTTGCCCTTGGGAAAGAGGCGGCTGATTTTGTGCTTCACCCGGTTGGACAGAATCTCCGAGCCTCCTCCGGGGATGGTCTGGAGCCCTGCCTCCCGGAGCTCGGCCAGAACGTCGTGCACCGACAGTCCCGACACCTCGGACATCTTCATGATTTCAGGGGCTGAGAAGAAGTGGGGATGGATTTCCGGGAACCTGCGGAGGGACTCGCTGACCAGGTCCAGGTAGTATTGGAAGGGCAGCTTGGGGTTCAGCCCCCCCTGCATCAGAACGGTGGTCACACCCTTGTCCCGGGCCTGCCCCAGCATCTCCATGACCTCGTCCACCGAGTGGGTGTAGGCGTCGTCGTCCCGGTCGGTGCGGTAGAAAGCGCAGAAGGTGCAGTAGGCGTCGCACACGTTGGTGTAGTTGAGGTTGGTGTCCACCACGAAGGTGACGTCATCCTGGGGGTTGTGGCGGCGCCTTACAGTCTGGGCCAGAGGCGCCAGGTCCAGGAGGTTGACCTCCCGCATCAGGAAGAGGGCCTCGTCGTTGGTGATGCGGTCCGCGGCCTCGACTTTGGACCTGACAGTGTCCAGAACGTCCGAGGCCATTGCTAGTCCAGGTTGTCCAGGAGCTCTCTGAATAGCCGGATAGCCTTCTGCTCGCCCACTCCGGCCCAGTAGCGGATGCCCTGGTAGTAGTCGACTATCTCCTTGTTGCTCATGCGCACGTCTTCCCGCGTCTGAGCGATGACGTACATGTGCTCCAGACCCTCGTCCACGCAGGTGTAGAGCACGTTCTCCAGGTAGTTGGCCCGCTTGTCCGGCATCTCTTTGGAGACGACCCACACGGCGAATACGAAGGGCATCCTATGCCACTTGAACCACTCCTCGCCCAGGTCGTAGCGGTACGGGTAGCCTGGCACACCGTAGCGGCGTCTCAGGGCCTCGTCCCCTATCAGGAGAAAAGCGTCGTTCTCGTCCTTCAGCCCCACGTACTTGTCGGGCTTTACGTTGAACCGTTCCTTGAATAAGGCTTGGAGGAGCTTAACCGACGTGGATGTGTCCGGTATGATGCCGATGGTGGCGCCGCTCAATTCCTCTATGGGGACTTTGGAGTAAAAGAGAATGCTGCGGGATTTGTCCAGGGTGGCTATACAGAACTGTCCCAGCCTGTTGAACCGGTCCTCCAAGCGGAAGTAGTCCACCAGGGGCATGGGGCCAGCGTCGATGTCGCCCCGTTCTGCGGCCTTCGTCAGCTCGCTGGGAACGAAACTATGGAGCTCTATGTCGTTCCGGATCATCTGGTAGTAGAAGGGCTCCGAGTTTAGATAGGGGATTCTGCCGACTTTAATTACGTCCATACACCTGCACCACATTATAGAGTGCGTCCCGCTCCACGGGCGTCTTTCCCGCTTCCCGAATGAGTTGGACCACCCTGTCTCGCGCTAACCCGCCCGGACTGTTGGCCTTGGCCGCATGAGCTATGCGCTCCTTGCCGATAGTCCCGTCCATGTCGCTGGCGCCAAAATTGAGCCCCACCGAGGCTGTTTGCTCGGTGATCATCACCCAGTAGGACTTTATGTGGGGGAAGTTGTCCAGCATCAGCCTGGCGGCTGCGATGGTCTTCAGGTCCTCGATGGCCGACGCTTGCCGCTCCACCAGGTTGGTGTCGCCCACCTGATACTCCAGCGGAATGAAGGCCAGGAAGCCGCCTGTGTCGTCCTGAAGCTCCCTGAGACGTATGAAGTGGTCAACGCGCTCTTCATAGGTCTCGATGTGGCCATAAAGAAGAGTGGCGTTGGACCGGATGCCCATGCCGTGGGCCACGCGGTGAATCTCTATCCAGCGGTCCGGGTGGTTCTTGCCCGGGTAGAGCATCTTCCCCACTCTCGACGAAAACACCTCTGCCCCGCCGCCGGGCATGGAGCTGAGGCCGGCCTCCTTGAGCCGGGCCAGCGACTCCTCGGGGCTCACCTTCCAGCGCCTCCTGAAATACTCGATCTCGGCTGCGGTGAAGGCTTTGATCTGGACGTGGGGGTGCTGTTGGTGGATGGCGGAGACTATCTCCACGTACTTCTCGAAAGGCCAGTCGGGATGATGCCCGCCCACCATGTGCACCTCGCGGGTGTCCTCGTCCACGTGGTCCAGGATCTCCTCCATGGACATCTCGTAAGCGTCGGGGTCGCCCTTCTTCTTGGCGAAATCGCAGAACTTGCAACTCAGTACGCAGATATTGGTGGGGTTCAGGTGGCGGTTCAATACGAAATAGACCCTGTCTCCCTCACGCTGGGTCTTGACGTGGTCGGCCATGCGTCCCACGGCCGGCAGGTCCGGCGTTTCGAAAAGGCGCACACCGTCCTCCATAGAAAGGCGTTGACCCGCCAGCGTCTTCTCCCATATCGGGACCAAGGACGCATCCTGGAAAGCTATCCCTTCTACTACCTTCACGCTGCTTCCTTGAAACGGGTGTCCGTCTGACGGGTCGGGACTCAGCTTCTATGGGACACTCGGCGCTTCCGGCGGATGCCGTTTTCAACCGGCCGCCAGGCAGCCCGGCCGCCCGCCTTCAACATCGGATTTTAGGGTGAAGCCCTTATTGTGTCAAGGTGAACTGCCTTTGGTATAGGGAGTTGTCGGCAAGCGCCGGGAACAAAGTCCCTTCCATCTTCGTCTAGGTTAGCATCACATGAACTCCAGGAGGCGGACATGAGAATCATAACCGGCGCTGTCAAGAACAAGAGGTGGACAATGCTCCTAAAAAGCCTGCTCTTCGCGGTGTTGCTCGTGGGACTGGTCGGGCTTCTATCCGGCGCCTGTGGAGAGAACGAGAAACCCACTCCCGTTCCTCCACCAACCCAAGTCCAAGACCCGGACAAGAGCCGTGTTGACCCGGCGCCTCAATCCACTCCCGTTCCTCCACAAACCGGAGTCCACGCCACGCCAAGCAGACCCCGCACTCCCCCACCCCTACCCACAGCCGCTCCACTACCCACAGCCGCTCCACTACCCACAGCCCAGCCACTACAACATAGGAACGTCACTCCCATGCCAGCGCCCACGGGCGCTCCGGCGCCTGCCGCCTCGGGCGATTACAGGTTGCTCAGAGTTGAGTCAGCTGCCGCAGAGAGCCCCCAACTGGCGTACAGGCTTGCCGATCCCGAGCCATACCCCCTGGGCGCCGGGGGAACGGACACCGTCAACGACGCACCCTATGACCTGGTCTTCTTCAAGCATTACGGAGTCAACCCCTTCATCGACACCGAAGACGACCGCTTCTCCACGTTCGCCATGGACGTTGACACGACCTCCTACGCCGTGGCGCGCCGTTTCATCATGGACGGCTTTCTGCCTGAACCCGAGGCGGTGCGGGTCAAGGAGTTCGTGAACTACTTCAACCACGGCTACGAACCCCCGGAGGACGGCGCCTTCGCCATACACGTCGAGGGATCGCCCTCGCCCTTCGGAGGCCCCAATCATCTGCTCATGCGGGTGGGCCTAAAGGGCAAGACCATACCCGCCGACGAACGCAAAGACGCCAGTCTGATATTCGTCATAGACGTCTCCGGCTCCATGGACCGCGGGGACCGTCTGGGCCTGGTGAAACAGTCCCTGGAGCTGCTGGTGGGGCAGCTCCGGCCCGCGGACCGGGTCGGAATCGTGATATACGGTTCCAGGGGTCAGGTCTTGCTGGAACCCACCAGAGGCACGGACACCGAGACCATCATGGGCGCCATCCAGGCACTGCGGTCCGGAGGCTCAACCAACGCCGCAGAGGGGCTGGAGTTGGGATACCGCATGGCCGAGGGTGAACTCCGCCCCGACAGGATAACCAGGGTGATGCTGCTGTCCGATGGGGTGGCCAACGTAGGCGACACCGGTCCAGAGTCTATACTGAAACTCATCAAGAACCAGGTCGAGGAAGGCGTGACCCTTTCTACCGTCGGATTCGGCATGGGAAACTACAACGACATACTCATGGAGCAGTTGGCCAACGACGGCAACGGCGCCTACTCCTACGTGGACACCCTGAAAGAGGCCAGAAGGGTATTCGTGGAGAACCTGACGGGAACCCTCCAAGTGATAGCGCTGGACTCCAAGGTCCAGGTGGACTTCAACCCCGACGTGGTCAGCCGGTACCGTCTCCTAGGATACGAAAACCGCCGCGTTGATGACGCCGACTTCCGCAACGACCAGGTCGACGCAGGCGAGGTGGGCGCGGGCCACAGTGTCACGGCCCTGTACGAGATAAAGCTTCATCCCGAGGCCCAGGGAGAGTTGGCCAACGTGTTCATCAGATACGAGGACCCCGACAGCCGGGAAGTCATCGAGTTGAGCCGGGCCTTCAACACCGAACAGCTGGCCGCCAGCTTCGAACAGTCCGCTCCAACCTTCCGGTTGGCCGCCGTCGTCGCCGAACTCGCCGAGATTCTCCGTGAGAGCTACTGGGCGTTGGACGGAAGCCTGGAGACCCTGGCGCAAACCGCCGCAGACGTCCAGCGGCTGTTCCCCGAAGACGCTGACGTGGCTGAGCTTGTGCACCTGATCAAACAGGCGTCGGCCCTGACGTCGCCCGGATAGCCCATAGCCGTTTATTGCAGGGAACAGGCGGACTTTCCCTGGCCTTCATAGGCCCGCCGCCTTGACCCTGACAAAACACCTAAAATAAGATTGGGTCTGTCTCCAGTCCCTCCCCAATGCCGCTCGGGAGGGACTGGAAGCTGTTTATTAAGGTTGCCCGTGAGAACGGACGTTTGTTCCCGTCGCCAAGACCATGCCGCCGTTGCCATATCCGACAGGTCCGGCGCATGGCATTGTTACAACTGCATCATCGTAGACCACCAGACCAGGGCCCAGAACCTGGCCTACAGGATGCTGGGCGACTGGAGCGCCGCCGAGGACGCCGTGCAGGAAGCCTTCATATCGGGACACAGGGCATTCGGCAAGTTCCGGGGGGAGAACCTCACGTCATGGTTGATGCGCATCGTCTCCAACGCATGCAAGGACATGCTGAGGTCGAGGCGGGCCCGCCCCACGGTATCCACGGACGCGCCTCCTCCTGACAGCGACCCCGACCGGCCTCCTCTCGAACTGCCCTCAAGCAGCGAGTCCCCGGAAGACTACGCCGTCAGAGAGGAGCTGAGCAGGGCCATACAGTCGGCCCTCATGGCGCTTCCCGAAGAACGCAGGCTGGCGGCTGTCCTCATAGATGTACAGGGCTACAGCTATGAAGAGGCGGCGCGGATCACCAACGTCAACATCGGGACCATAAAATCACGGCTGGCCAGGGCCAGGGCAGGAATCAGAGACCGCCTCCGGCAGAACCCGGAACTTTTACCCGACAGGTTTCGTCAGGATAATTAGAGAGCCATGTGGATATTCAAGAAGAACCCTAAGCATATATCCCTGGAGACGTTGTCCGAGTATCTGGACGGAAGGCTGAGCGATGCCGACGTCTGGAAGCTTGAGGCGCATGTAGGGACGTGTGAGTCCTGCACCGAAGAACTGGACTCCCTGAGAGACGCGGTTGGGCTGCTGCGCCAGACGCCCGTCATCCCCGCTGGCAGGGACTTCACCTTCACCCAGGCGCCGGAGCCGCGCGCGCCGGTTGCCTCCGTCGGGTTCCCGGGTTTCCGCGTCCCAGTCTGGGCCTACGGCGCTGCCGCGTCGGTGGCAGTGGTGGCCTTCGCCGTTACTCTATCAATCGACTTGACAAGCGGCCCAGGCGACGGTGGAGGAGTTGTACTGACCTCCCCGGAAAGCGGAGACTCCTTCGCAACAACCCTGGCCGATCCAGAAGACTTGCCCACAGGCATTCCGATGCCACCCAGCGCGACTCCGGCGCCGCGACCGACGACCTACGCCGTCACTCCCGCGCCTGCGCCCACAACGATGCCTCAAATGGCGCCCACGTCAGTTCCAATGGAGGAAGGCGTCGCCGAACGCCTGCCAACGGAGACTCCTGAACCTGCGCTCGCCTTTGCAGCCGCGAAAGAAGCCACCGAAGCCCCGGAAAGCGATACGGTCCTTCTTCGAATAGGCCAAGCCCCGACTGCTTCTGAGGCCATTCCCGTTCCCCCGCCCACCGGCGCCCCGACGCAGACTTCTGCACCGGCCGCTATGCGAGACCCCCAGCCAACCGCCCCCACGCCTAGACCAAAGGCGATTCTCGCCCTGGAACCGACCGTCACTCCTGTGCCAATGTTGGCTGAGCCCACGGCCACCCACGAACCCCGGGAAACGCCGACTCGTCAGGCTTCACCCACCCCTACCCCGACGCCCAAGCCGCGGCCCACCTCAGCCCCGGCGCCCCCTGTCGCGTCGGACGGCGCGATGGATCCCGGGGCAGCCGGAGAATCGGCCGACATCACGACTGAGCGTATTGATCGTATGCGGGAGTCCCTGGGGACGGACCGGGGAATCTCGGTCTGGTGGATCATAGAAGGCGCTCTGGCGGCGTTGGTCGTGGCTCTAGTCATAGTCCTCGCTCTTAAAGTGCGCGCCCGCCGTAGGAGAGCGCCCTAAAGGCGGGGCCGACGGGAACAAATCGTATGGCGGTTACGTCTTAACTTCTGAACCACTTAGGAGGTGAACAATGAACAGACTGTGGACTTACATAAACAGGAATATCCTCGCAACGGCGCTGGCGGGAATGTTGGCGCTGTTCCTTGTAGCCAGCGCATGCAACTCCGCTGACACTGACACCCAACCTCCTCTGGATAACTCGGCTCAGATCACACGCATTGAGGAGCGGGTGGACCAAGCCCTCAGCATGTTGGAAGGTTCTACCCAAGCTTCCAAGGGCGATCAGTCCGGCATTTGGGTGACTGGGATGGGCCAGGTCACATCGGCGCCTGACATCGCTACATTGAATGGAGGCGTCGAGGCAGTGGCCGAGACCGTCGCCGAAGCCCGCAGCAAGGCAGCCGAAGCCATGGACGCCATGATGGAAGCGTTGGCCTCCCTGGGAGTGGAAGACTGGGACATCCAGACTACCAGCTTTAACATCTACCCCGAATACCAATACGACCGGGCCAATGACCGGAACGAACTGGTCGGCTACCGGGTCAGCAACCAGGTCGCGGTGAAGGTCAGGGACCTGGGCGAGGTGGGCATGGTCATAGACGACTTGGTCCAGGCGGGAGGCGACCTTGCCCGTTTTAACGGAATCTCCTTTGGGCTGGACGACCCCAAGCCCCTGGAGATCCAAGCCCGCAAGCTGGCCGTCGAGGACATGACCGCCAAGGCCATGCAACTGGCTGACAACGCGGGAGTCAGCCTGGGCGCCCTCGTCTTCATCAGCGAGTCCGTCGGGGCCGCGCCCAGCGTATACGACGCCTACGATGAACTGGCATTCAGAGCAGTCCGGAGCGCCGTTGAGATTACGCCCATTAGCGGCGGCGAGCTCAGCGTGACCATAACGGTGCAGGGCGTGTTCAACATGGAATAGGGCCTCATGGAATAGGCCCCGGTCGCTGACCCGGCGCTGCGAGAATCCTCTGTGCCGGGTCAGCTTGACTTGACTAGAACGCTATGCAAAACTCGCCCTACCGTATGTTGAGGTGGGGCAAGTAAGGCAAGTGAGGCTGGGAAGTGCTGCTGAGTGACCGGAGCATTCGAGAAGCAATCGAGGCAGGGAGGATCATCATAGACCCCTGGGATGAACACCTGCTTCAACCCGCCAGCGTCGATCTCCGGCTTGGCTCCAAGATGCGGGTCTTCCGCAACTCCAGAGTCCCCTACATAGACGTCAAGCGGGAGCTGCCGGAGCTGACCGAGGAGGTGGAGATTCACGAGGACACCCCCTTCTACCTCCATCCCCATGAGTTCGCCCTGGGCGTAATCGCAGAGCGCATCTGCCTCCCCGACGACATAGCCGCAAGACTGGACGGCAAGAGTTCCCTGGGCAGGTTGGGGCTCCTCGTCCACTCCACCGCGGGTTGGGTGGACCCGGGGTGGAGAGGAAACCTGACCCTGGAGCTTAGCAACGTCTCAGGCTCGCCCATAACCCTGTACGCAGGCATGAGGGTCTCCCAAATCTCCTTTATGGAGCTGTCCACTCCCGCCGAGAAACCCTACGGGAGCAGGGATCTGGACAGCAAGTACCAGGACCAGGGCGAACCCGTGCCCAGCCAATATTTCCGCAACTATGATGCCGGGCGGAACGTTCGGAGCGGATAATTATCGCCTATCGGATAATGTCTTCCCAGGTCTATCTCTTGACACTGGATAAGGCAAGGGGAGAGAATTGAAGTAAGCCCCAACGAGCGGGGCGGCTGCCCAGACGGAGCTAACCCTTGCCCTTATATGAACGGGATCAAGCAAGAACCGTCAAACCTCATGAACGTCCCCTTTCCACGCCCGAATACGACCGTCGCCTAGCCGACGGTCCAACTTCCGACGATTCACATCGGTTTGAGTCTCTTTCTTTGACATGACTGCCTCCAACCATTACATGAAGCGTGCATTAGAGTTGGCGCGGGAGGCCCTTGGCAAGACCAGCCCCAATCCCGCCGTAGGTGCAGTAGTGGTCAAGAACGGCCATATCATCGGAGAGGGTCACACGCAGCCCCCGGGCCAAGCTCACGCCGAAGTGGTCGCATTGCGGCAGGCGGGACCCGACGCCGCCGGGGCCGCCCTGTACGTAACAATGGAGCCCTGCTCAATTCACGGAAGGACTCCGCCCTGCACCGATGCAGTGATCAACGCGGGAATATCCAAGGTCCACGTCGCTTCCAAGGACCCCAACCCCAGGGTAAACGGGCGGGGAATCTCGCTCCTCGAATCGGCGGGCGTCAAGGTCGAGACCGGCGAGGAAGCTAAAACGGCGGAGCGCTTATACGAGGCCTTCGAGAAGCACATCAACACCGGGCTTCCCTACGTCACCGCCAAGTTCGCCATGAGCCTCGACGGCAAGATTGCCAGCCGCACCGGCCATTCGAAATGGGTCACCGGACCCAAGTCCCGGGAGCGGGTGCAAGAGATTCGGCGCATCTCCGACGCGGTGATGGTGGGAGTGAACACAGTCGTCAAAGACGACCCCAAACTGACTGCCAGAGACGGCATGGGACATCCCCTGGAACGGCAGCCCCTCAGAGTGGTGGTGGACAGCTCAGGCCGCACGCCTCTTGGCTCGGTCCTCCTGAGAGAACCCGGCAGGACCTTGATTGCCGCCTCCAAGCTGGACTCCGAAACGGCTCGTTCCCTGGAGTCCGCCGGAGCCGAGACTGTGTGTTTCCCCAACGACGAAACGCGAAGGGTGGACCTCCGGTCCCTCATAGCCCATCTGGGTTCGATGGGGGTGGTCAGCCTCATGGTGGAGGGAGGCGGGACCCTCATGGGCTCCCTGCTGGACGAGGGCCTGCTTGACAAGGTGTACGCCTTCATAGCCCCGGTCATCGTGGGAGGAGAAGGCGCCCAGACTCCGGTGGGAGGCCGGGGGGCGGAAACCATGTACGAGGCCCTGAGGCTCCGGGACGTCACGGTGGAGACTATCGACGACGACGTTCTGGTAGTAGGATATCCCGACAGGCCCGACGGGCCCGATGAGGAAGACTAGAGGACGGCAAGTGTTTACCGGCATAGTGGAAGAAGTGGGCAAGGTCATCTCTCTGACCGACGCTCAAGAGGGAAGCATACGCCTGACGGTCGGCGCCGCCAAGGTCTTGGACGGACTCCGTCTGGGGGACAGCGTATCCGTCAACGGGGCCTGTCTGACAGCGGTGAACACCACACCCGACGGCTTCAGCGTGGACCTGGCTCCCGAAACTCTACGGCGCACCAACCTGGGTTCCCTGGACGAGGGGATGGCCCTCAACCTGGAGCGGGCTCTGTCCTTCTCAGACAGGCTGGGAGGCCACGTGGTCCAGGGTCACGTGGACGACCGGGGGCGGATAAGCGCCATAAAACCTGAAGGCGATTGCATCCTCATGCGGTTCCGAGTCCCCAAGCGCCTCAGCCCCTACCTGGTTGAGAAGGGATTCATTGCGGTTGACGGTATAAGTCTAACCGTGGTAAAAAGGGGGGCCACTTACTTCAGTGTATCTCTTATCCCTTTCACCTTGGACAATACGGCATTGAGGGAGAAGCGAGTAGGCGATCCGGTCAACCTAGAGGTAGACATACTGGCAAAGTACGTCGAAAGCCTGCTCAAGAACGGAGACCGTTGACCCACCCCAAATCTCCGGGAGATAACGTGTAATGGCATTGTCCAGCATTGAAGAGGCCCTGGAGGATATACGTCAGGGCAAATTCCTCATAGTCGTCGACGACGAGAAGCGGGAGAACGAGGGCGACTTGGTCATGGCCGCCGAGACCGTCACTCCCGACGCCGTCAACTTCATGGTCACCGAAGCCCGCGGCCTTCTGTGCATGCCCGTCCTGGGCGAGAGGCTGGACCAGCTCAATATGCCGCTGATGGTTGACGGCTCCAACAGCGCCAGGCATGGAACGGCCTTTACCGTGTCCGTGGACTACAACGTAGGCACCACCACCGGCATTTCAGCAGCCGACCGCGCCGCGACCATCCTGGCCATGATAGACCCGGACGCCAAGCCCGACGACTTTGCCCGTCCGGGCCACATCTTTCCCCTTCGCTACCATAGCGGCGGCGTGCTGGTGCGCCCCGGCCACACCGAGTCCATCGTTGACCTGGCCCGCATCGCCGGCATGTATCCCTCGGGCGTGGTGTGCGAGATCATGAACCCCGACGGCACCATGTCACGCATGTCCGAACTGGAAAAGTTTTCCGCCCTTCACGGCATAAAGATCATCACCATCGCACAGATCATCGCCTACCGGCGCAGGCACGAGAGACTCATCGACAAGATAGCCGAGGCCCGCCTCCCCACCGGCTACGGCGAGTTCGAGGTCCAGTCTTACACAAGCCGCATTGACAACGGAGAGCACGTGGCCCTGGTATTGGGTGAATGGGGAACCGACGAACCCATTTCAGTGCGCATCCACAGCGAATGCCTCACGGGAGACGTCTTCGGCAGCATACGCTGCGACTGCGGAGACCAGAGGAAGCTGGCCCTGGAGATAATAGGCCAGGAGGGCAAGGGCGTCTTCCTGTACATGCGTCAAGAGGGGCGGGGAATCGGCCTCCACAACAAAATCAAGGCCTATTCCCTACAGGACAACGGCATGGACACGGTGGAAGCCAACGAGATGCTCGGCTTCGAGTCCGACCACCGCCACTATGGCATTGCCGCCCAGATCCTATCCGATCTCGGCGTAAAGAAAATCCGCTTGCTTACCAACAATCCCCGTAAGATCGTCGGGCTGCTGGGCTACGACTTCGACATCGTCGAACAGCGGGCCATCGAGACCGAGGTAAACGAGGAAAACCGCCACTACAAGCAGACGAAGCGGGACAAGCTGGGCCACACCCTCTGGCACTGCTGAGAAGGCCGCCGCAGGCCAAACCGGCGCCCCTACTCTGCGTCGTCGTCCTTGCCCATCGTCGAGAGCAGGTACGCCTGGATGAAGCCGTCCAGACCTCCGTCCAACACCGCATCCACGTTGGGAGTCTGATGGTCCGTCCGGTGGTCTTTGACCATCTTGTAGGGATGAAGCACGTAGCTCCGTATCTGGCTTCCCCATTCAGTGGACACACGCTCGCCCCTTAGCAGGGCCAGTTCCTTCGCCCGCTCTTCCATCCTCTTCTCAAGAAGCCGGGCCATCAGGATTCTCATGGCAAACTCCCGGTTCTGGTGCTGGGAGCGCTCGTTCTGGCACGCCGCCACTATTCCCGATGGAATATGGGTCAGGCGAACGGCTGAGGCAACCTTCTGGACATTCTGGCCCCCCGGCCCGCTGGACCTGAAGAAGTCCATCTTCAGGTCATCCGGTTTTATCTCTACTTCGGGGTCGTCGTCGGCAACCGGCATCGTTTCCACCTGGGCAAAAGAAGTATGCCTCAGGTGGTTGGCGTCAAAGGGAGACAGACGCACCAGCCTGTGTACGCCCTTCTCCGCCTTGAGGTAGCCATAGGCGTACTTGCCTCCCACCTCAAGGGTGGCGCTCTTTATGCCGGCTTCCTCGCCGTAGGACGTGTCCAGGACTTGAGCTGCCCGCCCCTGGTTTTCCGCCCACCGGAGATACATGCGCAGCAGCATCTCAGCCCAGTCCTGGGACTCGGTGCCGCCCGCCCCTGAATGGACCGTGACGATGGCCGGGCGGTCATCATAGGGGCCGGACAGGGTGAGCAGGAACTCCTGCCGCTCCAACTCCGCCGAAAGATCCCGGCATTCGCTGCGCAGCTGCTCTTCGAGGGTGTCGTCGGCCTCTTCGATGGCCAACTCCACGAGTTCCAACAGCGAACCGGCGGTCTTCTCCAGCCCCCGCCAGACGTGGACGGTGTCTTTCAACCTGGCCAGACGCTGCATCACCCTTTGGGCCTCTTGATGGGCGTCCCAGAACGAGGCGGCTCCGGCTTCCTTCTCAAGCCGGTCTATCTCTATCTCTTTACCTGGGACGTCAAAGACGGTCCAGGGCTCCCGCTATTCGCTGGGTCATCTCGATGAGCTCCGACCTTAGGTCCTGCATCCGTCGCTCCTTATGTCCGCGCGGCCAGTTTAGGCGTCCTGCCCGCTGCGGCGTTATGTGCGTTTCTGGTTGTTTCAGGCAGCCGGACGCCTTTGCAGACAGACAGCGTCCAGTCAACGGCGGAGTCCAGCCCTATCATGTGTCCCACCGACACAAACACCGGGCTCACTCCCTTCCTGGTCCTCAAAGCCATCCCTATAACCTCTCCCTTGTGCAACAACGGCGTCCGAGAACCCCGCTCCTGACCCAACTCGCCATACTTGCCGACCAGTATAGACTTGGCGCAGCCAATGGTGGGCGTCTGGGCTGCCAGACCGACGTGGCAGGCAATGCCGAATCGCCGAGGGTGAGCCATCCCGTGGCCGTCAACGATGATCAGGTCCGGTTGCACGTCCAGCTTCTCCAAAGCCATTGCCAGCGCCGGCGTTTCCCTGAAGGAGAGGAGCCCGGGTGTGTACGGCATGGCCGGGACCGTCCTCGCCACCGATACGCCCACCGGGACCAGGTCAGGGAAGGTCAGCGCCACAGCGGCCCCGGTGACAACCCCCTCCGGGTCGGGAGCGGACATATCCAAACCCGCCACATAGCGCACATTGCTGGGGAGGATATGGCCCGACGCGGAAACCTGCGGGGCCAGCCGGTTTTGAATCTCCCGCGCCTCTGGGGCGGTCACATCCCATGAATGGAGGGTCCGAAGTTTCATGCAGCAATTATAGCGCCCGCTTGTATGCCGGTGCGTCAGGGCAGGCGTCCCCGCCTTACAGGTCCATCCTCAGGTCTACGACTCTGGATAGAGCGGCGACGACCAGTGCGCTCCTTATCTCTCCCTCCAGCGCCGCCTGCTTGAGGCGGGCCAGGGGGATGGTCTCGACTCGGATGTCCTCGCCCAGGCTAGGACTGGGGTCATGGGTCTGCGTGCATCCTCGCGCGAGCCAATGGTGGACGAGGTTGTTGTGCACGGCCGGGTTGGGCTCGTGGGCGCCCAGGTACACCCAGTTGGGCGACGTGTACCCGGTCTCCTCCAGAAGCTCTCTTTGGGCCGCTTGATCGTGGTCTTCGCCTTCCATCACCGACCCTCCGGGTATCTCCAACGTCACGGCGCCCGTCCCAAACCTGTATTGGCGCACCAGGACCAGCATATCGTCGGAGGTCAGGGCCACCACGCTGCACCAGTCGGGGCTCTCAAGCACGACGGCGCGGCGTCTCACCGAGTTGCGCGGGTTGACAACTTGGTCAAAGCGGACTTGAAACAGAGGCATTTCGGGGCCGGGCTCGCTGCTCAGAACGCGCCAGGGAACAGGACCGGGCCGGCGGCTGTCGGGATCGCGGTTGGACTGGCTTTCACGACTCACGCGGGTCATTCCGAAGAGGGCCGGAAGTCCACCACCATTAGCTCCATGATGGGAGTGTTCCCGACCCGGCCCGCGCCGACGGTATAGACCACGTCCACCCTGGATGTTTCAGGCTCCCACTTATCGGCTTGGCGGAAGGCCAGGGCGTCCCAAACAACCCGGCCCTCCTTCAGCCTGAGCTTCATGTGCTGGCCCTGCCTGCCCATAGTGCGGACGTGGGCCGCCGCCAGGTTGCGGGTCAGGAACTTAGGCGCCGGGTTTTCCACCCCGAAGGGCCCCAGGTCCTGGACCCATTGGAAAGCGGCGCCGGGAATGCTGGAAACCGGCGCCTCAGCGTCGATGTCCAGGGGCGCCGGACCGTCAATCCGCCCCGAAGCTTCATCAGCGACCAGGCCCAGCTTGAACTCCAGTTGGTCCAAGTTGAAGGACGGCATTACGAACCCGGCGGCCTGCCCGTGGCCTCCGTACCGGGTGAAAAGGTCCGAGCAGGGCTTCAGCGCCTCATCGAGAATATTGTATCCCGGGACGCTTCTGGCGCTGGCCCGTACCACGTCCCCCATCCGAGAAACGACTATGGCGGGACGGGCAAACTCATCCACAAGCCTGCTTGCCACCAACCCGGCTATCCCTGGGGCAACCCAGTCCCCGCCGGCCAGTATCACCGGCGGCAGGTCCCGCCTGCTCAACGTTTGCTCTTTTGCCCTGGCAAAGGAGTCCAGCGTCATCTGCTGGCGGTCCCTGTTCAGCTTCTCCAGGTGTGAAGCGAGGCTGGCGGCTTCATCCTTGGAACCGGTCGTGAGGAGCTTGTAGGCCAGGGAGGCATGGTCCAGCCGCCCGGCCGCGTTAAGTCGTGGCGCAATCATGAACGCTATGGTCTCGGCGTCCATACCATTGGTCTTGATTCCGGCCTGCTTGTAAAGCGCCTGGAGGCCGGGCCTCTGGGTTGTCTGAAGCCGTTTCAGGCCCTCTTTCACGAAACGCCTATTCTCACCCACCAGGGGCACCAGGTCCGCAACCGTGCTCAAAGCCACCAGTTCCAGGAGGTCTCGGTTCCAGTCGCGCCCCATGTCGTTGTACAGAGCTTCCACAAGCTTGAAGGCCAAGCCCGCCCCGGAAAGCTCCGTGAATGGATACTCGGAGTCCTCCAGCTTGGGGTCGATGACGGCTACGGCCGGCGGAATCCTGTCAGGAGGCAGGTGATGGTCCGTGACAATCACGTCCATTCCAAGCTCACCGGCCAGGACTATCTCATCCAGGGAAGTGACGCCGCAGTCAACCGTGACGATAAGAGACACGCCCGCCTGTTTCAAGGCCATGACGGCTTCCGAATTGAGCCCGTGCCCTTCGTCCTCCCGGTGGGGGATGTACGGCGCCACGGTCGCCCCCAACTCTTCCAAGCCCTGGGCTGCTACGGCGGTCCCGGTGACCCCGTCCACGTCGAAGTCGCCGAAAATGCCGATGGCCTCGCCTGATGTCAGGGCTTTACGGAGTCTGGCGACGGCGGATCCCATGCCGGGCAGAAGGGCCGGGTCATGGAACGACGGGTTCATGTAGTACCCCAAGGACTGCTCGGAGTGGATGCCCCGGTTGGCGAGGAGCTGCACTACAAGAGGGGGCAGATGGGACAGGCTCTTGGGCGCCCCGGATACGGGAGGCCGCACACTCCACACCCTGCGTCCTCCCCCGTTGGCGTTCATACGGCTAAGGCCGCTCTAGCTCCGGTCCACAGCCCCGAAGATGAGGACCGAATTGTGGCCTCCAAAGCCGAATGAGTTGCTCATCGCGTAACGTATTTGTACGTCACGGGCCTTGTTGGCCGTGTAGTCCAGGTCGCACTCGGGGTCCTGATCGTCCAGGTTGATGGTGGGGGGTATGACGCCCTTGCGGATGGCCATGATGGAGGCCGCCGCCTCAAGGGCGCCTCCGGCGCCCAGCAGATGGCCCGTCATGGACTTGGTGGAGCTCACCGGAGTCCGGTGAGCGTCCTCGCCCAGGACCAACTTGATGGCCAGCGTTTCCTGTTTGTCGTTCAGGGGAGTGGACGTGCCGTGGGCGTTGATGTAGCCTATCTCTTCGGGCGCCACTCCCGCCCTTTCGATGGCCGTCTTCATAGCCCTGGCGGCGCTGACGCCGCCGGGATGGGGTTCAGTCAGGTGGAAGGCGTCAGAGGTGGCGGCATAGCTGACGACCTCCGCCATCGGCTCCGCCCCCCGCTTTTCCATATTCTCCTCGCTCTCGAGGACCAGAATGGCGGCTCCCTCCCCCATAACGAAACCGTCCCGGGCCGTGTCAAAGGGGCGGCTGGCCTTTTGCGGGTCCTCGTTGCGCTTCGACAGGGCATGAAGCGAGTTGAACCCTGCTACGGCGATGGGGCATATTGGAGCTTCGGCGCCTCCGGCAAGGGCTACGTCGGCGTCTCCCCTGCGTATCATCTCCCAAGACTGGCCGATGGCGTCGGCGCCGCTGGAGCATGAGGATACGGCGCAGAAGTTGTGGCCCATCGCTCCGGACAGCATAGACACCTGGGCCGACCCCATGTCGGCCAGCATCATCGGGACCAGGAAGGGCGACACCCTTCGCGGGCCTTTCTCCTTCAGCGTCTCCACCTGTTGGGAAAGAGTGATGACGCCTCCGATGCCGCTGCCGACTACGGAAGACAGGCGATAGGGGTCCATCTCATCGGGCTTGAGCCGGGCCTGGGCCATAGCCTGTGCGGAGGCGACTGCGGCGAACTGAGCGAAGCGGTCCATCCGGCGGGCCTCTTTCTTCTCCAGGTAGTTCGTGGGCTCGAACCCCTTCACCTCAGCGGCGAAACGGGTATCGAAGCCTTCTGCGTCGAAGGCCGTGATGAGGTCCACGCCCGACACGCCTCCAACCAGGTTTTCCCAAGCGGTGGAAAGGTCTAGGCCGAGGGGAGAGATGACTCCGATGCCGGTTACGAATACTCTAGTCTCCAACCACACGCCTTCCCGCAGTCTCCCCTTGTCTCAAAGACATGTCGAGCTATACAGGATTCTTCTTGAACTCGGACAACCTCATCATGGCCTCGCTCACCTCGTTGATGCGGACCGAGATGTTGTCGCTGATCTCCCGCCCCGTATGGGCGATCTGGAGCCTGTATCTGCCCAGGGCGTCGCTGGCCTCGTTGATGCGTTGAGAAATCACGTCAGGGAGGTCGCGTCCCGTTTCCGCCAGCTGGATGCGGTACTTGGCGAGGGTCTCGCTCACCTCATTCATCCTGGTGGAAATGGCCTCCGGCAGTTCTTTAGACGAGTCTGAAAGCGTACGCAGGACCTCGCTGAATTCCCCGATGCGCAGCGACACGGCGCCGCTCAACTCGCGCCCGGCCGACTGCCTCTTGGACTTGGGGGACTTTATAAGCCGGAATATCCTCTCGTACAGCTTATCCACCGGGTTAAGCTTTGCGTGGTACCGGTTGAACAGCTCCCGGGACTCTTCCAGGGACCAGCGTTCGTCCTGGTGCACTAACTGACGTCCGGTGTAGAGTTCGTAGGGCCTCATGCCGTACTCGGCGGGCACGTTGCCATGTTCGTCGGTGGGCAGAGGGTTCCCCTTGGCGTCCAGAGGGACCAGCGAGTCCCAGTTGGACGTGGCGGGCAGGGGAGTCAGGAGATTGGCTGTCTGGTACTTGCTCACCTTGGTGACCCAGTCGGCCATGTCCATAATTCCCTGCTCCGTGTCGTAGGGAAGTCCGATAATGGTCATCGCCACCTGCGTGAAACCCATCTTGTTCAACTGCACCAGGTCTTTGTGCATCTGGCCGGGCTCCTGGCGCTTTCGCACCAGCTTCAAGTTCTCGGCGTTGTCGGACTCCACGCCCACGTAGAGCATCCGGATGCCGGCTTCGTACATTGCGTCGGCCAGCTCGAGGTCTTGGCCTATTTCGGCCCTCGTCTGGCAAATCATGTACATGTCGTCTGTGTGGCCCTTCCAGTTCTCCAGGCGGGCCAGACGTTCATCGCGGTACTTCACCGCCCTGAGCGGTGGCGGATGGAGGTCGTCGGAGATGAAGACGCTGAACCTGCCGTCCCTGCCGGTGTGGATAAGGCCGTCGGAGGCCAACTGCCTGAGCTGACGCAGCCGCTTGAGCTCGGTCTCACGGTTTATCAGGCGGTAGCCTAGGAACTGTTGGATGACCTGGCAGTAGGTGCATTTTTCCGTGCACCCGCGAACCGTCTCCAGCACCCCGCCCGCCATAGGAGTCTGGGGCGTGAGGTCTTTTATTGCCCTGAAGTCAGGCAGCGGTACGAAGTCGGGGTCTATGACACCCTTCCGGGGAGTCTGAATTACCTGCCCTTCCCTGACAAAGGATATTCCAGGTATTTTCCTTAGCGTCGTGACGGGCACGGGTCCCTTGTGCTCCAGAAGCATGTCGCAGAGAGGGCCGATGATGTCCTCCCCCTCGCGATTGACTATGATGTCAAAGCCCCCTTCCCTAATGGCTTCCGCCGGCAGGGGACTCATCTGGGGTCCGCCTCCTATGGTCACCAACTCGGGGTGGAACTGCTTGGCAAGCCTGCCGATTTCGTAGCCGCGGGGGGCTTCGTTAATGAGAGCGGTGATCATCAGGATGTCAACGCCGTCCAGGTCCTTATCGGGGTCCATGGGACCGCTCCGGTCCTCGAACCATATCTCCGTATCGTAGAGGAAGGGGCCTTTCCATTGCTTTAACGCGGCGGACAGAAAAAGCATGCCCTGCCGAGGGATGGCAACGAACTCGAAATTGCCCCCCTGCGAGCTGGGTTGGACAAGAACCACTCGTTTAGATTTAGACATCATCTTGTCTCCGCCAGGCAACTTTTAACAGTCTACTGCCTGGTTCCGGCATATACACCACACCTGTCAGGTGCATTTGCCCCATCATATCTACGGAATTATACATGACATTCACCACGAATTGGAACAGCAAGCAAAAACAAGCGGAAACTTCTTTCTCCCCCGAAGAACCCCAGAGATTCCCTACATGAAAAACGCCGCGCCCCTAGCCCCACAGCCGCCGCCGGTTGCGGGCGACGGCGCCGTAGGCGCGGGAGCCCAGGGCGCCCATGCCGGGCAGCCAGAATACAAGGGCGAGAGGCCAGAGGATAGGAGTCCTCAAGACTATGCGTCTGACGGCGTCGAACCCGCTGTACACGCCCGACGGCGTCTCCAGGTGCATCGCTCGCTCCAAGTCGTCGCCGGAGACGCCTGCCGGACGGCTGCCGGCCTGTATCGGCGCCCAGCTGACTTCACCCAGCACACCCGCCCGGGAGAGCAGGCTTACGCCGCCTGAGCATAGGCGGCAATCTGCGTCGTAGTAGACCCTGGCGCCCATTCTAACGCCTTCCCGTTTTCATGCCGTCCTCAGTTGACACCCTTTCGGATATTTACCAGCCAGAAGTCTGGTATGCCCCCGTTCGTGGTGAGCAACGTTACGCCCCGGGGACGGGGCCGAGCGTCGGCGAGTAACGAGGGAGGGCGCCTCTGGATTCCGGCCTCCGCCGGAATGACGGGGCCGGGGTCTGTCGTAGGGGCGACCGCCGGTCGCCCAAGCCCATCTGAGAGCAGTTACTTGAAGGCCGGTCGAACCACCCCTCGACGAGCTCGATGCGAGCGGAAAGAGATCAGCCCAGTCAGATAACTGAAAGACCCTCCGAAACCTCACGATGGACAACCGAAGGCTAAAGAACGGTTCGCGCCCTTTCTTCAAGCTCGGTCAGGGCCGCATCTCCCTGGGTGTTGTCCATCCACAGCACCACGTGGTCGGCTCCCGCGTCCTCCAGCGACTTGATGTCGTCCCTGGTCCGGAAAGCGCCCTCTCTGCCCATGGCGTATATCTTGATGGATGAAGGATCGCGCCCCGCCTCTTTGGCCTTCTCGTCCAAGCGGCGCCTGCCGTCCTTAATGGGCCCGGGGTTGGTGAGGACGGGAAGCCAGCCGTCGCCGACCCGCACGATGCGCCTAAAAATGATTTCGGAGTTGGCAGGGGTGAGTCCTCCGCCGAACACGATGGGCGGATGGGGCTTCTGCGTGGGCTTTGGGAAGACCTTCACAGCCGGGAAGTCGTAGAACTCGCCGTGGTGCTCCGATTCGTCTTTGGTCCATATCTCCTTGAGGGCCCGGACGTTGTCAACCGACTGTGGACCCTTTCGCTCATAGCGGCCGCCCAGCAGCTCCAGCTCTTCCTTGAGCCAGCCCACTCCAAGGCCAAGTATGACGCGGCCTCCCGACAGATTGTCCAGGGTGGCGACCTGCTTGCCCATAAGCAGAGGGTTGTGCTCCGGCAGGATGCAAATTGCCGTTCCCAACAGGATGCTGCTCGTTGTGCCCGAAGCGCGGGCCAGGGTAATCCAGGGGTCGGCCATCCAGTAGTACCCCCTGGGAATCACGCCGCTGGGATCGCCGGGATACGGGGTGACCGTCGTCACGGGAATGACCGGATGCTCAGGCACCCAGAAGGAGGCGAACCCCAACTCTTCGGCCCGCTTGGCCAGCACGGCCACGTCCATGGATGATCCTGTGTCCAATACGAATACACCGAGGGGAATTGCCATCTCTCACCTCCAGGCCGTTTTCGGGAAGATAACCGGGCCGGATTGGGTCTCTACATCACGCTGTGGGCTATATGCTCAAGCTCGACCAGGGGGTCGTCGTCCTCGTAGGGGCTCTGGAGCCAGAAGACGACCTCGTCGGCCCCGGCCTCCTCCAGCCGCCTTACCTCGTCTCTGGTCCTGAAGGCCCGGCCCCTGGTCATGGCGTATACGGGGATGGAGTCCGGGTCTCTTCCGGCCTCCTCGGCCAGCCGGGTCAGTGACTCTCTTCCCCGCCTGACCTGCTCGATTTCATAGACCACCGGGACCCAGCCGTCGGCCCAGTTGACGATGCGCTTAAAGACGCGCTCCGCCAACCTTCCCAGACCGCCGCCGATGAATATGGGCGGGTGGGGCGTCTGGACGGGCTTGGGATAGACCTTTACGGGCGGGAAGTTGTAAAACCGTCCATGAAACTCCGGTTCTTCTTCACTCCAGACGGTTTTCAGCGCCTGAACGTGCTCTCGGAGCTGGGCGTAGCGGTTGTGGAAGTCCCCGCCCATAGCCGCATACTCCTCAGGGCACCAGCCGGTGCCCACGCCCACGAGCAACCGGCCGCCCGACAGACGGTCCAGGGTGGCCAGGCTTTTCGACGTCAGCAACGGGTTGCGCTCAGCCGCCAGCAGTATGCCGGTGCCCAGCTTTATGGTGGACGTGGCGCCCGACGCCCGCGCCAGGGAAATCACGGGGTCGGAGATATGGTAGAACGACTCGGGGAACTCGGCGGTTGTGGAGCCGCTGGGCCCCTTGGACGGGTTCACGGGCAGTACGGTGTGCTCCGGAATCCAGAAGGAACTGAAGCCCAGATCTTCAGCCCTTTTGGCTAGAGTCGCCGGGTCCATGTTTCGGGCTGAGTCGAAGACGAATACTCCGAATTTCATGTCGTCTCCTGGCTCCGTTTCTAGCGTTGCACCAGCTCTATGCGCACGTTGTCCGGACCCCTTACAAAGGCAATCTTGGCGCCGCTGGCGGCCATGCGAGGTCCGTCGGTTATCTCCACGCCCCTGGAAGTGAGGCGGGACAGCGTGTCGTCCAGGTCTTCAACTCTGAGGCCGAAGTGGTCCAGCCCGTAATGCGGGTCCCTGGGCTCGTCGATCTCCTGGCCGTCGGGGAGCTTTCCCGCCACGAATATCATCAACCCGTCCATGTTTATGTCGACCCTGTCAGGCTGGTTGTCGGGCTGGGGAGTCCGAACAAGATTGGCGTCGAACTTGTCTCTGTACCATTCGGCGGTCGCCTCGGGGTTAGGGCTCCTCACGTGTATATGGTCGTAGACGAAGGCAGGCATGAATGACCTCCTGAAATCGGGTCGATTGCGCACGACGTGAACGGCGGTCGCAGACCGGGCCGGTCACGGGCGTATGGTATCACGCCCCCCAAGAGGCGACAACCTGAGCATAGGCGCTTGGGTAGACGGCCCCTTGGCCCTGTATTATGATAGTCAACGGTCTTCCGAGCGCACAACACGTCCAAATCCAGGAGGCGATTATGAAAGTATCCAGAATCCCTGAAGTGCCTGAGTCTGACGGCAACAGCCCTCTGATGATCGGCGGCGTAGTCACCCGACAGGCCATCACGCCCGACGTGCAGAGCTTCAACTGCGCCATCGTCAACTTCTCCAAAGGCGCCAGGAACAAGTTCCACGCCCACAGCGGCGACCAGGTCCTGGTCATCACTTCCGGCATCGGCATAGTGGCCACCGATGACGAGCAGGTTGAGGTCAGGCTTGGGGACGTGATTCATATTCCCGCCGGAGAGAAACACTGGCACGGAGCCAGGGCCGAGTCCGCCATGTCCCACATAACCGTCACCGCCAAGGACAGCCAGACCGAAACCCTGGAATAGGGCGTCGGAACCGCCCCCATCCCAACCTTCCCCCAGAGCGGGAAGGGGTTAGCTAGGATAACCAGATGCCCATGAAGGGCCCTGCCAAGGGCAAAGTGGCCGTCGCCATGAGCGGCGGCGTCGACTCATCAGTTGCAGCCCTGCTTCTTAAGGAGCAGGGCTATGACATCGTGGGCGTCACCATGAAGCTCTACGACGTGGACCAGGACGGCCTTCCCGACTACTATCGGGGTTGCTGCACCATCGACGACGTGGAGGACGCCCGCCGGGTTTGCGGACGCTTGGGAGCGCCCCACTACGTATTCAACTTGCAGAGAGAGTTCCAGGCCTTCGTCATCGACTACTTCTGCCGGGAGTACCAGCGGGGCATGACGCCCCATCCGTGCATTGCGTGCAACGACCGGATCAAGTTCACCTTCCTGTACGACCGGGCTCGTGTTCTTGGGGCGGACTACGTGGCAACGGGCCACTACGCGCGCATCGAACCCGGGCCGGAGGGTTTACGCTTGTTCCGAGGCCTGGACCGCTCCAAGGACCAGTCATACGTGTTGTACGGCATGGGACAGAAGGAGTTGGGCCATACCCTGATGCCCGTGGGCGGCTACACCAAAGAGGAGATCCGAAACGCCGCATCGGAGGCCGGCTTTCCCAACGCTGAGAAACCCGACAGCCAGGATATATGCTTCATACCCTCGGGCGATTACAGGCAATTCCTGAAGGAACGCGTGACTCCGCGTCCCGGCGCCATTGTGGATGACGGGGGGGCCGTTCTTGGACAACACCAGGGTGTGGAGTTCTTCACCGTGGGCCAAAGGCGTGGGCTGGGAATCTCCACAAAGAACCCCCAATACGTAATATCCATAAACACCGAGTCCGGCGACGTAGTGGTCGGTCCCGAGGAACAACTTTACAGCCGCACCCTTATCGCCTCGGACGTCAGCTACGTCTCGGGACACAAGCCGGAGGCGGCGTCCGACGTAACCATAAAGATACGCTACAAATCGCCTGAAGCGGCGGCGACTCTTTACCCTGACGGCGACAAAGCCACCGTGGAGTTCGAGCATCCCCAACGGGCCGTCACTCCAGGGCAGGCTATGGTCATATACCAGGGAGACCGGGTCTTGGGCGGCGGGCGCATCGAATCGGCCGGAATCCCCGCCGGACGCCTTGGCTAATAGGCCCCCTGGGGACTGCATCACTAGGACAGGATAAACCGTGGGGAGGGGAGGCGGTGGCGCCCTCGTTCGAGTTGGAGCGCAGGTTCTACGGCCAGGGGTTTTCCCTGGTCGCGGGAGTCGACGAAGCGGGCCGGGGCCCGTTGGCCGGCCCCGTGGTAGCTGGCGCCGTTATATTCCCAGGAAGTCTCTTTTCCTCAACAAAACCTAACGGCAAAGCGGAGCGGGCCTGGCTGGACACGGTGGACGACTCAAAGGCCCTGAGCCACCGGCAAAGGCTCGATGCATTGGAGCATATCCGCAAACATGCGCTGTCTCTGGGCGTGGGCCTGGCCACCGCGCGGGAGATAGACGCCTACGGCATAGTTCCGGCGACTAAGAGGGCCATGCAGAGAGCCCTGGACCGCTTGAGGGTCGCTCCGTCCCACCTTCTCATTGACCACGTAGAGCTTACAGCCCCAGGCATACCTTTCTATTCCATCGCCCACGGCGACAGCATCAGCTACTCCATCGCAGCGGCGTCCATATTGGCCAAGGTCACCAGGGACCGGATGATGTCGGAGGTGGACGCCATATACCCCGGATACGGGTTTTCGGCCCACAAAGGCTATCCCACAGCAGAGCACCGACGCAGGCTTTCCCTCTTGGGCCCCTGCCCCATCCACCGGCGCACCTTCGCTCCCCTGAGACTGATTCCCGACGAAGGGCCGTCCGGTGTCCACGCCCAGGGCTAGGCTGGGGAACAGGGGCGAGGACATCGCCCGGAGACATCTACTTGGGCTGGGATGGCATATCCTGGAAACCAATTACAGGTCCAAGTGGGGCGAGGTGGACATTGTCGCCCAGGAGGGTGATCAACTGGTGTTCGTAGAGGTGCGGACCCGCCAGGGCAGCGACAAGTTCGGCGGGCCGAAAGAGTCGGTCACTCATCGGAAGAAGGAACGGCTGCAGGCAACGGCAGAAACCTACATCCAACAGTTGGACGAGCCGCCCGCCGACTGGAGGATAGACCTGATAGCGGTGGTCATGGCTCGCGGCGGACCTCCCCAGATCGAACACGTCACCCACGCCGTCGAACTCGGCTGACCTCCGTCCCACCCCGTAATTCCGGCCTACGCCGGAGTGACGATGGGGATGGCGGCAACCTCACACTGCAATGACCTCATCCCTGACTAGATGGATGTGAATCAGTCGCGGTGCTTCCTCTTCGTCAAAGTGGCACAGGACGGCATCCCGCAGCATGCATTTCAGATGCTCCCAGTCATCGCCCTCAGTAAAGATGCTGTGACCCAGGGCGCGGGCTTCATAGCCGCCCTCGGCCGATTCCATCACCTGGAAGGTTATTTCAGATTCAGCCATTGTTAGTCCCCCGATATACTGGAACTAGATCCTACCACAACGATTGATGGGTTACGCTGCCGGCTCCCACTTTGGCCTTGACTGGTTCTAGGCCGGTTGTATTAAGCTCAAGGCGGCCTGTGCTAGAATTGTTTTCAGTCAATAGGAGCAAACACACCCCTATGCCTCTTTACGAGTACCGCTGTGAGGACTGTTCGCGCAGGTCTACAATACTTGTCCGAAGCATATCCAACCCCTCGGAACCGTCGTGCCTCCACTGCGGCGGAGGCAACCTCTCAAGGCTTATATCCAAGTTTTCCTTCAAGCGTTCCTGGGGAGACAGCCTGAACTGGATGCCCGACTCCGGTCCTCCCGACGACCCCGCCGCCGGAGACCCCACGGCAGGCGCCGAGTGGATGCAGGACATGAGGAGAGAGATGGGTGGCCGGGTGACCTCCGAGTTTGACCAAACGCTGGAAACGATCGAGCGCGAGGCGCGCCACTCCCACGATTTAGACGAGTAATTTCATGCCTATCTACGAGTACCGGTGCCAGGACTGCAATAAGAAGTCATCCTTCTTTGTGCGCTCCGTCAACTCGGAAGTGAACGCCGTTTGTGAACATTGCCAGGGCGAACGGATGACGAGGACCATATCCAGGGTGGCCTACCACAAGTCCATCGCCGATATCCACGAACAGTCCGGGGGCCCGCCGGGCCTGGGAGACCCGGGCTTGGACTACTACAGCGACCCCCGGAACATAGGCCGGGGAGTGGAGGCGTCCTTCGAAAGGTTCGGAATGGAGATGCCCGACAGCGTCCGGGAAACCATCGACGCGGCTCGTGACGGACATGCGCCGGAGGGCCTCGACCTGTGACTCTGCACGGAGCCGAAGAAGGAAAGACGATGCGGGCTGAGCTCAACGCCAGGCTGTACGGCCTCTACGTGATCATCGACCCGGAGGTGACCGGGGGCCGAGACGCGGCGGAGGTGGCGGAAGCCGCTCTCAAGGGCGGCGCCCGTATCATCCAGCTCAGGGACAAGGCCCGTGAGAAAGGCGCCATAGTCTCCCTGGCCCGCCGGCTGAAGGAGCTGTGCTTGAGACATGAAGCCCTCTTAATCGTCAATGACCACCCCGACGTGGCCGTTGTTTCAGAAGCCGACGGCGTGCATCTTGGCCAGGGGGATATGTCAGTCGCCGACGCCCGGTCCGTCCTGAGGCCCAGCCAGATCATAGGACGTTCCAACCACACCGTTGAAGAGTCGGCGGAGTCTGAACGGTTGAGCGCTGATCACGTGGCCCTGGGCAACGTCTACCCCACCGGAACGAAAGCCAGCATCAGAGGACGGGCGCCCACCGGGACCGGCGTCATATCCACGCTCAAGTCCACGGTGAAAGCGCCTGTGGTGGCCATCGGAGGCATCAACGCCGGAAACATCGGACCGGTGGTGGAAGCGGGCGCCGACGCAATATGCGTCGCCAGTGCGGTCGGTCTGGCCCCGGACCCTGAAGAAGCCGCCCGGAGGCTGGTGGACCTTATCCGGCGCTCGGGAGGCACGGCATGAAACAGTCCCCTTACGACGACCGACTGGGTCCCCTCAAAGACGCCGCGCTTGAAGAGTTCACCGCCAAACACCAGGCCAGAGAGGAAGGGCTGCGGATCTCCCGGGAGGTGATACGCCTATCCGCCAATTCCATCAGGGCAACCCACCGGCTGGACTTCGACCAGGCCCTGGAGCTTCTGGCCCAAGCTGAACAGCGTCACGTGGAATCCAAACGCATCCTGGACGAATGGCCCGAAATATACCACGCCGGGTTCCTGTCCGACGCCCGCAAGGAGTTCACCGAAGCAAATATAACCGTGGCGCTGATAGCCGGACGGCCCGTGCCCACCCCCGAGTCTCTGGGAGTGGAAATGGCCCCCTACTTGAACGGCATGGGTGAGGTGATAGGAGAGCTCAGACGGTTCATCTTGGACTCCCTGCGTAAGAATGACACGTCACGGTGCGAAGAGCTGCTCCAGACCATGGACGAGATATACAACCTGCTTGTAACCGTGGACTTCCCGGAGGGAGTCACCGGGGGCCTCCGCCGGACCACCGACGCAATGCGCGCAATCCTGGAACGCACCCGGGGCGACCTTACCATGGCCCTCAGGCAGCGAGACCTGGAACAGAAACTGGCCTCGCTGGAAAAAACCGCTTCCGATGGCGCCTGAAGTCCGCTGACCCCGATCCCCCAAAGTCTGCCAGCCCGGGGAAACGCTATGGCACGACCTGGACCGTCTCGGGGCCGGGGCCTCTGGCCGACCGTCTCGGGGCCGGGGCCTCTGGCCGACACCCGGCCTATAATCGTGGCGTCGCTCACTCCGGCGGCGTTTAGCTCTTGCAGGAGCTGCTCCGACCTGGCGGCGGGAAGGGAAATAAGCAGCCCGCCTGAGGTCTGAGCGTCACAAAGAAGCAGTTTTTCATGGTCGGCAAGGGCGTCGTCCCATTGAACCTTGCCCTCCATGCTGCTCAGGTTGCGGTGAGTCCCGCCCGGCGCTACGCCCTCTTCGACGAGCTTCCGGGCGCCGGGAATTACGGGGACCGCCGACGCTTCCAACACAGCCGTCACGCCGCTGCCCCTCATCATGGACTCCAAGTGCCCTATCAGCCCGAATCCTGTGACGTCGGTGCAGGCGTTCACTCCCACCTTGACCATCGCTTCCGACGCAGCCCGGTTGAGGGCACTCATCACGGCTACGGCCCTCGCCACGGTCTGCTCGTCGGCGACTCCTTGTTTCCCTGCCGTAGTGATGACGCCGGTGCCGATGGGTTTGGTCAGCGCCAGCACGTCCCCGGACTTAGCTCCCGCATTGGTGACTTGGCTGCCCGGCTCGACCAAGCCCACGACGGCCAAGCCGTACTTGGGCTCGGCGTCGTCCACAGTATGACCGCCGACGATTAGGCAGCCCGCCTCTTGGGCTTTGGTATACCCTCCCTTGAGAATGTCGCCCAGAATGTCTTTCGGCTGGTCAACGGGAAAGCCGACGATGTTCAGGCCCAATATAGGTCTGCCGCCCATAGCGTAGACGTCGCTGAGGGAGTTGGCGACGGCGATGGCCCCATAGCTGAACGGGTCGTCTACTATGGGTGGGAAGAAGTCCACCGTGAGCACAAGGGCCTTGTCGTCCCCAATGCGGTAGACTCCCGCGTCGTCCCCCGTTTCGGTCCCAACCAGCAAGTTCGGATCAGCGGTCACCGGAAGATGTTTCAGAACCTGGACCAGGTCTGATGGGCTGAACTTGGCGGCTCAACCGGCGCAGTGGGCCAGGGACGTGAGCTTTAGCTCGGTCATGACTATTCCTTACGGTCGGATTTACCCCATATTATATCTTAGCCGCCACCGGCTTGACACCCGTCGGGAGCCGTTGCAAGATCTTACAGTAGTCAGAAGTCTTGGTTGCTCCGTTAGCGGTGAGTAGAGTTACGCTCCGATGGCACCATTCAAGTTGCGTAGTCGGGTCAGACCTGTCATCGACAATAATCTGAAGCGGGACTACAGGCTCAAGCTAGAGGAATAGACCTACGGCCCGGGGATGCCCGGCGTGCCCGGGCCGCCTCGGCTTCAACATCGGCTTCGGATATGGGGTTCATGGGGCATCCCAGGGGTTGATGACTTCTACGTCGAGTCCCTGGAAATCGACGATGTTGCGGGTGGCCACGACCAGGTCACGGGCCTTGGCAGTCCCGGCAATAAGTGCATCTCCCAGTTCCAGCGTACGACCGGAACGCTGCGCCTGCACCCGGAATCGCGCTGCCCATCCGGCGCCTGTCCTTTCCAAAGGCAAGATGCGGTCTTCATATTCGGCAGTGAACCTTAACAAGTCGGCTTCCAGCCTGGCACGCCGTTGTCCTTGCGCCAAGCGTTGCACCCCGTACTCAAGTTCGTGCATTACTGCCACCGACAGCCATAGGTCATCGTAATCGGTGAGGAATGTGACTACTCGTGAGTGCGGAGTAGTTCGTATTGTCTCCGAGACCACGTTAGTATCCAGTAAATAGCCGCTCATTCCTCGTATTCGTCGATGAACGGGGGCTTCCGAGTTGTCCCCCGACTTGGGATTTCAAGCTCTATCCCCCGCGGCATGTTCTCGACCAACCATTGGCCCAGCGGCTTGCGCGGCTCCGTCCTATCGTACCAAGCGTCGGCGGGCACAACGACGAATGAGCGGCGGGCGCCTATGTGCTGAGGTCCCTCCGACTCGGCAAGCCGCAATATTTCTGACAGCCTCGCCTTGGCCTCTGCCACGGTCCACACGCGATGGGAGTTGGAATGTGTCACAACCGGCGTCTCTCCAGTCAATTCCTCCCGGCCATTATAGACTAAGCTGCCAGCCCGCACCAAACTGGGCCATAACGGACAGGGCCTTTCGGTTATCTCAGGTCCATACTTTTTCCCGTTCGCGGTGAGCTTGTCGAAGGGCGGTTCGACAAGCTCACCGCGAACGGGGTAGGCAAGGCATCTATCAATCGAAAGACGCCGGTAACGGAGAGGAGTCCTTGACACCCATAAGGGCTGATAGTAGCCTATGGCTGCCCTATTCCGGAGCGCCTTATGTCCCAACCCTCAGCCCTGTCACACATACGAGTCTGCGACTTCACGGGTCAGTTGGCCGGCGCCGGCGCCACCCGCATCATGGCCGTATTCGGCGCCCAGGTCATACGCATCGAGGACCGGGTCGGCCAGGGCACGTGGGACGTGCTCAGAGGAGGCCCCCCCTACCCTGACGAACGTAGAGGCATCGAGCTGGGCGGGGCCTTCAACAACCACAACGTGGAGAAGCTGGGCATCACCCTCAACATGCGCCTTCCCGAAGGCAGGGAGCTTGCCCGCCAACTCATCTCGGTAAGCGACGTCGTAGCAGAAAACTTCAGCGCGGGAGTCATGGAGCGTTGGGGCCTCACCTACGACGAGATGCGCTCCATCAAGCCCGACGTCATATACGTGTCCAACAGCGGCTGCGGCCACGAGGGCCCCTACAAAAGCTACAAGACCTTCGGGCCGGTGGTGCAGGCCCTGTCCGGGCTGACGTTTCAATCAGCCCTGCCGGACATGCCTCCCGCGGGCTGGGGATATTCATACATGGACCACGGCGGCGCCTACGCCATGTGCATCGCCATACTGATGGCCCTCTATCACCGCAACGCCACCGGCGAGGGGCAGAGGGTGGACATGTCCTGCACCGACGCGGCTGCGGCCATGAACGGGCCGGCCCTGCTGGACTACACGATCAACGGACGCCCCATGCGCAGGCCGGGACAGCCCAACAGCAACCGAAACGAGTTCCCGCCCATGGCTCCCCACGGCATATACCGGTGCGCCGGAGAAGACCGCTGGGTTGCCATTTCAGTGCGGTCCGACTCGGACTGGGCCGAGATGTGCAAAGCCGTAGGCCGCCCGGAGTGGCTGGCCGACCCGCGGTTCGCAACCCTGGATTCCAGGATGAAGCTCCAGGACGAATTGGACGAGATCGTGGAGGGCTGGACCTGCGCAAAGACCCCCAGGGAGGCGATGGACATCCTGCAGGCGGCAGGAGTGCCCGCCGCCGCAGTGCAATGGCCGGAAGAACGCATCGACCAGGACGCCAACACTGCCGCGTGGGATCTGTGGCCCACCATTACCCATCTGAGGATGGGAAAGGTCAGGGTTGACGGCATCCCGGTCAAGATGTCCAAGGCCCCGACCCGTTTCGAGCATGGCGCGCCCGTGCTAAGCCAGCACAACGGCTTGGTCGTGGGAGAGATCCTGGGCGCCGGACCCAACGGTGTGAAGACCCTGGAAGACATGGGAGCCATCTGATGGCCGTCGGCCCCGGGCCAATGGCCGGACTGAGGGTAGTTGAGGTCGGCCACGAGTTGGGCGCTTGGTGCGCCAAGCTGTTGGGCGACATGGGGGCCGAGGTGACCAAGGTGGAGCCTCCCGAGGGAGACCGCACCCGCACGTACTCCCCCTTCCATCAAGGTGAAGTTGACGGGGACAAGAGCCTCTTCTACTGGTACTACAACACCAACAAGAAGTCCGTCACCCTTGACCTTGACTCGCCCAAGGGCAGGGACATTTTCAAGGCGTTGGCAGAGAAGGCCGACGTTCTGGTGGACGCCCTTCCCGCCGAAACCCTGGACAGTCTTGGCGTCGGATACGACGAACTGAGCAAGTCCAACCCGACGCTAATAATGGCTTCCATAACCCCCTTCGGCCAAAAGGGCCCCTACAACGAATACACCATGACCGACATGACCGGCCTGGCCTTTGGCGGCCCTGTCTGGAGCACAGGTTACGACGACCACTCCCTCCCTCCGGTGCGGGGCGGAGGCAACCAGTGGGCGCACACCGGGGGAAATTGGGCGGCGATGGCGATACTCATGGCCCTGCTGCAACGCCAGCAGACCGGCCAGGGCCAGTTCATCGACGTAAACATGCACGCCGCCATGAACGTGACCACCGAGGGCGGCTCACACAACTGGCTGGTCAACAAGGGAACTGTCCAGAGGCAAACAGGACGCCATTCTTCCGTGACGCCCACCCCGCAGGCCCAGGTTGTGTGCCAAGACGGGACCTACGTCAACACGGGCAACATGGCCCGCTCAGAGGAGCAGTGGATACAGTTGGCGGCGTGGCTTCACGACGAAGGCATAGTGGAGGACATCGAACCCTATCTGACCCCTCCCACCAGGGAGCAAGTGACGTCGGGCCACCCCAAGGCCAGGGAGCACCGGGAGTTCTTCGCAGGGGCCGTAGCGAAACTGGCCCAGACTATGAGCGGGTACGACTTGTTCCAAAAGGCCCAGTCCATTGGGCTGCAGTGGGGCCTCATCTACGCGCCGGAGGAGATGATCGAGGACGTCCACTTCAACGCCCGAGGTTTCGTGGTGAACGTGGACCACCCCGAGGTCGGAGGGACCTACAGATACCCCGGCGCTCCCTACTCCTTCTCGGACGCCAAGTGGTCCGTCCGCCGCAGGGCGCCCCTGCTCGGAGAGGACAACGAGAACGTGCTGGTCGGCGAGCTCGGCCTAAGCAACCAGGAACTGGACGCCCTCCGCCGCGAGGGCGTGGTCTAGCGGGTCACATAATGGAAGGACTCTAAGAGGAGCGTTGGCGATGACAGCACAAAGAGAGAAATTCTCTAGTAAGGTGCCTCCTGAGTTGCTGCACGAAATGCGCGAGATTGCCCGCAGGGATGGCCGTCACTTCCAGGCGGTGTTGGAAGACGCCATGCGGGAATACATCGCGAGTAAAGCACAGGAGAATGTACGCCCCGAGGTTATGGCCCACTACAGGGCCAGCGTCGAGAGAAATCGCCTCTTGGCTGAATTGTTGGCCCAGTGAACCGCAGTGTCCTTTCCATTGAGGAAGTATTAACTATACATACCGATGAGGAAGTATTAACTATACATACCGACCAAATAGCTCAGTTCGGCGGCGCTCCGGGCCTCCGCGACGAAGGCGCCCTCGTCTCCGCTCTAATGCGCCCCCAGCTTGGATATTACGACGTACTCATAGAGGAAGCGGCCGCCCTCATGGAGAGCCTAGCTATGAACCATCCCTTCGTGGACGGCAACAAGCGGGTGGCCTTCTTTGCCACAGACGCTTTCCTGCGGCTGAACAACCATTTCATAGACTGCGATAACAACCAAGCATACGATTTCTTCATGCATCTGTTCGAGACGAATTCGTTCCGGTTCGCACAACTGCGTTCGTGGCTTGAGGAGAACGTCAAACCCCTGCCGGGGGCTTAGCAAGCCGAAAAGGCTCGACGGAGAAATAACGCCAAGCCTTCTTGGGCGACGGTACTTGCCGCTCCCGGCGTTCTTCCTGCGGGTTGGGCGGGGGAGCGTTACGGTTGTTCCGAACCCTCGCCTCGATTTCGCATTTCCTCCACCACTTTAGCCAGCGTTTCCACGATCATCCTGGGCCTCTCCCGGTATTCGGGAGTGGGCCACCACTCGTAGTCGAAGCTTCGCAGGACCTTGCCGTCGAGACTGCACCTCAAGTCCGGCGCCGTCACCTGAAACCCAAGGTGGCGGGTAGCCTCTTCGGCCAGGAAATCCAGCTTGTCGTCGGGAACTCTTAGTATCACCAGAAAGCCTCCCTGGCGTCCTGAACCGTCCTGGACTCTCACGCGGACCACCGGGCCTGAACGGTCCACTTCTATGACTTCGTACGGCATTGGCTTGCGCTGGTGGTCAGGCCAGCCGACGTAAACCCTGTCTCCAACTTTCCCACATGTTGCGTTTCGCCTCCCTCCGGCCCACTATATCAGACTGACGCACTTTTCCAGCAACCTCACTCGTATGCTAGACTACCGTTGCGATGGAATACTCCAAAATCGCTCCAATGATGGGCCAGCTATGGTCTCCCATAGCCGTAGTGACCTCGTCGTGGCAGGGAAGGGACAACGCCCAGATATGCGTCTCCATCGGCGGCGCTTCCATAGTTCCCGATAGGCCGCGAGTTGTAGTCCAGATACACAAGACCAACTTCAGCCACGGTCTTGTCTACGGCAGCGGAGCAATGGCCCTCAACTTCCCCGAAAGCCGTCAATTCGGCGTCATAAAGGACTTCGGGTTGGTGTCCGGCAGGGACGTCGATAAGATGGCCGGCGTTCCTCACAAACGCGGCGAATCGGGCAGCCCCATAATAGACGACTGTTGGGGATTCCTCGACTGCCGGGTGGTAAACGCAATGGACGGCGGCGACCTTACCTGTTTCCTCGCCGACGTGGTGGATGGAGGAATCCTGAACCCTGGGCAGCCTCTATGGTGGTACAGGGCCAGGAAGATCATTCCCAATGAATGGATGGAGGAATGGGACCGGAAAATCAAGGGCGAGATAGCGGTCTCCAGAGAACGGATGGATGAGATAGACATGACGCCGTGGAGCGCCGGACCTTGAACATGGACCCGGAGATACAGGCGACGGTCCAACAGGTTCACGACTCGCCTTACTCAGGCGTGCTGGCGGCGACGGGCGCCGGGACCAAGGCTTTGGCTTGGCTCTTCGGGGTGGCCGGGGCCTCCCGTACCGTCCTTGAAGCTTCCATACCGTATTCGGCCCCGTCTATGGAAAGCTTCATCGGGCGGCTGCCTTCTCAAGCAGTGTCCAAGGAAACGGCGTTGGACATGGCCGAGGCGGCTTACATACGCGCCGTGGGCATGAAACAGGAGAACGGGCCCCTATTTGGCCTTGGCTGCACCGCAACTATCGCCACTGACCGGACCAAACGCGGAGAGCATCGCTGCTGGGTAGCCGCCAGGAATGCGTCGGGCTTCTCGACATACGGGCTGACGCTGACAAAGGGCGCCAGGGACAGAGACGCCGAAGAGGAGGTTGTCAGCCACCTCGTCCTCCATGCTCTGGCGGCGGTTTGCGGACTGCCGCACGGCGTCGCCCTGGGCCTTCTCGACAGCGAGCGATTGGCGCAATCTGTGGAGCAGAGCCCCTTGGCGCCTCTGCTTGCCTCCAACCCGGAAGTGGACTGCCTGCTCCTCAAGACCGACGGGAGCCTATCGTCAACTGAAAGGGTCACCGGGGGAGTATTTCCCGGCGCGTTCAACCCTCTGCACGACGGCCATACGAAGATGGCCGCGGCAGCCTCCGTCATGTTGGGAGGACCCGTTACCTTCGAGCTTTCGGTCATCAACGTGGACAAGCCGCCCCTCGAAGAGACCGAGATTTACCGGCGTCTGACTCAATTCAGAAGGAAACGGCCTATTGTGCTGACCAAGGCGCCCCGCTTCATGATGAAGGCTCGCCTATTCCCCGGATGCACCTTCATAGTGGGTTGGGACACGGCCATCAGGTTGGTGGACCCCGTATATTACGACAACAGTGAAGGTGAAATACGCCGGGCGCTGAGGGAGATGGCAGACTTGGGATGCGGTTTCCTCGTGGCGGGAAGAAAGGACGGCGAATCCTTCAGGACACTGGCGGACGTAAAGGCCCCTCCTGAGGCGGCCCACATGTTCCGGGAGATCCCCGAATCTCTCTTCCGAGCGGACCTGTCATCGACTGAAATCCGGGGTGAGAATCCAAGCTGACCGGGGCCTGTTCAGAGAAGAATAAAAGGGTCTTGCCATTGCAATGGCAAGACCCTATAAACGTCTATTTCCCGCCGTTGTCATCGTCGCGACCATAAGCGTCACGGTCGGCGGACTGCGGCGTCATGAGCTCCCAGCGGCTGTGGGCAAGGCCCGCACCGCCGCGCCCACCTTCTCGTCTGCGGCGGCCAAGTCGAATTGCGTTTGGAGGTTCAGCCAGAATTGGGGGTCCACTCCGAACCAGTGGCCGAACCTCAGAGCAGTGTCGCCCGTCACCGAACGCTTGCCGGAGATGATTTGACTGATGCGATTGGGCGGAACTTCGATCTGGCGGGCGAAGGCCGTGGGGGTCACGCCCCATTCAGCGATCTCGTCCCTTAGAATCTCGCCTGGATGTACGACTCGCTTGAATATATTCATGCGCTTCCTCACCTACGGATTATACCCGTAGGATTCCAGCCGTTCCAGCGCCTTACGCCTTTCATCATCGCTGAAGAGACTCTCCCACCGCTCATCCAAAACGAGCGCTTCCACCGAGATGTCAAGCCGCCCTAGTTCCCAGAGTTTAGTCAATCCCTCTTGGGTTTCAGTGGCGCTCAGCAGTCGTTTGGCGGCCCCCAACCCGCCGTGTTCATTGACCATTCTAAGAAAATAGGTCGGGCGATAGCCGAGTTCGGCGGCGGCGTGATAGATGTTTAACATAGCCTCGTGAAACTCACCCTCAAGGTTGTTGTTCATTGTGCGCCCCTGTTTTCAAAGCCGATATGTCATCGAACAAAATACCCGACAAGAATCACCCTGTCCGGGACGGGTCCGAGCGTTAAACTGAGTTCAACCCAACGCGTTTCCGCAAAACTCGCAGAACGCCGCGCCTTGGTCTCCGGCCGTACCACAGCCTGTGCAGGACCTGCCGCGACTCCAGTATGACGACGAGGGGACGGTGGGAGTCTCCGGCTTGAGTCTACCTATAATACCGACGATGACGCCGACGACAATTGTGAGGATGCCGAGGAGGAACATCCCCCCGCCCACTAATGCCGCAACTATCCCAACTGCCAGACTGGTGGACTCTAAAGAATCAGAGGTCAAAGCGATGCAGCCTCCTCCCAACACGAAGAGAAACCCGATGGCAATCAGCGCCAGCCCACCACGAAACAGAACGGAGGCAATATGGGTCATCGCATCCTCCGGGTCCCCGTCAACGTATCGCGTCCGTTAAACCCGGTGTAGCCACTGACAACGTCCATGCGGCTGCACCTTCTTCGAGCGATGCAGTTCGACTACTCTGGCGAGTGGGCCGCCACCATGTCCAGCCTCTGGGACAGGCGGTCCTCTGTGGTCTCCAAGTCGGATTGGCCTTGCAGTCCAATCCAGAACTCCGCAGAATTCCCGAAAAAGCGAGAAAACAGCAGGGCCGTCTCCGCCGTAATCGACCGCTGCCCATGGACGATGGAATGAATCCGGCGTGCATCCACACCGATGGCCTTGGCCAGCCGGTACTGGGTGATGCCCATCGGAATGAGAAACTCTTCGTTGAGGACCTCTCCCGGATGGATTGGAGGCAGCCTGTCCCGACTTTGCGCCGTCTTTTTGGTCATAGTAACCCCTCTTTTCGGTCTCGCCTTTAATCTGGTCATTGGGTCATAACAGGGCCTTGGCATTACGGTGTCAAGGCCCTTTCCCCATTGGGCGAGGCCCGTCAGAGCCGACTTGAACGGTAGGGTTACTCCAGCGGTGCGATCTTTCCCGGCTGCTCCAACCGCTTAGCCCTGTCCCAGGCTTCCCTCAACTCCGCCTGATGAATTGAGGCCCACTCAACCACCAGCCCCTGAGAGCGCGGGGAGAGACGCCCGTGCAATATGGCCAAGCTTCCGATCCCCACCAACGCTTCATCGCCGCCATATAACGCGTGAAAGTGAGGCGGACCGTGATCGTCGAAATACATGCGGGATGACGATTCCGTAGAACCGGCAGAGTTCAGGCATTTTCTATCGGAAGCGCCGCTCTCGGCATGACTTCTGCGACGGACTTGCCCGTAAGCCGCATGTACAGGGCGTCAGGGCAAAGCTCGATGTCGTCGCTCGAGGCTATCCCCCCAGCCGGAGCTAGATGCACTGTCTCGAGGGAGGCAGGGTCATTCCAAGCTTGGAACACGCCGCGCCCTGCTAGATGGGACAGGTCAACTTCCCCGGCAGCGCCGTCGGAGTATTGCAGCCATATTCGGAACCTCCCGCGGGCTTCCACCGCGGTCGGCCGAATAAACTCTCCAGTTCCATGTTTCATTCCAACCTCAGGCATTGCGGAAGTTTCACAATCGACGCCGTTAGGACGCCTTCCATTACGCGCCCTAGTCGAGCCGGTAGATGCGGGCGGCGTTCTTGCCGGCGATTTTCTCCTTCTCCTCCAGGGTGCAGTCGGCAAGAATTTCTTCCAGGATTTGCCTGCTTCGCGGGAAGGTGGACTCTATGTGGGGGTAGTCGGAGCCCCACATCAGGTTGTCCACGCCTATCTTGTTCCTAAGCTCGATCCCCAAGGCGTCTTCCTGGAACCCCGCAAATATGTTGTTGCGGAAGAAATCGCTGGGGACGGAGTCTCCCTTGAACCGGTGCCAACCCAGGGCGCCGAAAGGCCGCTGGGTGTAGGTGTAGTCCATGCGCTCGACGAAGTGGGGTATCCAGCCCAGCTCGTGCTCCACGGCGCCAACCCATAGATTCGGGTAACGCTCGAAGACGCCGCTGAAGATTATGTCCGATATGGACATCCGCACCCAGAAGTCCAGCTGTGTGAAAAAGGCGGCGGACAGGCCGGTCTCGAAGGAAGTGGTCCACTCGGACAAGGGGCCTGGGCGGTTGGTGGCGCTGTGGAGGCCCAGGGGCATTTGCAGGTCCTGGCCCGCAGCCCACAGATATTCGAAGTCCTCGTCGCTGTAGCGTCTCTTTTCGCCCAGGTGCACGGGAATCAACGCTCCGATAAGACCCATGTTGGCGGCCCGCTCCAACTCCTTGGCCCCAAGCTTGGGGTCGTCCACGTTGATGTTGGCTATGCCCTTCAGCCTGGAGGGATAGGCTTGGCAGAACTCGGCAATCCAGTCGTTGTAAGCCCTGAATATCTCGTCCAACAGGTCTGAAGCCAGGGGCCTGCAATAGACCAGGAGGCCAAAAGTGGGGTAGACGATGCTGATGTCCACACCGTCTATGTCCATGTCCTTGACGTGCTCTTCGGGAATGTACCCGCCTGGCCGCAGGTCTTCCATCTTGTGGGCCCGGCCAGTGATCTCTGGCTGCTCGAACCTCTCGCCCGTTTCAGCGCCCGCCGCCGGATTCAGGATGCGCTGCTCGCCCACGACCCATATGTCCCCGTCTTCGTCTCCCAGACTGATCACCCGCGGCGCCAGGTCCTTGTACTTGGCGGACACTCTGCTGGTCCACAAGTCCCCCGGCTCGAAAACGTGGCTGTCTGATGAAATGATGCGGTAGTCGGCCATGCTGCCCTCCCTTTCGGCTGCTATCCAAGCGTAAAACCCGCGAAACTGTGGAGATTATGGCGTTAGCAAAATCACGTTGTCAACAACGCGCGAACACTGCCGTCGCTATGCCCCGTTGAGGCTAAGGCGCGGCGCTGTCGCCGATGCGGGTCAGCCTGGGTTCCGGCGGGCGCCGGGACGACGGAGGGGGACCCTTCGACACGCTCAGGGTGAACGGAGTTAAAATGCCCCGTCATTCCGTCGAAGGACGGAATCCAGAAGAGGCAGCGACTTCGGCGGTGTCGGACTTGTAGGACACGCTCGGTGAATTGCCCCAGCCCGGGGCCGCGGAACGCAGAACGGGGGTGACGCGTCTATTCCTTCCTGGGCGAGATGGTCACTTTCCGTTGTTCCCCGAATCCGGCGCTTTGGGTCGTCACCTTGGGATGGTCGGCCAACGTGACGTGGACGACCCTCCTGTCGGCGGGAGACATGGGTTCAAGGGTAATGGCCCTGCCGGAAGCGGCCACCTTATCAGCCACGGTCTTGGACAGGTCACGCAGAGAGTTGGAGCGGCGCTCGCGGTATCGTTCCACGTCCAAGACCACCCTGACATCCTCGCCGTCCAGCCTCGTGTTGACTATCATGTTCACCATGAACTGAAGGGCTCTGAGGGTCTCGCCCCTCCGGCCGATGAGCAGGCCGGAGTCCTCGCCGGATATGTCTATCACCGGGCCTCCGGTCTGTTGGTCGTGGGCGCTCCTGAGGATGGCTAGCGTCTGGGACCCCGTGGCGCCCAGTATGTTTTTCACCGTTTCCATGGCGAAGGTGGCTGCGCCCTGGGACCCCGATATCTTTCTGACTCGGACCTTGGCCAACTCCGAGCCAATGCCCAGAAACCCCGGTTTACCTCGGCTTATAATTTCTACTTCGGCTTCTTCCCGATTTGCGTCTAGTTCTCTCAGGGCCACTTCGATTGCTTCTTCTACGGTTTTTCCTGTCATCGTTCGTTCTTGTTCCATCTATGGCTTTCTCCTCAGGCTCTCCCTCTTCGTCCGTCCTTTGAGGTGGGGCCTCGACGACAGCCGCCGAGCTCCCATCATCAGGCGCGGGAACCGAGAGTCCGAAATATGGTTTGGCGAAGTTGGGTATGATAATGCCTACGTCTTTGGTCATGTAGACGTGGATTGCGACGCCGATGGCATTGGAGATGATCCAGTACAGGGCAAGTCCGCTTGGGAACGTAAGAGAGAGAAAAGCGAGCATCAGCGGCATCATCCACAACATGGTGTTGGCTGTGGACTGCTGCCTGGGGTCGGCGCTGGGGGGAGTGGTGGTCTTCTGGAGGGCCCAAGTGGAGACGCCGACCAGGACCGGCATTATGATGCTTGTAGGGTCGGGATTGGCCAGGTCCAAGCCCAGGAAGTTGGCGTTCAGTGGGATGATGGAGTCGCCAACCGGGTTCCAGGAGTAGATTCGTTGGGAGAGTCCGATAAGATCGTTGGGGTTGGTCCCCAAGCTCTTGAGCAAGGCCTGGTAAAGCCCCACCCAAATGGGTATCTGTATGAACATCGGACCCAGACAGCCCAGGGGGTTGACCCCCTCTCGCCGGTATAGGGCCATCATTTCACGGGACCTGCGTTGCGGGTCTTTGGCGTACCGCTCCTGGACCTCCTTCATCTTGGGCTGTATAGCCTGGAGGGCCTTCATCATCCGCGTCTGCTTAAGCTGAAGGCGGAGCAGGGCCACTCGGACCGCGACGGTAAAGACGATGATGGCCAGCCCCATGTTGCCCATCAGGTAGCTGTAAAGCAGGACCATCACGTTCAACATCGGGTTGACGAGAACGTCGTTGAATATAAATCTTAGGATTTCCATGCCGCTTCTCGCCTAAGGCTTGAACACCCAGCCAGGTTCCAACAGGTCCACGCCGGACCGCACCTCGAACCTGCGGACGGTGGAGTCGTCCAGCCCTACAAAGATGAACACTTTGCCGCCATCGGCGTCCTGTTGGACCGCCAAATCCGCCTTGATCCGGCCGTCAAGCACGTGGGAACTGAGGACCGTTCCGTCGGAGGAGTCCAGAAGGAACAGTTTCCCGTCGTCTGATCCCACTACAATCCGCTTGTCCAGAAGTATAGGCTTCGAGACGATGGGAGAATCTGCGCTGAAGGGCCGGGGCCAAAGCTCATTGCCCTCATGGTCCAGCGCATAGACGCGCCCGCTCATGGTGGACGCATAGATGGTCCCGTCCGCTCCCACGGGGGCCGCCCAGAACCAGTCGTCGCCGTCGAAGGTCCAGAGTTGGTTGCCCTCCAGGTCAAGCCCGTAGAGCTTCTTGTTCAAGGCTCCGGCAACTATGATGTCGTCCAAAATCAATGGCTGGTTTATTACGGCTGCTCCCGTGTCGAAACTCCAGGCCTTCCGTCCCGCCCTCTCTCCGGCGACGGTCACCGCATACAAAGCGCCGTCCATGGACCCGAAATAGACCCGGCCATTGGCCGCCGAGGGAGTGGACCAGACCCGGCCTCCGGTGGAGTAATGCCACACCGCAGACCCTTCATTTTGCTCAAAGGCGTAGACGATTCCGTCTTCGGAGCCGATTATGACAAGGCCGTCACCCAGTGCAGGACCGCCTACCAAAGCCTTCCCCTCGCCGACCGTCTTTTGCCATTGTCTGGCTCCCGTGGTCCTGTCCAGGGCCAGGAGGCTGCTATCCTCTCCTTGTCTACTCCCTCTATCGGCAAAGTATACCAGTTTCTCTCCCACAGCCGGAGGGCCGAATACGCCGTGGTTGTCGGGCAACTCGCGGAGCCACCGGGTTTGCCCGTCTCCCCCGGCCGCCTCAAGCACCCGTCCTGTGGACGCATCCAACGCCGCAACGAAGTTGTCCTTGCCTCCCACATAGACTACGCCGTCGCTGTAGGCCACGCTGTTCCAACCCGAGCCGAATCCAATGATTCGACCGGGAGAGCAGGCCGCCGCCGCTAGAAGAAGGACTGCAAGCGTCAGGAGCAGAGCCGTGGGATTGGAAAACCGTAGAACAGGCCCGGCGCCGGGCCGGGCGCCTTTACCGGACTTGACGAATGGGCGGCTAGGGAACAGGGTCGTAACCTTTCCCACCCAGGGGATGACACCGGGCAAGCCGTTTCAGCGTCAGCCAACCCCCCTTCAGCGTCCCATGTTGACTTATCGCCTCGTGGGAGTAGTGGGAGCAGGTGGGAATATACCTGCATGACAACGGCAGGCAGGGAGAGACTGCACGCTGATATAGGACAATGGACAGAAGGGCCAGTTTCTTGACTCCGCCGAACGGAAACGGCACGCCGTTTGACCCTTCCTCATGGACTGCGAGGAGGTCAGTGTGGGCTGTTTGTCCATCCCCTGGGCGGCCGGGCCCTTCGTACGCCCCTTTGTAAACAAGGTGGGATTTGTTGAGCAAGTCTTCTGTCGCGGTCTTCAGCTGTTGGTAGTCTGCTTCTCCGGCGCCCCGCCTGGCGATAATCACCACGTCCCATCCCGGTTTAACAGACGCCTGGCGGAGAGATTCTCTTATACGCCGCCTGGTCCTGTTGCGGACCACCGCATTGCCGGTGCGCTTTCCCACCAGGATGCCGAAACGGCTCTCATCCAGATCGTTTGGAATGGACTTGATTACAAGCAGTCGATTGGCCCGACCCCGGGACTCACGATGTAATTGTGCGTAGCGCTTGCCGCTGGTAAGGCGGTTTTTGCGTTGCATCTGGGACCGGCCACGCTGCTAGACCGCCAACCGGTGTCGTCCCTTGAACCGCCGGCGTTTCAGAACCGCCCTTCCGCCGCGTGTACTGGCACGGGACATGAAGCCGTGAACGCGCTGGCGGCGGCGTTTCTTGGGTTGATAAGTGCGTTTAGGCATGAGGTCTCCTGCTGGGCCAATGGATTATAATTGATGCCATGAACGAGTGTCAATTTGAACAGGCTCGAAAGACGTGCCCAAAAAGCCGCTGAAAACCAGGGCCGACCTGCTCATGGTGGAGAGGGGTCTGGCGGAAAGCCGAGAACGGGCCCAGGCGCTCATCATGGAGGGCATCGTCTATTCACCCACAGGGCGGGTGTTCAAGGCCGGTTCTACTCTAGCGGCGGACACGCCTTTGGAGGTCAAGGGCAGGCTGCCTTTCGTCAGCCGAGGGGGAGTTAAGCTCGCCCACGCCCTGGATGTTTTCGCATTGGACGTGCAGGGCCTGGAAGCGCTGGACGTGGGCGCCTCCACCGGCGGCTTTACCGACTGCCTGCTGCAAAGAGGCGCCAGGCGGGTCTACGCCGTGGACGTCGGCCGCGGCCAGATGGACCACCGCTTGCGGCAGGACCCCAGGGTTGTAGCCATAGAGGGAAAGAACGCCCGCTATCCGTTCCAGCTTCCGGACGCAGGCGGGATAGGGATCGTTGTAATGGACGTGTCCTTCATATCGGCGGCCAAGGTCATCCCGCAGGCGGCGAAACACCTCGACACTGGGCGTCCCTTGGTTGTCCTTCTGAAGCCCCAGTTCGAGGCGTTAAAGCAAGAGGTGGGCCGGAAGGGCGTCATCAGAGACCCTCAAGTCCACGCAAGAGTCCTGGCCAGGTTCATCGCCTGGATAGTGGGGACTGGTCTGCGGCTGCGCAATCTGACTCCTTCCCCCATCCTCGGAGACGCGGGAAACGCCGAGTTCTTCCTCCATCTCGAGACGCCCGGCGAATGATGAGGCGGTCGGCGTGATGGACGGGGCAATTTCGTTGCGCTAAGATGTTGCCTCTGTGTTTGTGTCACTTACTCCCAAGCTTGAGGTAGCCTATGTTCAAGACAGTGTCCAGCAGGGTGAGCTTCCCGGATATGGAGAAGGGCATCCTGGAGTTCTGGAAGGACCGGGACATCTTCCGCCGCACCGAAACCGAATCGGAGGGACGCCCCCTTTTCATGCTCTACGAGGGCCCGCCCACGGCCAACGGAAGCCCCGGAATCCACCATGTCCTGGCCAGGGCCTTCAAAGACATCATCCCCCGTTACAAGACCATGAAGGGCTACAGATGCGTGCGCAAGGGTGGATGGGACACCCACGGGCTGCCTGTGGAGCTGGAAGTGGAGAAGGAGTTGGGCTTCTCTACTAAACGAGACATCGAAGAGTACGGAATCGAGAAGTTCAACCAAAAGTGCCGCGAGAGCGTCTTCCGCTACGTCAAAGAGTGGGAGGAGATGACCGATCGGATAGGCTTCTGGGTGGACATGGACAACCCGTACGTGACGCTGGACAACGACTACATCGAAACGGGCTGGTGGATACTCCGCAGCCTGTGGGACAAGGGCCGGCTTTACCAGGACATCAAGGGCGCCCCCCACTGTCCCCGGTGCGTCACCACCCTCAGCTCCCATGAGGTCGCCCTGGGCTACCGGGAGAACACGCCCGACCCGTCGGTGTTCGTAAAGTTCGCTCTGGAGGCGGGGGCCGAATTATCGACAAAGGACGGCGGGGAACCGAACGGCTCCGACGTCCCCACCTTCTTCCTCGCCTGGACGACCACGCCCTGGACGCTTCCCGGAAACACGGCCCTTGCCGTGTCGCCCGAGGCTGAATATTCGGTGGTGGAGATAGAGGGAGAGCATGGGCCGGAGCGTCTCATCATGGCTTCAGACCTGGTAGAGGCCGTCATACCGGAGCCGCACACCGTCGCAGCCGTCGTCCAAGGGTCTTCCCTCATAGGAACGGCCTACGCGAAGCTGTACGACGCAAGCCAGTACGGGGTGGAGATCAGCAGCTTCCAGGCCGCAGACGACGGCGGAACGCCCACCCTCCAACCCGTTGACGACTACCAGCCCAAGGTCTTTGGCGCCGATTTCGTCTCTATGGCCGACGGCTCCGGCATTGTCCACGTCGCTCCCGCCTTCGGCGACGAGGACCTGGACGCCGGTCGGCGGCACGGCCTCGCCTTCGTACAACAGGTGGACCTCCACGGAAACGTCACCGGCAGCTACCCCTTTGCGGGAAAGTTCGTCAAGGACGCCGACGAAGACATCATGGCCGACCTAAAAGAGCGGGGCCTGCTCTACCGCAGAGACATTTACAAGCACACCTACCCCTTCTGCTGGCGCTGCGACACTCCGCTCCTCTATTACGCCAAGGCCTCCTGGTACATCCGCACCAGCGCCGAAAAAGACCGGCTCATCAGCGGAAACCGGGAGATCAACTGGCGCCCGGACTACATCAAAGAGGGCCGATTCGGCGAGTGGCTTCGCAACAACGTTGACTGGGCCATATCCCGGGAGCGGTTCTGGGGCGCCCCCATTCCCATCTGGCGCTGCGAAAGCTGCGGCCATTTTCACTGCGTCGGCAGCGTGCGGGAGCTGCAAGAGATGGCCGTCAACATGGACACCGCCTCCTGGCCCACGCTGGACCTGCACAGGCCATACGTGGACAGGGTGGCCATCGGCTGCCCGAATTGCGACGGGACCATGACCAGAATCCCGGAGGTCTTAGACGCCTGGTTCGACTCCGGCGCCATGCCTTTTGCCCAGTCCCACTACCCCTTCGACGGGGAAGAGGCGCTCCAGGACGGCAGATTTCCCGCCGACTACATCTGCGAGGCCGTGGACCAGACCCGGGGCTGGTTCTACACCCTCCACGCCCTCTCGACTCTGATCAAGGGCGGGCCGTCCTACAAGAACGTCATCTGCCTGGGGCTGATCCTGGACGCCAAGGGCCAAAAGATGAGCAAGAGCACGGGCAACGTGGTGGACCCCTGGAGCGTCTTGGATAAACACGGCGCCGACGCCACCCGGTGGTACTTGTACACAGCCTCCCACCCCGGCGAGTCCCGCCGCTTTTCCGGCGACCTCGTGGGAGAGGCCGTGAGGCGGTTCCTCCTGACCCTTTGGAACGTCTACTCCTTCTTCACCACCTACGCCGCGGTGGACAAGTTCCACCCCAACCAGATTCCAACGGGATGGAAACCCCAATCGGAGTTGGACAAGTGGCTCCTGTCCGAACTGAGCTTGCTGGTCACCGACGTGGACAGGGGCCTGGAGGAATACAATCCCACCGACGCGGGCCGCCGCATCCAGGACTTCGTCGACCGCCTCTCAAACTGGTACGTGCGCCGGAGCCGCCGCCGCTTCTGGAGAAGCGAGGGAGACTCGGACAAGCTGTCGGCCTACGCCACCCTCTACACCTGCCTGTCCACCCTGTGCAAGCTCATGGCCCCCTTCACCCCCTTCATCGCCGACGAGATGTACCAGAACTTGGTCCGTTCCGTGGACCCCGACGCCCCGGAAAGCGTCCACCTGGCCGCCTTTCCCCAGGCTTCTCCCGAATCGGTGGACCAGGACCTGATGGACGCCACACGCCTCGCCATGCGGGTGTCCAGCATGGGAAGAGGCGCCAGGTCCAGGGCCGGCATAAAAGTGCGGCAACCGCTCAGCTCCGTGGTGGTCAAGCCAGGGCGGGCCGGCGAGGAACGCTGGCTGCCCAAGGTCGAGACCCAGATTCTGGACGAACTCAACGTCAAAGAGCTGCGCTACGGGGACGCCGCCCTCGCGAACGACATCCACCAAAAAGCTCTGTTGGCGGTTGGAGACTCCCAAGGCTCGCCGACGGCTTCCCAAGTGGAGGCCATCGTGCAGGTCGACGGCTACTGGGCAGCGCTGGAGGGCGGCTACATGGTGGCGATATACACGCACGTCACCCCTGAGCTGGCCTCTGAAGGTCTTGCCCGCGAGCTGGTCCACCGAATCCAGAACCTGCGCCGGTCGGCGGGCCTCGATATCACCGACCGGATAGTGGCTTATTACCAGGGCCCGGACCGGATTCGAGACATGCTGGAAAGCTACGGGGACTACGTCCGGGAGGAGACGCTAGCCGACCGGCTGGTGGAGGGAGAACCCACCGAGGGCTCCCACTCCGAGTCTGGAAAGTTGGAGGGTGAGCCGCTGGTCCTGGCCGTAAAGCGGGTCTAGCCGTCGGGGCGTTCTCCCAACGTCACCGTGAAAGTGACCCGCTCTTCGTTTCTGAAGGCCTCCACTTCCACCTGCCTCCCCACATGTGATTCTCGGATCATCCCGATGAGTTGGCGGGCCGTTGACACCCTTTCCCCCGCGAAAGAGACGATCACGTCGCCGCTTCGGAGACCGGCCATCCAGGCGGGGCCGTCCGGGGTTACGGTTGCGACCATCACGCCTCCCCGTACCGGAATGCCTAGGTTGGCGGCCATACTGGAAGTCAGGTCGTCCACACCCACCCCCAGAAAGGCCCACTTCACCTTGCCCGATGCCATTAGCTGTCCGGCCACCAACATGGCCGTATCCATCGACACCGCGAACCCGATGCCTTCAATCGGCCTGCCTGCGTCGTCGCCGCGAGCCACCGCTGTATTGATTCCCACCAGTTTACCCTGAAGGTTGAGCAGCGGGCCGCCGCTGTTTCCAGGGTTGATGGACGCGTCGGTCTGTATCAGCCCATACAGCGTCAGGCCAAGGTGCACTTCATAGGAACGGTCCAGGGCGCTGACCACTCCCACCGTCACGGACGGTCCTCCCGGCAGCGCCAGGGCGTTCCCAATGGCAATCACCCAGTCTCCCACTCGGACGCTTCCCGGGTATGCGGGACTGACGAAGGGGAATTCCTGGCCGTCAATCTTGAGCACGGCCAGGTCGCTGAGCAAGTCCGTGCCGACAACTTCAGCTTGATACTGAAGACCGTTGTCGGTGGTTACGGTTATCTTGTCATATCCCTGGACCACGTGGTTGTTGGTTAGAAGGTATCCCCGTGGGTCGAAGATGACCCCTGTCCCGCTTTGCACACCGAGCTGGGGGCCGAAGAAAGTGGACGCCATAATTTCCGTCACCACCGAGACGACGGCGGGCCTGACCCGCTCCACCACTCCCGCCACGTCGGGAAACCGGTACTCCGACTGAACCGGCGTCGGCATGGGCTTAGTTTCCGCCGTCACCGACTCTCCTAGCCCGGAGCGGCCCTCAAGCGGCGCTTCTATCGGCGCCTGCGTCGGCGTCGGAGCAGGGATGGTGGGGGGGGGCTGCACGGGCGCCGTTGTGGGCGGCGGCGTTGCGGTCTCAACGGGGGTCGGATCGGCGCTGCGCCCCTGAGACGTGCAGGCGGCGGTGAAGAGGAGGCTTGCGGCGGCTGCCAGCAGTAACTTTGAAACTATGCTTCGGAAACTCAACGTCGGTCCAGCCGTCTTCCAAGGGGATGTAAACAAGCCCGGTCCTTACGACCGAATAGCAGCCCGTTGGGCCTGAAATACCGCATCCATTCCCTTAAAGGCCAACTCGATCCATTGAGGGACAATGGAGCTGGCGAAGGGCTGTCCTTCAGCGGCGCCCTGTATCTCCACCAGGTCCCCCGTGTCTGTCATAACCAGGTTGAAGTCCACCTGTGCTCTTACATCCTCGTCATAAGCCAGATCGAGGAGAGGTTGACCGTCGATTAACCCAACGCTCAGGGCCGCCACGGCGGACGTCAAGGGGACCGTTCTAATGAGTCCGGCCTTGACCAACTGGCCCATAGCCTGATGGAGCGCCACGTAACCGCCGGAGACGGCGGCGGTGCGAGTGCCTCCGTCGGCTTGGATAACGTCACAGTCAACGGTGATGGTCCGTTCCCCCAGAGCGGGCAGATCGGTGACGGCGCGCAGGCACCGTCCAATGAGCCTCTGTATCTCCTGGGAGCGGCCTCTGACCTGCCCCGCGCTTTCCCTGGCCGTTCTTGTCGCCGTAGACCTGGGCAGCATGGCGTATTCGGCGGTGACCCAACCCTTGCCCTCACCCCGCAGAAAAGCCGGGACTCTCTCTTCGATGGATGCAGCGCACAGCACGGTGGTGAGGCCCATCTGTATGAGAGCCGAGCCTTCCGCGAAACGCTGGTAGCCGGGCGTGATGACCGTTTTACGCGGCTCATCCCACCTGCGGCCGTCCGACCGTTGGACTGGGGAACTGGAATCTTGGGGCAAAGGGGCCTCTCTTGCAACGGGTCATAGACTCACCCGCAAGTATAGCAGAGGAATGTGAAGGAACCGGGGAACTGGGAGAAGTCTACCGGGTCATACAAACCGATTTTGCCTGCCCAGAAGGTCGTTTCGCGCGTCCACCGAAGCGGGATGAACAAGCTCCCCCGTTTCGATGAGCCTGACAAGCTCCCGGTCCAGGAAGGTGAGCATCGCTCCGTCCAGGCTCTCCCGCGACTGGGACCTCACCGCATTTATGAACGGGTACCGCCCACGTTTGGACGGGTCCAGCTTGTCCGCCAGGAAGACCGCCTTTGCAACGTCGGGCAGTCCTGGGTGGGCCGTGCTGTGCCAATAGACGGCCTGGTAGACCTCCGGGTCATCCAGACCGCAGCGCCTGAGGGTCTCGGCGGCGACGGGCCCGTGAAGCAGAATTGGGACTCTCTTCTCCACCGGATGCACGTGTATGCCAAGCTCGTGGGCTTCCAGCAGAAGCGCCTCGCCTCCGAAGGCCCTCGCCAGGTCGTGGGCGAGGGCGCCCAGCCTGGTCTTTTCCGAGTCCAGCCCGTGGCGCTCCGCCAAGTCCAAGGCGATGTCACGCACCCGTTGTATGTGATTGAAGAGGCCGGTTGGAAGCGACTCCAACCGGCTCTCTATGAGGTCTTCTATCGAAGAGGACACCCGTTCAGCCCAGGGACGGAAGCGGCTTTCCACCCAGGAGGTGAACGTGGATGTGCTCCACCTCCTGTGCGGCGTCGGGGCCCTGGTTCAGAATGAGCCGGTACCCGCTCAGGGTGACCTCATGCCGCCGCGCCATCTCCTCGGCCACCACGAAGACGTGGCCCATGGCGGGTATCTGGCCAGGGCCTATGTACGCCAAGCCCGCCAGATGCTCGAGAGGAATGATCAGCAGGTGCACCGGCGCCTGCGGGTTTACGTCCCTTATGACATAGACCCGCTCGTCGCGGTAGACCACCTCCGCTTCAAGCTCGCCCCGCGGGATCTTGCAGAAGATACAGTCCCTTGCCGCCATATATCAGATTCCCAGGCTTTCGGCCACAAGCTCCCTGTGATGCTCGGCGTCCCCGAAGGCCAACTCGGCCACCCGGGCTCGCCTGGAGAAAAGCTGAAGGTCGTGCTCCATCGTGAACCCGATGGCTCCGTGGCACTGGTGGGCCAGGGCGCACACCTTGCGGTAGGCCTCGTTGACCCACGTCTTGGCCATGGAGACTTCCTGGGTGGCGGGAAGTCCCTCGTCCAGGGTCCATACCGCCTGGTAGGCCATGTAGCGGCATGACTCGGCGAAGGTGACCATGTTGGCGCAGTGGTGCTGTACGGCCTGGAACGAGCCGATGGGGCGTCCGAACTGGACCCTCTGCTTCACGTACTCCAGGGTCATGTCCAGGACTGCTCCGGCGCCTCCCAGCATCTCCACTGACTTGGCGGCGGCGCCGCGCTGGATGGCCCTGTTCAGCGTCGGCCACCCCTTGTCCACTTCTCCCAAAACCGCCCCAGCGGGGACCTTCACGTTGCTCAGGCCCACTTCTGCCTGCCTGTCCGACGCCACGGTGCTGAGCATCTCGATGGATATGCCCTGGGCCGAGGCGGGCACGATGAACAGGGTTATGCCGTCCTCGGGATTGGAGCCCTTGGTCGTACGCGCCGCAACAACTATATTGTCGGCGGTGTGGGCGTCGGGCACGAACAGCTTGGTCCCGTTGAGGGTGAAACCGTCGCCGTCCTGCGCGGCTTCCGTCTCGATGCCCCAGGCTTCATAGGTGGCGCTTGGTTCGGTGACGGCAAAGGCGAACGTTTCCTGACCCTGGCAAATCTTGGTCAGGAATTCGTCCTTCTGCGCCTCGCTTCCCGCCTCGAGGATGGTCATGCCGGCCATGACCACCGTGGAGAAGAAGGGGCTTGGCGCAAGCGCACGCCCCATCTCTTCAACCAGGACGGCCAGGTCGACGAAGCTGCCCTCGGTGCCCCCGTACTTCTGAGGAAAGGCGATTCCCGTCCAGCCCAGGTCTATGATGGCTTTCCAGAGCTGGTCCGGGTACCCCTTGGGGTCCTGTTCCATCTCCCGCACCAGACTATGGGGACACTCCTGGGACAGGAACTCCCGGGCGCTGTTCTTCAGCATCTGCTGGGTCTCGTTGAATCCTAGGTCCATCTTTTCCTCCTGCAGTCCGGGACGGACGGCGTTAAGCCTTTCTAAATTTTGTCGAATGCAGTTGCGCCGGGGTTTATCCCCGGGGGAGTCCGACGCCTCTCGTGGCGATAATGTTCCGTTGTATCTCCGACGTGCCTGCGGCGATTGTGCCGGAGAATGAGGACATCCAGTGCTCTGTCATGCGGCCCATCATCTGCGAGCGCCCGTTTCCGGGCCTGAGTTGGCCATACAGCCCCATGATTTCCAGGCAGCCGGAGGTGACCTTCTGGAGTGTCTCCGTGCCCATCACCTTGCTCATAGAGGCTTCCTTGTTGGGGACCACCCCCTCCTCTTGCATCCAGGCTACGTTGTAGGCCGTGATACGGGCAGCCTCCGCCTCGATATACAGGTCGGTGAGCTTATGGCGGGCCACCCTGCTGTTGTGCTCATTCACCGAATTCGGCCGTTCCTTGACGTATTCCACGGTGTCGGCAATCAGCCGCCTCGCGCTGGCCGAAAAGTCCACTCCGGACCGTTCGAAGTCCAGCAAGGTGACCGCTACGTACCAGCCTCGGTTTTCCTCGCCCACCCTGTTCTTCTTGGGGACCCGCACTTCATCGAAGAAGACCTGGTTGAACTCATGGATGCCCGTCATGTTGGGTATGGGCCTGACCGTGATGCCGGGCGTGTTCATGTCCACCAAAATGAAGCTGATGCCCCGATGTTTCGGAGCGTCCTGGTCGGTCCTGACCAGCATGAAAATGCGGTCCGCCTTGTGGGCCATGGAGGTCCATATCTTGCTGCCGTTGATGACGTAGTCGTCCCCGTCGGACCTGGCCGAGGCCTGGAGCGAAGCCAAGTCCGATCCCGACTCAGGCTCGCTGTAGCCCTGACACCACTGGACTTCACCCTTTGCGATGGGAGGAAGAAACTCTTGCTTCTGGTCTTCAGTCCCGTGGATCATGAGGGTTGGAGAGAGCATCTTCACGGCGAAGATGTCCCTGCCGGGACACCTGTGGTAAGTCAACTCCTCGGTAAGAATGGTGGACTGTATTTGGCCCGCGTCCTGGCCGCCGTATTCGTTGGGCCAGTGCATCGTGAGCCAACCCTTTTGGGACATCTTCCCGCGCAGGGATAGGGTCAGGTCCCAGTCCTCGTTGTCCGGATTACGGCTTCCTCCCACCCAATCGGGAGGAATCTCATCCTCGAAGAACCGGCGCAACTCAGCCCGAAAAGCCTCGTCTTCAGGCGAGAATCTGAAGTCCATTTCAGAGGCGCTCCTGGGGATGTCTCAGCGGGAAATCATCGGCGTCAGGAACTGCTCACGGCAACACAAGTCACCGTCCTGACCACGCCGCCAATAGTATGTATTCTCTCGGTAACCAAAGAGCCCATCACGTTCATGTCCGGCGCGTCGACCACGGCGATGACGTCGTACGGTCCGGTGACCACATCCACCGACGATACGCCGGACACGCCCCGGAGGGAGTCGCTCACCTCTCGTGTCTTCCCAACGGCGGTTTCTATCAGTATGAACGCTCTGCTGGCCATGCAACACCCCCTCGGGCGTCCTGCCCGGCTCCGGTCCGCTCCCTATCCGGCGGGACTCAGCCGGACGCGGACAGGCTTCGTGGCTCGAAAACCGCCACCATTCTACGACTGGCCCTATGGCCTGTCAAATCAAATGGCAAGCTTAGATTCCCCACCTAGGTGAGAGGAAGACCTCGTTGGAGCCCGCCGTGAAGGGGGCTAAGATGTTTTTTGGAAGAGAGAAACGATCACCAACGAGGTGCACCTATTATGAGGCAAGGCTTACTGCCGTTCCAGTACGAGCAGGAGAAGAGTTCGACGGGTATGACGGGGCTGTCGGGGCTGATGACGTACCTGGAGTTGATACACGCGTCCGGCTTGAGGTCATCGGCAGAGCGCCACGTTGGACTACGGGGGTGTGGACAGGGCTGGACGGACAGCCAGATAGTCACCTCGCTGATACTGCTGAACCTGGCAGGGGGCGAGTCAGTGTCCGACCTGGACATCCTCGAGAAGGACGAAGGGCTGTGCAGGGTGATTCGCGAGATCGAGAGTTGGGGCATGGGTGGCAGAGAGCGCAGGGCGCTCCTGGAGAGATGGCGTGTGGAGCGTCGACGGAGCGTGCCGTCGGAGTCTGCGGTGTTCCGCTACCTGGAGAGGTTCCACGACGCGGACGAGGAGGCGAAGCGGGAAGCTCACAGGGCATTCATACCTTCTCCCAACGAAGCGCTGAGAGGGCTGGGGAAGGTGAACGCCGACCTGGTGGGCTTCGTGCAGAGCCGTTCGCCTCATAGGGAGGCCACGCTGGACATGGACGCCACCCTGGTGGAGACGCACAAGCAGGAGTCGCTCTACAGCTACAAGAAGTACAGGGCGTACCAGCCGCTGACGACCTACTGGGCAGAGGCTGACTTGGTGTTGCATTCGGAGTTTCGGGACGGCAACGTACCTGCGGGCCATCAGCAGCTGCGAGTGTTGAGCGAAGCGCTGGGGCATCTGCCTGCCGGGGTGGACAAGGTGATGCTGCGGTCTGACACGGCCGGGTACCAGCAGGAGCTTCTGCGGTACTGCGCCGAGGGCAGGGACGAGCGGTTCGGGGTGATCGAGTTTGCGGTGGGGGTTGACGTGACGGCGGAGTTCCGGCGCGCGGTGTCGCAGGTTGCCGATGAGGAGTGGCAGCCACTGTACCGCAAGGTGGGCGAGCGCCGTGTGGACACGGGTCAGCAGTGGGCTGAGGTGAACTTCGTTCCCAACTGGATAGGCCACGCCAGGAACAGCCCTGAGTACCGGTTCATAGCTACCAGGGAGCGGTTGATCGAACAGCCGCTGCCGGGAATGGAGGGTCAGATGGAGTTGCCCTTTGCTGCCATGGAGTTGTCCGGCAGGGGTTGGCACAAGGTATTCGGAGTGGTGACCAACCGGACTCTTGCGGGAGATGAGTTGATCTGGTGGTCGAGGCAGAGATGCGGCAAGGGCGAGGAGGTCCACGGCGTTCTCAAGAGTGACCTTGCCGGGGGCAGGCTGCCGTCGGGCCTGTTCGGCGCCAACGCCGCATGGTGGGCGATAGCGGCGCTGGCGTTCAACCTGAACTCTGCGATGAAGCGGCTGGTGTTGGGCCAGGAATGGGTGAGCAGGCGTCTGAAGGCAGTCCGCTTCGTACTGATCGCCCTGCCGGGCCGTGTGGTGAGTCACGCCAGGAGACTGATCATCCGTCTGGCCCGTGGCCATCCCTCATACGCGTTGCTGCTCAGGGCGCGCCAGAGGATATCGGCGCTGGCTGCCGAGCCGTAGCCGGCATAGGCCGTCCTGCTGGACCATCGGTTGAAGGCGACTCAGCCGAGTTGCCAGGCCCAGCCATGCCTTCTTCGGCCTGAAAACACCCACAATTGGTGGGGGAGCGCTGCCGATACCCTCAAAGGCCTCGCCCGAGACCCTGTCCACGCCCGATCATGTCATGCGTCACCCTTGGTCGACACCGAACACGCCCTGCAACCACACGAAGCAACTCCCAACAATGTTAGGTGGGGGATTTGGGCAAGCTGACAAGCAAGGAGCCGGTCCATTCCGCCGTTCACCCTGAGCAGGGTTACGCCCCTTGGACGGGGCCGAGCAACTGCTCCCAGTTGCTTGGAAGCGAAGTCAAAGGGCCGCCGTCCTGTCATTACCATGAAAATAGACGGCGCCTGCCCCTGCTCCCCTGGTGGTGCAATTGTTCCACAACAAGACCAAGATACAAGGGGGAGTCTATGACTGCCGCCTTGCTGCACCGCTATTTTCATCGCCCTTATATGGCCTTGGCAAGGCCATAGTGATTCCTCACTGCGCTGCGCTCCGTTCGGAATTTCAGCGAGGGAGCGCCCGCCGATCCATCAACGAATCATCTGACTTGTCTACCAGTGCTATAATCCACACGGAACGCAGCTATGGAAACGCTTGAAAACGGGTTCAGCCTCCTTGGGTTGGACCTCTCCTCCGTCGTGGCGCGTCAATTCAAGACCTACCACCGTGAACTGGTGGAGTGGAACTCCCGCATCAACCTGACCGCCATTACAGACTGTCGTGAGGTCCAGGTAAAGCATTTTCTGGACTCTCTGAGCGTTGCGGCGGCCCTAAGCGAAACCGTCAAGAGGTCCGGTCGATTGGTGGACGTGGGATCGGGCGCCGGTTTCCCGGGTCTTCCTCTAAAGCTGGTTTACCACGGAATGCACGTAACGACGGTGGAATCATCGGCCAAGAAGAGCGCTTTCATATCCCACGTCGTGGAAGTCCTCGGCGCGGAGAACGTGGAGATATGCGCCCAGAGGGCCGAGCTGCTGGCCCGTCAACCGGACTACAGGGAGACCTTCGACGCCGCCGTCACCCGGGGAGTGGCTTCCCTCCGGGTTGCGTCAGAGCTGTCACTTCCCTTTTGCCGGTTGGGAGGCATTGCCATTGCCATGAAGAAGGGCGACATCCGGCGGGAAGTGGAGGAAGCTTCCCACGCCATTGACCTGCTGGGAGGCCGTCTCAGGGAAATCCTGGCAGTGGATGCGCCCGGACTGGAGGACGGTCGAGCGTTGGTGGTCATCGACAAGGTGAAGCCGACCCCTGAGACATATCCCCGGAGGCCCGGAATGCCGGGGAAACGCCCTCTTTAAGCCTCGATACGACATGGCCTTGTTCCAACCCAATCGCCAGCCCATGAGTCTAACCCGGCGCTTGTTGTCGCCGGCGGCCCTGGTCTCCTTTGCCGTAGCGGGAGCGTTCATACTCTTTCTGGTGACCCGCTTCGACATCGACCTGAACACAACCTGGGACAGCATAAAGTCCAGTGACCTAACCTTGTTCCTGGCCGCCGTCGCGGTCCACTACACGACTTTCATATTCAGAGGGGCCCGTTGGAAGCTGCTTCTTGAGAATGCCCAGGACAGCGAAAACCCTCAGACGCCCAGCGTTGTTCATTGCGGAGTCCTGCTGCTCCTGGGCTGGTTCGTGAACTCAGTCACCTGGTTCCGCTTGGGAGACGCTTTCCGGGCCCACGCCTACTCGGAAGATACAGGCGCCGGCTTTTCCCACACCATCGGCACCATTCTGGCCGAACGCTTCCTCGACATGATCCTGGTCTTGGCGTTGCTGCTGTTGGCCACGGCCATTCTGGTGGCAACGGGCACGGGGACTTCCTGGGTTTTCGTCGGCCTGGCGGGTCTGATGGCGGCCCTCATTGGAGGAATTCTCGCCGGCATGGGCTTCTTCAGGCGGCGTCTGGTCAATATACTGCCCGGCAAGCTGCAAGGCCCGTACCGCCGGTTCAACGACGGCGCGATGGCAAGCTTCGGAAGACTTCACTTGGTGACGGCCCTGGGACTGCTGGGTTGGGCTTCCGAGATGGGGCGTCTACTGCTGGTGACCGAAGCGCTGGACCTGCCCCTGGGCATCCCTCTGGTCATATTCGTCACCCTGGCCAACGCGATGCTTACGCTGGCGCCCATCACTCCCGGAGGTCTCGGCGCAGTAGAGTGGGGCGTTACGGGTCTGTTGCTGCTGGCCGACACCATTTCCACGGAGTCGGCAGCCTTTGCCGTAGTGGCCCTGGACAGGTCCATCAGCTGGCTGAGCATAATAGCCATCGGCGCATGCGCATTCATCAGCCGAGAGCTGTTGAAGCGCCGCAGGGCCGCTCTAACCGCATCCGCCGAACCTGAACGGGCTCCGGCGGACACATCCTAGTGAATACGGGCTGGTCAAAGCAGGTTGAGGGACCTGCCGGCGCCAAACTTAAATGATTACAAAGAGACTGCTAAAACCACTGAGGCCGGGGGCGCCTGCTTGGGTCCTGGCGGCGTTGGTCTTTCTCGCGGCTTGCGGCACGACGGACACGAGCACACCGACGCCAACTCAGCCGCCCACACCAAGCCCTGTCGCGGTCCCCCAAACACCCTCCGTTACCCATCCAGCCAAAACCCCGGCGCCGACACCCTCCCCAAGTCTGGCGCCCTCCCCTGAGGCTACGCTGTCGGCCGTCCCAACTCCAACCGCTGCCCCGACCCCAGGAATCACACCCACGGCCTCTGCTGCACCAACAAGCACAACGGCGCCTAGACCAACGCCAACACCGTCACCGTCCCTTGAGCCGCGAACAGCCCCCACAGCCGTTCCCACGCCAACGCCGCCGCCGGACGTGACTCCCACGCCAACTTACCCGCCGCCGGACCAATCCCCTCCTCTGGTCTTTGAAGTCCGGGTGGAACCCCAAACACCTGTAGTTGGCGACCAGGTGACCATCACCTTGATAGCGTCGGGCCGGGGAGGTCTGCCCGAGTATGTCTTGGGGCACACCGACTCCCTGGCGCAAGTGCTGTCGCTCCAGTCCCCGTCCGTCGTCTCCATGAACACACTTGACGAAGCGGTCGACTGGAGCTTTCTTGCCAAGAGTCCTGGGACCGTAGCTGTGAACATCAGCGTGAATTACGAGACCTGGCGCCGCCATGACGCCGGGACATCCAACATCCGCTACTCTGCCAGCCAGTCCGTTCGTTCCATCATCGTCGCCGTGGGCCCAAGTCCCGATGAGACAGGCGCGCCGACGTCCGTCCCGACTCCGGCTCCTCCCGACCCAAACCCTACACCTACATTTACGCCCACGCCGACCCCCACGCCAACGTCGGCGCCAAGGCCCACTCCTTTGCCAAGACCAACGGCAACCTCCACGCCGTCTCCCACACCAACTCCTACGTCTACACCTCCGCCCACGCCCACGCATACACCTACGCCTACACTTGCGCCCACTCCCACTCCCTCGCCGACACCGACGCCGACTCTGGCTCCGACGCCCACTCCATCGCCAACACCCACACCGACGCCGACTCTGGCTCCGACGCCCACTCCATCGCCAACACCCACACCGACGCCGACTCTGGCTCCGACGCCCACTCCATCGCCAACACCCACACCGACGCCGACTCTGGCTCCGACGCCCACACCCACGCAGATCCCCACCCCAACACCCACGCCCACCCGCGAGCCGCCGCAAAGCGATTCCTCATTTGAAGACCGGAACTGCGGAGACTTCGAGACGTGGAGAGAGGCTCAAGACTTCTTTGAGGCCGCCGGCGGGCCCGATGAAGACCCTCACCGCTTGGACGGGGACAAAGACGGAATCGCCTGTGAGGGGCTGCCGGGAGCGCCGCGCTGATCCGCTATGAAACGCTGAGGCTTAGCTCCAAGCGAAACGCCAGCTGGGCAGGTCCACCATCCACTCTCCATCCTCCAGGAGCATCGGTATGATGAGGCCGGACATGGCCCTGCGGCTTTCAACGACCTCCTGGTCGTCCCTGATCCCAAAGGGCAGGAACGCGAAGGCGTGAACGTCGTCAATGTAGCTTGTGGGGGCTACGCCAAGGTCGGTCAAGTCCTCCAGGGGCCACATCTTGAGCACGGCCTCCCGAAAGTCCTCCATCATCAGGGAGAACATCGGATGGTTGCCGTCATGGGCGGCCCGGTAGACGATTTGCATGTCTACGTTGTGTTGAGTGGCCCATACGCCTTGCCGGACCCCTCTTGACTCGCGCGAGAGCATATTCCAAGCCAAGGTTATGTCATCTCTGACCGCTTCCGCGAACCTTCCGGCCCGGATTCCACACTCGTCCGGCGAGTTGCTGCGCCTCTGTCCCGGTATCCGCATCCGGCCCTCTCTGTTGTGGCCCGACGCCGCGCCTGCCAAGTTGGGGAATTGTACCATGCCGGACCTAACCTACAACCGGCCATACCTACGGGGGGCTTGACACTTGGACTCCTATGCTCTGGAATATACAAGGAATCGTTTAACAGACTGAATGAGTCTCACAGGACTTCTAGACCTATTCCGGGACCACCCGGTTTACAACAGGCTTACCCAGGCCCTCGGCCAGGAGCAAGCCCAACGCCCATTGGAAGCCCCGGAAGCGGCTCGCCCTCTCATAACGGCCGCTCTTTGGCGTCATTCCCCCAGGCCGGTCCTGGTTGTCGCGCCACGGCCCGACGAAGCCAGGAAATTCCACGACAGTCTCCTTTTATATCTGGGCGAAGATGCTCCTGTCCGACTCTTTCCCGAACCCGATGTTCTGCCCTTTGAACGTCTCGTGGCGGACGCCGACGCCAACAACCAACGATTGGCGGCGCTGTCCGAACTCCATGAGGCTGTAGAGTCCAACGACCCGTGCCCCCCATGCCCCATAATCGTAGCGTCCGTCGCAGCCCTGCTGCAAAAGACGCTCGACCCGGAGTCCTTCAACTCCGCCCGCCACTCGCTGGCGGTGGGCCAGGAGATACGGCTGGGTGAGCTTCTGTTGCGTTGGGTGGGACTGGGATACCAGAGGGAGAGCAGCGTCGAAATCCCGGGCTCCTTCAGCCACAGAGGCGGGATTCTGGACATCTATTCCCCCGCTTCTCCGTTGCCCGCCCGCCTGGAGTTGTGGGGGGAGCGGATAGAGAGCATACGCCTTTTCGATCCCGCGTCCCAGCGTTCGGTGAGCAGAGTCGAATCCGTGACCGTCATTCCAGCGAAGGAGACTCTTCCGTCGCTCGCCAACAAGGAACGCGTCTCAGACCTCATCGGTTCCCTCGGATTCGACGGATGCACTCCTTCCATTGTGGACCGGTTCCAAGAGGAGCTTACAGCCCTCTTTTCGGGGCTGGAAGTGGAAGAACTCCCACTGTACAACGGCTTCCTCAACGATTCCACGTTGCTGGACCATCTGCCGCAGAAGACCCTGCTGGTCATGGACGGCGCCGCCGCCGTCGAGTCGGAGGCCGAGTCCCTCGACCGGAGGGCGGAAGAGCTCCGATCAGCGCGGACAAGCCGCGGCGAGCTTCCGGTCAACTTTCCTTCACCTCAAGCCGCCTGGGACCGCCCGTTCCTCTCGCGCCATCCAGGACCCACTCTGGCCTTGGAAAGCTGGACCTCAGGAGATGACGGCCTGGACTTCCGGCCGTCCCCGTCCTATTTCGGACGCCAGGGAGAGTTGGCCCAGGACATAAAAACGGCGCTGGCCGGCGGAAAACGAATCGCCATCGTAAGCCGAAACGCCCGCCGTCTCTCTGAAGCGCTGAGCGAGGAGGGCTTGAGCGCGTCAGCGTCTTCATCGCTTCCTTCACCGCCTCAGCCTGGGACCTTGGCGCTGGTCAACGGCGCTCTGATGGAAGGGTGGACACTCCCGCTCTATGACGGTGACCTTACCGTATTCACCGACTCTGAAATCTTCGGGGTCGCCAAGGAGAGGCGACGGCGGAGGCGGACTCCGGTCCGGAGAGCTCACCAATCAGTGGAACTCACGCCAGGGGATTTCGTCGTACACGTGGACCATGGCGTTGCCCTGTTCACTGGAACGGTCCGTATGGACCAGGGAAATGATGAGCGGGAGTACCTGGCGTTGGAGTACGCGGAGGGCGACAAGCTCTACGTGCCTACGGAGCATCTGGACAGGGTTGCGTCTTACGCGGCGCCGGGAGACCAGAAACCGAATCCAACCCGGTTGGGGACCGCCGAATGGAGCAGGGTCAAAGAACGGGTCAGGAACGCAACCAGAGAGATGGCCAGGGAGCTTCTCGACCTTTACGCCTCCCGCCAGGTGGTCCAGGGAACCTCTTTCGCCGGAGACACTCCCTGGCAGCAGGAGTTGGAGGACGCCTTCCCCTACGAGGAGACCGACGACCAGGCAAGGACAATCAGGGAAGTCAAGGCGGACATGGAGCAGCCCAGGCCCATGGACAGACTGGTATGCGGCGACGTTGGCTATGGGAAGACCGAAGTGGCCTTGAGAGCGGCCTTCAAGACTGCCGCCGACGGTCTCCAGACGGGCATCCTTGTGCCCACCACTGTGCTGGCCCAGCAACACTACGCCACCTTCAAAGAGCGGCTCAGTCCCTTCCCGATAAGGGTAGAGGTCCTCAGCCGGTTCCGCACCAGGATGGAACAGAAGGAGGTCATAGAAGGGCTGAAGACCGGTGTGGTGGACATCGTCATCGGCACTCACAGGCTTCTCCAGAAAGACGTCGAGTTCAGGGACCTTGGGTTGGTAGTGGTGGATGAGGAGCAGCGCTTTGGAGTGGCCCACAAGGAGCGCCTCAAGAGGATGCGCCAGGAAGTTGACGTGCTGACCTTGAGCGCAACCCCCATTCCGCGGACCCTCTACATGGGGCTGTCGGGGATCCGGGACATGAGTGCTATGGAGACTCCACCCGAGGAACGACTGCCGGTCAAGACCTACGTCAGCGAGTACAGCGACGAGCTGGTCAAAGAGGCCCTGGTCAGGGAACTGGAGCGGGGCGGCCAGGTCTTCTTCCTCCACAACAGGGTCAAGACCATCCGGCGCGTGGCGGCCGAGCTGTCGCGGCTGGTCCCAGAGGCCCGGATAGCCGTGGGCCACGGGCGTATGGCCGAGGAGGAGCTGGAAGACGTAATGGCCGACTTCTCCGACGGCGCCGTAGACGTCCTGGTGTGCACCACCATCATCGAGTCCGGCCTGGACCTGCCCAACGCCAACACACTGATAGTCGACCGGGCTGACAGGTTCGGCCTCTCCCAGCTATACCAGCTGCGTGGAAGAGTCGGGCGGGGCGCAAACAGGGCCTATTCCTATTTGCTCATCCCCAAGGGCCGCAGGATCACCGAGAATGCGTCGAAACGCCTCAAAGCAATACTCGAGGCGTCGGAGTTGGGGGCGGGGTTCAGGGTGGCTATGCGAGACCTGGAAATCAGAGGAGCGGGAAACATCCTGGGACCCGAACAGAGCGGCCAGGTCCACGCGGTGGGGTTCGAGCTCTACACACAGCTTCTCAACGAAGCAGTCACCGAACTCAAAAGCGATCACGACGGCGCCGCCTCTGAGCAGGAAACTCCGCCGCCGGCCCGGGTCAGCCTGTCCCTATCAGCACATATCGAGGAGGCCTACATTCCTCACCTGCCCACCAGATTGGGCGTCTACCAAAAACTTGCCCGCATGACCGACCGGCGGGAGATGGAGAACCTGAACGAGGAGATGATAGACAGGTTCGGACCGTTGCCCACCGCCGCAGAGAACTTGCTCTACCTGGTGGACTTGAAGATGCTGGCGAGCGAGGCCGGCGTAGAGTCGTTGACGCAGTCAGAGAGACAGTCAGGCCATACCGTGACCCTGGCCCTCAGAGAGAGCGTGGGAGGGGCTAGGCTGGCCTTGGAAAAAGCCCTGGGACCTCAGACTCGGATAGGCAATCAGCAAATACATGTTCGCCTGACAGGTCCTGATGAGCGCTGGCAGCAGGCTTTGAAGGAAGTGTTGGAGCGGCTGAAGGAGTTCCGGACCCAACTGGCGTCAGCCCTGACGACCGGCTAGGCGACCCGACAGGGCCCCGGTTACAACAAGTCGTTCAATTCAGGAAGCGAACCGATGCGGGGAACGTCTGTAACTCCGTGGTGCCAGCCGTCCCTGTCCAGCAGCACGGCGCCCATGCCCGCCGCCCTGGCCCCCTGAATATCGGACTGATACTGGTCTCCCACGTGAAGGGCATCGGCGGGAGCTACCCCTGCCTTCTCCAACGCCTCCTGGAAAATGGGAGGATGCGGTTTCGCGGGGGCGTCCCTTTCGGACGACACCGAAAAGCTGACGTACTTGTTAAGACCCAACTGCGCCAAGGTCTCTTCAACGTTGCGCAGGTTGGATACGACTCCGATGGTCAGTCCCCGGGCTTTGATGCTCTCAAGGGCAGGAACTACGTCCTCAAACAGGACGAACTCCTTGGGCACGCCGATGGCGAGATTCCATATCTGGGAAGCCAAGCAGGGTGAGACCTCCACTCCGGCTCCGGCCAGGAGAATGCGCTCATACTCGATGAAGAACCGGCCTCGCTCTTCGTTGGAGCGGTCGCTGATGTGCCTGACGCTGTTCTCCTTGTTCATATACTCGTCGGCGTGCCGGTAACCGCGGCGTATGTCTTCCTTGGCGATGGCGATGCCCAGCTCCCGGCTTGAAGCCTGCTGGATCTCATCCAGCGGCGGGAAGAAGTGGACCAACGTGTTGTAGAAGTCGAAGAATACTGCGCGAACCATTTCCGATTCCGGCTCCAGCGGCTTGATCCGGAAAGCCTCCTTACGCCTGAGACCCCTATTAGGGCGCCAATTGTATCATAGGCCCTATCCTTTGTGAATCATTTTACAATCCACCCTTGTCCAAGCGCGGCCCTTACTCAGGCGCAGACCTCGTCCAAACGCGGCCCTCGCTCAGGCGTGTAAGAAAACGGCACATGCTATAATTGGAGTCCGTTCCGCCGCGATTATCCAACTCGCAAGGAGGCCGCACGCCCCATGGGCGCCCGCCAACGCCCGCCTTCCTCCAATGCCCGCAACGAAGACCGGACCCGCGAAGATTCCGGGCGTGTCTCCGCTCGGCAGGATGCCGCGGGGGAGGAGACCGTCCTCTACCCCAGGCTGGTGGTGAAAGCGGGCACCAGCATCCTCACCGGGCCGTCACACCAGCTGGACTTGGAGGCAATGGAGCGGCTCGTCAATCAGCTGGCCGAGCTGCACAAGGCGGGCACGGAGGTCCTCCTGGTCACGTCAGGCGCCGTAGCCGCAGGGAGACACGCTCTCGACAGGGGCGAGGACCGCCGGGACATCCCTTTCAGACAGGCCCTGGCTGCGGTGGGCCAAAGCAGGTTGATGGAGGTGTACCAGCGCCTTTTTGATCAGCACGGCATGGTTGTCGCCCAGGCTCTCCTCACCTGGAGCGACTTGGCCAGCCGGCAGGGATACCTTAACGTTAGGAACACTGCCCTGGCCCTGCTTGAAGCGGGAGTAACGCCCATCTTCAACGAAAACGACGTGGTCGCCCCCGATGAGATTGGAGAGGTGTTCGGCGACAACGACCGCCTGTCCGCCCTGGTCACGAGCCTCGTCGACGCCGACCTCCTCATCATCCTGACGGACATCGACGGGCTCTACACAGCCGATCCCCAAATAGACCCCGAAGCCCAGCTCATCGAAAGAGTGGAGAGAGTGGACGAGACCACCCTCTCCCTGGCAGGTTTCCACCGGAACTCATACGCCCGGGGCGGCATGCCCACAAAGCTGGACGCCGCCAAGCTGGTGACCTCCGCCGGCATCCCCACGGTGATATGCAACGGACGCGCGCCCGAGCCCGTTGTCCGCATCGCACGCGGAGAGCGGCTGGGCACCTATTTCGCGCCCACCGCCAACCGCATGGAGAGCAGAAAACGTTGGATGCTCAGTGCGTTGGCCAACAAGGGCGAAATCGTGGTGGACGCAGGCGCCGCCGCCGCCCTTAGAGAGCAGAGCCGCAGCCTCCTCCCCGCCGGAATCAGCGGAGTCCAGGGAGACTTCCAGCGCGGCGACACCGTCTATATCGTCACCCCCGCCGGAGGACCCGGCCCAGCCAGGGTCGCCTGCGGCATAACCAACTACGGCTCGGCGGACGTTGAGAGAATCAAGGGCATCCGGTCCGACAGGATTCAGAACGTCCTAGGATACCACTACGGCCAGGAAGTGGTCCACAGGAACAACCTGGTGATTCTGTAGCGGACGGGGTATTGTGTGCGGAGCGGAGCGTGGGCGAAAGCGGGCAGCTTAGTTCAACGACTCTGGCCGTTGAGGCTTTCCAGACTCAGCAACCGCTCTACGAACTCACGCACCACCGGGCGATCTGTGTCTATCTGAAACTGCTCCATAGCTCCGTGATAGAAGTTGATATGAAACTTCTCCGCTAGGCCGAACCTATCTTGTAAAGACAGGTCATCGTATTCAACGGCCAGCTTAATGGAGGCTTCTCTCAAGGCGCGATGACTTCCCGAATTCCAGCCCCGCCGTATGGCCGCCGCCATCACGGCGTGAGAAGCGGCTCCCCACAGTTTCTCCGAACCCTGGAGTTCATCGCCGGCGTCGAATTCACGGTCTGCCGCATCCAGGAAGTCCTTCGCCGTTTGTATATGGTCGTCAATCAACATTCGCCACTCTATTTAGGCTAATTCAATATGCCCAACAATCTGTTATCATTCTATCATAACGACAGGCTATCATAGCGGCGGGCAGTCACGGCGGCCGCCTGACGCCGTGATGGAAGCCCGTAACTTTGCAGAGGCAGTCCAATGGCTGTAACGACAGACGCCTTAGTCGAGAAGGGGAGAGCGGCCAGGGCGGCCGCCCGCATCCTGGCCAGGGCATCCACGGAAACGAAAAACACGTTGCTCCTTAACGTGACCGACCTGCTCATCGCCCGCCAGGAAAACATCATTGCGGCCAACGAGCAGGACTATGTCGAGGCCCAACCGACGCTCTCTGAGGCCATGCTGGACCGTCTGACACTCGACCCGCAGCGAATTCAAGGGATGGTCAAGGATGTCAGGAGCGTGGCCTCGCTCCCCGACCCGGTGGGCGAGGTCTTTGACATGCGAACCCTGCCCAACGGACTCACGGCGGGCAGAAAACGTGTGCCCCTGGGAGTGGTGGGCTCCATTTACGAAAGCCGCCCCAACGTAACGATAGACATATCAGCCATGTGCTTGAAATCCGGCAACGCGTGCATACTCCGTGGGGGGAAAGAGGCCATCCGCACCAACTCCGTCCTGGCCGGAGTGGTCAGGGACTCCCTGTCGCAAGTCGGTCTGCCCTCGGACTGCATGCAGTTCATCGACGACCCGGACCGGGCTTTGGCCGGCAGACTGTTGAAGATGAAGGAACATATAGACCTGTTCGTTCCCCGCGGCGGGCCGGACCTAATCCGGTTCGTGGCCCAGGAAGCCGCCATGCCGGTGGTGGCCGGAGGGGTTGGGGTATGCCACACTTACGTGGACGGGACTGCAAACCTGGACAAGGCCGTAGACATAGCGTTCAACGCCAAGGTCCAACGCCCCACTGTTTGCAACGCCCTGGACTCGCTGCTGGTCCACGCTTCGATGGCTCCGGCCTACTTGCCCCGCATCGCCAGGGAGTGGGCCAAGGCCGGCGTCGAAATCCACGGAGACGGCCGGACCATGAGCATCCTGGGGGCGGAGCCAGACCTGAACCTGGCGCCGGCCCAGGAGGAAGACTGGGGCCGGGAGTTCCTGTCTCTCACCGCAGCCGTGAAGGTGGTGGACTCTCTGGACGAGGCCCTGGAACATATTCAGACCTATGGATCGGGCCACTCCGAGGCCATCATTTCCGAGGACTATTCGGCCGCCGCAAGGTTCCTGGACGAAGTGGACGCTGCGGCAGTCTATGTCAACGCCAGCACCCGCTTCACCGACGGGTCGGAGCTGGGTCTCGGGGCCGAGGTGGGAATAAGCACCCAGAAGTTCCACGCACGAGGACCCCTGGGCTTGAGGGAGATGACCTCGTACAAGTGGATAATCACCGGAAACGGCCAGGTACGCTCTTAGCCTGGAAGCTCTTCGATTGATAGAGGGATATGATGGCGAATTATTATTTCGAGCGCGATTGCAGGACACCCAACTCTGAGTCCTATAACATCCTGTCCGCCGGCCAGTCGGCGGGAAGGGTTGACCTACACTATACGCCCAGCATAGTCCACGCGACCCTCTGTGTTCTGGAGAGCTTTACGCAAGAGGACATTCAGGAGCTAATAGACACCATTGACGACGACTTGATAGACGTGGTAGGAGTCCATCGTGAGGAGTTCATAGTCCACGTCTACCAGGGCCGGGAGACGGGGGTCTTCAGCGACAGTGACTTCGGGGAGGCGGGGGGCAACGGCGTCAACGGCGGCCCGTCTGAAACCTAGCGGCCCCGGGCTCACTTCCTGCTGACGGCGGTCCTGGCCGCCTGAGCTATGTCAGCGGCTGTCAGGCGGTGCTTTTCCAACAGCTGGTCGGGCTTACCCGACTCGGCGTACTTTTCCAACCCCACCATCTCAATAGGGACCGGCCTGTTTCGCCCCAGCGTTCCGGCCACTATGCTTCCCAGACCGCCGTGGAGGTAATGCTCCTCGACGGTGACCACGGCGCCGGTCTCGACGGCGGCCTTGACCAGAGTCTCCTCGTCCGCAGGCTTCAGTGTTCCCATGTTGACCACCCGGCAACTGACGCCCTCGCTTGCCAGGGACTCGGACGCCTCGATAGCCGAATGGAGGATCGCCCCGGTGGAGACTATAGTCACGTCAGTCCCATCTTTAATCGTTTCGGCCTTGCCGATGGTGAAGTCGCATCCGTCGGCGTGCATGACGGGAGTGGCGGCGCGGTAGAGCCTGATGTATACGGGGCCCTTCATACTGGCCGCCGCCTTGACCGCCGCGACGGTCTCGGGAGCGTCGGACGGCGTTATCACAGTCATCCCGGGAAGGGAGCACATGAGGGATAGGTCCTCTATGCTGTGGGCCGACATGCCGTCTTCGCCGGTGATGATCCCCGAGTGTGTGCATACTATCTTGACGTTGAGGTGGGGCTGGGCGATCCCGACCCTTATCTGGTCGAAGGGGCGGCCTGTGCCGAACACGGCGAAGGTGCTGACAAAGGGAGTCTTGCCCGATGAAGCCAGCCCCGCCGCCACGCTCATAATGTTCTGTTCAGCCGGGCCGAAGTCGAAGAACCTTTCGGGGTAGGCGTCTCGGAACAGGTGCACAAAGGTGGATACGTTCAGATCGCCGCCGAGAACGACTATATTCTCGTCCGAGGCCCCCAAGTCCAGGAGAGTCTTACCGTAAGCTTCTCTGGTGGAAGCCGTTGAGAACGTTGTCGCCAATCCCGACGCCTCCTCTTAAGCCAACTCTGCCATAGCCAGGGCGTATTCGTCCTTATTGGGCGCCTTGCCGTGGAAGTCTGGGTTGTTCTCCATGAAGCTCACACCTTTCCCTTTCACGGTGTGTGCGATGATCATGGTTGGCCTGCCCCTTGCGGCCTTGGCTTCGTCTACCGCGTCCAACAGCTGGGTGATGTCGTGCCCGTCCACCTCTAGGGTGTTCCACCCGAAGGCCCTCCACTTGTCCGGCAGGGGTTCAAGCTCCATGACTTCGTTGGTGAACCGGTCGTTTTGAATGCGGTTTCTGTCAACGAAGGCGGTTAGACTGTCCAGCTTGTAGTGGGCGGCGGACATGGCGGCCTCCCAGACCTGACCCTCGTCGCACTCCCCGTCTCCAAGGAGCGCGTAGACCCTGTAGCCGACCTTGTCCAACCGTCCTGCAAGGGCGGCGCCGACTGCAAAGGAGAGCCCCATTCCCAGGGAGCCGGAGCTCATCTCCACTCCCGGCGTCATGATGGAAGCATGGCCCTGTATGCGGCTGTCTATCTTACGGAAGGTGCGAAGCTCCTCACGCGGGAAGTACCCGGCTCGGCTCAATACTGCATAGAAACCCGGGCAAGCATGGCCTTTGCTGAGGATAAACCGGTCCCTGTCCTTCCATGAGGGATTTTGGGGGTCGTAGCGCATCACTTTGAAGTAGAGTGTGGAGAGGATTTCTATTTCGGACAGAGACCCTCCCGGGTGCCCGCTTCCCGCCTCGAATATCATGTCGATAATGTCCCGGCGGAGCTCTTTGACCAAGGACTTCAGTTCGTCGATTCCAGCGGAGCGCGTTCCGACGTCCGATCCAGTCGATGAAAAGACCTCGGCGGCGTTTTCCGAGGTCTCTGTAGATTCGCGTCCCGTAGGCGAGTTCACGCAGCGCCCCCTGTCAGCATTTCGCCCATCCTGTTGCAGCAGGCCCGATTATAGCAACGGCCTTGGGGGCTGTCTAGCGTCCGCTCAACTCTCCGAATATAATCGGACTCTATGGTTATCGATTTCCACACCCACGTCTTCCCTCCCTCGTTTTCCCACCGGCGGGAAGAGTTGGCAAAGCGGGACGCCACGTTTGCGGAGCTTTACGGCAGCCCCGCCGCCAAAATGGCCTCGGCCGATGAGCTTGTCAACGCCATGGACGACGCCATGATCGAGCATTCCTTAATAATGGGCGTGGGCTGGTCTGACCGGGAGGTTGCCCGCGAGGCCAACGACTGCTTGATAGAGTCCGCAATCAAGTTCCCCCGGCGGCTCACAGGTCTAGCCTCGGTGAGTCCGGCCTGGGGCGAGGAGGCGCTGGAGGAGTTGGACCGTTGCTCCAAAGCCGGTCTAAGAGGTGTCGGAGAGCTTCACCCCGACTCTCAGGGTTTCGACCTGGCCGACTATGAGACGATGGCGCCCATCATGGGCCTAGCCCGCAGGCGGCGGCTGATCGTCCTCAGCCACTCTTCCGAGCCTGTCGGCCACTTGTACCCCGGCAAAGGACACTCCACTCCCCGAAAGCTCTACGCCCTGGCCAAGAACTTCCCTCAAAACACCCTCGTTTTCGCTCATTGGGGGGGAGGGCTTCCATTCTATACCCTGATGCCTGAGGTGCGGGAGGAGTTGGGGAACGTCTACTACGACACCGCCGCCTCTCCCTATCTATACAGCCCGGACGTGTTCCAAAGGGTTTCCGAAATTTGCGGCGCCGGACGCATCCTGTTCGGCACGGATTTTCCGTTGCTCAAGCCCTCGCGAACACTGGAACAGGTGCACGCGTCGGGGCTTTCCGACGCTGACCAAGCCGCAATTCTGGGAGGCAATGCCAGTCTCCTCCTGGGGCTGGAAGAGGGGCTCTGATGGTGCGCGCTTTTATTGCAGTGGGCGTTCCGGAATCCGCCAAGAGGATATTGGGCACGGTCATCCAGGACCTGAAACGGAAGCGGGTCACCGGCGTAAGGTGGGTCAACCCAAAGGGAATCCACGCCACTCTCAAGTTCCTGGGAGACATCGAGCCTGAGTCCATTGAACGTATCATGGCGGGTATGGACCGGGCGTGCCGCGGCTCGGCGCCCCTTACCGTCCGCCTGTCCGGCGCCGGCGCCTTTCCCAACACCCGCGGACCCAAGGTCCTCTGGGTCGGACTTTCAGGGGACATGGCCCAGTTCAAAACGCTCCAGACGGCCATTGACTCGGAGATGCACTCAGTCCTCGGTCTGGACATCGAGACCCGCCGCTTCAACCCCCACCTCACCCTGGGCAGAGTCCGGGAAGGAGTATTGCCGGCCGGCCAGCGTGACATAGGTAAGGTGTTGGAGAGCTTCAAGATGAAGGAGTCCCCGGCCTGGACAGTGGACCGCGTGCACCTGATTCAAAGCACCCTCACCCCAGACGGCCCCATATACGAGACGCTGGGGAGCCGGATGTTGAGAGCGACTGACAGCAGGCAAGAAAAGGCTTATGATGGATGCTAGGTCAAGAAATTCCTGAAGGGGGTCCGTGGTGATCATAGGAGCCATCACCAACTCATGGAGGGAGCACATTCCGCATACGGACATAGCCCGGATGGTGGAGAGGGTGCGGAACCGCGGCGCATCCCACATTGAGCTACGGCAAACGTTTCTTGGGCAGTACGAGCAGGGCAGCGGAGACGACTGGCGCCCCGACATCGGCGGGCTGGAGCGGCTCTCGCGCACCTTTCCCACCATGTCCTTCAATCTGGCCGCGTCCTACCCCTGCCTAACTCGGGAGCAGGACCCCAACGAACCGGTGTTTCAAGCCTGCCTGGAGACGGCGAAACGAGTCAATCCCGTCACGCCCCGCCTGCGTCTGGTGGACACCAACCGGTCCGAGGGATTCTGGGAGCAGCCGGAGGACATACCGGAGACGGCCCTTGGAGTGGCCGTTCTGGTCAGAGAGGCCGCCAGCCAGGGCGTGAAGCTGTTCCTGGAAAACGGCCCCCAGCCCATCCGCTCCATGGTCTTATTGGTCCAAGAGGTCAGAAAAACCCTCAGCCCGGAGGAGGCGTCCTACTGTGGCCTGTGCCTGGACCCAATCAACAGCAGGCGGACCGACCCCGACAGCGATGCCATAGCGGAGTTGGACGCAGCGCCCAATGACTGCATCTTCATGGTGCACTTCAAGCAGACCCGCGGCGGAGAGGCCCATCCCTCTGTTGACGACGGAGACCTGGACTATCCCAGGCTTCTCAAGGTCCTGGAGGAGAAGGAATACCGCGGGCTGGCCGTCCTCGAGATACCGCCCGAGGAAGGGGTCTTTGACAACTTCCGAGACAGCGTGGAGTATCTCAACGCCGCGACTGGGGCCTGACGGCCCTGCTCACGGTCAAGCGCCGGTCTCGTCGTGAGAGAGGCTTCAACTTCCGGTGAAACGGGCGGGGTCGAACGGAGCGACGGGGAGCGCCGTGGCGCCATCTGAGAGCAGGTCTGCGGCGGCAGCGCCCATAGAAGCGCCAAGCAGTATCCCCTTGCGCCCGGCTCCGGCGGCCAAGACCACGTTGTCCCACCCCGGGGCCCGTCCTATGATGGGATTTCCGTCTTCGGACCGGGGTCTGAAGCAGGCCGTCTGAAGGCGGACCTTTGCAGACGCCAGGCTGGGCATCATCTTTATGGCGCCCTTGAAGATGCCGTCGCGGGCCTCGGTTGTCGGCTCGTCGAAGAAGCCCACGTCCTCCTCCGTCGTGCCAATCCACACCAGGCCGTCCCACTTGGCGGAAATGTAGCCGCCGCCGCTTCCGTATATCGTGCGGGCGGGGCCTTTCTCGGCCTCCAGCCTCAGTATCTGGCCCTTTAGAGGCGTCACCGGAATTGTGACGCCCAGCCACTCGGCGGCGGCGTTCATCCAAGGTCCCATAGCAAACACAACGGAGCCGCACTCCAACCGGCCGTCTTCCAGAAGGACCGACTCGACCCGCCCGGCGGCAGCTTGGATTCCGACCACGCGGCCCTGCCGGATTTCCACTCCAAGCTTCTCTGCGGCGGCGGCAATTCCCAGGGTGTATTGACAGGAGTCCACCAGCCACCCTCCGTCCACGTGCAAGCCCCTGACCACGTTGGAAGACAGGTCCGGCTCTAGGGACAGAATTTCCGAAGAGTCGAGCCAGACGGCCTCGAAGCCCTCGAGACGTTCCGCCAACCCGTACAGCCAGTCGAATTCCGACGTCTCCTGTTCGTTCATCGCCACCCACATGCAAGTCGTGGGGGTGAGATGGTTCTTTATTCCGGTGTCCGACTCCAACTCTCTTGCCAGATCGACAGTCCGGCGGAGGCTCTCGACGGCCAAGGGTTCCATAGAGGTTGGGATGCCGTGGCCGTTCAGGGGGTTGAGGATTCCGGCGGCGTACCCGGAGGCGCAAGCAGCCACCGAATCGGCTTCGATGACGGTGACCTTGGCGCCCTTGCGGGCCAAGTAGTAGGCGGCGGCGCAGCCCGCTATTCCTCCGCCTACAATAACTGTGTCGTTGCCGGCCATAAGTCTCAACGCTAATGTTAGCCCATCCGGGGCCAAACTTAAATGGGTCAAGCGGCATTGCCGTTGCCACTGGCGCATGGGATACTTGAAACTGATGCCGCCTAACGGATGGAAAATCGGTCCGGGGACCCTGGAGCGCCCTCTGGTTATTGCCCATCGAGGAGGAGCGGGGACCGCTCCCGAAAACACCATGGCCGCATTCAAGCAGGCCCTGGACCTCGGATGCGACGGCGTCGAGCTGGACGTGCGATTGACCCGCGATAAAGAGGCTGCCGTGGTCCACGACCGCCGCCTGGAACGCACCACCGACGGCTCCGGGTTTGTGGGCAGCCGCACCATGGGCCAACTGAGAGAACTCGACGCCGGTTCCTGGTTCAGTCCCGAATACGCCGGAGAAAGGGTGTCTTCTCTGGACGACGTGTTCAGAGAGCTGCCGGACGACTTTCTCATCTACGTGGAGATAAAGGCATGGGGGCCTTCCGCGTGGCCGTTGACGAGGCGCGTGACGGAGCTGGTCAGAAGTCATCGCCGCTGGGAGACTGCCCTGGCTGCCAGCTTCAATCCCGCGGTCCTGCTCTTCCTGAGGATGCTGGACCCGCAGATAGTGCGGGGCTGCATCTACTCCGCCAGGCAACCCCTTCCCCTGCGCCGGCGGTGGATGAGCCCCCTGGTCGCCCCCCACTGGTACGCGCCTGCCCAGGGCTCCATCGACGGCCGGACAGTGCGGCGGCATCAGAGGGGCGGGCAGGCCGTCGCCGTTTGGGACCTGGAGTCGGAGAAGAGCGCGGAAGAGATGGCGCAATGGGGCGTCGATGCCGTGGTGACCGACTATCCCCGCCTGTTTACTGAGCGGATGCGCCGCCTGCAAGAGAACGCCGTCCGTTAGACAACAAGACACCAATGAGGAGGCCAGAGCAATGATACTGTACTGGAGGGAGCGCAGAAAAGGTCAACAGCTGATGCTGGCTGAGGACGACGGGGGCGAGCTGGAGGTGGGCGCAGTGCGGGAGACCCCGCGGGGATTCGATGCGCTGGCCAAGACCAACACCTACGATCCAGGGCGCGCTCAGAAGGACTTTGCCAGCATTGAGGAGGCAAAGGCTTTCGTGGAGTCCTTCAGGCCGTGGCTGATATTCGGCGGACACCAAGGCATGGACGTGGAGACCGACGTGCGTCCGGCGGACTAGCCTCAGCGCAGGATGCGGTTGACCAGGAGTTCAATTATCCCGAAAAGCAGCGCTCCGGCAGTGATGATCAAGAGTATGATCAGAGTCGTCGAGATGGGCCTGTTCGTGCTCTCTTGGCGTTCCAGCGCCTCAGCCGAGGGCAGGTCCAGGACGTCGCAGGCGCGAATCACGTCCTCCTCGGCAACGTAGACGGCGTGGGGCACGTTGAAAATGCCGACGCCCAGCCCCGGCCCGGCGCCCAACGAACGCACGGCGCAGGAGATGTCTTCTTCCCTCAGACGGGTAGCGGCCAACCGGGCCTCGGGTTCGTTGTTGAACACCGTCAGCTTGATTTGTCTTCGGCGTCTAGAATCGTCCATCAGGTTGATGTGTTCATACGGGGTGGGCGGCAGGATTATAACGTCGCAGGCTCCACCGCGCCAGGCCCCTTAGATTCCCCGCTGCGCTCGCAGTGACAGGTTTGGGCGGCTCGGAGTGACGTGAAGGGGGCGCTTAACCGCATACATCACTATTGGTAAGATGCGATTGCCCAGCACGCCTGCAAATTTCGCGCCGCCGTGCTACAATGTTCCCATGCAGCAGTCTGCTCCCTTACACGTAGACAGGCATAAGGCGTCCTTCAACTTTACGCTTATCCTGTCCGTAGGTGTCATCGTGGTTGGGGTCCTCAGCGGCCCCGAAATGATCCTCATCGTAATGGGGATTGCGTTCGGGGCGTTCGCCTGGTTTACGACGCCGACCCAATACATCATCTTCGACGACCGGCTGCAAATCGTTTACGGCCGGCCTCGCACGAGGGACCTGTTCTTTCAGGCTGTCGCAGGTGCAGAGGCCCTCAGCTTGCCCTTCGGCGTAAGGCTGATGGTCATGACGGACGCGGGCCGCCGCCACTTCATTCAGCCGCGAGACCCCGAAAAATTCATGGGGGAGCTTCAGGACGCGTTGAGCAGGTTCAGGGCCAGGTACGGATACCCTTCCCAACCCGAGCCTCAGCCTGAACCCCCGCCTCCCGTAGACCCGGAGCCGCCTGACCCGTCAGGCGACTAGCCCTCACACGTCCGCCAAACTTCTTAGGCCGTTTTTCTTACTGCGCCTGGCATCAAGTCCGCCTTACCACGTAGGTCCCCGCCATCTTGTCGAACCAACTCTGCTTATTCTCGTCGAATACGCAGAAGAAATGGCCCAGCAGCAGAGGCGCCAGGGGGAAAGCGACCACTTTTCCCATAATCTCCCGGATCGCCGCCCGGGCCATCCCCATGTTCCCGCCGTCCGTGCTGACCGCCGCGATCCTGAACACCATCTTGCCGGGGGTCTGGCCTCTCCAACCCGTAAAGAGAGTGAAGTAGGCCATGTGGACCACCCACGCAATGCCAACGGCGACATCACGACCAAGGAAAAAGACAAGCAGAGAGTCCACAGCCCCGAGAATCAGCAGGTCCGTGACCAGGGCAAAGAGCCGTATCAAGAAACCCATCGGCTCCGAGGCGAATTGGGCGCCGGTTTCTGTGGGGGATGCGTCCAGATGCTTCCTCGTCTAGGACTGCAACGATTGGGCGGTACGGGGCAGAAGTTTACAGGCGTATGTGAGGGTTACGCAACAACTGCGGCCTCCACCGGAATCACGGGGTTGGGGCATCCTTCAACTCCACTCCTTTCCGCTCAGGACGATGCTTCGACAAGCTCAGCATGAACGGCGGGTGGGACTCTGGGAGAGGGGAAGTGCCCCCTACGCATCCCCATCACAGAAATCCCATAATCCCACAAATCCCAGTCCGACAGTGGACTCCGGCCTCGTCGGAATATCTGAGGAGTAGGGGATGACATCAGACTGGGCTAGAAGGGGTAGGGGCGGGGTCCCATCCCGGGGTAGGCGCGTATCTCCAGGATTTGACGCACTCTGGCGCCCAGGGCTTCCATTTCCTCAGGAAAGACCAACTCTTCCAGGTCGGGTGCCCGTCCCGTACGGTCGTCCAACGCCCGCAGGAAGTTCTCCAGGTCACCCAGAAGCTCCTCGGGGATGGGCTGCCATCCGAAGTCCCAGATTACGGTGCGCAGCTTTGGGTCCCAGTGAAAAGTGAGGCCGTGGTCGATCCCCCACACCTTTCCCGCCGAGTCCAGGATGCAGTGGGAGGCCTTACGGTCGGCGTTGTTGGCCACCAGATCGTACAGGGCGATCATCCGCAGGTTTTCGGGCGACTTCTCCCGGATATAGTAGTAATTGGCCCTGGGGTGGTGGTCGATGCAAAGTTGAAGGGAGCCGACTCCGTAGGGCCCGTCCCTGACCAGGGTCAACGGGATGAAGTCCCATCCCAGGATTCTGCTCAACACATAGGCGGCGTACTCCCTCTTGTAAAGGGTGCCGCTGGGGAAGTCCCACAGGGGGGCCTCGCCGTCCCTGGGCTTGTAGATGGCTCTGCACGTCCTGTCCCCGTCGGAGACGTTCACCAGGAAGGTGTAGTTGGAACCCATGGGCGTCAGTTGGGGCTGGGACACCTCGCCGTTGAGGAGGAGTCGGTAGGTCTCATCGTCCGAGCTCATGGGGTCAAGGTTCATGGGCATGGGAACTTTGACGACGCCGACCGTCGGCCCGGACCTAACCTCGTATTGGGGCGTGTCCATTGGCCCGCGGGCACATGTGTCCCTCCGGGTCGATGGGTTGGCCGCATAAGAAACATTCGGGCCTGCCCGCTGCGCAGACCTCAAGGGCTTCTTTGGACAGTTCCCTGCCTTGGTCCAAGGTGATCCAGAAGCTCAGAGTGGCCGTTTCCGACTCCTCATCCTCCACGTCGTAGGCCACCAACAAGAAGCAGTCGCTCTCCCGGTCGTGGCCAAGGGCCAGCTTTCCCACTTTGAACTCGACGGCGGCCGAGCCTCGCGACCAGGGCGGTTCCGGGGGCGGGCCGGAGCCCTCGGGGGATGCTTGAGACTCCGCCACTTCCTGGATGTAGGTCGCCAACTGGTAGAGTTGCTGCTTCTCAAGCCACATGGAGGCCGACGCAACGTTGGGGACGGAGCCTGACTCCATCCTCAGGCGGAACGTTCGCTTGCCCGGTTCTCCGAAAGACTCCGCAATGATGCTCGATAGGGCGCCGAACTGGTATTTTGCCGGGTTGTCGTCCATGTCTTCTCGCGGTGCAGTTGCTTGCAGTTGGCCTTATCCAAAGGGTCGGCGATGGGAAAAGGCGGTCTCCTCAGAAGTGATGATTTCCAAAAGGGCGGCCTTGCCTTCCAGATTGGCCTCTCGGGCCCTGAGTATGGCGGGGCCCACCTCAGCAGGGTCGGTGACTCTCTCGGCGTAACCTCCCATGGCTCGGCCCATGTCCGCATAGGCGCCGCCCACGTTGCGGGTGCCGTAAAGCTCATGGGAAACGGCCATCTGGTTGACTTCGATGGCCATGGACGAGTTGTTGGAAACTATGGTGGTGATGGGCAGATTGCATCTCACGGCGGTCTCGAAGTCCAGCCCCACCATCCCGAAGGCCGCGTCTCCCATCCAGTTGATCGCCATCTTGTCGGGAGCGGCCATCTTGGCTCCGATGGTCAGACCCAACCCCGTGCCAAGCCCGTGGGACTTGCCCCACCCGAGATAGCTCCTGGGCGCTGTGGCAGTGTAGAAAGGGACCATCTGGTCTCTTGGGCTGCCTGAGTCGTGGGTCACTATGGCAGAGGCCGGGTCGAGGTTCTGCATCAGTTCCCAGATGACCCTGTAAGGAGTTATGGGGACCTCGTCGGAAGTGAGCTTGGGCATCCACTGGTCGAGCCACTGGGCGCGGGCCTGCTCGATTTCGCCCGCGACCGACCCGTCCCTCACCTTTCCGCCCAACCGGTCTTTGACGGCCTCCAAGAGGCTCTGGGCCACCAGCTTGGCGTCGCCGATTATCGGATGGTCGATGAAATAGTCCTTGTGAATGTCCCTAGGGTCGTTGGTGGCCTGAATCATCACCTTGCCCGCCGCCGGAATGGTCATGTTCATGCCGTGGCGGGTAAAGCTGGTCCCGATGCCCATCACCAGGTCGGCCTTGGCCATGAAGTGGACCACCGGACCTGCGACGGAGGCTGCGCCCGTCCCCAGGGAAAGCGGGTGGTCCTCCGGGAAAGCGCTCTTTCCCTCAAGGGTCGTCATGACGGGCGCCTGGAGCATTTCCGCCAGGGCAACCAGGTCCTGAGTCGCTCCGGCGTACAATACGCCTTGTCCGGCCACTATGACGGGCGCCTGCGCCGCCAGCAATGCAACCGCCGCTTGGTCTACGTCCCTGGAGTCAGGGGCCGCGAGGGGCGCTTTTACGGGTCGGTAAGCCTGGACGACGGCCTCGTCCACCTCTTCACCCGCCACGTCGGCCGGAATTTCCACGAGGACCGGCCCCTTCCGTCCCATCTTCAGAGCCGAAAAGGCGCGCCTCATCACGTCGGCCACGCTGTCGGCCACGCTGATCGATTCGGAGTACTTGGTCACGGTGTCGTAAGCCTTCATGGAGGAGAAGTAGGGGAACACTCCCTGCCTGTTTCTGGGGTGGCCAAGGGGAAGCAGCAAAACCGGGACCGAGTCCGAGAAGGCCGTAGCCACTCCGGCGAATGCGTTCTCCGCCCCTGGGCCGTACTGCATCGCAAATGCGCCAACGGGCGCCCCGTTGCTTACTCGGGCGTACCCGTCGGCTATCCCCACGCCGACCCGCTCCTGACGGCACACGACGGGACGAATTCCCGACGCAGCCGCCGCTTCGATCATCGCGGTGGTGGGATAGCTGGGCAGCCATGCAACCTGCTCAAGCTTGAGGATTTCAGCAATGGCGTCAACCACTCGCATTTGCAGCCCCTTGATGCTCTAAATCCGCCCGATATCCAACATTGTACGGCCTTGAGGGGTCTATCACAAGTTGGGTTGCTGGTATACTTTCTAATGCGAATCGGACTAAACGGGATAATGGGGGCGCCGCTCCCCAGGTCCCCGTTTGTAGAGACTATCGGACATGGGCAGCGCAGAAACCAAAACAGTCCAACGACTCGAGGACCTGAGGAAGGAAATCAACTTCCACGCCTACCGTTATTACGCTCTGGATGACCCCGTAATCGCCGACGGGCAGTACGACGCGCTCATGAGGGAACTTCAAGAGTTGGAGGAGGCCCATCCCGACCTGGCCGCCGCCGACTCTCCGACCCGGAGGGTTGGCGCCCCGCCCCTTGAGGGGTTCGACCAGGTGGAGCACGCTCTGCCCATGCTGAGCCTGGCCAACGCCTTCAACTTCCAGGAGCTGACCGCGTGGCATCGCAGGGTGGCGAACCTGCTTGAAGGCGCCCCGGTTCAGATGGTGTGCGAGCTAAAAATCGACGGTCTGGCGGTCTCGCTCACCTATCGCAACGGGACATTGGAGACAGGCGCCACCCGGGGCGACGGGTACCGGGGCGAAAACGTCACCGATAACCTGCGGACCGTCAAGAGCATTCCCCTGAGGCTGCAAGGAGACCCGCCGCCGGCCCTGGAAGCCCGGGGGGAGGTCTACTTCCCCAAGGCCCACTTCGAAGCCTTGAACCGTGAACGTATGGAACGAGGCGAACCGACCTACGCCAATCCCAGGAACACCGCAGCGGGTTCGCTGAGGCAGCTTGATTCCAGGATCACCGCCACGCGTAATCTGGCCATCTACATATACTCCCTGGGCTATCACGAGAACGGGGCCGCGCCTGACACCCACTGGGACGCTCTGTCCGGCCTGCGAGAGATGGGCTTTCGCATAAACCACGAAAACCGCCTGTGCACGAACCTCGAGGAGGTCGAAGACCTCTATGCACACTGGTTGGAAGAACGGCACAACCTCCCCTATCAGGCGGACGGGATTGTGGTGAAGATAAACTCTCTTGCCCAGCAGGACGAATTGGGATTTGTCGGACGCGAGCCACGCTGGGCCATAGCCTACAAGTTCCCGGCGGAGCAGGCGGTCACAAGGCTAATGGACATCGGCATAAACGTGGGTCGAACGGGCAGCCTCAATCCCTTTGCGGTACTGGAGCCGGTGAACGTATCCGGCGCCGTGGTCAAGCTGGCCAACCTGCATAACGAAGAGGACATACGTAGGAAGGACATCCGCAAGGGTGACTGGGTCATTGTCGAGCGGGCGGGGGAAGTGATCCCTCAAATCGTGGGGCCTGTCGTCGATCGGCGCACCGGCGAGGAGCAGGTCTTCTCCATGCCGGAGGAGTGCCCGGTGTGCGGGTCTCAGGTCGTCAAGCCGGAGACCGAAGCTATGCACCGGTGTCCCAACTCCGCCTGCCCAGCTCAGTTCTTCGAGCTGTTGAAGCATTTCGTCTCCAAGGGCGCCATGGACATAGACGGCCTCGGCGAGCGGTGGTGCCGCATTCTCATCGACCAGGGGCTGCTCAGCGACGTCGCGGACCTTTACGGCTTGAGGGCCGAACAACTGACAGAGCTGGAACGCATGGGGGAAGTCCTGGCGGGCAAGATAGTCCGAAACGTCGAGGCAAGCAAAGACCGCTCCCTTTCCAGGACCGTCTTCGCTCTGGGAATTCTCCACGTGGGATCGGAGACGGCGGAGCTGCTAGCCCGGAACTACTCAAGTCTTGACGAATTGTCGCAGGCGTCCGATGAAGACCTGACCGCGATAGAGGGCATCGGAAAGGTCATAGCGGACTCCATAGCCGATTACTTCCGAGACCCGTCCAACCTCAGCGTCATCGAGAAGCTGAAACAGGCCGGGGTCAAGCTGGAGCAGGAAGCGCCCATACCGTCAGCGGCGGGACCCTTGCCCCTGGCCGGAGTCTCTTTCGTGGTGACGGGAACCCTGGAGTCCATGAGCCGTTCCCAAGCCGAGTCACGCATCAAGGAGCTTGGAGGAAGCGCCGGCTCGTCGGTCTCCAGGAAGACCGCATATTTGGTGGCCGGCGCTTCTCCCGGCTCCAAGCTGGAGACCGCCAGAAAGCTGGACACGCCCATCCTGGACGAGGCTGGGTTCCTGGAACTGTTGGAAAAGTCCGGCTCGCAGGCGCCTTGATGGGCTGTTCTCGTCAAGCGCCGGGCAAACCCCGGACGGGCGCAATCCGGCCGTTGGGCGTCTTATGAGCCCTGTTAGACTGTTAGTAGGCTTGGGAAACCCCGGCTTGAAATATTCCAAGAATCGCCACAACGTGGGGTTCAAGTGCATCGACCAGATGGCCCGCAGGTGGGGCGTCAAGCTGGGGGACCGCAGGGCCAAGGCCGTCATCGGCCAAGGCCGTGTGTGCGGCACGGACATAGCGCTGGCCAAGCCCCGCACCTACATGAACGACAGCGGTGCGGCTGTGGAATACCTTATGACCCGGTTCTCCGCCTCGCCCGAGGACTTGCTGGTCGTCTATGACGACATTGCGCTTCCGCTGGGAACGATACGCGCCCGCAGGTCGGGAAGCGACGGGGGGCATAACGGGGTGCGTTCCATCATCGACGAATTGGGGTCTAAGGAGTTCCCCCGGATCCGCGTGGGAATCGGCGCGCCCGACGACGGAGAGTCCTACGTCAAGTATGTGCTGGGGAATTTTCAAAAGCACGAAGAGAAAGTCATAACTCCTGTGATTGCCGCCGTGGCCGACGCCGTGGAGGTCCTGCTGGAGGAGGGGATAGAAAAGGCCATGAACCGTTTCAACTGACCCTGGACGCCTCCGTCCTTTCCTGTATGGGGTTGGGCCTCTTCAGGAACAGGCAAAGGACGGCCCCCAGAACATATACAGGAACAAAGGCAACCACCACAAGCATGTAACTTTCATCATGGGTATCCCTGACCCAGCCCGCGAATATGGGTGTGAGAAACATGCCCACATTGAAGGCGGCGGACATGATGCCGAAGAGGGTGGCAAAGCTTCTACGTCCGAAGAAATGGCCCAACGCCGCCCATTGGACTGCATTGCCTCCATCTCCTACCGCCATGCCCAATACGAATATGGAGACGGCCGTCATGCCGTCCAGGAAAATCAGGGCTGCGATTCCCGCGGCGGCGGCAAGGGCGGAATAAAACAGGATGGACTGGAAGCGAATGCGCTGCGCCAGCATCCCGGATATGAGTGTGGTTGGGACGGCCACGGCAAACATCAGGGAGAACATGAACCCGGCAGTGGTCTCCTCGAGGCCTTTCCACTGGAATATCTGCACCGCATGGACTGCCAGCGCCCCCCAGACGCTGATTCGGATGAAGGCTGACGCCAGCATGATCCAGTAAGCGCGGGTGGCCAACGCTTCCCGCACTGTGAAGTCTACGTCAGCGGCTTGAGACGCCTCGGACAAACCCTGTGCCATCTCCCTGCGCCGGGCCTCTGCGGCTCCCTCCGGCTCTATGCCCATCCTCTCCGGTGAATGACGGATCACCATAGCCAAGGGGACCAGGATGGCCGCCATGAATATCCCGCCGATGAGCATCACGTCCCGCCAGCCCAGCGCGTGGACTCCTATGACAACCAAGGGCAGGATGGCGGCGCCCCCAAGCTGGAAGCCGGTTATCTGTATGGACAAGGCCAGGGCCTTCTTGCCGACAAACCACCGGTTGACTGCCGCAAGCAAGGTGTGGCCCATGCCGGCGCTCTTGCCGGTGGCGACCATAGCCACGAATATAAGTGCGAACAGCCAGTAGGAGTCCACCCAGCGAAGAATTATGAATCCGGCGCAGGCGGTCAGCCCTCCGAACAGGATCATCGGCCTGGCCCCGAAACGGTCGACCATCCTGCCGAATAGGGGGCCCGTTATGGAGCCTTCCGCACGGGTCAGCGAGAAGATGAGGGAGGTCTGGGTGTTGTTGAGTCTCAGGTCCGCTTTGATGGGACCGAAGAACACCCCCACGCTGTGGGAGAAGATGCCTGCCGAAAAAGTGGCGATGACGAAACCGGCGGCGAGCGCCCACCAACCGTAGTAGACCGAGCCAAGCCGCCGCCGTAAACCTTGTGCACCGTACTGCTGGCGTACCAAATGGCCTTTCCGTAGGGCATAACCTAGGGGGTGAGGCCGATGTCCCCACCCCCTATCCCGGAGACGATGAATTTCAAGGCAATCAGACCTTCAGGTGCGAGACGCCGTACCGCTTCTCCATCTCGTATATCTCCTGGAGTCCCAGCAGGTTGGCGACGTCCATGCGGGTGGCGTAACGGCTGGGGTCCACCTTGCCGACGGCCTTCAGCTCCTCGAAAGCGTCCTTGACCGCCTTGTACACCAGCCATATCGTGCTGCCGCAAATCATGAGCTTGTACCCCAACTCGGCCACTTCATGGCTGGGCAGCAGGTCGCCGTTGTACATCCTGTGCAGGTGTCCCAAGTCCGAAGCGTACATGTGGAGGTCATCCACACTCTTGATCCCGTCCACGAACACCATGTCGGCGCCGGCTTCGACGTAGGCATTGCAGCGGCGCACTGTGTCGTCCCACCCGTTCACCGCGTAGGCGTCGCACCGGGCGATGACGGTAAAGTCGGGGTCCGAGCGGGCGTCCTGAGCGGCCCTGAGCTTCTCGACCATCTCCTCGGGCGGTATGACCTCTTTGCCCTCGAAGAACCCGCACTTCTTGGGGAACAGCTGGTCCTCGATGTGGATGGCGGCCACTCCGGCGGACTCATACTCTTTAACGGTGCGGTAGACGTTCAGGGGGTTGCCGTAGCCGGTGTCGGCGTCACTGATCACCGGAATGTCCACTGCGTCGGCGATATAGCGCGCGTTCTGAACCATTTCCGTTTGGGTCAGCAGCCCAACGTCGGGATACCCCCTCTCGGCGGATGTGCCCGAGCCAGTCATGTAGATTGCGCTGAAGCCGACGGACTCGGCAATCTTCGCGTGAAGGGCGTTCATTACAAACGGAGCTACGACCATCTCACCTGAGTTTAGAAGCTGCTTGAATCTGGCGGTCGGTTTCATGGGAGCCTCCCTGCTTGTGTCCAGCCGGTTGTCGTCAACCGGCCGGCGCTATGCTCGTCGGTTTTGCCCGTTAGCCCCAGGGTCTTTGGATTATCTCAGGTTCTCCTTCTTTTCGTTCGCGGTGAGCATGTCGAAGGGCGGTTCGACAAGCTCACCGCGAACGGGGCAAACAAGGCATCTGGCAATCGAAAGACCTTGCCGTTAGCCCCAAGTCTGTCCCGCAATGTAGCGGTAGACCTCGACAGCTGCGGTGACTCCGTCCCCGGCGGCGGCGGCCAGCTGGGAGACTGAATTCTGGCGTATGTCGCCGGCGGCGTATATTCCCGGGACCTCGGTCTCCATTTTCACGTTGACGGGGATATGACCGGCGTTGTCCGTATTGACAACGCCCTGCAGGAAACTGCCGTTGGGGGACAGGCCCACGTAGACGAAAAGTCCTGTCAGGTTCACCTGCTCCACCAGATTGGTCACCAGGTTGCGCACCCTGACTCCGCTGACCGTGCCCTCTCCGGAGACCGCTTCCACAGCGGTGTTGTACACCAGCTCGATATTGGGGTGCTGGACGACCCTGTCCCTGAGGGCTTTATGCGCGCGGAGGGTGTCCCTCCGGTGGAAGAGAATCACGTTGTCCGTATACTCGGTCAGCGTCAGGGCTTCGTCGGCGGCAGCGTCTCCGCCTCCCACGACTCCCACCACCTCGTTCTTGAACAACGGCCCGTCGCAGGTGGCGCAGTGGGAAACGCCCGATCCCACCATTTCCTCTTCTCCCGGAATCCCTAGGGTTTTCATGGTCGAGCCGGCGGCGACGATTATAGCCTTGGCCCTATAGGAGTCGCCGTCTGTCATCAAAACACGGTATGGACCGTCCAGGGCGGCGCCTGTAGCCTCGCCCATCAGGAACTCGGCTCCGGCGTCCATGGCCTGTTCCTGAAGCAGCGCAGACAACTCGGCCCCTGAGACCCCTTTGGAGAATCCGGGGAAGTTCTCGATCCTCTCGGCGTTGATTATCTGACCGCCGCCCATCAGCTGCTCCAGGATCCCCGTTTTCAGCCCGTACCTGCTGGCGTACATGCCTGCCGACAGGCCGGCGACGCCGGCTCCGATGATTATCACGTCGTAGTCACTGGGCAAAGCTCACCTCCGACGGGAGCGAATGAAGGGGTTGCCATGTGGCGTAACTATAAGTCTGGCCGAATTTGAGTGTCAAGGAGAGTCTGCCCTCTTGTGCAACGGGTTGTCCAGGCGTGCGCTTAGGGACTGTCAGGCAGGGGGGAGGAGGCGTCGGGCCGGTCAGTCCACGATGGGCTGGGCGATAATCCAGAGGCTGACCACCGTGTAGAGCACCATCAGCGCCGCTATGGGCATTTGGCTCTTCAAAGTGAGCTGTGGGTCTCTGAAGAGCCGCATGGCAACCTTGTGGGCCAGGTAGACGCTGAGAACATGGCCCGCAACCACAACTCCCACGGACAGGAACCACAGGCTCTTTCCGCTGACCAAGCCGATGTTAGTCACGTACCCCGCGGTCCCAAAGAGGTCCCATCCCCTGCCGAAGGGGTCCGAGGCAAGAGGGATTATGACCTGGCCTTGTATCAGCAGCAACGTTAGGAAGTGGGCGATATTGTACGCCAGGGCTATGGGTATCAGCGTGTACATGAACTCGCGGGCTATTTCCAGCGAACTTAGGCGTCTTCCGACCATTCTCGACGCCAGGCCGGAGAAGAGAAGATAGACCACAAAGAAAACGCACGGGAACAGCAGAAGCCCCAGCGTGTCGGCGATGACCACTCCGTTGACGACTTCCGTGTCCATAACGCCTATGAACCGCTCCAGGGAGAACAGGCGGACCTCCGACCAGGCCGGAGTGGCGCTGAACCCGTCGTATGTAACCGTAGCCAGAAGCAATGCGACCATGACCAGCACGTCGTTGGCGGCGGGTCCCCAACGGCCCAGCCCAACGCCGAAAGGCCTGACGTTTATCTCCCGGTCGGTCACGACGGGCACGGCGTCCAGAACGACGGCTTGGGTGGCGCCTTCCGCCACCTCAATGAGGGGCTGGCCCGCAAGCTCAAAGCATTCGTAGCAGTTCACGCACTCATCGTCGGGTCCCAGGCATACGTTGGTGCATTCGTCGCAGACCGTTGGGTCGTTGACTCGGACCTCCGTGGGCGCAAACTTTGCCAGGAGGGAGAAGACCACCGAAAAGGCCTCGCCGTGGCGCAGCCACTGGTGTTTGCCGTAGAGGTGCATGCCCCCCAGCGCAGTCACGGTGTAGGCTATTGCCATGACGCCGATGTGGTTGGGCGCGCTGGAGTATACGTAAGAGTTTTCGATCCAGGAGAACAACAGGAACAGGACTATGGCGGGCCAGACCCCAAGCCCCTCAGGGCGCTCCCGCTCCAGAGACAGGGAGCTTCCCGGCCGGAACTGGGAATAGACCCACTCGGCTCCCTCGTAGAGGTTTTGCCACGGATTGGCGATTGCCCACACATTGCCCAGGAGGGCGACTATAAACCCCATTCCCACCCACCAGATTATCCAAACGAAGGTGGGGGCCCAGTTGAGATGGGATACGTTTGCGCCGAATAACCCTGTAGCTATGACCAGCCCCAGCAGGAAGACGGACGCCCCCTTTACCGCAAAGACAGTCAAGGGATTCATCAGCAGCAGCCTCATCGCCGAGGAACTGACCAGGTCGTATCTCCAGTAGACGGTCCGGCCCCCAGCGTCGCCCTTGACGAACAGGGACGCCACTACGAAAGAAAGGGTGACGGCGGCCCCGGCCCCCACCATGAAGTAGGCCAGGGGCACGGGCAGGTCGTACCGCTGCCCAAAGCCATGAGCGTAGACCGGGCCGGCCGCCAGCGCCGCCAGCAGGGCCGCGAGGGCCAGCAAGACCTTGGGACGCAGAATCATGCCCGGCCCTTTTCAAATGGGACGCAGCGCGTGGCACTGCCCGGCGTCGGCAGGGCTCGCTTCCGAATTCTCACAAGTGCGATGAGCCTTCCTTTATTCGAGGGTCTTAATATAGTTGATTACGTGCCAGATTTCCTCGTCGGTCAGCTGTTCTCCCAAGGGGGCCATGGACGTTCCGGGAATGCCGTCATGGATGAAGCGGAACAGGTCGCCGTCCGGGTGCAGCGGAACGTGGACGACCAGGTCGGCGGCAGGGGGGTCCAACCCCGCGACGCCCGGGCCGTTCCCTCTGCCGGAAGCTCCGTGGCACACCTGGCAAGCTGCCGTGTAGGTCTGGAGCCCTGCTTCCAGGGATTCAGGATTGGGAGGGAAGGGGTTGCGCAAAAGCTCCTGGCCGCCGGGCTGGCCGAACTGGGTGGTCGCCATAAGAGCAAGTCCCGCGCAGGCCGCCGCAAGCCCCGGCCCCATGACAGCCTTGCCCTACCTGGTGTACCAACCTCCCAACGGTATTCCAGCGCCGAGGAACAGGAGCCCCAACAACGCTAACTCAACTCCCCAAAGGAGCTTTCCCGTGTCGGCAGAGGGAGCGATGGACGAACTGCTCCCCACTCCGCCGGAGCCGGTCTCGAAGCGGAAGGCCGTGCGGGTGTCGAAAGCGTCGGGACGTCGGACCACAACCTCTGCCTGCCAAGGCCCGGAGATGCTGAGGAGGACTTCTTCGACCAAGTAGTTTCCGCCCCCAGGACGCTGGCCGAAGCTCCGGTCTCTCCCAAGTCGGCGTCCAGGTACGTCAGACGCAGGCTCACGTCCGATGCGTTTTCGATTGGAGCGCCCCGCCGGTCCGCCAGCGACACGAGAAGTCTGTTGGGTCCGGTTCGGCCAGGCTCTATCTCAAGAATGATGTCGGCCCCTTCCACTGTGTCTCGGAAGGTCAACTTGTCCTCCTGCCCAATCCCCTCCCGAGAAGCGACCTGCCGGGCCGGTTCCAGGCTTGCCAGCATTGCGACGGACGCCAACACCAGGACCACAAGCGCCGCTTCCCCGACGACAAACCTGCCCAACCACCGGCCGGCGTTTTCTCCCGTTGCCAGGCGCGGCCTCACCCACAGAAGGTTGAGGGCTCCCAGCGCCAGCAGGGGCGCAAGAAGGGCCAGCTTGGAAACCAACGTCAGTCCGTAGGGTGTATTCGTGGCGGCGGAATGTGGTCACCTGGGCCCAACCGCTGTAGAGGCCCGTGATGGCCAACACGCCCACGCTCAAGATTGCCAGCGCTGAAAACCTGGGAGTCAGGGCGGAGAGAAAGGCCCTACGGTCGTCAGGAGTAAGCTCCCCCATAGCGAGGGGCGCTCCCAGGGCGAAGTGGACCAGTCCTCCTGCCCAGAAAGCTGCGGCAAGCAGGTGAAGATAATCGGAAAACAGGGCCGGCGTCTCTATTCCGGCGGTGGCCGCGCCATGACTGCCCATGCTGTGAACGAACAACATCCCCGCGCCTATGGCCAGCGCCGACGTTTGCAGGCATGCACGCCAGCGGTCGGCCCTGTCCTGGTCATGCCGGCTTTTTGACGCCCAGATGAAGACCGGCCCGAGGACAACGGCAAGGGCTGCAAGCAGCCCCACGCGCCAGAGCCACAGGCTTCCCCAGTCCGTGTCCGACAGGGTGGCGCCTATCGGCCCTCCTACGGCCTCGGCCAGGGGAATGTCGTGCACCGCCTGGGCCTGAACGACAAGCTGGCCCAGGGACGCCAGGAGACAGGTGCCTACGGCCAGCAGGATGAGCTTGAGTGACCGGGCGCCCATGCGGCGCCGTTGGCTGAGCAAGGCGGGTCCGGCGCCGGGCGCCGAAAGGACCGGCCCCCATGCCAACAACTCGAAGGCAAGCCCTCCCACTATGGACAGGGAGGTCAGGAGAATTATCCACCTGAGCACAGGCTCCCAGGGAGACTGGATAAGCGGCTGGTCCGGGGTTTCAATCGGCGCCCCGGATATGGGTTCTCCCACCGAGAACACAAAGGACCCGCGGACCCTGTGGCCGTCCAAGGTGGATACGTTCTTCCAGGCCACCGTATACGTGCCGTCGGGCAGAGGTTCCAGGGTGACGGAGACAGCCGTGAGGTCGTTCCTGTCCACGATGCTGTCGTCCCTGTCCACCCGGTCCCCCTGGGCGTCCAGGACCTGGATTTCGCTGAAACCCGGCTCAACGGGCTCGGTAAATCAGATGACTGCCTGGCTCGGGGCGTCAACCAACGTAGAATTGGGCGCCGGCGCCGACCGAGCAAGGTTGGCGTGGGCGTAAGCTTCCTTTGCCGGCAACCACGTGAAGGCAATGAGCGACGCAGCGGCGGCCGCCAGGAGTGCAGCCAGGCCCATCCTGACCGGGTTTAGCTTCATCTTTCTCCGTATGTGTCCATTTTTGCGGCTGCCTTGGTCCGCCTATACAAGAATCACCGGCTCCTCATGGCTAGTGCGGCGCCGCCGACGCCCGCCGCAATGCCCACGGCCCCCAGCACGATTCCCACGATGGCCAGAACTCCGGCGGACGAGGCGCTCTCATCCGCATCTATGGCCGTGTCCTGAGCTTGTTCGGCGGCGTTCTGCGCCCCTCTCACAGCCCCTTCGATCTCGCGTATTTCGGGGAGCGTCACGGGAAACTGCAAGTCCGCTGACGACCGCACGTCGTCAAAGTCTCCACCGGCCCCTTCCGACACAAACGTTTCGTCCACTTCAGCGCCCTCTATTGCGCCGAAGAAACGGAACTCGTAGACGCCTGGCGCGGTGGGAACAAGGTCCGCCGCGTACTGCCCCGGGGTGTTGAAGACGGGCCGTAGGCTCATAACTTTTGAAGCGCCGGTGGGAACGTGGGTGACTTCGACCTTGAGGGTCTCGTGGACGCCCTCCACAGAGACCATCCCTCCTTGGTCATGGCCGGCGGTTGAAGCGTCGCCGTCGTGAGTTTCGTCGCTGTCGCGTCCGTGGTCATCGTCGCCGTCTTGGTCCGTGTCGTCGTGGGTTTCGCCGCTGTCGCGTCCGTGGTCATCGTCGCCGTCCGGCATTTAGTCGTTGTCTTGGCCCGCGTCGTCGTGGGTTTCGCCGCTGCCTTCGTGCTCGTTCCCGTGTTCTCCGGGCGCCTCGGACGCCTGTTTTAAAAGCTTAAGATAGACGCCGTTGACTTGACCTTCGTATGCCGGTTCCGCCAAGAAACCCACCACCCACTGGTATTCGCCCTCTCGTTGTTCGTGGGCGAACACGGCTCCGGCGGCGAGGGCTGTGGCCGCTGCAACAACGGCCAGCAGCAGAAATCTGATGGTTGAGATAGATGTCATTAGTTTTTCCTCTCCATGATCGGGCCTCTATTGAGGCTGTTGTTGATGTTTGTCAAACCAAGCTCTACCGACGAGCCCGTCCCTGCTTCTTCCTGCTCCTCTTCCTCACCAGGCCCGTAAGCCAAACCGACAGGGCCAGGAACGCTATGCCCAATGCGGCGATGAACGCCAAGCTGAACCCGTACCCTTCCGTGACCTCGATTGGAAGGCTGATGGACTCCCGCCCCAACCCCCCGTCCATGTCGAGCTTGAGGGTCCAGGCGCCGACGGCGTCGAGGGGAATGTCAGCCTCGTAGAACTGGGGCGTCGCCGGGGTGTTGAGGGCCGGCGCCGGCCCGAAATTCGTCGCTCCCTGGGGTCCGAGGGCCGTTACCAGCGCTTGGGCGTCCGTTATGCTGTTCCCGTTGTCCAGGTCCCTGACCAGTATGCTCAGATGGAGATTGCCCACTTTGGGCGCGCCCGGAAGAATCCCCACTTCAATCTCGTATGGTCCCGCCTGCCTGTTCTTGACAATGGAAACGGTGGCCCCATTGGCGTGGGTCAACCCGGGGCATAGGGCCAGCGCCAGAACGGCAAGGCCGACAACGGATAAAGTCCAAGCTGCAAGCCCGCGGCGGCGGGCGGCGGTAAAGCCCAAGCGAGTCTCCCTTTAGCTTATTTGGTCCGGGTGGAGCGGAAGAATTACGACGGGAGCCAAGCCGGGGGAGGCCGCAGGAGGGGCGGAATGGGAAGCGAACGCAAACGGGCGTTGGCCGGTTGGGTCAAACCCGTAGTTGATGTGTGAGGCATGGCCAGGGGTAGGCACAGGACCATGGCAAGCCCCAGGGTGACCATGACCCAGAAGGAGGAGCTCGCCTTGGTGGGCGTGATGGAGACCGTGTCCTGCACGGCCCCGCCGGGATGACGGTGATGCGGCCCGGCGCCGGGTCCGTGGGTGTGCTGCGCCGCGGCGCCTGGGTCCAGGTAGATGTGACCGTGCCAGGGAATCTTTTCGGCGTAGTGGTGGTCGAATATGGCCGCCGATAGGCCCACCCACAACGCAAACAGCAGCGAGAGTGAAGCCAACGGGTGGATGGCTCTGCGCAACACTATGCTTTACATGCTACTAATCGGCCTTGCCGGAGGTCAAGCGGCCTCCCTTTCCATATTCATGCCCGGGCGGTTCCAAGTGGCCAAAAGACCTCGGGAGGGGGAGAAGACCATCGCCGCTATGAAAATCACCGTCGCGGCCACTACTATAGTGGGTCCTGGCGGCAGGTCCAGGTGAAATGAGATGTACAGTCCTGCGAGTATCGACACCAGGCCGACTGCCACAGACACAGCCATCATCCAAGGCAGTCTCCTCGCCAGCAGGCTTGCCGTCGCCGCGGGGGTGACCAGAAGCGCCAACACCAAAACGATTCCCACGGTTTTTAACGCGGCCACCGTGGTGATGCCCACCAGCACGGGGAGCATGTACTCAATCAGCCGTACGGGCACCCCCGACGCCGCTGCCATGGTGGAGTCGTAGGAAGTGAAGAGAAGCTCTTTGTAGAAAAGACCCACGGCCAACAGCACGATGGCCGTGACGACTCCGATGACCAATATCTGGTCCCAGGAAGTCCCCAGTACGTTGCCGAATAGGAAGCTCAAAAGGTCTGCGGTGTAGTTGTCGACGCTGCTGATGATTATGATGCCCAGCGCAAACCCCGCCGCGTATATTATGCCCACTGACGTGTCCAACTTGATCCGGGCTTGGCGGCTCACGTAGGTGATGGCCAGAGAAGCGGGGACCGCCCACACGAGGGCCCCCAAGAAGATGCTCCCGCCCAGAAGGTAGGACGCGGCGATGCCTGTGAGGGAGGAGTGGGCCACCGCGTCTCCCATGAAAGCAAGACCGCGCAGTACAACGTACGTGCCGACCACTGAGCAGCAGACTGCGGCCAGCGCCGATGCCGCCAAGGCCCGTTGCATGAACGCATACGAAAGGGGTTCGGTTATAACATCCATGGGTTGACGCTACTTTCCCTGGACTCCGCCGTCGTCGCCGTGAAGGTGATGCTGATATGCGTACGCCTGCCCATCCACGTGGACCATGAGCAGGTGGGTGCCGAAGGTCTCACTCAAGACCTTCTCGGTCAGCACCTCATAGGGGCGTCCAAAGGCCACCAGATGCCTGTTGAGGCAACAAGCGTTGTAGCAGGCGCTGGATACGCAAGAGAGGTCGTGGGTGCTCAGCGCCACCGTAGCGCCCTGGCTCTGTAGGCTGCGGACGATGTCCAGGATCTGGTGCTGGGCCGTGGCGTCCAGTCCCGCCAGGGGTTCGTCCAACAGAAGCAGTCTGGGCTTGTCGGCCAACGCCCTGGCCAGAAGCACCCGGCGACGCTGTCCGCTCGACAGCTCGCCTATGAGGCGCTTCTTCAGAGAAGCCATTCCGACTTGCTCCAGGGCCTCTTCGGCAGCCAAGCGGTCCGACTTGCCGGGCCTTCGAAAGAGGCCCAACTTGCCGTACGTGCCCATCAGCGCCACGTCTTCCACGGTGACGGGAAAGTCCCAGTCCACCATCTCCATCTGGGGCATATACCCCACTTGAGACCGCCGGGCTCCGGTCGGCTCTCCAAAAATCCGCACCTGGCCTCTCCAGGGCTTGATAAGGCCCAGGATCACTTTGAACAGGGTGGACTTGCCTGAGCCGTTGGGCCCAATGATTCCCAGTATTTCGCCGGGGGACACCGTCAGGCTGATGTCTTCCAGGGCCGTGTGGGTGTGATAGCCGGCCCACACGCCTTCGATTTCAAGGACGGGTGGACTTCCGTTGTCTACAGCCATTGTCCCACCTCCCATTCCGGTTTCTCCGGCAGCCTGCCGGGCCAAGATTGATACTTTGTATCACTATCCGGCAAAAAAAGAGACTCCGTCCCTATCCGACCGCCGCCGTTGTTTTCTGAGGGGAAACGGCCCCGTCGGACTGTTGGCCGGCTTTCTTCCAGCACTCAACACACCTGCCGTAGACCTCGAGCCGGTGGCCGTCCATATGGAACTCGCTGCCGGCGGCGCGTTCCTTCAGCAGGTCGTCGATGTCGCATCCCAGCAGGTCCTGGGCCAGCCCGCACTCGGTGCATATCAGATGGTGGTGATGCCCCGTATGGCTCATCTGGTACCTGGGGCTGCCATTTTCCAGCAGCACCCTGCAGAGTATCCCGGTCTCCACCAACAAGCCCAGGCACCTGAACACGGTGGCCCTGCCCACCGCGGGGAGCTCTCGACACACTTCCTCCGCCGTGAACTGGTGGTCCCTGGCCGCCACTGAGCCGACAACTGCACGCCTGGGAGCGGTGGACCTGTATCCACGCTCCTCTACTACCTGCATGAACTGGTGGGCCTTGGAGTAAGGCTTGTTTCCAATAGTTTTTGATACCATGTCTCTTACCTGAGGTCAGCTTAGCAGACCTCCCGAATGGTGTCAACAGAAACCGATAGGCACGGCTCTTTGGCCGGTTGACACCCAACGGGAAGGCGTGGTAATTTACCAGGCGATGGTCATCATTAGATTTGGCGACGACCTCTTCCACTTGTGTACCGGTCCCTAATCGGGACAGGCGACACCGGTATAGTTCCGCAACAAGCCTGCGCCCGTTGAGTAAACTCCAACGGGCGTAGTTTTTTGTGTCAGGCGATAACCATGAAAACCTGGAAAATGGACGCAGCATCGCTTAAACGGTTCGAAGACGATCTGTTCTGCCTTTGTACCGCGCCCCTGGCGCAGGGGCCGCGGCCAAGACCTACGACGCTAAATGTGAAACAGGACCGGTGAACAGATGCACTCACGAGCCCACACAGCAGAGATGATACGGGGACTTACGGCCAAGCTTCTGCCCAGTTCCCCCGAGTATCCCCACCAGCATGTTTTTAGCACAGACCTGACTCCCGCCCCGGATGACCCTTGGGAATCGCGAATCCTGGACCTGTGTGACGGAAGGCATGTGGACAATCTCAAAGAGGCCGTCTTACGGCAGTTGGCGTCGAGCGGTTCAGGAGCGGACATTGGGCTATGGAAGACTGCCTTCGAAAAGGAGTTGAACGCAACCCTCGGCAGTCTGGCGAGCAGAGGGTACATCAGGCTCGAATAACCCGGCCCGGTTCCACAAAACATCCTGGACATGTCATTCCTGTAAGAGTTCGCTAGTTCGTTACTACGTTCGGGATGACAGTGCCGCTGAGTTGGATTCGGAACAATAGGCGCCGTGGGTGGGAATAACGGCAGTGAGACGGGCCGACATACGTTCCGGTGTGAACAGGCCCTAGCCCAGCGCAGACCTTGGGCGCCCGGCTAGTTGTTCAGCCTGTCTACGAAGGGCAATTCCGACAAGGGCCAGTAGACGAAGGCGACCTTGCCCACTATGTCCTCCAACCGGACGGGGCCCCAGTCCTTCGAGTCGTTGCTTCTGCCCCGGTTGTCGCCCAACACGTAGAACTCGTCGTCCTTCAACGTAATGGCCGGCGAGTCTTGGTAATTTCTAAACCCGCTGCCCAACGCCCAGCTCTCTTCCAGTTCGACACCGTTGATGTAGACGGCCCCGGAACGTATCTCCACCGTCTCCCCGGGAAGGCCGATGACCCTCTTTACGAAGTCTTTAGGCGGCCTGACGGGGGCGTGAAACACGATGACATCCCCTCTTTGAGGCGGGCTAGAGAAAGGAAGGCGCCTCTTCTCGTCTCCTGCGTCCCACAACGGCGCCAGGTCCGAGAGGCGGCGCATGTCCAGCCGGAAGAAAGGGAGCTTGTTCACCATCAAATATTCTCCGCCGTTCAACTCGGGCTTCATGCTGTGGCCTTCCACCTTGAAGTTCTCGATGGAGCCTCTGATGAGGAAGAAGATTAGCAGGGCCAATACGACGGCCTCGAAGAGTTCGCGGAAAACGTGGGTCATGGAGGGTTGACGCTCATTGGACGGTAAGGGTGTCAGTTGAATTATAGCATGGAGGCCCTCATTTTCCCGGCGCGTCGTGCGCCTTATTGACCACTATGCGGCGGCCGTAACTGTTCAGTCTCCGTTAGAAACGGAAGTCGCCCGAGTCTCCCAGCGGGGATCTTTGCATAACCTCCACAATTCCGGCGGAGGCCGGAATCCAGGGCCTCGCCCGAAGCTGGGGAACGCCCTCACCCCTTCGGCAGGCTCTAGCCCTTTCCCAAAGGGAGAGAGGGTTACGCAAAGGTCTCCAGAGAGGGAAAGCCAAAGTCCCTTCCCCTGTGGAGGAAGGTTAGGATGGGGGCGTCCCTACTCTGAACAGTTGCGGCACCGTAACTGTTCAGACTTGAGGGGATGTGAGTAACTGACGGCATGCCACGAGGGGGTTTAATCCCCTCGCGCGCCAGGTGCCGAAGAGGGAAGCCAGGGCCATCTTGCTATCGGTGCCCTGCTGCGAGCGGGTGCCGCCGCTGATCTTACGGCTGATCACCAGGTGCCTCAGGCTCCGCTCGGCAGCGTTGTTATCGGATGGCACCCCAGGCTCGGCCACAAAGACAAACAGCTCCTTGATAAACCGCTCTATGCGCCGACACAGCTTGCGTTGGACTGCCAACGGGTCTTCCAGGAACGGTCGGCAGCGGGCCAGCAATTTCCGTTCCAGCCCCAGCTGGTCAAGACGCCTTTGGTGCGCCCCGGGATGGGCCGAGGCCTTGGCCGCAGCGTAGAGCTTGTGGATGGCCACAGACCACCGCGCCAGCCTAGAGTCATCCGGGTAGAGGGTCTTCAGGTCATGGATGTCCCGCAGCAGATGGGCCCAGCACCGTTGCTTCAGGCCAGGGTAATGATGATAGGCAGCGTAGAAATCGCTGACCAACACCCCGCCGAAGGACTGATCCAGCACTTCGTCCACCACCCCCTTATCCCGGCCACGGCGCAGGAAGTACCGTTCGGTGGGGGTGCTGAAGGTCCAGACATAGCCATTGGTCCCGTCCTGGCGCCAGCCGGTCTCGTCGGCCTGCACCACGGGGCTGGCTCGAATTCGATCCAGCACCTCGGCCACTGCCTGTTGGGCCTGTTGAGCCGCCCCATGGATGACCCGGACGATGCCCCCGACGCTCAGGTGCAACTGATGCGCCGTCCGCAGATACCATTGGATGGTGCGTAGGGGCAGTCGTCCCTCTTCTCGCAGCGTCACTATCAGGCTGACCAGGTTGACCCCCAAGCGCTGGCGCCCCATGACCACGCCATCCAGCGCCACCTTGGGCACCCGACGCCGCTGGCACTCCGGGCAAGTCCGGGCCACGTAGACATGCTCCGTCACTTGTACCGGAACCGTCGGAATCTCGATGACTTCCCGGGTCCTCTGTGCCCATCCCCCAGCCAGGCTCCCGCCACAATCCGGACAGGTCTCTAGGGCATGCTCCACCCGATGAGTCGGCGTCATACGCTGGCGAGCAAAGCTATGGGTCCGTGGCTTTCTTGGCCCCTTCTTCTTCTCTGGCGCCCTTCGGCCTGGAACCGGTTTATTGCCCGGCATTCTGGTCGGTCCCCCCGGCTTGAGGCTCCCTTCCAGCGACGCTATCCGCCGATGCAACTGGGCAATGGCAGCCTGCTGCTGGGCAATGACCTCCAACAGCACTTCACGATTGGCTGTGGTCAGGTCAAGTTCGCTGTACACCCCTTTGGTATGACATAACCCCTGCCTCCCATGCTACCCCCTACCAAGCGCCTTTCGGCTATTTAACCCCCCCCCCCCCCCAAGTCTGAACACTTACGCGGCACCCCCGCTCCTTGCTTTGGCGTGCGTGATGCTGGTAAAATGCCCCCGCCCGCCGTTCTTTTGGACGTAATATGGACGGTCGGGGCATGGGAGAGGAGACTCAGCCTTGGGCAAGATCAGAACGGCGATTATCGGGGTGGGCAACTGCGCGTCCTCGCTTGTGCAGGGAGTGTACAAGTACCAAAACCTCTCCGATAACGGGAATGTCCCGGGGATTATGCACCCCGACGTCGGAGGGTACGGCATCGACGACTTGGAGTTCGTCGCCGCCTTCGACGTGGACGTGAACAAGGTGGGCAAGGACCTGTCCGAGGCGATATACACGGAGCCCAACAACACCATAAAGTTCCACGACGTGCCCAACGTCGGCGTCACAGTTGAGAGAGGAATGACCCACGACGGGATCGGCAAGTACGTGGAGCATCTGGTCAAGAAGAGCTCAGGGGCCACGTCCGACATTGTCAACATTCTCCGAGAACGGGAATGTGACGTGGTGGTCAACTTCTTGCCGGTGGGCAGCGAAATGGCCACCAAATGGTACGTCGAGCAGGTCCTGGCCGCCGGATGCGGGCTGGTCAACTGCATTCCTGTGTTCATTGCCCGCGAGTCCTACTGGCAGAAGCGTTTCAAGGACGCAGGCCTTCCCGTTGTGGGTGACGACGTAAAGTCCCAGCTGGGCGCCACCATCACCCACCGAGTCCTGACGCGTCTGTTCGAGGACCGGGGAGTGAAGCTTGGCAGGACGTACCAACTCAACTTCGGCGGGAACACCGACTTCCTGAACATGCTTGAACGGGAGCGTCTGGTGTCCAAGAAGATATCGAAGACCAACTCCGTCTCCTCGCAGCTGGACTCTGACATCGGTCCCGACAACATTCACATCGGCCCCAGCGACCACGTGCCCTGGCTTGGCGACCGGAAGTGGTGCTACATACGCATGGAGGGAGAGAACTTCGGCGGCGCTCCTTTGAACATCGAACTCAAGCTGGAGGTGTGGGACAGCCCCAACTCCGCCGGAGTCGTCGTGGATGCGGTCCGATGCGTCAAGCTGGCCCTGGACCGGGGCATGAGCGGCGCCGTCACCGCTCCGTCCGCGTACTTTATGAAGTCTCCGCCTGTGCAGTACACCGACGACAGGGCCAGGGAGATGGTCGAGGCCTTTATCGAGGGCCGGGAGGCCTAGGACGGTCCGCTTTTACGGACCGGGTTAGCTGATTCCATCGCATGGACGTCAGTGTATGAAGATCGGTCTGGCATCTCCCTACGACATCACCTGGCCGGGCGGGGTCACCGTCCATATATCCAGGCTCGCCGACCGGCTGGAGGCTGCGGGCCATGAAGTAAAGATACTGGCCCCCCACTCACCCTCCAGGGACCTGCCGGTCGGGTGCGAAGTCATACCTCTGGGAAGGTCCGTTCCCGTCCCCGCCGGAGGCTCGGTGGCCCGAGTGTCCCTTTCCCTGTGGCTGGACCACAAGGTGCGGGACGTGTTGAGCCGGGAGTCCTTCGACCTGGTGCACATACACGAACCCCTTATGCCTGTCCTGTCTCTTACCGTGCTGAGGCACTCCAATGCCGTGAACGTGGGGACGTTCCACGCGGTGCACGGCAAGTTCCGCAACTACGGCTGGTCCTTCCCCATACTGAGACGCTGGTTCAAGCGATTGGACGGCTGCATTGCCGTCTCCCCCGCCGCCAGGGAGTACGTTGAGAGGTTCTTCCGCGCCGAATATGAAATCATTCCCAACGGCATAGACGTGGAGAATTTCTCCCGTCCCAAAGAACCCATACCCGGTCTGAACGATGGAAAGACCAACATACTCTTCGTGGGCCGCATGGAGAAGCGCAAGGGGTTCAGATACCTGCTGGAGGCCTACGGAAAGCTCAAGTGGGAGAACCCGAACATCAGACTGGTGGTTGTGGGGCCGGGCAGTCCCGACCGGGACTGCTACCGCATCATGAGCGAACGGAACCTTCAGGACGTGGTTTTCGCCGGCACAGTCTCGTATGAAGACCTGCCCCGTTACTACCAGAGCGCAGACATCTGCTGCGCTCCGGCTACGGGCAGGGAGAGTTTCGGCATAGTGCTTCTCGAGGCTATGGCCTCGGGCAAGCCCGTGGTCGCCAGCAACATCAAGGGGTACGCGGCGGTGGTGGAGCATGGACGTCAGGGTCTTCTGGCGCCGCCAAAGGACGCGGGCAAACTGGCCGAGGCCCTGGGATTTCTCATCAACGACCCCGAGCTCAGAGAGAAGATGGGAGCCGCCGGACGAGAGAAGGCGGCCAGATACGAGTGGGACCTGGTGGCAAAGCAAATTATGGGATACTACGACCAAGTGATGGAAACTGCCTATGGCCTTTCCAGGCCGCGAGCAGTTTAGGTCCGCCGTTCTCCGTTACGTTGAGACCCCCGGAGCCAGGGCGCTTAACGGGCTGGGTCTCACCCCCAACCTTGTGACCCTAATCGGGTTTCTCGTCGCCCTTGGGGCGGCGGCCCTGGTGGGAGCCGGGTTCCTGTGGATTGGAGGGCTGGTCTTCCTGACGGGAGCCCTGCTGGACCTGATGGACGGGGCCCTGGCCCGTTACACCAAGAGAGAGTCCCGTTTCGGAGCTCTTCTGGACTCCGTTTTCGACCGGCTGGGTGAAGCGGCGCTCTTTCTGGGCATCGCCGTCTACGGTCTGCTTGAGGACCTGGGAGACGGCCGAACTCTCTTCCTGACGGCAGCGGTCATGTCGGCTCTCATAACCTCCCAGATGGTCAGCTATCTTCGCGCCCGGGGCGAAGGGTTGGGCATATTCACTAAAGCCGGACTGATGACCCGACCCGAAAGGGTGATCCTCTACTCCTTGGGGCTCATCCTGGGCCTGAGAGCCTTGGAGGTCATACTAATCATCGTGGCAGCAGTGTCTTTCCTGACCCTCCTCCAACGCCTCTACGTTGTCGGCCGCGGGCTGGCATCCGAAGACGCGCAGGGGGGACCCGGCGAGAAACCCACCAACTGCACGGACCGCAAGTAGCGCTTGCAAATTGTGCGTATTTCCGGAAAGGGACTGGCGTGCCCAGTCGGCTCCGGTCCTCGTATGCACGCAACCGAAAGGCGGCAATGTATGCGGCACGCGCCCAACGAGTCAGGGTCTTTCGATGGTCAGATGGCTTGTTTGCCCCGTTCGTGGTGAGCAGAGTTATGTCCGCGGGCCGGGGCCGAGCGTCGGCAAGTAACTGAAAGCAGTTACATGAAAGCTCCCCTCGACCCTGTCATTCTGAGCGCAGCGAAGAATCTAAGGAGGCCCACCACAGGCTGGCGCCGTCCCAGCAATGGGTCCTCGCTTCATGGGCGTTGCATTTTTTCGGGCGGGCTTTGTGATCAACCTCTTTAGATTCTTCACGCCGCTGCGCAGCGTTCAGAATGACAGTGTTGGGGGCGTTCGGAAAGATGTGGACATGGCCTTGGTCTGTCGTAGGGGTGACCGGCGGTCGCCTAGGCCCATCTGAGAGCAGTTACTTGAAAGCCAGTCGAACCACCCTTCGACAAGCTCAGCGCCTGCCCCGTACTCGATACGGGGGCGAACGGAAAATAAGGAGAAACGAGTACAATCGAAAGACCCTCCCCAACGAGCACACGCGGTTGACACATTTTCACGCCTATGATATATTTCCCCGATACTGAACCGACCGTTCAGCGGTTACTCGTTTTCGGAGGACAGAGCGCATAGCCCGGGACTATAGAGTAAACGAAAGAATTCGAGCGCCGGAAGTTATGGTGATCGCCGATGACGGCGAGCAGGTCGGGACCATGACCGTGCCTCAAGCCCTGACTCTGGCAAGAGGGCGTGGGCTGGATCTGGTGGAAGTGCAGCCCAACGGCGAGCCCCCTGTGTGCCGGATTCTAGACTACGGGAAGCTCCGATACCTCTCCTCCAAAAAAGAGCGGGAAGCCAAGAAGACCCATAAAAACACACCCTTCAAAGAAGTCAGGTTCCGGACCCGGATCGGAGTTCACGACTTCGATTCGAAGCTGCGTAAGGTCAAGGAGTTCATCGGCGACGGCTCGAAGGTGAAAGTGGCCGTCGTCTTTCGCGGCAGGGAAGTCACTCACCGGGACCTGGGAGTGGCCCTGCTGAAAAGGGTCGCCGATGAAGTCGATGAGGTGGCCAGGGTGGAGGGACCGCCCTCCCTCGAAGGCAGGTTCCTGTCCGTGGTGCTGACCCCCGGACCCAAGAAAATCAAGAAAGAGACGGCCAACGGGACCGATGCCCAAGCAGAAAACACACAAGGGAGCTAGCGCCCGCTTCTACGTAACCGGCACCGGCAAGCTGATGCGCCGGAAGCGGATGAGCAGTCACCTCCGCAGAAAGAAACCAAAGAAAGTCCGCCGTCAGTTCGCGGGAAAGTTGCCCTTGGACAAAGCTGACGTCCCCCGAATTCAGAAGCTTCTGCCCTACAGCGGCTAAGCGCGCCTCTTAGGAGAATATCGTGGCAAGAGTCAAACGCGGAGTCACTAAACACCGCCGCCACAAGAAAATACTGGCCTTGGCCCGCGGCTACCGCGGCTCTTCAAGCCGTAACTACAAGTGGGCCAAAGAAGCCGTCATACACGCCTGGGCCCATGCCTACCGTCACCGCAGAGAGAGAAAAGGTGACTTCCGGCGGCTCTGGATACTCAGAATAAACGCCGCCGCAAGGCAGGCCGGAATCACCTACCACCAGCTCATCCATGGGCTGCGCGTCGCCAACATGGAGATCAACCGCAAGATGCTGGCGGACTTGGCCGTCAAGGACCCCAAGGCTTTCGACGACCTTGTGGGAGTGGCCCGGGCCAACATTTAGCCGAGCGTCAGCTACAAGGCGGTAAAGGGCCCCAAGCGCTTGGGGCCTTTTTCTTATGAGGCCTCTTCCATCAGAATCCGCAAGTCGTTGACCACGTCGCCGGGGTCGAGGAAGAGGTTGTTGAACAGGACCCGCCTGGCGCCGGAAGCGTCTATCAAGAAGATGGGCGCAGTGTGGCCCACCAAGTAGCCGGAGTCCGACGCCTCCAGCGTATCCTGGTCCAGCGAATGGTCGTATCCCTCCGGGTGGTCATGCGGGCCGTACCGGTAGACTATATCAGCATCTTTGCGTGCATCGGAGTCAACGTCAGTGACCACCGGGGCCAACCAGTACTGGCTCCAGATGGGGCTCAGGTCCTCCTCGGCGCCTATCAAGTAATGCCACCGCCCCTCCATGCCCATGTACCGGGTGTACTCCCGAACCCGCTGCATGGAGTCTCCTCGAGGGTCCACCGATATGGTGAGGAAGTTGACCCTTCCAGCTTCTTCGGGACCGAGCATCATGTGGGCCTGCTGGAGATTGGCCGTGACCAGGGGGCATACGTCGGGGCAGTTGGTGTAGAGAAAGGTCAGCAAAACGACCTCCCCCCGGAAGTCCAATAGAGAAACCGACTCTCCGTTGTGGTCAATCAGGGTGAACTCCGGCGCCGGATCAGGATTGAGCTCCGTTCCATGGAACTCGGGGCCGGAAGCGCCGGAGCATGACCCGGCAAACAAGAAAGTCAGAGCCGTAAGCGCTCCGGCTCTGACTGCGGCGCCGACATTCATGACGGTTGGGCTAGCGTCTAGAAGCCGACAACAGCGCTGCCAACGACGGGATTCCCACGACCAGGGCCATGCCGATGATGATCGCTCCCCAGATCCCGCCCGTTGTCTCATTCAACACTATGAATATGACCCCTAGTCCTCCGCCCCACACGACCACGAACAGAGCGGCCAGTAGGGGGAGGGCCATTGCCAGAGGCGGTCGCTGCATTGCGTTCGTTTACACTCCCTTGTGGGTTTCAAAAGGGTTTCTGATTCAGCGGTTAAACGATAACACATACGGTCTCACGTTTCCACCGCACCGGTACGACCGGCGTTCCTCAACCGGGTTATCTTCACCCCTGCATTATTCCTCTAATGGTAAGTTGGCGCCTGAGGTAGTCCATGTCGCGGTCGCCCTTGATGGCGTTGCAGGTGTGGCACATGAGTTCAAGGTTGCCAACGGAATCCTGTCCGTCCCGGGAGCGGGGCGTTATGTGGTCTACGGTTAGAACATGGAGAGGGAGTTCGTACAAGCGCCCGGCGCAACGCCGCTGCTGACTGGCGTATAGAAGCTCCTTATCAGATTGCGGATTGATGGCGCTTAGCAGCGTGAGGTCGGTGCGTTTAGGCGGCGCGGACTCCGTCCTCAAACTTTGACTCCAGTCTTCCCAGGCCCGGCCGTTGCCGCCGTCGAGGGGTATTTGCAGCTCGCGCTTGGCCCGGTCCTAGAGAACTTCCGCCGTTTGCGGAAGTATGTCTATGCCAATCCACTGCCGGCCGAGCTTCTCGGCTGCGATGCAAGCGGTGGCGCAGCCGCAGAAGGGGTCTAGGACAAAGTCATTGTCTCTCGATGAAGCGTTGATGATGCGTTCCAGCAAGGCAACCGGCTTTTGGGTCCTCCAGCCGGTGCGTTCCCTTGCCCGGGGAGAAATGGGGGATATATCCGTCCATAGGTTTGAAGGGACCTGTCCAGGGTTGCTGGCCACGTAGCGCTTGAGTCTAGGCGCTCCTTCTCCGGAAGGATAGTGAATGAACCCAGCAGAGTCGAGAGCCTCCAGTCGAGCTAAAGGACTCACTATGCTCCGGTAGCCGGGGATGAAGTGTTCTTCAATCCAAACGGCGTAACTCCCGTTCTTAGGGACTGCCCAATGCCTATTGATCCTGTTGGGGTCATGCCCGCGCCAGACTTGACTGCTTTCGCCCGTCCTGACTTCTGCGGCGGTCAGGTGTCCAACTTGATAGGCTCCTCTTTCGTCTTCGTGGCGATAAAATGCGCTCACGTAGTTTCTATCAAGAGGAGTCCGAACTTGGGCGTCATTTATCCGGGCTTGTGAACCGTAGAACAGGATATTGTCGCAGACGTTGCCGAAAGTGCGGGAATCGTTGTGGGCCGAGGTGCGCTGCCAGGTGATTTGCGCCTTGTAGGACTGTTCTCCAAACATGGCGTCCATAATCGCCTTAAGATAGTGAGAGGCGTGAGGGTCGCAGTGCAGATAGATGCTCCCCGTAGATTTCAACACACGGTGCAGTTCTATCAGCCGGATGCTCATAAAGGTGAGGTAGCCGGCCATGCTCTCACTGTGGGCCAGCTTGGCCCCGTTGATGAGGTGGTACAGGGCCGGACGGCGAATTTCAATCTCCTCAATCCATTCCTGCTTCATGTCGCGCAGAGTCCAAACATCGTCGAACTCGGCGCCCCGGGCCTCACTGTCCAGAGGGGCTGCATAGGTCTGGTCGGACTTGAAGGGCGGGTCCAGGTATATTAAATCTACCCACTCGGAGTTAATGCCACGGAGGATATCCAGGTTATCCCCGGTGAAGATGGTGCGGCTGGGCACATTGCAGGCATTCAGCATAGTTAAGGCGCCGGAACAACGCCCCGTATCCGGGGCATTCTTGGGATGCTGGTAAAGGTCAGCAACTTAGGCAATGTTAGTGTCAGCCGTTTCACCCTGTCAACGGGCTTGTTTCACCAATGGCCTGCGTTTCCGAATCAGGAGCCGGTGGCCGTGGGGCGGTTGGAGGCGTCCTCCTGGTTGGCCCATATCAGGAAGATGACGGCCAGCGCGCCTACGAAGAAGAGGCCGCCGGGCACCCACATGATAATGCCGCCAATCTGCTGGTCCGACACCACCGACGTGCCCCAGATCCGCGGGGCCTCGGCGTACCACTCGTATATGCCCGCGTCGCTGAATGTAATCAGCGCGCCGAGAATGGTCGGGACAGTGGGTTGGGCAATCAGATAGACCATTTGGACCAGATAGGAAGGCCGGGGAAGCTCCGTCAGACGGCTCATTAAGGGCCACCAGAGAAGAAGCCCCCCGCCTATGAAAAGGATGTGCTCCAGGATGTGTATCCCCCGGTCCCTCAGCGCGCCGTCGTACAGGGCGGGGACATGCCACAGGACAAAGATGAAGTTGAAGATAAAAAAGGCGGGAATCGGCCGGGTGATGAAGCGCAGAGCCGGCAATATTCGACGCCCTCTGATCAGAGGCCGGACCAGCCAGGGAGGGGCGCCAGCCAGCAAAAGCGGCGGCGAGACCAGGGTCAACAGCAGGTGCTGGACCATGTGGGCTGAGAAGAGATACTTGTCTCCCAGCTCATGGAGAGGCGACAGGAGCGCGACGAAGAGGACCAGGATTCCGGTGAGAAACAGGGCGACCTGGCCTGAACCTGGGTCATCGGACCCTTGAAAACGCTTCCTCAAAGGGCCGACGCCGAGAAGGTACAGGGCCGTGATTGCCAGAAGACCTATGACAACGCTGGGGTGGGCGTGCCATTCCGTCCAGGAGAATTGGACCTCAAGCTCAGGCAACTGCGTCTCCTAAACAGCTTCCGGCGGGTGAATCAGACGGCAACCTGGCCGGAGACGCATCGCAGCCTAGGAGCGTGGAGAAGGGTGGCCGGTCCAACGCAAGTCGCCCAGGTCTCCCAGGTCAATAGAAGCCGATGCGAGACCCTCAGGCTCCTCTCTGATAATGGCGCCCTGCTCTTCATCCTCAGCCGTGGGATTGGCTTTGGCTGAAAGGACCTGGAACATAGCCAATAAAGCCACGGTCACCGCTAGGGCAAGCATCAGCCCGCCGATGAAGACGGTTGAGAAGAGGCGGTGGTCGAATTTAAGGTGCATGTAAAACAGGATCACCAGGGCAAACTTTGCTATCGACAGGATGAGGAATATGGCGAGGAAGGCCGGTTTCAGCGCGTCGATGTAGAAGACCAAGACCTCTGCGCCGGTCAGAACAGCCAGCGTAAGGGCCACCTTAACATAGGTGGCGGGCGTCGGGTGCGCCCCGTGACTTGCCTCGTGGTTCATATTAGGACTCTGAGCCATGCCGGTCCCTCTTGCCGTTCTTAGGTTACTCCGACTCCAACCAGATACACCACCGCAAAGATGACAATCCAGACGATGTCAACAAAGTGCCAATACAGGGCGGCTAGGTCCACACTCAGGGCCTGCCGGTCGGTCAACTCCCGCTGGGCCTTCCTACCTCCCCACAGGGAGTAGCCCAGAAGCGACAGGAGCCAAATGACTCCGACGGTTACGTGGGCCCCGTGGAATCCCGTCAAGGTGAAGAAGGTTGTGCCGAAGAGGTTGGTCTTGGGAGTCAGGCCGTACTCCGCCTCATACTCCGCCTCCCCGTGCATGCAAGCCTCGTCCGGGTGCAGGGGAATCTTGTCAGCTTGCACAGGGCATTCGACGACCTGTTCATGGTTGGCGAACTCGTAGAACTCGAAGGTCTGGAAGGCCAGGAAAGTAGCTCCCAGCAGGGCTGTCGAAAGGAGCCATATCCGGAACCCCTTCATGTCGCCCCGGTTGATGGAGGCGTAAGCCAGCACCATCGACATGCTGGACATCAGCAAGACGAAGGTGCTTACCGAGGTCGTGGGTATGTCGAACACGTCTTGCGGGAAGGGTCCCACAATGCTCTGACCCCGATATATCAGGTACGTGGCTATCAGGCTGCCGAAGAACAAGCAGTCGGAGCCCAGGAATAGCCACATGAGCATCTTCCTGTGGTTTAGCCCGGTGGTGGTTTCTTCCACCGCAGTGTGATGTCCGTGCTGGTCCTGCAACTACGCGCTCCCCATCTGACTATTCGCCGTTACTCGTCGGGTCCTTCCGGCTCTGATGCAGGTTCGAATGACCAGGAGTATATGCCCACCATGGCCATGGCCATTCCGACCGCCGCCAAGGCCCAGGTTGTCGCCTCATGAAAGATGGCCCCGTAGGCGGCCACGGTCATGCCCCCGGCCACCATGAAGGGCCAGTAGGAGAGACCCGGCATGTGAATCCCGTGGCCTCCGCCATGTCCTTCACCGTGCCCTTCCGAATGATGCTCGTGGGCGTCCGCTTCAGCCGAACCTCCGGCCACTGGCGCCGGACCTTCGCGGTGTTCTCCGGACCCGTACTTCTCTTCCCAGAAGGCGTCACGGGAGTGCACAGTGGGAATCTCTTCAAAGTTGTAGTGGGGCGGGGGCGATGAGATGGACCATTCCAAGGTCCTGGCGTCCCAGGGGTCGTTGGGGGCCTTCTCACCCTTCTTCAGGCTGCGGAACACATTATGCAGGAAGATGAGGGTGGATGAGGCCATGAGGAACGCGCCGACGGTGGCGAGCAAGTTGAGGTTGTCCCATCCCATGCCCTCTGCGTAGGTGTAAATCCGGCGGGGCATTCCATCCATGCCCAGGTTGTGCATGGGGAAAAAGGTGATGTTCATGCCCAGGAACATCACCCAGAAATGAAGCTTGCCCAGACCTTCGTTGAGCATCTTGCCCGTGAACTTGGGAAACCAATAGTAGAGTCCCCCAAACAGGCCCCAGATGGCGCCGCCAAACAACACGTAGTGAAGGTGGGCGACGATGAAATAGGTGTCTTGCTGCTGATTGTCCGACGGAGCAGACGAGTGCATGATTCCGCTTAATCCGCCCACGATGAACAGTATTACGAACCCAATGGCGAAAAGCATGGGGGTGGTGAACCTGATTTGGCCCCCCCACATGGTGGCTATCCAGTTGAAGATTTTCACGCCGGTGGGAATGGCGATGGTCATTGTGCTCAGTGCAAAGGCCGCATTGGCGTAGGGGCCCAGTCCCACCGTGAACATGTGGTGGCTCCATACGCCCCATCCCAGGAAACCTATGATCACTCCTGAAAGCACCACCACCGGATAGCCGAACAGGGGTTTCCGAGAGAAGGTGGGTATGATTTCGGTCACTATTCCCATGGCAGGCAAGATGAGGATGTAGACCTCAGGGTGTCCGAACACCCAGAAGATGTGCTGCCACAGAATCGGGTCTCCGTTAGCCACCGGATTAAAGAAATTGAAACCGAAATTCCGGTCCATGAAGAGTTCTATCAGCCCCACGGTGATGACCGGCATGGCCAGCATGATCAGCAGCGAGGTGACCAGGGTCATCCATACGAAAACAGGCATGCGCATCAGGCGCATGCCTGGAGCCCGCATGTTGACGATGGTCACTATGAAGTTGAAGGCCGCTATCATGGACGCGGTGCCCAGAGTTCCGAGGCCCACGGTGTAGAAGTCCATCCCCGGGCCCGGGTTGTAGGTATCCCCCGTGAGGTTGGCGTAGCCGAACCATCCGGCGTCGGGCGACACGGCGCCTGCCAGCCAGCCCGTGTTCAATACGATGCCGCCGCCCAGGAACAACCAGTAGGAAAGTGCGTTCATCCTGGGGAACGCTACGTCCCTGGCTCCAATCATCAGAGGAATCATGTAGTTGAAGAAGGCGGCGCCCATCGGCATAATGGCCAGGAAAATCATGCTCAGCGCGTGCATCGTGAACAGCTGGCTGAATACTTCCGGGCTGACGATGGCCTGTTCCGGCCTGGCCAGCTGCACCCTCATCATCAGGGCTTCGACTCCAGCCAGCAGGAAGAATATGAAGGCCGTCACACCGTAGAGGATTCCTATCCTCTTGTGGTCGACCGTGGTGATCCAGCCCCATACACCCTCGTAGGAGGTGGGCCTCCTTAGAGCGCCGCTTATGGTTTCAGTCAAGGTCACCATAGCACTCCTCTAAATGTCGCGCCGGATCGTGGTCATCATCACTATTTTATCGCACTGAATCACCGCTGGCTAAGCAGGTACTCGGCCAGCGCCAGGATTTCGTTGGGCTGCATTTCAAGGTCCGGGTTGTTGTAGACGTCGGCCAGCTGGCCCATCCGGTTTCCGGGTTTGACCTCGCTGGGGTCGGTGAGCCACCGAATCAGGTTCTCGCGATTCGAGTTAAGAGCGCCCGCCGCCAGAATCTCCCTGGTGCCCAGGTTGGTCAGGTTCGGGCCCGGGAACTGGTTGGCCCCGTTTTCGAAGCTGGTCTGACGAGCTTGACGCACCGCGTCAACCCCGGCTCCGGCGATGTCGTGGCACAGCAAGCACCCCTTGTCCGCGAAAAGCGTTTTCCCCTTCGCAGCCAAGTCCGAGGACTCTTCCGGGCCGTCAGCGAGAGCATGATACTGAGCCACCCAGGCGTCGAACCCCTCCTGGGTGTCCACCACTACCCTGAACTTCATGTGGGCATGGGCTACGCCGCAGAATTCGGCGCATTGGCCGAACAACGTCTGCGGCAGAGGTTCGTCGAAGGTTGACGAGTCCGCTTGAAGCCACAAGCCGTTCTCGTTGTTGGGCACCACGTCCACCTTGCCGCCCAGCTTTGGAATCCAGAAGCTGTGTATCACATCGCCTGACGAAAGGTTGAAATTGACCTTTCGGTCGACGGGCATATGCAGCTGGTTGGCGGTGACGACGCCCTGCTCAGGATACTCGAACTCGAACCACCACTGGTGGGCGATTACGTTGACCTCCAGAGCGTTCTCGTGCGGCTCAGGGGCGGCGGAAATTTCAAACAGGACTATGACGGTGGGAACGGCGATAATCGCCAGGACGATAACCGGGAATATAGTCCAGGTCACTTCAAGGGCGGTGTGGCCGTGGGTCTGCTTCGGCATCTCGGTCTGGCCGGGCCTGCTCCTGTAGCGGACCAGTATGTAGAGAAGGGCGCCGACCACTACAACGAAGACGGCCACAGCAGCCCAGAAGATGAGGTAAAAGAGGTCGGCCTGTTTTTCGGCTACGGGGCCCTTGGCGTCAAAGGTGGACTGGGCGTTTTCCGGTGTGCAGGCTAGAAGGGCCAGGGCTCCGAGGACGAGAACCAGCCCGATTGCCGTCTTGGGCCGGAACCCGAATCCTTTTCTGAACAGTCCCAAAGAACGCTGGAGGCTAAGCTTGAACGTTTCCATGTAACGACGCTGGAGCACTATACCAAAAGGCGCTTCCGACATTCAAGGGGCGCTGCATCGCCGACCGGGCCGCAAAATGAGCTAGTGAAATTTCTCACAGATTCACCATGCTGTCAACCATTACGAATATGAAAACCACCGCCAGGTACAGGAGCGAATAGAGATACAACCGCTTGGAACCGGGGACCCTTCCATCGGTCGCGGGCTTTTTCACGGCCATCTTCCAGGCCAAATACACGAACACGGCGCCCGATGCGGCCGCCCCGCCGAGATAGACCCGTCCAAGCGCTTCCGTAGTGAAGTAGAACGCCAGGCTGACGGCCACCGTCGCCAATGTGTACAGGAGGATTCCCCGCTGGGTGGCGGGCGTTCCCTTGACCACGGGCAGCATGGGGATTCCCGCCCGGCTGTATTCCTCTTTCATCAGGAGAGCCAACGCCCAGAAGTGGGGCGGAGTCCATAGGAAGATGATGGCGAAGAGGTAAAACGCCGGAGCGTCAAGCCCGCCGGTGACCGCCGCCCAGCCTGCCAGAGGAGGCACAGCCCCCGCGGCCCCCCCAATGACGATGTTCTGAGGAGTGGTGCGCTTCAGCCACCAGGTGTAGACGAATACGTAGAACAGGGCCCCGGTTAGAGTGAGCGCCGCGCTCAGAAGGTTGACCCCCACGGCCAGGACGATGAAGGCGAATATGTTAAGCGCCACCCCGAAGACCAAGGCGGACACCGGGCTGATCCGGCGTCCCGGAAGGGGCCGCTGCCGGGTGCGGTTCATTATATAGTCGATGTCCCTGTCCATGTACTGGTTGATCGCGCCTGCGCCTCCCGCCGCCGCCGCTCCCGCCGCTACAAGCAGCAGGGCAACGGCCAAGGGCGGAGGACCCCCGGCGGCCAGGAACATAGCCGACACCGCAGTCACCAGGAGCAAGAGGACGATGGGCGGCTTGGTCAGGGCGATATAGTCCGACACGGTCCCCAATATCGTGGACTGGCCCGTCATGGGACGCAGCAGGAAGTTGGTCTTAAGCATCGGCCGTCCTCCGAGCCTCATCCCGCGGTACGGTGAGGGCTCCGTAGGCCATGACCACCAGACCCACCCAGACCAGCGTTGCAATGGCCAAGTGCGTAAGGCGTAAGCTCAAGGGAAAGCTGGACCACAAGATAGCCGCTCCCATGAACGTCTGTATGAGGAAGGCCCCTGCCGTGAGCGCAGCGCCATAGCCCAGCATGGGGCTGCCGAGCCGCCGCTTCCATGCCGCCAATGCCGTTCCAGCTATGGCCAGTCCGGCGAGAAGGGCCACCAGCCTGTGGCCCATGTGAATCGACGGGTAGAGGCCGTGGGGCAGACCGTTGCAGAGAGGCCAAGACTCCCCGCAAGCCGTAGCCGCCCCGGAAACGGTGACATAGGAGCCGCTGAGCAGAAGGCCGTAGTTGAGCAGCGCCGCTCCCAGAACCGCCAGGACGATGCGGTCACCCCAGGCGGCGCCGGGCACAAAGGCGGACAACGGGTTCCGAAGGGACGCCAGCGCCACAATGACGTAGCAGGCTATCAAGGCCTCGGCAGTCGCCAGGTGGGCCAGGACCAACTCGCCGGGCAGCTCCCGCAGCACGGTGAAACCGCCCAGCAGCCCCTGGCCGACCAGCAGCACGACGCCCACAGCGGCGGGGACGGACATCCACAGGACGCGCCTCCACTTTAGCCACACGACGACGGTGGTGGCGACCGCCAGAATGCCTACGACAGTGGCCAACAGGCGGTGGGAATACTCTATGAGGGTGGCTTTATCCGCCGGAGGTATGATTTGGCCGTGGCATAACGGCCAGTCGGGACACCCAAGACCCGAGTCCGTGAGCCTGACCACGCCGCCCAGGACCACGAGGCCAAACGTGGCGGCGACTGTGGTGAAAGCCAGAGTTTTGAAATGTCGGCCTGGGAGTCCTTCCACCGCGGCTTGGCGACCGGCGGTTGGGTGTAAAGGCAGGGCGCTCGCCGCATGGGCGATGCGGGGTCGATGCAGGGAGAATAAAGGTCCGGCGGCCCTGAAGAGAACTCCAGCGGCCCCGGGTTTGAGCTGTTTCAGGTCGGTGATTGGAGGCCTACTTGAGCGGCGTTCGACGGTCTGCCCGAAAAGATGCGCCCATTATAGCATGGCCCATCCAGCCGTGGAACAGGACGGGCGCCCCCCGGCCCCCGCCTGACACGCCCGGCGCCTTGTAGTAACATCCTCTAAGACTATCGGCACTGCCAGTGTTGAGGAGGGGGTCATGTCAAGTTCAGGCCAAGGGAGGCCCGTCCTTATCACGGGCGCTTCTTCAGGCATTGGAATGGCCACTGGAGTCCACCTCGCCCGCCGCGGGTTTCGAGTTCTAGCCGCCAGCCGGAGCCAGCCCCGTCTGGACCCGTTGATGGAGACAGCCGCCTCAGAGGACCTGCCAATAACACCTTACGAATTGGACCCCAACGACTCCGATTCCGTGGACACCGCCGTCGCCCGTATGGAAGAAGCGCACGGCCCGATTTTCGGCCTGGTCAACAATGCCGGGTACGGGCTGCGGGGGTGCATGGAGGACTTGGACATTCAGGAGATTCGGGACCAGTTCGAGACCAACCTGTTTGCGGCGCTCCGGATCAGCCAGGCATTGCTTCCGGGCATGAGGAAGGCGGGCGCCGGAAGAATCGTCCACGTTGGGTCCGTGTTGGGCCAGCTTGTCGCGCCCAACATGGGGGCCTACTCAGCGTCCAAACATGCCTTGAAGGCCATGAGCGCAGCTATGCGAATGGAGGTCGCGGACTTCGGAATAAAGGTCGTGTTGGTCGAGCCCGGACTCTTCCGGTCCAGGTTCTTCGACAACCAGGTCATGGCCGCCAAGTCGCTGGACCCGGATTCCCCCTACCGTGCCTATGCCGGAGACATCCAGGAGAACCTCCGCTCCCGGCTCATACGGGGAGGCGACCCGTTCAAAGTGGCCCGGGTAATACACAAGGCCATCGCGTCTCGGCGGCCTCCTCCTCGCTACGCCGTGGGGACGGACGCCCATCTGGGGGCCTTGGCGGCCCGGTTCTTGCCCGATCGGCTGCTCGAATTCCTGACCGTCAAGGCGGTTTCCCCCTAGGGACAGGGTCTTTTGCTTGTCAGAAGTCTAGGGCGCTCCGGTCGTGGTGAACCTGTCGGACCACTCCGCGGCCTTCAGTTTGTTAAAAATTGGTTAAAATTCGGATAAGGGACTCATTGTGGGTTGGTTCGGGCGCTGGTGTATGTTATAGTCCGCCAGTTTACAGTCAGCAACCCGGAATATTCGGGTTAGAAGAAGGGGGAGGAGTAAGTGTCCGAGTCGGAAACCACCATAGAGAGACATGCGCCGACATCCGAGGTCCAGATTTCAGCCAACGGCGCCGCCGTAGACGACATGATGGAGTCGAGCGGCGGCAAAGAGGAGTCGAGCGGCGGCAAAGAGGAGACGCTCCTTGCGGTTGCCGTCGGCGTCCAGTCCATCGAAGAATACAGCCCCATAATCGGCGAAGCCCGGATGGAGCGGCTCAGGAGCTTGGCGGCGCCCTTGAAAGGGGCTCGAGTCCTCCAGCTAAACGCTACTCCCTACGGCGGCGGCGTGGCCGAACTGCTCAGGTCCCAGACGCCCCTTATGAGAAGCCTGGGCATCCAGACCGACTGGAAAGTAATAAATGGCGAGGCCCCTTTCTACCAGGTCACGAAGGCGTTTCACAATGCCCTTCAAGGCGCAGACTATGACCTGACCGATTTAGCCAAGGACACTTATCTGTCCACCAACGCCAGGAACGCCGGCGTCTTGGATGCCGACTACGACTACATAATCGTCCATGACCCCCAACCGGCGGCCGTCCGCGCCATCCACGGCGGAAACGGCGCCAAGTGGGTCTGGCGCTGCCACATAGACACGTCCGAACCCAACCCGGGCGTATGGAGTTTCCTTCAACCATACGTAGAGCAGTACGATGCAATGGTCTTCACTATGGACCGGTACGTCTCACCGAGGCTCGACCGCTCCAAGGTCAACCTGATTCCCCCTGCCATCGACCCGCTCAGCCCCAAGAACATCAGCCTGTCCAAGGATTTCTGCAAGCGCATCGTCGGCTGGGTCGGCGTGGACACCACGCGTCCTCTTATCACCCAGGTGTCGCGGTTCGATCCCTGGAAAGACCCCATGGGCGTGCTGGAAGTGTACCGCTCGGTCCAGCGTCGGGTACCCGGCTTGCAGTTGGCAATGCTGGGCCACCTGGCTATGGATGACCCCCAGGGGTGGGAGATATTCGACCAGGTGCAGGCGGCCGCCCAGGGCGACCCGGACATCCACCTCTTCACCAACTACACAGCGGCCAGCAGCATCGAGGTCAACGCCTTCCAGTCCTATTCCGACGTAATCGTGCAGAAGTCGCTGCGGGAGGGTTTCGGCCTGGTGGTGTCCGAGGCTATGTGGAAGGGCAGCCCGGTGGTGGCCGGAAGAGCCGGAGGCATCCCCCTGCAAATGGAGGACGGGAAGTCCGGTTACCTGGTGGAGAGCACGGAAGAGTGTATCGAGAAGGTCCTCTACCTGTTGGAAAACCCCCAGGAAGCCAGGCGCATCGGCGCCAACGGCCATAAATTCGTCCGTGACAACAACCTGATGCCCCGCCTCATTGCCCAAGAGCTCGAGCTGCTGAACTCGCTGTAGCGCCGCCTTGGGCATCGTTGAAGCGGCATCGTGTCCTGGCCTTGTCAGGCGTGAAGCGCCGTGTTACCATTTCCGCCTGACGGCCGTTCCTTCACTTCCCGCCGCTTCACACCCAACGGCGCCGAACCCCGAATGTCAAACCACTGACATCGAACGAATGTAATCACCACGGAGGGCCTGTGACGACCAGGAGCATCCCCATCGTCTACACCATTGAAGCTTGAAGCGTCAGCGACAAGCTGCGCGAGTCGTGGGCTCGGCAAGGCATCGTTTACGAGGAGCGGCGTGTAGACCTTGACCAGGCCTGGCTAAACGAGTTGCTTGAGTTCTCGGACATATCTCCCACTGTCGTCTATCCCGACGGACGCATCGAGATCGGGTTCGAAGGCGAGGCGGGTTGAGCCCTCGCGTAGGGCGGCGTGGCCGCTCGGACGGCAAATAGAACACAGTCCCAGGTTGCACGAGTGGTAAAGGTTGTATAGGAGGCGGGTAGAATGACAGACGATTCCAGTGTCGTGACTCCTGAGAGGTTCGACAGCGGTTACAGCTACAGCGACTACGTAGACCAGGTCGTCAAAGTGAACAAAGACTGGTTCACACAACTGTACGACGAGTTCGAGATAGACCCGGAGGACGCCAAGTTCTTCCAGGATGTCTCCGCCCGGACTGGCGGCCCCGCCAAGATGATGGTCATAGGCGAGGACTGGTGCCCGGACGTATACAGGGGCATGCCCACCGTGGCCCGAATCGCCGAGGCTGGCGGCATGGACATGCGCATCTTCCCCAGGGACTCCCACAAGGACATCATGGCGGAATTCCTGAAGGAAGGCCTCTACGAGTCCATACCCGCGGTGGTGTTTTACACCAGCGGCCACGACTATATCTGCCACTGGATCGAACGCCCGGAGCTGGCCGACAAAGAGATGGCCGAGACAGCCCGCGAGGTCAAGGCCGAGATGCCCGACGCGTCGGAGGCTCAGCAGAGGGTGGCGGCAAGGCCGCGGAACCAGGAGAGATTCCCCGTCTGGCAGCGGGAGTCGGTGAAGGAAATCAGGGAACTCCTGGCCGAAAAGCTGAGGCTATAACCGCCTGCTATCCGACGGCTTTGCTCCGGAAGAGGGCTTCCGTCTCCTCGTCGGAGTAGCCAAGCTCCCCTAGAATGTCCCGGGTGTGCTCCCCCAGCAGGGGATGATACTGGCGTTCGGGAGTCGCCGGAGTCCCGAAGAATCTCACGGGAGCGCCAAAGCTTTTCACCGTGCCGGCCGTCGGGTGCTGAACCTCCGCTATCAGGTCGTTTTCCCACACGTCCACGTCATTGAACATGTCGGCGTAGTCCCTGACCGGCACAACCCATTGGCCGTTCTCTCTCAATATCCTGACCCATTCATCCTGGTCTCTGGTTCCCAGTATGCCTTCCAGGAGCGAGGTCAGCTCTTCCCGGTTCTCCCTCCTGAGATGCTGGTCAGCGAACCTTGGGTCATCGACCAGGTCCGGACGTTCTATAGCCGCGCAGAAACCCACCCAATCTTTGTCCCGGTAGTTGGATAAGGCGATCTCCTTGCCGTCTCTGCACGTCCACAGGCCATAGGGAGGCGGAAGGTAGGACCTCATTCCCCGCTTCACAGGAAGGTCATAGGTCCCCAGATAGTGGCCGATAGTGGCCGGTTGGAGGGCCAGAGAACCGGCCAACAATGACGTGCTTAGTTCCTGCCCCTCGCCCGTTCGGTCCCTGTTGTACAAAGCGGTGACCACTCCGAACGCCATGAGCATCCCCGCCGCCGAGTCTCCCAGCATGGTCCCGATGGGCGTGTTGCCCCTGTCGGGGTACCCGCTAAGACTGAGGATTCCGCTCATGGCCTGCACCTGCATGTCCTGGCCGGGCAGGTCTTTATAGGGACCCTTGTCCCCGAATCCGGTGATGGCCCCGTATATAAGCATAGGATTGACCTTCTTCAGGTCGCTGTAGTCCAGGGCCAGGCTCGCCATGGTGTTGCGGCGCAAATTGTGGAGGAACACGTCGGAAGCCTCCACCAGCTTGTACATGATGCCCTTTCCCTCCTCCTTGGCCAGGTCAAGGCACATGCTCCGCTTGCTCCGGTTTCTGGAGAGGAAGGTGTAAGACACGTTCCCCACCTTGGAGAACGGCGCGCCTTCCCTCGCCCGGTCTCCTTTGCCTATGGCCTCCACCTTCACCACGTCGGCGCCCAGGTCACCCAGCAGCTGGGTGCAAAGGGGTGTGGAGAGCATGTGGGCGACCTCGATGACCTTCACGCCATGAAGGGGACCGCAAGACATGGACTACCCTCCTGAAAGGTTCTGTGACACCCGATTTTAGCACAAGGCGGCATATGCTTGACTTGCCTAGACTCCGTCAGTCCATACCCATTTCTCAATCGACACCAAAAACTCCGGCACTCGTGGGCGGTGGCCCTTGATCCGGTAGAAGGCGATAATAGTTGACGGCGCCTTGTTCGAGGCCCCGCAAGCGGGGCCTAAGTTGACGGTAGGCAGTACCGTGTTTGAGATGTGGCTGGTCTCTGAGGCTTGGCCGGCCACTGCACCACCGCGCTGTTGCGGGTCATCTGATGCACATCGAACTGGGCCGGCGCGTCCGGCCCAGTTCGACGTATTCCGTGCCTCTTTAGCTCTTTTTCGCCACAGGGAGCCCAGTGATTATAGCGATTTCTCGCGTGAATCTCTCTGCGTTTCCCGCGGTCAGTTGCCAGTCTGGTTTGCTGCACCCGGCGTGGGGTTGCCGACCGTCTGGAACTCTCCGGCAGCATCCGGCGCCCGCGCGAAGCTCATACCCTCACCGGCCTGCCCTTCGTCCCAATCAACCTCGGCCACCAGCCCGCCGTCCGCTGTCCAGATGCCCAACTCTTCGTCCCCGCCCAGGGCGAAACCGGGCCAGCCATCCTTGTCCAGCTCGATTTGCAAGTATCCGCCATGTGGGATTACCAGTTCGGCAGGGAAGGCAACCCGCTTGGCTGCGTCCTTCAGGTCGTCGGCTACCACGAAGTCGGCCAGCGCTATCTCCTCGCCGGAGGCATTGTACAGCTCGAACCAGTCCAGCGGATCGCCTTTGGCGGCCACCTCGTTTATGACTAGGCCGATATCTGCCGCAGTTGTTCCGGAGGTGTCTTCGGGGAAGGACGGGATTCCCCCGAAGGAGCCGGAGAAGCTGCCGACAATGGCCGCGCCTGGCTCCGTTCCCGCTTCCGACAGCTCCAGAGCGCCTGTGGTGAAGGGTGAGAAACTGTCCGGTGCGGCGGCCCCGGCGGGTACGGTCCACACACCTCCGGCGATTTCGTCCTCGCCGATGACCAGCGTGGCGCCGCCAGTCAGTTGGGACAAGGGCAGCACAATGGTTAGACCATTGACGGAGCCGTCCGGCTCGACGCCCAAAATGGCTATGGATGCCAACTCTCCGGCGCCCGGCAGAATGGCTTGCTCCTCTGGACTGGCGTGACCAGCGACTACGCCTATATTGTCAATGGGCTGCTCGGCCCCGTTGAACGCCAGATAAGCGAGTTCTCCTTCTGCTAAGGGGTTGGGGTTCTGGTTGCTTCCCCAAGCAGTCTTGAATCGCGCTTCCAGCTCGCCGGGCTCCGACGGGCCGGGTGCAGGCCCGAAGACGCCGGAGAAGCTGCCGACAATGGCCGCACCCGGCTCCGTTCCCGCTTCCGACAGCTCCAGAGTACCTGAGGTGAGGGGTGAAAAACTGTCCGGTGCGGCGGCCCCGGCAGGTATGGTCCACACACCTCCAGCGATTCCGTCCTCGCCAATGACCAGCGTGGCGCCGCCAGTCAGCTGGGACAAGGGTAGCACGATTGTTAGACCATTGACGGAGCCGTCCGGCTCGACGCCAAAAATGGCTATGGATGCCAACTCACCGGCGCCCGGCAGGATGGCTTGTTCCTCCGGGCTGGCGTGACCGGCAATGACGGCCACGCCCTCTACGGATTCTTCATTTTCATTCAGCAGCAGACGGGTGACCACACCCTCCTCCAAGGGATTGGCGCTCTTGTTGCTTCCCCAAGTGGTCTCAAAGCTCAGTTCCAGGGAGCCTGATTCCCCGGCCGCTGCGAGCTCTTCGGGTTCGGGCCAATCCGGCGGTTCCGGCGTGATGTCGGCCAGAATTTCGCCCCGCCGCTTCAGAATGAACTTTTGTACACGCCCGGTGTCTTCGGCTGCCGCCGCCCTGGCTTCGGGCAAGGCGTGCTGCTGGACGATGGCCGCCATCTGGTCAACGCTTGCCAGCAACTCATCTTCGTTCCAGACGGCATCCATCAGTTCTTTCAGGCGGACGACATATTTCAATCGCCAGTCGGCATTGTTGTACAACCGGTTGGGAACGGCAGAGAGAGCCAGCACCGACGGGGGCGGATTGCTGATGTTGTCAAAGGGATTGGGGTCATCCTTCAGGTGGAAAGTGTCATCTACTCCCCAGGGAATGAACACAAAGGGGCCGTCGGGTTCCCGGTAGAAGTGGTAGTTGTTGCGGTCGCCGGCATAGCCGTCCCAGTGGCCCACCAGAACTTCCGTGGCCCAGAAGGACAGGAAGCGCTCCAGGTCAACTGCCTTGGCCAAGGCCTCCAGCCCGGCATCCGACTGGTCCTGAAGGGCGGCCACCACTGCGTCAATGTCCGACCATTCGTCGGCGTCTTCGTTGGTTTTCTTCTCTATAGTGCCTCGATAATCGGGGGTGAAATCGCTCACCGTTCCCTCATACAGGTTGCCCTCGGCGCTATTGAAATGGCGCGCCAAGAAGGGCTTCTTGATCTCCTCCACATGAACGTACAGCCCCAGGGGCTTTCCGTTCACCGTAACCGTAGCGAAATTGCATCGCGGCGAAGGCGACCCTGTGGCTGCGAAAATCTGGTGCGTCAGGCAGGTGTTGACCATCGAGGCGTCCTGGATGCTGTTGTTCAGGGCCATCCGCTCCATTACGCCGCCAAGAGACTGGTCATCCACATACTTGTCAAACCGGAGCTTCAGCGACGGCTTGATGTCGCTCTGGGACCCGAGGAAACCCTTCTTGCGGACGCCAACGTTGGAGTGGGTTTCTCCGTCCACGGTTACGGCGCCCGAGAACCAGGTGTAGATGTTGGCAAAGGGACGGGAGAGTCCGTATTCCTCGATTTCCGCCATCACGTCCTCGAAGGTGCGGGTCTGATGGCGCAGGGTGTCCCAATCCTCGGGCGCGATTTCGATTTCTATGTCCAGAACGCGGTCGAGGGCGAAGTAGGCGGCGCTGGGATCGCCATCGGCGGCGCTGTCCGGCGCCGGCGTTGGCGGAGCGGTGGGCGCGGGTGTCGTTGGCGTTGGGAGAGGGGTGGGAGCCTGTGTGGGTGTTGGGGCGATAGTGGGCGCCGTTGTAAGGGTGGGAACGGGCGTAGCCGTAGCGTCTTGCCCGCACCCGGCGGACAGGATGGCTACAACCATCAGACCAGTCCCTACCAGTATTTTTATGCGGCTATTCAATTTTCTCTCTTTTCAGTCCTTAATCCACAAACATAAAGTATAGGCGCTTTATGCCTTTTTGTAGAACTGAAATTTCCTATCCCACTACGGAGATGTTCGCTTAGTCTCCGTCATACCGGCTTTCGCCGGTATCCAGGAATCCCTCCAAAGCTAGGAGACGCCCTCACACCGAGCCTCTCCCATAGAAAGTGGAGCACGAAAGCATCGGCTACGGCGCCTCGGAGATAGCAAGGCTGTAGTGGGCCCGTTCGATGGCGGCTGGCGCCATCGCCGCCACTACAATGACAAGCTCGTCCAGGTCTTCCAGGCGGGACACGTCCAGACTTCCCCGGTTTGCCGCATCCAGGTCCAACTTGGTCACTTTGGTCTCGGCGCCTATCTCAATTGCGTGCACCGAGAAGCGCTGGGGGACGCGGTTGTCCGTCAACACGAACCCCTCGGACTCCCAACCGTTTTCGCCCTGCTCTCCGTCGTCGAAGAACCCAATCTGGGGAACCGCCACGTCGTCGACGCACAGCCCGATCCCGTTGAGAGCGGCGTCTGTAATATAGTGGAACCTGAGAAGGACCCGTTTCCCGGCATAGGCGCCCAAGTCCACGCTTTCATCAAGCCATCCGTTGCTGAAGCCGGTGTACCCCGGACCAAAACTGTTTCCCACCGGATTGGCCGGAGAGGTCCCCGGCGCTTCGATTATGTCCCAGGTATTGCCGTCGTCGGTTGAGACCTGGAGGTAGCCGTAGTCCCAGTCCTCCTCTATTCCGAACCACACGCGGTAAGTCAGCGCCGCGTCATCCACGCCGGACAGGTCAAGCCGCCGGGTCAGAGAGGAGCTGATGGAGTCTCCTCGGTTGCTCCACCAGCAACTGGTCCCAGGCTCGTTGACGGCCAAAAGGGGAGTGTGCTGGGCGCCCTCAAAGTCGATGCTGACGTTCCCGCGGGTGATGTCGACGGCAAAATACTCGGCGGCGTATTGGGGCAGGCTGGACTCGATTGTTTCGTATTCGTCGATGCGCCGGGGTCTGGGCGCCTGGACGTCGTCTTCCGGGTAGCCGTACCTCCCTCCGTCCTGGTCCAGGTAGTTGGCCGCCGTCCAGTCGCCGAATATCTCATCGAAGGTCTCCGAATATCCGGCGCCGGCCAAATAGGCGTTTATGCCGTGGATTCCATCCAGGGATTGCGTCATAAGAGGCCGCAGGTCTCCGTCGGAGTAATGGGAAGCAAAGTACCTGAAAAACAGGAATCCGGCCGCATAATATACGTTCCGACCGCCTCCCACCGGACAGTTGACGAGTGAGACGGTGGGATTGCCCAAGAGAGCCGGCTGATGGTCCGTATGGAAGCCCGCCGCGTGAGCGGCGTACTCAGCCAACCCCTCGGCGACCCACGTCTCTTCTGACGGGTCGGCGTTCCACAGGACGGCGTGGTGCAGCTCATGGGCCAATATGGCAGAGTGCCCCCTGGAACCCACCGAGATAGAGCCGGAGATATAGACCATCTCCCGTTGGTTGCTGAACTGGTGGACAAAGGTGGGATATTCGTCCATAGAACTGTAGTACCCTCCCAGCCCGGGGATGTTGGCGTTGAGTATGGTCATCCTGGGGTCATTGTCTACGCCGGGGACCCACTCGGTCCCGAATGCTGCAGTGATTTTCGGATAGGTTGACTCTTCGAACTCCCTCGCCGCTCGCTCCAGGTCTTCATCCGACACTCCCAGGCGGTTCTCGACGTACCAATAGGCATGGTCGGACACCAGCCGCAGGGTGGCGCCTATGCTGAAGACCTTTTTTGAAATGGAGTCGGTAATCCAGAAAGAGTCCACTCTTCCTTGCTCCAAGCTCACAGGCCCAGAGTTGACCACTCTGGGCATCTCGCCGTCAATCTTGAACAAAGACCTGGCAAGCTCGTACAAGTCGCGCTCAGGCGGAATCGGGAAAGGGCCGAATGAAGGCGCCGCTGCAGTCGGCTCCGAACTGGGAGTCGGCGTAACCGCCGGTATGGCAGTCGCCGAAGGTGAAGCGGTAGGCGTCTGTGCAGCTGTCGCCGCGGCTGTAGGCGTGTCTACTGTTGTAGGCGTCGGGCCCGCGGGCTCGGAGGTTGGGGTCGGCGTCCTGCCGGTTTCACAGCCAACCAGCAGAATCGAGACTGCGACAGCCAACGACAGCACGAAATTGCGCGTCTTACTGTCCCACAAAGGTCGTAACATCCTGCTCACCGGAATGTGGTTGATTGGAGTAAACTTCAGAGGTTATCTCCGTCTTGGTCTTGGAGAGGCGCATCCGAGGCACCGATGAATTTGGTCCATCGGAAATTCCCCGAAAGTATATACCGAAACCCGTTAAGGTATTGTAAAGACACTTAGTCGTAGCAATGGCCGCTGACACCAATGGTCCTGCCAATGGTCTTGAAAGAACCTTCGGAGGGAGATTCGCTCTATGGTTGACCGGATGGCCCCGGCGTCCATAGCCGAGACGCTGATGGACCGCTACCGGAAGCTGTACGACCACTACGGACCCCAAGGCTGGTGGCCCGGCGACGGCCCCCTGGAGACCATAATCGGCGCCATCCTGACCCAGTTCACGGCCTGGCGGAACGTGGAGAGGGCGCTGGACAACCTGAAAAGCGCCGAATGCATGTCCGTCCAGGCCCTGCGGGACATCCCCATGGACGAATTGGCCCTGCTCATAAGGCCGTCGGGAGCCTTCAACCAGAAAGCGCGGCGGCTCAAGGCATTCGTTGAACGCCTCTGGGACGTCCACGACGGAAATCTGGAGGGTATGCTTTCCCAGGAGCCGGAAGCTCTCCGCAATGAACTTCTTACGGTCCACGGAATCGGCCCCGAGACAGCCGACGACATCATGCTCTACGCGGCGGAACAGCCCTATTTTGTGGTCGATTCCTATACCAAACGGGTCCTCGAGCGTTGGGGCATACAGCCGGGAAACGCGTCATACGACGGTTTTCAGCGGCTGTTCCATGAAAGCTTGCCCCGCGACACCCGCCTTTACAACGAGTATCACGCATTGTTCGACCGCCACGCCAAGGAACTCTGCAAACCCCGCCCTGCCTGCCCCCAATGCTTCCTCCGAGACACGTGCCCTGCTACCCAGAGGGTAGACGGGTAGCGAACCATTTAAACGGTCGTATCACCAAACAGCCAGTAACTATTCCATTCGACAAAGGTCTCGACTACCCAGCAGTCGCCTGTGGGTGCGCGTAAATTCCCTGTTTATACGGGTTGAATAGACTTTCCCTCTCGGATCATCGATTAACCGGCTGTCTCCAAAATCCTGTTGCAAGGCGGGATCATTGGAATACAACAGACGGGCTCCACTTATTTGGGCCACGGCAATAACATGGGGGTCGTTCGACTTACACAGTCCCGCTTCTTCGATTTCCGCAGCTCTGGATTCGACACTATCGTCGTCGATAAATTTTATCTTGCCCACTCGCACCGCCGTTCTTGCCCATACACTGAAATCTCTCGAACCTCTTTTGAGTTCTTCACGGTGCTTGCCGCCGGCGACTAGGCGCCCACCTCCTACGTTAATCCACTTTAAGAATCCCTGTCCCGCTGGCGGCGGATCGTCTCCGAACACCTCGTGAAGCACATTAGCATCAAGGATCGCGCACATGCGTCAGCCTACAGTAGACTTCTTTCCTTCCACAAGGACCTTGTGGTTTCTTCCATGAAGAATCTGCCGTAGCTTTCGGGTGCACCCAGTACATTTCCTTCTTCGTCAACACCGAGTGAGTGAATCTTGACTTCTAGGCCGTCGCGTTCAAAGAAGAGGATAGAAACATCGTCTGGCCTGAGGGCCGATACACCATCACGAATGTCGATTCGCACGCGGTCGAGCAAATAATCGCTATGGGTTTCGATTACCAACTGGCGTTCTCTGCTAGCAACTTGGCAGAACAGACTCCCAAGAGCCGCTTGGGCTGTGGGGTGTAGGTGCACTTCCGGCTGCTGCAACAAGAACAAGGGAGCTGCCTCTGGGCGCAGCAACTCTGTTATCACCGGCAATGCCTGGCTGACACCATATCCTACGTCGATAAGATTGCGCCACGGGCCTTTTCGTCTGCCTCCGGACTTCCTAACCTGTACTTGGAAAGGCTCGCTTCCCCTCTTGCCCAGCCTTTTGATGGAAATTTCGTCGAACAATCCTGAGGCTCTACCAAAGCCTTCGAACCGGTCCTTGAAGTCAGTCCACATCTGATTGTCCCTCGAAAACACATCGGCGAGAAACATGGGAACGTAATCGCCCTCTGGGTCCATTGTCGGGCGAGAAGGGTCATACGTACGGCGGGGCTTTGATCGCACAGGTGCACTAGAGAATGGACGCCATCTGGAAGACTGCATTTGAGAGCGAGCTAGTGTATTAAGCAGTTTAAAGTCTTGCGGACTGAAGGCAGGCCCGCCATTCATAGGGGAGAAGTTCGTTTGTCCTGACTGACCTGTTGTCAATCTCTCCCGCAACAGTAGAAAATAGGGAGGGAGCATAATGTCTTCTCCGCCGATGAAGGGATTTCTGGTTTCCACTGCAGCTTGCATCTCCCAGGCTCCTCGGTTGGTTCCAACTTGAAGCACGTAGGATTCGGTGGATGCAAAAGATTCATCAATCCAGGTTTTTCCACGAGAAAGACGTCGTCGTACAGGTACAGGAGTAGTTCCACTCTCCCCGAAGGTGAGAGCAAAATTGATGCCCGTTCTTCTCCTAGCCCCTATCTTGGTGTTAAATCCGGCGTCGAAGGTATCGACACCGGCACTACGAGGTCCTTGCCGATGAACGATTTCGTCAAAACTCCCGAGGTCATACGGGTCTTCCTTGAAGTCTGGATTCCGCCAGCCATATGCGACGTCCCAGAGTGCCCGCACCATTGCCAAGAAGGAAGTTTTGCCTGTGCTGTTTTCGCCGACAAGCAACGTCAGGGGAGCCATGCGAGCAGTCTGTTCTTCGCGAAAGCAACGGAAGTTCTTGAGCGTAATCTGGTCCATGGCGGTGTCTCCCCTCTCACCGCAGCGCATCCGAATAGAATGCAGATCGTGAATGCGCCCCCGAATTGGCTGTCACTGATTGTAACATGACTGCAATGCGCTCCACCGTTGTCCCTACAGCCCGCGTTGACAGCGTCCATACCGCCTGTATATAATCCGCTTCAAATCGAATCCACCAAGGCCGTAGGGGAGCTTGGAATTGCCAGGCTGAGAGGGCGGCCGAGAATGCCGCCGACCCTTGCGAACCTGATCTGGGTAATGCCAGCGTAGGGAATTGGCGCACTGCTTTTCCAGTTATTATCAGGCCGCCGTTCCTTAAGAAGGCGGCCTGATTCTTTTGAGTACGACCACCGATACGAGCAAACTCCGTCTCAGGGGCATACGCCATTCATTCTTGACGGACGGCGCCCCAACACCTGTGCTGGACGGAATCGACCTCCACGTCCTGGAAGGCGAACTCGTCAGCGTAATCGGGCCCTCAGGATGCGGCAAGAGCACCCTGCTTAACGTCATCACTGGACTCCAGGAGCCGGAGTCCGGCGGCGTATCCGTGGACGGGGTTCCCACGGACCGCCGATTGGGAATAGCCGGGTACATGCACCAGGAGGACCTTCTCATGCCCTGGAGGACGGTCCTGGACAACACGATTCTCGGCCTGGAAGTGCAGGGCGTTCCCAGGAAAGAAGCCAGGGCTAGGGCCCTGCTGCATTTCGATGCTTTCGGTCTTGCAGGATATGAGAAGCAGCGCCCCTATGCCCTGTCGGGCGGGATGCGGCAAAGAGCCTCCCTCCTGAGGACCGTCCTGATGGACCGTGACATCATCCTGCTGGATGAACCCTTCGGAGCGCTGGACGCTCTGACCAGGTCCCAGATGCAGCAGTGGCTAATGGGCCTATGGGAGTCCCTGAATAAGACTATATTGCTGGTCACCCACGATATAGAGGAGGCCCTGCTTCTTTCCGACCGCATATACGTACTGAGCTCACGGCCCGCCCGGGTAAACACCGTGGTTGACGTGGACCTGCCCCGGCCCCGGCGGTACGAAATGATTGCAGAGGAGCGGTTCATCGCCCTGAGGCGGGGCATCATCGCAGACCTGCATCATGGAAACACAGAATTCGGACCGGCCCACGGAGACACGGCATGGCCCTGACAGAGGACGGCGGACTGCCCTCCGCCGGCGCACGGCTGGGGGCGCTGGGTCAATGGAAGATGGCCGCTAAACCGGGGCTCATCAGATGGGCGTCTGCCGCGCTGGTCCTCGCGGCCGCATTCGGCGCGTGGGAGGCGACGGTCTCTGTGAAGGACATCCCCGCATGGAAGGCGCCTGCCCCTTCTGGGATTGGCCAGGAACTGTGGGAGAGCCGAGGCCTGTTGGCAGGCCACACCTGGATAACCTTCAGAGAAGTCCTGGCCGGCTTCGGCATAGCTTTGGGCGCCGGAGTAATCACGGCCTCGCTGATAACCTGGTCTCGCACTCTGCGGTTGGTCCTGTATCCTCCGGTGGTCGCATCGGCCACCATCCCATGGATCGTCGTAGCGCCGTTGCTTCTTATCTGGGTGGGCTACGGGATGCAGCACAAGGTGATAGTCGTGGCCCTCATCTCCTTCTTCCCAATAGTGGTGAACACCGTTGACGGACTGGGCTCGGCCAACCCCGACATGGTGAGCTTGCTGCGGTCTATGGGCGCCAGCCGTTGGCAGATATTCCGGAAAGTGCGGATTCCTGGCAGTCTGCCCTCGGTCTTCACCGGCGTCCGCATCGGAGTGACGGTGGCGGTTATCGGGGCGGTCGTCGGCGAGTGGGTGGGGTCCAGCGAGGGCCTTGGCTACCTGGCCCTCCGGTCCAAGTCCCAATTCCTGAGCGACAGGGTCTACGCATCCATATTCCTGCTCAGCGCCATGGGGATAGGGCTTTTCCTGCTGGCCAGAGTCATAGAACGGCTGGCCCTGCCGTGGCGCTATGACCGGGGCAGGTGAGATTCCGCCGGACCCGCAATAAAGAGATTAAGGAGAAATCCAGTGAGCTTTACGAAATTCAGACCCGTGTTTTTGTTGCTGGCGGCCCTTTCGGCCCTGACGGTCCTCGTTGCAGCCTGCGGAGGCGATGAACCGGACAAGGTCAGACTGGCCTTGGACTGGTACCCCAACGCCAATCACGCCGGACTGTACATTGCCCAGGAAAAGGGTTACTTCGCCGACGAGGGACTCGAGGTGGACATGTACACTCCCTCAGACCCCTCGACCGTCAACCAGACGGTTGCCGCGGGCGCGGACGATTTCGGAATCAACTACCAGCCCGACCTGCTGCTTGCCCGCGCCCAGGGAGTTCCGGTGGTGTCGGTAATAGGGCTAGTGCAGCATCCCCTGAATTCAGTGCAGGTCCTCACTTCTTCCGGAATCACCCGCCCCGGGGATTTGAAGGGCAAGCAAATCGGGTATCCCGGCATCCCCACCAACGAGCCTCTGCTGGACACCATGCTCAAGGCTGATGGCGTGGAAGGCGGGCTGGACGACGTGGAACTGGTCAACGTGGGCTTCAACCTGGCCGAAGCCCTTATCTCGGGAAACGTGGACGCCTGTATAGGATGTTACTTCAGCCACGAGTCCATACTGATGGAGAACCAGGGCTTCCCCGTCACAGTGCTAAAGATGAACGAGTGGGGAGTGCCCGACTACTACGAACTGGTCATGGTAGTCAGCGAAGAGACGCTGGCCGACGACCCTGACCTGGTGCAGAGGTTCGTCCGAGCCGTCGTCAAGGGATACGAGGAGGCCGCCAGCGACCCTGAAGCGGCCGTAGACTTGCTGTTGGAAGCCACGGGCGACGAGGTGGACGAGGCCATAGAACGGCCCGGCATAAAGGTCATAGCGCCCCTTTGGAAGGGCGCCGACCCCGTGGGCTGGCAGACCCAGGAGAAGTGGCAGAACTTCGCTACGTGGATGCTGGACAACGGCCTGCTGGAACAGCCCCTGGACGCCGGAAAGGCGTACACCAACAGGTTCGTCGAAAACCGGTAGCTTTGGGGGTATGGATGAGCCTTAGCAGCGAGCTAAAAGAGAGCGTTGGAGACCTTTGGGACAAGACAGTCACCCATCCTTTCGTGAAGGAACTGGGGGACGGCAGCCTGCCGGAAGAGGTGTTCGACGTCTACTTCAAGCAGGACCACGTATTTCTCAAGGACTGGGTGGCGCTGATGGCCGCCGGAGTCATGAAGGCCCCCGACTTTTCCCACGCCCGGCCGCTGGCCGCGTTTATCCACCTCGCCCTTGGGGGTGAGGAGGGCCTCTTTCAAGACTACTTCAGGGAGCGAGGCATCTCGGAGGAGCAGGTCAGGTATCTGCGGCCGCTGCCCACGACCTTGGCCTACGGCGGGTTTCTGAGGCGCATCGCCTATGAAGGCTCCTTCCACGAGATAATCACGACGCTGCTGGGCATCGAGTGGCCCTACCTGGAGTGGGGCAAGCTTCTGGAATCTCAGGGAGCCAGGCCGGGCAATAAATACTACCGGACGTGGATAGACATCCACGCCGCCAAAGAGCTGGACGACTTCGTGTCATGGATGCGCGAAGTCCTGGACGGCTCCGCCGTGGGGCATCCCGCCAGGCTCAAGTCCCTGTTCCTCAGCGCCCTGCGTTACGAGTACATGTTCTGGGAGATGGCGTATAGGGGCGAGAAGTGGCCGGAGTAGACCGACCATCCGTCCCCAAGGCCATGACCATCGCCGGTTCTGACTCCGGAGGCGGCGCCGGCGTCCAGGCCGACCTCAAGACCTTTGCGGCCTTCGGAGTCTTTGGGACTTCGGTGATTACAGCCGTCACAGCCCAGAACACCGTCGGGGTGACGGGAGTCCACGAAATTCCTGTTGACATGATAGCCGCTCAGATTCACTCGGTCCTCGACGACATCGGCGCCGACGCCGTGAAAACGGGCATGCTCTCCTCGACCCAGGCCATAGAGGTCGTTTCGGAAGAGATGGCGCGGCGAGGGGTCGAACACCTGGTGGTGGACCCGGTCATGGTTGCCAAGAGCGGCGACCGCCTGCTGAGACAGGACGCCGTAAGCGCCCTACGAACGAAGCTGATCCCCCTGGCCGCGGTTGTCACTCCGAACATCCCCGAGGCCGAGACCGTCGCAGAGATGGAGATCAACTCCCAGGAAGACGCCCATGAAGCGGCCAGGAAGATAACCGGAATGGGCGCCAGGTCTGTAGTGGTCAAGGGCGGCCATCTAGCCGGTCCCCCCGTGGACCTGCTCTATGACGGTCGTAACTTCACGGAGTTTCCCGGAGAGCGCATCGAGACCCGTAACACCCACGGCACGGGCTGCACCTTCGCATCAGCCATAGCAGCCGGGCTGGCCAAGGGAAAGCCCCTTACGGAAGCCATAGCCGACGCCAAGGAGTACGTCACGGGGGCCATCCGTCACGCCGACTCCCTGGGGCAAGTGGGGCAGGGCCACGGCCCCCTAAGCCACTTCTGGCGTTGGGGGCAGCCCCTCAAAGATTAGACAAGCCTTGTTGCCTCCCTTGCTGTAGACCGCCAGCGATAGTGGGACCCATGTGAGGGTAGTTTTTAGGTGCGGGCTAAGAGCCGCCAGCCTTAGCCCGTACGGCCTGCTTGGGTCCCACTGCCTGATATGCGGCTGGAAAGCCTGATAGGCTGGCCAACCTCTAGGGGATCCTTAGAAATTTGGTCACGTAGTCCACATCCACCGTCGGCGCCGGTAAACCAATCTGCGAAAGGGCTTCACTAAACTGGCGGTTGTCGTAGACGCTGGCGTCGGTCAGGTACGGCTCAACTGAATCCAAGGACTGGAGCAGAACTTTCAATTCCATGTCGTTTTCCCGGTCCGCCGTTGCTTGTAATCTTGATTTCCAGTCCCCGAATGGGACCCGTTCTGTCACGTAGCCGTTGCGCTCCATATAAGTAAAGATGTGGTCGGCAGGAACAGGATTCTGTTGAACCACATTGTAAACCTTGCCCAGGTGCGCCGGGTCATCAGAGATCTTCGTGATAGCCGTGACCAAGAAGTCGACGGGGGTCATTTCAAATAGCCAATCCGGCGCCGAGGGAGCCCACCCCGAGCGCGCACAGGCTTTGATTATCAACGACTGGAAGTCGTTGGGATTGACCACGCCCGTACTGCTATGGTGGCCTATGTTACCGGGCCTGAATATGCAGACCGGCAGTCCTCGAGATATAGCCGACCACACTAGACGTTCTGCAACCCATTTGGCCTGATTGTAACCTCCCTCCATCCTATCGACAAAGCCATCGATCTGTTTGTTTTCCAGGTAGGGAGCATCGTCGCCTCCTGGGAAGACGCCGTTGGAGGAAATGTATTGGATTGGTTTTGTTTTGGCGCTGCAAGCGAACTTGATCACTTCCAATGTCCCATCGACGGTGTGGGGCTTAGCCAACGCATAGGGATAAACGTAGTTGACGGAGGCCGCGCAGTGAAAGATTAGATCGATTTTTTCCGCAAGCTGCTGATATTCGTCCTGTTCTAGTCCTAGATGGGGTTGGGTAAGATCCCCCGTAACTGGGACGATTCGATCTTCAAAGGATCGACTGGCCAGCCCGTAAAACTTCAAAGTCTCCAATACCCGATTGGTTGGCCGGTCTTGTCCAGAAGTTCGATTCCTTACCAGACAATAAAACCGGGTATCGTGGCCCGTGGCACGCAGCAGTTCGTCAAGTAAAAAAGCTCCGAGAAAGCCAGTTGCTCCCGTGACTAGAACCGAAGACGCTTCGCTCAAACGTGTTGTCCTCGTGTGATCCGGAGGAGAAATCTCCGCGTCCAGGTTTGCGTCGTCGGCCAGCGAAACTCTCGATTCCATATACGACCCTCTATCTTCCAGGTATGCTGCCAGCTCGTTTATAGTCGGGCATTCGTAAATCTCGGCGCCATGAAGTTTAATCCCAAATGTCCGTTCAATGCCCAAGGTAAGGCCCAGGGCTGTCAGAGAATGGCCGCCAAGATCAAAGAAGTTCCAATCGTCGTCCAAAGAATCGCTGTCGATATCCAGCGCCTCGCCCCATAGCTCTCGCAGAGCCCAACGGCGCTCCGCTGTCGTCGCGTGTTTTGGGAGTTGTGATCGCTCCTTGACAATGGTTCTCGCTTCGCGTAATGCGGGCAGGGCTTTGCGATCTAGTTTACCCGTCTGTTGATTTATCGGAAGCGCTTCTAGCTCCAAGAAACGGCTGGGCACCATGTAGTGTGGCAGATGCCGTTCTAATAGGTTCCGAAGGTCCCTGCTGGTCCCGCTTCTAGCGTCGACCCGCCAAGTCGCCCCTGGTTCCCGAACAACGTACGCGACGAGCCGCTTGTTGGTTTCGTCTTCGGTTTCTGCTGATACCACCGTGTCTGCCACATCACAGCGCTTCCGGAGCATTTCCTCGATGGCGCCTAAGTAAACGCTGTATCCCCTGATCTTGACCATTGAATCGTCCCGGCCAATGATTGTTGTCATCCCCTGGGCATCAACCTCGGCCAGGTCGCCCGTTGCATAATATCTCTCACCATCCCAGCAAACGAATCTCTGGGAATCCAGATCGGGCCTTGCTAGATATCCTCTGGCGAGCCCGCGACCACCAACAAATAACTCACCGACTCCGTTTGAGGTGAGTGCAGACTCTCCCTCTGGGAGCACTCGAACCGCTACTCCGTCCATCGGTAAACCTACGGGACACACATCCCTTCCGTCCAAACACAAATCTGTCAAGTTAACGGTACAAACATCGTGGGTCTCACTAATGCTGTAGGTATTGAACACACGGGTAGAATTGGGGAAAACGTCCAACGCCTGCTCCAACAGGCTGGTTGGCGCTACCTCTCCATTCAGCCAAACCACTCGTAAAGACGCCAGTTGGGTCCGTAAGATGTCATGGTCCGCCGAATTCAAAATTCCCTGTAATAGAGATGGAGTAAACAATATCTCAGAAACACGGTGTTCTGAGATGAATGCTGTGAGAGATCGTGGTAGGAATACAACATCATCAGGGATTACGTATACCGTTCCCCCCTTCAACAGTGGACGAAGGAACTCCCAAGGGAAGAAGATGTTGCAGGCAACTCTATCTCCGACAGTGTAAGAACTAAACTTGTATCTAGCTAAGTAAGATGAAATGACGGAGCCGCTAGTCTGCATCACTCCCTTTGGACCTCCGGTCGTACCAGAGGTGTAAGGGAGGAACGCCAAATTATCACTGGCGATGTGCGGACCACGGGTTACAGCGTTGAACCTTGTCCAGGATTGATCGCTGTCAATGGTCAATATGTGCGTCCCTGTGAATCGGCTTAGTCTGGACAAGTGTTGTGCCTTGGTGATCACTACCTTTGGTTGCGATTCAGTCAGGATGGCCCATAGCAAACTTTCGGGGGAATCGAGGGCCATCGGCATGAATGCTGCGCCGGCTTTCAGAATTCCTATGCCCGCGACGATGTACTCGGAGCAAGTCTCCATGAATATGCCTACCGGATCGTCGGGTGAGACACCGCGATATAGAAGATAAGCTCCGAGTGAATCCGTTGCCTGGTCCAGTTGAAAATAAGATGTTTGCTCATGGCCGGACACTATTGCTAGGCCATCTGGGGTCTCCGCCGCCTGAGTCTTGAACAGGTCATGTAACCAACTCTCTACGGAATGCATTACCCACCACCCTCAACGCAATCTGGATGGATATCAATTGGATCGGATATAGTATTGGGATAATTCCTGCATTGAGCACAAAATGGACAAATTGTTGAGCAACAAATAGACTAGGCGCTCAAGATTGTACTCCTTTTTCCGCCGACCGGAATCTGGCCCGCCCAATGGGGATCACATGCAGTTCGATTCGCTGGATTTTTATAAAGAGCACGCTCAAAGGTACTCGGAGCTATCCCACGAGTTCACTCATTCGGTATACACCGATTCTTCTCACTCTGCTCTGAACGGCGATATGGACCTACTGAATCGAGTTGCCGAACTGGCGTCAGGCGCCCGCGGGCTGGACGCAGGGTGTGGGGCCGGCGCTCGGGACGTTTATTTGTTGCACACATGGGGGTATGACGTTTACGGGATTGATGCGGTGGAAGATAACATCAGCCTGGGGAAAAAACTACACCCCGAAATCGCGGACAACCTTTGCGTCGCTGATCTGCGGGAGCCCCTACCGTTTGAGAAAGCTTCCTTTGATTTCGTTTTGTGTAATGCCGTGATACAACATTTGCCTCCTGAGACGACCGAAATCATAACGATCCCGGAGTTGACCAGAGTCCTGGCTCCCGATGGAGTTTTACAACTGATGTTCAAGATCGGCTCCGGAGTGGTGACAGTCAGTGATCAGGCCTACGGCGCAGACAGCGTGGATAGATCGTTTCAACTATACAACGAGTACAGGTTGTTGCAAATATTGGAGGACTGTGGCTGCACCCTCGTAGAGGCGGCTGGGAGCGAGGACTTAGGGGGAATGCTTTATTTCAGCGACCCCAAACCGATGCGCTATTGTGCTTTTTGGGTAAAGAAAAATTAGGGGCATCCGGTTCACAAGAGCAGCGGTCGAACATCCAGGGTTGCGGCGGCCTTTAGGACCTCTCTTATGGGCAACTCCGCAATTCCCATCACCTCGCATTTGAGCCCGGCGTAGGCGCTGGCGAACCGGGCGCTGCTTTCCAACGACCATCCAGCTCGAAGCCCGTATATGATTCCAGCAGAAAAAGCCGCGCCGGCTCCATAGCCATCTATGACGCTTACCCTTGGAGGCCGGATACAAAAGGCCTGCTGTCCCTGGGCAACAACGCAGCCGTCCGCCCCCAAAGTCACCAATGCTACGCCCACACCCTGATTGATCAACGAACGGGCGACATCAGCCGGGTCTCCCGATGCTCCTGGTCCGTCCATGGATACCTGGCAAATGCTCGCATATCGGAGCAAGCCCGGAAGTGTAGGATTATTGTCGTATTGCGACTCTAAGTTAATGAAAACAGGCGCTCCCTGGGAGGAGGCGATTTCCATAGCTGCCAATACACTCGGACCATCGTACCAATCCACGTACAGCATCCCTGCTCCGGACAATTGGGCAGGACTCGGCACAGTCAACGCTGCCACAACGGGAGGGTCCCGTCGTTGGAAATATGTTCGGGCTCCACTGGGGTCCACGATCCCTACCTCTAGCGGTGTCGTTAATCCTTTACTGACTCGTTGTTCGACATCTACGCTCCAGGCCTTTAGGTGTTCTATGACTTTCTCCCCGTGATAGTCATTTCCCACAGGAGAGGAGATGAGCCTGGTTGGGACCCTCCATTTAGTCAGAATGCTTGCGACGATTACGGCGTCGTCTCCCACAGTGTCAACCGTGTCCAAGACGAACGCGCCATGATTTTTAGACGGCAGGTGTTCGACCGTCAAGAGCAAGCAGTAGGTCAAAAACCCGAAGCACACTACATCTCCAATCGGGGGTTGGACCATATCTTGGCTATGGTCGGCCGCTAACGGATTCCCACCGGCCAAGTTCGCAGTCCTGCCGACTATCGACCTCTTAGTGTGTTTACTCATCCACTATCAACAAATAGTTTGCAGAAACACCGGGAATGAATCCCGTCTACGCGTTAACATTGTCCACTCCCCTGTCGTCGCGGCTCCCGTAGACCTCGGGGTTGAAGCAGTGGACCAGAGGCCGGTCGTTGAGCCCGGCAAGCAGGTTGCGGGCGGCCAGCATTCCCATAGCCTGTCTGGCCCCGGTTGAAGCGCTGCCTATGTGGGGAGTAATGACTACGTTGTCCAGGCTCAGCAGAGGGTCGTCAGCCGGGATGGGCTCCGGGTCGGTGACGTCCAGTCCTGCCGCCGCAATGCGGCCCTGTTTCAGCGCTTCATACAACGCTTTAGAGTCAATGACCGGACCCCGGGCGGTGTTGACCAAGATTGCAGTGGGTTTCATGGCCGCAAGCTCTTTCTCGCCAATCAGTCCGCGTGTCTCCGGGGTCAACGGCACGTGCAAGGAGATGAAGTCCGACTCCCTGAGCAGCGTGGCCATGTCCGCATGCTCCAGTCCGTGTTGACGCTCCACCTCTAGCTTGCGGGAGCGGGCGTTGTACAACACCCTCATGCCGAACCCGCGGGCCCTTTTTGCCGTCTCCAAGCCTATCTGACCCAGCCCGACGATGCCCATCGTCGCCCCGCCCACATCGGCGCCCAGCCACCAGGTGGGGTGGAAAGCCAACTTCCAATTGCCCTGCCTGACCCACCGGTCCGTCTCCGCCACCCTCCTGGCCGCGGCCAGCAAAAGGGCGAAAGCGAGGTCAGCAGTGGCCCTGGCCAGGACGCCCGGAGTGTAGCCCAAGGGTATCCCACGAGCGTTGAGAGCGGCCACGTCGATGTTGTCCACGCCCACGGCCATCTGGCTGACGACCTTGAGCTGCGGGGATGCATCCACCAACGTGCGGTCTACCCGGTCCATGATGGTGGTCACCAGCCCGTGGACATTCGCTGCCCGCTGTTTCAGGTCCTGAGGCGACGGCGGACCGTCCAGGGGCCAGACCTCCATGTCCGCCTCGGCTCCGATGGCGTCGAGAGCCTTCTGTCCTATGAACCTGGTCACAAATACCCTGGGGCGTGACATGGTCATCTGAACAAATCCCGAAGCCAATTTACGAATCTGATACTTTCTGCCGACTCGACGTTCAGATCACCTGCTCCAATGGCGGCGCCCATTCGTCCTGGGATCTCCCGGGTCGCGAGCCAAGCATACAGTTGAGCACGCAACAGTTTCCCAGGTCGAAACCGTCGGTGTTCAGCAGGTATGTCTTCAACGTAGCGTTGGGACCTCGGCCAAACAGGGTCGTCGGATGGGATCATTGCCGATACGAAATCTTCTATCTCGCCAGGATGCTCGTTGTCCGGCATCAGCCAAACGCCAATCCGAGGGCTGCCAGGAATTTCTATTATCATACCCTCTGGATTGGGCCAGTCAGGCACGCTTATGGCCTCTTCAGCCAGCCTAGCCCTTAATGCGTTCCAACGGTCCCCAACTCTGTCGTTGGCGTCCATCAGAACGCCTACTGCTTCTGTGTTGGAGACCCTCATTGCGGCTCCGATGGCGTCAAGCAGTTTGTCAACGTTGCCGGCTACTCTGATTGAAAACTCAGGAATGGACGTAAAACGATTGCATAGTTGCCTAACAACGTGCTCGTCGTCCTCTCCTTCCACAAGAAGAACGCCGTCGGGCATTTAATTACCTGACTTCTATTGTCTGTTCAGCGGCAGCCCTAAGATTCTTTTCCGAATACGTCACAGCCTGTAGGTCACCGTATTGCCGCGAGAGGCGAACGAGTATTCCTTCCGCTTCTTCGAACTCCGTCGCCGCCTGCGCGAATCCCGTAACGCAGTCCCAGCTGTGGGTTGTTGCCAGGACCTGTACGTTATGCTCATGAGCAGCCTGCAGAACCATTCGCCAGTAGTCTCGCTGCAATGAATAGTGTACGCCGTTCTCGGCTTCGTCGATAAGCAGGAACCCATCCCGGCTGTTGGCGAGCGCCAAGGCGACACCGAACATTCGCAGCGCACCGTCTCCAAGACTTTTCAAAGGAATAGGACGGTCTTGACCTTTGAACTTTACGACAGCACGCCGCCCACCGTTTCTACTTCTTCTCGGGTCTACACCAATCACCGCAACACGGTCTACTTCAGCGCCGAATATCAGTCCCAGAGCCTGCACCGCCCGATTCTCATCATCCGTCAGCGCCACACTGTCCCAAAAATGGGCCAACTCGAAGTTGCTCAACAGACCCGGTCCCAACGACTGACACTTGATTAACGGAGGTAGATCATCATCGTCGTGCAAACGACTGGCGCCTCGATGCATTATCTGATTTCTAGCCCTTCGGCTAATCGACCTAGCTCCTAATGCATCGTCAGGGGTAATCCAGGGAATAACCTGTTCAATTTCAATATTGTGGAGTCCGATCTTCAGTGCTGGAATGCCATCATCCAGCAGACGGTCGCCAAAAAAACTTCCCTGGAAAGAACGCTGGTCATCGGTCAGAAAAGTTGCCCCGATGGTAAGTTGGTCAGCTTCATTTGTTGGTCCTATTGAAATGCGTGCATTGGGGTAGGCGGTTCGTCCATGGAATAGAGCGGTTAAATCGGGTTGAATAAAGTTGTCGCCGTCTTCGTCAGTGACAACTAAGACCTCTTCCCGGCCTTCCAGAATTTCAGCCAACACGGGATAATGACCGCGGGCCGCGTAGATGCGGACGGCGTCCAGCACAGTCGTCTTGCCGACGCTGTTCTTTCCGACGAGCAGAGTCACCCTGCCCAAACGCGGGATGGACAACTCGTCGATTCCCCTAAAACCCTTTATAGACAGGTCGGGAAGGTGAAGCTGATTGGCGTCGGTCATGATCTGCTCCCCACTCAACAGGCACGTTTGCTGCATCTTAGCCGGATGCCGGACCGGACGGTCGGATGCCGGACAACTCTGCGCCATAGCATTATAACCCAGGGGACAACGTGTACGGGATGCCCCGAACGAGAATGCCTACTTGACCTCTTGCTCTCATTGATTTAGAAGGGATATATCGTAATAGAAGGCTTGATCAGACCCTTCTATTCCCGCCTTGAGGCTGACTGGACGGAAAACACCACTCTAGGAGGAAGAGCCAATGCAGAAGCACGACGCCCACGAACGCCACGCACACGCTCACTAGGACGACGTCCACTAAGCCAAACCCCAACCGGAACGAAGAATCCCCGCCGTCCTTGAAGACGGCGGGGATTTGCTTTTGGCGGGAAGACGCAGCCGGGCCTGCCCGCTCCGGCCCTTTTCAGTGCATCTAACGGGCTTGTCTCTGCAGGCGGCCGACGCGGTGGCTCTCGGTGCAGCCCTCCGCTGTCCGCTCCAATTGTATGGTGACGTGGCCTATGCCATAGTTTTTGTGCAACAATTCTTGCATCCTGATAGTCAACCGGTCCAAGTCTCCATCGTAAGAGGGGTCCAACAGGACGTGAGCCATGAAGGCCTCATTCCCCGAGGTTATGGTCCAGACGTGCACGTCGTGGATGACGGTCACGCCTTCCATTTCCTCAATGTCGCTGCAAAGCTTGTATAGGTCAATATGCTCAGGGGTCCCTTCCAACAGCACGTTCAAGACCCTGACTATCAGCTTGCGGGTGTTGTACACGATAAGCGCCGCGATGACGACGCTGAGAATCGGGTCGGCGATGTGCCACTCGAAGGCCATAATGAGCGCCGCGGAAATGATGACGCCGACGGACCCCAGCAGGTCGGCCAGGACGTGCTGGAAGGCGCCTTCCACGTTCAGGCTTTCCCCCGAAGACCGGTGCAGTATCCAGGCGGCGGCCAGGTTAATTAGGAACCCGCCGATGCCCACCAGCAGCACCGGCAATCCAACGACTTCAACATCTTCCCTGAAGGCCCGGTCGTAGGCCTCAAAGAGAATCCAGGCAACGATGAGCCATAGCACGAAGGTGTTGACCAGCGCCGCCAGCACCTCGGTGCGGTGATACCCGAAAGTGCGCTGGACGGAGGCCTCTCTCTGGGCAATCCACATGGCGACCAGCGCCATGACGATCGCTGCGGCGTCGGTGAGCATATGCCCGGCATCAGCCAATAGGGCCAAGCTGCCCGACAGGACGCCGCCCACGACTTCGGCCACCATATAGGTGGAAATCAGTATCAGGGCAAGAATCAGGCTGCGTCGGCTTGCGTCCCGCAAGTCATGGGCATGGTCGTGACCCGCGTGGTCGTCATGCCCGGCGTGGGCGTCGTGGTCATGCCCGGCGTGCTGTGTCAATTTGACTCGGTCCTCTTCCGCCGAATAGATTGGGCGGGAGCCGCATCCGCAATCCTATATGGGCATGAAGGGGACTCGAAGCCCATCCCTACGAATGACCGTGCGGCGCCGGCAGCCGGTGACAGCTAGGGCTATTCGAACATAGCCCAGGCGGGAAAGGTTGTCAAGTAAATCCGAGTCAAACTGCCGCACTGACTGGCGAACCCACACGTTGACGGGCAGCATGATTCTAGTGATACAATGTATACTCGATAATCAGGCTTCACCCGCCTAGGTCGGGATGTTAGGACTGCATGGTCACACAAAAGGTTATATCCAGAGAACAAGGCGTTGAGGAGTCAGACTATAAATGGGGCTTCACCATCGACATCGAGTCGGACGTGGCCCCCAAGGGTCTTAGCGAGGACATAGTCCGGTTCATCTCAGCCAAGAAGAACGAACCCGAATGGATGCTGGAGTGGCGCCTCCGGTCCTACCGCCATTGGATGAAGCAGGACATGGGCGAGCCCACGTGGGCCAACGTCTCTTACAAACCCATCGATTACCAGGACATCCACTACTACGCTGCGCCGGTCTCCAAGGGCGACTCCCCGGCGAGCATGGACGAAGTTGACCCTGAACTGGTGGAGGCCTTCAACAAGCTGGGCATTCCCCTGGAGGAGCAGAAGAAGCTGTCCGGCGTGGCTGTGGATGCGGTCCTGGACAGCGTGTCAGTGGCCACCACCTTCAAGGAAACCCTTGAGAAGCACGGGGTGATTTTCTGCTCGTTCACCGAAGCCGTACAGAAGCATCCCGAGCTGGTCAAGAAGTATCTGGGCTCGGTGGTCCCATACAGCGACAACTTCTTCGCCACCCTGAACTCGGCTGTGTTCAGCGACGGTTCCTTTGCGTATATTCCACCGGGAGTGCGCTGTCCGCTGGAGCTGATGACCTATTTCCGCATCAACCAGGCGGACTCAGGCCAGTTCGAGAGGACGCTTATAGTGGCGGACAAGGGCAGTTACGTAAGCTACTTGGAGGGATGCACCGCCCCAAGCCGTAAGACCCACCAGCTGCACGCCGCAGTCGTGGAGTTGGTGGCCCTGGAGGGCGCCGAGATAAAATACTCCACCCTCCAGAACTGGTTCCCGGGCGACAAAGAGGGCAGGGGGGGCGTCTACAACTTCGTCACCAAGCGCGGCAAATGCGCCGAGCCCAACTCCAAGATATCCTGGACTCAGGTCGAGACGGGTTCAGCCATTACGTGGAAGTACCCCAGCGTGATACTGCAGGGCGACAACTCAGTGGGCGAATTCTACTCGGTGGCCCTGGTGAACAACTACCAACAGGCTGACACAGGCACCAAGATGCTCCACCTGGGCAAGAACACCAAGTCGACCATAGTGGCCAAGGGAATATCGGCAGGCAAGGCGCAGAGCACCTATCGGGGTCTTGTCCGCATCGCCCCAACAGCGAGAGACGCCCGCAACTTCACCCAATGCGACTCGCTGCTGATTGGAGACAAATGCGGTGCCCACACCGTGCCATACATCGAGGTGAAGAACCCCAGCGCCAGCATCGCCCACGAGGCCACGACGTCCAGAGTCAGCGAGGACCAGCTCTTCTACCTCCAACAGAGGGGAATAGACCTTGAGGCGGCCAATTACATGATCGTCAACGGCTTCTGCCGGGGCATCTTCAAGGAATTGCCCTTCGAGTTCGCCGCCGAGGCTTCCCAGCTCCTCCGAGTGAGCCTAGAGGGTGCTGTAGGCTAACCGGCCATAACCTCAATCCATCCGGTAAAATGATGGACGGTGAGAGCAATGGAACAAAGAGGCAATGAACAAAAGTCCCGTCCCTGTCCTTGAAATCAAAGACCTGCACGTATCCGTCCACGGCGCCGAGATCCTCAAGGGCTTAAACCTGAGCGTCAATGAAGGCGAGGTCCATGCCATAATGGGCCCCAACGGCTCAGGGAAAAGCACCCTTGCCAATACTCTAGCCGGGCGTCCGGGGTACGACGTGACTCAAGGAGAAGTACGTTTCCAGTCCGTCGATTTGCTCTCCATGGCGCCCGAATTACGGGCCCGGGAGGGGGTTTTTCTGGCTTTCCAGTACCCGGTTGAGCTCCCCGGAGTGCGGTCCTGGCAGTTTCTCAAGTCAGCCGTGGACGCCGTCAGAGAGCACCGCGGCGCTGCCCAGCTCTCCATCCGCGAGTTCGACAGGATTCTCAAGGATAAGATGGAGCTTGTGGAGATAGACCCGGAGCTGACGCGCCGTTCGGTCAATGAAGGCTTTTCCGGCGGCGAGAAGAAGCGAAACGAGATATTGCAAATGGCGTTGTTGGAACCAAAGCTCGCCGTCCTGGACGAAACCGACTCGGGCCTGGACATCGACGCCCTCAGGATCGTAGCGTCCGGTATAAACCAGCTGCACTCTCCCGACAAGGCGACGCTTCTCGTCACCCACTACCAACGCCTACTCAACTACATCACCCCGGACTGCGTGCACGTGCTGATGGACGGGCGCATCGTACAGTCGGGAGACAAGAAGCTCGCGCTGGAGTTGGAGGAGAAGGGCTACGACTGGATAAAGGAGACCGTCGAAGGGTCTTCTTCCCCATCTGACGGAGCATAGCCATGACACAGACCATTGGCGCCGTCGACAGCTACCGGTCGGACCATAAAGCCTTCCTGTCCTCCTCGTCGGCTCACCATGACCCTGAATGGCTGCGCCAACTCCGCCTGACGGCCCTCGAACGTTTCTCAGAGGCGGGCTTCCCCACGGCCCGCAGGGGAAACGAGAAGTGGAAGTACACCAACGTAGCCCCCATCGCTAACGGAGCATTCCGCTATCCCGCCGACCAGGGCGCGTCGGCGATTAGCCCGGAACACGTCAAGGCGTCCGTTCCCTGGAGAGATGAGTGGACTAACTTGGTGTTCGTCAACGGCCGGTTCGCTCCGTCCCTATCCAGCCCAACGTCCGGCGATGGGTTAACCGCCATGAATCTGGCGGACGCAGTTCGCGGCGCCGGGAAAGAAGCGGCTTTGGCCAGGGACCATTTGGCGGGCTATGCGCTGCCCGACGACGACGCCTTCACGGCGCTGAATACGGCATTCGCCCAGGACGGCGTCTTTATATACGCGCCTCCCAACAGCCATCCTGAGACTCCCGTGCATATTATCCACCTCACCGACTCCAACCGGCCCATCGTCTCCCACCCCAGGACTCTGGCGGTCGCCGGAAGGAACAGCGCCCTGAGCCTTGTGGAGAGCTACGTGAGCCGCAGCGCCGGGACGCATTTCACCAATGCCGTCACAGAGATCGTCCTCCAGGACGGCGCCCGTATAGACCACTCCAGAATGGTGACGGAGGGGCAGACCCCGTTTCACGTGGGTTCGACCCACGTGGACATGGCCAGAGACAGCAGCTTCAGGTCCAAGTCCTTCGCCAGAGGTTCCGCCTTGAACAGGCAGAACTTGACGGTCCTGCTGGACGGGCCGGGGACCTATTGCGACTTGAAGGGGCTCTATCTGACCAACGACGGGGAGCACGTGGACAACTACATCAACATAGACCACGCCAAGCCCCACACCACCAGCCGCCTCTACTACAAGGGCATCCTGGACGGGCGTTCCAGGGCCGTATTCGGAGGCACGGTGCTGGTGCGTGAGGATGCCCAGAAGTCCGACGCCCAGCAGTCAGACAAGAACCTGCTCCTCTCCCCGGAGGCGGAGGTGGACTCAAAGCCCGCTCTGCTCATCTATGCGGATGACGTCGCATGCGCGCATGGGGCCACGGCCGGGAATATAGACAAGGACACCGTCCACTATATGCGCAGCCGAGGGCTGGACCTGGATGAGGCCAGCAGGCTGCTGATCCACGGCTTTGCCAGAGAGATCATCGACACGGCTCCCATCGAGCCGGTCCGGGAGTTCCTGGATTTCACCTTTATGCGGGCCCTGGCAAACTCACGTCTGGAGGTTACGCCATGACGCGATCAGGGACGGCCAAACTGGACGTGGCGCGAATCAGGGAGGACTTCCCCATACTCAAGACTATGGTCAACGGCAAACCCTTGGTCTATCTGGACAACGCAGCGACGGCCCAGAAACCCCAAGCGGTCCTGGACACCCTGAACCGCTACTACACCGAGGAGAACTCCAACATACATCGGGGAGTCCACTCCCTGAGCCAGGCGGCGACCAAGGACTACGAGGATGCCCGCGGCAAGGTCCGCAGATTCCTCAACGCCCCCGACGACAAGCAGATAATCTTCGTCCGGGGCGCCACCGAAGGAATCAACCTCGTCGCCAGCTCCTACGGCCGGCAGAACGTGGGAGCAGGGGACGAGGTGGTAATCACCGCCATGGAACACCACTCCAACATCGTTCCCTGGCAGATTCTATGCCAGGAGAAGGGCGCCTCGCTAAAGGTCATCCCCATCAACGACGACGGAGAGCTGCTCTTGGACGAGTACGAGAGCCTGCTCGGTCCCCGGACCAAGCTGGTCTCGGTGGTGCACATATCCAACTCCCTGGGCACCATAAACCCGGTGGAGCAGATAATAGATATGGCCCACGCCAGGGGCGTTCCCGTGCTGGTGGACGGGGCACAGTCAGCGCCCCACATGCCCATCGACGTGCAGAAGATGGACTGCGACTTCTTCGTCTTCTCCGGCCATAAGGTCTACGGGCCCACGGGCATCGGCGCTCTGTATGGGAAGATGGACCTCCTGGAGTCAATGCCCCCGTATCAGGGCGGGGGAGACATGATCAAGTCGGTGAGCTTCGAGAAGACCTACTACAACGACCTGCCCTACAAGTTCGAGGCGGGCACCCCCAACATCGCCGGCGTAATCGGCCTGGGCGCCGCCATAGACTACCTGAACGGCCTGGGGTTGGACGTGACCAAGGCCCATGAAGACGACCTGCTGGAGTACGGCTCCCAGCGTCTGTCGAATATAAGCCGGGTCAGGCTCATCGGCACAGCCGCAAACAAGGCCAGCATACTCTCATTCGTAATGGACGGGGTCCACCCCCACGACATTGGCACCATCCTGGACTCGGAGGGCATAGCCATCAGGGCGGGCCACCACTGCACCCAGCCGTTGATGGAGCGCCTCAACATCCCCGCCACCGCACGGGCCTCCCTGGCTTTCTACAACACCGAAGAAGAGATAGACCTTCTGGTGCGCGGGATAGACAAGGTCATAGAGGTTTTCGGCTGATGTCAGACCTTGAAGACCTCTACCAGGACATGGTCATCGACCACAACAACCGGCCCCGAAACTACGGCGTCCTGGATGGAGCGGACCGCACCGCCGACGGCTACAATCCCCTTTGCGGGGACCGGCTCACCCTGTACCTGAAGGTGGACGGCTCCCCGGAGGCGAACATCGTCGACGTGGGATTCGTGGGATCCGGATGCGCCATATCCCGGGCCTCCGCCTCCATGATGACGGAGAGCGTCAAGGGCAAGAACACCGAGGAGGCCGACCGGATCTTCACCGCCTTCCGTAACATGGTGACCAGGGAACCCGGCGCCGGCTTCGACCCTGAGGAGGTGGGCGACCTGGAGATGCTGGCCGGAGTGTCCGAGTACCCGGCCCGTGTAAAGTGCGCGACTTTGGCGTGGCACACTCTCAACAATGCGCTGCACGGGTCAGGCAACACCGCCTCTACGGAATAACCGTACTTGACCCGGACGCACGTCCTGGAATTTCGACCCGCTTTGTAGAGTTCCCGTTGCAGAAGTTTCCTTTTGAAGAAGTGGACGACCTGTACAGGGACGTTATCCTGGACCATTACAGGAGTCCCCGCAACAACGGCCGCTTGGATTCTCCCGACATCAGGAGCGACGAGTACAACCCGATATGCGGCGACCGGGTGGCGCTGGAGTTGTCCCTCAGACAGGGCCTCATAACGGAAGCCGCATTCACGGGAGAGGGATGCTCCATCAGCCAGGCTTCGGCCTCCATGATGACCGAGCTTCTGGGCGGCCTGACACCGTCGGAAGCCCGCCGCCTATGGGAGACCTTCGGGAGGATGATGGACGGCGACAAGGCCGCCGCCGATGAGCTCCAGACCCGCGGCGACCTCCACGCCCTCAGCGCCGTGCGCCGGTTCCCGGTGCGCATCAAGTGCGCCCTCCTGGCCTGGAAGGCCCTGGAACTGGGCCTGGAGGAGCGGCTGTAGAGTAGTGGTGAAGACCGCGGCCCCTCGCAATTCGGTAAATGGACAAATCGTTTGACGCCTTGATAAGCTTAGACCATGTCCTTGGCGCTATGAGACTAACCCTATAGAACACTTCAAGGGGGGCGGAGCAGGATAATGAACACGAAGACGCCAAAGGAAACCCTTCAGAAAGTCGAAGGGATAGTCAGGGACGCCCTTGAAGAACAATTCGGGGACGGTCTGGTATTCGACCCGATTATCGTAACGCCAATGATTGACCCTTGGGACGACGAACGTTTGCACGTCTACATCGTGGTCGACGGGGACCTCGAACGCCTGGACCCCAGTTGGACGCTTGGTTTAGTTGACATCATCCTTAAGCAGGTTACGGAAGAGGAAGTGCCCAACGTCCCGCTCAAATCGTTCATCCAAAAATCAGAGTGGGAAGAATATCTTCGTGAACCGGAACATAGGTGGATCCCCACGACCTGATTAGAATCTCCCGGCGCCTGGCTTCCGGTGCAATCGGAGGACGACAGGGCAGACCCCGGCAAGCGGAGTTGCGCCGGGCCGTAAGCGCCGCTTATTACGCCATGTTCCATGCGCTAGCCTTATCTTGCGCCAACTTGTTGGCGGGCTCCACACGGGCCAATCGAAGCCAACCGGCATGGCGCCAGGTCTATCGCGCGCTTGAACACAGCCACGCGAAGAATCAATGCAACAGTCCGTCAGTGATGAGCCGTTTTCCGGCGGAAATACGAAACTTTGGTCAACTGTTCATCCTCATGCAAGTCCGACGCCACTCCGCTGACTACGACCCGGACGCAAGGTTTTCCCGCTTTGAAGTCACGCGACTCATCGAAGAAACCGACAGAACGATCACTGGCTTCAAACGCGCCCCCCGAGCGGACCAACGCGCATTCGCACTCTACGTCCTGCTCAGGTCCCGGAGCGACTGACGACAGACGCACAAGACACCTGGCTACGTGGGAGAACGGAGAAGGCGGGTTGGGACTCCCGGGCTTCCTGCTGTGTTGCTGCGGAGAGGTGGATGAGGACATTCCACGACGACTGAGCAGTCCTGGATGTTCTGGCCCTCGCTCAATATGTCGGCTGCGGGCGGAGGCTTGGGGAAAGCCCCGGGTCAGAGGGGGTTGCGCCAGCGGAGGCCTGGGAAGCGGCTGAAGTCGGTGTCGTCGTAGGCGTATACCAGCAGGTTGACAGCCGGGACTATCAACCGGCGCTCTATCGTGTGAGATCCTCGACCTCAAGCTGGTCGTTGAGCTGGTTCAGCTTCAGCGGATCTACGCCGGGAGCGAGTCCGCTTCGGATCGGGACGACACGGAATTGGGGGTCTGGAGACTCCCTCCCCGCGGCCGACATCCCGAGGCGCAGCGTTTCGTTCACAACCTCCTTGAACGGCTTGTTGAGCAGCCTGGCCTTCTCTTTCAGGAAGTCGGCTACGTCCTCGTCTAAAGTCAGCGTCGTTCTCATGGAGACATCATAGCGCCTTGTATTTTGATGTCAAAGTGTCTCACGGCGTGAGCGGGTCTCAGGCGCCGTTGGGGTCAAGCCAGGTCTCGGCCCAGAAGAAATACTCCGAGAGGGCGGTGTTGGGGTGGAACCCCCGTACGCTGGGATGGAAGACCCACGCCTCGCCCGCGCCTACGCTTCCCGTGACGGGGCTAAACACGTAGGCCCGGTCCAGCAGGCGCCTCTGGATGGCCCGGACCATCTCTCCCCGCCTGACCGGGTCCTGCTCCACGGCCTGCTCGATGATCATGGCGTCCAGGTCGGGGTCTGAGTGGGACAACAAGTTGTCGCGTCCCTCGGCGCCAAACAGCAACGGGAATAGGAAGCTGTTGGGTGTCGTGACGGGGGGAATGATCCCCAACGCCATCTGATAGTCCCGTTCCCTGAAGACCTTCTCGCTGAACCAGACCGAATTGACGACCTTGGAAGAGGGCTCAAGGCCCGCGTCTCTCAGGTCCCGCTCCAGCCTGTCAGCTTGTTCGAGGTATATGTCGCCGAAGTCTGCGATCGTCAGGTCGAATCGGACAGGAAGGGAGGCGCCCAGGGAGGCCAGGAGGCTCTTGGCCCCGGCGGGGTCCGCGAAGCAGCATCCGCGCATCTCTTCCCGGTCCAACAACCAACCGGAGTTGACGACCGGGATGCCCAGGGTGACCATCCCCTGGCCTTTCCAGATGTCGTTCACGTACTTCCAGGGGTCCAGGGCCTTCAAGACGGCCTTCCTCACCCGTTCATCATCGAAAGGCGATCCGGACTGGTTCATGGCAAGGAAAAGCCCCGCCCCCGCCTGATAGGACGTGAACCGGTTGAACTCCACTCCCGATTCCATCAGCCGGTCCCAGCCTTTGGCGGGAACTCGCAGCAGTTGGGCCTGTCCGGTGACAAAGGCCGCCAGTTGAACGTCTGCTCCGCCCCTTACGACGATGAAGGTCAACCGGTCCAGGAAGGGCAGCTCTTCTTCGTAGTAGTTGGGTTTCCTGTTGAAGACAGAGGCCACACCCCTAACCGAGCTGTCCTCGTCCCAAATCCAGGGGCCTGTCCCGATGACCGGGCCGTCTTTCAGATGCCCGTGGAGTTGGACTGCCTCGGGAGCGACAATCTTGCTGTGGCCGTCGGCTAGAGCCGCCAGAAAATCGGCGTCGGGGAATCCGGAGTTGACGGTGATCAACAAGGTCCGGTCATCTTCTGCAACCGCCGATTCCAGGTTTCGCAGGATGGAGGCGTTGGGAAAGCCCTGCGTTTTCTGCCTATCGTAGCTGAAAACCAGGTCTTGGGCCGTCAGCTTGCGCCCGCCAACGGGGTGGGCGTCGTGCCACCGTACCCCCTCACGCAGCGTAAATCTGTACTGGAGCGGGCTGTCTCCCACCAGCTCCCATCCCTGGCAAAGGTCGCACTCCAGGAGCAGGTTAGGCTGGGGAAGCCGGTCCTGGGGGCCGCTCCTGAGTCTCAGCAGCCTGCTGTATGCAATGCCCGGCCCCAGGGCGGTCAACGTCTCCTGGCTCTCCTGCTGTACGTCCAGGTGAGGGAAGTCCGCTAAAGCCAGACTCGTAAGGCTGCCGCCCCGCGCCCCCGGAGGCGGCGTCGAGACTACCGGCGAGGGGGTCGGACCAGCCGTTGGGGGGGGCGACGTGAACGCCGCGGTAGGTGTGTGGGACGGAGCAGCAGTCAAGGTTGGCGTTGGAGGAGGAGTTGGCTGAGACGTTGGAGTAGAAGTGGAGACGGGAACCGGAGTATGGGTGGGGGTGGGAGTGGAGGTTGGAGTCGGGTCGGTTGAGCACGCCTGCGACAGCGCCAACAGGACCAACAATGCGCACAAAAGTGTGGTCGCGTATGATGCCACGCTGCGTTTAGCTCCCGGTCCCTCCCAGGGACGGGTTGGGTTGGCGTCCGCCGTCGGTCTCACGCCGGCGGCCCGGGCTAAGCCAGATTCTGGAAAAGAAGGGCACGGCCACCACTATGGGAGGCAGGAACACCACCGCATGGATTACGATAGCATAGCTGAACGCCAACTCTTGAGGCACGTCGAAGGCCCGCAGCACGTACACCACCGCGAATTCGAAGGTCCCGGCGGCGGCCGGAAGACCCGGCAAGGCTGTGGAGAAGTAGAGGGTGCCCAGTATGGCCACAGTGGCCACAAACAACGAAATCCCCAGCCCCATGCCGTGGGCAAGCGCCCACGCCGCCAGTCCCAGAACGACCCAATGGCCCGCCGTCAGCGCCGACGAGTAGAGCAGAGTCCTCTTGGACTTCACCAACGCCTCCACCGCCCGGGCAGTGGCGCCCAGCAGGGGGACCCTATCCACGGCCTTGGCTCCGCCCAGCCACACTGCAAGCGGGATGACCAGCACGGCGCCCATTGCAAACACGAAGGCCCCAATCACGTAGGGCGCGAACTGCCAGGTCCCGGGAAGCAGCACAAGCCCCGCCAACAGAATGGAGGAGGTGACGACCATGTCCAACGCCCGCTCCATGGCCAAAGTTGCCAGCGCCACCCCGCCGTTCACCTTGTAGCGCAGGGTGAGCAGGGCCAATTGAGCGCCCTCGCTGACCCACCGCACCGGGGCCATGTTGTTCAGTCCTATCCCTGCGTTCTGGACCAAAAACAGCCGGTGGAAGGAGACTTCCCGCTCGGGGAAAAGCACGTGCCACCTGTAAGCCCTGATGACGCACGCGGCGATGAATATCAGAAGCGATATGAACGCCCACACCGCCGGAAAGGTCTCCAACTGGTCCGCAGCCAGACCCCAGTCCATGCCTCTAACCGATAGCCACCCCAGACCGATGCTTACCGCGACCCCAATGACCAGCCTGGCCGGGGTTTCCCACACCAACCGTTTAACCAGAGCGCCTCTGCGGACGATGGAATCCACAAGCATGATGTTCTAGCCTTGTACCCAGAGTCGGCAATAGTATAAAGTAACTCATGACAATACGCCCATAGGCCCGCTGCACATGCTTTGCGACTCCCATACACATCTTGACGAATACTCAACCGGCGAGGTCCCTGAGATACTGGACCGGGCTTCCGAAGCGGGTGTGAACCTCGTTGTGTGCGCGGGGGTCACGGTGGAATCTTCCGGGGCCTGCATCCGTCTGGCCGAAACCCACCGTTCCTTCTATGCAGGCGTAGGCATACATCCGATGAATCTGGAAGGCCCCGTGGACGACCCCGTATACGGCGCTCTGAGGGACATGGCCGCCGAAAACGACAAGGTCGTGTGCATCAGCGAGATAGGGCTGGACTATCAGCCCACGTCTCCGGACCCCAAGACTCAAGACCAGGCATTCAGGGCCCAGATACGGTTGGCGAGGGAGTTGGACCTGCCCATCATCTTCCATTCCAGGGAATCCCATCCCGACGCTCTCCGAATCCTCCGGGAGGAAGACGCCGCAGGCATGGGCGTGATCATGCACTACTTCCAGGCCGATGAGGAAACGGGCAGGGAAGCTATCGACTCAGGCTTCTACATATCGCTGGCCCGCCCGCTCACCCGCCTCCCGGAGCTTCAGGAAACCGTCAAGAGCCTTCCGCTGGAAAGCATGGTCTTGGAGTCGGACTCAGCCCCTCAGCCCTTCAAGAAACACCGCTACAACTGGACGGAGCCCAGGCACGTCAAAGACGTAGCCGAGAAGCTGGCTGAACTGAAGGACATCTCCGTCGAAGAAGTCGCCAGAGTCACCTCAGGCAACCTGCGGCGCATCCTCAAACTGGGCTAGCCTCCCCTCGGAAGCTGACATCCGGCCAGGATTCGAACACCTGGACGACCGATGACGATGCCTCCTAACAGGGGCTTTCTCCCTGTCTCGGCCGAGAAGCCGCATCACCCCATGCGAACGCTCTGGACCACGACACCCAGACCCGATGCCCTTGCAAGCCGTCCGTCGGCGGTCAACAGAGGGAGCGCGTGGGCGCTGGCAGCGGCTACGTAGAACGCATCGTAGGCGCTGATGTTCCGGTGGCGCTGCCAGGCCAATGGGGCCAGGGACTGGTGAGAGATCCGTTCCACGGGCCAATGGACCAGGTCATCGACGACCATTCGCGCCCGCGCCTCTTCAACGTGCCCGTTCAGAACCGCCCGCCGCAACACCGACAGCGCTTCTGCGTCCATCAGCTCCGGCGCAGCCAACGATGCTCCCTCAATGATGTCGGCCACTGTCAGGCCAAGGGAAGTCGTGAGGAGATATTCGACAGCGACGGACGCATCGACAACATAAGGGCTCACTCTGTCTCCATGTCGCGGAGGCGGCGTTCCTCGACCAGAAGCGTTGCTGCCTCTACCCCCAGGTCAGTCTTGGGGCGCTGGGCCAGGCGCTTCCGCCACTCCCACCTCGCCAACTCCCGCTCGACGGCAATAAGCACTGCCGCACTCATGGTGCAGTTGTTCTCACGGGCATGTCGGCGGAGGCGCTCGTGTAGGTCGTCCGGTATGTTTCTTACTTGCAGATTGGACATATCATCAGAATAGCATGATATCAGCATGCAGATAATGATGCTTTACGCCTAGCCTCCCAGCGGAAGCTGACATCCGGCCCATTGACACTCCCGGTTATGTCTGCTAGGTTCTATTAGAACACCTGTTTCCAGCCCGAATCCTCGAAAGGCACGACCATGCAGAGAAAAAAGGACCCGTCTCCTCGTCAACAGCGCATGATGGACTTCATCCGCAGCTTTTTCGACGAGAACGGAAGGCCGCCCACGGTGCGGGACATCCAAAAGGCCTGCGACATAAGCTCCACTTCCGTCGTGGACTACAATCTCCGTCTACTGGAACGCGACGGCCACTTGACGCGCAAACCGGACATCGCCCGGGGCATAGAGCTTCCTGATTACTATGCCCATACCCGAAACGTCCCCGATCTGATACGAGTTCCTGTGCTTGCCGCCATCACAGCCGGCCAACCCGCTCCCGTGATTGACGCCGAAGCCTGGACAGACTCGGAATCCCATGAAACGCTGGAGCTGACGCAGGACATCCTGCGCGGAAAAGGACAGGTCTATGCTCTCAGGGTCCGGGGGAGCTCCATGATAGACGCCCTGGTTGACGATGGCGACATCGTGCTCATCGAGCCGGTCACGCAAGCCAACAACGGGGATATGGTGGTGGCCCGGCTCAAGCTGGAGAACGAGACCACCTTGAAACGGCTCTACGTGGAAGGCGACAGAGTGCGCCTACAGCCCGCCAACAGTCAGATGGAGCCTATCTACTCCCAGGCGGAAAACGTAGAGGTGCAGGGGAGGGTGGTCGGGGTCATAAGGATACTGGGTTAGCGGCTAGTCGGACGAAGGAAGCTTCTTAGGCTGCTGAAGCTCCATCTCCAATTCGCAGCACAGGACTACGCCGTCCCCGGTCTTGGTGCACAGGACCATGGTCCCGCAGGTCTCACAAACGTAACGCTTGCCTAGCTGATTCGCCATCGGATGCTCCGTTTAACCTCGAATGCTCTATTTCTTGAGGCCCATAGGCTGGGCACAGCACATAATGGCGCCTTCGCCTGCCTTGGTCACTATAAACTCTGAGCCGCAGTTGCCGCAGATGTAACGTTTCCCGGTCTCGTTCGCCACTTGGGGTCTACCTCTGAATAAAGCGATTTACGGAGCATCATTATATCTAGGCGTCTGGGAAGGGTCAACCTGAGCGCCTGTCCCCAAGTCCGCCGTCCCAATGCGGTGGTATAATCACTCACCTCTACCCCGGCGTCTTTACGCATTCGGACACCCCGCCTGAAAGGCCCCACAATGAGCCGGTTAGGACCAACATCGCCCTTGCTTCGATTCTGCTGCTAGCGTCGGTTCTGCTGCTGGCGAGCGTCTCCTGTGGAGGCGACGCCCCTCCTGCTCCCACTCCCACGCCGCTGCCCACTCCCACCGCTGCTACGCCGCCTACTCCCACCGCCGCTACACCACTCACTCCCACGGCTACGCCGCTGCCCACGGCGGCACCCGAGGCGCGCCCGTCCCCACCCGACATACCGATTCTGGATGCCGTGTCGTCAGGAAACATCCAGGCGGTGGAGCAGCACGTCAACGCCGGAACGGACATCAACAACGTTTTCCTTGAAACGCAGGGGCCAGGGTACGGGGCCTTTCCGTTGCACATGGCGGCCGTCACCCGGAACGACGCAATCGTCATGCTGCTCCTGGAGAACGGGGCGGACATCGAAATCCGGGCCAAAGACGCCGCCGGTGGAACTCCGCTGCAATGGGCCGCTTTCGTAGGCGACTCCGATATGGTGGAGCTTCTGGTCGAGGCCGGCGCCGACGTGAACGCCCTCGACAATAACGGCTACACCGCCATCGACGCCGTGGTGCTCTGCCCGGAGGTGGACCCTGAGGCCAGGAGGCGAATCACGTCCCACCTTCGGGGCAAAGGTGGAACAACCGGCATCGGCTCTTTCGTTTACTCGCCCCGGACGCCGCCGGCAGGATTGGCAGTTACGTCCGAGTGGCCGGCGCCTAACTACGACCATCCCAGCTCCAGGGCCACGTCCGAATCCAGCATAGATTCCGGGAACGTCCACTTACTCACGGAAGCCTGGCGCTACCCGCTGCCCCAAAGCCCCGGCGCAGGCGCGGCGGCCACCACTCCCATAGTGGTCGACGGGACCGTCTACGTGGGCGACCTGAACACCAACGTGCACGCCATAGACCTCGTCACCGGCAAACGCAAGTGGTTGGCCCCGGTGGACGCCCCCGTTTTCGGGCCCAGCGGGGTTGCCGTCCACGGGGGCAAGGTGTTCGCCAACAAGGGCGGAAGGGAAATAGCCGCCTACGACGCCGAAACCGGAAAAGAGCTGTGGGCGACGGACATCCTGATGAACGGCGGCGCCGTCAACATCCAACCGACCGTCGCCGACGGCAAGGCGCTGGCCGCGACGTCCTCTCTGTCACAACCCGGCGCCAGGGGGACGCTTTGCCCTCGACCAGCAAACGGGCGACGTGCTCTGGTCGTTCAACACCATCAAGTCGGAAGACCTGTGGGGCCGCCCGGACATCAACAGCGGCGGCGGAGCCTGGTACCCGCCGTCCATCGACCCTGACCCGCGGGTGTCCTACTGGGGCATCTCCAACCCATACCCGTTCCCGGGGGCCATCGGAAACCCGCCTATGCTGCTGGCGTTGGAGCTTCCCGGCGGCGACTAGGGCCGGGTTACGGCGGGCGCCTTACTCCCCTTACTCCAACAACACGTTGTCGATGAGCCGGGCCTTGCCAATGCGCACGGCGGTGGAAATCATGGCTGACGGCGCCGCCTGAACAAGCTCCTCCAGAGTGACCGGGTCCGCCACGCTGACGTAGCCGACGCCTGAGACCAGGGGCTCCGACTCCAACACGGCCTTCATTTCGGCGCGGAGCGTTTCACATCCGGTCTCACCCTTCCGCCATAGGTCCACGGCCCTCGAGAGCGCACGATAGACCACCGGGGCGGCCTGCCTCTCTTCGGGCGTCAAGTATACGTTCCGGCTGCTCATGGCCAGCCCGTCCTCTTCCCGGACCGTGGGCACGGCCACGATTTCCACGTCCATGTCCAGGTCCTTCACCATGCGGCTGACAACCGCCGCCTGTTGGCCGTCCTTTTGGCCAAAGTAGGCGCGGTGGGGCCTGACGATGTTGAACAGCTTGGCGACCACAGTAGCCACTCCCTGGAAGTGGCCGGGCCGGGCCGCTCCTTCAAGGACCTCGGACGTCTTTTTCACTTGTATCCAGGTGTCGAACCCGGCAGGATACATCTCTTCAGGACTCGGGGCGAACACCAAGTCCACGCCTTCTCTTGTCAGAAGACCCAGGTCCCTGTCCATGTCTCTGGGATAGGAGCCCAGGTCCTCTCCGGGTCCGAACTGGGATGGATTGACGAAGATCGACACGGCCGTCAGACCGTTTTCGCGCCGGGCCCTGCGGACCAGCTCCAAATGCCCTTCGTGGAGGCTGCCCATCGTCGGGACGAGGCCCACCGACCCGGCAACACGGCCTCTGGCTTCCCTGACGCCTTGAACGGTGTCAACGACCTCCATCACTAAAGCTCCAGCCTCTTACAGCTTGTACAAGGACTGCTCGACGATCTCCTCAACTTCCTTCATCACCCCATCGTCCATACCGAAGCTCTCCTTTTCGCCGGGGAAGGTCCCCTCCTGGACATCCGAGACATAGCGGCGCAGAGCATCGGAAATAGTCGCCGCCAATTTGGCATACTGCCGGGCATGCTTTGGCGCAAAGTCGGTGAAGAGCCCCAACATGTCGTGGAGCACCTGCACCTGCCCGTCACAATGGGGCCCCGCTCCAATCCCGATGGTCGGTATTGTCAGCCGCCGGCTGATGGCTCCGGCAAGGGACGTAGGCAGCAACTCCAGCACAACTGCAAAGGCCCCCGCTTCCTCCAGAGCAACGGCGTCCCTGACCAGCTGGGCCGCCTCTTCCTTGTCCTTTCCCCTGACCCTGTAGCCGCCGAAACGGTTGACCGACTGGGGCGTCAGCCCGATGTGCCCCATAACCGGAACGCCGCTCTCCACGATTCGGGAAACGGTCTCGGCCACTCCGACGCCCCCTTCCAGCTTTACCGAGTGGGCGCCGCCTTCCTGGACCAGCCGACCGGCGTTCTGCATGGCTTGGGCCGCGTCTATCTGGTAGGTCATGAAGGGGAGATCGGCCACTACCATGGAACGCTTAACTCCTCGTACAACGGCCTTGGAGTGGTGAATCATGTCCTCCATCGTGACGGGTATGGTGGACTCGTGGCCGAGCATTACCATGCCCAGGCTGTCGCCCACCAGAATCAGCGGCATTCCGGCCCCGTCGGCCAGTTTTGCCGTGGAGTAGTCGTAGGCTGTGACCATGGCGATTTTCTCGCCCCTGGACTTGAGGTCGGCAATCTCTCTAACCGTGACCCTTCGGTTCATTCGCCAGTCCTTTCACCCGGATTTCGAACGGAGCGCCGGTTATTCCGCCGGCGGGGATCCCTCTAACGCCGCATCATCAACTCTTCGATTTCGTCGATCAACTCCTCCCCCACGCCATTGGCCAAGGCCATCTTGTACGTCCCCCGAGCCATGTCCCGGTACATAGGGATGAGGTGAGGCAGTCTCTTTTCCAACGAACTTATGTGTGCCGCCACGGTGGCTTTATCCCCGCGCATCAAAGGCCCAGTGACGCTTGGGGTTACGCCTGAGCGTGAAATGTTGTCCAGGGTTGTCCTGGCGATGGGCAATATGGCGGAGAGGGCCTGATCTTCCGAAAAACCCATCTCCCGCCAAACGTCCACCGCAGCCTGGACCAGGACTCCCAGGTATCCGCAACTGATGACCGCCGAAGCGTGGTACATAGGTCGGTCGGCGGCGTCCAGGGATATGGCCCTGCCTCCCAGCGTCTGGGCCATCTTTGTCAGGGTTTCAAGCGCCGGACCGTCTCCGTCAACGGCAAAGGCAGCTCCCCGCACCCGCTCCACTGCCTCATCCGCCGACGCTATCCCCGCAAAGGTCTGGAAGGGATGGAATGCTCCTCTGAGTCCGCCCGCCAGCTTGACAGGTTCGAGGGGTTCCAACGACAAAGCTCCGCTGCAATGCACCGCCAGCTGGCCCTTGCTCCAAGGCGCCTTGGACGCAATCTCCCAAATGGAACCGTCAGGCGCAGTAATAAATACGGTCTCGCAACCGGCAACCAGGTCTTCCAGTGAAGCAGCCTTGCACCCCGGAATCAGCCCCGCCAGATTCCGCGCCGATTCATAGGTGCGGCTGGCAACGCAACTGACCCGGTATCCGGCGTTGTGCAGCGCCAGGGCGAGGCCGGTACCCACGGCGCCGGCCCCGATGAATCCTATGGCTGCGTTATTCAAGAGACCCTTTCCATTCGGAAGCCGAGGGCGTCCCGCCCAGACCCGTGGCCGATGCCACGGCCCGCACGACAGACAGACTCACCGCTTCCACAACGGCGGCTCCCAGCACAGTCAGGTCGGCTTCCACCGGCGAACTGCCGGTGGCCAAGGCAAACATGGAATCTCCGTCTCGGATGGTATGGCAAGGCCTTATGGCCATCGCGAGTCCGTCGTGGCTGACTCTTGCCAGGTGGTGGACCTGCTCTTTGGTGAGCTTTGCATCCGTGGCCACCACTCCGATGGTGGTGTTGGCGCCTGTAGGAGCAGATGCACTCGATTCTTGGGAGAGCAACATCTCCACGGAGTCCAGGAATTCCCCCGTCGATGCGCCGCGCGGCCCTGCCAGAATGCGTCCGGTCCTCGGGTCCACCACCCCTCCAAAAGCGTTGACGGCGACTATGGCGCCCGCCGTCAGACCGTCGCCGGTGCGTACTGCGGCTGTGCCAACCCCGCCCTTGACGGCCCGGTCCATTCCCAGGGCCTTTCCCACCGTGGCGCCCGTGCCTGCCCCCACAGACCCCTCTTCCACCATGAGGTCCGTTGCAGACAGGCAGGCCCGGTATCCGTCATCGGCCTCCGGTCTGGCCGCATGTGTAACGAGCCCGAGGTCGTAGAGGACCGCCGCTGCCACGATAGGGACTTTCACAGGCCCAACCTCGAATCCGATCCCCTTTTCTTCCAAGTACCGCACAACGCCGGCTGCAGCGTTCAGGCCGAAGGCGGAGCCTCCGCTGAGCAGGACTGCATGGACTTTCTCCACCAAGTTTCCCGGCCTGAGCAGGTCCGTCTCTCTCGTGCCCGGAGCTCCTCCCCTCACGTCCACACCGGCCACCGCTCCATCCATCGCCAGGATGACGGTGCACCCCGTCGCTCCTTGCAGATCGGTGTAGTGGCCAATCTGAATGCCCGACGCTTCGACTATTCCACGGGAGGTCATTGCACAGGCAACAAAAGGCCTTTCCCCCTGGACAAGGGGAAAGGCGCAAAGGTTCTTCGGCTATTTCGACCGTCCGGGCCTGCTACGGTGCCGGCGGCCATCGTTGTCCCGCTTATGGCTCACCCCCTCACTGGGTGGATGGCAGTTAAATCATACCATCCGGCTCGGGAGTGTCAAGCGGGCGCTCCTGTCAGAGGAGTCGGTGCGCCGTGTAACGCAGCATAGGATACCTGGTTCAGCTAGGAAGAACTCTGAGGAAGTTCTTGGGTCAGCCGACCTACCTCAAAGCGAAAGCTGGGGGGGCAACAGCATGTCGATAAAGCGGCTACAGCCTGAAAACGTTGTAAGGCCGGTTTCGCAAGACCCGCGCGATACGGTGAAAGCTGGATTGCCTGAACCCCAATCCCCGGTTGGCGTACTTGACACCCGCCGGTAGAACGCTTGTAACCCGGCGCCACTCATTGCACTGGCCGGTAGATGTGACCGGTGCACCTCCGATGAGTGGACGATGACCAATGAAGTCAATTCAAGGGGACGAACGGGGCGCCTAAGTCGCGCTAGATAGTCCTATGCCGAAGACAGAAGGGGAAAGGCTCGACCTCTACTGGACAACAAGCCTAGTCGCCAGGACTGCGCCCCTGTTCCATCTGGACCCAACGCAGGGCTATGGCATCATCCAGCAACTGCGAGTTCGATTTCGCCAGTGTCTGGATGTCCGCCAGGAGGATGAGGTCAGACATCCTGACCTTGTTCTCGGCCCGCCGTTTCATCTTCGTATGTAGGTAGAACAGAAACGCAAAAAGTGCGACCGCTGCCACCAGAAGGCCCACCGAGGGCCAGACCATTGACGCGTCATTAGAGGGTGGAATATCCCTAATTACGAGCGCGGCGACAATAGCGCACGCCGCCATATAGGCCATTAACGTGTCGTAAGAGGGGCGAAAAATCTTCACTCCTGATGCTCCTAATGGGAATCACTGTGGAGTTTAGCTAAGCCCTATCCCTGAAGTCAAACGGAACGCGGGATTGCCTACGGGGGGAGACTCTATGGCAACGGAGCCTCCGTAGTAGTCCGAGGACGGGAAAACCGTCCACACGGCGAAGGGAGGCAGGTGGTTAAGACGAAACATGACAGAGAGGCACTCGTGATGAGAACAGCCGAAACTGTGTCGAACGTCATCCGCGATCTCGGAGAAACATGGACATCCATGCAGGACGCTAGAACCCGGAATAGCAGAACCAACCACTGGAGAGCCGGATGCGGTGAAAGCCCCATGTCCGGTTCGGAAGGGGGCTGACGCAAAAGCGCTCCACACGGAGTAACTCGCCGGATGCCTGCCTTACTTTGAAAGCCTGTCAAGCGTCGCACCACGCACAACAATCCCCGTAGAGGCGACCGTCCGGTCGGCCCTTACCATACATCTCAGAGCAGTCTCGCTGTGGCTTGGTTCCGTTCCCGGGCCTAGGCGGCCAGGGGGACGGCCTCTATTTCCTCAGCCGACTTGCGGATTATCCTGAATATGGTCCTCTGGCTGATGGAAAATCGCGACGCGGCGTCGGAGATGGAGATTCCATCCCGCTTCAGGGCGTCCATGATAGTCTTGTCCCGTTCCTTTCGTCTCTCGCGTTGAAGCCAGCCGGGATCGTCATACTTGCATTGTGGAAGAGGGCACCTGAGGCACGAAGGGTAGACATCGCATCCATCGTCTCTGTAGGGGAACCTTTCGGGCAACACGTCTATTGAAGCAACCGCAGCCTGTCGAAGCATAACTACACCTCACGTTTGGTTAGGCCGTATTATAGAACGTCTGTTCTATAATATTCAATAGGTCTATGGCTGTGTTTGACGGCTTTTCAGGCTGTTGATATATTGCTTCCCACCCCCACCTGCGCCGAGGGAGGGCAGTCATGCCTGCCAACCTGCCTCCCGCATACTACGAAGCGGAAAAGAGGTTCAGGGCAGCGAAAAGCATCCCTGAGAAGGCCGCCGCCCTCCAGGAGATGATGTCCGCAACCCCCAAACACAAGGGGACGGACCATCTGAGGGCTGACCAGCGGTCCCGTCTGGCCCGGTTAATGGCCGACCTGGAAAAGCCAAGGGCCACCGCCGGAGGAGGTCCGCAGCCTTTCTCCATTCGAAAAGAAGGGGCTGGCCAGGCGGCGCTTATAGGGCTGCCAAACTCGGGCAAGTCTCAGTTGCTCGCTGCACTCACCGGGGCCGCGGCCAAGGTGGCCGCTTACCCCTTCTCCACCCAGGTCCCCCAGCCCGGCATGTTGAAACACCAGAACGTCCTGACCCAGCTGATAGACACGCCTGCCCTCAACGACCAGGACATGCAGACCAGGCTCTTCAGCCTCCTCAGAAACGCTGACCTTCTTCTGGTGGTCCTCGATCTGTCGGCTGATCCGGTGCAACAAATGGACGAGATTACGTCTGAGCTTGGCCGTTGGGGATTCCGCCTGCTGGACCGGCATGAGGACCCCGACCCGGACGACCACCGCACTCACAAGAGGTGCGTCATCGTCGCCAACAAGGCCGACATGGACGGCGCCCTGGACCAGTGCCTCAGAATAGAGGAAGCTCTGGACGACCGGCATTGGCTGGTCATGACTTCAGCCGCGGAAGACGTCGGGTTGGACCAGTTGCGGGAAAGCGTCTTTGCCGCCTTGGGCAAGGTCCGCGTCTATACGAGGGCTCCCGGCGGGGAACCCGACTATGATTCGCCCATCATTCTCACCATGGGCAGCAACGTGGAAGACGCCGCCCAGTCACTGCACAGGGACTGGAAGCAGAGGCTCAAGTACGCGCTCCTGTGGGGTTCGGGAAAGTTCGACGCCCAAAGGGTGGGCAGAGACTACGTGGTGGCCGACGGAGACATCCTGGAGTTCCACGGATAAAGCCCGTTCGGGGCGCCACAAAGGCACCGTGTAGGCTAAGTGATTCGGGGCGATGGCTGGAGCAACGAGACCCTATGACAGTTTGTAGTCGCCTTCCTTACATCGATTTGCTAAGATGCTGCACATGAAAATAGAAGAGAAGCAATTGCAAGAACTGCAATACGAAGCTCGACGCCTCCTGGGTACACCCCAATCCCCTGAACGCCCCGTATTCGTGGAATTCGCAGGCGCTCCGAAGAGCGGAAAGAGCACCTGCATAGACACCATCAATCACTTCTTTCGGCGGCTGGGCTACAAGGTGTTGGCGCCTGCGGAAGGCGCTTCCAAACGAACGCCGTATTATCTCAAAAATGATCTCGTCGCATTTAATGCTTGGTCTGCGGTCTATGCGTTAACCCACATTTTGGAGGGCCATCACGGGTCAGACCAATATAATTTGGTTATAATGGACCGGGGTCTCTTCGACGCGCTAGCCTGGTTCGAGCTTCTAAAGGCTAGGGACGATGTTACGAAGGAACAATGTTCCACCATCCAGAACTTCTTGCTGGTTGACCATTGGCGAAAGCTAATCGACATGGTTTTCTTATTCCAGACCGACCCATCCACATCACTTGAGCGTGAGAATAGGGACAAACTGATAGACGAACCGGGACAAGCCATGAACCCTGTATTTCTTGAAGACCTAAACAAGGCTTACCAAGCTATTAGTTCGAAATATGCCGAACAGTTCAGCGAACTCCATGTGATGGACACCGGCGGCAGTCAAGGCTCCACGCCTCAGTCAACGGCCTTTGAGGTCGCTAGGAAGATCGTTGAGCACATCCGGAGCAAAGTAGGATAGTCATCATGCAAACCAACCGAGTCCTGGTTTTCCCACGGGTGATTTTCGGTGATGTCTTCTCGCTTTTACCCTGGGACTCGATTCAGGAGCAGATTGAGAAGATTGAAAACACTTTTTCGTGGCTCGATAGACCGGATGCCGAGCGTTCCAACGATTGGGTCCAGGCAATTCCATGTGTTTTCATTCGGGACCATGAGGGCAAGTATTGCGTTTTGAGGCGCACACAGAACTCCCGACACGACCTCAACAAAAAGTTGAGCCTGGTTGTGGGAGGTCACATTGATGAGACGCACGACCACGGCTCGTTTCAGACCGCTATGTCTTCGAATCTTATACGGGAGCTGGAGGAAGAGATTGGCATTATTCCCCAAGAAAGCCCCCGCCCCATCGGTGTCATCATAGACTATTCCTCTATCGAAGCTTCCCGGCACGTCGCGTTTCTACACGCGATGAAATCCCAGCAAGTCTCTCCGAAAGCATCAGAAGAATTCGCGATGCGATCGAAATATAAAGGCGCCTTCGTGGACGCACCCAAACTCACAGAGATGCGCGATAAATTCGACCCGTGGTCGAAGCTGCTAATCGAGGAGTATGTTTGCCGGGGCGATGTCCTCCCACAACCACGACAAAGGTCTTTCCTTTAGAGATGCTTAATTTTCGCCAATCGGCGTTGTGGTGGTTGTACACACCCGCCGGCGGGACCGGCTGAGACTTGATGACGGCCCCTGCAGTGGTCGGGGTCCGTCGTGGGACTCCGTTAGGGTCGGAGTCCGTCAGGAAGGTCAACGGTCATGCGGGCGGACTTCACGTCCACGTCCAGGACCACTCCTTCCAACGCGGGCACTAGGACCTCACGCCCGTCCTTGCTGACTACGTACACGTCATTGGCGCCGGCGTCCAGGATTTCAGTCACGGCGCCTAGATGCTCTCCGGAGACAGTGTGGACTTCCATGTCGATAAGCTGAAAGTGGTAGTAGACGCCGTCGGGCGGAGCGGGGACCATGTCTCTTGGGACCGTCAGGTCCAGTCCCAGCGCCCTTTGGGCCGCCTCCCGGGAGTCGATTCCCTCCAGCTTGATTGCAAGGGAACCGTCGGGAAGCTTGGTCGATCTCCGAAGTAGGTGCGGTTTTCCGGCTAGAAATAAATATCCCCCGGGGGAGAACCGCCCGGGGAAGTCGCTTAGGGGTTCTATCTTCAGTTGGCCGCCCAGTCCTCTGGCCGCTATAACCTTTCCAACCACAACCGGTCCGGTGTCTTGTTCCTCTCCCATCTCGGGACCGGCGATTAGGCCGCTATACTATTTCCAGCACCGCGCGGACGCCGTTCTTCACGGCCGCTACACGAAGGAGAACCCGCATGGCTTGAGCAACTCGCCCCTGACGGCCGATTATCTTCCCTTTGTCCTCGTCGGCCACCTCTAGCTTCAGCACCACCCGGTCTTCCTCGACTTCCTCATGGACCACTACGTCTTCGGGCTTACTGGCTAGGCTCTTGGCGATATACTCTATGAGTTCCTTCATTGCGCCTTTGCCTTCTCGTAAATCCCGTTCCACTTGAAGATGCGTTCAACCGCTTCGGAAGGCTGGGCTCCCTTTTGCAGCCAACCCACCGCCTTTTCCTCATCCAACGTCACTTTGGGAGGGTCGAGGAGGGGGTCGTAGTGGCCTATCCACTCAACATAGGCGCCGTCTCGAGGGGCCCTCCGGTCTGCAACAACAATCCTGTAGGAAGGACGCCCCTTTTTCCCCACTCGCCTAAGTCGAATTCGCAGCATGGCCCGTGAACCTCAGTCAGGTAAAGTCAACGTAGCGATTTTAAGGCTACGGGTTAGCCTTGTCAACGTCACTCAGGCTGTCAGGCGCTGGGTTCCGTAACGTACGCCGCCAATATGAGGTCTAACTCAACCATCAACAGCTTGTTCCAAGCCAGACTTGTTCTCGCCGCCAGATCCTCGTCATCCATTTCCGCGTCGAAGAGGGCCGCCAGCTTGGTCTGGTACATGGATACGACGCCGATGAGGTACTTGTAGGGCACGGGAGGCAAAGGGGGACGGTGGACTGAGACGCTGTGGTGCATTGTCCCGATGGCCGCAATGTAGCGGGAAAAGCCGTCGTTGATGTGGGCCAGGCAGTTGTTCATCATCCAGCGGATCATGGTCAGCTTGTTGTCGTCGATGCGTTTACGGTCGGGGGAGCCGTCGTCGAGGACGAAGAACTTGCGCGCTTCCGGGTATTCAAGAAAATGGTCGTAGATATGGTCCACGAAGCTCTGCAGCTTGGTCTGGACCAGGGGGCCGCTGCCTTTGACAAGCTGCATGTCTTCGTCGGAAAGGCCGACGAACTCCGACATCTCACGAAATCGGGCGGGCCAATCACGCGGATCGATCGGGGGGGACGATTTTTGTTGGGGGACGGACTTCTCAGGCACGGCCACGATGGTATCGGCTGCCAATCCCCCTGTCAAGCACGTTGGGCAAATCACCTGTGGCTATGGCTGATATAAACTTCCGTCTATAACTTGACACATCGGCAATAAGGGTTAAAATAGTCTCATCACTGGACGGGCCAAACTATCGCTCGTCGGTCATGTCCAACGGAGCTAAGGAGGTTGGGTCATGTGGAAGATCAACATCGACATCGTTTACTGCGTTCCTTGACAGTACCACGCTACCGCCTCGTGGTTGGCGATGGAGTTTTTCAGGCACTTCGGTAAGGATGCGGCCATTTCCCTTACGCCCGGCGCAAACGGCCGCCTTGAGGTCTATCTGGACGGGGAGAAGATCTTCGACCGCAAGGAAGAGGACGGCAAGTACCCCGACCTGACCAGGGTCAGGGAGCTAAGGGCTGTAATCCAGGAGAAGCTGGACGCAGTTCCCGTAGCCGCAGACTAGCCTCACCCGCATACACGGCACACCATTCAGGCCCTGCTTCTAAGCAGGGCCTGAACTTTTTCCCATACCGCTTCCGATACGCCTTCCTTGGAACCCGATGCATCAACGACCAGCCAGGCCGACGGGTCTTTGGCAGCCTGTTCCAGATACGCCCGTCTGATCCGGCGGTGGAAGTCCAGCGCCTCGGACTCGAACGTGTCCGGTTGATCAGCCCGCCGGGAAAGGCCCACGTCCGGCGGAAGGTCCAACAGCACGGTCAGGTCGGGAGAGGCGTCCCCGCAGGCGAGTGCGTTGAGGCGATGGACCATATCCAGGTCAATTCCTCTGCCGTAGCCCTGATAGGCGACGGTCGATGCCATGAACCTGTCGCACACGACAATCTTGCCCGAATCGAGAGCCGGCTGGATCACGTCCTTGACATGCTGGGCCCTGGCGGCCGTGAATAGGAGAAGCTCAGCGGCAGGCGTCAGGTCCCTGCGCCCCTTCACCCAGCGGCGTACTGCATCACCCAGAGGAACCCCGCCAGGCTCTCTTGTGGACACCACGCTGTAACCCGACCGGCTCAGAGCTAACGCCAAGCGCCTTGCGTGGGTGGTCTTTCCCGACCCGTCGCCGCCCTCGAAGACAATGAAGGCAGTCATGGGCCTAGCCCTTGACGAACGTCACGTACCTGTGAGGTTCCTGGCCGCTGCTGGTGGAGGCGACGTTGTATTTCTCGGCCAGCAGGTGTTGGAGTCGTCGGATGTATGCCCGCTGCGGCGCCAACTCAACCGAGCTTGCTCCATCCCGCACGCGCTCGGCGGCCTTTTCAGCCTCTTTCAGAGCGCCGCCCACCGCGTCTTCTTCTTCTTCGTCGCCGCCCGATACGGCCCTGAGCAGCTGCTGTATCTGGGGCCCTGAGTTTTTCCGCAGTACGTATATCGGCTTGCCGGCCCGCTCGGCTATTCTCACAAGTTGGGACCCGCGTCGGTAGAGGCTCTTGGTGGTCAGGACGACGTCGGCTGCTCGAAGATCGTTCACCACCCTCGTCGGAATTCCCAAGCTGCGGCCCGCCTGCTCCACTTTGTCCCTGCCCACGCCGAAAAGAAAGACCTTCACACCCTGGCGAAGGCTCCTCTCCATGACGCCCGGAGAGTCATGGACGTAAGCGTCCTCCGGTCCATTCTGACTGGGGCCGTTGACGACGGGAGGAGCCGGAATATAGACGCCGCCCACTTCCCGCGTCTTGAGGACCTCCCCTGCGTCGCTCAACCGGCGGGTTTCAGGGACGATGGGGTATCCCCGCAGCCATGCGTCCACCACGGTAGACACGTCCTCGTGGACAGCCACCTTTTCCCAGTTCTGTATCTCCACCACCACGTCAAAGGTGGGGGGCGCTTTGCGTTCCAACGTGGTCTTTTGAGTCCCTCTGCGCCGGGCTTCTTCATCGCCGAGGGTGACCGACTGAATTCCTCCCACCAAGTCGGACAGGGTGGGATTCATCACCAGGTTGTCCAGGGTGTTGCCGTGGGCGGTGGCAATAAGTTGGACCCCCCGTTCGGCTATGGTGCGGGCCGCTATGGCTTCCAACTCGGCTCCCATCTCGTCGATGATGATGACCTCCGGCATGTGGTTCTCTACGGCCTCGATCATCACGTTATGTTGAAGCTGGGGATGGGCCACCTGCATGCGCCGTGCGTGGCCAATGGCCGGGTGGGGAATGTCGCCGTCTCCTGCTATCTCGTTGGAAGTATCCACAATGATGACCCGCTTCCGGGCGTCGTCGGCAAGGACACGGGCCACTTCTCGCAGCATAGTGGTCTTGCCCACGCCCGGGCGTCCCAGCAGAAGCACGCTTCTTCCCTGGAGCACCAGGTCCTCGATGACCTTCACGGCGCCCAGGACGGCGCGGCCCACTCTACAGGTGATCCCCACGATGTCGCCTTTGCGGTTCCGCATGGCGGAGATGCGGTGGAGGGTGCGGGGGATTCCGGCCCGGTTGTCTCCTCCGAATTCTCCGACCCGGGAGACGACATAGTCCAAGTCTTCTTGGTCGACTTCCCGGGAGTCCAGCATGACCTCTTCGTCGATGAACCTGGCTTCCGGCGGTCTGCCCAGGTCGAGAATCACCTCCAGCAGCTCTTGCCGGTCCTCTCTGGCCTCCAGAGGGATGCGGACCCTGGGCGGCAACACGTCTTGGAGGGTCTTCAGTTCGTCCTGTATCCAGCGGTCTGCTACTGCCATGCTGCCTCAACCGCGAAAAGCGGCGCTTAGAAAATACTCATGGAACCTGTGGTCTCCGGTGAGTTCGGGGTGAAAGGCGGTCCCCAACATGCGGCCCTGACGCACCGCCACCGGACTTCCGTCGGATTGCCGCGCCAACGTTTCCACCCCGTCGCCCACGGTTGATATTACGGGGGCGCGGATGAATATGGCATGGAAAGGGTCCGCTCCCAGGACCGGAACGTCCAAGTCCTCCTCGAAGCTGTCAACCTGGCGTCCGTAGGCGTTGCGCACCAGTCCGATGTCCATCAGTCCCATGGGAACGGGGTCGGGCTCGGTGAGCTCCCTGGCCATCATGATCATGCCGGCGCACGTGCCCCACAGGGGCATTCCCGCCGCGGCCAGACTTGCTATAGGAGCTTTGAGTTGGTACAGGTCCATGAGACGGCTGAAAGTCGTGCTTTCGCCTCCAGGCATTATAAGGCCGTCCAACCCCTGGAGGTTGTCGGGAAGACGCACCTCCACAGATTCATGGCCCAAACCCCTTATCACTGCCACGTGCTCGGCGAAATCTCCTTGTACAGCCAGGACGCCTATTCTCAACTTCTTTCTTGGCGCCTCGTATATGCCTCGTTCAGTTGCCTTGTCGTTCCATTCATTTCCCGGACGGGCAAGAACCCGTCAGGGCCGCATTGGTCTATAGAACGGGGTCGATAACGCCCCTATAGATTCCCCCGCGGTGAAAGAAGCTCCTCTTCCTTCAGGGAGCGGGCTCCGATGCTGACCATGGGTTCGCCGAGGTCCCTGGACACCTCCGCGATGATTTCTGGGTTGTTGTAGTGGGTGACCGCTTGGACAACAGCCCTGGCCCGCTTCTCAGGGTCGCTCGACTTGAATATGCCGGACCCGACGAAGACCCCGTCGGCGCCCAACTGCATCATAAGGGCGGCGTCCGCAGGTGTGGCGACTCCGCCCGCGGCAAAGTTGACCACGGGCAGCCTTCCCTGCTCTCTGGTCTCCATCAGCAGGTCCAAGTCCACGCTCATGTTCTTGGCCTCGGTGGGCAATTCGTCGTCGGGGAGGTTCTGCATACGGCGTATAGTCCCCATCACCGCACGCATATGGCGGACTGCTTCCACCACGTCTCCGGTGCCTGCCTCGCCCTTGGTGCGGATCATCGCGGCGCCCTCTTTTATCCGCCGGAGAGCCTCACCCAGGTTCCGGCAGCCGCAGACAAAGGGAATTTTGAAGTCCGCCTTCCAAACGTGGTTGTCCTCGTCGGCCACTGTGAGGACTTCCGATTCGTCGATGTAGTCCACTCCCATGGCCTCGAGGACTTGCGCCTCCACGAAGTGGCCTATGCGGCACTTGGCCATCACGGGGATGGTGACCGCATCCATTATTTCTCTAATCTTGGTGGGATCGGCCATGCGGGCTACGCCGCCGACTGCTCGTATGTCTGCAGGGACCCGCTCCAAGGCCATGACGGCGCAGGCCCCGGCTTCCGCCGCAATCAAAGCCTGCTCGGCGTTGACCACGTCCATGATGACCCCGCCCTTGAGCATCTGGGCCAGCCCGGCCTTGACTTTCCAGGTCCCCGTCTCTTGCATCTGGCTCTCGACCTCCCTGCTCCGTTAACAAACCAATTATACGATGGGGCAAGTCCATTATCAATAAATCAGGGGGCGGCGGGAATCCGGCGGAGACTGTAGTTAAGTCGCCGCCCAAATGCAGGACTGGTGGGTCTGGAGAGTGTTCCAACAGTGACCTCCAACTGAGGCTAGTTAGGCTCGCGGTGTTGAACTGGCCATTCAGTCTCAAAGCGCGACCGATGCAAGCCCTCCCCATCTAGTTGGTTGACGCTGATTCGCAGAACGGCAACCCTATCTCAGAAAGGTCATTGTCCTCCACATACTGGAGAACGTCGGGTACACATCCGTTCAACTCGTTTCCCCCAAGCGTGAGCCCCAGCAGGTTGGTCAAACTTCCTAACTCCGAGGGAATCTCCCCACTCAACTCATTTTCCCTCAGGTCCAATAGTCTCAGGTTGATGAGGTTGCCTAACTCGGGAGGAATCTCTCCACTCAAACCGTTTTTTGCAAGCGACAGCGCCCCCAAGTTGGTGAGGTTGCCCAATTCGGGCGGAATCTCGCCGGTGAACTGGTTACGACCGAGGTCCAGCCATCCCAGATTCCAGAGATTGCCTAGCCAAGAGGGCACCTCTCCACTCAATTCATTGTTTCCTAGGACTAGCTCCCGCAGTCTGGTCAGGTTGCCCAACTCAATCGGCACCTCTCCACTCAGCTGATTCAAACCGAGGTTAAGTTCTTGCAGGTCTCCAAGGCGGCCCAATTCCGGCGGTATTCCCCCGCTCAACTGGTTGTCACTGAGGGCCAGTACCCGCAGGTTGGTCAGGCTGCCCAGTGACGAAGGAATTTCCCCGGTCAACTGGCTAATGCGAAGGTCCATCTGGTACAAATTGGTTAGGCTAGCCAACTCCGGCGGTAACTCGCCTGATAACCGGTTATCGGGCAAGAATAGGGAGACGACACGACCGAAGTAGGTGTCAACGGTGACCCCGCGCCATTCGGCGATGGGCGCATCGCTTAGCCAGTTGCTGTTGTTTCTCCAGTTGGCGCCGTCTGTGGCGTTGTAGAGGGCAACCAATGCGGCCTTGTCCGTTTCCGGTGTTCCTGTCGGCGCCGCAAAGTTGCATGGGAGAAGGCCAAGTTGTGAAAAGTCATTATCCTGCACGTTGAACAAACCGTCGGGGACGCACCCGCTCAAGTTGTTGTCCCCAATCGTTAGTTCTCGGAGGTTCGTGAGGCTGCCCAACTCTGGCGGAATCTCTCCGCCCAACTCGTTCCCGTCTAGGAACAGCCTACGCAGGTTCACGAGGCTGACCAGCTCTGGCGGAATCTCTCCGCTCAACTCGTTGCTGCCGAGGGAGAGCCATCGCAGGTTCGTGAGGCTACCCAACTCTGGCGGAATCTCTCCGCTCAACTCGTTGTTGCCAAGGGAGAGCCATAGCAGGTTCGCGAGTCTGCCTAGTACCGGTGGAATCTCCCCGCTCAACTCATTGTTGTTAAGTTCCAGGGCTTTCAGGTCGATGAGATTGCCTAATTCTGGCGGTATGTCCCCGCTCAACCGGTTGCCGCTGACCGACAGCGCTTTCAGGTTGACTAGATCACTCAACTCCGACGGAATCGGTCCAGTCATCCAGTTAGCGGTTAGCAATAGAGTATTCAGTGCAGTCAGGCTCGCCAATTCTGGCGGTATCTCTCCCCACAAACGGTTGTTGTCCAGACGTAGAACTCGCAAGGCGGTAAGGTTCCCAAGTTCTGGCGGGAGTATTCCGTTCAACCCGTTGTTGTACAGGTTCAGTGCATTGACGCGGCCGTTGGAGTCAACGCTGACCCCATACCATTCGCTGATGGGTGCATCGCTCAGCCAGTTTGTGTTGTCCTTCCAAGTCGGGCCGTCTGTGGAGTTGTAGAATGCAATTAACACTTCCCTGTCCGGGCTGTCTGAGACGCCGAGAATTTGTGGACCACAGAACGGCAGACCGATACTGGGAAAGTCGTTGAACAGCACATTTCGTAAACCCTGGGGCACACATCCCCTCAACGGATTCCCACCGAGCGCCAGAGACCACAGGTTGCTAAGGCTGCCCAGTTCGGACGGGATCTCACCGCTTAAGTCATTGCCAAAGAGGAACAGGACTTCCAAATTGGCGAGGCTGCCTAACTCTGGTGGAATTCCTCCACTTAACCCGTTGTGGTAAAGAGACAACTCTATAACGCGTCCACCCGAGTCAACGGTTACGCCGTACCATTCGCCGATGGGCGCCGCACTAAGCCAGTGTGTGTTGTACTCCCAGTTTGCGCCCCCGGTGGAGTGATAAAACGCAATCAGAGCCTCCCTCTCTGAAACGAGGCTAGGCTCGGACACGGGCATCACAGTCGGCTCAGGGTCGGGCGATGTAGCAGGGGTGGACGCCACGGTTGGTGCGATTGTGAGACCCACTGTGGGTGTAGGAGCGCGCGATGGGGCAGCCGTGGGCGTCGCGGTCGTCGTGGCGGTAGGCCGGAACGTGGGTGTAGGGGTCGGTTGGACCGTAGGCGTAAAGGAGGGTGCTGGAGTCGGGTTAGCTGTTGGCTCAATCGCAGGCGTAGATGTAGGTCCAGAGGAGCAACCCGCTCCGCCACCAACCGCGATAACGAATGCTGCGAGGGTCGCTGCGGCAATCTGCTTCATGGGCTTCACCTCACTTGCCGTGAGTGTTCCGCTCGACCTCCCTGCGGCGTCGACGATCCAATAATACGATGGGCCAAACCCGTTATCAATAAATCGTGGGGTGTGGGGTTCCTGCCTGGGTCTTGATTAATTGGCGCTGTGATGTGATGATGCTGTTATGCGAACAACTGTGACAATTGACGACGACGTGTTGGCGGTTGCTCGTGCGCTGGCGGAGCGCAACGGTGTCAGCCTGGGATCCGCTTTGTCTGAGCTTGCGAGACGCGGTTTCAAAGGAACAACCGCGACCCGGGATGACGGAGCAACTGTTTTCCCGGTAACCCCCGACGCCGAGCCCATCACCAGCGAGGACGTATTTCGGGGCCTCAGCGAGTGGCCGTGACTGCGCTCCTGGACGTTAACGTACTCATAGCTCTCGCATGGCCCAATCACGTGCACCACAACGCGGCCCGGTCATGGTTCATGGAGCGGCAGGATGAAGGTTGGGCGACCTGTCCTTTGACGGAAGGGGGATTCGTCCGTGTATCTTGCAATCCGTCGGTGGTTCGGCACACAGTAACCCCTCGGGACGCCATCGCACTGCTTGTAAACCTCAGGCGTCTGGGGGCGCACTCGTTCTGGCCCCTCGACCTGTCCATGGTTGAACTGCCGGAAGAGATTGCCGGCCGCATCCAGGGATACCGTCAGATTACTGACGCTGTCTTGCTAGCTGCCGCAATGCAACGCGACGGGCAGCTTGCCACCTTCGACGCCGGGCTGGTGGGGCTGACAACTGAAACGATGCGTCCCTTCCTTCGTGTGATTCCGGTCTGAAGTAGGACCCTTGCGGCCCCCTCCTCGGATTGCCCGAATTAGGATTTACAGGGTTTAGGGACTACTCTGCGCCAATCGTGGTGCTGAGGGCGGCACAATGGTGCTTTTCGCAGGCCGCTTATGCGGGGTTTGCGCCAGGGTGTAGAATATAGGGCGCCCAGATTGGGACGGCCGTCAGCCATCAACCAAAGGCAGCGGCCAAGGAGTGTTGCGTGGTCCCTCCGGAGAATATATTCGGTTCGCTGGACATCCGCATAGGAGTCTTCCTTGCGCTGGGCGCAGCCCTGGCCGTGTCCAACGCCATCTTCTACCACCGAGTCATCAGCCTGATAATGCTGGGCAAGTCGGCCAACAGGTTCGACCAACCCGTCCGCAGGATAATGCGGTTCCTGGGCATCGTTATGGCGCAGAGCAAGGTCCTCCAGCGCCTCTCCATCCGGGACAAGGCCGGGTTGGGCCACGTATTCGTCTTCTGGGGCTTCCTCTCCTTCCTGCTCAGCTACGTCATCTTCATATTCGGCGACTCCGCCTGGCGGCCCTTCTCCGAGACGCTGCTCACCGAGACGGGCGTGATGGTGTACGCCAGCTACCTGGATATATTCGCACTGATCATCGTCAGCTCGCTGTTGTGGGCTGTGTTCCGCCGGTGGGTGGCTAAACCCCATCGCCTCAGCTTCGACCTGACCCGCGCTCCCGACGCAGTCATCATAGTGGCCCTTATTTCCACGCTCATGACCCTAACCATTCTCACCGAGGCCTTCTACGTGGCCGAGGTGGAGGCCAAGGGAATCGACGGCGGAGCCCACGCGGAAGCCATCGTCGGCAAGGCCGTCGGCCAAGCCTTCCACAATGCGGGCATGAGCGTCGGAGTCGCCGATTTCGCCCAGGGGTTCGCCTGGTGGCTCCACCTGCTCATCATCCTGGGATTTTCGATATACATACCCTTCTCGAAACACATGCACATGGTGGCGGCGCCCCTGAACGCTCTTTTCAACTCACTCAAGCCCAGGGGCATACTGGAGGCCATCGACCTGGAAAACGCCGAGCGGTTCGGCGCGGGACGGGTCCAGGACTTCACGTGGAAGCAGCTGCTGGATGGCTACGCTTGCGCCGTCTGCGGCCGTTGCACCAACAACTGCCCCGCCCACCTGACCGGCAAAACCCTATCCCCAATGCACATTGTAGAGGACATCAAAGACTACCTGATCGAGGCGGCGCCGGCCGTCAAAGCAGGGAAAGAACCCGAAAACCCCATGATAGGATACCTGCGGCTCACCGAGGAGGCCGTCTGGGACTGCGTCAACTGCGGCGCCTGCATGGAGGAATGTCCGGTGGCAGTCGAGCACGTGCCCACCATCATGGACATGAGGCGCAATCTCGTGCTGGAAGAGTCCAAGATGCCCGAGACTGCCATGAACGCTCTCTTGAGCATCGAGCAGCGAGGCCACCCCTGGAGGGGGACCCAATTCTCCCGCACCGACTGGGCACAGGGATTGGACGTGCCGACTCTGGCGGACAAGCCCGACGCAGAGGTCCTATTCTGGGTCGGCTGCACCGCCGCCCTGGAGCAGCGGAGCCAGGCGGTGGCCCGGTCTATGGTCAAGGCCCTCAAGGCCGCCAAGGTGGACTTCGCCATCCTGGGCGAGGAAGAGCGATGCACGGGCGACCCCGCCAGGCGCATGGGCAACGAGTACCTCTTCCAGATCACCGCCCAGCAGAACATCGAGACCTTCAACAGCTACAACGTCAAGAAGATAGTCACCATCTGCCCCCACTGCTTCAACTCCATCAAGAACGAGTACCCGCAGCTGGGAGGCGAATTCGAGGTCCAGCACTACAGCCAGTTTGTCGACGAGCTGATATCCCAGGGACGCATCAAGCCCATCCGCATGATGGATACCACCGTCGCCTACCACGACTCCTGTTTCCTGGGACGCCACAACGGAATCTACGACCAACCCAGGAACATCGCCAAAGCCATCCCTGGTGTCAAGCTCGTGGAGATGGACAAGCGCCGTGAACAGGGCTTCTGTTGCGGCGCCGGAGGCGGCCACATGTGGGTGGAGGAGAGCCAGGGCGAACGCATCAACCACATGCGCACGGACCACTTCCTGGACACGGGAGCCAAGACCGTCGGGGTGTCCTGCCCCTTCTGCCTCCAGATGTTGACGGAAGGCATCCAGGCCAAGGGCTATGAAGGTGAAAAGGAAGCCAAGGACCTCCTCGAAATCCTTGCCGACAGTTTAGAGGCCGACGCTTCCGAGCCTCAAAGCGCCAATGGGGAAAGCCGCGCTTAGCAAGCGGTCAATGAATACAGACCTGGCAGGCGGTTAGATTTGGATAACCTCATGATATGGGCCCGAGGGGTAAATAAGACGTACAACACAGGCTCGATCCAGGTCCACGCCCTGAGAGGCGTTGACTTGGACGTCCGACAGGGTGAGATGGTGGCCGTCATGGGCCCCAGCGGATGCGGCAAGACGACCCTGCTCAACTGTCTCTCCGGGCTGGACGAAGTGGACTCGGGGGAGATACTGGTGGACAGTACGGAACTGCACCGCCTGCCCGACGACGAACGGAGCGATTATCGCGCCCGCCGAATGGGCTTCGTGTTCCAGCTGTACAACCTGCTTCCCGTGCTAAGCGCCGTGGAGAACGTCGAGATGCCTCTTCTGGTGTCCGGGACCAAACCCGGTGCAGCGCGCAATCGGAGCATGGAAATCCTGGATGTCGTGGGGCTAGCAGACAGGGCCCACCACCTGCCCGGGGAGCTGTCGGGCGGCCAGCGTCAACGCGTCACCATCGCCAGGGCCCTCGTGAACCAGCCAACCATCGTATGGGCGGACGAGCCCACGGGCGACCTGGACAGTGAAACCGCAGAAGATATCATCCAGCTGATGCGTGACCTGAACCGGAAGAACGGGCAGACCTTCGTGGTGGTCACCCACGACAACTACGTCGGAAGCTGCACCGACCGCATCATCCGAATGCGGGACGGCCAGGTCGTGGACTACGGCAACGGGGCCGGGCCGTCAGGCCAACCCGGGTAGCCTAGCCGGAGTCGTCCGCGCTGTCCTCTTCTCGCTTGAGTTGGACCAGGGTGAGAACCCCAGACCCGATCAGACCCAGACCGCCAATAAGTGTGACGTAGGAGCCATATCCATATAATGCCTGGGAGGTATCCAGGCGGGCCATATCGACTATCACAATGATGGCTATGGCGGCGCCTAGACCTGAATTAGCTATGGCCATCCACTGGGGGCGCGCGTAATCAGCATTGGCATAGATGCGCCATGCAAGCGCCAAAGCCGCCAGCAAGGCCAGACCGAAAACGGCCTGCCCATCGTTTCCTTGAATTCCACTGATGCCTATTAGGGTGGATTGGCCCCCGAGTATAGACCAAGGAAGCAATGATCCAATCACAGCGAACAGGGCCCCCAAGCCACCTATCGCCATCGCTTGATGCTCTACTTTGATACGACCCCTCCTTGACCAAATAGGACGGGAAGGGCCTCCACAGATGCCTTCCTGACCGAACGTTGGCTTCAAGGCCACGCCGCCCTGTGGCAACGTGCGAATTACATCACAAGATATGGCAAGGCGCAAGTTTCCCCTTTGGTCACTCCTCCTAATTTCTGCATATCCTTATTTGCCGTTATTACAACAAAGGTTTCCGGCGCATAAACCCACCCCACGACCCTGCCCTTGCACGATAAAATAGACCTTCTGTAGAATCAGTCCACACCAAAGCACGAGGCGACCATGAGTCTCCAAGACCAGCCCTTCTCTCCCATGGACTTCTCCAGGATGGACGAGTCCGACGACTCCGGCTTCTACCAGATGCCCCGGCTGGTCGTCCACATAGACGACCAGGCCATAGAGGCTGTGGGGGAGCTGTTCCGTGAGGAGATTCCGCCGGGCTCTCGAATACTCGACCTGCTGAGCAGCTGGCGGTCCCACTGGCCCAAGGGACACCCTAAGCAAAGCATGACGGGCCTGGGCCTCAACAGCGTTGAGATGGCGGACAATCCCGATTTAGACGACTACGTGGTCCACGACCTGAACCGGGACCCTGTTCTTCCCTTCGACGACGAGTCTTTCGACGCCGCTGTGATAACCGTGTCGATACAATACGTGACCCGGCCCGTGGAGGTGTTCAGGGAGGTGAACCGGACGCTCAGGCCCGGCGGGCCCTTTCTGGTGGTCTTCTCCAACCGGATGTTCTTCCAGAAAGCCGTGCGCATCTGGACCATGAGCTCCGACGGCCAGAGGGCGGAGTTGGTCAGGGCTTACTTCAAACAGGCGGGAAATTTCGAGGAGCTGCGGACGGGGTTCGCCAACCCCGAAACCAGTCCGCCCGGAGACCCTATCTATCTGGTCATGGGCAAGAAGGCCGGAGTTGCGGCATAGGCCAAGGGGGAAACCCGATCTGCCGGTCCAACTGTGACGGCATGGACAGCGAATGGGGTCTAAAGGTCTTTGACCATCCTCACGTGCTCTATGCCCGCTTCCTGGAACGGCCCGCCCTCTTCCGCGTAGCCCTGGGCGGCGTAGAAGTCCTTGACGTAGGTCTGGGCATGGAGCACGGCGTCTCTGACCTCGTGCTCGCGGGCGACCGACTCCAGGATGGCGAGAATCCGGGTCCCAATGCCCTGCCGCCGCCTCTCCGGCGCAACGGCCATTCTTCCGATCCGGGCTATGGGCTGACCCGGCTCGGGAGTATTGCCGGCGGTCATCACCAGCCGCCCGGTCCCAACGACCGTTCCGTCGAGAGTCGCAATCACATGAACGGCTCTGGCGTCCAGTTCGTCCAGCTCTTCCTCGACCGGAATGCCCTGCTCTCCCACGAAGACTGAGACGCGCAGGTCGTAGGCCGCCTGGCGTTCGGCAGGGGTCTCCGTCAGTTTGACTGTCAGTCCATCCATATCGGCGCCATCCCCCAACGCGGTTAGAAGACTATGACGCCCCGGCCTATGCCGCCGGAGTTCAGGTCTTCGTAGGCCTTGTTCACCTCGTCCAGATTGTACCTGCGGGTTATCATACCGTCGATGTCCAGCTTATGGGACCGGTACATGTCCACAATGCGGGGCATGTCGATGTGACAGCGGGCCGAGCCGTAGTAAGAACCCTTCAGCACCTTCTCCTGCCTGACCAGGGCCACAGGGTCGATGGAGGCGTTGTCACCCGCGGGCGCTATGCCCACTATGACCACCGTACCGCCCTTGCGAGCCGACGCAAAGGCCGTCTCCACCGTCTCCGAGCCTCCGAACACCTCGAAGGCATAGTCGACCCCGCCGCCGGTCAATTCCCGCACCTCGGCCGCCGCGTCCTGATGGGCCGCATTCACGGTGTGGGTGGCGCCGAACTTGGAGGCGAACTCAAGGGCGCTCTCACTCACGTCCACCGCCACGATCTGGGACGCATTCGCAACCTTGGCCCCCTGGATCACGTTCAGCCCCACGCCGCCGCAGCCCACCACGGCCACGGAGCTTCCGGGGACTATCTCAGCATTGTAGATGACCGAGCCCACTCCGGTGGTGACGCAGCACCCGATGAGGGCGGCCACGTCCATCGGCACGTCTTCGTCGATGGGCACGCAGGCGGACTCCGGCGTGACCAGGTCCTCTGCAAAGCAGGCCAGCTTGGCAAAGTGGGTTATCCTCTGGTCTCCCTTGTGGAGCCTGGTAGTCCCGTCGAACATGGTCCCCACAGTGGCGGCGTGCGTGTCGCACAGATTGGGGCGTCCGACGGAGCAGAAATGGCATCGGCCGCAGTTGGGAACGAAGGACAGGATTACACGGTCCCCCAGCTTCAAGCGGGTGACGCCGTCCCCCACCTCCGTAATCACACCCGAACCCTCGTGCCCGAGCACGGTGGGCAGGGGATGCCTTGCTTCGCCCGCCATGAAATGGTAGTCGCTGCGGCATATCCCCACAGCGCCCGTCCGGACCCTGACCTCCCCGGCCTTGGGCGGGTCCAATTCCAGGTCTTCAACCACAAGAGGAGTGTTGTAATCGTAGAGCACCGCAGCTTTCATCCGGCCCTCCAGCTAACTTGGCGCCTCGAAACGCATTCCAAGCAGGATGGGCTAATCATGCCTTGCAGCCCTAAGCCTGTCAACTTTGGCCGGGTCTGGCACTGACTCAATTTGAACAATCTGGATTTTGCCCGGCCCGGCCTTCCCGCATTGATATAATAGATTCAGAAAACGCGGAAAGGAGATAGGAATGACTACTCAATCTAATCCGGAAGACTTGGAACATCTTGCAATTACTTATAACGAAAAACACAGAGTATACATTGCACATGATATTACTGGACGAACAATAGCATGGGAGCCCGATCTAGGAAGGTTGGTTGAAGTGTGTCAGGAAAAGGGCTATACAAAAACTCCGACAGAGTTTTCTACCGTGTTTATCGACCGGGTGTATTACTGGCTTTCACGGTATCAGCCTGTCAGGTCATTTATCGCAGATTTATGGAAGGGCGATGTTATCGCTCCTCGGGAACCCATAGGATTCCGGCGACACGAAACGCCTCCTGCCACATAAATCAATGGCATGTCAATGGCGAATCACTGCCGCAGTGTTTTTCAAGAAAATCGGGGCACACTGCGGCAGCGATTACACTAGACGCTGGAAAGTCTTGTGCTTTATACAAGAAGGCCACGAGACCTTTGCGGGAAATGGGGAAAGCCCGAACCCTAACTCGCAAAACTCTGTGGCCTAGAGGCTGAGTCGCTAGATGGCTCAGCCTCGCCAATCTACCAGTCTATTCATTCCGCCGTCAACCGTGTCTAACTGTGGATTCCCCGTTGTCAAGTTTCCCCCCAATGGAATTGAGTCAGTGCCCTGTCTCAGATTGAGTCAGTATCCACGGTCTTGAGTGAGTTCTGTGGGCCTAAGCGTAATGTACTGGAACTTTCGTTGGGATGCTTCAATGAGTGAAGCAAACGTGAAGTGGCTCCAATCGGTTCGGGTTGCGTGAGGGGATAGACGGGACGAACTCGGACTAAGTCCCACCCACCAAATTGGTACAGCATCACGCAGCGATGTATCGACACTGATCGGCCAAGCGATATAGACTCCATGATGGAACGACTGTCCCAAAGGAGAGAGTTGGTGTTGTTTCTTGCTGTCAGCAATCCGCTGTCGGCTCGGCCTTCCGGGGTGCGTGAGCATCCGCAAAAAGTACTGGACTTGGGCGCGGGACAATTTGGATCGGGGGATGGCTCGATTCATCTTCGCATGCGCGGGCCGGAGATATGACTCCCGATCAGTTCGCTAAAAAGTGGGGACTCGCACAGCTCAAAGAGCAGGCCGGTTCTCAAGAGCATTTCCTAGATATCTGCCGCCTCATCGGTGAGAGCACGCCGGCGGAAGCCGACCCAAACGGTGAGTTCTTCACATTCGAGAAGAGTCTCAGGAAAGAGAGCGGCGCGACCGGATTCGCGGATGTCTGGAGAAAGGACTGCTTCGCGTGGGAGTACAAGGGACTCCACGCCGATCTGAACTCGGCATACGGTCAGCTTCAGCTATACCGGGAGTCGCTGGGCAATCCGCCGCTGCTGGTGGTCTGCGACATGGACAGGTATGAAGTCCACACCAACTTCAACAATACTGTCAAGCGCGTTTACAGATTCTCGAACATCGATATTCCCTCCGACGAACCGGTGGATGGCACCCACCTCACTGCGCTTCAGATACTCAGGAAGACATTCGCCGAACCGGACTCGCTGAATCCTGGCAAATCCCAGGCTAAGCTGACTGAGGAGGCGGCAGACCTGCTGGTGACACTTGCCGAAGATCTCAGGAGATGGAACGCGGTCAGTGAGACTCCGATTTCTGACCAGCGGATCGCCAAGTTCATCATGCGGATGATCTTTTGCTTTTTCGCCTGCGACGTTGGGTTGCTTCCCAAAGACGCCTTCGCCGACCTCATCAGTGTCAACAGGTTCAACCCGCAGGCATTTCGTAGGTATCTTTCCGAGCTGTTTGGCACTATGAAAGACGGCGGCAGCTTTCTCATGCGCGAAGTCCCCCAATTCAACGGGGGGTTGTTCGATGATACGTACGTGCCCAGTCTTATAGCGAACCAAGTCGCGATGTTCGAGCGGTTGAACCACCTTGATTGGGCCGACATCGAGCCGTCCATTTTCGGGACGCTCTTCGAGCGGGTGATAGACGAGAGCAAGCGCAAACAGCTAGGCACCCACTACACGTCGAGAGAGAACATCGAGCTAATCGTCGAGCCGGTCCTGATGAGACCTCTTCGCACAAAGTGGGAAGAGACCAAGTTCAAGGCGAGGCCATATCTAGACTGGATTAGCAAACCAGAAGAAAACCAAGACTTTCTACGCCAACGGCTCCACGGGATTCTATCTCAGTTTCAAGAGCGGCTGGCAGACGTGAAAGTACTCGACCCGGCGTGTGGCTCAGGCAATTTCCTGTACGTGAGCCTTGCCCTACTGAAGGCGCTCGAAAAGGAGGTGGTCGCGTTCGCGACGGCACACGGCCTCGGGGATTTTGTGCCGAAAGTCCATCCGGCGCAGCTATTCGGAATCGAGACGAACGAGTACGCCCACGAACTGGCCAGCGCGGTGGTCTGGATCGGCTATCTCCAGTGGAAGCACCGTAACGCATTCGATCTCGCGGGCGAGACTCCGATCCTTCAGCCTTTGGACAACATACAGTTGAGAGACGCAGTGGTTGAGGTCGACGATCGAGGCAAGTCCGGCGAACCCGACTGGCCTCGGGCCGACGTAATAATCGGTAATCCCCCGTTTTTGGGCGGAAAGATACTTCGACGTGAGCTTGGCGACGAATACGTGGACACCTTGTTCAGGGTGTGGGACAACCGGGTTCCTCGTGAGGCGGATCTGTGCTGCTACTGGTTCGAGAAGGCGCGCTCGGAGATAGAGCGTGGCAGAGCGCGGAGAGCAGGGCTACTGGCAACCCAGGGGATCAGAGGAGGCAGTAATCGCGTGGTTCTGGACCGGATAGCGGAGAGCGGCGCGATATTCTGGGCGCAGTCTGACCGTAAGTGGACGCTTGACGGAGCGGCAGTGCAGGTCTCTATGGTCGGGTTCGACGACGGGAGCGAAACGGCCCGAGAGCTGGACGGTCTGCAAGTGTCGGAGATATACACGAACCTCCGTTCCGGCGAGACCGACGTAACTAAGGCGCGAAGGCTGAAAGAGAATCTGGGCATCTCTTTCCAAGGCGTAATTAAGGCGGGGGCATTCGAAATAAGCGAAGCCGTAGCACGGGCAATGCTTCAACATCCCAACCCGGACGGCAGGAACAACCGAGATGTGGTGCAGCCGTGGGTCAACGGCTCCGACATTACTGGACGCTCCCGCAATATGTGGATAATTAATTTCTCAGAGATGCCGATGGAAAGTGCATCTCTTTACGAGTCGCCATTTGAGTATGTCCACGAAAACGTCCGATCCGGGCGCCTGAAAAATCGAGACTTACGATTTAGAACATACTGGTGGAGGCTTGGCAGAAGTAGAGTTCAATTCCGCGAAACGGTGAAGTCACTCGGTCGCTACATCGCAACACCGAGAGTTTCCAAGCATAGGCTGTTCGTGTGGGTTTCGAGTGATGTACTGCCTGATAGTGCCGTGGTAGCGGTCACACGCGGCGATGACTATACCTTCGGCGTCCTCCACTCCCGGATACACGAGCTATGGGCGCGCTCATTGGGAACTCAACTTCGTGAAGTCGAATCGGGATTCCGCTACACTCCCACCTCGAGGTTCGAGACCTTCCCATTTCCCGAACCGACGCCAGAGCAGAAAGACAAGATAGCCGACGCAGCCCAGCGACTCGATGCCCTAAGGCAGGGCTGGCTGAATCCGCCACCGTACAGCGTCAGTCCTACTCAACTGAAGGGTCGAACGCTGACGAACTTGTACAACGACCCTCCGGCCTGGCTGGAGCTCTCCCATAAGTCCCTGGACGCCGTCGTATTCGCCGCATATGGCTGGTCTCCTGACCTCACCGATGGGGAGGTAGTGTCTCGGTTGCTTGGGATGAACTTGAGCCGGGAGAAAGCCGAGTGAAGGTATCAACGTGTGTGGGCTCGCGTGGAATCGAACGTGGAACGGGTGTATTATGGAACCATAGCAAGATGGGACCATTGCCAGGATGGGCGCCACTAACATCCACGGTCAAGTACGCCTCAAGCCGCGGGAGGTCTGGGATGGCTGCCAACGCATACGTACTCATAAATTGCGAACCCGCCAAGACGCCGGAGATAGCCCGGAAGCTGCGAAACGTCCGAGGCGCCATAGTGCGAGAGGTGCTCGGCCCCTACGACTTCGTAGTGGAGCTCGAGGCCGACACCTAAGAGGACCTCAGCGGCCAGCTCCGCAACAACATTCGAACCATCAACGGAGTGACCGGTACGGTCACCTGCATCTGGTTCTAAGTCCTATTCCTCGAACCGCTTGAACACCAGGCAGGCGTTCTGCCCGCCGAAGCCAAAAGCGTTGGAGAGGACCACCCGCACGTCCAGCTTTCTGGATTGGTTGGGTACGTAGTCCAGGTCGCAATCGGGATCGGGGAACTCGTAGTTTATGGTCGGATGGACCTGCCCGTCGGTTATCGCCTTCACGCACGGCGCCGCCTCCAGAGCGCCTGCGGCGCCCAGCGAGTGTCCAGTCATGGACTTGGTGGAGCTAATGGGTATCTTGTACGCCTGCTCCCCGAATAGACCTTTTATGGCCTTGGTCTCCGCCGTGTCGTTCAGGGGGGTGGAGGTGCCGTGAGCGTTTATATAGTCCACTTCATCCAGCGTGACCCCGGCGTCGTCGAGAGCGTTCTTCATGGCCAGTATAGTGCTGTCGCCCGACTCCTCCGGGTGGACGGGGTGGTAGGCGTCCGACGAACACCCGAACCCGGCCAGCTCACATAGGATGCGGGCGTTCCGTGCCCTGGCGTGCTCCAGGGACTCCACAACCAGGACCACCGAGCCTTCCGCCGGAACGAACCCGTCTCTCTTGGCGTCGAAGGGCCTGCTGGCCCGCTCAGGTTCATCGTTGCTGACGCTCAGCGCCTTCATGACGCAGAACCCGCCCAACCCAAGCTGGCTTATTCCCGCTTCAGCCCCTCCCGTGAACATGACGTCGGCCGCGCCTCGGCGGACCGCCTCCAGGGCCTCGCCCATAGCCTGGTTGGAGGCCGCACACGCGGTGATGGCCGTCGAGTTGTACCCCTTCGCCCCCAGAACGCGGCTCATGTTGCCCGCCGCCATGTTGGGCAGGACCATGGGGAAGAAGAACGGGGACATTCTCATCCCGCCTTTTTCCACCACCACGCGGGCCCCTGATTCCATCTCCGGGAAGCCTCCGTTTCCGTTTCCCAGGACCACTCCAACCCTGTGCGGGTCTTCTTTGGACATGTCCAGACCGGCGTCCTCAGCCGCCATGAGCCCGGCGGCCACGGCCAGCTGGGAGAAACGGGCCATGCGCCTGGCCTCCTTGGAGTTCACGTATTGGACGGGGTCGAAATTCTTCACCTCGCCCGCTATGCGGCAAGAGTAGCCGGAAGGGTCGCAAAGGGTCATATCACTGACTCCCGACTTCCCGGCCAGCAGGTTCGCCCAGTATTCGTCCACGTCCATTCCCAGAGGAGTCATCGCCCCCATTCCCGTAACCACCACTCTGCGCCTATCCATCCATCTCCTCTCGTCCGGCCCTCGGGATGCGGCGAGCCCCGGGCCGGGCTGCGGCGGCCCTCTACGAGTAGAGCTCCGGCTCTATTCCCAGGACCATTTCCCTAACCTCTGCGGCTATGAAAAGGGACCCCGTCGCCAGCACAATGTCGTCATCGCCGGCCATTGACCTTGCTCGCTCCAATGCCCGGCTCACGTCGGGTTCCACGACAGCTTCAGTTCCATGCATCCGAAACGCAGCGGCCACCTCTTCAGGATCGGCGGCCCTGGGGTGTCTTGACCTCGCCACCACCGCCTTTCGAGTCATTCCGGCCAGCTCGGATACGATGCCGCTCATATTCTTGTCCGCCGACACTCCCGCAACCATTACCACGTCCGAGTAATCAAGATATTCGGGGAGCGTAGCCTTGAGTTTGGCCGCCGAGTAAGGGTTGTGGCTGCCGTCGCACACGATTCTTGGCTTGCCCGGCAAGACTTCCATGCGGCAAGGCCATGACACCCGGCGGAACCCGTCCTGCATGGCCTCAGCCGTTATCTCCAAACCCTGCTCCTCAGCCGCCTCCAACACCCCGACAGCCACTGCTCCGTTCTCCATCTGGAAGTCGCCAAGCAAGGGCGTCCACAAATCGTAAGAGCCCGAACGGCCGTGCACCGTAAAGCTCTGCCCATCCTGGCTCCTGGGACCCGGAGTCCAGTCGATGTCCTTGCCCACGACGACCAACTCAGCTCCTTTTTCGGAAGCGGCGCACCTGATGACTTCCATCGCTTCCCGGGGCTGCGGCGCGCTCACCACCGTCGTTCCGGGCTTGATTATACCCGCTTTCTCCCTGGCGATGCTCTCAAGAGAGTCGCCCAGAATTGACACGTGGTCGAGGCTTATCGACGTGATGGCGCAGGCTTTCAGAGCCGGAGGTTGAATCACGTTCGTGGTGTCAAGTCTGCCTCCCAAGCCCACTTCCAACACCTGGACCTCGGCCTTTTCGCTGAAATGGAGGAACGCCATGGCTGTGAGAGCCTCGAACATGGTCACCCCTCCCAGCCCGGCGTGTTCGGAGACCCACGTGAGATGGGGCCAGACCCTCTCCACCAACGATGCAAACTCGTCGGGGCTTACCGGGGCGCCGTCCAGCCTGATCCGTTCCCTGAACGTGTGGATGTGGGGCGAGGAATACATTCCGGCGTGGAGTCCGCTGCTGGCCAGGACCGAGGAGCACAACGCAGCCGTGCTGCCCTTTCCCTTGGTCCCCGTGATGTGGACCGCAGGCGCCCGGTCCTGGGGGTTCCCCATACGGTCGAGGATGGCCTCCATCTTGGCCAGGTTGTATCTCTGCCGGAACCTTTTGGCCGACCTCATGCGCTCCAGGTCCACCAGGCCCATCAGCTTGGTGTAGGCCGCCTGATAGTCCATAGGTCTAACGGTCCCGGATGCGCTTAGGCATCATTCCCAGCGCAATCTTCAGCCCTTCGAAGGCGCTGATGTCCCGGATGTATCCGATGTTCCCCTCAAGCGGCCTTGGCGAGAAGCCAAAGACCTTCTGCACCGTGCCGAGTTCGGCCACGTTGTCCAAGCTCACCATACGCAGCTGATCGGCGGTGACCGGCGGTCTACGCAGGACTGACTCCATCATCCTGACCATGGGCCTCATTGCGAATAGAGGGATGTGCATCTTGAGCCTGCGAGCTCTGTAGGTCCGGCATATTGCATCCAGAATCTCATCATAGGACATCTGCTGAGGTCCGCCCACTTCGACGGTCTCTCCCAAGGGGCCTTGGTCTCGCACGGCCAAGGCCACACACCTAGCCGCCTCATCCACGGCGATGGGCTGAAACCTGTTGCGTCCGCGCCCCGCCACCGGCGCCACGGGAAAGGCTTTGACCAGCCCGGCCAGAGAGTTGACGAACTCGTCTCCGGGTCCGAATAGGATGGACGCCCTGATGATGGTGTATGGAACTCCGGCCGCCATCACGGCCTGCTCACCCATCCACTTGCTGTGAAGGTAGCGAAGCCTGGCGTCATCGACGGAACCTATGGCTCCGACGTGGACCAGGTGCTTCACTCCGGCTTGCGCGGCAGCGCGGGCCACATTTCTGGCCCCCCGGTGGTTGACGGCCTCAAAGGTGGCTGAACCCCTCTCACGGATGACGGCCACCAGGTGCACGACTGCATCCACCCTGTAAAGAGCGGCGCTTATGGAGTCGGGGTCGCCCACGCTTCCGTAATGCACGTCCACGTTGCGCCTCTCCAGCGCCTGCTCCTTGCCGGGCGTATGGACCAGGCAGCGCACTTCGATGCCCACGTCGTCCAGCGCTTTGACCACGTGGCGTCCCAGGAATCCGGTGGCCCCAGTCACAAGAGCGATCAAAGTCCCATCCTCAATCAACCGGTATTTCCTGATTTTAGGCTAGCAAAGGCTTACATGCGTGTCAACGAGAAGGTCGGGAACCAAATCCACCGCCTGACATGTGCGGAGGCACCCACCCTTCGACATCCCTCAGCGGCTTAGGGCGAACGGATTTGACTTTGGAAACCGTTCGTGCTGAGCAACGTTACGCCCCGGGGACGGGGCCGAGCGTCGGCGAGTAACTGAAAGCAGTTACATGAAAGCGCCCCCCGACCCTGTCATTCTGAGCGCAGCGAAGAATCTAAGGAGGTCCACCACAGGCCGGCGCCGTCCCAGCAATGGGTCCTCGCTTCATGGGCGTTGCATTTTTTGTCGGGCGGGCTTTGTGATCAACCTCCTTAGATTCTTCACGCCGCTGCGCGGCGTTCAGAATGACAGTGTGGGGGCGTTCGGAAAGACGTGGACATAGCCTCGGGCCCGTCGTAGGGGCTTTTCGCCGGTCGCCCTGGCTGACACCCGAAAGCAGTTACTTGAAAGCTTGTCGAAGCATCGGCGCAGGACAGCAGGTTTAACGTGTAGAGACGCGGCCGCCTGCTATATGAGGAGGCTAAGCAGGGCTGCGGCTATTCCCAGGAAGAGAACGAATCCGACTATATCGGTTATAGTGGTGACTATCACCGCGGCGCCCAGGGCCGGGTCCAGCCTCAGCGCTCGCAGCGCTATGGGGGTCGCTGCGCCCGCAAGGCCTGCCACAATCATGTTGCCTACCATGGCCAGGCATAGGACCACGCCCAACATGAAGTTGCCTTTCCAGGCCCACGCCACCAGGCCCACCGCCACTCCCAGCAGCGCCCCGTGCAGGATTCCCAGACCGGCCTCCCGAACCAACAGCCTGAAAGCCCTGCGCGCCGGAAGCTCCCCCAACGCCATGCTGCGGATCACCAGGGTGAGCGTCTGAGCGCCGCCGATTCCGCCCTGCCCCGCGATGACCGGCAGGAATACGGCGAGGACCACCAGCTTTTCGATGGTGGACTCGAAGAGGCTTACAACCGCCGCCGCCAGCACGGCGGTGCCCAGGTTCAAGTAGAGCCACGGCAGGCGGCGGCGCATGGACGAGAAAAAGGGGTTGAACAGCCGCTCTCCGGCTATCCCGGTCATGCTGAACATGTCCTCGGTGGCTTCCTCCTGAAGCACGTCCACCAGGTCCTCCGTCAGAATGACGCCCAATAACCGGCTCTCCGCATCTATGACCGGCAGACAGCTCAAGTCATACCGCTCCATGAGCCGGGCGCACTCCTCCTGGTCCGTCTCCGCCTGCACTGACACAACCTCCGGGTCCATCAGCTCGCTTACCAGAGAGCCTGGACGGGCTAGGGCCAGGTTTACGAGACCCAGCGAGCCCACGAGCCTGCGGTCTTCATCCACCACGAGGATGGAACCCACGTCCTCGACTCTGGGACCGAATATCCTGACGGAGTCCAGGGCGTTGTCAGCGGTGGCCCCGGCCCGTATGGACACGAACTCGGGAGTCATCAACCCGCCGGCGGTCTCATCGGAATAGCCTAGCAGCAGGGCCACCTCATCCCGGTCTTCCATCGCCTCCAGAGTTTCCAGGGACTGCTCTTGAGGAAGCTGCCGGAGGAAGTCAACCGCTACGTCGGGAGCGGTCTGGTCCAGCGCCGCGGAGAGGGCCGAAGTTTCCATGGCGCCGAACACCTCGACAGCCTCTTCGGGCTCCATATGCTCAAGAAGACCGGCGGCGACTTCAGGGGTCATGGACCTGAGCATCTCCTCTTGCTGCCCGCTGCGCAGTTCGCGGACCAACTCAGCCTGGTCCGCCGGACGCAGGTCCATGAAATGGGTCAAGGCCGAGGCAAAATCGTTTACGGCCAAGTTCTGCCGCACCTGGGCCATAAGGTCCTCGGCCTGCTCGATGACGTCGGGAACACCGGGCGGCGCCCCCGGTGCATCCCTGCTCTGGCCGTGGAGTTGAGGCTGGTCCTGCGGTTGTTCCATGACTCTTTCACGTCGGCGGCGCGTCCTGCGGGGCTGAAAAGCGGACATACCCCGCCCGCTGCCGATTAGTCTGAAACGCTAAGTCTCGGTGGTGTGGAATCCCGTTGAATGGGGACAAACTCAGGCTAGCAAACCCGTTGGAAACGTGTCAATCGAATCCGTGGCGGGCTTGAGAGTTTTGACCCTACTCGATCACCCGGATTTCGTGATGTCAGCACAGCACTGGCTCCATGCTCAAAGTGTGGCCGAAATCCATCAGGCTCCCTCCGGCATGTGGATCCCTACGCCGTTTCCAGGCCCTCCATCGGGGGCTGGCGTCCCTGGGAGCGGCGGACCCGTTGGGCGGGCTGGTAGGCCGCCGGGCGGGGCGGCAGGTCGAAGTCGTTTCCCTCCAGCATCTCCGCCACCGTGCGAATCTGTATCTTGGGGTAGTCCCGGTCCCACAGGTCCGAGTGGAACAGTCCGCCGCTGGCCGCCTCCGTTCTCATGTCCCGGGTCGGCTCCTCCAGGCTGATAAACAGGCCCAGGGCCGCCTTCTCCCGCTCCACAACGCCCTTCAGGTCGCGTATCTGCGGCGAAGAGACGTGGCCGCCCTTCACCTGGACCACCACCTTGTGGGGAGTTCGCCGGGGGCCGTCCAGGAAGTAAAGCATGCCGTCAACGCCCCTGTCCGCGCCTCGCCGCTGCTCCTGTTGTGGCTGGGCCTCCAGCAGGGAGACCGCCCAGAACTGGAACTGGTAAGGGTCCTGCTCCCATAGAGCCCGCGCGCTTCCGGCGTCCTGGGGCTCGCCCACCACGTCGTAGTCCCGGCGGGGTTCCAGGTCGAAGGCAGTCTTGAGGCGGTTCTTCATCAGGGCCACGGCCAGGTGGGTGACGTCCACGCCGATCCACCGGCGGTGCAGCTTCTGGGCCGCCGCCACGGCCGTGCCGCAGCCGCAGAAGGGGTCCATCACCACGTCGCCCTCGTTGGAAGAGGCGCGTATGATGCGCTCCAGCAGGGCCTCCGGCTTCTGCGTCGGGTAGCCAAGGCGTTCCTTGGGTTTTACATGAACTGGGGGTACATCGTTCCATATATCTTGGAGCGGCTTACCGAGGCGTCCCTGTTCCGCTATAAGCAATTCTCCCTTCCGCTTCCAAGCGTTCCATGTTTTCCCTTGAGAACGCCCAATACCGTCCTGGAGGAGGGAGTTTTCCCTTCCACTCGTAACGAGTGTCTCCACCGGGCTTTGCAGCGTGGAGTGGTTGCGTTTGGTAACGACGGCCTGATTCGTCCGTATAGCGATAAACTGAGTCGACATATTGTTGGTCATATGGGACATATACAGTATTCCATTTCGGCGACGCATTCTTTGAATATCTCAAGATAGTGTCGTGAATGCGTCCCATATGTCGCGCTCCCTGCACGACGTCGCTATGAGCGCTCGTCCTCTTCCAGATGAGTTCGTTCCTGAAGTTCTCTTTCCCGAAAACGGCATCCAGGAGGATCTTCAAGTAGTGCCCAGCTGTGGGGTCGCAGTGGAGGTACAGGCTGCCCGTGGGCTTCAACACCCGGTGCAGTTCCACCAGCCGGGGAGCCATCATCACCAGGTAGGCCATCATAGCGTTCTGCCCGATGAACTGGCGGAAGGCGCCAATCATATCCTTGACCGCCGACGGGACCGACGGGTTCCGTATGATGTCCAGCTCGTAGGTGTACTGGGTCTCCTGGGTCCACTCCCAGGTGTCGGTGAAGGCCTTGATCTGGGCGGGCGATTCCTCCCCCGTCTTCTCCTTGAACAGCACGTTGTAGGACGCGTTGGAGTTGAACGGCGGGTCCAGGTACACCAGGTCCACCGACTCGTCGGGAACATGTTCCCGCAACACCAGCAAGTTGTCCCCGTAGTACAGCGCGTTGCGCATGGGTGTCATCTGGTTGGGGGAGGGTTCTGCGCCTTATCTGAGGGCGCCCGACCGTCCGGCCAGCAACCCATCTTGGAAGTCGCGCAGATACTTAATGCCGGGATTCCAACCGAAACGTTGAAAGAACTCAAGGGCTGGTTTCAAAGCCAGTTCTCTGGTTTTTGTGACCAAGTCCAGGGTCGAGAGGTCTACTTTATATTGCACGTCCGTGTTAGCTTGGTCTGATAGTTCGAAGAGGCTAACTCCAACTTTAAGTGGACGATCGATTTCAGCCACTGTAACTTCCAAGTGTATCCAATCGTCACCAGCTTCAGTACGGGACAACCGCGCCGCGAATTCGAATATTTCACTGAAGCTGACTACAAGTGACATCGGGTCCAGTGGTTGGGACTTGGTGTGATTAGGCACCCTGCTTTTGTAACAGACAAACTGCCCGCTTTGATAGAACCTCCATAGTTCAATTATTCCCCAAATTTCGGATTCTTTTTCTTGACTGATCCAGTCAATACCCTCGTCGACCTGGTCAGAACTGTCTACGTTGGGGAAAGGCAATGGGTTGCCGAATTGCACGTATGTTTTTTCCAGGATGTGGAGAAGGTCGGACTTATTCTCGACTCGCCTCTCATTGAAAGCGCAAGGCCGTACGACTATCTTCCAATGTCTGTGGGTTTGAATTCTTTCTAACAGTGCACTCACGGTAAGTCCCCTATCTGCTCATCAAAGAGTTCGTCATCCGATAATAGAGGAATATCTGGTCCTATTCTGGTCAGTCCTAGCCGTTCGGCCCTGGCAATGTATTGAATTACTCCCTTGTCTATAGCGAGATTTAGCAAGTCTCGCATTTCCGTTTGAGTCGGTATCTCGGTGGTCTCCGGCTTCCGGCGAGTCCTGACATAGCAGGCCCCTGCTCTAAAAACGTCTGGATAGTCCCTTTTGCACAACACCGGGATGTCGGAGAACTCTTCCACCGTTATAACTATATAACTGTCTCCATTATACTCCTTCACCTCCAGTTCGAACGTGACACTAGGGTCGGCGTAGACTGCGGTCCGGTCGGCCAAATCATCGTAGACCCATGTGTCAAGATCATCATCGGCAAGGCCGACAGGATTGAACGCGTTCCTGTCAGCTTCGACTCCTATTATCACGGCACCGCCGGCCCGTGTATTCGCCATCCCTAACATTGCCTTGACAATCTGTGCTGCCAGCCTACGATTGGACAAAGGACCCGGGCCCTTGAACTCAATGCCGACAGTCTCCTGACCAAACTCCAGTATGGCTGCGAATTCCTCGTCGGTCATAGGCACCCCGCCAGGGCTTCCGCGTCAGCAAAGAGGGTGGCTACTTGTTCTGTTTCCAGCATGGCGTTTCCCGGAAATAGTAGGTAATCTCAATTCTAACACGCCCACGAAGAAGGAGATGTCAGGCCGCCCACAGCCGGACTGTGTGCAAATCAAGGGTGGACCCTGATTAACGGCGGCGCTAATTCGTTCGGACGCGCCAGAGCCGGTTGGACTCTCCGTCCGCCTGTCCGCCGAACACGTAGAGGGTGTTCTCGTCGCTCAGGTAGACTGACGCATGGTTGCTCAAGAGACCGGGCGCGCCCCCGTCGCCCAGGTCGCTCCAGCCCTCCGGGCCGGAATAGGCCCACAGGTCGTCGCGTTTGCCCTCCGTGCTTAGCCCTCCGTACAGGAAGAACTCTCCGGCGTCGGAGTTTCCGGCCAGCGACAGGTTGAAGCGAGGCAGAGGAGCCGGCGCATCCGGCGACGTCTCTTTCCAGGCGCCCGAACCCACGTCGAACTTCCACAGGTCTCCCAGGATGGGCACAACGTTGGACTGGCCCCCGAACAGGACCAGTTCTCCGGCGGTCCCGTCAAAGAAGCACTGGTGCAGGCAGCGTTTAACCGGGCGGTCTCCCGCCGGAGACAAGTCCGTCCAGGACTCCGTCTCAAGATCGAAGCTCCACGTATCGTCGAAGCGGCCGGAGTTGGTGAAGCCATGGGATATATAGAACAGGTCGTTTTCGGCGTCGTAACCGGAGCAGGAACCGTACCTTGTGGCGGGGAGGTCTCCTTCCGGCTCCAACTCCGTCCATTGTCCCGTGGCCGTGTCGTATTCCCAGGTGTCGTTGAAGAAATCGGCCCCGGCTTGCCCGCTGAAGACGACCATGCGGCCCCGCTTCACGTCGAACACGGCCAGATGCCCGAAACGGGGTTCAGGCCCCGGCGCGTCCACCTCCGCCCACATCCGGGTTTCCAGGTCGAAGGTCCAGAGGTCGTTTTTCGCCTGCCCCCTTTCACGTCCGCCGAAGAGGAGCAGGCTGGAGCCGGCCAGGTCATAGACCAGGGTCGAGTCCTTGCGCGGCGGCGGCCTCGGCCCGGACTTGGGTCCGGCGGGCATGACTTCCTCCCAGGCCAGGCCGCCCGTCATGGCGGGCGCGTCGGTGGGCGGAATCGTGGGGGCGGCGGTCATGGTTGGGGTTGGCGGGATCGCCGTGGGACTCACGGCGGGAGCCTCGCCTCCGCATGACCCTATGACCAGTACTATCGCCGCTAGAGAGGCGGCCCACAGCGCGGTCTCCCGGAGGAGGATGCCCCTAGCCCTCGTCGTCGGCATACTGCTCCTTAAGCGACTCCACCACCGCCGGGTCGGCCAGTGTGGTGGTGTCGCCCAAAGCCCTGCCTTCAGCTACGTCTCTCAGAAGGCGCCGCATAATCTTGCCGCTCCGGGTCTTGGGCAACTCGGCGGTAAAGAATATGTCGTCCGGGCGGGCGATGGCGCCGATTTTAGTGGTTACGTGACCTTTCAGTTCTCTAATCAGGTCGTCGGAGGGCTGGACGCTCTCTTTCAAGGTCACGAAAGCCACCACCGCCTGGCCTTTGATCTCGTGGCTCTTGCCGATGGACGCCGCTTCCGCGACTGCCTCATGGTCCACCAAGGCCGACTCCACCTCCATTGTGGAGATGCGGTGGGCGGATACGTTAATCACGTCGTCCACCCGCCCCAACAGCCAGAAGTACCCCTCATCGTCCATCCTGGCGCCGTCTCCGGTGAAGTAGACGTTGGGGTATCGGGACCAGTATTGCTCCACGTACCGGTCGGGGTCGCCGTAGATGGTGCGCAGCATGGACGGCCAGGGCCGCTTGAGGACCAGGTAGCCGCCCTGGTTGGGCCCCACAGGGTCACCCTTCTCGTCCACTACCTCCGCCTGGACTCCAGGGAAGGGTTTTGAGGCCGAGCCGGGTTTCAACGTCGTGATTCCCGGGAGGGGCGTTATGAGAATCATTCCCGTCTCCGTTTGCCACCAGGTGTCCACGATTGGACATCGCCCCCCGCCGATGTTCTCGTGGTACCACATCCACGCCTCGGGGTTGATGGGTTCTCCGACGCTTCCCAGCAGGCGCAGTGAGCTAAGGTCGTGCTTCTTGGGGTATTCCTCTCCCCAGCGCATGAAGCTGCGAATAGCCGTAGGCGCCGTGTAGCAGATGGTGGCCCCGTACTTCTCTATGATGGCCCAGAAGCGGTCCCGGTCGGGGTAGTCGGGGGAGCCCTCGTACATCACCGACGTGGCCCCGTTTGCCAGCGGGCCGTAAACGATGTAGCTGTGCCCGGTGATCCAGCCAATGTCGGCCGTGCACCAGTATACGTCGTCCTCCTTCAGATCGAAGACCCACTTGGTTGTCGCATACGTGCCCATCAGGTAACCGGCGGTGGTGTGGACTATCCCCTTGGGCTTGCCCGTGGTGCCGCTGGTATATAGCAGGAAGAGAAGGTCCTCGGCGTCCATCGGCTCGGCCTCGCACTTCAGCGGCTGGTCGGCCACCAGGTCATGCCACCATACGTCCCGTCCGTCCACCATTTGGTCGTCGGCTGTGCCGGTGCGCCTGACCACCACCACGTGCTCCACCGTGGGCGCTCCGACCAGGGACTCGTCGGCGTTTTTCTTCAGGGGAATGACGTTGCCACGGCGGTATCCACCGTCCGACGTGATGAGAATCTTGGCCTCGGAGTCGTTTATGCGGTCCCTCAGAGACTCGGAACTGAACCCTCCAAAGACGATGCTGTGAGGCGCCCCGATGCGCGCGCACGCCAGCATGGCGATGGCCAATTCAGGGACCATGGGCAGGTAAATGGTGATCCGGTCGCCTTTGCCGACTCCAAGGCTCTTGAGCCCGTTGGCGAACTTGCACACTTCACGGTACAGGTCCCAGTAGGTGTAGACCTGCCAGTCGCCGGGCTCTCCCTCCCATATTATGGCGGCCTTGTTGCGGCGGGAGGTTGTCAGATGGCGGTCCAGGCAGTTGTAGGAGACGTTGATCTGCCCGCCCTGAAACCACTTGGCGTGTGGCGGGTCCCAGTCCAGCACTTGGTCCCATTTCTTGAACCAGTCCAACTCCTCGGCGAACTTGGCCCAGAAGCCCTCGAAGTCGGCTTCCGCCTCGTCGTAAACGTCCGGCGTCTTGACGGTGGCGTCGCCTGCAAAGCCCTCCGGGGGAGGAAAGCGCCTGTCCTCCTGAAGCAGTGCATCGATGCCGCCTGTGCTCTCGACCATGGGCGGGCCTCCTTAAAAAACGGGGCTTTTAAGCTTGAGATTCACGGCATTATTAGCACAATGCCCCCAACTTGTAAACGACTCCGGCGACCCCTCAGGGGTCCTACGACGAACCCAAAGCCGAGGAAACGGGAGGGAATGAAATAGACAGAATCAAGGAATTAGCGTATTTTAAGCTGAGTAGACCGCATTGTGGACGGCATGTTATGACGATGATGTTGGGAGAACCCAAACCGGAAGTCAGCATGGTCGTGGAGAACTATCTCCAGGCCATCTACAAGCTGCATGAGCGGGGTGAAAGGGTGTTTCCCACCCGCCTGGCGGAGGTAATGGACGTTTCGGTTGCCACGGTTGTGGGAACTCTCAAGCGGCTCAACAAGCAAGACATGGTGGAAATCGGCTCTGACAAGGAAGTGAAGTTCACGACCAAGGGACAAGAGGTCGGAGAGTCGGTTGTCAGGCGCCACAGGTTGGCGGAAAGGATGCTCACAGAGCTTCTGGACGTGGAATGGTTCAGGGCTCACACCGAGGCCCACCGGCTGGAGCACGCCATCTCTCCCTACGTTGAGAAGAAGGTGGCTGCCGTACTGGGTTATCCGCAGACGAGTCCGTTCGGAAGCCCCATCCCGGGCTATGACCAGGGCTTCAATCCTCCTGCAATGAAACCCCTTTCCGAGACCAAGGAAGGCGACTCCACCGTCGTCGCGCAGGTGCCTGAAGAGGACATCCGGCTGTTGGAATATTTCGATCAGAGCGGCCTAAGGCCCGGCGAACGGCTGGACGTGCTGGAGCTGGCGCCGTACAAAGGCACCATCAGCCTGCTCCTCGACGGCAAAGAGGTCGTGCTGGGCATGGAAGTGGCGGAAAAGGTCCTGGTCCAAGCCTAGCCGCCCCCTGAATCCCTAAACTCGGCCTCGCCTTCCCGTCATTCCTCACTACACTACGTTCGGAATCTAAGGGCGTTCGTCCGAGTCGCAGTGCGTCGCTGGGACAGGCCCTGCAGGTCCAGACCCTAGACTCGGTCCAGCAGGGTGCGGAGGGAGAGCAGGAACAGGTACGGGTTGTCCCCCTGGACCAAATGGCCCGCTCCGGGGACGACGGCGGCTGTGCTCCCGGGGATGGCCTGAAGCATCTTGTCCATGGTCTCGACGGAAAAAATGTCGCTTGCGCCGCCTCTGATTATAAGGGTTGGGCAAGTGATGGCGTTCACGCACTCCCACAGCCGCTCGGATGTCCAGCCTGACGGCCTGGGGCCCGAAGAACGCAGGGCCTTGTCATACTTCCAGGTCCACTTCCCGTCGTCCCGCTGCCGGATGCTGTACTTCAGGGCGCCCATGACTTGGTCCCTTTCACGCCGGGTGTACTCCTGGATGCGGTCCGCGAACTCCTGGTAGGTGTCCATCTCGTCGGGCAGCTCCCGGAAACGCTGAATGCGGTTCTGCCCCGTCCGGTTGGGGTCAGGGCCGGTGTCCACGATGGCGAGCGCCTTCACCTTGTCCGGATTGCGGGATGTATAAACGTAGCTGCTTCTTCCTCCCATAGAGTGGCCCGCCAGAATGAACTGGTGAAGCCCCAAGCCTTCAACGACGCCGTCCAGGTCGGCCTGGTGCGCCTCCAGAGAGTAGTCTCCGTCGGGCGCCCACTGGGTGTCGCCGTGGCCCCGAGCGTCAAGAGCTATGACGTGGTAATCGGGTGCTAGGGGGAGGGATATGAAGTCCCAGCTGTGGCCCTGCTGCAGGGCGCCGTGGAGGAAGAGAATGGTCTGGTTGGCCGGGTCGCCCCATTCGAGGAAGCTGAAAGTAAGGCCGTTGGCCTGCACCTCGTTTCGGGTGGGTTCCATTTCGTGAACGAACTCGACCCCCATGCCCCGGGCCGCGTCGAACATTGACAAGCCCTCTTTAAGCAACTCTTGGACCATTTACAGGACCTCCCTGGAGCGTATGCCTGCCGAAGCAAGGGCTTTACCCCGGAAATAAACCAGCGCAATCTTATATCTATTGCCCTGCCGTTGCAAACTAGCGGTTGTTATGCTACTTGACCTGATAGACCCACATTTGGTGATAGATGTCGGGCTCGCCTTTCGGTAGAGTTTGGAACTTCTCGCCCTCTTCCACGAGGCTCCATTTTCCGTCGGCCTCCAGCGAGGACTGCTTTTCCTTGAAACCGTTTCCCTCGTAGACGTCCGGCCTCAGGGAGAAGACTATGTGCCCACCGGGGCGGGTGATGCGCACCAACTCGTCCAGTGAACTGGCCGGAGCATGTCCTACCGTGAGGACTCCGATGCTGATGACGGCGTCGAAGGAGTCGGACGGCAAGTCGAGAGGTTCCCCCATCACCATCCGGTGGAACTCTTTGTATACGTTCTTCTTGGCAGCCTCATCGAGCATTCCTTTCGACATGTCCATGGCCGCCAGGTCTTCGAAGCCCAGCTCATTCAGGAACTTTCCCACCAGACCCGTGCCTGCGCCCGCGTCGAGTATGCGGGCGCCCTTGGCGACGAACCCGGCAAAGGTCTCCACGGCCTTCTGCGGGCCTAACCAACCGTAGTCGGCGTCCAGGTTCTGGTCGTAAGAAGCGGCCCACTGGTCATACCTCTCCGCCAACTCGGTGTTGTCCTTGGAGGAGTAGATCCACTGAATCAAGTTTTGCTCGGGTTCTTGGCTCATGAGCCCTGCCTATTCGTTGTTGTTTACCTTTTGGTCTGCCGGTGGGCCGCGCCTATTCCCGCGTACGGGCTATTTCCTGCCCACGTAAAAGGCCCATCCCAGGTCATCCGCCTCTATGGCGGCCACCATCTGAGTGTAGGCCGCCGCCAGGGGTTCAAGGGCCTCCGGGTTCAGGTCCTTCTTCTGGGAGGCCATCATACGCAGATGTTGATAAGACCGCCGGAGGTGGCTTGACAGGTCCCTGGCCGCCTCCACCTGAAACCCCGTTTTCTCCAAGGCTTCCTGATATCCCTGAAAGCTGTAGTCCGTGTCGAAGAGAAGGCGGTCGTACACGTATTTTCGAGCGTCGGCGCTGATGTCGGGTTTGGGTTTGATTAGGTCGTCGAACACCATAAGGCCGCCGGGCTTGAGGACCCGGTAAGCCTCTTCCAAGGTCGTTTTCTTGTCGGGCACGTGGTAGATGGCCGCCTGGCTCCAAACGTGGCTGAAAGAGCCGTCTTCAAAGGGCAGGTCGGTGGCGGAACACTTCTCGAAACGAACCCGTTCCCTGATGGATTCGGGCCGGGCGCTCAGATCGGCGCGGGCATTGTTGATGCGCACGCCGCTCAGGTCGATGCCGGTTACGCGGCAACCCCACTCCTGGGACAACCAGATTGAGGAGTTGCCGTTGCCGCATCCAAGGTCCAGAACGTGGGACCCGTCGTCGATTCGGGCCTCAAGGGCCATCATGCGATTGAGATTTACGCAGGCCTTGAGGAAGTCGTCTCCGGTGGTCTCGTCGAAAAGACCCCAGTGGAGACTGCCTTCCATGTCCCAGAAGGAGCGGTAGAGGGCGTCCTCTGCGTCGTAGAAACGCTCCGTGTCACGCTCTGAGAACCGGTTCGTGCTCATGGGCGTCCGCCTCAATGTACTCGACGAACTTGTTGTCATCGTCGACCAAAATCATTCGGGGAGTGATAGGCTCGCCAGAAGCTTAGAAAGTAAGGAATATACCCCAAACAATAGGGGAGGCGTCAAATCGGCCCACGCCGGCAAGGAAGTTCCGGCGGCGGCGGCACAGAACCCCGCATTCTTGACGGCCCCAAAACCCCAGAATTAGAATTAGCCCAACGGCGCTGAGGCCCGTGAACGGGCCTCAGCTTTAAACTATGATTAGACAAGGGTGGAGCCAATTGAGTGAGAAGGGCCTCAGTAAGAAGGTTCGACGGGCGGTTTCGGCAGGAGGAGTGGTTTACAGGGTAGTCGCCGGGAAAGTTGAGACGGCGCTATGCGGTAGAAACGACCCCATCAAATGGAGCCTTCCCAAAGGGACGCCGGACCAGGGGGAGAGCCTGGAACAGACGGCGCTCAGAGAAGTCCGGGAAGAGACCGGCCTCGTAGCCGACATCGAGGCGCCGATAGGAAACATCAACTACTGGTTCGTCATACCCCAGGAAGGGACGCATTGCAACAAGACGGTCCATTTCTACTTGATGGCCCACAGGGGAGGTTCCACCTCCAACCATGACCCGGAGTTCGACCAAGTCGAGTGGTTCGACTCGGAGACGGCGTTGAAGAATCTGGTCTATGCCAACGAGGTCAAGGTTATGGAACAGGCGTTGTCTATGATCAGGGAGAGGCTCACGGGGCCAACCGGGGCCGCGCAGCGATAGGCCCGTCATGGTAAAAATATGGTAAAGCTTGAAGGCGGCAAAGTGGTCCTGCGCGAGAAGCGCATAGAGGACGCCGAGCTTGACTATGTATGGCGCACCGATGAGGAGATAGCGCGGCTGGACGCCTCATCCCCTCTGAGGATGCGTTTTGAGGAGTTCCAACGCCTTCAGAGAGACCAGATTCGCTATCCCACGCCCGCCTCCGGCAGGTTTGCCATCGAGACCGTCGAGGGCAAGTACATAGGCAACTGCATGTTCTATGACTATGACTCGATAAACCGCCAGGCTGAGGTGGGGATCGTAATCGGAGACCGAGACTACTGGAGCAGGGCCTATGGCTACGACGCAGTGGTCACCATGCTGGACTACCTCTTCAGCAGGCTGAAGGTGGACCGGTTGTATCTCCATACGCTGGACTGGAACAAGCGAGCGCAGAAAGCCTTCCAAAAATGCGGATTCGTCCCCGTGAAGTCAGTCAGGCGCGTGGGGTTGGACTTCATCCACATGGAAGTGACAAAGCTCCGGTGGACAGAAATCTGTGAAGAGAAGCTGACAAACCGCGACGCCGGCGCCGCGGATGAGACAAGAAAAGCGGCTGATTAGTCGGCGCAGAGATTGTCCCCTCGCCCTTGATGAGACCTTCGCATAACCCCCCTCTCCCTTTGGGAGAGGGCTGGGGTGAGGGCGTTCCCCAGCTTCGGAGAAGGCCCTGGATTCCGGCCTTCGCCGGAAAGACGAAGGTCACGCAAAGGTCTCCTGACCGGAGAGGGGTAGAGCCTGCCCTGAGCCTGCCGAAGGGGTGAAGGTGATCTGCGCCGTTCTCTCCAACCTCGTCTATGGGGAAATCCTGCTTCCCCCTCATCCCAACCTTCTCCCGCCAGGGGAGAAGGGGCAGGCGCCGTCTATTCTCATGACGATGACGCCGGGGGGGTGCGCGGCCCGCGCTAGGCGCTGGGCTGCGGGGGAGGCTGGGCCGGGGCCGGGTTTATCAGCTCTACGCCCAGGGTCTGGGGAAAGAGCCTTATTATCTCCTCCACGTCCCAACGCCCCTCTTTGTGGATGGTCTTGACAGGTTCCGGCTCGTTCATCAAAGCAACCATTCCACCGGCCACGTGGAATACGTGGCCGTTTACGTGGCCCGCCTCGTCGGACGCCAGCCAGGTGACGAAAGGCGCTATGTCCTCGGCGTCCCTTCGCATTTCCGAGCGGACCCCTGCGCCGGCGATTCCTCGCTGGGCCCTGATCGCCCGGGACTCTTCAGAGACGGTGCCCGTCATTCTGGTGTCGGCGGCCGGAGAGATGGCATTGGCCGTCACGCCGTAGCGTCCCAGGTCCCGTGCGACGACCCGGGTGAACCCGGCGATGCCGTCCTTGGCGGCCCCGTAGTTGGCCTGCCCGGAGTTGCCGATCAGTCCGGAGGTGGAACTGAAGGTGATGATCCTTCCCGAACGCTGCTGGCGGAACAGGATCGAGGCATGCTTCACCACGGTGAAGGTGCCCTTCATGTGGACTGCAATCACGTCGTCCCATTCCTGCTCGGTCATGTTGAAGACCATCCGGTCGCGCAGGATGCCCGCGGGAGTGACCACAATGTCCAGCTTGCCAAAGTTGTCTATGGCCGACTGGACTATCCTCTCTCCGCCTTCCATCAGCGCCACGTTCTCGTAGCAGGCGACCGCAGTCCCTCCGGTGTCATTGATCTCTTCCACCACCTGCGCGGCGGGCGACTGGTCCTGACCTGAGCCGTCAACGTTGACGCCCAAGTCGGCCACCACCACATTTGCGCCTTCCTCGGCCATCAGCTTGGCGACGCCTCGCCCGATGCCCCTGCCTGCGCCTGTAATGACGGCCGTCTTGTCTTTAAGCAAGTCTCCCATTTGCGTTTCCTCCTGATTCCGGGGTTACTGCTGGGGCATGGCTGGAGCGGGATTGGGGATGTCCTTGGTGAGCCAGTCACGGGCCAGAGGGGCCAACTCATCCAGAGTCCACCTGCCGTCCTTGTAGATGCTGTTTATGGGTCTGGGAGCCGACATCAGCGACACGTTTCCTCCGGCCACTACGAAGACCTGGCCGTTGACGTTGGCTGCGTGGTCGCTGGCGAGGAACACTATAAAGGGCGCCACGTCGTCGGCCTCCCTGCGTGTTGCGGCCGGGCCCGTTTGCCCGGCTTGGGCTATGCCGCGCTGGGCCCTGATGGCCCGGGACTCGTCGGAGACGGTGCCCGTCATCCTGGTGTCGGCGCTGGGGGATATGCAGTTGGCCGTAACTCCGTACCGGCCCAAGTCTCTGGCCACGACCTTGGTGAAGCCGGCGATGCCCGACTTGGCGGCCCCGTAGTTGGCCTGCCCGGACGTGCCCACCAGACCGGAGCGGGACGAGAAGGTGATTATCCTGCCCGAGCGTTGCTGGCGGAATATGATGGACGCGGGTTTGACCACGGTGAAGGTGCCTTTCAGATGCACCCTCACCACGTCGTCCCACTCCTCTTCAGTCATGTTGAAAATCATCCGGTCCCTAAGTATTCCTGCGGGAGTGACGACGATGTCCAGCCTGCCGTAGGCGTCCAGGGCCGTCTGGACGATTTTCTCTCCGCCTTCCATGGTTGTCACCGACTCGTAGCAGGCCGTGGCCGCGCCCCCCGCATCGGTGATCTCCTTCACGACCTGGTCCGCCGGTCCGTTGTCCGTTCCGGTGCCGTCAACGTTGGCTCCGGGGTCAACGACTACTACCTTGGCTCCCTCCTGGGCCATGAGCATGGCGACGCCTCGGCCGATGCCCCGCCCGGAACCTGTGATTATTGCCACCTTATCCTGTAGAACATCCACCATGACGCCTCCGTGTCGGGCGTCCGCCTCAGCGGGACGCCGGGGTTTCCGGGCCGTATGTCCTAGCCGCCCCTTGAGGGGAGAGACACCGTGGACGTGCCCGGCGTCGTCCTCTCCCCTTTGCCGTTTTCCAGCCAGATTTCGCAGTCCACCAGGAGTTGGCCCTGGTCCATGTATTTCCGGGTGACGGTCCCCTTGCAGGTGAGCTTGTCTCCAGGCACGTCCATCCCACGATACTGGACTTTCAGCTTCTTGAGGGCCCCTTCAAAACCGATCCAGTTGGTCATGAGTTGTGCAAGCCATGCGCCTTTCAGCGCTCCGTGGACGATGATGCCGGGAAGGTTGTTGCCTATGGCAAAGTCCTTGTCGTAGTGTATCTGGTAGAAGTCGAGGGAGGCCCCGGCGTACTTGGCAAGCTGAAGGCTGTCGGGCTCCTTCACCAGGGCGGGAACTTCCGAACCCTCGTCCACGTCCTCCCAGTATACCTGGTCAACCATCGTCACCGCCAAACTAGTATCTTATCGAGGTCCCTCGTTGAGTCGCCACCACTTCGTCAAGCTGGTTCTTGTACGTGGTGAGGTAGATGGTGAACAGCATGGTCCCCAGGCGTCCCGGGCGTTCGAAGATGTCTTCAATCTCGATCTGCCCGGTGATGAAGTCCCCGACGCGCACAGGCTCGAAGAACTCCCACTCGCTGCCGCCGTCCAGGCTCCTGACGTAGGGGATGGGGAAGGGAAGGGCAGGCCTCTCCACACGCAGGGTTCGCAGAAAAGTGGGCGGCGCTGTGAGGCCGCCGTACCTGGACTTCCGGGCCTCCTTCTCGTCGGTGAAGAGGGGGTTGTCGTCGCCGATGGCTTCGGCGAACCGCCGGACATGGCCCTTCTCTACGTCCATGCTCAGGGGCTCTCCTTTGATGCCTATGGCGCTAGTGCGAAGCTCGTCGGTGAGTATGGCGTCTTCGGGGGCCAACGTCTTTCTCGCAGGTGGACTGGGAAACGCAGCGGGGACTCATCGCCCAGTGATCGGGCCCCTTGGGTCCGGGCCGCCAAGATTGTACAAGCGCCCCCTGGTGATGTCAACAAGCCAGCGCGCCTTGCGCATGGCGGGGCGTCCTAGTAGTCTATAACGACGCTTTCCGGGTTCGTCCAGCGCTGTTTGGTTGGGGGTTGACATGCAGGATGGAATCACCACGGGCAAGAATGCCGTGGGCATAATTGCGGCGGGCAGCTATAACGGAATCGGCGCCATCGCATTGGGCATGCTGAACGCATTGGGCATTGTCTCAATCAGCGCCTTGAACGCAGTCGGGCTTGTTTCCTTCGGCGTCACGAACTCTATCGGTCTCGTTGCGGTAGGGGGAGTAAACGCCATAGGCTTTGTCGCTGTGGGGGGCGTGAACGCCATAGGAGTGGTCGCCGTCAGCGGCCTGAACGCTACGGGCATTATCGCCGTCAGCGGGAGAAACAGCAGAAGCCTTCTCTAGCCGTCCTGACCCGCGAGCGGCGGATGGCTTCGACGCGCCCGTCGGGGCAGCGTGGAGGACGGCACTAATTGCGTCAACCTGAAGTATAATGGGTCTTCCGAGGCCCGCTTTTTGAATACACACCCCCGCATCAAACTGCCCCGCATACAAATATTCGACTCCTGGATAGCCTACAGGGACTATCGCTTCCTGTGGGTAGCCAACTTCTGCGGCAACACGGCCCAGTGGCTGCAGCTGCTTTCGGCCGGCTGGCTGGTCCGTGAACTGAGCGAAGACTCATCCCTGTTCATATTCAAGGTCATCGTTGTCGGCGGCCTCGCCAACGTGCCTGTACTGTTGATCGGCCCCCTGACGGGAGTCCTGGCCGACCGGGTGGACAGGCGCAAGCTGATCATAGCCAACCAGTCGGTCATGGTGTTGGCCGCCGGCGCTTTTTCCGTCTTGGTGGCGGTTGACGCAGTCACCCAATTCTGGCACGTCTACGTCTACGTTTTCTTGTGCGGGATATGCAGGACCATATCCATGCCCATGCAGCAGGTCCTCATCGCGAACACCGTCCCGCGAGAATCGGTGGGCAACGCCTTTGCCGCCAACGTCCTCACCATTCCGGGCACCCGGATGATTGGCCCCTTGTTCGGAGGGGTGATGATAGTCAAGCTGGGGTTCGCCTGGAACTTCGCGCTGGAGGCCGCGCTTTACGGATGCGCCGTCCTGGCTCTGATCCCCATGAGAACGCCCTTTGGGAACCTCGCCTCCGCGGCGTCCAAGTCCTTCTTTGCCAGCCTTAAAGAGGGCGTCTCCTACATCTACTCCAAGGAGCGGGTGATCTTCAACCTGACCATCCTTTCGCTCCTGCCCAACGTGCTCCTCCAGCCCTTGTTGTTCCTTCTGCCGATATTCACAGTCCAGGTGTTCGCCAAGGAAGCGGACGTGGGGGGTTATCTGCTGGCCACCACGGGACTTGGCGGGTTCATCTCCGCCGTAATCATCGCCTCGGTGGGCTGGTTCTACCGCAAGGGATGGGTCTGTCTGGTGGCCACCTTCACCAGCGCCGCCTGCGCAATCCTCTTCGCCCAGTCGGAGATTCTGGCGGCCTCGTTTATCATCATCGGGTTCTTCTCCTTCTCCCAGGCCTATTTCAGGACCACCAACGGAACTCTTATCCAGATTCTCGCCCCCGACAACCTGAGGGGTCGAATTACCAGCCTGCAGAACTATGGCCAAGGATTCGTGCTCTTCTCCAGCCTGCTCATCGGCATATTCGCCGACATCACCTCGGCTAAATTCGCGTTTACCGTGGTGGGCCTGGTTGGCCTGGGCCTCTCGCTGCTGGCAATCATGACCATGCGCCGTTTGCGACGTCAGGAGTAGGTTAGGGTCTTCTAGGTTTCTTGGCAGACCCATTTCTTTCCGTTCGCCCTGAGCGTGTCGAAGGGTGGTTCGACAGGCTCACCACGAACGTATCAACCAAAACTTCTGACCATTTGGAAACCCTGAGGAGTAGGCGGCGCTTGTGGCGGGGCCGGTGTAGGCCGTAGTAGAATGGGACTAAAACGCGAAGGTTCTTGACATGCCCGGAGACATGATAACGGTGTTGCAACTTTGCTCCCACTGCGGCGTTGAGGCCGGCAGATTCGAGGTAAAGTGGGAGAACATGATGCTCTCGTCAAAGGACGAGGTGTGGTGCGCCAATTGCGGCGCCAACCGCCCTGAGATAAGGGACGTTGCAGGCCGCCGGGAGTCCATCGATCGAGAGGTGGCCGGCCTGCCCATGCCGGCCATGCCATATCAGCCCCCCGAATAACCGCCTGCGGGTTAGGCCGCCGGAGGGCGGGGCTATGCGACCGCTTGGAGGAACTCGTCGGCAGTCATCACCGTGGCCTGCCGCGGGTAGACCTTCTCAGTGAGCACTCTGTGGACCTCCGGGTCCCTGTCCGAGCAAGCGTCGGACACCACCACCAGCTTGTAGTTGATGTCGGCTGCCCACCGCACGGTGGATAGAACACAGCCGCTGGTGGCCACTCCCATTATCACCAGCGTGTCCCGGCCCATCTCTCTCAGCTGGACGTCCAAACCCGTGGTGGAGAAGGGGCTGGTCCGGGTCTTGGTGACGATAGTTTCTCCCTCTTCCGGGGCCACTCCTGAGTGTATGCCCAAGTCGGTGGCGTCGGCTCTGAAGTCGCCTCCCCTGTGGACCACGTAAATGACGGGGATTCCGGCCCGCCGCGCTCCTTGGAGGGTCTTGGAAGCCTGTTCGACTACTTCCTGCGGGTCTGTGGCGACGTTGTTAACGATGCGGTTCTGGAAGTCCATTATCAGGACCGCCGATTTGCTCTTGTCCAGGGCTGCTTGTTGGGTCATGTCTCACCCCATGTTCTGTTGGTTGAAAACGGGCGGCTGCCAGGGTTAGTCGTAGGGCTGCAGCTTTATTTCGTGAAGGGCCGGAATCACTTCCGTGGCTAGCAGTTCGATGGAGCGCATGACGTCGCTGTGGGGCATGGCTCCTTCGTTCCCGTATATGTGCAGGTAGCCGGGGTTCAGCCTGTCAATCACGTTGCTCAGCCTTCTGATAACGTCGTCGGGCGTGCCGACGATGATGTTGTCCACCTCTTGAAGCTCCTCGTAGCTCATCTTCTTGCCGAAAGAGGAGGCTCCCGGCAGAGTCTTCTGGAGGCCGAACGCCTGCCGGGACTGGTACCCCGGCGGGTCGTTGTGTTCCCTTGGACCTTTCTGGCGGTGGTCGTCGGTCCACATGAAGTGGCGGCCCACCTCTTCGGCCTTCTCCTTTGTGTCGGCCACGAACACCTTGAGGAGGTAGCCAAAGTGTTCTGGTTGGGCCTGGAAACCGGCCTCGCGGGCGGTGTCGATGTAGACCTGGCGAAGGAACTCGGTGTGGTGGAGCAGTGAACCCAGGTTCATGTAGGGAATCTTGTGGCTGGCGGCCCATGCGACGCTTTCCGGGCTGGAGAACCCGGGGAACCAGACCTCCGGATGGGGCTTCTGCACCGGCAGCACCCACGGGTTGACAGTACGGTAGTGGAAGTATTTCCCCTCGTACCTGAAGGGTCCGGGGCGTGTCCAGCACTGGAGAATCAGGTCATGGGCCTCCTCGAACCGCTCCCTGTTTTCCGTGGGGTCTATTCCGCCCTGCAAGCTCTCCACGGCTGTCCCCCGAACGAACCCCGAGATTATGCGCCCGTTGGAATAGCAGTCCAGCATGGCTATCTCTTCCGCCATCTTGATGGGGTCGTTGATGGCGATTACGTTCCCCAGGATGGCGATGCGCCCCCTTTTAGTGATCTTGGTGATCACTGCGGCGTCAAGGTTGACCGACGGTTTCATGCACCAGTAGGAAGAATGGTGCTCGTTGGACATGATTCCGTCGAAGCCCATCTCGTCGGCGTGGGCGTACTGCTCGTGGTACTGGTTGTATAGGACCACCGCTTTGTGGGGGTCGAAATGGGTGTTGGGGAAGCCGAGGCGACCCGAATCGTATTTCTCCAGGTCCTCGTTGGTGACGTGCCCATAGGGTTGCTCAGAGAACCAGAAGACCTCGATTTTGTCCTTCATCGGACCCTCCTTTGGCGGTGAATTCATCGGGCGGGAATCGCGCTGTTTTACGACTATCTTTTCCGAATGCATATTACTTGGGATTGGCCGCCATTACAATCCGACCATCCGACGCGGGCCAACCATCCCCCCGTGACGGACCATCCCATCCACCCCGTCTTTCCGGCGGAGGCCGGAATCCATAGGGCCTCATGAGCAAGCACGGCGCCTCCAGGACTCCCGTCTAGGCGGCAGTGACGATGGGAAAGCCCATGACGGCGACCGCAATCTTGACGATGGGGAGGGTTATCGGCTACATTCTGGTCAACAAAAGATACAGAGGGGAAACAGTCATGCCAATCTACGAGTATGTATGCGCCACTTGCGAGTACAAGTTTGACAAGCTGCAGTCCATGAGCGCTGTTGGGGCCGATTGTCCCCGGTGCAGCCAACCGGCCAAAAGGGCCATCTCCCTATTCGCGTCTGTCACAGCGGGGGGAGAGGGGTCCGATTTCGACTCATGCGGCATGGGCATGGGCGGCATGGGCATGGGAGCCGGGGGCTGCGGAAGCGCCTGCGGCTGCGCCCACTAGAGCATCTCCGAGCCTGTTCGAGCTAAGAGAAACCGGCGACACCCCCATTTTCGTCGCCCTTGTGCGGCCTTCCCAAGACCATAGTGATTCCGAACGACCGACCTGTCATTCCGAGCGGAGTGAGGAATCTAAGGAAGTTGTTCGGAGTCATGACGCAATTCGACTGACAGGCTCTTCCTTTGAGGCGTTGCACTTCCGACGGCCCCGGTTTGTAGGCAAGGATTTGAGATTCCTCACTGCGCTGCGCTCCGTTCGGAATGACATTGTCACTATGCCGCGTTCAGAATGACTTGGGGAGTAACGGCAGTGAGGCGGGGTGACGTACATTCCAGCGTGAACACGCCCTAGCCAGCTCGCGCGGTCAACCACGTACAGCCGGCCTAAGTTCAAGGCCGCGCCTAGGCTAGCGACACAGCATCCATGACTACCCTGAAGGGGAGGGTCATGCGATCATGGGTCCCGTCTCTAACGCAGTGTGGCTCAGGCGTCGGAGTCGCCGTTGCTCCAGAGAGCTTCCAGCACTTTGCCCGGGGACATCGGGAGGGACCTCATGCGGACTCCCACGGCGTCAGATATGGCGTTGGACAGGGCGGCCATAGGCGGCACTATCGGGACCTCGCCCACTCCTCTTACGCCATAGGGGTGTCCGTCGTTGGGAACTTCCACGATCACCGTGTCGATCATGGGAAGGTCCAGGCTGGTGGGCATGCGATAGTCAAGGAAGCTGGAGTTCATGAGCTCGCCCTTGTCGCTCATGTAATACTCTTCGTTCAACGCCCAGCCGATGCCCTGGACTGCGCCTCCCTGCATCTGGCCCTCCACGTAGGAGGGGTGGATGGCCTTGCCTGCGTCCTGCAACGCCGTGTAGCGGAGGATGTCCACCTTGCCGGTGTCCGGGTCCACCTCGACGTCAACAATGTGCAGTGCGAAAGCGTTTCCAACCCTTCGCGGAGACACGTTGGCCTTTCCGACAATGGGACCGCCCGTGGCGTTGAGCCGGGCCGCCAACTGGCTGAAGGTAAGCTTGAGCTCCGAGTCCGACTTGTGGGAAATAACCCCGTCGGCGTCCGAGTACTCCACGTCCTCGGTGGACACGTCCCAGATTTTAGCTGCCCGCTCTATCATCTGGCGCTTCACGTCGAGGGCGGCCTCATAGCAAGCCCAGCCGGTCTTGAAAGCGACGCCGCTGCCTCCGGTGGTGGAGGTGAACCCCACCGTGTCGGTGTCCCCAACCTGGGGTTTTACGTCTTCCGCCCCGATTCCCAGGACCTCGGCCACGTGCATGGCGGCCACGGCTCGGCTGCCGCCGATGTCCGGGGACCCCTCCACGAGACTTATAGTGCCGTCGGCGTTGACGCTGGCCGTTGCGCTGGCGGGACCGGTCCCGTTGAACCAGAACCCCGCGGCTATTCCCCGGCCTCTGTTGGGACCCTCCAGCTTGGACTTGTAGTGGTCGTGTTCCTTGGCGGCTTCGACCATCTCCAGGAATCCTATTCTTCCGAACCTGGGGCCGGTCACCCAGCGCGTCCCTTCCTTGGAACCGTTGAGAGCTCGGAATTCCAGCTGGTCTATATTCAACGTTTCGCATATCTCGTCAACCACAGACTCCATGGCGAACGCCGCCGCCGGAGAGCCCGGAGCGCGATATGCGGCCGTCTTGGGCTTGTTCAGCAGCACGTCCGCGCCGTGGACCCGGGCATTGGCGATGTCGTACATGCCATATATGCACATCGCCCCTATTCCCACCGGAGAGCCGGGGAAAGCGCCCGCCTCATAGGCTAAATAGGAGTCGGCCGCGATGATTCTGCCGTCTTTCGTGACCCCCAGCTTGACCTTCATGTATCCGCCGGACGTTGGGCCGGTGCCCTCGAACACTTCCGTGCGGTTCATCGTTATCTTGACGGGATGGCCGGTCTTCTTGGAGAGGGTTGCCGCAACAGGCTCCAGGTAGACCAGAGTCTTGCCGCCGAACCCTCCTCCGATCTCCATGGGAATGACCTTTATCCTGGACACGGGGATGTCCAGGAGCTGGGCAGTCTGCTCCCGCACCGCAAAATGGCCCTGGGTCGAGCACCAGATGGTCAGGTTGTCGTCGGCGCCCCAATGGACGGTTGTGGACTGCGGCTCGATGTACCCCTGATGCACCGAGGCGGTGTCGAACTCCCTTTCCACCACCAGGTCGGCTTCCTTGAACCCCTGCTCCACGTCGCCGATTTCGTAGATGAAATCGTTGGCGACGTTGGTGGCGTTCGACGCGTCGGCGTCCTCGTCTCGATACCCTCCCATGCGCAGGGCAGGGTTGTTCAGGTTGGCCAGCTTCTCATGGAGGATGGGCGCCCCCTCATCCATCGCGCTAATGACGTCCACCACGGAAGGCAGGACCTCGTATTGGACGTCGATGGCCGACAGGGCCTCCTCGGCTTCATGGGCGCTGGCGGCCGCCACTGCGGCGACCGCATGGCCTTTGTAGAGGACTTTGCCGTTAGCCAGGCAGTTGTTGCTCAGGAATAGGGGGTTGTGCATGGCGCCTTCTCCCAGGTCCATGACCCTGCCCGAAGGCTGGGGAAGGTCCTCTGCGGTCACGACCGCCCGCACGCCGGGCATGGCGAGAGCCCTGGAGCAGTCTATGGACTTGATTCGGGCGTGGGCATATGGGCTCCTGAGGACCTTGGCGTGGAGCAGGTCGGGGAGGCTGATGTCGGCCCCGTACCTGGCCCTGCCGGTCACCTTGTCGGTCCCGTCGTGACGGATGGGTCTGCTGCCCACCACCCTGTACTCGGTGTTCGAAAGCACAATGTTGGAAGTCATTCCCGCCTCACTTTCCTGTGTTTCCAGCGGACGCCGGAATCCAGAGTCCCTACTATGACATAGGAGGCCTGTGTTAACCGACAGACCTCCCTCATCCTATGACTAACCGTATCCCACGGATGAAACTTACTCCCTCGCCTTTGACGAAGCCTTTGCGCTCGCTGCCCAGTTCACCCCCATCTCAATCTTCCCCCTCAAGGGGAAGAGGTTTGGCTGAGGGCGGCCTAGCTTGCGGCTTTAATCTTGTCGCGGGCGTCCATCACGGCGCGGATTATCTTGTCGTAGCCCGTGCAACGGCACAGGTTGCCGGCCAGCCAGTGGCGTATCCGCCCCTCGTCGGGGTCGGGCTCGGCCTCCAGAAGCGCCTTGGAGGCCACTATGAACCCAGGCGTGCAAATGCCGCACTGGAGAGCGGCGTTTTCCAGGAAGGCGGTCTGCACAGGGTGAAGGCCGTCCACGCTGGCTACTCCCTCTATGGTGGTGATCTCCCTGCCCTGGGCTTCAACGGCCAGAACAAGGCACGAAGTTACGATGCGGCCGTCCCACATCACGGTGCAAGCGCCGCAGTTGCCGTCGTTGCAACCCTCTTTGGTGCCCGTCATGCCGAGAACGTCCCGGAGGACTTCCAGGATGCTTTGCCGGGCCTCGCACAGGAAGTCTACGTCTTCGCCGTTTATCTTGGTCTGAATATGTATCTTTCCGGCCATCTTTAAGCCTCCTTAGCTCGGTCTACGGCGCCCCTAAGGGTGCGCCTGGTCAGCACGCCCACGAGATGCTTGCGTTGTTTGATGGTGCCTCGCATGTCGTTGATGGGCTTGGCGGCCTCCATTGCCGCTTCCGCGGCGGCTTCAAAGTTGGCGTCGCTGGCTTCCTTGCCAACCAGGGCCTCTCCAGCCTCTTTCACGAAAAGGGGCGTTGGGGCCACTGACGCCAGCGCAACCCTGGCCGACGTGATGGTCTTCTTATCGGAGTCCAAAACCACCGACGACCCCACTCCGGCTATGGCGATGTCCATTTCGTTGCGCGGTATGAACCGCAGGTAGTGGGCGCCGGCGTTCTGCCCGGGAGTGGGCATCTTGATGGACACCAGTATTTCGCCGTCGTTGAGCACATTCTGCCCAGGCGCTGTGCAGAAGTCTTCCACCGCTATCTCGCGGGCGCCGTTGGGTCCGGCGACTACGGCCACAGCCCCCAGCATGATCAGGGGCGGGATGCAGTCGGCGCTGGGCGCCGCGTTGCACAGGTTGCCGCCGATGCTGGCCCTGCCCTGTATCTGGATGCCGCCAATCATGGCGGCGGCGTCTATCAGGCCCGGGTACAGCCTGCTCACCGTCTCGTCCTGGTATATGAGGTAGCAGGGAGTGGCGGCGCCTACGGTAAGTCCGGTCCCCGGGTCATACGTCAAGGCGTTGGTTTCCGGGATGTCTTTGACGTCCACCACAAGGTCCGCGCTTCTGCGTCCTACTCGCAGCTGGACCAGCAGGTCAGTTCCTCCGGCCAGAGCGCGGGCTTGGCCGCCCTTCTCTGCCATCAAGGTCACGGCTTCGTCCACCGTTCTCGCGGATTTGAACTCGAAGTCTCGCAAGGATTCACCTCCTCATTTGCGGGCATGGGCATTCTCCGGTAGGGACAGCCGACAATGGGACGCCGCCCGGAACCGGTGCGGCCCTTGCATGATAATTACCCATCCCTGACGTGTCAATTTGCAATGGACGGCAAGGGTTCGCAAGAAGCCGCAGGGAGTATACCAAAAATCCGGCCCTTGGAAAACGTGCTGTGCCGGTCCAGCGCCCATGCGTCCCCAACTGCGTCCGCCTCAAGTCGCCGGGCCTCAAGCTACGGGATTGAGAACGGCCCGTTGTCCACCCGTGTTCAGGCGGCTATTATTATGAACGCACCCCCGGCCCACCGGTCTTTACTCAAGAACCGCACCTCAACAGGAGGCCTTCCAGGTTGTAAGGATGTCGCCTCGAATCTTGACCTTGTGCCGCAGACTGCCTATCAATTCGTCTCCCGCCGGTAGATAAGGGAGGACACGGGTGATCGGCTTGCCGTGCTTGGTGACAATCAGGCCATCGGCGTCGAGCCGGTCCAACAGCTCCAGGCGCTGTACTTGGAATGTCGCTGCTTCAATCGTATCCACATTGCCTCTCCGATTCATGCGGTCGCATTATACGCCTTTACGGGGCCGATGCCCGATCTTGTCCCCTCGGACGGGATGCTGCTGCCCGCAAATTAGCAGCCCGCTCGGTTGAAGCTCTTGCAGACGGCGCTGCGCCCTGATAAGATTCGTCCCAACCAAATAACCGAATAGGCCGAGGCCAATCCTTTAAGGCAGTCCCGTGAGACTGGCAAGGCGGCTACTCAAACACCAATCCTGCACACCCGGGGAGAGGTGCAATCCTTGCCAGCAACGGCAAGGATTTTTTCATGGCCGAAAGAGCTGAACAACCTACGGCAAGCGTGGTCCTGGACGCGGATGGGATCCGGAGAATCCTCTCCCGCATCGCTCATGAGATCGTGGAACGTCACCAGGGCGTCGAAGGTCTGGCGCTTGTGGGAATACGCACAAGAGGACTCCCCCTGGCCCAACGCATCACGGACGCCATACAGAGTTTCGAAAACGCTGAAACGCCGGTTTACGAGCTGGACATACGCCCCTACAGGGACGACATCCCCAGGTCCAGGCTCAGGCCCGTGGTTGAAGGCTCGCCAATGGAGGTCGAGGGAAAGCGGATCGTACTGGTGGACGATGTTCTCTACACCGGGCGGACGGCCAGGGCGGCCCTCGACGCGCTGACGGACCTGGGCAGGCCCCAGCGAGTGCAGCTCGCTGTCCTGGTGGACAGGGGACACAGGGAGCTTCCCATCAGGGCCGACTACGTGGGAAAGAATATCCCCACAAGCCGCGGAGAGACGGTGAGAGTCCGGGTCGCCGAAGTGGACGGCAGCGACGAGGTGGTACTGGACGCCAACTCGGTCCCCCAACGGCAGTGGGAGGGCGCCGCCAATGTATAAAGGCAGCCTGGTCTCCATCGACGACCTGTCCGTAGGCCAGATTGAAGACATCCTCAACCTCGCCGGACGGATAGAGGCCGACCGGGACAGCTTCTACGGGTTGGCTTCCAAGAAGATCATGGGGAGCCTGTTCCTCGAGCCCAGCACCCGGACCAGGGGCTCCTTTGAGGCCGCCATGAAACGCCTGGGCGGCGCCGCCGTAACCGTCGCAGACCCCCGCACGTCGTCCGTCGAAAAGGGCGAAACACTGGCCGACACCATCCGGATATGGAGCGGGTACTCGGACTTCATCGTGCTGCGCCACCCCTGGGAAGGCGCCGCCCGTTTGGCCGCCGATTACAGCGAGGTCCCGGTCATCAACGCTGGCGACGGCGGGCACGAGCATCCAACCCAGACCCTGCTGGACCTCTACACTCTGCGCAAGGAGTTCGGTACGCTGGAAGGCCGCAAAATCGTCCTGTGCGGAGACCTGAAGAACGGACGCACCATCCACTCCCTGGTGTATGCGCTTCTCCGGTTCGGCTCAACGGTGATCTGCCTTCCCGGAGAGGGACTGGGACTGCCGGAGCACGTGGTGGACAAGATAGAGACCGAATATGGAATACCCACTCAGGAGGTCCGCCACGCCGGCCTGTCGGCCCTCTACGGCGACGATTCCGGCGCCGACGGTGGTCTGGTTGACGCCGTATACATGACTCCCAGTACACCCCACAGTCCCACGTTGTTCGGGTCGGCGCAGCTCGAGTTGGGCAAAGATGAATCCGTTGCCTTCTACGTGACCAGGCGGCAAGCGGAAAGGGACTCCGCCGGCAAGGGACAGGCTGCACCCGCCCGTTACCCTCGAATCAACGCCGACGTTTTGAAGCAGCCCGACTTTTCGAGGGCTGTCGTGCTGCATCCCCTGCCCAGGGTGGACGAGATATCGACCGACGTAGACACGGACAGCCGGAGCAAGTACTTCGAACAGGCCCGTAACGGTGTGCCCGTACGCATGTCCCTCATCATGCTGATGCTGGGAATCGAACCCTGGCAGGAAAACAGGGATGAGACGGGCCGCTCAACCGACGCGCCTTTCGAGGCTCCTACGAACATCAGGTGCGACAATCCCTTCTGCGCAGTGAACCAAGAACCTGTAAGCACAACGGCCCAGTTTACTCTGCGCAAGACCCCGGTCATAAGGTTCATCTGCTGCTACTGTGAAAGGGCCGTTCGCCCCGCTTACTTCGCCTATCCCGGCGGGGAGACGTACCACCCCATCGAAGAGTTCCCCAAAGAGGGACTGGACCCTCGCGCGTACACCTTCTACACGGAGGCGCAAGGCGCTCCGGCGCAAGCCTTGACTCCCTCTCACGAGCAGGTGAACAGCTAAGAATGGGAACGGTGTAGCGGTTATTGGCTGAAACGGCTTATCTGACGTTGGAAGACGGCGCGTCCTTCAGGGGCGAGGCTTTGGGAGCCGCCGTTTTCGGCCACGGAGAGGTTGTCTTCAACACTTCCATGACCGGCTACCAGGAGGTCTTGACCGACCCGTCCTACGCCGGCCAAATCGTGATGCTGACCTACCCGATGGCCGGGAACTACGGGATCAATCCTGAAGACTTCGAGTCCCGGCGGATTCAGGTGGCCGGGCTGGTGGTCAGGGAGCACTGCGACTACCCCAGCCACGGCCTGAGCAATATGAGCCTGCACCGTTTCCTGGAGTCTCAAGACATTCCGGCCATCCAGGGCGTGGACACCAGGGCGATAACCCGCCGCCTCAGGAGCCGGGGCGTGATGATGGGGATAATCCAACCCGACTCCAGCGGCGGCGGCCACGCCGGGCAAGAGGCTTCCACGTTTCTTACAGAAATAGCGCCCGAAGGGGCCTTGGCTCGAATCAGGGACTTGCCCAGGTACGACGACCAGGACTTCGTGTCCAGGGTGTCAACTCGTGAAGCCTACTCCTGGAACGACGGACCGGAGGCCGGCACGGGGAGCGAACGACGCATCGTGGTCACCGACATGGGCCTCAAGTACAACATTTTGCGGCTCCTAGACAACCGGGGCTGCCAGGCAGTCGCAGTCCCAGGGTCTTTCACCGCCGATGAGATCATGGCCTTGAAGCCCTCCGGCGTACTCTTCTCTCCCGGCCCAGGTGACCCGGCGCTGTTGGACGGGTTGGTGGGGACTGCACGGAATTTGATAGGAAAGGTCCCTCTGATGGGCATATGCCTCGGCCACCAAGTCATAGCCCGCGCGTTCGGCGCAGAGACCTTCAAGCTCAAGTTCGGCCACCGCGGGGCAAACCATCCCGTGAAGGACCTTGCCACCGGGAGGGTGCACATTACCGCCCAGAACCACGGCTATGCTGTGGACCCGGGGTCTCTGCCCTCGGAGTTGCAGGTCACCCAAGTCAACCTCCACGACGGCACGGTGGAAGGCATGAAGCACGTGGAACTCCCCGTGTTGACCATCCAATACCACTCTGAAGCCTCCCCCGGCCCACGGGACAACGAAGAGGTCTTCGACCGGTTTCTGGAGATGGTCCCTGAGTAGCCCCCCGCCGGCGGCAAACCGCCCAAGTCTGCCTCACCCAGCCGGTATCATAGGGGCAGAACGCCCGCAGGGTTGACTAGACCGTCGGGGGAATGGGAAACTAGCCGACAGACCCCCGAACTTTGGAGCCCCGTTGATCATCGACCTCCATACCCACTCCTTCCCCCAATCGGATGACAGCTTCGTCGGCCCCGATGAGCTTATCGAAAAGGCCAAGGCAATAGGATTGGACGCCATCTGCTTCACCGAGCACGACTACTTCTGGGACGCCGACTCCCTCCGCGCCCTCAGCGCCCGCCATGATTTTCTGGCGCTTCCGGGGTGCGAGATCAACACCGACTCGGGACACGTGCTGGCCTTTGGGCTGACCCATTACCGGTTCGGGATGCACAAGGTCCACGTGCTGGAAGACCTCACAAGGAAGGCGGGGGGAGCGCTGATAGCTGCCCACCCGTATCGCAGGCGGTTCCTGCCGGAGCACGCCCACAAGCCCGACTACTACCGCCGGATGATCGACGACGCCTGCTCCGACCCCATCTTCCGGGCCTGTGACGCAGTGGAAGGGCTGAACGGCAGGGCCACCGACGGCGAGACCAACTTTTCTCTGGACCTCAGCGCCCAACTGGGAATGCGGACCGTGGGCGGCAGCGACGCCCACCGGCTCCACACTCTGGGCGCCGCGGCCACAGAGTTCTGCCGCAGGGTGGACTCGGTGGACGCTCTTGTGCAGGAAATCAAAGCCGGCCGTTTCCAACGGGTGGCTCTGGTTGAAAACACGGCGGCCCCAGCCCAAACTAACTTGACCCCAGGACTTTGACGAGTTTGACGAGAATGTAATGCCAACCCCAGTGCTCCACGCAGAAGACCTGAACGTCCGTTTCTACACCAAGGAAGGGGTTGTGAACGCCGTCAACGGGGTGAGCTTCGACCTTTACCAGGAGTCCATTCTGTGTCTTGTGGGTGAAAGCGGCGCCGGCAAGAGCACCATAGCCCTGACCCTGCTGGGCCTCTTGCCCCGAGCAGCCAGGGAAATCTCCGGCGCCGTGCAGTTCGGAGGTCAGGACATCATGTCGTTGGACCAGGCGTCCCTGCGCCGGATACGGGGCAAGGACATCGCCATGATCCCGCAGGAACCGGTGTCGGCGTTAAACCCAATCCTCACCATCGGCACGCAGCTGGAGGAGCAAATACTCACCCACACGGACCTGACGAAAAGGGCCGCCGAAGACCTGTCCATCGACCTACTGACCGACATGGGGCTGCCCGACCCCAAGGACACCCTGAAGCGGTACCCTTTCCAGCTCAGCGGCGGAATGTGCCAGCGGGTCATGATATCCATGGCCATGGCCCTGGGCCCAAAGGTGCTGATAGCGGACGAACCCACTTCCAATCTCGACGTCACGCTTCAGGCGGAGATACTGGACCGCCTGAAGCGGTTCTGCAAGGACCGCCACTCTTCCATGATACTAATTACCCACGACATGGGCGTGGTGGCCAGGATGGCCGACAACGTGGCCGTGATGTACGCAGGCAAAATCGTGGAGTTCGGCGGAGTGCATGAGCTTTTCAGGAACCACGTCCATCCCTACACCTGGGGACTGTTCCGCTCTGTGCCCAGGTTGGACCGGCCGGACGTGCGGTTCGAGCCCATCCACGGGACCCCGCCGGACCTGATGTCTTCAGTCGACACGTGCCCCTTTGTACCCCGGTGCCACAAGGCCACCAACCAATGCAGGACCGAGCCCGCGCCAGCCTTGGGAAACCTTACACCCGCCCACAGCGTGGCCTGCTACAACACCATGGACATCCGGTGGACAGCGGTTTACGACGAATAACCTCCCGCCTAAGCCGGCAAGTTGAAAGCTCACAGCGCCGCCGACCCGACCACGACAATAATGCGCCGCGTGAGGTCAGGTCAGGCTGGCCAGGAGTTCCAGGGCGACGTCTTCACCCAAACGCCCATCTTTCACCGCAAGGTCGGCTTCCAGGAGTTTGCCATAGAGCCTCTGGATGCCGCTCCAGGACCTCTTCCTTGCCTGATCGACGGTCCGCCTGACTGCGAAGTCCTGGCGTATGCCCAGTTTGCTTCCCAACTCCGCCTGCTTATGGCCCCGGTCCAGCAGGTCTTTCGCCAGAGCCACAAGCCTCAACTGCCGGGCCGTCATCGCCACGATGTAGGAGAAGTCCGCCCCGTCGCTCCTCAGCTGCTGAATGTTTTGAAGCGCCGCCCCGGACCGTCCGTCCATCAGGGCGTCCACTCCGGCGAATATGTTGGCCTCCCTAGCTTGGGACACCAGAGTCCTCACGTCAGACTCTTCGATGGGGCGTTCCACGGGGCGCTTCACGTACAAGGACAGCTTCTCAAGCTCCCCGTCCAAGACCCGCAGGTTTCCTCCGACAAACTGGGACATGAGGCGGATCGCTCCGGGGGCTATCTGGGCGCCTTTGGCCGCGGCCCGCTCTTTGATCCAGCGCGCGAGGGCCTCCCCCGCAGGAGTGGCCAATTCCTTCACGTCCGCCGCCGGTTTGAGGACGGCCAGCATCGAATTGTTTCTCGAAACCCTTTCGTCTACAAACGCAAGCATGGTGGTGGGCGGCATCTCTTCGGATATGTACCGGGCAAAGTCGTCCCACCCGGAATCCGAGGTTTTCGACGACGCCTGGGACCCCTGCCTGCCTCCTCTGGAACCTCTTCTAGGCGTCCCAGACTCGAAACGTCCAAGCAACCCCTCCACGATGACGAGCCTGTATTCGGCAAGGAAGGGAACAGCGTTGCAGATTGCTTGGACTTCCTGGGGAGACGCGTCGGCCCCGGCCAGGCGATGGCTGTTTGCATCCCGCAACTCGTCCGGGCCCACGCCGTCTCTCAGCTCCCTCAGGGCCTCCGCAATGAGAAAGTCGTCTCCGTATAAGACTTTCGCCGGCGCCGTCGCACACCTCCGGTCGCTCTTTTCCGGGCGCATCTTCAAAGATAGCACACCTCTGGGCTATAATGGGAACGAGGCATGGTTATGATATGGCGCTTGGCATATCCCTTCCTCTTGCTGTTCGGTCCGGTCATCCTGCCGAGGCTGGTGCGGACTGCTTATGCAGTCTGGAAGCTCACCACTGACCGGAGGGTGAACATCCTCCTGCGGCTGCTGACGCCCGCAAGTCTCATCTACTTCCTGACCCCCTTTTTCCGATTCCCCTTGATTGGGCCCGCCGGTTACCTGATCGTGTTGGGGGCGGCCGTCTACCTGCTGCTGAATCTTGCCCCGCGAGAAGTCGTGGAAGAATACGCTCCTTGGAGAGTCCGCCGAAACTACGAACGCGGGGGAACAGCCGGACACGACGGGCGGGTGGTTGAAGGCAGCGGGCGGATAATAGACGAGGAAGAGCCGCCCGAATAGCGGCGTCTTCATCGAGAAGCCCACATGGAACTGGCCCTGATAGGTCTGCCGCAGAGTGGAAAGACAACCCTTCTACGAGCCCTCACCCGTGGACGCACAGAGGCCGCCTCCCACGGCTCCTCCAGGATGGAGATTTACACGGGCGTAACCCACATGGCAGACTCCAGGCTGGAGACCCTGGCCGGAATATTCAATCCACCCAAAACGGTCCCCGTCGAGATAAGATGTCTGGACGTGCCCGCCCCCTACGCCGGAGACGGGCAGGGAATCGCCGGCCAGTTCCTCAACGCGGTCCAGGGCGTCGACGCGCTGGTCCACGTTGTGCGACGCTTTGAAGAGCCGTCGGCGCCCCACCCTAAGGGCGGCATCGACCCCCGGAGAGACATGGAGGAGATGGAGGCCGAGCTCCTGTTCTCCGACCAGGCGATTCTCGAGCGCAGGCGCCAGCGCATCCAGGCGTCAATGAAGGGGGCAAAGGGCCACGAGAGAGACCTGCTGGTTCGTGAGGAGGGCTTGGCGGTAAAGCTGACGGAAGCCCTGGACCAGGGGACGCCGGTGAGAGGCCAGGACTTGGGACCGGACGAGCTTACCTTTGTGAACAACTACCAGCTGCTCACGGCCAAACCTCTGCTTACGGCGCTGAACGTGGGGGAGGACCAGGTCTCATCCGGCTCAAGGGGGAATTCGGATGAGCTCGGCGGCGGCCGCCCGGACGCTCCGGCGGTGTCAGTATGCGCCAAGCTGGAGGAAGAGCTGTCTATGCTCGAACCGGAAGAGGAGCGCCAGTTCCGTGAGTCCCTGGGCGTCGCAGAGTCCGGCCTCGACCGGCTTGCAGCGAAGTCCCATGAGCTACTCGACCTGGTCTCCTTCTTCACCTATGGCCCTAAAGAGGTCCGGGCCTGGTCCGTCCCGGCGGGGACTCCGGCCTCAACGGCCGCGGGTCGTATACACTCGGACATGGAGCGGGGGTTCATACGCGCCGAGGTGGTGGCATACGACGATCTGGCGGCTTGCGGGTCCATAGCTCAATGCAAGAAACAGGGCGTGTTCCGCCTGGAAGGTAAGGGCTACCCGGTCAAGGACGGCGACGTGGTCATCTTCCTGTTCAACGTGTGAGCCTATTTAACGTATTGTGAGCCTGTTTAACGTAGTAGGATGAGATAAATGCCGGCCCGCTGCACCGATTCAGGCATCGCCCTATACGTTCACGTTCCGTTCTGCCTGTCCAAGTGCCCCTATTGCGACTTCAACACCTACCAGGGCATTGAACGGCTGATGGCGCCCTACTCGAAAGCCTTGTCCACCGAGTTGACCCTTTGGGGCAAGGTATTGGGCAGGCCGCAGGTCAACACCGTGTTCTTCGGCGGAGGCACGCCGTCTTACCTTGGTCCCGACCTCCTGGGCCGGGTCATGGAGACCATATCGTCCAACTTCGAACCGGCGGACGGCGCAGAGGTGACCTTCGAGGCCAATCCCGGAGACCTGACGCCAAAAACCCTCGACGGACTCAAGTCCATCGGGGCCACGAGGCTCAGCATCGGTGTGCAGAGCTTGGATGACGGCCTGCTCAAGCTCCTGGGCCGTCGCCACAGCGCCGACGAGGCCCTGAAAGCCCATTCAGACGCCCGGGCGGCGGGATTCGACAAGGTCAACCTGGACTTGATCTACGGACTTCCCGGCCAGACATTGCAGCAGTGGCGGGAGACGCTGGAGTCAACGGTGCAGGCCGGGCCGGGACATCTTTCGTTGTACGCCCTCACGCTGGAAGAGGGCACGCCCATGGAGCAATGGGTCCGCCGTGGGGCGCTGCCCGAGCCCGACCCGGACCTGGCAGCCGACATGTACGAGCTGGCCCGGGAACGGCTGGGCGGCACAGGATATGTATACTATGAGCTTTCCAACTGGGCGCTGCCCGGCCATGAGAGTCTTCACAACAAGGCCTATTGGCTCAACCTGCCCTATCTCGGCGTCGGTCCCGGCGCACATTCGCGCCTGGGCAGCCGCCGGTTCTGGACGGTAAAGCCTCCCAGAGACTACATAAGGCTTGCCGAGCAGTGGAGTACGACCCACACAGACGCTTCCGACGTCGCCCAGGAGATCGACGACACCCTGCTGGGTTCGGCGTTGACCGTGGACGGCTGGGAGCATATACAGCCCGAGCTGGACATGGCCGAAACCATGATTCTGGGCCTGCGCCTGATGGAGGGGATTGACGTTCAGGCTTTCAGGGACCGCTTTTCCGTAGACCCCTTTACGCTCTACGGCGCCCAGATCAAGGACCTGGAGGGCCAAGGGCTGCTCGAGTGTTTCGACGGCAGGCTGCGGCTAACCGACAAAGGCTGCCTGCTCTCAAACCGAGTGTTCGTGGAGTTTCTTTGATTTCTACGTGCCAAACGTGAGACAGGCGTTTAGAATATGATAAGCGTCCGAGTTTATTCGAGAGCGGCATAGGCTCCCCAAAACCCGCTTGAAGGTTCCCGAATGTACGTAATAGGCACCGCAGGGCACGTGGACCACGGCAAGTCCACCCTGGTGAAAGCCCTCACCAGCATCGACCCCGACCGGCTCCCCCAGGAAAAGGAACGGGAGATGACCATCGACCTGGGCTTTGCGTGGCTGACCCTCCCTTCAGGAAGGGAGGTCAGCATAGTGGACGTGCCGGGGCACGAGCGGTTCATCAAGAATATGCTGGCCGGAGTGGGAGGCATAGACCTGGCCCTGCTTATCGTCGCCGCCGACGAAAGCGTCATGCCCCAGACCAGGGAGCACCTGGCCATACTGGACATCCTCCGGATCAAGCGAGGCATGGTGGCGGTAACCAAGTGCGACCTGGTGGAAGAGGAGCTGGTGGAGCTGGTGGAGGCGGAGATCGAGGACGCTCTCCAAGGCGCCTCCTTCGAGGGGGCGCCCATGCACCGCGTCTCGGCCTACAGTGGACAGGGGCTCGACGAATTGAAGCAAGCCATCGACTCCATGTTGGACGAGACGGACACCCGAAAAGACCTGGGCCGGCCAAGGCTGCCCGTGGACCGCTCCTTCACCGTGGCCGGTTTCGGCACCGTCGTCACCGGCACGTTGATCGACGGCGCGTTGAACGTGGGCCAAGAGGTGCAGCTGGCGCCCTCGGGAGAGCGCAGCAGGATACGGGGCCTGCAGAGCCACAGGAAAAAACTGGACCACGCCGACCCCGGCCGGAGGCTGGCGGTAAACCTTTCCGGCATCGAACGGGATGAAGTCCGCCGGGGAGAGGTCCTGACCACGTCGGGTTGGCTCAAGCCCACGTCCCGGATAGACGCCCTGCTGAGGCTGACTCCCGACTCGCCCAGGCCCCTCAAACACAACGAGATGGTCTCTTTTCACGTCTTCACCAACGAGGCGTCCGCTCGTGTAAGGCTCCTGGATGCGGACCGGATAGGCCCCGGCGAAGAAGGTTGGGCCCAGCTGCATATTTCGGAGCCGGTGCCCGTCGTGAAGGGAGACCTGTTCGTGCTCAGGTCCGCTGACTCAACTCTGGGCGGCGGCAAGGTGGTGGACCCCCACCCGGCCCGGAGACACCGGCGCTTCATCGAGTCGGTGCTGAGCCGGCTGTCCGACATAGACCAAGGCACCGGAGAGGGGGCGCTTCTGGACGCCGCCGACCACTTCGGACCGATGACGTTGTCGTCGCTGGCCCAACGGGCCAACCTGTCCTTTGATGAGGCGTCCGCACAGTCCGGCGAGTTGGAAGCCGAAGGGCGCCTGATAGCTCTCGGCGCCAACCCGCCCGGTCCCAACACGCTGGTCTACTCATCCCAGTCCTGGTCCATGCTGCGGGACAAGGTGCGTCAAACTCTCTCAGAGTACCATCGCCAGCATCCCCTCAGGCGAGGGATGCCCAGGGAAGAGATGAGAAACCGCCTTGGCCTTCCCGCCGACGCATTCCTGCCGGCTATGGACCGCCTCGCAGGCGAAAACACATTGACCCGGGAGGGGCAGTCCGTAAGCCTCCCCGACCATCAGCCGACCCTGAGTCCGGCCCAGCAAAAGCAGCTGGACCAATATCTTCGGACCCTGGAGTCCGACCCCTTTTCGCCCCCGACTGATCAGACGCTGGACCCTGAAATGGCCGCCTACCTCGTGGATGCAGGACGGATAGTCAAGGTCAGCGAATCGGTGGTCTTCTCCTCGTCGGCGTATGAGGAGATGGTTGACCGGGTGGTCTCGCACATCAAGGCCCACGGCAATATAACCGTGGCTGAGGGCCGCGACCTTCTGGGCGCCAGCCGCAAGTACGTCCTGCCCCTGTTGGAGTATTTGGACCAGCGCCGGATCACCCGTAGGGTTGGGGACGAGCGGGTATTGCGGTAGTCCGACGGAGACAAAGAAAGGCCCCGAGCAACCTTGTTCCCACGGCCCTTCGGCCTTTCCGCTGCCCGGAGACCCGGTTGCCCGGACCCTCGGCCACCTACTCGGCCCCGCCTGCCAGTCCCTCGGTTGCTTGGGGCAATTCGTAGACTATCACATCGAGTTGGCGGTGTCAATACCATTTCGATTCGAGATTTATTTCACAACACATCGTGATGTCCTTCACAATAGGCGTAATTCGTAACACTGGCATTCGGACAGCTCCGGGCTTTTCGGCGCCCGGCCCCCGGCAGGCGGCCAAGTTGAGGCGCCAACAGCCATGCTATGTAATGGACCTGATGCTCCTTAACTGCTGAAAACCGAGGGGCATCGCTTCAACAGGATCGGCTCCGAGGGTTGTCTGACAATTTGACCGACAATCCCGATGGCCCGTACCATTGAATCCAAGGTCGGACAACAGTCCGGGAGTGAGCTCTTATCGACATGAACAAGAAAGTCTTGATCATTGCGGCGGCTCTCGTCTTGGCTCTCGGCACAGCCGTGGGCGTCGGAGCGTACTTTGTCATCCAATCTCTGTCACACCCGCCCGAAGACACAGCAAAATTCTTGCCCATGGAGACAACTTTCTACGTTTCCATGAATTTGCGCCCGGGCGTGGAGCAGATTATGAAGGCCAAGGAAGTCCGAGACCGGTTCCGCGAGGACCCCAGGTTCGGCGAGAAGCTGGACGAGATATACGAGGAAATCGAGGAGGAGACAGGGATTAACATGGAGGAGGACCTGTTCCCATGGATGGGACCTGAAGTCTCACTGGCAATCCCGGACTTCCAGGGCATAGACGAAGCGCCCGGAATCGTCGCCTTCATCGGTACGACTGATAAAGCAGCGGCCGAGTCCTTAATACGCAAGCTGATAGCCGAGGCCGAATCCGAGGGAGTGGAATATGAGGAAGGAGAAACCCAGGGCCACCTCACTTTCATATCCGGCCCATCCGATGAGATCGTCTCTTACATAGCCCTCACAGACGACTATATAGTAGCAACCACCAGCGCGGAGTTGCTGGAATCCACCCTTGACAGGATGAATTCAGCCCAGGACCGGCCCTCACTGCTCGACAAACCGGGGTTCCAAGAAGCCCGAGCCGCGGCGCAGAGTCCCCGTTTCGGCATCCTGTATCTGGACGTGGCCGCGATAATCGACCGGTTGGGGGAGGACTTCGACGAGCAAGATTTTGGAAGTCTAAAACTCCTTGATGACCAAGTCCCGGACTTCATCGTGGCCTCTGCGGCGTTCGTAGACAAGGGCATACGCGTTTCCACGTCCTTCAACACCCCGGACCAGTGGCCCGTCTCCGCGTCCGCCAACTCCGTAGGGTCGGCGGCACGGGCGCCGGAGAACACTTTGGGGCTGCTCTCCTTCGTTGGGATACAGGATGCGTGGAAGAAGCTCAAAGATGAGATCAACGACATTGAAGGAGTTGAAGAGGGGCTTGAAGAAATCGAATCAGAACTCGGCATCGACATAGAAGAGGACATCTTCGATTGGATGTCAGGGGAGCTGGCTGTCGCCATGCTCCTTCCCGGCGGAGCATCGTTTGGTCTAGACGAAATTCACGCCAACGTTTACGTGGAATTCGACGACAGGGCCAAGGCCCTTTCCGGCTTGGAAGATATCCGGGCTTCGCTGGAACAACAGGGGGCGGAGTTTACCGATGTTGACATCGAGGGAGTGGATGCAGTCGTGGCAAAGTCGGATGAAGACGATGGGCTGCTCGGTCTTAGTCCGGGGTATCTAGTTCTGGACAACTACGTCGTCATTGGCACGACCAAAGCGTCCTTGCAGCAAGCTGTTGCGGCGAAAAGGGGAGACATTCCGTCATTGCTGGAGACTTCAGCCTTCAGTCGTCCGCTAGAGGCGGCGGAAGGCTCAACTGACTTCCTGATATATGCCAACATCAAGAAAATCGTCAAAGCGGGGCTTGATCAAGTGAGTGAAACGGACCGGGAACAGTATGAAGAGGAGGCGGCCCCCTTTGTGCAGCCCTTGGAGGCTTTCCTCTTCGGGGTTTCCACAGACGACGACATTTCCACCTTCAGCACGGTGATCACCATCGAGTGACCACTCCGCCTGTGGAGACTATATTACCCCCACCTCTTTCAGGTGGACGAGCCGCTCCCTGCTGAGGCCCAAAACGCCCATGTATACGTCCTCGTTATGCTGGCCGATCCTGGGCGCAGGGCGGCGCAGCCTGATGGGGCTCTCCCCCATCTTGATGTAAGGCCCCAGGTAAGTGACCATGGCGTCCACTTCGGGGTGGTAGAGCTCCAGCCAGAAGTCCCTGGCCTCCAGCTGCGGGCTTTCCCGGATGTCCTTCACTGTGTTGCAGGGACTCATAAATAGCCGATGCGTGAGGGCGCGCTCGTAGATTTCCCCCTTGGTCTTGGTGGACAGAAAGTCGGAAAAGGCCTGTTGGGTGGCCTGCTGGAGCTTGGCCCCTTCCTCTCCCGAAAGCGCAAGGTCTATGGCGCCGTATGTGTTGTAGTCCACACTGTTCATAAAGTCCGGCTTGACCCTGTCCTCCTCCATCCACCTGATCAAGCCCGGCACGGTGATGTCCCTGCCGGCGGTCCCGCCGCCGCCGATGTTGGCCACCACATAGCCGTCCTGACATTGGAAGATGGACCGGAAAAGATGGCCGTTGCGTTTACGGGCCCCGCCTGCCCGCTCCATGTTGTTGTTCATGATGGGAGGATGATGGGTGGCGTTCATCAGGGTCCAGATGACCGACGTCTGCATAGACACGTCGACCTGCTGCCCCTCTCCCGACTTGGTGCGCTGCCAGAATGCGGTCATGGCCCCGGCGGCTCCTTGTGCCCCGGCATGGAGTTCCGCCTGAGGGAAGCTGACCCTCACAGGCGGGCGGTCGTCATCCCCGGAGGCGTATTGCTGGCCTCCCATGGACCAGGCCACGATGTCCGTCGCCTTGTAATGGGCGTAGGGGCCGCTCTGTCCGAAGGGCGTCATGGAGGTCATGATGAGGCCGGGGTTCAAGCGTGACAGGCTTGGATAGCCCAAGCCGATGCCTTCCAGGAATCCGGGCTTGAAGGACTCCAGGATGAAGTCGGATTCAGCGGCCAGGCCTCTGAAAAGCTCGCGGCCGTCGGAGGAGTCGATATCCAGAGTAATCCCCCGTTTGTTCACACAGTAGGCCCACCAGAAGAGGCTCTTTTCCGGGTGGGGCTCATCCTTGTAGAAGGGACCCCTGAAGCGGGCGCTCGAACCGCCGACCGGTTCCACTTTGATGACGTCGGCGCCCATGTCCGCCAACACCTTGCCGCACCAGTTGAACCCTCCCTCGGTAAGGTCCAGGGCGCGGTAGGGGGCCAGGGGAGCGTCGTTTGATTGTCGATCGGATGCCATTGCCGCCTCGCGGGCCCGCGGGGTTGCCAAACGCCGGATGGTTAAAATGACTCGGCCATTATATTCAAGCCGCTGCTGCGTATCAACCGCCGCCCGGATACGGTAACTGTTCAGACTTGAGGGGATGTGAGTAACTGACGGCATGCCACGAGGGGGTTTAATCCCCTCGCGCGCCAGGTGCCGAAGAGGGAAGCCAGGGCCATCTTGCTATCGGTGCCCTGCTGCGAGCGGGTGCCGCCGCTGATCTTACGGCTGATCACCAGGTGCCTCAGGCTCCGCTCGGCAGCGTTGTTATCGGATGGCACCCCAGGCTCGGCCACAAAGACAAACAGCTCCTTGATAAACCGCTCTATGCGCCGACACAGCTTGCGTTGGACTGCCAACGGGTCTTCCAGGAACGGTCGGCAGCGGGCCAGCAATTTCCGTTCCAGCCCCAGCTGGTCAAGACGCCTTTGGTGCGCCCCGGGATGGGCCGAGGCCTTGGCCGCAGCGTAGAGCTTGTGGATGGCCACAGACCACCGCGCCAGCCTAGAGTCATCCGGGTAGAGGGTCTTCAGGTCATGGATGTCCCGCAGCAGATGGGCCCAGCACCGTTGCTTCAGGCCAGGGTAATGATGATAGGCAGCGTAGAAATCGCTGACCAACACCCCGCCGAAGGACTGATCCAGCACTTCGTCCACCACCCCCTTATCCCGGCCACGGCGCAGGAAGTACCGTTCGGTGGGGGTGCTGAAGGTCCAGACATAGCCATTGGTCCCGTCCTGGCGCCAGCCGGTCTCGTCGGCCTGCACCACGGGGCTGGCTCGAATTCGATCCAGCACCTCGGCCACTGCCTGTTGGGCCTGTTGAGCCGCCCCATGGATGACCCGGACGATGCCCCCGACGCTCAGGTGCAACTGATGCGCCGTCCGCAGATACCATTGGATGGTGCGTAGGGGCAGTCGTCCCTCTTCTCGCAGCGTCACTATCAGGCTGACCAGGTTGACCCCCAAGCGCTGGCGCCCCATGACCACGCCATCCAGCGCCACCTTGGGCACCCGACGCCGCTGGCACTCCGGGCAAGTCCGGGCCACGTAGACATGCTCCGTCACTTGTACCGGAACCGTCGGAATCTCGATGACTTCCCGGGTCCTCTGTGCCCATCCCCCAGCCAGGCTCCCGCCACAATCCGGACAGGTCTCTAGGGCATGCTCCACCCGATGAGTCGGCGTCATACGCTGGCGAGCAAAGCTATGGGTCCGTGGCTTTCTTGGCCCCTTCTTCTTCTCTGGCGCCCTTCGGCCTGGAACCGGTTTATTGCCCGGCATTCTGGTCGGTCCCCCCGGCTTGAGGCTCCCTTCCAGCGACGCTATCCGCCGATGCAACTGGGCAATGGCAGCCTGCTGCTGGGCAATGACCTCCAACAGCACTTCACGATTGGCTGTGGTCAGGTCAAGTTCGCTGTACACCCCTTTGGTATGACATAACCCCTGCCTCCCATGCTACCCCCTACCAAGCGCCTTTCGGCTATTTAACCCCCCCCCCCCCCCCAAGTCTGAACACTTACCGGATACGCCCTCCGAGGCCCGCAAACTTGCATAGACGCTTCATCGGGGCTAAGCTAGGGCAATCCCGTCGCCGACCGGCGTCCTAGAGGTGAACTATGGAGTATAGACGCCTGGGCAATTCAGGCCTCAAGGTTTCCGTGCTGGGCCTGGGCTGCAACAACTTCGGCGGTCGCACGGACGAGCGCCAGTCCAACCTGGTGCTGGACCGGGCCCTGGAGCTGGGCGTCAACTTCATCGACACGGCCAACCAGTACAGCAAAGGGGAATCGGAAGAGATCATCGGAAAGGCCCTCAAGGGCCGACGGCGGGACGTGGTCCTGGCAACCAAGGGCGGGAGTTTCTGGGGAACGGGACCCAACGAGAGCGGAGCTTCCAGGAAGCACATCATGGACTGCGTGGAGGACAGCCTTCGCCGTCTCGACACGGACTACGTCGACCTCTATTACATCCACCGACCCGACCCGAACACTCCCATCGAGGAGACCATGAGGACCCTGGACGACCTGGTCCGGCAGGGCAAGATACGCTACATAGGCTGCTCCAACTACGCGGCGTGGCAGGCCTGTGAAGCCCTGTTCACGTCCAAGGCCTTGGGCCTCTCCAGCTTCGTCTGCGCCCAGAACGAGTACAACATGCTCAACCGCGGCGTGGAGAGGGAGTTGGCGCCCTTTTGCAGCGCCCACGGCGTGGGAATCGTTCCTTTCTGGCCCCTGGGAGGAGGCTTCCTCACTGGAAAGTACCGTGAGGGAGAGAGCATACCCCAAGGCGCCCGCTTCGACGACGCCAGCAAGACCCGGCCCGCGCAGGTTGCTCTGGCCAAGTCCTACCAGGAGCGCTTCCTGACCGAACGCAACTTCCGGATGCTGGCGCGCCTGGAGGAGTTCGCGGGGCAGCATGGACACGCCGTCTCCGAGCTGGCCGTTGCGTGGCTCGCGTCGAACCCGGTCGTACGCTCCATAATTGCCGGGGCCAGCAGACCCGAGCAGGTGGAGGCCAACGCCAAAGGCGCCGAATGGGCCATGTCCCCACAGGAAATTGCAGAGGTGAACGAAATACTGGACTCAGCCTGACCCAGTTCCCGTATGCTTGAGCCTAGGAGACGGACATGACAGCCCAAGACCGAGTTAAATTCACTCCTGTAGCAGGCGCGTCGGACCTGTTCACATCCGAATTTTGCCACTACTTGTCGTCCCTCTATGACAAGTTCACGCCCATAGTGCATGAGCTCAGGGCAAAACGGGCCCAGGTCTTGGAGCAGGCCCTCAAGCACGGAAAGCTGCCAAGCCATCCGCCCACGTCGGAGATAAACACCGGGGAGTGGCAAACTCCAGTCCCGCCCGAGGACCTGCAGAGGCCGGGCATCGAGATATCGGGCCCCGCCTCCCTGACCGCCATGTTCATAAACGCTCTGAACCCAGGCCCGGAAGGCGCCAGGGCCGAGGGAGACCTGGACGACGACGAGGACTCGGGCGGGCACAGGTTCCAGGATACGGTGGCCGCCGCGTTGAACCGGTTGCACGCCGTCCAACGCACGTTGACCTTCCACAACCCGGAGCGGCAGCGCGACTACTTTATCCAGGAGGGCGACATTCCCTTCTTCATGCACCGGGAACGGGGTCTGCACCTGGACGAACCCGAGGTGACGGTGGACGGTCAGCCCGTTCCGGCGACAGTCCTGGGAACGGCGCTTACCATCTACCACGCCGGCAGGGCCCAGATCGAGCGGGGCCAGGGGGTCTACTTCTACCTGCCCAAGATGGAGTCCGCCGAGGAGGCGGCCCTCTACCGGGACATTTTCGACGCCTCCGCCCAGAGCCTGGACCTTCCCGACGACGCGGTCATACGGGCCATTCCCCTCATCGAGTCGCTTCCCGCCGTATACCAGATGGAGGAGATGCTGCACGCCCTTGGCCCATACGCCGCCGGGTTGAACGCGGCCCGCTGGGACCTGAAGGCTTCCATCCTGGAGTTCGTCATGGCCGACCCCGACTCCGTATGGCCGGACCGTTTCGGCGTTGACATCAAGACGACTCCCTTCCTGGGCAACATCTTCCGCAGGCTGGTGGCCGTCTGTCTCAAGCGGGGGGCCGTGCCCATAGGAGGGATGGCTACGGCTCTGCCAGCGCGGGATGAGGATACCAACAGCGCGGCCGCCGAGTCCATCAGGTCAGACAAGGTCTGGGAGGCCAAGCAGGGTTTCCTCCGGGCTTGGGTCGCCCATATCTTCCACATGAAAACCGCCGCTGACCCCTTCAAGGAACTCCGTGCGACGGGCTGGGAGCCCACTCCCGAAATGAAAGACCCCGACAACTACCCCGTGTCCATAGAAGCGCCCGAGGGGGCCATAACCATCGAAGGGACCCGCCGGAACGCCCGCATGATCATCGAGTACCTGGAGGGATGGCTCAACGGCCGCGGGGCCAAGGGCATCGACAGCCTGGCCGGAAGGCCCGGAATCCACCCGCCTCTCATGGAGGACCTGGCCACCGGCCGCATATCGGTGGCCCAGGTTGCCCAACGCATCATTCACAAGACCGTCGCCCAGGACACAGAGCAGGTCCATGACCTGCCTGCCGTAAGGCGGATTCTGTTGGACGAGATGGGGGACATCCTGGACCAGTCCAAGCGGTCGCTCCCGCCCGGCGACCCGGAAGCCCAGCAGTCCTTCCGCGAAGCCGAGGTGCGCTACAGGAAGGCCACGAAAATCGCCTTGCGGTGGATCAAAAACTACACGGAGTTCAACTTCCGCAGCCTGGGTTCATACACGCGCACCGAGTTGGAGGCCATAGCCGCCGCGTCCGACGCCTTCTAGCTATGGCCAGGGGTTTTTCATTGTCATTCCTGTAAGAGTTAGGGATACTCTGAACAAGACCGGCTAGAGCCGGATTGTGTTTACTGGAGCGGTTTTGCGGAAAAATCCGGCCCTCTGCCCATTTTCCGGAATTTTTAGTCCTCTGATGTTGCTCCCATCGGGGCCGTTGTGGCCTTGGAGCGGCGCTGGCGGTGGTCCGGGAGCGGATTTGGGCGCACTCCTCCCCGTCACACCGCCAGGCAGCGCTTCCGTCAGCCTTAATCCCATGAACCGCCGCACCGACTCGGCCTCGTAGAGCAGGTCCTCCATACCGGGGTCGCTCAGAACCTGCCCCGGCGAAGGCCGGGGTTGTAGAACAGCTGCACGCAGTGGACCCGCAGCATCACCGGCAAGCCATAGGGGCAGCGCCCCCGGCCCGCCTTGGGATAGAAGGGACGGATGCGTTCTTCCAGCCGCTCCCACGGAATCAGCCCGTCCATCCGCTGCGGAAATATCTCCCTACGGGTCTTTCGCTTCTTCCCCTGGTACTCCAGGTCCGCAAACGTTGGCTGGTCCATCAACTCTCCCTCCCCCACCGTCATCGGGTTTTCCCACAAACCTTATCATGCCACAATGCACGGACTTCTACAGGAATGACGTATTGGTGAGGCGGTTCGGAACGACAAGATGGGAGCGTTTCGGAATGGGGTAATTGAGGTTCGAATGCGGCGCGACTGGTTTATCCGGCGGTCAGTGGGTTGAGAGCTGCTGGGTTTACACGCTGCGCCTGACGGCCCGCTGGGCCTCTCTGTCTCTGTCCCTGTCGATAATCGCGCGCCGCTTGTCGTACTGCCTTTTCCCCCGCGCCAGTCCCAACTCCACTTTGGCCACGTGGTTCCGAATATAGACACGCAGGGGGACAACGGTCTGCCCCTTTTGGGACACCGCCGCCGCCAGCTCCCTCACCTGCTCTTTGTGGAGCAGCAGTTTCCGGGGCCTCAATGGGTCGTGGTTATTGACGGTCCCATCCTGGTATTGGGACACGTGGCAGTTGACGAGCCATAACTCGCCCTTCTCCGGTTTGACGTAGGCGCCGCCAATATTCACCCTTCCGGCTCTGATGGACTTGATCTCAGTGCCGGTGAGAACCATCCCAGCCTCCATGCGTTCCAGAATGTTGTAGTCGTGGAAAGCTTTTCGGTTCTGGGTTATGGTGCGGTGATTGTCAGCCTTCTTGTTGCTCAACGGCCTTGACCAAAATCTCAAGCTCTTCGATGGCCCGGTCCAACTGGAGGTCGTCATCGCCGTCCTCGGGCTGCTCGACCATTATGTCCGGCTCCAGACCGTCCCCCTCGATCAGAGTCCCGGCGGGAGTATGCCAGCGTGCGACTGTGAAGAAGAGGCCCGACCCGTCGGAAAGCTTACGGAGAGTGTTGACGCTGCCCTTGCCGAAGGTGACGACGCCTATAATCGGCGCCCGATGATTGTCTTTAATGGCCCCCGCCAAGACCTCGCTGCCGCTGGCGCTGAACTCGTTTACCAGGACCACCATTGGAATGTCCTTGGCAAGGCCTCCACTCTGCAGCGGCCAATCGGTCCTTTGTCCCTGGCCGTCCATTTCGTAGAGCGCCAGCCCTTCATCAATGAATTGGCTGGTCACGCCCACTACAGTCCTCAGGAATCCGCCGGGGTTATTTCTCACGTCCAGGACGACTCCCCTGGCGCCAAGTCTGTGCAAGCTGTTGATCGCTTCAACAATCTCCTTATCGGTGCTCGCCGTGAAGGACGTTATCCGCAAATGGGCTATCCGTCCCACCAGCATCCTCAGACTCACGCTGTCCACGACGATCACGTCCCTGACCACGGTCACAGTCATGGGCTCCCCCCGGGACGGGCGGAATATGCCCAGCTCAACGGCTTCTCCCCGAGGTCCTCTGATTCTGCCGACAGCCTCCATGATTGAGAGCCCCTCGGCACTTTCCCCGTCTATGGAAGTGAGGATGTCGCCCGGCCTGAGTCCCGCCGCGTCGGCCGGAGTGTCGGCGATGGGCGCTATGATGGTGATGCGCCCGTCTCTCATGCCGACGTGGGCGCCTATCCCCTCGAACTCGCCGCTGAGGTCCTGCGACTCCCGCTCTTGCTCCTCCGGGGTTAGATAGGCTGCATGGGGGTCTTCCAGGGCCGCGATAATCCCTCGGATGGCCCCCTGGCTCAACAGTTCCGCGTCCAGGTCCTGGCCCCGTAGATGCTCCTCTTGAAGATGGTCCCATACTTCGGAAAGTATGTCGAACTCCGGCGGCAGGCCCTCTATTCCGGAGTTGGCGTCGGTGTTGGGGGCCGGGTCGGTTTCACTGTCCGACTTGCCGAACCGGACCGACACGCAGCCCGCGGCAATCGCGAGAGCCGTGACGGCTATCAACAGGGGTATGGACCAACTGCTTCTGAACCTGGAAAACAAGGGACCGGCAACCTCCGCAGGAATGGCCGTGACCTGTTTTCAATATATCACATCGACTCTGAAGAAACGGTTAAGCCACGGCTCCAAGTCAAGACGGCCCCGTTTCAGACCATGCCGCCGCCCCGGTAAGGCAAAAGAGATGCTCCGTTTGACTGGAGAGGCGCAAACCTTCGAGGACGTGTGCTGCCGCAATCAATGTGTGGGACGCTGTGGGCCTACTCCGAACGGCGGTCTGGAAAAGTCCCGCGGGTGTGATTGAGAGCTGGCCTACTGCACCCGGACCTTCCGGGCAAGCAGAGACCCGTCGTCCCCGCTCTCGTAGCCGATGAGCACCGTCAGTCCAGTCTGGTCGGCGCCCAGCTGGACGTCGGTGTTTTCGTCCACTGTGATTCGACCCGCTGCCCCCCGGACGGTCCAGTCCTGCACGATGGACGTGGGGATGCCGACTATCCTGGCCGTCCCGCCCTCAGAACCCGGCTCGTTAGGCGCTATTCTGATGGCCCTGAAGCTGTCGTCGGACAGTCTTTCCACTGACGCCACCACCTCGGCGCCCACGCCGGAGGTGCCGGACAGTATCTCGGTGGCGGGACCTATGGCAACGTCCGTGCCCCCAATGGTCCAGAGGTCGGCGCCGACGACCTCCACGGCGCCTGCGAGACCTTCGGTGATAAGGGCGGCGGTTAACCCACCCTCCTCAGACACTCCCTCCACGTACACTGTGGCGATGACCCGTGGTTCGGCTCGGACGTCCGTGTTTTCACTGACAACGACTCGTTGCCCGTTTACGATCAGGCTGGACAACGAAATGTCGTCGACTATTCCCTTGGACCCGACAAGCACATCCGAGGCCACCAAACTGCCCGACTGGTCATAGTTCCCTTCGATAAACACGGACAGCCCTGCTCCCGGTCTGAAGTCAGGGCTGATGGTCGTGGAGCCTTTCAATCTAACCTCCAGGCCGCCTACGGTCCACAGGTTCCCTTGAAGCTTATCTATGACGTCCACGATGGATATAGGCAGTTCGACAGGGATGAAGTCGGTGTCTTGCAAAAACTCGAACAACTCGGAGTCGGACCCCAGGATGACCGTTGCGTTGGTGGACAGGAACTGCTTGTAGGCTTCCAGGCTGCGCTGGAAAGCGTAGAACTCTGGGTTCTCCTGTAGGGCGTCGGCGAATATTTGGATGGCCCTGGCCTCGCCTTGACCGCGAGTCAGGTTGGCCGACCGCTCGGCCTCGGCTAGGATGATGGTCCTGTCGCGTTCGGCGGCGGCTGTGATTTTGGCCGCGTCTTCCGCTCCTTCCGCCCTGAGCCCCGCCGAGATCAGTTCACGTTCGGTCTCCATCCTGGTAAAAATATTGTCGATTGTGGCATCCGGAAAGTCTGCCCGCTTCATGCGGACGTCCACTATCTCTATGCCAAGGTCGTTTTCGTCATCTCCTTCAACCCCAGGCGACGTGGCCTGAATGGCGGCCTGGAGCACTGCGTCCAATATCTCCTGCCGCGTCTCCGTGGCTATTACGTCCTGCAGCCCGTCCTCATCGATCTGGATTTTGCCGCCTATGATCTCCTGGCGTTGCCGTTTGGCGACTTCTTGGCGGAGCGCCGACACCACGATCCGCTCGATGCGGTCCTCGGCTATCTGGAGATTGCCGCCGCCGGTCTTCTCGAAGAACTTGATTGCATCCTCTTCCGTCCTGCGTATCCTGTATCTCACGTAGGCGTCGATTACCAGGAATTGAAGCTCTACGTCGGGAAGAGTCGCTTCGGGTATGTCCACCCTGAGAAGCCTCTTGTCCAGCTTGGTCACCGAGTCGATGAACGGAGTTTTGACCTGAATGCCGGGGTTGACGTTCACGGCCTTAATGTCGCCGAAACGTCTGACGATGGTTATCTGGGTCTCGTCCACAGTGTAGAGGGTCTGAGGCCCAAAGATGCCCAGCAGTATTACGACCACTAATGCAATAATCGCTGTCTTCATGATTACGGGGCCGCCGTAGGCTGCGGCTGAATCTGCGGCACCGGCACTATGGAGCTTCCGCCGGGGGTCACGACGTTTCCACTGGCGTTTAGAATGATGGCTCCTCCAGCGTTCGGGTCCACGATGAACTTGGTGATGCCTGGCAGAATGTCCTCCATTGCTTCCAGGTACAGGCGCTGCCGGGTCACGTCCTGGGCTTTCTCGTACTCCGCCAGAACGGCCAAGAACCGTCCGGCCTCACCTTCGGCGGCGGCTATTCGTTCCCGCCTGAAGGCTTCCGCACCTTGCAGTATCCTCTCCGCGTTTCCACGGGCCCTGGGAAGGATGTCCCGCTCCACGGCCCGGGCCTGGTTGATGGCCGTCTCCTTGTCCGACCGTGCGCGCACTACGTCGTCAAAGGCGTCTCGCACTTCTTCCGGGGGCTTGACCTCCTGCAACCTGACGCCGATGACTTGGATGCCCGTTCCGTACTTGTCCAAGATCCCCTGGAGACGGTCTTCAACGTCGGCCTGCACGACTTCTTTCTTGTCTCCGGTGAGGACGTCGTCGATGGGACGTTGCCCGACTACAAGACGAAGGGCCGCTTCCGTGGCGTCCTTGAGAGTACGGCCTTCCGGGCGACCCGGCTGGATGTCGTCGAGTCTGTTGGGCGCGCCTTCCCCTGGGTCTGCTACGTTGAATAGGAAAGCCGTCAGGTCCCGGATTCGGTACTGGACCACCAGCGGCACGTCGACGATGTTCAGGTCGCCGGCGATCATCTGGGACTCTTCGATCACTGGGCGGGTAACGTCTCCTCTGATTGAGAACCCCAGCTCCATTGAACGTGTCTGCTGAACAGATTCGACGTTTCTCGTTCCTATGGGAGCCGGCCAGTGCCAATGGAGTCCCGGGGTGGTTGTGCTGGTGGCCTGACCGAAGGTGCGGAGCACTCCCTGCTCGCCTGCGTTGACTAAGTAGATGCCGGTGGACAGCCAGAGAATGAGGGCGATCCCCAGGATGACGAAGGTGATTATAGTGATGGCCCGGTCGCCGTCCCTGACCCCTCGTCCGCCTCCGCCTCCAAAGCGGCCGCCGATCCCCTTGAAGAAGTCGTTGATGCGGCCCAAGATCTGTTCCAGATCTATTTCAGGCTCGCCTCTTCTAGGTGGTTGCTGCATTTTTATCTCTGCGGATCAGGTTCCTCTGCTATATGTCCGAAACCGCAAACCGGATTCTACCACGACATGGTTGAAGTTGAATATGCGTGGCATGCGCGATTTCGCCAATTATCCGAACCGTCGCCCAATACGGACAACTACGCCAGCCAAGTGGAATATAATGTATGCGGCGGAACAAGCAGCGGCGGGAGGAACACGTGGCCGACTACGGATTGACTATCAGGACTGGCGAAGGTATGAGCCGGGTCCAGATAAGTTGCATGCACCAAAGCGGGTTGCTATATGTGGCGCCCGCCGAAAAGAGCTGGGTATGCTCGCAGGACCTGATGCCCGCCCATGCCCTTGCCGGTTGTCTGAGGGAGATAGTGGCCCTGGAGGACAACAGGATCAAGGAAATCATGCAACGGTGGGGCGTCTACTTCAGGCAGCTTCCCATCGAGTCTGAGGAGGACGACAAGGCCGGGGCGTAGCCCGTTTTCCTTCAACGCCGCCTATGCGGACGGGTCGTTCAAGTCGGCGGGGTTGGCTTCTTGCTGGCTGGGCATGGTGGGGTTGGGCAGCGTCATCCCCGGACGGGGGGCGCTCCGGGGAGTCGGAGGCATAGTTGGCGCGGGCTGAAATTCGGGCACGGCAGGCCTGGCGTCGGGACCGTCGAAGAGCCTCTTGAGGGCATCCCCCTCCACCGTTTCGTGCTCGATCAAATATGAGGCGACCTCGCTCAGCTTTTCCGGGTTGTTCATCAGGATTTCCTTGGCCGAATCATAGGCTTGCTGTATCAGTCTCTGGACCTCATGGTCGATCTCCTCAGCAACCTTGTCGCTGTAGTCCCGCTCCTCGTGGATCTCACGTCCCAGGAATACGAGCTCTTCCCTGCGGCCGAAAGTCCTGGGCCCCAGGTTGGGGCTCATGCCGTATTGCTTTACCATCCGGAGGGCTATCCGGGTGGCGTTTTCCAGGTCGTTGCTTGCGCCGGTTGTCACCTCGTCGAAGGTGAGCTCCTCGGCAATCCTGCCTCCGAGGGCTGTGGCCAGCATGTCGTCGAACTGGTTTCTGGTCCAGAGGAAACGGTCCTCCTCTGGGACCAGCCTGGTGTAGCCTCCCATCGAGCCTCGGGCGACAATGGATATCTTATGCACCGGGTCTGCATGAGGCAATTTCCAGGCAACCAGGGCATGACCCGCCTCATGGTAGGCGGTCATCTCACGCTCCCGGTCACTGATGAGGCGGCTTCTTCTCTCCGGTCCGGCGACGACCCGGTCGATGGCCTCCTCGAACTCCGACATGCCGATCAGCTTCTTGTTTCGGCGGGCTGTCAGAAGGGCCGCTTCATTGACCAGGTTGGCCAAGTCGGCGCCGCTGAAACCCGGGGTCTGTTTGCCCAGAATTTCGAGACGGATGTCCGGCGCCAGCGGTTTGCCGCCGCTGTGCACCTTTAGAATGGCTACCCGCCCGTTCAAGTCCGGGAGGTCCAGCACCACCCGTCTGTCAAACCGGCCGGGCCGGAGGAGCGCGGGGTCCAGAATGTCCGGCCTGTTGGTGGCCGCAACTATGATGATGTTGGTGTTGGTGTCGAAGCCGTCCATTTCCACCAGTATCTGGTTCAACGTTTGCTCACGTTCGTCGTGGCCTCCGCCCAGCCCTGCGCCTCGGTGCCTCCCCACGGCGTCTATCTCGTCCACGAACACGATGCACGGAGCGTTGCGCTTAGCCTGATCGAACAAGTCCCTCACCCTGGCGGCTCCCACGCCTACAAACATCTCGACGAACTCGGAGCCGCTGATGGAGAAGAAAGGCACTCCTGCCTCCCCCGCCACAGCCCTGGCGAGAAGGGTCTTGCCGGTGCCGGGTTGACCCACCAGAAGAACACCCTTGGGTATCCGAGCGCCGAGAGACAGGAACCTCTCGGGAAACTTCAGAAACTCGACCACCTCTTGAAGCTCAGCCTTGGCTTCCTCGACGCCCGCCACGTCGGCAAAAGTCACCGTCGGACGGTTCACTATGAACATCCGCGCCCTGCTCCGGCCAAAGCTCATGGTTTGGTTATTGGAGCCCTGGGCCTGACGCATCATGAAGATGATCAACGCTCCAAAGAATATGAGAGGGAGGAAATTGAGGAATATGCCAAAGACGCTTCCTAGGCCGCCGCCGCTCTTGAACTTGATCTCAACTCCGCCTGCGCCGGTCTCTATGCCCTCGCTGCGGAACACTTCCAGGATGTCCGTGTTCTTGCCGATGCGGCTGTTGAACTTTTCAGCGCCTTGAAGGACGGTGAGCTTCTCGCCGTCCACCTCGATCTTCTGTATCTGCCCCTCTTTGGCCCGCTCCAATACGGCTGAAAAGTCCATTTCAGGGGCGCCGCCGAAACCTCCCATCATGGTGAAGAAGATCGCAATGACCGCGATGATTATGAGCAGGTATATAAAGCTGTTTCTCATTTGCGGTTAGTCCAGTCGCTGTACAGGCCCGTTGCAGATGGGCCAGACGCTTCTATTCTAAGGCGGGCTGCCTATAAAAGTAAAGGCGTGGCCGGGTTGGACCCACCCAAAAGGGGCCTTCGAGTCACCGGCGGGCCACCCCTTTCGGTTATACGTAACAATCATTTTACACCCATGAAACACACGAGTAACAAAACGGCAACAGGCCCGTAACATCTCTCGAATAAAACGGAGTCCGCACATATCGGATTAGTAGGAGGGTCGCCCATGTTAAAACATGTTTCGTTAAGGAGAACGCTCGTGCTGATGATGGCCGCGCTGCTGGCGGTGGGCATCATCGGCGGCTACAACATGGCGTTCGCACAGGTCGACGACGAGACTCAGGAAGCCATCAACGTAGTGGACGGCAACCTGGGCGCTTTCATCACCCTGGCCGCCGCCTTCCTGGTGTTCTTCATGCAAGCGGGTTTTGCCTTCCTGGGAGCCGGCTTGATACGCACCAAGAACACCACCAACTACATGACCAAGTCCTTTATGGACTTTTCCATAGCGTCCCTATCCTTCTGGGCCTTCGGGTTCGCCTTCATGACCGGCGCCTCCGCGATCGGTATCATCGGAACGTCCAACTTCTTCCTTGTGGACGACAATTGGGTGGACTGGATGTTCCAGATGGTGTTTGCCGCCACAGCCGCCACCATCGTGGCCGGAGCCATAGCCGAGCGGACTAAGATCCAGACCTACATGGCTTACAGCTTCATAGTGACCGCCCTCATATACCCGCTGTACGCCCACTGGGTGTGGGGCGGCGGATGGTTGGGCGACCTTTCGGCCATCAACCTCCCGGGCGCCGTTGACTATGCAGGCTCAGGCGTAGTCCACGCCGTCGGAGGGTTCCTGGCGCTGGCCGCCTGCATCGTAGTGGGGCCCCGCATCGGCAAATTCAACGCCGACGGCACCTCCAACATCCTTTCCGGCCACAGCACACCCTTCGTGATAGTCGGCACGTTCATACTCTTCTTCGGATGGTTCGGGTTCAATATAGGGGGCGGCGACACCATAGGGTTGAACGCCGTCAACACGCTGCTTGCCGGCGCCACCGGCGCCGTCGTGGCGCTCTACATAAATCTGGTCCGAACCGGGAAGGCCGACATTCTGATGGCCTGCAACGGGGCATTGGCCGGACTGGTGGGCATCACGGCTCCCTGCGCCTACGTAGACACCTGGGCCGCCGTGGTCATCGGAGCCTTAGCGGCGCCCATCATGATGCTCTCGCTCCAGTTCCTGGAGAAAGTCCTCAAGGTGGACGACCCGGTGGGAGCCATCGCAGTCCACGGGTTCACAGGCCTGTGGGGACTCCTGGCGGTGGGCATATTCGCGTCAGGACACAATGGCGTCTCCGGCCTGGTGGACGGGAACGCCAAGCAGATCGTGTCCCAGCTGATCAGCATGGCCGTAGTCGCAGCGTGGGCGCTGACAACCGGGTTCGCTCTCTTCCTCGCTCTCAAGGCGACAGTGGGAGTTCGGGCGACCAGAGAAGAGGAGCTCCAAGGCCTGGACAAGTCCGAGCACGGGCTTGAAACCTACGTCATGGACGAGCCTCCGGCGGTGGCGGGAGCTTCCGGAACGGAGTCCGTCAACTAAGAATAAGACCCAGGCAATGTGTTTCGGATGTAACAAAGATTTAACATCGATGCAAAACGTCCGAAACACATCGCCCTCAAAATCCATATCAATATATCAGCGAAGAGATGGAGGAAACATGTTGCCAGCAATTCTCGCGGGAGTCGTATTCGTAGGACTCTTCGCCTTGTGGGTCGTGCTTCCGAGAAAGTTCGCCCAGAAGAACTAAAAGCCAAACCAAGATAAGGCCGACAAGCAACCCAGTCCATGCCCCTGCGGGTATGGGCTGGGTTGCTTGTCGGGGAAAACCGGAAAGGGAAGCGGAATGGAGGGTAGGCTCTTATGATTGACACGGGCGACACCGCATGGGTCCTAACGTCATCGGCGCTGGTGCTGCTTATGACTCCCGGGCTGGCATTCTTCTACGGCGGTCTGTCACGCCGGAAGAACGTGCTGTCCACGATAATGTATAGCTTCATGACTATAGGGCTAGTGGGCGTTGTCTGGGTGCTGTGGGGATACAGCCTGGCCTTTGGAAACGACATAGGCGGTTTTATCGGAAACCTGAGGTGGTTCGGTCTGAACGACGTCAGCGCAACGGACACCGGCGGCGGGACCATACCCCATCAAGCGTTCATGATCTTCCAAGCCATGTTCGCCATCATCACGCCTGCCCTGATAACCGGGGCCTTTGCCGAGCGGATGAAATTCAGCGCCTTCGTCATCTTCACCATCCTGTGGGTGACTATCGTGTATGCACCGGTGGCGCATTGGGTGTGGCACGGTGACGGGTGGCTCTTCAAGCTGGGCGCGCTTGACTTTGCGGGCGGCACCGTGGTCCACATCAACGCCGGCGTGGCGGCCCTCGTGGCCGCGTTCATCATAGGGCCGCGCCTCGGGTTCGGCGAGCGGCCAATGACTCCGCACAACGTCCCGATGATAGTGCTGGGAGCCGGGCTGCTCTGGTTCGGATGGTTCGGGTTCAACGCCGGAAGCGCCCTGGGCGCCAACGGGACGGCGGTCAACGCCTTCGTGGTAACCAACACCGCCACAGCCATGGCCATGATCGCATGGGTGGCCATGTCCTGGATATTCGGCAAGAAACCCAGTCTGGTGGGAGCGGCCTCCGGGGCCGTCGCAGGGTTGGTGGCCATCACGCCCGCGGCGGGCTTTGTCGGAGCCATGCCCGCCATCATCATCGGACTGGGGGCTGGAGTCATCTGCTACGCCGCTGTCGAGCTTCTGCAGAAACTCAAGGTCGACGACGCTCTGGCTGTCTGGGGCGTCCACGGCATGGGAGGCACCTGGGGCGCCCTGGCAACCGGCCTGTTCGTAGGCATAGGGTTCGGTGGACTGGCGGAAGGCGTGAGCCGCGGGGAGCAGGTCCTGTACCAATTGGCCGGAATAGGCGCCACTTGGGGATGGGCCCTGGTCACCACCGCCGTAATACTCATCGCCATCAAATACACCATCGGCATCAGGGCCGATGAGTCCCAGGAGGAACAGGGGTTGGACCTGTCCCAACACGGAGAGGACGCCTACGTCCCCGCCGACGAGTCCATCGTGGGCATCGCCGGCGGGTCGGGAGACGATGAGGAATAGACGGCCCTACGGCCGGCCCTGTTCCAACATGCCCCTTATCAGAAACGCAGTCCAATAGGAGGAACCCTTCAATGACCCCGGAAGAAGTTGTTAGATACGCGACTGACAATAAGATAGGCATTATCGACCTCAAATTCACGGACCTGCCCGGCACCTTCCAGCACCTCTCCATTCCCCTCAGCGAGCTTAGCGAAGACAACCTGGCGGAAGGCTACGGGTTCGACGGCTCCAGCATCCGGGGGTTCAAGTCCATCGACGAGAGCGACATGCTTCTCATACCCGACACGACCACCGCTAACATGGACCCTTTTTACAAGACGCCTACCTTGACGATGATCTGCGACATCATGGACCCCATAACCCGCGACTCCTTCAGCCGTGACCCGCGCAACATCGCCCACAAGGCTGAAGACTACCTCAAAAGCACGGGCATGGCCGACGTGAGCTACTGGGGGCCGGAGCCGGAGTTCTTCATCTTTGACTCAGCCCGGTTCGATCAAACCAGCAACCAGGGCTACTACTTCATAGACTCGGACGAAGGCGTATGGAACTCAGGCCAGCCCGGGACCGTAGACGGCGGCCGCAACCTGGCCTACCGGCCCCGTCACAAGGAAGGTTATTTCCCGACGCCGCCCTTCGACACCTTTCAGGACATCCGCTCGGAAGCCGTACAGGAGATTGAGAGATTTGGAATCATCGTGGAAAAGCACCACCACGAGGTCGCCACTGCGGGACAGGCCGAGATAGACGTCCGCTTCGACAGCCTGACCAGGATGGCCGACACCGTCACGATACTCAAATACGTGGTCAAGAACGTCGCGCACAAGTATGGCAAGGTGGCGACTTTCATGCCCAAACCCTTGTTCGGCGACAACGGCACCGGCATGCACACCCATCAGAGCCTGTGGAAGGGCGGTCAGAACCTCTTCTACGACGCCAACGGCTACGCCATGCTCAGCGCCACCTGCCGCCATTACATCGGCGGCCTGCTCCAGCACGCACCGGCGCTGCTGGCGTTCATCGCCCCAACAACCAACAGCTACAAGCGGCTGGTGCCCGGATTCGAGGCCCCGGTCAACCTGGTCTACTCCGTCCGGAACCGCTCAGCGTGCATCCGCATTCCCACCTACTCGGCCAGCCCGGCCGCCCGGCGGCTGGAGTTCCGCGCTCCCGATCCGTCCTGCAACCCGTACATTGCTTTCTCGGCCATGCTGATGGCGGGAATCGACGGAGTCATCAACGAGATCGAGCCGCCCGATCCGGTGGACGAAAACCTCTATGAGATGGCGCCCGAAGAGCTGGCCAAGATACGGCAGGTGCCCGGGTCCCTGGACGAGGCCCTCGCTTCCCTGGAGAGTGATTACGAGTTCCTGCTCAGAGGCGGCGTGTTCACCGACGACCTGATCGAGACCTGGTTGGACTACAAGAAGGCCGAGTTGGACAACATGCGGCTGCGGCCCCACCCTTACGAGTTCTTCCTGTATTTCGACGCCTAGTCCGCCGCGTCGACCAATTGACACTACCGGCGCCGGTAAATAGAATGCGTTGCTACAGTCCTCATGGGGTCCTGAACCCGGGCCTGTTGCATTTGACGCGTCCCGACGGCCGATCCTTGAGGCATGATCCAAGATTCCTCAACCGGGAACCTCTACGGGAGAGTTGGTTATGACCTGGGCCCAAGATGAAGCTAAAGAGTTTGTCCTGAGGACGGCGCGGGAGAACGACGTAAAGTTCATACGGCTCTGGTTCTGCGACATCCTGGGCGCCCTGAAAGGTTTCGCCATTACGGTGGAGGAGCTTGAGGACGCCCTGGAGCAAGGCGTGGCGTTCGACGGTTCGTCAATCGAGGGTTTCGTCCGGATAGACGAGAGCGACATGGTGGCTCGTCCCGACCCCACCACGTTCCGCATCCTCAGCTGGCGGCCCCGTCAGAACTCGGTGGCAAGGATGTTCTGCGACATTCACAAGCCCACGGGCGAGCCCTTCGAAGGAGACCCGCGTTTCGTCCTCAAGAGGAACGTGCAAAGAGCTTCCGACTTGGGATTCACTTACTACGTTGGCCCCGAGTTCGAATATTTCTACCTGACAGGGACCGACGACCCCAAGGCGATCGACAAGGGGGGCTATTTCGACCAATTGTCCATGGAGCATGGGACCGACCTGCGCCGCGAGACGGTCCTCACACTGGCTGAAATGGGCATTCCGGTGAAGTATTCCCACCATGAAGCGGCCCCGGGGCAGCAGGAAATCGACCTTCAATACACCGACGCCATCACTATGGCTGACAACGTCACGACCAGCAAGCTGGTCATTAAAGAGGTGGCGTCCCAACACAACGTCTACGCCACCTTCATGCCCAAGCCTCTTCCGGGAGTCAACGGTTCGGGCATGCACGTCCACCAGTCCCTCTTCCAAGGGGACTCCAACGCCTTCTTCGACCAGAACAGCCCCGGCGAATTGTCACAGATAGGCAGGCTGTACACAGCCGGTCTTCTGCGTCATGCCCCGGAGATCACTCTGGTCACCAACCAGTGGGTGAACTCCTACAAGAGGTTGGTGCCGGGCCACGAGGCGCCCATGTACATATCGTGGGCGATGAAGAACCGCTCCGACCTGATAAGAGTCCCCTCCTACAGACCCGGACGACAGGACTCCGTGCGCATCGAGTATCGTGCGCCTGACCCGGCATGCAATCCGTACCTTGCTTTCAGCGTGATGCTGGCGGCCGGCCTCAAGGGAATCGAAAACGAATACGAGGTCCCTTCCCCCACAGAGGAAAACGTGTTCGACATGCCTGAAGAAACGAGAACGGCCCGGGGTATAGCCGCCCTGCCCGAAAGCCTGCATGAAGCCATCCGGCTGGCCGAGAACAGCCGGCTCCTACAGGAGACTCTGGGAGACCACGTATTCAGGGTGTTCGTGGAGAACAAGAAGCTGGAGTGGAACGAGTACCGCACCCAAATCACCGACTACGAGATAAAGCGGTATCTTCCTCAGCTTTAGCGCGGCGTCTCCCGGTTTGGCCCATCCCAAGGACCTTGTTCCTTTCTACTATGGCCACGATCCCTTATGACTGCAATCCCTCAAGACTGTGAGCGGGCATGACTGCCGAAATCCATAACGAAGCGTACAACAACGCTATGGCCCAATTGGAGTCCGCGGCGGACCGGATGGGCCTCGAGAAGAGCATGCGTGACGTGCTTTCGAGCTTCGAACGGCAGCTCACCGTCAACTTTCCTGTACGGATGGACACCGGAGACATACGCGTATTCGAGGGGTACAGAGTCCAGCACAACCTGGCCCGGGGACCCGGCAAAGGCGGTCTGCGTTACGCGCCCAACGTGGACGTGGACGAGGTAAAAGCCCTGGCCATGCTCATGACCTGGAAGTGTGCGGTAATGAACTTGCCGTACGGAGGCGCCAAGGGCGGCGTCGCCTGCTCGCCCAAGGAAATGTCCCAGAGTGAATTGGAGCGGCTGACCAGGAGATTCGCCTCGGAGATATCGCCTCTAGTGGGTCCCGCGAGCGACATTCCGGCGCCGGACATGAACACCAACGAGCAGACCATGGCGTGGTTCATGGACACGATAAGCATGCACAGGGGCTACACTGTGCCCGGCGTCGTTACGGGCAAACCCATCTCGGTGGGCGGCACCAGGGGACGGACGGAAGCCACGGGCCGCGGAGTTTCCATCATCGCTCGAGAAGCTATGGCCAGGCTGGGCCGGTCTTTGCAGGGCGCGAAAGTGGTTGTGCAGGGTTTCGGGAACGTGGGTTACTACGCCGCTCAGCTGCTGGAGTCGGAAGGGTGCACCATCGTCGCCGTCAGCGACTCGACCGGAGGAGTTTACCGGTCCGACGGTCTCGACCTGGAACAGGTCAGCGGACACAAGGCCGCATCGGGGTCATGCCATGAATGCCCCGGATGCGACAGCTTGAGCAACGAGGACCTCCTGGAGCTGCCATGCGACATTCTTGCGCCCGCCGCCATGGAAGGCCAGATCACCGAAAAGAACGCCGCCAAGCTGCGATGCAGCCTCATAGTCGAGGGCGCCAACGGGCCGACCACCACCTCCGCCGAGGCCATTCTTGCCGACCGGGACATCGTAGTCGTTCCGGACATCCTGGCCAACGCCGGCGGCGTGGTGGTGTCCTACTTCGAGTGGGTGCAAGACCTTCAATACTACTTCTGGTCCGGGCAGGAGATACGAGACCGGCTGGAACAGCTGATGGTCAGCGCCTTTGGCGCCGTCGCGGAAATGGCGGACAGACGGAGCTCAACCCTCAGGAACGCCGCTCTTGAGTTGGCCGTGGGCCGGGTCGCCGAGGCAATACGCATCCGGGGGTTTTACCCCTAAAGAACATTCAGATAGGGCAAGGCCCTGGATTCCGGCCTCCGCCGGAATGACGGGGGTTATGCAAAGGTCTCCGAAGGGAGAGGGCTTTACGCAAAGGTCTCAGATAGGGGCCTGACAACGCCGCGCCTGCCGGGTGGTTGGACGGAAAAGCGGGCGGTTAGTGATGAATTTCACGGAAGGGGTACACATGCCGCCCTTTCGCCTGTATAATGTCTTTTTCCTGTGGCAGGTCGGGCTCTGGGGCGTCACATCTCCGGCATGACTTCCAACTCCAACACGCGCTTACTGCCTCTACCCCGTCCATAGCCAGGGATTTCGGAGGACTTCCGGTGGTCAGGCGGTTGCCCACTTCAAAAATAGGACTCTACGACCCAGCCTTTGAGCATGACGCTTGCGGCGTCGGCGTGGTCGCCAACATCAAGGGGATAAAGTCCCACGACATCATCGAGAAGGGCATCGAGACGCTGGTCAATCTTGGGCACCGGGGAGCCTGCGGACGGGACCCCAACACCGGCGACGGCGCCGGAATACTCATCCAGATGCCCGACCGGTTCTTCCAAAAGGAATGCCCCCAACTCGGCTTTCGGCTTCCCCCTCAGGGCGAATACGGCGTAGGAATGGTTTTCCTGCCCCAGGACCCTGACGAGCGGAAGACCTGTGAAACCATCCTCGAACAGACCGTGGTTGACGAGGGACTGGAAGTGTTGGGTTGGCGGGACGTGCCCGTAAATCCCGACGCCATCGGAGACGACGCCAGGGCCGTGATGCCCAGGATTCGACAGCTGTTCGTAGGCAAAGGACCTGACGTCACGGACGAGGCCCATCTTGGCCGAAAGCTCTACGTCATCCGTAGAGTGGTCGAAAAAGCTGTGGCGTCCTCAGGCATAGAGGACGTTTCCACATTCTATATCCCCAGCCTATTCACCAACCGCATAGTCTTCAAAGGTCTGGTGATGGCCCATCAGATCCCGGGGTTCTATACCGATCTGGCCGACCCTGACATGACAACCTATTTCGCCATGGTCCACTCCCGGTTCTCCACCAACACCCTGGGATCGTGGCGCCTGGCCCACCCCTACCGCTATCTCATCCACAACGGCGAGATTAACACCCTCCGCGGCAACATCAACTGGATGCACGCGCGGCAGGCCATGTTCTCCTCCGACCTGTTCCGAGATGACATGGAGAAGCTTTTCCCCATCATCGAGGCCGGTCAGAGTGACACGGCGTGCATCGACAACGCATTGGAGCTTCTTCTCAACACCGGCAGGCCGCTGGCCCACTGCATGATGATGCTGGTCCCAGAGGCATGGGGAGACCACATCGAAATGTCCCAGGAAAAGAGGGACTTCTACGAGTACCATTCCTGCATGATGGAGCCGTGGGACGGACCCGCGCTTCTGGCCTTCACCGACGGCATAAGCGTCGGCGCCATTCTGGACCGCAACGGCCTCCGGCCTTTCCGCTACCTGGTGACGAAAGACGACATACTGGTCATGGCCTCCGAGACAGGGGTGCTGGACATTCCGCCCGAGGACGTCCTCTTCAAAGCCCGCCTCCAACCCGGCCGCATGTTCTACGTGGACCCTTCCCAGGGCAGGATCATTGGAGACGAGGAGATTAAGGGAGAGGTGTCGCGAAGTCTTCCCTACGGCGAATGGCTCAAGGAAAACGCCGTTCACCTGGACCAGCTTCCCACTCCTGAGCACGTCTACGAGACGGACTTCGCGACTCTTCTTGAGCGGCAGCAACTGTTCGGCTACACGTTGGAAGACTTGAGGATGATTCTCCAACCCATGGCCGAGACAGGCTCCGAGCCCATCGGGTCTATGGGAAACGATGCGCCTCTGGCCGTGTTGTCAGAGAGGCCCCAGCTGGTGTTCAGCTACTTCAAGCAGCTTTTCGCGCAGGTCACAAACCCTCCTTTGGACGCCATACGCGAGGAACTTGTCACCTCAACGGAAAGCTTCATCGGCTCAGAGCAAAACCTGTTCGAGGAAACGCCGAAACACGCTCATCAGCTAAAGCTGAAAGAGCCTATCATCACCAACGAAGAGCTGGAGAAAATCAGGAGCATCGAGGCCGGAGACATCAGGTCGGCCACGCTCTCAACCCTTTTCGACGCTCGGTCCGGCGAGGGTGCGTTGGAGAAAGCCCTGGAAGACCTGTGCAGCCAGGCGTCCGAGGCCATCCGGGACGGCGCTTGCATCCTCATCCTTTCCGACCGGGGAGCAGGGCCGGAACAAATACCGATTCCTTCGCTGCTGGCAACCTCGGCTGTGCACCACCACTTGATCAGAGAGGGGAGCCGCATGAAGGCGGGGCTGGTGGTGGAGTCCGGCGAGCCCCGAGAGGTGGCCCACTTCTCTTTGCTCATCGGCTACGGCGCAGGCTCCGTCAATCCGTATCTTGCCTTCGAGACCCTCGACGCCCTCATCCACGAGGGGACGATTGGACCTGGAATCGACTACCACACCGCTGAGAAGAACTACATCAAGGCCGTTCACAAGGGCGTGGTGAAAGTGATGTCCAAAATGGGCATCTCAACCATCCAGAGCTACCGTGGAGCCCAGATATACGAGGCCATCGGCCTTTCGGAGCAGCTAATCGATAAGTACTTCACTTGGACGCCCAGCCGCATCGGCGGAATAGGCGTCGGCCACGTTGAAGAGGAATCGCGGCGTAGACACTCGAGGGCCATACCGGAGCGGGAGGTCGCCGCCAACATGGACCTGGACGCCGGCGGCGTCTACCAGTGGCGGCGCGACGGGGAACATCACATGTACAACCCCGACACCATCGCCAAGCTCCAGTATTCCGTCCGCTCCAAGAGCTACGCCACCTTCAAGGAGTTCGCAGACCACATAGACTCGGAAAGCGCCCGCCTTTCCACTATCCGAGGGCTGCTGGACTTCAAGACCCTGGACGGACCCATACCCCTGGACGAGGTGGAACCGGCGTCGGAAGTCGTCAAACGGTTTGCCACCGGAGCCATCTCCCTGGGTTCCATCAGCCGGGAAGCCCACGAGACCCTCGCTCTGGCAATGAACTCGATTCAGGCCCGGAGCAACACCGGAGAAGGCGGAGAGGACTTCAACCGCTTCTCCCCCGACCCCGACGGGGCCTCGCGCAACAGCGCCATAAAACAGGTGGCTTCAGGCCGGTTCGGAGTCACCAGCAACTACCTGATACATGCAAAGGACCTCCAGATCAAAATGGCCCAGGGATCAAAACCCGGAGAAGGCGGGCAGCTCCCGGGGCATAAGGTTGACGAGTATATCGGGTGGGTGCGCCACACCACTCCGGGCGTGGAGCTGATCTCCCCGCCTCCGCACCACGACATCTACTCCATCGAAGACTTGGCGCAGCTGATATACGACCTGAAATACGCAAACCCCGACGCCCGGGTCCACGTGAAGCTGGTCGCCGAGGTTGGCGTGGGGACCATCGCCGCCGGAGTCTCGAAAGGCCACGGCGACGTGGTGCTGATAAGCGGGGACAGCGGCGGGACCGGCGCCTCTCCGGAGTCGTCCATCAAGAATGCGGGGCTCCCCTGGGAGTTGGGCGTGGCCGAGACCCAGCAAGTGCTTGTGATGAACGATCTCAGAGGCCGCATCGTGGTGCAGACCGACGGCCAGCTGAAGACGGGCAGGGACGTGGCCGTCGCGTGCATGTTGGGCGCCGAGGAGTTCGGGTTCTCCACCGCCCCGTTGGTGGCCTTGGGATGCATTATGCTGCGGAAATGCCATCTGAACACTTGCTCCGTCGGCATCGCCACCCAGGACCCGGAGCTAAGGGCCAAGTTCAACGGTCAACCCGAACACGTCATCAACTTCTTCTTCTTCGTGGCCGACCAGCTGCGGGAAATCATGGCCAGCATGGGCTTTCGGACCGTAAACGAGATGGTCGGCAGGGTTGACATGCTGGACACTCGGGCGGCGATAGACCATTGGAAAGCCAGGGGAATCGACCTATCAAACCTTCTCCATAAACCCGATGCGCCGGACTACGTCGCCACTTACAACAGCTACGGTCAGGAGCACGGACTTGAGAGTGTGCTGGACCGTCGTCTTATCGCAGAGTGCCAAGAAGCCATCGAGTCGGGCAAACGGGTGGAGTTGGACTTGCCCATATACAACTCCAACAGGACCGCCGGCGCCATGCTCAGCGGCAGGGTCTCTCTCAAGTACGGAGAAGACGGGCTTCCCCAAGACACCATAAAGGTGCGGTTCACAGGCTCGGCGGGGCAGAGCTTCGCGGCCTTCCTTGCTGGGGGCGTTTCCTTCCGGCTGGAGGGCGACTCCAACGACTACTTCTGCAAGGGGCTCTCAGGAGGGCATGTGACGGTGGTCCCGTCCCCCAAAGCCTCCTTCGTGCCGGAAGAGAACATCATCGTGGGCAACGTAGCCCTGTACGGCGCCACCGGCGGGAAGGCTTTCATCAAAGGGTTCGCGGGAGAGCGGTTCGCCGTGCGCAACTCAGGCGCGCATACCGTGGTGGAGGGTGTCGGAGACCACGGTTGCGAGTACATGACCGGCGGCGTGGTCGTTGTGCTGGGCCCTACGGGACGCAACTTTGCGGCGGGCATGAGCGGCGGATACGGCTATATATTCGATGAGGACGGGACCTTTGCCGACAGGTGCAACCGTGAAATGGTGGACCTTGAACCGGTGGCGGAAATCGAGGACCTTGACAGGCTGAAGGAGCTCATCCAAGAACACTATGACGTCACCGGAAGCGCCAGGGCCCGGTTGGTCCTTGGCGACTGGGACAACATAGCCTCCAAATTCGTGAAAATATTCCCCAGGGACTTTCGGCGGGTATTGAGAGAGAGGAAGGAGCGGGAGGAGCAGGAGCTGGCTGTCCATGGGTAAAGTCACCGGCTTCAAAGAGTTCGACCGCGAGGGCCCGCAAAAAAGGCCGATTCAGATCAGGCTCAGGGACTACTCGGAGATATACCAGGAGTGGCCCGAGGCCGACATTCAAGCCCAGGGCGCCCGGTGCATGAATTGCGCCGTGCCCTTCTGCCACACAGGATGCCCGTTGGGCAACGTCATCCCCGACTGGAATGACCTGGTGTACAGGGGCCGGTGGCAGGAAGCTCTGAAGGCGCTGCTGGCGACCAATAACTTCCCTGAGTTCACGGGCCGCATATGTCCCGCCCCTTGTGAGGACTCCTGCGTGCTGGCCATCAACCAGGACCCGGTCACCATCGAGTATATTGAGAAGTCCATAGCCGAGCGCGGTTTCAGCGAGGGTTGGATCAAGCCCGAGCCCCCTTCCCAAAGGACCGGCAAGCATGTGGCGGTGGTGGGGTCCGGTCCCGCCGGACTCGCCGCCGCCCAGCAGCTGAACCGGGCCGGTCACCACGTCACGGTCTTCGAGAGGGACGAGCATCCCGGCGGCCTTCTCGCCCTGGGCATACCCGACTTCAAGCTGGACAAAGAAGTCGTGCGCCGCAGGATACGGCTCATGGAGGAGGAAGGGATTGCCTTCCGCACGGACGCCCACGTGGGCGTCAACGTTCCCACGTCGGAGTTGGAAAAGTTCGACGCCGTATGTCTGGCCGGAGGTTCGACCAAGGCCAGGGACCTGGACATCCCCGGCAGGGACCTCAGGGGAGTCCACCTGGCTATGGAATATCTGCCCCAGCAGAACCGGCTCAACGCAGGCCAGCCCATTCCCACCGACGAACGAATATCGGCGGAGGGAAAGCGGGTGGTGATACTGGGCGGAGGAGACACGGGCGCCGACTGTCTGGGCACTTCCCACCGCCAGGGTGCCGAAATCGTCCACCAGTTCGAGCTATTGCCGGAGCCTCCCGCCGTCAGGTCCTCCGACAACCCCTGGCCCCAGTGGGGAAGGGTCCTCCGCACGTCAGGCGCCCATGAAGAGGGCGGCGTAAGGGACTACAGCATCCTGACCAAGGGCTTTTCAGGCAGCAACGGGCACGTGGAGAAGCTCCACGCCGTGCGCCTGGAGTGGGGCCCTGGTGAGGATGGACGCATGGGCATGAAGGAGGTCCCCGGCTCGGAGTTCGAGATAGAAACGGAACTTGTGCTCCTGGCCCTGGGTTTCCTTCACCCGGAACACGAGGGAATGCTCAACGAGCTGGGTGTGGAGCTGGACCCCAGGGGCAACGTAAAGCTGGACTCCAACCGGATGACGTCTAAGGCCGGGATATTCGCCGCCGGAGACATGGCCAGGGGCCAGTCCCTCGTTGTCTGGGCTATAGCCGAGGGCCGGGAGACCGCCCACTACATGGACAAATACCTCGCCGGCAGCGGCCTCCTCCCCCGCTCCTTCAGATAAGCACCCCGGCACAAGCCTTCTACATGAAGCAAGCACAGTGGCTACCGGAAACCCCCGTTTCCCACTAGGGGTTACCATGACAGCGACATCATGCCACGCCTTATTCGATAGGGAGAGTAGAAAGTCATGAAACCCTTTCCCCTTTTGTTGGTCGTCACTCTGACTTCAATGTTTGTAATAGCTTGTTCCGAACGAGACAGCACGGGAGAGATGCAGGCCCTTACCGACAAGGTTGAAGTGTTGGCTGAACAAGTGGAGAACCTGACCACAGCGGACACTGTGTCAGAGATTCGGGAACTGACCGACACAGTTGAGGTTTTGGCTGAGCAAGTAGAAAGCTTGGCCAAGACCAATACCAACACCAGGACAGAGGTCCAAGCGTTAGCTGACAAGATTGATGTGTTGGTTGACCGCGTAGATAGTCTAGCCACGGCCAGTGCGACACTGACCAGAGAGGGAACCGGCTCAGAGGTTATTCAGTGGGTGGATGGAACAACAGCAGAGGAAGCTAAGGCCCTGTTGCAAGCTTGCATATCCGCCCGTCTGGGCATTTTGGAACCGTTGGCTGAAGCCGACGGCAGTTTCATCCAAGAGATTCTGGGTCCGATTCTAGAAGACTCGGATTCTCCATTTGGCGAGGATGAACTTACAGCCGTACGATTCATGGGCGGCCTTATGGGGTGCTGGGAGTAGAAGCGGGAACTTAATCCATTTCCGCCTAGAACCCGGCGCGCTCTACTTCCGGTGGAGCTTGACCACCCGGCGGTCCCGACCCCAATCGCCCGGCCGCACCACGTACACGTCCTTGTGGGAGTCCAGCCATATCCCGTGGCAGGACCGGTGAATTTCCGAACCCCAGCGGGCCAGGCGTTCGCCGTCCAACGTCAGAACACTCACCAGGCCGGCGTTATGCTCAGGCACGTAGGCGATGTCCTCATCGTCCACGTAGACCAGCGCCGCCCCGACAAGCTCTGAGGGCCACGTAGTCAGGTATTCGCCGTCCTGTGTGAACGCCTGCACCCGGTCGTTCTCTCTGTCGGCGATAAGGACCCTGCCCTGCTTATCTACCCAGGCGCCGTGGGGCAGATTGAACTGTCCCGGCCCGGTCCCCGGCTCACCCCAGGACAGCAGCAACTCGCCCTCCGGAGAGAACTTGTGCACCTGGCAGTTGGCGTACCCGTCCGCGATGAATATCTCACCCGCGTCGTTGAGGGCTATGCCCGCGGGCAGGTTGAACGGCCCTCCGGGGTGGGTGACCTGCTTGTAAGTGTCGGCCCCGAAGTTTTCCGGGTCTGCTCCGGTGTCGGACCGGTGTCCCTTGTCACCGATGGTCATCAGGAGGTCCCCGCCGGACGTGTACTTGTACACCTGGCCGTTGTTCCGGTCCACCAGCCACACGTTGTCGTCCTTGTCCAGCAGAATGGCGTGGGCAAAGGCTATAAGGCCGGAGCCCCAGGAGTAGAGAAGGTTCCCGTCGCGGTCGAAGACTGCGATGGGGTGATCGGGGTCCCGGTTGAAGCAGAAGACCCTGTCCTGGGAATCGACGGAGACCGCAGCCGCCGGCATGTTCCAGCCCTCGGGGAGTTTCGCCCAGTCCTCTTCCACCTCGTAAGTGAACTTGCCTTCGCCTACGGTTGTGGTCATGTCGCCGCCTCCTATGCTTACTTTTAGGTTCGGAGTCCTTTCCCGTGGCAATAAGGGTTACAACACCTTCCGAGCAATGTCTTCCAGGAACTCAATGGACTCCTTCTCGGGCGCCATAGGCGTCCTGCAGGTTGCCCAATTGGCTCCGGCGTCCTCGTATGCTCTGATCAGTTCCCTATCAGGAGACGAACTGTATGCCACAACGGTAATGGACTCAGGGTCCCGGCCGGCCTCAGCGGCTAAACGGTCCAGCTCCTTGCGGCCGGCTTCTATCTCCGCGGGCGTGGCGCGAGTGGGCATCCAGCCATCGCCCCAGGCAACTATCCGCTTAAAGACGTTGGGTGCGATGCTGCCGAGAAGGACAGGCGGACCAGGCTTCTGGGTGGGCTTGGGGTTGGAGCGAACGGCCGGAAAGTCGTAATAGCGGCCATGGTATTCGGCCTCGTCCTCAGTCCACAGGGTCCGCATGACCTCTATGGCCTCCCTTGTCTGAGTCCACCGGTGGTCGAAGTCCCCTCCCATTATCTCGGTCTCTTCCCGGAGCCAGCCTGCGCCGATGCCGAAAATATAACGGCCCCCTGAAAGAACGTCCAGAGTCGCTATCTCCTTGGCCAACAACAAAGGGTTGTGCTCCGGGACCAGGCAGATTCCCGTTCCTAACTTGATGCTTTTCGTAACTCCGGCAACGCGGGCCAATGCGATGAAAGGATCGGCTATCTGATCATACCCCTCGGGAATGGCTCCGTCCGCGGAGCCAGGATAGAAACTGTTGTTTTCCACCGGAATAATGGCGTGCTCCGGGACCCAGTAGGAACTGAAGCCCAACTCCTCTGCGCGTTTGCCGAGGACTGCGGGATCGACGGTGTAGGCGGTGGGAAAGTTGGATATTCCGATCTCCATGATCCCCTCCCGTCGGATGGGGCCGCCCGGCTCGATGGGCCGCCCTTGTGAGCAAGTGGAGCGAGTTTACCAAATGGCCGTGGGGCCTGCAATCAAGCCCCGACCGGCCTAATACGCCGCCTCAGTAGGCGGCGCGCAGGACCTCCATGATTGGCCCTGCGTCGCGGACGGGCTTCGGGTTTGTGCTTAGGCTCCGGTCGTGCAGAGTGGCGGCAGCTATATACTCCAGACCCTCCTCGGGGACGCCAGCTTCACGGAGGGTGCGGGGCAGCTCAAGTTCACGGCATAGGCCGTCCACCGCTTCAGCGGCAGCCAGGCCGGCCTCCTCGTCGGTCATGGCGCTGTCCGCAACGCCGATGGCCTCGGCGATCAACCGCTGCCGGTCAGCGCAGGCGTCCAGGTTGTACCGCATGGTGTGGGGCAGCAGGATTCCGTTCGCTTCGCCGTGGGGCACGTCGTACAGTCCGCCAACGTGATGGCAGGCGGCGGTGTTCAGTCCCAGACCTCCGAAGGACGCCAGCGACGCCATTGCGCAGGCGGTCTTGGTCGTCAGCAGCGTGTCGATGTCGGCGTCCTTGCAGTTGGGCAGGTTCTCGAACAGCAGCCGGATGGCGTGGAGCGCCATGCCGTCGCCTATGGGGTTGTGACCGGTGGCATAAACCGTCTCTATGGCGATGCGCAGTTGTCCAATGGCCGTGGACGTCAGGATTCGCAGGGGGGTTGTGGCCAAAGCCTGGCCGTCGATGATCACAGTGCGGTGCGTAACGCCTTCCCCGGCCAGGATGAGCTTGCGTCCCAGATGATGGTCGGTGATTCCCCCGCCGCCGCGGCTGAACTCCGCGCAACCCATTGTGGTCGGCACACTGAGGATGGGCAGCTTGGGCGATGGCGTGGGCGGCACGGTGATGCGGTCCGGAGGTTCGAAGATGATCTCGTAGTCGTGGATGTCGCCGCCCTCGGCCAGCAAGGTTGCGATGGCCTTGGTGGTGTCATGGGTGCTGCCGCCGCCGACGCTGATGAAGACGTCGGGCTGCAACTCTTTCGCAATCTCCGAGCCCTTTTCCACCGTTTCCACCGGCGAGTGTGGAGAAACGCCCGAGTAGACGCCTACGCAGCGGGCCCCCAGGGCTTCCTGCACCCGGGGAACGACATTGCAGGCGGCCAGGATGGAGGGGCCGCAGGTGATCATAGCCCGGCTGGCTCCAAGGCCGTCCACCGCAGCCGGCAGCGCGTCGATGGCGGTTTCCGAGCAGATGATGTCTTGGCGTAAAGGGTTGTAGCGATATTGCAGTGGGCTGTCCGCCATGTCAGTTCCTCAGTTGGGGCCGCCCGGCCCTATGAGCGAGTGGGGCGAGTTTACCAAACGACCGCGGGGCCTGCAATCAGTCGCCGGCTGCCCGTTATTCAAGTTGGCGCTTGGGCAGGTTCACGCCTGAGCACGTTGACACCTTGGCAGTGATTGCTTATCCTACGACACACTGAGACAATAGCCGTGGTGCGCGGAGTGACAGTCGCATCACGAACGCAAGGGACGCCCAGGCTCTAAAGCCTTAGGAGGACGGCATGTTGAAGGACGTCGGCCACACCGTAACCCACCCGGGCAAGGGGCCCAACGACCCGCCCATCACCATCGACGTGCCGAAGGACTTGGTGACCGTGCCCGGCGTCCCAACCAGGGATGAAGACGTATCGTTCTACTCCAGGGACTACCCCCTGGAAACGTTGACTTTGACTGAAAGCGCGTCCTTCGACTGGCTCCGGGAACAGCGAAAAAACAATCCGCCTGAAGTCATAAAGCATTACGCAGACCACCGCGAGGCGATGGTCCCCATCGCCGAATACGTCCAGTCCACCAAGAACCTGGAACCCACGGGAGACGCCAGCGGAGAGGACGTGACCGAGCTAATCCGTATGAAAGCCAAAGAGCTGGGATACGGAGAAGTAGGGTTCACCAGGTTCGACCACCGCTACCTGTACGTGAGCCAAAAGCGTAACCTGCGCTATGACCTGCCCCACGTCATATGCCTGGCATACGAACAGGACTATGACAAGACCCAGACCACGCCCAGCCTCCAGTCGGAGGAGACCCATGAGGGCGTCTATGAGATAATGGGCGAGCTCACGGTCCAACTAGTTGACTACATCAGGTCGTTGGGATACAACGTTCAAGTCAACGGCCCCACCGTCTCCCTGGCTCCGGTCATACCCTTCTTTGTGGCTGCCGGGCTCGGGCAGTTGGGCGCCAACGGCCAGCTGCTCTCACCTCACTTCGGCTCATGGGCGCGGCTGCAGCTTATTCACACCAACGCCAACGTCACCTACGACCAGCCCAAAGACTTCGGCCTCCACGCCTTTTGCCAGATATGCCTGGTTTGCGTGAACAGATGCCCCGGACGGGCCCTCCAACGCGAAAAGATCTGGTACAGAGGCATCGAGAAGAACAAGGTCACCTTCAAACGCTGTCAGCCCATCGTGGCCAAGTACCTGGCCTGCGGCGTCTGCATGAAGGTCTGCCCCATCGGAGCATACGGCGTGAAAGCCGTCATGGACCACTATCTCCAGACGGGCGAGGTGCTGGGCAAGGGGACCCACAACCTGGAGGGGTACAGCATGCCGGGCATGGACTACTATGGGCCCAATGAGATGCCCCGCTTCACCAGCGATGACTTCAAGATGCCCCAGGGACGCTCAGAGGACTGGATGCTTATCGAGTTCCGGGACCGGTACATGGAGGTCAAGGACGACCCCACAGTAGACAAGAACGACCTGTGGAAAGAGTTTCGAGACAGGGTGGAAGACTCCGTATACAGGTCCTTTGCCACCGCGATGGCCACCGACGACGGAGAGAGGATAGTCCCCTCCGTCTAGCGCCGGTGCCTCTTCATCCCGCCTAATCGGACTTCCTACCGGGCCGCTTGGCCCTCCTTACTGTCATTACCATGAAAATAGGCGCCCAACTGCCCCTTCTCCACTGGCGGGAGAAGGTTGGGATGAGGGGGAACCAGAGACGCACCCGAATTCATCCTCTTATCTGGCCTTCCCAGGTCCGTAGTGATTCCTCAGTCGCTTTACTCCTTCGGAATCTTGCCAGGCGTCGTCATTCATAGCAAGGACTGAAGGTGTCCGAACTGCGTGACTATCAGCAAGAACTCCTCCGGGAGGCGGAAGCCGCCCTGGAAGCCCCCAAAGCGCGGGTGATGCTCCAATTGCCCACGGGCGGCGGCAAGACCCGCATCGCTGCAGAACTGCTAGCCCGTTGGACAAGGAGAGGCGGGAAAGCGGCATGGATGACTCATCGCGTTGAACTGTCCGACCAGACCTGTGGGGTGCTAAACAAAGCCGGGGTTCGGGCTACGAATACGTTGACGTGGAACATTGACGACCCCGCCCCTGCAAGGAACGGCGGTGTAGTCATACTGATGGCCCAGACCGTCTCTCGGCGAAACTATTTCGAGGGAGTATGGAACGAGTATGACCCAGAAGACTTGTTGATAATTGATGAAGCGCATCATGCGACCGCTCCCGGTTGGGAACGCGCAATCCATCAATGGCCCGGTCGGGTGATTGGACTCACGGCTACTCCCTGGAGATTAGAGAAATACCTGGGATTCAGACACCTGTTCGGCTGCCTAATCCCGGGGCCGCAAATTAAAGACATGCAGTTGAAGCGCCACCTTGCCACGGCGCAGGTGTTGATGCCCGATGCTAGCGAACTTATATCCGGAGGCGAACCTGCCTACGACGGGGACTATCGACGGGAAGAGATTGAGAAGCTCAACGAGGACCGTCACGTTTGGACCAGCGGCGCTTACCAGTATTGGGAGAAACACGGGAAAGACCGGCAGACAATCGTATACGCCGTCACCGTAAGACATGCTCAAAATCTGGCCAGGGTGTTCAATCACACCGATGTCCCCGCTGCTGTACTCCTTGGACGCACGGATCCCGAGGAACGGGCGAGCCTTATAAGGCTGTTTACGGAGGGTGAACGAAAAGTCTTAATTAACGTGGCCGTCGCGACCGAGGGTTTCGACCTTCCCGACGCGTCTTGCATAGTAATGGCGCGGCCAACTTTGAGCCTCGCCCTCTACTTACAGATGGTGGGGCGGGGACTTCGCCCCAAGTCCGATGGCGGTGACTGTCTAATACTCGACTTGGCAGGAAACGTCGAAAGGCACGGGCTCCCGGATGATGACCGCCAATGGTCATTGGAACGCCGCGGACAGCAGGCTGAAGGCGATGCCCCAGTGGTGCGGTGCCCCGATTGTGAGGGAGTGTCACCCGCCGCCAGCCACAATTGCCGAATCTGCGGAAACCCCTTTGGCAAACCCTGTGCGAGGTGTGGAGTATTCAGGTATTGGAACCAATGGAGCGCCGAAACATATTGCGGAAACGACCACCAGTTGGTTTGCAACCGGTGCCATTTTGACTCCCACCAGCGGCCCAATTTGCCCGATTTACAGTTCGACAGAGGACTGAGTGAAAAGTTGAAGGAGGAGCTAACTGAAATGCATAGGGATGTCAGCGCGTCTGGCCTGAATACATTGAAAGACGTCCAACTTGGGCTGTCCGAGGTGGCGGAACAATTGGTCTATGCGATGAGGATAGAAGACACGGATACATTTGAACGCATGACCGAGCAACTTAGACCGTTGCTCAGCCGAGAAGCGCGGCTACGGAAGGAAGAGGGAGAACAGGCGGTAAAGGAATTTGTAAACTTCATGAACGAATCCCTCCAAGATGAGGAAACTAAGGACCTATTGAACGACATAAGCGACAGAATATCGAAACTATATGGTGGAAAGAAGAGACTGGCTCGCATAAATATGAAATTTGGCCCTAAGCCAATGGGGGATGAATATTACACATTCACTAAAGAAGGCGTTGTTGTCGGTTATTGCTCTATTGAACAGGTCCTTGCAGACGTTGTGCCAGATCAGGAAGACGACGCTGGAGAAGGATGACCGCTAAAGTGGTTCCGCCTCTTTTTTGAAGGTGGACGCTTCCGGCTCACCTTTGTTGCACATATTGGCCAATTGGCGTAAAATAGGTCAAGATAACCTATTAGGCAAGAACTGAGGAGAAGAGAGCAATGACTACAAGAGTAAGTGCAGCATACGCCAAGGCGCAGCTTTCGTCGTTGGCCGCTGCGGTGGCCTACGGAGGTGAGCGAGTGATCATCGAGCGTCGCGGCAAGCCGTTGGCGGCTCTTGTGAGCGTGGACGACCTGGAACGGTTGGAGGCGGAGCGGACGACTTCCACGCGGCCGCAAGGGGCCTTAGCGCTGGTGGGGGCTTGGCGAGAGGTCGATGATGAAGTCATAGATGCTCTAATCGAGGACATCTATGCCCAGCGTGACCAAGAATTCGGCCGCGAGGTTCAACTCGAAGTCTAATGTACCTCCTGGACACGGACATCCTGAGCAATCTCCTCAAACGTACGCCCTCAACAGTGTTAATCGCTAAACTGGCGTCCGAGCCGTCGGAAAGCCAGTTCACGTCCAGCATTACCCTTGGTGAACTGCTCTATGGAGCCTCCAGGCTTGGGCCGCGTGGCGACCGTCTTCTGGAACGCGTGGAAAGGACACTGCTTCCGAATCTGCCCATACTTGCCTTTGACGCAGCCGCCGCACGTCGTTATGGTGAGGTCAAGGCGGCGTTGGAGCGGCAGGGAACGCCCATAGGCGAGGCGGACCTCCGAATCGGAGCAATCGCACTGGCCCGCGGGCTAACGATGGTGACAGGCAACGTCGGCCACTTCGAAAAAATTCCCGGGCTGGCAGTTGAGAATTGGTTGGAAGAGCACGGGTAGCTTGCTAATCGGACCTGAGCGCCGGGCCCGGACCTCAGTCGACCATCGCTTTTACCGGCCTTCCCACGACCCGGTTCTCAAATACTCCGCGTTAGTCGTCTCCCGCTGGTTGCTCTTCCGCCAAGGGCGAGGACGCAACCTCTGCGACAGGGCGAAGCCTGTTCAATAGTCGATCTTTAATACGGACGAGCAACATTGCGACCGCTAAGATCAGACGCAACGCAAACTCCAAAACAATTAGGAACCCCAGATAGTAGAGGATGGTCTCGCTGTGACTCTCAGCCTCTTTCAGGATTTCCAGAGAATCTGAAATCCTGAAAAACGACGCGTCAATTAGGAAGATGGCCAGAACCGCGAATGGAAGGATTTTGGCCAAGTCCTTGGACAGGTCTTCGTTGTAGTACGCTGCCATACGAATGGCGCTCACCGTGGCCAGCGCCATCAGCAGTACGTCTGAGAAGGACTGCCCTTTTGCGAGGAAGGTGAGTATTACAGTGAGGACTGCGAACCAGAAAAACGCGAAGACCGGAAACAGAATAATATACTCGACGATGTACAACGTGAAGTCTACGAAGGCTCGCACCCATCTATGCCGCGACTTTTCATGTTGGGTCAGGTTCAACTGGAACATGTCCCTGGAGGCCACGAACCGGTAGAACCTGAAGACAAAGACCGCGTACACGGTCATGCCGAGGATGTAAACCAAGACAGGTCGCAGCAAATCGAGGGCGTCACGAATATCCAGCCCGTTGGGGAATATGTCGTTAATTTCCATAAGTCTCGTCCTTCATCGGTGAACTACTGGCCATTGGTGCGGTTGCAGCATGTTGGTGTGTCATCCAGAAGCGGTCGTTGCAGGCTCATAGGATTTCGCTCAGTCAAACCGAAGGTTGGATCGATAAGGATGACTCTTCCCAACCGCATCTAACGCCCTACCCGAAATCATTTTACAGTTTCATAAGTTGCGGCCGCATAGCGGAAACGCTGGTTTTTTGGTAGACAAGTTGTCCGAACAGTTGTAGGCGGCCGCTCGCGTTGACAGGGAAATACGGCGGGTGTATCATCGGGGCAGAATCGTTATAATCTGCGAATTGCTTCTGAACACTCAACAGCACACTTCCGAAACAAGATAGAGCCGGAACTACGCTGGCCTCCGGAGGAGGCCAGCTTGTCTTTCTCCCAAGAGTAGACGTTAGCCGCCAATCGAGGGAAATCCTTCTTAGGAGGCGTCAAATGACGGAAACTAAAGACATCGCGCTGATGGCCCACTTGATGCGGCGGGCAGGGTTTGGCGCCCCTTATGACGAAATCGAGGAACGGGCTGCAAAAGGGTACGAAGCAACGGTGGAGGAACTCCTGGACCCCGACGAACAGCCCGCCCTGGACATAGCCCTCCTGACCCGGTATTTCGGCGAATGGAGAGACCTTGTGGCCGAGGACGGGAACCAGTCCTACTGGACCTTCCGGATGATCAACACCATGCGTCCGCTGGAGGAGAAGATCGCCCTGTTCTGGCACGGAATCTTCTGTGTCGGAAACTCCAAGTGCGAGCACGGCCGCCAGATTCAGATTCAGCTGGACAAGTTCCGGCGGTACGGCATGGGCAACTTCCACGACCTCCTCATGCTGCTGGCCACCGACCCGGCCATGACCTTCTACCTGGACAACTGCCTCAGTCATAAGGGTTCCATCAACGAGAACTGGGGCAGGGAGCTCCTGGAACTCTTCTCCATGGGCGTGGGCAAAGACGGGGAGGACAATTACACCGAAGAGGACGTGAAGGAGTGCGCCCGGGCCTTCACCGGGTGGACCATCACCAACGCCATACCCAGATATCCCTTCGGCAGGTACGAGTCTCACTTCATCTACAACCAGCAGGACCACGACAATGAAGAGAAGACCTTCCTGGGGCAGACCGGCCGCTTCAACGGCGAGGACGTAATCGACATCATCTGCGGCAGACCGGCCACGGCGCGCTTCGTCTCAAGGCACCTGTACAACTTCTTCGTAGCCGACGAACCCCAAGTCCCGTCATGGAAACACACCGAGCCTATGGACATGGATGCCATCAAAGAGTTGGAGGACGAATACTACCGGTCCAACTACAACATCAAGTCCATGCTGAGGTTGATGTTCAACTCCCAGTGGTTCAAAGACGCCCGGTTCAAGAAGGTGAAAAGCCCGGCGGAGACCGTGGTGGGCATGATAAGGCTGGTGGGGGACCACAAGACCCCCAGGCCCGACTTCTACCAGGTTTCCAACGAGATCAAGTACATGGGTCAGTCCCTGCTCAACCCCCCCACAGTGGAAGGCTGGCACACCGGCCATGAGTGGATTGACAGCGGGACCCTGGTGGAGAGGGTCAACTTCAACGCGGACCAGGTGGGCAACACCAGCCTGCCGGGAGTGCGGTCCATCATCGACAAAGTGGCGTCGGAAGGTTCGACAATATCGGCCGAACGGCTGGTGGACCGGTGCCTGGAGCTCCTGGGCCACTACGCGCTGTCCGAGGAGCACAAGAGCAAGCTTGTAGCCACCGCCCAGCGTTGGGGCGAGCTTGTGCCTGGAACGGAAGAGTTCTCCCAGCGCGTGGGGCAGACGCTTCAGCTGCTCGTGGCGACCCAAGAGTACATCTTCGAATAGGTGAGGAGGCCTGACATGTCCGGCGACAAGAAAGACACCGTGCTGGCAGTGCTCCAGCTTTCCGGCGGCAACGACGGCATGAACACCGTCGTGCCCTACGGAGACCCCCTATACTTCGACAACCGGCAGAACGTAAGGGTGCCGGAGGAGCAGGTCATCCCGATAAACGACTACCTGGGCTTCAACCCCAACATGGTCCCGCTCAAAGACCTCTGGGACATGGGCAAAGTGGCGATAATCCAGGGCGTCGGGTATCCCCACTGGGTAAGGACTCACTTCCGCTCGATGGACATCTGGCACACTTGCGAGCCGCAGAAGGTGGTCAACGAGGGGTGGCTTGGCAAGACTATACGGGAGTTGGACCCGGACAAAGAGAACGTGCTGACCGGCGTCAACTTCGGGCGGGGCCTTCCCAGGGCTTTGGCGGCGCCGGGCGTTCCGGTGGCCTCTGTCGGGGACTTGGAGACCTACGGTCTGCTGACCGGAATGCCGGGCCAGGACCAACGGGAAGAGGCCCTGGAGGTGTTCTCCAACCTGTACACGCCGATGCTGGGCAGCAGCATGGTGATGGACTACATCACCCAAACGGGAATGGACGCCCTCAAGGGAGCCGACATCCTGGCGACTGCCCCCCAGCAGTACTCCTCCAACGTGGAATACGCCCGGGACTCGGTGGCCCAATACGTAAGGAACATGGCTCAGGTGCACACGGCGGGGCTGGGGACCAGGGTCATGTACACCACCGCTCCATACAACAGCTTCGACACCCACGCCGGGGAGATGGCCAGCCACTCCAGGTTGTGGACCCAGACCTCCAGGACCGTCAGCGACTTCTACGCCGACCTCAAAGAGCACGAGGCTGGCGACAACGTGATATTGCTGCTCTTCTCCGAGTTCGGCCGCCGGGTCAGAGACAACGGGTCCGGCACCGACCACGGGGCCGCGGGCGTCGCCATGGTCATCGGCGAGAAAGTGAACGGCGGCCTCTACGGAGAGTATCCCTCCCTGAAAGAGGGCGACCTGATCGACGGAGACCTTGTTTACAACAACGACTTCCGGGGGGCCTACGCCACTATCCTGGAAAAGTGGCTGGGAGTGGACTCCAAAGCCGTTCTGGGAGACTCTTTCGAGCAACTGGACTTTATCTAGCGAAAAATCCCTTCCCCCGCCGGGGGAAGATCAGTATGGGGGCAAGACAGTCTCAGCGCGGAGGCGGCTATGAGCATTGAAATTCACAGGGGCACATCGGTCGAACACAAAATCAGGCCGGTCCAACAGCTGGAGCTCCACTACAGCCATACCATCGGTCGGTCGGACTTCTCGGGGCCCAGTTTCCGTTCGCCGGTGGGCATCGCCAGGGGAGAGGGTGACGTCGTTTACGTCGTCAGCCGCTCCACAGAGCCCCGACCCGACGGCAAGCGCATTACGGTGTTCACCTTGGGCGAAGACTACATCACCGAGTTCGGCAAGGGGCACACGCCGAACGGGCCCGACCGCACCGCAGACGACGGGGCCATCGTTTGGCCTACGGACATTGCCGTGGACCGGGAAGACCACAACGTTTTTCTAGCCGACGGGTGGCTGAACCGCATTTCCGTATTCAACGGCGACGGTGAATTCCTGGGCAAATGGGGAACACCGGGCAGCGGCGAGGGTGAAATATCCTATCCCGCGGGGCTTGCGTTCAACTCCCAGAATGAGCTTATAGTCGTGGACGGCGAGAACCATCGAGTCCAGAAGTTCACTAAAGGCGGCAAGTTCATCTCCTCCGTGGGAAGCCACGGGCAGGGAGAGGGCGAGTTCAACCTGCCCTGGGGAGTCGCCGCAGACAAGAATGACAACATATACGTGGCCGACTGGGGCAACGACCGGGTCCAGAAACTGGGCTCCGACGGCTCCTTCCAGATGAGCATCGGAAGCGCCGGCGCCGGGGAAGGCGAGTTCCACAGGCCTTCGGACGTGGCGGTTGACGGCGACGGCTTCATATACGTCACCGACTGGGGCAACGACCGCCTGGAGGTCTTCGACCGCAACGGCGGATTCGCCACCGAACGGACGGGCGACTCGACCATGTCCAAGTGGGGCATAGAAAAGCTGAACGCAAACCCGGAGATGTGGGAGGTGCGGAAGACCGCCCAAGGCATGGAACGGGAGAAGATGTTCTGGTCTCCCGTAGCCGTGGAGGTGGACGACGACAACAGGGTGTTCGTCGTCGAGTCGTCCCGCTCCCGGGTGCAGATATACGTGAAACAGGTCCCCTTCTTCTTCGAGCCGGGCAGACTCTAGACCGAAACATGAGACCTCCTCCAGGATGGAGGATTCAGGAGAACGAACAATTGAATCAGAAGGATCTGGCCAACAAGTTCAGAAGGCTGGGCATCAGGTTGACGCCTCAACGCCTGGCTGTGGCGGAGGCGGTCATCAACTCCACCAGCCACCCCTCGGTCCAGGAGATTTACGACAACGTGAGCGAGAGGTTCCCGTACATCACGCTGGCCACCGTGTATTCCACGTTGTCCGTGCTTCAGAAGAAGGGGCTGGTGCAGGAACTGCCCTTCCAGAAGCTGTCCCGCTATGACGCCAATCTCTCCCCCCACGCCAACCTGGTGTGCGTATCCTGCGACACCGTGGTGGACACGGACCTGGGGGTGGAGCACATCAACATTCTGCGCCGTACCTTGTCCGCCAACTCCGAGTTCGAGATAGCTTCACAGCGAGTGGACTTCTACGGGCTCTGCCCCTCATGCTCGATGGAAAAAGAAGAGGCCGGAGCCCTGGCCGACTAGCCGGACTCCGAGGCTGAATCCAGGACGGGGAGGATGTCGGTGTCGGAGACCTCGTTCCAGGCGTCCAGGAAGGCTTCTTCCCCCATAATCGACTTCAGCCGGGCCAGGTGAAGCGCGGCCCGCTCTTCAAGCGCCAGCCCATGCTCCCTGGCAGTCTCATAGGTATGGGCGACATACCACACGGCGGCGGCATGTTCTCCGATCTGGTCGGCTAAAAGGCCCAGTTGTCCCCAGGAACTGGCCGCCGAAATCGGGTCATCCAGTTCGAGAAACCCTTGAAGCGCCCATTCGTACCATTCTTGGGCCTCTTTGCCCCTGCGCTGAACATGGGCCGCTATGCCCAGGTGATGGGACGCGTGAGATTCTCCGGTGCGGTCGTTCACCTTACGGTACGCCGCCAGCGCCTTATTCAGAGACTCTTCCGCCTGCTGGTACTCCTCCAGCTTTAGAGCCAAAGCTCCCAACTGGAAGTGGTCGGCCGCTCCGCCCACGTCGTCTCCCATCTCCTCGTAGTTGTTGACGGCCCGTTCGTACCAGCCTATGGCGTCAGGATAGTTGTAGTGGGCCTGGGCTATGAGTCCCAAACGGTGGAATACGGCGGCGGCGGCCCCCCTGTCTTCCAACTGCTCGTACATCATCTGCGCCCGCAGGTAGTGGTCGAATGCGGCGTCCAGAAGCGACAGTCCTTCACAGGCCAAGCCAATCTGGTGCAGGCCCCTGGCCGTTTCCTGGTCGTCGCTCTCCGACTCCCTTATGGTGAGGGCCTTCTGGTGCCAGTCGCGGGCCTTCTCGTAATCGCCCTGGGCCTGGCTTATCAGGCCCAGCTGGTAGTAGTTGTCGGCGCTGTCTGTCTGGCTGTCGGAACGCTCATTGACAACCAGCGACTTCTGCTGCCATTCCGCAGCCTGCTCGTACTCCTTACGGGCGTAAGCCACGATGCCCATCTGGTGGAAGACCGAAGCCAGCTGCATCTCGACGTCTTCACCCTTTGCCGAAGCCAGGAAGTCCAGCATACGGCGGGCTGTCGCCTCGGCCTTGTCTATCTCATCCCTCTCCAGGGAGTCGCTTATTTCGGTGCCCTGGAGGTACACCCACAAGTCCCTGGCGCCCTCTTCCTTGTCCAACTCGGACTCGGGCCCCAGGGATTCCAGGATATGCGACCTCAGCCTGCGCAACTCCGGAATGCGAAGCTGCATCTTGTAGACCTGGCCGATGGGCTGCATGGCATACTGGACATATTCCCATTGGCGGCCCGCTTCAGCCAACTCCGTAACCCGCAGCAGGTTTGGTTCCTCGGCCAGCACACCGGTGACTGTGGACTCCGACTCCTCGGTGGATAGATTCTCCAGGAAATAGTCGCCAAGGCCGGCGTATACCCTGACCATCTCCTCTTCCAGCGCCCTGATTTGGCCGGAGTCCAGCAGCTGTCCCAGACGGCGCCTGAGGAAGGGCCAGACCGACGGTGGGGTCAGGTAGACGCTGGGAGACACCGAGTCCAGGACCCCGTGGTTGCGGGCCTCTCTGAGCAGCCCGCGGCAGGCGCCCCATCCCAGTTTCTCGCCCATAATCTTGGGGTAAGTCTCATCTTGAGTGATAAAGGTGAGAACATCCAGCAGCACCCGTTGGCGGAACAGGGATATGAACGGCAGGTGCTTCTGAGTCCGCTGGGTAAGCAGGGAGTAGGACAGTTCCAAGGCGCTGTCCAGCGCGTCGGGTTCCCGGGGAGGCCCGGTGCAGGAGCTCCATAGAAGTTGGACCAGCTCCCGGGCGTTATGGCCCTTCAGGTGAGTCAGAACCAAAGCCATAGCCATCGGGTTTCCCCTGAGCAAGTCCAGGAGCTCAGCGAAAGCCGTTTCGTCCTTAGGAGGATCAATCTTCGACTCTTCCAAGACACGGTCGGCCATCTGACGGCGGTCCTGCGGGGTAAGTCCGTCGAGCTCCACCGTCGCGAACTCCAGTCCGGCCCCGGAAAGCTTTGCCGGGTCCCTGCCGGTGACCAGTGTCTTTCCTCCGCCGGAAGACAGGTCTTTAAGAAGCTGAAGCAGCTCGTGCCATTCATCGTCGGGAAGGCGTTCCGAAGCGGCTTCGAAGTTGTCAAAGATGATGAGGCACGCGCCGCGGTGTGCGTAGTCCAGCAGCCACCGCCTCTGCTCCTCCATGTCCTTTTGGGCGAATGCGACGCCTGTGGCCGTGACGCCTATCTCGTGGAGGACCCTTGGAAGGCCGGCCCCGTATTCAAAGGTGACATAGGCGACCCCCTCGGAAGCGTCCCCGTCTTCCGCCACACGGCGGCCGTATCCCTGGGCCAGAGCAGTCTTGCCCACGCCGGGAGGGCCTGAGAGGACCACGACGGGGCTTTGCTGGAACGCCGAGTCCAGCCGCCGGAGGTCGTCGTCACGACCGACGAACCCGAATCTGCCTGCGTGGGGCGCTGCGGCTGCCGAATCGCCGCCGTCCTCGTCTGGCTGGCCGTGGGAATGATCGTGATGACTGACCATGATGGAGCTAGTATATCGTACCTAGGACGCCTCGGTCTTCACGAGTTCGTCTGCGGCGTCGGGTCCTGCGTTTGATTTCAAGGGTTCCTTAAGCCTGGCGAGTATAGCACATGCGATTACGAGGCACCCAGTGAGACTCAAAATGGCGGCGGGCTGCCCAAGTCCCAATGTGGCGGCGATAAAAGCCCACATGAACGGGCCTATGACCCGGCCCGTCTTGCCGGCCATGGCGTGAATGGCAAAGAACTCCGCCATTTGCTCACGGGGAGCAAATCCTGTCATCACAGGTCTATCCGCCGTGAATATGCCTGCCAGTCCTATTCCGGTCATGCAACCGATAAGCCACCAAAGCCCCTCGGGAAGCCCCATCCACGGAATGCCCACGGCGATGAACAACAGCCCCAGCCATACCAGAATAGAAAGCAGCAACACCAGGAACGAACCGTACCGGTCCACCATCCAGCCCCAAATGAGGGCGCTCGGCACTGCCACGGAGATTCCAACTATCATGATGATCTGAATCTTCCGCTCATCAAGGCCGATGGTCTCAGTGCCATAGCGAACAGCGAAGGCCGTAACGGTGTTTATTCCCAGCATGTAGAAGAAACGGGCCGCAAGATACGGCCTCAGCCCCGGATACTTCTTCAGACTCCCGGCCACGCCAATGATCTGGGTGAACGCCAGCGCAAGAGGGTTCCCCGCGTTTCCCGGCCCCTTTGCCTTTCGCCCGTTCTGTTCCTTGAGGAACAGGAAAATCGGGAGAGCGAACAGTAAGTAGATAAGGGCCAACGCCTTGAACACGAACAGGTAGCCCTTATCCTCAGAAAAGATAAGGGCGCATCCCACCGCGATGAAGGCCCCCAAGTAGCCCACTCCGACGCCCAAGCCGGCTATGGCGCCCCGGTTGTTCCGGTTGCTCACTTCCACCAGGAGGGAGTTGTAGAGGATGGTGGCCAACTCCATGCTGGTGAAAGCCAGGGCAAACAGGGCAAGAGACGATATCAGGCTGCCCTCTCCCACGAACATAGTGGCAGCCACACATATGGCCGCGGCGCCCATCAGATAGGGTTTGCGGCGGCCTGACTGGTCGGAGAGGGCGCCTATGATGGGAGAGGCCAGCAGGACCACCGCCATTGTCGCAGCCAGAGTGTAACCGACCGTGACGTCATCCCCGGCCCATAGCGGGAACACCATGCCAACAATGCCCATCCAGAAGACAACGTTGGCCACCTCAAATGAGATCCACCCGCCGACAGCGAGCCGCCCGGGTTTGGACTCGGTCAACTCACCGTCTTTCGCAGCGCCGGTTTCCAACCTAGATTACACCCCGACCTTCTAAGGAGCGCAAACGATGCGCGGGGATGACCATGTCCGTGGAAATGCCGTTGGTAGTTATACCATAGTCCGGACGCCAATACCCGACAGGCAGGTCACTATTCTGGAAACAATCGTCGATGGGCCAAGCTCGACTGCCGCTTGGCGACGGGACCGACAATGTCAGCGAGGCGGCCCGGCGGATAGGGACATAGGTGATATCATGGCGCCAATCCGGAGGAAATCTATCCGTTGAAGCTCGTATATCTGGCGGCGGCGTGGCTTGCAGGGCTTTTCGTGGGGCTGGAGCTGGAGGTTCCTCTGCCTGCGCTGGGCTTGCTGGCCCTGGCTGTCGCCTCCGGCGGAGCCATGTTGGCCGCCCTGCGTTTGCCGGCGTCCGCCCCGGTCTTGTTGGCGGCGATGGTCCTCCTGGGAGCGCTGCGGGGAGACCTCTCCGGCCCCTCGCCCGGATTGCAGGCGGGATCCGGCCCTGTCTCGCTCAGGGGGACGATAGTCAACGACCCCGTTCCTTCTGCCACGGGAGCGCTGTTCGACTTCGATGTGGAGCAGGCTGACTCGGGCGACGGCTGGGAGCCCCAGAGAGACCGGGTCAGAGCGTTGGCGGAGCCGACCGACGAGCTGGTTCGAACCAGGAACGCGCCCTACTTCAAATACGGCGACAGGCTGGAATTAGCGGGCAGTCTGGTCGAGCCTGAGCCTTTCGGGGGCTTCGACTATCCCACCTACCTGGCCAACCAGGGCATCCATTGGACCATGTTCAACCCTGAAGTACGCCTTATTGGGGAGGGCGCCGGGAACCCGTTGACAGGGAAACTTCTGGACGCCAGGCATAGCCTGGCCCGGAGCCTCGACAAGTCGCTGCCCGAACCTCATGGAGCGTTGTCCAAAACTCTTCTCCTGGGAATACGGGGGCGCCTTCACCCGGAGGTGGAGGACGATTTCCGCTCTTCAGGGGCGTCCCATCTGTTGGCCATATCCGGGCTTCACGTGGGGGTCATTCTCATCATGGCTCTCTGGTTGGCGACCCAGCTGTTCGGCCGGAGGTGGAATATCCACCTTATTCTGGCGGCCGCCGCCGTCTGGGCCTACGCGCTGATAGCGGGGCTGCCTCCGTCGGCGGAACGGGCGGCAATCATGGGCACGGTCTATCTGGCGGCGTGGGGCCTGGGAAGGTCCAGGAGCGCCGTCCCAGCGTTGGCTCTAGCCGCAGTCGCAATGACAGCCGTGGACCCCGGCGCTTTGACGCAGACCTCTTTCCAGCTGAGTTTTGCAGCTATGGCTGGAATAGCGGCGCTGTTTTCCTTTGACATCCCCGGACTGACCGGCGACTCTCCCAGCGCGGGACTCAAGGCCGCAATCAAACGGGCCGCAACAGCCGCTGTCGCCGTCTCCCTGGCCGCAACCATCGCCACGCTGCCCCTTGTGGCGTTCAACTTCCACCAGGTCCCTACGCTGGGGATTTTGGTCACTCTGATAGCCCTTCCGTTCCTCCCTCTCATATTGGCGGCATCCGGGGCCGCCGCCGTGGGCGGCCTGATCAGCGACGGCCTGGGGGAGGCCCTGGGGTGGATAGCCTGGGCGCCCCTGGAGTACCTGCTTCAGGCGGTTGGCATTGCCTCAGAGGTCCCCGGCTCCACCGTCTCCGTGCCTGAGTTCTCCGGGTCGTTGGTGTGGGTCTACTATGGAGTCCTGGCGGCGACGGTCGTGGGCCTGTCCCATCGCCGGATCAACCTGAAGTCGCTTTGGGAACGGATGAGAACGACACCGACGCCGGCGCCGACCCCGCAAGCGGGAACGCCAGCGGAAACGTCGGGAATAGCCCCGGCGTTTCTTATCACGGCGGTTGCGCTGGCGGTGTTGGCCGGAGCCCTCTGGCACGGTCTAGCGTCCCGCCCCGACAGTCTGCTGCGCGTCCGAATCATGGACGTAGGTCAGGGCGACGCCATCCTGGTGCAAGCTCCATCCGGGACCCGTACGCTTATCGACGGAGGAGCCGGGCCGGGGACCGGGGTAGACGGGTTGGGCCGGGCTCTTCCATTCTGGGACCGCCGGTTGGACATGGTTGTCCTTACCCATGCCGACCTAGACCACTTCGGCGGTCTGACGGAGGTCGTGAGACGGTATGACGTGGACCGAGCACTGGAAAACGGTCTGCCTTCCGACGGCTCCCTTTTCATGGCATGGCGGCAAGAGCTGTCCAAGTCCGACGCCCCAGAACTTATGACGGCCGTCCAGGGCCAGAGAATCGACCTGGGAGGCGGGGCGCTTCTGGAGGTGTTGGCGCCGCCTCCTGAACAGATAATCGGCTCGGGTTCCGCCGACAACAACAATGGCGTCGTGCTGCGCCTGGTCTACGGCCAGGTAAGCTTTCTGCTGGCCGCCGACATAGAGGCTGAGGCTGAGAAGGAATTGGTGGCTTCCGAGGTCGACCTGAAAAGCGCTGTGCTCAAAGTGGCCCACCACGGGAGCCGCACGTCCACTACGCCTTCTTTCCTCAGGGCTGTCAGCCCAGCGGCGGCGGTAGTCTCGGCGGGAGCCGAAAATCCCTTCGGCCACCCCCACGACGACGTGATCGAAAGGCTCGATGCAATGCCGGGCAGTGACTATACGTATGTGACTTCCGAACACGGAGACGTGGAGTTCACCACCGACGGCAGGCGGCTATGGGCGACAACTCAACGATGATTCCCTGCCATGTTCGCATAGCGCCGCTCTGAGGGCCTTTGCTTTGATATGATAGGCTGAACTTCATGGAGTGTCCGGCATGTTCATACCAGAACCGCGAACCGCTGCTTAGATGTCCTAGCTGTGGGCGGTTCTACGACAGGGCCGAGCTTGAGAAGCTCCATCATCTCCGTTTCCTGAGAGCGCGCCTGCAAAGCTGGAGAGAGCAGGGTGTCAGGCTGCTTTTCCCCGGCAGGACAATAAATGACATCAGCCGGGTTATCTCCGACATCGACCAGGAGATAACGGAAACAGGCGAGCGTATCGGCATACATGGAGGTCCGGCGGAAGCTGCGGCCCCTGCCGCTCCCCGCCCGCAGGAGCCCTCGGCGCATACCCCAACGGTTGTCCCGCAGCCTTCAGTTCCCCCACGCCATCCCGCCTTGGCCCGTCCTCCGGTCGGAGCGCGGACTGTCCAGGCCAGGTTCGAGGCGGCGCCAAGGGCGGAGGGACTCCGGTGGTCCAGTCCTTCAATTTCGTGGGCGAAAGTCGGCGAAGCGCTTCTCTCCCGCCGTTCCCTTCAGGCGTTCCTCTACATAGGCGCCGTTCTCTTCGTAGTGTCGGCTCTGGTGCTCGTTGTTCGCCTCTGGGACGACCTCCATTGGGCAGGCCGGCAGGCGATTCTGGCGGCTGGCATGGTCGGCCTTTTCTGGGTCGGTTACCAAGTGCGGGAAAAGATGGGCCTCTGGCTCTCCGGCGGAGCGATTATGGACATCGCCGCCCTGTGGGTCCCACTTAACGTTGCCGTTCTGCTGTTTCAATTCATGGGATGGGAAGGCGGCGCTTCCGTCCCCGGCCTCGACATCCCACTGGGTCTGGCGCCGGTGGGGTGGATGACCATCGCCTTGGTCTCGGCGCCCGTTCACGCTTACTTGTCCTATAGATTCAACCTGCTGTTCTTGGTCCATACGGCCGCAATCGCCGGGGCCGGCGCCGTCATCGCAGCCTTGGCCGCTCTTGGGGCGCCTGTGGGATGGCAGCTGGCGGGGGCAAGCTTCTTAAGCCCCCTGTACGCTGTTTTAGTCGCATTTCTGGCCAAAAGAGAACGGCCAGCGGCGGCGGCCCATCTCATGGCCTTTACTCATTTCACAGTCCGCGCCGTTTCAATGGCGATAGCCGTCATGGCCTCGCTGGATGAAGCGCCCTGGGGGGCCTTTACCGCAGTCACCTGGGCGTTGTTCGCCTTCTACGCCACATCCTATTGGGTGGACAAGAAGGAGGCCCATCGCCATCTTACCGCGGTGGCGCTGCCATTGGCCGTCCTGACCACGTTGGCTGTGCACACCCCGATCCCTATGGCCTGGTACAACGTCGTCCTGGTGTCCGGGGCGGCCGTATATATGGGAGCGGTCAAGCTCCTGCAGTCCAGGGGTGTATGGCCGAGGACAGAGTGGAAAGCGGCCATTGGGGCCTATTCCATATCCATCAACCCGGCAGACGCTGTTGTGGGCGCCATGTCCATAGCCGCAGTGGCCTGGCCCATAGCCACCGTCCCCAGCGCCGCCACGACGATTTACGCTCTGGCGGCGTTGACCGCTTTGGGCGCAGCGCTGAACCGAAATGAACGGCTTGCCATCGCCTCAACCGTATTTCTTTTCACCGCCGTGGGACTGACTCTCTACTGGACGGAAGCGGGCCTCCATTGGAGGGCTATGGCCTTAGCGCCCTTGGCCTTGCTTTTCCTGGCCGGCTCGGAAGTCGGACTGGCGTTGACAGGGCAAAGAGCCAGACGGACCCGGGAAATCCTGGACCCGGCGAACGCGCAGTCCATGGTTGAAAGCGGGCCGTCCGGGGCTTTCGTCAGGCCGTTCTTTGTTTCGGGGGCGGCTTCGGCGATTGCAGCCATGATTTTTGGCGCTTTTGACCTCTTTACCGTCGGAGGAGGGGCCACTGACGGAGAGGGCGGCGGACTGCAGTTCGTTGGAGCGGACCCGGCCCCATGGACCTACCTGATGGTCGCGGGCCTGCTTGGCGTCTGGGCCTATCTGCGCAGGAACAACATCTTCTCCCTTGCCGCCGCATTGTCGTTCCTGGCATTTGCGCTGCTGCTGTCCGGGCGAGGTTTCTTCCTGGGAGTGGACCTGACTCAGGAATGGCTCTTCATGGTTCTTGGGGTCCTGTCGGCGCCGTACCTGATCATCGGTCTGGCGCTGGACCGGGTGAGGTCGGACCATTCCAAGGTGTTCCATGCCGTGGGGCATGCGTTGCTTCTGGCCGCCATCTTCGGGACCATTCCCCATAAGGACCTGAACGTCGCCGCCGTGGGCATAGCCGCCGCCGCGTATGCCTTTTCGTCCTATCTGACCCATCGCAACAGTAGTCACTCTTTGGGAAACTTCATCGGGGCCTATGCTTCCAGCCTGTTCATTTACTTGGCCATTGGGACCGCTGCGGCCCTGGTCATGCTGGGCGTGAGCTACGCAGACCCGGGTCCGGGTTGGTACGGCCTGGCGGCGGCGGGGCTCTCCACGGCAATTTTGGTGTACGGTCACGCAGCCCAGGCCAGGGGATGGTCCCACCACATTCACCTGCACGGGCGCCTGTACGGCATCGGCGTTGCATGGTCGGCGGCGGCTGTCGGCGTGTCCGCCACGGACCCCACCCTTCGTGTAGCTGTTTCCGGCTTGTTGGCGCTGGTCTATCTGGGTTCCGCCGGTTACACGCGCCAGGCCCTTTGGGTATATCCGGCGTCTATTCTGGTCGCGACGGCAATGGCGTTCGCCATGCTCAGAGCCGACATACAGCCGGGCATGATCGGAGTCGGCTTGACGGGACTGGCCACCTTGATGGGGGCGGCAAGCCTGGCAAGGCGACCGGACGGCGACCGGTCGTGGTCGCGCGCAGCGCTGATCGCTCCCGAATCGGCTGCCTTGCCGCTGACGCTGGTCGGGGCATTGGCGGCCCTCGCAGGGGTCGGCCTTGCCGGAGCGGATGCGAAACCCGTGGCTGTGGCGGCGTTGGCCGTTTCATCCGTCTATTTCCTAACGTCCGCCGTCTACTTCCGGACCAGCCTGCTCCTCTACCCAATGGTTGGCCTTCTAGCTTCGTCATACGGCGTGGGGCTCACCATCTCCGGGGTCGAAACGCCATATTACGGTGTTCTAGTCCTGCCCGGGGCGGCTCTTTCCATGATAATCGGCCTTATCTTGTCCCAATATCCGAGACTAGGGAGCCCAAAGGACTGGTTCTTAAGGACTCGATCCCATATCCAGACGTTCTCCGATATTCCGTCGTGGCTTGGCGAACCAGGGGCGCCGTTCGTTCTAGCGGCTTACGCGGGGAGTCTAGCGGCCATTTCAGCTTCCGCCGGGACCGAATGGCCCCTGTTCGGAGCTTTTCTAGCTGCTGCGTTCCTCTTTGGATACTCGGCCTCGAGATACAGGGCTCCACTGTGGATGTTTGCGGCCCTGGCGGCGGTCCATGGGGCCTTTCTCCGCCTCCTTTTCAACGTCGATGAAAACATGTCTACGGGGGAGGTTGGAGGCTACTGGGTCCTGCTGACGGCGCTTCTGGCGTTGGGAGGCGCCTTGGCTGCCAGGAACTGGAGTACGATAGTCCTGAACGTCATAAAAGGCCGGCCGCCTAGCATTCGGGATGCGGCTTCCGATTGGGTGCTTCCCTGGGCGTCGTTCGCATTGCTGGGAGCGCCCGTTTCCACTGCGTTGGCTTCTTTCGACCCAATGACGGGACTATTGGCCGGACTGGTCTATGGCGCAGCCCTTGGGGGAATCGCCTTTTACGTCAGGAGCGAGTGGACGGCCTGGGCTTCTCTGGCCTTCCTGGGTCTAGGCTTTGGCCACGGCATGGACCTGGCGAATGTCCCGGCGCTCGACATCCCCATCTATATTGCGGCCATCGCCGTTGTAATCACGGCCTTGAGATATGCCCAGCGCCTGTCAAGTGCGGAGCTGGGAAGCCCGATTGCAGACTCATGGAACAGACCCCTCCGTTATGCCAGCTACGCCATATTCGTTTGCGTTCCGTTCATCGGCCTGGGTTTGTGGGGTTCAAACGGCGGAGCAACGGACGACCTGCAGCCTCTTGTGTTGACACTGGCCGTAGTGGGACTGGGGCTGGCCGGAGCCGCCTACGTTGACCGGCTGAAGCGGATGGCCTACGTAGGAGTCGCGGTCCTTATAGCGTCGTACATGACCCAGCTCGTCATCTTCGATCAGGGCCAGCCCCAGCTTTTCGTCGGGCCTGCGGCCTTGTTCCTCCTGGCCGTGACGTACTTCGAGCGCCAGTATCGTCGTTCCATGCCTGTGGCCGCCATCGAGGCGGCGGGAATCTTGTTGCTGCTGGGCGTGACCTTCCTGCAATCTCTTGGGTTGTTCACCTATGGAGTGGACGGGCACATCTATGAGTTCATCCTGGTGTTCGAGTCATTGGCGGTGATTGCCTGGGGCGCGGCCCTCCGCTGGAAGAGGCCGTTCTTCGGAGGAATAGCGGCTTTCGGCGCCAACCTCGTCGTGCTCATATTCAATCCGTTGGTGCAGGCGGGCTCGCCGACCCTCATGTGGGCGATTTTCGGCGGTCTTGGCGCCGTCCTCTTGGCGGCGGCGGCTTACCTCGAGAGAAACAGGGAAAAGACGTCGGCGGCTTTTCGACGAATTGCAGACCGGTTGGACACCTGGGAATGAGTCCATAGACATGGAAAACGAAGACCCCGAAGTACGCCTCTCCTGCCCTGAATGCGGGACCTCGGTTGTTGCAAGTCGCATCAGAAGGTTCTGCGGCCAATGCGGGACTCGTCTCTGGGTCTCGCTCGACAATCCTTGGGAGCCGCCAAGGGGCTCCGGCCCTCCCCGGCTGTAGCCGGGGACCTGTGCCTGCGTCCGGCGCCGCCGCCGTTGGACCGGTCTCACGCCGCAATGCCTGGATTTGGGCTATAATAGGGACTGACATCAACGACGGGAAGGTGCAATCATGAAATTCGGCGTGTTTACCATAGTTCCCTGGCACGAGAGCGTATCCCAGGAAAGAGCGCTTAACGAGTCCCTGGAAATCATCGAAATGGCCGACGAACTCGGTATAGACGAGGTGTGGCTGGGTGAACACAGGTTCTCCAGGCATGGGCTCTTGTCCGGCATCTTCTCCTTTGCCGGAGCAGTGGCGGCCCGCACCAAGAGGCTGCGCATCGGCACCGCCGTTGTAGTGCTGCCCCTGCACAATCCCATCCACGTCGCCGAAGAGATGGCCATGCTGGACGTGATCACCGGAGGGCGCATAGAGTTCGGAATGGGGTCGGGCTATCAGCGTCAAGAGTTCGACGGCATGGGGATCGACATCACCACCTCCCGGGAGCGCTTCAGAGAATCGGTGGACGTCATCCAAAAAAGCTGGACCGAGGAAACTCTGACCTTCCACGGCAAATTCACCCACGTAGACGACATCTGGGTAATACCCAAGCCGATACAAAAGCCCCACCCTCCCATGTACGTCGCCGTAAGCACCAGCCCAGCCACCATCGACTGGGCCGCCAGCCGTCAGGTCCAGCCCATATTGGGCGGGCCGACGGACATTCTGGGGCAGGCCCCGGACACCCTGAGGTTGTGGCGGGACAAGATGGAAGAGTACGGCCACCCCCACGAACACCTGTCCCCGCCCATGTCCAAAAACATTTACGTGGCTCCCACCAAGGAGGAGGCCGAAAAGGACCCTATTGGGCTGGACGATTTCGCATGGCGCATCCTGAAGGCCACCGGGGCTTCAGGCAACCCCGTCGGAATGCCAACGGACAAAAACGGCAACCTGCCTCCGGGCTACGAGGCCTGGGCCGGACGACAGCGCGACCGAGAGCGTAGGGACGATCCCGGGCACGCCGGGCTGCCGCCCCTAAGGGGCGCTCCCGACATGGTGATCGAAGCCATGCAGGCAGTTAAGGATGCCGGAATCGATCACATCTTCTCCAATTTCGGCTTCCCCGGCCTGCCCCACGAGAAGACCATGCGCTCCCTGGAGTTGTTCGCAACGAAAGTGATGCCCCACTTCAAGGAGGCTCCGGCCAGGGTCTAGGGAACAAGCTCTCCCCATCGGCGACCTTTGCGGAACCCCCTCTCCCTTTGGGAGAGGGCCGGGGTGAGGGCGTTCCCCAGCTTCGGCCAAGGCCCTAGATTCCGGCCTCCGCCGGAATGACGGAGGTTACGCAAAGGTCTCCATCAGGCGGACGAGGGCCCGCTCCCGTTTCAGCGGGGGCGGGCCTCCTCTTTGACGCTTAACGACCGGCCCATCGGGAGGACCACCGGCGTACCGGTTGCCGGGTGAGGAATGATGTGCACGGGCGCTCCGAATGCCTTAGTGACCACCTCTTCGTTCAGCGTCTCCTTAGGGTCGCCACAGGCCAGCACAGACCCTTCATGCAGCACGGCGATGCGGTCGCAGTACTGGGCGGCCAGGGTGAGGTCGTGCATGGCCACTATCACAGTCACGTCCGACAGCTTCCTCACCCGGTTGATAATGTCGAGGACTGCGGTCTGGTAACTGATGTCCAGGTGGGCGGTGGGCTCGTCCAACAGCAGCGCCGGAGTCTCTTGGGCCAGGGCCCTGGCCATAAAGACCCGCTGAAGCTCCCCGCCCGAGAGCGTGGACACCTGCCGGTCTGCGAACTCCCAGGTCTCGGTCAGCTCCATGACCCGTCGGCACGTGTCGTAGTCGGACTTGCTCTCCCACTGGAGCAGGCCCAGGTGCGGGTTCCGGCCCATGAGCGCCAAGTCCATGGCAGTGAACCCCGGGGGAGCGGCAGGGCTCTGCTGCACCACCGCCACCAGCTTGGCACGGTCCTTGGGTTTGAGCGCCGCCACGTCCTCGCCGCCGAGGAGGACCCTGCCCCGTTGGGGAGTCAGAGTTCCGGCGGCAATTCGGAGGAAGGTGCTCTTTCCCGATCCGTTGGGGCCGACAAGACCCACTACCTCTCCGGGCGAGGCGTCCAAGTCCATGCCCACCAGCACGGGCCTGTCCCCATAGGAGAGATGGACGCCTTCCGCATGTATGGCGCACTTCACAAGGGGTTTCTCAGCAACGGCGTTCACATGAACACCCTCTTGGTCCGGGTCAAGAGGAACAGGAAGAACGGCGCCCCGCAAAAGGCCGTCACAATGCCTACAGGAAGCTCCGTGGGGCTTGCCACGGTCCGGGCCGCCAGGTCGGCCAGGACAAGAAACCCGGCGCCCATGATCATGGCCATGGGAAGCAGGAACCGGTGGTCGACTCCCCAGATGAGCCTGACGGTGTGGGGGGCTATGATTCCCACGAAGCCGATGATGCCGCTGACGGACACCGCCGCAGCCGCTGTGATGGAAGCCAACACGATGAGAACGAGCTTGGCGCGTTCCACGTTCACTCCCAGGTGCTTGGCCTCCTCCTCATTCAACTGGAACATGTTCAAGACCCGTCCGTAGGCCATCATTATCAGAGTGGACGGCACGATATAGGGCAACACGGTGTAAACGTCGTTCCACTGGGTCCCTACAAAGCCCCCAAGCAGCCATCCCAGGAGCGGCCGCACGTCGGGATCGCTGCTGATGATGATGTAGCCGGTCACCGCCCCAAGGAGGGAGGATATGGCCAGCCCGGACAGAATGAGAGTCAGCAGCGGCAGCTGCCCCGCACGCCGGGCTATCAGGTAAGTGGCGGTGACGGCTCCCAAGGCTCCGATTGCGGCTGCAATGGGTAGGATGGTGAAGCTGCCGTAGTAGACCGGAACTCCGGTCATCAGAACGATGGTCGCTCCGAGAGCGGCGCCCGACGCCACTCCGATGAAGTAGGGGTCGGCCAAGGGGTTCCTAAACAGTCCCTGGTACGTTGCGCCCGACACGGCCAGCGCGGCCCCCACCAACGCCGCCAGCGCCACTCGCGGGAACCGCAGGTCCCAGATGATGGTCTCCCGGCTGCCGGGCCAGTCCCCCGATATTTCCACCAAGGGCAGACCGTCCGCCACGATTTGGGCCACGGTCCACGGAGGAATATAGACCGAACCCACCCCGCCGGCTACGACGGCAATCGCCAGGACCGCCGCCAACCCTATGCCCAGCCTCCACCAGGGGTAGTTCAGGGCAACGGAGCGCCTGGCGACCCGGGTCCATACTTTATCGTCTCCGGTGATAGGCAAGCTCATCTATACGTCTATACGTCCGCTCTCTTATGGGAACAAGTCCGGGTACAGGAGGCCCGCCATTTCCTCGATGGAGGGGATGAGCGTCGTCCCCGCCACACTGAAGCTGCCTTCGGGGGAAATAATGCGTCCGTTCTTCACGGCGCTCACGTCGTCAAAGGCGCTGTTGCCCGTTATCTGTTCCACGCTATCCCCGCCGGCGATAATCACCTCCGGGTCCTTCACTACAATCTGCTCAGGGCTCAGCTGCGCCCAGCCGGACTGCTCTATTGTGATTAGGTCCGCCTTGAGCAGCTCGAAAATATTGCCGTGAAGCGTGTCGCCGCCGGGGGTCCAGAAGTCGAAGCTATGGTCATATAGCCTGGGACCCTGTTCAACGCCTTCCAGCTTGGCGGAAAGGGCGTCGAGTCTTCCCTGCACGTCAGCCACCAGGAGTTCAGCCTCCTCCACGGAGTCGGTAAGGCGTCCCCATAGCCGAAAATGCTCCATGACGTCTTCGAGGGAGGTGTTCAGGGAATCGATCAGGAGCACAGGGACGCCTGTGGCCTGCAACGCATCAACCGAACTGGGAAAGAAGGTGTAGATGAGGTCCGGCTCGAGATCGATGATGACCTCGGCGTTTACGGTGAAAGCGCTGCCCACCCTCGGCACGTCATCAGCCTCAGGGGGGTATGAGACAAAATCGTGGGTCCCGGCCACGCGGTGGCCATGCCCTATGGCGAACAGGATTTCGACGGCGGCGCTGTCATAGACGATGATGCGCTCAGGAGGAGCGTCGAACACAAAGTCCTTTCCGTTCGAGTCGGTTATCGTCAAGGGAAAGATGCTGGGTGTAGGGGTCGGAGTCGGCGTGGGCGTGTACGTAGGCGGTGGCGTAGGTGTGGGCGCAGGCATTGCCGTGGGAGCGGCGGCGGGAGGCGGCGTGGACGTGGCCGCGGGAGGGATAGGCGTATTGGTCGGCCGGGGTGTGGGGGCGGCTGTGGTCGGCGGCATCGTCGGGGGAGTGGCCTGCGGCGCAGCCGTTGGCGTCGGCGCAGCCGTGGGCGTGGGGTCGTCTCCGCAGGCCATTGCGATGACCGCCGCCAACGCCAGGATGCCCATAAGGACTGCGTTCCTAAAGCCTCGGAAGCTTGTCAAGAATTCCATAATCCCGCATCTCCTCCTAATCGAAAACGCCCTACACAAGGTTCCAGCGCGGGCGCTGGTCCGCCTCTTCTTTTAGCCGGTCCACCAACCAGTCCTCAACCGCCCTCTCCAGGTAGAAGACGGGTTTAATCAGGTCAGCCTGGTCTGAGATTAGCCCCTCGTCCAAGGCTCGCTTAGCCAGGTCTGTGCCGGGCCGTATCCTTGCGCCAACCCGGAGGACGGCCACGGCCGGATTGATGCCCGCCAGGAAGTCCAGCTTGGCTTGCACCGTCTCCCGCGTCTCCCCGGGATCTCCAAAGGACTGGGAGATGGTGTAGCGGACCCCGCCCTCTTCACAAAGTTCGCAAATGCGTTTCACACGATCGAACCGTTCTTCCTGAGAGCGTTCCGGTCCGGAGCCGTCTACCCCGGTCATCACCACCAACCCGCATCCGGACTCTTTCATGAGGCGGGCCGCGTCTAGGTCAAAGGAGTCGGGAACGGGGGCCAAATAGCTGTTCCAGTGGATGCCCATGTCCGCCTCCAGGAGGCTCTGGCATAGGGACTTGGCATGGGCCAGAGGCACGTTGAACCCGGAATCGATGAAAAAGACCTTCCGCAGCCCGTACCGGTCCTTGAGGTCCCGGACCTCGCTTATGACGTCTTCGATGGGCCTCAGCGCTCTCCAGTTTTGCCTCTTTCCCGACGGGGGCGCCGTCACGGTAAAGTTATCGCCCAGCTTGGTCACTACTCCGATGCCGAAGCCCGCCTTCTCGTACCTGGCCATGTCCAGGCCGTCGAACCTTGGGGGCTTGGTGAAGCCGGAGTAAGCCTGGCCGTTGACGGCCACAGTCCCGTCGGCAGACCGGTACACCATGCCGGGCAGCCGGTGGAAGTCTTCCCCCGATTCCATGGAGTGGGCAAGCTGGGCAAAGGCTTCACCGCCGTCTCCGAAGACTCCCACGTCGGGCTGGATGTAGTCGAAGCACTCCTTGGGATGGAGGCTGAACGCGGGACCTCCGCATACGACGGGCGCCTCGGACACAGACCTGATGACGTCCACGACCTCTTTTGTAATCGGCAGGGCCCACTGGGGGTCCATGTAGCTGTTGTTGTCCAGGTTCCTGACGGATATTCCCACCAGGTCGGGCTGGAAGTCCGTCACCGCGGCTTCCGTGTCGGCCAGGTAGTCGTCCGAGAACATCAGGTCCAGCGCTTTTACTTGATGCCGGTCAGGGTCCAGGCAGCCGGCCACGTAGGCCAGTCCGATGGGCACGGGACGGGCGTCCATCCGGCTCATAAGCTGCTTATGGCGGTTGGTGGCGATAAGCAATATCTTCATCGATTCCTCTTGTCCGCCCCGTATCCCCTTTAAGACTGGGCAATAAAAAAACCCAACCTCTTCAGGTTGGGCTGTTTCCATATTCCTCGAGCAACACCCTCCCACGAAGTGTTTCACAGGTGCGACGCGAGAGGCAGGTCTCCTGGCTTCTGGCTGCTAACGAACTCCCCCAGCCTTCCCAGCCCACAGGGCCAGTGGCTTCCTTTTCGGTTTGGAGGGCTCTTACCAGTTACAGTGGCGGGGCCACGCCGGAATTACACCGGCTTCCCTTTTCAGCTCCTTCGAGCAACCTCTATCGTCTATTCGGTTGTTAAAGCACGGGGCAGGACAAGCTCCAACCCCATTACGCGGCAATGATATAGCGCGCTCATTATCAGTGTCAATAGGTCAACTTAATCCCGAATCCACCGTCTAATATACGCCGCATGCCATTCCGACCCGCAGTTTAGACGGTGGAATCAGGTTAATAGTGGCGGAGCTCGATCGTGTTGCCTTCCCAGTCCTTGATGTATATCGAATTGCCCATGCCCTGAGCGCCCGACCTGAGAGCGGGACCGTCGCTCACCACGGTTACACCCTGCCGTTTGAGGGACTCGGTGAGGCCGACAAGGTCGGTGGGTTCGATGGTGAGGCAGAAGTGGTCCATGTTTCGCGGCCCGTCGCCCACCGGTTCATCCTGAGTCCAAGGGAGTAAATCGATGATGGTATGCCCGTTGATGCGGGCGCAGGGGAAGGGAACTTTGCCGGAGCGGTATTCCTCGACGCGGTAAGGGGCAAGGCCGATGACTTCGGTGTAGAAGCGAAGGGCCCGCTCCACGTCCTTTACCCTCAAGACGATGTGGTCCATCTCCACAGCCTGGAGCTTAACCGGAACTCCGGTCGTGTCTGTAGCCATTGCAAACCTCCTAAGGTCCGGCGGTTCGGGGACCGGACCGCCGCCGACCCGCTTACAAGTCTGTCAACTCCACTTTCACCAGAGGGCTGCGGTCCAACCAGTCCTGGCCGTTCATGCCCCGGCCCCTTTTCGCCTCTATCCGGTCCAGGACATCCCGCCTCTCTTGGGGGTCGGTGACGGCCGCGGCCCGGGCGTCAAGGTCCGCCTGAACACTCCGTTTCAGGTGGAAGGTGAACTCCGGGTCGGCCAGCATGTTGGCATACCAGCTTCGCTTGCCGGGGCGGCCCGTAATGTAAATCTCGCCTTCACCGAGATAGTGGAACCATATCTCCTTGCGGCGGGGCTGGCCAGTCTTTCTTCCATTGGTCGTAATGTCGATCACCAGGTCCGTTTCTATGGCCTTTTTCACTGCGTCGTCCATTTTAGGCCCCCAATCCACCGGTCGTGGGACTGATTGTGCCCTGACAGTATAATATACATCAGCGCGCCATGGCGCTGCGCCGGAAATGACTGGCATAAGGAGGAGAGCAATGAGCAGCGGCTCAACGATTTTCGAAGGCGAGCTTGAGACTCTTGCCGACGGGTTCCAGTTCACCGAGGGACCCGTTTGGATGCCCACTGACGGGAGCGTCATATTCGTGGACATCAGGACCAGAACCACCTACCGTTGGTCCTCCGACGGGGGCGTGGAGGTGTTCCGGGAAGACAACGGCGAGGCCAACGGCAGCACCCTGGACCTCCAAGGCCGGCTGGTCACGTGCGAGATGACCAATAGGCGAATCAGCCGCACCGAGCCCGACGGGACCGTGGGCACACTGGCCGACAGGTTCCAGGGTAAACGTCTCAGCCGCACCAACGACATTGTGGGACGGAGCGACGGCATCCTCTACTTCACCGACCCGGAGATGCGCACGCCAATAGAGGAGCGAGAACTGGACTCCTCAGGCGTCTACTATATTACTCCCGACGGGGAAGTCCACCTGGGGACCAACGAGATTCCCTATCCCAATGGAATCGCCTTCTCTCCCGATGAGTCCCTGCTTTACGTAGACAATAGCCGCATTGAGGGCTGCGTGGAGAACGAGGAGTCCAAGGGCCTGGTCTGTAATCACCGATACATTCAGGTATACGACGTGGCTGCGGACGGCTCCATCAGCGGCGGCCGGAAGTTCGCAGACCTCTCCTCGGCCGAACCCGGAGTGCCCGACGGCATGAAGGTGGACTCGGCGGGCAACGTTTTCTGCACGGCCAACGGCGGAGTCTGCGTAATCGGCCCCGACGGCGCCAACGTAGAGTTCCTGAAAACTCCCGAAGTGACGGCAAATCTGGCCTTTGGCGGCGATGACAGGCGCACTGTCTACCTTACAACCAGCACGACTCTTCTGAGAATCCGGGTCAAGACGCCGGGAGTCAAAGTCCCGGGAACTTAATGGAAAGGCTGTATAGACAGCTATAGGGCCCCGTGCTAGCATTATAGTAGGCAGACTCGGTTTCGGTCGGACTCATAGTTTGCCTAATACAGGAGGTATGCTTGGCAGACGAGGAGATCAGAGACACCGAGATGGAAACAAGGATGGCCGAGATACGCAATCTCGAAACAATCGAGGTTATCGGTCAGACCGAGATCAACGATGATGTCATCGGGGCCATAGCAGGCATCGCGGCAAGAGAGATAGAGGGCGTAGCCTCGCTGGGAGCCAACTCCATACGCAGGGCTATCACTGAACGTGTTGCAGGCAGTGAACGAAAGGCCCGGGGAGTTGGGGTGGAGGCCGGCCATCGAGAAGCCATACTGGACATCGACCTGAGGGTGATTTACGGATTCTCCATACCGGAAATCGTCATGATGGTGCGCCAGAACGTAGCGCGCCGTGTGCTGGAGATGTGCGGGCTGGTGGCCAAGGAGATAAACATCAACGTCACCAGCATAGAGTTCACCGACAAATCCCCAAGTAGAGTGGAATAGTCCTGATAGAGGTCGTTTCTTGGAACATTCATTTAAGGCCCATTCATCTAAGACAATGAGGACCTCCGTTTATGGATAGGTTTAACCGGGCGTTAGTGTCACTGGCGGCCGTTTTCATCATCGTTTCAGCAATCGTAACGATTCTGGTCGCCACCGGAGCAGTCAACTACTGGTTTCTGCCCGGAGGTTCCGACATAGAGTCCCAGTCCAACGCCTGGTTTGAACCACAGCTTAGAGGGCTGGCTGAGTTTGAGGGCGGCGGTGAGGCATTGGGCGTTGTCATCCCCGTTATTGTGCTTGCCCTAATGGCGGTGCTGCTCTTCTTCCAGCTTAGAGGCGGACTGGGCAGGAAAGAGAGAGGACTGCCCATCAGTTCTACGGAACTCGGTAGGCTGAACATAGAGGCGGAAAGCATACGCCTTCTCGCCGAGCGGACCGGAGCCGCCAACCGGAACATTGTGGACCTGCGGTGCCGCCTGGGCGTGAGAGGGAAGCCGTCGCCTTCAGGTCCCGCCAGCATAATCATAGCTTGCTATCCCCAGGTGACAATGGGCTCCGACATCAAAGAGATAAGGGACGACCTCCAGGCCAGGATCAAAGAGGTCGTGGAGCGTCTGACCGGCCTGCAGGTGGAACGGGTCAACGTGGCCAGGGTCAGATATGACCGGGACCAGGACCGCCGCCTGATGGACTAGCCTGATGGATTCGAATGCGGACATGAGACTATGAACGACCCCAAGTTTATCTGGGCAGCGATAGGCCTCATAGTGGGCATCATAGGCGTGACTCTCGGCCCCCTGGAAGCCTTCATAGTATTTGCGTTCACAGTTCTGGGCTGGGTCGTAGGCAAGTACGTCGCCGGCGAGATTCCCGTCATCGACCGGCTCTTGGAACGTTTCTTCCACGACCGGCTCCGAGGCCCCTAACACAGGGCCTTTTGTGGTTTTGCGGGCCATGTTCCAATTGGCCCAAGTCCTCTGAAGCGTCAGCCCGGTCAATCAGTGAAGCGGCCACACGCGGCTGAGTCCACTAACCTACAGGAAACGCCCCTCGGTTCGGTCCTGCCCAAACTTCCACTCATTCGGCCCGTCACGGCCTTTTCGTTCTCGGCAAATGTCATTGCGATGAAAATAGCGGTGCGGCAAGGCGGCAGTCATTGGCGCGGAGGGATTGTCCCCTCGCCCTTGATGGGTGAGGGTGATATGGGCCATTCTCTTCAACCTCGCTTATTCACAAATCCTGACTCCCCCTCATTCCAACCTTCTCTCCTGGCGGGAGAAGGGGCAGTTACCGTCTATTTTCATGGTATTGACAATGAAAAGACCTTGTATGGGCTGTATACACCTCTTGACAAGAAGTGATAGAGGGATATAATCAAAGGTTGCAGTATGGCTCGAACTACCAGGAGCCCCCACTTCGGACCCACATCAACGACCTTAGAGAACCCCTGCCCGATTTTGCGTTTCACGCCGGCGTCGGACGTCTAATCCCCTCTCGGAGGAAACATACGCATGACAGTAACTCTGTCTAATGGTCATTCCCCCGCTTCAGCTAAGAGCAAGAGCTACGCCAGGATACCCCAGATCGTCGACATCCCCAACCTGATACAGAGCCAGATACAGTCATTCGACTGGTTCAAGCGGGAGGGACTGTCTGAAGTCTACAAAGAGATTTCACCCATCTTGGACTACACCGGAAACAAGTACGAGCTCTCCTTCCTGGACCACTATTTCCAGGACCCCAAGCACAGCCCTGTAGAATGCAAGCAGAAGGAGATCACTTTCGCCACTCCTCTCTACGTAAAGACGAAGCTGGTCATGAAGGAGACGGGAGAGATCAAAGAGCAGGATATCTTTATGGGCGACATGCCCATGATGACTGAGAACGCCACTTATATGGTAAATGGGGCCGAAAGAGTGGTGGTCAGCCAGCTGGTCAGGTCTCCCGGAGCCTATTTCGTGGTTGAGAAGGACATCGCCAGCGACCGGGAGTTCTGTTTCGCCAAGATAATCCCTTCCCGAGGAGCCTGGCTGGAGTTTGAGACCAGCTCCAAGAACGTGCTGTCGGTGAAAGTGGACCGGAAACGGAAGGTGTCCGCGGCCACGTTCCTACGGGCCTTGGGCATCGCCACCGACGAAGAGCTTCGGGCCCTGTACGAGGACGTAGACACCCACGAGGTCCACAAGTACATAGAATCCACGCTGCAGCGCGACCCGCCCCAAGAGGAAAAGGAGATCAACTTCAAAGAGGACGACCTGAAGTCCTTGTGGGCCTGGCTTCGCCCCGACGATGACTACGACAAGGCCAAGTGCCGCCAAATAGCAAGCGCTCAGATCGAGTTCTACAGACGCCTGCGCCCCGGAGAACCTCCCAGCCTCGACAACGCCAGGACGCTGGTGCATGACCTCTTCTTCGAACCCAGGCGCTATGACCTGGGCAGGGTGGGACGCTACAAGCTCAACTCCAGGTTGAGGCACGGCGAGGACGTTTCCACCAGGACCCTGACCCAACAAGACTTGATAGCCGTGTTCCGCACCATGATCACCATCAACAATCGTGAAGGAGTGGTGGACGACATAGACCACCTTGGCAACCGCAGGGTGCGGTCCGTCGGCGAGCTGGTGCAAAACCAGATGCGGGTCGGTCTTTTGCGTATGGAGCGAATGGTGCGAGAGCGCATGACGCTGATAGACCCCGAACAGGCCACGCCCCAAGCCCTGGTCAACATCAGACCTGTGGTGGCGGCGGTGAGGGAGTTCTTCGGAGGGTCCCAGCTGTCCCAGTTCATGGACCAGACCAATCCACTGGCCGAACTCACTCACAAACGGCGTCTTTCAGCATTGGGGCCGGGAGGTCTTTCCCGTGAACGGGCCGGGTTCGACGTGAGGGACGTCCACTTCTCTCACTACGGGAGAATATGCCCCATCGAGACGCCTGAAGGACCCAACATCGGCCTGCTCAGCTCTTTGGCGACCTATGCCAGAATCAACTCCTTGGGATTCATCGAGTCCCCCTATAGAAGGGTCCTGCGAGAGGTGTCCAACACCGATCCGGACCTGGAGGGCCGCACCATTGCCGAGAGGTTGGTCAAATCCGACGGGACCACCATTCTGACGGCGGGTCACGCCGTGGGAAGAAACAAGGTGAAGCAGATCGCCGCCTTGCCTCAACAAAACGTCAAAGTCAAACCCTTTGTATCCGGCAAGGGAGAGGACGTAATCTACCTGTCCGCCGACCGGGAGGAGCAGCACGTCATAGCCCAGGCCAACGTTGTCCTGGACGCCAAGAACCAGTTCGCCTCGGACCGCGTAGAAGTCCGTATTGGAGAGAAGTATTCGGAAGAGCCGCCGGACTCTGTTGAGTACATGGACGTTTCGCCCATGCAGATCACCAGCGTCTCGGCTTCTCTCATTCCCTTCCTCGAGCACGACGACGCCAACAGGGCCCTCATGGGGTCCAACATGCAACGCCAATCAGTGCCTTTGCTCAGGCCCCAAGCGCCCCTGGTGGGCACCGGAATCGAGGGTCGAGTCGCCCGGGACAGTGGACAGGTGATCCTCTCCAAGGCCAAGGGCGTCGTCACCTCGGTGGATGGGCACAACATCTCCGTGAGAGATGAAGAGGGCGTAGAGCATGGCCACATGCTCACCAAGTTCTCCCGGACCAATCAGGGGACCTGTTTCAACCAGCGTCCCATAGTGGAGAAGGGCACGTCGGTTGAAGCGGGGGCCGTTCTGGCCGACAGCTCCTCCACCGACAGAGGCGACCTGGCGTTGGGCCAGAATGTGCTCGTCGCCTTCATGAGTTGGGAGGGGTACAACTACGAGGACGCCATCATCATCAGCGAGACGTTGGTGAAAGACGACTATTTCACGTCGGTCCACATCGAGAAGTACGAGATGGAAGGCCGCGAAACAAAGCTCGGGCCTGAAGAGATCACCAGGGACATCCCCAACGTGGGAGAGGACAGCCTGAGGGACCTGGACGAGCGGGGCATCATCCGAGTCGGCGCCGACGTTGGCCCCGGAGACGTGCTGGTGGGCAAAGTCACCCCCAAGGGCGAGACTGAGCTCACCGCGGAAGAGAAACTGCTCCGCGCGATATTCGGTGAGAAGTCCCGAGACGTTAAAGACACGTCGCTCCGCGTGCCCCACGGGGAACGAGGGAAGATCATTGACGTCAAGGTGTTGGACCGTAAAAACAAGGACGAGCTGCCTCCCGGAGTCAATGAGGCGGTTCGAGTCTGGGTCGCTCAAACCCGGAAGATATCAATCGGAGACAAGATGGCCGGCCGGCACGGCAACAAGGGGGTCATTGCGAGAATCCTTCCGGTGGAGGACATGCCCTACCTGGAGGATGGAACACCCGTGGACATCATTCTCAACCCCCTGGGCGTTCCTTCACGGATGAACCTGGGTCAGGTGCTGGAAACCCACTTGGGTTGGGCTGCAAGACACCTTAACTTCCGGGCCACGACGCCCGTATTCGACGGCGCCAAGGACGTTTCCATAGAGGACGCCCTTGCCAGAGTATGGTTCGCTCAACAAGCCGGAGCCGTGAACTCATCCTCGGGTCTGGACTCGTGGGACCTCAGCATGGAGAAGGTGCATGACTGGCTGGCTGAAAAAGGGTTCGACTCCGACGCCCTATACAACGACTCGGTGTATGGAGAGGCCACCTTCGCATGTCTGAAGATATGGCTAAAGGAGAAGGCCGGGATCGACGCCTCCGAGATGGACATGGAGGAGATGAAAGCCGAAACCATGAGAATCCACCGAGAGACGAATGAGGCGCCCCCGATATTCGGAAAAGCCCCCCTTTACGACGGGCGCACAGGCCAGAAGTTTGACCAGCCCGTGGCGGTCGGCTTCATCTACATGCTGAAGCTTATACACCTGGTTGAAGACAAGATACACGCCAGGTCCACGGGCCCCTACTCCCTCATCACCCAGCAGCCGCTGGGAGGGAAAGCCCAGTTCGGCGGCCAGAGGTTCGGTGAAATGGAGGTGTGGGCCCTGGAAGCATACGGCGCGGCCTATAACCTTCAAGAGGTGTTGACCGTCAAGTCCGACGACGTGGCCGGCAGGGTGAAGACCTATGAGGCCATAGTCAAAGGCGAAGACATCGTTCAGCCAGGCGTTCCCGAGTCCTTCAACGTGCTTCTCAAGGAGTTGCAGAGCCTGTCCCTCTCTGTGGAGTTGCTGAACGAAGAGGAGCGGGGCGGCGCCTCCATTGAGATGGAAGAAGAATTGGACGCGGACGAGCTGCTGGCCCAGACTCTCGTGGCGGGTCTGACCGATGGGTTGAGCGGCGGCGATGATGACAAAGACGACGAGGAATCGGAGGTAGGCGCGGCGAAGACCTTGACACCTTCAGAAGGCGAAGAGAGCATCCAGCAGTCAAAGGCGGAGTAAGAGATGATGACAGACAGGGTGGAAACCCAATCCACCAGTTTCAACGCAATTCGGATATCGATAGCCTCTCCGGACCAGATCAAGAGCTGGTCCCACGGTGAGGTCACGAAACCTGAGACAATCAACTACCGTACGCTGAGGCCGGAGAAGGACGGCCTCTTCTGCGAGCGTATTTTCGGACCCACAAAAGACTGGGAATGCTTCTGCGGCAAGTACAAGAGGATCCGCTACAGAGGCGTTGTTTGCGACCGGTGCGGGGTCGAGGTCACCAGGTCCAAGGTAAGGCGTGAGCGCATGGGGAACGTAAATCTGGCTTCCCCTGTCGCACACATATGGTTCAGCAAAGGTACTCCCAGCAGGCTGGGCCTTCTGTTGGACCTGTCGCCGAGGAACCTGGAGCGAGTTCTCTACTTCGCACAGCACATCGTCATATTCGTTGACGACGACGCCAGGAAGCTGGCTATTGAAGAGAAGCAGAGGGCTTACGACCTGGAGGTGGAGAAGAGGAACCAGACCCTCGAAAGCGAAATTGCCGACCTTGAACGTAAGTTCGAAGAGTCCACGGCCAACTCTTCCGAGGAAGAGGCGCAGAAGACGCGCGTGACCGCCGAAGTGGAAATGGCCGACACACGCCAAAAGGCCAGCGAAGAGTTGGGCAAGCTGCGGGATGACATGGAGGCCCGCATCGACGAGCTGGAAGACCTGCGGGTTGGCAAGCTGGTCGCTGAGAGCCGCTACCGTGAACTGAGAGAGCATACGGGGAGTGTCTTCCGCGCAATGATGGGAGCCGAAGGCATCATGGAGATATTGAGGCAGACAGACTTGGAAGCGCTGCGTGCGCATCTGCTCCAGGAGATGCGCTCAACCTCCGGCCAGAGGCGGAAGAAGGCCATCAAGCGTTTGCGAGTTGTGGAGGCCTTCCGCAAGAGCGGCAACAAACCCGAATGGATGATCATGACCGTGCTGCCGGTCCTCCCCCCTGACCTCAGACCCATGGTGCAGCTGGACGGCGGCAGGTTCGCCACCAGCGACCTGAACGACCTGTACCGCCGCGTTATCAACCGGAATAACCGGCTCCGCAGGCTGCTTGACCTGGGAGCGCCGGAGATCATTGTCCGCAACGAGAAGCGGATGCTCCAGGAGGCCGTCGACGCTCTCATCGACAACGGCCGCCGCGGCAGGCCCATCCAGGGCAGCCACAACCACAAGCTGAAGTCCCTGTCTGACCTGCTGCGCGGCAAGCAGGGCCGGTTCCGGCAAAACCTGTTGGGCAAGCGAGTCGACTACAGCGGCCGGTCTGTCATCGTGGTGGGGGCCGAGTTGGCCCTGCACCAGTGCGGGCTGCCCAAGAGAATGGCCCTCGAACTTTTCAAACCCTTCGTGATGCACCGCCTCGTGGTCCTCGGCATCTCGCCCAACATAAAGAGCGCCAAGCGGATGGTGGAGCGGGCCAGACCGGAGGTCTGGGACATTCTGGAGGACGTGATCAAGGAACGGCCGGTGCTGCTGAACCGAGCGCCAACGCTCCACAGGCTTGGCATCCAGGCATTCATGCCGGTGCTCATCGAGGGAAGCGCCATTCAGATTCATCCGTTGGTCTGCTCAGCTTTCAACGCCGACTTCGACGGCGACCAGATGGCTGTCCACGTGCCTCTCTCGGCGATGGCGGTTGCAGAAGCCAAGGAAACGATGCTCAGTGTCCACAACATGCTGTCGCCGGCTTCGGGAGAACCCCTGGTGGCGCCCACTCTGGACATGGTCCTGGGATGCTACTACCTGACCGACGAGGCGCCGGGCGCTTTGGGCTCCGGTAAGGCGTTCGTCGACTACGAAGAGGCGGGGCTGGCCTTCGAAGCTGACCAGCTGGACCTTCGTGCGCTGATACGCATCCGCGACTCGGAGGCGCCCGGAGGATTCCTGGAGACCACTCTGGGCAGGATGATATTCAACGAAGTCCTGCCCGCTGAGCTAGGGTTTAAGAACCAGTTGATGGACAAAGGCGCCCTCAAGGACCTGACTGCAGAATGCTACCGGCAGCTGGGGAACTATGAGGCGGCCAAGGTCCTGGACAGCGTCAAGTCCCTGGGCTTCCACTACGCAACCACGTCCGGCCTGACCATAGCCATCAACGACATTCAGGTCTCCCCCAGGAAAGACGAGATCATTCGGAAGGCCAACCAACAGGTTGAAGTCTTTGAAGACCAGTACATGCAGGGCCTGGTGACCGAAGAAGAACGGTACAGCCGTACGGTGAACACCTGGACCGAGGCCTCCGATGAGATGGAGGAGATCGTCAAGGAGGACCTGTCCAATTATGGGGGCGTTGCCTTGATGGCGGTCTCAGGCGCGAAAGGAAACATCGCACAGATCAAGCAGATGGCCGGCATGAGGGGACTCATGAGCGACCCCAAGGGCCGCATTATCGACCTGCCCATCAAGTCCAGCTTCCGGGAAGGGCTGACAGCCCTGGAGTATTTCATTTCCACCCACGGAGCGCGAAAAGGGTTGGCCGACACGGCGCTGAGGACCGCCGACAGCGGATACCTGACTCGGAGGCTGATTGACGTTTCCCAAGAGGTCATCATCCTGGAGGAGGACTGTGAGACCACCGAAGGGATCCTGCTTCTGTCACGAAACGACGACCCCCTGCTGTCTCCTCTGGAAGAGAGCCTGCTGGGCCGTATAGCCGCAGGACCCATAGCCAATCCGACCACCGGCGAGATAATCATCGAGAGCAACGAGGAAATCACCGAAGATCTCATCAGCCAGATGATGGACGCAGGCGTGACTGAAGCTTACGTACGGTCGCCTCTGACCTGTGGGGCGCGCCGGGGCATATGCCAGGAATGCTACGGCCGCATTCCCGCCACGGGAAAGGTGGTGGACAAAAACGGGGCCGTAGGAATAATCGCCGCCCAGAGCATCGGCGAGCCTGGGACGCAGCTGACTATGCGCACCTTCCACACGGGAGGTGTGGCGGGCTTGGACATCACGTCCGGTCTGCCCAGGGTCGAGGAGCTCTTCGAGGCCAGGATTCCCAAGGGCTACGCAGTACTCTCCGACATCGACGGCACCATAGCCATACAGTCCGATGCGGAAGGCCGCCGCATCAAGGTGATAAGCACTGAGGAATACCGCGAGGACTACTCCCTGGCTGAAGGTTATGAACTGCTGGTGGGCGCAGGCGACTTCGTGGATGCAGGCGCTGCCCTTGCGCGGTCCCTGCCCGCTCCGGGCAGCGAAAACGGCGGCGCGGCCCATGCGGCCGCCGAGATTCTGGCCGGCATGAGCGGGAAGATCGAGATGGAGGACAAGACTCTGTCCATCGTATGGGAAGACATCGAGGAAAGAGAATACATCGTACCGGCTTCCGCCCATGTTCTGGCTGAAGACGGCGCAAGCGTGAAGGCGGGCGACGCCCTGACGGCGGGACCTCTCAACCCTCACGACATGCTACGGATCAGAGGCAAGGACGAGCTTCAACGATACCTGATAGGCGAGGTGCAGAAGGTATACCGTTCCCAGGGTGTGACCATACACGACAAGCACATTGAAGTAATCCTTCGCCAGATGCTCCGCCGCGTCCAGGTGGACACCCCCGGCGACGCAGAGTTCATCCCAGGTCAGATCGTGGACCGTTTCGAATTCCAGGACAAGACCGAAAAGGTCCTGGCCGAGGGAGGCGAACCCGCCACGGCGAAATCGGTGCTCCTGGGAGTCACCCGCGCATCACTGATGACCGACAGCTTCCTGGCGGCTGCGTCCTTCCAGGAGACCACCAGGGTTCTCACCGAGGCTGCCACCACCAGCGCCCGGGACCGGCTTCTGGGCCTGAAGGAGAATGTCATCATCGGACGCCTCATCCCGGCCCGGTCTAACGTACAGCTCCCGGAGATTATGGAGCGTCCGGATGTTTCACAACTATTCGAGAGCATGGGGAGAGAAACCCTTCCCGCCTCCTGGCTGGATAGCCCCATAGACAGTCCCATAGACGGCACAGCCGCCAACGGTCATGAGAGCGGCCAGGACGGCGTCGAAGCCGCCGCCCTCTTGGAAACGAAGACGGCGAGTGAGGCCCGGTCCGAAGAGGAGCCTGCAGCGGAATAACGGCATTTGGGGGAGGAGTTGACAGCCGCCGAGCTTTCAGTCGAGATAGCTCCGAAGCATCCGGTGGGCCTGCGCATTCCCAACCCCGTCATGATAGCGTCGGGAACGTTCGGTTACGACGGATATGGAAGGGGCCTGGTCGACCAGGCCCCTTTGCCTTCCCACGTGGACTTTCAACGCCTGGGCGCCGTCGTCGCTAAAACGGTGACCATGAAACCCCGGACAGGGAACCCGGAACCCCGTTGGTGGCCGACCTCCTACCGCAAAGCCCTGGAGGAGGGCGAGGTGGTCTTCCTCAACTCCGTCGGGCTCACCAACCCGGGAATCCACGCGGCCCTGGAGGAAATGTCCCCCGTCTGGGCCGGTTGGAAGGTCCCGGTGATTTTCAGCCTGGCCGGAGAGTCGGTCCATGAGTTCGGCGTCATGGCGGCCATGACTGAGGGCGTGGCGGGCATCTCAGCCATAGAGTTGAACCTGTCCTGTCCCAACATGGACAACGGCGCCCACTTCTCCCACTCACCCGAGTTGGCCGGGGCCACCGTTGCCAGAGTAAAAGAGTCCACCGGCCTGCCCGTATTGGCGAAGCTGAGTCCCAACGTGCCCGACATATCTCCCATTGCGGAAGCCGTAGCCTCCGCCGGCGCTGACGCCGTCACCCTGACCAACACCATTCCGGCCATGACGATAGACGTGGACGCCAAGCAGCCCATTCTCGGAGGCGTCACAGGCGGGCTTTCCGGCCCGGCCCTGCGCCCCGTCGCCGTGGCCCTGGTGCACCGGGCGGCCCAAGCGGTGGACATTCCCATCATCGGAGTCGGAGGGGTCTTCAACGCCCGCGACGCTTTGGAATTCATCCTTGCAGGCGCGACGGCAGTCCAAGTGGGCAGCGCAAACCTGGCGGGGCTGCACCATCCGGTGACCATCTTGGAGGACCTGGAATCCTATCTGGAAAGCACCGGCATCGCCAGCGTCGGACAACTCACGGGGGCGTCGGGACGCCCATCGCCTTGACCGCTCTCCCTGAAGACACTGCCGCTGTTCGCATTGACGCGGGTCGCCAGACCGAGTAGCATGGGGCCATCGGCGTGTAGGGGTAAGGAGGAAGGCATGGCCCTAAAAGAGATCAATCATTACGTTACTCGACCCGGTAAGAGCTTGGGCGACCTCGACATCGAAATCCCCATTTCCCAAGACCTGGTGACCATTCCGGGGATTCCCCTCCGAGACGACGACCTGACTTGCTACGACCGGGAATACCCCCTGGAATCGGTGAGCCTGACCGACAGCGCCGCTTTCGACTTCATGAGGCCGAGGCGGAAATACTTCTCGGAAGGCACCCAAAACCAGTCCGAGTCCTACGACGAGTATATGAAGCCATACGTGAAGTGGGTGAAAGACAGCGGCGACATGACGCCCACCGCAGCCCCGACAGGCGAGGACGTGACCGACAAGATACGCCGGAAGGCCAGGGAACTCGGCTGTGCAGAGGTGGGCTTCACCGCCATGGACGAACGCTACGTCTACACCAGCAAGAGGAACGACGTCAGGAAAGACCTGCCCCACGCCATCTGCTTGGCAATAGAGCAGGACTACGAGATGACCAAAATGACCCCCAGCGTGGCCACCATGTGGACCCACGACGACTGCTACGAGCGTCAGGCTCTCATCGCCCAGGAGATGGTGGCCCTCATACACGAGTTGGGGTACAGCACACAGGTGAATGGACCAGCCATCAGCTACGGTCCGATGATACCGCTGTTCGTGAACGCAGGCTTGGGCCAGTTGGGGGCCAACGGCATCCTCATGTCACCCCACGTCGGGCCGTGGACCCGGCTGCAGGTCATCATGACCGACGCCAAGGTCACCTACACTGAACCCGTTGACTACGGCATTCACGCCTTTTGCCAGATATGCCAGGTCTGCACCAACCGGTGCCCAGGCCGCGCCATAGCGCGTGAGAAAGTCTGGTACCGGGGGACTCACAAGAACAAGATCGCCATGAGGCGCTGCATCCCCATGCTGGCCCGGTATCAGGCCTGCGGCGTATGCATGAAGACCTGCCCCATCGGAGTCTACGGCATGAAGCCGGTCATGGACCACTACGTCGAGACCGGTGAGGTGCTGGGCAAGGGGACCCACGACCTTGAGGGCTACACGCTGCCGGAAAAGGGCTACTTCGGGCCGGGTGAGCTGCCCAGATTCGACACCGAAACTTTCGCTTTGCCCCGAGGCAGGTCTGAAGACTGGCTATTCATCGAGTTCAGGGACCAACTGCAAATTGCGAAAGAGGACGGCATCGAAGACACCTCCGCCCTCTGGGACGATTTCCAACAGAAGATCGAGAAAACGTTCAACAGGGAGTTCAAGTCTGACATGGCAATGGACATGCCCATGGAGGACGAGTCCGGCGGAGAACTGAACTAGCCAAACCGACCCGCCGCCAAGAATCAAACAAAGGCCCCGCCGAGCTTATTCGGCGGGGCCTTTGTTTCTGGTTTCCCAACGCTTAGTGCAGGGAGGCGTGGGGGCTGAATATGAAGCAGTAGTGGTAGTCCAGAGTCCCTCCGTTGCCGATGGACATCACCACGTCGTGCTTCTCGACTTGCCGTTCGCCACCGCTGCCCCGCGCCTGTACAATGCCCTCGGAAATGGGAGAGGCAGCCCAGAGGTAGTGGCCGGAGCTCAGCCCGCCCCAGGTGTTGGAGGGGAGGGCGCCGCCGGGCTCCAGCTTGCCGTCTGCAACGAAGGGGCCGCCTTCACCCTTGGCACAAAAGCCGTAGTCTTCCAGCGTCACTATAGCGGTGTAGGTATAGTTGTCGTACAGCTCACATATGTCGACGTCCTGGGCCGTGATGCCCGCCATGGGGAAGGCCATATCCCTCGCTATCACGGCGCCTGTGTTCACCTCGTTTTCATACCCCCTGCGCCTGGGGTTCCCAGGAAACCCTTCTCCCATTCCAACCACATAGGCCGGCGGCTGCTTCAGGTCCCGGGCGCGCTCCTCCGAAGTCACGATGATGGCGATGGCCCCGTTGTTCACCATGCAGCAATCGAACAGATGGAACGGCTCGCAGACCCAACGGGAGTTGTGGTAGTCCTCAAGAGTTATAGGATCGCGGTACACGGCCACCGGGTTCATCGCCGCCCATTTGCGGTTGGACACTGCAATGGCTCCGAAGTGGTCGTTGGTGGTCCCGTAAAGGGCCATGTGGCGCCGGGCCGCCAAAGCATACCTGGTGTTGGCCCCGTAGAGGCCGTATGCGGCAGGCAAACCCGCAAAGCCCGCCATAGAGCGTATCCTGGCGTACGTGGCGGCGCCTGTGCCGGCGGGACGCTCGGGTCCAAGGGGAGCGTCGGCGAATACGTAGCATACTGTTTCGGCCATGCGAGTTTGTATAGCGCGGATGGCCAAAAACATATTATGTCCCGGCGGGGAGTTGCTGTATACCGGAGGGTGGTTCAGAATACGTAGGTTGCGCAACCCCAGCGCGACATGGGGGGATTCCGCCCAAGAGGGGTCGGGCCGCATTCCGGGGTGGGTCACCAGTCCATCCAGGTCATCCCTGGTGAGGCCAGCGTCGTCAAGGGCCGCCTGGACCGCCTCTGCCGCCAAAGCCGTGGAGGACTTGACGTACCTGCGAGTCATCTGTGTTATCCCATGACCGACGACGGCGGTCCGGCGTATGCTGCCCGTTGTCATGCTTCACCTCCCGCGCGAGTTTCTCTTCAAGACAGGTCGATTATAGGTGTTTAATCCAAAGAGGGGTGGGGGCTGAATATGAAGCAGTAGTGGTAGTCCAGGGTGCCTCCCTGGGCTATGGACATCACCACGTCGTGCTTCTCGACCTGACGCTCACCCCCGGTGCCCCTTGCCTGGACGATGCCCTCGGAAATGGGCGACGCTCCCCACATGTAGTGGCCTGAGCTAAGGCCGCCGTAGGTGTTCGAGGGCAGGGAGCCGCCCGGCTCCAGCTTGCCGTCGGACACGAACGCCCCGCCTTCACCCTTGGCGCAGAACCCGTAGTCCTCCAGCGTGACGACGCACGTGTAGGTGTAGTTGTCGTACAGCTCGCATATATCGATGTCCTGGGCCGTGATGCCCGCCATGGGAAAGGCCGTCTCCCTGGCTATCGCGGCGCCCGTGTTAACTTCGTTCTCGTACCCGCGGCGGCGCGGGTTCCCCGGGAACCCTTCCCCCATGCCCACCACGTAGGCCGGGGGCTGCTTCAGATCCTTGGCCCGCTCCTCGGAAGTCACGATGATGGCGATGGCCCCATTGTTCACCATGCAGCAGTCGAACAGGTGGAAGGGGTCCACAACCCAGCGGGAGTTGTGATAGTCGTCCAATGTGATGGGGTCCCTGTACACCGCCTGGGGGTTCAGGGCGGCCCACTTGCGGTTGGATACAGCGATGGCCCCAAATTGGTCGCTGGTGGTGCCGTAGAGAGCCATGTGGCGCCGAGCCGCTAAAGCGTAGCTTGTGTTGGCGCCGAAGAAACCGTAGGCGGCGGGCAGGCCCGCTAGCCCCACCGTGCCGCGGATGCGTCCATACGTGGCGGCGCCGGTCCCGGCAGGCCCCAGCGGGACGAGGGGAGCGTCGGCGAAGAGGTAGCACACGGTCTCGGCCATGCCTGTCTGCACGGCACGGATGGCAAGGAACATATTCTGGCCCGGCGGCACCCCCGGATAGGGCCAGTTGCTGAACAGGCGGAGGTTGCGGAGGCCCAGCGACACGTGGGGTTCCGCCCACCCGGCGTCGGGCCGCATACCGGGGTGGGTGGTCAGCCCGTCAATGTCGTCCTTGGTGAGTCCGGCGTCGTCCAGGGCCAGTTGGACCGCCTCGGCCGCCAACGCCGTGGCCGGCTTGGCATACCTGCGGGTCATCTGCGTTATCCCCAGGCCCGCAACAGCAGCCCTGCGCAACGTCCTACCTGTCGCCATATTTCACCTCTCGTATAAGTTACCCATAAAGATGCGCGACCGGCGGCCGACGTTTGTCGTCAACGCAGCCACCGTCGCAACGATGCCGCCACAGGTTAGGGACGGCCTCGGAAGAACCAGACTATGACCGGGCCGGGGCTATATGACCCTCGACTCGGTCAGTACCATCAGCTGTTCCTTGCTGAAATCCAACTCGCCGCAAAGGATTTCCTCGTTGTGCTCTCCGATGAGGGGCGCCCGGCGCGATATGCGCCAAGGCGACCCGTTAAAAATGACGCCGCTGCCAGGGTAAGTGAAGGTTCGTCCCAATTCGGGATGCTCCACGTCTATGTAGAAGTTGCGGGCACGGAGATGGTCGTCATCTATCATCTCATCCCAGGACCGTATGTAAGCCCAGGGCAGGCCGATTTTGGCGGCGCCGTGCCAAAGGTCGTTGGGGAGCATCGACTTGAAGAAATCTGCCAGAATCTCGTAAATGCGCTCCCGATTCTCGGCTATCAGGTCCGGTGTGTTGTATTCGGCCAGTTCCCGGGCCATGCCGTACTCGTCCATCCACGTGGCCACTTGCTCGATTTTCGCTGGAACGAGCATGGGGGTGCTCCAGGCCGTGGTGGCGAAGTGTCCCTCGAGTTTCGTGGGCATCTCTTTGCCGCTGACGTATTCGGTGTCAATCTCCCTGGCGGAGCCATGGCGCCCTGTGTGGCGGAAAATCTTGGTCTGGTTGAAGATGTAGTTGGGAACGGCGTTCTCGGTGGTCAAAGCCAACGCCTCATGAATGGACGAGTCGATGTACTGGCCTTCGCCGGTGACATCCCGGGTCAGCAGCGCCCCCACAATAGCCATGTATGCGTAATGGGAGCCGCAGTGCCAGGCCTGTCCGCCGCCAACTGCGATGGGGGGCCGCTCCGGGTCATCCACGGCGTCGTAGCCGCATTCGGCCATCTGCCCGCCCGCAGCCAGGAGAACCAGGTCGCTGACCTTGTAGTCCTTCCACGGTCCTGTCTGCCCGAAGGGAGTAATGGAGCATACGATGAGCCTCTTGTTGTTCTTGGACAGCTCGTCGTAGCCCAGTCCCTGAGATTCCATCCAACCCGGGGGGCAGGTCTCTATCACCAGATCGGCGTCTGCGGCCAGACGCTTGAATATCTGCTTGCCGTCGTCGGTGGCGATGTCCAGTGTGATGCCGCGCTTGGAGGTGTTGTAGTGCCAGAAGTAGAGGCTGCGCTCCCGGTTGGGCACGTCGTTCAGGAAGGGGCCCATTGCACGGGTCTCGTCTCCGCCGGGCGACTCAATCTTGATGACGTCGGCCCCCAAGTCCCCCATCAGCTTGCCGCACCAATGGCCCTGCTCGTCGGCCAACTCCAACACACGCAGACCGGCAAAAGGCCCAGCGCCGGGCTGGCGGTCTTGCACAGTCGGCGCTGGAGGGTTGGGTGCGCTGGCGCCGTTGGAACCGGTCCCATTGGACGGCGCCTCCAGAGACTCCAAGATGTGGGGGAAACGGGGAAACTCCTGTGGCCAGAACGTGCCGTCGTCGAAACCCTCCACAACGTCATTGCGGCTCAGGCCCACCACACGCTCCATCACCTCGACCGTGTGCTCACCGATCTGGGGCGCCGACTTGGAGACGCCCACCACCGACTTTGACATGGCGAAGGGGACGTTCTGCAGCTTTCTGCGGCCCACCACCGGGTGGTCGCTCTCCACGAACATGCCTCGCGCCTGAAGCTGCGGGTCCCTGTCTACCTTGTCGTCTGCGCTCTGCACCGGCATTGCGCGCACGCCCGCCGCCTGGCACTTCTCCATTATCTCGTACTTGTCCTGGGTCAACGTCCATTCCAGGATGCCCTGGTCAAGCTCTTCCTGGTTCTCGATGCGGCCCATCGTAGCAGCGAACTTGGGGTCGGCGGCCCACGAAGGGCTGCCCATGACCTTCACGAGCGCCCGCCACTCAGCGTCGGTGTGGCAGACGATGGCGCACCAGTCATTGTGGTCATCGCCTTTGGTCTGGTAGCCGTTATGGGGAGCCACCACTGGCCCACGGTAGTTCGGCGCCAGCGGAGTCCCCGGCCAGATTGCTCGGTTGCCGGGCGGGAAGCCCGGCCGACGCGCAGGACGTTCGTTGATGGCGCGGTCCAGGAATGCGGCGCCGGTCTGCGTGGCGCCGATCATCATCTGGGCCATGTCGACGTGCTGACCCTGGCCGGTCTTGTTGCGGTGGTGCAGGGCCGTCAACACGCTGTTCGCCGCGTAGATTCCCGCCGTGTCGTCCATGTACGAGTAGCCGAACCCGGCCGGAACCATGCCGGGATTGCCTACCAGGTACGTCAACCCGGAAAGGGACTGGGTGGACTGGCCCACCAGCATGTAGTTCTTTTGCGGGCCAGTGTGGCCGAACCCTGCCATAGACACGTAGACGATGCGGGGGTTGATTTCCTGCATCTGCTCGAAACTCAAGCCCCACCTTGTCATCACCGAGGCCGTGAAATTCTCCACCACCACGTCGGACGCCGCGATGAGTTTCTTGACTAGCGGGAACCCCTTCTCGCTGCGCACGTTGATGGTAATGCTCAACTTGCCGGCGTTGCCGTCTACGTTGGAGGCGCTGACGTTGGGGTCGACGATCGGTTTGCCGTCGGCCCCGGGCACGAGGCCCCGCTGGCCGGGGTTGAAGGTCCACTGGACTTTCAGCACCTCGGCGCCCAGGGACGCCAGCCATCTGGTGCCCCAGGGGCCGGACCTCAGCCAGGTGAAGTCCAAAACTCTGATTCCGTCTAAGGGAGCCGGTAAACTCACGAAATCACCTCTCGAAGGGAGACGGCAGGCGCTACACAGTGTGTCTGCCCTCCCTAGGCTGCGGTGATTATAGGTTGGCGCCGAAAAGGGGTCAAGGACTTCGACCAGTGTGCGCTGAGGCGGCCCGGTCAGCCTGTCTAACCTAGTCTTCTTCCACTCCCCACGCCTGTGATCCCTCCACCCGGGCGTAAACCGCCCCTCTCCGTTGATTCTGGAGAGGGGCGGGGTCTTTGTTTCGCTGGCTCCCCAACTACGGGTCGACCCCGCAGAAGGCCTGTTTTGTGGGAGGGATGAATTCCGAGGTGGGTCCCCCGTCAGAACAGGGGCGAGATGCCGCAGTGGTATGTCACGTCGTCATTGTGGGGGTCCCGGTGTACCACGCTCGGTCGTCGCCGTTCAGGTCGTCCTCGGCGCCCCAATCGTCCGGGCAGGCGTCGGCGTGAGTGCCCCCTTTGGCGTAGGACAGAAAGTTCCTGTTTGAGCCGCTGGACGAGGACCAATCAATCCACGACGCCCCCGCGCCCGGTTGGACATGCGGTCCTCCTTGGTTCAGGTTCAAAAGTCTGTTGCGCCAGCCTGCTAGTCCACGGCCACCTTGTCCGCGTGGACCGTAACCTCCAGGGCCTTGAACGTGTCGCCTATCTTGAGCGGTATGGCCCTGGCGTCGTTGGCGTAGACGTGGGTTACGCCGTTCAGGGTAAAGCTCAGTCCCTCGTGGTTGTCCTCGCAGTCGGCTCGGAAGCATACGCGGGCCGTGGTCGCGGCGTGGCCGCGGCGTGGCCGTTGTCCACCACGGGGTTCTCATGCTGTCCGACGCTGGCTATGGAGAAGGGATGCAGGAAGGACCCGGGGACCACCTTGTGAACAGCGTCGGCGGGTGCGTCGTCCGGCAGGTCGTCGCCGAGCGTCTCCGTGTAGGTGGACCCGTCGGTGGCGCTGTACTCGGTGTACTCCGTGCCGTTCACCCTGCGGTAAGAGCCGACGGCGCTGAATGTGCCGTATGAGGTAACGATGTCCGCCGACTCAATCACCGTCTCGACCCAATGGTCCTTGTCGGTGTAGTCGAGCCTGAGCACCTGCTTTGAGTCCACGGGGTCCTGGGTCCCCACACGGGCGACCTGCCCGTAGGCCAACTCGTACTTCATGGTGAAGCTGGGCAACTCCGGCCACAGGTTAGGTTCGTCGGCGGTGAAACCGCCCGACAGGAATATGACCAGGGGGCTTACAATCGCACCCGCCAGCGCCAGGGAAAGCATCCGACGGGTGTAGGGTCCGAATCTATTAAGCAACATCTAAGTGTCCTCCTGTTGGACTAATCTCACTCTAACCAGTGTTCATGGGTCCGCCCGTCCGCTTATCGAGACCACGACCCCGCCGTTGTCAGTGATAAAGAAATGGTAGTATTTGAGTTGTTGTTTCACCAGCCCCCCGCCCTCCAGGGTGATGCCGTCGTTTGGATTGTACCAGTCTAGCTCAGGTGTGCCGGTGGGTCTCCAGGGCGTCGCAGGGGCTTTGTAGACGCGGTTCCAGCTGTCGCCGTCCCACTCATGGTGTTCATTATGATTTTGTTGGACTTGTCGCCTGGAGCGTGGTCGCCTCTGGCCGTTCCGCTCGACACCGGTTGTCCGACGGAGACTGCCCGGACAACCAGAGTCGCTGTCCCACAGACACCAGGAACATCCGTCCCGTTCTGACTGCTTCCGGAACGTCCCACACCGGTCCCTTTCAAGCCCTTGCTGGAGCGAGGGCCTCGGTTATTCACCTGACTATCTGATGTTTAGACGTTCAGTGCACCCAAAAGGTTCCAACCTAGACTCTCCGGCTCTCGTATACACCCTCCCCAACAACTTTGACTATACAACAATTCTTGGTCCTCTTTTCTTTTCAGCCCGCCTCAAGGCATCGCTCTCATATCGCCTCCAAACACACCTTCACTCCGCCTTGCCCTGCGCCGGCCGCGGCTGGGCCATTTCAGAGGCGCCGACGCTCCTCTCGTCAGCCCTGTTTTTCTTGACTTGGCACTGCTGCACAGGTACACTCCCTTTGTCGCCGCCGTAGGCAGGGATTTCCCATTCCACGCTTTGCGGCAGTAGGAACAGCAAGATTCAGAGACCCTGAATAAGTCGTTCCGGGCAAGCGCATAAAGGCTGCTGACAAAGGAGGCGCAATGGCGGACCCGGAAATCGCCCAAATGGCGCATCTAATGCGGAGGGCCGGCTTCGGAGCGACTCGCGACGAGCTGGAAGCGCGGACGGCCGTTGGATACGAGGCGACGGTGGAGGAGCTGCTGGACCCGGACGGGCATCACGTGCCCGAAATCGACGTGGACATCCTGTTCCGGACCTTCCCCTACATCGAGAGCGGGGTTGGCCCGCCGTCAGCCAGCAACCGCCACATGTACTACCTGTGCAACAACCCGCGGCCGCTCCAGGAAAAGGTCGCCCTTCTCTGGCACATGGTGTTCGCCACCGGCAACGCCAAGCTGGACAACCCTAACGAGATGGCCCGGCAGATCAACATGTTCCGCGAGCTTGGCCTGGGCAGCTTCCAGACGTTGCTGCTTGAACTGTCCAAGAACCCCGCCATGATCTACTGGTTGGACAACAACTATAACCACAAGGACCAGCCCAACGAGAACTGGGGACGGGAGCTCCTGGAGCTCTTCGCAATGGGCCAGGGCAACTACACCGAGCAGGACGTGTTTGAGTGCGCCAGGGCCTTCACCGGCTGGACCCTCGCCCCCAAGCCCCCCACGGGAGGCGTCGGAGGCCGCTACATGTGGTACTTCCGATACCTTGCTGAAGACCATGACGACGGGGAGAAGGTGTTCCTGGGGCATAAGGGGCGGTTCAACGGCGAGGACGTCTTAGACATCATAGTGCGCCAGCCGGCCACGGCTCGGTTCATTGCCAGACACCTTTACAACTTCTTCGTAGCGGACGAGGTGCAGGTTCCCTCGTGGCTCCACACTCCGCCCAGGGATCCGGTCGCTGTGAACATCATCGCCGACGCCTTCGTTTCCTCGGGGTACATGATCAACGACACCCTGCGGGTCCTCTTCAACTCCGACTTCTTCAAGGAGTCGGCCTTCCAGAGGGTCAAGAGCCCGGCGGAGGTCATCGCGGGGACCATGAGGCTGGTGGGGGACTTCGTATATCCCAGGCCCGGCCTGGAGCAGGCGGGCTTGGAGTCGTCCTACATGGGACAGTTCCTGTGCGACCCGCCCAGCGTCGAGGGGTGGCACTACGGCGCCGAGTGGATAGACAGCGGCGCCCTGGTGAAGCGCATCAACTTCTGCGCCGACGCCGTTTCCAACGTCGAATACCCCGGCATCCGGGACATCGTCCGGCGCATCGAGGCAATGGGCCCCATCTCTCCTAAGACGTTCGTGGACAACTGCCTGGACCTGATTGGACCGGTGGAGGTCGGCGACGCAACGCGGCAAGAGCTTCTGGTCATGGCGGACCAGGACGGGGAACTGAAATGGGATACGGAGGAGACCCGCGGCGTCTCAGCCCAGAGGGTTGGAGACATGCTGGCTCTGATAGCCTCCACCAGGGAGTACCAGTTCGGTTAAACCCTGGAGGACCAGGCCGGGAACGTACGGCACAGCGCCCTTAACATACGAAGGAGGCGGCAATGGCGGACCAGGAAATCGCCCAGATGGCGCATCTGATGCGAAGGGCCGGCTTCGGAGCTACCCGCGACGAGTTGGAGAGGCGGGCTGCCGTTGGGTACGAGGCGACGGTGGAAGAGTTGCTGGACCCGGCGGGGCACGGCATACCCGAAATCGACGTGGACATCCTGTTCAGGACCTTCCCCTACATCGAGAGCGGCACCGGGCCGCCTTCGGCCAGCAACCGCCACATGTACTATCTGTGCAACAACCCGCGTCCGCTCCAGGAGAAGATCGCCCTTCTGTGGCACATGGTGTTCGCCACCGGCAACGCCAAGCTGAACAACCCCAACGAGATGGCGCGCCAGATCAACATGTTCCGGGAGATTGGCCTGGACAGCTTCCAGACGCTGCTGGTTGAACTGTCCAAGAACCCAGCCATGATCTACTGGCTGGACAACAACGAAAACCACAAGGAACAGCCCAACGAGAACTGGGGACGGGAGCTCCTGGAGCTATTCTCCATGGGCCAGGGCAACTACACCGAACAAGACGTGTTCGAGTGTTCCCGTGCGTTCACCGGCTGGACCCTCGCACCCAAGCCGCCCTCCGGCATTGGCGGGCGTTACATGTGGTACTTCCGGTATATTGCTGAAGACCACGACGACGGGGAGAAGGTCTTCCTGGGACACAAGGGGCGGTTCAACGGCGAGGACGTCTTAGACATCATAGTGCGCCAACCGGCCACAGCCCGGTTCATAGCACGGCACCTATACAACTTCTTCGTAGCGGACGAGGTGCAGGTTCCCTCGTGGCTCCACACCCCGCCCCGAGACCCGGTTGCCGTGAACATCATCGCCGACGCCTTCGTTTCCTCCGGGTACATGATCAACGACACCTTGCGTGTCCTCTTCAACTCCGACTTCTTCAAGGAGTCGGCCTTCCAGAGGGTCAAGAGCCCCGCGGAGGTCATCGCGGGGACCATGAGGCTGGTGGGAGACATGGTATACCCCAGGCCCGGCCTGGAGCAGGCTGGCCTGGAGGCGTCCTACATGGGACAGTTCCTGTGCGACCCGCCCAGCGTCGAGGGATGGCACTACGGCGCCGAGTGGATTGACAGCGGCGCCCTGGTGAAGCGCATCAACTTCTGCGCCGATGCCGTCTCCAACATCGAGTACCCCGGCATCCAGTCTATCGTGCAGCGCATCGAGGCTATGGGCGCCATCTCTCCCGAGGCGTTGGTGGACAGCTGCCTCGACCTGATTGGGCCGGTGGAGGTCGGAGAGGCGACACGGCATGAGCTGCAGGTCATGGCGGACCAGGACGGGGAGATGAGGTGGGATACGGAGGAGGCCCGCGGCGCCTCAGGCCAGAGGGTTGGAGACATGCTGGCGCTGATAGCCTCCACCAGAGAGTACCAGTTCGGTTAATTATTGGACCGGGCCCGTAAAGGGCCAGGCCCAAACGCATGTCTCAATAGATTCACGAACTAGATTAGGCCAAAGGGGGATGGCATGGAGTCCCAGTATGTGGATGGCCGGGTTTTCAACTACTACAATTGTCTTGGCGGCACTGCTCTGGCCGGAAAGGGGTTCTTCTTTCCGTCGGACTTTGCCCTGGGCTCCAACGGGAGCCTGTACGTGCTGAACAAGGCGATTGAGTTCAACCCCTCGATGGGGATATGCAAGGTGACGATGGATCACGAGTTCATCTGGGAGGACCGGGGCCTGAATTACATTATGCACAGAGGTCCTCTGCCCAGCGCCGTTGGGCTGGACAGCCAGGAAAATGTATACGTCGCGGACGAGTTCACCAACCAGATTTACGTATACGACAGTGAAGGCAACACCCTGGACACCTGGAGGCCCGGGTCCAACCCGTCCGCCAACGGCATCTCCACGAGGACACTGGTGCATAGGTCACCCATGAGCCGGCTTCTGCAGCACGAATACTCCAACAAGGAAGGCGTCTCCTTCGACCTGTACCTGAGGAAGGTCGGGGCGCGGGACAGTTCAGCCGACGGCGAGCTCAATGGTCCAATGGGCATTTACTTCGACGACGACGACCACATGTACGTTTCGGACAGCTTCAACCACCGCATCCAGGTGTTCGCGAAGGACGGCACGTACCTGCGTAAGTTCGGCGAGTACGGAGACGGCGACGGCCAACTCAACCTGCCCTGGGGTCTGGACATGGACACCGAAGGGTGCGTGTACGTGGCCGACTGGAAGAACAACCGAGTTCAGAAGTTCTCTACCGAGGGCGACTACCTGGCCACATTCGGAGGCCCTGGATCGGGTAAGGGAGAGTTGACACGTCCGTCCAGCGTCGCCGTGGACAAGGACGGGGACGTATATGTGACGGACTGGGGCGCCAACCGGGTCAGGATATACGATTCCGAGGGCGCCCACCTGCTTACCCTGGCCGGAGACGCCGACCAGCTGCCCCCGTGGCAGCAAGATAGAGTGGACTCAAACCTGGACACCAAACGGGCACGGATGAGGGCCGACCTGTCAACGGAGAAGATTCTCAAGCGACCTATATCTGTGCGCCTCGACGATGAAGGGCGGATTCTGGTCCTGGAGGCCGTGGCCAACCGGATTCAGGTGTACGCCAAGGAACACGACTGGGTTGACCCGCCTTTCAACCTGTAGGCCGGGTCCGTAACCGGAGGTTAAGCGTCACGGAAGCCCTGGGCAAGTCCGCCGGGGCTTCCGCCGTTTTAGAAACTCTCGATGGACCGCGGGCTTGGGAACACAGGGACGGTTGGGGCGTTGTCGATGTTTCCTGAAACTGTCCGGGGTGTCGACCAACTCTACTTAGGGAGGAGATGTCAGTGCAGATAGGAACTTCCTTACCAATCACCGAATTCGGCCCGGACCTCAACGCGGTCAGGGACTTCGCACAGGCCGCCGACGATTTGGGGTACAAAGTCTTGAGCATGTTGGACCACGTCCTTGGAGCCGACCCTCAGTACCACCCTGAGGTGGCCAACTTCTATTATACGCACGAGAGCTACATCCATGAACCCTTTACGTTGATGGGGTATCTGGCTGCCATAACCGAAAGGATCACCATGGGGACCAGCATCATGATCCTGTCGCAACGGCAAACGGCCCTGGTTGCCAAGCAGGCGGCGGAAGTGGACGTGCTCAGCGGAGGCAGGATACGGCTGGGAATCGGCGTCGGTTGGAACCCGGTGGAGTACGAGGCTTTGGGTGAGGACTTTCATACGCGGGGCAGGAAGTTCGAGGAGCAGATTGAAGTTCTGCGCCTGCTGTGGACCCAGGAGAAGGTAAACTACTCAGGCCGCTTCCACCACATAACCGAGGCCGGCATCAACCCCCTGCCTGTCCAGAGGCCAATACCCTTGTGGATAGGGCAGGGAAACCCCCACAACCCGGTCCCCCTTGAACACATCTTGCGAAGGATCGGGCGCATGGCCGACGGAATGTTTCCCCTGTTTCCCCCCGATGACGCCGGACGTGAGACCATCTCCCGGGTTCGAGGGTATGCCGAGGAGGCAGGGCGGGACCCGGCGGCCCTTGGCGTCCAGGGCCGAGTCACAATGTCGCGAGGGTCCGGGCCCGAGGACTGGGTGGCCGCCATGAAGGAATGGGAGGGAGTCGGCGCCACGCACATATCCGTCGGGACCGGCGGGCTGGGGTTCGAGTCGCCCCAAGAGCACATAGACGCCATTCGGCGCTTCAAAGACGAGGTAGGGCTGGAATAGCGCCCGCCGCTTCACAACCTATTAGGCAGGGAGTAGAGGCCGGGCTGTAACTATCCCAAGGGTATGGCGAGGGTCACGCGGGGGTCTTCCCCGACACCTGTGAAGAGATGGCCGTGCCCGGTCACGTCCTCGGCCACTATCACGTCACCCCGGAATATCCGTCGAGTGCTGCCGTCAGCGACTTCGAGCTCCACCTCGCCTGACAGCAACGTCACGTACTGCCGGCGGGGAGCCGTGTGGTAGTCAACGATGACTTTCGCAGGCCCCTGACGCAAGGTGATGGGGCCTTCGCCCGGGTTCTCAACCAGCTTTTCCAGTTGGTCTATGGTCAGGTCTTCAAGATGGGACTCCCCATCGTCGCCGGAGTAGATTCGGACTATGTTCAACGGCGTCTCCAATCAAGCGTGTGGGTTTCCGGGGCAACCTTGACGGGGGCAAGCTTCTACAGCAAGGTCAGTGTGTTCGGGGCCGGACATACCCAGAAGGCGGACGCACTGCCGCCTTCTGGGTATAATTGCTGCCTTGGCGCGCTGAGCGCAGCCCTCTTTCTAAAGCCCTGTGTTGGCCCTGGCTGCGGCGCTCTCGTTCATTATATCCTGGATATGCTGGGGGACCTCGCCCACTATCTCTATTCCCGGCTCACCGCCGGGCTCTTGGGCGCCCACTCGCAGGATCTCCAACGGCTCGCTGCCCAAGCTCTCGAAGGAGTACACCAGCCCCCGTGGGATAAGCGCTCCTTCGTACTTGCCGAGGTCAGCGATGATGGCGCCGCCTTCTCCGAAGAACCGGCAGCGGCCGTTCATCACCATGAAGAAGCCGTCGTCGCTCTTGTGCCGGTGGAGCATGTTCTCTCCACCCTCGGTGATCAACTGGGCGGTGGCCCGAATGAGGTCGCTCCGGCACAAGTTGATTATCTTCTTGGGCTTACCGGGAGTCTGCTCAGGTTTTTCGTATTTGAATATAACCGCTTCCTGGTTGCTCTCTCCCATTTGAGACTCCTTCCTATTTAAGGCCTCTTTAGGGGCGGTCTCCTATCACCGTGTAGTTGTCCTCATACCACACGTGCTCATGCCAGACGGAAGCGTTGGACGCCGTGGCCGGGTGGTAGTTCTTGATCTTGTTGTTGCTGATGCCCACACCGTGGCCCCAAGCCAGTGCGATTTGGGGCACCTGTTCCTCCAGGTAGGCGCCCAACTCCAAAGTCAAGGCCTTGCGCTGTTCCACGTCTCCTTCTTTGGTTATACGGTCCGCCAGGTCTATGACCTTCTCGTCCCTCCAACCGCCGCCCCAACTGTTCCTCTCCCCTCCGGGTAGGTAGAGGCTGGCGTTTATGAAGTCGGGATCGACCAGCAGGAAGCTGGTGCCGAAGGAAATCATGTCGAAGTTGCCGGTGGCCCAGTCGCCCAGTTGGGCCGCTGCGTACGGAGGCGACTTAATTCTGACTCTGATGTTCAGGTACCTTTCCATTTGGTCGGCCACTATCTGACCTATGGTCACGAAAGTGGGGATGGTGGCGGCGTCCAGCGTGGTCTCGAACCCGTCGGGGTAGCCTGCCTCGGCCAGCAGCGCCTTGGCCGCGTCTATGTCCTCCTGGAGCTTCTCACCGTTGGCGTCAACCCTGTAGCCAGGAACCTGAAGCTGCTCCTCACTGGAGAGATAGAAGTGGGTGTCGGGGAGGAAGGGAGCGCCTATGAGACCGCCGCCTATGATGGCTATGTACTCCTGGCGATTGATGGCCAGGCTGACTGCCTTCCTCACACGGGGGTCGCTCCAAGGCTCCTTGTTGGTGTTGAATATCACGAACCGGTTGGAGCCGGTGGGGACGGTGAAGTTGGACATTCTGTCCCCGAGGTCGTCGGCCAACTGATTGTATTGGGGCGGGGTCAGGCCGCAAACCGAGCTGGAGCAGGACAGGAACTGCTCGGTCTTGAAGGCGGCGATGATGGTGTTCCGGTCTCTCGATAGGTACCATAGCATCCCATCGTAGTAGGGCCTCGGCGCCTTGAAGTAGTTGTCGTTCCTCTCGTACTTGACGGAAACATCCTTCAGGTACTCGGTGGCGATGAAGGGACCGGACCCGAGCTGGTTCTCCCGCAGCTTCAAGTCGTGGTCCTTTTCCACGTTGTGCTTGGGAAGCATCTTCATCTGCTGGTTGGCCAGCAGGGGAATGAAGTTGGCGCTGGGCCTGGGAATCTTCACCTCGACGGTCTTGTCGTCTATGACCCTGGCGCCGCCCGCCTCGTAGACGAACCTGAGCTGGCCCGTCTTGGGGAAGGGTTGGTCGGGGTCCACCATCATGTCCAAGCTGAATCTCACGTCTTCGGCGGTCACGGGCATTCCGTCCCACCACTGGGCGTCATGCAGCTTGAAGGTGTAGGTCACGCCGTCGTCAGCGAGCGTCCAACTCTGGGCCAAGTCTCCCCTGACGTCGTGGAATTCGTAAGTTTCCATGTTCAGCTCAATCAAGCCGTTGAACATCGGGGAACTCTGGGACATGCAGGAAGAGGTGGACGGGCACTCCCAGATATAGAACCGGGTCGGTGCGTTGGGCATGTGCATAGGAATCACACCGCCGCGCTTGCCCTCGCGGATGAATTTTCCCTGCGGGGTCGCAGGAAACTGGGGCGTCGCGGTGGGCGGAGGCGTCGGCGTGGGAGTGAACGTAGGCCCCGGCGCCGGTCTCTGGGTCGGAACGGCGGCCGTCGGCTCAGGCGCGGCGGAAGTGGCGGTTGGAGCAGGGGGTTGAGTCGCTGGCCGGTCCGGTGGGCTAGTGGGTTCCGGCGTCGCCGGCTGGTCCGGCGGAGTGGTCGCCGTGGGCGGGACCGCCGTCGGGGGTGTAGTCGCGGTCGGCGACGGAGTGTCTGGTTCTCCGCCTCCGCAAGCCACAGCAGTCAGCAAGACCAGAAGCAAGGGAATGGCTATGATGCAGCTAGGCCAGAACCACCTATTTATCATGAGTGTCCCCCAATAGTATTTTTTTGTCGGTCCCGCAACGGCGGACCATGCCCGTAAGATTCGGTTGCGCAGTATAACAGCATGACTGTAAACATGTCAAGGATTCCGAGCTCCTCCGTCTAAAGCGCTCACGAATTAGGATTATGTCAACCATAAAGCGGCTATAAGATATAGAATACACCCTGGAAACGTAAATAATATCGGCCAAACGTTATGGAAACGACGTTATGAAACTGTCCCCATACCGCCGATGGCGTTGATGTCTAGGGCGTTTATGGAGGGTTATCGATTCGGGTTGTTTGGGCTTGCGTCGGTCCGGGTTAAAGGGACCATCTCTTCACAGCGGCGACTATGGCTTCGACGTCCCAGTCAACCATTTCTATGGCGACTTCGGTCAGTTGCTCCCACTGAGGACGCCGCGCGTCCACTTCGGGTCTGATGCCCACTATCGGTTTCTCCAAGCGGCCCGCTATTTCAATCTCGTGTTGAATCCACTTGCGGGTCGATGGCCTCAGTATAGAGAAGACGACGACGCAGCCGGCTCCCGACATCTGCGCCTGCAGCTTGTCGCGCAGTGTGTAGAACCCAACGTCGCTGACCGGGTCCAGCGCAGGGTCGAACCGGACGTCGCTGTGGTTCTTCCACTCGAAGCCTGGGTAGGAGTCGAGCTCGGAGACCAGACGGTTGTACTCCTCGTCATACGCCCACCCGTGGCTGATGAAAAGACCGTAGATTTTGTCTGGATCCATTCAGAGTCCTCTGTGCATCAAAAGATAGTCCCTGCGTGTATGAATGGGTGTCCTGGATAGAGGGCTTAGCGCGCTCCCCGGAGCCGCGGGTCAAGCTCGTCCCTCAACGCGTCTCCCATCAGGTTCCATGCAAATACGATGACCGCCAAGGCCAGGCCGGGGAACACTCCCAGCCAGGGCGCCACGTCGATGCCCGTCGACGCCGCCTGGTTCAACATGCCGCCCCAAGTTGGTATGTTTGGAGGTACGCCCAAGCCCAGGAAGCTGAGAGAAGCCTCCGCAATTATAGCGAAGCCCAGGGAGAAGGTGGCGAATACGATATAGATGGCCAGGCAGTTGGGCGCCATGTGCCGCAGGATTATCCGCCAATAGCCGGCTCCCACGGCCCGCGCTGCCAGCACGTAGTCCGTCTCCTTTATGCTCAGCGCTTGGGAGCGAATCGTCCGGGCCGAACGCGGTATGAGCCCAAAGCTCAAAGCAGCTATAACATTGTTTACGGACGGTTCCAGGACTGTGATGATAGCCAGCACCAGGACGAGCCCGGGGAAAGCTAGTATCGCATCCACGATTCTCTGCACGAGGAGGTCGAACAAGCCTCCAAAGTAGGCGCTGGCCAGGCCAATCATAAAGCCGATCGTGACTCCGATGGACACTGCGGTGAACCCGACCCGCAGGGAAATCCGGGACCCGTGGACCAGCCTGGTGTATACGTCCCGGCCCAGCTCGTCTGTGCCCAGCCACGCTTCCTTGCTCGGAGGTTCGACCGTCTGGGCGCTGGTGCCGGACGGCCCCTTGGTTGTGATGACGTCGGCCAGGATGGCCACTACCACGAGAAGGACGGCCAATGAGACCCCAAGGACCCCCAGGGGCTTGCGGCGGGCAACGCTCCACAACCTACGCAGAAATCCGAGCCTCGGGCGCATGTCCAGGCTGACTGCCTGATCGTCCGCGGCGGTTGTAGGTCCGCCAAGTCTCATCTTCTTTCCTGGTGCATTGGCCGACTCCCTAGGCGTACCGTATTCGCGGGTCCAACCAACCGTAGAGCAGGTCGACCATGAGATTGATCGTCACCACGAAGAATGTTATGACCATCACCGTAGACTGGATCGTCGTATAGTCCCTGTGGTTGATGGCGTCTATCATGAGGCTCCCCATGCCCGGCACCAGGAAGATTCTCTCTATTATTATCGTCCCTGCTATCAACTGCTGGAACTCCAGTCCGGATATGGTAACCACCGGCAACAGAGAGTTCTTCAGGGCGTGCCTGCCGATCACCACGAAGTCCCTGAGCCCTTTGGACCTGGCCGTCCGTATGTAGTCTTCCCGGAAGACCTCCAACATGGAAGACCGGGTGACCCTGGCCACGATGGACATGTTGTTGAACCCCAAGGCGAGGGCCGGCAGGTAGAGTTGCTCCAGGTTCTTGACTGGGTCGTCCCAGAGATGGACGTACCCTAAGATGGGCAGGTAGTCGAACCACTTGACCAGGAAGTATATGACCAGGATACCCACCCAGAAGGTGGGCATGGCAACCCCTCCGATGGAAATCACCCTTGCGACGTAATCTATGGCCGTGTCCTGCCGCACGGCGGATACGATTCCCAGGGGTATCGCCACCACCGCAGCCATGAGCACCGCCAGGACGGCCAACTCGATGGTGATGGGGATTTTCTGCTTCAGATCATCTGAGATGGCAGTCCGGTAAAAGACCGACGTACCGAAGTTCAGCCTGACCATGTCCCACATCCATGTTCCATACTGGACGATCAGGCTTCTGTCCGTACCGATCTCCGCCCTGAGTTCCGCCAAGTCTTCCGCCGTGAAACTCCCTTCGCCCTCGTCGCCGGACAGGAAAGCAAGGGCTGGGTCCCCCGGTATCAGCCGCATGAGCAAGAAGACCATCACGGTGACCAAGAGCATCGTGGGGATGAAGAGGAGGACCCTTTTCAGGATGTAAGTTTGCAACTCTTCTTAATCCCCAACGTCGGATGAAATGGCGGCGTAGTAATCGGGCGCGGGAAGCCGGGCCCGGGTGGTGTGGGAAGAAGAGCTGGCCAACCAGGTCACAACCGGGTCCGCCGGCTCTCCATGCACATCAAGGTCTATCGCCGATAATAGTGTAATTGTCCTCAAACCACACATGTTCGAACTTGAGGTATGCCCCGGAGTTTCCGACGGGATGGAAGTTTTTGATTTTATTGTTCACCCAGTCGGCTCCTGTGCGATAGTTCATTATAGCCCATCCGCTCCTGCCGTCCTCTAGGAGCTTTCCTACTTCCAGGGTCAGGTCCCTACGCTTATCGATATCCAGCTCAGCCGAGATTCGCTGTGCCAGCTCGACTACCCTTGGGTCGCTCCAATCGCTGTAGTTCCTTTCCCCTCCCTCCGTGTAAAGGCTCTGGAGATAGGCGTCCGGATCAATTGAAAGGATTCCAGTGGCGAAAGCTGACAGGTCCCAGTCGCCGGACTCGAGCCTGCTCCGCGACGTTGCAGTGTCCAACTGCTTAACGGGGGCGTCGATGTTCAAGTATCTCTTAAGCTGGTCTGAAAACACCTGGGCCATTTGTATGAAGTTTGAAATGGTCTCGCCGAGAATCTCGCTCTCGAAGCCGTCGCGGTAACCTGCCTCGGCGAGCAATCTTCGGGCTTCGGCCAGATCTTCGGGATGCTTCTCGCCGTTAAGCTCCCTGTAGCCCGGTATTTTGCTCTGTTCCTCTTGAGAGAGGTAGAACCAGCTGCCGGTGAGGAATGGCGCTCCGATGAGGGGCTCGTCCAGGATTCTGTTGAACTCCTGACGGTAGAGCGCTAGGTTAATCGCTTTTCGCACGTTCTCATTATCAAAGGGCGGTTTTTTAGTGTTGAACATCAGGCCGCTGGGTGATCCCCCGGTGTTCTCAAAGTAGGACATTGTCTCGCCCGTGTCCTCAACCAGCTTTCTTGCCTGGGCCTTCTGGAGGTTGCATACTCCGCTGCACAGAAGAATCTTCTCTGTCTCGAAAGCCGCCACTATGGTCCCTCTATCCCGAATAACGAACCAGTCCATGCCGTCGAAATAGGGACGCCCGTCTTTGAAGTAGTCGTCGTTCCTCTCGTAATGCAGGGACACGTCCTTGACGGACTTCGTGAGTCTAAAGGGCCCGGAGGTTACTTGATTGTCTTCCGTCAACTCTATGCCCGTTTCCAGATGGTGTTTGGGGTATACCTTCTCGTAGTCCAGGCCCAGGAAGGGTAAAAAGCCTGCTGCCGGTGTCTTAGTCGTGACCTGAACCGTATGCTCATCTATGGCTCGGGCGTTCCCGCTCTCGTAGTAGGATCGGAGTTGGCCGGCCCTTGGCCTACGAACGTCGGGGGCAACGATGCCGTCCAAACTGAACACAACGTCTTCGGCGGTCACAGGCATGCCATCCGACCAGTTGGCCGGGAACAGGTGGAAGGTCCAAGTCAGGCCGTCTTCAGCGACTTCCCAGCTGCTGGCCAGGTCTCCCCTGATGTCGAACTCGTCGAAGGTCTCGGGATTCAGCTCCACGATCCCGTTGTACAGGACTGAGTTATTCGACAGGCACCCGCTGGTGGACCCACACTCCCATATATGGAACCCCGTCGGAGTGCGGGGGGCGTGCATGGGCACAACCATTCCCTGCTTGCCTTGCCGTTCATACAGTGACGGAGGCGCCGGCAAAGGAACGGCCGTGGGCGCCGGTGGTGCGGCCGTGGGCGCCGGTGGTGCGGCCGTGGGCGCCGGTGACGTGGCGGTGGGCGCCGGTGACGTGGCGGTGGGCGCCGGTGACGTGGCGGTGGGATCCGGTGATGTGGCAGTGGGCGCCGGTGACGTATCGGTGGGCGCCGGTGACGTGGCGGTGGGCGCCGGTGACGTGGCGGTGGGCTGTATTGTTGGGGTCGGGGGAACTGGTGTAGCCTCCGGTGTTGGCGTAGATGCGGCGTCCTCGCCGCAGCCTGAGCCTAACACCAAGAGAACCGCCAACGGAGCGGCAACCAGAATCGTGGGTTTGAGCAGCGATCTCAGGTGCATGGTTCTCCTCTCAGAGCAGCAAGCTAATTCATACACGATCCAACATCGGAATTCGACAGTGTCTCATGACCTATGAAGAACTATCAAACGATCTTATCGGCGCCTGAACCGCCTAAAGCCCCAGGGAAGAGGCGGGCGTGGGAACGTCATCACGCGGCGGATGGCTGATTATCCTATCGGTATGGACAGTGTCACTCGGGGCTCTTCTCCCACACCGCGGAAGATATGGCCGTGTCCGGTCTCATCCTCGGCCACTATGACGTCGCCTCGGACTATGCGCCTGACACTGCCGTCGGCGTTTTCAACCTCCACCTCCCCGGACAACAACATCACATACTGGCGACGCGGACATGGGTGGTAGTCGATGACCACTTTTGCCGGACCCTGACCCAAGTTAATAGGACCTTCTCCTGGACGGGAAACTATTTCCGCCAACCGGTCTATGGTCAGGTCCTCAAAGTGGGACTCACCATCATCGCCGGAATAGATTCGGACTATCTGCACGGACGCCTCACTTTAAGGACGGTTGCCTCCTTTTAAGATTGATGCCTTTGACGCCGAGGTCAACAAGCGGAATTTCACCAGTCCACCTGCGGACTCATTCCTGAATGACCTGGCATCGGATGGGCCTCAGCCCGACCCGGATTAGCCGGACTTGGCGTTGTCCAAGTGGAAGAAGTCAACTGCATTCCCCGCCACTATCTTGTACCTCTCGTCATCGGGTACGCCGATCATGGCCTCCTCGATCACTTCGATGGAGTTGGGCCAGTCACATTCCGAATGGGGGAAGTCGCTGGACCACATTATGTTTTCAACGCCGATCTCGTGGCGCATGCGCACCCCCACCGGATTGCGCATAAACCCCCAGAGGAAGTGGTCCCGGACGTATTCGCTGGGTTTGCGGGACAAGGGTTCAAGCCCCAACTCCTGCTCTCCCACGTGGTGGAGCCTGGCGTGCAGGTCGTCGAACTGGTCGTAGTAGTTGGGTATCCAGCCGATCTGGGTCTCGGCAATGAATATCCTCAGATTGGGGAACCGGTTGAAGACCCCGGAAAGGACCATCTGCGTGGAGTTGTAGCCGCCGCTGATGGCATATCGGGCGCACCTCTTGATAAAGTCCGTAACGTGCGGGTTCAACGCCATCGGCCCCGGCCTCTTAGGGTATTGGCCCATGAGCCCGTCCTTATAGTATTGGTGAGAGCCTATTTGCACGTGGATGGTGACGGGCATCTCCAGGTCGAGGGAAGCGGCCCAGAAACGGTCGTCCTCAGGGGTTGTAACGTCCTTGCCGGCCGGGTACTTGCCGAGGACAACGCCGGCTATCCCTGGCATTTTCCGGACCCGTTCCATCTCCTCTACGGCGTCGTCGATTCCGGTATCCGGGATCTGGGCCAACCCCAGCAGGCGGTCCGGGGCCGGCGAGCAGTAATCGGACAAGAAATCGTTATAGGCGCGGTTCATGGCCAAAAAAGCCTCGGGGTCCCTCACAGACCGGATGCCCTGGGACCCGCCTCCGGGAAAGAGCGCCTCTGCGTCGACTCCGTCCTGGTCCTGCTCCCTCACCCGAGACTCCGGGTCTCCCGTGCCGTGCTGCTCTTCGGCGGTTACACCTATCCATTGGAAGTCGCTGTAGGGCTTTCCGGCGCAGAGGGCCAGCCCGACGGGATGAACGCCCCCCTCGCCTATCACAGCGTCACCGCCTTCGGGCAATACAAGTCGGCGGGGCGCTCTGTCTCGGTATTTTGCCGGTATCCGATCGGTCCATTCCCAGACCGGCACCTCCAGGTGCGAGTCGGATGAGATTACGTTGTATTCTCTCGCCATCTCATTGCCTCCAAACGAAAACGTATGCTGTTGTCGGGCAAGTCTCAAGACGCGTGTAAAGTAACATCGGCGTAGGTCAGTGTCAACAAAACACGCTTTAGGGGATTTATGCCTGGGTCGGCACGAGCGGCATTTCTGTTTGGCGCACCGGAAGAACCATATCTCATTGCACTGTACGCTGGACGAGCCGGACGCCAAAAAGCGTATGGAGCATCCGGGCGAGCTTGTTCAGAGGCAGTCTTTTAATGCTCTAAGCGATGACTGCGGCCTTCAGCGTCACGTAAGCCACCATCTCCCCAGGTTCGAGGATGATGTCATCAATGGAGCTGGGGGGAGGAACTGCATCGCCATCCTCTTCCAATACACTAACAAAGTCGGCCAGCGCCGCCTCCGCGTTCATCAACGCCTCGTCAACTGTGGCGCCCATAGCGCAACATGCTCCGGGCATATCAGGGACGACCACGCCATACGCGCCCTTACATCCATCTATCACCGCGGGGTATCGTTTCATGACTGTGTGTCCTCCGTCCATACGGCTGTTTTGGCAATCTTGCGGGCCACTCCGATAGTAACAACCCGGTGACGGGGAAGCTGTATCTGACCTCTAATCTCAGAGTGACGATAGATGTCGTGATTCGAACCGTGCCGAACCAACTCCCAACCTTCTCGCCTGAGTCTCCGCTCTATCTGGTCTCTGTTCGTTTCCATTATTCTAATACTAGCATGGGTTTAGGCGCCACCAAAAAGTAAACCGGTGCATTGCCAAGCTGGTAAGTGTTCAGACTTGGGGGGGCCAAGCTGTAAAGCTGTTGGATTAGTACAGTAGTTAGTGGTACAATCCGTCGCAATTTGCCAATCCTAATAGTCCTGCTTGCTGAATCGCTTGAAAAGCTTCCTCATTTCGAAAGTCCCAACGGCCTTGGCGCTCCTAGCAGTCGTCGCCTGGACATGGACCCTCGCCACCGTCTTCTTTTCGAAAAGCCCCCAACCGGCCCAAGCAGCCACCCTGTCAGTTTCCGTTGAAGATTCCCTTCAGGTCTTCCTGGTCGTCGAAAACGCGCGGATCCGGCTGGATGAGGACACACGGTTGAAGGTGGGGAACAAGTTCGTCGGCTACCAGGACAAGGTCGCTCCTCTGCCCCTGGAGGTCGAGGTCCACAATGTCACGTCCGACTGGCTGGAGATGCGGGTGACCGGCGACCAGTCCAACGGCGTCGTTCCAATCTTCGGAAACGGCCGACAGTCCGGGTCCAACAGCGCGGTCAACCTGGCCCCCAGGGGTGAACCCGGGTCCGGGCTCATGGGGCTGTTGGACTTCCAATTTCTGGAGTCCGCCGCTGGTCAAGAGTCGGCGTCCATCGAGTTCGCAACCCGGCAGATAGACGCCTCCGAACAATCGCCGCTGCCCACCAGCCTGGGCTTCGAGGACAGCTCATTGGGAATGCTCTGTTCCTTTCTAGACATAGACACCCGTGACCGTGATCCCATCGTTTATCCCATAAGGGACGAGTTCATGGAGTCCCACGGGGTCTCGTTCCAGGGCGGCCATCCCGACGACGGTCTGGCCATTCTCCATGAATGCAGCACTGGCGAAACGGGGCTGGAGTCTCGCGGGGACGGCGACTATTTCCTGGTGGGCAACGAATACGCTGAACTGGCCACCGGCGGGTTTGCCGAACTGCCGCTTATTGCGACCTTCACCCAGCCGGTTACTCAGGTCTCCCTGTGGGCGGCGGCCGGAGTAAGAAGCGGGCCGGAGGCTCTTTCTCTGACCCTTACGACTTACGCTGACGCCGGAGGCTCAGGAGAAGTCGTGGCAACCGCTTCCCTTGACGCCACCATGCAGTGGCAGCAGCTGAGCATCGAAGCGCCGGAGAACAAGTCTTTTCGGAGCGTCGAACTCGCCAATGCATCGGTCTTCCACTCCGTCCTGGTGGACGACCTGGAGTGGACGTGGGCACCGGAGGAAGCTGCCGCTCCTGCCTCTTGTGTGGAGGGGTTTCCAGAGCCCGTTCCCCTTGATACCATTGTTTCAGGCAGGCTTCCAGGGCCTTTCCTTCTAACGCATGAGAGATCTACCGTAAACGGGACACTGCGGTTCGCAATCTGAGGGAACGGCAACTCTCTTGACAGGGCCCCAGTGGCGCAATGGCAGCGCAGCCGACTTGTAATCGGCAGGTTGGAGGGTTCGAATCCCCCCTGGGGCTCCAGATATTTCTAACGGTTCTCGAAGACCGCGGCCCAAAGGGGCGCATCCCCGTCCATGACCCGCCGGATGTTCTGGAATGCGTTGGATGCTCGCTTGGTGAGCGATTCCATGGTGGGGCCCGCGTTGTGGGGCGTAAGGATAAGGTTGTCGGCTTTCAGGAGCGGGTCATCCGGGTCAGGCGGCTCGTGCTCCAGCACGTCGAGGCCGGCGGCTGCTATGGACCCCGAATTCAGGGCCTCCAGCAGGGCGGGTTCGTTGATTATCCCTCCGCGGCTCGTGTTGACGATGACAGCGGAGCTTTTCATCAGGTCCAACTCCGCCTTTCCCACCATGTTCCGGGTCTCTGCCGTGAGGGGAACATGAATGGAAACCACGTCGGATGTCCTGAGCAGCTCCTCCAGCGAAACGGCGTTGGCCTCAAGCTCGCCTTGCTCCCCGCCGGTCAACGAGGCGTACTTGTCGAAGTACTGGACTTTGGCGTCGAATCCTTTGAGCATCTTTGCGACCTTGCGGGCAATGTTTCCGAAGCCGATCAAGCCCACGGTCTTGCCATCGAGTTCGTAGACGTCCGGTTTCCGGTCCCGGGTCTCGCGCCACCCGCCGTCTTTTACCAGGTTGGCGTAGTGGACCAGGCGCCTGTAACACGCCAGGACCAGCAGCATGGTGTGCTCAGCTACGGCGACGCTGTTGGCTCCGCCGTTGTTGGCCACGGGAATCCCCAATTCCTTGGCGAGGGAAAGGTCCACACGGTCGTAGCCTGCGGACAAAAGCTGGACCAGCTTGCACTTTTTCGCCGCCCGGAACACCTGCTCCGAAATCCGCGCCGGCCACAGGACCAGAAAATCGGCGTCCGCCGCCAAAGCGGCCTTCGTGTCATCGTCGAGCGACAGGGGCGCCGATGTGACCTCCATGCCAGGCAGCGCCTGTGAGACCACTATGTGCTGAAGCTGAGGGTCCAAGTCGCTGAGAAAAACGATTTTTGCGTCGGGCATGGCTTGAACGGGTCCGCCTGTAGCTGGATTTCGGTCAAGTGTACCATATGTCCGAGGCCCCCAACCCGACCTGACCCGACGACCGGGCAAACGGCCAAGTGAAGATGCAACGACACTAGGATTAGCCTGCCAACAGCTTGTAACGAAACATCGCTTTTGATACACTCTTAGGCGGCCTGTCTCCGCCAGGCTCGAACCCGTTTGCAAGATAAAGAAGCGACGGGCGGCCATATTGGAGAGAGGCGGGCCTTGTGCTAGACTGGGAGGAGTGGGTGAGCGGTTAATACCACCAGACTGTAAATCTGGCGCCCGAACGGGCTACGTAGGTTCGAATCCTACCTCCTCCACCATCACAGCAGCGCATATTACAAAACTAAACTGGCAAAAGGGCCCACATAGCTCAGCGGTAGAGCACGTTCTTGGTAAGAACGGGGTCGGCGGTTCAATTCCGCCTGTGGGCTCCAGAATCGCAGAAAATCGGAGGAGACCCCATGGCAAAGCGCACCTTTGACCGGTCGAAGCCCCACATAAACGTGGGCACAATAGGACACGTGGACCACGGCAAGACAACGTTGACCGCCGCCATAACGAAAGTCCTCTCGCTGGGCAGTGGCAGCACCTCGTTCAGAGCTTTCGACACCATCGACAACGCTCCCGAAGAAAAGGCCCGCGGTCTGACCATCGCCATTTCCCACATCGAATACGAGACCGTCGCACGGCACTATGCCCACGTAGACTGTCCCGGGCACGCCGACTATGTGAAGAACATGATCACCGGAGCCGCCCAGATGGACGGAGCCATTCTGGTTGTGTCCGCCCCGGACGGCCCCATGCCCCAGACCAGAGAGCACATCCTCCTGGCTCGCCAGGTGGAGGTCCCCAGAATAGTGGTCGCCCTCAACAAGGTGGACGCCATGGACGACCCGGAACTTCTGGACCTGGTGGAGCTAGAGGTCCGGGACCTGTTGAACCAGTACGAATTCCCAGGGGACGACACTCCCGTAGTCCGGGTCAGCGCCCTGCGGGCCCTGGAAGGAAATTCGGGAGACCGCGACCACGAATGGGCGGGGAAGATATGGGAGCTCATGGACACGGTGGACGAATACGTCCCGCTCCCCGAACGCATCACCGACCGGCCCTTCCTTATGCCCATTGAGGACGTATTCGGCATCAAGGGGCGCGGCACCGTCGTAACGGGCAGGGTGGAGCGGGGCACGTTGACCACCGGCGAGGAAGTGGAGATCGTGGGGTTCGGCGATTCCAGAAAGACTGTCGCCACCGGACTTGAGATGTTCCACAAGAACCTGGACCACACGGAAGCGGGCGACGCCGTGGGCATTCTTCTCCGGGGCGTGGAAAGAGAGGACGTGGAGCGGGGACAGGTGTTGGCCAAGCCCGCCACCATTCAGCCCCACACCGAAGCCGAGGCCGAGGTCTACGTGCTGAGCATAAAGGAAGGCGGCCGTCACACGCCCTTCTTCAACGGATACAAGCCCCAGTTCTACATACGGACATCCGACATCACCGGCGAGATACATCTGCCCGAGGGCACTGAAATGGTGATGCCCGGCGACAACATCACAATGACCATCAAGCTGATTTCACCCATAGCCCTGGAGGAGGGACTGCGGTTCGCCATCCGCGAGGGAGGCAGGACCGTAGGGGCCGGCGTGGTTACAAAGATAGTGGAGTAGAAAATGGCTAAGAGAGGCGGCGACGTCAGGATCGTTTTGACCATGTCATGCACTGATTGCCGCGAACGCAACTACACGACCAGCAAAAACCGGCGGAATGACACTCAACGGATTGAGCTGAAGAAGTACTGCCCGCGGTGCCACTCCCACAAGCTCCATAGGGAAGAGAGGTAACAGAATCTTGGCCCGCTCCCCTTCCGCTCGAGGACAGGCGTCGCGCAACATCATCAACCCTCAGTCTGTCCGCCGGGGAAGCCCCCTGGAGTTCTTCAGGGAGACAATTTCGGAACTGCGGAAAGCCGTTTGGCCCACGAGGGAGGAGACGGCCCGCCTCACTGTGTACGTGATTATACTTTCCACGTTCATAGGGGCCATCCTGGCAGGGTTGGACTATGGGTTTTCCCAGACCTTCAGCCGATTGATTCTGGGGTAGATTCTTAAAGCCGGGCCGGCAATCACAGGGACAAGACCAAAGGAGTCACTGTGTCTAGCGTCACCAACGAAGTTCGATGGTACATAATCCACACCTACTCCGGCCAGGAGGAACGGGTGGAAAAGAACCTGAACCAGCGGGTCCAGAGCCTGGACATGAACGACAAGATATTCCGCGTCGTGGTGCCCACCGAAGAGGAGATCGTCCTCAAAGATGGAAAGAGGAAGCCGGAGCGCAAGAAGATCTTCCCCGGCTATATCCTGGTGCAGATGACCATGGACGACGAGAGTTGGTATGTCGTCCGGAACACTCCCGGCGTGGCGGGTTTCGTCTCGACCGAGGATGAGATGGACAAACGCTCGAAGCCGGTGCCCCTGGAGGACCAGGAAGTGACCAACATCCTGAAGCAGATAGAGTCGGGGCCGCCAAAGGTGCAGGTGGGCTTTCAGAAGGGCCAGATGGTCAGGATTGCGTCGGGCCCCTTCGCCGATTTCATAGGCTCGGTCAGCGACATAGACGCTTCCAAAGCCAAGATGAAGGTGTTGGTTTCCTTCTTCGGCCGAGAAACGCCTGTCGAGTTGGACTTTCTGCAGGTAGAGAAGATATAGGAGACCCTATTGGCAAAAAAGGTGCGGGCCGTCATAAAGCTTCAGCTTCAAGCCGGAAAGGCCACGCCGGCGCCTCCCGTTGGGCCGGCGTTGGGCCAGCACGGCGTGAACATCATGGGGTTCGTCAAGGAATACAACGAGCGGACCGCGTCCCAGGCGGGGACCATTATCCCGGTCCACATCACCGTGTTCGAGGACCGTTCTTTCACGTTCGCAACTCGGACTCCTCCCGCCTCGGAGCTTCTAAGGCAAGCGGCGGGAGTTGAGAAGGGCGAGGCCCGTGCGGGCCACAGCAACGTGGGCACAGTGTCCAGAGAAGCCGTGCGGGGCATCGCCTCCGCAAAGTTGAACGACCTGAACGCCGCGGACGTCGATGCGGCCGTCAAAATTATCGAAGGCACCGCCCGGAGCATGGGCATAAGGATAGAGGAATAGACCAATGGTGAAACGCAGCCGCCGCTACCTGGCCGCGAAGGAAAAGATAGACCCCGAAACGGCATACCAGCCCGAAGAGGCATTGGCCCTCCTTAGAGAGACGGCATCGGTCAAGTTCGATGAGACGGTAGAGCTTCATCTACGGACCGGGGCTGACACACGACACGCCGACCAGATGGTCCGCGGAGTGACTGTCCTGCCCCACGGCCTGGGCAAGCAAACGCGAGTGTTGGTGTTCGCCAACGGAGAAGCGGCCGACATTGCACGACAGGCCGGCGCCGACTACGTAGGAGAAGATGACCTGATCCAACGGATCGAGGGTGGATGGGTGGACTTCGACGTAGGGCTTGCCATCCCCGACGTAATGTCCAAGATAGGCAAACTGGGACGAGTCCTGGGACGGAGAGGGCTGATGCCCAACCCCAGAACGGGCACCATGGTGCAGGCCAGGGACCTGCCCCGCACCATCGACGAAGCCAAGAAGGGACGTCTGGAATACCGCACCGACCGGACCGCCATCATCCACTGCCCGGTCGGTAAGATGTCGATGCCCGACGAGGCGCTTCTGAGCAACGTGGGGTCTCTCATGGACGCGGTGAACAGGTCGCGCCCGGCGGCTATAAAGGGATCGTTCATCAGGACAGCCTTCCTTACGTCCACCATGGGCCCCAGCATCAGGCTGGACCTGACGGCTCTCTCCGCTTTGAAGGCCGACTGAGGGACCGGGGAACCTCAGGGTCTTTCAATTTTCGCTGAGCCGTCGTTTACCCCGAGCCAACGTTTTTCCCGTGCCGTCGTTTTCCCCGTTCGCCCTGAGCAGGGTTCCGCCCCGTCCCCGGGGCCGAGCAACAGCGAGTAACTGAGTGCAGTTGCTTGAAAGCCTGTCGAAGGGCCGTCCATTCATGGTTCGACAAGCTTTCAAGCAACTGCCGCCGGATGACGGCGTGGGCGACTGCCGGTCGCCCCTACGACATGCCACAGCCCCGCATCCGTCTTTCCGGCGGAGGCCGGAATCCAGATGCACCGCCTTTCGACATACTGTGACGGCTTCCGAGAACCAAAAGGCCCTGCGGGGAACCCATCAAATCGTTGACAGGGGCGCCCTGCTGAGGGTACCCTGTTCTAACAACAGAATAATCGACCTGAGACAGCGGGTCCTCCGGAGTGAGGGTAATGATTGCGCCCGCCGAGGCGAGTATGCAGGCCAGGCCTGCCGGGTGAAATATCCCCTCGCATCGGCGCGGGGATATCTTATTTAGGCCCGATTTGGGTCCGAGTTTCAGGAATCGACAGTCCGCAAAAGCCGTGTCCTGGACTGATTCGAACGCATGAGGTCGATCCGATATGCCAACGCAGAAGAAAAGAGAGCAGGTTGATGAGCTTCGCGAGAAGTTCAACTCCTGTTCCATCGTCGTAGCCACAGACCCCACCGGGCTGGACGTCAACGCCATGACTGAGCTCCGGCTCAGGCTGCGAGAGAAGAGCGTCGAATACCGGGTTGTCAAGAATACTCTCAGCCACCTGGCGGCCGACCAGGCCCAACGCCTGGACATCAAGGAGATAATCCAGGGCCCCACCGGCATGGTCTTCGGATATGAGGACCCAGTGGATGCAGCCAAGGCGCTGACGGAATACATACGGGCCACCCGGTCAACCCTGGCCATACGGGGAGGGGCCCTGAACGGCCGCGTGCTGTCCAGCGCCGAAATAACGGCCATCTCCAACCTGCCGCCGAGGGACCAGTTGATCGCCCAGTTCTTGGGGCAAGTCCAAGCTCCCTTGGCCGGTCTTTTGGGGCAGCTTCAAGCGCCCCTGAACGGCCTGGTAAACGTTCTCAACGGACCGCTGGCGTCCCTGAGCAATGTCCTTCAGCAGAGGGCGGACCAACTCAGCGCCCAGTCCTAGGCCAACTTTGTAAACAATCGCGGGCAAACAAACGAGGAGGAGCAGATGACCACTAAGGAAGAAGTCCTGGAAGCGATCAAGCAGATGTCGGTGATTGACCTCGCCGACCTTGTGAAGTCCCTGGAAGACGAGTTCGGCATCAAGGCCGCGGCTCCCATGGCGATGGGCGCATTTCAGGCGGCCGGCGCTGTGGCTGCAGGCGCCGCGGCAGGAGACGCCGCCCCTGCAGAAGAAGAGAAGTACGACTTCACGGTCACCCTTTCCGAAATCGGCGCCAATAAGATCAACGTCATCAAGGCAGTGCGCGAGATCACAACCCTGGGTCTGAGAGAAGCCAAGGAACTGGTCGAAAGCGCGCCGGTCAAGGTGAAAGAGGGCGTCGTCAAGGACGAGGCGGACAAGGCCAAAGAAGCCCTGGAAGCCGCCGGAGGGACTGTCCAGCTTTCCTAAGCCCAAACACCCGGACCAACACGACAGCCCAGGAGCTTCCGGGGCTGTCGTGGAGGGGTGCAACTATGGATGCTCTGCCATGAGCCGCCGCAAGGATAGGGAGAGGTTCCTGGCCCAAAAGGCTGAAGACCCCGGTTACCACGGGTTCAGGGGCTATGACTACAGACCTCCGTCTCCGCCGGCGCCTCCCCCTTCCGTCGCCGTGACTTGCTCAAGCTGCGGCCGCAGGCGCAACGTTGCCAGCGAAATCGCCCAGGCGGAGGGCGACCGGTACGTCTGCCTTAGCTGCCAGGAAGAATCGGGACCCCCATCCGACAACGCTTCTCAAGACGACGACGACGGGGAGAAACCGCTGGAACCGGCCGCCGGCGCCTAGCGGAAGGCCGGCAGCTGCGCGTCCAGGTAGTCGTAGGCCATGTTAGCCTGGGAGTCCACACCCATAGTGCGGTCCTCGGTGGTGAGAACCACTTCCTGGTCGGGCACGATTCCAGTCCCGGTTATCTTTCTCCCTGACGGCGTGTACCAGTGGGAAACGGGCAGGTATATGGCCGAACCGTCGCTCAGCTCCATAAAAACGTTGTCAGACCCCAGTCCGAGAGTCCTGACGCCCATCACCTCTGCTCTGCCGGCGTCCTGAAGGGACCCCGCAAGGGCCTCAGCTGCGTTGGCGGTGAATTCGTTCACCAACACCACCATCGGCAGGTCCTCGACGGCGATGCCTCCGTCGACTATCGGCCAGTCTTTTTTAGTCCCGCTTTTGTCCACGTCGTACATGAAGAGACCGCTGTTCAGGAACTGGCTGGCCGTGTCCCGGGCCGACTCGATGGACCCGCCCGCATTGCTCCGGAGGTCCAGAATCAGGGCAAGCGTATCAAGCGCGTTGAACTCTTCCAGCGCTGTGAAGACCTCTTCACCCGTGTTGTCGCGAAAGTCGGAAATATGAATATATCCGATGGCCCCGGGGAGAAGCTGGCGGGATATGGAAATCAGGCCGATGTCGCCCCTAAAGACCTGGACCTCCAGGGGTTCCTCTTCACCGTCCCTCTCGATCAGAAGAGTGACTTTGGTGCCCATCGGACCCCGCACCCGGTCCACCACTTCCTGGAGGGTCTGGCCCTCGACCGCGACGTTCTCCACCTCCAGCAGGACGTCTCCCTCCTGAAGGCCGGCAGCAAGGGCCGGGCTGTCCAGCATGGGGACCAGGACTATCCGGTCGTCAACGAGCTGTACGAAGGCGCCGATGCCCTCGTAGGTCCCCGCCAGTCTCTCCAGCTCTTCGGCGTAAGACTGTTTGTCCAGAAGGAACACGCTGGAGTCGTCAAGAGCGTCCAGCAGTCCTCTCACGGCCCCGTGAGCGACCAGTCCGCTGTCTATGTCAGGCCACTTCTGACGATGAAGGACCCATGTCTTCCACACGTCGGCAAGCTCCGGGGGCACGAAGTCGGGCAGGTCCGTTTCGACATCCGAAAGCTCCACGAGAAAGGGGTACGGAGACTTATTGGCGGCGTCCAACATGCTCAGGACCATGTGTCCCGTTATCTCTTTTGAATCCAGAATAATCGCGTCCACGTAGGAAGTGTTGACTAGGCTCCAAGCTTCCCAGATCAGGGAGGACTCTCCGGTGGGCTGGATCGATGTTTCGGACGTGGGACCAGGTCCGTCGGTGGCGCCGTCCCTGCTTCCTGTACAAGCCGCGGCGATGACGAAGATGATGATGACCGCAGTCCACAGCAGCCAGCGCGGGGCGAAACAAGAGAAGGAATGACGGAACGAATTCATCGCACTACCCACGACCAAGGAGTTCGGGTGAAAATTAGAATAGTTATTGACTCTTGAAGGTGTCAAGACATGGCCTGCCATGTTCGCAAATCGCCAATGTGGGCGTAATTGAAATAAAGGGCGGTTCTAACTACAATGACATGCAGATTCCGCACAAATTCGGACGGCTCCGACAACGAATCTAAGATGGTATTTACGGGATTTTTAAGACAAATGGGATGGAAAGGGTTTCTTCTGGTTGCGGCCCTGGTCTTGATGGCAGCCGCTTGCGCCGAACCCGCCAGACGCTCCTCTGAAGGGGGAAATGGGGCAACGCTGGAGCCTACTCAGACGAGCCGGTCCGCAACCCAGGCTCCGCCGCCGACTTCCACACGGCAGCCCACTGCTGCGGCGTCCGCTGGCGGCTCGGTCCGGAAAGATGGAGGAACGCTGACCCGCCTATGGTCCGACCCGCCGACCCTGGACCCTCATCTGACGACCGACGCAACTTCAGCAACGATAATCATAGAGGTCTTCGGCGGACTGGTCACCATTGGCACGAATCTGGACATCGTTCCTGACCTGGCGGAGAGATGGGACGTGGGGGGCGACGGCAAGGTCTATACCTTCCACTTGAGGCAAGACGCAGTGTTCCATGACGGCAAGCCCGTGACGGCCCAGGACTTCAAGTGGTCCATCGAGAGAGTCGCCAACCCGCTAACCGCGGCGCCGGTCGCCGACCAGTACTTGGGTGACATAGTGGGATTCCGCGAGAGGCTGAACGGCGACGCCGAAGAGGTCACCGGGGTGAGTGTCATCGACGAACACACCGTGGAGATCACCATCGACGCCGCCAAGTCCTACTTCCTCGCCAAGCTCACTTATCCGGCGGCCTTTGTCCTGGACCGGGAGAATGTGGAAACCGGCCGTCGGTGGTTCCGCGAACCCAACGGCACCGGGCCCTTCGTGCTGGAAAACTACGTGCCTGGCGAGGAGTTGGTCCTGGCCAGGCATCCTGACTACCACCTGGGGGCCGCGCACCTGGACTCGGTGCGGTTCATTCTAAGCGGCGGGACCTCGATGCTCATGTACGAGAACGGAGAGATTCAACTTACGGGAGTGGGCATAGCAGACCTGGACCGGGTGCTGGACCCGTCCGACCCATTGAATTCCCAGCTGGTGCAAGCGCCGCCCTCGTTCAGCGCCAACTACATCGGAATGAACGTTAACGAACCTCCCTTTGACGACCCCAAGGTCAGGCAGGCCCTGAATCTGGCCATAGATAAGAACGCCATCGCACAGAACGTAATGGCGGGCCTGGTCATCCCCGCGAAAGGGATTCTTCCGCCGGGGTTCCCCGGGTTCAGCGCATCAGTCCAGGGGTACGACTATGACCCGGAAAGGGCCCGGCGGCTTCTGGCGGAGTCCAAATACGGTCCGCAGCTGGAGAACTTCGACAAACCCATCATACTGACCACAGCCGGCAGCTTCGGGGCCAATTTAACGCTGGACATGGAAGTCATACTCGAGATGTGGCGGACAAACCTGGGGGTTGAAGTGGAAGTGCTGCAGACCGAGTTCGCCACCTACCTTCAGGACCTCGTAAAGCGGCGATTCGAGATGTTTCAAATAGGCTGGGTGGCCGACTACCCCGACCCGGAAAACTTCCTGGACCTGCTTTTCCACAGCGAGAGCGCCAACAACCACACAGCCTACTCCAACCCGGAAGTGGACAGACTGTTGGAAGAGGCGAGAGTTGAACCCGATGAGGCCCACCGGTTCCGGCTGTACAGCCAGGTGGAACAGATGATTCTTGACGACGCTCCCTGGATACCGCTGTGGAACAGCGGCGAGCAATACGTGCTGATTAAACCCAACGTGAAGGACTACCGGCTGACCCAGTTGATCATACCCAAGCTGAGGTTCGTCTACTTCACTGAATAGCAACCCCTCAAGGGGACGGAGGTATGTCAAATCGGGGAGAGCCTCTGGGTCTACGTGGTCAGACGCCTGCTGTGGACGCCGTTCCTGCTCCTGGTTGTTTCCCTAATCACCTTCGTGTTGACGCGGGTTGGACCCGGAGACCCCATCCAAGTCCTGCTGGGGCAATACAGCAACCCCGAAGCTGTTGAGAGGCTCAGGAAGCAGCAGGGTTTGGACAGACCCATCCTGGTCCAGTACGGCATCTATGTCAAAAACCTCTTCCAGGGTGATCTTGGTGAGAGCTACCGCTACCGGGGCCGCACGGTGGATGAGTTGCTGCCCAAACGGATGTGGACCTCGGCGCAGTTGGCCATTGCCGCAATGATCGTTTCCCTGGGCTTCGGCATCCCGTTGGGCTTCTTCGCAGCCCTTAAGCAGGGCAGCTGGTTGGATACAGCCACAGTATCCGTAACCCTGCTCTTTATGTCGGTGCCCATATTCTTAACGGCGCCGGGGCTGCTTATCCTGTTTTCCCTGAAATGGGGCGTGCTTCCCGTCAGCGGCTGGGGCGGATTCTTCGACGTACACATAGCGCTGCCCGCAATGGTCATGGGGATTCCAGGCATAGCGGCGGTGGCCCGCATCACCCGGGCTTCCACTCTGGAGGTGGTGGCCCAGGACTTCGTCCGAACAGCCCGGGCAAAGGGGCTCCACGAGTACGTGGTGCGTCACCGCCATATCCTGCGCAACGCCCTGATACCCCTCTTCACCCTCACCGGGCTCTCCCTGGCAACGCTGGTGACAGGGTCGTTCATCACCGAGTTCTACTTCGGCATTCCGGGCATGGGCAGCCTTGCCATCGAGTCCTTCTTCTCCCGGGACTACCCCATCATCATGGCCATCACCCTTATTATCGCAACGGGGTTCGTTCTGGCCAACCTGATCGTAGACATCGGATACCGCTTCATCGACCCGCGGATCAGGTACTAGGGCGCTCCGGAGACATTGCCGTTGGCCGCCAATCAGATAGAACTCACCTTCGAAAACAGGGCACGGGGCTCCAGCCTCTGGTCCCGGTCGTTCCGCAGGTTCCTGAGGAAGAAGGTGGGAATGGCCTGCCTGGCTGTGATACTTCTCTTCTACATTGCCGGCGCCCTTGCCGCCTGGGTGACGCCCTACGACCACCGTGAAATCGACCTGGCGGCAGTCAAAGAAGGTCCCTCTCTGGAGCATCCCTTGGGGACCGACCGGGCCGGACGTGACATGTTGACCCGAATCATCTACGGTCTGAGGACCACTGTAATAATTACAGTGTTGTCGATTCTCACCGGGTCCCTGTTCCTTGGGCTGGGTCTGGGACTTGCGGCCGGTTACTTTGGGAAGTGGACCGACTCGATCATCAACAGGGTGGGCGAGGTGTTCATGTCCTTTCCCGACATACTGCTGGTGCTTATCGTTGCAGCCACGTTGCGTCCGCGAGTGGTCGAATGGATACGGGACTTGGGCGGGACCGAGCTCGTCCGGCTGGGAATTCCCGACTACCTGGTCGTGTTCGGGGCCCTTTCGGCCTTCTCCTGGGTCGGGATGCAGCGGCTGGTCAGGGGCCAGGTGCTTCAGATTAAACAGAACCAGTACGTGGAGGCGGCCCAGGCCATTGGAGCGTCCTCCAGGCGTGTGCTGGGGGTCCACATCCTGCCCAACGTCATCAGTCCCGTGATTGTGCTGGTGTCAATGGGGATGGGCGCGGCCGCCGGAGCGGAAATCATCCTGAGCTGGCTGGGAATCGGAATCCAGCCGCCGACGCCAAGCCTGGGCGTGATGATATTCGAGAACGGCAACATCGGAGTGCTGCGTTCCGACCCCTACTTGCTGCTCTTCCCGGTGGGCGCCGTGACTATCCTGATATTTGCCTTTAATCTGCTGGGAGACGCCCTTAACGACGCGTTTAATCCCCGGTCCCGCTAGGGACCTACGCCCCAGCCCCTGCCGCCCTGGCCAGGGCGGCGGACTCATTATCAAGGAGCAATTCTTGCGATTGACCGGAGCGCCCGTTGGAACATACAATTGGCCTGCTTCCTTTCATTCCACATTCTACGGGCGACAACAGTCTTCAGGAGGTTGTTATGGTAGACCAGAATATTGCTCTGCTGGCCCACCTGATGAGGCGAGCTGGCTTTGGGGCCAACCGTGACGAGCTTGAAGCCCTGGCTCCGATGGGCTACGAGCAGGTCGTTGAGGAGTTGGTGGACCCCGACAAATACGGGATACCGGAGATTGACCGTGAGATCTTATTCCGGGCCCATCCGGACACAGTCAATCCCCAGGCCCCGCCGGGGGCGTCGTCCTACATGATCTACCACTTCATGGTCACCCACAGGCCCTTGGAAGAGAAGATGGCCCTCTTCTGGCACACCGTCTTCGCCACGGGGAACAACAAGATAGACGGTCCCCCCGAGATGCAGCGCCAGTACGATCTGTTCAGGGAGATGGGTCTGGGCAACTACCGAGACCTGTTGGTGGCGTTGTCCAAGAACCCGGCGATGATATTCTGGCTGGACAACAACTACAACCACAAAGACCAGCCCAATGAGAACTGGGGGAGAGAGCTGCTGGAGTTGTTCTCCATGGGTCAGGGGAACTACACCGAGGAGGACGTCTACGAGTGCGCCAGGGCCTTCACGGGATGGACCATAGGGCCAAAGCTGCCTCGCGGCCCCTTCAACCGTTTCAACTGGCCCTTTGTTTACAACGCCAAAGACCATGACGACGGCGAGAAGAACTTTCTGGGGCACAGGGGCCGCTTCAACGGCGAGGATGTGATAGACATCATCGTAAGGCAGCCCGCAACGGCCCGGTTCATAGCCCGCCACCTATACAATTTCTTCGTAGCTGATGAGGTGCAGGTCCCGGGTTGGCTGCACACTCCGCCCAGGGACCCGGTTGCCGTCAACATAATTGCCGATGCCTTCGTGTCCTCCGGGTACGACATGCGCGTGACCATGCGGATGCTGCTCAACTCGGACTTCTTCAAGGACGCCCTGTTCCAGCGAGTGAAGAGCCCAGCCGAGGTGGTGGCGGGCGTCACGAGGATGGTGGGCGACTTCCGCTACCCCCGGCCGGGCCTCGAAGACATGGCCCGGGAGTGCGAATACATGGGTCAGAACCTTCTGAACCCGCCCAGCGTGGAGGGATGGCACTACGGGGCCGAGTGGATAGACAGCGGGTCGTTGGTGCGGCGCATCAACTTCGCCGCCGGCGCATTTTCCAACATCGATTACCCGGGTGTGCGGTCCATGATCAACAGGATCAGAGCCCAGGGCGACCTGCCGCCCACTGATTTCGTCGACATTTGCCTTGACCTGATTGGCCCCCTGGAGGTTGGCGAGGGGACCCGGGAACAGCTCGTAAACCTGGCCCAGCGGGACGGTGAGCTGCGCTGGGACACCGAGACGGCGGAGGCCGCCTCAGCCCGCAGGATTGGGGACATGCTGGCGCTTATCGTATCGTCCAGAGAGTACCAGTTCACCTAGAGCGCCGCGGCAGCCGGAACTGTTCACGGCGGGCGACCGACGCAACTATGGGAGGCCGTTATGCTAACGACTTATGTGCGTGACAGGGTCTATAACTACGGGTTCACGGTGGGCGCCGGCCGGGGAGGCGGCAGGAACTTCCTCCGCCCCACCGACTTCGCCCTGGGTTCCGAGGGCGCCGTATACGTGATAAGCAAGGGCTTCGAGTTCCTTCCGCTCCAGGGGCTGACGAAGTGCACTATGGATCATCGCTTCCTCTGGGACGACCGCGGCACCGACTTTGGGGAAGGGCAATGCCCAATGCCTTCCTCCATCGCCTTGGACAGCCAAGAGACGGTGTACGTGTGCGACGACTACACCAACCGCATCTTCAAATGGGACAGCGACGGCAACTACCTGGGCGGCTGGGACCCGGCCCCCTCGGTGGAAGGAGACCACAAAGACAACCTTATGCCCGTCCCGAACACCCAGGGGATTGCCTTCAACTACTACCTCAGGAAAGTGGACCATGCCAGGGGAGCGGGCGACGGCGAGCTCAACGGACCATCGGGCATGGAGTTCGACCGGAACGACAACCTCTACGTAGTGGACAGTCGCAACCACCGGGTGCAGGTGTTCACAAAGGACGGCAAATTCCTGCACAAGTGGGGTTCCTACGGCGCCGGCGAGGGCCAGTTCAACTTGCCCTGGGGCATTGCCCTGGACGGCGCCGGCGACGTCTACGTGGCCGACTGGAAGAACGACCGCGTACAGAAGTTTAGCCCCGACGGCAAGTTCCTGGCCTCCTTTGGAACGCCGGGCGAAGAAGAAGGGGAACTCAGCCGGCCGGCGGGAGTGGCGGTAGACAGGGACGGCGACGTGTACGTGGCCGAGTGGGGCGCCAACCGGCTCACCGTATTCGACTCCGAGGGAGAGTTCCTCACCGCCTTCCACGGCGACGCCGAAGACCTCTCCCCCGCCAATGAGGACCGGGTAAACGCGAACCCTGACTACATAAAGGCCCGGAAGAGAGCGGACCGCTCCATAGAGTGGAAGCTATGGCTGCCGGTGGCCGTGAACGTGGACGATTCGGGGACCATCACTATTTTGGAGAACCGCACCGGCCGAATACAGGCGTACATCAAGGAGCAGGGCTGGGTAGACCCCCAGTACAACCTGTAGCGGCGGTCTTCCAAATACACAGTGGATAAGACAGCCCGATAAGATTGACTCTTATGAGAGAGTTGGAGTAATATCTGCCCGTTCCTATATCGGGACAGAAACGCTGCGGCTTAAATTTCAATATGCTGCAGCTAAAACGAGGAGGCGCTCACTATGACCGTCTGGAAGTCCCTTAAGTATAAATGGATATTCACGGCGCCGCTGCTGTTGGTCCTGGCGGCAGCGATGGCTTGTGGCGGCGGAGATGCGGCCACTCCGACGACGGCGCCAACACCCACGCCGCAACCCACGCCGACTCCGGTTGATTTCAGCGCTCTGACTCAAGAGATACGGGGCATTGTGGACCAAGGGATTCAAGGGATAGAGGGGTTGTCCGCCGCCGACGTAGAGGGGATCGTTAACTCGGCGATCGCCGCTATCCCTGAGGGACTGTCCTCCGCCGAGGTGCAGACCATAGTCGCCTCGGCAATTGGGGCCATTCCTGAGGGGCTGTCCGCCGCGGAAGTGCAGACCATAATCGCCACGGCGATTTCCGCTATCCCCGAGGGACTGTCCGCCGAACAAGTGCAGGCCATTGTGGCCCAAGCCATCTCCGAGATTCCGGAGGGGCTGACCGTCTCGCAGATGGAAGCGGCAGTCAGGACCGCCGTCGACGCAGGCGTACAGCGAGCGGTCTCTGAGGCTGTGGCCCAGATTCCCCCAACCGCAACTCCGTTGCCAGAGTCGCTGATGATGGGCATTCTGCCCAACCAGGGCGTGCTGCCCCTTCACGCATTCACCCCGCCCCGCTTGGCCATGCCCCACATCAACGGCATCACGACCATCGCGCACTCGGCTCCGTCGTACAACTCCCTCACTGAAATCAACCCCGAGACAGCCGTGCGCAACGTCGTCCGTTGTGACCTGTGCGAAAGCTGGAGCGTGGCCGACGACGGTGTAACTTACACTTTCAAACTTCACGAGGGCGCTGTATGGCACGACGGCGAGGCCGTCACCTCCGAGGACGTAGTTCTGAGCCTCGAACTCATCAATCAGCCCACTAGGCTCCAAGGCTACGACGTACTCAAAGAGTACATCGGTGGGCGCAGGCACGACCGGAACGTCCTCTGGTTGTACTACGACAGCTCAAGGGCCCTTGACGACTACACTGTTGAAGTGACAATCCAGCGCCCGACCCCGGCCTTCCTTCAGGCTCTGTCGTGGGACTATTTCCCCATGTACCCCGAACATGAGCTGAAACAGGGCATTCTCCCTAGCTATTCGGACGTCTCGACCCTGATAGGGTCCGGGCCCTTCAAGATCGTTCAGTACGAAAAAGACGTGCTCTCCGAACAGGAGAGGAACACGGACTACTTCAAAGAGGGAAAACCCTACTTCGACGGATTGATCCACCATGTGATCCGAGGCAAGAACAGGGTGGTGGCAGCCTACACGACGGGACAGGTGCTGATGCCCAACTCCGTCGTCAACCAACTGAGTCCCAGAGACGCCAAGGAATTTGAAGACCAACTCAGAGGACAGTCAACCTTCCACTGGACGGAGGGGTATCCCGCCGCTTGGGGCGTGATGCTGAACGTCGAGCGGGCGCCCTTCGACAACCCCAACGTCAGGAAGGCCGTGGGTCTCGCTCTGCACCGGCAGCCAATAGTAGAGACCTTCGGCGGGGTCAACCCGATAGGGACGCCCCTGCCCACGGGCTTTTCATGGAGCTACACCTTGGAGGAAGGCCTCCAGATGCCGGGTATACGCGAGGACTCCCCGGGCGTGAAGTCCGCAGCCGACATCGCCGAAGCACAGCGACTGACAGTGGAGGCCGGCGCCGGACCGGGAACCAAAGTGACACTCCTATGCGGCCTGACATCCGAGGTCTGCGACCTCGCTGTGCTGGTCAAAGAGCAACTTGGCGAAACGCTGGGCTGGGACATCACCATCAACCAGCAAGAGTCCAGGGTGTCCCAAGAGGCTCGCGAGACCAGAAACTACCAATTTTCCATCGCCTCCGGCGGTGTGCTGAACTATGACCCGGACGGCGCGGCCCTTTTCTTCCGGAAAGGGACTGGACGCTACTACGTGCAATCTGGTCATGAGGACGCCGAGTTGGAGCGTATATGGGAGGGCGTGACTACAGAGACTGACCCGGCCGTCAGAAAGGCTTTGATACTAGAAGCCAACAACGCCATCATCGAAAGAGGCGCTCTTCACATAATTTATTACCAGGTGTTCACGTGGATAGTGGACAACAGGATCCAAAACTTCAACCTTGCCCCTGCGTTCCTGACCCACATGAAGCACGAGCACTTGTGGTGTGACCCCCGGTGCACCTAACCTTGAAAGGCTCGGACACGGGAACGTGGAAATAGGTGATGACAACACCACCGTAAGCACACAAGCGCTGATATAGTTGCGAGAACTTGACATAGCCCCCACGGCGGCGCAGGAGCGCCAAGGCCGCCGTGGGGGCTATAGAGAACATGAGTAGCGCGGCGCCCCTGAGCCCTGGGGGCCGACTCTCTGGATTCGATAGCCGAAGCTAGGATAATGCCGACAATCCTGGCTTTAGGGGTGGAAACCAGATGCGTGGGTACGTAGCCAAAAGGATCCTCCTCTTCATCCCGACCCTTTTTTTGGTCACGGCCTTGGTTTTTCTTTTGCTCCGTATCATTCCGGGGGACCCGGCCAGGTTGCTGCTGTCCGGAGAAGAGGGGCTCCAGGAGTACACCGACGAAGACCTGATCGCTTTGCAGGCGGAGTTGGGCACAGACAAGCCCTTGGTCCAGCAGTACGGTGTGTGGGTGTGGGGTCTGGTCCGCTTTGACTTCGGTGAGTCCATCTACTACTCTGCCCCAGTCTGGGATGACATCAAGGTCAGATTCCCCATCAACGTCGAACTCACAGTCCTTGCATTACTGATGTCGTTTGCCGTGGCCATCCCCCTGGGAGTGGTGTCCGCCTTGAACCAAGACAGGCCGGTGGACTATGCCAGCCGGGTCATCACCATAATAGGCATCGCCCTGCCCAACTTCTGGGTGGCCATCATGCTGCTCTACGTTCTGTCCGCCTATTTCGATTGGCTCCCTCCACTAGCCTATGTCGATTTTCAGGACGGGCCGTGGGAAAATCTACAGCAGATGTTTTTCCCGGCTCTGGCCCTCGCCGCGTCCCATACGGCCTTCGTCGCCAGGATCACCCGTTCGGCGACCCTGGAGGTGTTTCGGGAAGACTATATCCGTACGGCCCGCTCCAAAGGGCTGGCCGAGACAGTCGTTATCACCCGACACGCTCTCAAGAACGCAATGCTGCCCGTCATCACGGTTTTGGCCTATGAGTTCGGGAGACTCATGGGCGGCACCGTAGTAATCGAGAGTGTCTTTGGCATACCCGGCCTGGGCGCCCTGCTCATCACTTCCATCACCAACAGAGACTACCCCGCGATTCAGGGAATTGTGGTGGTGATAACTGTTTTGGTGCTTGTGCTCAACGTTGTCACGGACCTAGTCTACGCATGGCTGAATCCCAGGATTCGGTACGCATAACCCAGGTCAAGCTGCGAGAGAGAAATGAGTCAAGAGACAGGAATTCCTGCAGCTAGCTTCCCTGAGGCGGAACTGGCCGGCCTCCGGCCTAAGCCAACCATCTGGCGGAACATCGCCATGTTCTACCGGAAAAGAACTCTAGGGGCCCTCGGGGCCACAGTGGCGCTCCTGCTAATTGTGGTCGCTGTCTTCGCCCCATTCATCAAGACCCATAGCGAGTACAAATCCAACTTTGAACGTGTGTATGCCGAACCAAGCAAGGATATGTTGTTCGGGGGAGACCATCTCGGCAGAGACGTGTTCAGCAGGATTGTCGTCGGTTCCCGGATATCCCTGAGGGTGGGCCTCATTAGCGCTTTCGTTGGATCGGCCATCGGCCTTCTCATAGGCGTCGGCAGCGCCTATTTCGGCGGACTGACAGACCTGTTGGTCCAGCGGCTGATCGACGCAATGATTTCCTTCCCGGGGCTGGTGCTGGCCATCGCCATAGTGGCCAGCCTGGGGGCTTCCATCAACAACGTGATAGCCGCCTTATGCATTTTGTTCATTCCCAGCACAGCGCGGCTGATCCGGGCGCAGACGCTTGCGGTCAAAGAGATGGACTATGTGCTCGCGGCGCGTTCCGTAGGCGCCGGAGACCTACGCATAATGTGGCGCCACATAGTCCCCCAAGTGTCCGCGGTGCTTATCGTCATCATCACTTTCCAGGTGGGAGTGGCCATTATTGCCGAGGCTGCATTGAGCTTCCTGGGACTGGGCGCCGGCCCTGAAGAGCCGTCTTGGGGCGGGATGCTGCGAGGGGCGACGCAGACCGTCGTGGGAGTGGGACCTTGGCTTGCCTTATTCCCCGGGGTTGCCATCGCTGTCGTCGTGTTCTCATGGAACGTGCTTGGCGACGCACTCAGGGACGTGTTGGACCCGCGCCTGCGGGGAAGCAGCTAAAGGCCGCCTGCCCAAACCGTCCCTTCACAGCACACCCAAACGCCGGGCATAGTCCGACTCTTCTTTGTTGCCTACCAGCCCCTGTACTATCCTGGTGGAACGGCGTTGGCTTGACCGACGCTGTGCGATACCTGACTTGGAGGACTTGAGATAGACCCATCTACGGAGACGGAACAGACCCACGACGTGCCGGTGCGGATGTGCCCAATCTGCGGCTACATCAATGCCGGGGCTGAAGTCGGAAACTGCGCCCATTGCTGGACCCGTTTGGGGGGAGTGACCCCGGTTGGACCGGAGGAAGGGGCTGCTCTATCGCGGTTGTTTCAGCGGAGGCTGTTCCGAAGGCGGCTGGTCCGGTGGACAATGATGCTGGCCGTCGCAGTAGGTTTCACCGTCTGGGGCGTCCTGGTGTTCTTCGAGCTGGGCCCGCTCCCGCCCCGCCCCACCTCCAACATCAACACCGACGTCGGTCCCAGTGCATGGGCGGAGGTTAGACACGATCCACAGAACACGGGATTTAGCGTTGAACAGGCCCCCGTTCCCAACAAGATACTCTGGACGTACCAGACCTCCTCTCCCCTCTCCGCGGCGCCGGCCGCAGCCGGAGGACAGGTCTACCTTGCCGCCGACGATGGAACAATAGCGGCCTTGGACGGAAGAACGGGCGAGGCTGTGTGGGAATACCGCAGCGGCTTGCCCGCAGGATCGGGGGCCACGCCGGCGGTGACCGAGGACCTGGTTATCGTTACACTGCGCGTCGGGGTGGTCATGGCCCTGGACAGGAACACCGGCGAACCTGTCTGGGAAGCGGACCTCAGGCCATTCAGGGCGCCGTTGAGGGGGCCGCCGGCGGTGGTCAACGGCAGTGTCTACGTCGGCGCGGCAAATCGCATACTGTATGTCCTGGACGCCGCCACGGGAAGCCTGAGGTGGTCCTTTGAGACCCGGGGTTGGGTCATTGACCCTATAGCCTATGCCGATGACACCGTGATAGTGGCGTCCAGAGACGGCTTGGTCCACGTCTTGGACGCCACTACGGGCCGGAAGCGTTTCGTATACGACGGGGGCTTCAGCGTCTATGGAGGCGCCGTTGTAGAGGGCGACTTAGCGTATTTTGCAGCTTTTCCCAGCGGGATTTACGCCATCGACCGGCACGCCATCACATATCCCTTTGAACGAGCCTTCTGGGCTTGGCAAGTCCAGTTCTGGCATTGGGGCTTCATTGACGACTTTCCGTCTCAGAAAGGCTCTGTCTGGATAACGGACGTGCGGGGCGACATCACCGGCGGCCCGGCAGTAGCCCACGGGAAAGTCTACTTTGCCGTGGAACAAGGGAGGGCTGCGGCGCTGGACGCCGCCACCGGTGAACCGCTGTGGGTCGGAAACGTGGGGCGGGACATATCGACCCCCCTGACGGTCGCTGGCGATACGGTGTTGCTCGGCACGGACGACGGCGCCGTCGTAGGACTGGATGCGATCTCAGGAGAGGCGCTGTGGGACTTCACGCTGGGGAGCCCCCTCACAGACGGCCCCATCGTCGCAGGCGGCGTCATATATGCGGTGGCCGAAAACGGCGCACTATATGCCCTGGCCGACGCGAATTGAACGAGACTATGGCCTGTCTCTTTCAACCCGGCGTCGTTAAATTCGCGACGGGCGTATGACGGCGTTTCAGGCGGGGCATTCCGTAAGGATTACGCGTCAATTCGCTCGATTGACGACTAAACCGCGCCTATGATACCGTATCGACTAACATCCGGGTGTGGCCTTAGAGGTCCCGGCAGTCGCTCGACGGCGGGTCGCTTATGAGACGATGGTGGAGGGCTGTAGAATGGCCGACCAAGAAATAGCCCTGATGGCCCATCTGATGCGGAGGGCTGGCTTTGGCGCCTCCCGTGACGAGTTGGAGATGCGGGTCGCCAAAGGGTACGAGGAGACCGTCGAGGAGCTGCTCGAACCGGACAAGCACGGCGTTCCCGTCATGGACCCCAAACTGTTGTTCCGCACTTATCTCTACCTGGAAAGCGGAATAGGCCCACCCAGCGCCACCACACGCCACGTCTACTACCTCATTAACAACCCGCGGCCTCTGGAAGAGAAAATGGCCCTCTTCTGGCACATGGTGTTCGCCACCGGCAACGCCAAGATAGACAACCCCCTGGAGTTGGGACGCCAATTGGACATGTTCCGGCTATCCGGGCTGGGAAACTACCGGGAATTGCTGGTTGAGTTGTCCAAGAATCCCGCGATGATATTCTGGCTGGACAACAACTACAATCACAAAGGCCAGCCCAACGAGAACTGGGGACGAGAGCTTTTGGAGCTCTTCTCGATGGGCCAGGGCAACTACACCGAAGAGGACGTCTTTGAATGCGCCAGGGCCTTCACGGGATGGACCCTCGAACCCAAGCCGCCCAGCGGCATGGGGCGCTGGACATGGAACTTCCAGTACCTCCCGGATGACCACGACGACGGAGAGAAGAGCTTCCTTGGACACAGGGGACGGTTCAATGGCGAAGACGTAATAGACATCATCGTGCGGCAGCCGGCCACGGCACGGTTCATCGCCAGGCACCTCTATAACTTCTTCGTGGCCGACGAAGAGCAGGTGCCGTCATGGCTGCACGTTCCACCCAAAGACCCGGTGGCCATCAACCTGATCGGGGACGCCTTTACCTCCTCCGGCTACGACATGCGGTCGACCTTGAGGATGCTGTTCAACTCGGACTTCTTCAAGGAAGCGCTGTTCCAGAGGATGAAGAGTCCCGCTGAGGTGGTGGCCGGCACCATGAGGATGGTGGGGGACTTCATCTACCCCAGGCCGGGCTTGGAGCCTCTGGGCATGGAATGCTCTTACATGGGCCAGTTCTTGTGCGACCCGCCCAGTGTAGAAGGTTGGAAATACGGGGCCGAGTGGATAGACAGCGGCTCCCTTGTCCGCCGCATCAACTTCTGCGCCGACGCCGTATCCAACATCCACTACCCAGGGGTCCAGTCTCTCGTCAACAGAGCCCAGGCAAAGGGGACCATGCCTCCCGATGAATTCGTAGACCTCTGCCTCGACCTCATCGGCCCACTGGAGGTGATGGAGCCGACGAGGCAAGAGCTGATAGCGATGGCCGAGCGGGGCGGCGAAGTCCGTTGGGACGACGAGGGGGCGGCTTCCGTCTCGGCCCAACGGGTGGGAGACATGTTCGGTCTCATCGCGTCAACCAGGGAGTTCCAGTTCGCCTAGCGGCAGATGGACTATGTAGGCCGGTTGCGCGGCGGCATTTAAGCGTGCATTGACTGTGATTCGGGCGGTTGCCAGGTCTGCTACAAGGGGGAGCCATGCTAACAGCATACGTTCAGGGCCGCATTTTTAATTATGACTATTGCCTCGGAAGCATAGGGCTGTCCGGGGCGGCTTTCTTCTTTCCGGCAGACTTCGCCGTTGGCCCCAACAGGTCGCTGTACGTGCTCAGCAAGGGATATGAGTTCCTGCCCACCCAGGGAATCACCAAGTGTACGCTGGACTCGGAATATATCTGGGAATGCCGCGGCGGGGACTATCTGGAAGGGAGGGGGCCGTTCCCCAGTTCCATCGCCCTTGACAGTGACGAAAATGTGTACGTCTCCGACGAGTTCAAGAACCGGATATATATTTTCGGCAAGGACGGGAACCCCCTGGGCGATTGGGGGTCGGACGGCTCCACCAATGGGAAGTCCACCGGCATCACTCTGCCTGCACCAAACACGGTGGGAGCCGGCGTCCCTTTCGACCTGTACTTGAAGAAGGTGGGAGCTAGAGATTCTTCCAAAGACGGCGAGCTGAACGGCCCCATGGGCCTTACCTTCGACAGAGACGACAACCTATATATAGCTGACAGCTACAACCACCGCATTCAAGTGTTCACCAGAGACGGGACCTTCTTGCGGAAGTGGGGGAGTTACGGAAGCGGTGAGGGAGAGTTCAACCTCCCGTGGGGCATGGCCGTAGACGCCGAGGGCTGCGTGTACGTGGCAGACTGGGGCAACTCCCGGGTGCAGAAGTTCTCCCCGGACGGCGACTGCCTGGCCGTATTCGGAGCGCCGGGGTCCGGAGAAGGTGAGTTGGACAGCCCTTCCAGCGTCGCCGTCGACAAAGACGGGGACGTGTATGTATGCGATTGGGGAGCGAACCGTGTCCACATCTACGAGCCCGACGGGTCATACTTGATGCATTTCGCGGGGGACGCGGACAGGCTCTCTCCGTGGACCCAGAATAAGGTAGACGCGAACATCAACCAGCAAAGGGCGCGGAAGAGAGCAGACCTTTCCAGGGAAAGGTATTTCAGGAGACCGGTTACGGTGCGCGTAGACGACGAGGGCAGGATAATGACGCTGGAGGCGGTGGCCTGCCGCATCCAAGTGTACGTGAAAGAACAGGACTGGGTGGAACCCCAATTCAACTTGTAGCCCCAGTCTGTCAGCATCGTCCCCATAGCGTCCGTGTACCTACGCTGTGACTCCCCCGCACCCTCATACAAGATGGCAGGCGGAGCGGGTCCAAATGGCGCCCACGCAGTCCGCCGAATTCGGACGTAAGCTCTGTGACGGAAATCCGACAAAGGCTGCCTTGAACCAGACCTTCCTCAGTTGGAGGAGAAGGGAGACGAGGAGATTGTGATGCAAGCTCTTGGCGGCGCCAGGGTTCTCGACCTGTCCATCGACGTGGCCGGGGCCTACTGCGGGAAGCTCCTGGCCGATTACGGAGCGGAGGTGATCAAGGTCGAAAGCCCCGGACACGGCGACCCCTTGCGTTCCATCGATCCCTCTGCGGACTCCTCTTTTTCTGAGAAAAGCGCCCTCTTTCTTCATCTCAACGCCAACAAGCAAGGCATAACGCTGGACATCGAGCGCCCCACGGGGCAGGAACTGTTCAAAGAGTTGGTCCAAGTATCCGACGTGGTCATTGAGAGCTTCAGCCCGAGCTGGCTGCCTGAACTGGGTTTGGACTACGAAACTCTGGCCGGCTCAAAGGAATCCCTGGTGATGACCTCGATCAGTCCCTTCGGCCCCACCGGACCATACAGCGACTATAAGTCGACGGACATCGTGGACAGCGCAATGGGCGCCTGGATGTACGCCCACGGCGACCGGGACCGGGAGCCGTTGCAACCGGGGGGGCCGTACACCGGGTACGTCACCGGCATTATAGCCAGCATTGGGACCTTGATGGCTGTCTTTGGCGCCAGGAACACCGGCCTGGGCCAGCAAGTGTGGATATCCGGAATGGAGTCCGCATTGACCACGATCATATACGATTCGGTTAGGCTCTCCTACACGGGAGAGCCTCGTTTAAGGCATGGACACCGCTTTGGTCAAGGGTCTACCGGGACTGCCGGAACATCGATCCAACCAAGCAGCAACGGCTATTTCTTGCTCCTGGGAGGGCCCCACCGAGAGGGTCTTGGAGCACTCTTGGACGCTCCAGAATTATCCGAGGACCCACAGTTTCGGTCCGGCGAGAGTTGGGTCGCCAACAGCGACGGAATAGAGGCGCTGCTCAGACCGATGTTCGAAAAGTTTACTACTGACGAGCTGTTCCATCGCGGGCAATTGCTGAGGATTCCGCTGGCCCCCGTGGCCACCCCTGAAGACATCATCAGCTCACCCCATCTGCATGAGAGAGGTTATTTTGTTCCGGTGGAACACCCTGTGGCCGGCGAACTGTTGCACACAGGACCGGTCTACCGGATGACCGAGACGCCGTATTCCATGAATCGACCGGCCCCTACTCTGGGCCAGGATAACGACGCCGTATACGGGGGGCTTCTCGGACTGGACCGGGAGTCCATCCGTTCTCTGCGTTCTTTGCGCGTCATCTGAGGAGGGAGCAATGGGGCCAATCCTCTCAGGAGTGCGAGTAATCGACCTGACCATGGGGTACGCGGGGCCGTTGGCCACGAGTCTGCTTGCATCGATGGGCGCCGAGATAGTCAAAATCGAGTCCCTTCAGGTGCCGGACTGGTGGCGGGGACGGCATGGATGGACGGGGCCTGAAGACTTAGGATACGAGCAGTCGTTCCAGTACAATTCAGTGAACCGCAACAAGCTTGGGATCACATTGAATCTCCGGCATCCAACGGGCGTCGAAGCGTTCAAGCGGCTTGCGGCGATTAGCGACGTAGTCATCGAGAACTACAGCCCACGGGTGATGTCCAACTTCGGGTTGGGTTACGATGCTCTCAAGGAGCTGCGGCCTGACATTGTCATGGTCTCGATGCCGGCGTTCGGTAGGGACGGGCCGTGGCGGGACTACATCGGGTTCGGTCAAACGATGGAAGCCGCCTCGGGCCTGACCCACTTCAACGGCTATGAGGGCGGCCAACCTCTGCTGCTGCCCAACGGGGCCGACCCATTCGTCGGTCTGAACGGCGCCAACGCAGTGATGCTTGCCCTCATACATCGGGCCGATACGGGCTCCGGGCAATTCGTGGAAGTCGCCCACATGGAAGCGGTGACTCCTTTCGTCGGCGAGCGGCTGCTCAGCTGGCAGATGGGGAACAAAGGCCCCGTGAACCGAAAGGGAAACCGCAGCGACTGGATGGCCCCTCACGGTTGCTACCGGGCAAAAGGGGACGACCAATGGGTTGTTATAGCCGTGGCTTCCGATGAGGAATGGGAGCGGTTTTGTGAATTAACCGGAGACCCGGCCTTCAAAATGGACCAACGCTTCCGCACCGCTCGGGGCCGGCTGGCCCACAAACAGGAGTTGGACGCCCTGATAGAGGAGTGGACTCAAGAACGCGACCGCGACCAACTGGTTTCGTCGCTGCAAGGAGCGGGCGTCGCAGCGGGCATGGCGCTGTCGGACAAGGACCTGACCAAGGACCCCCACTTGCGCGAGACCGGGTATTTTCACTCGCTCGAACGGCGGTATGCGGGCGTCCACGAGTATCCACGTGCGCCAATCAGATTCAGCCGCTCCCCACAGCAAGACCCGACAGCCGCCCCCACGCTGGGGCAATACAACGACTATGTCCTGGGCGACATCCTGGGTTTCACCAAAGACGAATTGCAGGAAATGCGAACGGACAAGGTCATCGGAGAGCGGCTGAGCGACGCCTAGAGGGGATTCCCCACGATAGTCAAAGCCGCGACCGGCGCCCTCAACTTTGACACAAACGAGGTGGCACATGGCGGACCTGGAAGTAAGTGGAAAGACTGCCCTCGTTGGACTGGGCTTGACGGAGATGACCCGCCGCTACACCAAATCCGCGTCGGAACTTGCCATGGAGGCCGTAGTATCCGCTGTGGAAGACGCCGGGTTGAAGAAGGGAGACATCGACGGTCTGCTGACCATCGCCGGAATCTCCGGGGGCTTAGAGTTGGACTTCCACGTCGGCCTGGGGCTTCGCGACCTGAGGCTGCGGGCTCACATGAACTCCAACACCGCAGGCTCCAACGCTGGGATGATGGTCCAATACGCCGCCCTGGCTATACAGGCCGGCATGGCCGACGTGGTTGGAATCGTGCTTGGCGACTCTCCCGTCTCTTCCCGTGTAACCGGGGGACAGGCGTATGGACGGCAGAGGCCGTTGACGGGTCAGGCGGGCCTCAACGCAGCGTATGGCGTGTTTGGAGCTCCGATGACTTATGCCCTGGCCGCCCAGCGGCACATGGCTTTGTACGGCACCACTCAGGACCATCTGGGCGCCATCGCCGTCTCCAACCGGGAATGGGCTGCCATGACGCCTCACGCCGTCTATAGAGACCCTTTGACCTTGGACGACTATCACAGCAGCAGGTGGATTGCCGAGCCTTTCCACATTTTGGACTGTTGCATGGTCAATAACGGCGCTGTCGCCGTCATAGTCACCTCTGCTGAGCGCGCTCGGGACTTGAAACAGCCCCCTGTCTACATTCTAGGGATGGGTCAGGGGTATCCAGGCAACCCGCGCCGCGCAGGTTACGAATGTGAAGTAAACACCGGCGCCGTTCTGTCCAAAGAGACCGCGTTTCGGATGGCGGGCATCAGCGTCGAAGACGTGGACCTTTGTGAGTTTTACGACTGCTTCACGTATGCGACTCTCGTGACATTGGAAGATTACGGGTTCTGCGGCAAGGGAGAAGGCGGGTTCTTTGCCGCCGAGGGCAGACTCGCTCCTGGAGGCTCCTTGCCGACCAACACGGGAGGCGGGCATTTGTCAGGCTTCTATTTGTGGGGCATGACGCCCATCTCGGAAGCCGTCATTCAGGCTCGCGGTCAAGCCGGAGAGCGTCAGGCGCCCAAGCATGACGTTGTTCTTGTCAGCAGCCAGGGAGGGACGCTCGACTATCATTCCTGTTTCGTCCTTAGCCCCTCGCCTTCGGGCGGATAGCTCCGGGACTGGAGCGAGGAGGTTTCTTAGAGATGGTGGAAAAACCTATTCCCGAGGCCGATGAACTCTGGCGCCCCTTTTTCGACGGGGCGCGTAACGGGGCGTTGATGGTCCAGCGTTGCCAGGCGTGCGAGTCCTATCTTGCTCCCGGGACCACGCGCTGCACCGAATGTTGGAGTGAGTCTTTGGAATGGGTGCAGGCTTCCGGCCAGGGGACCTTATTCACCTACTCGATTGTCCACCACATCGGCCACCCCGGCTTCCGCGATGAAGTCCCTTACGTCATCGCAGTAGTGGAGCTGGAAGAAGGACCCAGGTTGAACACCAACATCCTCCGCAGCGACGACACGGAACTCAAAGTCGGCATGGCCGTAGAGGTGGTTTTCGAGGCTCTCAGCGACGAGATATCGATTCCCAAGTTTCGCCCGGCTGCATGACGCCATAGGACCCGAGAGGTCAGGCGGATAGACCACTCCTACCGTCCTGTACAGCGTCTCCCTACCTGCTCCCTCGCAGCCTGGGGTCCCAAAGGTCACGCAACGCGTCCCCCAGCATGTTGAAGGCGAACACCACCAGGCCGATGGCGACGGACGGGAAGACTATCAAAGTAGGCGCCTCCCTGAGCAAGTGGTAGGTCTGCCGGCTCATCATCCCGCCCCAGGAGGGGTCTTCGGGCGGACCTCCCAGGCCCAGAAAACTTAGGGAGCTTTCGATGATGATGGCGGCTCCCAGGGTGACGGAGGCCATAACCAGGATCAGCGACAGACAGTTGGGGAGCACGTGCCTGGCCACGATGCGCCAGTATCCCGCTCCCACAGCCCTGGCGGCCGTTACGTAGTCCATAGCTATTACGGAGAGGGTCTGCGACCGCACCGCTCGGGCGGTCGGAGGGATGATGGTGATTGATATGGCGATGATCACGTTTTCCAGGGAAGAACCGGCTGTGGCCACGATGGCCATAGCCAATATAAGGGAAGGGAAGGCCATCAGAGCGTCGATGACCCGCTGGAGGACCAAATCCACCCCTGATCCTCTGGTGGCGCTGATGACGCCGATGGCGCTCCCGGTGACCACTCCGCATATCGTGGAAATCATGCTGACGTATAGCGAGATGCGGGCGCCGTATATCAGCCGGCTCAAAACGTCGCGGCCCAGCTCGTCGCTGCCAAGTATATATCCGCTCTGACCCACTCCGGCGAAAATGGCTGACACATTGATGTCATAGGGGTCGGAGGGCGCCGTCAACGGCGCAAAGACAGCCGTCAGGACCAGCAGAACGATAACGACTGCCGCCACGGCCCCCACGGGTTGAAGGACGGCGAACCTCTTCGCCGCCAGCAGGAATGAGACCGCAGGACCGGCCCTTGGTCCCCCTACGGCATCGAGGGCTTCTTCACCGGGAGCAAACGGCGCTCTCACAGCGCCCGCCAAGTCCTCTGCATAACGTGGCCGTGCAGCATGTCAGTATCGAATCCTTGGGTCCAATACGCCGTACAGCAGGTCCACGATCAGGTTGATGATCAGGATTCCCCCAATCATCGTCATGACTATGCCCTGGACCATGGCGTAATCCCTGTTTGAGATCGAGTCGAGAAGAATCTTGCCCAAACCTGGCAGCCGGAAGATGCGTTCTATGATGACTGTGCCGCCCAACAGCACCGCGAACTGGAATCCTGCAAGGGTCAGCACAGGCAGCAGGGCGTTTCGCAGCGCGTGGCGATAGACGACCACCCGGTTCCCCAGACCTTTTGAACGGGCCGTCCGGACGTAATCTTCGCGCAGCACGTCCAACATTCCTGAGCGGGTGATCCTGGCCATATAACCTATGCGCGTAAAGGAAAGGGCGAGCACAGGAAACGCCATCTGCCTGATGTTGAGCCACGGGTCATCCCATAGCTGTGCGTATCCCAAAGGCGGCTGCCAGTCAAACAACACCACCTGAATGAAAATGATAAGGATGGCGAATACGAACAGTGGGATTGTCACTCCCACGATGGCTATAGCCCTGCCAACGTAATCGATCCACGTGTTCTGATTGACGGCTGAGATTACACCGAGGGGGATGGCGAAAATAATGCTGATGATTATGCCGGTGACTGCCAACTCGGCGCTGACAGGCAAGCTGCGCTCAATATTGTCCCGCACGTCCGTGTCGTCATAAAAAGACTTGCCCATGTCGCCATAGAACAGACCTTGGACCCAGTCGAAATACTGGACGACGAGGGTACGATCGGTGCCCATCCTCTTGCGGAGGATTTCGAGGTCTTCTTCGGTGTACACCGAGTTGCCGGTGGGGCCCGCCAGCCTGGCTGCCGCCGGGTCGCCAGGAACAACCCGGAGAATGAGAAAGGCGATGATTGATACGAGGATAACGCTGGGAATGAAAGCCAGAAACCTTTTGAGGATGTATGTGTGCATCAGCCTTTCCTTGAATGTCTCCGGGAAACCGGCTTCAGGCGGCTAAGAGAAGAAACGGGTGAATGGAGGCGGCCCTATTCACCCGTTTCTTAGATGACCCTTTTTACAGTCTTGCTATTTTATTGATTGACAAGCCAAAGCTGCTCGGCCTTCGTCTCCAGGTATCCGCTCTGAGTAGGCATCTGGCCCGCCACCTTGTGGGCATTGAAAAGGCGGGAGATCGTTCTCCACTCTTGCATTACCATGTAGGTGTCTTTGTTAAGAAGAATGTCCTCGATCTGCGCCACAATTGCGCGCCTCTCAACCTGGTCTATAGTCCGGCTCTGTTCCCTGATGAGAGCCGGCAGGTCTTCCGGCCCCGCGTATTCCCAGTTATGACTGTTGATAACCGAGTCCGGCAGGTAGAAGGAGTTGAGATAGTGGTCGGGGGTGACAATCCCGACGCCGAGCCCCTGGATGATCAGGTCGAAAGTCCCCTCGGCCCTGATGTCGTCCATGGTGGCCCGGTCGAAGGATTTCACGTCCAACTCGATGTTCAGGAACCGCTTCAACTGGTCTTGTATGGTGGCCCCCCTGAGGGCGTCACCGGCCGTCTGCGTGATTTGGAAGGTAGTCTTGAAGCCGTCGGGATAACCCGCTTCCGTCAAGAGCTCCTTAGCCCGGGCTACGTCCTGATCATGGGGGACGCGAAAACCTGGAACCTGCAATATCTCCTCACCTGTCAGCCCCAGCGGATGCCCTGGAGGAACGGCGGGGCCGCCCAACACTCCTCTTCCCGCCTGGACTGCCTTATTCAACTCATGCCGGTCGAGGACGAGCATCATAGCCTGCCGCACGAGGATGTTGTCGAAGGGCGCCTTGGTGACGTTCATCTTGAGCATATTGGGGCAGCAGGGGAGTGCGTACGCTATGAACTTGCCCTTCCCCCGTTCCACCAATGCCTGCAACTGTCCCTCGGTCATGTTGCCGCTGCTCTGCCAGTTGGTTTCCCAGACCCGCTCGGTCTCCCAGGCGGCCTGGGCCGAAGTGGCGTCGTCGATAGTGTGGTAGTCCATGCCGTCCAGGTAAGGCAGGTCGCGGCCGTCGGGGTCCTTCTTCCAGTAGTTGGGGTTCTTCTCGTAGCGCCAGTTTTCCTGGTCTGTGACCTCCGCGACCCTGAACGGCCCTGAGCCCAGCAGGGTCTTCCAACCGTCTTGCCACTCAAAGCTCAACTCTCCCGCGGCAACCTTGGCGTCAACCTCTTCATAATGGGCCTTCGGGATGATGACAAGTTGGTCGTTGGCCATAAACAGCAGGAAGTCGGCCCACTGGTCTGTCAGGTAGAACCGGACAGTCGTCTGGTCAATCGCTTCCACCCGGTCCAGGTGGGAAGCGATGCTGATCTTGTACTCGGTGGACTGGTCGGGGTGGTTTGGAGTCTTGCCCGCCATACGGTCGAAGCTAAAGGCCACGTCCTCGGCGGTGACCGGAGAGCCGTCCCAGAACACCGCGTCGGGGTTTAGGTAGAAGGTCCATACCTTCCCTTCCGTGTCCGACTGCTCCCACCTGACGGCAAGGTCGCCTTTGATGTCGAACCTGTCAAACGTCCAGGCATTGAACTCCAGCAATGCGTTGAACATGGGGCCCATTACGTTGGACAGGTATAGGAACTTGTTGTGGGGGTCCCAGTCGCTCCGGAGCTTGAACATGGGTTGGACTTGCATCACCCCGCCGTATTGGGGTTCGCCGAACTCTTCGATCTTGTACCCAACGGCCCCGTAACCGGTAGTGCCTTCCGCTATCGCCCTGGGAGCTTCCACAGGCGACGTGGCTGTAGGGGGCGGGGCTTCAGTCGGGATAGCCGTAGGCGCCGGAGAGGTGGCGGTGGGCACGGCGGTTGGGGGCGATGTCGGGGTGGCCTCATCTCCACAGGCGACTCCGACAAGGATTGCCATTGCGGCCATCAAACCGGCAGTCAAAAACCAATGCCTTTTAACCACATTCTTCATTAGAGCCCTCCTCCGGTTTACGTTCGGGCCTGGCGGTCCAGAGATGATGGCTTTCGTCTAACTCATAGGCATGGCCATTATCTGATGCAATCTCAATTCCAACTGCGGCGGCAATCGCGTCATAGGCGTGGTTACAACGATTGCGATGGTGTATTCTTGTATCATAATGGGTTCGAGAGTGTCAAGCCGATGCAGTCTCCCAAATCCACCACAGAGAAGTGGACAGGACGCCTCACTTCGTTGACGGCCACCGATCATTCAGGGGCTCCCGTCGGAGCCTATCCGAAGTATTGACAGCGCTGACCAGCCTGCCAATAATGGCTGTCATCCGACTTCTTCCGACCTGAATCCCGCCCAACTTTGACTGTTCCAAATATCCGGACCCCGCAACTATTTCGGTTCAAGGAGGAAGGACCATGCCTATTGAACAGACAGCCCCCGAGTTGCAGCGAATCGTTGCGATGGACCAGGAGTTGGAGTTGTTGGGCTCCGGTTACGGCCCTGAGGACGACCCGGCTAAAGATTCGCGAGCGCATGGAATATACCCAACCGCCGAAGGACCGATATGGTGGAAGGAAGGAGGGTTCCTCCTTTTCAGCCACATGACCCACAACAGGAGACTGAAGTGGGCGCCGGGCGAGGGCGTGTCCGTATACCACGAGCCGACGAACCACACCAACGGACAGACCAGGGACCCCCAGGGAAGGATCATAGCCTGCGAGTCGGGCGCCCGAAGGGTCGCGCGCTTGGAGCATGACGGGACCGTCACCGTAGTGGCCAACCGCTATCGCGGGACGTTGATCAACCGTCCCAACGACGTAACCGCCACGTCCGACGGAAGCATCTACTTCACTGACCCGGGCGGCCCGAACCCTGAGTTCGAGCTGGACTTTTCAGGCGTGTATCGAGTGTCTCCCGACCTGGGAACCATCAACTTGCTGGTCCGAGACTTCCTCGCGCCGAACGGCATTGCTTTTTCACCGGATGAGACGACCCTCTACATCGACGACTCGCGGCGGGGCCACGTCCGGGCCATCGACGTCCAGGCCAACGGGATGCTCAACTTGGCCTCAGACAGGGCGCTGTGCGACATGAACGGCTCCGGCCTGCCCGGCGTTGTGGACGGCATGAAGGTCGATGTCGAGGGGAACCTGTATGTAGCCGGCCCTGGAGGAATATGGGTAATCGACCCGTCGGGCAAGCATTTGGGGATAATCCTGACCGGGTCCGACCAGACCACCAACTGCGCCTGGGGCGGCGACGATTGGAACACCCTGTTCATCACTACGATGGACAGTCTTTTCCGCATACAAACCAGGATACCCGGAGTCCATCTGCCTAGATAGCCGCGGCGGCCCGCCCCTTCTCCCCTGGCGGGAGAAGGTTGGGATGAGGGGGGACAAGGGCGCATCCCAAGGTGCGGCTGAAGAAAATGACGCCCGTGTGCAACCGGATACATAGGCTGCGCCTAAACCAAGTACATGGGTAACACTTGGATTGACGGCTTGGGAGTCCCAAGTTCTCCTTGCCGCTGAGTGAGCGCTTAAGTAGAATATGCTCCACTGCTGGGGATTTCTCATATCCGAATAAAGGGGGCCGTGCAGATGGACTTTGGGCTGTTGGGCAAGAAGGCTCTGGTGACCGGCGGGAGCAGGGGCATTGGCAAAGCCATTGCGTGGGAGCTTGCAAAGGAAGGCATGGACGTGGTCGTTTCCGCCCGCGGCGTCGAGGACCTGGAGAGGGCCGCTAAGGAGATCGGCGACGACACCGGGCGTAAGGTCCTCGCCATGCCAATGGACGCAACCAAACGGGACCAAGTGGACCAGGTGGTGGCCGAGGCGGCGGCCGAGCTTGGAGGTCTGCACATCCTCGTGAACAGCGGCTCCCACCCCGGCGGGTCCGCCACGGCCACGGGCTACATCGACACGGTGGTGGACGAGGACCTCATATCTGACTTCGACGTGAAGTTCGTCGGAGCGCTCCGGTGCTCCAGGGCGGCCATACCCTTCATGAAGGAAGCGGGCTGGGGCCGCATCATCAACATCAGCGGCGCCAACGCCAGGAACGGCGGCAACCTCAGCGGCGGGGCGAGAAACGTGTCGATGGTGCACATGACCAAGACCCTGGCCACCCAATTGGGCAGGTTCGGCATCACCGTCAACTGCATCCACCCAGGCACTACCCGCACCGAACGCACTCCTGGCCTGCTCTCCCAGCGCGGAACGGAGCTTGGTATCTCGCCCGAGGAGATGGAGCAGAAGGACTTCACTCCCGACTCGCCCCGTGGCAACGCCATCTGCCGGATGGTGGACGCGTCGGAAATAGGCTATCTAACGGTGTTCCTTGCCTCCGACAAGTCCTGGGCCGTAACCGGCGAGGTCATAACCGCCACGGGAGGGGCCGGAAACTCCGTCTATTATTAGGAGCGGGCGTAACGCTACTGGGTTGCAAGTCCCGCGGGCTCAGATGGGAGGAGCAAGCAGGATCTTTCGGTTGTACTGGCTTCTCCGATTCCGTTAATCCCTCACATGCCTCTCCCCCTCATCCTAACCTTCTCCCGCCAGTGGAGAAGGGACATTGCCCCCTCGCCCTCGACGGGAGAGGGTTGCGGTGAGGGTGGATAACCGAAAGACCCTGTGGATGCGACCCTCACGTTGACACCCTGACAGCCCCCGCATAAACTGCCATCAGTCAACCCTTGTACTAGGAGTGAGTCATGAAAGCTGCGGTGTTTCGAGGCGCCCACCAGCCGTTGAACATTGAAGAGGTGCTGCTGGACGAGCCCACGCCCGACGAGGTCGTGGTGCGGGTTGCAGCCACCGGCGTGTGCCACAGCGACCTCCACTTCGTCGACGGCGTATGGCCAATGACTCCGCCGGTAATCCTGGGCCATGAAGGGGCCGGGCTGATAGAAGCGGTGGGCGACAACGTCACCTACGTGAAGCCGGGCGACCATATCATCATGTGCGGCTCCTGTTTCTGCGGCCAATGCAAACACTGCTTGCGAGGCAAGCCATATCTGTGCCTGGACCGGCCGGGAAGAGCCGCCGACGATCCGCCCAGGTACCGGCAGCCCGACGGCAGTCCTATGGGGCAAATGGCCGGGCTGTCCACCTTTGCCGAGCAGGTCCTGACCCACCAGAACAACGTGGTCAAGATTCCCGACGACATGCCGTTGGACCGCGCGGCCCTCATAAGCTGCGGGGTGACAACCGGGGTAGGCGCCGCGCTCAACACGGCGAAAGTCGGACCCGGATCGACGGTGGCAGTGTTCGGAGCGGGCGGAGTGGGCCTGTCGGCCATACAGGGGGCAAGGATTGGCGGCGCCTTGAGGGTAATCGCCGTCGACTTGGTTGAAGAGAAGTTGGGACGGGCCCTGGAGATGGGCGCCACGCACGTAGTGGACGCCTCGACAAGGGACCCCGTCGAGGCGATCGTGGAAATGACCGACGGCGGCGTTGACTACTCCTTCGAGTGCATCGGGAACAAGAAGGCCGCTGAGCAGTGCTTCGAGGCCCTCGGACCCGGCGGCACGGCAACTATCGTCGGGATGATTCCCTACGGCCTCGACGTCGAGTTGGACGGCGCTTCCTTTCTAAGAGAGAAGAAGATACAGGGCTGCAGCATGGGCTCCAACAGGTTCAGGATTGACATGCTCACCTACATCGACTACTACCGCCAGGGCAAGCTGATGCTCGATGAAATGATCAGCAAACGCGGCCCCCTGGAAGACGTGAACGAGGCCTTTCGAGCGATGAAAGCCGGCGAGGTCGCCCGAACCATCCTCACCTTCGACTAAGCCGCATTGCCCTTGGCCGCCCACGTTGCCCTTATCGGGGGGCCCCACACCGGAATCATTGGCTTCGGGGGCAGTCCACGGCTGCTCCACACCAACCACGGGAGGCTGCATGTCCACAGTCCATTATGAGAAGAAGGGCCACACTGCATACGTAAGATTGAACAGGCCGGACGCCCTGAACGCCATCAACAACGAGATGCGCAGGGAGCTTGAGACTGTCTGGCACGACTTCAACGCCGACGATGACCTCTGGGTCGCCATCCTCACCGCCGAGGGAGACCGCGCCTTCTCCTCGGGGGCCGACCTCAGAGAGCGGGCGTACGTGTCGGGTGAGAGAGAGGACCCCCGCCCAATCCATACGCTGGGCCACGGCATAGACGTGTACAAACCCATCGTCTGCGGGATACACGGCTATTGCTTGGCGGCGGGCCTTGACCTGGCGCTGGCGTGCGATATCCGCGTGGCGGCCGAGGACGCCAGCATAGGCATGACCATGACCCGCTGGGGCGTTATGGCGGCCACCGGCGCCACCCAACTCCCACGGACTATCGGATGGACCAAGGCTATGGAGATGCTGCTGACGGCCGAGCGGATTACCGCTCAGGAGGCGTTGGACATCGGACTGATCAACAAAGTAGTACCCAGAGATGAGCTTATGGAGACCTGCGAGTCCTACGCCGCAACGATTATGAAAAACTCCCCGACGGCGGTACGTCTCACCAAAGAGGCCGCGCAACGCGGCATCGACACGACAAAGGCGGCCAGTCTGGACATAGGCACCCAACTTCAGCAGATCAACCGCACCTCGGAGGACGCCGGGGAAGGCCCCAAAGCCTTCGCAGAGAAACGCCAGCCCGAGTGGAAGGGGCGATAACCCCTCCGGGGAGTTCACAGGGGCGGTCACGCCGGTCTGAAAGACCGGACTTTCGAAACGACTCCCAGCAGGCTGCGGGGAAATAAGTCTACGGTATAGGATGCGACCACGCCGTAATGGAAGTGGTTGGCTCATCAGAGAAAGACGCTGCCCCAGGCTCCGATGCCGGCGTTCGTGTCTTTGGAGGAGCGCCCCTTTTGCAAACGGCTTTACGGTCTTTTGCAAGGGGAACCGTGCTATTCATTGGGAACTTTTTGCGGACCTGATACGTCATCATTAGGAAAGTGAGGAACCGCATATACCGAGGAGAGACGATGAAGCTCGAACAGGCGCTGTTCCTGGTGTTTGCGGTGGTGTCCGTAGCCTGCTCGTCCTCCACCAGCTCTGTGCCCACGGCCACACCCAGTGTCGTCCCCACCCCTACAGCCACACCCGGTGTCGTCGCCACCCCCACGGCCACGCCCAGTGTCGTCGCCACCCCCACGGCCACGCCCAGTGTCGTCGCCACCCCTACAGCTACACCCAGTGTCGTCGCCACCCCTACAGCTACACCCAGTGTCGTCGCCACCCCTACAGCTACACCCAGTGTCGTCGCCACCCCCACGGCCACGCCCAGTGTCGTCGCCACCCCCACGGCCAGACACGGCGTTGTGACCACCCCTACGGCCAGCCCCGGCGTTGTGGCCATCCCTACGGCCAGCCCCGATGCAGCGTCCACGGACCCTATCGTCATAGTCGAGTTCCCGGCTTGGGTCGAAGAATCCCCAAAGATGGCGCAGCACATTGCAACTTCGGACGTAATAGCCAAGGCCAAGTTCGTGTCGCTTGACTCCACGACAAAGAGACACGATTCCTGGGGCTACGTAGCCGAACTGATCTACAAGTTCGAGGTCGTCCAGTATCTGAAAGGGGACGGCGCCGATGAACTGGTCGTCCGCATGAGCAGCGGACCAAAGTACATCGCGTTCCCAGACTGGCTCGACACAAGGACGGAGAGCGAGGCCCTCGAACTTGCCCAAAGCTGGTTAGGTCGTAGCATAAACATCGTCGGCAACAAGCGGGATGCGATACTCCTTGTGGGTCGGTCGGGCGAGGGAGAGGACTACTACTTCAGGAGCTCCGACGATGGCGAAGGCCGCGGCGGTTATCCGACCATCGGTGAAACGTGGCTGGCTGAGGACAAGGCTTCAATGTACCGGCACCAATTCACTGACAAGAAATCCGCAACGATTTCCCTTTCCGACCTCAATGCCCGCATCGAGGACATGCGCCCCCTTATGGAAGGGGATTACGCCCCCTGCGTAGCTATGGCGTTGTATTATAGGACGCGGGTTAGAGACCAGCTTCTCGGCGTTTACCGTGAATTGACCCTGGGCGGGTATAGAGAGCCGGAGGCTTTCCCCCAGTACATGGCGGTGTTGGATTCAGAAGCGCCCGCATCTGCCACGGTGTTCAGATTCCAAAGACCGCCTTACCGGTCGCCCCGCTTCAGCGACTATTGGTTGGATGGAACGGACAAAGACCTGTTTGCCATTGATGCTTATGCCGATGCCACGTACTCCTACGAAGGCTTGCGCACGGCCCCCGTCCTTCCTCAGGGAGAATACAGCGTCCACTACAGCCAATTCCACCGGTCCTTACCCTGCGATGAACCGTTCCCTTACTATGGCGAGGCTTGGCGGAACACGGATACCACGGAATGGGTCGTAAACGTGACCGCTCCATAGCAAGCCTCCGAAAACCGAGCCTGTGAGGTAGGGTACGACCATGTCGTCACGTCGTAATGGGCGTGGACGGCCCATCGGCAGGCTGCAGCCGCACTCTCGAAACGACTCCTAGTCTTTGAGGGGTATGTTTCCCCAGGTGACCGATTCGGCGTCGGCCAACAAGGACTTCTCCTTGACCAACTCCCTTATGCTGACCAGCGTGGCGTTCACCTCGGAGGTCAAATAGACCCAGTCGGGCTCTTCGGGAATCCAGTAGGGGGAGTTGATTCTGACCACTTTCTTTTCTTCGGCGTTGAGGTAGATGCCGAACTTCGATGCGCTCTCCAGCACGTTAGCGCCTCCTGATATATCTCGAAATAGACAGCCGACGCCTTATCGGCCGGGTCCGGGGCCGGCCGCCCGGCTGGCCTCAGCGTCTATAGAGTAATACCCACGGGACTCGTTGGGCAACAAGGCGGCCACCCTGGACATAATCATATCGGACATCCCCTCCAGCACGGACTTGGGTGGGCGGCCTTCGATGACCGGAAGGCTGAAGGGCGAGCCTATCCGCACCCGGACGCTGCACAGAGGAAAGGGGATTCGGAAATAGGATTTGATGTTCTCCGTGCCGGTGATTGCCACAGGCAATATGGGAGCCTGGGTGCGGGCCGCTATATAGGCCACTCCTACTTGAGCCCGGTTCAAAACGCCGTCCCTGCTCCTGGCGCCCTCGGGGAAGACCGCCAGAGCGTTGTCCCTCTCGAGCAATCTAATGCAGGTCCGTATCGCCTGCAGGTCCGCTCCGTCCCGGTCCACTGGGTGAACATTGACGGTCCTAAGAAGATGCCCGAACAGGGGGTTTTTGAACAGGTTTCGCTTTGCAAGGAAATGGATCTCCCGGGGAACGGCGGCAACCAGATAGCAGGGGTCGGCATTGCTCCTATGGTTCATCGCCACGATCAGGGGTCCTTTGGGCGGCACAGCCTCTTTCCCCTCTACGTGGAAACGTCCCAAAGTGGGGAAATCAAGCTTCGCAGCTGTTGTCCCCAACCTATACAGAAAACCCATGCTACCTTCCCACCAGGACCATTATCCGTTCTATGACCTCATTCACGGGCATTCCGTCGGTGATCAGCCTGACTGAATCGTCAGCAGCCGTCAGCGGGGAATTGGCCCTGTTCGAGTCCAACTCGTCCCTGGCGGCCAAATCGTCCCGTATCTGCTGGTAGCTCGGGACGGCGCTCTGACCGGCGGCTTTGCGCCTCATTTCCAGGTGGCGCCGCCTGGCCCTCTCGGCGGGAGTCGCCGTAAGGTATATCTTCAAGTCGGCGTCGGGAAGCACAATCGTGCCGATGTCCCGGCCCACCATGACGATGGCTCCCCCTTGGGCGATTCTCTGCTGCTGCTCCACCAGCGCATCCCGCACACCCTTGACCTTGGAGACGTGGGAGACGGCTTGGTCCACCTCAGGGGTCCTGAGCTGTTCGAGAAGCGGCTCTCCATCGGCGGCGATGCCACCGTCATCCGAGCCGCTTGGGTCGAGGGCCGCTCCACGGGCGACGCCGGTCAACCCCTGCTCATCGTCGGGAGCGATGCCGGCTCGGAGGCCGAGGTGCGTGACCGCGCGGTACATTATGCCGGTGTCGAGGAAGCGGTAACCCAGATGCTGCGCCAGCAGCCGACCCACTGTGGTCTTTCCCGAAGCTACGGGGCCGTCTATGGCGATAATGGAAGGAATAGGCACGGACAGCAGCGACGAAAGGAGTCTCAGGTTACGCCCCAGGCTGGCGGGTAGTATATAGTACCTAGTCTGGGCTGCACAACTATGCGAAACCTCCTTCGACTTGGTCCCAAGGGCGCTTTGCTGGCGGCCGTGCTTGCCGCTGCGGCGGCGCTGTGCAGCATGGCGGCTGTCATCGAGAGCTTCCCCGGCGAAAACGCCGCCATCACCGGGTTCCAGGAGCTCCGCAGCGGGCCCCTGGACAGGGCGGCGCTCATCGCCTCCGCCTCGTCTCACTACATCGTTTCACTGGCAGCTGTGGCCGCCGTCATATCGCTCTTTGTCCTGGCAAGAAGGCGCACGGACGCCCTGATCACGTTCATGGTCCTTATCGTCGAGGGGCTTGGCCTGGCGGTCAAAGTGTTGGTGGGGCGGGAACGGCCCATGCACTCCATCCTTGAAAACACCCCCGATAACCCGTCTTTCCCCAGCGGCCACGCGCTCCATGCAATGGTGTTCTTCGGGCTTCTCCTGGTCCTGGCGCCAACCTTCATTGGGTCACCAAGGAAAGCGCTGTTTATTAGGGCTGTTCTGTCGCTGCTTATCCTGGCCTGCGGAGCTTCCAGGGTCTACCTGGGCGTCCACTGGCCGGCGGATGTCTTTGGAGGGTTCGTGTTGGGGGGCCTGGGCTTGGCTGGGCTGCTTCTTATGAGAAAGAGGCTCTTGGCCCGTGAAGTCGGCGGGTCCCGGCAGGCGGAGCGAGCTCGGCGTGAAAAACGCCGCTAACTTGCCAGGGGTCCACGAAGCGTCACCCGCCTGCCATTGCTAAACTTTAGGCTGTAGTTGGGCTGAATCCACCTTAGCTTGGGGTTTCAGGCATGACGAGGAAACGATGAACTGGCTCGATGCAGCAATACTGGTGGTTGGGGGAGTCCTGGCTGTGGTGGGCATGCGAATGGGCGCCCTCCACATCGCCGCCATAGCCGTGGGTTCCCTGGCCGGACTTGCCCTGGCAAGCAGGCTCCAAGGCAAGGTGGCCCCCCTCTTCGAGAACTTCACCGACAGCGAAAACGGGCCGGAGATAGCCGCCTTGGTGGTCATATTCCTGGTCGTCATGATAGGGGTGTTTCTGGCCGCAAATCTGCTCAAGGGCGTTTTCAATAAGGTCTCCCTGGGCTGGGTGGACAAAGTCGCGGGAATAGGGTTCGGTGTGATACTCGCATTCGCCATAGGCTCAACGATCCTGTCTTCCGTCCAGGACTATCCCATTCTCGGTTTGGAGGACACCATAGACGAGTCCGCCCTAGGTACGTTTCTGGCGGACAATTTCGACGTTGTCCTCCGGGGACTGAGAGTGGTGCCCAAAGACCTGGGGGGCTAGCCCCGGCTCTACTGGGGCCGCCTACTCTTCTATGGGGACAACCACCGAAATGGAGACGCCCCTGGAGCCGCTGCGGTGCCCCTCGCCGGTCAGGTCTTCGGCCAGAAGGATGTCCCCTCCGTGGAACTCCCGCAGCTTTCCGTCTCCGCTTCCCAACACCTGAAAGCCGCCCTCCAGGCTGATTACGAATTGGCGCCGTTCAGCATTATGCCACTCACCCAGGTCCACGTGGCCTCCCCTGCGGATGGAAATCTCCGCTCCCGGCTTCAGGGAGAAGGTTTTTGCCTCTCCCAGGGGAAGCTCTATCTCCTCGAAGTGGGTCTTGCCGTCGTCGCCCGTATACATCCGAACAAACATATACATATTCCCTTTCCTGGAAAATAGACGCCATCGCGAGGAACGGTCGATTCGGCGGGGCGTCGTAGGGACGACCGGCGGTCGTCCCTACCCCATCCGTCCAGATATGCAGGGTCTACTCAATCACCAGCGTCGCCAGGGCTTTTTCGCTTAGCTCCAGGCCGAATCCAGGCTTGTCGGGGGCGACAAGCCTGCCATCTATGATTTCGGGCGTTTCCTCGTAGAACCCCAAGGTCCAGGGCATGTATTCCACCGTCAGGCCGTTGGGGATTGCGCAGATCGTATGCACCTGGTACTCCGGGATGAGGTGGCTGACCACGGGGAGGTTGAAGGCTTCAGCCATTCCCGCCGCTTTCATAAACTGGGTCACGCCCCCCACGCGGACCAGATCCACCATCACGATGTCGATGGACCTGTGCTCCAGCATGTGCCTGAAGGGCCTGATGCCGTATACATACTCTCCCGCTGCAATAGGGGTGGTCAGAGCGTCGGCCACCCTGGCGAAACCCTGGTAGTCGTCGTGGGCAACCACGTCCTCCAGCCAGAAGAGATGGTAGTCTTCAATCCGCCGGCCGATGTCGATGGCCTGGTTTACGCTCCATAGCTGGTTGACGTCGCACATGAGGTCGATGTCGTCTCCGATAGCTTCCCTCAGTACGCGGATGCGCTCGACTTCCCTGGCCACCGTCGGCTCGGCCCCCAGTTGGGTCTTCATCTGTTTGAACCCCATGGATGCCAGCCTGGGTCCGGCTTCCGCCAGATAGTCCACGTCGAAGGGCCTTCCCAGAGCGCCGCTGGCATAGGTGGGCGCGCGGTCCCGGTAGCCGCCCAGCAGCTTGTACACGGGCTGGTTGAGCGCTTTGCCCTTGATGTCCCAGAGGGCTATGTCGATGGCCGAGAGCGCCAGGGTGAAGATGCCTGCCGGTCCCGAGCCGCTGCCCGAGTCCCGCAGCTTGCCGGTCACCGCCTCGGGACACATGGGGTCTTCTCCGATGACCAGCTCGGCCATGATGTCCACGGCAGTCTTGAGAGCGGGCGTGAGCTTCCAACCGAAGAAGGAGATGCCCAAGCCCCGTATCCCCTCATCCGTGCTTAGCTCCAGGGAGACGTACTCCCGTATGCCTCCGGGGTCCTTGCCTACGATAAGAGGGTTTTCCTCAGGCGCCCTGAGCGCCCTGGTCTTCGCGCCGGTAATCTTCATGGCCTTACCTCTGTCTTACGTATTTGTCCACGCTCTTGTCTCCGGTGAGGCCAAGGTATATGTCGCCCTTGGAGTCCACCCACATGCCGTGGGCGCCCCTGGTGTTCCACCGGGCCAGCACTGCGCCCTGTCCGTCGTACACGGAGACCTGCGGCCCGTTGTCCTCAGAGAACCGCTCGCATGTGTAGAAGTAGCCTTCACTGTCCAGGGAGATGTCGTTGGGACGCTGCATGTCGGTCCACATGGTGATGAACTCGCCTTGCTGGGAGAACACCTGGACGCGGGAGTTCTCCCGGTCGCATACGTAGACGTTGCCGTCGGGCCCTATCAGCAGACTGTGGGGCAGGTGGAACTGGTTGGGGCCTCCCTTGCCTGGGTCTCCCCACGAGGAGATGAGACCGCCGTCCGCGGCGAAACGGTGGACCCTGGAGTTGCGGTAGCCGTCGGTCACGTACAGTTCTCCCGACGGAGCGGGGACCATTTCGGTGGGGTAGTTGAAGGGTCCCGCCGCCCTGGGCACCACGTCGCCGGGATTCTCGCAGCCGGTGTCTGAGTGGACGCCCCGTTGGCCCAGCACCTGAATGGGTCTCCCGTCCAGGGTGAACTGGAGCGCGACCGAGTCCTCCCGGTCGGTGACGTAGACCGTGTCGTTGTGAATGGAGATGCCGTGGGGATTGGCGAAGGCCTTGTGGCCCCAGGAATCGAGGAAGGTTCCGTCACTGTCGAAAACCATCACCGGAGGGTCGTCCCTGTGGAAGACGTAGACCCTGTCCTGGGAGTCTGTGGCGACGGCGCTCACCGTGCCGAACGCCTGCCCTTCCGGCAGCTTGGGCCAGTCCTGGATGAAGCTGTATGTGAAATTTCCTGCACCAACATTGGTCATGTCAGGTCCCTCCTATCGTATCGTGCGGCGTTGCTTATTCCCGGCGCCTAGTCTCCGCGAGGCTCCCACTCGTCGTCCGAAGGCCAGATGTTGGTCCCTCCTTTGACCCAAAGCCTGGGCAGGCCGTCCCACCAGTCGCGGGTTTCAAGCCACCGTTTCAGGTGGGGCGTTTGGCCGTGAGCTTTGAACCCGTCCTCATTGAAGTAGACTTCGTAGAGCCAAATCCTGTTGGGGTTCTCCGGGTCTTGGACAAGGTCGAAGCGGGAACACCCGGGCTCGTCTCTAACGGACCCCTGTGCGTCCAGCTTGCTCTCCTCGATGAAACGGTCTCTGAACTCAGCCTTGACGTCAATTGAGGCGATCAATGCGTACATGGCGTCTCCTCGTTCCGGTCACTTCCAATCGCTGTCGGAAGGCCAGATGTTGGCGCCGCCCCTGACGGCCACTCCGGGGCCTTCATCCCGCCAGTCGCTGGTGGCTTCCCGCCACTTCAAGAAGTGGGGGGCTTGGGTATGGGCCTCGAAAGCCGCCGCATCGGTGTACACCTCGTAGAGCCATACGCGGTTGGGAATCTCGGGGTCCTGTATCACGTCGAACCGGTGACACCCCGGCTCGTCATTGACCGAGCCTTTGGCGTCCAGCAGCAACTCCTCGATGAACCGGTCCTTGAAACCCTCCTTGATCTGAATGGGAACGACTACTACGTGCATGTCTCCTCCTTGGGGAACATTGCGGCCCCGCTCGCATGGACCGGACCGACAAAGGGATTATAGATGGGGGGCCAACGACGGGCAAGCTAGTTTCCGGAGTCGTCAGACTCCCGGCGGAGGCGGTCAAGAATCAATCTGTCCGTGGGAAACGCCAGATCATCCGGCAAAGCGTCCAGCGGGAAAAACCGGACGCGGTCCAGGTCGTCGTCAGCCTGAAGACGGCCGCCTGCAGCGACGCCGGTAAACCAGACGCCCACAGTCAATGACGCCGGGTCGTGGAAGTTGGAGTGAACGTCATACACCGGACCCAGGTCCACTTCCAGGCCGGTCTCTTCCACAAACTCGCGGCGGGCGGCGTCTCTAACGTCTTCTCCCCATTCCACGTATCCGCAGGGGATGCACCACATGCCCTGATAGGCGCCTCTGCTGCGTCGCCCAAGGAGCACACGGCCTCCGTCCACAAGTATCACCGCAACTCCGACAGCGGGATTACGGTAGAGAACGGCGTCACATGACGAGCATACGAGGCGGCGCCTGTCGCCTCGCTGCCGGGACTCCAGGCATCCCCCGCACTTGGGACAAAACTTGTAGGAAGAAATTACTGAGCCTCCTTGGGGTTCAGTCAACTCTGCGGGTTCTATATAGTCCGGGACTGCAGGCGGTCAGGGTCTATCCGCGTTTAGCGTTCCCAGTATACGGCTTCAGCGGAACTGTCGCATACGCGTTGAAGTAGTGCAATTGGTTGACGGCCCTAAAGCCGCCTTGGTACACTCCGGGACGCCGCATCGTGGGCGGTTAGCTCAGCCGGTTAGAGTGCCGCCTTGACATGGCGGAGGTCAGTGGTTCGAGTCCACTACCGCCCACCACTTCCGGCCATAGTGTACTGTACTGCGAACTCCGCCGTTCAGAGCGACCTCGGCGGCGTCCCCTCTCCCTTTGGGACTGTCCTCCGGCGTGGGTATGGAGTAGACGATTGCGGCCTTGCCGGGCTTGACCTCGATCTCCTTGACGAAGGACCGGACGAAGGCCCTGGTCTCGGTCAACTCGCTTGTCTTGAGGAAGTCGCTCATCTCGGCTGCGAAGGCGGCGATGGTGTCGGCGCTGTCGAGGAACCGCCGCCGCTCGGCCAGAATCGCCCTCGCCTCCTCTGCGGCTATCTCCAGCTTCTCCTTGCGCTCCCGGTGCTCCCTGATGCGGTCTGAGGCGTCGGCCATCTCGATGTCGGTGGTCTCGATGGCCTGCCAGATGCGTCCCAACCTCCGCTTCACCTCGTCAAGCTCCTCCTCGATGGTCTCCAGCCGCTCCCGCTGCTCGGCGGCCACCCCGTCCATCTCCTCGTCCAGCAGCTTCACCAGGTCTCGGATGTTGGACTCGGTGAGGACGTTCTCCCTGATCTCGTTGACGATGAGCTTCTCGAAGGTCTTGACGTTGAGCCTGGGGGTCTTGCAGGTTCCGCTGCCCCGCTTGAGCAGGGAGTGGCAGACGTAGTAGGTGTACTTGCCGCTCTTGGCCTCGGCAGCAGTGAGGGCCTTGCCGCAGGTCTCGCACTTGAGCAGTCCGCTGAGCAGGTAGGGGCTGGAGGCTCGGCGGGGGTTCACCTTCTTGGGAGCGCGGGACCCCAGCAGCTTCTTGGCCCGGCGAAACTCCTGCTTGGATATGATGGCGGGGAAGGCGTCCTCGATGCGCACGGGCGGCGCGCCGTCCTTGGCGTTGGCTCCCCAGACCACGGCTCCCGTGTAGGCTTCGTTGTCCAGCATGGTATGGATGGTGGTCTTGAGCCACTTCTTGCCGTTGGTGGTTGGTATGCCCTCGGCGTTCAAGGTCTTGGTCACGTCGAGGATGCTCTTTCCCTGGAGAACCATGTCGAAGATGCGGCGGACCACGGCGTCTGAGGGCGGGTTCAGCTCCAGCTTGGGGCGCTTCTTCACCCCGTCCTGTACGTGGACCCTCTTGTAGCCGTAGGGGGCGTAGATCGTCATCCAGAAGCCTCTCGACGCCGCTTCCCGCATCCCCCTGGTGACCTCCTGGGCCAGATTCTCCGAGTAGAACTCGTCCACGCTCTCGATCATGGCCTCAAGGAGCTTGCCGGAGGGGGTGTCGTCGGCCTGCTCGGTGATGGAGACGACCCGGACGCCTCGCCTCCGCAGCATGGACTTGAAGGCGACCGCGTGCTCGCGCTTGCGGGTGAAGCGGGAGAACTTCCAGACGAGAATCTCCTGGAAGGGGGACTCCGGCTTGCTGGCCTCGTCCAGCATCCTTTGGAACTGGGGCCTGTCTGCGATGCGCCCGCTCTCGGCCTCGTCCACGTACTCGCGGGCGACGAGGTAGCCGTTCTTCTGTGCGTAGTCCCTGAGCGCCCGCAGCTGGGCGGCCACGGACAGGTCCACGTCCTGGCGGTCGCTGGACACCCTGGCGTAGAGGCCCACGGGGGTGTAACCGCCGGGAGCACCGGCGCACTGAGGTCCGGCTCCACAGCGCCGGCTTCGAGCAGACCTGCCGCCTCGAGGACTTCGACTGGTCGGCGTCCATCACCCTGGACCGGCGGCGGCTGGACGCCGTATTTTCCCTGGAGTTCCTGGCCAAGCGGGAGCACGTCCTGCTGGTCGGCCCGGCGGGCGTCGGCAAGAGCTTCCTGGCCCAGGCCCTGGGCTACGCCGCCATCCGGGCCGGGCACACCGTCCGCTTCGTCCACGCCGACGATTTCTTCCGAACCATGACCCAGGCTAGGGTCGACCACTCGGTGGACCGCGCCTTCCGGTCCTTCCTGGCTCCTGATCTGCTGATCTTAGACGACCTGGGCCTGCACCGGCTGACACCCCAGCAGTCCGCCGACCTCTACGAGCTGATCATCAGCCGCCACCGGGCGTCCAGCTTCGTGATCACCAGCTACCGGGCCGTGGACGAGTGGCTGGGCCTCTTCGAGGATCCCATCCTCGGCAACAGCGCCCTGGACCGGCTGGCCAACGCCAGCTACCAGATCGTGATTGAAGGCTCCAGCTACCGGGAACGCCAGTCGCCCCACCGGGCCTTGATGACCGCAGCAGGAGGTGATTGACCCCCTAACTACCATCTGATATTAGTCTACTTGCCCAGCGCCCGGGGTGGCCCAATGACCGTGGCGACGAGTGGCCTAATGACCCTGATTATCCGCAAAATGCTCCCGACTACGGCTGCCCGAACCCCGCTTCCGGCGTCCCGGATATATCCCATGATTATCATGTCCTTCGTTCGTCGCAAACCGGGAGCGCGAGTGGTCAAATGCCTCTCAACAGTATTTGATTTGTCCCGAAAGTGTGCAAGTGAACGGAGTGCTATAACAGGCTGGAAATTTCGCTGAAAAGTGGCCTGCGCCGGGTGGGCGGCTATACTTGAGGGCATCAAAGATAGCGAGGATTCACAGTGCTGGGAGAGCTATCAGAGCAGAGAGGGTTCTGGGAATCTGACCTTTTGTACTTGGAACACATGGGGAGGGACAGCTGCTACGGCCTGCCGCCATTGACAGTTGTGCTCACGGTCCGTTCGTTCCCATTATTACGCCAGGCTCATATCTGGACTTTGGTAGAGCAGGTCGCCTCCCATTTTGCTGTCCAGGAACCACGGTTACCGCACTGAACCTCTCAGAACGCTCCGGGGTCTCGTTCACATGCTATTCCATCCTCGGCGAGCGTCCGATAATCTGCCTTCCCGCAACGCCTGTGTCGGCGCTTTTGCATCTGTGTCGGCAACGGACACCACGACGAGGCCCCGGAGCCGCAGCAATCGCTGTTCTCCTGCAGCGCCCCGGCTGGCAAGAACTGATGGGCGGGGTGCAGCCGGGAGACACCATCGTGGTAGCCTTTCTCGATAGGCTCTCAAGGAACTTCGAGGACGGCGTCCGCATCCAGGTGGAGCTGACCAGGCGCAACATCAGCATCGTGGCCATCCGGGAAAACATCGACACCCGGGAGGGGAGCGCCGCGGCGAAGTTCTTCCGCCGGTCCATGCTGGCGCAGGGCGCCTATCAGGTGGATTCGGCCAGCGAACGAATCCGGCTGGGGCTGGACCGGGCCCGCGCCAGCGGGAAGCGGGTGGGACGCCCTCCGGCGCTGAGCCATGAACGGGTCGAGCAGTGCCGGCGTATGACAGGTGAGGGCGCGGGTCTACGTCACATCGCCCGGGTGATGGGCTGCTCGCCGGCCACGGTGAAGCAGGCGCTGTGCCTTGGGGCCGAATAGGATGCGGCTCCGGCGTCCTGGCGCTTGCTGGCCGGCGCTCCTGCCCGGTAACCTGCCCGCTCCGCAGTTGACTGTTTCGTGGGCGACCTGCCGGGCTTCTCCCGGCCGGTACTTCAGCCTTCCCTGTTCCTGCGGGCCAGCTCCGCTTCCCGTTCCCGGACGCGGGCCTCGGCTTGGATGCGGGCTGCTCGCTCTTCCTCGGCGCGGGTCATGATGTCGTCGTAGGTTACGATGTGTTGGCCCGTCTTCGGGTCATGCCAGCGCAACTCCCCGCCCTCCCAGCGGATGTTCAAGTTCAGCGCGGCGAAGTAGCCTTCGTCCTGCCCCTCTGCCGTCGCCGAAGCCCGCCTAGCCGGAGCATTGGGGGTGGGTTGAATCCCGTACTATGATTCTGACCACGTTGTCGTAGGTCCGCTGCAATGACACCCCGCCTATCCGGTGTCCCGACACTGCCCAGAAACTGTGGAGGTCCTCAGGCATCCAAGCGTAACCATCGTGAAGCTCGTTACTATCGTCATCGATAAAGGGTGCATTGGTGCGCACGGTGATCGTTTGATACGTGTTCCAGTTGTACTGGTTGAACGTCAGGTATTCGGGGACGGACCGCACCACGTCTTCGGGAGTTGAGCGGGTGTATAACGCGACGCTTCCCGCCGGCCGTGAGGGGAGCTTCACCCCGTAGGTGCCGGTTTCCCCTGCGCAGATGTACATTTCCGTCTTGTCTTGCACTGGCGCGTCAATGAATTCCCAGGGGTCGTCATCCCTCGAAGCGTTGGTCACCGGCTGATAATCGAACATCGGCACGGGGTTGCCGGACTCATCCGTCAGGATGCCTCCCGGCTCCCTGGCGAAAATATTGTTGTAGGCCACTTTCACTTCCTGACCTATCATGATGTTCGGGCTTTGCAGCCGGAGAGTGACAACACGGCCGGAGTAGGAAGACGAGAAGATCAGATTGTCCTTGCCGTCCACCGTAACGTTGAAAACTGCCCTGAGGAACATCCCCACGGAGACCCCGTACAGTTCCCCGAGGTCCTCGATAAGCGGGATTACCTCGACGTCTTCGCTGAAGGTGACCATGACCTCGATGCCGTCCCCGCTGGTCGTCGCGCTTTGGAAGACAGGCGCGGTGAACATGGTTATCGTAGTCGAGGCTGTGGCGCCCCCGTTCACCCGCTCGGGCAGTGTTCCGAAGCCCAGCTCAACGCTCTCGCCTTCGTCGTTCTCCGTGTCGTCAACCGCAGTGAACGTGAAGGTCTTGGAGGTTTCCCCGCTCTCGAACGTAACGTTTTCCGGAACGCCCGAGTAGTCCGAGTCGGTCGCGCCGCCCCCGTTGGTCTTGGTGATGGGAATAATGATCTGCCGCTCCGGGTTTGCACTGAGGGTTACGGTGATATCCACGGTGCCGCCCTCCGAGGCTGAGTACGTCGCGACCCCGAAGCTGGCAGTCACGACAGGAACGTCGTTGTCGGTGATGCTCACCGTCGGCGTTCTTCTCGTTATCTTGTCCACCCTTCTCAGACCGGCGGTCAAGAAGCTCAGCATGACGCTCTCGCCATCGTCGTCATCCGTGTCGTCAACCGCAGTGAACGTGAAGGTCTTGGAGGTTTCCCCGCTCTCGAACGTAACGTTTTCCGGAACGCCCGTGTAGTCCGAGACGCTGGCTCCACCCTGGTTTCTCCTGTTGATAGGAATGATCACCCGCCGCTCCGGGTCGGCGCTCAGGGTGACGGTGATATCCACGGCGCCGCCCTCTGCGGCTGAGTACATCATGGCCCCGAAGCTGACAATTACTTGAGGAATATCGTTATCGGTGATGCTCACCATCGTGGTGGTGGTGGCGCCCTCATTCACCAGCTCGGGCAGCGTGCCGAAGCCCAGATCAACGCTCTCGCCATCGTCGTCCCTCGTGTCGTCAACCGCGTACACCGTGAACGTCTTGGAGGTTTCCCCGCTCTCGAACGCAACGCTTTCGGGAACGCCCGAGTAGTCCGAGTCGCTCGCGCCGTCCCGGTTGGTCTTGGTGATGGGAATCGCCACCTGGCGCTCCGGGTCTACACTGAGGGCGACCGTGATATCCACGGTGCCGCCCTCCTCGGCTGAGTACGTCGCCGCTCCGAAGCTAACTGTTACTTCTACTTCCGAATCGAGCTGTTGTGCATATGCGGGGGGGTCGTCTTCGTCTTCGGGTTCTTCGGTGGGTGCGACGGTGACGGAGGTGGACTCGGGCACGGCGGTTGTCTCGACGTTGACGTAGTTGGACTGCGCCGACGCTCCCGACGAGTTGATGGCCTTAACACGGTAGGCGTAGCGGGTTTCAGCGCTCACGGTGTTGTCGGTGTAGGTGGTGCTGGCGGTGCCGGTGTTCCCCGCAACCGTGCTGAAGGTCCCCGGAGGCTGGTTGATTGTGTCCCGCCTGAGTATCCGGTAGCCGGTTATGCTGTCGTCGTCCGGGTCGTCCCAGGACAGGGTGACCGAACCGTCGCTGTTGGCCGCTCCCAGCAGGTTCTGCGGCGCGGGCGGCGGCTCAAGAGCCGCCGGTTGGGGCGTAGGTTCGGGGGTAGGTTCCGGTGTGGGTGCGGGCGTCGGCTCCGGCGTCGAGGCGGGTTCCGGCTCGGACTCCGGGAGGTCCACCCTGACGTAGTTGGACCAGCCGCTCTTTTCACCGCCCCGCAGGGCCTTGACCCGATAAACGTACCGCTCGCCCGGTTCGGTGGCATTGGTATCCGTGTAGGCGGTGGCGGCGGACCCGGTGTCCGCCACGTAGCTGAGCAGGGAGTTCTCTCCCTGCCGGGGGCGACGGCGCAGGACTTCGTAGCCGGTGACGGATTTCGCATCTTCGGTCGGAGCGTCCCAACTGAGGGCGATGCCGCCGTCAACTACCTCGGCGGTGAGGTTGGTAGGCGCGGTGGAATTACTCTGGGCGTGGATGGCCCAGGGTATGAGCAGCAGGGCGGCCAAGAGGGCGACCCCGATGAGGAGCCGGGTGAATGGGGCGCGCCGCCTGGAAAGAGTCATGACGCACCCCCCAGCCTAATACAAGCCCGAAAAATCGGGGAGGGGGGTAGAACTATTGTGCAACAAGATGGCCCAAGGCGAGGCGACCACGGAGCCGGAAACGACCGGTTCGCCCGCTATCGCCAGTCCAGGTAGTCGTCTGTCGAACGGCAAAGTAATAGCTCCCTTCGATAAGGTCAGGGCACTCTCACTCTCACCCTACTCCTATTCGGGGTGTCATTCAAGGCATTTAGCAGTCTATGGCCTGCTTTCCTGGCCCGATTGGGGGAGTCAGTGAGGGCGGCTGCCTTTGCGGTGTTCCTACGCCAGCAGGGCCTCAGACTACCCGGAGGCAGACCGGACGGGAGCGGCCAGCGGCAACTGTCGCCGGATACCGAAACCATCAGGGGATACCATGCGCCTGCCGCCTCTTCAGGCCATCCTTGCCTCTATGTCTACGCGGCCTCCCGTGCTACGATAAGTCCAGTCGAATCCGGCATGACCGGGCTTGTCTGCACCGAGGCGCGGCCCCGATAATGAGGGCTAAGGCCACGCCCGCGTCCGTCAACATCTGCTGGGGCGGCGCAACCGGGGGCGCTCTACCGGACCCAATCTTTCGATGCGATGAACGAACCTCCGGCCCCGTCGGGTCACAGGCTCGTTTAGCCGGGTTGGTTCTCCCGACCGGCTCCCGGCTCCCTAAAGCGTGACCTCCCAGCGAAAAGTTCCCCCGGAGCCGCAGCAGTCGCTGTTCCCCTGGGGCGGAGCTCATGGCCGAGGAGCCGGTCAAGCCCAAGGGCCGCAACCGCAAGCCCGCTACCGCGTCACTGTTCGAGTGGGCGCTCAGCCTGGAGCAGGAACGGGAGGAGGAGTCGGTCGGCGTGGAGCGCTAGACCGCAAATGCAACGGGGGCAGCCATCGTATTCCAACGATGGCTGCCCCTGCCTGTCCATGTATGCGGGCTTTTCTTGTTGCCCGTATTAAGATCGAGAGCGGTCCCTCTGCACAACTCCTCGGTTTGACGTGGTTCCCGCCCTGATTCTGTTAGAGGCCGCCCATTATCACCGCCGCCGTCGCCGCGCTGGTCAGCGACTCTTCGCTACCCGCGTCGTCGGTGAAGGTCACCCGCGACCGTATCGTGGACACTGAAGGCCTCATTTGCCAGCCGCTCTAGGTCCCAGCCTGGCGCGAGATAGTGCAAGAATATCGATACTTATTCATCTTCACTATTACTATAATAGATGAACATATCTACACATCGTATAATCATAAACGCTGAACTCGATTGGGAAGAGAGCAAAGATGTCCGTCTCCGGGTTGACGCTGGGAATCATCGCCTTGGCGCTCGCCCTAGCTCTGGCGCTGGGATTCGCTCTTGCCGCCATCGACGTTATACCCTTATTCGCAGGCGTACTCGTTGCCATAGTCTGCATCATCGCCGGACTGCTCCTCTCTGCGCTGGGCCTTTTCAGGCGCAAGCGCAGGGAAATGGGCATGAGAATGCCCGTATCGGCGCTGGCAGTGAACATCGTCGCACTCGGTGCAGTAGCGGTCGTAGTAGTTATGCTCTTGGACGAGTACCGAGAACCCACATACGAGGAAGCCGCCCAAGAGCTCACTGAGGAGGGCTTGACGGTTCACACCATAGGCGGGGATCGTCCCGCTCTGCTGGTGCTGCCGTCCGGGTACGTTCCGCAGACTCCGCTGCCCCTCGTTCTCAGCTTGCACGGCTACACCAGCCACTACATGTTTCAAGACTCCTACTTTGGATTGTCTCCACTGGTCAACTCGTATGGCTTCGCTCTGATACTTCCCAACGGTACACGCGATGAGAATGGCAAACGCTTCTGGAACGCCACCGACTTATGCTGCGGCGTCACCGACAGCAAGCCTGACGACGTGGCTTATCTCACTGGACTGGTCGAAGAGGCAGCCGAGCGCGTCAGCGTAGACCGCGTATTTGCAGCCGGGTTATCCAACGGCGGGTTCATGTCCTATCGTCTCGCCTGCGAGAGTTTGCCCGGACTTGCGGCCATCGTCGTCGTGGCAGGTTCATCCTTTTCCGACCCGACGCGCTGCGCCTCCGCCGGTCCCATCTCCATCCTGCACGTACACGGGACCGGCGACGATATCGTCAAGATAGAGGGCGGGTCGAACCCCGATCTTGGAGAGGGGACCCACCCGGACGCCAGGGAGTTGGCGCGGCGCTGGGCCGAGCGCGCCGGGTGCGATCTTTCAGACGCGGAGAAGCTACCCAATCTTGACATAGACGCGAGGGCCGACGGCGATGAGACATCGGTAACCCGCTACGGCTCCGGCTGCCGGGGCAACCTGGCGGTCGAGTTTTGGGAGATGGAGTCGTCCCCCCACGTGCCACGTCTCACGCCCGACTTCGGACGACGCATCCTCGCCTGGCTGTTCGACTCTTCCGGGTAGCTCTCTATACAGTTCTGGCTCAACTTCTGCCGACCCTGACAAGGACCTGGGCCACCCCCTAAGCGACTACCCCCGCGAATCGGGTCCTGTCTTACCGAAAGCCTGCACAACATGAAATCGCTCGTGGGCCTAATAGACCAGCGGGTGCCGGCCCCTCGGCGCGGTCGTATGGGATAAGAGTCGTATGGGATAAGACATGGAAAGTGTATCCACAGCATCGCAGGCACCTCATACGGCCGTCGGCCTCGTCCCGCTTTGGGATAGAACGGGCGGATACGCTCTTCCAGTTGACCCCTGGGAACACACAGCGCCCGCACAGCAGCCTGGGCTTGCTCACCCCGGCAGCCTACGCCGCGGCGCTGGAAGGGACAGCAACCCGTCGGATTCTCATAGCAAGTGGACTTGCCATCTGGGACCGGTCAGTACAACCCCGAACGCACTCGACGACGGCTGTTCCGATTCTGGATCGCCTGCTCAGCGACACCTGCTCTTGATTTGGATCGGGTGCCCCAGGCTCAATTGCAGGGCTGTGGCCACTATTCCACTAATCAACCCCGAACCGTCCCAGTGGTGGGTTCTTCCACAATTGCCCGCTGAGAGCGTCGCCGGTGAGGGGTCGTATGTTGGCAAGGTCTAACCCGAAAACGGCGAGATCAGTTACACAGCCCGGACTTTCCCTGCCTGCTTAAGGTTCAACGTCGACGTAGTCGGACTGCTCGCCCGCTCCGGCTTCGTTGATGGCCTTAACCCGGTACGCGTACAGCGTGCCGGCCGGCGCACCAGTGTCGGTGTAAGTGGTGGCGGCGCTGCCGGTGTCTGACACGTAGACCTCCAGGGTTAACTCTCCTTCTTTGGGCCGGCGCCGTAGGATCTGATACCCGGTTACCGAATCGTCGTCGGGGGCGTCCCAAGTCAGCGTAATGGACCCGTCTCCGTTGGCCGTGCCCTGCAGGTTGCTGGGCGCCGGAGGTGGCGACTGGGGTTCCTCTTCCTGCTGGGCCGGCTGCCGGGGCGGACCAGCAATGCTCAGCGTCACTCTGTTGGAGAGCATCTTGTCGCCCGCGGTGCAGACGGCGCTGGCATCGGTGCAGTCCGTTGTGGGAGACAGCACGATGCTGACCGCATCGTTCCCACTGGGAGTGATGGTGATCTCCCAGCGCATGTTGGGTGCCTCGCTGCTAGGCGTCAGGCGCCGGGCGCCGGTTACCGACCCTCCAGTGACGTCGAGAACGTGGTCTCGAACGGCCGCGGGCTCCAAGGAGACTTCCTCGCTGAAGTGCATCTCGAGCGTGAAGGCGGTGGAGCCGTCATGGCTGTCCGGCCCGTCCTTGAGACCGCCGTACAGTGGTTGCGGTGTCTGCACGTAGACGGTGGGGCTGGTGACGGTTTCCTCGTAGCCTTCGTCATCGGTGAAGCTGACCCTGACCTCGATTTCGTAACCAACGTCGGCGTCGGTGACCGCATAGGTGGAGCCAATAGCGTCGGAGATGTCGGTGTCCTCGTTTCCGTCGGTACGGATCCACTGGTAGGTGAAAGAGGCTCCGGCCATTCCGTTGACGTCAGCCACTCCCGACGTGTCGGCAGTCAGGGTCTGCCCCACGCTGGACGTGCCGCTGATGGCGGGCCGGCCGGTGGCGCCCGTGTTCACTATCGGAGCGCTCTGTGCCTCACTAGAAGTCGGACAGGGGTTAATCTCTCCGTCTACAGCACATACTCTCGCCGTCATTGCGCTGGAGACCTGTTCGCGGTCGCCCGCATCGTCCGTGAAAGTTACTTTCGCCCGGATTGTCGCCCCTTCGTCGTTCCACTGCAATGTGTACGTAGGGCCGTTGGCTCCGGCAATGTCGCCTCCGCCATCGCCATCAATGCGGACCCAATAGTAGTGAAGGGTCGAACCGGTCATGCCGTCCGGGTCACTGATGTTTGAAATGTCCATGGTCAACGTCATACCCACCTGTGTCCTACCACTCACGGTAAGCGGGCCTGTGGCAGGGCTGTTGGGCGTAACAGGCGTGTACTCCTTGGCTGGGTCTGCTATTCCTTCAATACGGAAGGTCACGTCCATCCCTCCCCGGAATGGGAGGAATTCCGCTCCCTTCCACACATAGGAGTCGTCTCCAACTCGTGTTGCGTCGCCAAAAGAGAGCCGGATACTACTCCCAACATGCAGCCTCCACTCTGCGGTATGGGCCTCGGACGGGGGCCTTGGTGCATCGAAAGTGAACCGGAACCTGGATTCCGCCGCCGAGCTTGGACGAACATCCGGCACGAAGTACAAGCCCCGGACACCATAGGTTATGCCGCCGTATGTGAACTCCTTGTCCACTTCATTCCATCCGGGCGAGCCTGAGCCCCATCTCGACGGAGGGCCGGACGCGATTTCCGCAAGCCCAACGGTGGCGCACCAGATGTCGTTCCCGCCACAGGAGTTCATCGACTCTTCGACATTCATCAGGGTGACCACCGCTGTTGCGGGAGACCCGGCGCTGAGCCCGGCCGGCAGGACGCCGAATCCGAGGTGTACCATCTCGCCGTCATCCTCGACCGTGTCGTCGAAGGCGACGACGGTGAAGGTCTGGGAGGTCTCGCCTGCGGAGAACGTGACCGCATCAGGGACGCCGGACCAGTCGTCGGGAGTGGCGCCTCCGTCGCCTTCGGTCGTTAGAGGGACAGTAACGTCGACTGCGAGAGCCTCGCCCAGTTGTACCTCCACCACTGCATCTTCGCCTCCCTCGGTGGCACTGTATTCGGATGCACCGAAGGCCACGGACACCGTCTCGTTGTCGTCCACCGTCACCGGAAGGTCCGCAGCCGCGCCGGCGTACTCGCCTCCGGCGGCGGTGTGGGACAGCGCGACCGTGTCGTCGATGGCGTCGGTGTCGTCCCCCGCCGTGACCGTCACCGTCTGCGCCGTGTTCCAAGTGGTCGTGGTGAAGGCCAGAGTGTCCGTCGCGCTCAGGCCGGTCAGCGTCAAGTCGGTGCCGGACTGACCCGAGACCGTCACGGTCACGGTTTCTGAGGGCTGGTGCGACAGCTTCACCGTGTAGCTATCGCCCGTGGTGTCTCCCTCCTCCACCGTCAGGGAGGTCTTGCTCAGGACCACTTCTGGAGTCTCATCATCGGTAACGGTTACTGGGAGGTTCGCAGCCGCACCGGCGTACTCCCCTCCCGCACTGGTGTGGGCCAGGGTGGCGGAGTCGTTGGCAGCGTCTTCATCTTCTCCCGCCTTGACCGTCACCGTCTGCGCGGTGCCCCAGTTCCCGGTGGTGAAGGTCAGCGTGTTCGTCGCGCTCAGGCCGGTCAGCGTCAGGTCGGTGCCGGACTGGCCGGAGACCGTCACCGTGACCTCCACCGACGGCTGGTGCGACAGCTTCACCGTGTAGCTATCGCCCGTGGTGGCTCCCTCCTCCACCGTCAGGGAGGTCTTGCTGAGCACCAGGGAGACGGTCTCGTTGTCGTCCACCGTCACCGCTAGGTCCGCTGACGCTCCGCCATACTCGCCACCGGTGGCGGCGTGGGCCAGCGTGACCGCGTCATCGATCGCATCAGTGTCCTGCCCCGCCTTCACCGTCACCGTCTGGACATCGTCCCAGGTGGTTGTGGTGAAGGTCAGCATGTCTGCGTTGCTCAGGCCGCCCAGCGTCAGGTCGGTGCCCGCATGGCCGCTGATGGTCACGGTCACGGTTTCTGAGGGCTGGTGCGACAGCTTAACCGTGTACTCAATGCCCGTGGTGGCTCCCTCCTCCACCGTCAGGGAGGTCCTGCTCAGCACTATGGAGACGGTCTCGTTGTCGTCCACCTTCACCGGAAGGTCCGCCGTCTTCCCGGCATACTCGCCGCCGGAGGAGGTGTGGACCAGCGTGACGGCGGCGTCGATCGCGTCGTTGTCCTCACCCGCCTTGACCGTCACCGTCTGCGCGTTGTCCCAGGTCTCTGTGGTGAAGGCCAGAGTGTCCGTCGCGCTCAGGCCGGTCAGCGTCAAGTCGGTGCCGGACTGACCCGAGACCGTCACGGTCACGGTTTCTGAGGGCTGGTGCGACAGCTTCACCGTGTAGGTCTCGCCGCTGGCGTCTCCCTCCTCCACGGTCAAGGAAGACTTGCTCAGGACCAGGGAGACGGTCTCGTTGTCGTCCACCGTCACCGCCAGGTCCGCTGACGCTCCGCCATACTCGCCGCCCGCAGCGGTGTGGACCAGCGCGACGGTGTCGTCGATGGCGTCGTTGTCCTCACCCGCCTTGACCGTCACCGTCTGCGCGTTGTCCCAGGTCTCTGTGGTGAAGGTCAGCGTGTCTGCGTTGCTCAGGCCGGTCAGCGTCAGGTCCGTGCCCGCCTGCCCGCTCACCGTCACGGTCACGTCCACCGACGGCTGATGCGACAGCTTCACCGTGTACTCAACGCCCGTGGTGGCTCCCTCCTCCACCGTCAGGGAGGTCCTGCTCAGCACTATGGAGACGGTCTCGTTGTCGTCCACGGTCACCGCCAGGTCCGCCGACACCCCGGCGTACTCGCCGCCGGCGGCGGTGTGGACCAGCGCGACGGTGTCGTCGATGGCATCGTTGTCCTCACCCGCCTTGACGGTCACCGTCTGGACCTCGCTCCAGGTGGTCGTGGTGAAGGCCAGCGTGTTCGTCGCGCTCAACCCGGTCAGGGTCAGATCGGTACCGGACTGACCCGAGACCCTCACGGTCACGGTTTCTGAGGGCTGGTGCGACAGCTTCACGGTGTAGGTCTCGCCGCTGGCGTCCTCCTCCTCCACCGTCAGGGAGGTCTTGCTCAGCACTATGGAGACGGTCTCGTTGTCGTCCACGGCAACGGGCAGATTGGCTGCCTTGCCGGCGTACTCGCCTCCGGCGGCGGTGTGGACCAGCGCGACGGTGTCGTCGATGGCGTCGTTGTCCTCACCCGCCTTGACCGTCACCGTCTGCGCGTTGTCCCAGGTCTCTGTGGTGAAGGTCAGCGTGTCTGCGTTGCTCAGGCCGGTCAGCGTCAGGTCCGTGCCGGACTGACCCGAGACCGTCACGGTCACGTCCACCGACGGCTGGTGGGACAGCTTCACCGTGTACTCAATGCCCGTGGTGGCTCCCTCCTCCACCGTCAGGGAAGTCTTGCTCAGGACCAGGGAGACGGTCTCGTTGTCGTCCACGGTCACCGCCAGGTCTGCCGTCGCGCCGGCGTACTCCCCTCCCGCACCGGTGTGGACCAGGGTGACGGCGTCGTTGGCGGCGTCTTCGTCCTGCCCCGCCGTGACCGTCACCGTCTGGACCTCGCTCCAGTTGGTTGTGGTGAAGGTCAGCGTGTTCGCCCCGCTCAGGCCGCCCAGCGTCAGGTCGGTGCCCGCATGGCCGCTGATGGTCACGGTCACGGTTTCTGAGGGCTGGTGCGACAGCTTCACGGTGTAGGTCTCGCCGCCGGCGTCCTCCTCCTCTACCGTCAGGGAGGTCTCGCTGAGGACCAGCGCCGCCGTCTCGTCGTCGTCCACCGTCACCGGAAGGTCCGCCGTCTTCCCGGCATACTCTCCGCCGGAGGAGGTGTGGGCCAAGGTGACCGAGTCGTTGGCGGCGTCTTCATCGTCTCCCGCCTTCACCGTCACCGTCTGCGCCTCGCTCCAGTTGGTCGTGGTGAAGGTCAGGGTGTTGCTGGCGCTCAACCCGGTCAGCGTCAGATCGGTCCCTGCCTGACCGCTAACGGTCACGGTCACGTCCGTTGACGGCTGGTGGGAGAGCTTCACCGTGTAGGTCTCGCCGCCGGCGTCTCCTTCCTCCACCGTCAGGGAGGTCTCGCTGAGGACCAGCGCCGCCGTCTCGTCGTCGTCCACCGTCACCGGAAGGTCCGCCGTCTTCCCGGCATACTCTCCGCCGGAGGAGGTGTGGGCCAAGGTGACCGAGTCGTTGGCGGCGTCTTCATCGTCTCCCGCCTTCACCGTCACCGTCTGCGCCTCGCTCCAGTTGGTCGTGGTGAAGGTCAGGGTGTTGCTGGCGCTCAACCCGGTCAGCGTCAGATCGGTCCCTGCCTGACCGCTAACGGTCACGGTCACGTCCGTTGACGGCTGGTGGGAGAGCTTCACCGTGTAGGTCTCGCCGCCGGCGTCTCCTTCCTCCACCGTCAGGGAAGCCTTGCTCAGGACTATGGACACGGTCTCGTTGTCGTCCACCGTCACCGCCAGGTCCGCCGTCTTCCCGGCGTACTCGCCGCCGGAGGAGGTGTGGACCAGCGCGACCGTGTCGTCGATTGCGTCGGTGTCGTCCCCCGCCGTGACCGTCACCGTCTGCGCGTTGTCCCAGGTCCCGGTCGTGAAGGTCAGCGTGTCTGCGTTGCTCAGGCCGGTCAGCGCCAGGTCGGTCCCTGCCTGACCGCTGACGATCACGATCACGTCCACCGACGGCTGATGCGACAGCTTCACCGTGTAGGTCTCACCCGTGGTGTCCTCTTCCTCCACCGTCAGGGAGGTCTCGCTGAGGACCAGCGCCGCCGTCTCGTTGTCGTCCACCGTCACCGGAAGGTCCGCCGTCTTCCCGGCATACTCTCCGCCGGAGGAGGTGTGGGCCAAGGTGACCGAGTCGTTGGCGGCGTCTTCATCGTCTCCCGCCTTCACCGTCACCGTCTGCGCCTCGCTCCAGTTGGTCGTGGTGAAGGTCAGGGTGTTCGTCGCGCTCAACCCGGTCAGCGTCAGGTCCGTGCCGGACTGACCCGAGACCGTCACCGTCACCGTCTCCGACGGCTGGTGCGACAGCTTCACGGTGTAGGTCTCGCCGCCGGCGTCCTCCTCCTCCACCGTCAGGGAGGTCTTGCTGAGCACCAGGGAGACGGTCTCGTTGTCGTCCACGGTCACCGCTAGGTCCGCTGACGCTCCGCCATACTCGCCACCGCTGGCGGCGTGGACCAGCGTGACCACGTCGTCGATTGCGTCGTTGTCCTCACCCGCCTTCACGGTCACCGTCTGCTCCGTGTCCCAAGTGGTCGTGGTGAAGGTCAGCGTGTTCGCCCCGCTCAGGCCGGTCAGCGTCAAGTCGGTCCCTGCCTGGCCGGAGACCGTCACGGTCACCGTCTCCGACGGCTGGTGCGACAGCGTCACGGTGTAGGTCTCGCCGCTGGCGTCCTCCTCTTCCACGGTCAAGGAAGACTTGCTCAGGACCAGGGAGACGGTCTCGTTGTCATTCACCGTTACCGCTAGGTCCGCTGACGCTCCGCCATACTCGCCACCGGTGGCGGTGTGGACCAGCGCGACGGTGTCGTCGATGGCGTCGTTGTCCTCACCCGCCTTGACGGTCACCGTCTGGACCTCGCTCCAGTTGGTTGTGGTGAAGGTCAGGGTGTTCGCCCCGCTCAGGCCGGTCAGCGTCAGGTCGGTCCCTGCCTGGCCGGAGACCGTCACGGTCACCGTCTCCGACGGCTGGTGCGACAGCGTCACGGTGTAGGTCTCGCCGCTGGCGTCCTCCTCTTCCACGGTCAAGGAAGACTTGCTCAGGACCAGGGAGACGGTCTCGTTGTCATTCACCGTTACCGCTAGGTCCGCTGACGCTCCGCCATACTCACCGCCGGAGGAGGTGTGGGACAGCGCGACCGTGTCGTCGATTGCGTCGTTGTCTTCTCCCGCCTTCACCGTCACCGTCTGCGCCGTGTCCCAGGTGGTCGTGGTGAAGGTCAACGTGTTCGTCGCGCTCAGGCCGGTCAGCGTCAAGTCGGTCCCTGCCTGGCCGCTCACCGTCACCGTCACCGTCTCAGTGGGTTCGTGGGACAGCTTCACGGTGTAGGTCTCGCCGCTGGCGTCCTCCTCCTCCACCGTCAGGGAGGTCTTCGAGAGCACCACTGCTGGCGTCTCGTCGTCGGTTATGGTGATCAACACAGACGACACTTTCAGGCCCGGCGTGAAGCCCCGGATCTCCAGGCTCTCGTCTCCCTCAACAATGGAGTCGTCGATGGGTGACAATACCACCACAGTCTCGCCCTCCGACTCACCGGCCGATATCGTCAGTGTGTCGCCGAGCACCGAGTAGTCCGTAGCCGCAGCTGGAGACCTTGCTGAAGACTCTGTTTCTGAAGATCTTGCTAATAATAAGAACGCCGTTGTTGAAGAACGTGGCGAAAACCTCGTTGTTGAAGCCCTTGTTTGAAACTCCGCCGCTGAAGGTCCTACTGAGGACCCTAAAGTAGGCACGTCGAACGACAGAGAGACTTGCGTCGAGATAGCTCGCTTGCTGTCGCCCTCGACTATCGCGGTCACCCTGAGTTGCTGCGACCCTCCGCCCTCGGAAACGGTGTCTCTGTCAAGGACCAAAGTTATCTCTGTAGGCTTCTCTTCGTCGTCGGCGATGGATATTCGCACTCCCCTTACGGACAGCCCCGGGTCCTCGTTGCTCCCGCGGATTGCCACCGTCTCCGTCTCTTCGTAGATATCGTCGTTCACCAAGGTAAGGGACAGGGAGGCCGTGCCGCTCACCTGACCGGCCGGAATGGTCAGCGCTGAGCCCGAGCCGGCGGTATAGTCCGGGCCGGCCACGGCTGACACATCGTGAACAGACAGCGTTACCGCTGTGTCGGCCGGCCGAGCCCCGCCTCCCGCCAACGTCGCCGTAACCTGAATCTGGACTTGGCCTTTGTGTTCGGCGACTCCTCCCGGCGACGCCGACAATTCAATGCGGTCCGGCTCCCGGTCGTCGTCCTCGATAGTCAGCAGGGCCGGCGTTACTTCGAACTCAAGGGACATTCCTGACACCTGAGCCGTCTCATCGCCTTCCGCCAAGATGTCGTCCGTCGCAGTAAACTCGAGCATGGCCGTCCCAGTGGACTCGCCCGCGGGGATGGTCAGTGTCACGTCGGCTACTGTGTAGTCGACATTGTTGGTCGCGGCGACGGTGGCCTCGCCGTCCTCATCCTCCGCCGACATGCTCACGCCCTCCACGAACAGCGGTATCTTGGTCTCCACTGAGCGCCGGTCGCCGCCGGTGAGGGTCCCCGTAACCGCCAGGGCCGTCGTGCCCGCGCCTTCGGTCACCGAGGCGGGGGAGATGGTCAGGGAGATGCCGGTGGGCGGGTCGTCGTCGTCGGTGATCCTCACTATCGCCTGGGTGACGTCGAAGCCTCTGGCGGATCCGACTATCCTCACCCTTTCGCCGTCCCCGGCAATTTCGTCGTTGGCAGGGGTCATGGTCACGGTGGTGGTCCCGCTTGCCTGCCCGGAGGGGATGGTCAGGGTGACGGAGGCTGGCTGGCTGCCGTCTTCCTGCGCGGCGACGCTGCCTTTCAAACTCAGATCGACCGCCACGTCGGCCACCAGCCGCGTTGGACCGTCCAGTGTGGCGGTCACGGCAAGGTCCGTCTCACCGGCATCCTCATCCACGCTCTCCGGCGTGGCAGTCAGCGTGATGGACGTGGGAGCTGTGTCGTCGTCCACGATTGTGGCCACGGCGGACGCGATGCCCAAGGCGACCGCTGTCGACGTTTGCGGGTCGGCCCCCTTCATGGCGTTCTTCAAGACGACGTTGAAAGTCTCGTCGCCCTCGACCAGATTGTCTTCCACGGTTGACACCGTGAACGTGCCGGATGTGTCCCCGGCGGAAATGGTCAACGTGCCTGACGCTTTGGAGTAGTCGACGCCCTTCGAGTCCGCCGCTTGCTGCCCTTCTGCGTCGGAAGTCTCCCACGCGACCAGGACCGGCATGTCTGTTGGGATGGAGAGATCAACTGTGAACTCTATCGCATCGCCTTCATTCGCGGACGCACCGGAGACAATGGACGCCGACAGGGCGCCCGCGTCCAAGATGGTTACGGTGGGAGGGTCATCCGTGGAGAGCAGTGTAAGTTCGCGTCCGCCGCCCGTGGCCTCGGTCAACAGGATGCCGAGCGTTTCGCCCGGGTCATACAGGTTGTCCATCAGGATGGCAATGGTGACGGCGCCTGAGGATTCTCCCGCCGGGATGGTCAGCTTGCCGGAAGGGGCGGTGTAGTCGGCAGGTCTCGCCGAGCCGACCACCTCGTATTTGACCGTCACCGGGACAGCGTTCTCGAACGGTGTCAGCGTCACAGTGAAGGAAGCGTCGTCGCCCTCGGCCACGTTCTGCGAGTCCGCGGCGACATCCGCCTGTATAGTCTCGTTGTCTTTGAGGCTGACTTCTATGGACTGGTGGTCCTCGTCCACTTCCAGGTTGGCTGCACCCTTCAGATCGAACGTGAACTGCTCGTATTCGTCCTCATAGAGCTCGTCGTCCAGCAGGGTCACTCCCACCGTCTTGCTGAGTACGCCGGGCTGTAATTGCGTCCTCTCGGAGCGCCCGACCGCCTCATAGTCCTCGCCGGCTGTGGCGGAGCCTTCCGTCACGGTCCATCTCACCGTGGCCATCTTTTCGGAGGCGGTGGTCCCCGAGCCCTGCGCGGGCGTCAACTCGAAACGGAACTCGACCTGTCCTTCCGCGTCCTCATTGACCTTCGTGGCCTCCCGGTAGACTCCGACCATCATCGTCATGTCGTTGTCGCTGATTTCGGCGGTGGCGGAGGCGTCCAGCAGGCTGACATTGTCAGACGGGTTGCTCAGCTCGACCGTGAAGCTCTCCTCGCTCTCGTCGAAGGTGTCATCCACCAGGCTTACGGTAAACACCTTCTCCGTTTCTCCCGGCGCGAAGGTAAGGGTCTCGCTCCTCGCCTCGAAGTCCTTGCCCAGGCTGGTGGCGGTGACGGCATCGTCTGAGGTCGCAACGCCGTCGACGGTGGACACGTCCACGGACACTGGTTGGGTGGAGGATTTGGACAGAGTGATTGTGAAGCTAACCTCCGTCGCGCCTTCACTGTGCCGCTTGGGGCCGGCGATGGAGATGCCAAGGTCGTTGTCCCCGACGTTGACGGTGGCTTCGTTATAGGCTCCTATGGTGTAGCCGGGCCCATCGGCGAGCGCAAGCGTGATGGACCCGTTGTCCTCGAACTGCTGGTCGTCGTCCGTGGAGAACTCCACGTTGAAGTACAGGTGGGTGGGAGGAATAGTGAGGGTTGCGGTGTTGGATCCGGGGGTGTGTTCAACCCGCACCCCGGCATAGTTCTCCAGGGCTTCCTCGATGAAGTCGCCGCTCTCCGTAAGGGTCAGGTTGAGGGTCAGGGGGGAGTCTCCGAAACCGTTCGGCGTGGATTCCGCGTCGCCCGGCGCCTGCCTCCGGAAGTTGAAGGTGGCGGGTTCTCCTTCCTCCACGTTCCCCTGATTCGTCCATACGGTCACCACCGGGGGAGTTTCCGGGTCGTCGTCCCTGATGGCGCCGGTGGCGGCGGCGCGCCCAAGCACGGCGCCGGTCGGGTTGCTCAGCGTGACGGTGAAGGTCTCGTCAGGTTCGTGAACCCCGTCGTCCAGGATCTCGACGGTGATGGTCCTGGAAAGTGTGCCTGCGGGAAATACGAGAGTCCCGCTGCCCGCCGTGAAGTCCGCGCCGGAGGTCGCCGCGTTGCTCCCTGTGCCGGAGGCGGTGCTCCAGTCAACCCTCAACCCCGATTCGTTGGCGTCCGCCGTGACCGTGAACTCCATGCTGCCATCGGCCTCCTGGGCCGTGGCGTCCGAAATGGTCAAGCCGGGATCGTCGTCACTGACGACGGCCACTGTCGCCTCTCCCTGGCCGTCTCCGATTTCGTAGAAGAAATAAATCCGGTTTTCCGCGGGTGGGAGGATGGTCAGGGTGATCGAACCGTCGCGTTCGTACAGCTCGTCGTCGACGGTCGCGATGGTCACCCTCGCCGTGGACACAGCGTCCCCCCCCTCGCACGTCGGGAAAGCCCGTAAAATACACCGTTTGCGGGCTGACGCCTTGGATAAACTCGCCGTCCTGGGTGGCGATCACCTGCACGGTGAGGCCGTTGGTACGGGCGCCCGGTGAGCCTCCGATCCGGGTGAGGGTGAAGGCGACGGACTCGCCCTCGTTGACCGACACCTGGTCCGTCTCAATCAGCACTCCCTGGGCGCTGTTGTGGACCTCGATGGTCGTTGTCGAGATCTCCCCCACGCGGTACTGGCTCGAGTACCGGCAGTCTCCCGGGACCTCCTCGCAGTACCCCGAATGGATGCGGACTAAAGCCTGCCCTCCTCGAGGGCCGACCAACCCGGGGGTCGTTCTCCAGGTAGCGCGGTCTTGCCCCGCGAATATGGGCCGCGGGTGCGTGCTCTGCGAATCGAACACTCGATCCCCAATCGGTTGGGCATAGCGCAGGAGTTCTCTACGTGTTAAGTTGACCTCCACCGTATACGACGTGTCCCCGGTGCGGACCAGGGTGTATGTAGGATAATTGTCCGGATCCTCAATGTGTTCCGATTGTGCGTCGGCAAAGGAAATGGTGGGGATGTCATTGTCCCGGACCCAGATGTTTGCGATCGAGGGGAACGGGTAAATCGCGTATAGGCCGCTCAGCAGCAGCCCCGCCTTGATTCGGCTGTTGCCGTCGTTCAGCTGCTCATCTTCCGTGGCCACCGCGAGGGTTGCGGTCGCGTCTCCCGCCTGGAACGTGGCCTCCATTTCGGTCACGGTGATTTGCAGCAACTTCTGCGCGTCCGGCGCTACATTCTGCTTGATCTCCGTCACCCGCACCCGGGCAGTCAGATCCACGGACGTGTTTCCCGTCCGGGTCACGATGAAGACCGCGTCCTCGCCCTCCTCCACGACGCCGGACTGGGCCGAGAGCGAGAGCGAGGCGGTGTTGGCCCGGTCGTCGTCGCTGATGCGGACGTCGGCGCTCGCGGGATCGCCGAGCCGGTAGGCGTCGTCATCATCGCCGCTGCCGGGCGCGGTGATGGCCGCGGCAATGGTCGCGTGCGGTTCGGTGAGGGAATCGTCCGAGGTGGACACGGTCAGCGTGGCGGTGGCCGAGCCGGCGGCAAAGGCCATCGTTGTCGGGACCGTCCCGGATATGAAATTGGCTTCCACGCCTGTGTTGTCGCTGACCTGCGCAACGCTCACGTTCACGGTCAAGGGCTGGTCCAGTAGCCCTTCCCTGGTCAGGGTGAATGCCGCGGACTCGCCCTCGGTGCGGCCCTCCTGGTCCGCCACGATTGTCACCACGGGCAGGTCATCATCCTTCACCATCACCCAGAAGACGTCAAACTCGCTATCGTAATACCTCGGCAGGGCCCGCCAGCTCGGCGGTATTATGAAGACTCCGTAGGTGAGGTCAGGTCCGTCCAAGTCATTCTCTACCGTGGGGAAACTCCATCGCACGCTGGACTGCCCCGCCGGGATTTCGGTGGACTCCCATTCGGCTCGGCCGTCTTCAAAGCCGGCCACGAAATAGACCGTCAACGCTTCCGCGGCGCTGCCGGTCCGGGTGAATTCGAAGACCGCCGGCTCGCCTTCCTCAATCTCGTCCTCTACCCCCGTCACGGAGACAAAGGGCTCGTTGTCCCTAATTGTCCCCACGGCCGTCAGCATGGTCTGGCCATCCTGCAGCTCGGTGTTCACGGGATTGCTCAGCTCCAGGGAAAAGGCTTCCGTCTCCTCAATCAACCGGTTGTCCAGAACCGGGACGGATATGACTGCGCTCGTTTGCCTCGGGCCAATGCTCAGTGTGCCGGCAACGTGGGTGTAGTCTTCCCCGGCCTCGGCTGTACCGCCCACCGTGACGTAGTCCACCGTCACCGTCTGCCGGGACGGGGGGCTGAGGCTGGAGGAGAGCGAGACATGGAAGTCGATATTCCCCGCGTCCTCGGAAACGGTGGCGTCGGTCACGGCCAGGGTTGGCGACGGGTCGGTGTCGGTCACCACAAACGTAGCCACGGACCTTTCCGGGTCTACGCGGTAGCCGTCGCCGGGCAGCAAATGGAAGGTCAGGGAACCGTCCGCCTCGTCGCCGTCACGGCCCTGTAGGGTGAATCTCCAATACGTGCTCTGCCGGTTAGCAGTGAAGGCATATGTGCGTTCTATCCCCAGGAAATGTTCGTACTGGTCGCTGTAGGAGTTCCCGGTCTCGGTTATGCGCGCCTTGACCGCCAGCGGCCCGGTGGTCTGGCCCACCCGTGTCACCCGGAACTCGCCGGAACGGTCCTCCGGATAGGAGTCCTGCACCGGCTCCACGCCCACCAGGGGCAGATCGTTGTCTACGACGGTGACGCTGACGGAGCTGATCCCGTCCTTGAACGTCCAATATTCGCTCATCTCGTCTTCGGTCATGCCCGGATAGGGGATCATGGTCAGGTCCCATACACGCTCGTCCGGATCGTCGAAGTCGTCGTCCTGCATTCGAGGGCCTACCACGATCTCCGATTCGCCGGGGCTGAGTCCGTAGACATGTTGGCTGAGGTTGTCTCGTGGACCATACAGCACGTAGAAGTCCACGTCCCGGGTGGCGGTGCGCGCCGGATGGTGAACAGCGCCGTCTCGCCTTCTACTATTCTAGTCGGCTCAGCGGTCAGCTCGAACACCATTGCGACGTCGTTGTCGGTCACCGTGACGGATGCGGATGCCTGGCCCTCGTTTGCCTCGGCGATCCTGTAGCTGCCATCCTGGCTGGGCAGCACGGTAGCCGTCAGGGTGTTGTCGGGAATGTCCCGCCAGTCGTCGGAGGTGGACATCGTCAGGGTGGCCGTGTTCGCCCCGTCCGCAAAGGTCACCGCCACGGCGCCGTCGGGGGTGTTGTTCCAGTGATTGCCCCGCCGGAAGTGGCCGGGGTCGTCGATGGACACGCTGACGGTCAAGGCGTCGTCCTTCGGCCCCAGACGCGTCAGGGTGAACGACGCCGATTCCCCCTCCTCTATTATGGCGTGGCCATCCCCCGGCCCCACGATGGACACAGCCCGCGGATTGTCGTCGATTAACGCAACCACCTCATATGGCCCTGTCCACTCCCGATAACGCCCCCTGGCGGCGGAACCCAGGTAAGGGACGTATATAGCCGCCTTCAACCAGTCTCCGTCGCCGCCGGGCCTGGGTTCGTCCACGTCGTCGACGGCGACGTGGACGAACCCTCCTGCCTCCGTCACGCCTGGAGGGAAGGTGACGGTGACACGTTGGTCACTGGGGTTATAGATGATCCGGCCGCGGGAATCACGTTCTGCGTACGGGTGATAGAGCTCCCAGTAGCGCACATGGACTGTCAGCTCCTGCTGCAACAGGGATGCGGGGCCGTTTCGCTCCAGGACGAAGGGAACTTCCTGCCCCTCATGGAATCTCTCGTTGAGAGTGAATTCATCGTCTGCCCCGCGGCCTTCTAATCCGCTCGATACGGATTTGAACCGGACGCCCTGGCGGTCCCTGTTCCGGACCAGGGCGCTTGCTTCAGTTTCGCCCCGGACGGTGTAGTACTCCGACGCGACGCCCTCGGGGATCGGGCTCACTAGTCCTATCGTCCCTTGCCACCGGTAGCTCGGCGCGGCGCTATTCCAAGTCTGGTATACGTCATAGACCACGGTGATAGTGGTCTCCCAGCGGTCCTCCTGCGCTGCCATGGAGACCGGGTAGTCATGGGGGCGGTCATAGATATCGTTCAAAAGCCTGCGCACCCGTGCGTCCTGGCCGATTCTCAGATAGAACATGTCCTCCAGGGCTTCAGAGGCATCCCCGTGGCGGGTCACCGTATAGGTGAGGGACTCGCCCTCTTGAATTTCTTCTGGGCTGACGCTGAGAGAGAACTCCGGCGCCGTGTCGTCGTCGGCGATCTCAACGTCGGCTTGGAATGGATGGCCCACCCAGTAGGTAAGGTCAGAGTCCTCCTGGACGGAGGCCGTAAGTGTCAGGCCGCCCGTGTCCCGGATGTTGGGCCTGGTGGGAAAGGAGACCGTGGCGGTGCGCTCACCGGCGGCGAAGGTCACCCTCATGCGGCGGTCCTCCGCGGTCGGCGCCTCGTCCCAGTGGTTGCCTTGCATGGCGCCGTTCGGGTCTTCCACCTCCACCATAGCGGTCAGTTCCGACGAGACATCACCCCTTCGGTTCAACGTGAACTCAGCGTCCTCGCCCTCGGCGATGCCGTTTTCGCCGGCGGTTATGAAGACGATATAGTCGCTTTCGGTGGGCTCACGGACATCGACGGTGGCCATATTCGTGCCATGGGCCCCTATCCGGTAACCCGACGACGGGAGTACCTGTGCCTCCATTGCGCCGATGTTGTTTGGCTTGCCCCTCTCGGCTCTCACCCGCACGTCAACGTGCGAGACGTTGGGAGGCATGCGGACGAACTGTTCGATTAAGGTCGGATCGTTCCCAAAGCCATCTAACCCACGGGTGTTCCTTGTCTGCAGCCTGACGCTCAGGTCTCCCGAAAGGTCACCTGAGCGGTTGAGGCGGAAGAGCGCGGTGGCATCCACCGGCGCTCCGGTCTCCCCGGGCCTTGTCACGGCCTCGACGGTGATTGTGGGCTGGGGCGATTCCTGGGCGTGGACCGGCTCTGCGGGGAAAAGGGACATCACACCGGCCAGAGCCAGGGCGAGCGCGACGGCCAGTAAGAGGGGGGCCGGTCGAACGAAACGCGTCACGACACGGCCCCCTGAATAGCTTGGGTCAGACAATTGGACTAGCCCCCTCCTGAGCGCCCGCAGACCGAAGCGTGGGCGATAGGATGTGGCCCGATGCACATCCTTGTCGCCACGTTTCGCCGTTGTATTGGGTCATACTCGAAAAACTCGATGCATCTTTATGAGAGTGAGCGGTCAGAACTGTGGGCCTGTGCCGTTGCTGCGTAGTTGGCCATGACCTTGGAGGTGGTGGAAATGAAGGCCGCCATCTCCTGCTCGCTGACACCCTCCGAGAGCCTCCCGATATAGGCCTGAACCAGGCCGTGAATCTCGAGCGCCAGCTCCTTGCCCTCGTCGGTCAACGCCAGCTTCACCACCCGGCGGTCGTCGGGCGGGCGCCGCCTGTGCATCAACCGCTTGTCCACCACCTTGGTCACAATGCGGCTTATGCGGGCCATCTTGACGGGCAGCGCCTGCGCCAGCTCCGTCGTGGTCCACTCGTCGCTTGCCATGAACAATCTGAGGAGCGCAAACTCCATGGGCACGAGATCGTAGGCAGTCATCAGGTCCGCCGTCCCCTTGGCCAACGTGTTTGTCAATTGGGCGACGCAGGACGCCAAATCGTCGGGGACCGGGTACGCCGGGCCGCTCTGGGAAAATCGCCGGGTCTGAGTCATGTTCGATAAGACTTCCCTGTGTATGCTTTACCGAGGAAAGAGTTTACAACTCGCGTGTGTATCCGCCGTGAACTTCCACCCCTAACCTATGACACTTTTGTGTCCTTTTGCGCGTCTCGTGGTATAATCGCCCTCATGCAGCCGCACGCCGCAGAACCGCAGGTCCTCCCCGGAACGGGCAGCGCGCTCGAGGAAGCCGACAGGCTGAGGGCGGAGAATGAAGCGCTCCGGCGACGCCTCTCCGGGCTGAGTGAGGCCAGCCTGCGCATCATTGAAAGCCTCGACTTCGACACCGTTCTGCAAGGGGTCATAGACAGCGCCCGCTCGCTGACCGACGCCCGCTACGGTGCGCTGCTGATCTTCGACGACTCCGGGGGCATAGAGACCCTCATCACGTCCGGCATGACCCCCGAAGAGCGCCGACGCCTGGGGGACCTGCCCAGAGGACTGGGACTCCTTCAGCACCTGAACGAGATCGAGGAGCCGCTGCGACTGGCGGACCTAGCGGGCCACGCCAGGTCGGTCGGCTTTCCCAAAGGCCACCCGCCGATGAGGACCTTTCTGGGGACCCCGGTCCGTCATCTGGGAGAGCGTGTCGGCAACATCTACCTCACCGAGAAGGAAGGCGGCCTGGAGTTCACGCTCGAAGACGAAGAGACCCTGGTGATGTTCGCGTCTCAGGCGGCAATGGCTATCGCCAACGCTCACCGATACAGAGACGAACGTCGGCTCAGGGCTGACCTTCAGGCTCTGGTCGACACCTCGCCGGTGGGCATCGTGGTCGTTGATGCGGACACGAGGACCGTCACGTCGATCAATCGAGAGACGGAACGAATCTACGGCGTCAGGCCTGAGCCCGGCCTTGCTTTGGAGACAGTCCGTGCAAGGACGTTCCTTCGGCGCTTGGACGGCAGCGAACTCACCCTCGACGAGAACCCGCTGGAACGCGCGCTGCGGTACGGCGAGACCGTGCGAGCCGAAGAGGTCGTCGTCCACCTCCAGGACGGCCGGACGGTCACCGTGCTCATGAACGTCACGCCGATCCGCTCGGAAGACGGGAAGATAGTGTCCGCCGTGGCCGTCATACAGGACATGACGCCGCTTCAAGAGTTGGAGCGGCTGCGGGCCGAGTTCCTCGGCATGGTGAGCCACGAGCTGCGGACCCCGCTCACCACCATCAAAGGGTCCGCCGCCACCGTGCTGGGCGCCTCTTCCACTCTCAGTCCCGCCGAGATGGGCGAGTTCTTCCGGATCATCGACGAGCAGGCCGACCACATGCGCGTCCTGATCAGCGACCTTCTCGACGTGACCCGGGTCGAGACCGGGACTCTGTCGATCACTCCCGGACCCACGGATGTGGCGGATGTGGTCGATCAGGCCAGGAGCGCGTTCCTGCACGGCGGGGCAAGGAACAGTATCGAGGTTGACCTCCCGCCGGACCTGCCCCGGGTCGGGGCCGATGCACAGCGGATTGTCCAGGTGCTGGACAACCTCTTCTCCAACGCGTCCAAGTATTCGCCCGAGGGTTCCGCCATCGGGGTGAGCGCATCGCAAGAGGATGTGTACGTTGCGATCTCCGTAGTGGATGAAGGTAGAGGCGTGGCCTCCGAGCAGCTGACTAACCTCTTTAGGAAGTTTTTCCGACTCGACGGCGATGACCCGCACCGGCATGTGGGAGGGGAAGGCCTGGGCTTGGCGATCTGCAAGGGGATAGTGGAGGCGCACGGCGGCCGCATATGGGCCGAGAGCGCCGGACAGGGACTCGGCACGCGGTTCACCTTTACGATTCCCGCGGTCGACGAGGCAGCCAACGGCCCGGAAACCGGACTTGGTCAGCTCCCTGACGATCCAGGACGGACGGCGAGAGGGCGGGTGCGCATTCTCGCCGTGGACGACGAGCCGCACATGCTTCGGCTCGTTCGGAACACGCTCTCGGAAGCGGGCTATACCCCGATAGTGACCGGCAGCCCGGATGAAGTCGAGCGCCTCATCGAGGCGGAGAAGCCCCACCTCGTCCTGATGGACATGACGCTGCCCGGCGCCGACGGAATCGAGTTGACGAAGCGCATCCTGGGGATCATCGACGTGCCGGTCATCTTCCTGTCCGGCCACGACGGAGATCAGGATGTCGCACGGGCCTTCGAGGCGGGAGCCGACGACTACATCGTCAAGCCCTTCTCGCCAACCGAGCTGGTGGCGAGAATCGAGGCGGTCCTGCGCAGGCAGACGGCGTCCGACAGGACCAAGGCGCGTGAACCCTATCTGCTGGGGGATCTGACGATCAACTACGCCGAACGCCGCGTGACGGTGGCCGGACGGCCGGTGCAGTTGACCGCCACGGAATACAAGCTGCTCTTCGAGCTTTCGGTCAACGCCGGGCGCGTGCTGACCCACGATCATCTGCTGAGACGGGGTTGGGGGCCGGACTACTCCGACGACTCAAGGCTCCTACGCTCCTTCCTCAAGAAGCTTCGCCGCAAGCTGGGCGACGACGCGAGCAGCCCCACGTACATCTTCACCGAGCCGCGCGTCGGCTACCGCATGGCAAAGCCGGGAGCGAAAGGGATGCCGAGCGCCTAGTTGGGCGGTCTCGTGGCGATTGGAATAGTCACCGATAGCCTGTCCGATTTGCTCCCTCCGAGGTTAGGGCCAGCGACATCACGCTCGTGCCCCTATCCGTCGCCATCGGCGGCGAGACCTACAGGGATGGCGTGGACATTACCGCCGCCCGCTTCTATTCCCTCCTGGAGGAGCTCCCCAGCCTGCCCACCACATCCCAACCCTCCGTCGCCGATTTTCAGGAAGTCTACCGACGGCTGCTGGACCAGGGCCACCAGGTAGTGTCCATTCACGTGAGCGCCAAGCTGAGCGGCACGCTCAACTCCGCAGCCCAGGCCAGAGAGTCGCTGGGCGCGGCGTCAGGGATCGAAATCGTGGACTCTCAGCTTGCCGGGGGCGCCCAGGCCCTACTCTCAATCAGCGCCGCGCGGTGGGCTAGGGAAATGTCCGACCACAGCGAAGTGGCGCGCCGGGTAGAACGGTCGATTGGGCAAAACCACGGCTTTGTCGTGGTCGACACCCTGAAGTATCTGGCAAAGGGCGGACGCATAGGCAAGGCCCAGGCATTCCTGGGCGGGGCGCTCCAGCTCAAGCCCATCCTGAGCATCCGCGACGGCGAGGCCCACCCCGTGGACCGTCCCCGCACCCGCAGGAGGGCGATGGCCCGGATTATCCAGATAGTGCGCGAGCTGGCCCCCATTCACCGAATGCACGTGAGCTACAGCACCGGCCGGGACCATGCCCTGGCCATTCTCGACGGTCTGGCAGACCTGGTGGAGCCGGAGCACATTGTCGAGTCCCGGTTTGGCCCAGTGCTGGGAACGCATCTTGGTCCCAACACCATCGGCGTGGCGGTAACGCAAGGGAACATCGAGGACGAATAGACCCTCACTTCCGGCTCAGCCGAACAACCGGCGGTGCGCTCACCAGAACCGGAGCGCCGTGGCAGGGTTTGTCATTACCGAGGGGCAACCCTGAAAATAGAGGCTGGTCCATCTCTGCGTCCGCCAACATCCTGCGGGGCGGAGCAGCCAGAGTTTCTGTGCCAATCGGACTCTCGAGGTGAAAGAGCCTCCAGCGCTGACGGGCTGGAGGCCCCTAGAGGCTTATCCGGGGGTGCCAGACCGACTCCTTATATCAGGACCTCCCAGCGAAAAGTTCGCACTACGGTACGCCTTGGCCCACCAAACTGGGCAAAATCAAGAACCTTCTTGTTGAGGTTCAGGTTGGCCCTGTAGGCCAGCCTCTCGACGCCCTTGTCCCGGCAGGCGACACCGCTGCTTAGGGCTGGGCGACAGCGCTGTCGGAGACGGCTTTTACCGACTCCACTTCACCTATTTCCCCCAAGTGGGTCACCGTCGTCCGTTGGCCGGATGCTGTAGCTGCTCGGTTTCGCGCGCAACTCCTCTCCAAGCCAGCCCTTTACCGTGTCCCACAATTTCTTGAGATGAGGGGCCCGCAAATGGGCCTGATATGCAACCTCGTCCTGGTACACTTCGTAGACCCAGACCCGGTTGGCGTCCCCGGCGTCTTGGATGACGTCGAACCGGGAGTAGCCTGGCTCGTTGCTTCCAAGCCTCTTTAACATCGTTGTACCAAACCTTGCAAGGCTCTGCTACACTAATTTCGGCAGGCCGTGTCCCCTCATGTCATGACACACTCCGACCGGCTCTCTTGTTCAGAGCAACCACTGGTCACTCACTTGGAGTCAAGCTGGAAGGCGCCGAAAGGCATTGATCAAACTCACACGGAGTTGCTAGGCGAAATGACCGTGCGCCACTTCCTATGCGAAGGGCGTGGACGGCATGACCAACCCAAGCGGGCTTTACTTTCGACCATGGTGAGCAGTTGACATCAAGATGAAAGGAATCCGACATGAACTCGACCCGTAAACCTGTCGTTGTCGTCGTAGGGGCGACATCCAAGTGGCAATCAGATGGCCGCAACACCAAACTGGCGCACGGTAAGGCGCTCGACGACAGCCACATGCCCGTCGGTGTGCGCTGGGGCGTAGGGGGCGCCATATCCCAAAAGTTTGCAAAAGAGGGCTTCTTCGTCGTGCTGACGACCCGTAATGCAGCCAATGCGTCTGCGTTGGAGAAAGCAATCCGAGAGCAAGACGGCGAAAGCATGATTGTCGAGCTGGATTTGGCGTCGCGCGACTCCATATCGAAGGCGTTCGCCCAGATTCGAGACCAAGTTGGTGACCCAAACGTCCTGGTTTACAACGCGGGCTACCTGGAGGGGCGTGACCTTCCGCCAGAGAAAGAACTGCTCGAGCACATCCCGTTCGAAATGTTCGAAACCGCCCAGCACATCTCCAGCAGTGGACCGTTCCTGGTCGCCAAGGAGGTTTTACCCGCCATGCGGGAGCGGGGCGAGGGATCTTTCCTCGTTTCCAACAACTCGTCGTCCTTGCGCGGAAAAAAGCGCTACACCGGACAGTCGCTGTACTATCCGAGAGTCATGATGCGCACGCTGGCGCAGGCGCTGACAGAGGAATATTCCGAGCACGGCGTGCACGTAGCGAACGTCGTGATCGACGGCACCATTGACTCTCCGGGCACCCGAGCCCTACCGCGCGTCCAGGAGCGGCCCGAATTGGTGATGAATCCCGTAAAGATCGCTGAGGCTTTCTATTATTTGCACACCCAGGACAAGTCCTGTTGGACCCACGAACTCCAATTGACTCCATTTTCGACCAAGCCCAGCTTTTAAGGGCGGCCTCTGGGCGCTGACAACTCGGGCATCCCAACTTTAGGATCAGCCTGGTCTACGGGTCTGCCGGTCCCATTGCTCTAAGACTAACTTTTGCACTCGTCGAGGGGTAATTACCCTGCGCAGGTGGGCCACTTGAAAGAATCGGAAGGAGTGTTCGCATGGATGTCGGAATGATGATGATCTTCTCGAGTTACGGCTGGGAAGAAGGGGCGGACGGCCAGATGTGGGAGGAGGAGTTGCGCCTTGGTGAAATCGCCGCCGATTTGGGGTTCGATTGCCTTTGGTCCGCAGAGCATCATTTCAACGATTATTCCTTCGTGCCGGACAATATCCAGCTAATGACCCACGTTGCAGCGAAGCATCCCGATATCGGTGTAGGGACAGCCGCCGTGATCCTTCCCTGGCATGACCCTTTACGTGTGGCCGAAAATGCTGCCGTTCTCGACTTGTTGAGTAATGGCCGACTTCGGCTCGGGTTGGGGCGAGGCCTTGCTCGGCGTGAATTCGAGGTCTTCGGCATCAGCATGGACGAATCGCGGGAACGCTTCGACGAATCGGCGCCGATGATTGTCGAGGCTCTCGAGACAGGGTTCATTGAAGGCAACGGGACTTACTACAAGCAGGCCCGCACGGAAATCAGGCCCCGGCCGCAGCATTCCTTCGACGGGCGAATCTACGCCGTCGCCGCTAGCGACGAATCGGTTAACTCCGCAGCCAAACTCGGCGCACATATCATTATGTTCGCTGATCGACCTTGGGAAATGCGGATGCCGGGGATCGAGCGAGGTCGTGCCTTACACCGGGAATATCACGGCACGGAGCCACCCGCCCTGATGCTCACCGAATTCGTCGTCTGCGGCGCTGATCTTGCCCAGTGTGAGGAAGAAGCGCGCCAATATCAAGGCAAGTTTGTCGAAAGCAACTTTTATCACTACGAATTTCTCGGCGATCACTTCAAGTCGGTAAAGGGTTACGACGCTTATCAACAGAAGGCCGAAATCGCGCGGTCCGCCGGTCTCGAAGGTGCGGTCGACGGTTTCATGAAGGCGGCAAGCTGGGGCACGCCGGACAAGATTCTGCGGGGGCTTGAGGACCGCCGGAACCTGCTCGGCGATTTCGAGTTGAACGTCGCCTTCCGCTTTGGCGGCGCTCCTTATCATATTTCGGAGCGGGGCTTGAAGCTCTTCGCTAAGGAAGTGTTGCCGGTTCTGAAATCCTGGTAGATGTTAAATATTCCGCTCCGTCACCTCAGGTATTGAGGGCGCCTGTTTTTCATGCAATGTCCGGACTCGATATGGATGGGCCCACCTCACCACAAGATTCTAAACGTGCCGGACAAGCTTCCAAAGCGACAGCAGGACCAGTCCAAACTGATGCTGCGTACCATCCCCTACGCTCAGCCTCTGTCCGAGTCTGATCGGCTCAGGACGGTGTTTACCGGATGGCGGCGCGAGAGACCACTCCTACGAGGCGGCCTCTGAGCCCCTCGAACGGGACTGGGGCCGCATGGTCACCTTCTAAGACTTCCCCAAGGAGCGCTAGCGGCGCCTTCGGACGACGAACCCGGTGGAATCGCCCTTCGCTGCGCTGAGACTTCGTACCGATGCCGCCAAGCGCTACAATAGGGTCGCTCGGGCGATAGCGGTGATCTGGAAGATGTTGATGGTCACCGAACAGCGCCTTAGACGTATGAAGGCCCCTGAACTGATGGAAGATGTCTATCTCGGCACCCAATATGCGGATGGAATCGCCATTCAATCAACGGGTGGGAAGGTCGCCGCCTGATCTCGTTTACACACCTATTGACGTAACCTCGGCTAAAGGAGGCAATATGCGCGACGCTACGCGAGTTCTTCATGCGGGACTTCCACAGGTGCAACAAGGCGCACCTTTTTTGCCAGGCCCCACGTTTGCGGCGCCGTACCATCTCAGCGGGGACCCATTGAATTCGCCATACCAGTATGGAAGGAACGACAACCCCACATGGGCGGCTTACGAGCAGGCTCTCGGGGAATTGGAAGGAGGGCCGACGGTATTGTTTAGCTCTGGGATGGCCGCCGTTACAGCCATGCTAGCCGTCGCGCTATCAAGGGGTGACACGGTAGTCATGCCTTCTGATGGCTATTACGCGGCCCGCTCATTAGCCAGCGATTTTTCTGAGCGGCTCGGTGTGGAACTTCGCCTAGCTCCAACTGCCAACGATGTGCAGGCATCGCTGGTTCGCGACGCGAAGCTAGTGTGGCTGGAGTCTCCGACCAATCCTGGGCTAGACGTGTGTGATATCAAAAACATGGCTCGTGCGGCCCATGAAGCTGGGGCGCTGGTGGTGGTCGATAACACCACCGCCACCGTACTCGGACAACGGCCACTGGAGCTGGGAGCGGACTTTTCGCTTGCTTCTGATACCAAAGGTATGACTGGGCATAGTGACATCCTCCTTGGCCATGTGGCTGCAAAAGATCCCGCGTGGGCGGAGCGACTTAGGGCATGGCGCAGTCAGACGGGTTCTATTCCTGGGCCTATGGAGACATGGTTGGCTCACCGTTCATTGGCAACGTTGGACGTAAGGCTGGAGCGGCAGTGCAACAACACCCTGGCCATTTCCGAGTTCCTATTGTCAAGGCCGGAAGCATCGATGGTGCGCTATCCTGGATTGGCGTCAGACCCTGCACATGAAGTCGCTACGAGACAAATGTCCCGCTTCGGTATGATCGTTACCTTCTGCCTAGAATCTCGTGAGAAGGCCGATCGCTTTCTCCGGGCCAGCACCCTCGTCTGGGAAGCCACGAGCTTTGGGGGCGTCCATACTACTGCGGAAAGGCGTGGCCGCTGGGGCGGCGATGAAGTTCCCGAAGGGTTCATCCGGATGAGCGTCGGCTGTGAAGATGCCGAAGACCTCGCGGCTGATCTAAGCCGAGCGTTTGCAGCACTATGATTGTCGCTGCGAATAGGCCATGCCTTCGGAGCCCTGCTATAATCCGGTTCACTTTATGGTGGAGACTGCCATGGACCGTGACGCCGTCAAAGCACGGGTCAGGGAGCTCATCCAAGAGCGGGCCCCAACGATTGTCCAATCCTTCACCATATGGTCGTTGTCCATACAGACCTTGCCAATCTCGGTGTTTACCGGAACCGGTGTCGGTATCATCGGCAGGAGCGATGGGACCCTCACTTAATTCGCCCTTGATCCTGTCCAACTAACCGGATCCATCTCACTCATCGCCTCTCCGTACTCGCTCACGCTCCTTCTCCTCATGCTCCTCTCCAGTAACATGACTTTTGAAGCAACAATGCCGTCTTCGGTGACCTTATTTATAATACAATTCGGTTCATTGACATAAATATTTGGGCGACTTACACTTTACGGTAATCAAGTTGCTCATGTCGTTGCATTTGGGCAAGTTGAAATCGTCACAACTCGTCGTTGGAGGCAATCGCATGGCCGAGTTTGATGTAGTTATCCGTGGTGGGACCGTAGTCGACGGCACAGGCATTCCCCGCATCCGCGCCGACGTTGGGATCAAGGATGGGCGGGTGGCCATGATCAGCGGCCGCATAATCGCAGGCGGCGCCAGGGAGTTGGATGCCAGCGGCTGCATTGTGGCTCCGGGGGCGGTAGACCTGCATACGCACTACGACGCGCAACTCAACTGGGACCCCTACGCATCCTTATCCGGGTGGTTTGGGGTAACCTCGCTGACCGTTGGACAATGCGGCTTCGGGTTTGCGCCGACGCGGCCCGAGGACCGGGAACTGAACATGCGTATGATGAACCGCATCGAGGCGATACCTCTGGAGTCTATGCGCCAAGGGATGCGCTGGGACTGGGAGACGTTCCCTGAATACATGGACAGCCTTGGCCGCCAGGGCCTGGGGGTAAACGTTGGCGCGCTGGTGCCCTTCTCGCCGTTGCGCGGCTACGTCTTGGGTATGATACCGGCCCGAGAACGGACCTCCGTCACGGAGTCCGAACTAAACCAGATGAAACAGATCCTGCACGAATCCATGAAGGCCGGGGCGTTCGGGTTCTCCGCTGACAAGAACCTGGAGGACCGGCCGGAGGACGGCAGTTGGTTGCCCAGTCATGTGGCCTCTCCTGAGGAGTTCTACGCCCTATCCCAGGTTCTTGGCGAGTTCGGCGTGGGGCACCTGGGATGGACCATCGGCATCTCCGACGATCGGGCAGGCCAGCGGGAAATGTTGGCGGAAATGGTCCGGATGAGCGGGCGCCCGTTGCACGTAGTCCTGGGAGACGATGAAGGCTACGAGTGGTTGAAAAAAGTCCGGGAAGAAGAGGGACTCCCCATCCTGGCACAACACGGTTCGGTGCCGACTGTCTCCGAGTTCAAGCTCTCCGAATACAATTTGTTCGACTACATGCCCAACTGGGTTCAGCCGCTGGTTGGCTCCAAAGAGGAGCGGATCGCCAAACTGTCTGAGGAAGGCGTCCGCGAAGGCATGAAGCGTGACGTTTTAGACCGACCACACCCCAGGACTGACTGGGCCCGATTGCAAGTGGTGGAGGTGGCCCTGGAGCGTAACCTTAAGTACGAGGGACTGTCCATCGCCGACATCGCTGAAGCCGAGGGCAAGCACCCGCTGGACGCTTTCTTGGACATTGCCCTGGACGAGGACCTGGAGACCGAGTTCGCTCACCCTGCAGGAGGGCAAGGGGACGACGTCCAGGCCGAAAGGCTGCTCAACCCCTATGTCCACATCTCATTGTCCGACGGAGGCGCTCACACCAGATTCCTGATCATCAGTGTGTGGCCCGTCTATTTCCTGGCACACTGGATCCGGGACCGGGGCCTAATGACCCTGGAACAGGCCCACTATAAGATGAGCGCTCTGCCAGCCTGGTTCTCCGGCATGAAGAACCGTGGCACGTTGCGCGTCGGCGATTGGGCCGATGTCATGATTTACAACTTGGACGAGCTGGGGCTGATGTACGATAAGCCGCAGTTCGCGACGGACTTCCCCGGCGGTGAGAAGCGGTTGGTCCAAAAGCCCACCGGGATACGCTACATCCTGGTCAACGGCGCCGTTACCTTCGTGGAAAACGAATGCACCGGCGCACTGCCCGGCAAACTGCTCCGCAGCTATGACATGGTAGGGTAGCTTTACGCGGGATGTTATTCCGGTCTATCGCCCCCGCCCCGGAAATCCAGGTCCTGGGGCGGGGGTTACTTCTCTAGGTTGACATGCCTGACCCAGGTCTGGCTGCGAGCCATCGCTCAGGGCTGCTCAGTAGGGGACTTGGCGGGCTACTCGTCGGGCACCAGCGCGACCAAGCGGTCGTTTTGCAGAGTAACCAGGAACGCCTTCATGCGGAAGTCGGAACGGGTGGTGCAGGCGCCTTCGCCTTTTTCGTACTGCCACCCGTGCCCATCGCACATGAACAACTCGTCCCCCTCGTCCATAATCTCCCCGCCTTGATGCGGGCATATCGTCGACAACAGCTTATATCCGTCACGTCCTCGCACAAGAAAATACGAAGCGTCGCCCACTTTCACTAAAGCAGGAAAGGCAGCAAACGAAGATTCCTCTCCCAGGTCCACTCTAACCTTCCTGGACCGGGCTGATCCGCTAACTTGGCGAAGGGAAACGGTCCCTTTTCTACGCTCGGCAGTCATTGCGATTTCTTACCTCTGTTATGAAGTTTTAGCGCTGAGGAGTGGCCCAAGTATAACAAACCTCAGACTTCGAAAAGAGTGGGCACATGCGCGTCAAGCAGCAATTCCGGCTGAGAGGGTGTGGTGGAAGTCCCTTCTCCTTGGGGAGGAGGTCAGCGCCTATGTTCAATGTCAAGGAACAACAGGTTGTTGAGTCCAAGTCTTACGATTCTTGACGATGCTGTTGAAGATAGTGAGCAACTTGCCCATGCAGGCGGCGAGGGTGACTTCTTAGGTTCGCCCGCCGGCGCCAGATGCTGGTAAAAGGCCCGGATGAGTGGGTTGTGGCGAGCGCCCGTCAGAGCGGTCATGTAGAGGACGTTGCGTATTTGAATTCGACCTCCCCAAACGCTCCACTTGCCCATAAGGGCGCCGCTGCCCCAGTTCAATGGGGCCATCCCTGCCAAAGCCGCGACCTCCTTCCGGCTCAACCGTCTCCCAACTCCGGAAGACGGGCTATGCAGGCGGCGCTGAGCGTCGGACCCACTACAGGGAGGTTGCGGAGCAGGCCGGTAGGCTGGAGACGATAGACGCCGAGCTTGCGGACGTTGGCAGGAGGCTGGAGAGGCTCTACGAGCCCCTGGAAACCAGAGAACTGACGTTTGAGGCCCTGTCGCCCCGCATCCTGTCCCTGCGTCACCGTGAGGAGCAGCTGGCGGCTGCGCGGGAGGATACCGCCGATCAGCTTGAGCAGCGGAGGGTAGACCTGCCCACCACCGAGGAGATCAAGGGGTACGTGGCGGACTTCCGGGAGTTCTTGCAGGAGGGGACGTTCCCTGAACGCAAGGCCCTCATCCGCAACTTCGTCGAGGGCATCGAGGTGGTGGGAGACGAGGCCACGCTGACCTACACCATCCCCATGCCAAGCGATGGCGTGACCAGCGAGGGGGCGTCGGTTCTCGATTTTGTCGAGTCCGGCCCATCAAACTGGACAAAATCGAGAACCTTCGTCTTGCGGTTCGTTCTGGAAGTGTAACCGGTCCGTTGGTTCGGCCCCGCCGGGTTAGAACCCGTGAGCAACTCTAGAGCCAGCGATGGACGGAGCGGTGACGCCGTGCTTGCAACGTCGAGAGGCTTCGCCTAATCAGGCTCTAAGCCATACTTCTCCCCTAAGCTGTCGATTAGATACGCCAACTCCGGTGCGTCGGCAAGGCCCGCCAGTAAGCTCTGCCAACTGAGGCGGCGAAAAAGCCCCTGATGGAGGCAGGCGGCGACCGCGCTCCGCCATTGCCTATCAGCCTTGCCACCACCTTGGAAAGCGGGGTTACGGGTATCATATACGACAAGCACGTGCCCTCCGGTCGGCTTGAGGCCACCTTCCATAGTGATGGTAGCGGCAAGGGCGTTCCGCGCCAGTTGGTAAGTGGCTCCGAACGGGCATGGTTCGTGATCACGGTCTGACGACCAGTCGAAAAGGTGGGGCAGATGCTGCCAATACCGAATCCCAATCTCCGCAAGCGCACACCGATGGCGACGACCGTTCTGGAACCGATAGTTCCCATCGCAATGTTTCTTGGGATCAGGATACTTCTTCTTGTCCGTGCGGGAGCAGGTACCAAATTCGTCCTCCAAGAACTTGCACTCGATCGCCACTCGCTGGCCCAGCCTACTTAACAAAACGTCAACATTGGTCGGACGGGGTTCATTCAAGCCACCAACCTCATGCTCGAAGCTCATCATCCAGTCTTGTTGGTCATCGAAGAAGGCAGGCCGCCCGCATTCGGCGGCCATGCCCTCAAGCAGGTCAAGGCGACCGAAGGCAGGGATCGCGGCTAAAACGCTCTGCGCTAGGGCTTGGGAGCTTCTCATGCTACGGAACCATATATGGCGTTGCGAAATGGGAATGGCTGCGCGAATGTCATCTGCTTTTGTTCCATTTCGTGGGACCAAAACATTCTTGGATGCAAAACGACGCGCGAAGACCGGCGGGCGTTGCTGCCTGTTACCACCATCGAGTTCGCCATCGTGGTGTCGGTCCGCATATCTCCACAGTTTTCGCGTCACCGCTTCCGTATAGTTCTCCATCACCTGCTCTAGCATCATTCCGGGGGACTCCACGAATGGCAATCTGCTTCGCGGTGCCAGGCTTTAGTGGCCCAACGGTCGTGTGCCTCTGGAACTGACTACGCACCCGGTGGACTCGCCCGCCCGAGTCTGCAACAGGCAATCGCGCTCAAGAATTCGTGAGCGGTCCGATCTGGGCTCCCAACCTATTCATGACGCTTGACGGGAGATGACCGTGCATAAACTGGACGGCAAAGCCAAAAGATAACTGCAACAACGTAGCCGCTCCCTTGTGCAGGGAGCGAATTCCTTCTGCATCCAAACCCGGCCAAGCTGTAGTTACGCCGCCTGACTTCTCTACATGAGTCAATCCATAATGCTTTATCGCCCACAAGTTGCCATGTGTGATCGCAGAGTTTACTTGGTAACCCAGGGTGTATCCCGGATTGACAGGTTTACCGCTTCTATCTCTAGGCCATTCCTCTTCCTCTGGATCACCGATCGAGTCGAAGATGCTTCGTACTCGTATGGGCTGGGTTAGCTCTTTGCCCTTGGCTACTTCTTTATACCATTCGCTAGCGAATTCTTTTAGGTTTTGACTAGGCTCCGCTTTAAGCTCCAGAGGTAGACGTTCGTATTCGTGCAGGTCTACATAGTAGATCTCAATGGCCCGCTTGATTCGTTCATCTACGCTAATCTCAGGAGTAGTAAGATATGTTAACTTGCAACTGTATTCTAGCATCGTTCGTAGCAGCACACGCCCAGTTAGTGACACGGTTGCAGGATTGCTCTTGGTTAGGATGAAATCCAACGAATACACTTGGTCAAGTATGCCGTGTAATAGGAAATAGGCGTTTTCGGACAAATACGTTTTGATCCACCCACGCCTTTCCGGCGACTGGATCTCGCCAAGCTCCCGCGCGAAAAAGGAATCGTCTTTAAGATTCAATCCTTCTTTGTTCAGGAAGTTTAGGACGATATCGCTCATCTCCGTCAAGGTCCCGGGATTTGAATATATGGTCATTGTAGAATCACCACAATGCGCCGCGCCGTGTCAGCGAAATGTTGCGCTTCCGCAGGGGACAGCGGTCGACCTAAGACAGCGCGTTCGCGGTACCGTCCCCTTTGGCCCACCAAAGCTGAAGCAGCCGTTCAAGCCTATCTGGGTGAGGGAACTTAGGGGGCTGCCGGCGATTGAAATGTGGTGCGGCGGACCAATCCTCTTAGCCCCGTCATTTCCCCGCCGACGTGTACAGTAGACAGCGCCCCGAGGTCGGCAGGCATCACAGCGGTTTTCTCACTCCGCATCACCCGCTCACCTCACACATGCCTGTGACGGCTACGGCGCTGCAACTCTTAAGTTGCCGGATAGGCTCTTAATGACAGACTTTCGGAAACACCCTCTTGGGGTTCGAGGCAGAAAGTTTGGACTAGTTGGGAAGCACTGCCACCGAGCGGACTTCGCCGAACTCCTTCTTTAACTTCCGCCAGGTGTCTCCGCCGTCTTCACTCACGTACAAGTAGCCGAAGAGGCTGACGGCCACTATCACGTCGGGCAGCTCCGCGTGGCTGCCCATCCAGTAAATAACCGAGTTGGGCTCCACCGGCAGCGTCGCCGGCTCCCAGTTCTGACCGCCGTCTTTGGTCCGCTGGACTGCGCCGGTCACGCCGGGGATGAAGTCACCATTGCCTACAAACATCACCTCGGGGTTGTCCCGCTTGATCAGCACACCCCGGCAGTAGGAACGAGCGTCCTCTTCGTTGAACTTGGGGAAATAGTGGTAGTCCCAACTCTCGCCCTCGTCCGTGCTGGTGGCGATGCCGAAGGGGCTGGTAGCGTATACGGCGGAGTCTGTCCCGGTCTTTAGGGCCATGCCGTGAATGTCTCCGTGAAAGGGATCGGGTCCCAGATCGGGCAGGTGCAACCAGGAATCGCCATGGTCCAGGCTCTTGTAAACGCCGTCCACCTCGATCCCGGCCCAGACGGTGCGGTTGTCTCGCGGGTCGACGATCAGGTTGGTGGTGCGGGGGGTACCGATGGGGCAGTTCATGTCGACCCCCATGTTCATCTTGGTCCACGTCTTCCCGTCGTCCCTAGACCGGAATCCCTCCGGCCTGGTGCCGGCGAATATAGTCTTAGGGTCTATAGGGTCTACGGCCACCGACCATATCTGAAGGTCTTCCATGGGTGATTCCAGCTTGTCCCAGGTCATGCCGTTGTCTTCGCTGCGGAATATGCCCCCGTCAGAGCCAGCCAGGACGCGGTGGGGGTTATCCGGATAGACCCCTATGGTCCTTACCGTGGCCTCCGATGGAAGGGGCTGCCTGATCTTGATCCAGGTTTCACCACAATCGGGGCTGACCCCGATCCCCTGGCCCACGGTCCCGATAAGAATGGAGTAGTCTCTTGCCATGGCTGATCCCTCCTTGGACTAAAGATGAGCGGTGAATAGTAGAAGTAGGGGCATCATAGACCAAGTAGGCATAAATTGCCACCGGCGCCGCCGCCTGCGCTATCGGCCTTCACTGCCGCGTTGCCACGGTTCAAAACCGTCTCCTGTTGGCTGAGTGTCCGAGTTCCAGGAGGCCCGCCGGGCGTGGTCCGGTTCGTTGATGATTGAGCGCCCGCAGAGGCTAGGCGCTGCCGGGCAAGTGCTCGTTCATGATTGCCACGAAGCGGCCCACGAAATCACCTTCGTACAGCCGGGCCAACTCGGCCATAACCGCCTCCCAGGTAACCGGCGCCGCCCCGGCCTGGACCATCCGCTGCATGGCCCGCTCATGAGCGTCCACACTGGTCCCGCCGGAAGCATCGGAGACCGCATACACCTCGTACCCGTTCATCAGCAGGTCCAGAGCCGGGAACACCAGGCAGACTTCGGTCCACAACGCGGCAATGATCAGCTTCCTGCGTCCGGTGGCCTCGACGGCAGAGCGGAACGCCTCTTCTTCCCAGGCGTTGACAGCCTTGCGGTCGATGGCTGTAACGTCGGGCAGCAGCTTACGGAGCTCCTCAACGGTGTCGCCCTGATAACCCGCACTGACGCCTATCGTGGAAAGGACGATAGGGAGATCGAACATTGTCGCAGCTTTGGTGAGGGCGGCAACGTTATTCAGCAGGACGCCGCGGTCGATGGACTTAGTCCCATCGATGAGTGACGGCTGAAAGTCGATCAGAATGAGGGCGGCGTTCTTTGGAGTCAGCAAGTGATCGGTGGCTGGGTCTCGCGTGGCTTGGTTCGTCATTTTCAGCGGCTCCTATCTAAATTGGCTGTTACAGGTGTTAGATTCGTGGCTTGGGCCAAGGGCTCGGACGGTCATACTGATTCATTGGCTGTCGGTTTTCTCCTCCCTGTATACGGCGGTTTGGGCGTTCCTCAGCATTCTCTCTATAGCTAGAATGATGACCTCTTGCTCTTCCTTTGAGATGCCGGTTAGAAATTTGGCGTTGTTGGCCTGTACACACTTGGCCAATTCCGGCACGAGCTTCCTCCCCGCTTCCGTCAAGTCCAGTCTCACCAAGCGGCGGTCCCGAGACTCGCGCCGTCTTCGGATGAGGCCTTTCGCCGCCAACTTAGCCACTTGCCGGCTTATGGCCGCGGCATCGACCGGGACGACGCGTAATAGACCGGTCAGGGTGTTCGCCTCTCCCCTATAGCACATCTCGAGGATGGCCCATTGGGTGGGGCTGACGTCGAACGGGGCCAACTCCTGCTCCAGCTCCTTTCGCATCGAGGATGCCAGGCTGCCTACCCAATAACCGAGTCCACCGTGCACTTGGCCTTCGGCTTCTGGATCCATGTTAGACATTCTATCTGCTAAATAATTCTTTGACAAGTCAACTATTGTGCTATCAAATAACTTCAAAGCCAAATCGGACTCCCGCCAGCCGCTAGCGACCGGGCCTCGGCAGACCCCAGGATCGCAGAATGCGCCATCCGGTGATTGTCGGCTCCCCCAACGAGGCGCCAAGACATCGAGAGTCCGATGCGGAATGCCCACCATGTTATGAGAGGGAACACTGGGAAGACACATGGAATTGCGCGTTCAGTCCAAGCGTCCTCTGGTGCAGATGAGCAGCGACGGCAAGTCGGCTTGCTTCTCTCAAAATGTAAGGGGTAGGCGATGGATGGCTCCGCTGCGAAGTGATACGCTGACTCCGAGGGAATATGTGCATGAATGAGTCTGTTGATGCTGCACGCAATACCCGTTGCCACAGGTGTGGCGGCTTGTTGGGCATGGGAACAATAAGGCTATCCTATTGGGAGCTGACCCAAGCAGGTGAGATTCCAAAAGACCCAACTCGCATCCTCGAATCGCTGCGTCGGCAATTGGGCTGGCGACGCAGGGGCTGGCGACGCAGCGACCTCTCGACCTTCTGCCAAAGCTGTGGGGACCACTCCCAAGGCGTGACCCTGACTCCACCCAGCCCCCCCGGACCCCTTCCGACCATCACAAGAATCTTTTCCCGCATCTCTGAGGACACGGCGGGCCGCATCGACGTGGCCCGCCTTCTGGCCCGCGCCGACTTTCCGGTCTACGGACTCAAGGTCTCCCCTCTGGGACTGCGCCTGCGGGACCTGGGTTGGGTTGGCGCAAGGAATCGACGCAGCATCGTCCAGGTCAGGTTCCGCTACGTTGCGGGTGGGCATAATGGGCCTCCTCGGGCAGTCGAACTGACTCAGATGGGCATTGGTGGAGAAACAGCCGGAGATCGTCTCTTCGCGGAGTTGCAAGCCATCGTTGGCCTAGTGACTTCTCACGGCTCAGAGGAGTTGAGGCGAGAATACCAGCGCAAAGGCAACGTCCACCGTGATTGGAACCTGGCGCGCATCAGTCGCACCCCGCGTCGACGACTAACTGTCGAAATGAGTGGAGTAAGGGCGGAAGTGGAGTTGGCCTACTGGTGGAAACCGCAACCGGCGGCGCTGGCCCAAGTGACGCTAGGCCGTCACCCGGTCCTAGCTACGTCAGTCGGCCTCACCCACATACAGCTTCTCACCCTGCTGAAGACGATGACGGCGCTCCAAAGGGACCCTGGAACTCTAGACGACCACCAACGGGCATACGACGAAGCCCGCAGTTCTCGGTCAAGCTATGGGTGAAGCGCTCCTTCCTCGAACGCGCTGGGTTGCATTGGCGGTGACGCAGCAATGAACTTGACGCCTAGTCGGCGCCTGTGGTCCGTCTAGGCCCCTGTCGAGCCAGTTCCACTCCCGAACTTGCTGTATATCGCGTCGGTCTTGCCGGCCATGATGAAGTCGTTGCGGTGTAAGCCCCTGATGGAATGGGTCCACCACGCGACCAGCGCCCGGCCCCACTCCACGGTGATCAGCGGATGATGGTCCTCGGCGTCCGCCGCCTCTCCCACCTGGACCGCGAACTCCATTGCCTGGGTGAAGTTCTTGAACTTGAAACGCCTTTGGAGACGCGGGATGTCTCCCCTTTCCACCCGCCCCCACTCCGGAATCTCCGGGGTCAGGGCCGCCGCCTCAGCGTCGGTGACGGTGGGAGAACCCGGTCGGCACGCGGTGCACAGTTCATCAGCCAGGGCCATTGGGTGTCTCCTTTCCGCGTCGCCTCTATTTGCTTTGACGCACCCTGGAACGCAGGGCCAGCATCGCGAGGGACATGCTCACCACTCCCACTCCGATCACCGCCCCGAAGCCCCGCAGCAGCGTCGTTCCGTCCCAACCGTCGGAGAGCAGCGAGCGAAGCGCGTCCAAGAGGTAGGTCACGGGATTATACTGGGCGATGGCGGCCATCCAGCCCGTCATTGCCTCTCTCGGCAAGAAGGTGGTGGTCAGGAAAGAGAAGGGCATGAACAGGAGCCATGTCGTGTTTACCGCTGCCGGGTTCCCCGTTTTCAGGGCTATGGCGTAGGGGAAGCCGGTGAAGACCAGTCCCCAGAGACCGGAGAGCACGATGAAGACCAGGGCGCCCCCGAATCCGGTGCCGAAACCGACACCTATGGCCAACCCCATTATGATTACGGGAATGGTCAGCGCGACCACCAGGGCGAAGTCGGCGACCATGTGTCCCAGAAGCAACGCCAGACGGTTCACCGGACTGATGGAAAGGCGGTCGAAGTAGCCCGACTGTATGTCGATGACCAGAGTGACCGCCCTGGAGATGCCCGTCACGGCAAAGATGATGGCCACGGGCACTTGGAACTCCTTGTAGTCCACCCCCGGCACAGTCTCGGCCAAGTCCTTCATGGCGCCTACGATGGCCGCAAAGAAGAAGACCGGAACGATCAGGCCCGGCAGGACCGATTCTGGGTCCCGCTGGATGGACTTGAGGGCCCGCACCGACACGGCGAAGACGTCTTTGTGAAACCCTGTCTGCCTGGCCCGTATGGGCCGGGCCGCTTCCGCCGCAACTGTCATACGCTCGATTCCTCCGACTCGTCCCCGAACCGCATACGCTCTCCCGTCACCTGCATGAACACGTCGTCGAGAGTAGGAGTCCGCAGGGTAATCTCTCTGACGCTCACGCCCGCTTGAGCCAACGCCAGAGCCACGTGTCCGATGGAAGAAGAGCCGTTTTCAGCGGCGACAGTCACCTCGCTGCCGTGGTTGTCCACCTGCTTTATCCCGTCAACGCCCAGAAGGGCCAGCTTAGCCCCCTCCAGGTCTCCTCCTACGTCGGGCCCGGCTATAGTGACGATGATAACGTCGTTTCCTATGGACCTCTTAAGCTCGGCGGGAGGACCTTCAACCGCCAATTTGCCTTGATTTATGATGCCGACCCTGTCCGCCAGTTCGTCGGCCTCCTCCAGGTATTGGGTGGTCAGGAATATGGTCACTCCATCCTCTTGGTTAATCCGGCGCACCTCTTCCCATACCCGGGCCCGGCTGACCGGATCAAGTCCTGAGGTGGGCTCGTCCAGGAAGAGCACGGACGGGTTGTGTATGAGAGAGGCGGCCAGGTCAAGCCGTCGTTTCATGCCTCCGGAATAGGTGCCGATGAGCCGGTCCATTGCGGCGCCGAAATCTATGAGGGGCGACAATTCCCGGACTCGCCGGTCGATCTCCGCTCTGGTCAGCCCGTAGAGCCTCCCCTGGAGCCTCAGAAGCTCGTTCCCCGTCTGGCGGTTGTCCAACCCCGCCTCCTGGAGGGCGGCGCCGATGCGGAGACGGACTTCCGTCGCCTTGTCCACGACGTCCATCCCAGCGACGTATGCTTTCCCATCAGTGGGGTGCAGCAGCGTGGTGAACATGCGGATGAGGGTGGTCTTTCCGGCCCCGTTGGGGCCCAGAAACCCGTATATCTCCCCTCGGGGCACCGAAAGGTCTATCCCGTCAACGGCCCGGACGTCGCCAAAGTGGCGCACCAAGCCCTCGGCAACCACCGCCGCCCCGTTCAAAGACGCCGCCGACTCAGAAACCACGTTCCCCCCTTCACGAAATTCGGACAAAGGCCGAATTGCAAACAGTCCTTAGTGTAGTCCCAAATCCCCTACGACGTAAACGGGCGTTGGTCAGATGTAAGTGTTCAGACTTGGGGGGGGGGGTTAAATAGCCGAAAGGCGCTTGGTAGGGGGTAGCATGGGAGGCAGGGGTTATGTCATACCAAAGGGGTGTACAGCGAACTTGACCTGACCACAGCCAATCGTGAAGTGCTGTTGGAGGTCATTGCCCAGCAGCAGGCTGCCATTGCCCAGTTGCATCGGCGGATAGCGTCGCTGGAAGGGAGCCTCAAGCCGGGGGGACCGACCAGAATGCCGGGCAATAAACCGGTTCCAGGCCGAAGGGCGCCAGAGAAGAAGAAGGGGCCAAGAAAGCCACGGACCCATAGCTTTGCTCGCCAGCGTATGACGCCGACTCATCGGGTGGAGCATGCCCTAGAGACCTGTCCGGATTGTGGCGGGAGCCTGGCTGGGGGATGGGCACAGAGGACCCGGGAAGTCATCGAGATTCCGACGGTTCCGGTACAAGTGACGGAGCATGTCTACGTGGCCCGGACTTGCCCGGAGTGCCAGCGGCGTCGGGTGCCCAAGGTGGCGCTGGATGGCGTGGTCATGGGGCGCCAGCGCTTGGGGGTCAACCTGGTCAGCCTGATAGTGACGCTGCGAGAAGAGGGACGACTGCCCCTACGCACCATCCAATGGTATCTGCGGACGGCGCATCAGTTGCACCTGAGCGTCGGGGGCATCGTCCGGGTCATCCATGGGGCGGCTCAACAGGCCCAACAGGCAGTGGCCGAGGTGCTGGATCGAATTCGAGCCAGCCCCGTGGTGCAGGCCGACGAGACCGGCTGGCGCCAGGACGGGACCAATGGCTATGTCTGGACCTTCAGCACCCCCACCGAACGGTACTTCCTGCGCCGTGGCCGGGATAAGGGGGTGGTGGACGAAGTGCTGGATCAGTCCTTCGGCGGGGTGTTGGTCAGCGATTTCTACGCTGCCTATCATCATTACCCTGGCCTGAAGCAACGGTGCTGGGCCCATCTGCTGCGGGACATCCATGACCTGAAGACCCTCTACCCGGATGACTCTAGGCTGGCGCGGTGGTCTGTGGCCATCCACAAGCTCTACGCTGCGGCCAAGGCCTCGGCCCATCCCGGGGCGCACCAAAGGCGTCTTGACCAGCTGGGGCTGGAACGGAAATTGCTGGCCCGCTGCCGACCGTTCCTGGAAGACCCGTTGGCAGTCCAACGCAAGCTGTGTCGGCGCATAGAGCGGTTTATCAAGGAGCTGTTTGTCTTTGTGGCCGAGCCTGGGGTGCCATCCGATAACAACGCTGCCGAGCGGAGCCTGAGGCACCTGGTGATCAGCCGTAAGATCAGCGGCGGCACCCGCTCGCAGCAGGGCACCGATAGCAAGATGGCCCTGGCTTCCCTCTTCGGCACCTGGCGCGCGAGGGGATTAAACCCCCTCGTGGCATGCCGTCAGTTACTCACATCCCCTCAAGTCTGAACAGTTACTGTCAGATTAGGATCTTTCGATTGTACTCGCGTCTCCTATTCCGTTAATCCCTCACATGCCTTTTCCCCTCATCCTAACCTTCTCCCGCCAGTGGAGAAGGGACATTGTGCCCCCTCGCCATTGATGGGAGAGGGTTGACGTGAGGGTGAATAATCGAAAGGCCCTTGGTCAAATTAGACTACAGAGCCCGATGTCATATAATAACCGGGAGATTTTAGAGCGGGGCGGCATCCCCATAGGCTGCGGCGGGCGGGAGCCTCGCCGAGAAGGAGATGGCATAGTGACCACGCTTGTAATTGGAGGCGCCGGGTTCATCGGCGTCAGGGTCATCAGGCGGCTGCTGGAGCGGGGCGAGGAGGTGGTCTGTATGGACATCGGCCCCCTCAGGACGTCCTACCCGGGCATGGAGGACAGGTTGACTTACGTCCGAGGAGACGTAACCCAGTTTGAAGACGTTGTCAGGGCAACCATCGAAGCCAAGCCGGACCGGGTCATAAACCTGTCCTACATCGTCGGAGGCGGGGAGGTGGAACCTCGCAAGAACATGCTCATCAACGTCCTGGGGATGGACAACTGCTTCGAGGCGGCCCGGTTGTGCGGCGTGAACAAGGTGGTCTACGCCAGCTCCCTGGCCACCACCGGCGACCAGTCCCATTTCGGGGATAAGACGGCCAACGAGGACGACCCTGTCTACGGCGTCAGCCAGTACGCAAGGCACAAGCAGTTCAACGAGTTCCAGGCCCAGATATACAGGTCCAACTACGACATCGACATCGTCGGGATACGCCCGGCCAACGTGACCGGCCCGGACAAGGCGCGGGGCTCCGTGGACCACGTGCAATGTATCACTCTTCCCGCCAGGGGCCTGCCCGTGACGCTCCCCTTCAAGACGAGGATGCGGACGCCCATATACGTCGAGGACATCTCAGAGGTCTTCGTGCGGGTGAGCATGGCCGGCTCCACCAAGCACTACCTGTACAACTCGGGCGGGACTCCCATCAGCATTTCGGATATAGCGGACATGGTCCGAGGATACCTGCCCGACGCCCAGATCAGCTTCGAGAACGATGGAGGCCTGGAGTCATCCTCCAACTACCGCATCGACAACAGCAGGCTGCTCTCCGAGTTCGAGCTGGAATACAAGCCCTACCCGGAGACCGTGCGGGAGATAATCAACACGATCCGCGCCGAGGAGGGCCTGCCCCTGGTGTAGGGTTTACCGCTGGACCATGCCGGTCCCCGGGGGAAGGTCCCAGGCGTCGTCCTGAAGCCCGCGCAGGTAGTCCACCTGGCCATGATGGTTGTTCTTGTGAGTGACCAGATGCCTGAGCAAAGCGCCGCGGGTGCGTTCCTCGTCTATGGCCTCGTCGAGGACGTCGGGAGTGAGCGTCTTGACGTACTCCATCGTCCTGGCGTAGGCCGCCTCCAGATAGCCTACAAGCACATCTATACCAGGAATCGAAAGCTCGTGAAGGCCGGGCCTGTCTCCCGGGTCGGTAGACTCGGCGGGCTGGCCGAATCTCTGGCGCCAACCCTGAGCCTCCCAGAGGTCGGGCGCCGACGGTTGGAGCCTGCTTATCACCCGGTCTTCGGCCCGGGCCACGTGCCAGAGAATGAACCCGATGTTGTTGGCGTGGGGCGCCGGACTCCACGCCGCCTGCTCGTCAGTGAGGCCGTCGCAGGTGGCCAGCAGCCGCTGCTGGGCCTGGCTGAGACTCTGGGAGATAAAGCTGACAACGTCCATCTATCGCTCCATTCGCAACGTAAGGGTCGGGCCAGAGCCAAAACGCGACCGGCCCCGCCAAAGGAGTTCTGCCGTTGATAGAGCTTAAGGCGCTGGACTGCGGGATGGAAGGCTCGCTGCGGTCCATAGAGGCCGAGACCTTCACGACGGTGGAGTTCATCAACCAAGCCTCCGGCCATATACAGGTCTTCTGGATTGATTACACCGGCCAACGGGTACTCTACAACATTCTGTGGCCGGGTGAGAGCCATAGGCAGAAGACCTATTTGACTCACCCCTGGCTCATCGTCGACTCCATGGGAGAATGCCGCTGTATTTTCCTGCCGGAGGAGCAGCCCGGCAGGGCCGTCGTGAGAGACCCGGCAGCGCCCGGCTGGGGTTGATCCCGGAGGCCGTCCGATTCTCTGACTCCCCACATCAACCGATCATCCTGAGCACAGCGCCCCTCTCGCCGGTCATCCTGAGCGGAGCCCAGCGGAGTCGACGGACCCCGTGGTGCGGCCCTTCGACAAGCTTTCAAGTAACTGCTTTCGGATGGGGGTCTGTGCGCCCACGAGGGACGCCCTACGACAGGCCCAAGGCCCCGACCCCACACTGTCATTCCGAACGCGGCGGAGCGGCGTGAGGAATCTAAACTGCTTGTTCACAAAGTCCGCCCGACGAGAAACGCAACGCCCGAGACCCGCAGACCCGTCGCTGGGACGGCGCCGTGGCTGTGGAGAACGTCCTTAGATTCCTCGCTGCGCTTCGGAATGACAGCATGGCGGGGGAATGGCCGCCCGTCGACACGCTTTCACCTAACTGCTCCCAGTTACTCGCTGGCGCTCGGCCCCGTCCCCGGGGCGTAACGTTGCTCAGGACGAGCGGAAATAAGAGTTGACCACGGGCTAGTTCATCTCGGCGCCCCCGGACACGCTGATGGAGAGGCCCGTCATATAGTCCGACTCGGCTGACGCAAGGAAAGCGGCGGCGCGGGCGATGTCGGCGCCGTGGGCGATGCGGCCCATAGGGACTATGGCGGCCCGCTCCCGGGTCATGTCGGCCCGGTACTCGACGGCCGACTCGCCCTCAGGGGCCAGGGCCGCAGCTATGAAGTCCACACGCTCTGTGTCCACCAAGCCGGGGCAGATGGCGTTCACGTTGACCTTGTAGTGGGCCATCTCCTGGGCCAAAGCCTGGGTGAAGCCGATGACGGCAAACTTGGAAGCGCAGTAAGCCGCGTAGCGGGCTATGCCCTTTTTGCCGGCGCCGGAGGAAATATTGATGATCTTGCCGCCCCCGCCGCGAGCGATCATGTGCTGCGCCACGGCCTTTGAACAGAGGTAAGTCCCCCGGACGTTCACCCGGAGGACCTCGTCAAAGGCCTCCTCCTCCAGCTCCACGACCGGCACCCGGTCTTTGCCGGGCCGGGAGCCGGCGTTGTTGACCAGGATGTCCACCTTGTCGAACTTGTCCAGGACCTCCCGGAGCATGTCGGCCACCTGGCCGCTGTCGGAAACGTCGGAATAGAGTCCGAGGGACTGCCTGCCCATTGCTTCGATTTCCTCAACGACGCTGGGCAGTCCCTCCCAGCCGGACTGCTTGTCATCGGCCCTGATGGCATCCAGGCTCTGGCGAACGTCGGTTACAACCACGTCGGCGCCCTCCAGGGCCAGCCGGGTCGCTATCGCCCGCCCAATGCCGTGGCGTCCCGCTCCGCCGGTCACTATGGCCGTTTTACCGTCCAAATCGTACATTATCAGGTCTCCTCGCACGTTGGGTTCCCACGCGTCTAAGGGGGCGGCCAGGGTGACTACGGGTTCCAGCGCACCGGCGCAAGGCTGTCCATGGGGTCGGTGGCCACGTCAACGACAGCCGGACGGCCTGAAGCCAGGGCCTGCTGAAGAGCGGATTGTATCTCGCCGGGCTCCTCCACCCTGACGGCAAAGGCCCCCATAGCCTCGGAGACCTTTGCCAAGTCCACGTCGTTGAACTGCCACAAGTCGGCGGAGTTGGAGCCTGGGACCAATGCGTAGGCGGCATCATCACCCCGTTTATCCTGGATGAGTCCGCTGTTGTTGTTTATGACCACGACCAGGGGGACTCCATAGCGCACGGCGGTCTCAATCTCGGCCACGTGGTACCAGAACCCGCCGTCTCCGATGAAGCACACTACAGGCCGCTCGGGAAGGGCCAGTTTAGCTCCAATGGCGCCGGGGAGTCCCCAGCCCAAAGAACCCGCACATCGAATGTAGTCCTGCCCCGGATGGTCCAAGTCCACCATGGACGCGGTCCAGATTCCGGCGTGGCCGGTGTCCACCGCCAACACGGCGTCTTCGGGCAGGAACTTGGTCACTTCAGTGCATAACCGCTCCGGGATGATGGGAACGACCTCGGAATTGGCCCTCGGCTCGACTTCTTCCCGCCATTCTCCCACCAACTCCCGGACCCGCGACAGCCAATCGGAGCGGCCGCCCATGGGCTCCAGGGCCTCGATCAGCCGCCGGACGGTGGCCTTTGCGTCTCCGTGCATAGAAACCTCGTTGGGATAGCTGCGGCCCAACTCCGACGGGTCGATGTCCATCTGAATGACGCGAGTTCCCGCCTTGGGTATCTGCCACTCATTGGTCACCTGGCTGCCGGTGTGGCTGCCGATGAAAAGCACGAGATCGGCCTCATACACGACCCGGTTGGCGCACCATCGGGAGTAAGTCCCCACGACACCGACGGACAGCGGGTGATTGTCAGGAATCGTTCCCTTGGCGTTCAACGACGTGGCCACGGGTATGGACAGCAACTCGGCCAGTTCCACGACCTCCGGCTGGGCCTGAGACGCCGTGACGCCGCCCCCTGCCACGATGACCGGCCGACGTGCGCCGGTCAGGGCCTGGGCCGCTTGGCGCACGGTGTCCGGTGAAGCCTCGGGACGGAAGGCCGGCCGGCGCGTGAAGGTATCCTCGACCAACACTTCGAGGTCCGCCTCTCCGTTCATGATCGAGCTGCCCGTCATGCCCTGCAGGTCCAGGTGCACCGGAGCCGTAGCGCCGGTCGTGGCCTCTCTGAAGGCTTGACGGAGCATGTGGGGGAATTGCTCCACAGTCTCCACCAGCCCGCTGAATTTTGTTACGGACGCGAAGGGTTTGGAGTGTTCGATTTCCTGGTAGGCGTTTTTGTATTGCTCCATAGGGGTTTTGCGGCCCGTGAAGGCAATCACCGGAGACAACGCCAGGTAGGCGTCTTGCAGTCCGGCGGCCAGGTTAGCGGCGCCTACGGACTGGGCCAGGCATATTCCGGGGCGGTTGGAGGCCCGGGCGTAGCCGTCGGCCATGTAAGCGGCCGCCTTTTCCCCGTGGGCCACTATGCTTTTGACCCCCAGTTGGCTCAGCTCCGCCAGTCCCCGCGCGGCGACTGACGGCGCGACGAATACGTGGGTGACTCCGTAGGCCTTGAGCGAATCGGCAAAGAACTTTGCCCCGGTGGTATGCGCCATGTCACGACCTCCAACCCAGCATAGCTAAGCCTGAGCCTATTATCGCCCCATTCACCCCGCCGTCAAGCTGAGGGGACTTACCCAAAGCCACCGCTCAATGCGTATTGAGACAGTTGCTGTGGTGTCTGCATACTGGAAAGACAGGGTTCCTTGGGCCATAATGGTTACACGACCTTGGTGATTGGTCTGCCTGCATAACCTGAGGAGGCGGATTATTCTTGTATAGCAAAATTCGAATTCAAAACTTCATGTGCCTACGAGACGTGACCGTTGAGTTAGGACCATTCGTTGTATTTGTGGGTCCGAACAGCGCCGGGAAATCGGCGTTTTTCAAGGCTTTGAGTACTTTCGGAAGGCTGCTCACGTACCCTGTCCGCGGAGGCAAATCTGGACCTTTTTTCATTGAAGCGGGCGGCTTGACGCTAGACGATGTTGTTACGGACCAAGATTCCTCTTTGCCGATTAGGTTCGACGTCTGGTTAGACGACCCTTCTAGTCCTGAAGCTGATTATTCTCTAGAACTACGGAGGGATTACGCAGGGTGGGGAATATCACGAGAGTCATTCACTATGAACGCCGAGGTAGTGGACACGTCAAAGAAGCCGTACGAAATCCTTACGTCAAGCGGGCCACAATCGTGGCAGGCGCCTGCCGCCGCGCCGCTCGGATTTCTGACTTATCCCTTTCGGCGTGATTCAGCAGCTAGCCCTCAAGTGCAAGAAATTCAAACTTTTCGGCAGAGACTTGGCCGCTCTCGTAGGTTTAGGCCAAGCGCCAGCGATATCGCTGCCTTTTTGAAACCTGCCGCCTCGGGTAGAGACCAGTCACAAGCGTACGTAGATGAGGCAGGCAAGGGTTTGCCTCTCGTGCTACGAGACCTGTTGACGACTGACCGCCCGACGTTCCAGAAAATCGAGGAGGGACTAACGAGGCTTCATGATCACGTAAAGGGAATAAACTTCAAATCGGACTGGCGTGGCGTAGGGTTGACGTACTCGACTACAAGAACGCCGAATGACACCCCGGCCGCCCTAGAGTCTGACGGAGTATTGCTGTCAACACTGCTGCTTTGGCTGATAAATACTGCCGAACCGAACCAGATACTGTGCCTCGAGGAGCCTGAGAACGGCGTGCACCTAGCGGCTATGACGCAACGATATCAGCTACTAAAGAGCTTCACCGGCGGTATCGAACAACAGAATCTTCCTCAAATCTTGACGGCGACACACTCTCGAGATTTCATGAACGCGATACCTTCTCGTCGGGCTATAATGGAAGAAGTGCGAGTCGTGGAATTTAGTCAAACCCAAGGCACACAGATATACCAACTAAAGGCATGGCGGGAAATTGACACTCTCCTTAGAGAAATGCGAGACCAGATGGGAGACCTTTGGTGGTCAGGGCGGCTCGGCCCAAACAAGCAGCAGTAACGAACTGAAAATGAAGAGCCGCCTCGTAAGGCGGCTCCTTTGACCCCGCTCTTCTAATATGAGCAACTAAAATTCTATTTCTCTAGCTCACAGGGTCACTAAATGCTATATGTATAGCCTATAATACGCCCTTCCGGATGTCAAGGCTGGGAATTGCTTCCGGACAAAGACGAAGTCCGGAAGACTTATGGCCTCCGAGACCTCAGCTTTGCGGGACAGGTTCCCGCAGAAAAGGGCTTGAGCGTTCAGTCGCTTCTCCATCAAGCTGAGGGATAGGCTCTGGTCACCCTCGTCTCAACCCTGTTGCCCTGTACTCCCGGGCCCGGGGTACGCGAGTTGCGTGTATAGACCTCCCATAGGGGTTCTTGTACAATCCCGTCACTTCACTGTTTCCCGCCCCATCATGGTCCGCCGCATTATTGCGAGGCAGCAATATGGCAACATTCGTAGATGACGATATGCTTTCGCCCGAGGTCTTGTCCGACCCCTATACCTACTTCGGGGCGCTGAGGGAAACCGACCCGGTCCACTGGAACGCCGCCTACAAGATGTGGATCGTCACCCGTTACGACGACTCGGTTTGGATCGTCCGCCGGCATGAGGTCTTCTCCAACGCCGTGTGGGTGAACGCCGGCGACGAGCCATATCCTCCCATATACGAGTCGGACAAAGACATCTACAGGTTCATCCGCGGGGTTTTCGGGGACTGGCTGACCTTCAGGGACCGTCCCTCCCACTACGACATCCGCCGCATACTCCAGCAGTACTTCACCCCGCGCCACATGGAGAAATGGAGGTCGTTGATACGCTCTACGGTGCACGAGCTAATAGACGACCTGCAGGACGCTGACAGCATGGACCTGGTGCGGGACTTTGCGGCCCCGTTGCCCACCCTGATGATTGCAAAGATGATGGAGATGCACCACGAAGACAGGGGTTTCATCAAAGACCTGGCCATTAAGCTGACCTTCTTCGGCAGGCCTGAACCCGACAGGATGAGGACCATCCACAACGCCATCGACGAACTCATACAGTACGTCGAGCCGCTGGTCAAGGAGCGGCTATCGGACCCTGGCGACGACCTGATTTCCCTGCTGGCGTCGGGCGAAAAGAAGGGAATCATGGAGCGGAAAGAGGTGTTGGCGAACGTGCTGCTGCTGCTCCTGGCCGGGCACGACACCACAATCAACCTCATCTCCAACGGCACTGTCGAGCTGCTGCGCCACCCGGAGGAGATGGAGAAGCTGCGTGAGAACCCGGACCTATGCGTGAGCGCCACCGAAGAGTGTCTAAGGTACGAGCCTCCGGTGAAAACCGTTCAGCGGGTGGCCCTGCAGGATGTCGAAATCAGAGACAAGATGATCCGAGAAGGCGACCTGATTAGGTGGGCGCCTGCGTCAGCCAACCGCGACCCGGAACATTTCCCCGAGCCGGAAAGGTTCGACATCAGCCGGAACCCCAACCGGCATCTGTCTTTCAGCGCGGGAATCCACCACTGCCTGGGGGCCTTTATGGCCCGCTATGAGGGTCAGGAAGCATTCAGCGCGCTGGCTGACCGGCTGCCCAACTTGAGGTTGGGCGCCGAAAAGATAGAGTATGAACCGACTATCACCAACAGGTCGCCAATGTCGGCGCCCGTAAAATGGGCCTAGCCAGCGGTCAGTTGGCCCGCATTCCGCCGTCGATCACCAAGTCGGAGCCGGTGATCCATTCGGCGTCATCGGACACTAAGAACAGCACGCCTTTGGCTATATCCTGAGGATGCCCCACACGGCCCAGGGGCACCGATTCCACGGCCCACTTCCTAGTTTCCGGCGTGTCTCCTATGGAAGCCCACAGAATGGGTGTGTCTATGGGGCCAGGGAAAATGACGTTGCAGCGTATCTTGTCCGGGGCATATTTCAAGGCGGTTATCTTAGTGAAGTTCTGGACGGCGGCTTTGCTGGGCCCATAGGAGCCTATGAAATGGCTTGTGCCGCCCAACGCTGCGCCGGAGGAGATGTTGACGATGGCTCCGCCGCCGACTTTCTTCATGGCCTCGACGGCGTACTTGGTTCCAAGGAAGACTCCTTTGGCGTTCACGTCCATGGTCCGGTCCCAATCGTCGGCGGTCGTCTCTTCCAGGGGCTTGGGGATGGTTATTCCGGCGTTATTCACTAAAATGTCCAGCTTCCCGTACCTGTTTTCAGCCAGAGCGACGATGCCGCTCCAGTCGTCCTCGTTGGTGACGTCCAGGCGGTGGTAAGAAACGTCTCCGCCGGTTTCGGCAAGCTCGGCTTCAGCCTTCCGGCCCAGTTCGTCGCGAATGTCACCCAAGAGCACTTTCGCCCCTTCCTGAAGGAAGAGACGCGCCTCCTCGAATGCTATGCCTCCAGCACCGCCGGACAGGATGGCCACCTTGCCGTCAAGTTTCCCCATGCCGGACCTCCTTAGTACGTATATGCCAGACTCGAATCAGCAGTCTAGACACACATTGGACTCAGCCGGCGGTTAGTTAGCCCGCATACCGCCGTCGATGATCAGGTCGGAGCCGGTGATCCATTCGGCGTCATCGGACACCAGGAACAGCACGCCTTTAGCTATATCCTGAGGATGCCCCACCCGGCCCAGGGGCACCGATTCCACGGCCCACTTCCTGGTTTCCGGAGTGTCTCCTATGGATGCCCACAGAATGGGTGTGTCTATGGGGCCAGGGAAAATGACGTTGCAGCGTATCTTGTCCGGGGCATATCTCAAAGCGGTTATCTTGGTGTAGTTCTGGACGGCGGCCTTGCTGGGCCCGTAGGAGCCAAGGAAGTGGCTTGTGCCACCCAACCCGGCGGTGGAGGCTATATTGACGATGGCGCCGCCGCCGACTTTCTTCATGGCCTCAACCGCGTACTTGGTGCCAAGGAAGACGCCCTTGACGTTGACGTCCATTGTCCGATCCCAGTCGTCAACGGTGGTCTCTTCCATGGGCTTGGGAATGGTGATTCCGGCGTTGTTCACCAGAATGTCCAGCTTGCCGTACCTGCTTTCAGCCAGACCGACGATGGCGCGCCAGTCGTCCTCGCTGGTGACGTCCAAGCGGTGGTAGGAGACGTCTCCTCCGGTTTCGGCCAACTCGGCTTCGGCCTTCCGACCCAGATCGTCGCGCACGTCGCCCAAGAATACTTTAGCCCCCTCTTGGAGAAAGAGCCGCGCCTCCTCGAATGCGATGCCTCCCGCCCCGCCGGACAGGATGGCCACTCTACCGTCTAGTTTACCCATGCCGGGCCTCCTCAGTATAAAAATCGGCGCAACGTGCAAGGCGCCCGTGCGTGAGCGCAGGCGCCTTGATCCTGGGCGTCGGGCTGTTTCTGCTCCCGGCTACTTACAAGAAGGACACCAGATATGCTCCTGTTTCAAGTGACCGAGGAGGGTCGCAGGGGTATTAAAGCCTTTGATCCTATTGTTTACCAGCCAGCCCCTCATCGGGTAGTAAATTAAAGGCCAGGCGTTGTCGTTAAGGAGGGCTTCGTTTGCCTGACTAGTCAGCTCCTTCTTCTCTGCAGGAGTCTTGGCCCGTGCGATAGAGTCCCACAGGGCGTCGGCATCGGGGTTGATGAAACCGGAGATCTCAAACCCGCGACCGCCCTTCTGCCACGATGCGCCAATGCCGGCAGGATCAGGGATAGCAAAGGAGTTTGCCTCAATGGCTATCTGATACTGCCTCGTCCTGATGAAGTCAGTACCAGCGTTGAACTCCATGGAGTTGAGTGTTACGTCCCAGCCCAGGTAATCTTCCAATTGCTCTTTGACCAGAACGGCCAGGTCGCAGTATTCGATCACGATGGAGCAGGTCAGGGTGACTTCACTGCCGTCGCCCCAGCCGACCGATTCAGCCAAGCTTTTTGCCTCGGCTATGTCGTCCGGGTGCTTCTGGCCCGGGTTATTAGGGTCTTCCCGGAAACCGGGGAACTGAACGGCCTCCTCGCAGGTGTAGCTCCATGCGAAGTCGCAGGGGAAGGGAGTCCCGATGCGGTTACCGCTGCCAAAGGTCTCTATGAGGGGTTGCCTATGAAGAGCCAGCATCAATGCGCGGCGCACTTCTGGGATGTTGCCGGGTTCCATGCCGACGTTCATAGCCACACCCAACTGGTATAGTGGTCCTCCGATGTAATTCGTCAGCTTGTCAGGCTGTTCTTCGGCAAGCTTGACAGTATCTTCAAAGCTCAGGTTGTTAATTCCCGTATCAGGCATCAGGACCTGGTCGGTCTTGTAGGCCGCGATCACGGCCGAGGCATCGGCCAGAATAAAGTGGATGAGCCCGTCTACGTAAGGCTTACCCTCTTTGAAGTAAAGGGGGTTCCGCTCGTCTACGCTTTTAACGTCCTGCTCGTACTCCACCAGTTTGAAGGGACCGGTGCCGACCATGTCGTCCGTGTTGCTCCACTCGGGGATCCGGCCCTCACGGAAGAGGTGAAACGGCAGGATTCGTATATGGTTGTCGGCTATGACCGTCAGCAGGAGGGGGGATGGGAAAGTCGCCTCGATCTCGAAGGTGAGATTGTCCACCAACCGGGCCCCTTTGTAGAATGTCTTCATTACGGAGCCATAAGTGCCTGCCGGAGCCGTCTTCAAGAGCCCCCGGAGCTCGGCGTACTCGTCGGGCAGGTCCTGAGGATCCAGCATGGCTGTCAAGCTCAGCACCACATCCTCAGCTCCCACGGGCTTGCCTTCATGAGACACTATCCCTTCGTGGAGATTGAAGGTGTAGAGAAGGCCATCTGCAGATACCGTCCAATCCTTAGCCAGGTCTCCGGCGATGTCTAGCGTGTCGGGGGTTTCCGGGTCCAAGTGAAGTATAGAGTTGGTCAATGGCGCCTCATGGGATGCTCCCGTTAGCAGTGTGCCGCCGAATCCCGCGATACCTGTCTGCGGGGAGCCGAACGCCATCAGGGGAATTACTCCGCCCTTATCACTTGCTGGCGGACCGGATACGGGGCCTGTGTCCTCGGGAGTTGCTGTTGGAACGGAAGTGTTAGTGGCTTGTGGAACGGGAGTGTCAGTGGCTTGGACTGGTGCGGGCGTGTTGGTAGGTCTAGGGGTGGGTGTCTCCTCGTCACCACAGGCAACCGAGACGAGGGCTGCCAACATCACCGCAACTGCTAGAATCAGAAACGGCTTAAATGGACTCATAGGATTCATCAAGCTACCCCCGTCCGGAAAGATGGAACTGTGCTGCTATAGGTACAGTCGAGGACTATACCAGCATCCTTAAGATAGTGTCAATTTAGTGACCATATAAGAGGCAGGTGCATAGCTAAATTCGGCTAGCTAGGTCGTACCTAGCGGTTATCTTGGTGTAGTTCTGAACGGCGGCCTTGCTAGGCCCGTAGGAGCCAAGGAAGTGACTTGTGCCTCCCAACCCGGCGGTGGAGGCTATGTTGACAATGGCGCCTCCGCCGACTTTCTTCATGGCCTCAACTGCATACTTCGTGCCAAGGAAGACTCCCTTGACGTTGACGTCCATTGTTCGGTCCCAGTCGTCAACGGTGGTCTCTTCCATGGGCAGGGAATGGTGATTCCGGCGTTGTTCACCAATATGTCCAGCTTGCCGTACCTGCTTTCAGCCAGACCGACGATGGCGCGCCAGTCGTCCTCGCTGGTGACGTCCAAGCGGTGGTAGGAGACGTCTCCGCCGGTTTCGGCCAACTCGGCTTCCGCCTTCCGACCCAGATCGTCGCGCACGTCGCCCAAGAATACTTTAGCCCCCTCTTGGAGAAAGAGCCGCGCTTCCTCGAATGCGATGCCGCCGGACCCGCCGGACAGAAGGGCGACTTTGCCGTCAAGTTTGCCCATGCCAAGGCCTCCTCATAAACAGATTCGGTATAACGTTGAAGGCGCCTGAGCTGAATGCACAGGCGCCTCGCTGACCGCTAGGTCCTATTCTACTCCAGGCTACTTACAGGACGGGCACCATATATGCTCCTGCTTCATACCAGCAAAGAGGGTCAAAGGGGGATTAAAGCCTTTGATCCTATTGTTTACCAGCCAGCCCCTCATCGGGTAGTAAATCATTGGCCAACCATGGTCTTTAAGGAGGATTTCGTTTGCCTGTGCGACCAGTTTCGTCGTCTCTTCAAGAGTCTTGGCCCGTGTGATGGGGTCCCAAAGGGCCTCAGCCTCGGGGTTGTAGAAACCGCTTATCTCAAACCCGCGGCTGTCCTTGTTCGTCCATGATGCGGCAACGGCAGCAGCATTAGGGGTAAAAAGGCCGTTTGACTCAATGGCTATCTGATACTGCCTCGTCCTGATGAAGTCAGTGCCGGCGGCGAACTCCATGGAGTTGATCGTGACGTCCCAGCCTAGGAAATTTTCCAACTGCTCCTTGACCAGAACCGCCATGTCGCAGTACTCGATGACTATGGAGCAGGTCAGAGTTACTTCACTGCCTTCACCCCAGCCCACGGACCCGGACAGCCTTCTGGCCTCGGCTATGTCTTCGGGGTGTTTTGTCCCAGGGTTACCGGGGTCTTCCCGGAAGCCTGGGATCTGGGCAGCCTCCTCGCAGGTGTAGCTCCATGGGAAGCCGCAGGGGAAGGGAGTCCCGAGGAGATTATCGCTGCCAAAGGTCTCTATCAGGGGTTGCCTATGAAGCGCCAGCATCATTGCGCGGCGCACTTCTGGGATGTTGCCGGGTTCCTTGTCAGCGTTCATAGTCAGGCCCGTTTGGTATAGTGGGCCTCCGACGTGCAGCGTCAGCTTGTCAGGCTCTTCCTCGGCAAGCTTGACTGTATCTTCGTGGCTCAGGTTGTTGATTCCCGTATCGGGCAACAGGACCTGCTCGGTCTTGTAGGCCGCAATCACGGCAGAGGCATCGGACAGGATAAAGTGGACCAGGCCGTCTACGTAGGGCTTACCCTCTTTGAAGTAAAGGGGGTTCCTCTCGTTTACGCTCTTGACGTCCTGCTCGTACTCCACCAATTTGAAGGGACCGGTGCCGACCATGTCCTCCGGTTTATTCCACCCGGGGATCCGGCCCTCACGGAAGAGGTAGAACGGCACGATTTTTATGTGGTTATCGCCAAGGGAACTCAGCAGGAGGGGGGAGGCGAACTTCGCCTCGATCTCAACGGTGAGATTGTCCACCACGCGGGCCTCTTTGTAGAATGTCCGCACCCAGGAACCCAAAGGGCCTGCCGGAGCCGTATCCAACATCCCCCGGAGCTCGGCATACTCGTCGGGCAGCTTCTGAGGCTCCAGCGTGGCTATCAAGCTCAGCACGACATCCTCAGCTCCCACGGGCTTGCCTTCGTGAGACACTACCCCTTCGTGGAGCCTGAAGGTGTAGACAAGGCCATCTGCAGATGCCGACCATTCCTTGGCCATATCTCCGCCCAGGTCTGTGGGGTCGGGGGTTTCCGGGTTTAAATGAATTAGAGCGTTGGTCATTGCCGTTTCGTGGGATGCTCCCGTCAGTAATGTGCTGCCAAAAAATGCGATGCCTTGCTGCGGGGAGCCGAAGGACATCAGTGGGATTACTCCGCCCCGTTCGTCTGCATCCGGGCCTGGCATTGCCCCCGTCTCCGCAGGAACTGCGGTTGGAACGGGTGTGTCGGTTGGTTGGGCCGGTACAGGTGTGTTGGTGGCTTGGACTGGTACGGGTGTGTTGGTAGGTATAGGAGTGGGCGTCTCCTCATCACCACAGGCAACCGAGACGAGGGCTGCCAACATCACCGCAACTGCTAGAATCAGAAACGGCTTAAATCGACTCAAAGGGTTCATCAAGCTACCCCCATGCGGAAAGATGGAACTGTGCTGACATAGGTACAGTCGAGGACTATACCAGCATCCCTAGAATAGAGTCAATTTAGTGACCATATAAATTAGTGACCATATAAAGACGAAAGCTGCAATACTTGCGTCGAATCTTGATTCTGGGTAGTTGGATTGATTAGGAGTCTGACCGTGATAGTATAAGCGCGGCAAGAAGAGACCTGTTCAAATGCAGACATACATACTGAAACGTGTGCTGTTGTTCGTCCCAACTCTATGGTTGGTGACGCTATTGGTGTTCGTCATCCTGCGCATTGTGCCAGGGGACCCCGCTCTGGTGTCGCTAGCTGGCTCGTCGGGGTCAGGATTCTTCACAAAGGAGCAGCTCCAAGCCGAGCGGGTCAAGCTGGGAACCGACCGCCCCATAGCGGTCCAATACGGAGACTGGATGTGGGGTATGCTCCACCTGGACTTCGGGACTTCCATTCATTTTGGAAAACCGGTGACAGAAAGTCTAAAAGACCGTTTTCCGGTGACTCTGGAGTTGACCGTGATGGCGCTGCTGATGGCTGCGGTAGTTGCCATACCTCTTGGGGCAGTCTCGGCCATCAAGCAGGACAGACTGCCGGACTATATTAGCCGGGCCATCACCACTGCGGGCATAGCCTTCCCGAACTTTTGGATCGCCGTCCTCCTGGTCTACTTTCTGGTGAATGTATTCGAGTGGGCTCCTCCGCTCGACTATGCCGACGTTTGGGAGAATCCCACCCGCAACTTGGAGCAGCTTGTTCTCCCCGCCCTCGCTCTCTCATTGACCCACATGGCGTTCATTGCCAGGATTACTCGCTCTTCAGTGCTTGAGGTCCTTCGAGAGGACTATATACGCACGGCCCGCTCCAAAGGGCTTCCGGAGTCGGTGGTGATTTCCCGGCACACGCTTAGGAATGCAATACTGCCAATCATCACAGTCGGCGGCTACGAGTTCACGCGGCTGATAGGCGGCACTGTGATAGTCGAGAGGATATTCACTGTGCCGGGGGTGGGGAATCTGCTCATTAGCGCCATCACTCGCCGGGACTATCCCGACATTCAGGGGATAACCATTGCAATCACCGTGATAGTCCTTTTCGTGAACCTGGTGATTGACCTTCTCTACGCTTGGTTGGAGCCCAGGATACGTTTCACTTGAGCATACGGTACACCGAATGAGGATTCGAAACGTTAAGCGATGAGTCAGGATAGCCAGACGGGAACCTTGTCCACTGCGGCCGCAGCTTCCATGTTGCGGCCAAAACGTAGTTTCTGGTTCCACTTGGGGTTCTTCTTTCGGAAGAAACCTCTCGCCGCCTTCGGAGCCGTGGTAGCCGTTGTATTGATACTGATCGCCGTTTTGGCCCCTTTCATCACACCCCATGACCCAGACAAGTCCAACTCGAAGGACCGTCACGCCAAACCCAACACCGAGAACTGGTTTGGCACCGACGATTTCGGTAGAGACGTATTCAGCCGGCTAATTATGGGAGCTCGTATATCTCTTCGTGTTGGGGTTATCAGCGCCTTCGCGGGGTGCGCAATCGGACTGATAATAGGGATAGTCAGCTCCTACTTTGGAGGCGCCGTAGACCTGCTGGTCCAACGCCTCGTGGATGGGCTCATATCATTCCCGGCCCTGGTGCTTGTATTGGCCATCGTGGCCGCCTTGGGCAGTTCCCTGAACAACGTCACCATCGCTCTAAGCATTCTCTTCATACCAAGCACGGCGCGCATCGTCCGGTCGCGGGCGCTTAGCATAAAGGAGATGGACTACGTACTCGCCGCCAAATCTGTGGGAGCGCATCATGGCCGCATCATCCTTCGACACATCCTTCCCAATTGCATGTCCGTTTTCATAGTTCTGGTCACCTATCAATTGGGAGTCGCCATTATAGCCGAGGCTGGCCTCAGCTTCCTCGGGCTGGGTGTGGGTGTGGACGAGCCGTCGTGGGGAACCATGCTCCGTGCAGGCTCCAAGGGTTACGTTGGCGTCAACCCGCTGCTGCCCGTCTTTCCCGGCTTGGCCATAGCGGTGGTGGTCTTCTCCTGGAACATCCTCGGGGACGGCCTCCGGGATGTTTTGGACCCCCGCCTGAGGGGCGCAGTGTAGAGACGCCGGCAGTCCGTCCCGTGCAGCGGGGCATCACCACGAAAATAGACGGCGACATTCCCACCCGTCTTTCCGGCGGAGGTCGAATCTGAATCCACGTCCACTGGACTCCGGCCTACGCCGGAGTGACGACGCGGGGTATGCCCTATTTTCATCGCCCAAGAGACGCTGGACTTCTCCCAACATCTGGTCTTAGATGAGTCGAAGGGCGAATTCCAGGAGCGTTACGTCGACCTGCGGGTGTTTGCCATCCAAAACGGCGACGGCAAGGTTACAGTGTTTCCAGGAGGTCTTACCAGGGTCTCGAAGCCTTCCGGCCGGGTCACCAACAACTCATCAGGAGGGTCATGCAAGCCGAGTTGGGTAGTCAGGCAGCCAACGAATCCATTCTAGTGCATTACGCCTACGTGGCCAGGTATGAATACTCCGATGTCGTAGTCCAGAACGATAATTTCCTAAGGGTTTCGGCATACACTGACGGGCGTCAGAAAGCCGCGAGCTATGACGTTGAAACCACGCCGCCGGGTAGAAAAGTGGAGTACTCGGACCGCCTGGGGAACGTAGTCCACGGGTCCGCGTGACGGTCCCCCATCAGGAGCTCATCATCGCCACCATCGGACAAGCGTACCTGGGCAAGGCCTCGTCTCCGGTCGCAGACTTGCCCCTGTCATCGTTCAGGCACGAACCGGATGCAGAGGAGTTCCTGACGCCGACTCCGCTGGTGGACCCCGCCACGGTAGAGGAGGAGGCCAGAGCCATAGTGAGCGGGGCCGGCGCTCTTCTCGAGGCCGTAAGCAGCATCGTCATGTGGGTGAATGAGAGAGTCGAGTACGAACGCGGGAACACTTCCGTCGCCACCACCGCCACGGACGTTTTGGCCTCGATGAAGGGCGTATGCCAGGACAAGACCCATCTGGCGTTGGGCATGATGCGGGCTGTGGGAATCCCGGCCAGATACGTGAGCGGGCTGTTGACCCGTCAACCCGGTGAGACCCACGCCTGGCTGGAGTTCCTGCACCCTGAAGCGGGCTGGCTGCCCGCCGACCCCACAAAAGGAGTGGTGATAGAAACGGGGACCAACTACCTCAAGTTCGGCGTGGGCCGGGACTACTCGGAAGCGCCGCCGGTCTCCGGCTCCTTCATCTCCAGAGGCTTCGGGCAGCTGGACGTGGCCACGGCCCAAGTTTACTTCGATCGGGACTCCGTTTCTTTCGAGGACGCCCGGGGTCTCATGGATCCGTACCCCATATGCTAGTCCTTGTTCAATGCTGCGCCCAATTGTATGCCCTATTCTATTAGCGAGGTCTGCACGTATATGACTGAACCAAGGTCTATATCCTTCAGCGGCGACCGGTGGCTCACCGACTCCAGGGTGTACAACCTGATCTGGTTGGGACGCTGGCTGGAACGGGCCGAAAACATCGCACGAGTGGTGAACACCGCCGCCCGGGCGGCAGTGATAAATGGGACCGACCACCGGACATTTCAGGAATCTCTTGGCGCCTCGGCGGCTGCCTGGGGGATATACATTGACGACCCGCACCAGTCTCTTTCAATGCTGCTGAAGGACCACAGCGCGTCGTCGATATATCGCAGCATGTCCACCGCCCGCAGCAACGCCACCCACGTGGGCACCGTGGAGTTGCTGCGGGCCATTTACCGGCGTGTTGTCCGATCTGGAGGATGAAACCCCTCTCGCCAACTCCCCGGAAGAGGCCCAAAAACTGACCGGCCGGGTGCTGGAAGGTCTGGACCAGATCTACAAGATAATTGACGACAGCTGGTTCCATCAGGAGGCTCTGTCGGAAGAAGAGGTCTATCTCCGATTCGTCCAGCAGTGACCCGCGTGGAGCGAAAAGGGCGCTGCTGCGGGTCAAGCCGCCGGACGCGCCGCCGCGGCCGCATAGCCCACCACGCTAGAGGACTCCCCCATAGTGTCGGCCGTGGTGCCGTAGGCCAGGACCCGCACGGCGGTGGCCCCGGCTGCGGACATGGCTGAAATCATGGCGATGACGGCCCCCGGACCACACATATTGACGCCTCCAGGGCCCACAAGTCCGGTCAGCTTTTCGGTGTCCATGTCCCGAATGGCCTGCAACGCCCGCAGGTCGCCGTCCCTCGCTCTGCTTTCGGGCATGTTGTGGGACAGGTCGGAGCTGGCCAGGATTGCCGCCGGACGTCCGTCCAAGGACTCCACCAACGCCTGACCAAGGGCGATGCAGTCATACACTGTCTCGCCTCGCAGACCGATGGGCAGGATTCTGACTTTGTCTCCAAAGAGATGCAGCAAAAAGGGCAGCTGCACCTCTATGGAGTGCTCCCACCGGTGGGACTCTGAGTCTTCTTTAACAGACGGCAGCAGGCCGCAGAGCCGCCGGGTCGATTCCGTGTCCACGTCCAGTCCTCCTATGGGGGTCTCCCATCTCTGCCAGGAGGAGAGGGCCATCTCGCGGCCCTGACCCCAGTGGTTCGGACCCAGAATCACGGCCACCTCCAGCCGGCCAAGGCGGGCCATCAGGTGATAGGCATGGGCCGCCACCGGACCGGACTCGTGATAGGACCCGTGGGGAACTATGAGTCCGGCCAGACCCTGCATCGGGTCAGCAAACTCCAAGGGAAGCCTCCGGGGCCCCACGGAATGCTGGTAGCACCTTCTGATGAGCCGCAGCAAGCGGTCGGGATCATCGGGATAAAGCTGGCCTGCAACAGCCGGTTGGCGTATTCCTTCCATGCTAGGGCCATAGTCGGGCCAAACTTGGGCCGGACCTAGGCCGCCCTCCTTTTTGGCCCATTATAAATCAACGCGGGGAACTATGAGGCGGAGTTGTGCAACGGATAGGCCAACCTTTCGTCAGACAGCCAGCGGCCGTTGACGGCAGCCGAAAGTTCGCCCTCACCGGGGAGTTGTGGGCCGCTAGCCTGGTAGTATAAGGTAAGGGCCGGGCCTACTTCAGCCGGGGGTGAGACATGGGGTTCAAGCTGCTGATATTGGGCGACGGTGAAGCCGACGATTGGCGCCTCAGGGACTGGCCTCCCAGGCTCAAGGAGGCCGCTCCGGACATCGACGTAACAACCTGCCGGAGCGTGGGAGAAGCCCTGGAGGTCATCGGAGACATGGACGCGGCTTTCGGCAACATAGTCCCGGAGTTGTTCGAAAAAGGAGTCAACCTGAAATGGGTGGCCTGTCCCCAGGCCGGGCCTCCCGCGGGCTGGTACCACCAGGGCCTCATCAACAGCGGCGTGGTTGTGACCAACACCCGGGGAATCTACAACGACTACATAAGTTCGCACATCATGTCATTCGTGCTGGCTTTCGCCAAGGGTCTCCACCTCTACATGCCCCTGCAGATGCAGAAGGAGTGGAAGCAGGTCTACGAGCCCATTTATCTGCCCGACGCCACCGCCGTGGTTGTGGGGGCCGGGGGCATCGGCGCAGAGGCGGGCCGGCTGTGCGCCGAGTTCGGCATGACGGTCCTGGCGGTGGACCCGCGGGTGGACGAACCGCCGCCGGGGTTCTCGGAGGTCCACGACCCTGACGGCCTGCTCCAGACGCTCTCAAGAGGAGATTTCGTCATCGTCACCGTGCCGGAGACCCCGGACACCCAGGGGATGTTTGGGCGAGAGCAGTTCCGCGCCATGAAGAGGTCCGCTTACTTCATAAACATTGGCCGGGGCGCCACGGTGGAGTTGGACGACCTTACGGCGGCCCTCCAGTCGGGGGAGATTGCGGGAGCGGGGCTGGACGTGTTCCAGGTCGAGCCGCTGCCTGCAGAGCATCCCCTGTGGACGGCTCCTGGGGTTCTGATCACGCCCCACGTGGCGGGCCGAGGCCCCTACGTGAATGACCGGCGCACCGAGCTGTTCATAGACAACTGCCTCCGCTTCAACGAAGGACAGCCTCTACGCAACGAGGTGGACAAGGCCAAGTGGTTCTAGGGGACGGTTTAACGCAATGCCGCAGGGGCGCAATGCAGCAAAGGATATAGTGGAGACGCGGAGCCATTGCATCATGGCGTCCTTGCGTTCTTGTGTGGAAAAACACTTGACTCGCAGAAAGGGCAGTCCTATAATGGTGTTTCACTAAGCGGCAAAGCGTATGATGAGAGACACTTAACAGGCATACGAGTTGGGAAACCCGAGAGCGGCGGCTACGGGGCAACCCAGCCGCCGCTCAGTACGTAAGCCAACCGCCGCAAAGCACGTTAACAAGAGAATAGGGTCATTGAAATCCGCGTATGGAGTTCCTAGCGTGGGTTAAGTTAGTAAGGGCCTACGGTGGATGCCTTGGGGCCAAGGACCGAAGAAGGGCGCGGCAAGGCTGCGAAAAGCCTCGATGAGCCGTCTAGCAGGCATAGTCGAGGATTCCCGAATGGGGAAACCCGTTCCGGTGTTGAGCCGGTTCATTCCGTTTCGTGCGGAAGGGTAAGCGGGGGAACTGAAACATCTCAGTACCCCGAGGAAAGGAAATCAACCGAGATTCCCCTAGTAGTGGCGAACGAACGGGGAAGAGCCTAAACCTTTGTGACTTAACGGCCCGAGGGCCTATGTCGCAAGGGGGTTATAGGAAGTTCCCGCCCCAACCTCGGAAGGGGGCGAGGAGTTACAAATCTCACACCTAGTCGAAGGCTCCTGGAAAGGACTGCCAAAGAAGGTGACAGCCCTGTAGACGAAAGGTGTGCGACTCTTGGAGCTTTCCTGAGTACCACGGGACACGAGAAATCTTGTGGGAAGTCGGGGGGACCACCCTCCAAGGCTAAATATCCTTGGCCACCGATAGTGTACCAGTACCGTGAGGGAAAGGTGAAAAGCACCCCGGGAGGGGAGTGAAATAGATCTGAAACCGTTGGCCTACAGAAGGTCGGAGTCCGCGTAAGCGGATGACGGCGTGCCTATTGAAGAATGATCCAGGGACTTACTATGTGGGGCGAGGTTAAGGGACTGGAGTCCCGGAGCCGGAGCGAAAGCGAGTCTGAATAGGGCGAATAGTCCCATGGAGTAGACCCGAAACCGGGTGAGCTACCCATGGCCAGGGTGAAGGTTCGATAACACGGACTGGAGGCCCGAACCCGTTGCTGGTACAAAAGCTTGGGATGAGCTGTGGGTAGAGGTGAAATGCCAATCGAACTCGGAAATAGCTGGTTCTCCCCGAAATGCATTTAGGTGCAGCCTCGAGTGATAGGCGGACGGAGGTAGGGCTCTGGATGGGCTAGGGGGCGTGAGCTTACCAAACTCAACCAAACCACCAATGCCGTCTGACCGTTTCTCGGGAGTGAGACTGGCGGAGATAAGTTTGTCAGTCGAGAGGGAAACAGCCCAGACCACCGGCTAAGGTCCCCAAGAGCGGGCTAAGTGGGAAAGGAAGTGGAGTTCCCCAGACAGCCAGGAGGTTGGCTCAGAAGCAGCCATCCTTTAAAGAGTGCGTAATAGCTCACTGGTCGAGGGGTTCTGCGCCGAAAATGTAACGGGGCTCAAGCCCGTCACCGAAGCCGTGGATGCTGGAGTACGGACGCCTCCAAGCGGGCCTATCGCGAGTTCGCTCGCGAGAATCCAGCAAAGCGGGGTCCTAGAGACTCTTGCATGGTAGGGGAGCGTTCCTCGGGCAGAGAAGGTGAGTCGTGAGGCTTGCTGGAGCGCGGGGAAGTGAGAATCCTGGAATGAGTAGCGTAAATCAGGGTGAAAATCCCTGACGCCGAAAGCCCAAGGTTTCCTACGCAACGTTTATCGGCGTAGGGTTAGTCGGTCCTAAGCCGCAGGCGAGAGCCGTAGGCGATGGACAGCAGGTTAATATTCCTGCACCGCCGTTGTTTCGTTTAAAGCCGAGAGGGGGTGCGGAAGGGTAGGCAAGGCGCCTTATTGGATTGGCGTCCCCGCCTGTAGGCGATGTCGGAGTAGGCAAATCCGCTCCGGCGATAAGCTGAGGGGCGGGGCGAACCGGACCTTAGGGTCTGGGAAGCTGCTTATCCCATGCCGACGAGAAAAGCCTCGCGTGCTATGTGACAATGGCGTCCGTACCGCAAACCGCCACTGGTGGGCAGGGATGAGAGTCCCAAGGCGTTCGGGCGAACCTCCGCTAAGGAACTAGACAAAAGGGCCCTGTAACTTCGGGATATAGGGCGCCCCGGGAGGTGAAATCCCTTGCGGATGGAGCTTTTCGGGGCCGCAGAGAAGAAGGCCGGGCGACTGTTTAACAAAAACACAGGTTTCTGCTAAGGGGTAACCCTATGTATAGGAGCTGACGCCTGCCCAGTGCCGGAAGGTTAAGGGGCGCGGTTATTCCTCTTAGGAGGGAGAAGCTGCAAACTGAAGCCCCGGTGAACGGCGGCCGTAACTCTAACGGTCCTAAGGTAGCGAAGTCCCTTGTCGGGTAAATTCCGACCTGCATGAATGGCGTAACGACCTGGCCGTTGTCTCGGCGGAGGGCCCGGTGAAATTGCGGTGCCCGTGAAGACGCGGGCGACCCGCGGCAGGACAAAAAGACCCCGTGGAGCTTTACTGCAACCTGGCATTGGGCTGGGAGCCGGGTTGTGTAGGATAGGTGGGAGGCTGAGAAACCTTCACGCCAGTGAGGGCGGAGCCATCCTTGAAATACCACCCTTCCCTGTTTTTGGTTCTAACCCGTCGGAGACGGGGACAGTGCCTGGCGGGCAGTTTAACTGGGGCGGTTGCCTCCCAAAGTGTAACGGAGGCGCCCAAAGGTTCCCTCAGGACGGATGGAAATCGTCCTCAGAACGCATTGGCATAAGGGAGCTTGACTGTGAGGCTTACAAGCCGAGCAGGGACGAAAGTCGGGCAAAGTGATCCTACGGCCCTGTGTGGAAAGGCCGTGGCTTAACGGATAAAAGCTACCCCGGGGATAACAGGCTTATCTCGCCCAAGAGTTCATATCGACGGCGAGGTTTGGCACCTCGATGTCGGCTCGTCCCATCCTGGGGCTGAAGGCGGTCCCAAGGGTCCGGCTGTTCGCCGGTTAAAGGGGCACGTGAGTTGGGTTCAGAACGTCGTGAGACAGTTCGGTCTCTATCCGCCGCGGGCGTAGGAGGCTTGAGGGAACCTCTCCCTAGTACGAGAGGACCGGGAGGGAGGGACCTATGGTGTGCCAGTTGTTCCGCCCGGAGCATTGCTGGGTAGCCACGTCCAGTGTCGATAAGCGCTGAAGGCATCTAAGCGCGAAGCGATCCCCAAGATTAGGCCTCCCATTCCGACTACTAGTCGGAAGTAAGGCTGCAGAGAGACTATCTGCTTGATAGGCCGGCAGTGGAAGCGGGGCAACCCGTTAAGCTTACCGGTACTAATCAGCCGAGGGCTTAACCCACGCTACGAACTCCATACCAAACAAGACCCTGTTCTCATGCTCTTAACAACCCTTTGCCCCTTGGCAACCAAAGGGGCGCTCAGGGAGGTGAGTTGTGCCAAAGTGCGAACACTGTAAGGGCTCCGGCGCCTGCAGAGTATTCAACTGCCGCAATTGCGGCTCAGGCGCTCCCCACGTATGCCAGATCTGCAAAGGCTCAGGAAACGTAGAGGAAGCCTAGGCAGACCGACCCTCAACTTTCAAAACCTGCAATTCGACCCGGGTGGGCGGACCCTCCGTAGGGAAGCCAGCCGCCACACCCATGTTCAAGACCCGGTGCGGGGTGGAGCAGTGGCAGCTCGTCGGGCTCATAACCCGAAGGTCGTTGGTTCGAGTCCAACCCCCGCTACCAAAAACCTAAGGCTGACAGACAGGCCCTCGGAACCAGTACCGAGGGCCTTCGCTTTGGGTTTGGCCGCCGTAAACGGCTGGGGAAGACGGCCGATAACGCACTGGTGATATACTGAATACAATTATTCACAACAAGGGGGACCACGTCGTGGCGACGTCTATTCGATTAGCTCCTGAAACTGAGCGCCGTATTGCTTTTTTGGCGGAGCAGACAGGGCGCACCAAGGCTTTCTACCTTCGTGAGATCATCGAAAACGGGATAGAAGACATGGAGGACTACTACCTGGCAGCAGACGTTCTCGAGCGAGTCCGCAAAGGCCAGGAACCGGTGCATGCCGCAGCCGACGTCAGGACAGACCTTGGCTTGGACCGTTGAATACACTGAGACCGCCAGGACTCAGCTTCGCAAGCTTGACAGGCATATGGCTCGGCGGGTTATCGATTACATGGAGGAGCGGGTAGCTGTATCGGATAACCCGCGGCAAAGAGGTCAAGCTCTGACCGGTCCCCTAGGTGGATTGTGGCGTTATCGAGTCGGGAATTGCCGCGTTGTCTGCGACATTCAGGATGAGGCTCTGCGTGTCTTGGTCGTGAGGATCGGAGGCCGTGACCAGGTTTACCGTTGACGGCTTTTACATGAGGACTTCAGAAATGGACAAACTTGCATTTGCCGGCGGGGAGAAACGTATAGCCATATCCGTGTCCGCATCGTCGGAGCGTTGATCACCGCTAAACCGCATCTCGCCCTGGATTTCAGCCCCGTATTGAGGCGAGCGGCATCACTTCTGTTCCCCCTGCTTCATCAACCCGAAGCCTTCCATTAACGGCATTCTTGCGCAGGCAGGAGTCCACTATTCGGCACGCCGGACTCCGGCCCCGCCTTAGCGACTAGAGGCCCAAGAGCTGAACAACTCGTTATGGATGTGTAGACTATATATAATAATTAGTGTTGACATAGTAAATATCTTAGTTTATAATCTCCTCCAATTTAAGGACATGGCAAGGAGTCCATTATGTCAACACCAAGCCCAACGCTCAGGGGAGCCAACCTAAGCAGGCGAAGTCGGCCTGCAACACAGTTGGCGGCGCTCCTCTTTGCTCCCATCCTTCTTCTTTCGCTGTTTGTTGTCTCCTGCGGCGGCGCGGCAACCCCGACGCCGGCTCCAACGCCAACCCCGCAGCCCACGCCGACGCCCGTTGACTTTGACGCCATAACCGCCTCCTTGCATGGCGTAGTCGAGCAGGCAATCGGGAGACTGCAAATCCCCGAAGGGCTTACGGCAGAGGATGTCAGAGGTCTGATAAACGCCGCCGTCGCAGACATCGACTTCCCGGAAGGACTGACCTCCGACGAAGTCAAAGGGTTGATAAACACGGCCATTTCCGGCATCGACATACCTGAGGGCGTGACGACTGAGCAGATGGAAAACGCGGTTAGGAACGCCGTTGACGTAGGTGTGCAGAGGGCGGTGGCCGAGGCGACGGGCGGTTCGTTGATCATCTACTCGGCACGGGAGAAGACTCTCGTAGGTCCCATCATCCAGCAGTTCGAGGACGCCACGGGCATTGAGGTCGGGGTCAAATACGGCTCCAACTCCGGGTTGGCGGCAACCATCCACGAAGAGGGCGCCAACAGCCCCGCCGACATCTTCTTCGCCACAGACCCGGGACTGCTGGGGAACATGTCCGACATCTTCGCCGCATTGCCCAGCGGCATACTGGACCGGGTGGACCCGGAGTTCCGCTCCCGCGAGGGCAAGTGGGTGGGCATCTCCGGACGCGCCCGCGTGGTGGTCTATAACCCTGGGTCCGTCAGCGTTGATGAGCTCCCCGACTCCATCCTGGACTTCACCGACCCCAAGTGGAACGGGCGCATAGGATGGCCTCCCACCAACGGCTCCTTCCAGGCCTTTGTGACAGCCATGCGGACCACGTTAGGGGAAGACGCGGCGCGAGATTGGCTGGAGGGGATCCAGGCCAACAACCCCAGGGTCTATCCCAAGAACACTCCCATCGTCGACGCCGTCTCCCGCGGCGAGGTGGACGTGGGATTCGTGAACCACTACTATCTGCACCGTTTTCTCGCGGAGCACGGAGAGGAGTTCCAAGCGCGAAACTACCATCCCAAGAACGGCGACATTGGCGCCATGATGCTGGTGAACGGCGCCGCCGTTCTGTCCACAGCCGAGAACGCCAGAGAGGCGGAACGGTTCCTGGGCTTCATGCTCTCGCTGGCGGCCCAGCAATACTTTGCCAGCCAGACCTTTGAGTACCCGCTGATAGATGGGGTCAGGACCCACAGGCTTCTCACTCCCCTGAGCGAGGTGGACGTCCCGGACGTGGACCTGTCACAGCTGGACGACGTTCAGGGAACTCAGGACCTTCTCCGGAGCGTGGGCATTATTCCATAGCTGACAAACCGCATCCGCCCGGGCGCATGCAGAGGAGGGACCTTGTCCTCCCCTGGGGACCTTCTCAGGCATGCGCCCGGGTAAGGCATGGAGCGAACAAGGCCAACATTCATGGTTTACCCCACGACGAAAACCTCCCCCCTGTTCCGGCTGCCAGGGTTTGGGCGGCCCCGGCCGCCGGGATTCATACTGGCCCCCGCCGTCATGGTGGGGGCCGCTCTATCTCTGCCTCTGGCATATCTGGTTATACGCAGTCTGGGCACGGGCGAAGAGCTTTGGGACTTGCTCCTTCGAATGCGCATGTTGGAGACCATCGGGAGCACGGCCCTGCTGACGGTCATCGTCACCGCAGCGTCGGCGGCTCTTGCCCTGCCGTTGGCTTGGCTCACCGTCAGGACGGACCTCCCCTTACGTGGCTTCTGGTCTGTGGCCACTGCTCTTCCACTGGTAATCCCCTCCTACGTTGGAGGATTCGCAGTCGTCACTCTTTTGGGACCCAGAGGAATGCTCCAGGACTTTGTCGCCGAGCCGCTCTTCGGAGTCGATCGGCTGCCGGACATCTCAGGGCTTGCCGGGGCGGCCCTGACCCTTATCATGCTCAGTTACCCATACGTGCTGTTGACCGTCAGGGGGGCCCTCAGGGGGTTGGACCCTTCCCTGGAAGAGGCGGCCCAGGGGTTCGGAAGAAGCAAATGGGCCAGGTTCTTCCTGGTGGCGGCGCCGCAGCTTAAGCCCGCCCTGGCTTCAGGAAGCCTGTTGGTCGCCCTGTACACCTTGAGCGACTTCGGCGCTGTGTCGTTGTTGAGCTTCGAGGCATTCAGCTACGTCATATACCTACAGTACGATGCCGGAGCCAGGGAGTTGGCCGCGGCCAGTTCCCTGACGCTCATCGTGATGGCCCTCGCAGTCCTGACCATCGAATCGGCGTCCAGGGGCCGGGCCCAATACCATCGTTCCGGAGTAGGCGTTCAGCGGTCTCCGAAGCCGGTCCGGCTGGGCCGGTGGCGATGGCCCGCATTTGGCTTCTGCGCATTCATATGCTCCGTTTCCTTGGGGATGCCCCTCAGCGTCCTGGGGTATTGGCTGGTCCGCGGCCTTCAGGAGGGGGAGTCCCTGGGTCTGGAGTGGGGCACGGCCTTCAACTCCATCTACGCATCGGCCCTGGCCGCCCTGGCCGCCGTCGCCGCCGCTCTGCCCCTGGCCCTGCTGGTCGTCAGATATGCTGGCCGACTCAGCGCCCTCCTTGAACGGCTCACCTACGTGGGATTCGCACTCCCCGGCATCGTCGTTGCCCTGTCGCTTGTCTTCTTTACGGCTAATTACCTCCGGCCCGTATACCAGAACATAGCGGTCCTCATATTCGCCTACGTTGTGCTGTTCCTTCCCGCCGCGGTGGGAGCCATCCGGGCGTCGCTCCTTCAGGTCAGCCCCAGGCTGGAGGATGCGTCCCGCAGTCTGGGGAGAAATGCTCTCCGCACATTCCTTACAGTCACCCTGCCTTTGGCGCTGCCGGGAGTGTTGTCGGGGATGGCCCTCGTCTTTCTGATCACCATGAAGGAACTTCCGGCCACCCTCATTCTGGGTCCAATTGGGTTCCAGACCCTGGCCACGTCGATATGGTCGGCCACCGAATCGGCTTTCTTCACCAGAGCCGCAGGCCCGGCGCTGCTGTTGGTCCTGGCGTCCTCCGTCCCCATGGCTTTTATCGCACTGCGAGAGGGCGGACGATACGGGCGCCCCTGACCGCCCCTCATGAGGACGTCTCCTGGTCTCCTTCAATCCTCAATGCCGCAAATGTAAATTGGGTGTCCTTTGGCTATGCGGGTCACTATAATAATCTCTTAGCCGATTTATTCTTCCCTCCCCTTGGGGAGGGCCAAGGCGGGAGCTTCATACGCGAGTGGCCTCAAATGCTGTGCCGGTAATCCAGTGCCGGGGAGTGTCCAAGACCTACGGGGGGACTCCCGTGGTCGACGGCGTGGACCTGGACGTGAAGTCGGGTGAGGTCCTGGCCCTTGTAGGACCCAGCGGCAGCGGCAAGACCACGCTGTTGCGCATGATCGCCGGATTCGAAACCCCGGACGGGGGAACGGTGGCCCTTGGCGGCAAGCCGGCGGCCGGACCCGGCGTTTGGGCGCCCCCGGAAACGCGCCGGCTTGGCATGGTATTCCAGGACTACGCTTTGTTTCCCCACATGAGCGTGGCCCAAAACGTTGCTTTCGGCCTGGTCAACCTTTCCCGCTCAGACAAGACTCGCCGCGTATCCGAGGCGTTGGAGTTGGTCCGCCTCTCCCAGATGTCTGAACGGTATCCCCACCAGCTTTCCGGCGGAGAGCAGCAGAGGGTGGCGGTGGCCCGCTCTCTGGCCCCGCATCCCATCGCCCTGTTGTTGGACGAGCCCTTCAGCAACCTGGACTTGCAGCTGCGTGAGAGTCTCAGGCAGGACGTGAAGGAAATCTTCTCCTCCGGCGGAGTCACCGTGGTCTACGTCACCCACGACCAGGAAGAGGCCCTGTTCATGGGTGACAGCGTCGCAGTGATGGACAGCGGCGCCATTCGGCAAGTGGGCGCTCCGGAGGACGTATATCACCGGCCCCAGACCCCCTTCGTGGCGAGCTTCCTTGGGATGGCGGACTACCTGTCGGCCACTCCCGGGGAAGATGGACTGGACACGGAGCTGGGAAGAATGTTCCCGGAAACAAGCCCCGAAGGCGGCTGCCGGGTGATGGTCCGGCCGGATGACGTTTTCCTACGGTCTCCCGGCTCCGAAGGGATTATCAGCGGCCGCGTGTTTCAGGGGCCCCACTATCTCTATTCGGTGACGCTTTCGTCGGGCGAGACGGTCCACAGCTTCCAGAACCACACGGTCCGGTACGAGGTCGGGGAATCCGTTGAGCCCTACCTGGAGTCCGGTCAAACCCTTACCTGCTTCTCGGACGGAGGCGGCGCGATTCCTGTCACCGTCGCCTAGCCCCGATGCTCATTGCCCATCATCACAAGGGGCCCGTCATCAGACCAGGCGCGGGATGACCTCGCCCAGGACCCAGCCAACCCCGGCTGCGACGCCGCCTATAGCCAGTATCTCCAAGCCCTGGAGCAGCGTTGACTTACGGACGATGCGGCCCTTCAACATCCCCAGGGCGAAGAGGGCGACAAGTGTTGCCGCCACGGAAGCCGTTATGGCAATACCGCCGTCATCAAAGAAGTAAGGCAAGACTGGGATGATGGCTCCGGCGATGAAAGCCACGCCCATGACCAGGGCGTCTTTGACCGGGTTCGTGGTGACCTCGGCGCTCAGACCCAGTTCCTTCTCAATCATGGTTCGAAGCCACAGGTCTTTGTCGGCGGCGATGTGGTCCGCCACGCCCTGAGCTTCCTTGAAAGAAAGACCCTCCCTCTGGTAGAGGACCACCAGCTCGGCCAGCTCTTCCGCGGGGTGGTCCTGAAGCTCCTGGGCTTCCTTCTCTATCTCCGACCTTTGCAAGTCTTGCTCGGCCCGTGAACCCAGGAAGGCGCCGGTGGCCATCGAAACCATTCCCGCCAATGCTCCGGCCAAGCCGCCAATCAGCACCGCCGCATTCCCGATGTCACCCACCGAAAGAGCCGTGACCAGGAGCATGGTGCTGAGGAGCCCGTCCTGGCCTCCGAACACCACTTCCCTGATGCGTCCCTTCGAGGCCACGTCCCACCGCCGGGTCTCCACCTCGGTCCGGGCTGCGGCATAGGCGGGCGACAGCACGGATTCCGTCACCGGCGCCGCCGTGCGCCGGGTGTCCGTCCGGGGCGCCAGGGCGACAGCCTCCGTAGGTCCGGCAACGGCAAGCTTGGCCTCCAACACCTCGACGGCCTTGTTGAACACTTCCAAGTGGTGTTGTTCCCGGTCCATGGCCATCATAAAGGTGTCGGCAGCGTCGGTGCGCCCCTCGTCCAGCGCATCCCGTATGTAGTTGGGATACATGGTGCTTATCTCTTTCGCCTCACCCTCCACGACGCCCTTCAGGTTCTCCAGCGAGCTTTTCAACTCGCCTGCAACGCTCATGTGGTTGATACCGTGGATGGTCTCGGCGCCCGCCACTTCCTGGAACACCTGGGCCACTTCGGGATGGCCCTCCCGCAGGGCCTGGTGGGCAAAGGCGCTGTACTTCAGGTGGGCCATCGCCTCGGCGACTATGGCGTTCCACAGGTTGCGTTCGGTCTTCGTAAGCGTAGGTCTTGGGTCTGCCATGAACTTCCTCTTGCAGTCCGCCTGTAGGCGGTGATAAATCCAGAATACACAATGTTCGCACGGATTTCCAATGGACCGGGACAGGCGACAGGGCCTTCCGATTCTCGGAAGGCCTGCCCCTGATGTTTTCTTGCAGCGCCCCCGCCATGTTGACATAGGCCGTAAGGCATTGCTACTGTCAACTCCCAAGGGCAATCATAATCATAAAAACGATCAATGAGGCTGACAGTGGCGAGAACGTCGCCGTTTGGAGCAGCGGGAACCATCTCAAGTTGGGGCAAGGGCCCGTGTGTAAGGGATGACATGAAAACAGTCCCGTCAAACCAAGCCGGAGCAGAGGCGCCGGGTCGATGACAGAGCGGCTGGTCTCCGGGCAGTCGCAGGGTGAGGACGACGCCCTCGACTCCTCCCTCAGGCCGAGACAGCTGAGGGACTTCGTAGGGCAGGAGTCGGTCAAGGGCAACCTGAACATCGCCATGCAAGCCGCCCGCATGAGGGGCGACCCGCTGGACCACATCATCATCTACGGGCCTCCGGGCCTGGGAAAGACCACGCTGGCCCACATTATCGCCCTGGAGATGGGCGTCGCCGTCAAAGTCACGTCAGGCCCTGCCATAGAGCGGGCCGGAGACATGGCGGCGCTGCTGACCAGCCTGAACACCGGCGACGTTCTTTTCATCGACGAGGTTCACCGCCTCCCACGGGTCGTTGAAGAGGTGCTTTACCCAGCCATGGAGGACTTCTTCCTCTCCTGGGTGGTGGGCAAGGGGCTTGGCGCCCGCAACATCAACCTGCGCATCAACTCCTTCACTCTAATAGGCGCTACCACCCGCTACGGCATGGTCAGCCCGCCCCTCAGAGACCGCTTCGGCTCAGTCTTCCGGCTGGACTTCTACGACCTGCCCGCCATGGAGTCCATAGTGGACCGTTCAGCCCGCATCTTAGGGGTGGACATTGACGAAGAAGGGGTCTCGATCATAGCCGGAAGGGCCCGCCGCACGCCCCGTGTGGCAAACCGACTGCTCAAGCGTACGCGGGACTATGCACAGGTAATGGCCGATGGTAGAATAACCGGGGAAATCGCCGGCGAAGGGCTTGCCAAGCTGGAGGTCGATTCTCTGGGACTCGACCAGATCGACCAGAGGCTGCTGGAGAGCATCGTAGACAAGTTCTCGGGCGGGCCGGTGGGGCTGGACACACTGGCAGCTTCCATCGGCGAGGACGCCGATACGATCATGGACATCTACGAGCCGTACCTTCTCCAGTTGGGATTCCTGGACCGCACTCCCAGAGGCAGGGTGGCCACCAGGCAGGCATACTCGCACCTGGGACGGGACTTCCCCGAGAGGGCCCCGTCGCCTCAGGTCAGACTCCTGTAGAGGACGCTTGAACATGCTTTATGAGTTGCGTACGTACGAAGCCAACCCGGGGAAGGGCGCTGCCCTGCAGGACCACCTCCAAGAGGCGGCCCGGCTCTTCAGGAAGCACGAACTGAGAGCTCTCGTTTTCTGGGCGGACGTAATCGGCCGGGGACCGCAGGTCACCTACATGTGGAAGTACGAAGACGTGGCCGAAAGGCAGCAGAAGCTCGGCGCCTTCGTTTCCGACCCGGAGTGGAAGGACCTGACGGCCAGGGAAGCGGCGGAGCACGGAGAGATCACGGCCCGGATACACAACAAGCTGCTCCAGCCCACGCCGTATTCGCCCGAGCCGGTCTTCGACGTGAACAAGCTCCATGAGCTCCGCGTCTACCATGCAGTGCCGGGGAAACTGGGAGACCTGAACCGCCGCTTCCAGGAAAACTCCGACCGGATTCTGCGCAGACACGGGATGAACGTCCTGGGATATTGGACTGAAGCATTCGGCACGTCCAATCAGCTGGTATGGGTCATCGAGTTCGACAGCCTGGCCCACCGCGAGGAGTGTTGGAACTCCTTCAGGACCGATGAGGAGTGGCCCGGCGTCGCCGCCGAGTCCACCAAGAACGGAGAGTTGGTGGCTTACCCGGAGAGCCGGATTCTCGCTCCTCTTCCCTTCTAGCGGACGGCCCCTTCGATGTCCATAACATGAAACAGACGGCGCCTTCACCTCTGGCGGGAGAAGGGGCGTTTGGGCCGGATTCAACATTCAGTCTAAGTAGGTGGGACCAATGCTATACGAGCTTCGTGAGTACTACACGACACCCGGGAACCAGGCCAAAGAGGTGGACCGGCTGAAGCTTGCCCGGCGTCTATTCGAGAAGCACGGCCTGAATAGCGACGGTTTCTGGACCGACGAGATAGGCCGCGGCAGCAAGATAACCTACTTCTGGATATACGAGACCCTGGAGGAAAGAAATAAGGGCCTGGCAGGCTTTCGCGGCGACCCCGAATGGCAACAGAGGACGGCGCATGACGCCGCCGAGCACGGTGAGCTCATGCAACGGGTCCACAACGTGATCCTGGAGCCCACCGGCTATTCTCCTACGCCGGACTTCAGCTCCAACGCCATACACGAGTTGCGCGTCTACTACGCCGTACCCGGCAAGCTGCCCGCCCTCAACAAGAGGTTCGCAGACCACTCGGACAGGCTGCTCCGCAAGCACGGCATGAACGTGGTGGGCTACTGGACGGAGCTGGTGGGCGATTCCAACCAGCTGGTCTGGATAGTGGGGTACGACAGCCTCGCCCACCGCGAGGAATGTTGGAACTCCTTCAGGACTGACGACGAGTGGCCCGGCGTGTTGGCCGAGTCCATCAAAGACGGGGAGATCGTGGCGTCCTGGGAGACGCGAATGCTCAAGCCTACGGGGATCGGCAGGTAGACGGCGCCCAGCAAAACCGGCGTGTCCCCCCGCGGCCCACACCATTTGGGAGGCAGCTATGATTTACGAGCTTCGAATATACGAACCCGCTCCGGGCAAGATGGCCGCCCTGCACCAGCGTTTCGCGGACCACACCATCGGCCTGTTCAAGAAGCACGGCGTGGGCATATTCGGCTTCTGGACGGAAGAGGTCAACATGTCGGCCATGGCCAACAACGCCAACATGCGGCTCATCTACGTCACGACCTTCGAGAACATGGCCGAGCGGGAGCGCATCTGGAGCTCCTTTCAGAGGGACCCGGAATGGCTCGAGGCGCGGGCCAACTCGGAAGTTGACGGCCCCCTCACCTCCAGGGTCCACAACACCCTCATGCGGACCACCGACTACTTCCCGTCGCCCCAGTGGAGCTCCAAGTCCAACGTATTCGAGCTGCGTTACTACAACGCCGTGCCCGGAAAGCTGCCCAATCTTCATGCCCGTTTCGCCAACCACGCCATCGGCCTGCTCCAGAAGCACGGAATGGAGACGGTGGGGTTCTGGACCGACGACGTCGGCACAAACAACCGCATCGTTTGGATGCTGGGCTTCGAAAGCATCGAGAAGCGAGAGAAAGACTGGGTGGGCATGGTCACCGACCCCGAATGGCACAAGGCCCGAGACGAGTCCGAGAAGGACGGTCCCATACTGGTGGACTTCCAGGCCCATCTGATGAAGCCCACCGATTACACGCCCAGGCCGTCATAGGCCGTATTCACTCCGTCACCCGTTGCATGTAGAATTGTATGCCTGACCACACATCCTACTCTGCGAGAGATATGGCCCAAGCTAGATTTGGAGCTACGACGCCCTTGGCGCCCACGGCAGACCGTCCGGGTTCCCAGTGGATGGCCGATCTGATGGGGTCGGATGACCCTGCGGGCGGCGCCTCCGGTCCGGTGAAGGAGGCGCTGGACTCCGCCGTACAGGGAGACAGCCTGTCAGATGAACAGTGTTACGCGTTTATCGACTCCGGCGCCGCAGACCTGGCCCCTCTTTGCCGCGCCGCATCCACTGTCCGAGACCGGGGCCGCGGGCGTGACGTCACCTTCTCCCCCAAGGTGTTCATTCCCCTGACCCATCTGTGCCGTGACTTTTGCGGCTATTGCACCTTCCGCCAGTCTCCGGCCCAAGCCTCCAGACTATATATGACACCTTCCGAGGTCTTGGACGTGGCGCGGCAAGGGGCTGAGATGGGATGCACGGAAGCCCTGTTCACCCTGGGAGAACGTCCTGAGCAGCGGTACCCCGAGGCTGGCGAATGGCTCAAGGCCCACGGCTTCAAGACCACCCTGGACTACCTGGGCCACGTAAGCAGTCTCGTGCTGGAGGAAACCTCTCTGCTGCCCCACGCCAACCCGGGGACCATGAGCCGCCGGGAAATGGCGTGCTTGAGGGACGTAAACGCGTCAATGGGAATCATGGTGGAAAACTTGAGCCCGCGACTTTCCGAGCCGGGAGGCCCCCATGAACACGCTCCCAGCAAGAGGCCGAACGTGCGCATCAAGACGTTGGAGATCGCCGGAGAGCAGAAGGTGGCCTTCACCACGGGCATCCTCATCGGCATAGGAGAGACCCGGCGGGAACGGGTGGAGTCCCTCCTGGCCCTGCGTCAGCTTCACCAGCGCTACGGCCACATCCAGGAAGTCATCATCCAGAACTTCCGGGCCAAACCGCAGACCCCAATGGCCGACCAACTCGACGCGTCCACCGAGGACTTGCTGTGGACGACGGCGGCGGCCCGCCTCATTCTCGGCGCCGAAGTGAACCTGCAGGTCCCTCCCAACCTGAGCTACAGCGACTATCCCATATATCTGATGGCGGGAATCAACGACTGGGGAGGCGTCTCTCCCCTTACCATCGACTTCGTGAACCCCGAAGCCCCGTGGCCCCAGATAGCGGACCTCAGACGGAACACTGAGGCCCTGGGTTTCAACCTGAGACCGCGCCTGCCCGTCTACCCCGAGTACGTCACGGGCGGCGGTGAATTCATCCCTACTCCCCTCCGTGAACGGGTCTTCGCTCTTTCCGATGAAGAGGGGTATGTGAAAGGGGGCATAGACCGCTATGTCACCAGCTAGCAACGGCAACGGGAACGCCCTGGAGCACATGATGAAGGGCATCGACACCGGAGTGGCTCGAATCCTGGGCTCGGCCCTGGATGGGCATGACGTCTCGGTGGACGACGCGGTCTTTCTATTCGACGCCTCCGGCCTGGAGCTCAACGCCCTGATCCTGGCGGCGGACGAGCTGCGCAGACGGCGGGTGGGTGACATTGTCACCTACGTGGTGAACAGAAACATCAATTTCACCAACGTATGCATCAAACGATGCGGTTTCTGCGCCTTCAGCCGTGACCATCGTCAAGAAGAGGGATACTTCCTGCCCGTCAACGAGATTATACGCAGAGCGAAAGAGGCGTGGGACCTGGGGGCCACAGAGGTGTGCGTTCAGGCAGGACTGCCTCCCCAGATGGAGGGGGACCTCTACATCAAGCTGTGCGAGGCCATAAAGTCCGAGCTCCCCGAGATCCACGTTCACGGCTTCTCTCCTGAGGAGGTGCTCTACGGGTCGGTGCGCTCGAAATGCTCCATAAAGGACTACCTCATAGGACTCAAGGACGCGGGAGTGGGCAGTCTCCCCGGGACCTCGGCGGAGATCCTGGACCAAGAGGTCCGGGACCGCATATCGCCCGGCCGCATCACCGTAGACCAGTGGGTGGAGGTCATCACCACAGCCCATGAACTGGGCATCCCCACCACGTCCACCGTCATGTACGGCCACGTGGAGACCAAAGAGCACGTCGCCCGACACATAGCCAAGATACGGGACATTCAGAAAGCCACCGGCGGATTCACCGAGTTCGTCCCCCTCAGCTTCGTCTACACTGAAGCTCCCATGTACAGCAAGAACTTGGTGGACAGCGTGCGTACAGGCCCCTCCGGGAACGACGTGCTCAAGGTCCACGCCATATCCAGGCTCATGCTGGACAACTGGATCCCCAATCTGCAGGTGTCCTGGGTCAAGGAGAGCCTCCGCTTCTCCCAGGTGATGCTCAACGCCGGGGTGAACGACCTGGGCGGCACTCTCATCAACGAGAGCATCTCCACGTCGGCGGGCTCACAGTACGGCCAGCTGGTGAAGCCAAGCCAGTTCAGGGAATTGATCCGCAACGCCGGCAAGGCGCCCGCCGAGCGGACCACGGTCTACGACCTCATAAAGATCTTCGACAGCGAGGACGAGCCGCTGGACCCCCTCGACCTGGTGGAGGACCCTGAGCGGTTCGGCTCCTACTTCAAACTGATAAACATGGACAGCTTCCGTTTCCAACACCCACGCCACGCCCGGGGCGCGTCGGAACCGGGAGAGTAAGTCTGAGCGTCTTGGCTCCTCAAGACGCCGACTCCCTGGACGGCCTGGACCCCCTCGGCGCCGGGACATGACCCGCTCAGTCCTCGCCCTCGCAGGCGGAGTCGGCGGAGCAAAGCTGGCGCTGGGGTTGTCCCACGCGCTCCCGCCGGACAGGCTCACCATTGTAGTCAACACCGGAGATGACGAGACCTTCCACGGCCTCCACGTATCCCCTGACTTGGACACCGTGATGTATGCTCTCGCCGGCCTGACCAACAACCTGACGGGATGGGGCGTCGCCGGAGACACGTTCCAAGCCCTGGACATGCTGGGCCGTTACGGCAACCCCACCTGGTTCAACCTGGGGGACAAGGACCTGGCAACCCACATCAAACGCACCCAACTATTGAACGAGGGATACGCTCTATCGGACGTCACAAGAGAGATGTGCGCTGTCCTGGGCGTCCGCCACCCCATTACACCCATGAGCAACGACCCGCTCAGGACGGTTGTGGACACCGACGAGGGAGAACTGCCCTTCCAGGTGTATTTCGTCCAGCGCAGGTGTGAGCCCAAGGCCCGCCGGATACGGTTCGACGACAGGGGGGGAGCCCATCCCAGCCCAGGGTTTCAGACCGCCCTCGAATCGGCGAATGTCCTGGTCTTCACCCCCTCGAACCCCTTCCTCAGCGTGGCGCCCATCCTGGCGGTAAACGGCGTCCGGGAGGCCGTCAGCAGCTTCAACGGCCCCCGCATTGCAGTCAGCCCCATCGTGGGCGGTGAAGCCCTCCGGGGTCCGGCGGCGAAGCTGCTGGAGGAGTTGGGCCACGACGTCTCATGCGTGGGAGTGGCCCGGCAATACACCGGCGTCTGCGACGTTTTCGTCATAGACGAGGTGGACGAGGCCCATGCCCCGGCTATAGAGCGGCTGGGACTGAGGGCCGAGACGGCGCCGACGGTCATGGAGACGGAATGGGACAAGACACGGCTGGCCATGCGCATCCTCGACATCGCCGAATCCGTAAGTCCGGCGGACCGGCGTCAGGGCTAGGAACGGCATTATGAGCGCCGGGACCGTCGCAGCCATAATACCCATGAAACCCCTGGACCAGGCCAAGACGCGCCTGGAAAGCCGTCTCTCCGGCCCGGAGCGAAAGGCCCTAACCCTGGACCTGCTGGTCCACGTTCTCAGGGCCGTCAACCAGGCCAGGATAAGGTCCGTCCGCGGACCCGGCATAGAAGAGACGTGGGTTATCGGAGGAGACCGGGAGGTGCAAGAAGCTGCGGAGTCGGCAGACGCCGCATGGATGGATGACCGCGGCCAGGGCCTGAACGGCGCCCTGACGCTGGGATTTCGCAGGGCGGCGGACTCGGGAAGAGCGGGACTGTTTCTGCCCGCAGACCTGCCCTTGATCACCGCCGAGGACGTGCATGGGATGCTGGAGGCGTCAGGGAACCTCAAGAACCTGGCTCTGGCCCCCGCAGGCAACGACGGCGGGACCAATGGGATTCTTCTGCCCCCCGAACTGGCGGACGCGTTCGCCTTCAAAATGGGTCTCAACAGCTTCAAGCATCATCTTGAGCAGGCGGGTTTCCTGGGCATCCCGGTTGCGATATACTACAGCCTTGGAGTGGCCTTCGATCTGGACACGCCCGCCGATCTGGAGGCCTGCGAGACCATAAAGCCCGGGTTATTGCCCGGCCTGTTAGACTGGAGCCATGCAAAGACCAACTGAGAGGTGGACGCCGACATGGCCAAAATAGAAATAACCTGCCGCCTGTGTGGAAACATGCTGTCCGCTACAGCCGACGCCGCGGACGCCAACTTGAGGACTGCGGCCATTAGAATTTTCGAGCAGCAGACCATCAACCACACCGAACACGGGCTTATCGCCGATTGGGCAGTATCCTGGAAGTAGTCGTCCCACGGGCCTATACGCCGAGTGGGAGGATGCGCCATCCCGTCCAGTCCTGAACCGGGCAGTCCTGAACCGGGCCGCCTTAAACCAAGGCTCGGCCTGCTGCTTCCAACCCGCGGTCTGGTCATGGCCGCCAATGGCCGCCCACCCGATGCGGGTCTGGCGTTGTCCCTGGCCAAGACCGCCGATGAGAGCGGCTTTGACTCCGTCTGGGTGGGAGACAGCCTTACAGCCAAGCCCCGCCTGGACCCCATAACGACCCTGGGAGCAGTGGCGGCGGTGACCCAGCGAGTCCGTCTGGGCACGGCGGCGCTCCTGGCGGTGCTGCGGCATCCGGTCCTGTTGGCGCAGGCGGCGGCGACCCTGGACGTGATTTCCCAGGGGAGGGCCTTGCTGGGCGTGGCGGTGGGAGGGGCCTTCAACGAGGCCCAGAAACGCGAGTGGGAAGCCGCAGGAGTTGACCCAAAGCGCCGCGCCTCACGCCTCGAAGAGATGGTGGCCATCTTGAAAGGCTCGGCGCCGGCGAGACCCTGGACCATGACGGGCGCCATTTTCCAGCTCAGGTCCGTCAGCATGGAGCCTCTGCCCGTTCAAAGCGACGGAGTTCCCATTCTCATAGCCGCCCATTACAGAGCGCAGCGCGAGGCCCAGTACAAGCGCGTAGCCAGGCTGGCCGACGGCTTCATCTCAATTTCCGACACTCCCGATGAGTACGCTCTGCTCTGCGGCAAGGTGCGTTCATACGCCGACGAGATGGGGCGCGACTACCACCGGATGGAGCCCGTCTTCTACATGACCGTCAATATCAACGACGACGCGGACCAAGCGGCCCGGGAGGCGGAAGAGTACCTGACCATGTACTACGGCGGCAATATATGGGGAGACCGGTGGGGCCCCTTCGGACCCGCCCAACAGGTCTCAGAGCGGATGGCCCAGTACGTGGACGCGGGGGCGGGCACGTTGGTGATGCGTTTCGCCTCCTTCCACCCTGAAGAGCAGCTGGACCGCTTCCTGGCCCAAGTCGCGCCTCAATTCACGTAGAGCAACCCGCCGCTTGCCCGTTCTCCGACGCCCGCTCCTCCGGTGGTATACTGTTGGGCGCCGCTTGCACACGTGCAGCGCATCGAAACCAAGGGAGAAGTCGGATGTACGCCATTGATCTATCGGGGAAGAAGGGCCTGGTGCTCGGCGTCGCCAATAACCGGAGCATCGCCTGGGCCATAACGGAGCTTCTGGGCCAGCCGGAGCGCGGTTGGCCCTGACCTACAGAACGAGCGACTGAAGGACAGGGTGGAGAAGCTGGCGGCCGTGCTGGAAGACCCGCTTCTCCTTGAGTGCGACGTAAGCGAAGACTCCAACATAGAGTCTACGGTCCAACAGGTGGAGGCCGCTTTCGGCGGGCTGGACTTCCTGGTCCACAGCATTGCCTTCGCCAACAGAGAGGACCTGGGAGGGGACTTTTCCGCCACGGGTCGGGAAGGGTTCCGACTGGCCTTGGACATCTCCGCCTACTCTCTGATACCCCTGGTCCGCTATGCGGGGCCGCTCATGGAGCGGTCCGGCGGCGGAAGCGTCGTCACGTTGACCTTCCAGGCCTCAGAGCGGGTGTTCCCCGGTTACAACATCATGGGCACAGCCAAAGCCGCCCTGGAGAACGAGGTGAGGCAACTGGCTGCGGAGTACGGGGACCGGAACATCCGGGTGAACGCCATCTCGGCCGGGCCTCTGGACACCCTGGCGGCCAGGGGAATTCACGGATTTCTCGACATGAAGAGGATGCACCAGGAAAAGGCCCCGCTCAAGCGCAACATAACCAGGGAAGAAGTGGCGGCGGCGGCCCTGTTTCTATGCAGCGACCTGGCCTCTGGGATAACCGGCTCCATAATCCCCGTAGACGCCGGGTACCACATCATGGCCGTGTAAGTCTACATCCGGTCTGGGGCCTGCATGCCCATGAGCGCCAGGGTCCGGGAGAGGACGGTTTGGGCCGCCTCGACCAGCTTCAGCCGAGCCAGCGTCATTTCCCGTTGGGCGGGGTCGCTGGACAGCACGCGGCAGTTGTCGTAGAACCAGTGGAACGCCGTGGCCAGCTCGGTGGGTAGTAGGTCAGGTGAAGGGGTTCCAGGTTGCGGGCCATAGTTTCACCAGCTCCGGCAGGTGGGCCATCTTCCGCACCAGCGCCAGCTCGCTCTCGTGGGTCAGCAGCGACACGTCTCCCCCGCTCCAATCATGCCTTGTTCCACAGCATTGCGCAGGATGCCGGCTATCCGTGCGTAGCCGTACTGGACGTAGTACACGGGGTTGTCCACGGACTCCTTCTTGGCCAGTTCCAAGTCGAACTCCATCTGCGTGGAAGGAGTCCGCGCCAGGAAGAAGTACCGGCAGGCGTCGGCCCCCACCTCTTCCACCAGTTCCCGCAGGGTGACAAACTCCCCGGTGCGCTTGGAGGCCCGAACAGTCTCGCTGCCCCGCTTCAGCGTCACCATCTGGGAAATCATCACCGTTAGGCGGTCGGGTTCCACCCCAAGGGGCCGACACGGCGACTTTAAACCTTGGAACATGGCCCTGGTGGTCCGCTCCCCAGATATTGATGCACTGGTCGAATCCCCTTGCTTGAAATTTGTTGTGGTGGTAGGCAATGTCTGAGGCAAAGTAGGTGGGCGCCCCGTGGGACCTCACCAGCACGTTGTCCTTGTCCTCGCCCAGGGCCGTGGAGTTGAACCACTGGGGCCCCTTCCCGTTCGACCACGTGCCCGCCATCCTTGAGGAGTCCCATCACCGCATCGTATTCGCCTGTGTCGAACAGAGTCCCTTCGGAGAACCAGTTGTCGAATCTGACGCCGATCTGTTCGAGGTCCTCCCTGATGAGCTCGACCATCTTCTCCCGGCCTATGGCTCCAAGCTCGCGCAGCGCCTCTTCCCTCTCCAGGGAGAGGAACTTGTCCCCGTGCTCGTCTATGATCTCCCGGGCCAGGTCACGCACGTACTCTCCCCGGTAGCCGTTGGCCGGGAACTCCGAGTCCTTGCCGAGGGCTTCTTCGTACCTGGACAGGACGGATGCGTAGAAAGTTTCCATCTGGCTTCCCGCGTCGTTGACGTAATACTCCCGGGTCACGTCGTAGCCCGCCGCTTCCATCACGGCGGCGAGGCTTGAACCTATGACGGCGCCTCGGGTGTGGCCGACGTGGACGGGACCCGTGGGATTGACGCTGACGAATTCCACCAGCGCCTTCGACCCTGTGCCGACTGCCCGCTTGCCGTAGTCCTTCCCGGCCTGAAGGATGGACTCAACCTGGGAAACCAGCCACGCGTCGTTCAGGCGGAAGTTGACGAAACCCCGGAGGCGCGGCCCACACCTCCTTGACCTCCTGGCCTGGGTCTATCCCGTGAGGCCAGGTCTTCGGCGATTTTCAGCGGGTTTACGCGGTGGGACTTAGCCAGCCGCAGAGGCAGGCTGGTGGCGAAATCTCCATGCTCCGGGTTGGCCGGGCGCTCAACGGCGATGTCCGGCAGCGTCTCCAGGTTGAGGACGCCCGCGTCCCGCGCTTCCACCAAAGGCGGACCGGACTTTCTCGACGATGTGGTCGCGTGGGACTGGCGCAGCAGTCATGTCTCTGTGCAACCCGGCGGCGTTTCGCCCTACCCCTCGGACATCTGGAACCAGAGGCCCAGGGACGACTCGGTCTCGATGTTGGCGGCAAGGTAGCCCGCGCGGGCTGGTGGTCACCCCGCCCTCGCCCCTCATCTTGTTGCCCTTGGCAGCCAGGCCCGCAGCCACTTCCCGGATGTTGTCCACGGCCCAGGACACGTGGTAGACGCCCGGGCCGTTCTTCTCCAGGAACTGGGCAAGCCCGCTGTTGGGGTCTCCGGGCTCGGTTATCTCAATCAGGGTGGGACCGACCTTGTACAGGGCGTCTTTGCCCATGTTTCCCAGGTCTTCCAGCTTTTCGGGTTTGAGGCCAAAGTTCTCTTCTATGTAGGCCACCATATCGTCCCGACTATGGACGGCGTAGTGGACGTGATGAACATTCTTGAACATTCCAGGGCCTCCTTACTAACTAGGGCGCCGCGTGCGTCTCCCGCGATAAGAGGCATAATTCTACTTCACGGCTATGGGGGCGTCAAACGGTTATACGGGAAGTAACTGTTCAGAATAGGAGGGATGCCCCCATCCTAACCTTCCCCACAAAGGGAAGGGACTTTGGCTTTCCCCTCTGGCGACTCGGGCGACTATCCATCTCTTATGGAGACTGAACAGTTCCCACGGGAAACTCCTTCCTGATCTTGTACGTTGGAACCCATTTGCAGGGGGCGATGTCACTTAGCTCGCGTCTGTGCCGACGGCGGCCATGAACTTGGCGGCCGCGGCGGCGAGGGGGGCGTGGGCGGGGGCTTCGAGGTTTGGGGGTCTTCGTCCAGCAGCCTGGCAGCCTCGCCGCGGGCCGACTGGAGGAGGTCCCTGTCTGAAGGACGGGCCACCCGGAGGTCGGGCAACCCGCTCTGACGGGTCCCAAAGGCGTCGCCGGGGCCTCTTATCTCCAGGTCAACCTCGGCCAGCCTGAACCCGTCGTGTATCCGCTCGACGGCGGAGAGACGTTGATTCGCGTCCGCAGTGGAGAAGTCCGCCGAGCAGAAGGCAGTAGCTCTTGTGCTGGCCTCTGCCAACACGTCCCCGGAACTGGTGCAGCTGGGCCACCCCCGAACCTGTGGGCCGCCTCCACCAGCATCACGGTGGCGTTGGGAACGTCTATCCCCACCTCGACCACGGCGGTGGACACCAGAATGTCCGTTCCGCCGTCCCGGAACCGGGACATGACCTGCTCCTTTTGCCGCGAGCTCATCCTGCCGTGGAGCAGGTCCACCCTCAGGTCCGGGAAGACCTCGGAGGCCAACCGATCATACTCCGCCGTCGCCGCCCGGGCCTCCACGGCTTCCGATTCCTCTATCAAGGGGCAGACCACAAAGGCCTGCCGCCCGCTCTTGACCTCTTTACGTACGAAGCCGTAAGCGCCGGCTCTCCGTTCCTCCGGGGACGCGGCGGGTCATCACCTCTTGGCGGCCGGGGGGAAGCTGGTCCAGAGTGGAAACGTCCAAGTCGCCGTACAGGGTCAAAGCAAGAGTGCGGGGTATGGGAGTGGCCGACAGCGCAATCAGGTGGGGGCTTATCTCGCCCTTTTGCCTCAGCGCCGCCCGCTGCATGACTCCGAAC